>NZ_JAXHBZ010000001.1:1645000-3255000 GCF_042466285.1 Sphingomonas sp. R86520
CGCCGTCGAAAAACACCTTGGTCCGAGGGGTAGCGGCCATCAGATCTTTGCCTTCGAGCCCGACGCGGGACTATCGACCGGCGGACGCTTGTGCCACGCCAACGCGGCGCCGACGCTGACCAGCATGATCCCAGCCACGGTCGAACCGCGTCTTAAAGATCGCAGGCCGCCTATCGTCAGCAATGTCGCCGGGAGTCCTGCATGTACACCGCTCAGGCGAACGATCGCCAATGCCGCTGTCCCGCCCGGCTCCGGCGTTTTACCTGAAGGATCAGTCTTGGGCGCCTCGGTAACGACGGTATCCGCAACGGTGGCGCCCCGCGCGCCCATCGGCTTTGCCGGGCCCGTTGTCGTATCGGCCTTGGTCTGATGCTCGAGCTCCGAATTGAGTTCAGCGCCTAGCAGGAAGACATAGGCGGACAGCCACAGCCAGGTCAGCAACACGACGACTGCACTGAGCGATCCATAGGTCGCGCCGTAATTGCCAAAGCGCGATACGTAGAACCCAAACCCGACCGTCGCCGCAAGCCAGATCAGAGTCGCCGCCAACGAACCAGGCGTCAGCCATGCCCATTTCGCCTTCTGACGGTCAGGACCGAACCGGTACAAGCACGCCGCCGCGCTCATCCCCAACGTTGCGAGAACCACGTAGCTAACCAGACGTATTGCAAACAGGACAATCGCCGGAGCTTGGGGGATCAATCCATCGAGCAACGCGAACGCGGCTGTCGACAGCGCTGCGAACAGCGCCAGGGCCACCGCGCCGAAGGTGATGGCGAACGCGAGCACGTTCAGCGCGATGAACCCACGCTTCTCCTTCTCCTCATACGCGATGTTGAGCGCGGTCACGATCGACGACGCGCCTTTGGTACCGCCGTACAAGGCGATGCCGAGCGCGATGACGAGGCCAAAACCCTTCTTGCCCTCCGAGGTACCGACGACGGTGGCGAGCTGATCGCCGATCAGACGCGCCGCGTCATCGGGAAGAACGCCGAACAGTGCCCGGATATTGGCGACCACCGTCGCCGTATCGGCAACCAGGCCGTAGATCAATACGACCGACGCTAGCAGAGGCACGATGGCGGCAAACCCGTAGAATGCCGTTCCAGCCGCAATGAGACTTATGTTGTCCTCGCCGGCTTCCGCCCATGTCCGTTTCAGAACTTTCCACCATTCGTCCGTCGACATGCCCCAGGGGCTGGTTGCGGCGTGCGGTAGTCGAACGTCAGTGTCGGCCAGTGTCTTGCTCCTCGGTAGCATCGGTTCTGGCGAAGCAAACCCGCCTCGCATCCCCCTAACGCCGCGCGCGTCGAAACGTGCCGAGCCTGGACGCCGGGGAACTGCCGGGTCAGAGCTGGCGCAACGCGCGCGCCGGCCGGGTGCTCAGGATCGGCCACGCCCCCGCCAGTCCGATGGCCATCGTCAACCCGGCCCCCGCCAACAACGTCGCAACGACCGTCCCATAATCCGGCAGCCATTCGAAGGAGAAGACTTGCGTCACGACATACCACGCGCCGCTCAAGCCGAGCAGAAGCGCGACCACCGAGAGAATGACGCTCAGGAACGCATACTCCAGCGCCTGAACTGCCAACACCTGCCTCCGGGTAGCGCCGAGCGTGCGAAGGATGACGCTATCGTAGGTCCGAGCCTCGCGGGCGGCAGCGATGGCCCCGATCAGAACCGCGATACCGGCGAGGATCGCCACCGATGCCGCGGCCGTGATCGCGGCCGCCATTTGCGACACGATCATTCGGACCTGCCCCAGCACGCCGCGAACCTCGATGACCGAGACCGATGGGAAGCGCGGCAGGAGGGCACGCATCACCCTGCCCTCCTGCCCCGGATCGAGGTCGATCGTCGCGGCCAGATTGTGAGGGGCGTCCTGGATGGCGTTCGGAGAGAACACCATCACGAAATTGAAGCCGAGCGTGTCCCAACTGATCCGGCGGAACGATGCGATCGTGGCGGTCCGCTCGATACCGAGCAAGGTATAGCTCAGCGGATCGCCGATTTTCAGATCGAGCGCTTTCGCCAGGCGCTCGTCGATCGAGACCAGCGGCGGCCCGGCATAGGAACGCGGCCACCAATGGCCGGCGGTCAGCGAGCTTCCCTTTGGCAGCACTGCGGAATAGGTAAGCCCGCGTTCGCCGCGCAAGGCCCAGGCACCTTCGGGCAGGGTCTTGAGATCGGCGACGCGCGTCTTGGCATAGCCGGTGATCGTACCGCGCATCGCCGGCACGGTGCGGACGAGCGAACGGGTCGCCATTGACTCGATGGTACGTCGGAAGTCGCCTTCGCGGTCCGGGGGAACGTCGAGCGCGAACAGGGCGGGTGCGCGTTTCGGCACGGTTTGCGCGACATTGGCATCGATGCTGGTACGGATCGCGGCCAAAAGGACGAACAAGGTGAGGCCGAGACCCAGTGCGACGACCAGGGTCGCCGTTCGTGCGCCGGGCCGATGCAGGCCAGCCACCGCCAAACGGAGCAACGGGCGCGAAGACCGCGGCAACAGTGCGGCGGCTCGCCGAACACCGAGCCCAAACATCGCCAGGATGACGAGTACGCCAGCGACTGCGGCTAAAAATCCGGCGCTCAGGCCAGGCTGCTCCGCGGTAGCAAGGGTCAGCGCGACGATCGTGACACCGGCGCCAACCACCCATGGCAAAGTCTTCGAATACGGCGCTCGACGCTCCCCCGGCACCCCGCGCAACAGCCCGGCAGCCGGAATATTGCCCGCGTCGATCAGCGGTGGGGCGGTGCAGGCCAGCGCGATCAGCATTCCATAGGCGGCCGCCAGCAACAGTGGCACGGTCTGGATCGTGAACCGCGGTGCTACCGGGAGGACGTCACCCGCTATCCAGACGATCAAGGGGACCGCGAGGACCCCTGCAACCAATCCTGCGGCCACGCCCATCGCGGCGACCACCGCAACCTGGAGAACGTAGATGCGCGCGATAATTCCCGAGGTCGCACCGAGCACCTTGAGCGCAGCGATACTGCCCCTACGTGCCGCGAGGTACGAGGACACGCCGTTGCCGACGCCGATGCCGGCGATCACCAGCGCCGACAGCCCGACGAGCACGAGGAACTGGCCCATCCGGTCGACGAACCGTTCGGCCCCGGGCGCGGCGCGATCGCGCGTCTTCGCTTCCCAGCCGCCAGTGGCGAACCCAGCCTTGAAACGGTCGGTTGCCGCGGACGGCGATGCCCCCGCCGGCAAGCGTACGCGGTATTTGCTTTCATACAGGCTGCCCGGCTGGACAAGGCCGGTTCGCGCGATCCCCTGCAGCGAAACGATCGCCACCGGGCCGAGCGTAAATCCCTCGCCCAGCCGATCCGGTTCGCTCTCGACAATACCGCCGATCTTGAAGACCGCAATTCCCAACCGGATGCCATCCCCGGAGCGGACACCGAGCCGCTCCGCCAGCGCTGGAACGATGAGGACGGTGTTCGCATCGAGTGGTCCGGCAGCGGTTCCACCCCGCAAGGTCAGCGCTCCGTACAAAGGATACGCGGTATCGACGCCCTTCAGTTCGATCGGCACCGAATTCAGGCCGCGCACGGCCATCGATTGCATCCGTATGGTCTCGGACACCGTGCCAAGCCGTGTCATGGCCCGGCGTTCAGCGGAGGTCGCGCTACGCTGAGACGCAGCGAATTCGACGTCGCCACCAAGGATCGCGCTTCCCCGTGACGTCAGTTCGTCGTCGATCGCGTGTGTCAGGCTGCCGATTGCCGCCAAAGCGCCCACGCCGAGGAACAGGCATGCCAGCAGCAGGCGCAGTCCACGGAAGCGGAGATCGAGTTCACGTCGTGCAAGTCGCCATGCCAGCCGCCAGTCGCTCATCGGGAACGGTCGGTGGCGATGCGGCCGTCGGCGAGTTCAATGGTGCGATCGCAGCGGGCCGCCAGCGCCGGATCGTGGGTGATGACGATCAACGTCGCACCGGTCGCCGCCCGGCGATCGAACAGCAGGTCCATGATCGACGCGCCGGTAGCGGCGTCGAGGTTGCCGGTCGGTTCGTCGGCAAAGACGAGGTCGGGCCGCGGCCCCAGCGCACGCGCGATCGCCACGCGCTGTTGCTCGCCGCCCGACAATTGCGTCGGATAATGGCCGACCCGGTGCGCAAGGCCGACCGCGACGAGTTCGGCCTCGGCGCGCGCGAACGCATCCGGCATCCGCGCCAGTTCCATCGGGACGGCGACGTTCTCGAGCGCGGTCATCGTCGGCAACAAATGAAAGGCCTGCAGCACGATGCCGATCCGGCCACGCCGCGCACGCGCCAGATCGTCCTCGTCCAGCGCCCCGAAATCCAGTCCCGCGACGCGAACCAGGCCGCCACTCGCCTGTTCGAGCCCCGACAGGATCGCCATCAACGAAGACTTGCCGGACCCCGAAGGCCCGAGCAGCGCAACGCTGGTCCCGCGCACGATATCGAGGTCGATCCCTTTCAGAATCGTCGTCGCCGCCGTCGCCTCGCCCAGTGTCAGCGTGACATCCCGCACCGAGATCACCATGTCGGTAGCGACGGCTTCGGGCACGGTGTCGCGCAACGGCGCGGCGGGCTCTGGCGCGGTATCGGGCATAGGCAGGGGATCTTCACGTTGGAGCAGAATCGAAACACCGGGCGGTGGTCACGTTATGGGGTCGTCGCCGTGCTTCTCCAAGCCGCGTTGCTCGGCGGTTGCGACCGCGCGAGCGACGCCCCCTCCCCTGCACCGACGGCGAACAGCGTCGCCCCGGTCGTAGCGGCGCCCGCCCCCGCCGGTCCGTCGCGACTGATCCTCGCGTTCGGCGACAGCCTGTATGCAGGATACGGCCTGGATCGCGGCAGCAGCCTGCCCGATGCCCTTCAGTCGCGACTGCGGCGCGACGGCATCAACGCGACGGTGGTGAACGCCGGCGTTTCCGGTGACACCAGCGCTGCGGGACGCCAACGGTTCGCGTTCGCACTCGACAACCTGCCGCGCAGGCCGGACCTGATACTCCTCGGGCTCGGCGGAAACGACGTGCTACGGCAGATCGCGCCCGACGAGACACGTGCGAACATGACCGCGATGCTCGACGAGGCGCAACGTCGCAAGATCCCGGTCATGCTTACCGGCATGATGGCACCCCCCAATCTCGGTCAAGATTATACCTCCAAATTCAACAGCATCTGGCCCGATCTTGCCAAGTCGCATCAGGCGACGCTCTATCCGTTCATCCTCGAAGGCGTGATCGGGAATCCCGCCTTGATGCAGGCGGACCGGGTCCATCCCAACCGCGTCGGCGTCGACAAGATCGTAGGCCGCGTTGCGCCATTGGTGGAAACCGCGATAGGGAAGACCGACTGACGCGGACCGTAGACACATGCATAAGCCCAGTCGCTAGGCCTGTGGACGGTCGACTGCGCTCTTGTGAAGAACCCAGCATTTGGCAACGCGGGATAAAACCCTCGTGCAGGGTGTTGTGATGGAAGGGGATTTCTATGCAATTGAGTGGCTTGACCGCGCGTCTTGGGCGCAGCCTGGATCTCAGCGACGGGGAACGCGCCGCTATTGCACATATCGAACGCGGCGAGCGTCGCCTGAAGGCCGGCGACGTGCTGATGGCCGAAGGCGGCGCCAGCAACGCATTGTTCATCGTCCGGCAGGGGTGGATGCATTCGTCCGTCCGCCTGAACTCGGGCGGGCGTCAGATCCTGCGCTTTCACTATGCCGGCGATCTGATCGGGACGTCGAGCATCGCCTGGTCGCAGGCATCGACGACGCTCACGGCGATCTCGGACTGCCTGATCACCGACGTGCCGAAGACCGAGCTGGGCATGTTGTTCCAGGCGCAGCCGCGGGTCGCGGGGCTGTTGTACGCCATCGCCGCGGCTGAGAACGTCGCGATGAGCGACCGGCTGACGTCGATCGGGCGGATGGGCGCGACGGAACGCCTGTCGACCCTGTTGCTCGATATCCTGGCGCGGCTGCGGGTCACCGCGGGCGGCGTCGTCGACTCCTTCGACCTGCCGCTCACGCAGAGCGACATCGGCGACGCGCTGGGCCTGACCAAGGTCCACGTCAACCGGACGATCCGTGGCCTGGAGCGTGCCGGCATCATCGAACGCAACGGCCGGCGGGTGAAGATCGTCGATGAAAAGACGCTGATCGAGACGACCGGGTTCACCGATCGGTACGGCGAGATCGCAACCGACTGGCTGCCGTCGCTACCCTACTCGACCGGGAACGATTGAGGATCCTACGCCGGTCAGCTGCGATCGACCACGAACAGCGTCACGCGATCGTATTTGATGTCGCCCGGGTTGAAGATCGCATCGGCGACGAACGACCGGTCGGTGACCTCGATGTCCTTCAGTCCAGCAAGCTTGAACGTCCCGAGCTTGATTTCCTTGGGCGGCTGGCCGTCCCGCTCCAGCGTCACGGCGTCCACGAAGACGTCGTCATGCTTGGTGTACAGGATGTGCGGTGCCAGCGTGCAGGCCATCCGGTTGTAGGTGGCGGTGATGCACTTGCGCAGCGCGATCGCCTGGAGAAGCAGGGCGTTCGCGTTGTTCGGCGCGGTGGGATCAGGTGTCGAAGTCATGTTGTGCATCGCAGCATAAGTTTGAGGATCGGTGCCGTTAGGCCGAACGCGCCATAACTCACAAGGCTTAAGTTGCCGCAATCCGTGGTTTAGCCGTCTGCGACGACCTCCTCGGTATGGACGTCGAACCCGGTGAGTTGC
Source organism: Sphingomonas sp. R86520 (assembly GCF_042466285.1). Lineage (NCBI taxonomy): Bacteria > Pseudomonadati > Pseudomonadota > Alphaproteobacteria > Sphingomonadales > Sphingomonadaceae > Sphingomonas > Sphingomonas sp. R86520. Next base: position 1,651,716 of record NZ_JAXHBZ010000001.1, read on the forward strand.
GCACGGCCGAAGGTCGTGGTGAGCGCCGTATCGGTAGCATCGCGACCCCGCGCCATCAATATCCGTCCAATCCGTGGGCGGTTGTGCCGCGCGTCGAACGTATGCCACGCATTCCCCAGATACACGTCGAACCACGCGGAGAAATCCATCGGCGCGTCGACCGGCGGGATGCCGATATCGCCGAGATAGCCGGTGCAATAGCGCGCCGGAATGTTCATGCATCGGCACAGGGTTATCGCGAGGTGCGCAAAGTCGCGACACACGCCTTGCCGCTCCTGGTGAACGTCCCAGGCAGTCTTGGTCGGGCGTGCGTAATGATAGCCGAACTCGACATGGTCGTGCGTGAAATCGACGATCGCCTGGACGCGTTGCCACCCAGGTGGGACGTGACCGAACAGCGACCATGCCGTCTCCGTCAGCCGGTCGGTCTCGCAGTAGCGGCTGCCCAGCAGGAAGATGAGGATGTCATCCGGCAGGTCCTCGACCGCATGCTGGACCGCGTCCGGCGTGATCGGATCCGGGATGCCGCTGTCCTCGATCGTGAAGTCGCACGATAACGTCAGCCCGCCCTTGGGTACGGTGACCCGCGTGCAGACGTTGCCGAACGCGTCGAGATAATCGTACGTGGGCACGTCGGGCGTGGCGACGATCCGGTGCGGCGTCACGAGATCCTTGTTCCGGGACGGGTGCAAGCTGAGCATCGCCATCATCGGCGTCGCTGCCTCGGTTTCGAAACGTATGTCGTAGCCGGTCCGGATCAGCATAGAAGAGCCCCTGTTCAAGCCGTTTGCGTCGAATGGTGGTGGATCGCAGCGTCGCCCTCGTCATCGACGGTGATGTCGACCGAGACACTCATGTCCAGGAAGCTGCCGGGAAAGCCGCTCCAGGTGCCGGAGATCGGGACGGCCTGGTATATGTCGCGCGCCACCGCGACCCGGACCAGTCCGCGGTTGCCGACGATCCCGTTGGTCGGATCGAACTCCACCCATCCGGAGCCGGGAAGGTACACGCGAACCCAGGCGTGCGTGTTGCCGCCACCGGTACGCTGCTCGCGCTTGCTGGGATTGTAGACATAGCCCGAGATGAACCGCGCGGCGAAGCCGAGTGCGCGGACCGCCTCGATCATCAGCATCGCATAATCGCGACAGGTGCCCTTGCGCATCGCGAGCGTCTCCATTGGCGACTGCGTGCCCTTTTCGGGGCGGGGCACGTAAGTGAACTCGCGGCGGATCGTCGCGGTCATGTCGGACAGCATCGCCAGCGTATCGGTCGGCCCGTCGGTACGGACGAAGCGCCGCGCCCATGTGTCGATCTGGCGCAGCGGATCGTGATGCTGGCGCTCGATCGAGCGAAGGAGGTCGGGCATCTCTTCCGACGAGTAGGTGAACGGATAGAGCCGTGCGTAATCCTCGATATCGACGTTCTGCAGTTCCGCCGGCGTGTGCAGCAGGCGTACGCGACTGTCGAAGACGAGTTCCTTCGCGCGTTTGTCGAACGTCGCGATCGCGACCGAATTGCCGAACACGTCCTGTAGCCACCGGACGTCGGACGGCTCGGGGCTGATCGTCAACTGGGCGTCGATAAGGTGCTGATCGTAGCTTTCCCGCGGCCGAACCATGATCCGATGCTCGCCAAACGCGACCGGATGACGGTAGGAGTATCGGGTTACATGAGAGAGCGTTAGAGATGGCATCGAGGATCCGGTCGCATGAACAGCACTGACGGCAATTTGCTGCTAACGACCGAAGATGCCGCACCGGTCACCATGGTCAACCCCAAAGGCTCGTCATCGTTCCTGCTGATCGGCGATCATGCCGGAAAAAGGGTACCATCGCGGCTGGGATCGCTGGGACTGGACGAACTTGAACTCGCCCGGCACATCGGCTGGGACATCGGTGTCGGCGAACTCGGCGCGCTGCTCACAGACCGGCTGGACGCGGTATTCGTCCGGCAGACCTATTCGCGGCTGGTCATCGACTGCAACCGAAGCCCCAGCCAGCACGACGTGATCGCCAGCATCAGCGACGGAACCGTGGTGCCCGGTAACGCGGTGTTGTCGGCGGCCGAAGTCGCGGCCCGGTTCGCGGAGATCCACGAGCCCTATCACGCGGCGATCGCGGCCGAACTCGCGAGACGCGACGCCGCCGGCAGCGCGACCACGATCGTGGCATTGCACAGTTTCACGCCGGCGATGCGCGGCGCCGCGCCGGGTGCCGAGCGACCCTGGCATATCGGCGTGCTGCACGATGGCGGCGATACCGGGTTCGCGCACGCGCTGCTCGACGTGCTGTGCGAGGAGCAGGACCTCGTGACCGGCGACAACGAGCCGTATCGGATGGACCTGATCGACTACACCATCCCGCGCCATGCATACCCTGCCCGCCCCTATGCGGAAATCGAGATACGCCAGGACCTGCTCGGTTCGCCCGACCAGTGTGCGGCATGGGCGGACCGTCTTGCGCGGGTCCTGCCGACCGCGTTGGCCCGGCTACGGCGCGGCTGACGGCATCGATGCGTTTTCGGGGTGCCGTGCCGGGATCGTCTTCCCGTTTGGCGCGTTCGCTCGCCGGCCTTGTATTGTTAGGTCGCGCCCTCCGACGTTCGAGACATGATGCAGCGACCGACGACACGAATTGACGCGCTAACCACGGTGACACGTTCGGCGGAGGAGCGGTATCCGGCACTGCTCGACGCGATCGACGCGGCGTTTTGCGTCATCGAGGTTCTGTTCGACGGTAACGATGCCGTCGACTACCGGTTTCTCGAGGTCAATTCGCGGTTCGAGGGCCAGACCGGTCTTGCCGCTCCGGTGGGACGGACCGCGAGCGAACTGGTCCCCGACCTCGAAGCGTTCTGGTTCGAGACCTATGGCCGCGTGGCGGCGACCGGCGAAGCGGCGCGTTTCGACCAGGGGTCGGAGCAGATGGGGCGATGGTTCGAGGTCCATGCCTTCCGCGTCGGCAAGGCGGATGCACGGCAGGTCGCGGTCCTGTTCACTGACGTGTCCGAGCGCCGACTGTCCGCAACCGCCGCGCGCACGAGCGAGGAACAGCTGGGCCAGGCGCTCGCGGTCGGCAACGGGATTGGTACGTGGGACTGGGACGTGCCGAACGACCGGGTGACCGCTGACGCCCGATTTTCCGCCCTCTACGGAGTCCCGATCGAACTGGGCTTGGAAGGCGCGCCGATCGCCGAGTTCTTTGGCGGCATCCATCCGGACGACCGCGCCGCGGTACAGGACGCGATCCAGGACACCGTGCGCAACGGCGGCGATTTTGCGGCCGAATACCGGCTCGTTCAGTCCGACGGCGCATCACGATGGGTCGCCGCGCAAGGACGGTGCCGGCTCGGCGCGGACGGCAGGCCGCTCCGCTTCCCCGGTGTCAGCTTCGACATTACCGACCGCAAGCAGGCCGAACGCCGGCAACGTGCGCTGCTCGAGCTCAGCGATGCGATCCGCGAACTGACCAATCCCGAAGATATCGCCTTTGCCGCATCGGCGATCCTCGGCCAGGCGCTGGAAGTCAGTCGGGTCGGTTACGGCATCATCGACAAGACGAACGAGACGATCAGCGTCGAACGCGACTGGAACGCGCCGGGCGCGACGACCTTGGCCGGCATGCTGCATTTCCGCGCATATGGTTCGTATATCGAGGATCTGAAGGCCGGCCGAACCGTCGCGATCGCGGACGTCGATCACGACGACCGCACGCGCGACACAGCAGACGCCCTGAAGGACATCAGCGCCTGGTCGTTCGTCAACATGCCGCTGGTCGAACACGACGACTTCGTCGCGCTACTCTATGCCAATCACGCGTCGGCACGGTGCTGGAGCGATGCCGACCTGCTGCTGATGCGCGAAGTTGCCGAGCGGGTCCGAGCCGCGACCGAGCGGCTGCGGGCCGAAGAGGCGCAACGGGCGAGCGACGAGCAATTCCGGGTCTTCGCCGAAGCGGTCCCGAACCAGATCTGGGCGGCGCGACCGGACGGGTATCTCTATTGGTTCAACGAGCAGGTCTATGCCTATAGCGGCGCCGCACCCGGCGCGCTGGACGGACAGACGATCTGGGGCGGCCTGCTCCACCCCGACGACGTCGTCGAGGCCGACGCGCTGTGGCGACACTCGCTGGCGACCGGCGACCGCTATGCGATCGAGTTTCGCGTGCTCGGCGCGACCGGCGACTACCGCTGGTTCCTCGTCCGCGCCGAACCGGTGCGAAGCGCGGACGGCACCATCCTGCGCTGGGTCGGGACGAACACCGATATCGACGACAACCGCCGGCAGGCCGCCGAACTCGTCCGCTGGAACGAGACGCTGGAAGAGCAGGTCGCCGTCCGGACGCGCGAACTGATGTCGGCCGAGGAGGCGCTGCGGCAGAGCCAGAAGATGGAGGCGGTCGGCCAGCTCACCGGCGGGATTGCGCATGATTTCAACAATTTGCTGACCGGCATTACCGGCAGCCTGGAACTGCTCGGGATCCGCATCGCGCAAGGCCGGCTGAACGATGTCGAGCGGTATTCGCTGGCCGCGCAAGGGGCGGCAAAACGTGCGGCGGCGCTGACGCATCGCCTGCTCGCGTTCTCGCGGCGGCAGACGCTCGATCCCAAGGCGACCGACATCAACCGGCTCGTCTCCGGACTCGAGGATCTGGTGCGGCGGACGGTCGGGCCGGAAGTCGAGGTCGAAGTGGTCGAATCCGTCGGCCTGTGGGCCACGCTGGTCGATCCGAACCAGCTCGAGAACGCGATCCTCAACCTGTGCATCAACGCGCGCGACGCGATGCCGGGCGGCGGGCGGCTGACGATCGAGACCGCCAACCGCTGGATCGACGCCCGTACCGCGCGCGACCGCGATCTCGATGCCGGGCAATATGTCTCGCTGTGCGTGTCCGATACGGGCACGGGGATGACCGCCGACGTGATCGCGAAGGCGTTCGACCCCTTCTTCACGACCAAGCCGCTGGGGCTCGGGACGGGTCTCGGCCTGTCGATGATCTATGGGTTCGCACGCCAGTCGGGGGGACAGGTCCGGATCTACTCCGAGGTCGGCGAAGGCACCAACGTCTGCGTCTACCTGCCCCGACATTTCGGCGCTGCGGAACAGAGCGAGCCGGACCTCGAACTGTCCGATGCTCCTCGTGCGCAGGCCGGCGAGACAGTCCTGGTGGTCGACGACGAACCCACCGTTCGCATGCTGGTGGTCGAAGTGCTGGAGGAACTCGGATACGCGGCGATCGAGGCGGCGGACGGCGCCTCCGGGTTGAAGCTTTTGCAGTCCGATCTGCGCGTCGATCTGCTGGTCACCGACGTAGGCCTGCCCGGCGGCATGAACGGACGCCAGATGGCGGATGCCGCACGCGTCGGGCGACCCGAGCTGAAGATCCTGTTCATCACCGGCTATGCGGAGAACGCGGTCGTCGGCAACGGTCACCTCGATCCGGGCATGCACGTGATGACCAAGCCGTTCGCGATGGAAGCGCTCGCCGGACGGATCAAGGAGCTGATCGTCTCGGCGTAAGATCGGCTAGCCAAGCCCCCATCCATGTTGCAATGCGGCAACAGCACGTCGCGCATCGCCAACATGGCGTGATTGTCACTTGATATGTTGTATCATCAAATATACCCGCGGCGTCATACAGGGACGACACAAGGGAATTTCATGAAGACGATGCTGTTCGGCGCCACAGCCCTGGCCGCGCTCCTTTCCTCGCAGGCTTATGCGCAAGCCGCCCCGCAGGCCGGTACCGACGATGCTGCGCAGGCAGTTGCCACGCCTCCCACCACGACGCCGTCCGTCAGTTCGGCCAATCAGCGCGACATCATCGTCACGGCACCGTTGCAGACCAGCGAGCGCGACGTGTTGCAGGGTACGACGGTGTTGACCGGCCAGGAATTGACGCGGCAGTTGCGCCCGACGATCGGCGAGACGCTCGCGCGCCAGCCCGGCGTGTCCGCCACGTCGTTCGGCCCGAGCGCGTCGCGCCCGATCCTGCGCGGTTTTCAGGGCGACCGCGTTCGCGTGCTGACCGACGGGATCGGCTCGATCGACGTATCGAACACCAGCGTCGATCATGCCGTCATCATCGACCCGCTGCTCGCAGAGCGCATCGAGGTGCTGCGCGGGCCGAGCGCATTGCTCTACGGCTCGTCCGCAGTCGGTGGTGTCGTCAACGTGATCGACACCCGGATCCCGCGGACCGTGCCCAAGGACGGGTACCGCGTGAACGGGATCGGCACGTACGGCTCGGCAGCGAACGAACGCTCGGGCGGCATGGCCGGCGACGTCGCGGTCGGCGAACACCTGGTGCTGCATGCCGACGGATCGTACCTGAAGTCCGGCGACCTGCGGACCGGCGGTTACATCCTGTCGCGCGATGCCCGCGCCCAAGCGCTCGCGACCGCGGCCCTGCCCGTCGACCCCGCCGCCGAGGATCCGATCGACTACGCGGCGTCGGCATCCCTGAAGGGCAAGCTGCCCAACACGCAGTCCGAGACGTGGACCGCCGGTGCCGGTGCGTCGATCATCACCGACAATGGCAGCCTCGGCGTGTCGTACAGCCATTATGACAGCCTGTACGGTGTGCCGGTCCGCTACGCGACGCTGCCCGGGCAGGAGCAGGAAGCACCGCGGCTCGACATCGTCCAGAACCGCGTCGACCTGCGGGGTGAGATCGATACCGGTGGCGACGTCCTGAGCAAGATCCGCGTCCGCGTCGGGCAAGCGAGCTATCGCCATTTCGAGCTCGAAGAGGATAATTCGGTCGGAACCGCGTTCTACAACAAGGGTCTCGAAGGGCGGCTCGAAGTGGTGCAGGCCAATCGCGGCGGCTGGCAGGGCGCGTCCGGCGTCCAGTTCTACAACCGGATCTTCAACGTGGTGGGCGACGAAGCCTTCCTGCCGAAGAACGAGACCAATCAGACCGGCCTCTTCACGCTCCAGCAATATGAGTCGGGACGGTTCCGTGCAGAAGGCGGACTACGCTACGAGATCACCGATCTGGCCGCGCGGACGCCCGAGGACGATCTGCGGTTCTTCCGCGGCAGCAAGAGCTTCGATGCGGTGTCGGGGTCGCTCGGCGCCTCGTACGGCGTGACGGACGGCGTCCGGGTCGGGCTGAACCTGTCGCGGACCGAACGCGCGCCCTCAGGTGAAGAGTTGTTCGCGAATGGTGCCCATGCCGGCACGCAGGCGTATGAACTGGGCAGCGCCGACTTCAAGCTAGAGAAGTCGTGGGGGCTCGAGGGCACCCTGCACGCGCATGGCGACGGCTTCAGCTTCGACGCATCGGCGTATTACAACTGGTTCTCCAACTATATTTCGGAAAACCAGGTCGCGTCCTCAGTATGCCAGACTGCCGCCGATCCGTCGGGCCGTGTCGTCGACCTGCCGTGTTTCCAGTATCAGCAGGCCGACGCCCGCTATTACGGGTTCGAGGCGGACGCGTCCGTCAAGGTCGCGCAAGTCGGCGGCTACGCGATCAACGCCGACGTGCTGGGCGACTATGTCCATGCCAATATCGTCGACGAGGGCCCCGTACCGCGTATCCCCCCGATGCGCGTCATGGGCGGAATCGAGGCGCAGGGCGACCGCGTGAACGGCCGCGTCGAGGTGGAACATGTGTTCGAGCAGAACCGCATCGCGACCTTCGAGACGCCGACGGGCGACTATACGATGGTCAACGCCTCGATCGGCCTCAGCCCGTTCGGCAAGGACAGCAAGACCAGCCTGCTGCTCAGCGCGAACAACCTGTTCGACGTGAACGCCCGCCGTCATGCGAGCTTCCTGAAGGATTTCGCGCCGCTTGCCGGTCGCGACTTCCGCGCGACGCTGCGCTTCGGATTGTAAATCGGCCACGGGTCGCCCGCTTCCCCGGCCAACCGGGGAAGCGGGTATCGGTTACTTGCCGATCAGGACGTCGCTGGCCTTGATGAGCACGGTGACCGTGTCGCCGGTCGCGAGCGCGAGATCGGCGATCGCTTCCTCGGTGATGTTGGCGGTGACGACGTTGCCGCCGCCGATATCGACCTTGATCGAACCGTTGACCGCGCCGGGCGTGATCGAGACGATGGTGCCGGAAATCTGATTGCGCGCGCTGATCTTCATGAGTTTGCTCCTGTTGATAAAGCCACCGCTTAGCAACGACCTGTTCAGCCCGCTACTGGCTCCAGCAGCGTGACCGAGACGGCATCCTCGCCGAGCAGGTCGCCGATCTTTTCGCCGGTCGACAGCGCGGTATCGCCCCACCAATCCTCGATGCCGTCGATATGACGGTCCGCACAGCGTAAGGGGATTACGCAGCGCAGGCTGACGCCCTCATGCACCCGGTGGAAGGCGATGACATGGTCGGCACGGATGCCGGTGATCGCGATCGGTTTGTAATCCCCCGCCGCGAACAACGCGGGGTGCTGACGCCGAAGGGCTAGCAGTTCTGCGATGAGCGTCGCCTTTGGACGCGCTACGGTCTGCAACGACACGTAGTCGACCGGGCGCCGGTTGTCGGGATCGACCAGGCTCAGGTCGGCGATCTCGGTACCCTGATACAGATCGGGGACGCCCGGCACGGTGTAGCGTAGCGCGACCTGCGTCAGGCTGTTGGCGGCCGCTGCCGGCGTGACCCGGTCGACGAAACTGGCGAGGTCGTCGATGAAGTCGCTCGATCGATCCGGGTCGAGAAGCGCCCTCGCAAGATCGTGGCACCGGGTTTCATAGTCTTCGTCCGGCGCCTCCCACGACGATCGTAGCTTGGCTTCGCGCAACGCCTTTTCCTGCCACGCGACGATGCGTTCGGCATAGGCGGACAGGCCCTTCGAATCCCAAGCGGACAGCTTTGCGGGCCATGCGCCGAACAGCGTCTGGAGGAGCATATAGACGTCTGCGGGATCGACCTGGTCGGCGAAGGGCGCGGCCAGGGTCAGCCAATGCTCGACGCGGGTGCGCCAGAGGTCCGGGATCTCGCTCAGCACCGCGAGGCGCGCGCGGACGTCTTCGCCGCGCTTGTGGTCATGCGTCGCAGTCGCCAGCATCGCCGCGGGCCAGTTGCGCGCGCGGTCGATCATCGCGGCGTGGAACGCGTCGATCTCGAGCGACATCCGCGCCGCGTCGAAGCCGACGTCGTTGCGCGAAAGCAGGCGGCCGTAGCGATAGAAGGCGGTGTCCTCGACCGCCTTGGCCGCGATCGGCGCGGAGAGCTGCTGGAATTTCCGGACCGCCTCGGCGGCGAGCGTAGCGTCGCCGGGGCCCTCGCCTGCCAGCCATGACAGGATCCGGTCGACTACCGCGCCCTCGCCCGGCGGCACGAACTGCGCGACGCGGCGGCGGACGGCCTCGCGTATCGCGGCATCCGCTGCTGGGGCTGCATCGCCCGTTCCGTAGGTTCGGTACACGGGGAAAACCCAGAGCAGGCGCTCGATCGCACGGTGGAGCATGCCGGTTGTGAGGCCGTCGCAGTCCGAGGTGGAGCGGGCCAGCGCCACGAATGCCTCGACGCAGCGGCGGTGTTGCGCGTCGAACTGCCACGCGAGCAATTCCTGTCGCGCGCCCAGTTCTTCGGGCGCGAAGTCGGCGGACCGTCCGCTTATGTCCGCCCAGAGTTCGGCGAGCGGTTCGGCGCCGTCGGGCGCGTGGAGCAACGCCGTGACCTGCTCCATGAAGTCGTAGCCGCTGGTGCCATCGACGCCCCAGTCGGTCGCGAGCGGTTCCCCGTCGGCCAGGATCTTCTCGATGACGATATAGGCTGGGCCGGGTGGCGCATCGGCGGGGCGCTCGATCGCGTCGAGCCGCGCGCGGAGTTGGCGGCAATAGCCGGCGGGGTCGGTCAGGCCATCGACGTGGTCAACGCGGACACCGTCGATCAGGCCCTCCGCGTAGAGGCGGAAATAGAGCGCATGTGTGGCGTCGAATACCACCGGATCTTCCACGCGCAGGCCGGCGAGATCGTTGATGGTGAAGAACCGTCGCCAGTTGAGGTCGTCGTTTGCGACACGCCACGACGCGAGGCGGTAATGCTGGCGGTCGACCAGCGCGGCGATGTCGTCGGTCGCCGCCGTGGCCTGGTCTTCGTCGCGGATCGGGAGGCGATGTTCGCCGTATGCTTCGAGGATGTAACGGCCGTCGACCTGCTCGACCTTGAGCGCGCCGCTCGCCAGTGTCGCGGGGAGCGGGTCGCCGAGGATCGGGAGGACCAGCTTCTCGCGCCAGTCGATGTCGAAATAGCGGGCGAACTCGCTGGCTTCGCCCTTTGCGAGCACGTCGTTCCACCAGGCGTTCTCGCCGCCGGCGACGCCCATGTGGTTGGGGACGATATCGATGATGACGCCCATGTCGCGCGCGCGCAGAGCCGCGACGAGGCTACGGAAGGCGTCCTCGCCGCCGAGCTCGGGATTGATGCGGGTCGGGTCGACGACGTCGTAGCCGTGGGTGGACCCGCTCCGCGCCGTCGTGATCGGCGAGGCGTACAGGTGGCTGATCCCGAGCGTGTCGAGATACGGCACCAGCGCCTCGGCATCGGCGAAGGTGAAGTCCTTGTGGAACTGGAAGCGATAGGTCGCGCGCGGCGTGGTGGAGGGCGTCATAGGGGTCTCTTGGCGTTTAGCGTGTCGAGGCGGGCGGCGACTTCGGGGCGGGCAAGCAGCGCCTCGGTCGTGTCGGGCATGCGGCGGCGCCAGTTGGGATGTTCGTCGATCGTGCCGGGCAGATTGGGTTGCTCGACCAACCCGGCGAGATCTTCGACGGGGATGATCGCGAGGGCGCAGGGCGTGCTGGCGACGTGCGCGATGGCGGCGTCGACGACCGGGTCCGTGTCGTCGGGGGCGGGTTGCGGCGTGCCGGTGTCCAGGACGGACCAGAGCGCCTCGCGGTCCTCGGCACGGGCAGCGCGGTCCGCCGGTTCATCGGCGGCGTCCGACTTGCGACCAAGCTCCCAGGTCCAGTCGATATCGCGGCCTTTCCACCAGCCGGCGACGGTGGCGAGGTCGTGCGTGCCGGTCATCGCAACCGCGTCCTGCGACCATGTGGCGGGTGGGACGAAGCCGTCCGCGTCGCGCTCGAACCAGAGGACGCGCATGCCGAGCATCGCGCGCGCATCCATCGCCTCGCGGAACCCGTCGGGGACGGTGCCGAGGTCTTCGCCGATGACGATCGCCCTCGCCCGTTGCAATTCCATGGCGACGATCCGCATCAGGTCGTCGAACGGCATATCGAGATACGCGCCGTCGGCCGCGGATGCGCCCTCGTGAACGACCCAGAGGCGGCGGAGGCCGAACGCGTGGTCGATGCGGATGCCGCCTGCGTGCGCGAGCGCTGCGCGGATCGTCGCGATGAAGGGGGCGAAGGCGGTGTCGCGCAGGGCTTGCGGGTCGAAGCCGGTGATGCCCCAACTCTGGCCGTCGGGGCCGAGCGGATCGGGGGGCGCGCCGATCGACAGGCCGGTGAGCAAGTCGCCGCGCCGGCTCCAGCCGTGGCTGCCGCCGGGATCCATGCCGACGGCGAGATCGGCGATCAGGCCGATCGCCATGCCGGACTCCCTGGCCGCCGTCTGCGCGGCGTCGAGGTCGCGGCGGGCCAGCCATTGGAGGAACGCATAGAACGTCACGTCTTCGGCGTGATCGGCGACGAAACGCCGGACGGTCGGGCTAGCGGGATCGTGAAATCCGGCCGGCCATTGCTGCCAGCCCTTCGCACCGGTGGTGGCGAAGAAATGCGCGTGGAGCGCGTCGAACTCGGCATGGCGTTCGAGATCTTCGCCGCCTTCACGCCGGAATGCGATTAAAGTTTCGCTCAGTTGCGCAGCGTGTTGCGCGAAGGCGTTGCGAAGTCGTTCGAGCTTCGCAGGGATGGCGTGCTGCCAGTCGATCAGGTCTGGCACCGGGTCGTCCGATGGGACGCCGAACGCGGACGGGTTGCCGTAGAGGCCGTTGAGGAATTGCCGGCTCGACGGTGCGTAGGGGCTGTAGCGGCTGGCGTCGGCCGGGAACAATGCGTGCGTGGGGCTGATCGCGAGGGCATCGGCGCCGCGCCGGCCGAACGCGCGGGCGGCATCGGCGAGCGTGCCGAAATCGCCGAACGCGGTTGGGGTCTCGTCGCGGAGGCTCGGGATCTGGACGGCGGGCGCCCAGAGTTTGTGCGCACCTACGGCATCGGCGATCGTGAAGCAGCGGCGTGGCGCGACCAGCAGGTCGATCACGTTTCCAGCGAATTCAAGCCGGTGATAGCCAGTCTGCGCGATCGGCTTCAGCGTACCGTGGTCGCTCGTGACCGAGGCGGACGTGCCGTCTTCCAAGATCAGCGCGGCCTCGCCCGAAGCCTCGGTCGAGAGCCGGATCGGGCGACCGACGTCCACCGAGAGGAAGCGCCCGCCGCGCGCGTTGCGTGCTGCGATCGCGGTCAGGCTGTCGGCGATCTGCTTCTCGTTGTCGGACGGATGCCCGAGCCGATCGAGGATCGTCCGCAACGCGTCGTCGGATACCGTCTGGCGGCGCCCCCCTGCGTCCTGCCATTCGGGTTGCAGGCCGGCGGCGATGGCGAGTGCCTGGATGTTGCTCATCGCTCCAGCCAGACCGTCACGCTGCCGGGCTGGCCAGGGTCGCCATCACCGAAAATAGGCGCGGCGCCGATCTCCGGGAAGGCCGCGGCACTGTCCCCGAGGTTCAGCGCAATCGTCAGGACCGCTCCGTCGCCCATCCGCCAGCGTGCGACGACGGCGCCCTCGCCGATCGCTTCGGCGCCGATCGACGTCGCGCCGCGCAGGCGAGGGATGATCGCTTCGTGGCGGATCTTCAGCAGGGTGCGGTACAGGTCCTGCCACGCCGCCGCATCGGGGCCGGGTTGCGCGCGCGATTGGTGGAACGTCGCATGTGCGTTCGGATCGGGGATCGCCTCGCGGGCTTTAGGATCGGCGAAGGCGGCGAACTTGGCGAATTCCTTGCGGCGGCCTTCGCGCACCGCGTCTGCCAGTTCGTCGTGGAAGTCGGTGAAGAACAGGAACGGGCTTTCGCTGCCGTGCGCGTCGCCCATGAACAGCAACGGGATCTGCGGGCCGAGCAGAAGCAGAGCGGTGGCGGCGCGGAGCTTCTGACGGTGGGTCAGCAGCGTCAGCCGCTCGCCCATCGCGCGGTTGCCGATCTGGTCGTGGTTCTGGAGGAACGCGACGAATGCGGTCGGCGCGAGGTGCGCGCTCGGTTTGCCGCGCGGCTTGCCGTCGTGGTTGGGTGAGCCCTCGCCCTGGTAAATAAAGCCTTCGCCGAGGCAGCGCGCCAGGCGTTCGGCGGGACGATCGGCGAAGTCGGCGTAATAGGCACTGGTCTCGCCGGTCAGCAGGACGTGCAGGACGTTGTGGAAATCGTCGTTCCACTGCGCGTCGAACGCCGCGGGGTGGAGCCGGTCGGCATCGTTCCCCTCGTTCTCGAGGACGAGGTGCACGTGGCGGCCGGCGGTCTTCTCGCGCAGTTCGGCGGCCATCGCGTCGAGGAAGTCGTCGTTCTCGATCGCGTGGACCGCATCGAAGCGGAGGCCGTCGAACTTGTACTCGTTCAGCCACATCAGCGCGTTGTCGACGAAATAGCGGTGGACCGGGGCCTGGTCGACCGCGACCGCGCCGCCCCAGGGGGTGTCGACTTCGGGGTGGAAGAAGCCCTTCGCATAGGCGCCGAGGTAGTTCCCGTCGGGTCCGAAGTGATTGTAGACGACGTCGAGGAACACGGCGAGGCCGAGTTCGTGGGCGCGGTCGACCAAGGCCTTCAGGTCGTCGGGCGTACCGTAGCTTTCGGCCGGGGCGTATGGGAGCACGCCGTCATAGCCCCAGTTGCGGGTGCCGCCGAACGCGTTGACGGGCATGAGTTCGATCGCGGTGATGCCGAGTTCGGCGATCGCCGAGAGGTGGTCCGCGACGCCCGCAAAGCCGCCAAGGGTGCCGACATGGACCTCCTGGATGATCATCTCTTCCCATGGTCGGCCGCGCCAGTCGGGAGTCCGCCACGCATAACTGTCGGGATCGGCGACCATGCTCCAGCCGTGAACGCCGCCGGACTGCGCGCGGGAGGCGGGATCGGGGACCGTCAGGTCGTCGGTCAGGCGGAACCGGTAGCGGGCCCCTGCCCCCACCGGCGCCTTCACGCTGAACCAGCCTTCCGGATCCCGGGTCATGGCGACCGGCTGACCGTCGGCAATCTCCAGCGTTACCGCGTCACGGGCAGGCGCCCATAAGCGGAAAATCGTCCCGTCTTCGGAAAGCGTCGGCCCCCAGGTCATGCTGCCGCGATCGTCCAGGCAAGCAACGCCGCGCCCTGCGGAGGCAGTTCGTAGCTGTTCTTGATCGGCGTCGCCGGCTGGTCGGGCTTGCTGCTGTCGATCAGGACGGTGCGCTCGACCTCTTCGGGCGGCGGCATGTGGAAGGTCAGCGGGCCTTCCGACGCATTGAGGAGGAGAGAGACCACCTGGACTTCACCGGATTCGAGTTCGCAGGCGCGACGCATCACCAGCGCGCGGCCGTTGGTGTTATCCCAATCCTCGGGCGTGAGCTGCTGGCCGCGCTCGTCCCACCATTCGATGTCCTTGAGACCCTCGGCCGGCGTGTCCTCACCGTAGAGGAAGTTACCGGCGCGCAGCATGCCGTATTCGCGGCGCAGAGCGATCAGGCGGGCGGTGAAGTCGATCAGCGCGTCGCCCTCGGGGGACTTGGCCTTGTTCCAGTCGAGCCAGCTGATCTCGTTGTCCTGGCAATACGCGTTGTTGTTGCCGTTCTGCGTGCGGCCGAACTCGTCGCCGGCGACCAGCATCGGCGTGCCGAGCGATGCAAATAGCGTGGTCAGCATCGAACGCATCACGCGCTGGCGGGTCTCGAGGATGTCGGGGTCCTCGGTCGGACCTTCGACGCCCCAGTTGCGCGAGCAGTTGTTCGAGTGGCCGTCGTTATTGTCTTCGCCGTTCGCCTCGTTGTGGCGCTCCTCGTAGGCGACGGTGTCGGCTAGCGTGTAGCCGTCATGCGCGCCGAGCAGGTTGACGCTCGCCCAGGGGCGGCGGGCCCGGCGGTCGAACAGGTCGGCCGATCCGGTCAAGCGGGCGGCGAGGTCGGCGCGCTGCGCGTGGTCGCCGCGCCAGAATTTTCGCACGGTGTCGCGGTATTTGTCGTTCCACTCGGCGAAACCGGGGGGGAAGTTGCCGAGCTGATAGCCGCCGGGGCCGATGTCCCAGGGCTCGGTGATGAGCTTCAGCTTGCCGAGCACGGGGTCCTGGCGGAGCACGTCGAAGAACCCTGCGCCGGGATCGAAGCCGGTGTCCGTCCGGCCGAGCGTCAGGCCGAGATCGAAGCGGAAGCCGTCGATCCCGAAGCTGGTCGCCCAGTAGCGGAGCGAATCCGCGACCATCTGGATCACGCGGGCCTTGGTAAGGTTCAGCGTGTTGCCGGTGCCGGTGTCGTTGATCGAGTAGCGCGGGTCGTCCTTGACGAGGCGGTAATAGCTCGCGTTGTCGAGACCGCGCCAGGAGAGCGTCGGGCCCTGCTCCGAGCCTTCGCAGGTGTGGTTATAGACGACGTCGAGGATGACTTCGATCCCGGCCGCGTGGAGACGGCGGATCGAGCGGCGCAGTTCGTCGTGGCTGTCGGTGGCAAAGAACGAGCGCTCGGGCGTGAAGAAATTGAGGGTGTTGTAGCCCCAGTAATTGCGCAGCCCCTTCTCCTGGAGGAAGCGGTCCTGGATGTAGGTGTGGATCGGCAGCAGCTCGATCGCGGTGACGCCGAGGCGCTTGAGGTGATCGATGACCTTGGGGTTGCCGAGCGCCGCGAAGGTGCCGCGTTCGGAGGGCTGGACCTCCTCGAACAGCTTGGTCAGGCCCTTGGTGTGCGCCTCGTAGATCACCGTCTCAGACCAGGGCGTGTTCGGGCGCACGTCGCGCGACCAGTCGAAATGGCTGTCAGTCACGACGCCCTTCGGCATCGTCAGGGAATTGTCGCGGCGATCGAAGCTCAGGTCGGCGCGCGGCGACTTTACCTGATAGCCGTACATCGCGTCGGTCCAGCGGAGTTCGCCGATCATCTGCTTGGCGTAGGGGTCGAGCAGCAGCTTGTTCGGGTTGAACCGGTGGCCTTCCTCGGGCGCGTACCGGCCATGCGCGCGGTAGCCGTAGACGAGGCCGGGCTGTGCGTCGGGGAGGTAGCCGTGCCAGACTTCGTCGGTCCATTCGGGCAGCGCGTACCGCTTCAGTTCGCGGCGGCCGGTCTCGTCATAGACGCAGAGCTCGATCTTCTCGGCATTGGCGGAATAGACCGCGAAGTTGACGCCGAGGCCGTCGAACGACGCGCCGAGGGGATAGGCCGAGCCGGCGTCGAGCGTGTCGGGCAGTAGATGCAATGCGAGGACCCTTTTCGTGCGTATCGTCTCGCTACAGGCGCGAGTTTATCGCGGTGCAGCATTCCTTGGCGTGAAACCCGCTCGCGGCTTCCTATGTTCCGCACAACGTGGCGAGTTTTCGCCGCATCCTTCCAGGTATCAAGGGGCCATCATGCGCATTCCTTCCACTCTCCGGCTGATCCTCGCATGAGCGGCCCGAAGCTGTTCGAGCCGCTTACGGTCGGCAATCTGACGCTCGCGAACCGCATCGTGATCGCGCCGATGTGCCAGTATTCGGCGGTCAACGGCTGCATGAACGACTGGCACCAGATCCATCTGGGACAGCTGGCACTGTCCGGCGCGGCATTGTTAACGATCGAGGCGAGTGCGGTGCTGCCGGAAGGGCGGATCACCTACGGCGACGTGGGACTGTACGACGATGCGACCGAGGCGGCGATGGCGGGCGTGATCGAGAGTGTGCGGCGCTGGTCCGACATGCCGATCGCGATCCAGCTTGCACACGCCGGGCGGAAAGCGTCGTGCGAGGTGCCGTGGAAGGGCGGTCTGCAGATCGCGCCGGGCGCGCCGAACGGGTGGCAGACCGAGGCGCCGTCGGCCGTGTCGTTCCTGCCCGAGGAGAACGCGCCGGTCGCGCTCGACCGTGAGGGGCTGGCGAAGGTGCGCGATGCGTTCGTCGCCGCGACGGTGCGCGCCGCACGGCTCGGGATCGACGTGGTGCAGTTGCACGGTGCGCACGGGTACCTGCTGCACGAGTTCCTGTCGCCGCTGTCGAACCGGCGTGAGGACGAGTATGGCGGCAGCCTCGAGAACCGGATGCGGTTTCCGCTCGAGGTGTTCGATGCGGTCCGCGCTGCGTTTCCGGCCGATCGAGCGGTGACGATGCGCGTGTCGGGCACGGACTGGGTCGAGGGCGGCTGGGATTCGGAGCAGACTGTGGCGTTCGCGAAGGCGCTGGAGGCACGGGGGTGCAGCGCGATCCACGTATCGAGCGGCGGGAATTCACCGGCGCAGCAGATCCCGGTCGGGCCGAGCTATCAGGTGCCGCTGGCGCGAGCGGTGAAGCAGGCGGTGTCGATCCCGGTCGTCGCGGTCGGGCTGATCACCGATTACGAGCAGGCCGAGGCGATCGTCGGGACGGGCGATGCGGACATGATCGCGCTGGCCCGGACGATCCTGTATGATCCGCGCTGGCCCTGGCATGCGGCGGCGCATCTAGGGGGCAAGGTGAAGGCGCCGAAACAGTATCTGCGGTCGCAACCGCGGCAGTTTAAGGACTTGTTCGAGGGGTAGGCAGCCAGGGGTAAGATTGAGAGCGGCCCGCCCCGCCACTTTCCCGTTCCCCCGCGGAGGCGGGGGTCCAGGGTTACGCACGGTACCGCCTGAGATCCTGGGCCCCCGCCTCCGCGGGGGAACAGGTTTGATCTTCGTGTTACCCAGCCACCGTCATTACCGAACCCGAGTCCACCCGAATGTCCGCGCCGTTGATGAAGCTCGCGCGCTCCGAGCACAGGAACAGGATCGCCGACGCCACCTCGTCCGCCTTGCCGCGACGCTTGAGCGTCATGCCGGGGCGTTCTTCCTCCAGGAACGTCTCGATCGCCTCGTCGAAGCTCATGCCCTTCTCGTCGGCGCGCTTCTGCATCATCTTGTCGGTCATCGGCGTCGCGATGAACGCGGGCGAGACGGTGTTCACCAGCACGTTGTCGCAGCCGTAAGCCTTCGACAGCCCCTTCGACAGGCTGGAGATCCCCGCCTTCGACGCGCAATAGGCGAGCTCGTCGACATAGGGCTGCACCGCGTCCTCCGAGCTCATCAGCACGATGCGGCCCCATTTGCCGGCGCGCATCGCCGGGATCGCCTCGCGGCAGACACGCACCGCGCCCATCAGGTTGATGTTCAGCGTCGAGTGCCAGCCCTCGTCGTCGACCTCCAGAAAGTCGCCGGTCGCACCGGTCACGCCCGCGCAGTTCACGAGGATGTCCGGATCGCCGAGCTGCGCGCGGACCTTGGCGAAGAGCGTCTTGACGTCGTCGAGCTTGGTCACGTCCGCCTCGACCGCGATCACCTCGCCGAGCGCCTTCAGATCCTCGATGCTCTTGGCGAGATCGCCGCCGGGCTGGTCGGTAATCGCGACGCGGACCCCCTCCTGCAACAGCATCCGGGCGGTCTCCTTGCCCATGCCGCTGTCGGCGCCGGTGACGAGTGCGATCTTGCCTGCGATATCGAGATTCATGGCGTATTCCTTAAAGTGTCGGAGAGCGTAACCCGTTCAGACGCCTAGAGTTTCCTCAGGCCCACGCCCTCGGCCCGCCATCGTTCAGCGCGCGGTCGAGGTAGAAGGCGGCGCTGATCAGTGCGAGGTGGCTGAACGCCTGGGGGAAGTTGCCGAGGAACGTCCCGTCCTGCGCGATCTCTTCCGCGAACAGGCCGAGGTGGTTGCCGTGCGCGAGCAGCTTCTCGAAATTGAGGCGCGCCTCGTCGAGCCGCCCTGCCCGTGCCAGACATTCGACGTACCAGAACGAGCAGGCGACGAACGTCCCCTCCTGCCCCGGCAGGCCGTCGTCGATCTTGTAGCGATAGACCTGTCCGTCGTCGGACAGGTCGTCGCCGATCGCCTTCAATGTCGCCAGCCATTTGGGATCGGTCGGGCCGATGAAGCGGACCAGCGGCATCATCAGCAGCGCGCCGTCGACTGCCATGTCCTCCGGCGTATCGCCTTTCGCGCGGACGAAACGGCCGAGATCGTCGTTCCAGAAATTCGCCCAGATCTCGTCGCTGATCTCGGTCCGCGTTTCAGACCAGCGGACCAGCGGCGCGGGGAGCGACCGTTTCTGCGCGAGGCGGACGGCACGGTCGACCGCGACCCAGTTCATCAGCCGCGAGTGGAGGTATTCCTTGTCTGGTCCGCGCACTTCCCAGATGCCCGAATCCGGATCGCGCCACGTATCGCAGACATGGTCGACGACGCGGATGATCGCCTGCCAGGAATCATGCGCAAGCGGCTCGCCGTATTTGCTGCCGAGATAGGTCGCATCGAGCAGCGCGCCGTAGATGTCGTGTTGCGTCTGTCCGTTGGCGTCGTTGCCGACGACGATCGGCGATGCGCCTTCGAACCCGGCGAGATCGAGCTTGCGTTCGGATGCTACGTCACCGCCGTCGAGCGCGTACATCACGCCGAGATGGCCCTTCGAACAGGACTGCGCGCGGTCCATCGCCCAGTGCATGAAACCGACCGCCTCGTCCTGGAAGCCGAGCCGCAGCAGTGCGTAGACGGTGAACGAGGAATCGCGGATCCACGTTGCGCGGTAATCCCAGTTGCGCACGCCGCCAGGGGCTTCGGGCAGGCCGAACGTCGCCGCCGCCGCGATCGAGCCGTGCTTGCGCGAGGTGAGCAGCTTGAGCAGCATCGCCGAGCGCTCGACGGTCTCGCGCCAGCGTCCGCGGTAGAGGGACTGGCGGCTCCACTTGCGCCAGTAGGCGATGTCCTTCTCGACGATGGCGTCGAGCGCGGTCGCGTCGAGCGACACGTCGTCCGGGTTGCCGAGCACCAGCGAAACGGTGTCGCCTTGCGCCAGCACGATCTCCGCGGTCAGGTCGCAGCCATCGGCGACCAGCGTGCCGTTGCCGTGAAAGGTCAGCGCGAGCCCGCATTCGTGATCGAACTTGCCGCGCGACACCTCCGTCTCGCGGCTCGTGACCGACGCGGTTCGCCCCTCGGTCCCGTAATCGAACCGCGGCGCACAGCGGATGCGGATCGTCGCCTCGCCGCGCGTGCACGTGATCCGGCGAACCAGCCGCGACGGCACGTCCTCGTCCGCGTTCCCCACCGGCATCAGGTCGACGAGGTCGATGCTCGCCTGCGCACCCATCCAGCGGGTCATCAGGATGTTGGTCTCGGGCAGGTACATCTGCACGACGCGCGCGTCCGGCAGGTCGGGTTCGATCGCGAAATGCCCGCCCTTGTCCGCATCGAGGAGGCGCGCGAACACTGTCGCGCTGTCGAGGCACGGCCAGCAGAGATAGTCGATGCAGCCGGTCGTATCGACGAGCGCGATCGTCTCCAGATTGCCGATCGCGCCGTGGTCGGCAATCGGCGTCGTGGCCAACTCAACCATTGTCGCGGAAGCCGGGATAGAGCGACATGCCGCCGTCGATCGTCAGCGTCGAGCCGACGATATAGTCCGCCGCATCCGACACGAGGAACAGGGCCGCGCGGGCGACGTCTTCCGGGTCGCCGATGCGGCCATAGGGGATCAGCTCCAGCAGCTTGTCCTGGTCGGCGGTCGCATCCTCGTTGATCTCGGTGGCGATCGCGCCGGGGGCGATGCCGTTCACGCGGATGCGGTCCCCCGCGATCTCCTGCGCGAGCGTGCGCATCAGCATCCCGCTGCCGCCCTTCGACGCAGCGTAATTGGCATGGCCAGCCCAGGGGATGACCTCGTGCACCGAACTCATGAACAGGATCTTCCCGATCGAGCGGCTGAACCCGCGGTCGCCCTGCTGGCGGAACCGACGCACGGCTTCGCGCGAGACGAGGAACTGGCCAGTCAGGTTGACGTCGATGACGCGCTTCCAGTCTTCCAGCGTCAACTCGGCATAGGCTGCATCCTTCTGCATGCCGGCGTTGGCGAAGACGATGTCGACCCCGCCGAAGCGCTCGACCGTCTCGTCGAACAGTTTGAGAACCGCCGCCTCGTCCGACGTGTCCGCTTCGCAGGCGAATGCCTCGCCGCCCGCCTGCTCGATCGCCTCGACCACCGCGCGCGCCTTGTCCGCGCTGCTGTTGTAGTTGACCGCGACCTTCGCGCCCGCCTTGGCGAAGGCGATGGCGGAGGCGCGGCCGAGACCGGAACTCGCGCCGGTAACGATCGCGGCCTGGCCGGTCAGGTCGATGTGCATGGCTGATCTTTCGCTGGGGATTATCGCGGGTTAACGCGCGCCCTTCGGCATTTCTCCCTAGCCCCCGCCCCCCCGGCCAATCTTGCTGATCTGCGTTAACCCGCCTTTTTCGGTGCAACTCTTAGCCCATGCCGCGCGCTGTGGGTCCTGAGACGCTACGAGGACGGCACATGACCAAGACCATCGCCAAGGATACCGGCACACCGCCGCAGGGCGCCACGTTTGAAACGCAGGTCGGCGAAGGCGGCGAGCTGCACCAGATCGCGAGTGGCGACGGCGACGTGCTGACCACGCAGCAGGGTATCCCGGTCGCCGACGACCAGAACTCGCTGAAGGTCGGCGACCGCGGCCCGACGCTGCTCGAGGATTTCCATTTCCGTGAGAAGATCTTCCACTTCGACCACGAGCGGATTCCCGAGCGCGTCGTCCACGCGCGTGGCTATGGCGCACACGGCACGTTCACGCTGAACGAGAGCCTGGAGGAGTTCACCAGCGCAGGCGTGCTCACCGAAGTCGGTGAGCAGACGCCGATGTTCGTCCGCTTCTCGACGGTCGCCGGCAACAAGGGCTCGGCCGATCTGGCGCGCGACGTGCGCGGCTTCTCGGCGAAATTCTACACCAAGGAAGGCAATTGGGACATTGTCGGGAACAACATCCCGGTGTTCTTCATCCAGGACGCGATCAAGTTCCCCGACCTGATCCATGCCGCGAAGCAGGAGCCCGACCGCGGCTTTCCGCAGGCACAGACCGCGCACGACAATTTTTGGGACTTCATCAGCCTGACCCCGGAATCGATGCACATGGTCATGTGGATCATGTCCGACCGCACCATCCCGCGCGGCTTCCGCTTCGTCGAGGGTTTTGGTGTTCACACGTTCCGGCTGATCAATGCCGAGGGCAAGGGCACTTACGTCAAGTTCCACTTCAAGCCGAAGCTAGGCCTGCAGTCGGTCGCCTGGAACGAGGCGGTCAAGATCAACGGTGCCGATCCCGACTTCCATCGTCGCGACCTGTGGGACTCGATTAGCCAGGGCAACTTCCCCGAATGGGATCTAGGTGTGCAGCTGTTCGACGACGAGTTCGCCGACAGTTTCGAGTTCGACGTGCTCGACGCGACCAAGATCATTCCGGAGGAGCAGATCCCGGTTCGGATCATCGGCAGCTTCAAGCTCGACCGGCTCGTCGACAATTTCTTCGCCGAGACCGAGCAGGTCGCGTTCTGCACGCAGAACGTCGTTCCGGGGATCGGCTTCACCAACGATCCGCTGCTGCAGGGGCGTAACTTCTCGTATCTCGATACGCAGCTGAAGCGGCTCGGTAGCCCGAACTTCACGCATATCCCGATCAATGCGCCGAAGATCCCGGTGAAGAACTACCAGCAGGACGGTCACATGGCGATGCGCAACCCCAAGGGTCGCGTGAACTATGAGCCGAACAGCTGGGACGGCCCGCGCGAAAGCCCCTCGAAGGGATACAAGCATTTCCCGTCGCAGGAGACGGGGCGCAAGGCACAGGTGCGTTCGGCGACGTTCGCCGATCATTACAGCCAGGCACGGCAGTTCTTTATCAGCCAGACCGCGATCGAGAAGAAGCATATCGGCGATGCACTGACGTTCGAGCTGTCGAAGGTCGAGCGCGTCGATATCCGTGAGCTGATGGTCGGGCATCTGCTCAACATCGACGAGAAGCTGGCAAAGACGGTCGCGACCGGGCTTGGCCTGAAGACGATGCCAAAGGCGGTGAAAGCTGCGGTCGAGCCGCGCACCGACCTGCCGGCTTCGGATGCGCTCAGCATCCTGAAGAACACCAGCGGCAGCTTCGAGGGTCGCAAGCTCGGCATCCTCGTCACCGACGGCGCGCCGGCGGCGATCGTGCAGGCGCTGGTCGATGGGATCGTCGCGGCGAAGGCCACGTACGAGATCATCGCACCGAAGGTCGCCGGTGCGACGCTCGACGACGGGACGCTCGCGGAGGGCAAGCAGAAGATTGATGGTGCGCCGTCGGTGCTCTACGATGCCGTCGCGATCGTCGTGTCGGCGGACGGTGCGAAGAAGCTCGGCAAGGACAAGCCCGCCAAGGACTTCGTCAGCGACGCGTTCGGGCATGCCAAGTTCATCGGCTTCAACGCCGACGCGAAGCCGTTCCTGGAGAAGGCCGGCATCGAGGACGAGGACATGGACGACGGCGTGATCGCACTTGGCGGCAAGGGTGACATCGACACGTTCCTGAAGACGCTGGGCAAGCTGCGGATCTGGGAGCGTGAACTGAACGTCGACCTGGATGCGGACGCGTTCGAAAACCCCGAGGCTGCTTGAACGCTTCGGTGATACCGATGACACCGCCATCGTACGCCCGGCGTACGGTGGCGGTCGCCATTCCGGTCAAGAACGAGGACGGGTACCTACCCGCCTGTCTCGACGCGCTGGACCTTGCCGCCGGGCGGTATGGTGGCCGCGTGACGATCGTCGCGATGGCGAACAACTGCACCGATCGCACCGTCGAGATTCTCGCTACATGGCGTCCGCGGCACGCAACGCTCGCGTGGGCGGCGGTATCGCTGCTGCCGGGCGCGCGTCATGCCGGCTGGGCGCGGCGGCTCGCGTTCGATGCCGCCGCCGACCTGTTGCCGCACGATACCGACCTGCTGTTGTCCACCGATGCCGACACGAACGTCGCGCCCGACTGGATCGTCCGGGCAGCCGCGCATATCGATGCGGGGAACGATGCGGTTGCGGGGCGCGCGCTGACGCTGCGCAGCGACCGGGCGATGCTGGGAACGACCGCACGGCGGCGGCTCGACCAGCTAGGCCGCTATTATACAGCGCTGGATTATTTGCGTGCGGTCGGCGCGCCGGTCGCGGACGATCCGTGGCCGCGGCATTATTATGAAGGCGGCGCGAGTATCGCGATGACCCGCGCAGTCTATCGGCGGATCGGCGGCGCACCGACCCCGCCCGTTGCCGAGGATCGCGCGCTGTTCGATCGTATTCGCCAGGTCGGTGGCCGCGTGCGTCATCCGCTCGACGTTCGCGTCTTCACGTCCTGCCGGATTGCCGGGCGGGCACCCGGCGGGATGGCAGACGCGGTCGCGCGGTGGATCGACCAGCCGTTGCACGCGCCGTTGCACGAGACCTATGCGGTCGGTGCCGCGCTCGATCCCACCGCGGCGACGGCCGGGGATCAGTTGAGTTTCGCGACGCTGCCCGTAGCGATCGCCGAGGCCCAGGGGTTGATCCGTCTATCCCGCCGGCCTCAACTGCCACAGGTCGAGCCGATACGCTTCGTGCCGGTCGCTGCGAAGAACCGTGACGTCGCCAAGCGCGGCATGGAGTTCGGCGACGGCATCGTCCCCGCTTTTGGGATAGTCGGTCTCACCGACCCAGTGGACCAGCAGCAGATGTCCGCCTGACGTCACCGCGCCGCGCAGATAGGCCGCGAGACGGACGATGTCGGTGCTATCCCAGTAATAGACGACCTCCGACAACAGCACGAGATCGAACCGGCCTTCGGGGGCCTCGTCAGGCAGGCGGCGCTGCTCGATCGTGATGTTCGGCTGATCCGCACAGCGCGCGCGCGCCGAAGCCAGCGCGGTTTCGGACACGTCGACGGCCAGCAAGGCATCGCACCGAGGACCGAGTTGCGCGGTGAGCACACCGTTCGCACAACCGACTTCCAGCAATTTCTCGAACCGGGAGGCAGGCAGTGCGGCGAGCGTCTCGGCGTATTTCGCGGCTTCGTATGCGCTGGTTTCGAAGTCCCAGGGGTCGCCCTTGTCCTTGTAGAGCGCCTCGAAATAGGCTGGCTCGATCGAGTGTTCACGGCGCACGGGCAATCTCCAACAGGAGGGTGGTCGGCCGGTCGAGCAACCGGAGCATCATCTTCGGCAATCGGAAGTTCTCTGCCGCCCCGACGATGCGACCGCCGCGCTGGCTGCGATGACAGGCCATCGCGCGGCGTTGCTGCGGCCGCCCTGCGCGCGTGTCGATCGAGATGACGCGGTGGTTACGGACGCGGCTGGCAAGGTCCGGAACGGTCCAGCCCCACACGAGATACTGGTACAGCCCTACCGAAATGCGCTGCGCTACCGCGGTGGCCAGCGCGGCGGCGGCTTCGTGATCGCAGTGCGGCTCGCCGTCCCACGTCACCGCGATCTGGCGGATACCGCGCGACCGGCACCATGCCGCCAGCCGATCCGCGGTCCGTTCGAACGCGGGGTCGCCGGGCTTGGACGGCGCGGCATCGGGCCAGTCGAGATGCAGCGCGGGTTCAGCGTTCAGGACGTGCAGTGCCGCCGCGGCCTCGGTTCTGCGCAGTCCGGCGATCCGCTTGCGGCTCCAGCCCGGGGCATCGGGATGCGAGCCTGCGCCGTCGGTGACGAAGGCGGTGTAAGCAATTCCGCCCTCCGCCGAGATGGCCGCGATCAGCGCACCACAGCCGAGCGTCTCGTCATCGGGATGCGGTGCGAGGATCAGCCAGGGGCCCTGCGCCGCCGCTGTCGCCGCAGCCATCGGTCGGGCGCGACGGAAAAGCGTTCTCCAGGCGCGGTGGCCCGGCGCTACCACCACCGATCGTCGCCCCAGCAATCATCCTCCAGCCACGCCGCCGCCGCCCGGTCGCGCGCCTGATCCGGCACCGGCTGGCGCAAATACAAGCCGAGGTCGCGCGTGATCCGGTCGATCCGGCTGGCAGCGAAGAACGACGCGGTGCCGACCGATCGCGCCGCCGCCTCCATCGTCTTCAGACCCGCCTCTTCGACGACCCCGCGGGTCATTAGCACGAACGGAATCGCCTCCGCTGCCTGCGTCTCGGCCAGGTTGGCGGCGCGGCGAACCCATAGGCCGGCGCTCCGCGTCTCGGTCAGGCAGGTCGCGAACCGGGCGCGCTGGATCGGATCGGCGCCCTTGCCGGTCTGGACGAGGTGATCGCGCAGATGGCGCACCAGCGCCTCGATCGCGCCGAGCTGGACCGCCGTGAACCGCCACGCGCCGGCGCTGAAACGCGGTTCCCGTTCATAGTCGCCGGGCCCGCCGATCAGCGCGTCATTGCCCAATACCAAGCCGGAAAAGTCGAACCGGCCGCTGCAGGTGCCGCGCATGCCACGGACCTGCCACCCGGCATTGTCGGCGCGTTCGGTTTCGCCGGCGATCGGCACCAGAACGAGCTGCTTCAGACCTTCCGGGTTGCGCGCGGTCACCAGGATGCGGTCGAGATGACCCGCCCCCGTCGCAAAACTCTTGGCGCCGCCCAATACCCAGCGCAGGTCGCCATCCGGGCGAATTTCGAGCCCCGGGTTGGGCTCGGTATTCCAGACCCCGTAAACGCTTCCCGCCGCCAGGTCGGCGTCCAACGTCTGTCGCTGATCGTCGGTGCCATAGGTCGCGACGAGCTGGACCGCGTTCACATGTCCTTCGAACACGCGCCCGAGACTGAGGTCCGCTCCACCGATCGCCCGCAGGACGTCGAGCAGCGCGTCCGTCTCGCCCGTCGTTGCGACCGTCGTGAATGCCGACAGCGCGCCGGCGCCGTACAGCGCGGTGATCCGTTCGGACGGAAACCCCTCGTGCGTGTTGTCCTGATCCCACGCCGCAGCGAGATGACGGACGGTTTCGAGGACGGTCCAGTCCGATGGATATGTGGTCAGCTGACGAGCCCCCGGCAGAGTGTTGGCGTATCGCCATGGTCAGCAGAGAACGCCGGAACGGCGCGAGCGTTGCACCATTGCAGCGACGCAATCGCAAACCGTCTCCCAGGGACAGAACGCTACCGAACCTTTGGTTAACGCTTGTCAGCCATAGCCGCGGCGATCGATCACAAGGGACAGAGTTCGATGGCACGCAAACAGGACAGCTTCGCCCTGATCGGCAGGCGCATGGCGATGGGATCCGCGGACCGTCATGGCAGGACCGGCGCGAGCGACATGCCGCCGATCGCCGACCTGATCCGTCGGATCGAGCGCGCGCTGCTCGAACGTCGCGCGGCCTAGTCCGGGCCGCCTAGTCCGGGCTGCCGGCGGCACCGATCGCGGCGGCATAGAGTTCGGCCGCACGTCGTTCGCGCGGATCCTTGAACGCCTTGGCCGGGTCCGGCGCGTCGCCCGTCGCCCGCAACACCGCCCATAGTGCGAACCGGCGACCGGACTCGCGTTCCGTCCCGAACGCGATCGAGACGCGGTCCCGACCGGCATCGAGCGCAGCCGCGTCGAGTGTGTCGATGTCGGTGGTACCGAAGAAATGCTGCGATATCGCGTCGAGGTCCATCGCCCGTGCATGGCGCCCCACCCGATCAAACGCAATCCGGCCACGCGCGCCGCCCGTCGTCGAACGGCGTAATCGGGCGGTTGCGATCCCCTCGGCGACCTTCTAGATGCGCCCCACACGCAAACATCCGGACGGGTGGCCGAGTGGTTTAAGGCAGCGGTCTTGAAAACCGCCGTAGGGGTAACTCTACCGTGGGTTCGAATCCCACCCCGTCCGCCAGTCAAGTCTGCTAAGTGTTGTGAAACCATAGCTTTCGTGATTTAGATGGCGAGTGACTCACCAAAATCACTAACCAACCGATACATCATCCTTCCTCTCCGTTCCAGCCATTCCGCTTACGCGCAGTTCCCGACATTAGCGGCTCACGCTATCGTCGCCGATTGCCGCCATACATTCAGGCGCACAAAGCGGGATTAATCTGCTCTATGGACCAAGCCGTATTCGTCAAACTGGTGCGCGCGTTGGTGGTCGAACCAGCTGCCAGTGACACCATTTCCCAGATTTCAAATCCGTCGGGCAGGAACTTATCAGAGGAAAGGAAGCGGCGTGCCGCTTGGTTTAACGGGCTCTCAGCCGACCAACGCGCGAACGTAGAATACGCGGTCGCCGACGGCGCGAGGGCTGCCGCATTCGGTCTGTTCTGCGTCCTCGACGGCGCGAGAGTGATCGAGAACGGGCCAAGCCGTGGCCATCTTGAACTGCGCTACATCAACGCGGTGTCTGACACGTTACTCGCTTCCAGCGCTGCTGATATGCCAACATCGCTACATGAGCTTATCTAATCGTTCGTAATCCATGATCGCGAAAGACCGCCCAGTTGTTGCCGTTCTGAACCGTGAGGCGCTTGCTCGAATGCGGCCATTCGTTCAGCATCGCTCGATGACGGATCGAGAGCCCTTCCATGCCTTGATGACAGAGGTTTGCGTAGAACGCGGTTGGTGCGGATCGGTCGTCGATGACCGCCCGATTCACGTCACCGATTTCTTCCCTGATAGAGGAATGGTGACGGTCGATCAGTTCGTCGGGTGGCTGTTCGAAGCCGATGGCGTTGATCCGAGCGGAGACCTCCCAAAATGGCAAAAGCACATCGATGGGCTTCGCGACGCGTTCATACGCCACATGGGCAGCACTTCCGTCGATGTCGAACGTTTGGCCTGGTTCGACAGCTAACGCCCACTTGCGGTCATTACGCTGTTGACCCACGATACCCCAACTGCCGATGTTTGTGTTAGCGAAACAGGAATTCGCGCGTGCTTCCAAAGTTGGCGATACTCGCAAGTGTAGCATTGTGCCTCGGCAACGCACCCGTTGCGCCGTTAGCCGAGGGAACTTTGAACGGTATCCTCAGTGCCGCAAAGGCGGCGCGTCAATGTGGATTGAAGCAAATGCGGATTCAAATCCACGAAGAAATAACGATGATCTTTGACGAAGGCGGACCAAGCTATGGGGGAACCCAAGCCAATCTATCATGCTTCGCCAAATGGACGGGAAGGAACGAGAAGAACTTGGCTATTTCGTGGGTTGGTCCGTCTACATATGACCGCTAACTCCGCTCGCCGAGCGACCGCTTTCCTTCCCATATGCGACATTCGGCCCTGAACTGCCCGCCTGTGTAGGTCGATCCGATCCGTAACAAAGTTGCGTGAAAATAATCTCTCTATTTCAGAGGGGTTTGGACAAAACGGGTGCGCAGGTCACTATTCGACCGTAATGTGCTACCTTTCCACTCGAAAGTTCAGCGTTGCGCTGGTCGATACCGTGAAGGACTGGTTCATGTAGACGCGACATCGTGACGCTGCTTGTTCACGTCCATGCGCTCGATCTACGCGAACGACGAAGTAGATGTTCTCCAAAGGGGGATTGGGCTTTTATCGCGACTTTGCGCCCTACACGCACTCAGTTCGTCGCGCGCATGTCGTTAACCCCGACCACACCCCCTTGTCGTTCGCTTCTCATTGGTTGATCAAGATGGGGTTGTGATCGGCATTGGACCCAATGTCCGATGGCAACTGGCTCCCGAAGGGGGCGGTGAGGTAGGCGTCAATTCCCTGCAAGGACGGATGCCATTAACGACGGCGACCGCAGCGCCTACCTCACCGCTTCCCCGGACATTGCCACGGTTACCCGCCAAGCGACAACCGCTTTCGAAAACGTGATGTCCGAACAACGGCGGCAGTGGTGTCAGCGTTGCGCTGGTTCGATCGACGCCCATCCCCTCCCATTCCGGCCATTCCGCTTACGTTTTATGTTCGGCTGATTTTGTCCGTTGTAAGTAGTCGTGCAATCATCAAATCGGCATATTCCGGTGCGTGCTGTTTCCATTGCTCACTGATAAACATCTTATGCTCGCCAGTAGCATCCAAAGTCCTACTTGCGACCACTCGACACACTGCAACTATTGTTTCTTGTAGCAAAGAACGATCGCCGCCATCGAACAGGGCCATGAAATGCTTACCAAACGCGTTGACCTTCAGCGTTGGGTTCGTCCGGTAAAACCATTCGGCCAAGTCAGTTATCATCAATCCGTCGACATATAACGTATCGTTCCGAACGCCCCAATCGCTCATTGGAGTACCGCTTAGGGTTTGGACTACCGTGGCGGCAGGGTTGATTGGTTTCTGCACGTTCCTTTGTATTCCGAATATTTTACCGTTATCTATAGCAATGTAGATATTCGGTTTGCGGACATAGATTATTTCCATTTGTTCACCTGTACGTGTGCGCGATATAATTCGCTCGCTTCGTTGATCGTTGCATCAGCGGGAATATCGGTGCTGATCAAATCTAGTGCCTCGCAAACGTCACTTCGCAGCCTGGGACCGACTGGAGCGGCAAGCGACCGTTCGTACGCCTCCCCGTCCTCGCCGCTATAATCCAGCTTCGGGCGAGCGCTCCGCCACCGTTCGTATTCGGCCCGTAGGTAGGGCGGCAGGCGTTCCACGCGTGCGGCTAGGCTGTCATATGGCTGGAGGGTTTCCCGGAGCGCCCGAAGGCGGCTCCGGAGGGCTGCACGGCTCATTTTGCAACCGCACGTTCTAGTTCATCGATCCGTGTCTTCAGATCGTCCAGTTCCGCTAGATCACGCAGCTTTGCCAACGCCGCCGCAAGGTCCTTAGCTTCGGCCGTCGTCAGATCCCCGTTTGCGACTGCATC
Organism: Sphingomonas sp. R86520; assembly: GCF_042466285.1. NCBI lineage: Bacteria > Pseudomonadati > Pseudomonadota > Alphaproteobacteria > Sphingomonadales > Sphingomonadaceae > Sphingomonas > Sphingomonas sp. R86520. The sequence continues at coordinate 1,682,369 of NZ_JAXHBZ010000001.1, forward strand.
GGATATCGCCAACGGATCGGTGGAGAACAATTCAACCGTGCGACCTTTCGGAAGGATGCGATCAAGGCAAAATGCGATGGCCTGCATGTCGCCCGCCTGGATACGAATGCGTAGGGCGGCGAGTGCTTCGCTCGACATGTCCTTGACCGCCTGCATTGCAGCGGACGATACCTTGTTCCGTGAACCCGGCACGCGCCCGCCGTTACCGGGTCCAAACCGCCCCAACGCATCGCGATCCGTTGAAATAGGGAGATTATCGGCCATGATTATATCCACCGAACGTCGACGCCATGCGCCGTCAGCCAAGCTGCAACGTCGGCGGTTTTTGTAACCGTCCTACGCCCGCGCCGCACGGACGGCGGGAAGCCGTGACGCAACCTCCAAAGCGATAGGAGCGCGCGAGATGCTCCACCGAGCGCCCGCGATAACATCCTACTGTCGATCGTCTGTGCGGTCGTCAGCGCGACTTCAGCGGGAAGCGTTGGACCGACACTCACGCGATCAACCGATTGAATGCCTGATCAACCCGTTCGCCAGTTGCCAGCGCGATAAATGGAATGATCGTGTTTAGCGATGCTTCCGCGTCCGCAACCACCGTGCGCCGCGCTTCGTGCCGTTCAACGGCGGCTTCCGCTGCCCGCATTGCGGCGGCTTCGTCCGGTCCGGTCGCGGTTAATTCGTTGATCGTTGCTTTGCGCTCATAGTCCGCCTGCAAACCGGTACGCTTCACATGATTTAGCGTGATGTAGCGCTGTTCGATCATGGTCCAAACAGCGTCCGGAAGGCGCGACACAGCTTGTCCACCTTCCATCAGCGCGGCTAATTCTTCGTGGGATGCGATCCCTACCCGATCCGATTGTTCGGCAAGCGATCGACCGCGCCAGTCCGTGCGAATTTCCGACCGTAGAGCGCTGTTTCCCGGCTCCACAGCGCGAAGGATCGTATCGGCGGCGGCAATGGCGCGACGTTCGGCCTGAACAGCCTGTATGGCCGCCTTGGCGGCTATGGTGACGGGCGGCAGGGTGCGGCGTGCTTCGTCGGTAAGCGCTTCGGGCTTTAAAAGCTGGTCTAACGTGACCAAATGATTTCCGTATCGATCGACCTCCATCCCGATAGCGGCGAATTGCGCGGCGAAAGGGACCGTATTCGGGAAGGTCGCGACGTGGGCGGTTGCGCCAGCGCTATCGCCGTCGAGATGCAGAGCGGTTCCGCGATCGGTATTTGTCTTCGAAAACTTCATAGCAATGGTCCTGTGTTAACCGGTTGACCATTCGTAATTATCGCAATCGAAAACTCTTAAAAGATACGGCATCTGTATCCATACAGGATCACTACCGAGGGTGAATTTATAGACAAACCGTGTGGCGGATCGTCCGACTTTGACTTTGACGCACCATTCAACGGACCATTCGGTTAGCTGACGTGGTTAGCTGCATCATCACCGACGTAATTTATCGTGTGGTCTGAATGCGATAATTCCGAACCGTGGCGGACGCTGCGTCCGTTTATCATTTGGATGGTTATAATTTATCGATCGTGATGGTTTAAAATTATGGTCCGTAATTATGGATTATGATGGTGTGGCGGCCCGAAGCCGCCCGCACTATCCCAGGGGGTATGGGGGATATGATGGGCGGGGGAGTTTCGGGGGAGATGCGGGGTAGTTGCGGGGGAGATGCGAAGCGTCCAAAATTCATAATTTCAGGCAATTTCGATAAATTTTCGGCTTTTACCGTTTTCCATAATTTCTGAAATTTTGATCCGCTTGGCTGAAAACAGATTTTCCATTGCTGATTTCAGCGCTCGCTTGGTCATGCCCTCGCTTCCGGGATGCGCGGCAAAGATGCTTGGCGCATAATTTGGGCCGCTACTCGCATTCACGAACCGCCCCTGTTCGGAGAACGTCCCTAGGAGCGCGAGAAAGACCTGTTCGGCCTTGGCTGCGTTGTCGGTGCCGCCGGACGTGGGATCGGCCACAAACATGCCCTCTCGATAGGTGACGGTAATTTCCGCTCCGGTCCGCCCGTAGTTAGATTTCAGGACCTTTAGCCGGCGGGCGTCCACGTTCGATTCATAGCCATCCACGGCGATGCGTTCGAAGTAGAGGCGCGATCGAACGGAATTGCTCCAGGCGGTCGATCCGGACGTTCCAGCGCCGCTATTAAGGCCGGACAGCGACGGGTGCGATAGAAGCACGACAGCGCATTTATGACGGATCGCCAGCCCCCTTAGCATCCCGATAAACTGCCGCGCTTGCGCACGGTCGTTCTCGTTGCCGGGGAACAGGTCCGCCAGCGTATCGAGAACAACTAGCCGAGGGGTGATCGCGGCAACTTGCGTTTCAAGGTCGTGGAACAGTTTGGACGGTTGCAGCACGCCATCGCGCCCCAACGTCGCCAAAAGCGCGTCCTGTCCGGCCAAGCTGGCGAGTGTAAGCGCCTTAAGATCACCTATCGTTACGCCGCAAAGTCGTGTGATATCTGTCAGGCGGCGATGTATTTCGTCCCGGTCGTCTTCAGCGCTGACGTACAATGCCGGCCCACCGACCACAAATCGATTGATCCATAGCCGGTTCAAGCATGACGATACGGCAAGTTGCAGCGCTAGTAGTGATTTACCTGTGCCGCCATCGCCGCCAAGTAGCGTAACGGTTCCGATCGGTACGATATCATTTACCAACCATTCACGTACGGCGGGCGTTGTTCCATCGAACGCGGTCGCAGGGAAGAATATGGAAAGCGGTTGAACGATATCACGGCTACGATCGATGAAACCAAGCGTGATTTCAGCCTTAATTACAGCCGGTGTACGTCCATACAGATATTGCCAACCTATCGCTGTGCCGTCGTCCATCGATCGCCACAGCTTTTCATTGTCGGCTAAATCGTTCTTTTCATATTGCGCGCACCATTCATTGAACGCGTCTTTAACCGTTGCTTCGTCAGCTAGGCCGGTTGCACATTGCCGATAGGCCATCCCGACGTTGCGCCATTCATCATAGCTATCAGGGTTATCGATGCCGAACAGCGCTCTATGCGCTGCGTCGAATGATGGTGCACATAGCGAGCCTAATGGCTGGCGATCGGTGCGAACCGTCCCGCCGGTCGTCAACCACAGTGGAGCGGGCGCAAGCGGGGTAGCAACATCAAAACCGTAATCGACGATATAGCCGCCGTCGCCGCGCCTATCGAGACCGGAGCCAAGCGCGCCGCTATCGGTCGGACAATGCGTCCCAGGCGGCGCACGGTACAGATAATGATGCCCGCCGGTTAGCGTCTGCTGCCATGCGGTCGAGGTAAGGGTGTAGCCGTTCGCCTGAATCGTCGCGCTACCGCTCTTGTCGTTCTTTTCGTCGCTATCGAGAACGATTAAGCCGCCCGATGCTGCGCCCGCTGCGATGCCTATCCACGCGTCGGGAAATGCCGTCCACAATCGCGCAATGGTCGTCGGGTCCAACGTTGCCAGCCTGCACCCGCCTAGGCCGGTCGGGGGCGGGGGAACGCCTAGGACGGTTGATACAGTGTCATCGCTGTACGGTGCCTTTGATCCATCCGGACGGACCGGAAAGACCGCATAGCCATGATGTGCGAGCAACAGCGCTCGATCGGATCGCGGGTTGTGCGCCGCGATCGGGTGAATTATCTCTGTCATGCTGAAGTTCCCGCCCGATGCGTCTTGCCGGACGCGTCGGGCTTTTTATTGGGTTCGAAGGAGCCTCGTTCCGCCGTTTCTGTTGAAAACGTTCGGAAATTATCGAGACTGACCAATGTAGCTAGCCAAATACGGCAACCGGGCAGGCATTACGCCCCGGCGGCTTCGTATCGGCTCGCCACGTAGGCTTCGACTTCAGATTTCAGGTAGCCGACCCGGCGCTGACCGATCTTGATTTTACGGGGAAAGTCGCTGGCGGTCTTTGCGTATCGACGGAGCGTCGGTTCGGAAATGGTCAGGCGTTCACAGACCTGATCGACGGTAAGAATGGTGCAGTCGGACATGGGATGCCGTCCTTGATTGTTCGTCACCGTTGGGCGCGAAGAATGTTGGGATTTGCCGGCATCCACCGACCTCACGTCCTAACCGCTGCGAAGGCCATCCAGCCCGCCACTTGGGCGCTTGTCGCAGTCCGTCAGGACTGTGCATGGCTATACAAATACGCTCGTGAACGGTCAACACGCTATCCCCGACGGTACTCTGATACTTGGAGGATAGCTGCCCACTCGCCTTGGCCACGCCGATCATGAGGCAAGGTCGCTTGCTTCTAGATAGGGCAGGTCGGGTATGACACGAGCTATCGGGCGATCCGGACGAGATGGCGATGCCCAGAAGATTGTTTAAACGCCCTTGAGGCGGGTCAACCTAACTCTCTCCAAACGCAAACCGATCACTCAAGTCGGCAGATGGACGGGCGGCCCATAACACCAGCTTTCTCGTTTTACGATGGAGCCGATTACGCTGTGTAACCTGCTAAGCCAGAAAGATTAATTAGCCGGAAATATGGCGGCCCGCTCCTACCGCCATGGCAAGATCCTCCCAATGTATACAGGAGGATCCAGGGCGCTTGTGTGTAAGCTGCCTACAGCCATAACGGGCAAAGCGGAGCGCCGTTATCAATATACCTGCCTGCCACGCTTGGCGTCCAGTTCTTTTCCTAGATCGAAATTGTTGCCCCAAGCGGTGAACCAATGGGAATTTTTGTCCGCGATCGACTGCCACATTGTGTCATCGATTTTAAACAACGCAGCCATTCCGAGCTTCGTACCGTCAGCAATGTAAGGGCAGACGAGTAGATCAAGAAATAGCATCATGGATTCCGCATCACCGTGACAGTGCTCCTTACTGTGAGTCAGTTTCTCTACGGCGTGAGCTTCTACGAAAGACCGCAATCTATTATAGCGAACCTTGTCCTTCATGTAAGTTAGCAAAACGGTAATAGAAAAATGGTTGAGAAACTTTTCTCTCGAAAATTGCTGCGTCTTATCGTCAACCTTTATACCGGCATATCGTCGTAGAACTTCCTCGGGAAGCCAGTACTCCTTACCTGTCGAGCCCAATGCAAGTAATAGATAGAGAGTCTCTACCTCCCGGTACCGGTCCATCTGATTTTTCTCCAACAGATGAACGATATTATCGTGAATATATTTAAGGACTACGTGGCGGAGGTCCTTCGAAATATTCCTTTTCTCCATGAAGGTCCCGATGGACGAACACAGCCTTGTTAGGCGGATGGTATGGTTAACCTTCGGACTACCCGAGTAGGCAAAAAAGGAGAATTCAAGAATCGCGCTTATGCCTTTTATAAGCCTGCGCTGATTGTCTATCGAATCATCGACCTCATCATAGAGTGCAAGAAGTTTAGCTGATTTCCGCTCGACAATTGCAAGAGTATAATTAAGCAAATCGTCATATGAAACTGATGTGCTATGCAAGATTGTCTTGTATCGGACAATTAGTCGGTTTGCGTTAAGAGACCCAACTAAGATTGTGACGTCGCCTTCTTCAGCAGAAGTCGCGGTAATTGTCTCAACGTCAAAATTAAAGTCCGCGTTGAAAAGTTCGGAAATAGCTTCTTTTGCGAGAGTAATCGGAGTTATTATCGGCCTCTCATACGTCTTCGTTTTAGCAGCGTTGATACTTAGCTTAAACTCCCTCAAAACGGCCTGAAGGGTTTCTAAGAACGCAAGTTTAGTAGATTCTTTATTAAAAAATACAAAGTAATCGTCCACATACCGATACGTGCGGTAGTCAATCTTATGCGTTATGTTGCAATCACGGAGCAACACGTTCTGCACACGTACATCTACTGCCTGCAAAATGATTTCAGCAAATATACGGGAGAACTCGGGGCCAATAACAATACCATTAGTTTCTTTGTTATTCATGTTTTGCAACAAAGCATCAAACCGGCCGCCGAAGGTCGATTTTGAAAGTTCCAACTCATTTTTGACCTGCTCTTTACCCATAGTAGCCCACGGCAAGGAGTGGGTGTAAATACTATCGAAGCAACGACTAATATCTATTTGCACCATTGAATCGAACTTTTTTTCGGAGCGATGGTACGAGTAAGACTCAAAAAATCGATGTATGTTGCGGTATTTTGTGTATGTGAAGTAAGAGCCTGTCTGATCATACTCACGATCATCTATTTCAATTCCAGATCCTGACTCTCTTCTCTGATCATGCAGTGAGTCGGAAAAGTAAGAGAACTTTGCCACCCCGGACGGGCGACGAATTGAATATTCGCTCAGACCAGTATGATACAAGATAAGCGACGAATACCAATGATAGAAGTCAGCTACTTGAAGCTGATTGCGCGGATGGACGACCGCTAGTACGCGGCCCTCAATATGATGGGCGATCTTGAATGCAAATGGGTTTGTGTCCATTCGACACTTATTGAGTGAAACAGATCTAACCGTCTTCACTTTTCCCCATTCAGACACGACGGACGTGGATATCAAGGCGTCGTCCTCGACCCCAAATAAAAGAAAAACTAGCCTGTCAATATCGGGGGAAACCCACCGTAGTGTACGATTAGATATTTCGATGGAGTTTCGCCGAATAAAGCGGTAGAATCCACGGTTAGAGAAAGTCGGCGGCACTTCGAAGGGCAGCATGTCCGTTAGAAGAGACCGTTGTTTACGATCTTCAAGTAGTACCGTTATCTTACTCATCGCGCCATGCTTTCGTTATTCGGCTTAGCTCTTGCGTCGTAAAGTTTGAATAGGGCCTATTCACGAATCCATTAGTGAATGTGAGTAGCTTCAAGCGATTACGCAGCGCCTTCCTTCTGATTCCCTCCACCCGCTTCTTTAGCATTTTATCCAGACGCCGAAATGTGACTAGATCATTTACTAGCGGGTTGCCGTAGTAAATTCCAACGGTTGCGCTAGCCTTATTGTTAAGTAGTCGGGCATTGGTAGTTAAGAAGCGGACTCTTGCTACTAGATTCCGATACGCCTTTTTGGCACTGACGTGGATGTCACGATCATATTGCTCAAATGAAGCCTGCACACGCCGTTTGTACTTCAAAAACTTTGTTGCACTCGGCCGGATAGAACATCCTTTAGAGTCGACAGCGAACCGGTATCCGAGATATGTGAACTTGGCAGGCTTCGAACTGCCTAACACTAACGATTGAGTCTTGTCAGGGTTAGTGGTTAAGCCACATTTTTCTACACCCTTTACTACCAAATCTTGGTAGGAACCGACTTCCTTCCCGGTGACAGGGCGAGCGAAAACCGCCAGAATATCGTCCACATACCTGCAGTAAAGAACCACCCCTGGAAGAGACCGAATTTGGTTATCGACCGGGCGTAGTGCAAGTTCACCAAGAAACGCACTGAGGCCAATACCTCTGGGTATCCCCTTAGCAGATCCCGACAGAACACCGTAGGCATCCAAGGTTTGCTTGATGTAGTTTTTTGATACAGTACTCAATAGTTGATCATCATCGATTTTTCTAATCAACTTTTTTCGGTCTACCGACTCATAAAATGTACGAATATCCGTACGAACCACCTCGAAGGGAAAATCGGTCGACAAAGTACGCGCCACTTGCGCCGCCATCTCGTTCCGATTGGACTGCTTTACAGCATAGATCCTCTTGATGTTCCGTTGGACCTGCTTGATGACAAAATAGGACTCTGGACTATCGTCGCTGACGTATATCGGCTTACCCTTCGGGCCAACTTTCTTCTTCAATGTGATCCGAAAACTCGATTTTGCAGCGTTACTGCTTACCGTTCGAAGTTCGGCGTCAATGACAGCTGAGCGGTCAAGCTTAAGCTTTTTTAAGTCATTTTTTGCAATATCTATTGCTGATTCGAGGTCAAGGTTTGGCAATGCTGCGGCATTACCGTTGATCTTCCTAATCTCGTGTATTTTGCTTTTTACGGCTTCTGTATACGGTTCGACGGACGGGAAGAATCGACCCGCTGGATCATAGCCTTTTCGATTTTCCTCGTCAAATATTACACGAAACGTCTCGGCCGTAAACATTTGATCCAGCAAGCTAGTCTCCCCTCGAACCGCGCGGCGAGCCAAGACGTAGCCTCATTCTCGACCGTTAGAAAGCGTGGCCCTTCGCTACACCGTATGTCGGCGGCGCTCGAAGCCCCCCCACGTTGGCACGCCCGCTTCATGCCTTTGTAGGTTGCATGCGCAATAGCCCCAGCAGCGCTGCGCGACGTCCCCCATGACGCGAATAGATCCTAACGACAGGCGAATTAAGTAGCTATCAAGACGGACCACTTTTCCGCGTAGAGCGCTTGGTCCATCATTAAGTAATCGCACCATTGTTGCATCAGCGCCTTGCGCCTCTCCAGCGCGTCACCACGGCGATACGCCTTTTCGGTCTTGTCGTTGATCGTATGCGCAAGCGCGAGTTCAGCGATGGTGTCGGAATGCGTTGTCGTTTCCGTCACCCAATCGCGAAACGCCGATCGAAAGCCATGCACTGTCAGGCCATCGCCTCGCATTCCGCGAAGCGCCTCCAACATCGCCATGTTCGACAGCGATTGTTCCTTTTTCATGCCGGGGAATAGGTGAGGGTTTCCCTCAATCGGTTTAAGCTGGTCCAGTAGTTGCAGCGCGACCGACGACAACGGAACACGATGGTCGCGGCCCGCCTTCATCCTTTCCGCTGGAATGGTCCAAACCGCGTCAGTGATTTCAGGTCGAGTTGCACCAAGCGTTTCATTGGTCCGTGTGGCGCATAGTATCGTGAATAACAGCGCTTTTGCGGAATAGTCGGTCTTAGCGGATAGTTCACGTGCGAACGCTGGAACCTCTTTCCAATCCATCGCCTTGAAATTGGACTTTACCTGTTTCTTGGTCCGTTCAAGACGTTTTTTAAGGTAGCCTTCCAAACGCGCTGGATTGCGATGGAATGTTTCGTCATCGGTCCATTCATTGTCGATCACGGCTTCCATCCGCATGCGGACACGTCGGGCAGTCTCCCGCGCTCCGTCCCAAAGCGACGTGCCTTTGTACGGCTGGTACAACACCGTCATTATGTCGTTCGTATCAACGTCGAGGATCGGTTTTTCTCCGATCAATGGGTAGGTGTAGGTTGCGAGCGTGTTTTCCCATTGCTGTTTGTGCTTCGGGTTTTTCCAACTGTCTGCAAACGTCGCGATGTAGTCGAGCGCTGCATCCTTAAACGTGCGTCCGGATGATTTGGTTGGTTCAGGTTCGATCGCTTGGCGATCACTCAAAGGATCGTCACCGGCCTTCACCCGCTTGCGAAGCGTTTCGGTTTCGAGTTCCAGTGCTAACAGTCCGGCCTTGTCGATCGTATCGGCTGGCGCGATCGTCATGACGCGGCGCTTGCCGTCCTTGAGCGAGTATCGGAACGCCCATGACGCGCTGCCGCTCTTGGCGATGACAAGATACAGTCCCTGACCATGCGCCCACATGCCGGGGGCTTCGGCTTTCACAAGTGCCTGAATGGTTTTGACGGTCAGCATTGGCGGATGATCCTATTGGTTAGTCGCCTTATCGACCACCCACCAATCGACCTAACCAACGCGCTTCAGGCATGACCGCTCATAAAGCGTCATACCCGAAGAAAGCTACGGATTATCAAGCCGATAGCGTCGCTAGTTAAGCCTTATGACGGCTAGTGACGCCTCGTATTTACGGACACCCCGTCCGCCAGTGCTGTGCATGGCCTGATCCAAGAACCGACGATAGGCGCGAAATACCGCGTCGCTCGGCGCGGTATATGACATACCCGCACGATCACGGCCGACGACGACGCGCGTTTCGGCCCTGTCCTGAGGCCTGTTCGGCGACGGTTTGCCGAAACCATCACCGCTCCGGCGATCGTCGGTCTTTTTGAACGAACGGGAGGATCCGCGGATGGACGGTAAACAGCGATGCCGGTGGGCGGGCTCGAACCCGTTGATGCAAAAGTATCACGATACCGAATGGGGCGTGCCCGAACGCGATCCGCGGATGCTGTGGGAAACCCTGATGCTCGAAGGATTCCAGGCGGGACTTTCCTGGGAGATCATCCTGCGCAAGCGCGATGGGTTTCGGGAAGCGTTCGCCGGGTTCGATCCGCGCGCGGTGGCGGCGTTCGACGAGGGGGACGTCGAGCGACTGATGGCCGATCCGGGCATCGTTCGCGCGCGCGCCAAGATCGAGGCGACGATCCGCGGCGCGCGGATCTTCCTCGACATGCAGGAGCGGGACGAGGATTTCGCGGACTATTGCTGGTCGTTCGTCGCGGGCACGCCACTCGAGGGCGACACGGCGACAACCCATACGGACCTTTCCGCGGCGATCTCCAAAGACCTGAAAGCCCGCGGCTTCAAGTTCGTCGGGCCTACGATCGTCTATGCCTGGATGCAGGGGGTAGGCCTGACCAACGACCACGAAGCCGGCTGCTTCCGTAGGCCACAGAGCCGCGAACAGTGAGACTTACGGTCGCGATGCGTGGCAGCAGGCCATCCACCGGTCAGTCGACGTGCAGGTCGAGCTCGCCGATATCCTGCACCCGCTCGGCAATCAGATCGCAGAGATGGACCAGCGCGGGTGGGAGCCGCGCGCGCTTGTGCAGGACATAGGACACCGATGGCAGGGCCGGCAGCGCGGGCCCGGCGATTTCGGGAAGGCCGCCGAACAGGTCGGTGCGGCAGGTAATGCCGACACCGCCGCGGACCGCCGCGCGCAAGACCGACAAGCTCGGCGTCTCGACCACCAGCTGGTACGGACGGCCCGCGGCCTCCAATGCCGCGATCGCCGCGTCGCGAAAACGACAGGGTCGCTCGAGGACCGCGAGCGGGATCGTGTCCCGCACAGGCAGCCCCGCATTGCCGAACCAGCGCATCGGTTCCTCGCGGATCGCCGCGGGATCGCCCGCCACGCCCATGCCCAGGATCACGTCGAGCCGGTCGCTCTCCAGGAGATCGAGCAGTTGCGGGGTTCCGCCGACGCGCACCTCCAGCCGAACGTCCGGATGCAGCGCAACGAGCTGCGCGAGCAGACCCTGCAACAACGTCTCGGCGAAATCCTGTACGAAGCCGATCCGCACCGGGCCGCCCAGTGCCTCGCCGGTGAGCGTCGCGACAATGCGATCGTTGAGCGCCAGCATTTCGCGCGCGAGGATCAATACGTCATCGCCCTGGGTGGTCAGCACGAGCCGCCGCCCTTCCCGCCGGAACAACGGGATCTGAAGTAGTTCCTCCAAGCGCTTGATCTGCAAGCTGATCGCGGGCTGGCTGAGGAAGACGCGTTCCGACGCACGCAGCATCGATCCGCCGTCGACCACCGCCACGAAACTGCGCAAGACATCGACGGGGAGATTGAGGGCCATGACGTCCTTATAAGCTCAACCAATCAGGCACGTGAGCAAATCTATATTGAATGGATAGGAGTTAAGCTGTCCTTTGTCGTCAGCCCGCTGGCATGCCGCCGGCGCTGGAGACGACATGGCCACGATCCTGCCCCATGACGACGCGCGACGGCCGCTTCTGACGCGCATCGGCGGTGCACGCTGGGTGTCGCCGCTGGTCCTTTTGTTGCTGTGGGAAGTCGGCGGGCGGACCGGCCTGATCCCGGCACGGACCCTTGCCGCCCCCTCGGCGGTGCTGGCGACGATGGGCGAGATGATCGCGTCGGGCGAGCTCGGGCACAACGTGCTCGTGTCGCTCGGTCGTGCAGGCGTCGGGCTGGCGATCGGCGTGCTCGTCGGCGGCCTGCTGGCGATCGCCGCCGGGCTTTCCCGCCGCGGCGAAGCGGCGATCGATTCGCCGGTCCAGATGCTGCGGACCTTGCCGACGCTGGCGCTGACGCCGTTGTTCATCGTCTGGTTCGGGATCGGCGAGACGCCCAAGATCGTGCTGATCGCGGTCGCGACGACGTTCCCGGTCTACCTCAACCTCTATAACGGCATCCGCGGCGTCGATGCGCGTCTGATCGAGGCGGCGCGCGCGTTCGGGCTGTCGCGGGGCCAGATCGTCCGCCACGTCGTATTGCCCGGCGCCCTGCCCTCGCTGCTGGTCGGCTTGCGCTACGCCTTGTCGATATCGGTGCTGATCTTGGTCGTCGCCGAACAGATCAACGCGGCGTCCGGCCTCGGCTACCTCATCAACAACGCGCGCGATTTCATGCGGACCGACATCATCGTCGTCTGCCTGATGGTCTACGCCACGCTCGGTCTCGGCGCCGATGCAGCGGTCCGATTGATCGAGCGACGCTCGCTCGCCTGGCGCCCGACGATCCTGGAGGCTCGCTCATGACCGCACCGATCCCATTCCCCACCCGCCCGCCGCCGGTCGTCGCGTTGCGTGGTTTCACCCGCCGGTTCGGTCGCAACACGGTGATCGACGCGCTCGACCTGGAGATTGCAGAGGGCGAATTCGTCGCGCTGCTGGGCCGCAGCGGATCCGGCAAGACCACACTGCTGCGCACGCTCGCCGGGCTCGACGGCCCGAGCGAAGGCGAGGTCCGCGTACCCACGTCCCGCGCGGTAGTGTTCCAGGATGCCCGGCTGCTGCCGTGGCAGCGGGTCTGGCGGAACGTGATGCTCGGCCTCGGCGGTCGCGATGCACGCGAGCGTGCGGAGAAGGCGCTGGCGGAAGTCGGGCTCGATCACCGCGCCGATGCCTGGCCGCTGACGCTGTCCGGCGGCGAGGCGCAGCGTGCGGCGCTTGCCCGTGCGCTGGTCCGCGAGCCGAAGGTGTTGCTGCTCGACGAGCCGTTCGCCGCGCTCGACGCGCTGACCCGGATCCAGATGCATGACCTCGTACTCGGCCTGTGGCGGCGTCACCGTCCCGCCGTGCTGCTGATCACGCACGACATCGACGAGGCGATCGCGTTGGCCGACCGCGTGCTGGTGCTCGACGGTGGCCGTATCGTCGCCGAGGAACGGATCGCCGACGCACGGCCACGCGCACCCGACCCAGGTCTCCGACACCGGCTCCTCGCCCGCCTCGGCGTCGCGCCCGCGTCGCCACCGGCCGTGCAGGACGAATGGGCCCAGGCCGCCGAATAATCCGCTTTTCCTTGAAGGAGTTTAGCCATGAGCCACCATCCCGACGCGCTCGAAATCCTCGGCATGATCTCGACCAATTACGCCTCCGAGACGCATGCGCCGACCGGCCCACAGATCGACCCTAGCTACACCGCGGCCTTTGCACTGGCGCATGAACAGGCCGGCTTCGACCGCATCCTGATCGGCTATCACAGTGCGGCACCCGACGGCTTCCAGGTCGCAGCCTATGTCGCGCAGCACACGACCAGGCTCAAGATCCTGCTCGCGCACCGGCCCGGCGTCATCCAGCCGACGGTCGCGGCACGACAGCTCGCCACGCTCGACCAGTTCAGCGGCGGGCGGCTCGCGGTGCATATCATCTCGGGCGGGTCGGACGCGGAACAGCAGCGCGATGGCGATTTCCTGACCAAGGACGAACGCTATGCACGCACCGACGACTATCTCGACGTCGTCAAGAAAACCTGGACGCAGACCATCCCGTTCGATCACGACGGCCCGTATTACCAGGTCCGCGACAGCGTGTCCGGCGTGAAGCCACTGCAAAAGCCGCATATCCCAATCTTCTTCGGTGGCGCTTCGGATGCGGCGGTTCGTGTCGCCGGGCGCCATGCCGAGACCTACGCGTTCTTCGGCGAGACGCTCGAACAGACAGCGGAGATCATCGGTCGGGTGCGCGCCAGCGCCGCCGCGAATGGCCGCCCCGCGCCGCGCTTCAGCGTGTCGTTCCGCCCGATCCTCGGCCGTACCGAGGCAGAGGCATGGAGCCGTGCCGAGCACATCCTCGCCGAGGCGACGGCGATCAAGGATGGCGGCGCGTCGCTCTTCCGCCGCGGCGGTACGCAATCCGAAGGCGCGCGGCGGCTTCTGGAAACCGCGGCGGGCGGCAAGGTGCGCGACAAGCGGCTATGGACCGAGATCGCCAAGCTGACCGGCGCGCCGGGTAATTCGACGTCGCTGGTCGGCACCGGCGATCAGGTGGTCGACGCGCTGCTCGACTATTACGACCTCGGCATCCGGACCTTCTTGTTCCGCGGCTTCGATCCGCTTGAGGATGCGATCGACTACGGCCGCAACCTGCTGCCGAAGCTGCGCGCCGCGGTCGCCGAACGCGAACAGCCGCTGGCGGTGGCGGCGGAATGACGACGGCACACACCCAGGCGGTCGACCGGCTGGTCGCCGCGATCGAGACGATCGTCACCGATCGGGACGTACGCGTCCCGGACGAGACGATCGTCGCCCGTGTTGCGACGCCGCTCGCCGCCCTTGTCGCCACCGACGACTGGATCGACCCGGCGTTCGCCGCGCCCGATCCCGACCGCTACCGCCAGTATCTGCTCCACCGCGATCCCGAAAACCGCTTCTCGGTGGTCAGTTTCGTATGGGGACCGGGACAAGCGACGCCGATCCACGATCACCGCGTCTGGGGCCTGATCGGCGTGTTGCGCGGCGCCGAAATCGACCAGCGTTATGCGCGGACCGACGATGGCACGCTCGTTCCGGTCGGCGCGCCCACCCGGCTCGAGGCCGGGGCGGTCGCCACGCTGTCCCCCGACACGGGCGACATCCACCGCGTCTTCAACGCCCATGACGACCGCGTGTCGATCAGTATCCACGTCTATGGCGCGGATATCGGCACCGTCGAGCGCGCGATCTATACCGAGGCCGGTACCGCCAAGCCGTTCGTGTCCGGCTACGCCGCCCCCGACGCCGAACCCGCAAAGGTTGCCGCATGACGCCGCAGGATATCCGCCACGCCTGGCTCGCCCGCAACGAGATCGCGGTGTTCGACCTGCGCGACGAACATGCCTTTGCCAGTGGCCACCCGCTCTTCGCGGCACAGCTTCCGCCGCACCGCATCGCGGTCGAGATCGCGCGCCGGGTACCACGCCTCGCCACGCCGATCGTCGTCTATGACGGAAAAGACGGCCTGATCGACGCGGCGATTACCCAGCTGCACGCGCTCGGCTACACCGACGTGTCCGCGCTCGACGGCGGCCTCGCGGCCTGGGCGGCGGCAGGGTATGAACTGTTCGAGGACGTCAATTCCTACAGCAAGGCGTTCGGCGAACTGGTCGAGGCGCGACGCCACACGCCCTCGCTGCCCGCTGTCGACGTGCAGGCGCTGATCGACGAGAAGGCCGACATCGCGATCCTCGACGCGCGCCGGTTCGACGAATATGCGACGATGAGCATCCCGACCGGCACCAGCGTGCCCGGCGCCGAACTGGTGCTGCGTGCCCGCGCCGCCGCACCCGATCCCGACACGCTGATCGTCGTCAATTGCGCAGGGCGAACCCGGAGCATCATCGGCACGCAGTCGCTGATCAACGCGGGGCTGCCGAACCGGGTCGTGGCGCTGCGCAACGGCACGATCGGCTGGACATTGGCCGGCCAGGCACTGGAGCACGGCCAGAGTCGCGACGTCGTGGCGATCGACCCCGAACAGCGCGACGAAGCGCGCGCCACCGCGCGATCCGTCGCCTATCGTGCCGGGGTCCGTCATATCGGCTCGGACGATCTGCGCGCACTCGCCGAAGACACAGGCCGGACGCTGTACCGGTTCGACGTGCGTACGCCTGCAGAACATGCCGCCGGTCATCCGCCGGGGTTCGTCGAGGCGCCTGGCGGGCAGCTCGTGCAGGAAACCGATGCGTTCGCGCCGGTGCGCGGCGCCCGCATCGTCCTGGCGGACGAAATCGGTCCGCGTGCCGACATGACCGCATCATGGCTCGCCCAGATGGGCTGGGACGTGCTGGTGCTCGACGGCGGTTTCGCCGGTGACGCAGCCGAGCCGCTCGAAACCGGCTCGACCGCGCTCCCGCCCCGCGGCCCGGGGGGTCGATACAAGCGCCCCTACGAAGGCACCGACAACGCGGCGGCGGCGATGCAGGCCTATCTCGACTGGGAATACGGCCTAGTCGATCAACTCGCGCGTGACGGCACGCACGGCTTCCACGTGATCTGAGGAGGGAAAAATGACGATCTCGCTCTATTTCGCGCCGAACAGTTCGGCGTTCGCGCCGCTCGTCGCGCTCGAGGAGGCATGCGCCGATTACCACGCCGTCCCCGTCAGCCTCGCCGCCGGCGAACAGCACGGCGCTGCCTATCGCGCGATCAATCCGCGGGGACGCGTTCCCACGCTTGTCGTCGACGGCACGCTGATCCCCGAGGTGATCGCGATCCTGACCTGGATCGCCGACCGCTATCCCGACGCCGGACTGTTGCCCGCGGACGCCGTCGAGCGGGCGCAGGCCTTTGCGGTAATGAGCTGGATCGCGAGTACGGTGCATGTCGCGCTCGCGCAGGTCCGCCGGCCCGAGCGCTACGCCGACGATCCCGCGGTCCGCCAAGCGCTCGACGCGCCCGGCCGCGCGGCTTTCGCCGCTGCGCTCGGCGAACTCGAAGCACGCTCGATCGCTACCGCATCGCCCTATTTGATCGGCGACCGGTTCGGCGCGGTCGATGGGTATGCGCTGGTCGTCCGCCGCTGGGCCGACGGGCTGGCGATCGACCGCAGCAGTTTCCCGAGTTTCGCCGATCGCACCGACGCGCTGTTCGCACGGCCATCGGTGCGCCGTGCCCTCGACCGCGAGGCGCTCACGCTTGCCGCCGCCGCCTGAAAGGACGCGCATGACCGGCGCCGCTGTACCCGCCGACTAGCGCCGCCCGCTGCGCCTGAGAACGACATACGACCCCGCGGCAGCCGCAGCGGGGAACGGAGACGCACGTCCGATCAACGGCGGCGCTCCCAGCATTCAGACAGGGATTTCGATGCACGCTCGCCTCTTCCATTCAGCCTCTTCCAGCCTCGCACTGCTCCTCGCAGTGGCCGCGTTCGGGCCTGCACATGCCGCCGAAAAACCTCGTGAGCCGGCCTCGCCTACCGTCGAGGCGGGTCCCGACGCCGTTCCGGCAGCGCCGTCCGACGACATCGTCGTCACCGCCCGGTACAAGAACGAGACGCTGCAGACGGTGCCGATCGCGATCACCGCGCTCTCGTCGGCGCAGATCGAGGCGATCGGCGGGCAGACCAGCCTCAAGAACCTGGCGGCGTTCACCCCGAGTGTCAGCATCCAGGGGTTCAGCGGTCGTAACCAGACGATCACGATCCGCGGGCTGGGCACCAATTCGGGCGGCACGAACGACGGCCTCGACCAGGGCGTCGGCCTCTATATCGATGGCGTCTACCGACCACGCACGGGCACGGTCATCAACGACCTGCTCGACGTCGACGGCGTGCAGGTCTTGCGCGGGCCGCAGGGTACGCTGTTCGGCAAGAACACCGTGGCGGGTGCGATCGACGTCCGCACCAAGCTGCCGACCTTCGCGCCGGAGTTCGCGTCCGACATCACCTACGGCAACTACAACTACATGCGCGCGCAGGCGTCCGCTTCGGGCGGGCTGACCGATACATTGGCGATCCGGCTCAGCGGCCTGGTCAGTGCGCGCGACGGGATCGTCTACAATACGACGCAGCACAAGGACTGGGACAATTACGAGAACGTCGCGGTCAAGGCGGACCTGTTGTGGAAGCCGAGCAACGCGCTGACCTTCCGCCTGACCGGCGATTATGCGCGCCAGACCGGCAACATGGGCTTCTATCTGTCGGGTCGGGTGCTTCCAACCACGCTTGCCAACGGTGCCGCGGTCAAGGGCTTCTACCAGCATGCGGCCGAGGTCGGTTACGTGCCGATCCCCGTCGATCCGTACCAGCGGCAGACCGACATCAACGGGTCGCAGGCGATCCAGATGCCGAGTGGCGGTGTCACCGCGCGGATCGACGCGACGCTCGGTGGGCATACCCTGACCTCCATCACCGCCGGACGCTTCTGGAAGTGGATTCCGAACTGGGACGGCGACCAGTTCGGCGCCGACGTGCTCGGCCAGGCGACGGTCGCCACCGACCAGAAGCAGTTCAGCCAGGAACTCCGCCTCACCTCGCCCAGCGGCGGGAAGCTCGAATACACCGCTGGCCTCTATTATTTCTGGCAAAAGGCCGATCTGGCGCAGGAAGTGTCATTCAAGAAGGACGCCGCCAAATGGTATCTTGGCCCCAATGCGCCCGATGCATTGCTGAACGGCCTCGACACGTTCAGCTACCTCGATCCCTCGACCAACAGCTATGCCGCCTATGGCCAAGCGACGTGGCACGTCACGCCGAGCACCAGCGTGACCGGCGGGCTACGCTACACCTACGAGAAGAAGGCCGGCAGCTATAACGCCGTGCAGGTCGGTACGGTCGCGCCGATCTCGAGCCTGCCGGTCGCATACCAGGCGACGGCGGCGGCGATCCGTGCGGCATACGCGCCATCGGGCGGCGCCTATGACGCGAGCCGGTCGAAGGGGACGCTGTCGTGGCTGCTCAGCGCCAACCAGGATATCGGCGACGACGCCCATGCCTATGCGAGCTATTCGCGCGGCTATAAATCGGCGGGTATCAATCTCGTCCGGAAGAACGCCGGTATCAACATCTTCGTCGAACCGGAAAAGGTCGACGCCTACGAAGTCGGCCTGAAGACGCAGTTCCTTGATCGGCGCGTACAGTTCAACACCGCGCTGTTCTGGACGATCGACCAGAATTACCAGGCCAATCTGTACGACGTGTCGAACCGGATCAGTTATCTGGGCAATGCCGGCAAGGTGCGCAGCCGCGGCGTCGAGGTCGACCTTCGCGCGAGCGTCGCCCGCGGGCTGACGCTGAGCGGTTCGGGCAGTTTCACCGACGCGAAATACGTCCGCTACACCAACGCGATCTGCCCGTTCCTCCAGTCCTACCAGACGTCGTGCGACATTTCCGGCCAGCGTCTGTCCGGCACGTCGAAATGGGCGGGCGCGGTGCAGGCTCGGTACGAGGCCCCGCTCAACGACACATTGGTCGCTTATACCGCCGCCGACGCCACCTACCGGTCCACCTTCTTCTCCGCGGTGAACGACGATCCGTTCTCGCGCATCAAGGGCTATGCGCTGGTCGGCGCGCAGCTCGGACTGCGCGCGGCGAACGGTCCGTGGGACGTCTCCATCTGGGGCCGCAACCTGTTCGACAAGGACTATCTGCTCACCTCCACGGTCAACGCGACCTGGGGCATCACGCAGGTCGGCGTCGGCGAACCACGCACCTACGGCCTCACGTTGCGCACGCGTTTCTGACGGTTCCCCCTTCCCTGATCGAGGATACTGCCATGCTTCACACATTGCTGACCCGCCGCACCGCGCTGGCTATCGGCGGCGCCGGACTGCTGGCCGCCTGCACCAAGGCGGCGGCCAAGACGCTGGTCATCGGCGACCAGCGCGGCGGGGTCCAGGCGCTGCTCGCCGCCTCGGGCGAACTCAAGAACGTGCCGTACGCGATCGAATGGGCGCAATTCCCCAACGCAGCGCCGCTGATCGAGGCCCTGGCGGCGGGTGCCATCGATACCGGCGTGGGCGGCGATGCGCCGTTCATCTTCAGCCTGCAGTCGAATGCCGGCGTGAAGGCGATCGCCGCGTTCCGCTCCAAGGGTCCGTCGACGACGATCCTGGTGGCGGGTAAATCGCCGATCCGGGACTTCGCCGGCCTGATCGGCAAACGGGTTGCGACGCCGCGCGGATCGATCGGCCATCATCTGCTGCTCGCCGGGCTGCAGCGGCTCGGCAAGCCGTTCGACGCGATCGACATCAAGTTCCTGTCGCCCGCCGACGGTCGCGCCGCGCTGACCAGCGGATCGGTCGATGCGTGGTCGATCTGGGATCCCTACGCGGCGATCGGCGAGCTGACCGACGGCCTGCGCATCCTCCCGGTGGACCGCGACCTGGCGCCGGGGATCGGCTTCGTGTTCGGCACCGAAAGCGCGTTGCGCGACAAGCGTGCGCAACTGACCGATCTCGTCGCACGCTTTGCCCGCGCGCGACGCTGGGCCGAAACGCACCGCGAGGCCTATGCGCAGATGCTGACGCAGCAGACCGGCGTGCCGATCGCGGCGACGCAGCGCTACATCAACCGTAGCGTCAACGTGCCCCTGCCGATCGACGCCAGGCTGATCGCCGAGGAACAGGGCATCGCCGACCTGTTCCACACCGCCGGGTTGCTTGCGAAGCCCGTCCAGGTCGCGCCGCACCTCGCGCAACTGTAACCAACGCCAAGGATTTTCGATGACCAAGCGACAATTGAAGCTGGGGCTGGTGACGACCGGCGTCGGCGGCCCTGGCGACAGCAACCGGTGGCTCGATCCCGAGATCCCCGTCGATGCGAGCGTGAGCATCGACTGGTATATCGATATCGTCCGCGAGGCGGAGGCGGCGAAGTTCGATCTCGTCTTCATCGTCGACAGCCAGTTCATCACCGCCGACTCCCCGCCGCATTACCTGAACAGGCTGGAGCCACTGACGCTGCTGTCCGCGCTGGCCGTCGCGACCAGCCATATCGGGCTCGTCGGCACGCTGACGACGTCGTACAACAACCCGTATAATCTCGCCCGCCGCCTCGCCTCGCTCGACCTGATCAGCAAGGGCCGTGCCGGATGGAACGTGGTGACGACCGGCGATGCCGGCACTGCGGGGAATTACGGTCGCGACGAGCATTTTGATTACGCGACGCGCTATGCTCGTGCGTTCGAATATCTCGACGTCGTGCGCGGGCTATGGCGCTCGTACGAGGATGGCGCGCTGGTCCGCGATCGCGCCACCGGCGTGTTCCTCGACAGGACGAAGCTGCACACGCTGAACCACAAGGGCGAACATTTCTCGGTCGTCGGCCCGCTCAACATCCAACGCTCTCCGCAGGGAGAGCCCGTGATCTTCCAGGCGGGAGACTCCGAACAGGGGCGCGATCTCGGCGCAACACTGGCCGACGCGATCTTTACGCACGCAAAGACCCTCGAGCAGGGGCAGGCCTTCTACGCCGACCTGAAGGCCCGTGCGGCCACGCTCGGTCGTGATCCGGACCATCTCGTCATCCTGCCCGGCTTCCACATCACGGTCGGCGATACCGACGAGGACGCGCGTGCGATCCAGCGTGCCTATCGGCGCGCGGACCAGAGTTTCGAACAGGCCCTGGCAGAATTCGGCCGCGCATTCGGTTGGCATGACTTCCGCCAATACGACCTCGATGCCCCCTTCCCGACCGCGGCGCTCGAACATGCGAAGACCAGCTTCTTCACGCAGGCGAAATCGATCACCGCCACCGCCATCGCGCGACGTTTCTCGCTACGCGAAACCGTCGAATTCGTGCGCGATCAGCACACCAGTCCGTTCGTCGGATCGGCCGAGACGGTGGCCACAGAGATCGCCCGCTGGTACGAAGGTCGCGCCTTCGACGGGATCAACGTCCATGCGGGCCACCCCAGCCAGTTCCGGCGCTTCACACAGGAGGTCGTCCCGCTGCTGCAGCAACGCGGGCTGTTCCGGTCGGAATACGAATACGCCACGCTGCGCGGTAACCTTGGCCTGCCGCCCTTGGCGCCGAACGTTCGCTGACCACGTGTGACGGGGCCAGGCCTATTCGCGAAAGTGCTCGAGGATCTTTTGCGCGCGCGCAAGATGGGGGCGGTCCAGCATGCCGCCGTTGAACGCGATCGTGCCTGCGTTCGGGTTTGCCGCGAAGAGCGCGACGATCTGCTGCGCTTCGGCGATTTCGTCGGCGCTGGGGGCGAACGCCGCGTTGATGACGTCGACCTGCGCCGGGTGAATCGCCAGCATACCGCGATAGCCATCGCACCGGACCTTCTCCGCGCGCGTCTTCAGGGCATCGAGGTTGCGGAAATCGGCCTGGATGGTCTCGATCGCGGTCACACCGGCGCTCGCCGCGCCGAGCAGGCACATCGATCGTGCGAGTTCGTAGGTGAAGGTGTAGGTGCCGTCGGGATTGCAGTTCGCCGTAGCGCCGATCGAGTCCGCGAGGTCCTCGGCGCCCCAGGTCAATGCGACCACACGCGGGGCATCCTTGTAGTCGCCGGTGTGGAACATCGATTCCGCGGTCTCGGTCACCAGCACGATGACGGGTGTCGATCCGGCCGGGATGCCGTGCGCCGCTTCAAAGGCCGACAGGTAGTGGTCGAGCCGGTCGACGTCCTGCCGCCCGGATACCTTCGGCAGCATGATACCGCCGGGACGCGCCGGCATGATCGCCGCGAGGTCGGTCAGCGTATGCGGCCCGTCGAGCGGATTGACGCGCACCCAGATCCGCGCGCGATCGGCGTCGTTGGCCTGTAGAAAGTCGTGGATCATCGCCCGGGCGGCCGGCTTGTTCGCCGGCGTTACCGCGTCCTCCAGATCGAGGAGGACGACGTCCGCCGCGCTCGCGACCGCCTTGGTCATCTTGCGCTCGCTGTCGCCCGGCGCGAACAACCAGGAACGCATGGTGAGCGGCAGGGCGTCGGTCATGGCAGGGGGTCCTCGATCGGTCGGCGTATCGTGTCAGCGGGTACGGCGTCGGCGATCACGGAGCAACCATCGCCGTCCGGGCGAATAGGCATATGATCATGGGCCCAACAATGGATTGATTGCTGGCCTCGGCGGTTCCGGGCAAGTCGGCCGCGGAGACACTATTCATGCGCAGACCCCTTACTCATCTCGAACGGCTCGAAGCCGAAGCGATCCACGTCATGCGCGAAGTGGTCGCTGAAGCGGACAAGCCGGTGATGCTGTATTCGGTCGGCAAGGATTCCGCCGTGATGCTGCACCTCGCGCGCAAGGCGTTCTATCCGTCGCCGCCGCCCTTCCCGTTGCTGCACGTCGACACGACCTGGAAATTCCAGGAGATGTACCGGCTGCGCGACCGGATGGCGACCGAGAGCGGCATGGAACTTCTCGTGTACCAGAACGCCGAGGCGGCGGCGCGCGGGATCAATCCGTTCGATCACGGCGCGCTCCACACCGACATGTGGAAGACCGAGGGACTGAAGCAGGCGCTCGACAAGTACGGCTTCGACGCGGCCTTTGGTGGTGCCCGGCGCGACGAGGAGAAAAGCCGCGCGAAGGAGCGCATCTTCTCGTTCCGCACCGCCAGCCATGGCTGGAACCCGAAGGCCCAGCGCCCGGAACTGTGGAACCTGTACAATGCGCGCAAGAACAAGGGCGAGAGCATCCGGGTCTTCCCGATCTCGAACTGGACCGAGCTCGACGTCTGGCAATATATCCAGCTGAACGACATCCCGATCGTGCCGCTGTATTTCGCCGGCGTGCGCCCCACCGTCGAGCGCGACGGGATGCTGCTGATGGTCGACGACGACCGCTTCCCGCTCGCACCCGGCGAGGTTCCGGTCGACCGCTCGATCCGGTTCCGTACGCTCGGCTGCTACCCGCTCACCGGGGCGGTCGAGAGCACTGCCTCGACGCTGTCCGAGATTATCCAGGAGACGCTGCTCACCACGACGAGCGAACGGCAGGGCCGCGCGATCGACAAGGATGCCGGCGGGTCGGGCATGGAAAAGAAGAAGCAGGAAGGGTATTTCTGATGACCGACATCCTGCAACACGACCATGCCTACCAGCCCGAGGCGTTGATCACCGAGGATATCGAGGTCTATCTCGATCGACACCAGCACAAGACGATGCTGCGCTTCATCACCTGCGGGTCGGTCGACGACGGCAAGTCGACGCTGATCGGGCGCCTGCTGTATGATTCCAAAATGATCTTCGAAGACCAACTCGCTGCGCTGGAGGACGACAGCAAGCGGGTCGGCACGCAAGGCGGCGCGATCGACTTCGCGCTGCTCGTCGACGGGCTGGCGGCAGAGCGCGAACAGGGCATCACCATCGACGTCGCCTATCGCTTCTTCTCGACCGAAAAGCGCAAGTTCATCGTCGCGGACACGCCCGGGCACGAGCAATATACCCGCAACATGGTCACCGGCGCGTCGACCGCGGACCTCGCCGTCATCCTGATCGATGCGCGCAAGGGCGTGCTGACGCAGACCAGGCGCCACACCTACCTCGCGCACCTGCTCGGCATTCGCAATCTGGTGCTCGCGATCAACAAGATGGATCTGATCGACTATGATCAGGCGCGCTACACGACGATCCTCGATGACTATACCGCGTTTGCCAAGAGCATCGGCATCGAGGCGTTCACGCCGATGCCGATATCGGGATTCAAGGGCGACAACATCTCGCAGCGCTCGGACGCCATGCCGTGGTATGACGGGCCGACGTTGATCGAGCATCTCGAAACCGTCGAGGTCGGCGTGGACGAAGCGCAGGCGTCGCCGTTCCGGATGCCGGTCCAGTGGGTCAACCGCCCCAATCTCGATTTCCGCGGTTTCTCCGGGCAGATCGCCAGCGGCATCGTCAGGCGGGGTGATGCGATCCGCGTGCTGCCGGGCGGCAAGCGGTCGACGATCAGCCGGATCACGACGCTCGACGGCAATCTCGACGAGGCGGTCGCGGGCCAGTCGGTGACGCTGTCGTTCGCCGACGAGATCGACTGTTCGCGCGGCAACGTCATCGCGACCGCGGATACGCCGCCGGAAGTGGCAGACCAGTTCGAATCGACGATCATCTGGATGGACGACGAACCGCTGATCGTCGGTCGCTCCTACTGGCTGAAGCTCGCCACGCAGATGGTGTCGGCGACGGTGCGCGAGCCGAAATACCAGGTCAACGTCAACACGATGGAGCATCTGGCCGCCAAGACGCTGGACCTCAACGCGATCGGCGTGGCCGAGATCACGACCGACCGCCCGATCGTCTTCGAGCCGTATTCGGACGGCAGCAAGGGGCCGAACAAGGAGCTCGGCGGCTTTATCCTGATCGACAAGATCACCAACGCCACGGTCGCCGCGGGGCTGTTGAACTTCAGCCTGCGCCGTGCCCAGAACGTGCATTGGCAGCCGACCGACATCGCCCGCGGCGACCATGCCGCGCTGAAGAACCAGACGCCGCGCGTGCTGTGGTTCACCGGCCTGTCGGGCTCGGGCAAGTCGACGATCGCCAACGAAGTCGAGAAGGCGCTGGCGCTGATGAACCGGCACACGTTCCTGCTCGACGGCGACAATGTGCGGCACGGCCTCAACAAGGATCTGGGGTTCACCGAAGCGGACCGGATCGAGAACATCCGCCGCGTCGGCGAGGTGGCAAAGCTGATGACCGACGCCGGCCTGATCGTGCTGACCGCCTTCATCTCGCCGTTCCGCGCCGAGCGGGACATGGTGCGGGCGATGTTGCCGGAGGGCGAGTTCATCGAGATCTTCGTCGATACGCCGCTGGACGTTGCCGAGGCGCGCGACGTGAAGGGCCTCTACCGCAAGGCGCGCGCCGGCAATCTGAAGAACTTCACCGGCATCGACAGTCCGTACGAGGCACCGGTCAATCCCGAGATCCGCGTCAACACCGTCGAAATGACCCCGGCCGAAGCGGCGGCGCACATCGTTCGCCAGATCATGCCCCTCAAGTGAAAGACGCCATGACCGACGCCGAACTCGCCGCCCACCTTGCCACGACTGCGGGCGAACTACTGTTGTCGGTTCGGAACTCAGGCGTGTTCTCCGCCGGCGCGCTCGGCAAGGCGGGCGACCAGACCGCGAACCAGTTCCTCGTCCACGCGCTGCGCGACCAGCGGCCCGACGACGGGCTGTTGTCGGAGGAGATGAAGTGCGACGGCCTGCGCCTGGCGCAACGCCGCGTCTGGATCGTCGACCCGGTCGACGGCACGCGTGAATATGGCGAGGGACGCGACGACTGGGCGGTCCATGTCGGCCTCGCGATCGACGGCGTCGCGGCCGTCGGCGCGGTCGCCCTGCCGGGGCTTGGCGTCACGCTTAGCACCGACGATCTGCCGCCGCTTGCGCCGATCCAGTCGCCGCCGCGGATCCTGGTCAGCCGTACCCGCCCCGCCCGCGAGGCGATCGCGGTCGCCGAGGCGCTCGGCGGCGAACTGGTGCCGATGGGCTCGGCAGGCGCGAAGGCAATGGCGGTCGTTCGCGGCGAGGCGGAGATCTACCTGCATCTCGGCGGCCAGTATGAATGGGACAATTGCGCGCCGGCAGCGGTGGCTCGCGCCGCTGGCCTGCACGTCAGTCGTGCGGATGGCACGCCGTTGCGCTACAACCGTGCCGATCCCTACCTGCCCGACCTGCTGATCTGTCGGACCGAATTCGCCCGACCCGTGCTCGATCTGGTCGCGCGCATGGCGTCTGAATGACCACCTTGCGCAACACCTGATCTCACCTTCAGCACGTCATCCGGGCGGAGCCGCGTTCGTTCCGGGAATGCCGGGCGCGTGTCGACCGGCGAGATCAGGGTATGCCTGATCCCGCCGGTCTCCGCGGTCGACGCGAGGATGGCGCAGGCCCGAGCGGCTCGCGCCTTCCGGGCATGTACGTCAGAACCCGACGCTGACTGTGCCGAACCACTGACGCGGTGCCAGCGGGAAGAAGTTGTACGTGCCCGACGCCTGCCCGACGGCCAGCGTCGATTCCGCCTTCTTGTCGGTGATGTTGGTCACGTTGAGGCTCAGCGTCAGCTTGCGCACGGCGAAGCCCTGCGACAGCGGCACGTCGACCGCGATCCGCCCCGACATCGTGAAATAGCTTTTGACTGCGAGGTCGTTGGTGAAGGTCGCGTAGCGCTTGCCGAGATAATCGCCGATCAACTGCACGTCGAACGGCGCAACCGACAGCGTCGCCACCGTCTTGTTCAGCCAGTCGGGCGAGCCCGGCACCTTCTTGTCCTTGGTCAGGATGGTCGTCGTGCCGCTCAGATAGTTATCGCCGAACCGCGAGTTGTTGTACGACAGCGCATTGTACAGCGAGAAGGTCTGGCCGAACCTGAGCGTACCGGCGACGTCGACGCCATCGGTTTTCACGCTGCCGACATTCTGCAGGATCGTCGCGCCGCTCGCGATCGCGGTGATCGTCTGCGTCGGGCTGATCGCGAGCAGCCGGTTCGAGAAATCGACGTGGTAGTAGCTGATCTGTCCCTCGAACGCAGTGATCGGGCCAAGATCCAACGCATGGTGCGTGCGCAGGCCCGCTTCGTACGTCCAGCTCGTCTCGGGCTTGGTGTCGTCCTTGAAGAACTCGAACAGGCTCTGGCTGCCAAGCGCGAACGGCGACTGGCCCGCAGCAGCGCTCGTCTGGAACTGGCGGATGTTCTTCTGCGCGTTGACGAAGATCTGTTCGTTGTCCGTCGCTTCCCACAGTGCGCCGGCCTGCGGCAGGAAGATGCGGCTGGTGTCCAGCTTGCCCGTCGGCAACTCGCGCGATCCGGTGAACGATCCCGGGATTGGCTGCACCGGCACGGTCTGGCGCGCCTTCTGGAAGGTGCTCTTGAAGCCGGCCTGCAGGGTCAGGGTCGGGATGACCTTCCACGCGTCCTGCACGTGCGTCTGGATCTCGTCGACGCGGATTTCGCTGTGATATTGCGTGATCAGCGGCTGGGCGAGGTCGAGCGGACGGTCATAGGGCGTCGACGGATTGGCGACGTCGAACGCGTACCAGCGGCGCTTGGCGGACGAACTCTGATGCTCGTACCAGCCGCCGATCTCGATCGTGTGATCGCCGATCTCCGCCCGCAGCGTCGAGATTCCGCCGACCCGGTCGATCCGGTATTCGGTCGTCCGCGTCGCGATCCCCGATCCGCCGAAAATCCGCGTGAGGCGCGTGAGGTTGGCCGCGGAGGTCGGGCTGCTGCCGGCTGCGCCCGAATAATAATAGGAGAACAGCAGCGGCAGGCCTGCCGCGGTGATCGGCCCCGCCACGACGCCGACGCCGTCGTTGTGATGGAAATACGCCTGGTTCGACCAGGTGAGGCCCGGCGCGACGTTCCAGTCGTACTTGGCATAGCCGAGGTAATCGGTCCGCTGCGCGTCGCTGTAGTAATTGCGATAATTGGCACCGGGCGCGGCGTTGATCGCGGCATATTCCGGTGAATTATAATAGGCGGTAGCGGCGGCGGCATTGGGGTAGATGAACGGGCGAACATATGGCGCGACGCCGCGGTTGTCGACTGCCGCGGTCGTCGCGGTCGCGGGCCGCACGACGATCGAGGTAGCATCCTCGTTGGGCTCGGTCTTGTCCGAATAGGCGAAGTACGCGGTCAGCTTGCCGTTCGAGTCTTCGCGCACGAGCTTGGCGTTCGCCTGATAGCCGCCCTGCTTGGCATCGAAGTCCCAGGCCCGTGCCTTCTGCCGAACGCCCGAGACGTAGAGCCGCGTGCCGTCGCCGAGATCGCCCGTGTCGATCCGGCCATAGGTCCGCAGCGCCGAATAGCTGCCGACCGTCTGCTGTACGCTGACGCCGAGATCGCGCTTCGGATCGTCGGAGAACACGTCGATGGTGCCGCCGAGGTTGCTGGTCGACGGCGTTCCCAGATCGCCCGCGCCGGTCGCCAGCGTGATCCGGCCGACATTCTCCGAAATCACCGCGCGCTGCGGCGACAGGCCGTTGAAGTTGCCATAGGTCTGGTCGCCGAGCGGTATGCCGTCGAGCGTATAGCCCAGCTGCTGCTGGTTGAAGCCGTGGATGAACAGCGAGATATTCTGTTCGTTGTTGCCCCATGGGTCCGCGGTTAGAAACGTGACGCCGGGCAGCGTCTGCAACGCCTTCAACGGGCTGACGCCGGGCAGGACCTTCTGGATTTCCACCGCGCTGACCTGGCTGACCGAGCGGGTCGTCTTGCCCGTCACGACGATCTCGGCGTCGGAACCGGTCTGACCCTGTCCGGGCTGGGGATCCGTCGTCTGTGCGGCGGCGGACGAGATGAACAACGCGGTAACGGCAACGCCGCAGAGAAGCGGCGCGATGGCCGACTTGGATAGCATGATGATGTCAGTCCCCTGGGTGCGGACTCCGATCCGCTTGTCCGGCGGTTAGGGGACGTTTGCGACCGGGGTGCTACAGCGCGGTGACACTCTTGTGTCAGTCGACGATCGACCGCGGCACGACGCGCTTCGGTGGCTCGCGCGGTGAACCGGACGGCCACGCAGTTCGCCCGTCATAGGGATCCAGCCTTGCCGGATACACGTCACGCGCGCCGCCGGCCCAGATCCGTCTGCGCGCGGAACTGGTATCGTATGGATGAAGTTCGACGTTGATTGGTCGGCACAGTATTGGCGGACCGACGACTGCTTGCAGCAAGGCGACAGGCGCGCCCGCCTGCAAGCGTCACAGCGTGATGTTGCGCCTGTCCATTTCAGCGGCAGCAAGAATGCTCAGCGGAGTCTGTTTGTTGCCCGCGAATATATCAGCAAGATCGAGTAGGTCTTCGTTGCCGAGCGAAGTGATCGATTCTTCGATACTGGCGAGGCGGCGTAGTGCGAGGGCTTGGTCGGCGTCACGGCGTTTTATTCTGGTTCTGAGCATATCGCACGACGATAGCAGACGTTCCCATTAATGGCAGCGCAGAATCGTGGCGAATTTGCAACCCGGCAAAACTACCCGGATGCGGGAATTTCGTCAGCGACTCTAGGCGATTAGCTTGCAGCGGTCGCGCATTTGAAAATCCGCGTTACGATTTCCTGCAATATCGACATGAACCCCGGCGTGGAGCAGCGCACGCGCGAATGATCCGACGTCGGGCTCGCTCGGGTTGGAACGCCCCTGCCCTTCATTCGTCCAGACATCGAACAGAATGGGAGTTGGAAATGGCGATCTTCAACAAGGACATGGTCGAACTCGCAGGCAAGAACGAGCTTTGGCAAAAAGAGGTCTACCGCGATCCGAAGGTACAGATCGTGTTGATGAGCATTCCTGCCGGCGAGGAGATCGGCCTGGAGACGCATCCGGCCGACCAGACCACCTTCATCGTCGCGGGCGAGGCGCAGGTCGTCATCGACGGGCACTCGACCAAGGCGGGACCGAACCATCTGGTCGTCGTACCCAAGGGCGCGGAGCACAATATCGTGAACAAGGGTGCGGGCGCACTCAAGCTGTTCTCGGTCTACGCCCCGCCCGCCGAACCCGAAGGCGCGGCGTTCAAGACCAAGGCAGACGCCGAGGAAGCGGAAAAGGGCATGGTGGCGAAGGTGGTGGATGCGGTGAAGTCGGCGATCGGCCAGTGAGCGAGCCTTTGCGGATCGTCATCACCGGCGCCTCCAGCGGCATCGGCGCGGCAACCGCGATCGCCTTCGCCGAGCAAGGCGCGCGACTGGTACTCGGCGCGCGCGGCGAGACGGGCCTCGAGGATATCGCCCGGCGATGTCGCGAGGCCGGGGGATCGGCGGAGGTCCGCGTCGTGGACGTCACCGATGCCACAGCCGTCGCCGCATTCGCCTCGCAGGCGCGCGAAACGCTCGGAAGCATCGACCTGTGGTTCAGCTGCGTCGGCGTTGGCGTACTGGGCAGATACCAGGACGTGCCGATCGCCGATCATACCAGGGTGATCGAGGCCAACCTCACCGGCCACATGAACGATGCGCATGCCGTGCTGCCGATCTTCCTCGCGCAGGACCGGGGCATCTGGGTCAACATGATCTCGGTCGGCGGCTTCTTCGCCACGCCCTATGCGGCAGCATATTCGGCGAGCAAGTTCGGGCTGCGCGGCTTCAGCGAGGCGCTGCGCGGCGAAGTGTCGAAACACCCGCATATCCACGTGTGCGACGTCTATCCGACGTTCGTCGACACGCCGGGCATCGATCATGCCGGCAACTATACGGGCGCAAGGCTGTCGCTGCCGCCGGGTGCGCTCGCGCCCGAGACGGTCGCCAAGGCGGTGGTGCGGCTTGCCCGGCGACCGCGTAACACGACGGTGGTCGGCGCGCCGGCGATCGCGTTGAAGCTGGGACAGTTCGCGGTGCCCAGTCTGGGTGCCGCGATGATGAACGGTTTCATGGACATATGGTCCGACAAGGCCGATCCTGGCGCCGATACGAGCGGAGCCCTCTTCGACGCGCCCACTGATGTCAGCGGCGTTGACGGAGGCCGACGGCATCCGGAACGGCGTCGCATCGCGATCGCGACGGCGGGCGCCACGGCGGGACTGGGCGTGGCGGCGATCGCCGGATGGTTCTGGCAACGCCGACGATAACCTAGGAAGCGCGCCTCAACCGCGGCGGTGCCGCCGAGCGGCGTCGCGGTCGAGGCTTACACGGCACACATCGCAGGCAATCAGTGATAGCCGCCCTCTCCACGTTCCTCGGCACCGTCCTTCTGCGCATCCTCGAGGTCGGCTGCGTCCTGTTCGCTGGTACGAGGGTTTTCCTCGAGACTGTCTTCCGACCCCTTGTCGGTTTGCGGCAGTTCGTTGACGTCGGTTTCAAAACCGGGCTCTTCGTCGCGCGGCGTGGTCGCCATGATCATTCTCCTTCGTCCGTCGAACGATCGGGGGCGCCGGTCGGTTGCTCCCGGTATGGCTCGGCCCGGATGCCAACGACCTCGCCACGGCTACACGGCAAAGCCGGCTCATCCGTCCGGCGCGACAAGCGAGTTGCGCCAGCCGGCCAGGAAGAAATCCACGGCGCGATGCGCCCTGGCGCGCTCTACGGCATGAAGTATCAGATTCCCGCCATGCTCGAGGCGGGCGGCGGCGCGATCGTCAACATGGCCTCGATCCTGGGTGCCGTGGCATGGGCAGGGAACGCGGCGTATGTCACCTCGAAGCACGCCATGATCGGCATGACCAAGACGGCGGCGCTCGATTATGCATCACAGGGCATCCGCATCAACGCGGTCGGACCGGCGTTCGTCGATACGCCGGCCTTGCTCAAGGATATGTCGGAGGACGAGCGCGCGGCGCTGGCCGGCCTGCACGCGCTGAACCGCCTCGCGCGTCCCGAGGAGATCGCGGGCTTCACCAGCTTCCTGCTGTCGGATCGCGCGTCGTTCATGACGGGGACCTATTACCCGGTCGATGGCGGCTATCTCGCCCGTTGATCACGTCTGGGATTGGCCGTCGAACAGCGTTGCGGTCCGACCGCCGACCCAGACCTGACCCTGCAGGTCGTGCGAGACGTGCACGCGTCCGTTGCGGCCGATGCAGCTGCCCTGCGCGGCCACGTAACGCTCACGCGCGCGACCGCTTGCGAACAGCCACTGGCCAACCGAGGCGTTGAGGCTCCCGCAGACCGGATCCTCGATCAGTGCGCCATGCGCGTCGCTGAAGATCGCGCGGATCTCGAACGCGGCGTCGCTACCCGCCGGGTGAGGGCCGACGATGCCGATGTCGATGCGACGAGCGTGATGGCGGGCATGGTCGACCGCCAGCACCGCCGCGGCGGAACCGAGCATCACCGCGAGCCAGCCCGGACCATTGTCGACCCACTGCGCATCGACGATCACAGCGCGGTCGATGCGCAACAGTCCGGCGACTTCGGCGATCTCGGCCTCTGTGGGCGTGCCGCTGCGGATCAGCGGCGGGGCCGCGAACGCGAGCCGATCATCGTCGCGACGGACCTCGACCAGGCCGATGCCGCATTCCTGGACGATCATGCCGCCGCGTTTCGGCGTGCCGCCTGCCTCCAGCCACGCGTGACACGTACCAAGCGTCGGATGCCCGGCGAAGGGCAGTTCGCGGGCGAGCGTGAAGATGCGTACGCGGTAGTCGGCCCGGTCGTCGCTTGGCGGCAGCAGGAAAGTGCTTTCCGACAAGTTGAGCCAGCGCGTGATGGCCTGCATCTCGTCGGTCGAGAGGCCCTCGGCACCGGCTATGACCGCGAGCGGATTGCCGGTGAACGGGGCAGTGCCGAACACGTCGACGAGCTTGAAGGATCTGGTCATGGGCATGTCTCCGGTCAGCGGCGATCTTCAAAGGCTTGCGACAGCAAAGGCGCGTCGATCTGGCGGACCGCATTACCGACCGCCACGCGCCAGCAGGCGGAGGCCTGGACCGCCTTGGTGACTTCGTGGAGGCTGCCCCCGCCCCCGCCGCACGCAGCGGTCGCCGCCCGGTCGATCCGCCGCAGCGCGCGGCGCGCCGCGGCCGGCGTGGCCGACTGAAGATGTGCGCGTGCCACGCTCACTGCATAACGATGGGGACCGACCTCCACCCCCTGCGCCATGGCCGGGACGGACAACGCGGCAGCGAGCAACGCGGTGGGAACGACAATCTTCATGGGAACCTCCTGTGCGAAGACCAATGTCGGATCGTGACTGGTCATGACAGGGACGGAGGCGTACGATCAGGCCGAACTGTATTGGTCAAGAGAACGGTACGATGGCGACGAACACGCTACCCGAGACGCGGACCGGACAGGTCATGCACGTCATCCGCGACCGGATCGAGCGGCGGACGCTGACGCCCGGTGCCCGCCTGCCGTCGGTGCGCGCGATGGCCGAGACGATCGGGTTCTCCAAGTCCACCGTGGTCGAGGCGTATGACCGGTTGGCAGCCGACGGCACGATCCGATCGCGGCCGGGCTCCGGGTTCTACGTCGCCTCGCCGCTCGCCCCGCTTGCGCTCGACCGGCTGGGCGGCGCGGTCGAGCGCGAGGTCGATCCGCTGTGGATGCTGCGCCAGTCGCTGACCAGCCAGGCGCTGCGCATCGATCCGGGGACCGGTCAGTCGGAACCCAGCCGTTCGGGCGCCGATGGCGGCAAGCGACTGATGCCCGGCTGCGGTTGGTTGCCGGAGGAGTGGCTGGCGGGCGATGCGATCCGAAAGGGGTTGCGTGCCGCTGCGCGCGACACACGCAACGGATCGTTGACCGGCTATGCCTCACCCCAAGGATCGCTGCCGCTGCGTGTCCTGCTCGCCCGGCGGCTTGGTGGACAGGGTATCGATGCCGCGCCCGAGCAGATCCTGCTGACCGACAGCAGTACCCACGCGCTCGACCTCGTCTGCCGGTTCCTGCTCGAACCCGGCGACACCGTGCTGGTCGACGATCCGTGCTATTTCAATTTCCTCGCCCTGCTGCGGGCGCACCGCGTCAACGTCGTCGGCGTGGCGATGACCCCGACCGGACCGGACATGGCAGCGTTCGCAGCGGCGCTCGCCGAGCATCGTCCGCGCTTCTACCTGACCAACTCGGCGGTCCATAATCCCACGGGTGCGACGCTCGCCGCCGCGACCGCGCACAAGCTGCTCAAACTCGCCGACGCACATGACCTGGTGATCGTCGAGGATGATATCTTTGCGGATTTCGAGCACCTGACGGCGCCGCGGCTCGCGGCATTCGACGGGCTCGACCGCGTGATCCGGATCGGCAGCTTCTCCAAGTCGCTGTCTGCGGCGGTGCGCTGCGGGCATATCGTCGCGCGTCCCGACTGGATCGAAGCGCTCACCGACCTGCGGATCGCGACCTCGATGTCGGGCAACCCGCTATCCACCGACCTGCTTCACGGCGTCCTGACCGACGGCAGCTATCGGCGCCATGTCGAGACCGTCCGGGCCCGGTTGGCACGCGCAATGGCAGCCACAATAAAGCGGCTGCGCGCGGTCGGGATCGCGCCGTGGTTCGAGCCCGACGCGGGGATCTTTATCTGGGCACGCCTGCCCGACGCGATCGACGCGGTCACGCTCGCCCGCGCGGCACTGGCGGAGGGCATCGTGCTCGCGCCCGGCAACGTGTTCAGCACCAGCGGCGCGTGGAGCGACTATCTGCGCTTCAACGTGTCGATGTGCGACGACGAGGCGCTGTTCGTTTTCCTGGCGAAAGCCTGCTGCCCGACCCGCTGACGCAGCTGGTCGTCGCGCCTGTCATCGACCCTGGGCGTGCGACGAATATCTCGCATGTCCGCCAAGCATGTTCGACCGCCACGACGCCTTGAGCCACGTCCCGCGCCGAAATGGCGATCGAACACTGTCCGTCAGGCCGACGGCCTCGTCAGAACGCGACCTTGAACTGACCACCGATGATCCGAGGCTCGTTGATCATGCCAGTCAGATTATTGAAATCGATCGCGCTGATGCTGCGATACTGGTTCGTGATATTGCGAACGAACGCGCCGATCTCATAGCCCTGCGGCGACTTGTACGCGGCTTTCAGGCCACCCTCGAACGACGACTTGCCGCGAAACTCGACCGCATCGTACAGGAAGAAGTTGATGCTGCTGCGGTAAACCCAGTCGGTATAGGCGTATATCTCGCCGCCATTGGCGAGCGGGATGCCGTAGCGTGCCGTCCCGTTGGCGATCCACCGGGGTGCCTGGGGCAGGTCGTTGCCGTCGATTACCGCGCGGCCGTCGACGATCGGATCCAGCACGGTGCAGGTGGCGCAGACGCCGACGCTGATACCCCGATCGCGGATTTCGGTGAAGTTGTAGCTACCGCTCGCGGTCAGCGTGAGTTCGGGTAGCGGACGCGCTTCGAACTCGCCTTCGACGCCGTAGCCGATCGCCTTGTTCGCGCTGATCAGGCGCGCCGAGTTGGTGTTGCCACCGACCGCGGTGATCTGCAGATCCTTCGTGCTGTACCAATAGGCGTCGAGCGAGAAGTTCACCTTCCGGTCGAGCAGCGTCCCCTTGAAGCCACTCTCACCCGAGATCGTCGTCTGCTTCGGCGCGGTGCTCTGGACGCTGCCGAAGGTCACCCGGTCCTGAATCGCCGGGCCCTGATAGCCGGTCGCGAGCCTGGTATAGACGTTGATCGCAGGCGTCAGTTCGTAGGTCGCGCTGGCGTCCCACGTCACGTTCGAGGCGCGGACCACGGCGCGGGCGGGCAGCGTGTCGCTGATCCCGCTTCCGGGGAGCGGCGCGGTGACGCGGTCGTTGCGGTAATCATGCGAGTACCGAACACCCGCACGCAGCGTCAGCTTGTCGGTTGCCTTGGCCTCGACCGATGCGAACGCGCCGTAATTCTCGTTGCGGTTGTCGTGGAAGATATCCTGGTCGAGATCGGTGTCGCGCGACCCCGTTCCCCCGAACGCATAGTCGTATTGATTGTAGCGCAACGTCTGATGGAAGTAATACAGCCCGCCCTGCAGGCGGATGCCGTTCATATCCTCGCTGGCGTACCGCAGTTCCTGGCTGAACTCCCTGGGCTTGGTGATCCCGCCGGTGTTCGACGGGAACAGCCCGACATTGATCGCGCCGATCGTGCCGCCGAGGAAAGTATAGTTGTTGCCGCCATCGACATCGCCCGTGCTTTCGACCCTGGCCTGCTCATAGGCGGTGACCGAGTAGAAGGTGCCGATCCCTTCCGCATGATAATCGAGCCGCAGATTGGTGCCCCACTGCGTCAGGCTCTGGCTGGTATAGCCGTCGAGTGCGACATGCTTGGGGTCGAAGCCGGCGTTGAAATCGTTGGTGCCCGGCTTGAACAGCCCGGCGCGGAAGATCCGCGGCGAACCATTGAGATCGCGGACGTGCACGTTCAGCAACGCGTTGAAATCGCTGCTCGCGTAACTGAGCTGGAAGCGCCCGGCCACGTCGCGATAGCCCTCCAGCTTGCGGTCGGCATTGCCGGTCGCGGAGTCGTTGGTCACCCAGTCGTCGCGCGACTGGATCAAGCCCGATGCACGGAACGCAAAGCCGTTGCCGATCGGCAGGTTGATCGCCGCCTCGCCGTTGATCGTGTTGTAGGTCGCCCAGGATCCGGTCGCGTAGCCCGACGCCTTGTCGGCGTTCGGCTTGGCGGAGTCTATCTTGACCACACCGGCCGGGGTGTTGCGGCCGAACAGTGTCCCCTGCGGCCCGCGCAAGACCTCAACGCTTTGCAGATCGAAGACCGGGAACGACTTCAGCATCGGGTTTTCGAGCGCGACATCGTCATACACGACCGACACCGGCTGGGCGGCGTTCGGATCGAAATCCGTGTTGCCGAGGCCGCGGATATAGAAGCGCGGGAAGGTGCGGCCGAACGAGGATTCGACCTGCAAGCTGGGCGTGCGGCCGGCGAGGAAACGGATGTCGAGGCCGCTGGAGTTCAGCACATCGAGCTTTTCACCGCTGATGGACGTCACCGCGAGTGGCACGTCCTTCGACGATTCCTGACGGCGCGTGGCGGTGACGACGATTTCGCCCAGCCCCTGATCGTCGGCGGCGGCTGGTTGCGTCTGCTCCTGCGCAACGGCGGGGGTGGCGGCTAGAAGCAGAGTCGCGCCGACCAGCAGACGGCGGATGGCAGACGTACGAACGGACACGCGGCTCATGGATGTTCCCCCCAAAGATCCCCGGACATCCTCCCGTATCGGTCCGCGTGACCCGGACCTGTATCGGGATGGTAACACGCCTGTAACACGCGACAATAGCCTAATGAGTCGTCGTACGGCTTTTGCGGCGTACCGTGCCTCGCGACCCGATCTTCACGCGTTCAGTCCGCGTTGTCGACCTGTCGACGTGGCAGGCCGTGCCATAAAGCGGGTTCGAACATCCTGATATTGACCCCCATGCGCGGGTAGGTGGGATCGGTCGGCGTCCAGTGGGTCGTGCAACCACACGTCGCACAGTGCCACAGGTCGAGTGCGCGATCGCCCTGCTGGTAGGACTCCCCCTCTCCTTCCACGACGACGGCATCGGGACTGCAATAATGCCACAATCCGGCGGTCCGCCTGCACACCGAGCAATTGCATTCGACGAGCTCTACTGGCTCGTCGCGCAGGAGAAGTCGGATACGTCCGCAATGACAGCTACCGCGATGCTCACTCATGATGCATTCCAAACCGGGGTTGCGAACCGCAACGGCGACCGAGCCGCAGTCCTGGTCCGGGCCTCACTTGCCGACGCCACAGCCTATAGGGTCTGGCGACATCCGCAACCG
Organism: Sphingomonas sp. R86520; assembly: GCF_042466285.1. Taxonomy (NCBI): domain Bacteria; kingdom Pseudomonadati; phylum Pseudomonadota; class Alphaproteobacteria; order Sphingomonadales; family Sphingomonadaceae; genus Sphingomonas; species Sphingomonas sp. R86520. Next base: position 1,719,911 of record NZ_JAXHBZ010000001.1, read on the forward strand.
AGCGACCCGACCAAGTCAGGTTTTGCACAATGGCCGATCGTTAGGCTGATGTACCGCTTTTCAACCGTTTCGCCCCGGCGTCGCAACAGCGAACGCTGCTTTCGCCTTCAACTGGTGGCGTTAGTGTCGCGGGTCATACACAACATGTTGCGCATCAGCCCGTTGAGAACCATAAAGGGTTAGAGGCCATTTCCGCCCTGGCGCAAGGGGCTGCCGAACGCTGGCCCGTACAATGAACGAAGGTTCGTCTATGACTTCCGATACCGCCATGGGCCCGCTCGACCAGCCCGTCACCGTCCATATCTGGCGCGAGAAATACCGCCACGGCAGCGAGGCGACACCGTCCGATACGTTCGCGCGCGTCGTCGGCGGAGTCTATGTGAACGATGCCGCGGCGCAGGGGGCGAAAGCGCTCGCCGCGCTCGAAGCCCGCGACTGGGTGCCGGGCGGCCGCATATTCGCCGGTGCGGGCACGACCAAGCGCGTGACGTGGATCAACTGCTTCGTCAGCCCGACGATCCAGGATTCGATGGACAGCGAACCCGGCCTGGACGGCGTCGGCATCATGCCCGCGCTTAACGTCGCGGCGTTCACGCAGCAGCAGGGCGGCGGCATCGGCATGGATTTCGGCACGCTGAGACCGGACGGCGCGGTAGTCGGCCGGACCGGATCGATCTCGTCGGGCGTGATCCCGTTCATGGCGATGTGGGACGGGATGTGCGTCACGATCCGGTCGAGCGGGTCGCGGCGCGGCGCGATGATGGGCGTGCTGCCGGTCTGGCACCCCGACGTGCTGGCCTTCATCGCTGCCAAGACGCGCAAGGATTTTCTCAAGAACTTCAATGTGTCGGTGACGGTAACGGACGATTTCATGGCGGCGCTGGAGGCTGGCGCGGACTGGGACCTGGGCTTCCACGTGCCGCGCGCGGACGGCGAGCATGTCGCGGTCGGCGAAAAGGACGGCCGCCCCTGGTACGTCTATCGTCGCCTGCCCGCCGCCGAGCTGTTCGACCTGATCACGCGCACGACCTATGACTATGCCGAGCCCGGCGTGATCTTCATCGACCGCGTCAACCGGCTGAACAATCTCAATTATTGCGAGACGATCGCCGCGACCAACCCGTGCGGCGAGCAGCCCTTGCCGCCCAATGGCGACTGCGATCTCGGCCATGTGAACCTCGCCAACATGGTCCTGCACCCGTTCACGGCCGACGCGGCGGTCGACTGGGACAGGCTGCGCAGCGCGGTGCAGGTCGGCGTCCGATTCCTCGACAACGTCCTCGACACGTCGCCCTTCCCGACCCCGGAACAGCGCGGGGAAGCACTCGCCAAACGTCGCATCGGTCTCGGCTATACCGGTCTCGGCAACCTGCTGCAGCAGATGCGGGTGCGCTATGGCCGTACGGCAGCGGCGCTGGTCGAGGAGATCGGCAAGGCGATCGCGATCGAGGCCTACCGCACATCGGTGGCGCTCGCGCGCGAACGTGGCGCCTTCCCGGCCTACGACACGGAGGCCTTCGCCCGCGCACCGTTCCTGACCAAGCTGCCGGCCGACCTGGTCGCGGACATCCGCGCTTACGGCATCCGCAACGGCGTGCTGCTGACGCTGGCGCCGACCGGGACGACGTCCATCTTCTACGGCAATGTCAGTTCTGGCGTGGAGCCGACCTTCAGCTGGCATTACGACCGCGCCGTCGTGATCGAACAGACCGCGACCGAGCAGACGCTCGAACGCTTCGAGGTGCAGGATTACGGCTGGTACCTCTATAGCCGGATGCCGGGCTTCGACCCCGCCGCCGCCCTGCCCGACTACATGGTCACCGCACTCGAACTGTCGGTGGACGATCACATCGCCGTCGCCGCCGCCGCGCAGGCGTGGGTCGACGCGGCGATCTCGAAGACGATCAACTGCCCTGCCGACATGCCGTACGAGGCGTTCCGCGAGGTCTACCTCACCGCCTACCGCGAAGGCATGAAGGGCTGCACGACCTATCGCCCGAGCGGCATTCGCGGGTCCGTGCTGTCGGTGAAGAGCGACGCCGCCGAAGCCGAGCCGGTCGTCGCGCCGCCGTCGACCGCGGCGTCCGACGTGCTCACCCGCCCGCAGGTGCTGAGCGGCAAGACGGTGAAGATCAAATGGCCGATCGATGGCGAGAATTACTACCTTACCATCAACGACTATGTGCACCCCGATGGCCGCCGCGTGCCGTTCGAGATCTTCATCTCGACCAGCTCGGTGGAGAATTTCGAGACGATGGCCGCGCTGACCCGGACGCTGTCCGCGGCATGCCGGCGCGGCGATGCGACCTTCCTGTTCGAAGAGCTCGAGCGCGTCCATTCGCCTAAGGGTGGCGCGCTCGTACGCCTCGATCACGAGACCAAGGGCAGCTATGCCCCCAGCCTGATCGCGCTGATCGGCCGCATCCTGCGCCAGCATTCGGAGCCGGAACCCGCACTCGCGTTCGAAGCGACCGGCGAACAATGCCCGAACTGCAAGCGGCATACCGCGCACATGCTCGAGGGATGCCTGACCTGCTATCAGTGCGGGTACAGCAAGTGCGGGTGAACGCGGTGCCTTCGCGCGTCCCGTGTTCCGAGCGAGGTAGCTGATCGGAGGAACGCGTCCTCCGTCGACGTGGCCGATCGGCCGTCGCGACGGAGGGCCACGTTCCGCGCTTCTGGAAAGTGACACCAGCTCGCGACATCCGCCCTCGTAAGTGACTGCGTAACCATCATATAATGTGCATGGGTGGTCGCGTAAAACGGATGGTCGGACTGGCCGAAGCGTCGGCAAGGGCGGCACGAGAACCGCTGGACGTCAGTTGCGCGCTGTGCGGCCGGCTACTCGGGCAGCGCGTGGAGCGGCATCACGTCGTGCCGAAGAGCGAGGGCGGCACGCAGACCGTGCCGGTCCATCCTATCTGCCATCGTACCATCCATGCCTTCGTCGCGAACCGCGAGCTCGCGACGTCGTATGCTACGATGGAGCAGTTGCGGGAACGCGACGACATGCGTCGATACCTGCGGTGGATCGCCGACAAGCCGCCGGATTTCCGGGCGCCGACACGGCAGCGGACCACGCCTTGACCCAGCCCCGCTGAGCGCTCCCTCTCTTGCCACCGGTTCGGCATGCATCGCGAGCACGGAACGGCGTGTACGGTCCCGGGCTATCCCAATTCGATCGTGACGGATCATACGCATCACCGCGCGCTGCGGCACGATCGTCATAGGCATAGGCGCCCTTTCTCGACGTACTCGGTCCGGGAAGCCCCGCGCAGCGACGGCGATCGGCTGCACCTGCGGACCTCGTCACTGCACGCCAGCAATGATCCCGGACGAATTAATGCATCCTCACAGGACAGAAAGCGCGGCACCGTTATCGGCGTCCGGCTGGGCGGTATGCGAAGCCCGCCTTGCGTGAGACTGGCCTTGTCACCGCGACTGGTATTTTGCGAAGCGGTGCTATCGACGGTCAAGCGGGTTTCCTGCATTCGTTCATGCGCAGGGCGTGGTACGGTCGCCACGACCGATGGCAGAGCTGTGCTCGAATGCCACCAAGGCGAACTGGAGCGGAAATGCGCGTGATCCTCCTTTTGGCGGCCCTGCTGGCGACATCAGCGAACGTGGCGTCGGGCACAGATACACCGACGCACGCCCGATCATCGCAGGCGGTCGCGCTGCGCGGACGGCTCGAAGGTCCCTTCGAGCTCCACGCGCGGATCTATCCGGGTACGGTGCGGCGGTACTGGGTGTATGTGCCGGCGGCCTATAGTCCGACGCGCCCACCCAATTTGCTGGTGTTCCAGGATGGGCAGAGGGCGGTCGCACCGGGAGGATCGCTGAACGTGCCCGCCGTCCTCGACTCGCTCATCGCGCAAGGCGCCATTCCGCCGACGCTGGGGGTGTTCGTGACGCCGGGCAACGCCTCGCCGCATTATCCCGCTACCCTGGGCATGGACAATCCCGATCACCGGGTCGAGGAATATGACGCGCTGTCCGACGATTACGCCCGGATGACGCTGGACGAGCTGCTGCCCGCCGTCGCCCGCACGTGGCGCTTCGCGTCGGATCCGAAACGTCGGGCGATCGGGGGTACGTCGAGCGGCGCCATCGCGTCGTGGACCGTAGCGTGGCGGCATCCCGAGGCGTTCGGCAATGTCATCAGCTTCATCGGCAGCTATACCTCGATCGGCCTGAAGCTAGGGCCCGACGGACGGCCGCTGGCCTATGGTGGCGACACCTATCCCGGGCTCATCCGCAAGAGCCCGGTCCGGCCGCTGCGGATCTTCCTGCAGGACGGAAGCAGCGATCTCGACAACGAACACGGCAACTGGTTCCTCGCCAACCAGCAGATGCTGAAGAGCCTGGAATGGGCCAACGTGCATGCGGACGCGGGCGGGAGCGGCGGAGCGCGTTACGATGTCGATCATCGGTGGACGAGCGGTGGGCATTCGGACGCGGATGGCGGGGCGATCCTGCCCGACGTGTTGCGATGGGTATGGCGTGACCAGGTTCCCAGCCGAGCGGCGCAGTAAGCCCATATGGTACGGTATGATGACCAACCGGGGTCGCAGCGGCCGTCGATCATGATCGACGGTCAGCCATGACCATGCACGCTGTCACCAGACGACGGATCGGGAACGAAGCGGAGCCGCTGGTCGTCATCGACGGCTTTGCCAGCGATCCCGACGGATTGCGCGCGGCAGCCGGACAGTCCACGTTCGTATCTGCCGGACAGCATTACCCCGGCCTCCGCGCGGGCCTGCCCGATACGTATCTGCGCGATCAGCTTCCCCTGGTCGCTCGCGCGCTCGGGCGAGAGTTCGGGCCGTGCCGCCGCATCCGGGTCGTCGATGCGCAATTCTCGATCGTCACGATCGCGCCGGACGCGCTCGATATCCGCCAGCGCCTACCGCATGTCGATGCCTATGGACGCGACCGGATCGCGCTGGTTCATTATCTCTCGCCGACCAACCGTGACGGTACCGCATTTTTCCGCCATCGCGAGACGGGGTTCGAGACGATCGACGAAACGCGCGCACCCGCGTTCTTTGCGCGGCTCGGGAGCGAGGTGGAGGCGATGCAGCCGCAAGGATATATTACCGACGACACCGCACTGTTCGATCGCACGGCCCTAATCGATGCCGCCTACAACCGGGCATTGCTGTACCGCAGCTACGTCCTCCACAGCGGCGCGATTGCGGGCGATGCGGTACTTTCGGCCGACCCTGCGCTGGGGCGACTGACGGTTACCGCGTTCCTCGCGATCGAATGAGGCGGTTGAGCCGATCGCTCGCTTCGCCTAACCCGGTCGCGCTACCGGATCGGGTCCGCACGACGCGGCGACGGTTCCGGAGCGGATATTGGGGAGGCCTGCCTTGAACCACACGCGCCGGGCGTTTCTCGAAGGACTTGGCGGAACCGGCCTCGTCGCTGCGTTCCCGATCTCGGCCGCGACCGCACGCGAGGCTTTGCCGGATTTCGGCCCCAACGTCTTCGTCGTCGACCCCGCCATGCCGGCAGGCGCCGTACAGGCTCGGATGGACGCCATCTTCCGCGACCAGGAGCGCGCGCATTTCACCGACGCCCGTCATGCGATCCTGTTCAAGCCGGGACATTATTCGGTCGACGTGAACGTCGGGTTCTTCACGCAGGTCGCCGGGCTTGGCGCACTACCGGGTGACGTCGTGATCGACGGGCACGTCCATGCCGAGGCGGACTGGGCCAAGGGCATGGCGCTCGTCAATTTCTGGCGCGGTGTCGAGAACCTGGCGGTGCGTCCCGCCGACGGCGCGGACCGCTGGGCGGTGTCGCAGGCCGCACCCTATCGCCGCGTGCATCTGCAGGGCGACCTGGCGCTCGACGATGGCGGCTGGTCGAGCGGCGGGTTCATGGCGGACTGCCGGATCGACGGAACGGTGCGGTCGGGCACGCAACAACAATGGTTCACCCGCAACAGCCATATCGGAGCGTGGCGCGGATCGAACTGGAACATGATGTTCGCGGGTGTCGACGGCGCTCCGCCCACCAGCTTTCCCGAACCGCCCTATACCAGCCTGCCGACCGTGCCCCTGGTGAGGGAGAAACCCTTCCTCCATGTCACGCGCACCGGCGAATGGGGGGTTTTCGTCCCTGCCGTGCGACGCGACACGCGCGGGACGAGCTGGGGCGATGGCGCACCCGCGGGCACGTCCATTCCCCTGTCGCGGTTCCTGATCGCCCATCCCGATACGCCCGTGTCGGCGATCAACGCCGCGCTGGCCACGGGAAAGCATCTTCTGCTCACCCCCGGTATCTATCGCATGCAGGAGCCGTTGCGGATCGAGCAGGCCGGCACCGTGGTGCTGGGCCTGGGACTGGCGACCTTGCTCGCCGAACGGGGCTCGTCCGCGATCATCGTCGCGGACGTCCCGGGCGTCGCGATCGCCGGCCTGCTGATCGACGCAGGGCCGGTCGAAACGCCGGTTCTCGTCCAGGTCGGTCCCCGCGGTGCAAGGCGCGACCACAGCCGCAACCCGACGCTGCTCGCCGACCTGTTCTTCCGGGTCGGCGGCGCGACCGTCGGCAAGGCGCAGACCTGCCTGGAGATCAACAGCCACCACGTGATCGGCGATCATCTCTGGATCTGGCGTGCCGACCACGGCGATCATGACGGCGGACGCGTGCACGTCGGCTGGACTGAAAGCACGGCCGACCACGGCCTGATCGTCAACGGCGACGACGTGACCATCTACGGTCTCTTCGTCGAGCATTTCCAGAAATATCAGGTAACGTGGAACGGCGAACGCGGCCGGACCTATTTCTACCAGTGCGAACTCCCCTACGATCCGCCGAGCCAAGCAGCCTATATGGCCGGAAAGACGCGGGGCTGGGCCGCGTACAAGGTCGCGGATACCGTCACGGCACACGAAGCGACCGGCCTCGGGATCTACGCCAACTTCACTGCCGACCCTTCGATCGTGCTGGAAAGCGCGATCGAGGCACCGCGGCGGCCCGGCGTCCGCTTCGCCAGTATCACGACGATCTCGCTCGGCACCGGCCAGGGTACGATCGCGCATCTGGTCAACGATGCCGGCGCCGCTGCTCGACCGGGCGCCGTTCGCCAGACGCTGACACGCTATCCATGATGAAAAGGGCGATCCGATGATCCTGCTGATACTCGCCGCGCAAGCCGCCACCCTGGGCGCGACCAACTACAGCGCCACCGCGCCGATGGCCACGCCCAAGGGCACACCGAGCTTTGCCGACGAGTTCGACGGCAAGGCGATCGACCAGAGCAAATGGCGCTTCGACGTGTCGCGCAACGCCGAAGGCTGGTACAATCACGAGCGCCAATATTATGCGAAGGACCGGCCCGAGAACGCGCGGATCGAGGACGGCGCGCTGGTGATCGAGGCGCGGCGCGAGACGCTGGACAAGTCGCGGTTCGCCGATTGGGGCGGCCAGGCGTACACCTCCGCCAAGCTCGTTTCACGCGAGCCCCGCGGCAACGGCTTTTACGAGGTCCGTGCGAAACTGCCGTGCGCTCGCGGCAGCTGGCCGGCGATCTGGCTGCTGCCGTCGGGCGGCAAATGGCCCGACGAAGGCGAGATCGACGTGATGGAGATGGTCGGCTGGGATGCCGGCACCGTCCACGCGACGCTGCACACCGCCGCCTTCAATCACGTCAAGGGTACGCAGCGTGGCGCCCAGACGCAGATCGCAACGGCGTGCACCGCCTATCATCGCTATCAGCTCGACTGGCGGGCGGATGCGATCACCATCGGCGTCGACGGCCACGCGATCATGCGCGTCGCCAACGACCAGCCCGGTGGCAAGGCGGCATGGCCCTTCACGCGGCCGTACGATCTGATCCTCAATCTCGCGGTCGGCGGCGACTGGGGCGGCCAGAAAGGGATCGACGATACCGCCTTCCCACAGCGCATGGCGGTCGATTACGTCCGGTACTGGCGCGGTTAACGCCGACCCCGCGCAGCGAGAATTATCACGCCGCCGCACAGCGTCAGTGCGGCGAGCACCAGCATCACGGCATCGAAATCGGTCGGCGTCGCGAGCGCCCAGGTAAGCGTCGGCCCCAGCAATCCCGGCAGCGTGTTGGTCAGGTTGAGCAAGCCCAGGTCACGCCCGCGGTGACGGGGGTTCGGTAACAGCTGCATCGCGAACGACGCGTGCAGTGCCAGGAACACCGACGCGCCCGCGGTATAGACGCAGAACGCGACCGCGCCGCTCGTGAAATCCTCCGCGACGGCCATCCCGCACAGCCCGGCCGCGGCGACGACCGTCGCTGCGAACAGGAACGGCTTGGTTCGCCCGAACCGATCCGCAAGCCGTCCGACCAGCACCGCGATCGGCAGCGGCACGGTGTAGGCGACGATCATCACCGTCCCCATCCGCGCCGCGATCGTGACCGGTGCCACCGTCGGCGCGACGCTTTCGAGATAGTAGAAGAGATAGACGAACAGTGCGCTGCCCGCGACCTGCACGAACAGGCGCGCCCCCCAGGCGATCGCCAGATCCCGGCGGAGCACGGCCTTCAGCGGCGATGCGGGATCGATCCGCGCGACCGGTTGCGCCCGTGTCAGCAATAACGGGACGACACAGCAGGCCACCACGACCGGAACGATCGCCAGCCGCGCCGTTTCGCTCAGCGAGGCAATCGCCAGCAGCACCGCCGCCAAGGCCGATGCCGCCGGGCTCGCCATCGCCAGCAATCCGCCTGCCACGCCCTTTTGCGTATCGGGCACCTCGTCGGCCATGATCGCCAGCAATGGTGCCAGCAGCGCGTTCACGGAGATCTGGAACGCGACGACGGCGAGGATCAGCGCGGTCGATGTCGTCGCGACGGTCATCGCCGCATAGGAAATCGCCGTCGCGACCACGCCGCCGGCCAACCAGCCCCTGCGCCCCCCGCCCCGCGCGACCGACCGATCGCTCAGCCACCCGAACACGATGTTCGATGCGCTCGCCGCAACCGCGCCGACGACGACGATCGCGGTGAGCACGCCCAGCCGCCCTGCCCCTGCGACCACACCGACCTTGATCGGCAGCAACAGGGTCAGCAGCGGGAAATAGCCGACGACCCCACCGACATACGCGAGCGCGAAGATCAGCAGGAAGCCGCTGGAGCGATGGTCTGGAGTGGGCAAGACGTCGCGGGAAACGGGGGGACGCGCCATTCGCGCACCTAAGCCGGTCCCGGCCGGACAGGCAACTGCGCGCCTGTCCTTCGACCACGCTGCGGATACCGACTTGAGGACGGTCACGCCCGCGTCGTGTTCTCCCGCGAAGGCGGGAGCCCAGTCTGGATCCCCGCCCTCGCGGGGAAACATGAGTGTAGAAGGCAAGAGCACGTCGACGGTCGCCGGACTTTACTATCCTGCCCCGCCAGGGGGAGGTGGCTGGCGCTTGCCAGACGGAGGGGGCGGTATGCGATGACCTATCGTTCCGTGTCCTCCCCCTCCGTCGCCTTCAGCGCCACCTCCCCCTTGCGGGGGAGGATCGTACCGTGAGCGCACTGCGAACCTACGGCTTCATCGTCGTCGCATCGAGCTTGGCGGACAGCACCAACGCCCGGTCCTGCGCATCATGCGCCAGCGCCACGCGGTACGCGCCCCCCGCGATCCGCCAGCCGGGCAGTTTCGTGTCGTAATCGGCGACGATACGCGGTTCGGCGGTCAGCGTGATCCGCCGTGTCTCGCCCGGTTCGAGCATCACGCGCGTAAAGCCGGCGAGCCGCATCGGCATGGCTGCGCCGTCGCGCGCAACGTACATCTGCGGCACGTCGGCGCCAGCGCGCTTGCCGGTATTGGTGACCTCGAACGTGACGCTCAGCGCGCGCCCGCCCGTCACTACCGGGTTGCGATAGGCAAAGCTGGTGTAGCTGAGGCCGTGCCCGAACGCGAAGAGCGGACGCTGGCGCTGCTTCTCGTACCAGCGATAGCCGACGTTCGCGCCCTCGACATACTCGACCGGGAAGCTTGCGAGCTGGAAGGTCGACGCGTTCGCCGGATTGGCCGCCGCCTGCGCCTCGACCGACGTCAGCCGATCGAGCCCGACCGGGGCCGCCCGCGGCGCCTGCGAGGCAGCGGCGGGGAAGGTGATCGGCAGCCGGCCCGACGGGGAGACCTTGCCCGTCAGGATGTCGGCGATCGCCTCGCCGCCGCGCTGGCCGGGATACCAGGCCTGGAGCACGGTTGGCACCGCGCCGATCCACGGCATCAGCACCGGCCCGCCGGTTTCGAGCACCGCGACGGTTCGCGGCTGGGCCTTGGCGACCGCGGCGATCAGCGCGTCCTGGTTATCGGGAAGCGACAGGTCGGCGACGTCCTGCGCCTCGGTCGTCCACTGCGTCGCGAACACTATCGCGATGTCCGCACTGCGTGCCGCCGTCGCAGCCGCGGCGACGTCCTTGCCGTCGACGAACGTCACGGTCGCACCCGGCAGCGCGGCCTGGAGCGCCTTCAGCGGCGACGATGCGTGATAGGTGTAGCGCGCGAACGACATCGCCGCGCCTGACGTCAGCGGGATCTCGATCGGCGCACCGCCGACCGAGCGGACCTGGCTCGATCCGCCACCCGACAGCACGCCGACATCCGCCCGCCCGCCGATCAGCACGATGCGCTTCGCCGTCCGCGCCACCGGCAACAGGTCGCCGTCGTTCTTGAGCAGCACGATGCCGGCCTCCGCTGTACGCTGCGCGACTTCCGCGTGCGCGGCATAGGGCGGGGTCTGCGCGGTCGCCGGGACCGCGTCGTCATATGCACCGGTCTCGATCAGCCCGGTCAGATAGCGCGTGATCATGTCGTCGAGCCGTGCCGCCGGCACCGCGCCCGACTGGACCGCGGCCTTCAACGGCGCAGCGAAGTACATCGCCTTGTCGAGCTCCTGCCCCGATTGCTGATCGAGCCCCGCATTGGCCGCCTTGGCGGTCGAATGCACCGCGCCCCAGTCGCTCATCACCCAGCCGCGATAGCCCCAGTCGCCCTTCAGCACGTCGGTCATCAGGTGGCGGTTCTCGCACGCCCAGTCACCGTTGATCTTGTTATAGGCGCACATCACCGACCCCGGCCGCCCCTTCTCGATCGCGATCTGGAAGGCCAGAAGGTCGCTCATCCGGAAGCTCGCCTCGTCGATCCGCGCATCCACGACCATGCGTCCGGTCTCCTGCGCATTGAGCGCGAAATGCTTCACGGTCGACACGATGTGGTTCGACTGCACCCCGGCGATGTGCGCGCCGGCCATCTCGCCCGCGAGCAGCGGGTCCTCGCCCAGATACTCGAAATTGCGACCGTTCCACGGATCCCGCGTCAGGTTCACGCCGCCTGCGAGCAGCACGTTGAACCGCTTGGCGCGTGCCTCCGCACCGATCATCGTGCCACCCGCACGGGCGGTGGCGACGTCGAAGCTCGCCGCAGTCGCAAGACTCGACGGGAGGGCGGTGGCGACGTCGCCCTTGCGCTGCTCGACCTGGTTCGCGACGCCGAGCGACGCGTCGCTCTCTCGCACCAGCGGGATACCAAGGCGCGGGATGCCGTCGATATGGCCGGCCGACGGAATCAACGCGTTGGTGGTCTTGCCGGCGGCCATCGGCGGGAACAGCCCGTGCGCCAGCGCAATCTTTTCATCGAGCGTCATTCGCGCGACGATCGCCGCGGCGCGCGCCCGCGCATCGGTGGCGGCAGATGCCTGCGCCGCCGGTTGTCCGGTATTCCGAGCATCGACGGTACCGGCGATCGCCAGCAACGATGCGCCCAGCAGCGCCATTCTAAAGGTCTTCGACATGCCTCGGTCCTTTCCTGATCCGGCGACGGCTCTCAACGGCAGTCGTCCGGCGGCGTGTTGCGCCATAGTCACTATCAACAGCATATTTTGAGAACGTTCACAACGGTAGCGCTATCGTTCTTGACACTAATCGACGGACAGAGAAAGTGAACGTTCACGGGGAAGGCGCAGATCATAGCGTCGACTACAGGGGAGGATTACCATGCGTAGCTTCGCAGCTCGCTCGCTTTCGCGATTCATCATCGGCACGTCGGCACTGGCTCTGGTCGGCATGCCCGGTATCGCCATGGCGCAGGACGCCGCCGCAACGGTCGGCAATCCAGGCCCCTCGGACATCGCACCGCAGGCCACTCCTGCCGATCCGAACGAAACGACGGACGACATCGTCGTGACCGGCATTCGGGCGTCGCTCCGTGAGGCGATCGATATCAAGCGCAACGGCCAGGGTGTCGTCGACGCGATCTCGTCCGAAGACATCGGCAAGTTCCCCGACACGAACCTCGCGGAGTCGCTCCAGCGCATCACCGGCGTGTCGATCGACCGCTCGAACGGCGAAGGCTCGACCGTCACCGTCCGCGGCTTCGGTCCTGAATATAACCTGGTCACCTTGAACGGCCGCCAGATGCCGACCTCGACGCTCGGCGACGGTGCCAGTGCGCCTGCAACGCGTTCGTTCGACTTTGCCAATCTCGCATCCGAAGGCGTAGCCGCAGTCGAGGTCTACAAGACCGGCCGCGCGGCGGTGCCATCGGGCGGCATCGGCTCGACCATCAACATCCGCACCCCCCGTCCGCTCGACAAGCCGGGCACGCGCGGCAGCATCGCCGCCAAGGGCGTGCTCGACAGCTCGCGCAACGGCAAGGACCAGATCACGCCGGAAGTCTCCGGCATCCTGTCCACGACCTTCGCCGACGACCGCATCGGCGTCCTGTTCAGCGGCGCGTATCAGCGGCGCAAGGCGAGCAACAACTCGGCCAGCGTCGGCTTCCGCGACGGTTTTCTCGGTGCGGAGAACAACTGGGGCACGCTGGCGCAACCGGGCACCCCGGGCGCTGCGAACATCACCAACCGTCCCGGCCCGACCGACGTCTACGAAATCCCGCAGAGCGCCGCGTATGATGTCATCGACATCGACCGCGAGCGCATCAACGGCCAGCTGGTGCTGCAGGCCAAGCCGACCGACACGCTGACGGCGACGCTCGACTTCACCTATTCGAGCAACAAGGTCGAAGTACGCGACAGCAGCGTCGGCATCTGGTTCAACTTCGGCGACACGCGCAGCGCATGGACCAACGGTCCCGCCGCCGGTCCGGTCTTCTATTCGGAGAATTTCGCTCCCGGGAAGGATCTGTCGTACAGCAGCTCGCTGACCGCGAACAAATCCGAGAACAAATCGCTCGGCGGCAATTTGACCTGGGAGGCACCGGGCAACGTCACGATGTCGCTCGACGCGCATCACTCGACCGCGACGTCCAAGCCGACCAACGATTACGGCAGCAGCACGTCGATCGGCGGCGCGATCTTTGGCGTCCAGTCGCAGACGATCAACTTCGAGAAGGACCTCCCGGTCATCTCGTACCAGATGTATCCGGGGATCGACCCGCTCAACGCCGCGCTGATCACGCCGACCGGCAACGCGTTCCGCAACGCGTATTTCAAGGACGAGATCAACCAGCTCCAGTTGAAGGGGCATTACGACCACGACGGCGACTTCCTCGACAGCATCGACTGGGGCTTCTCCTACGTCGACAACAAGGTGCGCTCGGCCTACGGCTTCATCCAGAACGAGACCTGGGGCGGCATCGATCCGCGCGGCGCCTCGTTCGGCGCGGCCGCGGTGCCCGACGATTTCTTCCACCTCACCAGCTTGCCCGACAAGTTCAACGGCGTTGCCGGGTCGAACGATCCGGCGCTCCCGCCGTCGATCTACACGTTCAAATTCGAGCAGATGGCCGAGCTGCTGCGCACGCAGTATAATATCTGTAGCAAGCCGCAGACGGGTACGGCTGCACCGGGCACCTGCCTCGCCGACTATACCAATGATCGACGGATCCGCGAGCAGACGATCTCGCCGTACATTCAGTTCAACGGCAAGTTCGAGGTGCTCGGCCGGTCGGCGCACATCATCGGCGGCGTCCGCTATGACGAAACGCAGGTGAATTCGTCGGCGTTGGTACCGATCCCGACCGGAACGCGCTGGACGGGCGCAAACGAATTCGCGCTTACCTATGGCGCCAACTCGTTCACATCGCTGAAGGGCCGGTATCACAACTGGCTGCCAGCGGTAGATTTCGACATCGAACCGGTCCGCAACGTGAAGCTGCGCGCATCGTACAGCCACACCATCACGCGCGCGGACTATGGCAGCCTGCAGGGTGGCCTCAACATCGACTCCAACCCGCGTATCGGCGGCGGCACGGGCAGCCAGGGCAATCCGAACCTCCTCCCCTTCAAATCGAAGAACATCGATCTGTCGGCGGAATGGTATTATGGCCCCGAAAGCTACATCTCGGTCGGATACTTCAAGAAGGACGTCGAGAACTTCATCGGCACGACGCAGCTCAATACGCCCGCGTTCAACCTGCGCAACCCGGGCTCGGGCCCCCGCTACCGTCAGGCGGTGGCGGCGCTGGGGACGACCGACAACCTGCGCGTTCGCGATTACATCCTGCGCAACTTCCCGGCCTCGTCGCAGGTCACCGGCACGAGCGATGCCGGCCTGCTGAACGGCAACATCTTCGGCCTGCCCGAAGACGATCTATTCAACTTCCAGTTGAGCCAGCCGTTCAACAGCGACCAGACCGCGAACATCAACGGCTGGGAATTCGCGATCCAGCACCGGTTGTGGGAAACCGGTTTCGGCGTCATCCTGAACTACACGATCGTCAACGGCGACGCGAAGTACGACAACGCGCTCGACCCCAATCTCGGCCAGTTCGCGCTGACCGGGCTCAGCGACAGCGCCAACGCGGTCGCCTATTACGACAAGAACGGCATCCAGGCGCGCGTCGCGTACAACTGGCGCGGCGAGTTCTACGCCGGCGGCGCGTTCGACCCGACCTATGTCGAGGCGTACGGTCAGGTCGATGCGAGCGCGAGCGTGCAGATGACCAAGGGGCTCGCGGTGTTCGGCGAAGTCATCAACCTCACCGGCCAGGGTCGCCGCGGACATCGGCGCTCCGACAACTTCGTGACGTTCGCGCAGCCGGGCTACGCACGCTACTCGGCTGGCCTGCGCTTCAACTTCTGAGTTGGATCTTTGTGATCCTCCCCCGCCAGGGGGAGGTGTCGCCGAAGGTGACGGAGGGGGAGGTCACGCAACGGCGGTTGCTCCTTTCCTCCCCCTCCGTCTGGCAAGAGCCAGCCACCTCCCCCTGGCGGGGGAGGATCGTGAGATCGGTGACTCACCCCAAACTGACGAAACTATGGCTTTCATCGCGCCCGCAGCGCAGGTTGGAGCGGACTCACATGAGAGAGCAGGCAGCAAACGATGGCCGGAGATACGGGGCCTAGAGTAGCCGTAGACCACCCAATCGCCGAGGTCGTGATCGTCGGCGGCGGGACCGCGGGGTGGCTGGCTGCGTGCTTGATCGCCGCGCGCGCCGACCGCAGTGCCGCCCGCCCCCTCAATGTCACGCTGGTCGAATCCCCCGACGTTGCGACGATCGGGGTCGGCGAAGGTACGTGGCCGACGATGCGGCGCACGCTTGAACGCATCGGCATCACCGAGACAGACTTCCTCCTCGCCTGCGAAGGCGCCTTCAAGCAGGGCTCGCGGTTCGATGGCTGGCGGACTGGCGCACCCGGCGACAGCTATCTCCACCCCTTCACCGCGCCCGTCGATGGCGACCCGCGCGATCTCGTCGCGGCATGGACCGAGAGCGGTGGCAGATTCGCCGACATCGTCGGTGCGCAAGCCGAAATCTGTCGCCATGACCTCGCGCCGCGGCAGCGCGCGATGCCCGATTACGCCGGCACGTTGAACTATGCGTACCATCTCGACGCCGGCAAGCTCGCCGCGCTGCTGATGCGCCACGCCACCGGGCGGCTAAACGTTCGCCACGTTCTTGACCATGTCGTCGGTGTCGATACGCGCGAAGACGGTGACATCGAGGCTGTCCGTACGCGCGCATCGGGCACGATCGCCGGCGACCTGTTCCTCGACTGCACCGGCCACGCCGCGCTGCTGATCGGCGACCATTACGGCATAGGCACGGTCGATCGCGGCGGCGAACTGTTCAACGATTCCGCACTCGCGGTGCAGGTGCCCGTCGCGAGCAACAGCGCCATCGCGTCGCAGACCAATGCCACCGCACACGCGGCCGGCTGGATCTGGGACATCGGCTTGCCAACCAGGCGTGGGGTCGGCTGCGTCTATTCGTCCGCGCATCTGAGCGACGATGCGGCGGCGGACACGCTCATTCGTTATCTGCGTGAGACCATACCGGACGTGCAGGCGCCTTCGTTCCGCCACCTCACATTCCAGTCGCGCCACCGCGAACGGTTCTGGGAACGCAACTGCCTCGCGGTCGGGCTTTCGGCGGGGTTCCTCGAACCGCTGGAGGCGTCGGCGATCGTGCTGATCGAACTCTCGCTCGACGCGCTGCTCGACAATTTTCCGGCAACGCGCGGGGCGATGGACATCCACGCGGCGCGCTTCAACACGCTGTTCCGCTACCGGTGGGACCGGATCGTCGAGTTCCTGAAGCTCCATTACGTGCTCAGCGTCCGCGACGAACCCTATTGGCGCGACCACCGTGACGCCGCGTCGATCCCGCCGCGCCTCGCCGAGTTGTTGACGCTCTGGCAGCACCAGCCGCCATCGCGCGCCGACTTCCCGATGATCGACGAGATCTTTCCCGCGGCCAGCTATCAATATGTCCTGTACGGCATGGGCTTCCCCCCACCGTCGCGCGGCGCAATCGGCTCGGAAAGCGGATCGCAGGTGCGGGGATTGCTCGGGCACCTCGATCAGCGCAGGCGGACGCTCGCGGCTGGCCTGCCGAGCAATCGTGCCTATCTCGATGCCCTGCGGCATGCCACCTTACCCGCCATGGAACAGACCCACTGATGCCCGACCACGTCATCCTCACCGCCGACGACCACCGCGACCTGCGTATCCGGACCGAGCGCTCGCCCGAACTGGGTGACGCGGTGATGGCCTGCATCACCGTGCCGAGCGAGTTTCGCCGCGTGCAGACGCATTATCCGATCCTGTTCCAGCTCGACCAGGAGCGCGACGGCTTTACCGCGCTGGCGATGTTCGGGTTCGAGGCAGGCGAAAACCTGTTCCTCGCGGACGGCCGGTGGGATGCGCGCTATCGTCCGCTCGCGATCGACAGCCAGCCCTTCCTGGTGGGGCGCGGCGCGAACGACGTCCGCCAGGTGCATATCGACATGGCCAGTCCCCGCATCGGGACCGGCGAAGGCACGCGCGTGTTCGACGATACCGGACGGCCGACGCCGTATCTCGAACGGATCGCCGATCAGCTCCGCGCGCTCGATACCGACTATGTCGCATCCGCCGACTTCTTCGCCGCCCTGCGCCGCCACGAGCTGCTCGAACCGCTCACGCTCGACGTCACGCTCGATGACGGCGCGAAGAACCGGCTGGTCGGCTATCATGTCATCGACGAGGATCGGCTCACCGCGCTCGACGATGCCGCGGTTGCCGACCTGCATGCCGCGGGGCATCTGATGCCGATCTTCATGGCGCTCGCGTCGCTCGGCAATATCGGCGACCTGATCGCACGCAAGAACCGTCGGGCCGGTCATGGCTGACGCCGAACCCGGCATCTTCGCGAGCATGCCGCGCATCCGCGAGATCTCGGTCGGCGATTCCGCGGACCTGGACGCGCATCTGCGCGAGGCGACCACGCCGTTCATCATGCGCGGACTGATAGCGGACTGGCCAATGGTGCAGGCCGGCCGTCGATCGTCGCGAGCGGCACGGGACTATATCCAGGCGCACGCGCGCGACCTGCCTTTCGCCGTCTCCGTTGGCACGCCCGACAGCGGCGGTCGGCTGTTCTACGACGACGCGACCGGCATGAATTTCCAGATGCTGCGTGCCAAACTGCCCGAGATCTTCGCGCGGATCGATGCCAACGAGGGCGCGGCCGACGCGCATGCCATCTATCTCGCGTCGATCGACCTGCATCAGTTCTTCGTCGGATTGCACGAGGCGAACCATGTCGATCTCGGCGCCAGAACCCCGATCGCCAGCATCTGGATGGGCACGCCCACGCGGATCGCCGCGCATAACGACGTGCCCGACAATCTGGCCTGCGTCGCGGTCGGGCGGCGGCGCTTCACGGTCTTTCCGCGCGAACAGTTCCGCTACCTCTATCTCGGCCCCGTCGACAACACGCCGGCCGGGCGCGCCGTCAGCATGGTCGATTTCCATAACCCAGATTTCGCCGCGCACCCGCGGTTCCGCGAGGCGCTCAAGCATGGCCAAGTCGCGGAACTCGAGGCTGGCGACGCGCTCTACATCCCGGCGATGTGGTGGCATCACGTCGAGGGACTCGCGGCGTTCAACGTCCTGGTGAATTACTGGTGGCGCGAGACGCCGCGATGGCTCGGCCAACCGCAGGATGCGCTCAACCACGCGATGCTGGCGATCCGCGACCTGCCCGCGGACGAGAAGGCGCATTGGCGCGATATGTTCGAGCAGTATGTCTTCGCCAATGGTCCCGACGTCACGGACCATATCCCCGAGGCGGCGCGCGGCGTGCTCGCGCCCCTCACCGCCGACACCGCGGGTCGCCTCCGTGCCTTCCTCCTGAGAGCGCTCAGCCGATGACAACCACATCTGTTCGACGCGTCGTCATCGCCGGCGGCGGCACCGCGGGCTGGATGGCTGCCGCCGCGATCGCGCGCACGATGGGCAGCACGATCGAGCTGACGCTGGTCGAATCCGACGCGATCGGCACGATCGGCGTGGGGGAATCGACGATCCCGCCGATGATCACCTTCAACCGGCTGCTCGGGATCAACGAAGCCGAGTTCATGCGCGAGACGCAGGCGACGTTCAAACTCGGCATCCTGTTCGACGACTGGAAGGACCGCGGCGACAGCTATTTCCACTCCTTCGGGATCACCGGCAAGGATCACTGGTCCGCGGGCTTCCAGCATTTCTGGCTGCACGGCCTGACCAAGGGCCACGCGCAGCCCTATGACGATTACTGCCTCGAGCTGCGTGCGGCGTTGCAGGGCAAGTTCGCGCACCTGCCCGACGACCGAATGAACTATGCGTATCAGCTCGATTCGACGCGCTATGCCAAGTTCCTGCGGCGGATGGCGGAGGCCGATGGTACGCGCCGTGTCGAGGGCAAGATCGCGCAGGTCGAGCTGAACGGCGAGAGTGGCGATATCGCCGCGCTCGTGCTGGAGTCTGGCGCGCGGATCGAGGGCGACCTGTTCCTCGACTGCACGGGTTTTCGCGCGCTGCTGATCGAGGGCGCGCTCCACGCCGGCTTCGACGACTGGACGCATTACCTGCCATGCGACTCCGCGATCGCGATCCAGACCGAGAGCGTGCGGCCTGCGCTGCCCTATACGCGGGCGATGGCGCATGATGCGGGCTGGCAGTGGCGGATCCCGCTCCAGCATCGCACCGGCAACGGCATCGTCTATTGCAGCCGCTATCTCGACCGCGACGCCGCACTCGACCGGCTGCTCGGTAACATCGAGGGCAAGACGCTGACCGAGCCGAACGTGATCCGTTTCGTGACCGGCGCGCGGCGCCAGCAATGGCATCGCAATTGCGTCGCGATCGGCCTGTCGGGCGGGTTCATGGAACCACTGGAATCGACCAGCATCCATCTGATCCAGCGTGCGGTGCTGCGGCTGTTGCGGCTGTTCCCGTCGGGTGCGGTCAGCCCGCGCGACGTCGCCGAATTCAACGACCAGCAGCATACCGACATGCTGCAGATCCGCGATTTCCTGATCCTGCATTACAAGGCGACCGACCGCCGCGACAGCGCGTTCTGGCGGCAATGCGCGGCGATGCCGATCCCCGCCTCGCTCGAACAGAAGATCGAGCTGTTCCGCGAGACGGGCCGCGTGTTCCGCAAGAACGAGGAGCTGTTCGCGGAGAATAGCTGGGTGCAGGTGATGCTCGGCCAGGGCATCGTGCCGCAGAGCTATCACCCGATCGCGAGCAAGCTCCGCGATGACGAACTGGCGCGGCTGCTCGGCGGCTTGCGAGACGGCACCAACGCAACGGTCGCGGGATTGCCCGAGCATGCCGCGTACGTCGCGCGCTATTGCGGCTCCGTGCCCGCCACGGCCGGTTGAATGGCGAGGCGGCGGCAGGCGGTCACGATCAAGCACGTCGCGGCCGATGCGGGCGTGTCGCTGCAGACCGTCAGCCGCGTCGTGAACAAGGAATCGGGCGTCCGGCCCGAGATGATGCGCCGCGTCCAGGCGTCGATCGACAAGCTAGGTTACGTCCCGTCGATCGCCGCGCAACGGATGGGCGGATCGCGCTCGTACCTGATCCTCGCGCTGAACGACCGCGAACGGACGATCGCCGACTGGCGGGCACGGCAGGGTACGGACTGGGTCGACCAGATGTTGTTGGGCGGGATGCTGACGTGTGCCGAACACGGCTATCGGCTGATCGTCGAGCTGGTCGACACGCATAGCGACCATATCGAGCGCGAGTTGCTGGCGGCGATCGCCGCGCTGCAGCCTGATGGCGTCATTTTGACGCCGCCGCATTCGGGCAATCCGCTGATCATCAACCTGCTCGAAGCGCATGGCATCAGCTTTGCCCGGATCGGCTCGCTGACCGAAGGGCCCGGCATCCGGCTGATCATGGACGACACGCGCGCCGCCCGGATCGCGACCGAGCATCTCGTCGCGCTCGGCCATCGCCGGATCGGCTTCATCGCCGGCCCCGACGACTATGAACTGAGCGCGTGGCGGGTCGATGGCTGGCGCACGGCGATGCACGCCGCGGGCCTGCCGACCGACGACCTGCTTGCGCAAGGCGACTTCAGCCACGCGTCGGGCCGTGCGGCGGCGACCGCACTGCTGGCGCTGCCCGAGCCACCGACCGCAATCATCGCCAGCAACGATCAGATGACGCTGGCAACGTTAGAGTTGGCGCGGGAGCGGGGTTTGAGCATCCCCGCCGACCTATCGCTGATCAGTTTCGACGACACCCCGATCATCCGCCTGGCGCATCCGCCACTGACCGCCATCGTCCAGCCGATCGCCGAAGTCACCGCGCAGGCCGTCACTCTCATCATCGCCGATCAGGTCAAGGGATCCGCGCTGGCAACGCCGGTAACGGTACCCGCTGCGATGACGATACGCGAGTCCACGTCCTGGCCAGTTGGCCACGAGAGCGTCAGCCGGTCCTGAAATCGCGCCGCTCAGTACCGGGGGACGATGTGAGGCGTGCGTTGACTTGGAAGATCGTGGGAAGCGTCTCAGTCGCGTCCCGGCTCTCATCCGTTCGTGCACGAAACCGCATCTAGCCCGTCTTGAACGGCTCCGTTACACCGACCTCAGAACCGCCAGCCCATCAGCCATGCGCAGGCTCCTGCCCTTCCTCGCTTGTTTGCTTATCCTGACCGCGTGGGTTGGCGTGGCACACGGCCGAGGTCGATGGTTGTATCAAGACCAGCTAGTATGCGACGACGTCAAAGCGTAACCTGCTGATTGGCTCGAAGATCGACCGACAGGGAAGGCCGACCGGGTATCTTCAGGACGACGTGCTGTAACGCAGGGTCGACCCCGATCAGTGATTTGGGGACGCCGCGGCGGTCGGTGACCAACCGCGCGCTGCCACCTGTGATCCGGGCAATCGAACGGGCGTCCAAGGTCAGGTCGGCGCCCCCGATGCGATAGACGATCCGCGCTTCGGCGTTGCCGTCGGTCCGCATCGACAGGGTGGCACCGCTGGCCGCGACATGATCGGGCCGTATCGTCCATTCCAGCGTCTCATTCTCGTCGCGCACGCCGATCAACCGCCAGGTATAATCGACCATGACGAGCGCACAGGGCGAATAATCGGGCGCATCCGCACCGGCAGTGAATACTCCGGTCTCCGGATCGATCTGCTGGCGGAAACTCATGTCCGCCTGGATCGCCTCGCACCATTGGTTCATCATCGTCGTGAATTCGGCGGCACGACCATAGTGATCGAACCAGCGGCCGGCGCGCAGCGCGGTCAGCGCCTGGGCGGGGCCACCCCAGCTGTTGGCAACGATCGGCCGGACGAAACTGGGGTCGTCGGCAGCGATCGACGGTAGCGGGAAGCGCGTCCAGAACGCTTGCGGGTTGCCCAGCTGGCGCTGCCATATCTGGTCGAACATCGCTTGGTCGGGGACATGCTCGCCGCACATCCGGGTCAGGATATCGGAGCGGATGCGAACGAAACGGTCCTGCGCATCCCGATCGTAGAAGGCAGCGTCGTCGGCGAACCAGAGCCGCGCGAGGATCACCTTGCGCAACCTTTCCGCGCGTTCGGTCCAGGCATCGGCCTCGTCGCTACGCCCGAGGGCAAGCGCCATCGCGGCAAGCGCCTTGCGACCGCCGTAAACGGTGGCGGAAAGATCGGGACAGAGCCGCGGTAGCGAGGCGATCGGCGCATGCGTCTTCGCGTTCTTGTTCGGGCACTGGTTCGGGATGCCGCGCCAGCGCGGGCTGTTGTCGTGGCCGGTATCATAGGTGCAAAAGCCCTCGACCAGCCCGGTTCCCCTAGTGTTGCGATACCGCATCAGCCACCCGTCCCACGCCGATCCGCTGGCATAGGCGGTTCGGAGCAGCGCCTCGTCGCCGGTGGCGCGGGCAAGTTCCCAGGCAGTGGCGGCGATCGGCACGACCATCTGGATCTGGCCGAACCCGGTCTCGGTTTCCTTGTTGTTCGCCGGCAACTGCCCGTCCGCGCGTTGCAGATCGAAAAAGGTGAGATGGCTGTCGCGCGCGACGTCGGCGCGGAATTTGCGGTACACGAGTGCCTCGTGCGGGCCACATTCCTGCCAGATACCGCGGTAGACCGAACCCTCGATCAGCACGGGCTGGTCGATATAGGGCATGACCCGGACGTTGCCGGCAAGCACCGTGAGCGCCTTGTCGTACGCCGCTTGCCAGCGTGCGTTGGCGGTCTTGAACCGCGGCGCGCCGCTCGCCGCGGCGCTTGCGGGCAGCGCAAGCGCCGCGGCACCGGAGGCGCTGGCAGCGAGGAAGAAGCGGCGGTCCAT
Organism: Sphingomonas sp. R86520; assembly: GCF_042466285.1. Lineage (NCBI taxonomy): Bacteria > Pseudomonadati > Pseudomonadota > Alphaproteobacteria > Sphingomonadales > Sphingomonadaceae > Sphingomonas > Sphingomonas sp. R86520. The sequence continues at coordinate 1,742,911 of NZ_JAXHBZ010000001.1, forward strand.
CATCGTTCCCCCCCTTGCGGATGTTCGACCCGGACCCAGTCGACATCGACCGACCCACCCTTGGTCCCCTTCGTGAAACTGAACAGCGCAGGACGCGAGCCCTTCCACCAAGAGAAGCGCGCGAGGGGAATGGCGTCGCCCATCGACCGGAACGAGGCGCCGCCATCGTCGCTGTAGCTGTAACGGACCGTCTGGTCGGGGCCAACGTCGGCGCGCAGGTCGATCGTCCGGCCCGTGAACACCGGTCCGCCGGTCTCCACACCCTTTACCGCGAGCGTCACGCGACGCCGACCGGCGTCATCGACCAGCCCGATCCAGCTCGGACCGACACCGAACAACGACAGGCCTGCACGTTGGCCGTCACGCATTCCTGCCGGATCGATGCGGGTCGTGATGCGCGCACGCGGCCCCTGCAGGATCTGCGTAAGCGTGTTGCGCGCGGTCACCAGATGCTCGGCGGACCCCGCGCCAAGCCGGAGATACCCGGGACGCGCGGTCAGGCTCCAGCGGCTGTCGTCCGAATTGTGGTTCCATTCCCACTGCACGCCGAGCCGGGCACTGGAGAACGCATCGGATTCCTGCAGGGTATCCGTCGTGGGTCGGCTGCCCGTCTCAGGCAGGGCAAACCGCGCGACCGGTTGGCCGCCGGTGCCATCGGCGATCGGCGTGCCGATCAGCGGCCAGTCGTCCTTCCACACCAGCGGTTCCAGATAGGTGATCCGTCCGAACGCCCCCGTACTGTTGAAATGCACGAACCACCCCTGCCCCGACGGTGTCTCGACCCAACCGCCCTGGTGCGGACCTGCCAGCGCGGTCGTGCCTTGGCTGAGCACCACGCGCTGTTCATAGGGACCGGTGATCGTGCGCGACCGCAGCGCGACCTGCGCGCCCTTCTCGACCCCACCGAACGGCGCGAGGATGTAGTAATAGCCGTTGCGCTTGTAGAGCTTGGGCCCTTCCAGGATCGGCAACCGCGCCTTGTCCTCGACGATCACGGTTCCGCCGTCGAGAACGCGCCGACCGTCGGGCGACATGCGGTGGAGGATCAGCGGTCCAGCCCCGTGCCGCGAATGCACCAGCCAGGCGGTGCCATCATCGTCCCAGAACGGACAAGGATCCTCGAGTTTGGGGTGATCGATGACTTTGACCGGCGCGTCCCACGGCCCCTCCACATGGGCGGCACTGGCCATGAATATCCCTTCGTCGGGGGTCGCGAAATAGACGTAGAAGCGGCCGGCATGAAACCGGATCGAGGGTGCCCAGACGCCGCCGGCATAGCGCGTACCGCCGACCGGCTTTGACACAGCGTCGGTCAGCGTATGCGGACCGGGCATGTCGTATTCGGGTGCGAACGGAAGACGCGGAAGGACATGGCCGGCGATCGTCCAGTGGACGAGATCGCGCGATCGCAGGATCGGGATACCCGGCGAGAAGTGGAAACTCGACGCGACCATGTAATAGGTGTCGCCGACCCGGATGATGTCCGGGTCCGAATAGTCGGCATAGAGAATCGGGTTCTGGTAGGTTTCCTTCGCCAAGGCGACGTTATGCGGCGCGATGGCAAGGCCCAGCGCAAGCATTGTCACGACCGTCCATGCGTGCATCTCCATCTCCCTTGCCGCATCCGCGCCGGCTGGCCCGACGACTTGTTTCGATAGCGCTATCGCGGCGCTGTCATCGGAATTTCGTAGATACCAAGCAGGCGATTGCCTGCGTCGTCGTCTCAACCATAGTTGTCAGAATAATAGTACATGAAGCGATCGATACAAAAGGGCTCCTGGTGGTATCGCTACCGCTTGACATAAATGCTCTAGTCTATAATAGTCCATCCCACAATATGACACCAAGACGTGCAGTTGTGCAACAGACAAGGCGGGCCAAACCGTCAGTAATCAGGGACCAACAGCCGCACACGGCCGTGGTCGAACAGGGAGGATTGCATGAAGGACTCGGTCCAACGCCGTCGTACGCGCATCTTGTGCGGAACGATGCTCGCTTCATTCGGACTTGCGATTCAGCCCGCCGGTGCGCAGACCGCGCCGCAGCCGGGCGCAGCGACGACGCCGTCCGACGCAGCGGCGCAGGCCCTGCCCGGCACGGGCCAGGTCAACGCGGCAGCCATCCCGAATGCTGACGGCGATCCTGCCACCAATACCGATATCGTCGTCACCGGATCACGCATCGCCCGCACCGGCTTTGACGCCTCCACGCCGGTCAGCGTCGTCGATGCCCAGGACATCAAGCTGTCCGGCAACGTCAATGTCGAGCGCACGCTGTCGCAGATCCCGCAGGCGGTTGGATCGCAGCTCGGCGGCGCGACCTCGAATACGGTTCCCGGCGGCTATGCCGACGTCAATCTTCGCGGCTTCGGATCGACGCGCAACCTGGTGCTGGTCAACGGCCGCCGCTTCGCGATCTTCGGCCCCGAACAGGTCACCGATCTCAACACGATCCCGTCGAGTCTGGTCGAGCGGACCGAGATCGTCACCGGCGGGTCGTCGGCGGTCTATGGATCCGACGCGATCACCGGCGTCGTCAACTTCATCATCCGAGACGACTTCTCGGGCGTCGAGGCGCGCTCGCAGGTCAATATCGATCGCCCGACCGGCACGCCGGTCTACAATATCGATCTGACCGCCGGCACCAATTTCGGCGACGGCAAGGGCAACATCGTCGTCGCGGGCAACTATCTGAAGCGCGGCGCCATTACCCGCGGTCAGCGCGGCAACTTCGCCTATGACTCGCTCAACGACGGCTGCGTGACGCGCGACAGCGTCAGCGCCAACGGCAAGGGCATCCCGTTCACACCCGCCAGCGGTCTCGGCTGCGTCGCTGGCGGCGGCGCGCTCGGCTTCGTCGCAGGCGGCAGCGGCGACATTCCCAACGGCCGCTTCTCGGGCATCCCGGCGTTCGGCGGCGCCAATACGGCGCTCAACACCGCCTATGCCGCGGCCGGCCTCAACCAGTTGACGAGCCGCGGCTTCACCTTCAACGACGGCGGCACCGCCGCGCGGCCGCAGATCACGCCGCAGGACGATTTCAACCTCGGCCCCGACAATTACCTGATTCAGCCGATGAAGCGATGGATGGCCAACGGCTTCGCGCATTATGATTTCAGCGACGCGATCACGGCCTATACCGAGCTGCATTACAGCCGGAACACGGTCGATGCGCGTCTCGCACCGACCAATGTCGGTTCGCCGACGCTGTTCAATGTCAACAATCCCTATCTGACGCCGCAGCTGCAGGGCGTGCTCAACCAGCTCGACCTGGCAGAGACCGGTACGACGACCGTGACGAGCGGCACCACCAGCCGCACGACGGTACGCGGCGACGGGCTCGCGGTGCTGACCGCCGGGCGTCGCTATGTCGAGGTCGGCCCGCGTCTCGCGAGCGAGCAGCGTAACGTCTTTCGTGGTGCGTGGGGGTTTCGCGGCGCGCTCGGCGACGTGTCCGAAAACTTCCTGACCGACCTGAAATACGACGTCTATTACACCTATGCGCGCAGCAAGGACACGTTGACGCTCGACAACGCGATCTCGCGCAGCCGGCTGCAGGCGAGCCTGTTGTCGGCCGGCGGTGCGGCACCCGTCTGCAATATCTTCGGGCAGAACATCAGTACGGCCTGCGCATCGGCGATCGCGATCAGCGCGGTCAACACGACGGTCGCCTCGCAACAGGTCGCGCAGGGCAGCCTGACCGGCAATGTGTTCAAGCTTCCGGCCGGGCCGGTCGGCTTCTCCTATGGCTATGAGTGGCGCAAGACGAGCGCGCAATATTCGCCCGACGCGTTCCTGTCGTCGGGCGACGTGGCGGGCTTCAACCCCGGCCTGCCGACGCGCGGCAGCGTCAATGTGAAGGAGGTGTTCGGCGAGGTCCGCGTGCCGCTGATCCACGACACGCCGTTCATCGACAGCCTCGTCGCCAACGGCGCGTTCCGCTATTCCAAGTATAGCCTTGGCGGCATCGGCGGAGTGTGGACCTATCTCGGCGGGCTCGACTGGCGCGTGAGCCGCGATCTCGCCTTTCGCGGCCAGTATCAGCGCGCGATCCGCGCGCCCAACGTGTCCGAACTGTTCGGTGGCGTCACCCGCGTCGTCGGCGTCGCGACCGATCCCTGCTCGATCCGTGCGCCGGTCTCGCAGCAGACGGCGGCGGTGCGCGCAGTGTGCGTCGCGACCGGCGTGCCAGCGGCCAACGTCTTTACCTCGGTGGTGCAGCCCAACACGATCATCCCGGCCGATTTCGGCGGCAATAGCTCGCTCGGCGCGGAACGCTCGGATACCTACACGGTCGGTGCAGTCATCACGCCGCGCATGGTGCCGGGGCTGTTCCTCAGCGTCGACTATTTCAACATCACCCTCGACGGCGCGGTGTCGTCGCTCGGTGGCGGGCTGCAGAACACGTTCAATCTCTGCTACACCGTGCTGCAGGACGCGAGCAGCGAGTTCTGCCGGGCGATCGCGCGCAATCCCACGACCGGCGAGATCAACGACCCCTATGTCGCGCGCATCCTCAATGCGAACACGGGATCGCTGAAGACATCCGGGGTCGACTTCGCGGCACGCTATCGCTTCGATCTGGGCTTCGGGTTGCCGGGCTTCGGCAGCAGCAGCAAGCTCGAATTCGGTACCAACTATACCTGGCTGGCGGAGTTCACCTCGACCCCGGTCGCCGCCTTCCCCAACATCCAGAACAAGTGCGCCGGATCGTTCGGTCCGACCTGCGGGCAGCCGCTGCCGCGCTGGCGCGGGACATCGCGATTGACCTGGACGATCGACGATCTCAGCCTCAGCGTACGGCATCGCTACATAGGCCCGGTCACGACCGATCGCTTCGTCGTGCCGCTGCGCCAGGGCTCGGCCGCGACGCCGACACTCGACAGCATCTCGTTCCCCAAGCTCGGCGACGAGAATTATTTCGACGTCTCGTTCAGCTATGATCTCGCCAAGGGCGTGGAGGTGTTCGGCGGCGCCAACAACGTCTTCAACAACAACCCGCCGATCACTACCCAGGGACCGAGCGCGAACACCTTCGCGGCGACCTATGACGTACTCGGGACCGAGTTCTTCCTGGGTGCCACGCTGAAGTTCTGATCTGACGTCGACCGGAGTGACGTAAATGACCTTGGACCGCCGTTCGATCATCATGGGGGGCGCCGGCATCGCCGCGCTCTCCGGCGCTACCGCGGGTCGGGGGGGGCCCGGCGGACCGGAGGTTTCCGGGGGCTGGGTCGACGTCCGCCACCATGGCGCGGTCGGTGACGGCACGACGATCGACTCGCCCGCGATCAATCGCGCGATCGAGGCTGCGGCGGCGCGCGGTGGCGGCACCGTCCACGTGCCGGCCGGCACCTATGCATGCTACACGATCCGCCTGAAGAGCCGCGTGACGCTACATCTCGACAATGGCGCAACGATCCTTGCCGCCGCACCCAACAGCACGACCGGCTACGATCATGCCGAGCCCAATGCGTACGACGCGTTCCAGGATTTCGGCCACAGCCACTGGAAGAACAGCCTGATCTGGGGCGAGGGACTGCACGACATCGCCATCATCGGCATGGGGCTCATCTGGGGCAAGGGTCTGGGGCGCGGCGACGGCAAGGACAATTGGCTGAAGGACGCGAACGGGCCCGGCACCGGCAACAAGGCCATCGCGCTGAAGAACTGCCGCAACGTCCTGCTGCGCGACTTCAAGATCCTGGAAGGCGGCTGGTTTGCGCTGCTCGCCACGGGCGTCGACAATCTGACGATCGACAATCTGCTGGTCGATACCAATCGCGACGGCTTCGACATCGACTGCTGCCGCAACGTGCGGGTGAGCAACTGCACCGTCAACGCGCCCTATGACGATGCCATCTGCCCGAAGAGCAGCTATGCGCTCGGCGAACCCCGGATCACCGAGAACCTGACCATCGCCAACTGCCTGGTCACCGGCAACTACCGGATCGGATCGGTGATCGACGGCAGCTGGCAGAAGATGCCGCCGTCGTTCGCCAAGACGATCCATGGCCGGATAAAATTCGGTACCGAGACGAATGGCGGTTTCCGCAACATCGCTGTCACCAACTGCATATTCGAGGACAGCCGCGGCCTCGCCTTCGAAACGGTCGACGGCGCCATGATCGAGGATGTCGTCGTCAGCAACATCACGATGCGCGGGATCGTCGATGCACCGCTGTTCCTGCGGGTCGGCAAACGGATGCGCGGGCCGCAGGGACGGCCGATCGGCACGATGCGGCGCATTCTCATCCAGAACATCGTCAGTTCGAACGCGACGTTGCTGCCATCGGTGATCGCCGGCCTTGCCGGGCATCCCGTCGAGGACGTCCGGATCAGTGACGTCTACCTGCATCATGTCGGCGGCGCGACGGCTGCGATGGCACGACTGCAGCCGCCCGAGGAGGAACTCGGCTATCCCGAGGCGACGATGTTCGGCGACTTGCCCGCCACCGGTCTGTTCGTCCGGCATGCGCGCAATCTCGAACTGAGCAATATCGAGATCGCCGTCGCGGCCGCCGATCCCCGGCCAGCGTTTGTTTTGGACGATGTCGCCGATGCGGACGCGTTCCGGATCAAGGTGCCGGCGGGAATCGGGTTCTCGCTGCGCGGCGTCACCGGATTTCGCAGCTTCGGCAGCCGTTCGGTCCCAGACCGCACGATCGCGGGCCCGTTCACCGGCACCGTATAAGATCACGACGCCCGGCAGGCGGCGTTCACCGCGAACGACTGCGCCACCGACTTGCCGTCGGTCGAACCGCCGGCATTAACCCGCCTGCAAACGCGCCGACAAGATCGCCGCGACGCGTGCTGCGCATGCCTGCAACGTCGATATGACGCCAGGCACGTTCAGGAGACGCGGATGGGGATCGATCGCGCAGAGCGTTCCATAGAACGACCCGTCGGCCAGAACGACAGGGAACGATGCATAGCTCTTGAACCCGTAGAGCAGCGGCGCCGGGTGGGTCAGCCACCGTTGATTGGACGAGACGTCGTCCACCACCACGGCGTTGCCGGATTCACGAATGTCGCTGCAGATCGTCGTCGAAACGCGCAGCTCATCACCGGGAGACATGCCGAAATCGATCTGATCGAGCACTTGGCAAGCAACCCAACGCGTGTCGGTAACCCGGGCCACTGCAACGAAGCCCATACCCGTCAAAGCGGCGACTTCGGCCAGGATCGTGCGGATGCCATCATCCTGGCCATCCTCCGTTACGCTGCTCACGATTTGATCAAGCATAGGCTACCCCCCCAGTTCCAGCACCTTAGCGGGATATTAGTGGAATAACCAAGCTTCGGCCAACGGCCGTATCGCTCGCCTGCTACCTCGGCTGTCGAAGATGCTGCTTGATCGTGATCGGCGCATCCGGATCTGGCGTTATTGCGTCGATCCTGTCGAGCTGCGCAATCAGATCGGCAAACGCGTCGTCGTCGTCGACGGAGAACAGCCGATGGAAGCCCGTGCCCAGGACATCCAGGTCGCGCTGAGTCAGCAGGCCTACGGCAACAATACGATCTTTGGTCAACGCTCGTCTCCCGGCCTAGGCAGGCGCAACGGGCGACGCGTCGATAAGTGCCATGCCATGCGGCGCTTCGTCGGCCTTTCGTCGTTCCAAGAAGACGGTGATCTTTGCGCTAACGGCGCGAGAGTCGAAGCCGCCAAACGAAAGGTCCCTTCTTCAGCGACTTACCGACCGCGATCTGATGACGTACCGCACAACATCGAGGGTCTAGCGCCGCTCGCCGGGTTGCACTTCGACACTGAGTACATCGGCCCATACAAGTAAGCGGTGCCAAGAATCGGCGAATACGTATCGAACTAAAGACCTGCCAAGTTTGTTAACTACAGCTCGTTATTTAGGCGTAATGACTATCGACCGACCGAATTTCAGTCAGATCGGCGCTCCGTGCAGCGTTAGCACGCGTATCGAACATGTAGGCTGTCGGTTGGAATGATACGCCTGGCCAGTCGTGGATGGTTCCGCCCTGCCCTGATTGCCCGGCGGGCCTTTAGCGGGTGGCTGGCCTGTGGATTGCTATGGAGCCTTGCCAGTGTTCCCGCCGATGCCGCGGAGCGCTGGACCGGCCTCGCCTCCACCGTGTTTCGTAATTACGGCCACGACCAGGGCATGCCGCATCCGGTCGCGACCGCATTGGTCCAGGGGCATGACGGCTTCATCTGGGTCGGCACGCAAGGCGGTCTCGCGCGGTGGGACGGCTATCGCTTCAAGGCATACAAGGCCGATCCGTCCGCGCCGGGCAGCCTGCCCGACACCTGGATCCAGACGCTCCACGTCGATTTGGCCGGCCGGCTCTGGGTGGGCACCACGTCCGGCCGGCTTGCGCGGTATGATCCCGTCCGCGACAAGTTCGATCCGGTACGGCTGGACCTGAAGCCGGGCCAGATCCATGTCGCGGCGATCGTCGATGATGGCGCCGGGGGGCTGTGGATCGGGACCGACGACGGGCTCCGCCATCTGAATGCCAACGGGCGATTGGTAGGCGTCGTGCACAGCGGCGCACGGGGATTGCCAGCCGGCCGCGCTCAGGCGGCGCTGCGCGATCGATCGGGAACGCTCTGGGTCGGCACGGCAACGGGACTGGCCCGCCGCACAGCGGAAGCGGCGGTGTTCGTGCCCATACCGCTCGGGGACGGCATGCGGGGCGTGTCGGCGCTGTTCGAGGGCGAGGACGGTCGCCTGTGGATCGGTACGGTCCGGAACGGTCTGTTCGTGATCGACCGGCCGAATGCCGCCCCCAGACCGATCGGCGCAAACGCGCACCTGCCGCCCAGCGCGGTCTCCGCGATCCGCGCGGCCGGACCGCATGAGATATGGGCCGCACTCCGCAGTTCCGGCCTCGTGTCTGTCGACACGTCGACAGGCTCGACAACGCTTATCCAGCATGACCGGACCGTGCCGACCAGCCTCGCGCACGACGACGTCTGGGCCCTGCTGCGCGACGACGCGGGCTCGATGTGGGTCGGGGGCACCGGCGGACTGAGCTATCGCCCTCGCACTTCCGGTCTGATCACTACCGTCTTCGGTGCGCAACAGCGCCCTGGGGCGATGAGCGCAAGCGATGTCGTGTCGATCCTCGCGACGCATGACGGCCATGTCTGGATCGGGTATATCGACGGCGGGGTCGACGTGATCGACCCCCTCCGCGGCAAAATCGCGGCGCTGCGACCCAGCCGAGCGTCACCGGACAGATCCCTTCCGCAGGAGACCGTATTCTCCATGGTCGAAGGACCTGGTGGCAGAGTCTTTATCGGTACCCGCCGCGGTCTCTACGTCTCGAACCTGGCGGCGCAGCAAGTCCGGTTGCTTGCGCCGAAGGGCCGCGATCCGCACAATCCAGTCAACGCGCTGCTCTACGACGCCGGCGTGTTATGGGTCGGCGGCGAATATGACGGGATCTGGGGTATCGTGCCGGGCGAGACGGTGCAGGCAACCGACAGGACCGTCTTCACGCCTTTGGATACGGCGAAGCTGACCAACCCTAACGTCAACTTGCTGCTGCGCGGTACACACCGCGATATATGGGTCGGCACCCGGGACGGGCTCAACCGGATCGACCTGGTCACCCACAGGATCGAGGCGATCCCGTCCGACCAAGCCGATCCACACGCCCTGCCGGCCGGTTTCGTCTCGTCGTTGCAGTTCGATCGAGCAGGACGGCTATGGGTCGGCACGTTTGGCGGCGGGCTTGCAGTCACGACCGGACGTGACGCTCGCGGCCGGTTGCGGTTCCGCCGCTTCGGCGTGGCCGATGGCCTGCCGCATTTCAATGTCGACAGCCTCTCGCTCGACGGCATGGGCATTCTCTGGGCCGGTACGGACGACGGGCTTGCCCGTATCGACCCGAACACGATGAAGATCCGGGCGGTGAGGCCAGCCGATGGCGGAGTGTTGCGGGACTATTTCGTCGGCGCACGCGGTTCGACCGCTGCAGGCGAGGCCCTGTTCGGCGCCAAGGACGGGTTCACGATCGTGCGCCCCGGCATGCCCCCGGCCTGGCGATTCCGACCCAGGATCGTGATCACCGATTTGCGGGTCGGCGAGAACTCCGTTCCGGTCGGACCGTACAACGATGCGCGCATGCCCGCGCAGCTTGTCCTCACGCCCGAGACGAACACCCTGACCGTCGAGTTCTCCGCACTGGACTTCACCGCACCCGAGCACAACCGCTTCGCCTATCGGCTGGACGGGTTCGACGAGCACTGGACCGAAACCGATCCGAGCCGGCGGTTGGCGGCGTACACGAACCTGCCGGCGGGCGACTACACGCTGCGACTGCGCGGGTCCAACCGCGAAGGACTATGGACGGAGCGGACGCTGGCGTTGCGGATCAGCGTGCTGCCGGCCTGGTATCAGCACCTCTGGTTCCGGCTGGCGCTGGTCGCGCTGCTGGTGCTGGCGATCCTGGCGCTGGTCCGATGGCGAACAGCCCATCTTCGCCGACGGCAAAGGGAACTCGAGCGCCAGATCGTGGAACGAACCATCGATCTCAGCGCGGCCAACGATCGGCTGACGCAACTCGCCCAGAGCGACGTGCTGACCGGCTGCGCGAACCGACGTCATCTCCTCGAGCGTGCCAACGAGATGATCCTGCTCGCGGCCCGCCACGATATGTCGCTCAGCCTCGCGGTGCTCGATCTCGACAATTTCAAGGGCATCAACGACGTTTGGGGTCACCCCGGCGGCGATGCCGTGCTGGCGGCTGCCGGGTCCCTGCTGCAGCAGCATGTGCGGTCGACCGATATCCTCGGACGGATCGGCGGCGAGGAATTCGCGCTGCTGATGCCGCACACGACGGCGCAGGGCGCGCGCCTGCTCGCCGACCGGGTACGGCAGGCGCTCAGCGATACCGGGGTCCCGGTCGACGCCGGCGAGATACGCGTCACCGCCAGTTTCGGCATAGCCGAGCTTCGCGCCGGCGAGGACTATGACGGTCTCTACGCCCGCGCCGATGCCGCGCTCTATGCCGCCAAGAATATGGGGCGAAACCGGGTGGAGATCTGTGTTCAGACAGAATTCGCCCGGATACCTGAAAGTGCGAACGACGATGGTATCCCGCTCCAGAGCGTTGTGTCCGCCAGTCAGGCGTATCTCTCCGTCGAACCGCTCGCGACGGTCGTCCTGAGTTAGCCGGGATCCAAAGGCAGGCGATCCCTGTCCCGTAGCAGATGGCATTTTTGAAGCCGCACCGCGACATTCGCAAACCCGTGCAGGCTACCGCGCCAATGTCCGTCGCCCGATCGCCGACAGACTGCGGAATGTGATCGACCACCGCGGTCGTTCCATCGCGATTATGCTGTGTTCCCAATCATGGCGAGCGGGACCGCTGAGATGATACGCGGCGCGCGGATCGAGTGGCGCCGAGGCCCGTTCGAAACCATCCTCGCGTCGACGCCTGAAGCGCATCGTTGCAGGTTCGCCGAGCGAGATACCGATGACATCCTCGTAGACCGGCCGATCGCGATGCCAGCCGATCCCCGCGCCGGGATCATACCGGATCAACAGGGCCTGGATCAGCAGGGTCGAATCCAGTCCGGCAAAGCGTGCCGCGCGGTCCCGGATCGGCAACAGCCATTCGGGAAGCGGCGCCGCGGCAACCGGACGCCCCGCCTCGAAGTCATAAGCCCAGCCGAATGAGGTGGTGAGACGCTTGCCCGTCCAGCCCTGGAACTTGAACGGCGTGGGACCGGTCGCATCGATCTGCTCGATCAGCATCCGCTCCTCGTCGCGATCGACGATGTCGGGTTGCGTTCCCAGGCCTGGCAGGCGCGGCGTATCGAACAGGTCGAGCATCATGCCGCCACGGGCTCTGCGAAGATCGCCAATTGCCCGCCGTCTCGCTCGGGCACCTCGGCAAAGTTCGAAACCGTGACGCCAACCAGCCTGATGCCCTTGGCGGCGGGAAATACCGAGCGCACGAGATCGACGGCGGCCTGCCGCAAATGCTCTCGGGTCATCACGACGATTGGCTGGCTACGGCTGCGGGTAACCTGCTGGAAATCGGCATATTTGATCTTCACGGTGACCGTGCGACCAAACGCCTGACGGCGTTCGCACCAGCTCCACACATCGTCCGCCATGTTCAAGACGCCTGCCTCGATCTCGCTCTCGTCGGTCAGATCGCGGTCGAACGTGGTTTCCGATCCGGACGACTTGCGGACGCGGTTCGGATTGACGGCGCGCTCATCCTGCGCCCGGGCGATGCCGTAATACCATTCGGCGGAGCTACCAAAATGGCGTCGCAGGAAATCCAGTGATTGCGCGCGAAGGTCGGCCCCGGTCTCGATACCGAGCCGCTTCATCTTGGCTGCGGTCACCGGACCGACCCCGTAGAACTTTCCGACCGGCAGTGTCTCGACCCACGCCGCCCCCATGTCCGGCGTGACCGCGAACTGCCCGTTCGGCTTGCGGTGATCGGACGCGATCTTGGCCAGGAACTTGTTGTACGAGATCCCGGCCGATGCCGTCAGTCCGGTCGCGCGCAATATGTCCGCGCGGATCGCCTTGGCGGTGATCCAAGCGGTCGGCAGGCCCGCCTTGTTACCGGTGACGTCGAGATACGCCTCGTCGAGCGAAAGCGGCTGGATCAGATCGGTATAGCGCCCGAACACCGCATGGATTTGCCGCGACACCTGCTGATAGACTTCGAACCGAGGCGGCACGAAGATCAGGTTCGGACAGCGTCGCAGCGCCGTCACCGAGGGCAAGGCGGACTTCACCCCGTATTCGCGCGCTTCGTAGCTGGCTGCCGCTACAACGCCCCTGGCACCGGGATGGCCGACCGCAACCGGCAGGCCGCGCAACGCTGGATCGTCCCGCTGCTCCACGGACGCGAAGAACGCGTCCATATCGACGTGAATGATCTTGCGGATGGGCTCGGCGACCATCGCCAAGCCATAGCGCAACCCGAACGAAAAGGGAACGTCGAACGCGCTGCTCGGATGTGTTGCCATCGGAAAACCATCCGCAACCGATCATTAAAAGCCGCATGCCGCATGACCATATCACCGATGGGACGGAGTATGGTTCGACCGGCCCGGGAGTTTAGCTGTGGAAAAGATCGGTTTTGGCGGCGGGTGCCATTGGTGCACCGAGGGCGTCTTCCAAGCGCTACGAGGCGTCGATCAGGTCGAGCAGGGCTTCATTCAGTCCGAAGTCCCCTCCGACTCATGGGCGGAAGGCGTCGTGGTGCATTTCGATCCCGCGATCATCAGTCTGCGAACCTTAGCCGAGGTTCATCTGCGAACGCATTCAGCGAGCGGGATCTACTCGCCGGGCGGCCGGTATCGCAGCGCGGTCTACGTTTTGGGCGCTGATCAACGCGAGGAAGCCGCGCAGACGATCGCCGCGTTCGCGGGAGACACGAACGGACCGGCGAGAACGATGGTGCTGCCGTTGCTCGGTTTCCGGCCTTCGGACGCGCGTTACCAGAACTACTACCGGACCGCCCCGGACAGGCCATTCTGCCGCCGCTATATCGACCCGAAACTCGACTATATCAGGCGGCATTTCGCGGACATCGCGCTACCGGCAACGACACGCGATTCGGGCTGAGCGATATCGCCAGACGGGGCGGTGTCGACTGGTTTTACCCAGCGGTACGGTCAGACGTCAGCCTGCATTTCCATGCGTTTCCGGCGGTCCGTCGTTCAGCGACCGAAGCTGCGCTTCGCGTACCGGGTCACCGTCGCCGTGCGGGACGGGAACGTCGATCGGACTGTTCGGCGTTTGCCCGCCGCTGGTCCTTCCCGACCCGCTGAGACGATCCGCGGCATCGGCGCCCCCCAACCCGCCACAGCCGGGCGTCCTGTCCATCTGCGCATCGTCCAGAACCGTTGCCGCGGTGTCGGCGTCGTTCGGCTCTGGCTTGGTATCGTCGGGTGCAACGTTCGGCTGTTCGGTCGCCATGTCGATCTCCTCTAGCTGGTCCTAGAACCCACGAGACAACCATATTCTCCCGCCAGTTTCGCGACTTTTTTCGGCTCCCGATCAACAAGTTGTCCGTACCCATGAGGGTGGCGGCGAACCCCGGACATGGCCGTCGGTCCGCCGAAACCAGATGCGCTGCCGCGTCACTCCGTCTTGGTCTTACGATAATCGAGCGGCGGCTTGCGATCGCCGAGCATCGCCTTGTAGATGAAGTTCGGCCCTCTCCGCGTCTCGAACTCCGCCTTTGCGGACGCGATCTCCGACGGGTTTCGGAAGAGCTCCGCGGCCGTCAGTGCCAGTGTCTTGGTGGCGACGATCGCTCCCTTCACACCGATAGTCGAACCAGCCGCGGCGACGTTCTGCCAGCTATGTCCCGCAGAGACCGGCACGAAGGTCGCCGTCGACAGCCCGACCGTCGGCGTGACCCAACTGACGTCCGACACGTCGGTGGACCCACCGATCGCCTTTGTCTCGAGCCGCGCCGAGCGCGGTCGAAAAGCATATCATGAAGGCCATCGAGCGACTCGCAGGTTCACTTCTCTGATGACCCTGCCCCGGTGACGCATGACGCCGCAGCGCAGGCGGCGTCATGGTATGCTATCGGCGTACGGGATTGCGCACGTGACAACGAAAAACAAAGCGCGCTTGGTCCTCGCGTCCAACTGAGATTGCGCTGCCGACTTCCACCGGGCGCGCAGCAATGCTCTAAGCGGATCATGATCATCGCCCGCCTACCGAAGTTGCTGACCGTAATCGCGGCGTTCGCCGCGACGCCGCTCGCCGCACAATCAACCTTCGACCAGGTCGATCCGATGATCGGCACGGGAGGCGAAGGGCACACCTTCCCCGGCGCGGTCGCACCGTTCGGCATGGTGCAGCTCAGCCCCGATACCGATACCGGCCATGTGATTCGCGACAGCTACAAATGGGCGGCCGGATACCGTTACTCCGATCCGACCATCGAGGGCTTCTCGACCACCCATTTTTCGGGCGCCGGGCATTCCGATCTCGGCGATTTCCTGGTGATGCCGGTATCGGGCGATATCGTGCCGCTGGAGCCGGGCGATGCGGCCAAGTCCGGGCCGGGATATCGCTCGCGGTTCAGCCACGCGAGCGAAGTCGCCAAACCCGGCTATTACGCTGTCACCCTTGCCGATCCCGGTATTCGCGCCGAGATGACCGCGGGTACGCGTATCGGTGTGCATCGCTATACCTTCGCGCCCGGCAAGACCGCGCACCTGGTGCTCGACATGCGGTCGTCGCTCTACAATTATCCCGGCAAGGTCTTGTGGTCGACGCTCCGCGTGATGCCCGACGGCACGCTCGTCGGTGAACGCGAAACCCGCGGTTGGGCGCCGGATCGCAAGCTCTATTTCGCGATGCGCTTCTCTGCACCGCTGACCGGGCACGCTTTCGTCAGCACCGAGAAGGACGTCGCTTACCGCGGCTTCCAGGGTCCGGGGCGCGGGACCGACGAGGTGACCGAACGCGGGGGACGTGCGCTCGTCGCGCGGCTCGACTTCGGTACAATGACGCGGCCGCTCGAGGTGAAGATCGCGATCTCGTCGGTCGATCAGGCAGGCGCGGTCGCCAATCTCGCCAGCGAACCCGGCGACTTCGACGCCATTCGCTCCCGCACGACGGCAGCATGGCGCAGCGCGCTCGGCGTGCTCAAGCTCGATGGTTCGGTCGGCATGCAGAAGAGCGTCGCCACCGCGCTGTACCACAGCCTGCTGGCGCCATCGGTCGCCGGAGACGCCGACGGCCGGTATCGTGGTCCCGACAATCAAGTGCATCACGCGACCGGCTACACGTTCCGCTCGACCTTCTCGCTATGGGATACGTTTCGCGCCGAACACCCGCTGCTGACATTGGTTCAACCGGCCAGCACCACGAACGACGTCGTACGCTCCCTCGTCGCAAGCCGTGAGAACAGCCCCGACGGCATCCTGCCGGTATGGCAGTTCCAGGGCCGCGAGACCTGGACCATGATCGGCTATCACGCTGCCGCGGTCATCGCGGATGCGTATCTGAAAGGCATTCGAGGGTTCGACGCGAACGCCGCGCTCGACGCGATGGTCGCGAGCGCGACCTATGCGCCGTATGGCGGTCTCGGCGACTATATGAAGCTTGGCTACGTGCCGATCGACCGCGAGCCCGAAGCCGCGTCAAAGACCGTCGAATACGCCTATGACGACTGGACGATTGCACGCATGGCGCGGGCCATGGGGCGTGACGACGTCGCCGTGACGTTCGAGAAACGCGCGCGCAACTGGCAGAACAGCTTCGACGCGAAGACGGGCTTCGTCCGCGCGCGTAAGGCAGACGGAAGCTTCCGCATCCCGTTCGACCCCACCGCTATAAATTACGGCTCGGATTACACCGAGGGCAATGCCTGGCAGTATAGCTGGTTCGTGCCGCAGGATCAGGCGGCATTGATCGGCGCGCTGGGCGGCGATGCCGCGACCATCGCCAAGCTCGATGCGATGTTCGATTACGACAACTCGAAACTGGACTACAGCCATGCCGAGGACATTGCCGGGCTGATCGGCCAGTACATCCACGGCAACGAGCCCAGCCATCACGTCGCGTATCTCTACGACTATGCCGGCGCGCCGTGGCGCACCCAGGCTCGACTGAAACAGATCGTCGACAGCCAATATCATCCGACACCGGAAGGTCTGTCCGGGAATGACGACCTCGGGCAGATGTCCGCCTGGCTCGTCTTCACGGCGCTGGGTTTCTACCCGGTCACGCCCGGCAGTCTGGAATATGTGATCGGTCGGCCATTCGTCGATCATGCAGTTCTGACGCTGCCCAATGGCAAGCGCTTGACCATCGTCGCGGACCAGCTCGACGACCGTCATCCCTACATCGGGTCGGTCAGCTTGAACGGTTCACCGGTAACCCACGCGTATCTGCGGCATGACCAGATCATGGCCGGCGGCGAGTTGCGCTTTGCCATGCAGTCGACGCCGAACACGGCATGGGCAGCTAGCCCGGCAGATCGGCCGTTTTCGAGCAGCCTTACGCGGTGATCCGAAGACTTGGTCGCCAGCATCCGACTGCAAATGACGACTGTCCAACCTAGGCGGTCGGGTCGGACTAGGAAAAGAGCTTCATCTCCTTCTGGCCGGCCAGCATGGAGGGGACGGTTGCAGACGGGCCGGCCCTGCCGAACAGATACCCCTGTCCATAATGGCACCCCCGATCGAGCAGATATTTGGCCTGAATTTCGGTTTCCACGCCCTCGGCGACAACTTCCATACCGAGTTTGTGGCCAAGCCCGACGACCGCGTCGATGATCGCGGCATCGTTCGGGCTCGTATCCAGGCTGCTGACGAAGCTGCGGTCGATTTTGATGACGTCGACCGGAAACGCCTTGAGGTGCGTCAGCGAGGCGTACCCCGTACCGAAATCGTCGAGCGCGATCTTCACACCCTCGCGGCTGAAGGCGTTCAGCGCCTGCGCAACCGAATCCGCACCTCGACCCAGAAATACCGTTTCGGTCACCTCGAGTTCGATACGGGACGTCGCGATCCCGGCGCGATACAAGCGTTCGAGAACGCGCGAGACGAGAGACTCGTGCCGGAACTCTGCGGGCGACAAGTTCACCGCGATCCGCCCGAATTCAACGCCGTCATCGAGCCAGCGCCGCATATCGCCGACGATCTGGGTCAGCATCCGCTCGCTTATGCTCGTCGCAAGGTCCAGGTCTTCGAATGCGGCGGCGATGGTTCCCGGCGCCTGGAGACCCAGAGTGGGGTGCCTCCAGCGCAATAGCGCTTCGAAACCACAGATCGCGTTGTCGTGCAGCGAGACCTTCGGCTGATAATACGGCACGATCCGATCTTCGCGCGCGGCGTCGCGTGCGACGCTGATCATCGAGGACCGTCTCTGAAGATCCGCGCGCATCGCCGGTCTGAAAGTCCGCAACCCGCCGCGATTGCTGGCCTTTGCGGCATAAAGCGCGATGTCGGCGGCCTTCAGAAGTTCTGCGGCATCGGCGCCGTGCTGCGGAAACACCGACCCGCCGGCTGTCGCCTGGCAATCGACGATGCGCCCTTCATACGTGAATGGCTCGCGCAATGCATCCAGCGCCGCGTGGACCTTGACGACCATGACGTCTTCGTCGGTCAGTTCGAGGATCGCGGCGAATTCATCACCGCCGAGCCGACCGACGGTGCCGCGCTTGCCGAAAAATTGGGTGAGCCGGTCCGCCAGGGTCTGGAGGAGCAAATCGCCAGCGTCATGCCCGATGGTATCGTTGGTTTCCTTCAAATGATCGACATCGAACAACACCAGCGCGACGTGCGTGCTCTGGCGAACGGCAGCGGCGATCGCGTGCTCCAGTCGGTTTACGAACGCCGTCCGGTTGGGCAGGCGCGTCATCCCGTCGTGATCGGCAGCCCATCGGATCCGGTCTTCGACGCTGCGCTCCTCGGTCACGTCGCGTATCGTCACCAGGACACGGTGCAACCGGCCCAACGGCGCCTCGATCCGCCAGCCGGCGGTCTTCATCCACCGTTCTTCGCCGGTGTCGGTGCGCCGAATGCGCACCATCGTTTCGAACCGGTAACCGCTATGACCTGCGCGAACCGCACCGATTAGGGCCAGCAGCTTCGAGCGATCGTCCGGCACCACGCAGGACAGCGCGATATCGATCGACGGTATCGCGTCGACAGGCAGGCCAAGCATCGCCTTGAACTCTTCCGACCATTCGCGCCGATCGTCGAAGGCATTATAGTCCCAGATACCGATACCCGCCGCCTGAGCGGCCAGCCGGAACCGCTCTTCGCTATCGCGCAGCGCGTGCTCGGCAACCTTGCGGTCGTGGACATCCTCGAGCGTGCCATACCAGCGAACCACCTGCCCCGAGACGTCCAGCCGAGCCACGGCACGCGCACGAACCCATCGATACCCGGTGGCGCACGTCGCCAGCCGATACTCGACGTCGATCGGCGATTTCGTCTCTACCGATATATTCCAGGCTTTCGTCGTATCTGCGACATCGTCGGGGTGGAGCTTTGTGATCCACTGATCTCCGAGCGCTGCGCCGGGGTCCGTTCCGGTCATCTCGGCCCATCGACGGCTGACACGTTCGACCCTGCCCTCGGGCGTGGCCGTCCAGTTTATCTGGGGACTAAGATCCACCGCGTACCGAGCGTCTTCGTCACGTTCGTCGGGGAGGTCTCCTGGTGAAGGAGGGGGAAGGATGTCCGTCGCCGTGTCTTCGGCCGGCAACATGTCTTCGGAAACAGGGTCTCGCGACCCCTCCCCGTTCTCGTCAGCCCTGAAGCCGTGATACCCCAGCTGATCCAAACCTGCGTCTCTCCGACCACCGTGCGTTGCTGCACGTGAACCGTTGATCGGGGGTCGCGCCTAATGAAACGTAACCAAACCATTACGGGGTGGAGCACATGCCAAAGCAGATGGAGATGGCCAACGCGTATTGATGCTCGCCTACCCGTCCGGGCGTCTCAGACGAATGCGCTGTACTTCTCGCGCCATGCCCGCACTTCCTCCTGCAGATGCGCGGGTGGAGCATCTCCCGAGATGACGAGGCGGGCGACGTCGTCTTCGGGATGCATGAGCATCTTCCTGGACCCGTCGCTGAACCAGACCGGGACCAGTTGATCGCACAGGGTGTCGAGCACCGCAGCGGCCATGCCATTCTGTATCGCTTCGCTGCCGGGGAGCGCACGGACGTTGATCGAGACGCCTTCGAGACAGTTTTGCGGCTCGCTGACGAAATTCAACGACACGATGAGACCGGACCGATCGGGCCGCGCCGCATCCGGCATGGCCGCGACCCGCCGCCAAGCGCAGAACCATGTACGGCAGATGTGGGGGCGTACGGCATGGATGCGGCACCCGCCCGCGGAAAGGTTGGCGCAGGGTGTTCCCGCAGGTTTGGTGAAATCGGGCGTATCCACGGTGAGCACGGTGCAGCATGCCGTGCAATCGCCGCAGGCGCGGTCGGCGAGGACCGGTCCCAGTAAAATGGTCTCCACGTCGGGCTTCGTGTGCATCCACGTCCGGTGCCCCTCCGCCGATTGGAAAACAAGACCCGAGGCCGATCCACGCTGCGTTCCGCCGCCTGCAACAGGTGCCGGGGCTCGGCGCTTCCCGCGCCACTTCGCGTTGGTATCGATGGAAGCAGCGTGGCTCGACCCGTATGACGTCCCCCCCCGCCCTTACGAAATATATACGTAAGCATTGCTGCACCAAACAGCTGATGCTACCGACGGTCCGACTTCGAGCCTGCTAGCGCTCTGGAGCACGGCTGCGAGCAGTACGGCCTTAAGACAAACGTCGGGAATCATGAGCTTGGATAACGAAGCACGCCGTTCGGGCGCTGACACGGGACTTGAACAGTCGGTACCAGTGACCGAGCCCGCGCCGATCGTGCAGGGTGTCGATACCCCCTCCCCGCGTCGACGCCGGTTGCGCACGCCGTTGCTGCTCGCGGCACCGATCGTCGCGGTCGTCCTCGGCCTGTTCTTCTACCTCAGCGGCGGCCGGTATCAGGAGACCGACAACGGCTATATCCAGTCGGGTCTCGTCCCCGTCAGTGCCAGCGTCAGCGGACCGGTCGTCGCGATCGCGGTCGTCAACAACCAGCGCGTGAAGGCCGGCGACGTCCTGTTCCGGATCGATCCGGCGCCGTACCAAGCCGCCGTCGACGAAGCCGCCGCCGAACTCGCCAACGCCCGTGCGCAGGTCTCGTCGCTCCGCGCCAGCTACCGCGAAGGCGAAGCGTCGCTCCAGGCCGGTCGCGACAAGCTCGCTTATGCGGACCGCGAGGCCGCCCGGCAGAAATCGCTGCTTGCCGAGGGTATCTCGTCGCAGAACCAATATGACCAGGCGGTGCTTGCCGCGCAGACCGCCCGCCAGCAGATCCAGACGTCGGTCCAGCAGAACGCGGGTGTCGCGGCCACCCTGACCGGCAGCGTCACCGCGCCGACCGAACGCCAACCCGGCGTCCAGCGTGCGCAGGCGGCACTGGAGCGGGCCACGCTCAATCTCGGCTATACCGTCGTCCGCGCGGCGCAGGCCGGCATCGTCACCAAGGTCAACCAGTTGCAGGTCGGCAGCTATGTCTCCGCATCGAAGCCAGTGTTCACGCTCGCCGGCACGCGGCTGTGGGTCGAAGGCAATTTCAAGGAAGACCAGCTCAATCACATGCGGATCGGCCAGCGCGCCACCTTCCGTGTCGACGCCTTCCCGGATTTGAAGCTCACCGGCCGGGTCGCCAGCTTCAGCCCCGGCACCGGCAACAGTTTCTCGCTGCTCCCGGCCGAGAACGCGACCGGCAACTGGGTCAAGGTCGTCCAGCGCCTGCCGATCGAGTTCAGCATCGACGCGCTGCCCAGGGACCTCCCGCTTCACGCCGGTCTCAGCGTCGAGGTCGAAGTCGACACCGGCTATACGCGGCATTTGTTCGGTGCAGCGACGCACGAGGGGGCGGCGGGCGGCCGATGACCGGCGCCTATCCGGAGCCGACCGCGCGCCGGTTCATCACCGCATCGGTCATGGCGGCAACCGTCATGAATTCGCTCGACAGCACGATCGCCAACGTCGCGCTGCCGCATATCCAGGGTAGCGTATCGGCGTCGGGCGAGGAGATCACCTGGGTCCTGACCTCGTACATCGTCGCCGCGGCGATCATGACCCCGCTGACCGGCTGGCTCGCCGGGCGGTTCGGACGCAAGCGGCTGATGCTGTGGTCGATCGTCGGCTTCACCGTCGTCTCGGGGCTCTGCGGAGTCGCCAACAGCCTCGGCGAGCTGGTCGGGTTCCGCCTGCTCCAAGGCGTGTTCGGCGCTGCCCTCGTGCCGATGAGCCAAGCGATCCTTCTCGACATCAACCCACCTGAACGCCACGGCCCAGCCATGGCGGTCTGGGGCATGGGCGCGATCCTGGGGCCGATCGTCGGCCCGGCGCTGGGCGGTTGGCTGACCGACAATCTGTCGTGGCGCTGGGTGTTCTACATCAACCTGCCGATCGGCCTGCTTGCGTTCGCCGGGCTGTCCGCCTTCCTGACCGAGACCAAGGATGCCGCGCGGCCCCGGCTCGACCTGTTCGGCTTCGCGATGCTCGCACTGGCGATCGGCTCGATCCAGCTGATGCTCGATCGCGGCCAGACCAAGGACTGGTTCAGCTCGCTCGAGATCTGCATCGAGGGCGCGATGGGGCTGTTCTTCGGCTATCTCTTCGTCGTCCACACGCTGACCGCGAAGAAGCCGTTCATCGACATCGGCATGTTCAAGGACCGCAACTTCCTGACCGGGTCGATCTTCGGGTTCTTCCTAGGCACCGTATTGTTCGGCGTGCTCGCGCTGCTGCCGACGATGCTGGAGACGCTAATGGGCTATCCGGTGGTGCTGACCGGTCTGGTCACCGCGCCGCGCGGGGTCGGCACCTTGTTGTCGATGATGCTCGTCGGTCGCCTGATCAAGACCGTCGATGCGCGGCTGCTGATCCTCATCGGGTTCGCGATCGCGGCGTACTCGCTCTACGTCATGTCGGGCTTCTCGCTCGGCATGAACGAGAACCTCGTGATCCTGTCGGGGTTCGTGCAAGGGCTCGGCACCGGCCTCGTCTTCGTGCCGCTGACGACGATCGCGTTCGCGACGCTCGATCCCAAATACCGCAACGAAGGCGCGGCGATGTTCACGCTGACCCGCAATATCGGCTCCGCGGTCGGCATCTCGGTGTTGCAGGCGCTGACGATCCGCAACGGCGCGACCGTCCATTCGCGTCTGGTCGAGGGCATCCGGCCCGACAATCCGGCAATGGCTCAAGGCTTCGACTTCGACCTGCCGAGCGCGGTCGCCGCGCTCAACGCGCAGATCAATCGGCAGGCATCGATGGTGTCGTATGTCGACGCCTTCTGGCTGCTGTTCATCCTGACCCTCGCGGTGATCCCGCTCCTGCTGTTGATGCGTGGCCCCCGCGCCGGCGCGGACGCAGGGCCGACCCTCCACATGGACTGACCCGTCATGCGCTATCTTCCCCTTCTTCTCGCCGCCAGCGCACTGGCAGGCTGCACGGTCGGCCCGAACTTCGCGCCGCCGCAGGCGCCGACGGCCACGACCTATCTCGGCGCGAACGAGCGGTCGGCGCCGTCGCCGGGAACACCGGGCATTGCGCTCGGCGCCGGCCCCGCGTCGCGCTGGTGGACCGCGTTCGGATCGCCCGAACTCGACGCGCTGGTCGACCGGGCAATGGCCAACAACCAGAGCCTCGCCGCCAGCAACGCCACGCTCGACGCGGCCCGACACGAACTGCGCGCGGTCGCCGGCCGCCGCCTGCCGCAGGTCGACGCGAACGCGCGGGTCGACCAGCAACAGGTCAATCTCGCAGGCTTCGGCTTCTCCGGCTCGAACCCGCTCGCGACCGGCGGCAACCCCGAATTCCTGCTCTATTCGGCGGGCGGCGGAGTCAGCTACGACCTCGACCTGTTCGGCGGCCTGCGTCGCCAGATCGAGCAGAGCGCGGCGCAAGTCGAGGCGCAGCAACGCCAGACCGAGGCCGCGCATCTGTCGATCGCCGGCCAGGTCGTCACGCAGGTCCTGACGATCGCCGCGATCCGCGCGCAGATCGCCACCGCCAACACGCTGCTCGCGGACGATCAGCGCAACGTCGACCTGACCCGCAAGCGTCGGACGGGCGGCGACGGCACGCTGGTGGAGGTACTCAACGCCGAGAGCCAGTACGCCGCCGACCGCGCCGACCTGCCGCAACTCGATCAGCAACTCGCCGAGGCTCGCCATCTACTGGCGACTCTGGCCGGGATCGCGCCCGCCGATCTGGGGCCGACCGACATCGACTTCGACCGGCTGACTCTGCCCGCGTCGATCCCCGTCGCGCTGCCCTCCGAGCTGGTCCACCGCCGCCCGGACATCCTCCAGGCCGAAGCCGATCTCCACGCCGCCGCGGCTGCGATCGGCGTCGCGACGGCGCGGCTCTATCCGGACATCACGCTCGGCGCGACGCTGACGCAGGGCGCACCGGGGGTCGACGGCCTCTTGAAGAACGCGTTCCGGGGTTACGACATCTTCGCCGGGCTGACCGCGCCGATCTTCCACGGCGGCACCCTGAAGGCGCAGCGCGCGGCCGCGATCGACCGCGCACGGGCAAGCGAGGCCACCTATCGCCAGACCATGCTGACCGCATTCGGCCAGGTCGCCGACGTCCTGTCCGCGATCCAGAGCGACGCACGCTCGGTTACCAACCAGAACGACTCCGTCTCGGTCGCCGATCGCTCGCGGCATTTGTCGCGCCGCAGCTTCGACGTCGGCAATTCCGGTATCCTCCAGGTGCTGGAATCGGAACGCCTGTATCAACGCTCGCGCAACGGCCTGGTGCTGGCACGTACCCGCCAACTTTTGAACGTCGCGCGGCTCTACGCCGCAACCGCGGGCGGATGGACCGGGCAAGCCCCCGGCCGATGATGACGTGCGACGACAGCGGCCATCCTGGCGGTTCGGCCTCTGTAATTTTCCTGCGGTATCCGGTCTGACGCCGACCGGGCGCGCAGCTCTCAGTCGCGGGGGGCGCGTGCGATAATCGCCTGCGCCGGACGAAGCCGAGCCTTCCATATTTTTACCGAAGGATGCCCGGCAGCCAGACCGGCAAGACGTCCCTCGATCTGCACAACCTCCCGCTTGGCCGCTTCGAGCTCGGCGGGCGTCGGCGGGGGCTGGATGTTGGCGCGTGCATGTGCGCCCGTACGTCCCTTGCTTTTCGTCATCGGTGCCTGATGGCCTTTGATGCCGGCGCTGGTCAATGCGGGACGGCATCGAACAGCTGGATTATCTCGGCGCGTTGGCCTTCGGCGTTGCGCACGTCCCCTGCCGGTCCGGCAAGAATGCGCGGACATCATCTGCGTATCTGGAGCGGAGCCAGATGTGACCCGAGCAGCCTGGAAAACGTTGCGGCAGGACACAACAGGCCCGCACAACCCGGGATCTTCAGCGCCACGAGCGAAGCCGACTGCCCGAGCCCCCGAAGCGTCGCAGGCGACTGCGTACGGTACGACACCCGGACGAACCGCGCCCCGGTGCGCGCGTCCCGCAGGCGTTCGATCAGCAGCGCCCCGCCCGGCGGAACGTCGTTGATGGCATAGCCCGGCGCCCTGAGGTCGACCCGAAGCGCGGCGGCGAGTGCCGTGACGTTGGTGTCATGCCCCATGAATACCGTCAGCCGCGGTCCCGTCGCCGACAAGGACGCCAACACCGCGCGGCCAAGCACGGCGGCCTGGTGCGCCGCCATATAGGGCGGGTGGGTGAACACGGCGAACAACGCGGCATGAAGCGCGCCGAGCTGCTCGAGCGTCACAGGATCCGCACGCCCCCAACCGACGCTTTCGCGCGGCAGGCCCTCGACCTCCTCCAGCAGCAGTACCTGGGCAATACCGGAGGCGGCACGGATCGGCCCCGCCAGGACGAGATCATGGCCGTCGGCGCTCGGACCAACCGCAGCTGTGCCGGCAGGCACGCATCCCCGCTCCACCGCCGTACAGCCCAACACCTCGTCGAGACGGGCGAGCGCCGCGCCGTGACGTCGGACGAGCGCCGCCATGCCGCCCGTCTCACGGTTGATGGAAGCGATCGCGGCGGCCGCGTCGAAGTCCGTGGCCCGCGCGCGCAGCGGCTCGAAGATCGGGTCGGCGACACCCAGCGGTTCATGCGCGATGCCGAAATTGCAGCTGGGCGCAAAACCCGCCGCATAGGCCTTCCCGCTGGCGATCGTCCGCTCCGAACTGTTGGTCTTGATCCGGATCGCCGGGCACCCACTCGCCCTGAGCAATCCGTGCGCAACGAGCAGCTGCCGGTCGTAAGCCGCCACCTGCTCAAGCGCTCGCACGCCGTGGGGCGTGATCCGGCTTTCCGCCACCGGCCAGGTCGGCCACGGTGCGCCGGTTCGCGTGTCCGCCAGCACCTCACCGTCGAGCGGCGCACGGATGCCGTGCCGCATGACCAGCACCGCGCGCTCGATCACCAGGACGCGCTTCGGCGCGGCAACGGCAAACGGCCCGACCAGCAGCCCGGCGGCGGCGCACAGGGTACTGAGCAGCTTGATCCTCATGGCTTCAAGTTACACCCGCCGGGAACGCGCACCGGACTGCAGCGCGCCATCGCCTTCCCCGCCAGCGTCACCGCGAAGCGCGCATGCAGCGGATCGGGCGCCCCGGGGTAATAGTCGGTGCTGACCGCCTGTGCGCCGCTCGCCATCGCCGCACTCGCCTTGGAATAGTCGCGATTGCGGGCTTCCACCGTGTTGGCGTCGGTGCGCGTGCGGACGATCACGCCCTCGCCGACCCAGCGGCGGATGCGTTCGCCATCGACCAGCGGATCCTGGACGATCTGGATCGCGGACTCGGGCTGGTCGTCCGGGTACCAGCCGAACATCGCCCGACCGGCGAGCGAAGGATGGCCGTCGCGGTAGACGTCCGACACGGACTTGCGCACGTCGAGCAATATGTAGATCCGCCCCCGCGCCGCCGCCAATGTTGGCCAGCCGTGTGCATGTACCGCCTCGCGCAAGCTGGGTGCCGTACCGCGCACCTCGTCCGGCGTAATCAGCCGCTTACCCGGCAGCACCGATCGGATCTCCCCGTCGAGTGAATCGAGCAGCGTCTTGTCGTCGAGCGGTATGGGGCTGCTGATCCCCGGCCGCGCCGACGCGGTGTCGGCTGCGTTGATCGTGACCATGATCGGCAGATGCCGCGGGTGCGCCCGCGACCAGCGGTCGACCTCACCGAGGCAGCGCAGCAGCGTCACACAGGTGCTGATGTAGTCGATATCGGGGATGTGGAAGACCTTGAACCCGGGCTTGAGCATCGCCGCGTGATCGAAGCTCGTGGTTTCGCCGGCGGCCTTTGCCCATGCCTCGCCCTTCGGCGACGCGTAGCGCGCGCCCTCGGGGTCGGCGAAGACGTCGATCTCGATCTGGCGCACGCCGCGATCGAGCTGTTGCGACAGCGGGAGGTGGTAATAGTCCAGCCCTTCCGCCAACCGCGGCTCGGCCGCGCGCAGCTTTGCCATCACCGCGGTCGGGATCCGTGCCTTGAAGCTGTTGTGCGAACCGACGACCTGGATGTCGTTCATCGCTCGCTGTGCCGCAGCACCGGTCGAAACCAGCGCGGCGGCGACGAGGAGCATTGCCCTGAGCATCAGAACTGCGCCCGCACGCCGAACAGGATGGTCCGGCCGTAATTGTTGATCTCGCCGAACTGAAGCTCCTTGTCATTGTAGCTATAGGTGTTGGCATTGGCGATGTTGATCGCCTCGACGCTGAAGGTCAGCGCGTTCGTCGCACGCACCGAGATATTACCGTCCAGCGATCCGAACGCCGCGACATAGGTCGGCACCTGCGTGGTGCTGCCGATGCCCGACAGATACTTGTCGCGCCAGGTATAGGAGATCCGCGCCGCCAGCGGTCCCTTGTCGTAGAAGCCGACCACGTTGAAGCTGTTCTTCGACAGACCGATCAGCTGATCCTTGATCGGTCGCGCGCCCGCGGTGTAGCTCGCCTGCACCGACGTGTGCGTATAGGAGGCCTGCACGCCGAGCCCGTCGAACGGAGCCGGCAGGAACGTGAACACCTGGTTATAGGCTGCTTCGGCACCGTAGACCTTGGCGCTGCCGCCGTTGACCTGCGTGCTGAGCAGCACGGTGCCGCGGCCGGGGATCTCGACGTTGATGTTCTGCGCGGTGATGTAGTCGTCCATCGCCTTGTAGAACAACGCGCCGGTGAGCGAGCCGGAGCGGTTGAAATACCATTCGAGCGAGCCGTCGAACTGCGTGGCGAGGAACGGCTGCAATGCCGGGTTGCCGCCGCTTGCGGTCGGCTGGTCGGTCGAGACGCTGATCTGCGGCGCGCTCTGCGTCACGTTCGGCCGCGTGAGCACCCGGCTGGCGGCAAGGCGCCCGACCAGATCGCGGGACAGCTCGGCGCGCAAATTGAAGCTCGGCAACCAGTTGCTGAACGTCTGCGGGAAACGTGCCGGGGTGACCACATTGCCCGCGGTCAGATTCCCGCTCGCCACCTGATCGGTATGGACATAGCGCACGCCGGCATTGCCGGTGACCGCCACGCTGCCGACCGGGAACGCATAGTCCGCACGGACATAGCCGCCCGCGGTCTTCTCCGTGACGACATAGGATGCGCGCAGGTCGCCCGCCGACAGCGGGCTGTTGGCGATCGCGTCGGTGAACAGCTTGTCGTAGAACACGCTCGTGATCGGCACGAGCCAGGTGCGCGGGACGTTGCCGCTAACGCCCGACAGGAAATCGTCGAACGGCAGCTGTTCGTAGCCGTTGGGCGCGAAGCTGGTGAGCGACGTGTTGGCGGCCGGGTTCACCGTGAAGTCACGACGGCGATAGTCGCGCTTGCGCCAGTGATACTCGCCGCCAGCGGCCAGCTTGGTGATGAAACCGTCCATGTCGTGATCGACATCGAGCCGTCCGTACGTGTCCCAATCCTTGCTGTTCTTGGGCGCGATATTGAAGGGGTAGAGCGTATAATTGGCAGGATCGAGGACGTTGACCGGCGTCGAAAGGGTCGGGATCACCTGATAGCCGCCCGATGAATCATAGGTCAGCGGCGCGAAGAACTGGATGCGGCTGCGTACCGTCCCCTCCGCGTTGCTCGGATGATAGCTGTGCGCGAACGACCAGTTGGCGTTGGCGACGACGTGCCAGCCGTCCGGTGTCCAGGCCTGCTTCAGCCCCACCGTGATCAGGTCGTGGCGGTTGAGGCTGTATTCGCGCGTGCCCATGAAACGCACGTCGTTGATCGTCGCGGCGACCACCGTGTTGCCATCGAGCTTGACCGATCCGGGGACCAGCACCGGCTTGTGACCGGCGACGCTGGCATCGTCCGGATAGATATCGAGGCCGTATTCGTCATAGGCGATGTCGAGCCGGGTCGCGAGTATGTCGAGCGTAGTCTCCAGCTCGGCGCTGGGCTTCCACTGCGCCGAAATCATGCCCGACAGGCGCTTGCGATCCTCGGTTTCGACGGTCGGTCGCGTGCGTCCGGGCGTGTAGAAGCCGGTCCCCAGCGTCGAGGCGAACTTATCGAGATACCAGCCGGTATTGTAGAGCCGGTCGTTGCGCACCTCCTTGCCCCAATATTGCGCGCCGGCCAGGATGCCGAACGTGCCGTCGTCGGTCTTGGCGCTGGTCAGCACGGTGGCGTTGGGCTTCACCTTGTCGGTCAGGGTCGTGTAGGTGCCGCGCAGGTTCAGCGTCGTCTTGTTGCCGACGTCGAGCGGGCGGAACGTCTTCACGTCGATATTGCCGCCCAGCGCGCCCTCGGTCATGTCCGAGGTCGGCGTCTTGACCACGTCGATCTGCGACACGAACTCGGCCGGCAGCATCTCGAAACGGAACTGGCGACCGTTCGCGCCGCCATTCTCGATCAGGTCGTTGATCGCCACCGGGCGGCCGTTGAGCAGCGTGCTCTGGAACTGCGGGCCAAGCCCGCGGACGCTGACGTACAGGCCCTCGCCGCGCGGGCGGGTGATGGTGACGCCGGGAACGAGCTGCAGCGCTTCGGCGACGTTCTGCGCGGGAAACTTGCCGATGTCGGTCGCGTTGATCGCGTCCACGCCGTAGCCGGCCTGCCGCTTGGTCTCGGTCGCCGCGGCGAGGCTGCGCGCATAGGAGCCGGTGACGACGATATCCTGGGCGGTATCGGTGCTGGAATCGACCGCGATATCGGTAGCAGTCGTCCCGCTGTTCGCGCTGGACGCGCCAGCGTTGGTCTGCGCGCTGGCCGATTGACCGGCGCCCAGAGCCGCGAGCGTAAGCGGCAGCGTCGCCAAAAGCAGGCGCGAATAATGCAACATGTCGTGTGTTCTCCCCCCGGACCAACCGGTCCGAACGAGGGAGGCTTTAGAAAGCGCATGTTGCGGTTTGACGGCCTGATCGTTTCAGAGGCGTTACGATCTAGCGTCAGAATTGTTGCACCGCACAACAGAATAACACAGGGACATCAAGCCGCATGTCTGCGCTGACGCAATGTGACGACCTTCGCCGCGGAGCTGCCGACGTCAGTTCCGATACGCGCTGGTCAGTGCCTCGACCTCCGCAGGATCGCCCATGATCAATCCCACGCGTTGATGCAGGGCGGTTGGCGAGATCGTCATGATCCGCTCTTCGCCGTCGCTCGCCGCGCCGCCGGCCTGCTCCATCAACATCGCCATCGGGTTGCCCTCGTACATCAGCCGCAACTTGCCGACCTTCCCGGGCTTGGTGACGTCGCGCGGGTACAGGAACACGCCGCCACGCTTCAGGATACGGTGAACGTCCGCAACCATCGAGCCGGTCCAGCGCATGTTGTAATCGGCGCCCAGAACGCCCTGCGTTCCGGCGACGCGGTCGTCGATGAAGCGGTGCACTGCCGGCGACCATTGCCGTGCATTGGACATGTTGATCGCAAACTCACGCTTGCCGGCGGGGATCTTCATGTCGGTATCGGTCATCACCCACGACCCGATCTCGCGGTCCAGCGTGAATTCATGCACCCCGGCGCCCAGCGTAAGGACGAGGATCGTCTGCGGTCCGTAGACGGCATAGCCGGCCGCAACCTGAAATTCGCCCTTCTGCAGGAAGTCGTCCTCGACGACATCCTTGCCTTCCACGCGTGCGGGTGCGCGAAGCACGGAAAAGATCGTGCCGACCGACAGATCGACATCGATGTTGCTCGAGCCGTCGATCGGATCGAACAGCAACAGATATTCGCCTTGCGGGTACCGATTGGGCACGAGATGGATCGTTTCCATCTCCTCCGACGCCATCGCTGCCAGATGCCCGCCCCACTCGTTGGCCTCAAGCAGCATTTCGTTGGCGATCACGTCGAGCTTTTTCTGCACTTCGCCCTGGACGTTCTCACTGTCCAGACTGCCGAGTACGCCGCCGAGCGCGCCTTTGCTGATGGAATGGCTGATCGCCTTGCAGGACCGGGCCACGACCTCGATCAGAAGGCGAAGTTGCGGCTGCAGAGTCCCAGCCTCGCGTTGTTGTTCGATCAAAAACTGGGTCAGGGTCTTGCGCTTCATCGAGCTCCGGCCTGCAATTTAAGGAAAAGATGCCACTGGCTAGCCTGTGTGACGACGTTGCGCCATCCGCTTTAACGCTATTCGGCTGTGCCAAAAGTCGTTGTCGGACGTTGACCAGCCGGCGCGGTTTGGACCGGTATTCGTTTCCGACCGAGCAGGAGGTGTGATGGTGATTTCGTCTTCGCCGAACCGACGTTCAGGGTTCGGGATCCGGGCGCAAACGCACGGTGGCGTCACGCGTGTCGGTGAACCGCAAACGCGGATCGATGGCCCCCTGAAGGTGCGCGGGATGGCGGATTTCCCAGGTGACGTGGCCGTTCCGAACCTTGCCCACGCCGCGCTGGTCGTCAGTCCGATCGCGCGCGGACACATCACCGACATTTACAAGGACGCTGCCGCCTCCGCCCCGGGGGTGATGCTGATCCTGACCTACAAGGAGGTCGGCGACGCGATCCGACCGATCGACCACCTGATGGAGGGCGGCTGGACGAACAGTAGTTGGCGGCCGCTCGCGTCGTCCGAAATCCGCTATGCCGGCCAGATCGTCGCGATGGTCGCCGCCGATACGCTCGAAAATGCCCAGGCCGGCGCGGCCGCGATGCGGCTTTCGTATCACGCCGAGCAACCGGTCGTCGCTTTGACCGATCCGGGCTGCGTCACGCAACCGCTTACCGCGATCGATCCCGAACACCACGCGCGTGAGAAGGGCGATCTGCTGGCAGCGCTCGCGGCGGCTGCGGTCACGGTCGACGAACGTTACACGACCCCGGTACAGCATCACAATCCGATCGAACTGCCCGGCACCACCTGCCAGTGGAACGGCGACATGCTGACGGTCCACGAACCGACCCGCTATATCGGCGCCGCACAGCACGGGCTCGCCGCGCAGTTGGGCATTGCGCCGGAACAGGTGCGCGTGATTTCGCATTTCATCGGCGGGCACTTCGGCGCGAAGCTGGCCCTGTCGCAGCATACCGCAATCTGCGCGCTGGCGGCCCGTCGGCTAGGGCGTCCGGTCAGGCTGGATGTGTCGCGCCGTGATCAGTTCACCGTCGCCAATCATCGGACGGAAACCAGTCACCGCCTTCGCCTGGGCGCAGAT
Source organism: Sphingomonas sp. R86520 (assembly GCF_042466285.1). Classification (NCBI taxonomy): domain Bacteria; kingdom Pseudomonadati; phylum Pseudomonadota; class Alphaproteobacteria; order Sphingomonadales; family Sphingomonadaceae; genus Sphingomonas; species Sphingomonas sp. R86520. Next base: position 1,775,044 of record NZ_JAXHBZ010000001.1, read on the forward strand.
AAACGAGGTCGGTTGCTGGGTATCGGCCACGACGCCGCGACCGTGAGCTCACGCTTCGACAATTTCGCGATGGAAGGCACCGACGTGTCGACCGCATTGTACCACGCGGATGCGGTCGCGTGCGAAGAGCGCCTGGGTCGGGTCGATCGCAACACCCCCGGCCCGATGCGCGCGCCACCCGAAGTGCCGTTCCTGTTCGCGCTCGAAAGCGCCATGGACGAGCTTGCCCATGCGCTCGATCTCGACCCCGTCGAACTGCGCCGCCGTAACGATACCGACGCCGATCCCGTCACCGGAAAGCGGTTCACCACGCGGCCGCTGATGCGCTGTTTCGATGCAGCCGCGGAAGCGTTCGACTGGGGACGCCGTATGCCCGAACCGCGCAGCACGTTGCGCGACGGGTGGTGGATCGGTCACGGCTGCGCAGCGGCCGCCAGACCCGTCAAGCTCGGACCCGTTTCGGTGCGGGTCGTACAGGATGCGTCCGGCGCCGTGCGGGTGGAGACGGCGCATCACGAGATCGGTAACGGCCTGTACACGGTGCTCGCGACGATCGCCTCGGAGCGGCTCGACGTACCGCTCGATCGCGTGACCGTGCTCCTTGGCGACAGCGCGCTGCCGCACGCCGGAATATCCGGTGGCTCGTCCACCACGACTAGCCTGGCGAATGCGCTGCGTGAAGCCTGCACCGCGTTGCTCCGCAAACCGGCAGGCGCGCGCGAGGTGACACTGGATTATCTCCCGCCCGGCGCGGACGAGAAGGCCCTGGCTGCGCTGCGTGACGGTCACATCAAACTGCTGGCCGGCTCGGAAAACCAACTGGCGTGGGCGTTCGGCGCGCATATGGTGGAAGTGAAAGTACACGCCGCGACCGGGGAAGTCCGTGTGGTCCGCCATGTCGGGGCGTTCGCCGCGGGCCGCGTGCTCAATCCGCTGACGGCACGCAGCCAGCTTCTCGGCGGCATGATCTGGGGACAGAGTTCGGCGCTGTTCGAAAAAACCGAGATCGATCCGCGCACCGGCGTCTACATGAATCGCGATCTCGAGGAGTATCTCGTGCCGACCGCAGCAGATGTCGGCGACATCGAAGCGATCATGGTGCCTGACGACGACGCAGCGGTAAACGCCGAGCATGTCAAAGGTCTGGGCGAGATCGGCATCATCGGTGTCAACGCGGCCATCGCGAATGCCGTTTTCAACGCGACCGGCATCCGCGTGCGGAATCTCCCGATCCGCGTCGAAGACCTTCTTGGTGCCGTCTAGGCGAGCATCCGCGAGAAGCCTCGCAGCCCGATCTTCCCACGTCCGGGGCGTCAATATGACCGGCGAGGTCGCCATCCTGCTCGACCGGCACGTCATTGCCCTCTCTGTGGGGGTATCCAGCGGACGATGGATACCCCGTATCTAGAGACGCATCGGAGCCTTTCGCCTGCCCTTACTTGAACGCGGCGCGGATCGAGAAACTGAAGCGCCGGTCGCTGATGAACCAGTTGCGCGGACGCGTCAGCAGATCGTCGTTGATGACATACGACGTACGCGTCACCGACTTGGTCAGGTTCACGCCCTGGAAGCCCATCCGGATCGACGGAGTCACCGCAAAGAACACCGATGCGTCGAGCTGGCCGTAGGATTCCGCATAAACGGGTGCGAACGGCGTGATTACGTCGCGGATCGTCAACAGGTTGCGCGATCGCCAGTTATACGCCGCACGCAACTCCAGGCCGTTGCGTTGATAGAACGGACCGATGTTGAACTGGTATTTCGACAATCCCTGCAACGGCAGTTTGCCGGTATCGACCGACGAGATGATCCCGGCAGCGACGTTCGGATCGCTCGGATCCAGTTGCTGCTGCGATACGCCGGTCGAATGCACGAAGGTAAAGTTCGCCGACAATCCCAGACCGCCGAGGACCGACGGCAGGAACCCGTAGGTTTGTTGATAGCCCACCTCGAACCCGCGAACCTTGCCGGTATCGGCGGAGTTCAGCGGCGTCGTCACGATCGCATCGAACGTCGCACCGTTGTTGGTGAAGCTCAGGCGCTGCGTTCCCACCGACTGCACGCCGTACAGATTCTTGGCGAAAGCCGAGAATGTAAGCTGACCGACGCTGGAGAAATACCATTCCGCGGTGAGATCGTAATTGTCCGCACGAACCGGCTTCAGGTCGGGATTTCCGACGTCGAAGATGGCGACGGCGCCGTTGTTGAACAGGATGGTCTGGTCGCTGGTATTCAGGTTGATGTTATAGAACGACCGGGTCTGCCCGAAATCGGGCGGCGCGACGCTTTTGTTGAACGCTGCCCGGAACTGCAGGCCACCGCCGACCGCCAGTTTCGCGTTGAAGCTCGGCAGGAAGTAATCGTAGGTCAGCCTCGCATCGTTGGGGATGAGGGCGCCGTTCTGGAAGGCCACGGCGGCCTGCTGCGTCGCGAGCGGCAACGAACAGAATCGCGAGATCGCAGCGCCGTTCGCGGGTGGGACGCAATTGAACGACTGGTTCGGGAACGAGAAGAAGCCGGACGAGATGCGCCGTGTCTTGGTGTAGCGCACGCCGACATTGCCGCTGAGGTTCCACCCGTTCGACAGATCGTTGCCGAACCGGACCGAAACATAGGCGGCGTTATTGCGTTCGCTGACCGGGTTGACCTCGCCCGGACGGAACGGCGTGCCCGCGATCACGCCGGCCCGCTGCGCCAACGGCACCCAGCCATCGGCACCGGAATTGTTCGACGTGAAGTCACGCCATTCATGCGCGATCTGGCTGATCTGCTGAACCGCTGTGCCATAGTCCTGCAGCGCACTGCCCGGATAGAACACGCGACCGCCGTTCGACGGATCGTTCGCCTGCCCGCGGAAGAAGTTCTCGTACAAGAACGCCTGCTGCGGCCCGGTCTCGCCGGTCGTACGGGTCGCCGGATTGCCATCGATCGGCCGGTCGAACCAGACCGGACCGCCCGCGCCCACCGAGGCGCCGGCCGCATTGGTGCCGCCGCCCCAGATCTCGCTGAGCACGCCCCAGTTATAGGCGGTCGAGCGGGCCTCGTTCTGCCGATCGGAAAAGCGATAGCCGGCCCGGATCGAGGTCAGCCAGCTGTCCTCGGGGAACGAATAGTCGAGATCGATCCGCGCAGCGTCCTCGTCGCCCTTGCTGTCCTCGATATGGTCCATCGCCGAGCGGTAGAAGCTGTTATACGGATCGAGATAGCTCGGATGCACTGCGTTCTGGTAATTGTTCGGCTGGTTGGTGACCGGGACGAAGTTGACGTAAGCCGGATCATTGCCGTTCAGGCGGATGTCGGCGTTCTGATACGTCGTGCCCCAGACCGTCAGGTCGGTGACGTTCACCTTCGACCAGACATGCTGGTAATCCACCGTGACGCCCAGGCGCGTCGTCGGCTGCCATTTGAGGTTCAAGCTGGCATCGTTGGTGACGAAGCGAGACGTGTTGCCGCGCGCAATGTTGTTGCTCTGCAGGCCGTTGGTTGGCGTGCGCATATCGGTGCCCTGATCGGCACGGTAGCCGTTCGGGCCCGTGATCAGACCGCTCGTGAACGCGTTGTCCGCGTCATAGGTGAAGCTCGTGCCCGGGAAAGGCTGCGAGTCGCCGGCGCTCAAGACGTTGTCGGTCGCGACCTCGATCGAGTTCTCGGTCCAGGCCTCGCGGGAGTCCGACCGCAGGAACTGCGCGGTCGCGGTCATCTTCTCGTCGTTGCTCCGCCACTGGCCAGCGGCCGAATAGCCATAGCGCGTACGATTGAATTCCTGGCTGCGGATCGCCGCACCGCGCGGCACGTACACCGTCGTACCGACATTGGGCACGTTGTTGGCATCGAGTGGCTGAAGCAGCGCCCCCGAACCGGTCAGTACGCGCTCGCCCCAGTTCGAGATCTGGACGCTGTCGGCACGCGAACGGACCTGGGACCGCACGAAGCTGCCTAGAATGCCGAACTGGCCGATGCCGGTCTGCCAGCGGTCGCTCGCGAGTACGGACACAGTCGGGGCGGATTTCTTGACGAAGTCGCCGTAATTGTTCTCGAGCGTGCCGCCCAGCGTGAGGCCGCTGGAGTCGAAGGGAAGCCTGGTACGCAGGTTGACCGTACCAGCGATGCCGCCCTCGATCATATCGGCCGACGGGCTCTTGAAGACGTCGACGCCGCCGAGCAATTCCGATGGTACGTCGGCAAACGACAGGCCACGGCCGTTGTTGGCGCTGAATGAATCCCGGCCGTTGATTTCAGACCGCGTGTAGGTCAGCCCGCGGACGACGACGCCGGAGCCTTCGGTCGAGAAATGGTCGGGATCGACGCCGGCCGAGAAATGGCTGATCGACACGCCAGGAACGCGCTGCAGCGCCTCGGTCACCGACCGGTCAGGCAGCGCCCCGATATCTTCTGCAGAGATCGAGTCGACGACGACTTCGGAATTCTTCTTGATCGCCTGTGCGCTTTGCAGGCTCCGGCGGATGCCGGTCACGACGATATCCTGATTGGACGCTTCGTCCTGCGGGGTCGCGGTGGATTCTTCGGCACGGGTCGGCGTTACGCCACCCGAGGGAACCTGCGCGTTCGCCGAGGGCTGCGCCGGGCCCGCGACGGCCGAACCTGAAGCATCAGCGGCGGCGCGATCAGAAGGTGCGGTACGCTGCATCGCGCTGGGCGTCGGCGTAGACTGACGTGTTTCAGTGTCAGCCTGTTGTGCGAAGGCTGCTTGCGGCGCCGCCGAAAGGCACAATGCGATTAGCGATACGCTGCCCTTCAGCGCCACTGAACGGCCGGACAGGTCCACGAATTTCGGTCTCACCCGCATTTCAAAATCCTCACCCTGTGGTAGCGCTAACATTCAACGTAGCACTTTGCACGGGATCGTTGATAACCGTATGGTTCGCAGGAGACCAGAGGTAAAATACTGAATTGCAGCGAAATACGATATACGTGACCGAATTGTGACACTGCGGAGGGGCTGAAGTGATGCGACTGGGAGTGATTCCGAACGGTGCCAGTGTTGGCGGTACCTCGACTTGGATCGCCGCCGCGACGTCGACGCTGCAATCCGATGGACGGCTGATGGCGGCCACGTCGGCGGAGTCGGCACGGATCGGAATGGGGAATGTCCCCAAGGCGACGATACCGGCCCGCCGTTCCTTTAATCAAAGATCGGGTATCGAACGCAGGCGGTTCATCGAACGCACCGATACGACGTTCGAACGCGAGATCGCCTTCCGCGGTCGGAACCAGCCGCGTTCGCACGTTGCCGCCGAACTGATCGCCGCGTGACTGCGGTTCCAGCTGCCCGTCGCATCGTCATAGTCGGCGGCGGGACTGCGGGGTGGATGGCGGCCGCCGCGTTCGGCCGGCTGCTGGGACCAGCCGGCATCCGCGTGACGCTGATCGAATCCGACGACATACCGACGATCGGCGTCGGTGAGGCGACGATCCCGCCGATCCGCACGTTTCACGCCATGCTGGGAATCGAGGAGGACGCGTTCCTGCGTGCGACCGGTGGCAGCTACAAGCTCGGTATCCGGTTCGAGGGCTGGACACGACCGGGCGAAGCCTATGTCCATCCGTTCGGACAGATCGGTACCGACATCGCCGGCATACCCTTTGCCGCGCAGTGGCTGCGCGTCCGCCAGTCCGGCGCGGCCGGACAATTGGACCGGTATTCGTTGGAAGCCCGCGCCGCCGAGAGCGGCCGCTTCTCACGTCCGATCGCCAATGGCGACTCGCCCCTTTCGCGGATCGGTTACGCCTATCACTTCGACGCTGGGCGCTACGCGACGTTTCTGCGTGGCCAGGCCGAGGCGCACGGGGTCGTCCGCCGCGAAGGGCTGGTCGATTCCGTCGAACACGCCGCAGGACAGATCGACGCGGTGCGTCTCGCCGATGGTAGCCGCATTGCCGGCGACCTGTTCGTCGACTGCTCGGGTTTTCGCGCGTTGTTGATCGAGGGCGCTTTACAGTCCGGCTGGACCGACTGGGCGGAATGGCTCCCGTGCGACCGTGCCGTGGCCGTGGCGTCGGTCGCCGATGCCGCCCCGCTACCCCTGACCCGGGCCATTGCCGAACGCGCCGGATGGCGCTGGCGCATCCCGCTGCAACACCGCACCGGCAACGGGTATGTCTTTTCCAGCCGGCACCTTAGCGAGGACGAGGCAACCGCAACCTTGATCGCGGGCCTTGAAGGCGACGCCCTTGCCGAGCCTCGCACGATCCGTTTCGCGACCGGGCACCGGAATCGCTTCTGGAGCGGCAACTGCATCGCCCTGGGCCTCGCGGCCGGGTTCATGGAACCGCTCGAATCGACGAGCATCCATCTGGTGCAGAGCGGGCTGCAACATTTGCTGAAGATGCTGCCCCTCGGCAGCCACCCTGCCCCCGCGATCGTCGACCGCTACAACCGCGTCATGACCGCCGAGTTCGTCCGCATCCGCGATTTCCTGGTGGCGCATTATCATCTGAACGCGCGCACCGAACCCTTCTGGCGGGAACGGGCCGCCGCCGCGATACCCGAAGGCCTTGCGGAAAAGCTTGGCTTGTTCCGCGCGGGCGGGCGCATCTTCCGCGAGGCGGACGAGCTGTTCAACGAGACCAGCTGGCTTGCGCTGCTGACCGGTCAACATGCCCCGGTCGCTGGCCATGATCCGATCTGCGACGCCGTGCCGCTTGACGCCGCAACGAACCGGCTCGCGCAGATCGAACGCGTCGTCGCCGCGTCGCTGGCACATATGCCACCGCACACCGACGCGCTCGCGCGGCTGAATGCGAACAGGCCGGGGTAAGCCCTACCCTGTCCGCCAGCGGCTGCGGCGATCGCTATACCAATGGCCAGCGATCAACGCCGCTGAAGCGACTTCAGCAGATAGTTGCGGATCCGTTCGGTACGGTCGGGCGATGCCGGGCCCAGCACGCCCCGCGCCGCTTCGGGCAGATGATCGCCTGCGGCCGCCGCATCGTCACCGAACACGTAATGCTCGAACCACGCGCGCCATCCTGCTTTCTCGGCCGCCGAACGATCGCGTACCGCCATCATCGCGTGGACCATCGCATGGAAGGGAGACACGGTCGGATCGTAGGACCACCAGTAATTGCATAGGATGTTGAGCGTTCCGAACGCTTGGACGTGATGCCACCAGATCGCGGGTATGAACAGGGCATCACCCGGCTCCAGGTCGGCAACCAACGCGTGGTCGAGCGCGTGTGCATAGCGCGGATAGCGATCCAAGTCGGGCGCCAGCGGATCGACCATGCTTGACGGTGGCCCCGCGAGAGTCCGGTCGAGCGGCCCGATATACAAATTGCCGACCTGATCGGGCGGGAACAGCGTGAAGCGACGCCGCCCCGCGACGACACACGCCAGGTTGGTCGATCCATCATAATGCGTCGCGGTCTGTGATCCGTTGCCGATCCACAGGCGCGGCGTCGCATCGCCGAGCGGCAAATCGAGCGGATTAGCCGCCGCCCAGCCCGGCAGGTGCTCGGGCGCCGTCGCTGCATTGGCGTAGAGGATATGCCGCTCCCGCTCCGGCAACGTCGACAACCGGAGCAATTCATTCAGCAATATTTCGAGGAGCGCCTGCTCGCGGTGGAAATTGAACCCTTCGAGATTTTCACCGCGATAGAAGAAGCGGCCACCGAATTCCGGACTGCCGATCAGCACCTCCATCGGCTTGCCGCCATCACCAAGGCTTTTCAGATACGTTGCCGTTGCCCGATCGCCGTCTCGCCCCGCGCGTACGCTCGCCCAGTGCGCGACCTGCCCACGCAAGACGATCGGCCTGTCCCGCGTCGCGACGTCGGCGGCAAAGGTCGCGGTGTCGACGCCAGCACGTTCGTCGACGCGGGCATCTGTGGCGGCGCGAGGAAGCATATTCATGCCCGTGCGATATCGCAGGCGAATGCCGCACGCCATATCCAGCGTGATGCTTGAAGTTAACCTTCGTTACGGAGCATCCCCACCGTTGGCATGAAGGCCACGAGCGATTTGCAGGATCGCACGTCCGGTCTGCGATGCGGTCGACGCGCATCCGTGGACCGCAGGTCACCGGGCATCAGCCGGTGCCCAACATCGCAAGGCAAAAAAAATGGCCGGATGAACCGGCCAAAAGTTTTAGGAGAGGATGCCTGAAAGGCACCCTTAAATTGCCCGACCAAGGGTACAGACGCAATTGAGTTGTGCGGCTTAACGATTGCACGAAGTGCAACTGGACCGACGCATCCGGCTATTCGCCGCCCGTCGTTTCCTCCGCGGGACGCCCTACCGCGGCGCCCGCCTCGAGCGGTCCGTCGAAGACCCAACCCGATATCGACTCGTCGTTGATCAAGAGACATTGGAAGATACCCGTGGGATTTGGCAACGGGCGCCGATCTTCCCGTCGGTAGCCGTCATCGATGATCGCCATTGCCGAAGGATCAGTTGGCCTTGCCCGGTGGGACGATCGGTAAGCGCAGCGGCAGGACGGGCACGCCTTCGTCGACAAGCGCCTTTACCTCGGCAAGGCTTGCCTGGCCGTGGATCGTCGCCTGCTTTTCCTCGCCGAGATGCATCGCACGAGCCCGGTCGGCGAATGCGCCGCCGACCCATTCGGACGATTCCAGCGCCTTGGCCTGTTGCGTGGCGAGCCTCTTCATCGCCGCTTTTACGGCGTCAGGACTGGGCACGGGAGCCTTCCGGTTGCCCTTCATCGGGATCGCCGGCGCCATCAAGGCCTTCGCGATGTCGGTATCGTCGCAGATCGGACAGCGGACATGCCCGGCGGACAATTGCGATTCATAGGCGCTGCTCGATCCGAACCACGCCTCGAAAACGTGACCGCTGCCGCATTTCAGATCGAAGACGATCACGGCGCGAGGGTGGCGACGGGTATCGGTCGGCGATGCGCCAGCACGGGAATGCGCGTCCGCACTTGCTCGACCCGGTCGAGGTCGAGGTCGGCATAGCCAAGCCCGGCACGCTCGCCCATATCGAGGACCACGTCGCCCCAGGGATCGACGACGAGCGAATGGCCATAGGTCGTGCGGCCATCCGCATGAACGCCGGTCTGCGCGGCGGCGACGACGAACGCGGCAGATTCGATCGCCCGCGCGCGCAGCAGCACGTGCCAATGCGCCGCACCGGTCGGACGCGTGAAGGCCGCCGGTACCGACAGGAGTGTCGCACCGGCATCGCTGAGCGCGCGGTAAAGGCCGGCAAACCGGAGATCGTAGCAGATCGATGTACCGACTTTGCCTGCGGGGGTATCGACGACCATTGCCGCGTCGCCGGCGACATAGGCCGCCGATTCCCGCCAGCTTTCACCGGTTGGAAGGTCGACGTCGAACAGATGCATCTTGTCATAGCGGGTACGGACGGTACCGGTCGCGTCGATGACGAAACCACGGTTGGCGAACTTGCCGTCCGACCTTCGCACCGCGAGCGATCCGAGATGGACCCAGATCTTCGCATCCGCCGCCGCGCTGCAGACGGCCGCCAGCACCGGGTCGTCCTGCTCGGCGACGATCGAGGCCGCGCCGCGCGATCGATCCCGGTCGATCAGCCCCGACATTTCGGGCGTGAACAAAATCTGCGCACCGGCCGCCGCCGCGGTGCCGATCGCCTCGACCAGCGTCGCCGCATTGACCAGCGGATCGATCCCGCCCGTCATCTGGAGGACGCCGATCTTGATCGTCATCCGAGCAGCGGGTCGAGACCACCCCTTGCATCGAGCGCCGCGAGATCGTCGGACCCGCCGATATGCTTTCCGTCGATGAACACTTGGGGCATCGTCATCCGTCCGCCCGAACGCTCGACCATCTCAGCCTTTTTCGGGCCTCCCATGGTGACGTCGAACTGCTCCGGCTCGACGCCCTTGGAGGCAAGAAGCTTTAACGCCCGCGTGCAATACGGACAGAAAGCCTTTGTATAGATTTCCACTTTAGCCATTCGGCGGAAATGTGGTCTCGACAGGGACTTGTCAATCGTCGGCGGTCGCGGACAGCACGCGCGCCCAGCACAGGATCGTGACGGACCGCACGCCGGCCCTCAGCATGACCCGCGTGCACGCATCCGCGGTCGCACCGCTGGTGTAGACGTCGTCGATCAACGCCACGGTGCGCCCCTGCAGACGGCTCGGGATCGGGACGGCGAATGCGCCCGCAACCATTTGCGTTCGCTGCCGCCCGCCAAGGCCGCGCAACGGGGCGGTGCGGCGCGTGCGGACCAGAGCGTCGCAGTCGTGGCGGATGCCCGACAGCGTCGCGATCCCGTCCGCGATCAACGCCGCCTGATTGAAGCCGCGCGTCCAGATCCGCCAGCGGTGCAGCGGCACCGGTATCAGCAGGTCGACGTCCGCCGGGAGCAACCGTCGCATCTGACGCGCCATCGTCTCGGCAAAGGCGATGCGGCCGGCATATTTCAGTCGCAACGCCAGGTCGCGGGCAACCGGGCCGTAAGCGACAGCCGCGCCGACTCCTGAATGGCGGGGCGGGTCGGTCAGGCAGGCGGCGCACCGGGCGTCGTCGCCGCGGTCGAACGCGAACGGACGGTTGCAGCCGGCGCACCAGGGCGGCCCGAGGAACCGAAGTCCGGCCCAGCATAAAGCACAAAATCGGTGATCTTCGCCGACGGGTATCCCGCATCCTGCGCAGCGCGGCGGCAAGGCGATCGCGACGATGTGGCGAAGCGGCGCGAATATCCTCATCTGACCTCCCCCCGCCATGCCCCGCGTACCGCGTCGGACAACCAAGTGCTTGTCGTGGAAGCCCGACCACGCCACAAGCGCAACCGTGTCCGAAACCGCACCCGAAATCTTCGACCGTTCCGCCCGTCGCCTGCGCCGCGATCGTGCCGCTCCCGGTTTTGCCGGGCATGATTTCATACGCGCGACGATGCTCGACGGCATCGCCGAACGGCTCGATGCGGTGACGCGCAATTTCACCGACGTGCTGGATCTCGGGTGTTTCGACGGCGCGTTCGTCGCACCGCCGGGCGCGCGGGTGGTCCGCTGCGACGCCGGCTTCGCCTTTGCCGCCGGATCGTCGGGCGTACAGGCGGACGAGGATCGCCTGCCGTTCGCCGATGCCTCGTTCGACCTGGTGGTAAGTGCCGGCGTTCTCGATCAGGTCAACGACCTGCCGGGCGCCCTGACGCTGATCCGCCGCACTTTGCGCCCCGACGGCCTGTTCCTGGGCGCCTTCGTCGGCGCGGGAAGCCTGCCCGCACTTCGCGGCGCGCTGAGAGCCGCCGAAAGCGATCGTCCGGCGGCGCGGCTCCATCCGCAGATCGACGTGCGCTCCGCCGGCGATCTTCTCATGCGCGCCGGATTCACGCTGCCGGTCGCCGATGTCGAGACGCTGGACGTCGGCTACCGCGATATCGGCCGGTTGTACGGCGACCTTCGCGGCATGGCGGCCAGCAACGTGCTGGCCCAGCGCCAGCCGCTGCGCGCCGATACGCTAGCGCGGACGATCGCGGCGTTCGCCGCTGCAGCCGACGACCGCGGCCGTACCCACGAAACGTTCCAAATGGTGTTTCTGACCGGCTGGTCGCCAGACCCGTCTCAGCCCAAACCGGCGAGGCGCGGCAGCGCTACCGCCTCGCTCGGCGACGCCCTGCGCCGGTAAGCGCACCTGTCAGCGTGCGCCGGTGAGCGCCCGTCAGCACGTGCCGGTGAGCGCGCACGTCAGCCGATCATTCCCTCGCCTTCGATGCCCCGCGCCAGGATCGCGCCCATCGCCTCGAACAGGGCATCCATCGCGACCGGCTTGAAGATCACGTCGTCGGCACCCGCTGCCAGACACCGCTCGCGCAGATCCGGCGCGATGTCGGCAGTGACGACGATGATCGGCACGCTCGCCTTGGCATCGCCGCGAGCACGGATGTGTTCGATCGCGGTGATGCCGTCCATCCCGGGCATGCGCAGATCGACGAGGACGATCATGAAGTCCTGTTGGCCGAGGATCTCGAGGCCGCGTTCGGCACTTTCCGCCTCGACCATGGCAACGCCTGCGACATCGAGCATGTCCTTGACGACTCGTCGGTTCATCCGGTCGTCCTCGATGAAGAGGACTTTCACGACCGTCTCCGCGATAGTTCGAGTAGCGGAGGAAAGATGATGGCCATGGCGCAGCGTCTACGCGTCATGCCGCATGCGATACAAGGTCCGGAGTGGTGCTGTTGGTCGCAACGGGTTTGCCGAACATCGCTTCGACGAGCCCCGCACCGCTGACCGGTTTGGCGACCACGCGTGTCACGCCGGTCGCAAGCAGGTCCTGACGTTCCGATTCCGCCTTGGCGGGCCACAGGAGGGTCGTCTCGGCACCGCTGCCTTTGGCTGCGCTGACGATTTGCGACAGCGCGATTTGGGGCTCGTTCCCGGCGCGTATCGTCGCGTCTTCGATCAAAGCGCGGGACACGCCGCCCGCCGCGAGGCACGTGACCGCTTCGTCGACGGACCCCGCAAACACGATCGGCCCGGCATGGGGCGCCAGAAGCGCCTTGAACATGCTGCGCGTGATCGGATTGCGATCGACGATCAGCGTCGCCATCCCCGTACCCGAAGCGACCGTATCCGGCGTTGACTGATCGGTCGCTTCCGGTACGCGTACCAGCGGCAGGACGAGCGTGAAGGTCGCACCCTGCCCGACGACGCTGCTCACCGATACATCGCCGCCCATCGCGCGCGCCAGATTGCGACAGATCGACAGGCCCAGACCGGTACCGCCGAACTGCCGGGTGGTTCCCGCATCGGCTTGGCGGAACGACTCGAAGATGTCCTCGAGCTTGTCCGCTGGGATGCCGATCCCCGAATCGGTGACCGCAACGCGTAGCCGATCGTCGTCGCCGACGTCGATCCGCAGCATCACATGGCCGGACTTGGTGAACTTCAACGCGTTGGACAACAAGTTGAAGACGATCTGACGAACCCGCGCCGCGTCGCCCAGGATCATTGCCGGACAGCCGCCGACGTCGACCGTGAAGGTAAGCCCCTTGGCCCGCGCCTGTTCTTCCCACATCCGGGCCGCGTCGGTTACGGTGGCGCACACGTCGAACGGCGCTGATTCGATCGTGAGGTTGCCCGTTTCCATCTTGGCGACGTCGAGGATGTCGTTGACCAGGGCACGCATCGTCATCCCGGCGCCGTGCACGACGCCGAGCCGGTCGCGCATGGCCGGTGAAAGCTTCGCATCGGCAAGCATGACCTGCGTCATCCCGAGGATACCGTTCAGCGGCGTCCGGATTTCATGACTGGTGGTGGCAAGGAACTCGGTCTTGGCGGCAAGCGCCTTGCCCAGCGCGCTGTTCGTAATGGCGAGGTCGTCGTTCGCGGCACGAACCTGATCACGGCTCCGCCGGATCGTGAACAGGCCGTAAGCGAGCAATATGATCACCACCGTCACCGCGGCCGCCGCGCTGAGCACGACGTAACGCTCGGTCTGCGCACGCGCCCGCTCGAAGGCGATGCTACGCTGCAGCTCGGTGGCCTTGAGCTGGCTGATCCTCAACTCCTGGTTCGCAAACCGGAACCGAGCGGCCATCAGCGCGGTCTTCGTACTCGTCGCGAGCTTGGTCGCGTTGTCGTCCAGGCGTTTCAGCGCCTGAAGATGGCTGAGCGCACCGTTGGAGTCCCCGGTTGCGATCGCGACGTCATAGGCCGTCTGATGGACGTCCCGGAAGGCGATACCGGTCGTCTTGACGTCGATCCCGACCAACGCCGGATCGAGCAGCGCCTTGGCGCGGGCTGGAAATCCGTGCTGCAGTGCCGATTGCGCCGCCGTCGCGATCAGTCGGGCTTTCAGTCCGGCGTCCTTCGGATCGGCAAACTTCCTGCCCATCGCAATCGCCTGGTCTGCCGAGCGCAGATCGCCGCTCGCCAGTTCGACCCGAGCGATATTGATATAGATCTGCTGGACCAGATTGCGACTGTCCAGGCGCCTGGCCAGGTCCAGCGCCATTTTCATCTGTTTTTCGGCGAGCGCATATTGGTGGCTCTCGGCGAACGCGAGGCCCCGATTGTTGTAGATCGACACCGACATGTTGATATCGGATTTGTAGACCTCGATCGCCTGTTCGTAATAGCGGGCCGCCGCCTCAGGATCCAACGCCTGTGTGTAAAGCAATGCGATGAAGACCAGCGCTTTGGCCTGACCGCGAGGGTCGGGCAACATGCGGTAGATTTCGAACGCCTGCTGATAGTCGAGAAGCGCATCGCCCACGCGGCCCTGGTTGCTGTCCAGCCAGCCCAGCGACAACAGGATGTCGGCCTGCAGCTTCGACTTCGGCTGGAGGCGGCCGACCGTCGCGGTCGCCTTCCTGATCGGAGCGTCAGCGCGATCCGAATCGTTCGCGCGGAGATAGGCCTCGCCTTGCAACCAACGGGCCGTCGCGACCGCGATGTCGCGCCGCGCGACTTTCGGAATGAGTGCGCCGAACCGCTCCGCGTCGACTGCTCGGACCAGGGCGTCGTTCGGATCGATCAGCATCGCGGCTTTTGCAGCGGCGACCGCCGTCTCGTACTTCTCCGTCGCCGCAGCCGCCGCCTCGGATACAGCAGGACCGGAGGTCGCCGGGGCCGACACGCGCGAGGCCGAAACAGCACTCGCGCCAAATAAAAGGGTTCCAGCAGCGACCGCCGCGATCCAGCGGTACGTCATCGATCTCAGCCGCGTTTCCAAACAGTGGCCAGCCGATTGAACGGCGCGCGCATGTCCGCCGCCATCGCCTGATACTTGCCGTCTTCCATGAAGTGGATCAGCGCGTCGAGATTGATCGGGCGACTGATCAGGAATCCCTGGATCATGTCGCATCCCATTACCGACAGCAAGGCCATGGCGGCCTGTGTCTCGACGCCTTCGGCAACGACTTCCATCTCGAGTGCATGCGCAAGGTCGATCGTCGACCGAACGATGAGCGGATCGCGGTTGGAGCTCGTCAGCTGCGTGACGAACAGCTTGTCGATCTTCAGTTCGCGCGCCGGCAATTGCTTCAGATAGGCCAGCGACGAGAGACCCGCGCCATAATCGTCGATCGCGATCACGATGCCGATCTCGGCGAATATCTTCAGGTTGAGGATCGCACTGTCGGGGTCACGAATGACGGACGTCTCGGTGATCTCGAACCCGAGTTGCGCTCCACTCTCTTCGACCAGCGCGCACGCCTGCCGGACAAAGCGTTTATCGGCGAGGAGTACGCCCGCGATATTGATGAAGATGCGCAGGTCATGGCCGTGCGCGGCGAGCGTCTTCTGATCCTTGATGGACCGACGGATCGTCCACAACGTCAGCGCGACGATATCCTGCGACTCTTCCGCCAGGGGAATGAAGTCGCCGGGCAGCACCAGCCCGCGCGTTGGATGGTTCCAGCGAACCAGTGCCTCGACGCTAGCGATTTCTTGGCGTCGAAGGTGAACCTTGGGCTGATATTGGAGGAACAGCTCTTCCCGGTCGATAGCCCTGGTCAAGTCGCGGGCAAGGTCGGAGCGATCGATCGAGGCCGTATTGCCGGTCACGTCCCGCGCGACGGTAACACGCTCGGTGCGGGCCTCGGCCAGCGCGCTTTCCGCCTCCTCGACGAGATGCACGTCGTCGCCGTGCCCTGCCGCTGCGGCCGCACCTAGGCGGATGTGAATGAGGTGCAATTCGCCATCGATGTCGAATTGCCCCTCGAACGCCGCTTCCAACGCACTGACCGCCACGTCCAATGCGAGTCTGGCGTCGCATTCGAACGCGATTTCGGCGCGGTCTCGTCCGAAGATATCGACTCGTGCGTCCGGCAGCGCGTCGCTGATCCGCGCGGCGACGTCGAGAATGAGCATGTCCGCCCTCGCCCTGCCCAGATGCCGCCGCAACACCGCGAAGTTCGCGATTTCAGCAAGAATGAGAAAGCGCCAGTCGACTTGCGCAGCGCGGACGACGGGAAGCCTCGCACCAATCGCGGGCAAATCGGCATCGCATGGCCGTGCGTCACCACGCGCGATGCTGTTCTCGAACTGCGAGTGGCGAACGTCCGTCATGCAGCCCGGGATATCCGAGACGGATAAAGATACCCTTAAGGATATACCACGCGCCATCCCATCAAAGATGGTTAACAAATTACAAACGATATTGTTTAACGCATCGTTAGTGAGTATGAAGTCGAGGCGCCCACTAGGGTGTCAATAAGGGAGCAAAAACATGCTGAAGCTCATCATTTCGCTTATCTATGACGGCATTCGCCCCTGGTGAATGCGGTTCGTCGGCCCGAAAATCGATGACCTGTTGAATAAGAACAGGTTTCGGCGTTCGGGCCGGCACTTTAATGCTAGATATGGCGGGTCGGTTCGCATCTTAACTTAGATCATCGTCGAACAGCCCAAAGTATTGTCGGCATCGAGGCTGATAGTCGTACAGCTTCTCGAACCCGAACCACCCGTCCAGTTAGCCGCGACCTACGCGCTTTCGGTGGACCAGACTATCTTTGGATAATAGCACGTCGTCGTTATCAGGCATTGTTCACGCAATTCGCGTCATTGCTATCGACAGACAGGATCTCGGACGCAGCCATCGCGTGTCGTAGAGATTTCATCCACGCCTTCCCAATTCCAGTGGTCGATCAATGGACCCGGACTCGCTCCTTTGCTGGCGCGGGGACCGGATTCGAGAAGCGCATCGCGTCATCGATGGAGCCGAACTTGAGAGCAATTACGTCGAGCGCGTAATTCTGGTTCAACTTCCACGGCTTGCGTTCGCCTTGCGCGGGCAATGTCGCTGCCGCCCGCTGAACATAGCCGGACGTGAAATCGAGGAACGATTCGCTCTTCATCGTCGGATCGTCGTTGAACGGCGTGGCCTGACGAAGTCCTCGTTTCGTCATCGTATTGAGCAACCGGCACATATAGATCGCGGTCAGGTCGGCTTTCAGCGTCCAGGACGCGTTTGTATAGCCGAACGTCGACGATAGATTGGGCACCCCGTCGAACATCATGCCCTTATACTGGAGCCGCCCCGCCAACGCGAGCGGCGCCCCGTCGAGGCTAAACGCGATGTCGCTCATCAGCTGCAATTCGAGCCCGGTCGCCGTGACGATCACGTCCGCGGGCAGGTCCCCGCCCGAATCGAGACGGATACCGTCGGGCGTGATCCGCGCGATCGTGTCGGTCACGATCGACGCACTTCCGGCATTGATCGCCGCGAACAGGTCGCCGTCGGGCACCAGGCACACCCGCTGGTCCCAGGGATTGTAGCGCGGGGTGAAATGCGTCGCGACGTCGTAGTCGGGGCCGAGATGATCGCGGACCATGCCGATCATCCGCTCCTTCATCTTCGCCGGCTTCTTCCGCGCGAGGCGGTAGAAGAACATGCCCATCAGCACGTTCTTCCACCGGGTGATACCGTAGGCGGCCTTAGACGGCAGCTTCCCGCGCAACCAGTTTGCAACCCGATCCTCGCCCGGTCGCGCGACGATGTAGGTCGGCGAGCGCTGAAGCATGGTCACGTGCGCGGCGGTCTGCGCCATCGTCGGCACCAGCGTCACGGCCGTCGCCCCGCTGCCGATCACGACGACGCGCTTGCCGGCATAGTCGAGGTCTTGCGGCCAGAACTGCGGATGGACGATCTGCCCGGCAAAGCTCTCCGCGCCTTCGAACTCGGGCGAATAGGCCTTGGCGTAGTTGTAATAGCCCGCGCACATCGACAGGAAATTGCACGTCAGCGTCACCGGCTCCCCGTCAGGTCCGGTAGCCTCGACCGTCCAGCGCGCATCCTCGGTCGACCACGCGGCCGACTTCACGTGATGGCCGTAGCGGATTTTACGGTCGATGCCGTATTCGCGCGCGGTCTCTTCGACATACGCACGGATCGACGGGCCGTCGGCGATCGACTTGGCGGCGGTCCAGGGATGGAACGCGAACCCCAGCGTGTGCATGTCCGAATCGGAGCGGATGCCGGGATAGCGGAACAGGTCCCACGTCCCGCCCATCGACTGCCGACCCTCCAGGATCGCGTAGCTCCGGTCGGGGCAGCGGGTCTGGAGGTGATAGCCCGTGCCGATCCCGGAAATTCCGGCGCCCACCACGATCACGTCGACATGCTCGGTCATGCTGCATCCTCTCGCCCCGGCGTTACGCCGTAGGTTTCATAACCGAACCTATCCCAGTCCCGATCAATAGTCCTTCGAATATTTCAGGCTCGCGCTCTGCCCGCCGCTCGATCCCGCCGCCGACAACAGGCTCAAGGCCTTGGTCAGCGCAACTTCCAGCTGCGTCGAGGTATAGCCCTTCGCGTCGGTGACGATCTCTACATAGATGTTCTTCGCCAGATACTTGCCTGCTGCCAGGCTCGTACCGCGCCCGGTGGCCTCGTCGGCGCCGAGCACGCGCAACCGGTCGAACCCGGTCGCCGAGCGCAGCTTGCCGAGCGGGTTCAGCCCGCCCCCGCCCGACCCGCGCAGCGAGTTCAGCGCGGACGCCAGCTGGATCGCCTCGGTCGCCGACAGGTTGGCCGGGCTTGCCCCGAACAGCAGGCGGCTGAGCACCTCGTCCTGTGGCAGCACCGGCGTCGACGTAAAGGCGATCTGCGGACGCTGGCCGGTGCCCGTGACGTTGATCGTGACCGTGATGTCGCTCGTCGTGGTGCTCGCCTGGATGTTGATGTCGGGATCGGTCAGCGCACCGCCGCGGAAGCGAATCTGCCCCTTCGTCACCTCGAACCGCTTGCCCGAGAACGAATAGGTGCCGCGGACGATGTCGAGACCGCCGGTGATGATCGGCGCGGACGACGTCCCGCCGATCCGCATGTCCATCTCCCATTCGGACTCCAGGCCCATGCCCGACACGAACAACTGGTTCGGCGCGCGCACGCGGAGGTCGAGCTTGAACTTGCCGACTGCCGGCACCTGCGACCGATCGGTCGACAGCGGCGTGCGGATGTCGCTCTTGCGCCGGACGCCGGTCAGCTCGGCGACTTCCGCCTGGCCCTGGCGGATGATCTGATACCGTGCCTCGGGGATCTGGAGATCGCCCTGGATCAGCCCGCCATCAGGGCCGTTGGTCAGGTGGATCGTGCCAGTCGTGGTGGCGCTGATCGCATCGCTCTTGGCGAGCTGCGCGTTGTTCAGCGTCGCGCGCAGATCGATCGGGAAGCCGCTATCCGCCGCGAAACCGATCGAACCCTGCGCCTGCACCGTGCCATCGCCGGCCTTCGCACTGAGCTGAGTCAGTTGCAGCTGCGTGTTGGTGAAGCGCCCCGCGATCCGCATCTGCGACAGACGCGTGCCATAGGTCTCGTTGTCGTAGGTCAGGTTGTCGGCACGGACGATGCCGTTCAGCTGCGGCGCCTGCAGACGTCCCGAGAAGTCCGCCGCGATCGCGATCGGCCCCGAGAGCTGCTGATTGGGGATCGCCGCAAAGCTGAACAGCACCGCCGACGGGCCATTGTAACGGATCCCGCCGGAGAGCGGCGCGGCCATCAGGCGCGTGCTCCACGAGCCGTTACCCGCCGGCAGCGGCCGCAGGTTCGCGACCATCCGACCGACCACGGTCTGGCCACGACGGAACAGCGCACGGCCGACGCCGCCCTCGCCGCCCAGCGTCCCGGCGAACACGATGTCGACGGGCTCGGAGACTGCCGAGAGGCCGGAACGCGTGAAGTTGGTCACCGTCACCCGCGCATCGGCGGTCGGCAACGCGGCCGAGTTCGCCTGCGAGAAGTCGAGGCTGCCGGTCGCCTTGCCGCCAATCCCGAGGTTCGGGATTAATGCGGAAAGCGTCGACAGGTCGAGCCGATCAAGCCGGACCTGCGCATTGGTGCCGCGCCCGTAGCTGCCGGCGAGCCGCGCCGAGCCACCGCCCGCACCACCGAAGTCGATCCGGGTCGGCGCGAGGCGGTACACGCCCTTTACCGCCTGGATGCGCGCCGGATTGACGGTATGGAAGTCGATCCCGTTCGCCTGCCCCTGTGCCGCGACGAGGTAGTTGTTGGGGCTGAGCTTGGCGTTAACCGCAAGGCGGAACGGTACGCCGTTCGACCCCGTCAGCAACGCCTGCGCGGTGCCATTGCCGCCGACATAATTGACCTTCGCACGCGCCGCCGAGAGGACGATCGCGCCGTAACGCATATCGGCGATCTGCGCGTCCGCCACGATCTGCGGCGTCGGCGTCAGGACCGCACTCGCCGACACGATCGCGCGGCCGATGGTGAAGTCGACCATGCCGGGGATCTTGGCGCCATTGGCCCGCGCCGCAACGTCGGCACGCTGATAGCCACCCTGGTTGACTAGCCGGACATTGCCCGACAGGCCCTGCCCTGCGAACTGGAGCGCGCCCGCAAACGGACCGGCCGCGGTCTGCACGATCCGGCCGCTACCGACGATCCCGGCGAACACCACCCGGTGCACGTCGACCGCAAGTTGCGCGCCGGGCCTGACCAGCACATCGGCGGTGAACGGCCCGTAATTGGTGCCGCCGCTCGCGGTGACGGCATAGGCGCCGCCCCGGCCGACGATCCGCGCATTGAGGTTGACGAGCCCGACGCCGACGCCCGGCCGCGGTGCCCGCAGCACGACGACCGGCGCGGTTGCGCTACCCGTGACGCGCGCGGACAACGGGCCGTAGACGGTGGAATACGCATCGGCATTCACCAGCACGGCGCCGCTCGCCGGATCGAACCTGCCCTCGCCGCGCGTGACACGGAACTGTGGCGCATTCATCCGCAGGTTGCGGAACGTGACGATCCCTTCCGGGCTGTAGCCGATATCCGAACGGATGATCGCGTTGCCACCGAGGAAGCTGCGCGCGCCTTCGTTGAATATCTGCGAGGTCTGCGCGACGACCCGGCCAGTGATCCCGAAGCCGCCCTTAGGCCCCGGTACCAGCTTCGCGTCGGTCGTCAGGTTGACGATGCCGATGCCGTCGACGCGGTAATTGTTGACCCGCCCCTTCAGCGCGCCGGTGTAGCGTCCGGTCGCCATGTTCGCGACGACGACGGCGGTCGCATCGATCTTGTCCGAACGGATCTTGAGGTTGTCGGACAAGACGTTGACGCCCGAGATCGCGAAGTTGCCATCGATCGCGACGTTGGTCGCAAGCCCGCCGACTGCCGCGTTCAGACCCGTGACCCGTCGCGCCCGCGCCTTGATCGGCACGAGGATGCGGTCGGAGTTTACCCGGGCAAGACCCTCGGCGTAGAGATTCTCGACGCCCATATCGCCGAACGCAATCGTCGCCGCACGGACCTTGTAGTCGACGGTCGGCGTCGCGAACGCACCGTCGAGCACCACGCGCGCCGTGACGTCACGGCCGCGCAGGTTCGGCAGGATCGCGCCCGGCGTCAGCAGTTTCGCGTTCACCGCGAAATTGCCGAACCGGCTGTTGGCGAGATCGATCAGGCCGCCAGCGTCGACCGCCAGCGCGTCCGACTTCAGCGTCATCCGCGTGTCGGCCTTGCGATCGTTCAGCGTCGTGTCGATCGCCACGTCCAGCTGCGGCGCGGTCAGACGCTCGACCGGACCTTCGAGATACAGACCGGGACGCGTCGAACCGCGCACTTCGATATGCCCGTTCCTCGCGACCAGCCCGAGGTTCGCCAGCTGTCCGCCACCAAGCGTCGCAACCGCACGCCCCTGCCACGATGCCCAGCTACCGCGCCCGTCGACGCTCGCAGTCAGCGGCGCCTTGAACGATCCCATCGTCGACACGACGCCGCCGACCGGCGCGGTCAGCTTCACGTTCACGTCGAGCTTGTTCTGCTCCGGCACCGCATCGAGCTTCAGCACGAGGCGATCACCACCAGCGATCCCCGGCCCGGTCAGTGCTGCAGCGCTGGTCGTCAACTGCGCACGCTTGTCCGCGATGTGCACTGCGCCGTCGATCTTCACGATATGCGTCTGGCCGGTCACCGGCTTCGCGATCAGGAAGCGATCGATCACAAGCCGGTTCACGTCGATGTCGAGGTCGGGCAGCAACGGCGCGTTCGGGTCGGTCGGCGTCGCATTCAAAATCGGGCGTCGCTGCAACGTCACCAGCGGCGTGGTCAGAGAGCGCACGTCGACGTGGTTCTTGGCGAACGCGAACGGGCGCCAGTCGACCGCCAGCTTCGGGCTGGTCAGGAACACGCCCTTGGGATCCGACACGCGCACGTCGCTGAGCGTCATCGCGCCGTAGATCGAGCCATCGATCCGTCCGACCTTGATATTCAGCCCCGACGCGGTCGTGTAGCCGCCGATCTGGTCCGCGACGAGCCGCCGGCCGGGATCGGTGTTGATTCCGAACAGCACGAGCAGGATCAGCACGATCAAGCTGACGAGCAGGATCGCTATCCATTTCAGGATACGCTGCCACAGCGGCCGCCGCTCGACGATGACGGTCTGCTCGACCGGAACCTGCTCAGCAGGAAGAGTGCCGTTGTCGGCCATCAGAATGCCTGCCCGATCGAGATATAGAGCGCGACCTTGCCGTCGCCCTCGCGTGGGTTGAGCGGCGTCGCGATATCGAAACGCATCGGTCCGAAATTGGTATAGAAACGCCCACCAATGCCCGCGCCATACCGCAGCGAGGAGAGGTTCGGCGTGCTGCTCTCATAGCTGTTGCCGGCGTCGATGAACGGCACGATGCCGAAATCGCCGAACCGATAGCGGGCTTCGAGCGCGAATTCGTTCAGCGAACGCCCGCCGACCGGATCGCCATTGGGATCGAACGGCCCGAGCCGCTGATAGCCATAGCCGCGCACCGATCCGCCGCCGCCGCCATAATAACGCCGTGACGGTGCCAGATCGTCGCGCGAGACACCCTGGATCGAGCCTGCCTTGGCACGTCCCGCGATGACGATGCTGGTCGAGACGGGATAGTAGAATGTCCCCTCGATCATCGTCCGGACATAGGGTTTCACCGAGCCCTGCACCGACGTTTCCGGGCTGAGGTTCAGCGTCAGGCGGTAACCCTTGGTCGGGTTCAGCAGGCTGTCCGAGCGATCGAACTTCAGCTGGCCCGGCAACGCGACGATGCCGTAGGTCCGCCGCACGCTCTTGCCCTGCGCGAAATCATAGACGCTCTCGTTCGTCCCGACGAGCTCGCCGCCATAATAATAGGTCAGCGGCTTCTGCCAGATCGGCGTCGAATCATAGCTCCAGCGCACGCCGACGCTGGTCGTGAACGCGCTGTATGCGTCGTAATTCGAATGGTTCGCACCCGCGGTGACGCTGAACGTACGATCGCGGCGGCCTGCGTTGGCCCGACGGAACGTGCCCGACAGGCCCTGCTCCTGCGTACCCGCGATCACCGACGCGATCAGTGCGCCCTCGTACGGGAACAGGTTGCGGTGCTGCCAGGTACCCTCCGCGCGGAAACCCTGCCCCGTCGAATAGCCGAGATTGCCGCCGAGCGTACGGACCTTGCCCGCGCTCTGGCGGACCAGCAGATCGACCTGCTCCGTGCCGTCGGCGTTGAGAGTCCCCGTCCGCACCGGCTCCACCGACACGGTCGAGAACATCGACGTCGCGACCAGCGCATCGCGCAGGTCGTCGGTCATCCGGTTGTCGTAGAGTTCGCCAGCCTTGAACCGCGGGAACACGTTCAGATGCTCGAGGTTGAACACCGGGTCGCCCTCGGTGCGCAACTGCCCGAACGAAGAGCGGGGCCCGGTATCGACCGGCAGCGTGTACGCCCCCGTCGGGGTCTGGTCGTCGAGCAGGATGTCGCGGTCGCCGACCTTGACGAACGGATAGCCGCGTTGTGGCAGCACCAGGCTGACGTTCGCCTCGGCGCCCTCGATACGCGCAGCCTCAATCGGATCACCAACCTTCAACGGCAGCTGCGAGCGTACCAGATCGGGCGGGGTCGTCGCATCCGCCGTGACGGTGACCGACGACAACGAGTAAAGCCGGCCCGGCTGTGCGCTGACGGTCGCCCGCAGGCGGCTGGCCTTAGTGGTGTTGGCGTTCGGGATCGTCTCGATCGTCGAGATCGCCGTGGCGTCGTAATAGCCGAGCGACTTCAACAGCCGCACGGCCAGCGCCTCGTCCTCCTTGGCCCGCGCGGAAACCTGAGTCGCATTCGCCGCCTTGCCCTTGCCCTCGGCGAGCGCGGACAGCGCCTTGTAGCGCCCCTCCAGCCCATCGCCCGCCTTGTCGAGACCCTTGATCGCGGTGTCGTACCGGATCTCCGGCGCATCCTTGTCCTTGATGTCGGCGGCGGTCTCGAACGGCACGGTATCGAAGCTCGCGAGCGGAGTCAGCGGCTGCGCGAGTTGCGGATCGCTGGGACCGGTCGGAGGCAACACGTCGCCAGTCACCGTGGTGGCGGACGTCGTTGCGGTCGCGGGCGTCGCTGCCTGTGGTGTCGCGGCTGTCATCGGCTCGAGCGGCGCGTTCAGGTCACCACTGAGCGGCGGCAAGGCACTGTCGAATTCCACATCCGGCACGATCGGCGCGTCGGACCGTGGGTCGCTCGACTGCGCCTGATCGCTGGGTTTGGGCGCGTCGGGGCCCTTGGCCGGAGCGGTGCCCGGCTTTGCAATCTGCGCGGAAACCGATCCCGCGAATCCCGTAGATGACGCTACCAACGCCAGAGCGAGCCAATGATGCCGGCTAGTCGAAGCTGTCACACGATCCCCTTCATGGGAGGTGTCGTGTTCGACTAAACCCCCATCTCCGTCCCGTAACGCACGGATGACGGCTTGGTTTCACCAAAATTTACGTCAAACGCAGCCGATCAAGCCGCCGACCGGCACGACCACGGTATCGCGTCCCGGACGGTCGATCCGCAGCGTCGCCGCAGTGACCGTCGCGCCGGCGGTGATGTCCGCCCGCGTCGCGATCGCCATGTCGAGCGTCGCGGTGACGTCGTCACGGCGGTACTGCGTGATCCCGCCAAAGCCGAACCCGATCGAGTCCGATTGCGTAGCGCGCGCGTAATCGCCGACCTTGCCGTCGATCGCGAGCCGGACCTGCGCTGGATCCGCGCTCGCCATCGCGATCATTTGCCGGTTGCCGTCGAGCGTCCAGAGATAGGCGGCACACCCGCGCACGGGCAGTTTCTGCTGTCCGATCGCACCGAGCGGACCGGGGCCGGGATCGACAACGGTTGCCGGAACAGCGGCCTGGAGCGCGAGGACGAGAGCAAGCATCATGGCGCGAGACCTATCATGAAGAGCCAGGCCGGATAAGCGGCGATCGCCAGCAATGCGCCGAACGGCAGCGCGGTATCCGCGGCCATCGCCCGCCCCTTCAGCTGCGCGGCGAGCACGACGCCCAGCCCGATCATGCTCGCGATCAACAGTACCGCTGGCAACATCTGCCAGCCGAGCCAAAGCCCGATCGCCCCGAACAGTTTAGGATCGCCGCCGCCCATCCCGTCCCGCCCGCGGAGCCTCCGATAGCCGAACGCGACCAGCCACAACACGCCGAACCCGGCGGTACCACCGATCAGCCGTGCGACGATCGGCGGATCGATGCCAAACGCAGCGCTTGCCAATCCTGCCAGCGCCAGCAAGGCGGTCAGACGATCGGGCAGCCAGAACGCCACGAGATCCAGGCTCGCGAGCGCCAGCAACAGCCAACCGAACACAGCGCCCGCGATCGCGACCGGCCCCGGCGCGACGATCCCCGCCGCGACGCCGATCGCCAGGGCGGCAAGCTCGGTCCGCCAATGCACCGGGCTGATTGCGGCACCGCAGGCGCGGCACCGCCCCCGCAAGACGAGCGCGCTCACCAAGGGTACCAGTTCGATGGCCTGCAACGTCCGCCCGCACGAATCGCATGCCGACCGGCCCTGCATCACCGACCGCCCATCGGGCCAGCGCAGCACCAGCGCCGCGACGAAGCTGCCGAGCAGCACGCCGAGCGTCCCCAGCGACAGCCCCCACGCCGCGGCTCCAGTCACAGCGCCAGCGTGTAATAAGTCGCGAACTGCGTATCCGAATAAGCGCCGAACGGGCCACATTCGACGAAGCCCGCCGTCGCATACAGCGATCGCGCGGCGGCGAACGGCGCGGTATTTCCGGTCTCCAGGCTCACCCGGCGGTATTTGCGCCGTCTGGCTTCGGCGACCAGATGATCCAGCATCGAGCGCGCCACGCCGCGCCGCAGATGCGCTGGCGCGGTCCGCATCGATTTGAGCTCGCCCTCGCTACCGCCATCGCCAAGATCGTTCAGCGCGCCCAGACCGACGAGATCATCGCCATCCCACGCCGACCAGACCGTCACCGCCGGATCCCGCAACCCACCGATGTCGAGCGCGAAGACGCTACCTGGTGGCGAGTTCTCATGCGCCGCGCGCAGGTGAAGCACGATCAACGCGATCACGTCGGGATGCGTCAGGTCGTCGCGGACGATCCGCCAGCCTCCCGCCGGACGCCCGGGTCGGCCAACGTCCGGGTTCGCGTCCGGCGACTCCATCAGGGAAGCGCCTCGCCCGCCTCGATACCCCACAGGCTGCCGATCTGGACGAACCCCGCCTGCCCTTTGACATCCATCCGGCACCAGCCATTGCTGCAGTGGCTGAGTCGACCGACCACGCCCGGTGCGGCCCGCCACATCAATCGGCTCGACGCGTTCGGCGTCTCGCGCAGGTCGACGGGCACGGCGCCGCGGACCACAGCGGTACGCGTGCCGCTCAGCAGGTTCGCCTGCATCCAGCCTTCGGTGCCATCGGGATCGGCGATCTTGCGCCATTCCTTGAAGATGGCGACGACCTTGATCGGCAGATCCTGCCGCTGGTACAGCCAGCTCGCCGGATAAGTCCGTGCAGGCCCCGTCCTCATTCGCGCGCGCGACGCCGAAATCGATGCGTAATAGGGCACGGATTTCTTCCCCTCGGCGGCGAACGCCGGGTCTGGCACCAGCGCGGCTACAACGAGAGCGGAGAGCGCGGCGGCGAGAATGCGCATGATCATGTCCTAAACTGGCGAACCACGTCCTATCGCGCCGGCGCCCTTTCCTCAACCGGTCTCGACGCGGCCAACACGTGTCTCGGCGTTGACGCGCGCGAACGGCTTGGGCAAGCCGTTCGCATGACCGACACCCGCCGCTGTCCGAACCCGAAAGTCGTCGTCACGCGCGAGCTGGCCGACACGCTGATGGACCGGATGGAGGCGCTGTTCGACACGCATAACAACCGCGCCGATGCGAAACTGACGCGCGACCAGCTGGCCATAGCGATGGCCGACTGCGACGTGCTCGTCCCCACCGTCACCGACGACATCGACGCGGACCTGATCGCCGGCGCTGGCGACCGGTTGAAGCTGATCGCCAATTACGGTGCCGGCGTGAACCATATCGACCTGAAGGCGGCGCGCGCCCGCGGGATCATCGTCACCAACACGCCGGGCGTCCTCACCGAGGACACGGCCGACATGACGATGGCGCTGATCCTCTCCGTCCCGCGAAGGCTGGCGGAGGGCGAGAAGCTTGTCCGCTCCGGCCAGTGGAAGGGCTGGAGTCCCGGCGGGATGCTCGGCCACCGGATCGGCGGGAAGGCGCTCGGCATCGTCGGCATGGGCCGCATCGGCCAGGCTGTCGCATTGAGGGCACGCGCGTTCGGGCTCACGATCCATTACCATAACCGCACCCGCCTGCCCGCGGTCCGCGAGGCGCAGCTCGCGGCGACGTTCCATGCCTCGCTCGACGACATGCTCGCCGCGGTCGACATCGTCACGATCCACACGCCGCTCAATCCCGACAGTCGCGACCTGATCGACGCTCGGCGCATCGGCCTGATGCGCCCACACGTCTACCTGATCAACGCAGCCCGCGGGGGCATCGTCGACGAAGTCGCACTGGTCGATGCGCTGGAGAATGATCGTCTCGCCGGCGCCGGGCTCGACGTCTGGGCGCACGAACCGGCGATCGACCCTAGGCTGCTCGCACTGCCCAACGTCGTGATGCTGCCGCACATGGGCTCGGCTACGCTCGAAGGCCGGGTGGCGTCGGGCGAACGGGTCATCCAGAACATCCGCATGTGGGCCGATGGCCACCGTCCGCCGGACCAGGTCCTGGACGGCTGGGCCTGATCCTAACACAGATCAAAATATCGGAACTCATCCCGCGGTGCAGCATTTATCGGCCACCCCCGGAGAAAATGGAGTGTCCCCGATAAAGAAAATTGCCGTTTCCGCCCTGCTGCTCGCCTCCGCCGTCTCGATGAGCGCCTGCTCGACGCTCAAGGGTGCCGGCATCGGTGCAGCCGGTGGCGCAGGCGTCGCGGCGGCAACCGGTGGCAGCGTCGAGAAGGGTGCAGCCGTCGGTGGCACCGGCGGCGCGGTCGTCGGCACCGTCGCCGACTGATTCACGCTCGTGTTCCCCTCCCTCGTCGGGAGGGGAAACGTTCAGATCGCGCGCATCCAGTGCGTGCGCGTCACCGTTCCGGTCATCACTTTCGACCCGAACGCCTTGATGATCTTGGCCGCGTCGTCGCTGTTCATCAGCACGACGCGCGTCCCGCCCGATGGCAGCGTCTCGATCGCGCTGATGATCGCATTATGCTTCTTGCACATTGCGAGGACTTGCGGCTGCTCGACGGTGACGTTCACCGCCCGCGAGATCGGCACGACCGTTTCGACGCCCGTTGTCACGACGTCGCACCGATGGTTGCGATGGAAGAATAGTGTGTCATGCGGCATTCCCGGCTCGGAGCGGGAGCGCAAAGCATCTCTCAGTCGCGGCCTGCCCGTACGAAGCGCCGCAATGGCTTCCCTATGCGCCCGATAGGCCGAAACGGCAATGGCACGTCATGTTCGCACTCGCAGCAAAGCCAGCCCGAAGCCGACAAAGATTGCCCCCGTCGCCCGATCGAACGCGCGTCGCAACGCCGGCCGCGTCAGATGCCGCGCCAGCGTCCGCCCGCCAGCCGCATAGACCGCGTACCAGAAGCTCTCGATCACCGCGAACGTCGCGACGAGGATCGCGAATTGCGGCGCCTGCGGTGAGGCGCGGTCGACAAACTGCGGCAGGAACGCCGCCGCGAACAGCAGCAGTTTCGGGTTGCTGATGGCGATCACGAATCCGCCCCGGAACAGCCGTCGGGCCGACAGCGTGACAGGCAAGCCGCCCTCGCCCCAGCCCGCGCCCACGTCGATCAGCGAACCGGCGCCCCGCCATGCCTTGATGCCGAGGAAGATCAGATACGCGACGCCCGCATAGCGCAAAGCATCGAACACTTGCGGCCACGCCGCCAACAGCGCAGACACGCCCGCCGCGGACGCCGCCAGCACGAGCACCAGCGCGGTCAGACATCCCGCCATCGCCGCAACGCTCCGCCGCGCGCCGAACGCCACGCTGCGGGTCATGACATGTAGCATGTTCGGACCGGGCGTGCCGGACAGGAGGAATACGGCGACCACGAACAGCCACCACAGATGCAACGTCATCACCTTCCCCGATTGTTAGCGAGATGCCGCGGCCAAGCCCGTCATGCCAACCAATTCCGTCACCCCGGCGAAAGCTCAGGTAGCGTCGTGTGGCCCCGTTCGCCCGTTACGAGGGATACCCCAGCTTTCGCTGGGGTGACGGCCAACATCAGGCTCCCGAGCACTTACGCAACCGCTCGTCGAAATCCGATCGACCGCACGCAGGTCCGAGGTTGCTACCCCGCGTCTAACCGTCAACCGAAGCCTGAGTGGTTGCGCCAGCGCCCAACCCGGACGCCGCGCCAAACCCGTCACGCCGCGCCAAGCCCGTCACCCCTCACCTAGCCCGTCACCCCCTCGCCAAGACCGTCACCCCAGCGAAAGCTGGGGTATCATCGTGTGACTCCGGCCGCCTGCCAGTCGAGAGACCCCAGCTTTCGTCGGGATGACGCCGTTAGGTTGGAGAAATGCGAGGCCTACTGGACGTCCTCGACCTGACCTCAATCCCCGATCAGGATCCGATCCACCAACTGCCCGACGCTCGGCACGAACCCGTTCGAATAGAACGGATCCTTCTTGAAGTTATACGCCGCGTGCCCTGCGAACATCAGGTTCTGGTCGATA
The DNA here is from genome assembly GCF_042466285.1 of Sphingomonas sp. R86520. Taxonomy (NCBI): domain Bacteria; kingdom Pseudomonadati; phylum Pseudomonadota; class Alphaproteobacteria; order Sphingomonadales; family Sphingomonadaceae; genus Sphingomonas; species Sphingomonas sp. R86520. The sequence continues at coordinate 1,804,954 of NZ_JAXHBZ010000001.1, forward strand.
TCCCCACCATGCGCGATGTCCTGCAGCGTCTTCTGGATGCAGAAGCTCCGTGGATCCGCCAGCCGCCCGGTCGAGTTCGTCTCGGTATCCGCCCAGCTCGAGAACGAGCATTGCGACAGGCAGCCCATGCAGTCCGCCTGGTCCTTGCGGATCATACCCTTCTCGTCCGGGCTGACGAACACGAGCGTGTTGTCGGGCGTCTTCAGCGCATCGGTATGCCCCTCGCCGAACCAGGTTCGTGCGCGCAGCAGGTCGTTGCGCGTGACCCAGAAGTTCTTGCCCTTCACGCCGACGTCGAGCTGGAACACGTGGTCGCCAGCCTCCTGGGTCGAGAACGCAATCTGCCGCTCGGACCGGGCCTCAAGCGACCGGAGGAACGGGTTGCGCACCGCCGACGAATAGAAGCCGGTCGGCGAGAACTTGTGCAGCAGCACGTCGCCTTCCTCGATCTGCGTCAGCGCGTTCTTCCAGCCCTCGGGAATCGGGCTCTCGCGGGTGAGCAGCGGACGGGTGCCGAACTGGAACGCGATCGTCCCCAGCTCTGGATTGTCGATCCAGTCGTTCCAGTCGCGCAGATACCAGACGCCGCCGGCCATCACGATCGGCACATCGTCGCTGATGCCGCCTTCGCGCATCACGTCGCGCAGTTCCTTGACCCGCGGATACGGGTTCTGCGGCTTCAACGGGTCCTCGGCGTTCGACAGGCCGTTATGGCCACCGGCAAGCCAGGGATCCTCGTACACCACCGCGGCAAGCCACTCGGCGGCCTTCGAATACGCCCGCTTCCACAGCGCGCGGAAGGCACGGCCGGAACTGACGATCGGCAGATAGCTGACACCGTAGGACGCGGTGATCTCGGACAGCTTGTACGGCATGCCCGCACCGCAGGTGACACCGGCTACCTTGCCGCGGGTCCGCTCCAGCACGCCGTGCAGGATCCGCTGCGCGCCGCCCATTTCCCAAAGGACGTTGATGTTGATCGCACCCTTGCCGTCCGCGATCTCGTACGCGCGCTCGACCTGCTGGACCGCGCCTTCGATCGCGTATTCGACCAGCTCCTCGTGACGGGCCCGCCGCGTCAGGGCTTCATAGACCTGCGGGATGATCTTGCCTTCGGGATCGTAACTATCGGCATTCACGGCCGAAACCGTGCCGATGCCGCCTGCTGCGGCCCAGGCGCCGGCGGACGCGTGGTTGGTCGCGGCCACACCCTTGCCGCCTTCAACCAGCGGCCACACTTCGCGACCGTTATAGACGATAGGCTTCAGGCCCTTGAACACGACGTCACCTCTCCCGGAAAATACGGCCTCCTAGAACGCACGGACGCATCGTGCGAGCAAATTAAGACCTAGGTTAAAGCTCCGGGCCGCTGCAGCGCGCTTTCATACAGATCGCGATAGCGAGCAATCATAACCGCTTCGTCGAATTCCGCCCGCGCCTTGGCCTGGTTCGCGGCGCCGACCGAGGCCCGCAGTGCAGGATCGGCCACCAGAGCCTGCAGCGCGTCGCGCAACCGAACTTCATTCGCGATCTCGGTGATGAACGGCAGATTCTCCGCCGAGACCATCCGTGTCATGTCGCCGACCGGATAGCTCGCGATCGGCAGGCCTGCCGCCATCGCCTCGACCACCGAGATCGGGAACTGCTCGCTGCGGGACGATACCGCGAGCATGTCGAAATGGCCGATATAGCGATACGGCCGATCGAGAAAGCCGGGGAGGACCAGCTTGTCCGCCATTCCCATCGCCGCGGCGGCTTGCAGGATGTTGGCCCGCTCCGGCCCCTCGCCGACGATCACGAGCCGGACACGGCCCGACACGCCGCCGACCGCCCGCACCAGCGCGGTCAGGTCCTTCACCTCGCGCAGACCCGCCAGTGCGCCGATCACGACTTCCTTGGCATTGCGCGTGAACCCGGGAATCGCTTTCGGTTCGGGCTTCTGCGCATAATATGCGGTGCCGATCCCGTTGACGATCCGGTGCACCCGCTCGCGCGGCTGCTTCCAGGTTTTGAGCGCGATCCCTTCCAGCACCTCGGATGGCACTGCCAGCGCATACGCGGCACCCAGCGCGAGCCGTCGATAGATGTTGCGCTCGATCTTCAGGCCACCGGCCTCGTCCGCGTTGAACCCGTCCTCGTGATGGACGATCGGCGGCGCGCCCTTGCCGAAGGCCCGCCGCGCCATCACCCCGTCGATCGCCCCCCAATTGTACGTCAGCACCAGGTCGAACCGCCGCATATACTGCGCGATCGCCTCGTAACGCTTGACCGAAGGCTTGCCGGTCAGCGGCGGCGGGTTCTGCGCGATCTCGTAGCGCACGCCCTTTGCAATCGAATCCCGCGCATTCGTCGCGTCGGGCACCGCCGACACGATCGTGTGCCTGGCCCGATCCCCGAACGCGTTCATCAACCGAACCGCCCGCGCCTCCTTCCCGCCAAGGTCGAACGAAGAGTGGAGATGCAGAATGTTGACGGGAGTGGCCATTTCGGAGCGATGCCGATTTCTCGGCCCGCTTTCAAGAGCGGCCCGCAATGGGTCGGCACGGCGTCGCGGGGTGCAACAGCCGCGTCGATACGATGTCAGATCGATCCGAAATGCGGACTAAACATAGGCTCATTAATCAGACCAACAGGGCAAGCCGATGCTTATGTATTCATTTCGGACCTCGAAACTACTGTTTCGGACTATGATCTCCAAGCCAGCATGTTGAAACAGAGTTAGTCATCGGATCCAAGAAAAATACTTAGGAGGGATCCACCATGACTCACTATGATTTCGACAGCAAAGCAATCGACAGCGTTCTCGAAGCGGCGAAAGGCAATGACGCGGCGCCTAAACTCACATCGGTCAACCACCAGACCGATCTGGCGTCGGGTGGCAAGCTTACTTTCGGCGCGACCTGCGTTACCGTGACCGTCAACAACGGCAAGGTCTGTCTCAACCTGCCGTTCGGCTTCGGCTCGGTCTGCCTGCCGATCCCGGCGATCTTCCCAAGTGGTACCGCCGGTCAGGCATGTCTCGACATCTGCACGACCTGGGGCGTCCCCACCGGTATCAAGGTCACCGTGTCGATCGCCGGCAGGACGGTCGTCCAGCAGACGTTCGGCTTTTGCTGATCTGAACTAGCCCGGTCGACGCACGGATATGTGCGTCGACCGGGCGACATTCACGCGAACACGTCCTTGGCGATGTGCGTGATCCGGCACGCCAGATCCGCCTCGCCGCTCGCGACCACGTAGAAGTCGCCAGCGTCGGCGATACCCGTCGTGAAGACCACGTTGTCGACGTACATGCTGTCCTTCAGCGGCTCGGTCAAAGCCGGGTTCGGTTCCAGCAGCGCAGCATGCTCGGTCGCGACCGTGATCGACGGATCGTCCTTGTCGAGGATCGACCAGTATGTCCGGTAGATGCCGACCACGCCCGATGGCTCCACCCCGTGCCACAGCGCCAGCCAGCCCCGATCGGTCAGGACCGGCGGTGCGCCACCACCCATTCGCGCCGTTGCGACGGTTGCGGAATGCGGTCGGATGCCGGGCTTGTCGTGCGGTTTCCAGTGCAACGCATCGGGCGAGCGCGACAGGTTGATCGACGGCCCGCTGCGCCATTCGCTGCCCGGCGGATACGCGAAATACAGGTCGCCCAGCGGCCGCGTCTGCGCCCAATACTGCCCGGCGATCAGCCCTTCGAAGATCAGCATGTCCTTGTTTTGATGATCCAGCACGATTCCCTCGAGCTGCCAGTCGAGCGCATTGGCGGACGTATAAAGCGTCGTCGAATGTCGCTCCGGGCTCACGGAACACGTCGTCATCAGATAGCGGTCGCCGACTTTCGAGATCCGCGCATCCTCGACGCCGTAGCATTGGTACGAGGTCCGCGGCGCGATCGCCTTGTCGTAATGCACCGCGACCACCGAGCGCCCCTCGGCGTCGAGCTCGACCGGCAACAGCCACGACAACGACGTCAGCGCCATCACCCGCCACCCGCCACCGGGGATCAGGAATTTACGAGGATCCTTGGTATCGACCATCGCCAACGGCCACGCATCGAGCAGACACGCACCATCCTGCCAGCGGATCGCATGGACGTTGCCGTCCTTGACCGGGTGTCTGAGCGCTTCGGCGACGCGCACCATCAGCAGCAGATTGCCGTTCGCCAGCCGCGTCATCCCCGGATTGAACGCGCCCAGCACATAGGTCTCGGCGCCGATCTTCCCGGCCAGCGGCGAGCGCGACAGGTCGATGTCGGCGGGGGTGAAGACGAGCTGATCGAACATGCTATTCTCCTTGATACGTATGCCGTCCGCGTTCCCCCGCGAAAGCGGGAGAACCAGAAGGGACGGTTACTCCCCCTCAAGCGCCCGCGGGACGATCACGATCTGCTGGATCACGGTCCGCGTCGGCTGCGTCAGGACGAATTCCACCCCGACCGCGATGTCCTCGGCGCGCAGCATCTGCTCCGCCTCGATCATCTGGCGCTGCTTGTCGTCGGGCACGTCGGGATACTGCATGTTCGAGCCGACCTTGCCTGGCTCGACCAGCGACACCTTAATGCCTTTCGGTCCCAGCTCGCGCCGCAAGGCTTCCGAGAAACCGGCAATCCCCGACTTCACCCCGGCATACACCGTCGAGCTCGGCCCGAGGATATGCGCGCTCAGCGAACCGATAATGACGATGTCGCTGATCGGCGTCATCCGGTGCGCGGCGTGATGCGCGCTGAGCAGATACGCGGTGAAATCGACGGCGATGGCGTAGCGGAGTTCGTCCTCGCTCATCTGCGTCAGGCCGCCGGCTGCGACCGCCGCGTTGACGATCGTGATGTCGAAGCCGCCGAGATACGCCTCGCCCGCATCGAAGAACGCGCGGACCTTGTCGGGATCGGCGAGTTCGGTGACCATCCCGTCGCCCTCGCCCACCTCGCGAATACGCGCCAGAGCGTCCTGCAGATAGCGCTCGTCGCGCCCGCAGATATAGACCTTCGCCCCTTCGGCAGCCAGCAGCACCGCGATCGCCCGGCCGATCCCGGTCGTGCCCCCGGTAATGATCGCGCGGCGGCCCTTCAGCGGGCGGACATTGGTGTGGGCGTCGGAGAGTTCGGTCATCAAGTATCCCGGCTTGTCAGCAGATTGGCGGCGAAACGCTTCGCGCCGCCCTCCCCTAAGCGCGGATCGCCGCCCCCTCAAGCGCACGCGCCAGCAACCGGTCGATCGGCTCCTGCAGCATCGTCTCGCTGAGCGTCGGCGCGTGGCCGACCCCCGGCACCGTCATCAGCTCGGCCTGGTCGAGCGACGCCGCCATCCGCTCCGCCGTCGCCGCCGACAGCAGGTCGGAGCGCCCACCGCGAACGATCAAGGTCGGCACGTCGCGCAATGACGCCAGCCCCTGCCACATGTCCGGCCCCGCCTCATTACCCGGCACGCGGAACGGCTCGGCGATCTTCAGGTCGTAGTCGAGCACGATCCGCCCCGAACTGTTGAGCCGGTACAGCCGCTTGGCCATCGCCAGCCAGTCCTCGATCTGCCAGTCGGGATAGACGTCGGCGTTGTTCTCGGAGACGCAGCGCGCGGCGTGCATCCAGGTCGGGAAGACGCTCGCCTTGCCGACATAGCCGCGGATCCGCGACAGGCCCTGCGCGTCGATCTCGGGCCCGACGTCGTTAAGCAACGCCGCTGCCATCCGGCCCCGCGATGGCCCCGCCATCAGCATCGTGACGATCCCGCCCAGCGACGTGCCGAACGCGATATACCGGCCGATGCCGAGCTCGGTCAGCAACGCCTCGACGTCCTGCACATAGGTCAGCGGGACGTACGACATCGGATCCTTCGCATACGCGCTCTCGCCGCGCCCGCGAAAGTCCACCGCGATCAGGCGCCAGCGCCCTGCCAACCTTGCCGCGAGCGCATCGAAATCGCGCGCATTGCGCGTCAGGCCGGGCATGCAGATGATCGGCGGCTGGCCTTCCGCGCCCCCCGGATAGTCCCGCGCGTGCAGTCTCAGCCCGTCGTTGGACCACCAATAGAGGTTTTCGTAAGCGGCCATGGTTGCGTCCTTCGGGTAGCGGCCACCATATCGCCGCATGCCCATCCGCCCGCAAGTGTATCGCCCCGAAGCAAAGCTCCTCGACCTCGGGGACGGCTTCTTCGACCCCGTCGCACCCGCCGACTTCCCCGAGACCCGGCTGCGCTTCCGCAACGACCGCGCCGCCGCGCAGATCGGGCTCGATGCGCTCACCGACGAAGCCTGGACCCGCCATTTCGGCCGGTTCGAGCCGCTCCCCGACACGCTCCCCCAGCCCTTCGCGCTCCGCTATCACGGCCACCAGTTCCGCAGCTACAATCCCGAGCTCGGCGATGGTCGCGGCTTCACCTTCGCGCAGATGCGCGACGATCGCGGTCGCCTGATGGACCTCGGCACCAAGGGTTCGGGCCAGACGCCCTGGAGCCGCGCCGGCGATGGTCGTCTCACGCTCAAGGGTGGTGTTCGCGAAATCCTCGCAACCGAGATGCTCGAAGCTTTGAACGTCCCGACCTCGCGCACGCTGTCGCTGATCGAGACCGGCGAGCAGTTGCAGCGCGGCGACGAGCCCAGTCCGACGCGCTCCGCCGTCCTCGTCCGCCTCAACCACAGCCATGTCCGCATCGGCAGCTTCCAGCGCCTCGCCTATCACCGCGACGAAGCGGGATTGCGTAAACTCGTCGGCTACACCCTGCGCAACCTCTACGACGAGGACAGCGAAGACCCGGTTCGCCTGCTCGATCTCGTCGTCGGTCGCACCGCCCGCCTCGCCGCGCGCTACATGGCCGCCGGCTTCGTCCACGGCGTCCTCAATTCGGACAACATCAACGTCACCGGCGAGAGCTTCGATTATGGCCCGTGGCGCTTTGCGCCGACCTGGGACGCAACCTTCACTGCGGCCTATTTCGACCACCAGCGACTCTACGCGTTCGGCCGCCAGCCCGAGGCGATCCACTGGGACGTGATGCAACTCGCGGTCGCACTTCGGCAGATCGCCGACAGCGATCCGCTGGTGGCTGCGCTCGACCAGTTCGGACCGCGCTACCAACCCGAAGTCACGCAGGCGATTCTCTGGCGTCTCGGTGTCCGTCCGCGCGATCCGCAGACCGACCAGGACCTCGTCCAGGCTACCGAACGCGCGCTGCGCACCTCGGGCGTCGGCATCGACCGCTTCTTTTTCGATGCATTTGGCGGGGACCTGCCCGACACGTATGCCGACCCCTGGGTCGAAGTCCGTGCTGCACTCGCTACGTACGAACCGCGCAAAGATCGCTCGCATTCCTATTGGTCGGGAGACCCGTGCAGCATGCTGATCGACGAAGTGGAAGCGATCTGGGCGCCGATCGCCGAGCACGACGACTGGACGCTGCTCGACGCCAAGGTCGCGGCGATCCGCTCGATGGGCGAAGCACTCGCCGAATAATTGGAATCGTCCATGATTTGAGGCAAGAGCGACGAATGTCCGACGAGATCATCTCCCACGAACCGGCTACCGGTGCGGTCCTCTGGCGTCACCCGATCGGCGACGTCGACGCCGAAGTGTCCTGCGCGCGCGCTGGCTGGTCGACTTGGGCCTCGAAGCCGCTGGCCTTCCGGATCGAGACGATGCGGCGCTTTGCCAACATCGTCCGCCAACGCAACGACGCCTTCACCGACCTGATCGCGCGCGAAACCGGCAAGCCGATCTGGGAAGCGCGCGGCGAGGTCGAGACGGTCATCGCCAAGGTCGACATCTCGGTCAGCGCCTATGCCGATCGCACCGCGCAGCGTCGGCTCGAAGCGACGATGGGCTCGCGTATCGCCGTCCGTCACAAGCCGCACGGCGTGCTGGCTGTTCTGGGGCCGTATAATTTCCCCGCGCACCTGCCCAACGGCCACATCGTCCCGGCCTTGATCGCCGGCAACGCGGTCGTTTTCAAACCGTCGGAGAAAACCCCTGCGGTGGGTGCGTTCCTGGTCGAATGCTTTCGCGCCGCCGGCGTGCCGCCCGAGTGCATCCGCCTCGTTATCGGTGGCCCCGCGGAGGGCAAGGCGCTCGCCGCGCATCCCGGTATCGACGGACTGTTGTTCACCGGCTCTGCCCAGACCGGTCTCGCGCTCAACCGTGCCTTTGCCGACAAGCCCGAGAAGATCCTTGCGCTGGAGATGGGCGGCAACAACCCGATCGTCGTCTGGGACACGCCCGACCTGCACACCGCGGCCGTGCTGGTGATCCAGTCCGCGTTCACCACGGCTGGCCAGCGCTGTACCGCTGCACGCCGTCTGATCATCGACACCAAGCTGTACGACCCGTTGGTCGCGACGATCGATAAGATGATCGGCCGGATCATCGTCGACGAACCGCATGCCAATCCGGCGCCGTTCATGGGCCCGGTCATCGACAACCAGGCAGCCGATCAGCTTGCCGAGAGTTTCCTCGCGTTGCTCGCGCATGGCGGGCGCGCGATCCGTCATCTCGAACGGCCGGTAGACCATCTCCCTTTCCTGAAGCCCGCGCTGATCGATGTCACCGACATCCCGGACCGTCCGGATATCGAGCTGTTCGGCCCGATCCTGCAGGTCATCCGCGTCGACGATTTCGATGCCGCGATCGCCGAGGCGAACAACACGCGCTACGGCCTGTCCGCCTCGCTCATCAGTCAGACGCCAGCGCTGTACGACCGCTTCTGGGCGAACATCCGGGCCGGTATCGTCAACTGGAACAAGCCAACGAATGGCGCGTCGTCCGGCGCCCCGTTCGGCGGCGTCGGCTGGTCGGGCAACCACCGGCCAAGCGCCTATTATGCGGCCGATTACTGTGCCTACCCGGTCGTCAGCAGCGAATCCGAGAGCGCCCGCGCGAGCATCGGCATCGGCCTCAGCGACGCCTGACCGCCTGACGGACAAAAGCTCTCCTACCTGCCGCCAAAGCATCATTCGGTTGCGGCGCAGCGCGCATCCGCCCATCTCCCGTCGCATGGCAAGTCTCCTAGACCCAACCGCCCGCGGGCGCGTCATCCTCGTGGGGGCCGGCCCCGGCGACCCCGGCCTGCTCACCGTCCGCGCGGTCGAGGCGCTGAAGACCGCCGACGTCGTCGTGCATGACGGCCTGATCGATCCACGCGTGCTCGACATCGCGCCGCCGTCGGCACAGCGCATCTCGGTCGCCAAACAGCGCGCGCGCCATACGCTGCCGCAAGACGCGATCAATGCGCTGATCATCGCGCATGTGAAGACCGGCGCGATCGTCATTCGCCTGAAGGGCGGCGATCCGTTCGTGTTCGGTCGCGGCGGCGAGGAAGTCGAGGCGGTCCGCGCCGCCGGCCTCCCCGTCGAAGTCATCCCCGGCGTGTCGGCCGCGCTCGGTTGCGCCGCCGAAGCAATGCTGCCGCTGACCCACCGCGATCATTCGAGCGCGGTCAGCTTCGTCGCGGGCCAGTGCAAGGGTCTGACCGAGCAGGACTGGTCCGGGCTTGCCGGCCAGGGCCGTACGCTGGTGATCTACATGGGCGTGGCCACCGCGACCGACATTGCCGACAAGCTGATGGCCGATGGCGTCGCCCCCGACATGCCCGTCGCCGTGCTCGAGCGCGGCACGCTCAAAGGAAGCCGAGCGATCCGTACGCTGCTCGCCGATCTCGGCGCGATGGTAACCCGCGAGGCGGTGAAAAGCCCCGCGATCATCGTCGTCGGCGAAGTCGTCCTGCTGTCGGACGCCGAAGACAAACTCGCCCGCTGGGCTCGCGTAGCAGAGGACGCCGCCGCATGAAGCTGTTGACCGGAAACGACCTTCCCACCGGCGATGTCGTCTGGTGGACCGGCAATGGCTGGTCGCGCCATATCGAGGACGCGGCAGACGTCGGCGTCGCGGGTGAAGCCATTCTCCAGGCGGAGGAAGGCGCTCGCCGCGTCAACGTGCCCTATCTGATCGAGGCGACGCAGACCGACGAAGGTCCCCGCCCCGCCCACATCAAGGACCGCATCCGCGCTTTGGGCCCGACGATGCGGCCCGACCTGACTCTCAAACCCGCCGACCCCAACGCCGGCAGCTGGGTGATCTGATATGTATAAATACGACGAATACGACCAGGCGATCGTCGACCAGCGCGTCGACGAGTTCCGCGATCAGGTCCGCCGCCGCCTCTCGGGCGAGCTGACCGAGGACCAGTTCAAGCCGCTGCGGCTGATGAACGGGCTGTACCTCCAGCTGCATGCCTACATGCTGCGCGTCGCGGTGCCGTACGGGACGCTCGACGGCCGCCAGATGCGGATGCTCGGGCACATCGCGCGCAAGTACGACCGCGGCTACGGCCACTTCACCACGCGCCAGAACATCCAGTTCAACTGGATCCAGCTCGACCAGACCCCCGACATTCTCCAGGAACTCGCGACGGTCGAGATGCATGCCATCCAGACCAGCGGCAACTGCATCCGCAACATCAGCTCTGACCAGTTCGCCGGGGCCGCCGCAGACGAGGTCGCCGACCCGCGCCCCTGGGCCGAGCTGATCCGCCAATGGTCGACGTTCCACCCGGAATTCACGTTTCTGCCGCGGAAGTTCAAGATCTGCGTGATCGCGGCGGACGAGGATCGCGCGGCGATGCGTTTGCACGACATCGGCATCGGTCTTCACGTCCGCGACGGCGAACTCGGCGCGAAGATCTTCGTCGGCGGCGGCATGGGCCGTACGCCGATGATCAGCCACGAGATCCGCGACTTCGTCCCCGCCGACGACCTGATGAGCTATCTCGAGGCATGCCTGCGCGTCTACAATCGCTATGGCCGGCGCGACAACATCTACAAGGCGCGGATCAAGATCCTGCTTCACGAGATCGGCCCCGACGAATATCGCCGCCAGGTCGAGGAGGAGTTCGCCGCGGTGAAGGGCCTTGGCCTCGATCCTCCACGGGCTGAGCTGGAGCGTATCACGAGCCACTTCGGCGCGCCTGATTTCGACGCCAACGCCTCGACCGACATCGACCGCAGCGACCCCGACTTCGCGGTCTGGCTCGACCAGAACGTGAAGGCCCACAAGCAGCCCGGCTATGCGATCGTCAACATCAGCCTGAAGCCGATCGGCGGCATCCCCGGCGACGCGTCGGCGGACCAGATCGACCTGATGGCTGACCTCGGCACCCGCTACAGCTTCGACGAACTGCGCGTCACGCATGCGCAGAACATCGTCCTGCCACATGTCCGCATCGCCGACCTCCACGCGGTATGGTCGGCGCTGAACGACGCCGGCCTCGCCGAAGCCAATCTGGACTTGATCAGCGACATCATCGCCTGCCCCGGTCTCGATTATTGCAGCCTCGCCAACGCCCGCTCGATCCCGCTCGCACAGAAGATCGCGACTCGCTTCGGCAGCCTCGACCGCCAGCGCGACCTGGGTGAGTTGAAGCTCAAGATCAGCGGCTGTATCAACGCGTGCGGGCACCATCACGCGGGCCACATCGGCATCCTCGGCGTCGACAAGAAGGGCACCGAGAATTACCAACTCTCGCTCGGCGGCTCGGGCGCGGAGGATGTGAGCCTCGCGAAGATCACCGGCCCCGGCTTCTCCGAGGACGGCGTGGTCGACGCGATCGAGCGTGTCACCGACCGGTACCTGCAGGTCCGCGACCCCGGCGAGCGCTTCCTCGACACCTACCGCCGCGTCGGCTTCGAGACGTTCAAGGAGGCGATCTATGGTTGAGTATCCGGACCAGACGCTGCTCCGTTTTCGCGACGACGAGCCGCATGACGAACCCGCGGTGACGCTCGATTCGTTCATCGGCCAGAGCAATGCCGCCGCCGTGCGCCTGGAAGCGGGCGACGACGCACGTGCGCTGTTGCCGCAGATCGACCAGCTTGCGCTGATCGAGGTGAGCTTTCCCGGCTACCGTGACGGGCGTGGCTATTCGTCCGCGCGGATCCTGCGCGAGGCGGGCTATGCCGGCGAACTGCGCGCGCAGGGCGACGTGCTGGTCGATCAGATTCCGCTGATGCGGCGCTGCGGGTTCGACAGCTTCGCACCGCAGGCGCCGATCGATATCGACGTGCTGCGTGCGAGCCTCGAGCGCTACGATACGCCGTACCAGAAGGCGGCCGATGGCGCGGTGCCGGTGTGGAAGCTGCGCCATGGGTGAGCCCGCGCGCCAACTCGACATGATCGACGTCACGCCGGCGTTCACGCGCGCCGATGCGATGGCGATGCAGGACCGGTTCGAAGGAGTCTCCGCGCAGGAGATGCTGTTCGAGCTACTGGTCGGCGAGTTGCGCGGGCGGATCGCGGCGGTGTCTTCGTTCGGCGCGGAGTCGGCGGTATTGCTGCACATGGTCGCGCAGGTCGATGTCGACGTGCCGGTAATCTTTACGAACACGCAGAAGATGTTCGGCGAGACGCTGGCCTATCGCGACGAGCTGGCGGAGAAACTGGGGTTCACCGACCTGCGCGTGTTCCGCCCGGATCCGCGGTTGCTGGCGATCAAGGACAAGACGGGGTTGCGCTGGTCGTATGATCCGGACGGGTGCTGCGATCTGCGCAAGGTCGAGCCGTTGCGGCGTGCGCTAGCCCCGTTCGATGCGTGGATTTCGGGGCGGAAGGGGTTTCAGTCCGGCACCCGCACCGCGCTACCGCGGTTCGAGGAGGATGAGGGGCGGTTGAAAATCAACCCGCTTGCCGACTGGGACAAGGCCAAGCTCGACGCCTATTTTGCCGAGCACGACCTCCCGCGTCATCCGCTCGAGGCACAAGGCTATCTCTCGATCGGCTGCGCGCCGTGCACCACTAAAGTCGCCCCCGGCGAAGACCCGCGCGCTGGCCGCTGGCGGAGTTTCGACAAGGTCGAATGCGGCATCCACGCCCCAACAGACTACGACCCGATGATCTGACCGCTATCCCTCGCCCCTCCGGGGAGAGGGAAGGAGGAGCGTAGCGACGGAAGGGAGAGGGGTGGTTGGGATCCAGGTCCCTAGCCTCACGCCCCTCTCCCTTCCCACCGCAAGGGCGGCGGGCCCCTTCCCTCTCCCCGAAGGGGCGAGGGACTCAGACACTCAATACTCGGCGAGATCCGAGAACTTGGTGATCGTCGGATCGAACTTCATCCGGACCTTGCCCGTCGCGCCGTGGCGCTGCTTGGCGATGATCAGCTCCGCCAGGCCGTAGACCCGCTCCATCTCCGCCGCCCACGATGCGTGGTCCTCGAAGATCTTCGAGCTGTCACCCTCCGCGGGTCGCTTGGGCTCCTTCGACGCGACGTAATAATCCTCGCGGTACACGAACCAGACCATGTCCGCGTCCTGCTCGATCGACCCCGACTCGCGAAGATCCGACAGCATCGGCGTCTTGTCCTCGCGCGATTCCACCGCACGCGACAGCTGCGACAGCGCCAGCACCGGCACGTTCAAGTCCTTCGCCAGCGTCTTCAGTCCACGCGAAATCTCGGAGATTTCCTGGACGCGGTTGCCGTCCTTGCTCTTGCCCGATCCCGACAGCAGCTGCAGGTAGTCGACCACCACCAGCCCGATCTCGTTGTTATGCCGACGTTGCAACCGGCGCACGCGCGTATGCAGCGCGCCGATCGAGAGACCGCCCGTGTCGTCGATGAACAGCGGCAAATTCTCCAGCTCGGCCGCAGCCGCCGCCAACTGCGCGAACTCGGTCCGGCTGATCTTACCCATGCGGAGCGACTCGGACGAGATCTGCGACTGCTCGGCCAGAATACGCGTCGCCAGCTGATCGGCGGACATTTCCAGCGAGAAGAACGCGACCTTCGCGCCAACCGAATCCTTCGGCGCGATCCCGTCGGCCATGTCGCGCATCCAGCGCCGCGCGGCGTTGAACGCGATATTGGTGGCGAGCGAGGTCTTGCCCATGCCCGGACGACCGGCGAGGATCATGAGATCGCTGTGATGCATGCCGCCGATCTTCGCGTTGATCGAATCGATGCCGGTGGTAACGCCCGACAGATTGCCGCCGGAATTCAGTGCACGTTCGGCCATCTTCACCGCCGCCGTGGTTGCCTGCGCGAACGACTTCACCGTGTTCTCGGAGCCGCCATCCGCCGCGACCTTGAAGAGCTCCTCCTCGGCCAGTTCGATCTGCGCGCGCGGATTGACCTCCTCGGAGGTGTCCATCGCGCGATCAACCAAGGTCCGCCCGACCGACACGAGCGCGCGCAACATTGCCAGGTCATAGATCTGCTGCGCGAACTGGCGCGCGCCGATCAGGCCCGCGCCGCTGCCGGTCAGCCCGGCCAGATACGCCGGGCCGCCGAGCTCGCGCATGCCTTCGTCGGCATCGAACATCGGTCGCAGCGTGACCGGCGTCACCAGCATGTCGTTGCCGCGCAGCGTCTTGATCGCCGCGAAGATGCGTCCGTGCACGGGTTCGAAAAAGTGACCCGGTTCGAGCTTGTCGACGAGATCGTCGGCGAGTCGGTTGTCGATCATCATCGCGCCGAGCATCGCCGCCTCGGCCTCGACGTTGCGGGGAAGCTGCTGTGGTTCGGGAACAGCGGGAACGGGGAATGCGAGAGTTGCCATGGGCGGCGTGTACGCGATGCGGACCGCGCGGTCCAAGCGACGTGCGACGGAATGCTGGGGATAAGTGACGAGACTCACGACAAGTGACAGGCGATACGACCGCCGCTATCGAGCGATGATGGCCGACCCGCGGATCATCGACGTGCAACTCGACGAGACCAGTCTCGGCTGGCGCTCGGCCGATGTCGAGCAGGAGCGGCGGATCGCGATCTTCGACCTGATCGAGGGCAACCATTTCGCGCCGCAGCGCGCCTATGCCGATGGGTATGCAGGGCCGTACCGGATCAAGCTCCAGTCGGAGGAAGGGCGCCTCGGCATCCACATTCACCGCGAAGACGATACCCATCTCGAAACGCTGGTACTCGCGCTCGGACGCTTCCGTCGGCCGATCAAAGACTATTTCGCGATCTGCGACAGCTATTATCAGGCGATCCGGCAATCATCGCCAGCGCAGATCGAGACGGTGGACATGGCGCGGCGCGGCATCCACAACGAAGCGGCAGAGCTTCTGAAAGACCGTCTCGACGGCAAGATCGAGGTCGATTTCGACACCGCGCGGCGGCTGTTCACGCTGATCTGCGTCCTCCACATCCGCAACTAGAAGACACATGGCTTACGGACTTCTGAAATTCGCCGGCGCGCTGGCCGCCGCCGGCTTCGTCGGCATTTGCGGCTGGACCGCCGCGACCGGCTGGCATCCCGACGTGAAGCGCTATCCGCTGCAGGGCATCGACCTTGCCGAGAATGCAGGACCGATCGAATGGGGCACGGTCCGCGCGAGCGGCGCCGACTTCGCCTATATCGTCGCGACCTCGGGCACCGACCGGCGCGATCCCGGGTTCGAGGCGAACTGGGCAGCGCTCCCCGAAGCCGGCCTGCGACGCGGCGCGGTCCACGTCTTTTCGCTGTGCCAGCGCGCGGACGAACAGGCGAACGCGTTCAACACGTTCGTCCCACGAACCTCGGATGCGTTGCCGACCGCCGTGGACATCGCGTTCCATGACGATTGCACCGCGCGACCCGATCGGGCCACACTGATCGCCGAAGTCTCGGAGTTCGTGACGATGGTCGAAACCCACACCGCCCAACCGGTGATGCTGCGAATCAGCAAGGCGGTCGAATCGCGATACGACCTGTCGGGCGCCATTCCGCGGCCGGTATGGGCGGTGGAGAACATCCTGAAGCCCGACTATACGTCGCGGTCGTGGCGAATGTGGCGCGCCAGCGATTTCCGCCGCATCGACGGGATCGAAGGACCGGTTAACTGGGACGTGGTGGCATCATGACTGAACAAGCAACGCGACTCGTGACTGCAGCACGCGAGGCCGCGCGCAACGCCCACGCCCCCTATTCGCGCTTTGCCGTCGGCGCCGCGGTGCTGCTCGACGACGGCACGGTCATAACCGGCGCGAACTTCGAGAATGCGAGCTATGGCCTGTCGCTGTGCGCCGAGACGGTCGCGATCGCCACCGCGAGCGCGGCGGGACGATTGCGCGATATTGTCGCGATCGGCGTGATCGGGGGCGCGATGGACGCGGACGGACGCGCGACGGGCACGCATCCGGTCAGCCCCTGTGGTCGTTGCCGCCAGGTCATCAACGAAGCCGGCCAACTGGGCGGGCGCGATCTTCCGGTTCATTGTGGCGCAGCCGACGGGGATGCGATCCGCACGTATCGCCTGTCCGAGTTGTTGCCCGATGCGTTCGGCCCTGCAGACCTCGGTATCCGCTAGTTCAGAGTCAAACTGGACGGGGACGCTGCCCGGGACGGGCATCGGCCGAGCGGCGTCGTGCAGCGTGATGCTCGATACGCTCCACGAGCATGTCGAGATCCTCGCGACTGACGTCCAGCGTATCGCCGAGATCGATCAACGCGTTATCGAGATCTTCCGGCTCGTGTCCGATGGCCGGGGGCGCCTGCGCAGCAACGACGCGGGTACGATGCGGGTAGCTGTGGCCGGTAAGTTTGTGGAAGAGGACGCCGAGCGTCATCAGGATGACGGCATTCAAAGCTACAGGCACGACGGCGAACGCATAGCCTGCGTGGAGCACCGCAGGCCCACCGACGACCGCCGTCAGCGCGACTGCGCCGGCAGGCGGATGTAGCGACCGCGTTACCGACATTGCGAGGATCGCCGCGGCGACTGCGATTCCGGCTGCGATTTCGGGTGCGGGTACGAGCTTTGCGACGGTGACGCCGACGATCGCGGCGATGACGTTCCCGCCGACCACCGGCCAGGGTTGCGCGAGCGGACTGGCCGGTACGGCGAACACCAGGACGGCTGCCGCTCCCATTGGCGCAGCGATCAACAGAAACGCGCCGTCCGGATGGATCAACGACGCGCTGATCGCACTGGTCAGGCCGATGCCGAACAGCGCCCCGACACAGGCCAGGACGCGATCCCGGAGGTTTCCCCCCGCAAGAATGGGAACGAAGAATGCACGCATGAGAGATCCGATTGGTGAACGCCGTCCATTATGGATGCTGGTTCACAATGTCACTGCGATGGTGCGTGGACGCAGAGAACACTCACGCGTTACGGCCGCGTATCGTTAGCGCGAGAGACCTTTGCCGAGTGGTTCGTAACAGCCTCGGAAGCGCTTGCTTGGCTCGAACAGGCGGGTCTGGCCAATGACGGTTTCGCCGGCGCCCATCACGAACACGCCGTCGGGTTTCAACGCAGCTGCGATCTTCGGAAACACCTCGTTCTTGGTTTCGGCCGACAGGTACAACAAGACGTTGCGGCACAGGACGACATCGAACTGCCCCGGCGGGGGCTGGTCGGCGACCAGGTTCATCCGGCGAAAAGCAACCATCGCCAGCAGATCGGGTTTCGCCACCCAGTCGCTTCCGGTCGTGTCGAACCACTGGACCATGCGCCGCACCGGAAGTCCGCGTTGTATCTCGAACTGCGAGAAACGGCCGGACCGCCCGCGCGCGATCGCGGCGTCGGAAACGTCGGTGGCGATGATTTCCGGTATCGGGGCGCCGGTCGCCTCCTTGCGCTCCGCAAACTGCATCGCCAGCGACAAGGGCTCCTGGCCTGTCGAGCATCCAGCGCACCAGATGCGTGCGCGGCGGCGATCGGACTCGGCTTCGGCAACGACCTCGGCCAGCGTCTGGAATACCTGCGCGTCGCGGAAGAACGAAGTTTCCTGGTTGACGAGCGCATCGACGATGGTGTCGCCGATCGACCTGTCGCTTCCCTGCAGCAATTGGGTCACCAACTGATCGAGCGTATCGAGCTTGCGCGCGCGCAACAGCGGTTTCAGCGCCGTATCCACCCGCCACGAGCGATAGGCACCGATCTGCTGCCCGGTCCGCGCCTCGAGTAACGCGCTCAGTACGTTGATCGCGGTCTGCGACACGCCCAGCGGGGGAACGGGGGCCAGCGTCATGGCCGACGTCGCGTTGCGATCAGCTGCCCGATGGCGTCCGGGGACAGCACCGCGTCCGCAATGCCCAATGCCGCAACCGCACCGGGCATTCCCCATACGACCGAGCTTTGCCGGTCTTGGACGACGACGCAGCCGCCGCTGTCGTGGACGCGCCGTGCGCCTTCCGCGCCATCGCGCCCCATGCCGCTCAGCACGACGGCGAGCAGGCGGGCGCCGTACACATCCGCAAGCGAACTCAGCATCGGATCGACCGACGGCATGCACCCGCTGGCGGCATCCTCGTGCGTCAGTCGCAGCGCGGCACCGCCGTCAGACAGCTTAACGCATTTGAGGTGGGCATCGCCCGGCGCGACGATGATCCGGCCCGGGCGAATACGCAACCGGTCGACGGCGACATCGCACGGGCGCCCGGCAAGCAGAGCAACCTGCGCTGCGAAATACGGCATGAACGACGTCGGCAGATGCTGGGTAATGATCATCGGCAGACGAAACGCCTGTGGCACCGCGCGGAACATCTGGCCGAGCGCGTGGATACCGCCAGTCGATGCGCCGATCGCGACGATGTCATACTCCTCGCTCGCCGAAACCGGGCGAACCAGCGGCCGCTGCTCGATCACCGTCGGAGCCGCCAACGGCCGTACGATCGGTTGTGGCGGCGTCGGCGACGGCGGCGGCGGCGCTGGATACTCGCTGAGCTTTTCGAGTTTGCCGACGAGCGCGGTCGCGAACACCTGCGAAAGCGCGCCGGTCGACGGTTTGATCAGCGTCTCCGCCGCGCCGAGCGCCATCGCCTGGATCGCGGTCGCGCCCCCCTCGTCTGCAGAGGAGGACACGATGAGTATTTTCGCACCCTGCCCTGCCGAAATCAGATCCGGGAGTGCGCTCAACCCGTCGATACCCGGCAGCGCTATGTCGAGCAGGATGAAATCCACGGATGCCCGACCGAGAAACTCGAGGGCCGCAGCGACGTTACCGACGGCACCGACGACCGAGAAACGGTCGCTGCCATCGACCATCCGCGCGATGACCGCCCGAGCGACGACCGAATCGTCGACGATCAGCACACGTGCCGTGTCGACGTCATCGCGGTCGAGGTGCCGCGATACAGGGACGGAGCGAGTCGTCACCGAAGCGTTCGGATCAGACCAGGCCGACGATCTGGAGCTTCGATTCCAGCGTGTCGCGGTCGAACGGCTTCATCACATATTCGTCCGCTCCGGCTTCGATCGCGGCGCGAATATAGGCCATCCCGTTCTCGGTGGTGCAGAACACGACCTTGGGCCGACGCGGCACGTCGGCTTCGCGCAGGGCACGGAGGAAATCCATGCCGCTCATGACCGGCATGTTCCAGTCGAGCAAAATCACATCGGGCATCGACGCGAGACAGGCGGCCAGCGCTTCGCGGCCATCGCAAGCTTCGGTAACGGTGAAGTCTAGCGTCTCCAGGATATGGCGTGCGACCTTGCGGATCACCTTGGAGTCATCGACGACGAGACAGGTCTTCATGAAAAGCCTTCCGGGGGGAAATCGTGCGACGAGTGTACCTTCAAAAGGGTAAGCGACGCGTTAAGCGCCGCCTGGATACGATGGCCTCACGGAACCGCCGTCGTGTGCAGGACAGCCGACAGGTCGATCACCAGCAAGGGTTCACCGTCACGCTCGACGATGCCGGTACCGACCGAGGCCCAGCCGTTGCGCAGGGCCAGCCCCGACGACAATGGCTGGCGTGCGAACGGCGCGACATCCTCAACCGAGTCGACGAGGATGGCGTAATGATGCCCCTCGATGATCGTGATCACGGCGCGGCGAACGCCGTCGGGCGTTGGCGATAGCCCAAGGGCGATACCGGTATCGATGACCGTCACGACTCGGCTGCGGAGCGCTGCGACGCCGCGAACGAACGCTCCGGCGCGCGGCGCTGCGACGATCTCGCCGATATCCACGACCGATTCGACCTGCGACGCATCGATTGCGACGCCGCGGCCGGCAATGTGCGCGACCAGGAACAACTCGGTCACAATCCCCTCCGTGCCGCGATCGCCGCGATCAGCGCGGGGCGATCGTAGCGATAGATGCTCGCGTCGTCGTCACCGCCGGCCGTCAGCGAGCGTCGTAGCGTCACCACTGGCGCCGCTGTATCGCAGGCCGGCGAATCTTCCATCGCCAAGGCGACCGCGGCCGTCTCGCCGGCTGCCAGCACCGTAACGCAGCGATAGCCGGACGCCTCCAGTGCAGGCTTCAGGAACGTCTCCATCCACCCCGACCCATCGACCTGCATCAGGCAGACGGGCGGGCTTGCGATCGTCACCGGTTCGCCAGCGAACAAGGCGTGCGGATCGACCAGTTCGATCTGTTCGCCGGCAATCAGCACGACGCCGGCGATCGGGCCACCGCCACCCTCGACCGATCTGCGCGGCGGGGCGATCTCCGCCGGTAACGTGACGATGTCGATCGCGTCGGCAATCGCATAGGCCATCTCGCTCTCGCCGTCGGTCAGCCGCAGCACCGCGACTTCGGTCCTTTCGCCGAACGTGCCGACCGCGTGCAGCGGAATGATCGCATCGCCGATCGACAGCCGCATTGCGCCCGCGGTCCAGCGGATCGCGCTCGTAGGCACGGGTTCGACCCGATCGATCACCGCCAACGCGATCGCCCGGCGTTGGCCGTCGAGATCGTCGAACAGCAACGCGGACACTCCAGGAACGACGATGTCGTCGTCCTCGCTATCGTCGACGGCGGCCGCGAACCGCAAACCGGCGACGATGGCGATCCCCGCCCCGTCCAACAGCAACATCGGGCGACCATTGTCCGGCAGCGTCATGCCCGCATACACACCCGTCGCCATCAGCGCGGGCGAT
Source organism: Sphingomonas sp. R86520 (assembly GCF_042466285.1). Classification (NCBI taxonomy): domain Bacteria; kingdom Pseudomonadati; phylum Pseudomonadota; class Alphaproteobacteria; order Sphingomonadales; family Sphingomonadaceae; genus Sphingomonas; species Sphingomonas sp. R86520. The sequence continues at coordinate 1,825,727 of NZ_JAXHBZ010000001.1, forward strand.
GCCGGTTTGACGACGAGTTCCTCCGTGTCGATCACGGTATCGACGCCGAGCGCATACGCGCCTTCGCGGGTCGAGACGATCACCAACGTCGGCGGGGCGGCGGTGCCAAGTCCGAACATGCTGGCGAGCGAGACGAGCGGCATGCGGCGCCCCCGCACGAGAACGGCGGCCGCATCGCCGATGGTCTCGATCCGAACCTGGTCACCGCGCACCATGACGATCTCCTCGATCGACTGGCGCGCCACGGCGAAACGCTGAGACCCGACGCCGACGATCAGCGTCGACAGGATCGATAGCGTCAGCGGGACATGCACGACGATCCGCAACCCACGCCCCGGATCGTTGACCAATACGATACGTCCGCCGATCTGCTCGATGTTCGCGCGCACCACGTCCATGCCGACACCGCGCCCCGAGGTTGCGGTCACCGTATCCCGGCTCGACAGGCCTGCTGCGAAGATCAGGTCGAGCTTCGCGGTGTCGCTCATCCCGGCGAGTTCGGCGGCGCTGTGGAGTTTCTGCTCGGCGGCCTTGGCGACGATTCGGGCGACGTCGATACCTTTGCCGTCATCGCTGATCTCGATCAGGATCTGGTTACCCGACTGCCGCGCAGAGATCACCAAGCGCCCGGTTTGCGGCTTGCCGGCCGCACGGCGCGCCATCGGGCTCTCGATCCCGTGATCGATCGCGTTGCGGACGATATGGAGCAGCGGATCGCGCATCAACTCGATCATCTCGCGGTCGAGTTCGACATCGGCGCCCTCGATCACGAGATTGACCGCCTTGCCCAGTTCCGCGCTCGTGTCGCGCACTACCCGCGGCAGTGCGGAAAACAGCGCATCGACCTTCTGCATGCGAGTGCGCGTCACGGTATCGCGCATGTCGGCCACGGTCAGCGACAGCCGTTCGAGCGCCGCCTCGACTTGCGGATCGACGTCGCTATCGCGCAGTCGACGGGCGAGTTCGTTCCGCGCCAGCACCATTTCGGACATGCCGCTCATCATGTGATCGAGCAGGTCGACGTTGAGCCGGACGCTCCGACTGGTGCTACGGCTGACCGGCGAACCCGCGATCGCTGCGATCGGCCGCGCATCCGGGGCCAGCGCTGCGATCAACGCGTCTTCTTCCGAATCGTCGAGCGAGGACCCGGCATCGATCGCCTCGACGATCGCGGCGATTCGGTCGACGATACCGAGCACCGCGTTGACGAGCGCTGTATCCGGCGTCCGCTTGCCGTCGCGTACTGCAGCCAGCACGTCTTCGGCGGCGTGGCTCAGCCGGGCAAGTCGAGGCAGGTCGAGGAACCCGCAGCTACCCTTTACGGTGTGGACAAAGCGGAAGATCGCGTCGAGCCGGGCTCGATCCGTCGGATCAGCTTCCCACGCGACGATCTCGCCGGAGATCGCCTCCAGCGTTTCGCGCGTCTCGGCAATGAATTCCTGTAGCAGATCGTCCATGCCAGCCCCGAGTTCCGGACTTGTCATGCATGGCGGAGGTTAAGGGCGCGTTTAGGTCCAGCGCGGGCGCAAACGCCTTACCGTGCGTTGAACACCGCGCCGAAGATCATGATGCCGTCCGCAGGTTCGGATACGATCACCGTACCACCTGCGTCCTTCACCAGCGTGTTGATCATATACGCCGCCGCGGCGCGCGGCGTGACGTCTTGTACCCCTTCGCCGTCGACCAACGTACGGCGAATCTCCGGGTCCAGGACGATCCGTCCGCCCTCGATCTTCACGACGATTTCGAGCTGGCCGTCATTCTCCTCGCCACCAACCTCCATCGTGCCGCCACGAACCAACGATTCGGTCGCGACCAGCGCGAGGTTCAGCAGGACCTTCACGGCCGACTTGGGCATCGCGGGGGTCTCGACGCCCCAGACGAACGTGATCCGCTTGTTCTCGGCGACCAGTCCCTCGATCGCGTTGCGAGCCTCGTGCGTGTCGACGTGTTCGCCGAACCCGCCGGCCGCGCCAAATGCCAGGCGAAAGAATTTCAACTTGCTGGCGGACGCGCGTGCGCTGTCGGCGAGCAACTGCATGACGCGCTCGCGCATTGCCGGATCGGTCTCGTCGGCGAGCAACTCCAACCCGTTATTGAGCGCACCGACCGGTGACATCAGGTCGTGGCACAGGCGCGAACAGAGCAGGCTCGCGAAGTCGACCGGGCTGACCGTCATGAAAATCCCCTAATTACAGCGCGTCTTCTGGCGGTGGCGCGGCGGCGACGCAAGGGTAGTGGTTTGATCAGGTCACGGCTTGGCTGAAATGCTGTCCGGCTACCTTGTTCTCCGGCGAAGGCGGGAGCGCAGTCTGGGTCCCCGCCTTCGCGGGGAAACAGTCTGAGCCGGCTCGTAATCCGTTCAAATCTGGCTGATCGCCTCTTCGACGAACGCGCCAACTTCCACCGATCGCCATGCCCGCGCGATCCCGCTAGCAAGGATTACCCAGACCGCTCCATCCCCCATCGCCTGCGCCGCGTCTCTTGGGGACGGCACCGGTAAGCCCGACGGATGCGAGTGATAGTGCCCAATCACCGGCGCCCCGCCAACCCGCGCCCGACGGTACGCCGCAAACAACGCTACCGGATCGATCTCGAACGCCCGCGCCGGATCATCCGCCACGTTCGCGCACGCCTCCGCCGCCTCGATCCGCCGCGCCGTCCCGAACAGCAGCCCGCAAACCTCGGCATTTGGCGAGGCGTCCGCCGCTGCGACCAGCCGTGCCAGTAATTCGCTTGAAATCGTCACGCTCATCGCCACATCGCTACGACATGGACCGGGGGGTTTCCATCGTCGAAGCATCGATCACGCCGGCCACGGATGGCTGGAGGCTGGACCGTGCGCTGGCCGAAGTGCTTCCCGACATGTCGCGCGAGCGGCTCAAGGCGCTGATCGCGGCCGGTCAGGTGACTTTAGCGGGCAAGGAATGGCGCGATTCGGCGAAGAAAGCCGCCGCGGGTCAGGTCTTCGCGGTGGCGATCCCGCCGCCGACGCCGCTCCACAACGAAGCGCAGGATATCCCGCTCGTCGTCGCGTACGAGGACGACGACCTGATCGTGATCGACAAACCTGCCGGTCTCGTCGTCCACCCGGCCGCGGGCAATTTCGACGGCACGCTCGTCAACGCGCTACTCCACCACTGCGCCGGCAATCTGTCGGGCATCGGCGGCGTCGCGCGACCCGGCATCGTCCACCGCATCGACAAGGACACGTCGGGGCTGATGATCGCTGCCAAGACCGATCGCGCCCACGAAGGTCTGGCGAAGCAGTTCCACGACCACAGCATCGACCGCCGCTACAAGGCGATTGTCGGCGGCATCCCGCGCCCGCCTAGCGGGACCGTTAACGCGCCGCTCGCCCGCAGTCCGCAGAATCGCAAGAAGATCGCGATCGTCGAGGGCGGCAAACGTGCGGTCACGCACTTCTCGACGATAACGACGCTGCGAAATGCAGCGCTGATCGAATGCCGGCTGGAGACAGGCCGCACGCACCAGGTCCGCGTGCACATGGCGTCGATCGGCCACGCGTTGCTCGGCGACCCGGTCTATGGTAGAACAAAGCAAGTTCAGAAGTCGCTGCTCGATACGCTCGGTTTTCGCCGGCAAGCCTTGCACGCGGCGCATCTGGGGTTCATCCATCCGGTGAAAAGCATCGCTTTGGCGTTCGAAAGCGAAATGCCGGCAGACATGCAGGAACTGTTCACCCAGCTTCACGTATAGATAATCGATCCCATGCCGCAGCGCGGCAATCGGGGTCAGCAGAAAGGGATTACGACCATGGCAGCCCGTTCCAACGTTCCAGCGACGATACCTGCGCTCGGCAGCGAGGCGGGTCTCAATCGCTATCTCGCCGAGATCAAGAAATTTCCGCTCCTGAAGCCCGAGCAGGAATACATGCTCGCCAAGCGCTTCCAGGAGCATGGCGACACCGACGCCGCGGCGCAGCTGGTGACGTCGCATCTTCGTCTCGTGGCGAAGATCGCGATGGGCTATCGCGGCTACGGCCTGCCGACGTCGGAGCTCATCTCCGAGGGCAATATCGGCCTGATGCAGGGCGTGAAGAAGTTCGAGCCCGAGCGTGGCTTCCGCCTCGCCACCTATGCGATGTGGTGGATTCGCGCCTCGATCCAGGAGTACATCCTGCGCTCGTGGAGCCTCGTGAAGATGGGCACCACGGCTGCGCAGAAGAAGCTGTTCTTCAACCTTCGCCGAATGAAGAGCCGCCTCGACGCGTTCGAGGACGGTGATCTGCGCCCCGAGCACGTCACCAAGATCGCGACCGACCTGGGCGTCGCCGAGACCGACGTCGTCAGCATGAACCGCCGCATGGCGATGGGCGGCGATACGTCGCTGAACGTGCCGATGCGTGAGGACGGCGAAGGCCAGTGGCAGGATTGGCTGCAGGACGACGCGCCGTTGCAGGACAAGATCGTCGCCGATGCACAGGAGGCGGACGTTCGCCACTCGATGCTGGTGTCGGCGATGGACGATCTCAACGAGCGTGAGCAGCACATCCTGACCGAGCGTCGCCTGACGGACGACCCGAAGACGCTCGAGGAATTGTCGCAGGTCTACGGCGTCTCGCGCGAGCGCGTGCGGCAGATCGAGGTGCGCGCATTCGAGAAGCTGCAAAAGGGCATGATGCGGATCGCCGGCGAAAAGCGCCTGCTGGCAGCGTAAAGTGACGCGCACCGTCGTCATTGGCGGCGGTGCGGCCGGTATTGCAGCGGCGCGAACGCTGCATGATGCCGGGCAGGAGGTGTTGTTGGTCGAGGCGGGCGATCGCCTAGGCGGCCGAGCCCACAGTCTCCCCCTCGCCTCCCTGTTCCCTCACGAAGGCGGGGGCCCAGACTGGATCCCCGCCTTTGCGGGGAAACATGTCGACGCCGGTTGCGGCTGGCTACACTCAGCCCAACGCAATCCTTGGACTTCAATCGCAGAGGCCACCGGTTTCACCGTCGATCGCTCCGACGCGAACTGGCGCACCCAATGGCGGGACCTCGGCTTCCCGCCCGAAGATCAGGCCGCCTCCTCCGCAGCCTACCAAGCCTGGAACACGCGCGCCCTAGCCGCGCTCGACGGCCCCGACCGCCCCCTCTCCGACTTCATCGACGCTAGCGATCCCTGGCGCGCAAAGATCGACGCGATCTCCGGCTACGCCAACGGCGCGAACCTGACCCAGGTCTCGCTCCACGACTGGGCGGCCTACGAAAACGCATCCACCGACGACAATTGGACCGTCAAGGAAGGCTATGGCACGCTCGTCGCGAGCCACGCCGCCGGCTTGAACATCCGCCTCTTGACCCCGGTCACCCGCATTGACCACGGCGGCCGACAGCTAAGGCTCGACACGCCGGCAGGAACGATCGAAGCGGACCACGTCATCGTCTGCGTCCCAACGACCGTTCTTGCCAAATTGCAGATCGTGTTCGACCCGCCGCTCCCCGACAAGCACGTCGCCGCCGACGCGCTGCCGCTCGGTCTGGCGGACAAGGTGTTCCTCCACGTCGACCGGCCCGAATGGCCGACCAACGCGCATCTCGTCGGCAACCCGTACAGCGCGTGTACCGCCAGCCACCGCCTGTCGCCGTTCGGCTGGCCGATCGTCGAGAGCTTCTTCGGCGGCGATTGCGCGGAAATGCTCGAAGACCGCGACGCCGCACAGTTCGCGATCGACGAACTCGTTGCACTGCTCGGCAGCGACTGGCGCCCGCGCTTCACGCCGCTGGCGGCGACCCGCTGGCGCCACGAACCCTATATCGGCGGCAGCTACAGCCACGCCCGGATCGGTCAGGCCGACCAGCGCGCCGTCCTCGCCGCATCCGTCGACGGCCGCATCCACTTCGCCGGCGAAGCGTGCCACGTATCCGACTTCTCCACCGCCCACGGGGCATACGAGACCGGCGTCGCGGCGGCACGCGCGGTGATTGGCGAGGCCGGCACGATCGCATAAGGAACGCCGATGGGCATCCTCCGCATCTTCGCCAAGATCGTCTTCGCGTTCGTCCTGATCACGGTCGCGTGGGTCGGCATCTACCGCTTCGTGCCGGTGCCGTTCACCTGGACGATGATGGGCGACGTCATCAACGGCCACGGCGTGACCAAGGACTGGATGCCGCTGTCGGAAATGGATCCGGACATGGCGCGCGCCGCGATCGCCGGTGAGGATTCGCGGTTCTGTTCGCATCACGGCTTCGATTTCAAGGCGATGGCGGGGGCGGCGGCGCGCAATGCGCAGGGCGGACGCATCCGCGGCGGCTCGACGATCAGCCAGCAGACCGCGAAGAACGCGTTCCTGTTCCAGGGAGGCGGCTATGTGCGGAAGGCGTTCGAGGCGTACTTCACCGTGTTGATCGAGACGCTATGGGGCAAGCGACGGATCATGGAGGTATACCTAAACATCGCCGAGACCGGGATCGGGACATACGGCGCGAATGCGGGAGCGATCCGGTACTTCAACCACGACGCGTCGACACTGTCGCCGACCGAGGCGGGGCGGATCGCGGCAGTCTTGCCGCTGCCGAAAAAGCGCGCGGCGATCGACCCGCACGGGTTTGTCCGGCAGCACGGAAATACACTGTCGCGGCGGGTCTCGGTGGTGCGGAACGACGGGCTTGATAGCTGCCTGCGGTGATCCCGAGTCGCCCCGGCACCCCGGACTCGTTCAGGGGTCCACTGTCCCTACATCCCCACACCCGTCGCCCCAGCGAAAGCTGGGGTATCCCCGTGACGACGGGTTCGCTCCGTCGAGGAAGATCCCAGCTTTCGCTGGGATGACGTTTGGGCTGGTCGATGTCGGGGCTACGTTTGAGCGGTGCGGGATATCAACGGACCGATCGATGTTGGCGCCGGTCGAACCGCCGCTACGCGCCGCACCGAGCTATTACTGCGTCGACTTCTCGACCGCAGCGCCGGCCTTGTCCGCAGCACCACCGACGCTTTTCGCGGCAGACGTGATCGCAGCATCCTTGCTGTTCTGCGCGCCCTGGCGGCTGAACAGGTAGAAACCGCCGATCAGCACCGCGATCAGCAGCACGACGGCGATCAACGTGCCGCCACCGCCGCCGCGGCGTTCGATCACGGTGGTGTGGGTGGTCGGTGTTTCGACGATGCGCTCTTCGGCCATTTTACTCTCCCTAATTACTGAAGAGCGCAACGCGGACCGAAGAGCGATTGTTCCCGCGCCGAAACGAGCGGAAATGGCCGGGAATTACCTGCGCCACGGGCAAAGCCCGCGTCGGTCGTGGGCAGGGCCCACGCCGGCCGGGCTTGCGCGTCTCAGAACGGCAGCTTGAAGCCCGGGGGCAGCTGCAACCCGCTGGTCATCTTCGACATTTCGGTGCCCGACACAGCATCGGCCTTCGCGCGCGCGTCGTTGAACGCGGCCGTCAGCAAATCTTCGAGCATCTGCTTCTCGCTCACCTGCATCAGCGAATCGTCGATCGCGATGCCGATGATGCGGCCCTTGGCGGATGCCTTCACCTTGACGAGGCCACCGCCGGACGCGCCCTCGACCTCGATCGTGTCGAGATTGGCCTGCGCCTTTTCGAGCTCGCTCTGGACGTTCTGCGCCATCGCGAGGATTTCATCGATATTTTTCATGCGTTGCTCCTTTGGCCGGGCCACGATTCGAGCTGAGCGTCCGGAAACGCAGCCACCGCGGCCTTCATGATCGGGGATTCGAGAATAGCTTGGCGCACCGCGGCGTCGGCGGCGTCCTGCACCTCGCGCAGCGTCGGCTCACCGGGTGCGTCGACGATCGACACTTTCCACGCGGTCCGCGTTACGGTTTTCAACAGCGTGTTGAGTTCGGCCAACGTGTCGGCCGAGACCGGGCGGCTGCCGCTCAGCACGAATTCGGGCGGCGCATAGCTTACGACGCGCGCGCCGTGGCGAAGGCGCGCAGCGATCGCGAGCCCGCCCGATTCGTCGAGCAGATCGACCAGCGCCTCGAACGTCGGCGGCAGGATCGGTCCGGTCGCCGCGGGCTCGGGCGCCTTGATGGCCGATCGGGCGTTCCAGGGCGGTGCTTCGCCGGACGGGGTCGCAGACGACGGCAATGGCGAGGGCGGTGCAGTCGCGGGGGCCGCACCGCTGGCAATCTGACGCGCGAGCTCGCCGGGATCGGGCAACGTCGACGCGTAGATCGCGCGCAGCAGCGCCATCTCCGCCGCCTCGATCGGCAGCGCGGCCTTGGCCACTTCGTCATGACCCTTGAGGAACAGCTGCCACAGGCGGTGTAGCGCGGGATAGCCGAGCGACGTCGCCCATTCCTCGCGCGCCGCGCGTTCCTCCATCGGCTGCGCGGCATCGGCGGGCGTACCGACCTTGGTCAGCGTGATGCCGTGCACGGTTTCGAGCAGCGAGCGGAGCACCGACAGCGGATCGACGCCATAATCATATTGGCGGCGCATCGAGGCGAGCGCCCCTGCCCCGTCGCCCGCCAGGATCAGCGTCAGCAGGTCGCGGACCGCACCGCGATCGGAAAGGCCGAGCATCTGGCGCACCGCGTCCGCGGTCACGCCGCCGCCTTCGAGCCCGGCATGCGCGATCGCCTGGTCGAGGATCGACAGGCCGTCGCGGGCGGAGCCCTCCGCTGCACGGGCGATCAACATCAGTGCTTCGGGGTCGGCCACGACGCCTTCTTCGGCCGAGACCCAGGCGAAATGCTTGGCGAGCTGTTCAGCGGAGATCCGGCGCAGGTCGAATCGCTGGCAGCGCGAGAGGACCGTCACCGGCACCTTGTTCACTTCGGTCGTCGCGAACAGGAATTTCACATGGGGAGGTGGCTCCTCCAGCGTCTTCAGCAGCGCGTTGAATGCGTTCTTCGACAGCATGTGGACTTCGTCGATGATGTAGATCTTGAAGCGCGCGGTGACCGCCGAATAGCGCGACGCATCGATGATCTCGCGGACATCGTCAACGCCGGTGTGGCTCGCGGCGTCCATCTCGATCACGTCGATATGGCGGCCCTCGGCGATAGCGCGGCACGGCTCGCAGACGCCGCAGGGGTCGATCGTCGGGCCGCCCTCGCCGTCGGGACCAATGCAGTTGAGCGCCTTGGCGATCAGGCGTGCGGTCGACGTCTTGCCGACGCCGCGGACGCCGGTCATCAGGAAGGCGTGGGCGAGCCGGTCGCGCTTGATCGCGTTACCGAGCGTCTGGACCATCGCGTCCTGCCCGATGAGCTCGGAAAAGGTCTGCGGCCGGTATTTGCGCGCGAGCACGCGGTAGGCGGGGGCATCCAGTGTTTTAACCGGCTGCGGGGGTTCGCCCAAGTCGAAGGAATCTGACATTGCGGGCTATATAGGCGGTTTGGCGGCGCTGTCGAAGGGGCAGACGCGCGACGAATTGCCTCTTGCACGAGACTGGCCAAGATCAGTCCGTCACCTCGAACTCGTTCCGGGGCCCACCGTCCCGCGTATTCCAAGCCGTCGAGCGTGCGGCAAAGTGGATGCCGGAACGAGCCCGGCATGACGAGGGAGGTAGATCGTCGGGTCGAAACCTCTTCTGCTGCCGCGCGAACGTCAGAGCCCAGGGAGGGGAGCGCTTCGAAGGATTATTGCGTTGAGAAGTGCGCTGCGGCTGAGCCGCATCGTCAGTCGGCGCTTTGCGCCGCTGGCCGCGCTCACATTTGCTTGCAAACGTTCGCGGTGGGAGCCGGGACGACCCGCGGCGAAATCGTTGTGGCTGCTTCCTTCCGGATCTGACCAAGTTGGCGACGACCACGTCCGCCCGACTCCCGCGGCGCATATGGCGGGGTCGGGCGGGATGATCAAGCCTTAGCTTCGATAAGCCTTAGCGGTTGTAGCGGACCGTCCGGCAGACGCGCTGGCGGTGATGGTTGCGGTACACGTTGCGGCAGACCTGGCGGGTGCGGACCGCATGATGGCGATAGCCCGGACGGTTGTCGTTGTGACGAACGACGGTACGCTCATGAACGACGGTACGCTGGGCGGACGCTTCGGCAGCGATGCCGACGGGCGCGAGGCCGGTGAGCGCGACGAGACCGGCGGCGGCGAGGGTGAACAACTTCATGGGACTTCTCCTGCTGGGCGCGGGTCCTGATGGACTCTGCGACCCGGATGATGAAACTCGGACCGCGTCGTTACGGTTCCGTATCAGGGCCAAGTTAGCGGCGGAAACAGCGACGAACCGGGCCATAATAGCCACGCTCGATTCGGCACACGACGCGCGACCGGCCGTAACCGCGCGGTCCGCGATAGCCGTATCCGCCGCCACCATAGCCGCCGCGATACCCACGATAGCCGCGGTCGCCATGGTCGCCGCGATAGCCGTGACGCGGGCCGTTCCAACCGCGATGGCCGTACGCGCCGCCACCACGCTGGCCGTCCCAACCGGGACGCTGCGCGTCCGCGGGCGCCGCGGCAAACGAGGTTCCCGCGGCCAAGGCGCCAGCGGCGAACATTGCGATGATCTTCATGTCCGGTACTCCTCTCAAGGCCTCGTACATTGAGGCGATGAGGGGATAATCCGCTTACGGCCGTGGACGTTCCCTGAACCGGCCGTTGTGATCCTGTAAGGTTTGCTGCCGTTTATTTCGGGATGCGGACCGTCAGGCCGTCGAGTGCTTCGGTAAGGCGTATCTGGCAGGCCAGGCGGCTGGTGCGCGTCGCATTCGGCGCGAGATCGAGCATGTCCTCCTCTTCCTCCGTCGCCGGGGGTAAGCGAGCGAAGTCCGCGGGCTCGACGATGACATGACAGGTGGCGCAGGCGAGTTGCCCTTCGCACGTTCCTTCGAGCGGCTGATTATCGGCTTGTGCTGCGTCTAGCAGGCGGTCGCCGGGGTTGGCAGCGATGCTGCTGGCAGTACCGTCGCGGGCGATGAAGCGGACGATCATGGCCATTGCGTCCCGACTGCGGCGACGATCGCATCGATGGCCTCATTGAGTTCGGTCTCAATTGTGTAGCGGCCGAAGCCCAGACGGATGCTGGAACGCGCCTGCTTCTCGGTGAGGCTGATCGCACGGAGGACGTGGCTCGAGCGACCCGACCCGCTGGCGCAGGCCGAGCCTGCCGAGAAAGCGATATCGCGCAGGTCGGACATCAGGCGGTTCACGTCGAGACCGTCGCGACGAATGTTGAGGTTGCCGTGGTAGCGGTGTTCGGTCGCGCCGTTGATCGTCCAGCCGGGGCCAAGGCAGCCGAGCGCCAGTGCCCAGAGGCGGTCGATGTGCGCTTTGTCCTGCTCGCTGCGATTTGCCATAAGGAAGGCGGCGGCACCGAAGCCTGCGCACAGAGCCGGGGATAGCGTGCCGGATCGACCGGGAGCTTCCTGCCCCCCTCCGTGCATCAGCGGCGCGAGATCGACGCCGTCGCGGATCCAGAGCGCGCCGATGCCCTTCGGGCCATGGAGCTTGTGGGCGGAAATGGCGATGACGTCGACCGTGTCGGGGATCTCCACCCGACCGTAACCCTGGACCGCGTCGCACAGCATCAGCGCACCGGCCGCGTGGGCGATGTCGGCGAGTGCGGCGATCGGCTGGATCACGCCGATCTCGTTGTTCACGAGCATCGCGGCAACGAGACCGGCGCCGGCTGGGATCGCGGCGCGGGCTGCGTCGAGGTCGACCACGCCGTCAGGGCCTACCGAGAGGATCGTTACTTGGCGTCCCCGCACCGCTTCGGCAGCAACTGTATCGAGCACCGCTGCATGCTCGGTCGCAAGCGTCACGATCGGGCCCGTTGTGCCCTTGATTGCCCAGTTGAGCGCCTCGGTCGCGCCGCTGGTGAAGGCAACGCGGCCGTCGGGCGGGAGCAACGCGGCGACCTGATCGCGGGCGACTTCGACCGTGGCTTTGGCGCGGCGGCCTTCGCGGTGGGACGAGTGCGGGTTGGCGTGCTGCGATTCGAGCCACGGCAGCATCGCAGCGAGCGCCTCGGGCGCGAGCGGGGTAGTCGCCTGGTAATCGAGATAGGTCATGCCCCCAGCCTAGTAGGGCGCTTTATATCGGCGGCGATGCGCGTCCATGCCTCGGCGAACTTGGCGACATCGTCGGCCGTCGTCGTCCAGCCGAAGCTGACGCGGACGACTTCGGCCGCGGCTTCGGGCGAGTAGCCCATAGCCGCGAGGACGTGGCTCGGGCGCATGCTTCCCGACGAACAGGCACTGCCGGCGGAAACGGCGAACCCGGACATGTCTAGGCGGATCAACTGTGCGGCGGAGCTTACGCCGGGCATGCGGTAGGAGGCGATCGTTGGAACGCGGGGGGAGTGCCGCGCGACGATCTCGCCGCCGCCCGCGAGAATGGCGGCGTCGAGCGTGGCGCGCAGCTCGGCCGTGCCGGCGAACCAGTCGCGCGGGGCTTCGAGTGCGGCGGCGAGACCCAGCGCGCCGGGAAGGTTTTCGGTGCCGCCACGATAGCCGCGTTCCTGGCCGCCAGTGGGGTCGAGCAGGCCAAGATCGCGGACGAACAGCGCGCCGATGCCTGGGGGGCCGCCTAGTTTGTGGGCGGAGACGATGATGAGATCTGCGTCGGGGAGAGGGAGCTTGCCTGCGGTTTGCGAGCAGTCGGCGATCCAGAACCCGGTGGGTCGCGTCTGGATGACCCCGGTTTCGCTGTTTGCGGACTGCAATGCGACAGCGTCTCCCTGAACGATTCCACCCGCGTCGACCTCCAGCATCACGGGCTGTTCGGCCGCTCGGAGGACAGCGTCGTGCTCGACCGCTGCCACCCCGACGCCGGGCCGTCCTCGCAAAGCGAGCGCCGCGGACTCGCTTGCGCCGCTCGTCAGGATGACGTGATGCGGCCAGTCCAGCGCCTGCGCGATCCGCTTGCGCGCGCCCTCCAGCGCCGCACGCGCCGCGCGCCCCTCGGCATGCGGCGAGGACGGGTTCGCCCAGCGCGCCATGCCCTCGTTCACCGCCGCGACGGCCTCCGGGCGCATCGGCGTGGTGGCGGCGTGATCGAGGTAGATACGGGCCAGGGTCGGTTCCAATTGCGAAAAGGGGCTCCTGCCCTATATAGCGTGCACAGTTCGGCACTCCACCCGAGTGCGTATCCCAGCTCGCGAGTGCCCATGCCAGAAGTCATTTTTCCCGGTCCCGAAGGCCGTCTCGAAGGTCGTTTTGCGCCGGGCCCGCGTCCGCGCGCACCCGTCGCGATGATCCTGCATCCGCATCCGTCGGCCGGTGGCACGATGAACAACGCGATCGTGCAGCAGCTCTACAAGACCTTCCAGCGCCGCGGTTTCGCGACCCTGCGGTTCAACTTCCGCGGGGTCGGCAAGAGCCAGGGCGTGTTCGACAACGGCGTCGGCGAACTCAGCGATGCGGCGAGCGCGCTCGACTGGGTCCAGAGCTTTCATCCCGAAGCGCAGACGACCTGGATCGCAGGTGTAAGCTTCGGTGCTTGGATCGGCATGCAGTTGCTGATGCGCCGTCCGGAGATTCGTGGGTTCATCTCGGTGGCGCCGCCGGCCAACCTGTACGACTTCACGTTCCTCGCGCCGTGCCCGTCGAGCGGGATCATCATCCAGGGCGAGGGTGACGAAGTCGCGACGCCGGGTGCCACGCAGAAGCTGGTCGACAAGCTGCGCACGCAGAAGCACATCACGATCCATCACGACACGATCCCGAAGGCGAACCACTTCTTCGAGCACGAGATGCCAGAGTTGATGGGAAGCGTGGACAAGTATCTCGACATGCGCCTCGACCCGAACTCGCCGATTAGGTGACACTGTCCTTCTCCCCTCGGGGAGAAGGTGGCGCGCCAGCGTCGGATGAGGGGGAGTTGGGGATCGATACGCTCTCCCCAACGCCCCTCTCCCTTCCCACCGCAAGCGCGGCGGGCCCCTTCCCTCTCCCCGCGGGGGCGAGGGAGTCAGAGCGTCCAGATCGCGACGTTGGCCAGCAAAACGGCGGCCATCACCAGCATCAGTACGCCCTTCTTGCGATCACGCCTCTTCACGATCAGAACCACCCCGCCGATCAGGCACGCGAACATGCCCAGCATGGCGACTGCCGGTGCCGCCGCGGCGATCGAGGTCAGTGCGGCGTTCATGCGGCCATCGCCTTTGCATACGCGGCAATGTCGACGTTCCCACCCGACAGGATGACGAGCAGCCCCGGTTCGAGCTTCACCTTGCCGGCCAGCACCGCCGCCAGTCCGACCGCGCCGCCCGGCTCTACCACCAGCCGCAGCTTCTCCGCCGCCCAACGCTGCGCCGCGGCGATCTCCGATTCGCTCACAGCCACGCCGGTCGCATCCCGCCTCGACAGGACGTCGAAGGTCAGCGGCGACACCCGCAACGTCTGCAGCGAATCGCATGCGGTCGGCGGCGGGTTGGGGCCGACCGGTTCGATCCACGACGCTTCCAGGGATCGCCGCATGTCGTCCCAGCCCTCGGGCTCGACCACGGTGATCGCGCTGTCCTTCAAAGCGAGCGCGACACCCGCCGCCAGCCCGCCACCACCACAGGGGATCACGACGCGGCTCGGCACGCCCATGCCCAACGCCGCCATCTGCGCCGCCGCCTCGATTCCTGCGCCCCCCTGCCCCTCGATGATCCACGGATCGTCGAAGCTCGGCACCAAGGTCGCGCCACGCGCCTCTGCCAGCCGCGCGGCGATCGACTCGCGGCTTTCGGTGGCGCGGTCATAGGGCACCACTTCCGCCCCGAGTGCCAGCGTCGACTCGCGCTTCAACCGCGGCGCATCCGCCGGCATGACGATCGTGGCAGCGATCCCTAATCGCTTAGCCGCCCACGCAACCCCCTGCGCATGATTGCCCGACGAGAACGCCACGACTCCCCGCGCCCGCGCCTCATCGTCCAACGCGGTGAGTCGATGCCACGCTCCACGGATCTTGAACGCGCCCACCGGCTGCAGCGATTCCGCCTTGAACGCGACCGATACCCCCTTGATCTCACTGACGAAAAGCGGTGTCGGCGGCAGGATCCGCGCGATCTTTTCCGCGGCATCGCGCACGCCCGCCCGTGTCGGCTGTCGCAAAATCGTCACACGTCGTCTCCTGTGGTGCGGATGCTATTTACATGGGGGGCAAGCGACCCTAAATCGCCCTTCCGCTGCCCCATGGGACTTCCAACCGCAAGGCAGTGTTTTCGTAATTTGTCTCAGGACATTGGAGGTCCCTTGAATTGCACAAGCATCATAACGCGCTGGGGCTAGCGAAAGCCCATTCGACCGCCGTCTCCCCCAACGCAGGGCGCGGCATCAACATCGCTAAGGGGCGCCCGGTTGATCCGGTCACGCTCGTTCGCCCCCACGCCGCCGCGCGTGCCGCCCGCTTCTTCGTCGAGAAGTTTCCGGGCCGCTCGATGTATGCGGTGAAGGCGAACCCTAGCCCCGAGCTCCTGCAGATCCTGTGGGATAACGGCATCACGCATTACGACGTGGCGTCGATCGCCGAAGTGCGCCTGGTCGCGCGAACGCTGCCTGAGGCAACCCTGTGCTTCATGCACCCGGTCAAGGCCGAGGAAGCGATCGCCGAGGCGTATTTCACGCACGGCGTACGGACCTTTAGCCTCGACAGCCTGGAAGAGCTGGACAAGGTCGTCCGCGCGACCCGCGAGGCCACCGACCTGACGCTCTGCGTCCGATTGCGGGTGTCGTCGGAGCATTCGAAGCTGAGCCTCGCGTCGAAGTTCGGCGCGGCCCCGCATGAAGCCAAGGAATTGCTGTTCGCGGCTCGCCAGGCAGCGGACGCGCTCGGCATCTGCTTCCATGTCGGCTCGCAGGCGATGACCCCGGAGGCGTATTCGAACGCAATGGAGCGCGTCCGTGCGGCGATCGTCGAGGCGGCAGTCACGGTCGACGTCATCGACGTCGGCGGCGGCTTTCCGTCTTCGTATCCCGGCATGGAGCCCCCGCCGCTCGAGCATTTCTTCGAAACGATCCACCGTGCGTTCGAATCGCTGCCCGTCAGCTATTCGTCCGAGCTGTGGTGCGAGCCGGGCCGGGCATTGTGCGCGGAATATTCGTCGATCATCGTGCGTGTCGAGAAGCGTCGCGGGACCGAGCTGTACATCAACGACGGTGCGTATGGCGCGCTGTTCGATGCAGCGCATATCGGCTGGCGTTTCCCGGTCGAGCTGCTGCGCGAGCCGGACAGCCGTGCGAAGGACATGGAGTTCAGCTTCTACGGTCCGACGTGCGACGACATGGACTACATGGTCGGCCCGTTCATGCTGCCTGCGGACACGCAGGCCGGCGATTACATCGAGATCGGCATGCTTGGCGCGTACGGCTCGGCGATGCGGACCGCGTTCAACGGGTTCGGATCGGACGAGACGGTGATCGTCACCGACGAGCCGATGGTCTCGTTGTACGGCGAGCGCTTCCAGGACCTCGCGTCGAACGTCGTCAAGCTGTAACTAGGCTTTAGTACCGCGCCCTTCTTCCTCCCCTCCCGTTTACGGGAGGGGTCGGGGGAGGGCTTGTCCGCGAGCGTGGCGTTCGCGGATATTTCAGTCCCTCCCCTAACCCCTCCCGCAAGCGGAAGGGGGATTTATGGAGCATGTTATGACCGAAGACACCCGTATCGACGCACAGCGCAAGGCGGAACTCCTCTCCACCACCGTCGAGCATATCGACATCACCAGCTTCGATGCGCGGCCGATCGTCGACGCGATGAAGAAGATGTCGTTCACCAGCCGCGATCTCGGCCGTGCGACCGACATCTACAACCAGATGCTGGCCGACAAGGACTGCACGATCTTCCTCGTGATCGCAGGCTCGACGAGCGCTGGCGGTTGCATGGACCTGTATGCCGAGCTGCTGCGCAACAACATGATCGACGGCATCGTCGCGACCGGCGCGTCGATCGTCGACATGGATTTCTTCGAAGGCCTCGGCCACAAGCATTACCAGGCGCTCGACGTGCCGCACGACGACGTGCTGCGATCGCTGCTGATCGACCGGATCTACGACACCTATATCGACGAGGAAGAGCTTCAGCACGTCGACCACACGATCTTCGAGATCGCCGAGACGCTCGAGCCACGGCCCTATTCGAGCCGCGAGTTCATCCGCGAGATGGGCAAGTACCTGGTCGAGAACGGCAAGAAGGAGAACAGCCTCGTCAAGCTCGCCTACGAGCATGACGTGCCGATCTTCTGCCCGGCGTTCGTCGATTCGTCGGCGGGCTTCGGTCTGGTCAAGCACCAGGTCGACCGCGCGAAGGCCGGCAAGCCGTACATGGTCCTCGATGCCATCGCAGATTTCCGTGAGCTCACCGAGATCAAGATCAAGGCTGGCGTCACCGGCCTGCTGATGATCGGCGGCGGCGTGCCGAAGAACTTCATCCAGGACACCGTGGTCTGCGCCGAGATCCTCGGCCATGACGACGTTCAGGTCCACAAGTACGCGGTGCAGATCACCGTCGCCGACGTCCGCGACGGTGCCTGCTCGTCCTCGACGCTGCAGGAAGCTGCGTCCTGGGGCAAGGTGAACACGGCGATCGAGCAGATGGTGTTCGCCGAAGCGGGCTCGGTCATGCCGCTGCTGGCGTCGGACGCGTATCACCGCGGCCTGTGGAAGGACCGTCCGGTCCGCAAGTGGGGCGCGTCGTTCGACTGAGGCCTGACTCTACGATCCTCCCCCGCCAGGGGGAGGTGGCAGGCACTTGCCTGACGGAAGGGGAGGACACGGAGCCGACGTTATCGCCGCCTCCCCCTCCGCCGCTTCGCGACACCTCCCCCTAGCGGAGGAGGATCAGATACCGATCGACGTTGCTCGAACCGGGCAATTGATGCAGCCTCCTCCGGGTAACCGGGGGAGGCTTTTTTCATGCACAGTGACATCCTGCGACCGATGGTCGTCCTGATCGCGTGGACGCTCGTGATGCTGGCCTGGACACTGGCGACGCGCCTGCCGGCGATGAAGGCGGCGGGCGTGGACATGGGCAAGCTCGTCGGCACCAAGGCGTCCGATGCCGACCGTGCGCTACCGCCACAGGTTCAATGGAAAGCGCATAACCACAACCACCTGATGGAACAGCCGACGCTGTTCTACGCGGTCTGCGCCGTGCTGGCACTCAGCGGCACGGGCGACGGCGTGAACGCGTGGATTGCGTGGGCCTATGTCGGTCTGCGGATCGTGCACAGCCTCGTCCAGGCAACCAGTAATCGCGTCCGTGCCCGCTTCCTGTTCTTCATGCTTTCGAGCCTCATGCTGGTCGCGCTCACGCTGCATGCCGCGCTCGCGGTATTTTGAGCACGACCAAGAAAAGCCTTGAGAATAATCGTCAGGCTCGCCGCCCGCCCCTCCCCGAACGCGGTCCGATCGGCTAACCTTCCGGCATGACCTTCGATCGCCGTACGCTCATCACGCTTCCCGTCGCCGCCGGCCTTGCACCCGCCGCCTTCGCCCGGGGTGGAGCACAGACTGCCCCCAGTTCGTCTCGCGGATCGGAACTCCCGATCTGGCCGCCCGCAGAGCGATTTGCGCTGTGGCCGGGTATCCCTCAGGGCGCGCCGAACCCGTTGCCGGTGCCGCATCCGAGCATGCCGCGCTATCCCGATGGATACCGCGATTTCCAGATGCGCGGCGTGGTGCGTCCCGAGGTCGGTGTATTCCGCCCGGTACGCACCGACGGTCGCGCGGTGCTGATCGTGCCCGGCGGTGGCTATTCGATCACCTCGCTGCGCAACGAGGGTATCGATGTCGCGCGCGCGCTGAACGCATTCGGGATCACCGCGTTCGTGCTCAGCTATCGCCTGCCGGGCGAAGGCTGGGCCGACCGTGCGGACGTGCCGCTTTCCGACGCACAGCGCGCGATGCGCCTGATCCGCGCCAACGCCCGGGCCTATGGCATTAGGGCGGAGAAGCTTGGCGTGCTCGGCTTCTCGGCCGGCGGCCACCTCGCCGGATCGTTGACCGTGCTGTCGGACTTCAGCGCCTATCGTCCGGTCGACACTGCCGACCGGCATTCGGCACGGCCCGCCTGGGCAGGGCTCATGTACGCCGTCTCGAACATGGATCCGGGCCGCAGTCATGGTGGATCACGCACCAACCTGCTTGGCCCGGATCCATCGCCTGCCGTCCAGGCGCGGTATGCGATCGACCGCCAGCTGAGGCCCGGCGCCCCGCCGCTGTTCCTGGTCCATGCCGAGGACGACAACACGGTGCCCGTCGCCAACAGCGTCGACACGCTCGCGGCCGCACGGCGCGCCGGCATCCCCGCCGAAGCGCACTTCCTGCAACATGGCGGCCACGGCTTCGGTACGCGATTGTCGCCGCGTTCGCCGGGATCGCTGTGGCCACAGTTGTTCGATCGCTGGATGGGCGAACTCGTCTCCGGGTGATCGTTTCGATCAGTGCGGAGACCGTTCGCTTAAGCTCAACGGCTCGGGTCGACGAAACCGGGCTCAACGTACCGGTCGACTGGCCCGACGCGCCGGGACGACGTTCAGCTACGTGTCGTGAGCGCGATTTCGCCGCTGGATGCGACGTTCGCGGAAATACCGAGATAGTTCACGACGTGCGGATGCGAACCTTGTTTGCCATGCCCCGCACGGTGGGTCGCGGTGATGACGAGCACGTCGGCCCCGGCGGCGTCACCCGCCGCGATTCCCGCAGCGGCATCCTCGAAGACGAGGCAGTCGCTTGCTGCCACGCCGAGTCGTCCCGCCGCGACCAGGAAGCAATCGGGTGCCGGCTTGCCACGGGGAATGTCATCGGCGGCGATCATCGTCACCGGGATCGGCAGTCCGGCGGCTTTGAGGCGAACTTCGGCGAGCGCACGGGGCGCGGAGGTCACGATCGTCCAGCGCTCGGTTGGAAGGCTCGCCAGGAACGCGGCGGCGCCCGCAATCGGTTCGACATCTCCGATATCCACCATTTCGGCAGCGGTGATCGCAGCGGCCTCGGCGACGGGGTCGACACCGGGAAGGGCGAGGCGCCGGATCGTCTCGACCGATTGTACCCCGTGGATCGTCGGCACGAACGTCGCGGCGTCGAGACCATGCGCGATCGCCCATTTCGTCCAGGTGCGTTCGGCGGACGCGATCGAGGTGAGGATCGTACCGTCCATGTCGAACAGGAACGCGGCGTAGGTGCGGGTCGGGAGAGTCATGCGGAAGCTCGTGATGGGGTTTGGCGAGTTGGGCAAGTGAGTTTGGCCTAGCCCGCTACACCACCCCGGCGAAGGCCGGGGCCTAATTGGCATGTCCGAGGTAGCGGCGCGCCGCGCTTAATCAGGATCGTCCCCCAATTGGGCCCCGGCCTTCGCCGGGGTGGTGGCAGTTCTGATAGTGGCGACAGCAAAAACCCACCACGCAAAGAAAAGGCCGATCCGGTTTCCCGAAGCGGCCCATATTCTTACAGCAAGCGAAAGCTTAGATATCGTCGCCGAGTGCGCCCTTGACGCTGCCCTTGACGTTCTGCGCAGTGCCCTTGACCTGCTGCGCCTCGCCCTCAGCTACCAACTTGTCGTTGTCGGTTGCCTTGCCGATAGCTTCCTTGACATTGCCTGCGACCTTGTTGCCGGCTGCTGCAACCTTATCGGTGAACTCGCCCATGAAGGCCTCCGTTGTTTGTGCAGACCCGACTGTCGGGCCGCTTGAACTTGCGAGGGTATAACGGCCGTGTTTAGCGAGGGTTCCGTGACGTTTGCGTCATGACTGCTGATTCAGATCAGGCCGGCGAGCGGACTCGAAGGATCGGCATAGCGACGCAGGCCCATCCGGCCGGCACGATACGCCAGCCGCCCCGATTCGACCGCCGCCTTCATCGCCTCTGCCATCATGATGGGGTCCTTCGCCTCGGCAATGGCCGTGTTCATCAGCACGCCGTCGCAGCCGAGCTCCATCGCCACGGCAGCATCCGACGCGGTGCCGACGCCGGCATCGACCAGCACCGGCACCCCGGCCCCCTCGACGATCAGCCGGATCGTCACGCGGTTCTGGATGCCGAGGCCCGAGCCGATCGGCGCGCCCAACGGCATGATCGCGACCGCGCCGGCATTCTCGAGGCGCTTGGTGGCGATCGGATCGTCGACGCAATAGACCATCGGCTTGAAGCCCTCGTTCGCCAGGATCTCGGTCGCGCGCAGCGTCTCGACCATGTCGGGATACAGCGTCTTCGCCTCGCCTAGCACTTCGAGCTTCACCAGTTCCCAGCCGCCCGCCTCGCGCGCCAGTCGGAGCGTACGGATCGCCGATTCGGCATCGAAGCAGCCGGCAGTGTTGGGAAGATAGGTGATCTTCTTCGGGTCGATGAAGTCGGTCAGCATCGGCGCGTTGCGATCCGATACGTTGACGCGGCGGACGGCGACCGTGACGATCTCAGCGCCCGATGCCTCGACGGCGGCGGCGTTCTGCGCAAAATCCTTGTACTTGCCGGTGCCGACGATCAGTCGCGACTTGAAGGTCTGGCCCGCGACCGTCCAGCTGTCCTCATGGTCGCCACCGCCGACGAAATGCACGATCTCGAGGTCGTCGCCGTCCTCGACCATAACTTCGCCCAACGTCGAGCGCGGCACCACCTCGAAGTTCCGCTCGACCGCGATCTTCTCCGGTACCAGCCCCAGTTCGGTCGCGAGCGCCGCAAGGCTGAGCCCAGCGGACACGCGTTTATGTTCGCCATTGACGGTGATGGAGACTGTGCCGTCAGTGTGGGCGCCGCCTGGATGAGTCATGATGTTTCGATCGCCATGCTGGGTGTCTCGACTTCGCGCGACACGAACGGGTATGAAGACCGCGCATATAGGGTCCGGCGCGCCGAGCCCGCAACCGACCCGACTGAAAGGCCGCCCTTGCCCGATACGATATTCGTCCTGAACGGCCCCAACCTCAACCTGCTGGGAACGCGCGAGCCGGAAATCTATGGCGACGAGACGCTCGACGATATCGCCGGGATGCTCGAGGACCGTGCCCGCGAGCTCGATCTGGAGATCGACATGCGCCAGTCGAATCACGAGGGTCACCTCGTCGACTGGATTCAGGAAGCGCAGGCGCGCGGGGCGAAGGCCGTGATCCTCAACGCGGGTGCATTCACGCATACCTCGGTCGCGGTGCATGATGCGATCAAGGGCGTGAAGACGCCGGTGATCGAAGTGCATCTTTCCAATCCCCATAAGCGTGAATCGTTCAGGCATGTGAGCCTGGTCGGTCAGGCGGCGAAGGGCACGATCGCGGGTTTCGGCGCGCTTTCGTATCTGCTCGCGCTTGAAGCCGTCGCACGGTTCTGACAGGAGGCCCCGCCATGAACGATACACCAGAAACAACTGGCGCCATGCAGGTCGACGTGACCCTGGTACGCCAGCTCGCCGAGCTGCTCGACACCACGCAGCTGACCGAGATCGAGGTCGAGGACGGCTCGCGTCGCATCCGCGTCGCGCGCAAGGCCGCCCAGGCTGCCCCCGTCGCGCATTACGCACCCGCCGCTCCCGCCGCGGTCGCACCGCCGCTGGCGATCCCGCAGGCCGAAGTCGGTGCGTCCGCTCCGGCGATCAGCGCGAGCGCGGTCAAGTCGCCGATGGTCGGCACCGTCTATCTCGCCGCCAACCCCGAGGCGAAGCCGTTCTCGACCGTCGGCCAGAAGGTCAATGCGGGCGACACGCTGCTGATCATCGAGGCGATGAAGGTGATGAACACGATCGTCGCGCCGTCGGCCGGCACCGTGACCGCGATCCTGGTCGAGAACGGCCAGCCCGTCGAGTTCGACCAGCCGCTGGTCGTGGTCGAATAATGCCGCAAATCAAGAAACTGCTCATTGCGAATCGCGGCGAGATCGCGCTGCGGATCCACCGTGCCTGCCACGAGATGGGCATCAAGACGGTGGCGGTGCACTCGACCGCCGACGCCGACGCGATGCACGTCCGGCTAGCAGACGAGGCGATCTGCATCGGACCGCCGTCCGCCGCCGACAGCTATCTGAACATCCCGAACATCATCTCGGCCGCCGAAATTTCGGGCGCGGACGCGATCCATCCGGGCTACGGCTTCCTCAGCGAGAACGCGCAGTTCGCCGAGATCGTCGAACTGCACAACATCCTGTTCGTCGGGCCGAAGCCCGAGCACATCCGCACGATGGGCGACAAGGTCCAGGCCAAGCGCACCGCGGGCGCGCTCGGGCTGCCGCTCGTCCCCGGGTCCGACGGCGCGATCAGCGACATCGCCGAGGCCAAGCGCATCGCCGAGGACATCGGCTATCCGGTGATCATCAAGGCGGCATCGGGCGGCGGCGGTCGCGGCATGAAGGTCGTCAACGATCCCGACGATCTCGAAACGCAGATGCAGCAGGCTGGCAGCGAGGCCAAGGCCGCGTTCGGCGACGCCACCGTCTACATGGAAAAATACCTCGGTAATCCGCGGCATATCGAATTCCAGATCTTCGGTGACGGCAACGGCAACGCGATCCACTTGGGCGAGCGCGACTGCTCGTTGCAGCGCCGCCACCAGAAGGTGCTCGAGGAGGCCCCCTCGCCGATCATCACCGCCGAAGAGCGCGAGCGGATGGGCGGGATCGTCGCCAAGGCGATGGCCGACATGGGCTATCGCGGCGCGGGGACGATCGAGTTCCTGTGGGAAGCGGGCGAATTCTACTTCATCGAGATGAACACCCGGCTCCAGGTCGAGCATCCGGTGACCGAGATGATCACCGGGCTGGACCTGGTGCGCGAGCAGATCCGCGTGGCCGAGGGTCATCCGCTGACGCTCCGCCAGGAAGACGTCCAGTTCCGCGGCCATGCGATCGAATGCCGCATCAACGCCGAGGACCCGCGCACGTTCGCGCCGTCGCCGGGGCTGGTGAAGGTGTATCACGCACCGGGCGGGATGCATGTTCGCGTCGATAGCGGGCTATATGCGGGCTACCGCGTGCCGCCATACTACGACTCGATGATCGCCAAGCTGATCGTCTACGGGACTACCCGGCAGGGTGCGCTGCGCCGGTTGCGGCGTGCGCTCGAGGAAATGGTGATCGAGGGCGTCACGACGACGATCCCGCTGCACCGTGCGCTGCTCGACGATCCCGAGTTCCAGGAGGGCGCGTACACGATCAAGTGGCTGGAAGAGTGGTTGGCCAAGCAGGGGGCGTAACTTCCCCACGGTACTAAGCTTGTTCTCCCGCGAAGGCGGGAGAACAAGAGGCGGGTAAGACCTCCGTTCAGGCCGGGGCTAGTTCGAGATGACGGAGCATTCGTGAAGGCGACGATCTACCACAACCCGCGATGCTCCAAGTCCCGCGAAGCGCTCGCCCTGCTGCAAGAGGCCGGGGCGGACGTCACGATCGTCGAATATCTGAAGACCCCACCCTCCCGCGCGGAACTCGTCCGCCTCTACGACCGCGCAGGCATGACCCCGCGCCAAGGCCTGCGCATGGCCGAGGATGGCGCCAAGGCGGTCAAGCATGGCGACGCCGAGGCGATCCTCGACGCGATGGTGATCGATCCATTGCTGATCGAGCGCCCGCTGGTCGAAACCGACAAGGGCGTCCGGCTCGGTCGACCGATCGCGCGACTACACGAGATCCTGTGATCGCCGCCCCTGCCCTTGGATTGCGCACGCGCCGCCCGGGTGCCGCAATTTCGGGCAGTGAAATCAACCACATTCGACAGTTGCCCGAGAGGGCCACGACTGGCACGCTTGGTGCAAGGCGCCCGCAAGGGCGTACAGCTCACCCGCAAGGGCGAGGGTTTCAACAATCGGGGGCGTACCTGTGAAAAAGATCGAAGCCATCATCAAGCCGTTCAAGCTGGATGAGGTGAAGGAAGCGCTGCACGAGATCGGCGTGAGCGGCATCACCGTGACCGAGGCCAAGGGCTTCGGCCGGCAGAAGGGCCACACCGAACTGTACCGCGGCGCAGAATATGTCGTCGACTTCCTGCCCAAGGTGAAGCTCGAGGTCGTCGTCGAAGACGGGCTAGCGCAGCGCGTCGTCGAGGCGATCGCCGCGGCCGCGCAGACCGGCCGGATCGGCGACGGCAAGATCTTCGTCATCCCGGTCGAGAGCGCGCTTCGGATCCGCACCGGCGAACGCGACGACGACGCAATCTAATACTTAAACCACGCATACGCCGTTGACGGCGAGTGACGACATCGTCATTTGACGCGGCGCAACATTGTGTGGAAATCACGATCCATACCGCAATTAGATATGCCCGCGCGGGGCGGGCAGTCTCCTAAAACGAAGGGCAAAGCATCATGGCGAATTCGGCCTCCGACGTTCTCAATATGATCAAGGACCAGGAGATCGAGTGGGTCGATCTGCGGTTCACCGATCCCAAGGGCAAGTGGCAGCATCTGACGATGGTCGCCAGCCTGATCGGCGAAGACGAGCTGACCGACGGCCTGATGTTCGACGGCTCGTCGATCGAGGGCTGGAAGGCGATCAACGAGAGCGACATGACGCTCAAGCCCGATCTCGATGCAGTCTATGTCGATCCGTTCTCGGCGACGCCGATGATGATCCTGATCTGCGACATCAGCGATCCGTCGACCGGCGAGCTGTACGCGCGCGATCCGCGCTCGACCGCCAAGCGCGCCGAGGCGTATCTGCTGACCACCGGCGTCGGCGACACCGTGTATGTCGGCCCCGAAGCCGAATTCTTCATGTTCGACGACGTCCGCTTCGAGAACAGCTATTCGACCAGCTACTACAAGATCGACGACATCGAGCTGCCGGGCAATTCGGGTCGCGAATATGAGGGCGGCAACCTCGGTCACCGGCCGCGCGCCAAGGGCGGTTACTTTCCGGTCGCACCGGTCGACTCGGCCGTCGACATCCGCGGCGAGATGGTCTCGACGATGATCGAGATGGGCCTGCCCTGCGACAAGCATCACCACGAAGTCGCGGCCGCACAGCATGAGCTGGGCCTGACCTTCGGCACGCTGACGCAGACCGCGGATCGCATGCAGATCTACAAGTACGTCGTCCATCAGGTCGCGCATGCGTACGGCAAGACCGCGACGTTCATGCCGAAGCCGATCAAGGAGGACAATGGTTCGGGGATGCACACGCATTTCTCGATCTGGGAAGGCAAGACCCCGCTGTTCGCCGGCAACGGCTATGCGGGCCTCTCCGACATGTGCCTGTATTTCATCGGCGGCATCATCAAGCATGCCAAGGCGGTCAACGCGTTCACCAACCCGTCGACCAACAGCTACAAGCGCCTTGTGCCCGGTTACGAAGCACCGGTGCTGCTCGCCTATTCGGCACGCAACCGCTCGGCATCGTGCCGCATTCCGTACGGCACCGGCCCCAAAGCGAAGCGCGTCGAAGTGCGTTTCCCCGACGCGCTGGCCAACCCGTATCTCGCTTACGCGGCGCTGATGATGGCGGGCATGGACGGCATCCTCAACAAGATCCATCCGGGCGAAGCGATGGACAAGAACCTGTACGACCTGCCACCGGCAGAGCTCGCGCAGGTCCCGACCGTCGCGGGTTCGCTCCGCGAGGCGCTCGAATGCCTGCTCGCGGATCACGACTTCCTGCTGAAGGGCGACGTGTTCTCAAAGGACCAGATCGAGAGCTATGTCGAGATCAAGTACGCTGAAGTCGCGCGCTGGGAGATGACGCCGAGCCCGGTCGAATATGACATGTACTACAGCGGCTGAGCTGCCGTGTCGGCAGCGGTGCGCAAGAGCGCACAGCCGCTGTCGGCCGGCGTCGCGAACAGCGACGACCGATGGCGTGGCTTTGCCACGTCGCTAATTGAAGAAAGGGCGCCCGGAGCAATCCAGGCGCCCTTTTTCTATTGTTGAGCCAAACTCCTCGGGCCGTGTGACTGCTGCACCATGATCTCGCGACCCAGCTATCCCGTCACCCCAGCGAAAGCTGGGGTCTCCCTCATGATGCGCGACGCCTGCCTCACGGTGAGATCCCAGCTTTCGCCGGGATGACGGCGAGAGGAGACTATTGCGGGCAGGTGCCGTCGCGATCGTCACCCCAGCGAAAGCCGGGGTCTCCCTCGTGATGCGCGACGCCTGCCTCACGGTGAGATCCCAGCTTTCGCCGGGATGACGGCGAGAGGAGACTATTGCGCGCAGGTGCCGTCGCGATCGTCACCCCAGCGAAAGCTGGGGTCTCCCGCGTGATGCGCGACGCCTGCCTCACGTTGGGATCCCAGCTTTCGCTGGGATGACGGCCAGGCGGGCGGGGCGCCGGCGAGATGGCGAGACGCGAGAGGCCGAGATCTCTCTCGGTAAGTCTCCGGTTCTCCCGCGAACGCGGGAGTCCAGGAGCCACAGACGATCGCGCTCGAAACCCTGGGCTCCCGCCTTCGCGGGAGAACAAGGTGGGGTAGCTTCGGTTAACTTCGCGCGAGGAGGTTGATTGATCAACCGCGGTTGCCACCCATATCCCGTCCGAGACGCAGTGCCGCGCCGAGCAACCAAGGAACCCCTGTGACCGAAGACAGCGCCAACAGCGCCGGACGCGCGATCCCGAGCGGCCGCCTCGCCCGCCTCGGCGTCTTCGGCAAACTTGCGGGCGGCGTCGCCGGCGGCGTCGTCGCAGAAGGTGCCCGCCGTCTCGCAAACGGCGAACGCCCCAAGATCGGCGACCTGCTTCTAACCCCCGCCAACGCCACCCGCGTCGCCGACCAGCTCTCGCACCTCCGCGGCGCCGCGATGAAGCTGGGGCAGATGATCTCGATGGACGCGGGCGACATGCTCCCGCCCGAACTCGCCACCATCCTCGCCCGCCTGCGCAACAACGCGCACCACATGCCGCCGCAACAGCTCGACCGGGTGCTCGCCGTCGAATGGGGCAAGGACTGGCGCCGCCGCTTCGCGCATTTCCAGGCGCATCCGGTCGCCGCAGCCTCGATCGGCCAGGTCCACCGCGCGCGTCTGCCCGACGGCACCGAACTGGCGATCAAGGTCCAGTATCCCGGCGTGAAGGAGAGCATCGACGCGGATGTCGACAACGTCGCGACGCTGCTGCGCGTATCGGGCATGCTCCCCAAGTCGCTCGACATCGCGCCCCTGCTGGCGGAGGCAAAGAAGCAGCTCCACGAAGAAGCCGATTATCTGCGCGAGGCGCAGATGCTCGCGCGCTACGGGGAGCTGCTCGCCGACCAGCCGCAATTCGTCGTCCCCAAACTTTACCCCGATCTCACGACGCCGCGCGTCCTGGCGATGAGCTTCGTCACCGGCGTGCCCGTCGAGACGCTGGAAACCGCACCCCAGGACGTTCGCGACCGCGTGATGCACGACCTCATCTCACTCGTGCTGCGCGAGCTGTTCGACTGGCGGCTGATGCAGACCGATCCGAACTTCGCGAACTATCGCTGGCAGCCCGAAACCGAAAAGCTCGTCCTGCTCGATTTCGGCGCCGCCCGCCCCCTCCCAGCCGAAACGGGCGAAGGCTATCGCCGCCTGCTTACCGCAGCGCTGGCGGGCGACCGCGACGCGGTGCGCGACGCCGCCATCGCCGCCGGTTTCCTCGGCGAAGCAGCCGTGCTCCAGCATCGCGCACTGGTCGACCGGATGATCGACGTCATCCTCGCCGAGCTCGCCAAGCCCGGCCCGTTCGACTTCGGCGACCGCGCGTTCGTCGGCGTGCTGCGCGAACAGGGCACCGAGATCGCCCGCGACCGCGATACCTGGCACCTGCCCCCGATCGACACGCTGTTCGTCCAGCGCAAGATCAGCGGCACCGCCCTGCTCGCCGCTCGCCTCAAGGCGCGGGTCGATATTCGCACGATGGTCGCCGCCTATTGCGACGGCGCGCCATCGTGAGGATCAGCGCAGTTTCAGTGCCCGCTTCACGCCGGCCCAGCCGACATATTTGAAGTTCTGCGTGGCCGGGGCGTTGTCGCCGTCCTGTGCGACGAACAGGCCCTGGGGGTAGGTGGGGCCGAAGTTGCCGAGCATCAGTTCGATCCCGTCGGTGTCGCTGGTACCGTCGATCGCACCCCCGCCTATCCGGAAGCGACCGGCATAGGTGACGCCCGGCAGGCGGTAGAGCGTGTAGGCGTTGTCGCCCTGGCTCGACACGACGAGATAGCCGCCGTTCCTGCCCGAAGGCGCGAGCGCGAGGCCTTCCGCGTCGGCGACCAGCGTCTTGCCGTCGACCTTGGCGATCGGGGTTGCCGTGACCGGCGCGGATGGGTCGGCGTCGAACCGCCACAAGCCGACATCTTCCTCGGCGACATAGAGCTGCCCGGTGCGATCGTCGACGACGCAGCCTTCGGACTGGGTGCCGAGCTTCATCGAGCGGACGGCCGTGATCTTGGGCGCTGTGCCGGAGAGGTCGATCGCAACCTGGTCGATGCGGCCGTCCTTCAGCACGATGAAGCCGAACAGCGCCTTGTCGCGCGTACGCGTCCACAGGCACATGCCATAGGCTTCACCGGGGCCGACCGGAAAGCGACCCAGCGGCACGAGCTTTGCCCCCGCGGTGTCCAGCGTGAACAGCGAGACATGCGCAGTGGTCACGTCGGCACGATCGCTGGCCGCGGCGATGACGCGCCCTCCAGATTTAGCGCCAAGATCGCGCAGGTCGACATTGTTGAGCCGCTCGGCGGGCGTGAAGCTTAGGCGTTTCCCTGTCAGGCTGTAGACATGGATGCCAGCCTTCTTGTCCGTGCCGATGACCAGGCTCTTCGACGGATCGGCGGCGTTCCTCCAGATCGCAGGATCGTCCGCCGCGTCCGCCGCGGTGTCGACCGGATCGGTCTCGGCCGTCGCAGCGATCATCGGCGCTTCGACCGCGGGCGGGGCCGCGGTCGTTGCACAGCCGGCGAGCAGCAACGCGGCGATGGGTAGCGCGCGCATCAGAAGGTCACCCGGAAGCCGCCGGTGTAGCGACGGCCGAACGTCTCGTGCTCGATCGTGTACGCTGACGAACCAACATAGCGACGGCCGGGCCCGTTCAGGAGGTTGGCGAAATCGCCGTAAATCTCGACATTGTCGCTGATCGCATAGCGCACCGAGGCATCGAGCTCGTCATCCTGTGCCCAGGAGAAATCGCCGCCGTCGATGCCGCGATTGACGCCGTTGACCGCACCGAACGCGCCGATCGCATCAATCCAGGGTGAGCGGTTCTGGTAGGACACTCGCGCGGAGAATCCGTATTTCTCGTAATAGCCGATCAGATTGTAGACCGCATCCGATGCGCCCGGCAGTCGGATCTTACGCCCGTCAGGCGTCTCAGAGCGGCTCTTGTTGAGCGTCGCGTTGAGCTGCACGCCGAAGCCGCCCATCCAGTCCGGCAGGCCGAGATCGGCAGCGAACGGTTCGAGCTGCTGCTGGATCGCCGCTTCGATGCCCATCACATACCCGTCGCCACCATTGGCGATCGTCGAATAGAGATATTGCGAGCGATCGTTGCCGGTGGTGTTCAGCGTGGTGCGACCGAACGTGCCGACGGTGTCGAACAGCACGTCGCTGACGTCCTTGTAGAACGCGCCGATCGACAGGAAGCCGCGCGGCATCGTGTAATATTCGACGTAGAGATCGACGCCCCTGGCCTTCTCGGGCTTCGCATCGGGGTTGCCGCCGGACACTGTTTGGTTCGCGTCGTTATACGTAAGGTTCGGACGCAGCTGATCGTAATCCGGGCGGGCCGCGCCGGTGTTCAACGACAACCGCGCCTTCATCTTGTCGTCGATGTCCCAGTTCAGGTGAAGGCTCGGATAGACGAGCGTCTGGCTCGACTTCACCTCGACCGGCGTTGCCAAGCTGGTGGCCGCGTTGATCGAGAAGGCGCGGGCGTCGTTGCGGATATGCTCGACGCGCGCACCGCCGATGATGCTGCCCCAGTTGGTAGTCGCCGTCGCCATCCCGTACGCCGAATAGACCTTCTCGCCGACTGCGTAGAAATTGGCGTCGACGGGCTGGTAGCGACCGACACTCTTCGCCTGGTCGACGAGCCCGAGGATTTTGTCACGGTCGAAATACTGGAAGGTATAGCCGAGCGGAATCTCGCCCTGGAACGCGCCGCTCTTGGCGATGGCGGCATAATCCGTCGGGATGCCGGCGGCAGCAAATTGTGCGGCGGTATTCAGTTCGAGCAGGCTCTCGTTCGCGGTCTTGGTACGATCGTCATAGCGGACGCCAGCGGCGAACACCGTCTGCGCGCCGAACAGCGAGGCTTCGCGGCTGATGTCGAGCTTGGCGGTATAGGCCTCGGTGACGTCCTTGGCATGAAGCGACCGCAGGCGGTTCAGCGTGCGCGGGAAATCCTCGATCGCGGTGACCTGTGCGCCGCGCGAGAACGTGCCGTCGGCGTTGCGGATGGTGCGGTACAGCAGCACCTTGGCGAGCTGCGGGTCGGTCAGGTCGTAGCCGACCGTCAGGCGGTTCGCCGCATTCGCGCCGTTGGTACCGAACGACGGGCTGTCATAGTTCAGCTGTGCAGGCTGGGTGCGGTCGTCGATCGAGCGCGTGAAGTTGCCGCGCCATGCGACGCGCCAGTCGCCGAGTTCGTGATCGCCGCCGATCGTGTTTGTGAACACCGACTGCTTGTATTTGCGCACCGTGAAGTTGGAATTGAGATCGACGCCGTACACCGTGCCGAGCAGCGGCGTGTTGCCGGTGCAGACGTCGGCATAGCCGGTCGTGCCGGACGCCGGCCGCGCGTTGACGGTGCAGGCCGCCGTGCCGGTCGGCGTACGCGACTGCTGATCGTCGAGATCGAAGATGTAGTTGCTGCGCAGTTCGTCGTCCTGGAACGCCGAATAGATCGTCTCTGCGAACAGCTTGTGACCGGGCGCCGGACGCCAGTCGAGCCGGGTCGACAGCGAGTAGTTCTTCCGCGTCAGGCGGTAGAGCTTGTTCTCGGTCTCGCGCGCCCAGATGCGGTCCTGGAAGCCGGGACGGCGATCCTGATCGACCGCCTCGAAATCGGTTTCGAAATTGTCGGTGACCATGCCGCGACGGTAGAGGCTGGCGGACGAGACGATGCCGAACTCGCCGATGCCGGTGTCGATCCGGTCCGAGACGACCAGCGAGCCTTCATATTCGGTCTTCTTGCCGAGTTCGACATGGCCGAGACCGCCCTTGGCCTGCACCTTCATCCCCGGATAATCGAACGCCGAGCGGGTGATGATGTCGACATTGCCGGCGATCGTCTCGCCCGTCATGTCCGGTGTAACCGCCTTGCGCACGACGATCTGCGAGGCGATGGCCGAGGGAATGGAGTCGAACCGCGCGTCGCGCCCCTCGGGGCTGACGACGTTGATGCCGTCGATCGACAGGGTCGTCCAGTTGATCGGCGACCCGCGCAAGGTGATGTGGCGCGCCTGGCCCTGATCGCGCTGGACGCCGACGCCGGGGAGACGGCTGACCGCCTGGGCGACGTTCTGGTCGGGCAAGCGACCGATCGAATCCGACGCGATGACGGAGACGAGCGACGGGCTGGTCCGCTGGATCTGCAGCGCGGCGGATTCGGATTCCGCGATCGGACGCGAACCGGAGACGACGATCTCGTCGCCCTCGCCGGCGACGGCCATCGCCACATCGAGCGTTACGACCGCGTCGGCGACCGTCACGGTGCGACGCGCGTCAGGGAAACCGATATAGCGAATCACGATGTCATGCGTACCGGCGGGAACGCCGAGGAGTTCGAAGCGGCCGGTCCGATCCGCCGTCGCCGACAGGTCCAGCGCCGGGATCGCGATCGATGCGCCGTCGAGATACTCGCCGCTACCGGTCTGCGAGACGGTACCGACCACAGAGCCCGGCGCGCGCGGTGCGCCGACCGGTTCTGCGGGTGCGGCGTGGGCGGCGACGGTCATCGGCGTCAACGCGCAACCGGCGAGCAGCACGTGCGCGAACAGACGACCGCAGACGCGGCGCGACAGGTTGGATTTCATGATAGTTCCCCGGATGATCCCGGCGTTGTCGCGCCGGCTTGGGAGGCGCGGTAGCGGCCTGCAATGGCACGAACGTTACGCGTGCATGACAGCTTCGTGACACTCGGAACGTCGGGCCGGCGCGAACCAGCGACATTAAACCAACGTTAAAAACGCCGTACACGGGATTCTTATAACCGTAACGGGCCTGCCACGACCGCCGACTATCGCGCCCTTCAAGGCAAGCACTGCCTCAAAAGGGAAATCCTCGATGTTGAATTCAGCAAGCCTGCGCTTGCGGCTGCTGGCCGGCGCCGCCTTGACCGTCGCGATCGCGTCGCCAGCTTTCGCTGCTGCCACGCCGACCGCTGCGAAGGACCCGGCACCGACCGCCGTCTCGACCGACCCCGCGCCGGCCCCCGCCGATCCGACGACAGCCGAACCCGCTTCCGCCGATCCTGCCGATCCGACCGGACTTGGCGAGATCGTCGTGACCGCGACGAAGCGCGAGACCAACCTGCAGAAGACGCCGATCGCGATCAACGTGCTCAGCAGCCAGGCGCTGACCGACCGCCACGTCCAGAGCCTGTACGACCTTGCCGACGGCGCGGTCCCCAGCCTGCGCGTCGCGACGTTCGAGGCACGCCAGTCGGCGCTGACGATCGGTATCCGCGGCATCGTGCCGCTCGACGCCAACCAGCCCGCGCGCGAACAGGGCGTCGGCATCTATATCGACGGGGTCTATCTCGGTCGCCAACATGGCCTGAACGCCGCGCTGTTCGACGTCGACCGGATCGAAGTGCTGAAGGGTCCGCAAGGCACGTTGTTCGGTCGCAACACCGAAGGCGGCGCGCTGAGCATCGTCACCAAGGGACCGACGGGTAAATGGGGCGGCAGCGCGACCGCAGGTATCGCAAATTACGGCGGCTATAACGGTGCGTTGCGGCTCGACCTTCCCGAAGTCTACGGCGTTTCGCTGAAGCTCGACGGTGTCGTCCAGTATCAGGGTGCGACCACCAAGAACCCGCTCGTCGGCCAGACCGGCTTCAATTATTACGATCGTCGCGGCTTCAAGGCCACTGCGCGTATCCACCCGATCGCGGGCATGACCGCGGACTTCAGCTACGATAACGGCTACGATTCGAACAGCCCGTTCTACAGCCAGCTGCTCAACGTGAACCCCAATGGCTGCGTTGCCGGTGCGCAGTCCGCAACATCGGCATGCACGCTTCCCGGCACCAACTACGCGACGCTGACCGGTGCGGTGAAGCCGCTGCCAAGTCAGGTCGTCGTCAACGGCACCAGCCGCATGAAGGTCGCCGACATCGGCGTGCCGCAGCAGCCGAGCATCGACAAGACGCACGGCTTCACCTCGAACATCCGGTGGGAGGTCGCTCCGGAGATCGAACTTCGCTCGATCACCGCATGGCGCGGCGTCAGCGCAACGCAATATGACAATAGCGGCGGCTATCACCGCGTTCCCGTGGTCGCGGCAGGCTGCACCGGCACCGCGTGCAACTTCAGCCGCTACAGCCTTGCCGATCTGTACCAGCACCAGTTCAGCCAGGAATTCCAGGCTGTCGGTACGGTCGGGCAGGTCGATTACGTCGCCGGACTGTATTATTTCAACGAGCATATCGGCGATGATGCGGCGACGCCGAACTCGCTTGCCTTCAACCCGACGCTGTCGACGATCTCGGTGCTCGATCCTTGCACCGGCTCCGGCGGCTTTGGCTCGCAGCCTGGCTGTCGCTCGATCGATCGTGCTTCGGAAGTCTGGTCGAAGAGCTATGCGGCCTATGGGCAGGTCACCTGGAATGCGACCGATCGGGTTCATCTGACCGCAGGCGGACGCTACACCCGGGACGAAAAGCAGGGCGTACTTCACTATTCGCGCAACCTGAATTACGACACCGCCACGACGGCGCAGCTGACCGCAGCGGGTTATGCGCCGCTCGATGCGACCTGGAACCGGTTCAACCCGATGGCAACGCTGGCGTACGACGCGAGCGATGCGGTCCACGTCTACGCCAAATACGCGACCGGCTATCGTGCCGGCGGTGCCAGCTCGCGTACGGCGAACTACCAGACGTTCAACCCGGAGGACGTGAAGTCGTACGAGATCGGCGCGAAGACCGATTTCTGGAACCACCGCGCACGCCTGAACCTTGCCGGCTACATCATGGATCGCAAGAACAGCCAGGTCGACATCAGCTCGATCCAGACGACCGCGACCGGCAGCTTCAACAACCTGGTCACGATCAATGCGCCGGGGATCACCAAGATCCGCGGGATCGAGGCCGATCTGACGGTGCAGCCGGTCAACGGCCTGACGCTGACCGCGGGGTATGCCTACACGTATACCAAGATCCCCCCCGTGCTGATCGCGTCGACGGGCGTGTACCAGAACTTCTACATCGTCTTCACGCCGCGCAACGCTGCCAACGGATCGATCGACTACACGATGCCGGTCGGCGACATGGACGTGAAGTTCCACCTGGACGGCAACTACTCGCAGGCGACGCAGACCTTCGACCAGTTCGCGACCAAGAACGATCCGGCGTTCATCGCCAATGCCCGCATCGCATTGGCTAATATCCAGGTTGGCGGCAGCAACGCGCTGACGATCTCGGCCTGGACGCGCAACCTGTTCAACAAGCAGTATGTGTTCCGCCGCGATCCGTCGAACAGCCTGCCGGGCGCTCCAACGTCGTCGACCGCGACGTCGGGCAGCATCGCCAATGTGCTGGGCGACTACGGCAATTTCAACGCGCCGCGCACCTACGGCATGGAGGCCTCGGTCAAGTTCTGATCGCTCCGCTGTGTGAAGGACCGAGACCCGAGCAGGCGCCACGCCTGTTCGGGTTTCGCCGTTTCAGGCGAGAGGCAGGCCGATGACGATGCGCAGGCCAGGCTCTGCATCTTCGAGCGCGATCGTGCCAGAGTGCAGGCGGACGATCGCCTGGGCGAGGGGCAGGCCCAGACCATGGCCTTCGGCATGTCGGCTCGCGTCGATACGGCCGAACCGGCGCAACGCGAGACCGCGCTGATCGGCGGGGATGCCGGGACCGTCGTCGGCTATCGTCAGCGTATCGGCGACCGCGATGACGATTCGCGTGCCAATCGGCGTATGGCGGATCGCGTTCTCGACGAGGTTGACCAGAAGCTGGCCTAGCAGTTGCCGGTCTCCGACGATCTGCATCGGCGTGGGGGCAGCTACGATCAGCGTCCGACCACTGTCCGTAACGACTGGCGCCATCATCGTGCCGATCTCGTCGGCGAGCGCGGCCAGATCGATCGACGCGAAGGCCGCGCGACGATCGCCGCCCTCGATCTCGGCGATCCGCAGCATCGCGGCGAACATCCCGAGCAGTTCGTCGCTCAAGGCGATCGCGGCCTCGAGGTCGTCACGCTGCGCCTGCGTCTCGACCCGCCGCACCGACAGCGCGAGCTGGCTGCGCAACCGCGCGAGTGGCGTGCGAAGATCATGCGCGATGTCGTTGGAAACGTTGCTGATGCTTGCCATCAGGTCCGAAATCCGATCGAGCATCCGGTTGAACGCGATCGCTTGTTGCGCAAACTCGCCGCCCGATCGATCGATCGGCACCCGTCGCGCCATGTCGCCATCGATGATCGCCTCGACGGTCCGCCGTGTCTCGCCGATCCGCCGCCCGATAGTGACGACGAAGAACACCAGTCCACCTACCACGATCAGTACGATCGAACCGAACCCGATCAGATAGATGCGCGCCCGCGCGGCGTTATAGTTGTCGAACGGCTCGGTCTCGGCGATCGTCGCCAGCGTCATACCGTGCCCGACATCGCGGACTATCGCGCGCCCCGCGGAGAGACCTGCGATCCGCTCGTTCAGGGCGACCGTCGACAGGCCGATCGGCAGGCGGCGCGGCAAGCTAATGTTGCCGCCAAGGCGGCGTCCGTCCGTACCGAGCAGCACGAAGCCGATATCGCCGGTATCGCGCTGGCCGGCAGCTGCGTTTATCCGGCGAACGAGTTCTTCGGGGCTGCGATCGCCGACTGTTCCGGCGACCTCGTCGTTCACCGCCTGGATGCGCCGGTCGACGAGGCGCTCGATCGTCCGCTGCGTTGCCATGTAGATCGCGAACCCGGTACCCAGCGTGGCGACCAGGAACGCGATCAGGAACGCCAGCGTCAACGCGCGCAACGACCGGAAGCGCCTCATCCGCGCAACATGTATCCGACGCCGCGTACCGTCACGATCGGATCGTCGCCTCCTGCTGCGGTCAGCTTGACGCGCAGATGGCGGACATAGACGTCGACGATGTTGGTGGTCGGCGCGAAATCATAGCCCCAGACGCGCTCGACCAGCATCGCGCGCGTCAGGACCGCATCGGCATTCGCGGCGAACTCGGCGAGCAGTTTGAATTCGAGCTTGCCAAGGTCCATCGCGGTACCGGCACGCCAGGCACGGAATTTCGTCGGGCTGACGACGATGTCACCGGCGCGGATCGTGTCGCCGCTGCCCGCAGTCCAGCCCCGGCCACGGACCATCGCCAGCAACCGCGCGTTAAGTTCGGCGGCGGCGATCGGCTTGACCACGTAATCGTCCGCGCCAGCCTCCAGTCCCTCGACCTTCTCGACCGACCGGCCGAGCGCGGTGAGCATGATCACCGGCAGCGTCATGTTGCTGCCGCGCAGCCGCGTAAGCACGGACATCCCGTCGACCTTCGGCAGCATCCGATCGAGCACCACCGCGTCGAACGGCGCGCTGTCGATCGCCGCCAAGGCCTCGCGCCCGTCGACCGCGACGGTCACCCGGTGGTCGAAGCCGCGCAGTTCGTCCGCCATCGCCTGTGCGAATACGGCATCGTCCTCGACCAGCAACAGGTTCAGGCTCATCATGGTCTCACCGAAAGGGGCCCGAGCCCTACCGCGCATTGGCCTTCGCGGAAACCGTTCCGTCAACGGGGATCAGGGAAGCAGGATCGTGCTGCCCGAGGTCTCTCCCGCCTCGATCGCGCGGTGCGCTTCGGCGGCCTCTTCGAGCGGGAAGGTCTGGCCGATCTCGGGCGTGATCGCGCCGCTGTCGAGCATTGCGAACAGGCGGTCGATGCCGGCCTGCTTTTCCTCCGGTGTTACATAGTAATCGAACAGCGTCGGACGCGTGACGAACAGCGAGCCCTTGCGCGCGAGAACGCCGATATTGACGCCGTCGACCACGCCGCCGGCGTTGCCGTAGCTGACGATCAGGCCACGCCGTGCCGCGCTGTCGAGCGAGGCGGCCCAGGTCGCGCCGCCGACGCCGTCGAGGATGACCGGCACGCCCTCGCCGTTGGTGATCTCGTGGACGCGCCTGGCGATATCCTCGGACTTGTGGAGGATGACGTGGTCGGCGCCGGCTTTGCGCGTGCGGTCGGCCTTGTCCTCGCTACCCACGCTCGCGACCACCGTCGCGCCGATCGCCTTTAGCCAACCGACGAGGATATGGCCGACGCCGCCCGCCGCCGCGTGGACGAGGACGGTCTGGCCTGCCTGCACCTTGGCGCAACGCTCGATCAGGAACTCGGCGGTGCAGCCCTTCAGCATGAGCGCTGCCGCCGTCCGGTCGTCGAGCCCGGCGGGCAAATGGAACAGGGTGGCGGCGGGCACATTGCGCTCGCTCGCATAGGCGCCGCGGGTAGGGCCGAACGTGCCGACGCGGTCGCCGGGCGTGAAGCCGGTCACCCCCTCACCGACCGCCATCACCACGCCCGCGGCCTCGCTGCCGAGGCCCGATGGCAGATCGACCGGGTACACGCCGCTGCGATGGTACGTGTCGATATAGTTCAGCCCGACCGCTGTGTTGCGCATCCAGACCTCGCCCTTGCCGGGGGGCGGCAGTTCGACATCGCGCCACTGGATGACTTCCGGGCCGCCGGTCTTCTCGATGAATGCCACTCTCGCCATGCCGGCCTCCCGTTGATCTACGCGGTCAACCTAGCGAACGCGTTTCGGGTTGCAACCGATCTCCGGCGAGCCCATTCCTTGGCAAGACAAGATGCGGAGAGGCACGATGAAAAGCTATCTGAAGCAATATATTGACGGCGCTTGGGTCGAGAGCGAGAGCGGCACCGTCTATCAGGTGATCGACCCGTCGACCGAGCAGCCGTGCACCGAGATCACGCTGGGCACCGCCGCCGACGTCGACAAGGCGGTCGCCGCGGCCCGCTCGGCGTTCGAGAGCTGGAGTCAGACCAGCGTGCAGGAGCGGCTTGACGTGCTCGGCCGCATCATGACTGAGTACAAGGCGCGGATGCCCGATCTGGCGAAGGCCATGTCGCAGGAGATGGGTGCGCCGATGGCGCTCGCCTCGATGGCGCAGGCGCCCACCGGGCTCGCGCATTTTGCCGCGACCGCCAAGGCGCTGGCGGCGTTCGAGTTCTCCGAGGTCATCGGCAAGGCGACCGTCGTGCACGAACCGCTCGGCGTCGTGGCAATGATCACGCCGTGGAACTGGCCGCTGAACCAGATCTGCGCGAAGGTCGCCCCTGCGCTCGCGGCGGGCGACACGATGATCCTGAAGCCGTCCGAGGAAGCGCCGTCCTGCGCGGTGATCCTGGCGGAGATCATGGATGCGGCGGGCGTGCCCGCGGGCGTGTTCAACCTGATCAACGGCGATGGTCCCGGCGTCGGTGCGGCGCTGTGTTCGCACCGCGACGTCGACATGGTGAGTTTCACCGGCTCGACGCGGGCGGGCATCGCGGTCGCGCAGGCGGCAGCGGCAACGGTCAAGCGTGTGCACCAGGAGCTTGGCGGCAAGGCGGCGAACCTCGTGCTGGAGGGTTCGGATCTCGCTACCGTGCTGCCGCCGACGGTCGCGGGCGTGCTCGCCAATTCGGGGCAGAGCTGCATCGCGCCGACGCGGCTGCTGGTGCATGCGAGCCAGGTCGCGGACGCCACCGCGATCGTGAAGTCGATGATGGAGCAGACCAAGGTCGGGGATCCGGCCGAGATGGGCCAGCATATCGGCCCGGTCGTCAACAAGGCGCAGTTCGACAAGATCCAGGGGCTGATCCAGTCCGCGATCGACGAAGGCGCGACCTTGGTGACGGGCGGTGTCGGGCGGCCGGACGGGCGCAATGCGGGGTATTACATCCAGCCGACGCTGTTCACCGACGTGCGCCCGGACATGCGGATCGCGCAGGAGGAAACGTTCGGGCCGGTCGCGACGATCACGTCGTACGCCGATCAGGACGAAGGCATCCGCATCGCCAACGCGACCGAATACGGACTGTCCGCGACGATCTCGGGCGATCCGGTAGCGGCTGCCAAGGTTGCACCACGGTTGCGCGCGGGGCTGGTTACGATCAATTCGTGGAGCCCGGACATCGGCGCGCCGTTCGGTGGGTATAAGCAGTCGGGCAATGGCCGCGAGAACGGGCGCTATGGCCTGACCGACTTCATGGAAGTGAAGACGATCACCGGCCTTCCCGGCGACGTGCGCGAAGGCAAACCGGCCGTAGCGGGCGCTTGAGGGTTACGCCAGCTTCTTGGGGCTCGTCAGGCACGAGCCCCGTCCGTCATCCTGACGAAAGTCAGGACCCAGAGCCCCGAGGGCTGGCTGTGGTAACCCTGGATCCTGACTTTCGTCAGGATGACGGACGGGGTGACGGGTGAGCCAGCCTAGTCGAGGTTTGGCCGCAACCAGCGTTCGGCGGTCTTCAGGTCCGCGCCACGTCGCGCGGCGTAATCCTCAAGCTGGTCGCGACCGACGCGAGCCACACCGAAATACTCCGCCTGCGGGTGGCCGAAATAGAACCCCGACACCGCTGCGGTCGGAAACATCGCGAAACTCTCCGTCAGTTCGAGGCCGGTCGCGGTCGGCGCGTCGAGCAGATCGAACAGGATCGGCTTGAGGCTGTGGTCCGGGCACGCGGGGTAACCCGGCGCCGGGCGGATCCCGCGATACTGCTCCTTGATCATCGCTTCGTTGGTAAGCTGTTCGTTCGGCGCATAGCCCCACAGGTCGGTGCGGACGTGCTTGTGGAGGCGTTCGGCGAAGGCTTCGGCGAAGCGGTCGGCGAGCGCCTTCAGCAGGATGTCGTTGTAATCATCGTTGTCCGCCTTGAAGCGGGCGATGTGGTCGTCGATCCCGTGGATGCCGACCGCGAAGCCGCCGAACCAGTCGTCCTGGGTGTCGACGAAATCGGCGAGACACATGTTAGCGCGGCCCTCGCGCTTGGCGATCTGCTGGCGCAGCATGGGGAGACGGACTTCTTCCTGCTCCCTCTCCCCTGCGGGGAGAGGGTTGGGGTGAGGGGCTGTTCCGGGCGCAGCACTGCTTGGCTGCCCCTCACCCCGACCCTCTCCCCGAAGGGGAGAGGGAGCTAGCACCACCACATCATCGCCCTCGCGGCGAGCAGGCCAGAGGCCTGCGACCCCACGCGGCGTCAGCCACTTCTCCGCAATGATCGTATCGAGCATCGCCTGCGCGTCCGCGTACAGCGAACTCGCACTCTCGCCGACGACCTCGTCGGTCAGGATCGCCGGGAAGTTCCCCGCCAACTCCCACGCGCGGAAGAACGGCGTCCAGTCGATATAGTCGCGCAGATCCGACAGGTCCCAGTCCGCGAACACATGCACGCCCGGCTTCACCGGCGCGGCAGGCTTCATCGCAAAGTCCGCCACGAACCCGCGCTCGCGCGCCGTCGCCAACGGCAGCAACTCGCTCTGCCCCTTGTTCGCCCGCGCGATCCGGACCGCCTCATATTCGTCAGCGGTCTTCGTGACGAACTCGTCGCGGATCGTGTCCGACACCAGCGTCGACGCGACACCCACCGCACGGCTCGCATCGAGCACATGCACCACCGGGCCGTCATAGGCCGGCGCGATGCGCAGCGCGGTGTGCACCTTCGACGTCGTCGCGCCGCCGATCAGCAGCGGCATCGTCATGCCGGCGCGCTTCATCTCCTCGGCGACCGTCACCATCTCGTCGAGCGACGGCGTGATCAAACCTGACAACCCGATCATGTCCGCATCGTTCTCGTTCGCCGCGGCCAGGATCTTCGACCACGGCACCATCACGCCCAGATCGACCACGTCGAAGCCGTTGCACTGGAGCACCACGCCGACGATGTTCTTGCCGATGTCGTGGACGTCGCCCTTGACGGTCGCCATGATGATCTTGCCCTTGCCGCGCGCGCCGGGCTCCTTGGCCGCCTCGATATACGGGAGCAGATGCGCGACCGCCTTCTTCATCACGCGCGCCGACTTCACCACCTGAGGCAGGAACATTTTCCCCGATCCGAACAGGTCACCGACCACATTCATGCCGTCCATCAGCGGGCCTTCGATCACCTCGATCGGCCGCCCGCCATTGCCGGCGATGATCAGCCGCGCTTCCTCGGTATCTTCGACGACGTGGAGGTCGATACCCTTGACCAGCGCATATTCGAGCCGCTTGTTGACGCCGAGCGAGCGCCATTCCGCCGCCGCCTTCTCCGCGACCACGTCGGTGCCGCGATAGCGTTCGGCCAGCGCGACGAGGCGGTCGCCGGCCTCGGGACCGGTGTTGAGCACGACGTCCTCGACCGCCTTGCGCAGCTCGGGATCGATGTCATCGTAGATGTCGAGCTGGCCGGCGTTGACGATCGCCATGTCCATGCCCGCGGGGATCGCGTAGTACAGGAACACGCTGTGCATCGCGCGGCGCACGGGCTCGTTGCCGCGGAACGAGAAGCTGAAGTTCGACAGGCCGCCCGAGATATGGACGTGTGGGCAGCGCGCCTTGATCTCCTTGCACGCCTCGATGAAGTCGACGCCGTAGTTGTTGTGCTCCTCGATCCCCGTCGCGACCGCGAACACATTGGGATCGAAGATGATGTCCTCGGGCGGGAAGCCGATCCCGACGAGCAGCTTGTAGGCGCGCTCGCAGATCTCGACCTTCCGGTCCTTGGTGTCCGCCTGCCCGACCTCGTCGAACGCCATAACGACGACCGCCGCACCGTACGCCATGCACTTGCGGGCCTGAGCGAGGAACTGCTCCTCACCCTCCTTCATGCTGATCGAATTGACGATCGGCTTGCCAGAGACGCACTTCAGCCCGGCCTCGATCACGCTCCATTTCGAGCTGTCGACCATGAACGGGATCCGCGCGATGTCGGGCTCGGCGGCGATCAGCTTCAGGAACGTCGTCATCGCGTGGTGCGCGTCGAGCAGCCCCTCGTCCATGTTGACGTCGAGCACCTGCGCGCCGCTCTCGACCTGCTGGCGCGCGACCTCGACCGCGGCGGGATAGTCGCCCGCCATGATCAGCTTCTTGAAGCGCGCCGAGCCGGTGACGTTGGTGCGCTCGCCGATGTTGACGAAAGACGTGGAGGAGGTCGTGGTCGTGGTCATGATCTTCTTTCCTCCCCTCCCGCTTGCGGGAGGGGTCGGGGGAGGGCCTGTAAGAACCGCGAGCGGAGCGCTGGAGGAAGGTACAGCCCCTCCCCTAGCCCCTCCCGCAAGCGGGAGGGGAACTAAGCCGCCATCGTGAACGGCTCTAGGCCGGCGAGCTTGGTCCGCACCTCCGGCCGCGCTACCGCGCGCGGTTCGAGCCCGCGAACACCATCCGCCATCGCCTTGATATGCGCGGGCGTCGACCCGCAGCAGCCGCCGAGGACGTTGACCTGCTTGGCCACCGCCCATTCGCCGACCAGCCCGGCCGTCGTCTCGGGCTGCTCGTCATACTCGCCGAGTTCGTTCGGAAGCCCCGCGTTCGGATACACCATGATCAGCGTATCCGCGATCGCCGACAGCGTCTTCACATGCGGCCGCAACTGCTCCGCGCCGAACGAGCAGTTGAGCCCGATCGTGATCGGCTTGGCGTGGCGGACCGCATGCCAGAACGCCTCGACCGTATGCCCCGACAGGTTGCGCCCCGAGAGATCGGTCAACGTCATCGACATCATGATCGGCACGTCGCGCCCGAGCGCATCGCCCGCTTCGATCGCCGCCATGATCCCGGCCTTGGCATTGAGCGTATCGAACACCGTCTCGATCAGGATGAAGTCGACCCCGACCCCCTCGCCGCCTTCGAGCAGCGCGTCGATCTGCTCGCGGTACACGCCCTTGAGGTAATCGAAGTCGATCTCGCGAAAGCCGGGATCGTTGACGTCGGGCGAAAGCGACAGCGTCTTGTTGGTCGGCCCGATCGCGCCGGCGACGAAGCGCGGACGGCCGTCCTTCGCCTCGTATTCGGTCGCGAGCGCGCGCGCGATACGGGCGGACTCGACGTTGATCTCGCGCACCAGATGCTCGGCGCCGTAATCGGCCTGCGAGATGATGTTTGCGCTGAACGTGTTGGTCGAGACGATGTCCGACCCGGCCTCGAGATATTCACGCGTGATCGTCTCGGGAACGTCCGGCTTGGTGATCGCCAGGATGTCGTTGTTGCCCTTCTGGTCGTGCGACAGGCCGAGATTGCCCGCATAGGCCGCTTCGTCGAGCTTCCAGTTCTGGATCTCGGTACCGAACGCGCCGTCGGTGATCAGGATGCGCTTGGCGGCTTCCGCGTTGAAACGTTCACGTGGTGTCATCGTCAATCTCCTCCCCTCCCGCTGGCGGGAGGGGTCGGGGGAGGGAAGTGCCGCAAACGAGACGGTCGGATCGGGCCAGCCCCTCCCCTAACCCCTCCCGCAGGCGGGAGGGGAATTACGCCGCGGCGACCTTGTCGACCGGCTTCGCACGCACGCCGAGCATGTGGCAGATCGCGTAGGCCAGTTCCGCGCGGTTGAGCGTGTAGAAGTGGAAATCCTTCACCCCCCCTGCATACAACCGCCGGCACATCTCGGCCGCGATCGTCGCCGCGACGAGCTGTCGCGCGGCGGGGTGGTCGTCGAGGCCTTCGAACAGCCGGTCCATCCACGCCGGGATCTCCGCCCCGCAAAGCCCGGCGAACTTCCGCGTCTGCGCGACGTTCGACACCGGCAGGATACCCGGCAGGATCTGCGCGGTGATCCCTGCCGCCGCAACCCGGTCGCGAAACCGGAAATACGCTTCGGGCGAGAAGAAGAACTGCGTGATCGCCCGGCTCGCACCGGCATCGAGCTTGCGCTTCAGATTGTCGATATCGGCATCATGACCGCCCGATTCCGGATGGCATTCGGGATACGCCGCGACCGAGATCTCGAACGGATGC
Organism: Sphingomonas sp. R86520; assembly: GCF_042466285.1. Taxonomy (NCBI): domain Bacteria; kingdom Pseudomonadati; phylum Pseudomonadota; class Alphaproteobacteria; order Sphingomonadales; family Sphingomonadaceae; genus Sphingomonas; species Sphingomonas sp. R86520. The sequence continues at coordinate 1,870,592 of NZ_JAXHBZ010000001.1, forward strand.
AGCTTCCGGAGACCAGCAACCAAAGCCGCCGCATTCTCATACCCGCCCGGATGCGCCTGATAGGGCTGACCCAGCGTCGGCATGTCGCCGCGCAGCGCGACGATGTGGCGTACGCCCGCCGCCCAATATTCCTCGGCGACCTGGTCGATCTCGGCCTTGGTCGCCTCGACGCAGGTCAGGTGCGCGGCCGCGTTCATCGACGTCTCGCGCTGAATCCGCGCCACCGTCGCATGCGTCCGCTCACGCGTGGAGCCGCCCGCGCCGTACGTTACGGACACGAAGTCCGGCCCGAGCGGCTCAAGCGTACGGATCGCATCCCATAGCTGCGCCTCCATCTTCTCGCTCTTTGGCGGGAAGAATTCGAAGCTCAGACCGACATCTCCCGCAAGATCCGCGAACAGCGGTTCCTCGAGTGCGCGGCGCGCTTCGGCCAGTTGGGGGATCGAAATGCTCATGCCGCCTTCACCTCACGCAAGCTCGTGCCGATCTTCCGGCCGAGCCATAATTTCACCGTCAACTCGCCGCCCTCGAGCGTTTCCACGCGTGCCGTCTGCAAGCCCGCCGCCTCGAACCACGCCGCCATCTGCTCGTCCGCGAACCCGAGGCGCGTATGCGCATCGCGCAGCCGCAGTTCCTCGCGGTCGTGGCTCGCGAAGTCGGCGATCAGCAACCGCCCGCCCGGCGCCAGCACCCGTGCCGCCTCGCCCACCGCAGCGCCCGGTTGCTGCGCAAAATGCAGGACGTGATGCAGGATTGCGACGTCCGCCGCGGCATCCGCCATCGGCAGTGCGTACAGGTCCGCCTGGCGCAGTTCGGCGTGCGTCATGTCGTGCAGTTTCGCGCGCGCCAGCCGCAGCATCTCCGAACTGCGATCGATGCCGAGCGCAATCGTCGCGCGTCCGCCGAACAGCTCGAGCATCCGCCCGGTGCCCGTGCCGATATCGATCAGCGTGCCCACCGGCGCGTCACCGAGCACGGCAGCCATCGCCGCCTCGACTTCACTATCGGCCACATGCAGCGACCGGATCGCGTCCCATTCGTCGGCATGCCCCTCGAACCACGCCGCCGCACTCGCCGCCCGGTCCGCGCGCACCGCGGCGAGACGCGCCGCATCGGCTACCGCCCAGTGATCCGGCTCGGTCTTCGCCCAGACGTCGAGCGCGCCCGCGACCGGCTCGACCACATCGGGTGCCCCCAGTGCGACGAACACCCAGCTGCCTTCCTTGCGCCGTTCGGCGAGGCCGGCGTCGCACAGGATCTTCACATGCCGTGATACGCGCGGCTGGCTCTGTCCCAGCACCTGCGCGAGCTCGCCGACCGACAATTCCATGCGCCGCAACAACGCAAGAATCCGCAACCTAGTCGCGTCCGCCAATGCACGGAAGATTTCGAGCGCCATCGTCATGAGGTGACATATAAAGAATTCTTTATATGAGGTCAACGCGGCCGTGAGGCCCGGCGGCTTGTCGCATTCAAAGTGATCGTGACGGATCGGAAACGCTTTACCGGCGTTCGATTGCGCTATGGACTGGCCTTCGGCTGGTCCACAAGGCCATGTCCCCCGGGATGGAAGCCACTTTCTCAACGGGAGTAGATAGCATGAAGAAGTTCCTGATCCCCGCCCTGGCCCTGACGGCCGGCCTGGCAGCCTGCAGCAACAACGCGCAGGACCAGACCGCCCAGGCGGCCAACGCGATCGCCGCCGATGCGAGCGCGACCACGTCCAACGCCGTCGACGACGTCAGCGCCGCGAGCGATCGCGCGCTCGGTTCGGCCGAGCGTTCGCTCGACAACGCCGGTGCACGCGTCGACAACTCGACCGACCACCTCGACGCAAAGGCCGACCGCGCCGGTGACCGGATCGAAGCTGGTGCAGACCGCGCGGGCGCGTCGATCAGCAACGGTGCGGACCGCGCCGCCGACGCCACCGGCAACGCGCTGACCCGCGCTGGCAACGCGATCAAGGACTAAGCCTTGCCAAGGCGCCCCCACTTCTCCGTCACCCCAGCGAACGCTGGGCTCTCCCGGTTCGGGTCACGACGACCTCTACGGAAAGATACCAGCGTTCGCTGGCATGACGGCATGATAGTGGGGGCGCTGTTTGCCATTTCGGCGCTCGCGGCGTGCTCACCCACGAGCGAGCCTGGCGCCGTCACCGCCGACGAAGCACATCAGTTGAACGAAGCCGCCGCGATGCTCGATGCCAACAGCGTCGACCTGAACGCGGTCGCTGCCGCTCCTGGCGACACCGACACACCCTCGGATCCCTCCGCGAGTCCTTCCGCGAATCCCTCCTCGAATCAAAGCGATCAGACCCGATGACTCTTCGCCGCCTCGGCTCGACCGATCTCAAGATCGCCCCCCTCGTCCTCGGCGGCAACGTATTCGGCTGGACCGCCGACCGCGCCGCCAGCTTCGCCGTGCTCGATGCGTTCGTCGCGGGCGGCGGCACGATGATCGATACCGCCGACGTCTATTCGGCATGGGTCAACGGGCATGAGGGCGGTGAATCCGAGAGCATGATCGGCGAATGGCTGAAGGCCAGCGGCAAGCGGGACGACGTGCTGATCGCAACCAAGGTCGGCATGCTGCCCGGCGACGGTGGCGAAAAGCTTGCTCCCGCCCGCATCGCCGCGGCCGCGGAAGCGTCGCTCAAGCGCCTCGGCACGGATCGCATCGACCTGTATTACGCGCATCAGGACGATGACGCCGTTCCGCAGGACGCGGTTCTCGAAGCGTTCGGCAAGCTGATCGATGCCGGCAAGGTTCGCGTGCTTGGCGCCTCCAACTTCCACGCCGCCCGACTCAAGTCCGCGGTCGACGCCGCCAAGGAGTCCGGCCTGCCGCGCTATCACGTGCTCCAGCCCGAATATAATCTCGTCAGCCGCCACAAGTTCGAGGGCGAGTTACAGGATTATTGCGTCACCGAGAATATCGGCGTGCTGCCTTATTACGGGCTCGCCGCGGGCTTCCTGACCGGCAAGTACCGCACCAAGGACGACCTGGGCCAGAGCGTCCGCGGCGGTCGGATGAGCGAGTTGCTCGATGGCAAGGGCGAAGCCATGCTCGCCGCAATGGACGCCGTCGTATCGGAGAGCGGCGCGACGCACCCACAGGTCGCGCTCGCCTGGCTGATCGCGCAGCCGGGCATCACCGCCCCGATCGCGAGTGCTACCAGCGTGAAGCAGATCGAGGACCTACTCCCGGCGATGACGCTGGAACTCACCGAGCACCAGCTTGCCGCGCTGACCGACGCAGGCGTCTGACGTCGATCTAGTCTTCGGCGGCCGATCTAGTCCCCGGCGAACGTGAGCGCGGACGTTCGTCGCTCACGTTCGTTTATGAGGAGCGCGCGACCCGCGGGTGCGACCGAACGCTGGGGACAGTCGCTGCGGAAACAGGCACGACATCCGAGACCGATCGGCGTCGCGACACCCGTAAGGTCCAGTCCACTTGCGGCCGAGAGAACGCCGGCCTGCGCCGAGGCCACGCCGAGCCCGATCGAGAACTCCGCGTTGATCGCACCATAACGGCGCCCTTGTGGCGTGACGGTTCGCGCCATCGTGAGCCAGCGTTCGCCATCCTCGAGTTCGACCAGTTGGACGACGAGACTGCCGGGACGATCGAATGCGTGATGGAGACGCCACAAGGGACAGCGGCCATCCGCCTCGACCAGTGCGGCGCCGCTCGCGCCCGGATAGCGCTTCGATGCCTGTCCTGCGCGATCAACTCGGATCATGAAAAACGACAGACCCCGCGCGCCGACGCGTTGCAGCGTCGTCAACCGGTGGGCGACGTGTTCGAAGCCGGCACCGAACCTGCGTTGCAACAGCTCGATGTCATACCCCGTGGTTTCGCAACCGCGTAGAAACCGTGCATAGGGCATCATCAAGGCCGCCGCGAAATAGCCAAGCAGGTGACGGCGATACAGCCGCTCGGCCGCCCGGTCGGCGAAGCCTGCGCCATTGGCCCCTGCCCCCTTCACCAACGCGTCGATCTCGGCTTTCGCTTCGATCTGACCGAGCTGGAACGCCACCGCGAACGTCCGCGATGCCGGGTCGAGCACTTCGCTCAACTGCAACTGCCGGGCATGGAGGTCGAGCCGGCGCAACGTATCGGGCAAGACATCGGCAGGCAGGACGCGGATCGTCAGACCGTGCTTGGCGCGCAGGCGTTCGGCGATCGCACCGTACAGGTCGCCGGCGCCCAGCCGAAGCTCGTCCGCCAGCGATTCGGCGGCGGCATCCAGGTCTGCGAAATGGTTGCGCCACCGCTCGATCTCGCGACGAACCAGCGTGACGGGATCGTCGCCCGCCTCGACCGCTCCGCCGTCCCCGATCCGGTCGAAGACGCGCGCGAAGGCCGCCGCACCACCCGGCGCGCTGGCCAACCACTCCTCTACTTCGGTCCGGTCGATCTCTAGGTCGGCGAACATCGGATCCGCCAGCCGACGCCGGATCGCGTCGGCGCCACCGCCCGGTTCTCCCGCCGCCAGCGCACGCGGATCGAAGTCGAAGCTTTCCGCGAGCTTGATGAGCAACGTCGCCGAAATGGGTCGCTGATTGCGCTCGACCAGGTTCAGATAGCTCGGGCTGATCGTGAGCATCTCGGCCATCGCCGCCTGTGTCAGGCCGGCACTGCGCCGCAATCGCCGTATCGCATGCCCGGCCAACAGTTTCCGTTCCGCCATCGGTGCGCCCTCCTGTCACGATCTTTACATAAGGACATCATCCATACAAGGATCGCCGACAGCGACACGTTGCTAGAACGGCTTTCCTAGTCAGCGCATAAGATAAGATCCGCTATCTCCTGGGCATCGCCTCTCCTCGCAATGTGAAAGTTGTAAAGGAGGGGCCGGCAACGAAGGAGGCAAGCCATGACGACGACGACCGAACCCACCCGCGCCCGCGCCGTCTTCTCGACCGACGACTTCGCGCTGATGAAGGAGGCGCTTGGCGAACTCATCAGCAAGGTGTCGGTCGACGACAGCCGCCTGACCCGTCTCAGCGCACTCTATCACAGGCTCGGCCGACTGGGCTGAAGCGCGACCAGTTTCCTGGGGAGGAAAGGTATCCGTCGGTGGTTCGTCCACCGGCGGATATTCGCAATCGGGCAAATCACGCCCGTTGATCCAGCACAGGCTTTCCCCAAGCACCTGCGATCCCGCCCTTTCCATGCGAGTGGCCTCGTGTAGGACGGGGCATGGCAGATGGACTAACAGCTCGGATCAAGGACGACATCGTCCTGTATGGCGCACTCGCCGCCAATTTGGGGATCGGCGTGGCGAAGTTCGTCGCCGCCGCACTCACCGGCTCTTCGTCGATGCTGACCGAAGGGTTTCACTCGGTCGTGGACAGTGGCAATCAGGTGCTGTTGCTGTACGGCCAGCGCCGGGCCAAGCAACCCGCCGATGAAGCGCACCCGTTCGGCTATGGCCGCGAACTGTACTTCTGGGCGTTCGTCGTCGCCATCCTGATCTTCGCGATCGGTGCCGGGGTGTCGATCTATGAGGGGTGGCGCCACATCCAGCATCCCGAACCGCTGACCAGTCCCACGATCAACTACGTCGTGCTCGCCATCTCGTTCGCGCTCGAAGGGTCGAGCTGGACGATCGCCGTGCGAGAATTCTCGAAGGCCAAGGGCGACGTGCCCTGGTGGCGCGCAATCCGGCGTTCGAAAGATCCGGCCGGGTTCATCGTGCTGTTCGAGGATTCCGCGGCGCTGGCGGGACTCGTCATTGCCGGGATCGGCATCTGGGGCAGCCACGCGTTCAACGATCCTCGTATCGACGGCGCCGCCTCGATCGTGATCGGGGCCATCCTGGCGCTTGTCGCGGTCCTGCTCGCGCGGGAATCGAAGGGCCTGCTGATCGGCGAGCGCGCCGACCCCGAGGTGATCGCCACGATCCGGCGTATCGTCGACAACTATCCCGCGATCGTGTCGGTCAACCATGTGCGTACGATCCACACCGCGCCAGACAGCATCTTTGCGGCGATCAGCGCGGACTTCGACGACGCGACGACGATGGGCGAAGGCGAGACGTTGATCGAAGCGATCGAGACCGAACTTCGCGCCGCCGTGCCGATGCTGTCGTCGATCTACATTCGCCCGGAAAAGCGCGAGAATGCGACGCTGGTCATCGAACCCGGCCACAAGGAACCAGCGCGGGACGCCAGCGCGCAAAGCTGATCTGCGTTGATGCCATACCGCTGGAAAGGCCCGTAATTCCGCGATATTAGCGTGGTATGAAATCGCTGGTTCGGCTCTTTGCCTTGCTCGTCTTTTGCGTCGGCTGCAGTGCTCCGGCACAGGCTTCCGTTACGATCACGTTCTGGAGCCACGAACTCGGGAACAGCTTCCCGCACGCGTTCTTCACGCTGCGCGGTATTCCCGACGCCGGCGGACCGCCGGTCGACGTGAATTACGGCTTCACCGCGAAGGCATTGAGCCCGGCGCTTTTGTTCGGTCCGGTTGCGGGCAAACTGGATATCGCAAGGCCCACCTACATGAACGGCAGCGATGCCCAGTTCTCGACCGTGATGACCGACGCGCAATATGGTGCCGTGCTGCGGCTGGTCGACGCGTGGAGCGAAGGCAGGCCGGATAGCGTCTACCGCCTGGCCGATCATAATTGCGTGACCTTCGTTCGGGAAGCGGCGCGCCTCGTGGGGCTGAAGGGGGTCGACCAACCAAGGCTGATGAAGAAACCGCGATCCTACCTCAAGGCCGTGCTGGCCGAGAACGGCGACCGGGTTACCGTCATCGACCTCAGCGGCAAGAAGTATCTGGCCAGCCTGCCGATCCTGCCGGCTACCGGCGCTCCAGTCGAGAACACCGTGCCGAGAGTGGCTTCGGTCGGGGATACCATGCCTGCTAGCGTACCGTAGCGACCTTGGCCGACTCGTATCGTCAGGGTGCGGGTACCAGTTCGACGACGTCGAGAATGGATTCGAACCGCGGATAGGGCAGCACCAACCGCCAGCGCTTCGGTCCGATCCGCTCCATTACGCCGGCCATGTCGCGGTTCGTATCGCGACCATAGGACATCGACCGGGTCTCGTCGCCGAGTTGCATCGTACCCAGAAAGACCCCGCGAGCGTCGGTATCCGGATAAACGGTGCCCACCGGGCGCTGCGACCCGTTGAGCTTGGACAAGGTGATCGTCTCGCCGCCCGCGTTCTGCACGATCCGACATGCGAACCAGGCATAGCCGACGAAGCTCAGTCCGGTGCCGCTACGCGCGCCGAGCTTGAAGGTGCGGCACCGATAGGCACCGGGCGGCGGCAATGGCTGATCGAGCGCATGGTCCGGATCGAACAAGGCTCGTTCGCGCGCGACCTCCCGGGCATCGGCCTGCGCCAGCGCGTTGACCCAGGCGCCACGCCAGCTCCGCAACCGTCCTCGATCCGCAGGCGTGGCGAGACGTCGCCAATCGGACGCCTTGGCGCTGTCTGCCGAGGCCGTGGCTTCGGGAGCGATGCTTCCCGCGGAGACGACCGCGTCGTCATGGCCACCGCATGCCGTCAGCAGCGCGCAGGCGGCTGTTCCAACCCAGGCCCGCAGCAGCGAGATCCTGTCCTTGTCCACCGCGGTACTGGGGGTTCGCTTGGGACGATGATCGCTTACCGCCTGCCTGACCCGGGTCATGCCGCGGTCCACCCACCGTCCATCGACAGGTTCGCGCCGGTGATCGCCTTCGCCTCGTCGCGACACAGGAACAGCGCAAACGCCGCGACCTGCTCGGGCGTGACGAACTCCTTGGTCGGTTGCGCGGCCAGCAGTACGTCGCTCATCACCTGATCGCGCGTTAGACCACGCGCGGCCATCGTGTCGGGGATCTGGTTCTCGACCAGCGGCGTCCAGACATAGCCGGGCGAGATGCAGTTTACGGTGATGCCGTCGGTCGCGGTCTCCAGTGCGATCGTCTTGGTCAGGCCGGCGATCGCGTGCTTGGCCATCACGTAGGCGGACTTGTTCGGGCTCGCGACCAGCGAGTGCGCCGAGGCTGTCGAGATGATCCGCCCCCAGCCCTTCGCGCGCATATGCGGTACCGCGGCGCGCATCATGTGCCACGCCGACGACAGGTTGATCGCGATGATCGCGTTGAACTTGTCGACCGGGAAGTCAACAATACCGGCCACGTGCTGGATGCCGGCATTGTTGACGACGATGTCGACGCTGCCGGTTTCCGCCGCCGCCCGCGCGACCATCGCGGCGATCTCGTCGGGCTTCGTCATGTCGGCGGGATCGTACAGCGCGACCGCGCCGCTGGCCTGCGCCAATGCCGCACGCTCGCGCTCGATCGCGTCCACGTCGCCGAAGCCGTTGAGGATAATCGCCGCACCTTCGGCTGCGAACGCCTTGGCGTAGGCGAGCCCGATTCCGGATGTCGATCCGGTGATTACCGCGGTCTTGCCCTTCAGGAACATGCGCACTCCATTTCATCCGTCGTCGCTATCGCACCATCAATCCGGCGCACTTGCAACTCTACCGCCACCTTGCGCATTTCGTTCCCAAGCAGAAACGAAAAGGGGCATTCCATGCGGCTCGACGATTACGATCCGAACATCAACGTCGAGGACCAGCGCGGCTCTGGCGGTGGCGGCGGCTTTGGCGGCGGCGGCGGTGGTCTGCTCATGGGATTGCTGCCGATGATCGGCAGTCGTTTCGGGTGCGGCGGGATCGTCGTCGTGCTGATCCTGATGGCTGTGTTCGGTGGCATGGGCGGGCTCGGCGGCCTGCTCGGCGGCGGTCAGTCCTCCGCACCGACCAGCCAGGTGGGCGCTCCCCGTTCCGGCACCAACACGACCTCCAGTTGCAACCTGACGCCCGAGAGCAAGGCCGCCTGCAACGCGTTCAGCTCGGCGGATAATACGTGGGAAGCGATTTTCCAGAAGAGCGGCGAGAAGTTCGTCGCGCCGAAGCTCGTCTTCTTCGACGGCAATGGCCGCTCGGGCTGTGGCGCGGCGCAGTCGGCGATGGGGCCGTTCTACTGCCCGACCGATCAGGGCATCTATCTCGACACGAGCTTTTTCAACGAGCTGTCGACACGGTTCAAGGCGGACGGTGACTTTGCACAGGACTACGTGATCGCGCATGAGTTTGGCCATCACATCCAGAAGCTGCTCGGCACCAACGAGCAGGTTCAGCGCGCGCAACGCCAGGGCAGCGAGACCGAAGGCAACGCCATGTCGGTGCGCTTGGAACTGCAGGCAGATTGCTATGCGGGCGTGTGGGCGGCGGCGAACCGCTCGCGGCTCGAGGCCGGCGATATCCAGGAGGGCATGACCGCCGCACAGGCGATCGGCGACGACACGCTGCAGAAGGAGTCGCAGGGCCGTGTCGTGCCCGACAGCTTCACCCACGGGACGTCGGCACAGCGGCAGGCTTGGCTGAAGCGCGGGCTCGACAGTGGCGATCCCGCACAGTGCGACACGTTCTCCGGCGCGATCTGAGGTAAATCTGAAGATCCTCCCCCGCTGACGGGAGGGCTTCAGTATGCCACGCGCTTTCCCCGGAACCGTCACCCCAGCGAAAGCTGGGGTATCTCTCGTGGGTCGCGACGCCTGCCATACGGGAAGATCTTAGCTTTCGCTGGGATGACGGCAGGTTGGAAGCGCCAACCCTGCTACCCGACCGTCACGCCCTTCCAGAACGCATACCGATCCTTGATCTCGGCGGCGGCAGATTTCGGATTCGGGTAATACCACACCGCATCGACGTTACGCTTCCCGTCGACAACCAGCGTCTTGTAGCTCGCCTCGCCCTTCCACGGGCAGTGGGAGTGCGTGGCGCTATCCTCCAGCAATGCCGGATCGACGCTGTCGGCGGGAAAGTAATGGTTGCCTTCGACGACGACGGTCTCGTCGGACCGCGCGATCTCCTGGCCGTTCCACATAGCGACAGGCATGCAATTCTCCTTCAAGCGGTCCCCAGCCCCGCCGCCTCATACCGCTCAGGCTTGAACCCGACCAGCAACGTCTCGCCGGTATCGAGCACCGGACGCTTGATCATCGACGGCTGTGCGACCATCAGCGCGAGCGCCTTGTCCATGTCGAGATCCAATCGGTCCGCCTCGGGCAGCTTGCGGAACGTGGTGCCCGCGCGATTGAGCAACACTTCCCAGCCGACACGGCCGATCCAGTCGCGGAGGTGCGCAGGCTCGATCCCGGCAGTTTTGTAGTCGTGGAACGCGTACGTCGTGCCGTGCGCGTCGAGCCACGTCCGCGCCTTCTTGATCGTGTCGCAGTTCTTGATACCGAACATCGTGATCATCAAAATGGCCTCCCGAGTGGCGTAGGACGCCCCCGTCACGCAAGGCGGTGGCGCCGCGAAGCAGGGACGTTTATCGATGCCCCATGACGCATCCATTCTACGCGATCCATAGTCATGGGCTGATCCGGGTTGCCGCCGCGACGCCGCGTGCTTCGGTAGGCGATACCACTGCCAACGCCGAGGCGACGATCGCCCTGGCCCGTGATGCCGATGCGAAGGGCGTCGACCTGGTCGTGTTTCCCGAACTGAACCTGACATCTTATGCGATCGACGACCTTCACCTTCAGACCGCGCAACAACGGGTAACGCTGGCAGCGATCGAGGCCGTCGTCGACGCAAGCGCGACGTTGCGGCCGGTGCTGCTGGTAGGCGCAGCGCTGGTACGAAACGGTCGGTTGTACAACTGCGCGCTGGCGATCGCGCGCGGGCGGGTACTCGGCGTGGTGCCCAAGACGTTCCTGCCCAATTACCGCGAGTTCTACGAGAAGCGCTGGTTCGCGAGTGGCGCGGGTCTGACCGGGCTGACGATCGAACTCTGCGGCGGAGAGATGCCGTTCGGGACGGACTTGATCTTCGCGGCGCACGACCTGCCGGGCTTCGTGTTCCACGCGGAGATTTGCGAGGATTACTGGGCCCCGACCCCGCCATCGACGATGGGCGCGCTTGCCGGGGCGCTGATCTGCTGCAATTTGTCCGCGTCGAACATCGTCATCGGCAAGGCGCGCGAGCGGGCCATGCTGGCGTCGTCGCAGTCCGCACGTGCGATGTGTGCCTATATCTATTCCGCCGCGGGACCGGGGGAAAGTACGACCGAGGTCGCCTGGGATGGCCAGGGGCTCATTCACGAACTCGGCGAGCAGATCGCAGAATCGCGCCGGTTTGCCACCGAACCCGAGATCGTGATCGCGGACATAGATATCGAACGCATCACCCAGGAACGCGTGCGCGACGGGACGTTCAACGACGCGGCGATATTTGCAGGTCATCCCGAAGGTCATTTCCGCCGGATCGCGTTCGATCATGCGCCCGTGCTCGAAGACACCGGCCTCGAGCGCTCCATTCGCCGCTTCCCGTTCGTACCGAACGATCCGGCGCGGCGCGACGACGATTGCTACGAGGCGTTCAACATTCAGGTGGAGGCGCTGTCGAAGCGGCTCGTTGCCGCGCATGCTGAGACGATCGTGATCGGCGTATCAGGCGGCCTCGACTCGACCCATGCGCTGATCGTCGCGGCGAAGGCGATGGACCGTCTGGGGCGGCCTCGCACGAACATCCTGGGGTTCACCATGCCCGGCTTCGCGACCGGCGAAGGGACCAAGGCGAACGCCTGGGCGTTGATGCGTGCGCTTGGGATCTCCGCCGAAGAGATCGACATCCGCCCAGCCGCGCGACGGATGCTGGAGGACATGGGTCACCCGTTCGGCGAGGGCGAACCGGTGTACGACATCACCTTCGAGAACGTACAGGCGGGACTGCGGACCGACTATCTGTTCCGTCTCGCCAACCAGCGGCGCGGCATCGTGCTCGGCACCGGCGACCTCAGCGAGATGGCGCTAGGATGGTGCACCTACGGCGTCGGCGACCAGATGAGCCACTACGCGGTCAACGCGGGCGTGCCCAAGACGCTGATCCAGTTCCTGATACGCTGGTGCATCCGCACCGACCAGTATGATGCCGATACCGACGCGATTTTGGCGACGATCCTCGCGCAGGAGATTTCGCCCGAACTGGTACCGGCGGGCGCGGATGGCGCCCTGCAGAGCACGGAGTCGATGATCGGGCCGTATGCGCTGAACGACTTCTTCGCGCACTACGTGATCCGCCATGGCCTTGCGCCTTCGAAGATCGCGTTTCTCGCATGGCATGCGTGGCGCGACGCGCGTTCCGGCGCATGGCCGCAAGACCTGCCGGAGGATGCGCGCGTCGCCTACGACCTGCCTACGATCCGGCACTGGCTGGAGAAATTCCTGTTTCGGTTCTTCACGACCAGCCAGTTCAAGCGGTCGGCGATGCCCAACGGGCCAAAGGTGTCAGCTGGCGGTTCGCTATCGCCGCGGGGCGATTGGCGTGCGCCTTCGGACGGAATTGCAACTGCTTGGATCGAAGAATTGCGGTCAAGCGTTCCACAGGGTTAGCCGGGCCATCTTGCATAAACCGCGGGTCGGGCGCATTATGAAAATCCTATGACAGTGGCTCCACCGGATGGATCGCGCGATCGCCGGATCGAGATCCCATCAAATCTTTGGCTGATTCACCCGGCGGGTCGCGCACTGCTTCCGCTCGCGTTGGCGCGTGGAATCTCCGCGAATTCGGTGTCGGTGGCTGGGCTTTGCCTCGGCGGAGCAGCGGCGCTTGCCTACGCGCAATGGGGTAATTGGGCGCTGTCGCTGGTCGGACTGCTGCTGTCGATGGGCTGGCTGATCGCGGATGGGCTCGATGGGATGGTCGCCCGCGCGACCAAGACCGCGAGTCCGCTCGGTCGGATGCTCGATGGTCTGTGCGACCACGGCGTCTTCGCGCTGATCTACGTCTCGCTCGCCTTGACGATCGACACGTCCGAGGCCTGGATCCTGGCGTTTGCCGCCGGTGCCGCTCACGCAGTGCAATCGAACATGTACGAGGGGGAGCGCGCCCGCTTCCATCGTCGGATCAAGGGCGTCGCGCTCGAAGCGCTGCCTGTGCCGACCGGCAACGCGCTTGTCCGCTTCTACGACGGCGTCGCGAGCAGTATCGACCGCATCGCGATGCCGTTCGAGCGCACGCTCGGTCAGTCGTCGGATCCGGTTGCGCTCGGTGCCCGTTACGGTGCACGTGCGGTCGCGCCGTTGCGCTTGCTGGCCTTGCTTGCCGCGAATGTCCGGGTATGGGCGATCTTCGTCGCCTGTTTTGCAGGCAACCCACGCATCTTCTGGTGGTTCGAGATCGTCCCTTTGACACTCGTCGCCATCGTCGGGCTCGTCTGGCACCGTCGTGTCGAACGGGCTTTCGTTCGTAATACTTCCGCAACGCGACCAAAGACCGCGTCGCGCATGCATCTTTCGTAGGGAACAGGGTCAATAATGAATAGCATTCGGATCGCCGTGGTCGGCATCGGCAACTGCGCGAGCTCGCTCGTCCAGGGTCTCGAGCATTACCGTGAGGGCGCCAACGACCAGGTCGGCCTGATGCATTTCGACATGGGCGGATACAAGCCGAGCGACATCAAGGTCGTCGCGGCCTGGGACGTCGATCGTCGCAAGGTCGGCAAGGACGTCGCCGAGGCGATCTTCGCCAAGCCGAACTGCACCGCGGTGTTCGCTCCCAATGTCGGCAACACCGGCACGATCGTGAAGATGGGCAAGAAGCTGGACGGCGTCGCCGACCACATGGCCGACTTCAAGGACGACCGCACGTTCCTGGTCTCCGACGCCGCCGAGCCGACCCGTGAAGAGGTCATCGCCGAGCTGAAGGCGTCGGGCGCCGACGTTCTCATGAATTACCTGCCGGTCGGTTCGCAGGAAGCGACAGAATTCTACGCCGAATGCGCGATCGAAGCCGGCGTGGCGTTCGTCAACAACATCCCCGTGTTCATCGCCTCGAACCCGGTCTGGGCGAAGAAGTTCGAGGACGCCGGCGTCGCGATCATCGGCGACGACATCAAGGCTCAGCTCGGCGCGACGATCGTCCACCGCGTGCTGACCGACCTGTTCGCCAAGCGCGGCGTGAAGCTGGATCGCACCTACCAGCTCAACACCGGCGGCAACACCGACTTCCTCAACATGTCGAACCATCGTCGGCTCGAGTCGAAGAAGATCTCGAAGACCGAAGCGGTCCAGTCGGTCGCGGCCGAGCGGATGGACGACGACAACGTCCATATCGGCCCGTCAGACTATGTCCCCTGGCAGAACGACAACAAGGTCTGCTTCCTGCGCATGGAAGGCCAGCTGTTCGGCGGCGTGCCGATGAACATCGAGCTGCGCCTCTCGGTCGAGGACAGCCCCAACTCGGCAGGCGTCGCGATCGACATGATCCGTTGCGCCAAGATCGCCAAGGATCGCGGCATCGCCGGCGTGATCGACCCTGCATCGGCCTATTTCTGCAAGCACCCGCGCACGCAGATGACCGACGATCTCGCGCAGATCGAAGTCGAGCGGTTCATCAAGGCCGCCTGACATGATCGAGACGCCCCGGATTCAAACGGCGATCATCCTCGCCGCCGGGGAAGGCAGCCGCCTTCGCAGCTCCGCCCCGTACAAGCCGCTGTGCGCGGTCGCGGGGCGGCCGTTGATCGCCCACGCGCTCGAAGGGCTGGCCGAGGCCGGTTTCGCGCGCGCGATCGTGACGGTCAGCTATGGGCGTGAAGCGATCGAAGCGTATCTCGCGAGCCGCCGTTGGCCGCTGAAGGTCGAGACGGTCCTGGCCGATCACCGCGAACCCAACGGCGTTTCGGTACTGGCGGCGCGCGATGCGCTTGCCGGTAGCGAGGCGATCCTCGCCATGTGCGACCACCTCGTCAGCCCCGAACTCTATGCCCGGATGGCGCGAGCCGGTGCCGGCGGCGGGCTACGGCTCGGCATCGACCGACGCCTCGGCCACGACTGGGTCGACCCTGAGGACGTGACCTGCGTCGCGACCGAAGGCGACCGCATCGTCGCGATCGGCAAGGGCCTCCAACCGCACGACTGCTACGACACCGGCGTCTTCGCGATTGGCCCGGCGCTGTCGAATGCGCTGGCCACCTTGGCGAGCCCTTCGCTCACCGAAGGCGTGCGCCTGCTAGCCGCGCAGGGTCTTGCCCGGGTCGTGGATTGCAGCGACATCGACTGGATCGACGTCGACGACGCCGCCGCGCTCGCCAAGGCCGAGGCCTGGATGGCGACCAAAGCGGACGCCGTAGCAGCGTAAACCACCGTTCTCCTGCGAACGCAGGAGCCCAGGACACCAACGCGCAGCGATCGTGACCGTGCGTTCCTGCGTTCACAGGTGAACACCGTGGGGTGCTCGGCCTAGACCGACGCCTCGACCCGCGGATCGGCCACTTCCAGCGTTGCACAGGTCCCGACGACGGCGTTCTCGATCGTCACCGTCCCGCGCAACTGACGTGCGAGGCTGCCGATCATCCGCATTCCGAGGCTCTTGCGCGACTCCGCCTTGAGGTCGAAGTCCGCCGGCAGCCCGCCACCTTCGTCGGACACCGTCAACACGATCCGCCCGTCCGCGCTGCGCACCGTGATCAAAATCACGCCGCCCGCATCGTCATAGGCGTATTTGATCGCGTTGGTGACAAGTTCGGTAACCAGCAGTCCGATCGGAATCGCGGTGTCGGCGCTGATCAGGATCGCCTCGATATCGCACGCGATCCGGTGATTGGGGGACTGGTCGCCGAGACCTGTCGCGATCCCGCAAACCAGATCGTCGAGCGCAACGATGCCGACCTTCTCGCCGCGCCAGAGCTGATCGTGCGTCTGCGCGATGGCGGTGATCCGCGCCTGCGCATCGCCGAGCAACCGCCGGATTCGCGGATCGTCGTCTTCTTGCATCTGCAGATTGAGCATCGCCGAGACGAGCGCGAGACTGTTCTTGACCCGGTGGCTTGCCTCCCGCGTGAGCAGTTCCTGATGCTCCATCGCCTCGCTCAACCGTTGTTCGGCCTGTTGCCGCTCGATCGCGACGCCGATGAGGTTGGCAAAGCCCTGCATGAACGCGAAGTCGGCCGGCTCGAACTTGCCTTCGTCCGGGCTGTCGACCTCGAGGACGCCGAAACGCTTGCCCGACGTCTCGACCAGGACGTTGATCGCACGGCGAATGTTGTGCCGTGCCATGAATTCGGGCGTTCGAAAGCGCTGCTCGTTCTCGAGGTGGTTCGAGATCACCGGCTCGCCGGTTTCGAGCGCAAACCCGGCGGGCGATCCGAGATCGGTCCGCATCTCCGTCGATCCGACCACCCCCGGTGCCCAGCCGGTGCCCGCGCGCACGAGCAAGGTGTCGCGCTCGGGACGATATTCGAGAAACTTGCAGTATTTCGATCGCATCCCCTCGCCGCAAAGCTCGGTCGCACGCTGCAGCATCGGATCGAGATCCCGTGCGCGCAACGCTTCGATCCCGAAATCGGCGAGGATCGACTGCTGGCGGAGGCGGTATTCGAGTTCGCCCGCGCCGGCGGGTGCATCACCGCCCGGGGATGTTTCGATCACTGACACGCGTGTTCTATTCCTTACTGCCGGACCGCCCTGCAGACGGGGCTATAGGATCAACATGGCTCTCGCATGGCAGCCCACGATACCTCGCGAACGTTAACGGAAGCGCGATGTGTACGTATCCCCGCTCGAATGAGATCCATCTGAGGACTGAGAGGCCGCCGCACGCTTAAGTTGGGCGGCCTCGTTCTTCAGCGCGTAAGCTTCTTGTACGCCAGACGCGTAGGCCGATCCGCCGCATCACCCATCCGGCGACGCTTGTCCTCTTCGTACGAAGCGTAGTTGCCCTCGAACCACTCGACGTGGCTGTCACCCTCGAACGCGAGGATGTGCGTCGCGAGGCGATCGAGGAAGAAGCGGTCATGGCTGATCACCACCGCGCAACCCGCGAACGTCTCCAGCGCTTCCTCGAGCGCACGCAGCGTCTCGACGTCGAGATCGTTGGTCGGCTCATCGAGCAGGAGGACGTTGCCACCTTCCTTGAGCATCTTGGCCATGTGAACGCGGTTGCGCTCACCGCCCGACAGCTGGCCGACCTTCTTCTGCTGGTCCGGCCCGCGGAAGTTGAAAGCGCCGACATACGCCCGCGTGCCCATCTCTTGCTTGCCGAAGCGGAAGATCTCGAGCTCGTCGGAGATTTCCTGCCAGACGTTCTTGTTCGGATCGAGATCGTCGCGGCTCTGGTCGACATAGCCGAGCTTGACGGTCGAACCGACTTCGATCGTGCCCTCGTCCGGCGTTTCCTGGCCGGTGATCAGCTTGAACAAGGTCGACTTGCCCGCGCCGTTCGGGCCGATCACGCCGACGATGCCGCCCGGCGGCAGCGTGAAGTCGAGACCGTCGAACAGCAGCTTGTCGCCGTACGACTTGGTCAGGCCCTTGGCCTCGATCACCTTGCCGCCGAGACGGGCTGGCAGCTGGATCAGGATCGCGGCCTTGCCGGCGACGCGGTTCTCCTGCTTCTCCATCAGCTCGTCGAACGCGCGGATACGCGCCTTCGACTTGGTCTGGCGCGCCTTGGGGGTCTGGCGCATCCACGCCAGCTCGTCGGCGATCGCCTTCTGCTTGCCGGCCTCTTCGCGCTCTTCCTGGCTGAGGCGCTGTGCCTTCTTTTCCAGATAGCCCGAATAGTTGCTCTCGTAGGTGTAATAGCGCCCGCGATCGAGCTCCAGCACCCAGTTGACGACGTTGTCGAGGAAGTAGCGGTCATGCGTCACGAGGATGACGTTGCCGGTGTATTCCTTCAGGTAGTTCTCCAGCCACGACACGCTTTCGGCGTCGAGATGGTTAGTAGGCTCATCGAGCAGCAGGATCTGCGGCTTCTCCAGGAGCAGCTTGCAGAGCGCGACGCGACGCTTCTCACCACCCGACAGGTTGGTGACGTCGGCATCGCCCGGCGGGCAGCGCAGTGCCTCCATCGCCTGTTCGAGCTGGCTGTCGAGCGCCCAGCCGTCGACCGCGTCGATCTTGGCCTGAAGCTCGCCCATCTCCTCCATCAGCGCGTCGAAGTCTGTGTCGTCCTGCGGATCGCCCATCTCGGCCGAAATCGCGTTGAACCGGTCGACTAGGTCCGCGACGGGCCGCACGCCGTCCTTGACGTTGCCCATCACGTCCTTGGTCGGATCGAGCTGCGGCTCCTGCGCGAGATAGCCGACGTTGACGCCCTCGGCCGCCCAGGCCTCGCCGGTGAAATCTGGGTCCATGCCGGCCATGATCTTCATCAGCGTCGACTTGCCCGAACCGTTCGGGCCGATGATCGCGATCTTCGCCGACGGAATGAACTGCAGGTGGATGTTGTTGAGGACGGGCTTGTTGGCACCCGGGAAGGTCTTCGACAGACCCTTCATGACGTAGGTATACTGAACGGCCATGTGGGTGCCGAGCTCCATGCTAGAAATATGGCGGGATTTGACGTGCGCAGATAGCGATGCGGCGGGCCGTTGGCAAACGGGGAGCGCCGACATACGCTGCCCCGATGATGAAACGCACCCTGCTCGCGGCGCTGGCCGCTTCCGCCCTGACCTCTCCTCTTGCGGCGCAGCGTACCGCCGCCCCGGCAACCACGGCCGACGCCAAGGTCGCAGCGCTGCGCGACAAGGCGCTGACCGACGACACCGCGTACAAGATCGTCGAGGGGATCACGACCGAGGTCGGCCCGCGGATGACCGGTACCGAGGCGGCACCGCGCGCGCGCGCCTGGTCGGTGGCGAAGCTCAAGACGCTCGGGTTCAAGAACGTGCGGATCGAGACCTACCAGCTTCCGGTCTGGTCGCGCGGCACGGAGAGCGGGGAGCTGGTCGCCCCCTATGCGCAGAAGCTCCATCTGGTCGGCCTCGGCAATTCGGGCGCGACGCCGCCCGGCGGTCTGACCCTGCCGATCGTTTACTTCCCGACATACAACGATCTGGCGCTTGCCGCCGACGGCAGCCTGAAGGGCAAGATCGCGTTCGTGTCGAATGCGATGCAGCCGACCCAGGACGGATCGAGCTATGGATCGCAGGGCACCGCCCGCTTCGTCGGACCGAACGTCGCCGCCGAGAAGGGCGCGGCGGCGATCGTGATCCGGTCGATCGGCACCGATCACGGCCGCGGGCCGCACGCGGGCAACACCAATTTCGACGCGGGCGTGACGCCGATCCCTGCCGCTGCGCTGTCGGTCGCGGACGCCGAGCATGTCGAGCGGCTCGTGAAGCTCGGCAAGCCGGTCACGTTGAAGCTGGTGCTCGACGACAAGCAGGTCGGAATGCGGGAATCGGGCAACGTCGTCGCCGAAGTCCCCGGCACCGATCCCAAGGCGGGGATCGTCCTTGTCGGCGGCCATCTCGACAGCTGGGATCTCGGGACCGGCGCGATCGACGACGGCGCGGGGATCGCGATCACCGCCGCCGCTGCCAAGATCGTGATGGACGGCGGCCAGCGTCCGCGTCGGACGATCCGCGTCGTCTGGTTCGGCGACGAGGAGAGCGGCGGGTTCGGCGGGCTCGCCTACGCCAAGGCGCATGCGGGCGAACGTCACGCAACCGCTGCCGAATCGGATTTCGGTGCCGATCGCGTCTGGCGGTTCGAAAGCAGCCTGCCGGACGCCGCCAAGCCAGTCGTCGACCGCTTGGCGGTAGCGCTCGCCCCGCTCGGGATCATCCGCGGTACGGATACGCCGCACGGCGGCACCGACGTCGGCCCGACGATCGCGACCGGTGTCGCTGGAATCGACCTCAACCAGTCGGGGCTGCGCTACTTCGACTATCACCACACGCCGGAGGATACGCTCGATCGGATCGACCCCGAACAGCTTCGTCAGAACGTCGCGGCATGGACCGCAATGATCGCCACGGTGGCCAATGCGCCCGAGGAAATCGGGCCAATTGTGCCCCAGAAGTGACGAGTTGCAGCAACCAATCCGTCATCGTTCTGCCGCAAACCTTGCGGACAGATGAATTTAGCGGATTGACCGCCCGCCGGGGGCCGCTATTTGACGGGACTTCGCGACGGCAATCGGGTCGGCCGCGAGTGAAACTATGCTTGGGAGCATTCGAATGAAGAAGATCGTTCTGATCGCTGCTGCCGCCGGCCTGATGTCCGTCGCAGCCTGCAGCAAGTCGCCAGAAGCCGCCGCCGTTGAGAACAACGCGGACATGCTGGCTGACAACATGGAAATGCAGGCTGACAACATGGACGCAATGGCGGACAACACCTCGAACGCAGTCGCTACCGACGTGCTTGAGAATGCTGCCGACAACATGAACGCAGCTGCCGACAACGTCCGTGACGCTGCCGACGCAAAGACCGACAACATGAACTAAAATCTGTTGAGCGTTCGCGCTCGATAGGATTTAGTGTCGGAAAGGGCGTTCCTTCGGGAGCGCCCTTTTTCTTTGTGGGGTTTTGCTTTGCAAAAGCTTGCGCTAACGCAGGCGCCGGTGGGGCCTGTAGCTCAACGGTTAGAGCTGGCCGCTCATAACGGCTAGGTTGCGGGTTCGATTCCTGCCGGGCCCACCAATCTTGCTGTCCGCTTGCAACATAGCTGCTCCTTTCGAGCGTTAGAATGCGCCGCCGCCGCCCGGCTATGGGCGCTACCTGACTCAACCGCACGACCCAGCCTGCACGGCATGGCGCATGACATCCTGGGCGGGGAGGTGCATCGACCAATCGCCGCCACCGTCGAGCCCCCGGAATCCATATGCCCTTGGCGTGACCCGGTGCAGGATGTCGGAAAGGGGATCGGCAGTCATGTTGGACGAGCGCTACAGCCTTCTGGATCGTGGAAGATAGTCCGTCCGGCGCTGACATCCTAATTCGCTGCCTGACAACATCGGGCAATTGCAATAAACTTTGATCACATACGGCAAATCGACCCAGCGGAGACGCTGCTGGCAATCGGGCTCGTCATGCTGGCGCTGGTGCCGACGGGAGTGCTTTGCGCGGTGCTCGATGCCCGCCGGGTCGGGCGCGAGCGGGCGAGCATCAAGCCGACGAAGTTCGCGCTCTCGATCGCAGTCTATCTGCTCACCGTGTCATGGATGCTGAGCTATGCTCGTCCCGAGCGGATGTCATCCTCGCTCGTGCAGGTGTCGACGTGGGGACTGCTGATCGGTGCCACGGTGGAGCTTGTCTGCATCACCGTGCAAGCGGCGCGCGGGCGACGCTCCCATGTCAACACGGCAACACGCAACGACGCGGCGATCGCCGGCACGATGGCCGTCCTGGCAGTCCTGTTCATCGGCATGTTGTTGCTCTTGGCGTGGGAAATTGGGCAGCGACCTTAGCCCGGTGCGCCAGCGTTGATGATCGCCGGGATCGTCGGTCGTCCCTGGCTGACGTTCGTGCTGGGCGGTCTGACGGGATCGGGCATGAGCCGAGTTGCCGTGTTAGCGTCCGCTTCCGGCACTCGGCCGCCGTCGCCGCCATCGCAGCGCCGGTCCCGCAGGCAGATGCAACTGGCACACTTCCTCGCCATCCATGCGATGCAGGCCCTGCCAATTATGGCATGGGCAGCGCCGGCGATGGGCCGGCAGGCGGTCGTGGCTCTGCTGATCGCCGGTGCGATTTTCTACGCGGCTGCCACCTTGCTCCTGCTGTATCGCCCTGCCCTCCTTCCGGTATGGCCCATGACTGTCTTACCCTTGACGAGCCGGAGCTAGTTTCATGCAGTTGACCACCGTGCTCGGGGCCACCGGCGGAACCGGCAGGCATTTCACCGCCAGGGCGTTGGCGGATGGGCACCGGGTACGCGGCTTGGTGCGCACGCCAAGGCACGCTCGGCTCCCACGACAGGCTCGACGTCCGGCAAGGCTCGATCACAGATCCGATCGACGTCGACACGCTCCTGACCGGCGTGGATCAGGTGGTGGCCATGCTGCGCGAGAAGCAGGCGCAGCAGCAGGCGACGATCAACGCGGCGTTCGTCCGGGGCCTGGTGCCCGCCATGCGCCGACATGGCGTCAAACGCTTCCTTTATCAGGCTGAAGGATTGAGCCGACCCTATGGCGGTCACCTCACCCTGCCCCTCTGGATCATCCGCAACACGCTTGCGCGTTCAGTTATTGCGCAGCACCGCGACAACGAGGCTGTAATGGAGTATTTGGCGACCGAAGCCAGCGACCTCGACTGGATCGTGCACCGAGCGGGCATCTTCTCTGATGGGCCCTCGAAGGGCGTTCTCCAGCGGTCGGCGACCAAGTTCAGCGTCGCGACCTTCTGCGACTGCGCGGACTACAACTACCGACTAATCGACGATGCCACAGCGGTTCATACGGCCGACCTCAGCGCGTATAATCAATCAAGCTAGGTGACCCATATGCGGCCGCCAAACTTATCTGCGCCGCGCCCACCTCCGACCGTTCGTCATGCCGGTTCGAACGCTTACGTCGGACGTTGGCGCTGGTGATCCTCTCGGCAGCTGGCGTTCGTTTGCGGCCATTTCCTTCGGGCTGAATCCCTCTATGCTCGCCCGATGCGTCTGGCCTTCTTGATCGCTCTCACTGCGATCCCTTTCTCGGGGGCGGAACCCGCTCCGCAACGTCGTCCGAGCTTCGTCGCGACCACATACGGTCGCCCTCGAACGCTTGTCGCCGTCCAAGGCGCGCGTCGGCTGAATCTAGCTTGCGTTGGAAGCGGCAGAACCACCGTCCTTTTCCTGTCCGGATTGGGCGGCGGAACGTTCGACTGGCGTAAGGTTCAGCCCGTCATCGGCCGCGTCACCAGAGCGTGCGCGTATGACCGCGCCGGGTATGGATTTAGCGACCCCGCTACTGCACCGTCCGATGTCACAAGCACCATCGATGACCTGCACGCGCTGCTTCATAGCAAGGCCATCACGGCGCCGGTCATTCTGGTCGGGCACTCGCTCGGTGGCCTGTATGCCACAACCTACGCGCTACGCTACCCGCGCGATGTCGCCGGCATGGTCCTGGTTGAGCCTGCCTTCAGCGGCCAGACGACTCAGATCGCCAAGGCGGTTGGACCGGCAGCAGCAGGGCGAATGGAGAGCGCCAACAAGCAGACGATCGTGGCATTGGATCGCTGCATAGCGCTCGCCACGACCGGACAGCTGTCCCAGCCCGCCGAGCAGGCGTCGGACTGCCTGGACAACCCGGCCGATTCCGATCCCGACGTTCACAAGGAAAGAAACCGCGAGGCGAAAAGCCTCGCATTCGAACGCGCGCTTCGCTCCGAGTATGAGATGGCCAACATCGCCGGTGCGGATGGACAGACGGTGGATGATCATCAAACCAAGCGCTCAGGCGAAACGTTGGGCTCAATACCGCTCGCCGTCCTCACCAGGGGAGAGAGCGAGACGTTGCCCGGATTGTCTGCTGATGAAGTTGCCAAAGCCGACGCGGCATGGCGAACGGGCCACGACAAACTCGCCGCCTTGTCTTCCGTTGGCACTAACACGATCGTGCCGCACTCACGGCACTTTGTTCAGCTAGACCAGCCCGACGCGGTCACCAGGCAGATTGTGCGAGTCCTGAGCCAAATGCAGCGTTGAAAAGTCGACATTGCCTGTGCTGACCCACAAAGCGACATTCGCACACCCCGCCGGACTTCCCATCTTCCGCCATTCGTTCAGCTTCACTATTTGCCTCGGAACGGCAGTAAGGTGACCGACCAGTTGTGGGCCAAGCGGTCTGATACAGCCTTTCCGCGTTCCGAGACGTGCGACAGCATCCCGATCGCGGTGTCGTCGCTTCGGGTTTGAAGCTGATGTCGTCGTGACGGCATCACCCTATTAGGCGATGATATTCTGCCTCGGCAAACCCATCGGTATCGCCGGCGAACGCCTCCAGCGCTGCTCGGTCCCGCACGATGATCCGCCCGCGATAGCCACTGATCGTGTTCTCGCCTTCAAGGACATGGAGCACGCTGGTGATGCTGGCCCGCCGGACCCCCAGCACGTTTCCCAACTCCTCATGCGTCATGGTGATCTCGTCGCGCTCGACGCGATCGTGATACAGCAGTATCCGGCGGGCCGTGCGTCGCCCGACCGAATGGATCAAGTTGGATATGATCGTCCGACCCATCTGCGCCGCGAAAATTCCTGCAAAGCGTAGCAGCAGCGTGTTCAGACGCGGGCTGACCGCTGTGGCGGCAATCAGGGCCGCGATCGGGATGCGCTGGCATCGCATGTCGCGCGCTCCTCAACGTCGTACGGCCAGCGGTCATTGCCCATCAGCGCCGTTCAGCTGACCACCCCTTCCCGACCGATCACGCCGATGACCAACCGCTGACCATCGCCGAGAACATCAACAAATCCGCGAGGCCGCCGTTGAGAAAGCAGATCGTGTCGATGGGCTCGCCCGCACGCGCTAGAGGGGTGCCGATCGCCAGTGACACGTGCTCGAACTGAGGACGCAACAGTTCGTAATCGTCGTCCGCCATATGATTGAGCAGCATATTCCGCGTCTCGCGCGCGGCGGCGCGAGTAAACGGTACGGTTGGGCGGTGAAGCGTATCTGCGCTTGGCGCAGCGGCAGCTAGGTCGATCATCCGGGCCAGCCGGCGCGATTGTCAGCGATATGTAGGCCTGGGGCTGGATCCCCGCACAGCGGTCAGCCCAGCGAAGGAGGGTCGGAAGTTTCGGATCATCGAACATCATGGCCACACGGTCGACCTTCGTTCGGCGCAGTGAGGGACTCACCAACATGAAAGAACCGCTGGCGCGAGTCCGAACGAGCACTCTGCTGGGATATGGCACGGGGCAACTCGGGGCGCAGATCTTTCGGGACACGCCGGCAGTGCTATTGCCGATTTTCATGACCACCATGCTCGGCGTTCCAGCGTGGCTATCCGGGATCGTGATTTTGATTCCCAAACTGTGGCTGATCGCCTGCGATCCCTTGGTCGGCGCCTATTCCGACCGTCAGAAGCGAGCCCGCGGCCGTACGCCGTTCCTTCTCGTGGGCGCGATCCTCACCAGCCTGAGCTTCCTCGCCCTGTTCGCGATCACGGATTATGGCGATCCGCGGATAGCGGCCGCGGCAATTTGCTTGTTGTTCTTTATCGGATCGACGGCGTTCAGCATCTTCTCCGTCCCCTATCTCGCGATCGCCTCGGAGCTTTCGCTCGACCCGCATGAGCGGACGCGTATCCTGGTCTATCGCATGCTCTTCACCACGGTCGGCGTATTGATCGGGGTCGGCGTCGCGCAACCGCTGGTCTTCGCGCTGGGCGGCGGGGCCTATGGCTGGCATGTCATGGCGATCAGCCTGGCGCTGATCTGCCTTGTCACAATGTTGGTGCCGGCGATCACGCTTCGCCGCGTTGCGATGCTGCCGGGCGGCGCCACGCCAGAGCGCTTTCTTGCGCAGTTGAAGCCTGTGCTGGCGAACACGCCGTACATGGTGCTGCTCGCCACCTGTTTCGTGCAGGGCATTGGCCAAGCCTCTGGCTATACGGTCCTCGGCTTCGTCTTCCTCTACGCGCTACAGGCGATCTGGCTGGTACCGGCGTTCATCGTCGTGATGGTGGTGTTCAGCGGAATCAGCCAGCCGATTTGGCTCGCGCTGTCGCGTCGCTGGGGCAAACCGCGCACTTACGTGGTCTCTTCGGTACTGTGGATGGCAGTGACCATCAGTTGGTTTTTCGCCAAGCCAGGCAGCGATGTGCTCGTCACGCTGCCGCTGTTCGGTCCGCTCGCGACTCAGCATATCCTAATCCTGCTGCGCGCGGCGATCATCGGGCTGACCAATTCGGGGTTCCTGTTGCTGTCGCTGTCGCTGTTGACCGACACCGTCGATTATCAGCGGTCGCGCTACGGCGTCGCGCATGAGGGTGTGTTCTCGGGGCTGTTCTCGGCCGCCGAAAAGCTCGCCTTTGCAATAGGGCCGCTGATCGCCGGGGTTGTGCTGAGCGTGTATGGCTTCACGTCCTCCACAGGCGGTGCCGCGACGCAGAGCCCGCGCGCCATCGGCGGCATCCTGCTGCTCTACTCGCTGGTGCCGGCAGGGACGCAGGCGCTGAGCCTGCTGATCTTCTCACGCTTCGCGATCGAGAAGCACGAGCCGGCGAGCGATGCCGCCTGAACAGGGATAAAGACATGCGCTTCCGGAACCAGACCGTCGTCGTCACGGGCGCGGGCGGTGGGATCGGTCAGGCGATCTGCCGGGCCTTTCATTCCGAGGGCGCGCGGGTCGGGATCGCCGATCTGCCGGGCTCGGCGGGGGAAGCGTTCGCGCGGTCGCTGGGCGACCGGGCACTATTCGTGGCGCTCGACGTAACGCAGGAAGCGGACTGGGTCGATGCGCTCGATGCGGTGGAGGCGGCGTTCGGTAGCATCGATGTGGTCGTCAACAATGCCGGCTACTTCCAGCCTAACATCGCGTTCGAGGAGATGCCGCTCGACGTGTGGCAGCGGCATTACGCCGTCAATGTCGACGGTACATTCCTAGGGTGTAAGCACGGGATACGCCGCATGATGGCACGGCGGCGCGGCGCGATCGTCAACATCGGATCGGGCATGTCGATCAAGGCGAACCCGATGGCCAGCGCCTATTGCGGCGCGAAGGCGGCGGTGCTTATGACGACCCGGACCGCCGCCGCCAGCGCCGGCGCGTACAACATCCGCGTCAACGCGGTGCTGCCGGGCGCGGTGGACACCGCGATGCTGATGGGCAATCTGGTGGAGGGCGAAGTGCCCGCCGCCTATCTCGACCGGATGGCAAAACATTCGGTGCTCGGGCGGCTCGCTACGCCGGAGGATATCGCGCACGGGGTGCTCATGCTCGCCGACCCGGCCAGCAGCGCAATCACCGGCGTTTTTCTGCCCGTCGACGGGGGCAATCTGCCGGGGGCGTGAGCCTTGCAGGCAGCTCGATAGCGGCCGATTTGATCGCCTGACGGCAACTGCATTCGCAATTGCAGCAATTCTGATCGCTGGACGGCGAAACCGTGCGAAACGTTCCCCAAAGTATCGGCGAACGGGAACCTTGATGCGTCGGCGGCGAACGGTCGCGACAGCACAAGGGGCCGTCATGATGCGCATCGAGATCGTTAAGCACACCGCTCTTGGAACCACGGCGCTGGCAGGATGCCTCTTCCTGACGCCCCCCGCCGCAGCGCAGGACACGTCCGTCCCCGCTACCGGCACCGCCGCCGCACCGCCGGACGGACTTGGTGACATCGTCGTGACCGCGACCCGAACGGAACAGTCATTGCAACGGGTGCCGGTGGCGGTAACCGCGTTTTCCGAAGAAGCGCTGACCCGTCTGCAAGTCCGGTCCGTCAAGGATCTGAGCCAGATCGCCCCGAACGTCTCGATCACCCAAGTAACCGGCGGCTCGGCCGGAGTCGCCCCCTATGTGCGCGGAGGCGGCGTGACAGATGGCGCAAACATCACGTCCGAGCCGGAAGTCGGCTTCTATATCGACGATGTCTATCAGCCGCGCTCGGCAGCGTCGTTCATCGAAGCGCTCGATATCGAACGGATCGAAGTGCTGCGCGGGCCGCAGGGCACGCTCTATGGGCGCAACAGTTCGTCCGGTGCGATAAAGATCATCACCCGGAAACCCGGCACTGTGCTTGCGGCCAAAGCCGAAGTCGGACTAGGCACCTGGGGCGATCGCTACGCTAAAGGCTCGATCAGCGGGCCGGTCAGTTCGGACGACAGATGGCGGCTCGGCTTCTCCGGCCTGGTCCGCGATCGCGACGGGGGGCGGCAGACCAATACGACGCTGGGCAAGAAGGTCGGGGCCGAGCAGTATCGCGGTTTCCAGAGCGAACTCTATTATGCCGGAGATCGCGTTCAAGCACGCCTCAAAGGCTTCTATTCCAATTACAAGAGCGACGGTCTCTATCCGGTCGCGCTTGATCCCAATACTGCGACGACCGACTATCGCGCGATCCAGCCCGCGAGCGGATCATACCGTATCGTGACCTCCCCGAACCCGTCATTCACGCGCGACAAGCAATATGGCACGAGCCTGAACGTAACCGCCGACCTGACCGACACGCTCGTGCTCTCGTCGGTGACCGGCTGGTCGCATCTGACCGACGATTGGGCGCTTGATTTCAGCGGCGGCGTGCCGCTCGCAGCGATCGGCATTCCTGCGCCGGGCTATGCCGCCCTGTTCGACCGCCGGTCCGAAAGCCACCAGACGTCATTCAGCCAGGAACTGCAGCTGCGGGGTTCGGCGTTCGGCTCGTTTGTCACCTATGTCGGCGGGCTATATTATTTCCGGGAATCAGGTGCACAAGCCGTAGACACCAGCATCTTCTTTACCCCGGCCTCGGTTCGGTTCGGCGTGACCACCGACAGCTACGCCGCATTCGGGCAAGTCGGTTTCCACCTGACCCCCAAGCTGACCCTCACGCTAGGCGGCCGTTACACCGAGGATCACAAGAAACTCGACGCGGTGGTCAATGGGACGCCGGTCGTGCGCGGCGACACGTTCAAGGATTTCCTGCCCAAGGCCGACGTCAATTACCAGCTACTGCCGTCGGTGCTCGCTTATGCGAGTTATAGCGAAGGCTTCAAGGCTGGCGGATATAACGGGCTCGCCGATACCGCGGTCGCGCTCAACTCGCCCTTCGCACCGCAAAAGGTGAAGGCGTACGAGATCGGCGTAAAAAGCGACTTCTTCGACCACCGCGCGCGCGTCAACCTGTCGGCGTTCATCAACGACTATACCGATCTGCAGCAGCAGCTGGTCACCGATACCGGCGCGTTCCTGACGCAGAACTACAATGCGCGGCACAAGGGCATCGAAGCCGAACTGAGCGTACGGCCGGTGCGGCCGCTGACACTGTGGACCAACGGGGTCTACAATGACGGCAAATATCGCGACTCCGGTTCAGGGGCCGGCGCGCTGACCGGAACGTACGTCGGCAACACCATGACCAACGTATTCAAATACCAGTTGACGACCGGCGCGGACCTTTCGCTAAAGGTCGGGCGTGGCGCCTTCGTCCTCGGCGGCAATTACGGATATCGGTCGAATTATTTCGCGACGCCGGACAATTCGTTCTTTGGTCATGTGCCGAGCACGCAATTGGTCGATGGCTATGTCGGCTATACGCTGGACCGGGTGACAGTGCGACTTGCAGGCAAGAATTTGACCGACGAACGCTACTGGACGACCGGCTTCGGCTTTAGCGTGATCCGCCCGCGCTTTCTCGCCGACCCTCGAACATTGCGACTGTCCTTCGCTTACAAGCTTTAGTTTTCGGGGGTGTGGGACCACACCCCCGTCACAGCTCAAACTGCCCCCCCCTGTCAGGTCGAGCTTGATGTCACCCGCAAGGACGGTGTTGGTCGCCATACTCGTCTAAGCCGCAGCAAGGCGTCCGTCGGCCATATCACTAGACCTGCCGAGTCTGGGGATTGTCATTCCTGACTGGGCGAGCGGCGGTGCCAATCGTTATCCCGAGGGCGGCGATCCGCTGCTCAAGGTTGCGATAGACAGCGGCACCCCGCTCCTTCGTAGACGCATGCGAGTCGAACGGATCATGGGGTTCGAACAAAGGGCAGGTAGCGAGAACGCTGCCCTTGTTCTCACAACCGGCCTGTTCGGCCCCTGATCGCCTGCCAATCACCTCGGTTTGCCTTGCTGCTTCTAAGCATCGCGGTTGGTCTCGCGGCAAAATGATAGTGTCCTAATGCCTACACTTGGCTGGCAGTGGCACGCGTGCCGCCGGTTCGGCCGCGCAAGACCCATAAGTCGCCGTTCAGAGCCCTCCCCGCTTTCCCAACTTCAAACGCTCATTAATCTCAGCCAGACGGTCGTTTGACCAGTCACCAAAGCCGGCCTCGGAGGGCAAGAACTGGAACGAAGCGGTCTTTCCAGAGGGTTACTGTGAACGTCTGGTTTCGGACGGACCGGCCATTCGCGGGGCCGCGGGAGTCGGCACAGCAGCGAGCAATCCTGGCCGGTAGTAAATTGTACGATTCTGAAGAGGTCGTGCCGAGATTGCGGTCGTTGTTCCCTGACGAAAAAACCATGCCTTCGGGGTTGTCGCACACTTTCCCAATCCGACAGGGTTTGTCGGACACTCGAGCCAATGTAGAGATCCCGCTATGCCGCTCTCACCTCAATCATCGTGAATTTGCGGGTGGTGCTGCATCGACAAACATGTGTTTGGCGTCACCCTCAAAGCGTCCGCAGCCATTCGCGCTATGAATTCGACAACGCTTGCGAACTGCCATCCCGCGCGTTCGCTGGCCTTGCGCGACGCGAAGAGGATATCGAGTGCCAACACGGGCCCGCTGATGGCCCAGCCCCGTAAATCACCGTTGTCGACCGCTTCCATCACATATCGTTCCGGCAAGAGCGCGTAGCCGACGCCCGACTGTACCAATTCCTGGATGAGCCTCGTCGAGTCAGCCTCCATCTGAATGTCCAGCCTCACGCCGCTCCGGTGTGCTGCGTCGTTGATCGCGGCCCTGACCCCCAGGTGATGGGATGGCACGATCAAGGGCAATGCCAACGCCTTTTCGATATCGACGGAGGAGCCGGACGGCGTCTTGGTGCCAGGTGGGCCGACAAGCATGAAAGGCAGGGACAGGAGTTTCTGTTCGTTAAGAAGATCGTTGCGGGAAACCTCCTCGAGAACCGCGAAGTCGATCATGCCCCGTGCTAGCCAGTCGCCCAACCCGCCGGTCGGCCCCTCGATCAGCCTGAAGCGGATATTGGGAAAGGCCGAGCGCAGTTGAAGCGCCAGCGAATGACCCGTCAGTTCGGCGACGCTGGATGGCAGGCCCAAGGCGAGATGCGCAACCCCGCGCGAAGCCCCCGAACGTATTCCCTGAATTGCCAATTCCAGTTCGCGCAACGGCGCGGCCACAGAAGAATGAAGTCTTTCGCCATCGCCGGTGAGGCGCATTCCCCGAGCCGTGCGCTCGAACAGAGTGACGCCTAATTCCTCCTCCAGCAAACGCATTTGTCGACTGAGCGCGGACTGGGCCACCCGTATCATGCCCGCCGCGCGCGTCAACGAACCATCCTCGGCAATCCGCACGAAGTAGCTGAGCCGTCTGATTTCCATGAGCTACCCTTCAAGCTATCTAATCTTGATATGCAAGCGCGCGTAAATTGAAATAGCGGCATAGCCGGTATTTGTGCATCCCGGCGTCAGCACACGAAGATGTGAAGATGCAGGAGCAGGATATGGGCTTTTCCGAAAAGTACGGGCCGTGGGCTTTGATCGCGGGAGCGTCTGAGGGAACCGGTGCGGCTTTTGCCCATCATCTGGCGTCCGAGGGACTCAAGCTGATCCTGATCGCCCGGCGCGAGCAACCGCTGGCAACGCTGGCGGCCCAGTTGCAGGCCGCTTACGGTACCGAGTCTATCACTGCCTCCATCGATCTCGCTGCTCCGGACGCCATCGACAAGATTGCGGCCGTCACCGAGGGCCGTGAAGTGGGCTTGTACATCAGCAACGCGGGCGGCGATCCCAATGGCACCGCCTTCTTCAAGACTGATATCAGGGCGTGGACCGATCTGGTTGCGCGCAATGTAGTCGCGGTGATGCAGGCGTCTCACCTGCTCGGCGCCAAGATGCGCGAACGCAAGCGTGGCGGGATCATCTTGGTCGGATCGCGCGCGTGCTATGGCGGCGCGTCGGGGCTCGGCGTCTATTCGGGCAGCAAGGCGTTCGACCTCTGCTTTGGCGAAGGACTTTGGGCCGAATTGCGCGGCCATGGCGTAGATGTTCTGAACCTGATCCTGGGCCGCACCGATACGCCGGAATTCCGCCGCTGGCTCGAAAGTCGTGGAGCGCCGATGCCCAGCGATGTCGCGACTGCAGAAGACGTGGCCCGTGTCGGCCTGGAGCGCCTGCCTTATGGACCCGTGCACAACTGGGGCCTTGAGGATGACGACGCAGGGCGCATGCCCCAGTCGGCTGTCGCTCGCCGAAATCGCATCCTCGCCATGGAGGCGGCAATGCAAGACTTGAACCGCGCGCAGGCATGACCCGCTCGCTTCAGGACGACAGGCAAGCCATCACGGACCTGATCCACGTCTACTGCCGTTCCGTGGACAGGCTGGACGTCCCGCTGGGCCACAGCATTTGGAACGAAAGCGCGACCGCCGATTACGGCGAAAGCTTCCATCAGGGGCCGGGCAAGGCCGTGATCGACAAGATCTGCGCCTCCCATCGCAGGCTGCTCGCCCATTCCCACCAGATCGGCAACATCCTGATTACGCTCGACGGCGACCGCGCCGGGAGCGAAGCCTATTGCACCGCGACGCTGCGTTTGCAGCGTGGCGACACGCTGATGCAGATGAGCGTGTGGACCCGCTATGTGGATCGCTGGTCGTATCGGGCCGGACGCTGGGGGCTCGACCACCGCATCGCCATCCGCGACTTCGATGAGATACGCGCGGTGACCGCCCTGAGCCAGCAATACTTGGGTAGTCGCGACCACGCCGATCCTTCCTATGCAGCGCTTCACTTACAACCACAGGACAGGCTATGAAAGCAGCGTACATCCAGAACGGCGCCGTCCATGTCGGCGAGATGCCGGATCCGATTCCCGGAATGGGTCAGGCGCTCGTGCGTACCCACAGCTGCGGCATGTGCGCGTCCGAAGCGCACTTCCTCCATTCCGGCGAGACGATCATCGGTTTGTCGAAGATCCATGGCGGACCCTATGCCGGTCTCGACTTCAGCCGTCCCTTCGTTCCCGGGCATGAATATGTCGGCGAGATCATCGACTATGGTCCGGGCAGCAAGCGAACGGTAAAGCCGGGCCGCAAGGTCACCTCCATCCCGATCATGCGCCAGTCGGGTGCCCACGCGATCGTTGGATTCAGCCATGACTGCCCCGGCGGTTTTGGCGAATACATGCTGCTCGACGAGGACATGATGCTCGAGGTGCCCGCCGATCTCGAGGACGATCTGGCCGCGATGACGGAGCCGCTTGCTGTCGGCCTAGAGCATGCGCGGCGGGGGCGGCCGGACAAGGATGACGTCGTCTTGGTCATGGGCTGCGGGGCCACCGGTCTCGGCGTTATTGCCGGTCTTAAGCTGATGGGCATCGCGCCGATCATTGCGGCTGATTTGCACGAAGGGCGGCGTGCGCTGGCCATTGCGATGGGCGCGGATATCGTCGTCGATCCGCGCGGGCTATCCCCCTATGGCCCACTTCCCGATCTTGGCGAGCGGCGGGCGAACCTCATCTATGAGTGCGTCGGCCTGCCGGGGCTTCTTCAACAGGTCATCGCCGGCGCCGGCTTCGGGGCTCGGATCGTGATGGGCGGCTATTGCATGGAGCCGGAGCAGCTGCTCGTCTTCGCGGCCCAGAACAAGCGCCTCAACATTCAGTTCGCGGGGGGCGAAGAACCGCAGGATATGGAGCTTGCCTTGCACGCGATCGCAGACGGACGGGTAGACGTCCGTCCTTGGCTGGGAACGCGCATCGGGTTGAACGGCGTTGCCGCCGCGATGGGCGACATGTCCAATCCGATTGCGCCGATCCGCACAGTGGTCGATCCGCGCGGGCTGTAGAGCACGCGAGTTATTAAACCTCCCCCGGTGGCATTGGCATGGCCGGCTCGCAAAAGCACGGCGTGCCAGGACACGGGGGGCGCCGAGAGAGATAACGGCCAATGATCAGGGTTGGAATCATCAGCGCGAACTGGGGCCTACGCCCACAGGCCCGCATGGGAATCGATCGATGGGGTCGAGGTCACCGCCATTTGCACCTCGCGCCGTGAAACTGCCGAAGCCGCCAGCGCGCGCCTGAATATCCCGCGCGCGTTCTGGAATGCCGAGGAGATGGCGGCGGACCCCGACCTCGACATCATCGACATCGGCACGCGGCCCGATCTACGCCACGCGATGGTGCTGGCGGCGCTGCGCAACGGCAAGCACGTCTACAATGGCATCCCGATGGCCAAGGACATCGACGATGCCCGCGACATGCATCGCGCGTGGCAGACTGCTGGCACCGTCTGCGTGGCAGACTGCTGGCACCGTCGCAGTGGTGGACGCGTTTTCGCAGTGGATTCCCGCGCTCGCCAAGAGCAGGGAAATGCTCGATGCCGGCTATATTGGCAAGCCGTTGGGCGGAAGCTGCCGGTTCAACATGGCGCTGTTCAATCGCCCTGACCCCGGATTTCCCTACAACTGGTTCTCGCAGGCCGGCCTCGGTGTGTCCTCGATACGCAACAACGCGAGCCACCTGATGCATTATCTGATCCATCTACTCGGCCCGGCCCGGTCGATGAACTTGTCGCCGACGACAGTTTGGTGCCGAAGGAATGGGTGCTTGCCAATGGCGACAAGCTGAGCCCGCAAACAATGATTGTGCCAACGTGCTGCTGCGGTTCGCGTCCGGCATGGTTATGCCCATTCAGGTGTGCTGGACAGCGGCTCAGGCGGAAGGCTGGGCTGTCGGTCTATGGGGAACCGTTGGCCGAATCCTATCGACCTCACCGATCTTTCCGAGCAGCAAGGACTGCAAGCTATTTGGTGGCAGGCTCGACGGAAATGGCGAGGCTGCACTTCACACTGGCCATTTGAAACCCATTGAACTTGGCAAAAACCTCATGCGCGATCCGGCGGTGAAGATCGACGCAGACCATCCCGTGCCACCCGCCTATCCTATGGCCCTGTCGATGAACGCGATGGTACAGGCGATCAGGGGGCACGGCTCAGCCAAGCCCGATTTTAAGCAGGCCTGGCAGGTCGAGCGGATGCAGGAAGCCATCCGGCGATCAAGCGCCGAACGCCGCTGGGTTGGCTTGGCTGAAATCACCTAGGGGCTGTTATGGATTTGTGGCGAGCGCAACGGCCTGTTTCTTCAGAAGACAGGCGAAGGCGACGACGTGAAGTTCTGCGAGTGTTTCAGCATAGCGCTCGTAGTCTTTGATGAGGCGCCGGAAGTGGGTCGCCCACGCGAATGAGCGCCCGACATCCAGCCTCGGGCAGAAGGACAAAGCCGCGTTTGGCTTCTGGCAGTTTAACGACCCCGAGTGCGACGCCGTGCTTGGCTGCGGCATTGGCGGCAGCCAGTATAACCGTAATCGACCCAGGCGAGTTCGACGGTGTCGTTGGTGACGGCCTGTACGGTACGCGCGAGCCGTTCCACTTCGCCGCGGTCCTGGGCGCTGGCTGTCTCCGAACCGCCAGAATAGAGTTTTCCGCGTGTGGGGACCTGCACGAACGAGTCTCCAGCACTCGCCGGTCGGCCGCTCGACGATCCGGCGAATGTACGCGGCATCGACATGATGGGTCTCGGCAGGAAGCCGGTGGACCAGTTCGTTGTGCCAACTGCCGCCTAGATCCAGGTGGAACACCTCTTCGACATAGCCGCCATCGAGGATCTCGGTGTCGAAACTCCAGGGGCGATCATGCGGGGTCGCATGCGGCTCTTCCATTCTGAACCGGTGTAGCGCGCGTCCGTCATCCAGATGATATTTGGTAAAGGCCCGCGACATGCGCTCGACGCTGACGATCCGCGTGCCGTCGGGAACGTGGGCAGTGGCTGCTCGCGGTAGTGGCATACTCACGGTTCGGTCACCTCTTCATAACAGCCGGCGCGCCGCAGCTGGCGGACGATCCCGTAGAACGCCGCGGTCACACCCTGTGCCCTGCCGATCTCGTTCTCCTGCCGGGCGGCATCCCAGTAGAGCTCGAGGGGCCAGCGTTCCGGGCAGTGCGGGAGCAGGCAGCGTAGCGCCAACCGGATCTCGACGACATCGACGCGAGCGTCCGAGCAGCGCGCAACGCCTCCCCGCACGATATGCATCGATAGCGCGATGACAACGCGCCGATGACGGACGAGTTTGGCCACTAGTGGAAGTCGTGAGATTTGAACTTCACGACGGCTTCCGGGTCCATGCCGTCCGCATGGGGCGGCCAGTAAGAGTTGCGCGGGTTCGGGCTCCAGCCCTGTCGCCACGGTCGGGGGAGCCAGCATGTTTCGCACCGTCACCACGGCCGGTGCAGTGCGGGAACGACATCTCGCCGACGCGGTGCAGAAGATCGCCATGGTCAATGATCCGGTCGCAAATGACGTGGATGACCTTGCCCTCCTTCTGCACCCTGCCCTTCATGCCGATCATCGAGGCGGACATGACGGTTCGGCGCTGGCGCTCGAACCGATCGGGCCACAGGATGCCGGCGGCGATTCCGGTTTCGTCTTCGACCGTAATGAACAGCACGCCCTTGGCAGATCCTGGCTTCTGGCGAACGAGGATGATACCGGCGACCTCGACATGGCGTCGGTCGCGGATAGTCGCCAGGTCCGCGCATTTGGTAACGCCCCGTCTGGCCAATTCGTCACGGACGAAGGTCAGCGGATGCGCGCGCAGCGAGAGTTGCAGTGCGGCGCCGACTGCGAACGGTCATCCCGGAGCGCGACCACCGGAACCGTTCCGATCGCGTTCGCTTTCGGGGAGGACGGAGCCGGTGCGGAAAGGGCCGCAGTGCTCACGATCAAGGCCGTGATCAACATGGGAATCCGTCCTGCTAGACTGCCTGTGTGAAGGTGCGCGTGTGCCCCTTGCCGACGACGCTTGGTCGCCATCGGCAAGGAACAAGAGTTCAGCGCTGCGCAGACGACGCCTCAAAGAAGACGGCGCTCAGAAGATGTGGCGGATACCGAGCATGCCCGAGATGGTGCGCAACTTTGGCTCGTAACTGGTCGCGACACCTGCATCCTGGCCTTCGAACGCCAGCTTGTTCGTCTGCGAATAGCGGCCGCCAATTTCGAGCGTTGTCTTGGGCGCGACGTTGATACCGAGGCCGGCATCGGCGTGCCACGTCATGCCCCAATCCTTGCCTGAATAGCTGCTGCTCGCGCCGCTGGTACCGACCGCGACAGGTTCGCGTCGACCCGCTTCGATGGAGCCGCTGGCGACCTCGCAAGATCGATTAGGGCAAAATCGACCCGGGCATCGCCGCCGCGGATTATCGGGTGCGATCGGGCGCGGGGACGCACTCGATGCCTCCGTGCGATTGAGATGCGTACGCTTTGGTCTTAGGTGGGACGGGAGACGGGATCGCTGGAGCATGACCGGACTGGTGATGCCGCGGACCGATAAACCAGGGCGAGGTATTGTATTGACCGACCTGTCGCAGCGCGAGACGCGGACGGCCGACGCCGGTCCAGCGGATGGCCGGATGCTGACCGCGGATGTTGTGATCGTGGGCGGAGGACACGGCGGCGCGGCCTGCGCTATCGCATTGCGCAAGAACAGGTTCTCAGGATCGATCCTGATCGTTGGCAAGGAGAGTGAGCTCCCTTACGAACGCCCTCCCCTCTCGAAGGAATATCTTTCGGGCGAGAAGGTCTTCACGCGGATCCTGATCCGGCCAGAGAGTTTCTGGGTCGATCAGCGGATCGATTTCCGTTGCGGATCACGCGTCGTCTCAGTCGATCCGGCCGAGCATCGCATCCAGACCGAGGACGGCACGACGATCGGTTACGGTCGGCTGATATGGGGAACCGGCGGAACGCCGCGCAGGCTGAGCTGTGCCGGACACCATCTGAAGGGCGTGCATACCGTCCGCGACCGGGCCGATGCCGACCGGATGATCGACGAGTTGCCGAACGTGCGAACGGCAGTCGTGATCGGCGGCGGCTATATCGGGCTCGAAGCGGCTGCCGCGCTGACCAAGTTCGGCAAGTCGGTGGTGCTGCTCGAAGCGCTCGACCGAGTGCTTGCGCGCGTGGCCGGCGAGGACCTGTCCCGGTTCTTCGAGGCTGAGCACCGCGCGCACAGTGTCGACATCCGGCTGGGACAGGTGGTCGACTGCATCCTCGGCGACGACCGCGTGACCGGCGTGCGATTGGCGGACGGCGCGGTGATCGATGCGGACATGGTCATTGTCGGCATCGGCATCATCCCCGAAGTCGCGCCATTGATCGAAGCCGGTGCAAATGGCGGCAACGGCGTCGCGATCGATACGGCATGCCGCACCAGCCTGCCCGACATCTATGCGATCGGCGACTGTGCGCTCCACGCCAACCGCTACGCCAACGGTGCCGCGATCCGTGTCGAATCGGTGCAGAACGCTAACGATCAGGCGACCGTGGTTGCAAAGGACATAGTCGGCCAGATCGCCGACTATGATGCGATCCCGTGGTTCTGGTCGAACCAGTATGACCTGAAGCTTCAGACCGTCGGCCTGTCGATCGGCTACGACGCGACGGTGTTGCGCGGCGATCCGGCGACACGCAAATTCTCCGTGGTGTACCTGCGTGCCGGCCATGTGATCGCGCTCGACTGTGTCGGTACGGTCAAGGATTACGTCCAGGGGCGCAAACTGGTTGAAAGCGCGGCGGTGATCGCGCCGGAGATGCTGGCGGATACCAACATGGCGCTCAAGGACATGGTTGGCTGACCAAGCCGGGGACAAGATCTCGCGCTTGCCCACCCCTTCACCATATCTCCATTGAACCTGCCCTATCCGTTCATCGCACTCGACCATCTCTCCGTCGGACGCCGAGCTGCTCGGCACCCTCGTCTGCGGAGAGCCCCCATGACGAACATATTCGCACCGATCGTGTCCCCGCTGGCAGGTGGCCTGGAGAAGCCGTTCGGCTTTTTCGCCGCGCGGCTGCGCCCGTCGCAAAGCGTCATGGCGCCGTGCCTGATGGGGTTCACCGTGACCTGCCTGTTGCTGTCCGGTTGTGCGGGCACCAAGCCGCTCGCCTATTCCGGGATCGCTTCCGCGCCGCAATGCGCGCCGACGCCGGATCCGATCGGCTTCCCTATACCTGCGCCACGCCGATCAACTGGCAAGACTATAGTCGCATCCTGATCGAGCCGGTGGTCGCGTATTACGGGCCGGATGCACAGTTCGGCAAAATTCCGGAGCAAGGCAAGCTCGCGCTTGCGCGCTGCATGGAAGAACAGTTCACCGAAAACTGTCGCCGCCGTTCGAACTGACCGAAACCGCCAAGGCGCGCACGCTGCGTCTGCGCCTGACGTTGACCGGGGCCAAGCCGACGATGCCAGTGGCGGGCAGCTTCTCGAGGATAGACATCGCGGGCGGTCCCTACAACATGGTCCAGGCGATCCGCAGCAAGGAAGGATCGCTGACCGGATCGGTGTTCTATGCCGTGGAGATCTACGACGCGTCGACCAACCGGCTGCTTGCCGCGCGCATCGTCAAGCAATACCCGGCTGCCCTCAACATGAAGGCGACGTTCGGGGCGCTGACGGCCGCCAAGACCGGCATCCGCAAGGGTGCCGAGGAACTGGCCAAGGAATTGAACGGACAAGCGCCGAGCCAAGCCTTTGTAGGCGGGAACGCGGATGCCGCCGAAAACGACGAGGCACCCGAGGCGATCTACGATCCGCAATCGCTGCCCCAGCCCGGGCGTCAGCCTCGGCGTGGCGCGCGTGATGCGGCGGCCGATCCTTCCGATGCCGATGGCGGGCGACCGACGGTCTATCCAATCTTCAAGAAAGGCGAATATGATCACTGCCGCCAGCGCGGCGGCAAATGATCCGCCGGGGCGGGTCAGTCCGCTCCGATGTTTCGCGTCGGCTCTCTCCAGACCCGAAATCGTACATTGATTCAATCCGCCGGCCGGCCTCCATCATATCTCCATCGAACCGGCGGTACACTTCGATTCGCCCCTTGCACCACGGGGAATCGCGACCGCATCTGCAAGATCGGCCAGGTCCGAAGGCTATAATGACCTACCATGATCCCCGTTCTGTCTACGTTCGTTACGGCAACCATCGCGCGCCGCGCCGATGGGCGTCGTGCAGCGCAGGCAGACCAGGATCTGCTGCGCTGCACCGCTATCATGAGCGTCAGCACGATGGACGATATTCAGACGCAGGCGCTGCTCGCCGCCGATCTCGCGCGTGCGCTGGGCGCCCGAATCACGGTCGAACCGGGCATTGCGACGCGACCGTTCTCGGGCGCGATCACGCTCGACGGCAGGGATCCCCGCCAGTTGCTTCGCCTGACGCCGGCGCTCGACGCCACGATCCGACGTACGCCTGACGGCTGGACGATGTCGGCCGGCGGTCGTGCGACTCCGTAATCGCGTCGCGGTCGCGTGATGGCGGGGTTCGGTCGGGGCTTCGGCGCGATCGCAACCGGCGCTACCGCGCAGGCCGCATCCGCGCAGCGGTTCGACGTCCCCGCCAGCAGCATCGGCCGGGTCGCATCGACGCTCGCAGTGCAGGGTCGGGTGACGATCACGGTGACCGATCCCGGGGTCGCGGCGCTGCGCTCGCCGGGCGTCAGCGGCAGTTTCGACATCAGGGCGGCGATCACGCGTGCCCTGCGCGGCACGAACGCGACCGCGGTGTTCTACGACGCACGGACGATCGCGATCGTCCGGCGGGCCGGTTCCGCCCGGCCGAAACCACGAAGGACGCCGAACGAGAAACCTTTGCCGACTGTGGAGCCCGACCACGACAACATCGTCGTGATGGCGAGCAAGCAGCGTTCTACGCTCGATCGGTTTCCGGGCTCGGTAAAGCTGATCGAACTCGACCGTAGCTGGGTCGCGCGGCATGCCGCGGACGGCTCCGCGGCACTGACCGACATGCTGCCCGCAGTGGGCTCGACCAATCTCGGGCCGGCGCGCAACAAGCTGTTCATCCGCGGTATCGCCGACAGCAGCTTCAACGGCCCCAGCCAGGCGACGGTCGGGCAGTATCTCGGCGACGTCCGCCTCAACTACAACGCGCCTGATCCCAATCTCAATCTCTACGACCTCGAACGGATCGGGGTGCTGATCGGGCCGCAGGGTACGCTCTACGGCGCGAGTTCGCTTGGCGGCGTAATCCGGCTGATGCCGAACGCGCCCGACGCGGACGCGGTGGCGGGATCGGTGTCGGTCGGCGGATCGGCAACGCAGGACGGCAGCCTCGGCGGCGACTTCGCGGCGATGGTCAACGTGCCGGTCATCCCGGGCAAGCTCGCGGTCCGCTTGGTCGGCTTCGTGACCCAGGGCGGCGGGTATATCGACTCGCCGGCGCGCGGTCGCCGGGATATCAACTCGACGTTCAGCGTCGGCCAGCGCCTCGTCGTGCGGTTCACGCCTGATTCCGGCTGGACCTTCGATGCCGGGCTAGTCATTCAGAATAGCAAGAATCGCGACGGCCGATACACGCTGCGCACCGATCCGCCGCTGACCCGCGACAACGGCTTCGCGCAGCCGTTCCACAATGACTACTACCTCACCCATTTTACCGCGGCCGGTCCGATCGACGACCTCGAACTGCTGACCACGACATCGGTTGCCAGCCATCAACTCACCTCGATATTCGATGCGACCGGCGCGGTTGGAACGGCGACGCGAACCCGCCCGCGGGAGGGCAATTATATCCTCCTGACGACGCATGAAACGAGGGTCACCGGCGGCACCGCGGCGGCACCCTGGGTTGCCGGAATTTCGAGTATCTACAGCCTGAGCGCATTGCTACGCACGTTCGGTCCGACCGACGTCAGGCCGGTGACGAACGGCGTGCTCAACGAACGGCTCGAAGCCGCAGTCTTCGGTCAGGTATCGCGGCCGTTATTCCAACCATCACCGGAACGATCGGCGGGCGCTTCACGCTCGCGCACAGTTCCGGATTGCCGGTCGACGAGACCGGACTCGGTACCGACCGCGTGAGCCGCAATGCGCAACGGCTTTCTACCACGCTGGCGCTATCGTGGCAGCCGACCCCGTCGTTCACCGGCTTCTTCCATTTCCAGCAGGGCTACCGCGCCAGCGGCCTTACCCTGTCGCCGACCGGCTCGACCCGGACCGCGCAGCGCTTCGCCTCCG
Organism: Sphingomonas sp. R86520; assembly: GCF_042466285.1. Taxonomy (NCBI): domain Bacteria; kingdom Pseudomonadati; phylum Pseudomonadota; class Alphaproteobacteria; order Sphingomonadales; family Sphingomonadaceae; genus Sphingomonas; species Sphingomonas sp. R86520. The sequence goes on from NZ_JAXHBZ010000001.1 coordinate 1,912,232, forward strand.
ACAATCTCGCGATGAACAATTGGGGTTCAGGCTCGGCAAGGAAGGCCGCGACCGCTTTTCGCTGCGCGCCGCGGTGTTCGCCGCCAACTGGAACGACATCCAGGCCGATCTCGTCGACAGCGCCGGGCTGCCCTATACCGCCAATATCGGTCGCGGGCAAATTTATGGCCTCAACACCGACCTGACCTGGCATCCGCACCCTGCGCTGACGATCACCGCCGCCGCCTTCATCAATGCCAGCGACGTCACGAAGCCGGCACCCGGCTTTGGCGGCCTCGGCACCAACCCGTTTCCCAACATCGCCTCGAACGGCGAGCGTGTCTCGGTCGCCTGGCACAAGACGGTGGGTAACGACATCGAGGCCAGCGCCACGGGTTCGGTCCGCTATGTCGGCAAGTCGCGGCTTGGCATCGCTCCGCTGCTAGACCTTTCGCAAGGTGGCTATGCGGTGGGTTCGGTGGGCGGACGACTGGATATCGACCGGTACGGCATCGCCCTCGACGTCGACAACGTCGCCAACGTCAGCGCCAACAGCTTCGCATTCGGCAACCCGTTCGGAGTCGCCGCCGGTAATCAGATCACCCCCGTCCGTCCGCGCACGATCCGGCTGGGCATCGACGCGGCGTTCTGATCCCCCTCCACGAAAGGTCCATCGAGCCGCGCTACGCCTCGACCCGAGGAAAGGTCTCCTCGCTGATTTCGAGGGAATATTTATGCGATCGATGCTCATGCTCGGCGTAATGGCCCCCGCCTTGCTCCTGTCGGCTCCGACCGCGGCACAGGCCAATGCACAGGCTGGCGGCAAGTGGCGTGTATCCGGCAACATCAGCGGCAAGGCCTTCGTCGTCGATTGCGCGTTCAACGAGCGTGGTCCCAGACTGGGCGGTGTCTGCATCGATGTCGCGACCGGCGAAAGCAAGGCGAAGCCCGGCAAGAGCCACGCCCTGACGGCGGGCGAGGTCCGCGGCCAGAACGTCCGCTGGACCTATCAGACAAAGGTGATGTTCATGTCGATCGACATCGTCTTCGCGGGCAAGCTCGACGGTATGCGGATGAACGGCACGGTCAGTGCGAAGGGCCGCGAAGGGACGTTCTCCGCGATCCGTTCCTGAGTTCGGCACGGTCGGGCGACGATCCGGGCACGGTCCTGACCCGGGCCGCCGTCCAGACACTCATCGGTTTGGGCTGAGGCCCGAACACAGGAGTTCGACGATGTCGTGCGCGACCTGTTGCGCCGACATCGGCCCCTCGGGGCGAAACCAGCGCGCCGGCCAGTTCAGCGCGCCGGCCAGCGTGAACGCGGTCAGGCGGACGTCCTTGACCGCCGCCGAACCATCGGCGACCGCCTCTTCGATCATCTCGCGCATCGTCGCATCGATTTCGGTCTTGAGCGCGCGGAACTGCGTGCGCGCACCCGGCGACAGGACTTCGTCGGGCGTGCGGATGACGCAGCGACCGAAATCGTCCATCGTCACCTCGGCGTATAAACGCAGGAACGCCTTCAACCGGTCGAGGCCGCTGCCACCGACCTGCTGCGAGCGTTCGGCCGCACCGCGAAGCTGGCTGAGCCCCATGCGGACGCACTCGAACAGCACCTGATCCTTGTTGCCGAGATAGTTATAGATAACCGGCTTGGTGACCCCGAGGCTTGCCGCCACGTCGTCGAGCGACGTGGCATGAAACCCGCGCTCGTTAAACATTCCGACCGCCGCACGAAGAAGTGCATCGCGCTTCTCGATGCGCAACGCCTCGCGCGATTCCGGCGACTGGAACGGCGACGATATCGCAGGCTGGATAGCAGGACGTGCTGGCATGCGCTCATCTTGACACAAGGGCAGCACCGGGCGCAACTACTCTCCAGTAGCTGCCATACCGGATCGTACGTCTATGATGCTCACCGACACCCAGACCGCGGTCAAGGACGCGATCCGCTCGTTCTCGCAGGAGCGTATCCGCCCGCACAGCGTCGCGTTCGAGGCGAACCAGGGCTTTCCGCCCGAGCTGTTCGTCGAGATGGCCGATCTCGGGCTGATGGGCATGACCGCACCCGAAGACGCTGGCGGTGGCGGCGCGGACTATGTGTCCTATGCGCTCGCGTTGATCGAGCTGGCGGCGGCGGACGGCGCGCTGTCGACAGTGGTCTCCATCCAGAACAGCCTGCTCGTGTCCGGTATCCTGAAATACGGCACCGATGCGCACCGTGCGCGATTCCTGCCCGACCTGATCGGCGGCCGGATGATCGGCGCGTTCGCGCTGACCGAGACCGATGCCGGCTCCGACGCTTCGGCGATGCGGACGCGCGCGACGCGAGTCGAGGGCGGCTGGCGGCTCAATGGTGCCAAGCAGTTCATTACTTCCGGTAAAATTGCCGGTGTGACGATGGTATTCGCGGTCACCGATCCGGCGGCGGGCAAGCGTGGCATTTCGGGCTTTCTCGTGCCGACCGACAGCCCCGGCTATTCGGTCGACAAGGTCGAGCACAAGCTCGGCCAGGCCGCGTCGGATACGGCGGCGATCCGGTTCGACGACCTGTTCCTCGACGAGTCGCTGCTGTTCGGCGAGGAGGGCGGCGGCTATCGCCTCGCGCTGTCGAACCTCGAGGCCGGTCGCATCGGTATCGCCGCGCAGTGCGTCGGCATGGCGCAGGCCGCGCTCGAGATCGCGATCGCCTATGCCAAGGATCGCAAGTCGATGGGTCAGGCGATCATCGAACACCAGGCGGTCGGCTTCCGCCTTGCCGATCTCGCGTCGAAGCTGGAGGCAAGTCGTCAGCTGGTGCTCCACGCCGCCGCGCTGAAGGATGCCGGCCAGCCCTGCCTGACCGAGGCGTCGATGGCCAAGCTGTTCGCGTCCGAAGCGGCCGAGACGATCTGTTCGGGCGCGATCCAGACGCTGGGCGGGTACGGCTATCTCGAGGAATACGGGCTTGCGAAGATCTACCGCGATGTCCGCGTCTGCCAGATTTACGAGGGTACGTCCGATATCCAGCGGATGGTCATCGCCCGCGCGCTCTAGACTTCACGAAGGAAGAACCATGTCCACCGATCCCGTCATCATCTCCAGCTATGCCCGCACGCCGATGGGTGGCTTCCAGGGGGCGTTGTCCGGCGTCACAGCGGTCGAGCTCGGCGCCACCGCGGTGCGCGCCGCGGTCGAGCGCGCTAAGGTCGATCCGGCGATCATCGATCGCATCTACATGGGCTGCGTATTGCCCGCCGGGCTCGGCCAGGCGCCTGCGCGTCAGGCGGCGCTCGGTGCCGGCCTGCCCGATTCGGTCGAGGCGACCACCGTCAACAAGATGTGCGGCTCGGGCATGCAGGCGACGATCATGGCGACCGAGGCGCTGATGGCTGGGACTGTCGACGTCGTGATCGCGGGCGGCATGGAGAGCATGACCAACGCACCGTTCCTGCTCGCCAAGCACCGTTCGGGCGCGCGGATCGGCCATGACGTCGTCTCCGATTCGATGATGATGGACGGGCTCGAGGATGCCTATGAAAAGGGCAAGCCGATGGGCGCCTTCGCCGAGGATACCGCGGGCGAATACCAGTTCACGCGCGAGGACCAGGACGCGTTCGCGATCGAGAGCCTGACGCGCGCCAGCGCCGCGGTCACCGGCGGCGGCTTCACGGACGAGGTCGTGCCGGTCACGGTCAAGACGCGCAGTGGCGACGTGATCGTCAGCGAGGACGAGCAGCCGGGCAAGGCCAAGCCCGAGAAGATCCCGGGCCTGCGTCCCGCTTTCGCCAAGGACGGCACGATCACGGCCGCCACCTCGGCGTCGATCTCCGATGGCGCGGCGGCGCTGGTGCTGACGCGGGCGAGCGTCGCGGAGAAGTTCGGGCTATCGCAGGAGGCGCGGATCGTCGCTACCGCGGCGCACGCACATGCCCCGGCGCTGTTCACGACCGCGCCCGTCTCGGCGATCCGCAAAGTACTCGATCGCGCGGGCTGGAGCGTCGAGGACGTCGACCTGTTCGAGGTGAACGAGGCGTTCGCGACGGTTGCGATGATCGCGATGCGCGAACTCGGCATCCCGCGCGACAAGCTGAACGTCAACGGTGGCGCGACCGCGCTCGGTCATCCGATCGGCGCGAGCGGTGCGCGGATCATCGCCACGCTGGTCGCCGCGCTGAAACTGCGTGGACTGAACAAGGGCGTGGCGGCGCTCTGCATCGGCGGCGGCGAGGCGACGGCGGTCGCGGTCGAACTGATCCAAGCATGACCAACGCCCCTTCCGTTTTCCTGCGCACGCAGGAATCCAGGGTTACGGTAGACGACCCTCATAATCTTGGGCTCCTGCGTCCGCAGGAGAACGGGGCGACCGGAATGGTAGCACGATGACCGGGCTCCGGGTCGACCGCGACGGCGCGGTCGTGACTCTGACGCTCGATCGCCCGGAATCCGCCAACGCGATCGACATCCCGATGGCGCGCGCGCTGATGGAGGCGGCGATCGCCTGCGACGAGGATCCGGGCGTGCGCTGCGTCCTGCTTACCGGCAACGGACGGTTCTTCTGTGCGGGCGGCGATATTGCGTCGTTCGGCGACGCGGGCGAACGCTTGCCGGCATTGCTGAAGGAGATTACCGCCTATCTCCATGCCGCCGTTGCGCGGCTTGCGCGGATGGACAAGCCGCTGGTCACCGCGATCAACGGACCGGCTGCGGGTGCAGGCATCGGCTTAGCGTTGCTCGGCGATATCGCGCTCGCCGACCCGTCAGCGCATTTCACGCTCGCCTATACCGCGATCGGCATGTCGCCTGACGGCGGTACGAGCTGGCTGTTGCCGCGGATGATCGGGTTGCGCCGCGCGCAGGAACTCTGCCTGCGCAATACGCGCGTCAAGGCCGACGAGGCTGCGGCGATCGGCATGGTCACGCGCGTGACTGGCGAGGGTGCACTGGCGACCGAGGCGTTGACGCTCGCGCACGAACTGGCCGCGTCGGCGACGTCGGCGATCGGCGCGACCCGCCGGCTACTGCTCGACGCACAGGTCACGCCGTTCGAAACGCATCTCGACGCCGAAGCACGCAGCATTGCCGGGCAGGCGCGCAAACCCGAAGGGCGCGAGGGGATCGCCGCCTATCTCGGCAAGCGCAAGCCCGATTTTCCCGGATCCGATTCCCCAGGAGCAGTCTGATGGCCCATGCCTATATCGTCGACGCGTTGCGTACCCCCGGCGGCCGTCGCAAGGGCGCGCTGGCAAGCGTCCACGCAGCCGATCTCGGCGCGATCGTGCTTGATGCGCTGGTAGCGCGGAGCGGGATCGATCCGGCGGTCATCGAGGACGTGATCGTAGGTTGCGTCAGCCAGGCGGGCGAGCAGGCGTTCGCGTTCGGGCGCAACATGGTGTTGGCCTCGTCGCTGCCCGACAGCATCCCCGCGGTGACGATCGATCGCCAATGCGGGTCGTCGCAGCAGGCGCTGCACTTTGCCGCGCAGGCGATCATGTCGGGCACGCAGGACGTCGTGATCGCCGCCGGTGCCGAGAGCATGACGCGCGTGCCGATGGGCTCGAACTTTCGCCTTCATGCAGATGCCGGGATCGGCGAAGGCCCGTGGAGCAAGGCGATCCTCGACCGCTACGCGGTCGCCGAGTTCAGCCAGTTCACCGGCGCGCAGATGGTCGCCGACAAATACGGCCTCACCCGCGAGGCGATGGATGCCTACGCCTTGCAGAGCCACCAGCGCGCTGCTGCTGCGACGGCACGTGGCGCATTCGCCGACGAGATCGTCCCCGTCGGCACGCATGCGCACGACGAAGGCATCCGCGCGGACGCGTCTCTGGAAGGCATCGGCAGCGTCAAGACGATCGCCGAGGGCGGCACGATCACCGCCGCCAACGCCAGCCAGATCACCGACGGCGCTTCCGCCACGCTGATCGTCAGCGAAGCCGCGCTCAAGACCTACGGCCTGACGCCGCTCGCGCGGATCCATTCACTGACCGTGTCCGCCGGCGATCCGGTCATTATGCTTGAGGAGCCGATCCCGGCCACCGCTAAGGCGCTCAAGCGCGCCGGGCTGTCGATCGACGACATCGACTTGTTCGAGGTCAACGAAGCCTTCGCCGCGATCCCGATGGCGTGGCTGAAGGCAACCGGAGTCGATCCGGCGCGGCTCAACGTCAACGGCGGCGCGATCGCGCTCGGCCATCCGCTGGGCGCCAGCGGTACGAAGCTGATGGCGACCCTGGTCCATGCGCTGAAGGCGCGCGGCGGGCGCTACGGCTTGCAGACGATGTGCGAGGGCGGCGGGATGGCGAACGTGACGATCGTCGAGATGCTGAACCGGTGACCGCGCTCGCCGGCCTGCGCGTCGTCGAGTTCGCCAGCATCGGGCCTGGCCCGCATGCGGCGATGCTGCTCTCCGATCTCGGCGCCGAGGTGCTGCGGATCGAGCGCGTCGGGGGCAATGGCTGGCCGAACCCGGTGATGGACCGCGGTCGTGCGCTGTTGCCGCTCGACATTCGTACGCCGGAAGGCCGCGACCGGGCGCTGGCGATCACCGACCGCGCGGATGTCGTGATCGAGGGGTTGCGGCCGGGCGTCATGGAGCGACTCGGGCTCGGGCCGACCACGATGCTCGAACGCAATCCGCGGCTCGTCTACGGACGGATGACCGGCTGGGGGCAGACCGGGCCGCTGGCGCAGGTTGCCGGCCACGATCTCAACTATATCGCCGTCAGCGGCGCCCTGGCGGCGATCGGTCCTCCCAGCGCCCCGCCCCCGCCTCCCCTCAACCTCATCGGCGATTTCGGCGGCGGATCGATGTTTCTGGTGACGGGGATTCTCGCCGCGCTGCTCGAACGCGCGCGGTCTGGACGCGGGCAGGTGGTCGACGCGGCGATCGTCGACGGTGTCAACTCGATGATGGCGATGTTCGCGGGGCTGGTTCCCGCCGGCCACGTATCGATGGACCGCGACCGCAACATGCTCGGCGGCGCGGCGCCTTTCTACCACTGCTACACCTGCGCCGACGGCCGCTACGTCTCGGTCGGCGCGATCGAGCCGAAATTCTATGCCGAACTGCTCGACCGGCTGGGGCTCCCTCCCGCACTGGCCGCCAGTCAGATGGATGCGGCGCGCTGGCCGGAAACCGCTCGCCTCTTCGCTTCGGTATTCGTGACCAGGTCCCGCGACGAATGGTGCGCGCTGCTGGAGGGGACCGACACCTGCTTCGCGCCGGTGCTCGACCTCGACGAGGTTCCCGCGCATGTGCACATGGGGGACCGTGGCGAGATGGTGGACGGCTTCTGGCACGCCGCCCCCGCCCCGCGGCTGTCTCGTACGCCCGGGCGGGTTGCGCCGACCACCGAAGGCGCATCGCGGCTCGCGGACTGGGGTATCGGCTAACCCGGCATCGCCCCGGCGCTAGCTTGGCGACGCCCGGTCACACCCGGTCACGATGCACGATTCCTTGGTAGGCTGGCGCAACGCCATTGCACAGGAACGCGCATCCATGACCGACATGCTCACGCATCTTTCCGGGCTCGCCCCCTTTCCCGACTATGATTTCAGCGAATTTGGCGAGACCGAGACGGTGGCACTGTCGCGCATCCAGAAACTGACCGGCGCGCATCTCGGCCGCAACTGGGTCGCGGTCCCGCATGTGACGCATCACGACGAGGTCGACGTGACGCAGCTTGAGGCGGATCGAAAGGCCTGGAACGACGCGCGTCCGGAGGCGAAGCTGACCCCGGTCATCCTGCTCGTTCGCGCGCTTGCCCAAACCCTCGCGCAGTTCCCGACGTTCAACGCGTCGCTCAGTTCGGACGGCAAGTCGCTGGTGCTCAAGAAATACGTCAACATCGGCGTGGCGGTCGATACGCCCAAGGGCCTCGTCGTGCCGGTATTGCGCGATGCGGCGACACGGCCGATCGCCGATCTTGCCGCCGAGCTCGTGCAACTGGCGGACAAGGCGAAGGCGAAGGGCCTGTCGATGGCCGACATGGCGGGTGGATCGATGACCGTTTCGTCGCTCGGGCATATCGGCGGGACCGCGTTCACGCCGCTGATCAACGTGCCCGAAATCGCAATCCTCGGCGCCACCGCGATCCAACTGCGGCCGTATCCGGACGGCGATGGTGCCATCAAATGGTGCAAGATGCTGCCGCTGTCGCTGAGCTATGATCACCGCGTGATCAACGGCGCGGACGCGGCGCGGTTCGTGCGCGCGATCGGCGCGGCGCTGCTGGCCGGCGACCTCGTCCCGGCCTAATCCCGGCGCGCTGAGAGGGCGTCGTCGAGGATCATCGCAGCGCCCTTTTCCGCAAGCATGATCGTCGGCGAATTGGTGTTGCCCGATACGATCCGCGGCATCGCCGAGGCGTCGACGACGCGCAATCCGGCGATCCCGCGCACCCGCAACCGCGCGTCGAGCACCGCCTGGGGATCGCTGTCGGGGCCCATCGCCGCGGTGCCGACCGGGTGGAAGATCGTCGTCCCGAGCGCCGCCGCGGCAGCCAGCAACGCGGCATCGGTCTGCACGTCGGCACCCGGCCGAAACTCGACCGGACGGAACCGTGCGAGCGGCGCCTGCCCGACGATCCGCCGCGTCAGCCTGAGCGAATCGACCGCGACCCGGCGGTCCTCGTCGGTCGACAGATAGCCGGGCGCGATCCGCGGCGGCGCGTGCGGATCGGGGCTTGCGAGCCGCACGCTGCCGCGACTGCTCGGCCGCAGGTTGCAGACGCTGGCGGTGAACGCGCCGAACCGGTGCATTCCGTCACCCCATTTGTCGAGCGACAGCGGCTGGAAATGAAATTGCAGATTGGCCGTCGCATAGTCGTCGGACGATTTCGCGAACATGCCGAGTTGCGACGGCGCCATCGTTAGCGGCCCGCGTTTGCGAACGACGTAATCGAGCCCCATGACCGCCCGCCTGAACAGGTTGGCATAATCGGTGTTGAGCGTGCGGACCCCGCTCACCTGATAGACCGGGCGGATCTGAAGATGATCCTGGAGATTGCCGCCGACGCCGGGCAGCGGATGCAACACCGGCACACCGGCCGCCGCCACTGCCGCAGGGTCGCCGATCCCCGAGAGTTGGAGGATTTTCGGCGTGCCGATCGCGCCGGCCGACAGGATGATCTCGCGGGCTGCCGGCACCGTCCACCGATCGTTGCCGCGTCGAAAGACGATACCGGTCGCCCGCCCACCGTCCAGCACGATCCGCTCTACCTCGACGCCGGTTTCGAGCCGCAGGTTCGGCCGTTTCAACGCGGGCTTCAGGAACGCGCCCGCCGCGCTGACCCGCCGTCCGGCGCGTTGGTTGATCTGGAAATAGGACGAGCCCGCATTGTCGCCGCGGTTGAAGTCGTCGATCGGCGCGATGCCGGCTTCGGCGCCCGCCGCGCGGATCGCGTCGAGGATGTCCCAGCGGACCCGCGGATGCTCGACCCGCCATTCGCCACCCGCGCGGTGGTGCACGCCGTCCGCTGCGATATGATCCTCATGCCGCAGGAAATACGGCAGCACGTCATCCCATCCCCAGCCGGCTAGGCCCCGGTCGCGCCATCCGTCGTAATCCGCCGCCTGGCCGCGCATGTAGATCATCGCGTTGATCGACGACGACCCGCCGATCACCTTGCCGCGCGGATAGGCGAGACTGCGCCCGCCAAGGCCCGCTTCGGCCACCGTCTCGAACATCCAGTCGGCACGGGGATTGCCGATCGCGAACAGATAGCCCGCGGGGACGTGAAACCAGATCCAGTCGTCCTTGCCGCCGGCTTCGAGCAGCAGCACGCGGTTCGCCGGGTCGGCGGACAAACGGTTGGCGAGCAGGCAGCCGGCCGACCCCGCGCCGACGATCACATAGTCGTACGTGCCGAACTCCGTCATCCCGCCCCTCTCCTCTTTTATCGGCCCGTATCAGAAACTTCCCGCTTCCGCGCGGACGCGCTCCGCGACGAAATCGGCGACCGCGCGAATGCGGGGCACGCGCGCGAGATCGGCGTGGAGCACCATCCAGTAGCTCCGGACGACTTCGACCGCGTCGGGCAGCACCCGCACCAGCCGCATGTGCGGGCCGACCGCGAAACAGTGGAGCAAGCCGAAACCGAGCCCCGACGCGACCGCCTCCATCTGCGCCGCCACCGAACTGGAGCGGAACACGCACCGCTTGGCCAGCGAGCGATCGAGGTTTCGCAGTTCGGGCAGGTCGATCATCTCCTCGATATACGAGATGAACGGCTGCGAGCGCAGCGCCGCCAGTGTCTCGAGCGGTCCGACGCGTGCGAGCAGGTCTTCGGACGCGTACAGGCCGATCCGGTAATCGACGAGGCGCGCCGCCTGCAACCGTCCCTGGTCGGGCCGGTGCAGGCTGATCGCGATGTCCGCCTCGCGCTTCGACAGGTTCACGGTACGCGATTCGGGCGCGAGTTCGAGTTCGACCTGCGGATGTGCCGCGTTGAGCAAATGCGCGCGCGGGGCGATGAAATATGTGCCGAACGCTTCCGGCGTCGACAGCCGCACGACGCCGGAGACCGCACCGTCCTGCCCCTCAATACGGCGACCCGCGGCCAGCACCTCGTCCTCGATCCGCTCGGCATGCTCGATCAGGTCGAGCCCCGCCTTGGTCGGCTGGACGCCGCGCGGGGAGCGATCGAACAGCCGCGTGCCGATCGAGCTTTCGAGCGCGGTCAGGCGACGCGCGAGCGTGGTGTGGTTCAGTCCGAGCGCGCGGCCGCTTGCGACGAAGCTGCCGCTACGCGCGACGGCGAGGAAGATGCGCAGATCATCCCAGTCCAGCACCTACAAAAACGCACAACGACTTCGCATCCTACCCGTATATCTGCGCAAAATCGCAGATGCTATCCCATCCTCATAAACAAAGGATGAGGAATCCCCGATGCGCACGATCCACCACTTCATCGACGGCACGGCTTCGACCGCGACGCCCACCCGGCTCGGCGACGTCTACGATCCCGCGCTCGGCGAAGTGCAGGCGAAGGTCGCGCTGGGCGATGCCGCGCTGCTCGACGAGGCGGTCGCGAATGCGAAGGCGGCACAACCGGCCTGGGCCGCGACCAACCCGCAGCGCCGCGCCCGCGTGATGTTCCGGTTCAAGGAACTGATCGAGACGCACATGGACGAACTCGCCGAACTTTTGTCGCGCGAACACGGCAAGGTGATCGCCGATTCGAAGGGCGACATCCAGCGCGGGCTCGAAGTGGTCGAGTTCGTCTGCGGCATCCCGCATCTGCTCAAGGGCGAATACACCGAAGGCGCCGGCCCCGGCATCGACGTCTATTCGATGCGCCAGCCGATCGGCATCGCCGCCGGCATCACGCCGTTCAACTTCCCGGCGATGATCCCGCTCTGGATGTGCGCGCCCGCGATCGCCTGCGGCAATGCGTTCATCATCAAGCCGTCCGAGCGCGATCCATCGGTGCCGGTGCGGCTCGCCGAACTGGCGATCGAGGCGGGCCTGCCCAAGGGTATCCTGAACGTCGTCCACGGCGACAAGGAGATGGTCGACGCGATCCTCGACCATGCCGACATCAAGGCGATCAGCTTCGTCGGATCGTCCGACATCGCGCAATATGTCTACGGCCGCGGTGCCGCGAACGGCAAGCGCGTGCAGTGCATGGGCGGCGCGAAGAACCACGGCATCATCCTGCCGGACGCCGACATGGACCAGGCGGTCGCCGACATCATCGGCGCTGCGTACGGCTCGGCAGGCGAGCGCTGCATGGCGCTGCCGGTGGTGGTGCCGGTCGGCGAGGAAACCGCAGAACGGCTGCGCGGGAAACTGATCGCGGCGATCGCCGATCTGCGCGTCGGCGTGCCAACCGATCCTGACGCGCATTACGGGCCGGTGATCGGTGCGGCGCACAAGGCGCGGGTCGAGGCCTATATCCAGATGGCGATCGACGAAGGCGCGGAGCTGGTTGTCGACGGGCGCGGGCTGACGTTGCAGGGCTACGAGAACGGCTATTTCATGGGGCCGACGTTGCTCGATCGCGTGACGCCCGAGATGCAGAGCTATCAGGAGGAGATTTTCGGGCCGGTGCTCCAGATCATGCGCGCCAGGACGTTCGAGGAGGCGGTGTCGTATCCGACCAACCATCAATACGGCAACGGCGTCGCGATTTTCACGCGCAACGGCGACTTCGCGCGCAAGTTCGCCAGCAGCGTCGAGATCGGCATGGTCGGCATCAACGTGCCGATCCCGGTGCCGGTCGCGTATCACAGCTTCGGCGGGTGGAAGCGTTCGGGCTTCGGCGACCTCGACCAGTACGGCATGGACGGGATCCGCTTCTACACGCGCACGAAGAAGGTGACGCAGCGCTGGCCGGCGGCGGACGTCACCGCGGGATCGGTGGTGGATCAGAGCTTCGTCATTCCGACGATGGGGTAAGGGGCGGCAGCGCATTCGTCCTGCACCACCCCCGCGGAGGCCGAGCTGGGCGATCGCAGCCTAAAACTGTTTCCCCGCAAAGGCGGGGACGCAGACCCGGCTCCCGCCTTTGCGGGAGAACAGGTAGGCGGGAGATAGCCGCCGAACTTCTCCCGCCGCCACGCGTCCCCCAATCTCATCGTCGGCACGATGCCGGGAGGGTTGACGCTCGGACCCCCGCCCCCTCTACAATCGGGAAAGCGAGCGAACAGGCACGCGGTACATTCGAGGACGCCATGAAGCCCGGAACGAAGCTCAAATCCGTCGTCTGCGACACCGAAGTCATGGTCATCCGCGGCGGTAGCGACGGCGTGGTGGCATGCGGCGGCGCGCCGATGGCGGACGAGCGCCCCGCCGAGCGCGGCGCAATCGATCCCGCGTTCGCCGACGGTACGCGGATAGGCAAGCGCTATGTCGATGCAGGCGGCACGGTCGAGCTGCTGTGCGTCAAGCAGGGGGCTGGATCGCTGTCGCTCGACGGTGTCGCGCTCGTCACGAAGGACGCCAAGCCCCTGCCCGCGTCCGACTGACGCCCGACCATGAACATCTCGCTCTTTCTCCAGATGGCGGCGGATACCGACGCCGACCGGATCGCGTTGGTCTGCGACGGCCGACGCTGGTCCTACGGTGCCCTCTACCGCGCCGCTCAGGGGGCCGCGCGAAGCATCCGAGACACCAATGCGACCCATGTCGCGCTGCTCGACGAAAGCAGCGAGGCTTCCGCAATCGCGCTGTTCGGCGCAGCGATCGCGGGGGTCCCGTACGTGCCGCTCAACTACCGGCTCGCGGATGCCGACCTCGGCGCGCTGCTCGCTAGGATCGCGCCCGCCTATGTCATCGGGAATGTCGAGCGGCTCGGCAAGCTGAGCACGGAGGTTGGCCATAGCGCGTGGTCGCGCGCCGATTTCGTCCGCGAGGCCGAAGCGCACGCGGACGGCCCCGAGCTCGACGAAACCGACGAGACGATCGCGATTCAGCTGTTCACCAGCGGAACCACCGCGGCGCCCAAGGCCGCGGTGCTGCGCCATTCGAACCTGCTGTCGTATATCCTCGGCACCGTCGAATTCGGGTCGGCACCCGAGGACGACGCCGCGCTGGTCTGCGTCCCGCCTTATCATATCGCGGGAATCGCGGCGGTGCTCAGCTCGGTCTATGCGATGCGGCGCATCCTGATGCTGCCCGCGTTCGATCCCGAGGCCTGGCTGGCGCTGGTCGCAGCCGAGCGCGCGACCAACGCCTTCGTCGTGCCGACGATGCTGTCGCGGATCGTGACCGCGATGGATACGAAGGCGCCCGGCGACATCGCGTCGTTGCGCGCGATCGCCTATGGCGGCGGTCGCATGCCGGCCGAACTGATCGACCGCGCGCTCGACCTGTTCCCGGATACCGGCTTCACCAACGCCTACGGCCTGACCGAGACGAGCTCGACGGTCGCGCTGCTTGGCCCTGAGGACCACCGCGCCGCGCACCGTGCGGATGACGCGGAAATCCGCGCGCGGCTGTCGTCGGTCGGCCGGCCGCTGCCAACGATCGAACTCGAGATCCGCGACGAAGGCGGCAAGGTGCTTCCCGCCGGTGAACGCGGTGAGATCTACGTCCGCGGCGACCAGGTATCGGGCGAATACAAGGAACGTAGCGCACTCGATGCGCAGGGCTGGTTCCCGACGCGCGACGCCGGCTGGATCGACGCGGACGGGTATCTCTTCCTCGCTGGCCGCGCGGACGATGTGATCGTGCGCGGCGGCGAGAACATCTCGCCGGGCGAGGTCGAGGACGTGCTGCTGACGCACGCCGCGATCGCCGACGCGGCCGCGGTCGCGGTCGCATCGGCGGAATGGGGCGAGGCGGTCGGCGTCGCGCTCGCCTGCCGCCCCGAACATGCCCGCCCCGACGAAGCGGAGTTGCGTACGCTGATCCGGGACCGGCTGCGCTCGTCGCGCGTGCCGGAGCGGATCGTGTTCGTCGACACGCTGCCCTATAACGAGATGGGCAAGTTGCTCAGGCGTGAGGTCCGCAAGCTGTTCGAGGGCTGACATGACAGTCGCCATGCCGCTTGCCGATGTTGCCGAAACCTGGGTGCGCGATTTCGAACACTTGACCGGGCAAAGGCTCGCGGCGGTCGATGGCGCGACCCTGCTGGGCGAGCGCGCGATGCTCGGCGGCTTCCGTATTCCAAGCCGGGTATCGGCGGGCGGCGGATGCCGGATTTTCGATACGCGGACCGGGGGCGTGGCGCTGAACCTCGCGCGACCGGACGACTGGACGCTGCTGCCGGCGCTGTTCGAGACTGACGCCGACTATCGCGACGTTGCAGCCGTTGCAGCCGGCATGGTCATGCAGGATGGCGACGATCTTGTCGCGCGCGGCCGCGTGCTGGGGCTGGCGATCGCCGCCGCGAACGGAACGCCTGATATTGTACGTGCCTGCACGGTGATCATGCGGGCAGCTGGAAGTTCGCCACCGGGCAGGCGGGCGCCGCGGGTGCTCGATCTGTCCGCCTTGTGGGCTGGGCCATTGGCGGCACACCTTCTGTGGCTGGCCGGGGCCGACGTCACGAAGATCGAGAGCCGGACGCGGCCCGATGCGATGCGGCGCGGTGACGCAGCTTTTTTCGCATTGCTCAACCAAGGCAAGGCAAGCGTCGCGCTTGATCTTACCGTCGCCGCCGAGCGCGAGGCACTCCTGGCGCTGATCGCACGATCGGACATCGTGATCGAAGCCGCGCGGCCGCGCGCACTCGAGCATCTCGGCATCCGCGCGAACGAACTGGTCCGCGGACAACCGGGACTGACCTGGATCACGATCACCGGGCACGGCGCGCAAGGCGATGCTGCGAACTGGGTCGGCTTCGGCGACGATTGCGCTATGTCGGCGGGGCTCGGTGCAGCGCTGCACGACGTCGCCGGACGAACCGGTTTCGTCGGCGACGCAGTCGCCGATCCACTTACCGGGATCCGTGCGGCCGGCGTCGCGTGGCAGGCCTGGAAGTCGGGTCAAGGCGGTCGGTACGGGCTCGCCATGAGCGGCGTCGTTGCGGAGGCGATGGCGATCGCCCGGCGGTCAGGCGATTTCGACGCCTTGCTCATCGCATGGGCTGCGGCCGAGGGAATGCCGTTTCCGACCGTGCAATCGCGCACCACAGGTCCGGTAGCGGCACTGGGCGCCGATACGCGAACGGCGCTGGCCGAGCTGCTTCTATGCTGATCCGCGGAGCCGAGTTGGAGGGGGGGCGCCTGGCCGATCTCCGCATCGAAAACGGCCGTGTCGTCGCGATCGGACAGCTATCCTCGGCCGCGGGAGAAGCGTCGATCGACGCGCGTGGCGGATTGCTGCTGCCCGGCCTGCACGACCACCATATCCACGTCGCCGCGCTCGCCGCCGCCGCGGCGTCGGTGCAATGCGGCCCGCCGCATGTCGCCAGCCTGGACGCGTTGATCGCAGCGCTGACCGCGGCGTTGCGCATTTCCGGCACGGGCTGGCTGCGCGGAATCGGGTATCACCAAAGCGTCGCGGGGATGCTCGACGCCGGGATGCTCGATACGATCGCGGCGGACCGGCCGATCCGGATCCAGCACCGGGGCGGGCGGATGTGGTTTCTGAACTCGATGGCGCTCGATCTGCTGCTCGCCGGTCGATCCGCACCGCAGGGGTTGGAGCGGGTCGATGGACGCTTCACCGGGCGACTGTTCGAGGGGGATGTATGGCTGAAGACCGCGCTCGCCGGTCGGCTGCCGTCCTTCGCAAAGATCGGCACTATGCTCGCCGCGCGCGGCGTGACCGGCCTTACGGAGATATCGCCCGCGAACGACTCCGTGATCGCCCGACATTTCGCTGCCGAACGCGCAAACGGAAACCTGCCCCAGACGGTCATGCTGGCCGGGCGCAGTGCGCTGTGCCGGGATGACATGGCGGACGGTATGACGCTTGGCCCGGTCAAGCTGCACCTGCACGAAGCCGCGCTGCCGGCGTTCGACGATATCGTGCATTCGATCCGGGAGGCGCACGACCGGGGCCGCACCGTCGCAGTTCACTGCGTGACCGAGGTCGAACTGGTGTTCACGCTGGCCGCGATCGACGAGGCGGGTGCGATGCGGGGCGACCGTATCGAACATGCCTCGATCGCGCCCGACACCGCCGTTACGGAGATCGCGCGGCTCGGTCTCGCGGTCGTCAGCCAGCCGCACTTCATCGCCGAGCGCGGCGACGCGTACCGCGACAGCGTAGCGCCTGAGGAGCAACTGCTGCTGTATCGCCTGCGGGCGTTCCTCGACGCGGGTGTGACGCTGGCGGGCGGCAGCGATGCACCGTTCGGCGGCGCGGACCCTTGGATGTCGATGGCCGCCGCGGTCTCGCGCCAGACTCACTCGGGGACAACGATCGGTGCGGGCGAAGCGCTTACCCCCGAACAAGCGCTGGACCTGTACCTCGCCGCCCCCGATGACTTGCGCCGGCGGCGGCATGTCGAGATCGGCGCACCCGCCGATCTCTGCCTGCTCGATCGGAGATGGGCGCGCGCGCGCGACGACCTGGCCTCAGTCGGAGTGCAGGGCACCTGGATCGACGGCCGGCGCGTCCACGATCGCATCGACCAGCCCCCAGCGTAGCGCCGTCGCGGCGTCGATCCGCTTGCCCGACAGGATCATCAGCGCCGTTCGCTGCCGGCCGATCCGACGCGGGATCGAGACGCAGCCGCCTGCCCCCGGCAGGATACCCATCGCCAGTTCGGGAAGCTGGAACCATGCAGAAGGCGCTGCCGTGATCCGTCCTGCAAACGCCGCCATCTCCAGCGCGGAGCCGATACAGGCGCCCTGCACGTGCACGTCGACGATGGGGCCACAGCGAGACAACGGATGCGCCGGCAGCGTCACGGCCCGGATCCCATGCGCGGTCGCGGGATCGCGCGTGGTTCCGAACTCGGCCAGATCGGCACCCACGCTGAACGCCGGCCCGACCGAGCGCAGTTCGACGCGCGCGATGTCCGGGTCGAGCGCGGCGATCGTGAACGCCTCGAACAGCGCATCGCGGAGTGCCCAATCGACCGCGTTGCGCGCGCCGGGCCGATCGATCACGATCCGCAAGCAGGTGTCGTCGCGGCTCAGCACAATCCGGCCAGGCGGCGCAGGGTCGGTCCGTGGCTGTGCAACGATCCAGTCCGTGTGCTCGACGCTCCCTTGCAGCATCGCGTAGGTTATCGATTCCAGCGTCAGCGCGGCGCGCGCGCGCATGCCTTCGGTACACCGCAACAGCTGCACCGATGCCGCCGCCGCGTAAGGATGACGGGTCACCTGCTCGACGATACGCTCGGCCGTCGCCGGCGCTTCGACGATCGTATCGAGGTGCCGTGATCGTGGATGCGACGGATCGCCAAGACCTATTATCGGAAACGGCGGCAGGTGCATTTCGCCGAAATCGTCGGCCAGTCGATCGACCTCGACGAACGCGAGAGGCATCCGGTCGCCGGCCCAGTTCGACGCCAGGAGCGCGGGATCGATCATGTAGGGATCGACGCTCGTCACTTTAGTCCTTCGCGAGTCCGGCCCGATTGACCGCCCCTACGATGTGCCCGCGCTTGCCGGTCCGGTAAAGCGACTTAGACATGGTGGCGATGAAACCGCTGACCGAACTCTGCGCCGAAACGCTGACGATCGACCCGTTCCGTCCAGCGATAGAGTTCGAGGGAGTCTGGCATGACTGGGGCGCGGTCCAGGGGCTGGCGGCCGAGTTGCGGGCGCTGCTCGCTGCGCTCGGCCCCGGCGTCGGGACGGTCAGCTTCGTCCCGCGCAATCGTCCATCCGCGCTCGCCGCTTTTCTTGCGATGCTGGTCGATGGCCGCAGTGTCCGCACGATTTACGCGTTCCAGTCTGCGCCCGCGGTCGCGGCCGCGATCGAACGCGCGGGGTCGGCGGTCGTCGTCATGGCGGAGGAGGATTTCACGCCCGAAATATGCGAGGTGCTGGCCTGCTCCAGCATGGCCGGAATCGCGCTGTCGGGCATGAGCGCGCAGTTCGTCACCGGCTTCGACCGGGCCGAACCGCGACCGGATGACGGTCCGCCCCGCGTCGAAATCCTGACCAGCGGTACGACCGGGCCACCCAAGCCGTTCGCGATCCCGCATGCGGTGATCGCGCAGTTCGTCCTCGCGCAGGGCATGTCGCTGATCGACGATCCGGCCGAGCCGCCGTTCCTGATGTCGTTCCCGATCGGCAACATCTCGGGCGTCTACAGCGTCGCCGCCTCGCTGCTGCGCGGCAAGCGGATCGTCCTGCTCGACCGCTTCTCGGTCGAGGCTTGGCGCGCGTTCGTCGTTCGCTATCGTCCCAGGACGGGAGGCGCGCCACCCGCCGCGGTCGCGATGATCCTCGATGCGGAGGTACCGGCCGCGGACCTGTCCTCGCTCCGCGTCTTCAGCACCGGTGCAGCGCCGCTCGACCGGGACGTGCACAGCCGTTTCGAAGCACGCTACGGCATCCCGGTCCTGCTCTCCTACGGCGCCACCGAGTTCGGCGGACCGGTGGCGGCGATGACCCCGCAGCTTCACGACGCATGGGGCGACGCCAAGTTCGGCAGCGTCGGTCGGGCGATGCCCGGCGTGGCGCTGCGCGTGCGCCATCCGGACACCGGCGAGATCCTCGGTCCGGGCTTGGAAGGGATATTGGAGGTCGTCTCGCCGCGAATGGGACCGGACTGGATCCGCACCTCGGACATCGCCGTCATCGATACGGACGGGTTCCTGTTCCACCGCGGCCGGGCCGACGGCGCGATCATGCGCGGCGGTTTCAAGATCCTGCCGGAGACGATCGAGGCGGTCCTGCTGCTGCATCCGGCGGTATCGGCTGCGGCGGTGGTCGGCGTGCCGGACGCGCGCGTGACCGAAGTGCCCGGCGCAGTGATCGTGGTGAAATCCGGCGCTCCTGCACCGGCGATCACCGCGCTCGAGACGCATATTCGCCAGCACCTGCCGGCGACGCATTGTCCGCTCCATTGGCGGTTCGTCGATGTGCTGCCGAAGAACCCGTCGTTCAAGATCGACCGCCCCGCGCTGACGCGGATGTTTACGAGCGACGATCCCGCGTGATCGCCCCGACGCTCGATTGCTCGCGACGCTTGCCCCGCTCGCCCGCCGCCGCATAAACCCGGCGGAGGGGATCGAAGGTTTGAACAACACATCGCAGCGGGCACCCGTACCAGGCGAAACACGCGTCACGCCGCTGGGGTGGCGCATTCGCTGGGATGCCGAGCGTGCCGACCGCGCCTATGCCGATGGCTGGTGGCGGAGCAACACGATCGGCGATGCCCTGCGCCAGGAGGCGGACACCGCGCCCGACCGCATCCTGATCGTCGATCGCGACACGCGGCTCAGCGCTCTCGACCTCCACGATCGCGCCACCCGTCTCGCACGCGCACTGCTGTCGCGATTTGCCCCCGGCAGCGTCGTCTCCTTCATGCTGCCCAACTGGCACGAAGCGGCGGTGATCTACATGGCGACGACGCTGGCGGGGATGGTCGCGCACCCGATCCTGCCGTCGCTGCGCGATCACGACCTGCGCTTCATGCTGGCCGATATCGGCAGCCGCATGATCTTCGTGCCCGCAACGTTCCGCGGGCATGATTATGCCGCGATGCTGGCACGCGTCGGCGCTGCGCTGGAGGCGCCGCTGGAGATCGTCGTGGTGCGCGGCGCGGCGGGACCGCACACCGCCTATGACAGCCTGTTCGACGCTATCCCCGATATAGCGTTGCCGTCGCTCGATGCCGATGAGGTCCGGATGGTGATGTATACCAGCGGAACGACCGGCCGTGCGAAAGGCGTGATGCACACGCACAACTCGATCAACGCGCTGATCCGGCAGATCGGCGCGCACTGGCTGATCGAACCCGGCGACCGGTTCCTCGTACCCTCTCCGATCAGCCATATCGGCGGCTCGATCTACGCGTTCGAGACGCCGTTGTTGTTCGGCACGACAGCGATTCTGATAGAGAGCTGGGACCCCGACGCCGCGATCGAGATCATGGTGCGCGAACGCTGCACGCACATGGCCGGCGCCACACCGTTTCTCCAGCATCTGCTGGCGTCGGCGCGCAAGGCCGGTACGCGCCTGCCCGATCTCAAGCTGTTCATCTGTGGTGGGGCCTCGGTACCGGCCGCGCTGATCCGCGACGCTGCCGGGTATTTCGCGAACGCCGTGGTAAGCCGCGTCTATGGCTCGACCGAAGTCCCGGTGACCACCGTTGGCATGATCGACCGCGACGATATCGACCACGCCGCCGAGACCGATGGCCGCGCCGGCATCGCCGTGCTCAAGATCGCAGATGACGGCGAAATCCGCGCGAAGGGACCGCAGATGCTGGTCGGCTACGTCCATGCCGAGGACGAGGCGAGCGCGTTCGACGACGAGGGCTATTACCGCACCGGCGACCAGGGCGTGCTGGTGGACGGCGACCATCTGGTCGTCACCGGCCGGATCAAGGACCTGATCATTCGGAACGGCGAGAACATCTCGCCCAAGGAGATCGAGGACCTGCTCGCTGAGCATCCCGCGATCGCCGAGATCGCGATCGTCGGCGTTCCCCATGCGCGGACCGGCGAACGTGCGGTGGCGGTCATCGTCGCACGCGGCGACGCTGCGGTCGACGTCGAGATGCTCGCGACGTTCCTGGCGGGCTTCGGCATGGCGCGGTTCAAATATCCCGAGGCGGTCGCGTCGTGGGATGCGCTACCGCGCAACGACGCCGGCAAGGTCCTGAAGCAACAGATCCGCGCGACGTTGGTCGAGCGGGCTGGGAGTGCCATCTGACGGGTACCGTTCGCAAAACACCCCGTCACCCCGGAACACCCTGTCACCCCGGACCGGTTCCGGGGTCCACTCCACGGCGAGGAGAGCGGTCTGAGCCTCCAGCCTTATCCTTGCGGAACCGTGGACCCCGGAACCAGTCCGGGGTGACGGTGTAGCTCTGGCAATTTCACCTTCTCAGGTTTCTGGGGAAACCACGAAACCTACCCGCGGTTGCGCGCCATCTCGAAGCTTGCGCCGAGATGCTTGAGGAAGCCGTGCGGCCCCCCGGGTTCGGTCGGGACTACAGGGAACACGAACGAGCCTGCGCGATCCGCGATGTCCACCTCCCGCGCGCCGACATCGGCCATCGTCCAGGCCGACTGCCACGCGCCCCTGGTCTCCGCGAGATAGGCGGTGGCGATGCGCCCCCCGAGCGCGACCAGCGTCTCGCCCGATATGCTGCAGCTTTCATGCGCGAGCCAACCCACCGCGGGCGCCACGAATTCGGGCCCGAGCGGCGGGAACTGGGTGACGTCGATGCCTTCGGACATCCGCGTCACCGCGCTGGGCGCGATGCAGTTCGATTTGACGTTGTGTGGCGCGCCTTCGATCGCGGCGGTGTGCGACAGCCCGATCAACCCCGCTTTCGCCGCCGAATAATTGGCGACCTCGTGATTGCCGTAGAGACCACCGATCGAGGTGGTCATCACGATCCGCCCATAGCCTGCCTTGCACATCGCCGCGAACGCGGGCTGGAGGACGTTGAAGCCGCCGACCAGATGGACATCGAGCACCGAGCGGAAGATTTCCTCGCTCATCTCCGCAAGTGGCGCGCGGCGCACGTTGCCCGCATTGTGGATCAGCACGTCGATCCGACCATAGGTGTCGAGCGCCTGTCCGATGATCGCGCTGCCGCCGGCCGAGGTCGCGACCGTATCGCGGTTGGCGACTGCCTGGCCGCCGGCTGCCTCGATCGCCGCGACTACATCGCCCGCCGGATCTTCGCGCGTGCCGTCGCCCGCCATGCTGACGCCGAGATCGTTGACCACCACCCTCGCGCCCTGCGCACCGAGCAGTTCTGCGTACGCGCGTCCGAGCCCGCGCCCGCCACCGGTAATGACGACGACGCGGTCATCGAATCTCAGTTCAGTCATGCGATAATCCCTTCGGCATCGGTCTGCGTATCGATCCCCAATCCATCGGCGTATCGATCCGCATGATGCCGGGTATCATGCGTCCGCGAGACCAGAAACCGCCGCCCGCGCGCACCGTCGACAATCCGGCCCGGCGATGAATCCCGCCGCCGGATTGACAAGCCATGGCCCGATGCTGCCCGGATCCTGGGCAGCATCGCCAGAAACATCACCGAAAGGGACCGTCAATGCAGGTAGCCATCGTCACCGGCGCAGGAAGCGGGATCGGGCTCGGCACCGCCAAGATGCTGTACGACGCCGGCATGGCGATCGTCGGCATCGGACGTGATCCCGCCAAGCTGACGACGCTGAAGGCAACCATCGGCGATCCCGACCGGCTCGCCACCTTGTCCGTGGACGTGACCGCCGAGGACGCGCCGCAGCGGATCGTCGGCCTCGCGATCGAACGCTTCGGCCGGCTCGACTTCCTGATCAACAACGCCGGTGCAGGCAGTCCGAAACCGCTCCACGAGACCGATGACGCGATGCTCGACGGGTTCCTCGACGTGATGCTGCGCGCGCCGTTCCGGCTGTGTCGCGAGGCGATCGGGCATATGGCCGACGGCTGCGGCATCGTGAACGTCACCTCGACCTACGCGGTGATCGGCGGGCGACGCGGCGGCGCATACTCCGCGGCGAAGGGAGGCCTGACCTCGCTGACCGAGCATATGGCCTGCGAATACGGACCGCGCGGCATCCGTTCCAATTGCGTCGCACCGGGCGTGACGATGACCGACATGGTCCGCCACCGGTTCGACGACGAGATGTTCAAGCGCGTCAACGTCGAGACGACGCCTTTCCCGCGCCTCGGCGAGGTGTCTGACATCGCCAGCACCATCGCATTCCTGTGTTCGCCGGGTGCGGGGTTCATCAACGGCCAGACGATCGTCGTCGACGGCGGCTGGACCACGACCAAGTACATGTCCGACCGCGCGCTCCGGACGAACTGGGTGGAGCCGTCATAGCATCGGCGGGAGTTCGCCGGGGCGATGAGGCGGGCCGATGCTTGCCTCGGTCGGTACCGGCGTGCTCTTTCGCCACCAAGGTCCAGAACGACCGCGGAGAGGAATTGCGATGACGAGGTCCCTTAACGGCAAGGTCGCGGTGGTGACGGGCGCCGGCTCCGGCATCGGTCGTGCCATCGCCATCCGTCTCGCCGAGGATACCGCCCAGGTCGCCATCTGGGACATCAACGCCGCCGGCGCCGCCGACACCGTGAAGATGGTCGAGGACGCAGGCGGTACGGCGATCGCCATAGAGGCGGATTGTTCGGACAAGGCGGCGATCAAGGTCGCCGCCGACCGCACCCGCGCCGAACTCGGGCCGATCTCGATCCTGGTCAACAACGCCGGGATCGCGCCGTTCACGCCGTTCCTGGATATCGACGACGACCTGTTCGACAAGGTCATCCGCATCAACCTGCGCGGCCCCTATCTGCTGATGAAGGAAGTCGTCCCCGACATGCTCGCCGGCGGCTGGGGGCGGATCATCAACATCACCTCCTCGTCGGTGCAGACCGGATCGCCCGCGCAGGGCCATTACGTCGCGTCGAAGGGCGGCCTGATGGGCATGACCAAGGCGCTCGCGCTGGAATTCGCGGCGAGTGGCATCACCGTCAACATGGTGCCGCCCGGCTTCATCGATACGCCGATGCTCCGCGCGGCGCCGATCGACGCCGATGCGTTCGCCAAGACGCTGCCGATGAAGCGGATCGGCCAGCCCGAGGATATCGCGGCGGCATGCGCCTACCTCGCATCGGAAGAGGCGAGCTACATCACCGGCCAGACGATCAGCACCAATGGCGGCCGCTACATGGGCTCGCACTGACCGCCATGCCGCAGACCGGTCTTGCGCGGGCGCCGCAGCTCGACTCGGTGCGCGCCGATCCGGTTTGCACGCCTTCGCTCGCCCCTTATGCTCGGGCGATGACCACGAAACGCCGGATCGGCCCCGATACCTCCGAAACCTACACCCTGATCCTCGACGCCGCCGAACAGGTGATCCGCGACGAAGGCTATGCCGCCGCCAGCAGCCGGCGGATCGCCACGCAGGCGGGACTGAAACCCTCGCTCGTCCATTATTACTTTCCGACGACGGACGATGTTTTCCTGGCAGTGTTCAAGCGCGGCGCTGCGCAGAGCGACGCGATGATCGAGCGTGCGCTGACCAGCGACGACCCGCTCCGCGCGCTTTGGCGATTTTTCGCGGATACCAGCCGCAATGCGCTCGCGCTCGAATTCGTCGCGCTCGCCAATCACCGCAAGGCGATCGGCGCGGAGATCGTGGTGCACAGCGACGCGATGCGTCGGCGCCAGGCCGCGATGATCGAACGGCTGCTCGGCGAACGACTCGGAACCGACGGCGCGACGCCGATGGGCTTCAGCTTCGTGCTTGCGGGCATCGGCCGTGCGCTGGCGATGGAAAGCGAACTGGGCATCACGTCCGGCCACGCCGACGCGCGCGCCTTCGTCGAAGCCTGGCTCGACCGACTCCTGCCCGCAAAGCTTGACGCGATCGATTAAAAGTGCTGAACACATGTTCAGCGACATTTGGAGAGGAACAGACATGGCCACTGCTGCACTGGACCGTCCGCTGAGCATCGTCAGCGAAGAGATCAAGCCGTCGATCGGCACGCGCATCCTGAACACCAAGGAAGAACTGCTTGATGGCCAACTCGGGCCGGAGCTTAAGGAGTTGCTGCAGGAGCGCGGCATCCTCATCTTCCCGCAGATCAATTTCACCGACCAGGAACAGATCGCCTTCACCAAGACGATGGGAACGTTCGCGTCCGAAGTGCGCGACGGCGAAGAGGAAGTGATCCACAAGATCACGCTCGACGAGAAGGAAAATCCGCAGAGCGCGGCGTTTCTGCGCGGCTCGCTTTACTGGCATATCGACGGCACGATGAACAAGGTGCCGATCCTCGCCTCGTTGCTGTCGTGCAAGAAGCCTTCGCCCAAGGGCACCGGTAACACCGGCTTCGCGAACACCTATGCGGCCTATGAGGCGCTGCCCGAGGCGCGCAAGGCGGAGATCGACGACCTTCGCGTGAACCACGGCGCTTGGGCGTCGCTGTTCTATTACAGCCCCGAGCCGAGCATGAAGATGCTCGATATCATGCAGGGCATCGGCGAGCAGGAACTGCCGCTGGTTTGGACTCACCAGTCGGGCCGCAAGTCGCTCGTCCTCGGCAATACCGCGATCAACGTCGTCGGCATGTCGCCCAAGGAGAGCCAGCGCACGCTGCACGGCCTGCGCGAATGGGCAACCGGCGAGGAGTTCACGCACAGCCACGAATGGACCGCCGGCGATCTCGTGATCTGGGACAATACCGGCACGATGCACCGCGCCGAGCCGTACGATGCGACCTGCGGCCGGATGATGCATCGCACCAAGCTGCAGGGCGAAGAGCCGTTCGAATAAGTATCGATCGAATAATATCGCCAGCGTGATGTACGCGGCCTCCGTCGTTTCCGTGGATACACGGACGGCGGGGGCCGTTTTCGTTCTACACGACAAGCGGGAGACGGATGATGGGGCGGTTTCGCATTGAACTGGTCGACGACGCGAAAAGCGGCATGGTCCTGGCCGAAGCGTTCGGCCCCGATGGCGCGATGATCGCCAATTCGCAGCCGATCTACCACAATCGCGCCGAAGCCGAAGACGCTATCGTCGCAACCATCAAGCAGGCGTGGCCGGATCGGTCCCCCGACGCGGTGGACCCCACGCTCGGGGTCTGAGGCAACGGATCACCCCCAATGCCGACGAGCGCGCGCGGAGGGATAGGACGGTGATGTTTGGGGCACACGCCGAGTGTGCGTGTGTCGGCGATCCGAGTAAAAGCTGGTGAGGCCGGGGTGCGGGTTCGGTTCGATGATTTTCTTCCGACCTGCCAATGCCATTCCATTGGGTCCTGCTTCGCCCGACCGCCGGTGGCGTCTCGGCCTTCGCCCGCCGGCAAGTGCTGTAGGTGACCGAGGCGACTAAACGAAACAGAGGTGGCCTGGATGTCGCCTCCTTGCTGGGGCGAAGCATTTTACTCGCGTTGTTGGGCAAAGCTTGGCGGACGAAGATCGTACGGCCTTAAAGAGAATCATCCGAGGCACCGTCCCCGGCGGACGCGGAGGTCCAGGCGAGGACGGATGCCACCGAAGCATTCCGGCGGTTGTTGAGGTCTTTCCCTTTGGAGCCCGACCTTCGCACAGGGGGTGTGACGCCCCGTTATGCCCGATTATGCAGCGCTCTTTGGTGCAGGCAGGCTCAACAACGCGATGCTGCTCCCGATCATGAATGCGATCGTCAGCCAGAGGAACGGCGCATAGCTGCCATATCGGTCGAAGATCGCCGCCGCCCCTAGTGGCCCGGTGGCAGTGCCGATCGATAGCGCAGTCAGCAACCCGCCATAGAGTCCGCCGAAGCTCTTCAACCCGAAATGCCTGGTCGTCAGATAGACGACGACGTCGACCTCTGCGCCGAGGGTCAGCCCGACGACCGCCGCCGCAACCATCTGGCCAAACACCGTGCTGCCGACCGTTAACAGCAACAGGCATCCGACCACCGGCAGCATGAACACGACCGCACCGACATAGGATGCGCGGAAGCGGTCGAGCAGCAGACCCGTCGCCAATCGCCCGCCGATCGAGAAGAGCCCGACCAGCGAGACGATGCCGGCCGCGCGAAGCGGGGTCGCGCCGCGGTCGGTGAGGATCGGCACGAAATGCACCACCAGCGCGATGATCGTGAAGGTGAACAACAGGCTGGCGATCAGCAACCGCAGATAGATGCTGGATCGCAGGCCCTCCGCCAGCGCGACTCCGTCAAGCACTGGTCGATCGGCTTTACTGGTAGCCGCTACGCCGCGCGACGCATCGTGCGCGCCGCGGAAGAACAGGAATATCACCGGGAACGCGATTGCCGCCCAGACCCCGCTTTGGATCACGACCGCGGTTTGCCAACCATATCGCGCGATCAGCCATGTCCCGAGCAACGGGAAGACTGCGACGGCAACCGATGCGCCGCACAGCGTGATCGCGAACGCCAGTCCGCGCGACGCCTCGAACCGCGTTGCCACCGCGCTGGTCCAGACCGTCGCCTGCACCGGCAACGTCGCGAGTGCGATGATGCCCCACAGGCCATACCAGTTCGATGCCGTGCCACTGGCCGTACCGAGCAACGCGAATGCACCGCATGTCAGCAGGATACCGACAAGCCCGAACCGCCGCGGGCCATAGCGATCGACCAGCAGTCCGATCGGCAGCGCGAACACAGCCTGCACCAGCGTCGACAACGTCAGCCCGAACGTCACCTGCGTGCGCGACCATCCGAACGTCTCGCTGATCGGTGCGATATACGGCCCGAGCCCGTAGATATGGATGACGCTGGTCGCATAGCCGAGCGCCGCGGCGATCGGCAGCATCGGATGCGCGCGCCATTCCGCCCGCGCGCTCGTTGCCGTCGCGGTCCTCGTCGAGAGGGTCTCCCGGTCTCCGTTCACGACGTCGATCGCGGCGCACCCACACCCATGAACTTCGCGAGATTATAGTGGAGGCTCGCCACCGATCGCTCCATGTATGGATTGGGCTGCGTGCCGCGGAAGCCGATACTCTTCATGCCCTGCTGGACCGCGGCCATGTTGGCGAAATCCTGCTGGAGCACGGGCGGCCAGTCCTCGGCCGCGGTATATTCCCAGTTCGTCTCGGGCGCTTCGCCCTCCGGGTACAGTTCGTACACCGCCGCTTCGAAGATGCATTTGTCGGGGTCGTCGCCGAACGGCTTGGCGCTGTAGCAGAGCATGTTGTTGACCGCCTGACCGATCTGGAAGTTCGGGAATACCTGCCACGCGGTACCAGCCTTCGCCGTATGCGACGGTTCCACGGTGGGCCAGATCACGCCACGCGCCGCATCCGTGGCGCGTGCCGACTGGATCCAGTGACGCGAGACGTCCATCGCCGGCGTATCCTCGGGCAATTCGTCGATCAGCCTGTTGGCCGCCTCGACCAGCGTCCGCGTGGTGTTCGTATTGGCGTTGGCCCAGGTGAAGTTCTGCAATTCCGCCGTCGTCACGCGCGCATCGCCGGTGCCGACGCGGAGCTTGCCCGAGTCCTCCTCCATGCCCTTGGGCGCTTCGTAGCCGATGTTGGTATGGAGTCCGTGGTTGTGCGCCCAGCCGCGGAACTGGCCGAAATCGTTGAATTCGGGGTGAGTACTGAACACGTGGTAGGTCTCGGCGAAAGCCTCCATCGCGACCTTCCAGTTGCAATCGAACACGATCCACTTGCGCCACCGCGGCCGCATGTTCTGCAACCCGTACGGATCGAGCATTGCTGGCACCGGATCGAGGAACTCGGCGAGCGGCGCCGCCGTCGGGTCCAGATTGATCCAGATCCAGCCTCCCCAGCGGTCCACCTGCACCTTGCCAAGGCTGGTCCGTTCCTCGGTCAGTGCACCCTGCCAGTCATCCTGATGCTGGATATACGTGCATCGCCCCTGAAGGTTGAATGTCCATGCATGATAGCCGCAGATGAAGTTTGCCGTCTTGCCGCGGGCGTTATGCTGGCCTGCGGGCACGTCGATGAGACGGCGACCACGATGCGGGCAGACGTTGTGATAGGCGCGGAGTTCGGTTTCGCTGGTGCGAACGATGATAACGCCGTCGCCGCGGATATCGTAGGTGATGAAGTTGCCGACCTCGGGGATATCCTCGAGGCGACCAGCCTGGAGCCAGGTACGGCGCCACAGGCGGTCCTGCTCGGCGACCGAATAGTCCTTCGACACATAGGCATCCACCGGCACGGTCACCGGCGCGAGAAGATCGTCCGCGGTCTCGACGATCCTGGTCATCTCGTTCATCGCGCGCCCTCGCTATCTTAAAGGCGCACTGTAACAAGGTCATCGTGCAACCCGTATCGCTACCGCGATTTCCAGTCGGGCGTGCGCTTTTCCGCAAACGCCCGCGGCCCCTCCTGCGCATCCTCGCTGCGGTAGGTGGATTCCGACGCCGCGCGCGCCGCCTGCAACGCCGCCGCGCGCCCCATTTCGGTCGCGAGCATGACCGTATCGCGCCCCGCCTTCACCGACAGCGGCGCGCCGTCGAGGATTTCTCCGGCCAGTTCGAGCGCCTTGGCCATCAGATCCTCGGGTTCGGCGAGGCGATTGACCAGCCCGATCTCGTACGCGCGCTGGGCGGTGATCGGTTTGCCGGTAAGGATGATCTCCATCATGATCCGCTGCGGAATCATATGGATCAGCGGTGCCGCCCAAGGCGAACTGCGGCCGACCTTGACCTCGGTGATCGCGAACCGTGCCGCGGTGCTGGCGACGCACAGGTCGCACGCCTGCGCGATCATCCACCCACCGGCGAACGCGACGCCGTTGACCGCGGCGATGGTCGGCTTCGACAGCTCGATATTGTCGCCGGGGACGGGGGACATGTCGCGCGGCGGCACCTGGAGCCCGCGCTCGACCATCTCCTTCAGGTCGCCGCCCGCGCAGAATGCTTTCTCCCCTGCCCCGGTCAGGATCGCGACGCGGAGTGCTGGATCATGCTCGAACCGATCCCACGCCGCGAACAGCCCCTCGCGGATGTCCTTGCCGAGCGCATTACGTTGGTCGGGCCGATTAAGCGTGATGATCGCGATGCCATCGGCGCGCGCTTCGAAAAGAACTGCGTCGGTCATTAGAAACCTCGCTGCTGGATGACATGCGCCGCTTGGCTAAGCGTCTCGCGAAAGTCCGGATGGGCGATCGCGATCAGGCGGCGGGTGCGTTCGGCGAGCGTCTGGCCCTTCAGTTCGGCGGCGCCATATTCGGTGACGATCACGTCGACGTCGCTGCGCGCTGTCGTCACCGGCCCCGACAGTGTCGCCACGATCTTGCTGAGCGCCCCACCCTTCGCGCTGGACGAGAGCGCGATGATCGAGCGGCCGCCGGGCGAACGGGCGCCGGCGCGGACGAAATCGACCTGCCCACCCGTGCCGCCCATATACGCCGAGCCCGATTGCTCGGCATTGACCTGCCCGGTCAAATCGACCTCCAATGCCGAATTGATTGTGACCAGACGCGACAGGCGACCGAGCACCGCCGCGTCATGCGTGTAGCCGGTCGGCGTCATGCGGATCGCCGCGTTGCGGTGCGCCCAGTCGTAGAGCCGCCGCGTGCCGATCAACGCGCCGTTGATCGACACGCCCGCGTCGATCTCCTTGCGCGCATTGGTGATGACCCCGGCCTCGACCAGTTCGACCAGCCCGTCGCCGAGCATCCCCGAATGCACCCCTAGATCCTTGCGATCGCCGAGCAGCCGCAGGATCGCATCGGGCACCGCGCCGACGCCCGTCTGGATGACCGCGCCGTCGCCGATATAGGCCGCGCAGGCGCGCGCGATCGCCTCGTCGGTTTTCGTGACCCTGCCGCCGGCGACCTCCACCGGTGCACGCGACACCTGCACGACAACGTCGATCGCCGACGCGGGAATCGTTTCGCCGGGACTGTACGGCACCCGGTCGTTGACCTCGGCGATCACCACCCGTGCCTTGTCGACCGCGGCACGGACATAGTCGCCGATCAGCCCGCAACTGTGATTGCCGTCGGCGTCCGCCGGGCTCACCTGGATCATCGCGATGTCGCAGCCGATCACCCCGCCTGCGATCAGCGGACCGACCTGGCTGACATGGACCGGGATCACCTGGAGCTTGCCCGCCTTGGTCATGCTCCTGAGTGCGCCGATCGCTCCCATGCTCGACAGCGTGAACGCGTCCGCCGTCTCGGGCGTGAACAGCCCGGAAAAACTCGTCGCGATGAACGCCGACAGATCGCCGATCTCGGCGCCCTGCGCGATCAGCGCCTCGACCAGCGTGGTCGGCTCCCCGCAGGCCTGCCCGAACACGATCCGGTCGCCTCGACGCAAATACCGGGAGAGATCGATTGTCACGCGCGACCGACCTGCCTGAGCAGATGCTCCGCACGCGACAGATACGGCCGGTCGAGCATCCCGCCCTTGTAGCCGATCGCGCCGATGCCGGGGTTGGCCGCGAAAACGTCGACGATCGCCTGCGCCTCGGCGATCTCGTCCTCGGTCGGCGTGAAGGCCGCGTTGATCACGTCGACCTGCGCCGGGTGTATCGCGAGCATCCCGCGATAGCCGTCGCGGCGGACCTTCTCGGCCCGCGCCTTCAGCGTTTCGAGATCGCGAAAATCGCCCTGGATCGTCTCGATCGCGGTCACCCCCGCGGTCGCCGCGCCGAGCAGGCACATCGAGCGCGCGAGTTCATAGGTGAAGCCGTAGCTGCCATCGGGATTGCAGTTCGAACTCGCGCCGATCGAGTCCGCCAGATCCTCCGCCCCCCAGGTCAGTGCGACCACGCGCGGCGCGCCCTTGTAATCGCCGGTGTGGAACATCGCCTCGGCAGTCTCGGTGACCAGCACGATCACCGGCGTCGATCCGACGTCGATGCCGTCCGCGGCCTCGAACGCGGAGAGATAATGGTCGAGCCGATCGACATCCTGCCGGCCATGGACCTTGGGCAGCATGATCCCGCCGGGATGCGCGGGCATGACCGCGGCGAGATCGGGTAGCGTGTACGGTCCGTCAAGCGGATTGACGCGCACCCAGATGCGGACGCGCTCAGGATTGTCTTTCACGAAATCATGCACGATCCGGCGCGCAAGCGGCTTGTTCTCCGCAGTTACAGCATCTTCCAGATCGAGCAGCACGATGTCAGCGCTGCCCTCGACCGCCTTGGTCATCTTGCGCTCGCTATCACCCGGCGCGAACAGCCAGGAACGCATCTTGAGCGGCGGTGCGTCGGACATCGACATTCTCTCCTGCCTCATCGATTTTCCGTCATCCCGGAGCCGGTCCGGGGTGACGGCAGGGCGTTCGTTCCATGCCCCTTGTCAGTAGCTCTTGGGCAACCCCAGCACCTTTTCGGCGATGAAGTTCAGGATCATGTGCGGGCTCACCGGCGCAGTCCGCGGGATCAGCACCTCGCGCAGCAGCCGTTCGACATGATATTCCTGCGCATAGCCCATCCCGCCCAGCGTCAGCATCGCGGTGTGGCACGCCTCGAACGCGAACTCCGCCGCCAGATACTTGCCGGCATTTGCCTCGACCCCGCAGTCCTCGCCCTTGTCGAACTTGGTCGCCGCCTGCAACACCATCAGGTTCGCCGCCTCCAATTGCGCCCAGCATTTGGCGAGGGGATGCTGAATCCCCTGGTTCATGCCGATCGGCCGATCGAACACGATCCGCTCGCGAGCATAACGCGCGGCGCGCTGGATCGCGTTGCGGCCGATCCCGATCGCCTCCGCGCCGAGCAGGATCCGCTCGGGGTTGAGCCCCTTCAGGATGATCCGGAACCCCTGCCCCTCCGCGCCGATCCGATCCTCCTCGGGAATGAAGAGGTCGTTGATGAACAGCATGTTCGATCCGACCGCGTGGCGCCCCATCTTGGGTATCAGCCGGTGCTCGATCTTGCTGCGATCGAGCGTGGTGTAGAACAGCGTGAGCCCGTGCGTCTTGTTCTCGACCTCGTCGATCGGCGTGGTGCGCGCGAGCAACATCATCTTGTCGGCGATGTGCGCGTTGGTGATCCAGATCTTCTCGCCGTTGACGCGGTAGCCGCCCTCGACCCGCTCGGCGCGCGTCGTGAGCTTGGTGGTATCGAGCCCGGTATTGGGCTCCGTCACGGCAAAGCACATCTTCTCCGCGCCCGACAGGATCGGCGGGATCATCCGCTGCTTCTGCTCCTCGGTGCCGAACAGGTCGATCGGTTCGAGGCTGAACACCGGGCCGTGGATGGTCGAGGCCGCGGTCATTCCGCCGCCCGCCTCGGCGACCGCCTGCATCATGATCGCCGCCTCGGTGATGCCGAGCCCGGCGCCGCCATACGCCTCGGGCATCGCCACGCCGAGCCAGCCCGCTTCCGCCATCGATGTGTGGAAGTCGTGCGGATAGACGCCCTCATGGTCGCGTTCGAGCCAGTAATCGTCCGAGAACAGCGCGCATTGCTTCAGTACCGCGTCGCGGATGTTCTGCTGGTCCTGGGTAAAGGCGAAATCCACGGGCGATCGACCTTGTCTGGCGAGATGAGGAAGCCCGGCGGCTAGCAGTCGCCCCGCGGTGCGACAACGCGAGCCCAGGCGCGGCCAGCGACATATCGCTCCGGCGAATGGATTCGGTCAGCGCCTTGGCCTAGCCGGTATGCCATCAACGGGAGCGTTTCATGGAGTGTAAGGCGGGTCACGGCCCCCTGTCCGGCATCAAGGTCGTCGACCTGACGAGCATCGTCTTCGGACCCTATGCCACGCAGATCATGGCCGACATGGGTGCCGACGTGATCAAGGTCGAACCGCCTGCCGGCGACGATGCGCGCTATATCTCGGTCGGGCCGGAGCACGGGCTTGCGGGCGTGTTCGTCAACGTCAACCGCGGCAAGCGCAGCATCGTGCTCGATCTGCGCAGCGACGAGGGCAAGGCGGCACTCCGCGGCCTGATCGCACGCGCAGACGTGTTCATCCATTCGATGCGCGCCAAGGCGATCGCCAAGCTCGGCTTCGACTATGCGGCGGTCGCGGCGGTCAACCCGAACATCGTCTACACCAATTGCTATGGCTATGGCCGCGACGGTCCCGAGCGCGACCAGCCCGCCTATGACGACACGATCCAAGGCGAATGCGGGCTTGCCGCCGTGCAGCAGATGCTGACCGGCGAAGCGAGCTATGTCGGGACGATCGTCGCCGACAAGGTCGCCGGGCTGACCGCGCTGTATGCGACGACGATGGCGCTGTTCCACCGCGAACGCACCGGCGAGGGGCAGGAGGTCGAGGTCGGGATGTTCGAGACGATGGCCTCGTTCATGCTGGTCGAGCATGCCAACGGCGCGATGTTCAGCCCGAAGCTGGGTCCGGCGGTATATCCGCGCGTCGTCGCGCCGGGGCGCCGGCCGTACAAGACGCGCGACGGCTATATCTCGGCTTTGGTCTATAACGATCGCCACTGGAACGCCTTCGTCGGTGCGGTGAAGCCGGCCTGGGCGGGCCCCGACATGGCGACGCTCGGCCAGCGTGCCAAACAGATCGACCGGATGTACGGCCTGCTCGGCGATACATTTCTCGAGCGGACGACGCAGGAATGGCTCGACCTGCTCCGCGCGATCGGCGTGCCGGCGACCCCGCTCGGGACACCAGACGACCTGTTCGACAACGCGCACCTGAAGGCGGTCGGCTTTTTCGAGACGGTCGACTCGCCGAACGGACCGATTACCTTTCCGGGCGTGCCGGCAAGCTTTTCGAAGACTCCGGGCAAGGTCACCGGGCCGGCGCCGACGCTGGGTGCGGACACCGATGCGATACTGGCCGAACTACAGACGGGAGAGCAGCGACATGGGTAAACTGACCGGCAAGGTTGCCGTCGTGACGGGTGCCAGCCGCGGCATCGGCAAGGGCATCGCGCTTGCCCTCGCCGAGGAGGGCGCGACGGTCTACGTTACCGGCCGGTCGGTCGCGGCGGGCGATCACGCGCTGCCCGGCACCGTCGGCCAGACCGCGGCGGAGTGCGACGCGCGCGGCGGCAGGGGAATCGCGGTTCACGTCGACCACGCCGACGACGATCAGGTCGCGGCGCTGTTCGAACAGGTCGCAGGCGAGCAGGGCCGTCTCGACATCCTAGTCAACAATGCGTTCGCGATCCCCGAGGATCTGACCGAGCCGGGGATGTTCTGGGAAAAGCCGCTGTCCAACTGGCAGATGGTCGATGTCGGCGTGAAGTCGAACTTCGTCGCGGCGTGGCATGCGGCCAAGATCATGGCGCCGCAGAAATCGGGGTTGATCGTCGCGATCTCGGGTTATGTCGGCGTCACCTACACCTACGGCGTCGTGTTCGGCACCTGCAAGTCCGCGGTCGACCGGATGGCGCGCGACATGGCAATCGATCTGCAACCACACGACGTGACGTCGATCTCGCTGTGGCAGGGACTGACCTTTACCGAGCGCGCCAATCGCAACATCGAGAACAACCCGGCGATGAAGGCGAGCATCGTCACCAACCCGCTGGTCGGCTGCTCCCCCGAATTCCCGGGGCGTGTGATCGTCGCGCTCGCGACCGACGACACGGTCACGCGGCATTCGGGCGGGACCTTCATCACCGCCGAACTGGCACAGGAATACGGCGTGACGGATATCGACGGGAAGATCATTCCGTCGCTGCGTGAACAGCGTGGATCGCCGATCTGGAAACCCATAGCGGAGCAACCACGATGACCGACCCTATGGCACGCCTCGGCGAACTTCTCGACCGACAGGATATCCTGGACGCCTTAACCCGGTTCGCGCGCGGCATGGACCGGTTCGACCGCGACACGTTCCTCTCCGCCTTCCACCCCGATGCCGAGATCGCGGCAGGCCCGTTCGTGGGCGAGCCGGCCGCACTCTACGACTGGGCGCGGGACCTGCACGATCACGGGCAATCCGCGACGCAGCATGTCCTGCTCAATCATAGCTGCGACCTCGACGGCGATACCGCGCATACCGAGACCTATTACCTGTTCGCAGCGCGCAACCGCGACGACAGCAACTGGATCGCCGGCGGCCGCTATATCGACCGGTTCGAGCGTCGCGACGGCCAGTGGCGGGTAGCCAGCAGAAACACGGTGATCGAATATTCGGGACTGTTGCCGACGCTGCCGATCCCGTTCGGAGATATAGCCGGCATCGACCTTAACGGTGTCGTCGCGCGCAATACCAGTGACCTGTCGTACCGCCGGCCGCTGACGAATTTGCGCGAACCGTTCGTCCCGGCATGATCAGCGCGAACAAGCCCCCCGTCATCCTGACGAAAGTCAGAACCCGGGGTTAACGTGGCGGCAGCCTCTCTGGCTCTGGGTCCTGACTTTCGTCAGGATGACGTGGTGGTTTGTACGGGAACGCCCCCCGCCTTAGCCGAAGAACACCTCGCTCGGATCCCCCTTCGCGCGCCCGACCGGATTGCCGCGCAGGAACGGCATCCCCATCAACCCTCGCGACCAGTCGACCGACACGCCGAGATCGCGCGTCCAATCGTAGAGCATCGTCCGCTTGGCGATCCGCCACCCGCCATCGCGCCGCGCCATCTGGTCGAGGTAGCGCCCCACCAGGATCACGTCGTGCTCGGCCTCGCCGAAATCGATCCGGTGATAGGCGGTGACGTGCGTCTCGACGACCGCCGTGTCACCCTGCACCTGGATCAGGCTCTGGCCCAGCGTATGCAGCGTCACCGGGATGCTGTCGGCACCGGGCACGACCCAAGCCAGATATTCGTCGAACGAGCCGGTGAAGATCCCGAAATTGACACTCGCATCAGGCCAGAAACATCCCGAGATGATCCCCGCATCGCGCCGGTCCTCGCCCCGCGCCAGCGCCACGATGCAGCGCTGGATACGGTGATGCGCGATGATTTCCGCCATCTCAGATGTGTCTGTCATGGGATACTCCTCGCGCATGGTCGACCCGAGGCTAGTATCCGGACCACGCGATCTCCAGCGCGGGCCCGCGTGTATCGGTGCGGCGATATCGCGTGGGCGGCGGGGGTTCGCGCTTGTACGGGTCGGCCGCAGGTTTACCATTTGACCGAATAACAAGATGGTGAGGTTAGCGATGGGCGTGATGGACATGGAACGGCCTGTTCCATTCTCGGTTGAAAATCCCGAACGGATCCCGACGCAGCGTTATTACGACGAGGAATTCTACCGCCTCGAGACAGAGCGCCTGTGGCCGCACGTCTGGCAGATGGCATGCCGCCTCGAGCAGATCGCCAATATCGGCGACTATGTCGAATACACCAATCTCGGCAAGTCGGTCATCGTCGTGCAGACCAAAGACGGCGTGAAGGCGTTCCACAACGCCTGCCGCCACCGCGGTGTGCCGTTCGTGGGGACAGGTGACCATGGCAACTGCAAGACGCCGGGATTCATTTGTCCCTTCCACGGCTGGCGCTGGAACATCGAGGGCAAGAACACCTTTGTCTACGGCCGGCACATGTTCAGCGAGGAACAGCTCGATTCCGCCGATCTGGCCCTGCGCGCCTGCCGGGTCGAGACCTGGGGCGGCTGCGCGTTCATCAATTTCGACGACGCCGCGCCCTCGTTCCGCGCGACGATCGGGCCCGTCACCGACAGGATCGAGGCACATGGCGGCGCCAAGCTGCGCGCGGAATGGTGGTACCAGACGGTCCTGCCGGCGAACTGGAAAGTCGCGATGGAGGCCTTCATGGAGGGCTACCACGTGATGAAGACGCATCCGCAACTGCAACAGGCCGCACCGATGCTCTACAACGCGATGTACGGCATGGATACCGGCGGCATCGGCATACCGATCAACCCGAACATGAGCGTGCGCGACAACATCAAGGCGCAGATCAAGCATCTCGGACTGCTGAGCGAAGGTATGTCCGGCATGGTCCACGAAAAGGAGGTCGCGATTGCGCGCCAGCTCGCTGACGTCGAGCTGCCCGAGGATCCGCAGCAGGCGGTGATGATGTGGTACGGCATCCTCAACCACCAGATCACCGAGCAGTTGCGCGCGGCGGGCGAAGACGTGCCCGATCTCAATGCGGTCGCGGTATCCGACCCGATCAATGCGGTCGAGTTCATCTTCCCGAACTATTTCCTGTTGCCGTTATTCTCCAGCATGTCGGCTTATCGCATTCGTCCGCTCGGACCCGAGAGCTGCACCTTCGAGCTCTGGTCACTCACGCACGTCGCCGAGGGTGCCGAGCACGAGACGGTCATGGAGCCGACCATCCTGCCCTATAACAGCCAGGATTTCCCGCCAATTCCGCGCCAGGATTACGCCAACATCCCAATCCAGCAAAAGGGCCTGCACGCCACCGGCTTCGATTTCATGCGGCTGTCGAAGGATATCGAGGGTCTCATCAGCAACTATAATCGCATCATCGACGGCCATCTGAAGGGTGTCCCGTCGGAGAAGCTGGCGACGGCGACGCATCTTCTCGGCGGCAATTTCGACGGCAAGATCCTCGAACTTGGGTTCTGAAAGCCGCGAATCTTGGTGCGAGGCGCGTCTCCGATCGGGCTGATCGACGTCCAGCGTGAGCCCGTCTTGGTACGGCATCGCCATGCGGGCCTGTTCAACATTTTTTCCAACCGGACATGTGAACCGTGTTTCCCCGCGAAGGCGGGGACTCAAACTGGGCTCCCGCCTTCGCGGGAGAACAGAACTGCCGTGGCAATATTGGAAGGCGCCTGGATGTCCGATGGAATACCACCGGACTGGACCGGGTGACGGAGTGATTCCTCATCTACCGATGCCCTATCCGAGGCGGATGTCGACCTGCGCTAGACGAACGCCCCTACGGCCGCCGCCGCAAACGGCAGCATCCCGGCCACGTTACCCATCCGCACCGTGTTCGCCCAATCCGGATCGGTGATCAACGCGCGACCGACCGCGATCAGGTCGAACTCGCCGCGCTCCATCCGCCGCACCAGCGCGTCGAGGTCGGTTGGTGCGGAAACCTGGTTCTGGAACACGCCGATGAAATCGCCCGACAGGCCGACCGAGCCGACGCTGATCGTCGCCGCGCCGGTCAACCTCTGCGCCCAACCCGCGAAGTTCAGCCCGTCGGCGCCATCGATCTCCGGAAACTCCGGTTCCCAGAACCGCCGCTGCGAACAATGCACGATATCGACCCCCGCCTCGACCAGGGGCACGAGCCAGTCGGCCATCGCCGCGGGTGTGTGGGCAAGGCGTGCCTTCAGGTCCTGCTGCTTCCACTGGCTCACGCGCAGGACGATCGGATAGTCCGGGCCGACCGCGGTGCGGATCACGGCGATCACCTCGCGGCATAGCGCGCTCACGCAGCGTCGCGCCGCCGTAGCGATCGGTCCGCGCGTTGGTGCCGTCCCAGAAGAACTGATCGACCAGGTAACCATGCGCGCCGTGGACCTCGATCGTCTCGAATCCGAGCCGTTTCGCATCCGCTGCGACGCGCCCGTTTCGGGTTGCGAGCTAGGCCGATTCCAGCGCTTCGGTGAAGCCGATCCGACCGCCGCCCGGCACATATCGCGGGGGCGTGTTGACCCCGTACCGCCCCCGCCCGAAGAGTTCGGCCATCCACTATCGACGCGGGAACCCCATGGCAGAGCACAGCAACAGTCCGGTCCCGAGCACCGAGACGCTCGTCGATATCTATCGGCGGATGATCCGGATCGAGCGCAACGACGACACCATCCGCACCGCGATCCGGCGCGGCAAGCTGGTCATGCCCTATTATTCGGCGCGCGGGCAGGAAGTGATCCCGTCGGCGATCTCGACGCTGCTGACCAATGACGACACGATCTGCACGATCTATCGCGGTATCCATGACATGGTCGCCAAGGGCATGCCGCTGCGGCCGCTCTGGGCGGAGATTGCGGGCCGCGTCGACGGCACGTGCAAGGGCAAGGGCGGGCCGATGCACCTGACGCATCCCGACACCGGCGTGATGGTCACGACCGGGATCGTCGGATCGTCGATGCCGATCGCCAACGGGCTCGCCTGGGCGGCGCAGCTCGATGGCAGCAAGCGCGTCAGCATCGCCTATTTCGGCGACGGTGCGTCGAACATCGGCGCCTTCCACGAATCGCTCAACCTCGCGTCGCTGTGGAAGCTACCGGTGGTGTTCGTCTGCCAGAACAACGGCTTTGCCGAACATTCGCGGTACGAACTGGGCACGTCGGTCGACTTCATCTCGAAGCGCGCGATCGGCTATGGCATGCCGGGCTACACCGTCGACGGCAACGATCCCTGGGCGATGTATGCCGCTGCCTACGAGGCGATCACGCGCGCGCGCGACGGAGAGGGGCCGACCCTGCTCGAATGCAAGACGTTCCGGTTCCACGGCCACGTGCTGGGCGACGACGACAAGTACATGACCAAGGAGGAGAAGGCCGCCGCGATCGCCGACGATCCGCTGCCGAAGTTCCGCGCGCGCCTGCTCGCCGAGGGGCATGCGACCGACGAACAGCTCACCAAGCTTGGCACGGACATCCAGGCCGAGGTCGACGACGCGATGGCGTTCGGATTGGCCAGTGAATATCCGAGCGTGGACGAACTGCGCCGCGATGTGTTCGAGAAGGAGATCGCGGCATGAGCGAGACCGTGAAGATGCACGCCTTTCAGGCGATCAACGCCGCGCTGCACGAGGCGATGGAGGCCGATCCCAAGGTGCTCGTGTTCGGCGAGGACATCGCCGACCCGGAGGGCGGCGGCGTCACCGGCGCGACCGTCGGCCTGTCGACCAAGTTCGGCGGCATGCGCGTCAAGTCGACGCCGATCTCCGAACAGGCGATCATGGGCGCGGCGATCGGCGCGGCGCTGGCGGGCTACAAGCCGGTAGCCGAGATCATGCTGATGAACTTCACCACCGTCTGCATGGACATGATCTTCAACCACGCGGCCAAGCTGCGCTTCATGTCGGGCGGGCAGAGCACGGTGCCGATCACCATTCGCACGCTGACCGGCGCAGGCTGGCAGACCGCGGGGCAGCATGCCGATCACCTCGAGGGATGGTTCGCGCATGCCGCCGGGATCAAGGTCGTCGCGCCGTCCAACCCGGCGGAATACAAGGGCCTGTTGCTCTCGTGCATCCAGGATCCGGATCCTTGCATCATCATCGAATCGGCGGGCACCCTGTTCATTCCGGCCGACGTGCCGGTCGACCAGGGACCGATTCCGCTCGGCGTCGCGCGTGTCGTGCAGGAGGGGACCGACGTCACGATCGTGTCGTGGTCGTCGATGGTGGTGCGCAGCCTCCAGGCGCTGCCGATCCTCGCCGAGGCTGGGATTTCGGTCGAGCTGATCGACCTGCGAACGGTATCGCCGTGGGACCGCGAGACGGTGCTGGCGTCGGTCGCCAAGACCGGACGCTGCGTTGTGGTGCATGAAGCGGTGCGCAGTTTCGGACCGGGCGCGGAGATCGCCGCGACGGTGAACGAAGAACTGTTCGGCCAGTTGAAGGCGCCGGTCCGGCGTCTTGGTGCGCCGTACTCGCCGGTACCGTTCGCCAAGGTTCTGGAGGATGCGTTTTTGGTGTCGGTCGACGAGATCGTCGCCGCGGTGACCGAGGTTGCCAGCCAGGGGTGAGCGATCTTTCCGTCAGGCCGGCATAGGTTGGCGATTATCGCGCTTCAACGTGCAGACCGTGTCTCCCTGCAAAAGCGGGGAGCCAGACTGGGCTCCCGCCTTCGCGGGAGAACAAGAGCAGCAATAGAGACTGAGCCTCAACGGACGCATTCGTGCTTTTTGGGATTATCGGACCATGCCTCCCAGTAACGGTTCCGGTAAAGTCGAAGGTCAATCCTCCCCCGCCTGGGGGAGGTGTCGCCGAAGGTGACGGACGGGCAGGAACGCGCAACGGCGGTTATCGCTTTCCTCCCCTTCCGACTGGCAAGTGCCAGCTACCTCCCCTGGCGGGCGAGGATTTCCTGGGTTCGGTCAGGCGGCGGCGTCCAGCGCGCACCGTCCGGCGCGTGCCGCCCAATGATCCGCATCGCCGCCCAGCACTGCATTTAACGTCGCGCGCTTGAGAAACAGGTGGCAGTGATATTCCATCGTGAGGCCGATCCCCCCGTGCAGCTGGATCGCGTCCTCCGCGATCGCGCAGTAGACGTCGCAGGCGTGCGCCTTCAGCGCGCCGATCTCGACCAATGTCGCGGCGGGATCGGTGGCGCGGGCCCAGAACAGCGCCTCGGCCGCAGACAACCATGTCCTCATATCCGCGACGCGGTGCTTGAGCGCCTGGAACAGCGCCAGCGGTCGTCCGAACTGATGTCGGATCTTGAGATACTCGATCGTCAGTTCAAGGATTGCCGCCGCACCGCCGAGCGAATCGCCTGCGATCGCGACCAGCAATTGCGCTTCGAGGCGGCGCGCGAGTGTTGTTGCAGCGTCGCCCGTCGCGAGCGGGAAGCGGGGGCCGTTGGGGGCAACATCGAACAACCGGCGTGTCTTGTCCCAGCTATTGCGTGCGGTGATCGACGCCCCCTCGAGCGCGACCAGCGCGACGCGGTCGGGTTCGATGACGAGAGCGTGGCTCGCCTCATCAGCATCGGGAACGCAGTCGAGCCGATCACCGGGCGACAGCGACGCGGTCATCACCTCGCCACCCATCGCCCGCGCCAGCAGATCGTCGCGCTCCGGAAAGTCGTCGGCGATACTCAGCGCCTCGATTACCAGCATCTGCGCGATCACCGGCCCGGGTATCAGCGCGCGGCCGAACTCGGTGTGGATCACGCCCGCCGCCTCGCGGCCGAGACCCAGGCCGCCCCGCGCCTCGGGCACGGTCATCGTCAGCCAGCCCATCTCGGCGACCAAGCCCCAGCTCTTGCCGGCATCGGGCGCAAGGCCGCTATTTCCGAATGCCTGGCGCGCGGCATCCTGCAGCTCAGTGCGGGTCATGCTCATTGTGCCGTCTCCAGCGTCCAACTTTTCGGTTCGCGCGGCATCCCGAGCAGGCGTTCGGCGATGATGTTGCGCTGGACCTCGTCGCTGCCGCCAGCGATCGTCCAGGCATAGCTGTTCATGAAATCGGCCATCCAGTTGCCCGTCTCCATGCCGCCCCCGAACACGATCGGCTCGTGATATTGCGCCTGAAGCCCGCCGATCCGCAGCCCGAGCGACGTGAACTCACGCAGCGTCCGCGAATAGGACAGCTTGACCAGCGAGGCGTCGCCGACGCGTTCCTCGCCGGCGATGCGGTTGGCGAGAAACTGGTCTGCGAGCGCGCAGGTCGCATCGATCTTGGTCGCCAGTCGCCCGAAATCGCGGACGATCCCGGCATCCTCCTCACGTCCGCCCGCGCGGATCAGGTCGGCGATCCGCCAAAGCGCGCCGCGCATCCTTGCGCTCAGTTCGAGCAGGGTCAGCCCGCGTTCCGACGCCAGCGTCGACTGCGCGACTGCCCAGCCCTGCCCCTCCTCGCCGAGCCGGTCGGCGACC
Organism: Sphingomonas sp. R86520; assembly: GCF_042466285.1. NCBI lineage: Bacteria > Pseudomonadati > Pseudomonadota > Alphaproteobacteria > Sphingomonadales > Sphingomonadaceae > Sphingomonas > Sphingomonas sp. R86520. The sequence continues at coordinate 1,955,563 of NZ_JAXHBZ010000001.1, forward strand.
GGCACCTCGACCTCGTCGAGGAACAGTTCGGCGAATTCCTCGTCGCCGTGGATCTGGTGGATCGGCCGTGCGGTCACGCCCTTCGCCTTCAGGTCGAGCAGCAGATAAGTGAGGCCCGCCTGCTTTGCGCCTTCCGTGCTGGTGCGGACGAGCAACAGGCACTGATCGGCGAACTGCCCCATCGTCGACCACAGCTTCTGGCCGTTGACGACGTAGACGTCGCGCCCGTCGCGCGTGACCCGTTCCGCGCGCGTCCTTACGCCGGCAAGGTCGGAGCCGGCACCGGGCTCGGAAAAGCCCTGGCACCAGATCTCGCCCTCCAGGATGCGCGGGATGTAGCGCGCCTGTTGCTCGGCGCTGCCCCATTCGAACAGCGTGCTGGCGGCGTGATAGGTCGACATGAACGACAGCAGCAGACGCGGCGTGTCGGCGCGCGCGAGCTCCTCGTAGATCACCTTCTGCTCGGCGAGACTGCGCCCGCCGCCCGGCCATTCCGCGGACCAGTGCGGCACCGCATAGCCGCCCGCCGCCAGCTTCGCGAACCAGCCGCGTTGCGTCGCGAGGAAGCCGTCATGCGTCGTGCAGGTCGCGCGCCAGTCCTTGGGCGCCTCGGCCGCGAGCCACGTGCGAAAATCGTGCCGCAATATCTCAAGCGCGTCGGTCAATTCCGCCTCCCAGACTGTCCCCGATGCTAAGGCAGTATTTTCGGCGATGCCCGCAAGCGACGGAGGACGTTTCCGGGCATATATCGGGAAGGCGATGCGCGTGCGGGCGCGTCTTAGACCGCGACCTCGATCCGTCCCTCGATGACGCGCAGGGGAAACGTCGCGATCGGATCGGTCGCGGGCAGGCTCAGCGCCTCGCCGGTTTCGAGATCGAATTTCGCGCCGTGCGCCGGGCATGCGATCCAGCCCCAGCGGACGCGTCCACATGTCAGCGCCTGCTCCGCGTGCGAACACTGGTTTGCGACCGCGAACAGCCGGCCGCCGTGATGGACGATCAGGATCGATCGCCCGGCCACCTCGACGGCCTTGACGGTATCGGGCGCGACGTGGGCTTCGAGCGCGACGGCAGTGTAGGCGGGAGTATCGGCGGGGTCTGTCATCACCGCTGAATGTGTGCAGGCTTTGCGCCGTTGCACAATATCGCGGCATATCACCCGGGCGGTCTTTTGCAGCCCGACCTGTTCGGGTGTGGCCGGGTGGATTAGCCCGGATGCTTCCAATGCCCGCGAGAACAGCCGCATGAACTTCGACTGGACCGAACAGGAAGCCGCCTTCCGCCAGCGCCTGCAGGATTTCCTGGGCGCGACGTTGCCGGGCGACTGGGAGCGCTTTTCGCAACACGGGCCCGCATCGCCCGCGCTGACCGAATATGCGCGCGAGTTCTGCGGGACGCTCGCCGAACAGGGCATGCTGACGCCGCACTGGGCGAAGGAGATCGGCGGCGCAGGGCTCGATCCGTGGCATCAGACGATCCTCGCCGAAGAGATGTGGATCGCCGGCGAACCGCGCGGTGGCCAGTATATGAACGTCAACTGGATCGGCCCAACGCTGATCCGCTATGGCTCGCCCGAACAGCGCGAACGCTATCTGCCGCCGATCGTCGAGGGACGGGCGCTGTGGTGCCAGGGCTTTTCGGAGCCGGGTGCCGGCTCGGATTTGGCCTCGCTGCGGACGCGTGCGGTCCTCGACGGCGAGAACTACCACGTCACCGGGCAGAAGATCTGGACGAGCTATGCGGGTCTCGCCGACACATGCTTCCTGGTCTGTCGCACCAGCGACGATCGCAAGAAGGGTATCTCGATCCTGCTGGTGCCGATGGACACGCCGGGCATCACCGTGCGGCAGATTCCGTCGCTGATCGGCGAGGGCGACATCCACGAGGTGTTCTTCGACGACATGGTCGTGCCGGCCACCGCGCGGCTCGGCGACGAGGGCGAGGCGTGGTCGATCATCGCCTATTCGCTGACCAACGAACGGCTCGGCATTCCGCGCTACTCGCTGGCGCGCGCCGCGCTCGATCGCGCGGTCGCGGTATTGAAGACGCAGGATGGCTGGACCGGCGAAGCGGTGAGAATCGAGGCCGCGCAATGCCTTGCGCTCTGTGAAGCGGCACGAATGGCAAGCTATGCGATCGTATCGGCGCGTGCGCGGGGCGAGGCGGTAGGTGCGGAATCATCCTCCGCGCGGTTCGCGACGATAATGGCGGAGCGCCGGGTGGCGGAGTTCGTCGTCGAGTACCTGCCCGAAGCACTGGCCGACGCGCATCCGTATCTCAAGATGCATCACCAGCGCGGGATCGTCGCAGGGATCGCGGCGGGTGCGGCGGAAATCCAGCTCAACATCATCGCCAGCGACGTGCTCAAACTCCCCAGAGAACCCCGTTGAGCCCCCCGTTTGAAAGCGAGCCGCGCTGATGGACCTGTCCCCTAGCCCCGATCAGATCGCGATCCTCGACGCGGTCGACTCTCTTGCCAAGCCTTATGCGACTGTGCCGTTGCATGACGTCAGCCTTGCGCTGGTCAGCGACACGCTCGACCGCGAACTGGCCGAGGGCGGTTTCCTCGATATCGCGTTCGATCCCGATCTTGGTCCCGTATCGGCGGCCTTGATCGTCGAGCGGCTGGCGCGGCTGCCGTTCGCGATCGAGACGGCGATCAGCGCTTTTGTCCGCCCGCTATTCGGTACGGAACTGCCGCGGCCCTTCTGTCTCGTCGAGGTGGACAGGACGACGCGACCGATCCGATTCCTACAAGCTGGGGCTACGGTGATCGTGGTCGGTGCCGACCGCGTTTCGAGTTTCGTCGCGAGCGCGGACCAGGTTCGATCCGAAGACAGCCTGTTCGCCTATCCGATGGCGACGTTGCTGGTCGATCCAATCGCCGTGGCGACGACGGTGCACGATGTATCGCCCGACGAGGTAAAGACACGCTGGCGCATCGCGATCGCGGCCGAGGCGGCGGGACTGCTGGCCGCGGCGCTCGACAGCGTGGCGGGCTACGTCACCGATCGCCAGCAATTCGGCCGCCCGCTCGCGACCTTCCAGGCGCTGCGTCACCGGTTGGCGGAGGCGCAGGTTCGTACCAACGGCGTGTGTTGGCTGGCGGTGAAGGCCGCCGGTACGCTCGATGCGGGCGATGCCGCACTCGCCGCGCTGCATGCACAGGAAAGCGCGCGTGCCTGCGTCTATGATTTCCACCAGTTTCTCGGCGCGATGGGCATGACGTTGGAACATCCGCTGCATCTGTGGACCTACCGGCTGAAGGCGCTGGCGAGCGAACTCGATGGCCGCGCCGGACAGGCGCTGGCAGCGGCAGATGCGGTCTGGGGATAGAAAACCGGTCTCTCGAAAAGGGGCGTGCGGCCACGCTAACCGCGGCGTAGCGCTGCCAGTTTATCGGGGTTGAGCAGCTTCCACATGCCGTCCGCCGATGCCACCGTGCGCTCCCCCGCCATGATGAGTCCGCGCATGAAGACGATCTGCGACGTGCGGCGGACCAGTTCCGGGCGGCAGGTCAGGAAGCAGCCGATCGGCGCGCTCGCGGTGAACTGCATCTGCAACTGGAGCGTCACGCAATCGCGCGTGTCGGCAGCATCGACCACGCCCATCCCAAGCGCGATGTCGGCAAAGGTCATCAGCACGCCGCCGTGGACCGTGCCGACATAGCCGTTACCGTGGCGCTCCTCGCCCAGCAGACCGACGACGCGCACGCCGTCCTCGCGCCGAACCCAATAGGGGCCGGCAGTCTCGTTGAAATGCGTGCCCGAGAGCTGTGTCCAACCTTCGCCGACGAGCCGTTCGGAATCGATGCGGTCGCTGCTCACACCTGCCCCTTCACACCTGGTTATCGAGGCCCGCGGCATGCTTGGCCGCGACATAGCCGAAGGTCAGCGACGGTCCGATGCTTGACCCCGCGCCAGGATAGACGCCGCCCATCACCGACGCGGTCGAGACGCCGGTCGCGTACAGCCCAGCGATCGGCGCACCATCCGCGCGGACGACGCGGCCGTGCACGTCGGTCACCACGCCACCGTAGGTGCTGACGTCCCCCGGCACGATCGGCACCGCATAGAACGGCGCCTTGGCGATGCTGCCGAGCGCGCGGACCGGGCCGTGATACGGATCGCCCAGCCATTCGTCATAGGCACGCTCACCGCGGTGGAAATCATCGTCGCGACCCTGTGCGACGAAGCCGTTCCAGCGATCGACGGTATGGCCCAGCGCCGCCGGATCGATGCCGATGCTGGTTGCCAGCGCATCGATCGTGTCGGCGGTGTGAAGATAGTTCGCCTCGGCCCAGCCCTTGGGGATCTTCTTGTCGATCCACTTGCCGGCGACCTGGTAGTTTTCGACATAGTCGCGGTCCAGAATGGCCCAGCTCGGCACCGCGGGCACGGTCTTGTTTCGCTCGACCATCGTCTCGCAATAGAGTTCGTACGAACCGCCCTCGTTCATGTAGCGCACGCCCGACTGGTCGACGAGGATCCCGTGCGGCTTGCCGGTCAGGCTCTGGCCCGGCGGGGTAATGTACGCCGATTCCCAGCCCGGCGAGAGCGTCGTCTGATAGCCGACCATCTGGTCCATCTGCGCGAGCACGCCGCCGATCCGCACCATTTCCTGGTGCAGTTCGCCGTTGTCGCCCTCGTTCGTCAGCGACCATGCCGCCTGCGTGCCGGGCATGTGCTCGTCGCGCATCGCCTGGTTCTGGGCGAAGCCGCCCGCGTTGACGAGCACGCCCAGTTTCGCGCCGATCCGCTTCGCCACGCCGTCGACGGTCACAACGACCCCGGTCACCGCACCATCCTCGACGAGCAGTTCGGACACCGGCGCCTCGGTGCGGCAATTGACGCCCGCCGCCAGCGCGGCCTTCAGCATACGGCCCTGCAACGCGGCACCCGCCGCGACGTAATGCTTGCCGGTGATCCGCGTCCAGATCGTCTTGAAGATCAGGTTGCGCGTCGATTTCTTGAGCGCCGGATCGCGGCGGACATACGCCAGTTTCATTCCGTCATCGAGCTTCACGGGTACTTCGAGGAAGCCTTTGCGAAGCTTCTTCGCCCATGGCCCGAGCTCCTTCTTGTCGAACGGCTTGGCGACCACGGTGCGGCTCGTCTTGCAGCCGCCGGGAAGCTCGTCGTAATAATCCGGCCAGAATTTCGAGCCGCGCTCGAGCTCGACGCCTTGGTCTACCAGGAAGTCGATCATCCGATACGCCTGGTTGACATAGGCGAGGCGCTTATCGTGACCCGAGCCGGGCAGGTCGGCGCAGGCCGCGTCGAGATAGGTGATGCCCGCCTCGACACTGTCCTGTTCGCCGTCGGCCTTGAGGAAGCGGTTGTTGGGGACCCAGATGACCCCGCCGGACTTTGCCGTGGTGCCACCGATAAACGCCGATTTTTCGAGGATCAGCACAGATTTGCCCGCGGTGCGCATGACCAGCGCGGATGCCATCGATCCTGCACCGCTGCCGACGACCACCCAGTCGAACGTCTCTTCGAACGCGCTCATCCGTCTCTCCTTGCCGCGAGATAGACCCGCGCGACCGGGGTGGCACAAGAGCTATCGCCCCGGCGGGAGACGCATATCGCCCCCGCGTGATATGCACCGATGGCATGAGGAGACACGCTGCGATGACGCCGGACCTGCCCGATTTCACGACGATCCTGCTCGAACGCCGCGGTCGCCTGCTGGTAGTGACGCTCGACCGGCCAGCGGCGATGAACGCGGTCAATCTGGCATTGCACGACGAACTGCCCGAGGCACTGGCATTCGCCGCACGCGATGCAAGGTCGGACGTCGTGATGCTGACCGGCAGCGGCAAGGCGTTTTCGGCCGGCGGCGACATCGCGCACATGGAGCATAATGCGGCGAACCCGCATCTGTTCGACCATGAAGCGCGACAGGCCAAGCGGATCGTGTTCGCAATGCTCGACATCGAAAAGCCAGTGGTGTGCCGGATGAACGGCCACGCGATCGGGCTCGGTGCGAGCATCGCCTTGTTGTGCGACGTGATCTTTGCCGCGGACGGCGCGAAGATCGGCGATCCGCATGTCGGGATCGGCCTGGCCGCGGGCGACGGGGGCGCGGTGATCTGGGCGCAGCGGATCGGCCTCACGCGCGCGAAGGAATATCTGCTCACTGGCGACCTGCTGACCACGCGACACGCGGCCGAGATCGGGCTGATCAACCATTGCCTGCCCGCCGATCAACTCGACGCTGCGGTCGATGCGTTCTGCGACAGGCTGCTCGCGGGCGCGACCAACGCGATCCGGTGGACGAAGGTGCTGACCAACATGGAGCTCAAGCGGATCGCCGGCGCGGTGATGGAAGCCGGGATCGCGTACGAATCGCTCAGCGTCCGCAGCGCGGATCATCGCGAAGGCATTGCCGCACTGAAGGACCGGCGAAAGCCCGAATTCAGCGCACGGTGAGTATCGCTTTCGCAAGCCCGAGCGCGTGGTCGAGATCGCCTTGCGCCGAGGGAATTGCACGCCGATAGCCGGCGAAACCGTGGATCGTGCCGACCGCCTCGTGAAACACCGTCGGCACACCGGCGAGCGCGGTCTTGGCAGCGTAGGCGCGACCTTCGTCACGCAACGGATCGAGCCCGGCCGTTATCACCAAGGTTGGCGGCATGCCCTGCTGGTCGGCGAGCAGCGGCGAGTTGCGATGATCGCGCGGGTCGGCCGCATAATGCTGGTCGAACATCTGCATATCCGAGGCATCGAGACCGTAGCCCTCGGCGAACTCTGCTGCGGATGGATATTCCCGGCTATGGTCGACTGCGGGGTAGAAGGTGAGTTGCAGGAGAACCGGCACCGCCGCGGGTGCATCGCGCAAAGCAAGCGCGGTAACGATCGCCAGATTGCCGCCCGCGCTGTCGCCGCACAGGACCAGCCCGGTGACCTCCAGATCGAACGCCGCGCCATTCTCCGCGATCCAACGTGCGGCGGCCTCGCCGTCGTCGGGTGCGGCGGGCCAAGGGTTTTCAGGCGCGAGGCGGTATTCGACCGAGACGACGGGCAGGTCGAGTTGCCGCGCGGTCTCCGCCGCGAGGCCTGCGTGTGAATCGATGCTGCCCGCCGCATAGCCGCCGCCGTGGTAGAAGACGACGACCGGCCCCGCTTTCCGGTCGGCGCGTGGATCGAACAGCCGTAAGGCGATGTCCCCGCCCGGCCCCGGCATGACGAGATCGCGGATCTCGCCGAGGTCTCCGACTGGTTTGTCGGCGGACATTTCGGGGGTCATGACCGTGCCGCGGATCGACGCGAGGAACTCCGCGGTAAACGCGGGTCGGGGGTTCGCCGCCATCATGTCGAGGAAGGCGCGGACGTCTGGACGGACGAAGGGTTCGGTCATGGCGGGCTCCTGTCAGGCGATGTCGGCGACCGCGATCCAGCGGCGTTCGGCGCTCGACAGGCGGATCGCCTCCTGAATCCGCTCGACCTCCAACGCACGCGCGAAATCGGGCGACGCGGGCGCACCGCCTCGTATCGCTGCGACCATGTGCTGCATCGACAGAGCCATCGGGAAACTCGGCTGCGGATCACTGTGCCAATCGAGCGCTATGTCGGATGCGGATTTGAACGCGTCGGGGATATCGATCGGCGCGATGGTGCCGCCGATCTGCCCACCGAGCAGCGTGCAGTCGCGCGACGTCGGGAAGGTCGGCGACGCCGCGACCAGCCGACCGCGGTCGCCGAACACGTCGACCGACCAGCCGTCGTGGAACGGCATGCTCCAGCTGATCTGCATCTGCATCGTCAGGCCGCTGGCGAACCGGACGATGACGTTGGCGAAGTCGGTCGTCTCGGGGACGATGTGGCCACCATCCTCGAACACCCATTCGCGCAGCGCCTGGCTGTCGTCGGCGACGAGTTCCGCGATCGGTCCGAACAGGTGGAGCAGCATGTAGAGCGCGTGGCTGCCGTTGTTGCGGACCGCGCTGACGCCCTGCCCGGCTTCGGCGAACCAGTTGTACGGGAACTGGCGCGAAGGGCGGTTGAACAGCGAGATATTGAAGTGGCAGGTGCCGCCGAGCGCGCGACCGAGATAGCCGGCATCGACCATCGCCTTCATCTGGCGGTGGGCCGGGATCCACTGCGCGAACGCATCGATCACGCCGACGCAGCCGCTTGCGCGCCACGCGGCGTCGATCGCCTTGGCGCCGGCCCAGTCGGGTGCGTGCGGGCTCGAATTATAGACGTGCTTGCCATTGGCCAGCGCCGCGAGAACCATGGCTTTGCGCAACGACGGCCGCGTGCCGCAATCGACGATGTCGATATCGGGATCGGCGCACAGGGCCACCGCGTCCCAGCACGGCCGGGCGATGCCGAGGCGCGAGGCAGCGGCCCTCGCGGTTTCCTCGCGCGAGGTACAGATCGCGGTCACCTCGACACCGGGGATCGCGCGCCATGCGGGGAGATGCGCGAACGCACCCCATGCCGCGCCGATGATCCCGACGCGAAGGGTCACTCGATCCGGCCTAGCACCGTACCGACCTCATAGGTCTCGCCGACCTCGGCGATGACGCGGAGCGTGCCGGTAGCCGGAGCCTCGACCTCGTTGGTCGATTTGTCCGCCTCGAGCGAATAGAGCGGATCGCCCTCCTTCACCTCGGCGCCATCCTCGACCAGCCATTCGGCGATCTGCGCCTCGGTCATCGAGAAGCCGAGCTTGGGAAGCAGGATGTCGGTGGCCATGATGTCGGTCCTCAAAGTCTGGCGTAGATGACGAAGTCGCTTGCGTAGCGCGCGAGCGGGGCCGGGTAAGCGGGGAAAGCGGCGAGCTCCGCGCGATATCGTCGGCACGATTGCCGGTGTTTTCCCGGCCACGCTATCGGCCGGCATCAATAGCCACGCGTGTCGGTCCAATCCTCGGTCTCACCGGGTTTATAGGTCCTGCGGGGGATCTTGCCCGATGCGGTCTTGAGGTCGAAGCCGATCCGGTCCGCGCCGCCTTCGATCGCTACGCCGAACGACGACAGCGCCCAGCTCGTCATGACGTAGTGGCCGATCGAGAAGACAAGATCCATTATCTGCCGCCGGTTGAGAAACCCGCCGAGCTTGGCCCAGGTCGCATCGCTCAGCGTGCCGTCGTCGATCAGTTCGCCGACCGATCGCAGCACCGCCGCATCCTCCGCGCTCCAGTTGCCGCCTTCGGGGAATCCGCGGATCGCGGCAATGTCCTCCAACGTCAGGCCGGCGTTGAGGCCGTAACCGACATGGTTGTGCCACTCGTACGCGGACTTCACGCGCCACGCGACACGCAGGATGATCAGCTCGAGGTACCGCGTCGACAGCGTGTTCGCCATCAGCAGGTGCTTGCCCCAGACGTTGTAGGCCTTGCCCAACTCCGGATGGTTGCCCATCACCATCATCACGTTGGTCTTCGAGCCCTCCTCCCACGCGTTCGGCTCGCCCCAGAAGGCGAACACGTCGCGCGCGGCGTCGGTCCATTCAGCGCGCGGAAGAGGCAGGATGCGGGGTATGATAGGCGCTTCGGTATCGCTCATGGTGTCTCCGATCGTTCATGTCTTTGCGCCGGTGTCGCCGCGACGTCTCTCCTGCAGATCATCGCGGTGTCAGCCCTTCGAAAAGGATCGCACGGTACTGTGCCGCACGGTGCCGATCGGGGATCGCAGCCTGATATTCGGGACTATCGTACCAGGCGCGGGCCGCATCGGCGGTCGGGAACTCCAGCAGGATGATCCCGTCCGGAGTATCGCCCTCGAACGCCTCCGCCGCGCCGTACACGGCAAGCGGCTTGATCCCGTATCGCTCGACGAACACCGCTGCATTGGCCCGGTTCGCCGCGCCGTAGGCCGCGAACGCAGTGGCATCGACCACCGGGTTTTTGCGGATGAAGATCATATAGGCGGGCATCGATGTCGCCTTCCTCAATGCATGGTCACGAGCGGCTTGCCGGACGCGCCGCCCCAGCCGCCCGCCGCTGCGAAATCATGCCGGCAGGTGCGGCTCGCCTGATAGGCCAGCAGCGTGCTCGGTATGCCCGCAAGCAGGACCCAGCGCATCGCCATGCCGAGCGACGCCTCGCCGTAATGAGGGTGCAGCATGTCGCTGAGCCAGCCAACGAACACCGGTCCGCCCCCGAGACCGACGACCTGGATCGTGACCATCAGCAGCGCGACCGCCGTCCCGCGCGATCGCGACGGCACCAGCCCGGTGACCATCGCCATCAGCGGCGATGCGGACAGCCCGCCACTCAGCAGGGTAAGCCCGAACAACGGGAATACCGAGCTGCTCGGCCCGGTCAGGATGAACCAGCCGATCGACGCGGACACCGCGCCGCCCAGTGCGATGATCCACGGATACCAACGCAAATCGCGCCGACCGAGGAAATCGGCCAGCGGACCGCCCAGCGTATGACCGATCGCGGACCCCGCCAGCAGCGCGAGCCCGAGCTGCATGCCGGCGACGTTGGCGGGAACGCCGTGCGAGCGCTCCATGAACGCCGGCGCCCAACTGACGAGGCCGAGCGTCAGCAGCGCGTTCAGCGCGGCGGCGAGGATCAGCGGCGGCAGCGTCCGGATCGCGAGCAGTTCGCGGATCGTCTGGCCGAACGGCAGTGCGACGCTCTTGGTCGCGGCGATGCCGTCGGCAAGCCCCGGACGTGGATCGCGCAACGTGAACCATACAAGCGGAGCAAGAATGAATCCGGGAATGCTCGCGAACATCAATGCCGCGCGCCAGCCATATTCATGCGTCAGCCACCCGCCCAGCGCCGGCCCCAGGAACGTGCCCAGCGACGTGCCCAGCAGGAAGATCGACAGCGCGGTGCCGCGTTGCTTGATCGGGAACAGGTCGGCGATCCACGACTGCGACGGCGGCGTGAACGCGCCCTCCCCCAAGCCTATCCCCGCGCGCCCGATAAGCAGCGTCCAAAATCCCTTCGCGGTCCCGCACAACAGTACGGCGGTGCTCCAGATCACCGCGGAGACCGCGACGATCTTGCGCTTCGATCCGCGATCGGACAGCCGGCCCACGGGGATGACGACAAGCAGGTACACGACGGTGATCGCGAGATCCTTGATCATCGATATCGCGAAGTCGCTCAGGCCGAACTCGTGGCGGATCGGTTCGACCATGACCACCAGCATGTAGCGTTCGCCGATTTCCGATGCCGACAGCAACAGCATGATGAGCAGAAAATAGGCGCGATAGCCCATACCCGGCAGCACGTCGGGCAGGGTCTCGGGTGGCAAGGCCGACGGCTTGGCCGGGATCGTTTCGTGGTCGGCCATGCGCAAATCCTCGCCTCGTCACGAGCGCGGTTTGGGCGCTCTGCGCACGCCGCGTTACATCGCCGCTGTGTCGCTGGTGGGTCGTATGAGTATTTGAGAGACGTTGGCGCGCGCTGGCAACGACACGATGAAAACGATCGCTTCGGCGATGTCGGACGGTTGCATCGCGCTGTCCTTCGAGACGTGTTGCGTCATGGCCGCGCGCATCGTCGGATCGGCGATCCCGCTCGCAACCTCGGTCTGCGTCGCGCCGGGCTCGACGATGCTGACGCGGATCCCCGCCCCGCCGACTTCCTGGCGCAGCCCTTCGGTAAAGCCGGTAAGCCCGAACTTGCTGGTCGAATACGGCCCGAAGATACCCGCGGCGCGGCGCCCGGCGGTCGACGATATGTTGACGATGTCGCCGGAGCCGTGCGGCTTCATGAACCCGATCGCCGCCTTGCAGGTGTAGAGCGTGCCGAACAGGTTGATGTCGATGACGCGGCGCCATTCCTCGGTCGACAGGCTCTCGACGCCACCCGACTGGATGACCCCGGCGGCGTTGACGAGGATGTCGATCCGTCCGAATTTCGCCACGGTATCGGCCACGGCACGCACCGCGTCCGCTTCGACAGCGACGTCGCCCGGCACCGCGAGCGCCATGCCTCCGGCAGCCTCGATCCGCGCGACCAGATCGCCAAGCCGACCGGCACGGCGCGCGGAGACGGCGACCGTCGCACCCGCAGTGGCCAAGGCCAGCGCGGCGGCTTTACCGATCCCCGACGATGCGCCGGTGACCAGCGCCACCCTGCCCGACAAGATTCCCGCCATGGTCCGTCCTTCGTGGTTTGCGTGTCAGGGGCCGAGATAGCCGATCGTGCCCTGCCGAGGATCGGGCGAATCCGCGCGCCAGCGGACCGAACCGAACGGCCGTTCCAAGCGGCGGCGAACGCGCTTGAGGACACCGTCGGCGATAAACGAGTCGGCGATCGCCTGCGCTTTCAGATCCGCCTGCGTGAACCGTTCACGGGTGCGCAGGTAATCGCTCCAGGTCGGGAACTGATAGCGTTCGGTCCAGAGCTCCGGATCGCCGATATCGCGCGACAGCGACCAGTTGAAGCCGCCGTTGCGCAACCGCGACCGCTGGACCTTTCGCATCGCATCGTAGAACGGCCGGGCGAGGTCGGCACCGACGCGGTAGTCGACCTCGATCACGACCGGACCGGACCGCATCGTCAATGCCATCGCGACCTCGGGCTCATGCGCGATCTCGACCGACTCCATGCCCGACAGCACCGTCAGCGGCAGCGGAAACACGAACGCGAGCAGCGGCGTCAGGCATAGCGCGACGCCCGACGCGATCACCGCGACGTCGACCGCCCAATGGTTCGCGACGATCCCCCAGAACACCGATCCGATTGCGATTCCCCCGGTCAGCGCGGACGAGAACAGCGACAGCGCGCGCGCGGTCACCCAACGCGGCGCGGCGAGCTGGACCGAGATGTTGAACATCGCGATCGTGATGATGCTCGCCGCGCCCGCGACGAACAGCCCGGCGCACGTCAGCGGCACCGATCGGCTCAGCCCGACCACGACGAGCGCGACGCCGCCGATCAGCGCCATCAGACGACTTGCCGCCTCGTTGCTCATCCGCTCGCTGATCCGCCCGACGGCGAGCGCACCGGTCACCGCGCCGACTCCACTAGACCCGAGCAGGATGCCGTAGATGCTGGCATTGCCGCCGAGCATGGTCTTGGCGATGAGCGGTGCGAGGGCGGACGACGACGCGCCGGCCAACCCGAACATGAATGCGCGGACCAGGACCGTGCGCACCGATCCTGAATGTAGCGCATAGCGCGCGCCAGTGACGATCGCCCGGTCAATCCGCTCGGGCGGCAGGCGCGAGGGAACGTGCCGCCGGTTCCACAGGTAGAAGGCGATCAGCAGCGGCAGATAGCATAAGGCGTTGATCGCGAACGCCGCCTTGGCGCCCGCCGCGAGCACGATCAGCCCGCCGACCGCCGGGCCGAAGCTGCGCGCGACGTTGTAGCTGATCGATCCGAGCGCAATCGCGGCGGGCAGTTGCGCGGGCGCCACCTGCTCGCTGATCGATGCCTGCCACGACGGGCTGTACAGCGCGACCCCCGCTCCGATCAGCGAGCAGAAGGCGAGCAGCACCCACGGACTGGTCAGCCCTGCCCAGGCCAGCGTCGTCAGCAGCGCGCCGCATACCGCGGAAAACGCCAGCCCGGTCATCGCGATGCGCCGCCGATCGAACATGTCGGCGACAGCACCCGCCGGCACCGCGACCAGCATCAGCGGCAGCATCAGGGCGGTCTGGACGAGCGCGACGAGGCTGGCGGACGAGGTCAGGCGCGTCATCTCCCACGCCGCGCCGACACCCAGGATCAACTGGCCGAAATTGGAAAGGACGCTGGCCGCCAGATGCGCCGGAACACCGGTTCGCGCAGCGGTTCGAACGCGCCGCCTCTCCCCGCCGTTTCCGTCCCGCCCTCAGCGCGCATCTGCGGCCCTCTCGATCGCCTTTGGTCGGTGGTATCGGTGGGGAGCGCGAGTGGGAAGCGAGGTGCCAAGATAGATCGCCGTCGCGATTGCCGCAGGGTGGCGCGAGGCGCTGCCCCATGCGATATCGGCTGGGAACGCTGGTGTCGCCGCTAGGTGCGATCTCGCGACCCGCGCATGAGGAAGACGATCATGGCCGATGCCTATATCATCGATGCCGTCCGCACGCCGCGCGGCGTCGGCAAGAGCAGTGCCAACGGGAAGAAGGGCGGCGCCTATGCGGGGATGCATCCGCAGCATCTCGCCGCCGCCGTGCTCGTCGCACTGAAGGAGCGTAACCATATCAAAACCGAGGATGTCGACGACATCATCTGGGGCACCAGTGCGCAGGTCGGGCTGCAGGGCGGCGACATCGGCCGGATGGCCGCGCTCGATGCGGGCTATGATCCGCGCGCCAGCGGCGTCACGCTCGATCGCTTCTGCGGCTCGGGGATCACCGCGACGACGCTGGCCGCCGCGCAGATCATGGCCGGCATGGAAGACCTGGTCATCGCCGGCGGCACCGAGATGATGAGCCATGTCGTCGAATATGGCGCCCGGTTGCGCGAGGCCAGGGTGAACGCGGCAAGCGGTCTGGGCACCGGCAACGCACGGTTGCAGGCAAAGCATCCGCAGACCAACCAGGGCGTGGCCGCCGATGCGATCGCGGCGATGGAAGGCATCAGCCGCGCCGATCTCGAGCTGTTCGGCGCCGAGAGCCAGCGCCGCGCGGCTCTCGCGATCGCCGAGGGGCGTTTCGATCGGTCCACCGTCACGGTCACCGACGACGACGGCAACGTGATGCTCGATCATGAGGAATACCCGCGGCCGGATACGACGGCGGAAAGCCTCGGCCAGCTCAAGCCCGCGTTCGGGGCGTTCTACGACATGCCCTCCAGCAAGGACGGCCCGACCTTCAAGCAACTCATCAACCAGCGCTATCCCGATCTCAAGTTCGAGCCCGTCCATCATGTCGGCACGTCGTCGGGCGTGGTCGACGGCGCGGCGGCGATCCTGCTCGCGTCGAAGGACTATGCCGACAAGCAGGGCTGGACGCCGCGCGCGCGGATCGTCGCGACCGCCAATGTCGGCGACGATCCGACGCTGATGCTCAACGGCCCCGTCCCGGCTGCGAGAAAGGTCCTGGCGAAGGCCGGGCTGACCGTTGCCGATATCGACGTGTTCGAGGTGAACGAGGCGTTCGCGGTGGTCGTCGAGAAGTTCATCCGCGATCTGGGGCTCGATCGTGCCAAGGTGAACCCCAATGGCGGATCGATCGCGCTCGGCCATCCGATCGGCGCGACCGGCGCGGTGCTGATCGGTACAGCGCTCGACGAGCTGGAACGGACCGGCGGACGCTACGGCCTGATCACGATGTGCGCGGCGGGCGGCATGGCGCCTGCGATCATCATCGAACGAGTCTGAACCGTTGGCGACACACCTCATACCGAAAGCCGCCAGCGGCGAGCCCATCAACGTCCGGCGCGCGCTCTCGCTGAAAATTACGGTCGCCGCACGCCAGATGCACAAGAGCTTCGACCAGAGCGTCGCGGCCATCGGCGTGACGCGGTCGCAATGGACGCTGATCGCGGTGATCTCGCGGCGTCCCGGCGTAACGCAGCGCGAGGTGGCCGAAATCCTCGAAATGTCCGAGGCTTCGGTCGGGCGGCTGATCGATCGGCTGTGCAGCGATGGGATGCTGGTCCGTCAGCCGAAGGAAGACGATCGCCGCGCCTATTGCGTCCATCTGACCGATGCGGCCGCCACGCTGCTCGACAAGATATCCGGCGTGGCGATGATCCACGAGCAAGCAATCTTCGCGGGGTTCGAAGCAGAGGATATCGCGCGGTTCGAGACGTATCTGGACAGGATCACGACGAATATCGCTGCGATGCGGTAGGGCTGCCGGCGTCGCCCTACCGGCGTTTCGACCCGGAGCGGTTCCCTGCCCGCTATCGGTGGCAAACACAGGCGATCGAAAGACGGCAGGCTGATAGGTCGGCCTAGCGTCCTCTCCGTTGAACGCCTCCAACTATCCCGACCAGCCATGCACGCGCCGTCCGACGCCGTCACCAACGCTGCTTTGTTCTCCCGCAAGGGCGGGAGCCCAGTCTGGGTCCCCGCCTTCGCAGGGAAACAAGGTTTACATTTCGCAGAGCGTCGATCGCCGACGCATGCCGGGATCGACGGTTGCGCGACCCGGCTCCCATGGTTTCATGGCCCGGTGACCGCGGAGCAAACGGTCCTGAACAGACCGTACATGCCGTAACGTATGGAACGACAAAACGTGCGGCGGATCAAGCGCGTCACACCGAATGTCGATCGGTCTGGCGCCGCCAATCACCCTTATTCTCGCGCCTACGCCCTCAAGCCCCAACGGAAAAGGGCACCGCGACGTTATGTCGCAGTGCCCTTTGGGTATCGTCGCGCAGGATCAGCGGCGCGTCATCAGGTCCTTCTTGGTCAGGCTCGTCTCGATGTGACCATCGACGTCGCTGAGCGTCTCGCTCGGCACCGTGATGAGCTTGCCGTCGAGCAGGATCTGCGGCGCGCTGCCGCCGTCTAGCTTGTAGATCGCGGCCAGCTTCTTGCCGCCGGTGCTGTAGAGCATCTTGCCGACGACCGGCGTGGCCGTGGCCGATGCCTTGACGGGCACTGCAACCTCGTCGGCGAACGCCGGAGCGGCAGGCGCCAGAGCGGCGAAGGCGAGAATCAGGGCGAACTTCTTCATGACTTTTGCTCCCAGGCGAAACGAGAAACGATCGATAACGGGGCGGATCAGATCCGCGATAATGCTAAGCTAGGTTAGCAAATATACGTTGTCAAGCTTTTCGATGCCGCAGTGCACAAAGTTTGCCGCCGATTGCTCGCGCGTCCGGGTTTGCCCCCCTATCGCGGCGGCATCCGGATCGCGCCGTCAAGACGGATCGTCTGCGCGTTGAAATAGGTGTTGCGCACCAGCTCCATCACCAGGCTGCCAAACTCCTCGGGCTTGCCGAGTCGCTTGGGGAACGGCACCGATGCGTTGAGACTGTCCCACATCGGCGGGTTCAGTTCCTTGAAGCGCAGCATCGGCGGCGTTGCGAAGATGCCGGGCATGATCGCGTTCACGCGGATGCCGAGGTCCATCAGGTCGCGCGCCATCGGCAGGACCAGGCCGTTCACCCCTGCCTTGAGCGATCCGTAGCAGATCTGCCCAACCTGTCCGTCCTGCGCCGCGGCACTCGAGGTCAGCACGATCGTGCCGCGCTCGCCGTCCTCGAGCGGGTCGAGCGCCGCCATCCCCAGCGCCGCGATCGACGCCATCCGGTAGCTTGCGACCAGGATCCCTTCCGCCGACAGCGCGTAATCCTCGGTCGAAAGCCGCTTGTATCCACCCGTCGCCTTGTCCCGGCTGACGGTCTTGCCGCCCTTGGCGACCATCGCGCAGTGGACGAGGATACGCTCCTGCCCGTTCGCGGCACGCGCCGCCTCGAATCCGGCAAGTGCGCTGTCTTCCGAGGTTATGTCGACCTTGAAGAATTTTGCGCCGATCTCGTCCGCGATCCGCTCGCCGTCGGCACTGATGTCGAAGATCGCGACGTTCACGCCGCCGGCGATCAACGCCTGCGCGGTGGCGAGCCCCAGTCCCGATGCGCCGCCCGTGACGATGGCGGACAGCGACGTGTCGATCTTCATGGCATCTCTCCCAATGGGCGCCGCGCATCGGCGGGCATTGCAACCGGCTATCGACAGCGTTTCGGGCTTCATCAACCGACCCCCGGGGATATCGCCGTGGCGTTGGCGACCACTGGCGTATCGTGCCAGCGATAGGAGCACCGCGCATCGCCCCCGCGCCTTGTCGCCGCCGCATCACCTTATAGGCTTCGAGGCAATAGAACGTCGGCACATTCCGACGCAGGGGAATGATATGACACACGTGATGAAGGGCGTCCGGGTTCTGGAAGTGGCGCAATTCACGTTCGTGCCGGCGGCGGGCGGCATCCTCGCGGACTGGGGCGCCGACGTTATCAAGATCGAGCATCCGGTGCGCGGCGACACGCAGCGCGGGTTCCTCAACATGGGCGGCGTAACGCTCGATCCGCAGCGCCACACGCTGTTCGAGCATCCCAACCGCGGCAAGCGCAGTGTCGGCATCGACGTCTCGACCCCCGAGGGCCAGCAGATCCTCTACGAACTCGCCAGGACCTGCGACGTGTTCCTGACCAATTACCTTCCGCAGCTCCGCCAGAAGAACAAGTTCGATGTCGAGCATATCCGCGCGGTCAACCCGAACATCATCTACGCGCGGGGCAGCGCTCTGGGGAACAAGGGTCCTGAGCGTGAGATCGGTGGGTTCGACGGGACGTGTTTCTGGTCGCGTAGCGGCGTCGCCTATTCGATGACCCCCGCCGAACTCGACGGGCCGCTGACACAGGGCATCGCCGCATTCGGCGACTCGATCGGCGGCATGTTCATCGCCGGCGGGATCGCGGCGGCCCTCTATAATCGCGAGAAGACCGGCGAGGGCGCGGAACTCGACGTGTCTCTGCTCAGTGCCGCCTGGTGGGCCTCGGGCGCGCTCGTTTCGCAGGTGATGGAGACGGGCATCGTCACGCGCAACGGCATGCCTGTTTCGGGCGGTTCGACGCGCAATCCGTTCATGGGCAATTTCCGCACGTCGGACGGCGGCACGATCAACCTCTGCGTGGTCAGCCCGACCGGCCTGATCACCGACACCTTCGCCCATGTAGGCGTTCCGGAAGCGGCGAACGATCCGCGCTTTGCCGATGTAAAACTGCTGATCGAGAATGCCGGCGCCGCGAGCGACATCCTGGTCAAGGCGTTCGCTGCGCAGCCCTTCGTCTATTGGCGGCAACATCTTAAGACCATGAAAGGGCAATGGGCGCCGGTGCAAAGCTTCGAGGATCTGCTCACTGACGAACAAGCGCTCGCCAATGACATGATCGTCGAAGTCGAGGGCGGCGATGGTGGAGCGCCGCTGCGGCTCGTTCGTGGTCCGGTGCAGTTCGACGGCAAGCCGCTGGAGACGACGCGCGCGCCGCAGGCATCGGAACATACCGAACTGGTGCTGATGGAACTGGGCGTCGACTGGGACCGGATCGAGGACCTGAAGGCCAAGGGCGCGATCGCCTGATGCGGTAATCCGAGTCGCGGGACCTGCCTTGTCGGCCTACGGCTTTTCGACTCGTTTACGGCGAGGATGTCCGGTTTGCCGACCGGATGGTCCGGTATGTCGGCGTTCCGCCAACACGTTTCGTCCTATGGTAAAAAATAATCCTGCCACCAAACCGCGATTTTACCGCACCGCACAATATCTCGCTGTTGGCGTTACCATCCACGATTTGTGCCGCCATTCCGGCCCGATGACCCCTGCGATACACCCATTCCGGTGCCAAGTTTTTGTGCTGCACAAATAAATGATGGCCTCTCGTTTTTATTGACAATATGCCCTGCGTATTGAACAACCCTGTCTATTATAAAAACACGTTAGGAGAGCGGACATGGTTGCGAACGCATCGAACAAGGCAAAGATCGCCAAGCGCGTGATTGAAGTCCTCGAGTTTTTCGACGAGACGCATCCGCAGGCGACGGTGATGGATATCGTCCGTCGCTTCGACCGCCCGCAGTCCAGCACGTCCGAACTCCTGTCGAGCCTCGTCGAGGTGGGTTTGCTCTACAAGGACCCGCAGTCTCGCTCCTATTCCCCCACCCCGCGCGCCGCGATGCTCGGCTGTGCGGCACAACCCTCCGTCGTTCGCGATGGCCGTCTTACCGGTTTGATCGATCGCCTCAGCGCGCAGACCGGGCTCGGTATCGGGGTGTTCGGCATGGTCAGCCTCAAGGTGCAGATCTACACGTGGCGCGAAGGGCAGAAGCCGCTTCGCACCGCCAATTCGTTCGCGATCAGCGGCGGCCAGAAGGAGCATCTGTGCGACTCCGCCGCCGGCCAGCTGCTGCTCTCGACGATCCCGCCCGCGCGCCGCGAAAGCATGCTGCGCCGCCTGAACGCCGAGGCCTGCGACGAACGCAAGTTCGCCTTCCCCGAAATGGCGGGCAAGCTCCAGAAATGTCATATCGACGGTGAGGTCGCCGGTCCGATCGGCTTTGACACGACCGCGCAGGTCGCTGCCGTGCTGTTCCCCGACCAGCCCGCCAACCAGCCGCTCGCGATCGGTTTCGTCTACGATGCCAGCGAGCAGGTCGACGTGGCGGCGTTGCTGGAGACGTTGCACGATGCGGTCACGCGGTGCTTCTACAACCAAGAGGCCGCATTCACGGTGTCCCAGCCGTTGTTCGAAACCGGCCTCCCCTGCGCCGCGACGAGCCGGTTGCCCGAGCGCCTGCCGGTATCGATGATGGCGCACCGGTCCACGATGCCCGGCGAGCGCGCGTATAGCTGAGCGGTTGCGGGGATAGACGATAAGCGGCCCGGCAGCGATGTCGGGCCCTTGCCGCTTATCTTGAGATCGCCAATTGGACTGTGCCCCCGCCGACGCGCGAACATCAAGGGTCGAACCGCGAAGGCCTATTTGGTCGAAGGCAGCGTATCGCCTGCAGAGAAATCCACGATCCGGCCGATGCGTACAGCCCGCTGCTTACGTCCTTCCTGAAACGTAAAGCAGGTCGCCGGCATCCGCGTCGCGTCCGATTGCCGATCCATCGGGATCGCGCGACCATGCGCTATGATCGCTGCCCAGCGCAGCAATCTGGCCGCCTCCCGTTCGGCTGGTTCCAGCAAAGCCATCCAGCCGCCGAGCTGGAACAGCGTCCCCTTCAATGCCGCGGCGGGTTCGACGATCAGTCCCGACTGCTCGACGAGGCGCAGCACGTGAATTCCGTCGCGCGCGATCTCGGCCACCCGGATGCCATCGACTGCATCGCTGACGACGATGGTATACCGGGTCGGCGTGGCGTCGTGCGCATGGAATGCGGCGATCACCGCCATGTCATGTAGATGGGTGCAGTTGATCGTCTTCTCACCCCGCGTCGCTACTGCTCCCAGCGCGACGCCGGCAAACGTCGCTTCGAGTTGCGCCACTGCCCCCGGACAGGTCGACCATGGCGCGCGCAGAATTTCCGCCTCGACGCCCCTAATTGTCGCGCCATCATGGTGCAGCGTGACGCCCATATGGTGATAATCGTCTTCGACCCATGTTCTCACCGCACTCTCGCCCGGTGTGATGAGCACATGCCGGTGGAACGCGGGCGTCATCGGTTCAGTCCTTCGCCAACAACAATGCCGCTGCCATCGGCCCGCCGCCCGACGTCGCGATCGCGACGCGCGGATCGCCGCCGATCTGTCGCGCATCGCCCTCGCCGCGTAACTGCACGACCGCCTCATACGCAAAACCGAAGCCGTGCAGCCGTCCCCAGCCGAGCTGTCCGCCGCCCGTATTCATCGGCAGCACGCCATCGCGCGCGATGCGCGTGCCGCCCTCGATGAAGCGCCCGCCCTCGCCAACCTCGCAAAAGCCGAGCCCTTCCAACCAAGTGATCGGCTGGAACGCGAACCCGTCGTAGAGCTGGACGGTATCGACGTCTTTTACAATGTAATCGGTGTTCTTCCACAAATCGCGCCCGGTCGGATAGGCGCTCGCCCATTCCGCCTGATCCCAGCTGTAGCGCTCGACCGACCCCGCGGACGCTGCGATGCGGATCGGCGTCGTCTTGACCTCGGCGAGCGCATCGCCCGCCGACACGATCACCACCGTCGAGCAATCGGTGAACCGGTCGCAATCGTAAAGGCAGAACGGCGTCGAGATCATGCGCGCCGCCATGTAGGTGTCCATCGTCAGCGGCGCCTTGACGAGCGCACGCGGATTGAGCGCCGCGTTGGCGTGATCGTTAAGCGCGACCTGCGCGAGCTGTTCGCGCGTCAGGCCATAGCGCTTCATGTGCCGCATCGCGAACTGCGCGGTCCAGTTGGCGGCGGAGAACGCGCCGAACGGCGACACCCATTGCGAATTGCCGGTGACGTCCTTGCGGCGCTCCATCGGCGGGAATTCGTCCGGCCGCGCCATCGCCGCCGCCTCATAGACGGTGCGGAAGCAGATGACGTGCCGCGCGAGCCCCGCCTTCACCGCGGCGGCCGCCTCGGCGATCGCGCCCAGTTGCGCGGTGGTCTCCGCCGCACCGACATGCCAGCGCGTCGTCAACCCGAACGCCTCGATCACGTCATCCGAGCCGATCGGCGAGAAACCGAGATACGCCGGCATCTTGCCCGGATAGGTCGCGACGCCGTCGATCTGGTCGAGCGTCAGCCCGGCATCGGCAATCGCCTCACGCACGGCATCCAGCGTCAGTCCGAGCGGCGAGCGGCTCAGCCGAACGCCGACCTCCGACATGCCGAGCCCGGTAATATAGGCCTCGCCCTTCACGCGATCTTCTCGAACAGCGGATACCAGATGCCGTCTTGTTCCTCGAACGTCACGCGCACCCGGTCGTCGATGTCCACCGCATCGACCGGACAGCCGACTACGTTGGTCGTCAAATACACCCCCGGCGCATCGTCGAGCTTCACGCGGGCGATGACGAACGGGACGTCCATGTCCTTCGCCCACGCCTGGTGATTGATGGTAAACGTATCGACCACGCCGGTCCCCGAAACCGCAAACGGCGCGACGTTTTCCGACAGGCAATGCCGGCAGATTTCGCGCGGCGGGTGGATGAAGCCGCTGCAATCGCCGCACCGCGCAATGTTCAGCGCGCCGTCCGCGCCGCCCGTCCAAAACGCGCGATTATCCTTGTCGAGCCGGACGCGGGAGCGCTGCCAGGCCAAGTCAGGCGTCCCACACCAGATGCATCTCCTCGATCCCCATCACATGCCCGCCGTGGAAGACAGGCGGACGCGCGGGATCGAGCCGGAACTCGGGTAGCCGCGCGAGCATCTCCTCGTACAGCACCTGCAATTCGACGCGCGCGAGGTGCGAGCCCAGGCACCTGTGCGGGCCCACGCCGAACGCGATATGCACGTTGTTCTCGCGCTTCAGGTCGTAGGTGTCGGGATGAGGAAATTCGGCAGCATCCAAATCGGCGGCCGGCAGCAGCAACTTGACGATCTCGCCCGGCATCATCGTCGCGCCGGCGAGTTCGACCTGCTTCTTGATGATCCGCATCGGCACGGTGAAGGTAAACCGCCGCAGCATTTCCTCCGAGGCCTCCGCAATCAGCTTGGGTTCCGCGCGCAACTGGTTCTGGAGCGCGGGATCGAGCGCGAGGCCACGCATCGCCAGCCCCATGCCGTTCATCACCGTGTCGAGCCCGGCGATGAACAGCAGGACGCCGTAATTCTCCATGTCGGCGAGCGTGGTCGGCTTGCCGTCGATCTCGATCTTCCACAGCATCGACAGGATGTCGTCGCGTGGATTGTCCTTTCGGTCGAGCACGGTGTCGCGCATGGCTGCCGCGATCCGTTGCAGGCGTCGCATCGAGCCGGCGCGATCGGTGTCGATCGCCGCCATGTGTTCCTTCACGATCGCGCGATATTCCTCCTGCCGTTCTAGCGGCAGCCCGAGCATCTTTAGGAACACCTGCACCGGCAGCGGCTCCGCGATCGCGGACATGAACTCGCAGGCACCGTCAGCCTTGACCGCGTCGATCAGCTCCGCCGCCAGGTCTTTGATGCTAGCTCGCAACGAGTTGATGGTCTTGGGTGAGAAGACCTTCTGGAGCGGCTGGCGGTATTTGGTGTGCTCCGGCGGATCGAGCGTGATCGGCACCGGCAATGGGATATGAGGCGCACCCGGCGGCAGCGACGCGAGCATCGCGTCCATTTGCGCCCTCGGCACGAACTCGCTGGAGAACGCCTCGGTATCGCGCGAGGCGGCGTAGTTCGCGGCGTGGCTCAGGATCACCCAGCCGCCGCCGTTGCGCGGTGTCCAAAACACCGGCGGGGCATTGCGGGCCATATCGAGCAGCCGACCATGCGGATTGACCAGCAATTCCGGATCGCCATGAATATCGAAATCATAGACCAGCGCGTCGGGCACGTGATCCGGTTTGGGGACGGTCGAACTGAGCTGAGACTGTGCCATCTTGGGCCTCCGGTAACGTCGCGTCTGCGTGCCGCGCGGCTCCGGCGAGCGCGCGTGCCATATCCGGACCTGTGTCGCGCGCACCCCAAGCAAAGGCAATGCTCCAGCACCCGGCATCGCCGCAGCGATCCACCCGTTGCTGGGGTTTTCGGCACTGCATCGCGGCGGCGATGAGGCTTGGCCACGGTTGATCGCCAAGCCCTTGTTCGTGCTAGATCGGCTCGGAATTAGGGAGAGAAGGGATGAAAGTCCGGATCGATAAATCGGGCTGTGTCGGCAATGCGCGGTGTGCGGCGGTCGCCGACGCACTCTTCCCGCTCGACGACGACGGCTACATCGCGATCGAGGCGTTCGACGTGCCCGCAGGCCAGGAAAAAGCGGCGAAGAACGGTGCCCGCTCCTGCCCCGAACGCATCATCTTCGTCGAGGAAGACGACGGCACGATCTCCTGGCCGCCTACCAAGCGCGCCTGAAATCCCAATATTGTGGAGCACATAATGAGCGACATTCTCGGCTATAACGGCAAACGCGTGATCGTTACCGGTTGCTTCTCCGGCATGGGCGAGGCGACTGCCAAGCTGTTGCTGTCGCTAGGCGCCGAGGTCCACGGCCTCGACTACAAGCCTTCCACGCTGCCGCTCGCGAGCTTCACCAACGTCGACTTGCGCGATCCCGGTTCGATCGAGGCGGGCGTGGCCGCAATTGGCGGCAAGGTCGATGCGCTGTTCAACTGTGCCGGTCTGCCGCAGTCCTTCCCCGCGATGGACGTGATGAAGGTCAATTTCATCGGCTTGCGCCACCTGACTGAACAGGTCCTGCCGTTGATGGGCCCAGGCGGTGCGATCGCCAGCATCGCCTCGACCGGCGGGCTCGGCTGGAGCCGTCGCATCCCGACCAATATGGAGTTCGTCACCACCAAGGGGTTCGCAGCCGCGGTCGAATGGGCCGAAGCGCACCAGGAGGACACGATCAAGGAAGGCTACAGCTTCTCCAAGGAGAACGTGATCGTCTGGACGCAATATATGGGCGCGCACCTGATCAAGCAGGGCATCCGGATCAACTGCACCCTGCCCAGCCCGACGCAGACGCCGATGATGGCGGCGTTCCACGAGACGTCGGGCAAGGACGTGGTCGATGCCGCCGCCGAACCGATGGGCCGCTATTCGACGCCCGAGGAACAGGCGAGCGGGCTCGTCCTGCTCAACAGTGCGCTCGCCGGGATCGTCAACGGCGTGGTCTTCCCCGTCGATGGCGGGTTCATGGGCGGCGTCGCGACGGGCCAAGTCGATCTCAGCAAGATGATGCGTCGTGCGGCTCCCGCTGCGGCATAAGAACAGGACGGCGCGATGAATTTCGACCTGACCGACGACCAGGAAATGATGCGCGACATGTTCGCGCGCTTCCTCGACGAGAACAGTTCCACCGCGCGGGTCCGCGCTGCCGCTCCGTCGGGTTTTGATGCCGCGCTGTGGAAGGGACTGGCCGAGCAAGGCGCGCTGTCGATCCGCGTTCCCGAAGCCTCGGGCGGGCTCGGGTTGGGATTGATCGACGCCGCCGTCTTGATGGAGGAGGCCGGTCGCACGCTCGCCTCCGGGCCGGTCGCCGAGGCGCTCGTCGCCGCACGCCTGCTGGCCTTGCTGGGCGGCCACGCTGGCTTGCTCGACCGCGCGATGACCGGTGAGAGCGTCGTAACGATCGCCTTCCACGATATCGCCGAGCAGCCGCGCCAGTGGATTGCCGGCGGCCTGATCGCGGAAGGCGTGATCGCACGAAACGGCAGCGACGTGGTGCTCGTCACCGTGGCGGATGTCGCGCGGGTGGCGGAGGAGAACCTCGCCGACACGCCCCTCGCCGAGCTCGATCTGGCGGCGCAGCCACAGGTTGTCCTCGCCTCGGGCGACGCTGCGCTGGCGACGTTCGCCGCCGCGATCGAGGAGTGGAAGCTGCTGGTTTCCGCGGCACTTGCCGGGCTCGGGCGCGAGGCGCTCAAGCTAGCCGCGGCGTATGCCAGCGAGCGGAAACAGTTCGGCCAGTTCATCGGCCAGTTTCAGGCGATCTCGCACCCGCTCGCCGATCTGATCTGCGAAGTGGACGGCGGCAAGTTCCTCGTCTGGAAGGCGATCCGCGACATCGCCAACGGCACGCCGACCGCCGGGGCCGCGATCTCCGTGGCGGCGTGGTGGAACGCCGAAGCCGCCGCGCGCGCCACTGCTCAGGCGCTCCACACCTTCGGCGGCTACGGACTGACCACCGAATACGACATCTTCCTGTTCAACCTGCGCGCCAAGGCGTGGCCGCTCGTGCTCGGCGATCCGCAGCGGCTGCTCGACGAAGCCGGTCGCCGCCTTTATGCGGGCGAGACGACCGCGCTGCCCGACGCCGGCGAAAGCCCGATCGACTTCGATCTCGGCGACGACGCCAACGCGATCGCGCAGGAGATCCACACCTTCTTCGCCGCCAATGTCACGCCGGAAATGCGCGACAGGTTTCACTACAGCTGGGAAGGCTACAATCCGGAACTCAACCGCAAGCTCGCCGCCGAGAACCTGCTGTATCTCGGGCTGCCGAAGGACGTCGGCGGGCGCGGCCTGTCGCCTTATGCAAAGATCGCGGCGATGGATGCGTTCGAGTTCGAGGGGTATAACAATCCCGCGGCGGGCGTATCGCAGATGGTCGCTCTAATTATCCACCGGTTCGGCTCGGACGACCTCAAGCAAGACGTGCTACCGCAAATCATGTCGGGCGAAGTGATCTGCAGCCTGGGCTATTCGGAGCCCGGCGCAGGGTCCGACGTGTTCGCCGCGCAGTGTCGCGCGACGCCGGACGGGAATGGCTGGCGGATCGACGGGACCAAGATGTTCACCAGCGGCGCCAACCTCGCCAGCTACGTCCTGATGCTCGCGCGTACGAATACTGAGGTCGCCAAGCACAAGGGGCTGACGATGTTCATCGTGCCGCTGAAGACCAATGGCGAACAGACCGAGGGCGTGACGGTGCAGCCGGTCCATACGTTCCAGGACGAGCGGACCAACATCACCTTCTACGACAACGTGAAGATCCCCGACAGCTGGCGGCTTGGCGACGTCGACGGCGGCGTGAAGACGATGAGCGCCAGCCTCGAACTCGAGCACGGCGGCGGGTTCGCCAAGTATCAGCGCGCGATGCTGCATGCGGGCGAGCAGCTGTGTCGCGATATCACGAAGCAGGGCAAGCCGCTGATCGACGATCCGGCGGCGCAGGCCCGGCTCGCGCGAACCGTCGCCAATCTGTGGGTCTCCGAACTGCTGACGTTCCGTGCGACCTGGGTGATCGCCGAGAAGAAGACCAACCTCGCATACGGCCCGATGGCGAAGATGTTCTCGTCGGAGAAATTCCTCACCGACGCGCGCGACCTGCTCGACCTGACCGCGCCGCTGTCGCTGTCGAAGCGCAAGGGAGCGGCGGCCGAGATCAACATGTTCTATCGCCATGCGCAGGGCTCGACGATCTATGGCGGCACCAGCGAAGTGCACCGCTCGATGATCGCCGAGCGCGGCCTCGGCCTGCCGCGCACCCGCGCTTGAGGATCGTCACATGACCGATACCCCCGTTTCAGCGCCGCACCTGCTAACCGAAGACCAGGACGGGATCCTGATCGCGACGCTCAATCGCCCCGACAAGTTGAACGCGCTGTCGGGCGAAACGATGGCGCTGTTCGAGACGGCGCTGCACCGGTTTCGCGATACGCCCGCGCTGAAGGTCATGCTGGTCCGCGCGAACGGCCGGTTCTTCAGCGCGGGCGCGGATCTGCGTGGCGGATCCTCGCGACCGCGGCCGACGACCGCGTCGGAGATCCGCGAGAACCACCGGCTCGGGCTCCACGGCATGCACCGGATCTACGATGAGATGGAGCATGTCGAGAAGCCGATCGTCTGCGCCATCCACGCCGATTGCGTCGGTGGCGGGCTGGAACTCGCGCTGTCCTGCGATTTCCGGCTGGCCGCGAAATCCGCGTCGTTCGCGTTCCCCGAAGGGCTGTTCGGAGTACTCCCGGCGTCCAACGGCGTGAGCAGGCTGACGCGGATCTGCGGCGCGCACTGGGCGCGGTGGCTGATCATGGGCAGCCAGAAGGCCGACGCAGATCGCGCGCTGATCATGGGACTGGTCCACGACGTAGTGCCCGACGACGGCTTCGAGGACGCGGCGCTGGCGTTCTGCCGCCACCTTACCAAGTCGAGCGGCGAACAGATGGGCGCGGCGAAGATCGCGATCGAGATGGCGAGCGAACTCGGGCCTGAAATGGGGCGGCACGTCGAGCGGATGGCGAACAGCGCTCTGATGCTCAATCCGGCGTATCTGGAGGGGATCGAGCGGTATATTTCGAAGCTGGGGGCGAAGGAGTAACGGCTTGGGGCCGACCGCCGCCCCACGCTGGTAACTATCGTCTGCGCTGCATAACGATGTTTCCCGCGAAGGCGGGGACCCAGACTGAGCTCCCACCTTCGCGGGAGAACAAGATGCGGTGGGCCGGCGTCTCGTTTTCCCCGCTCTCCCCCACGCCCACGTCATCCCAGCGAAAGCTGGGATATCCACGTTGAAAAGCGCGGCGCCAGCCAATCGGAAGACCCCAGCTTTCGCTGGGGTGACGGACTTGGCCTAGTTGACCGTCGTCATAATCGATTAGGGCGTTGAAGTGCTGACCGTCATCATGGTCGATCAGCCCGTCGGCCCCGCTCGAAACTCGCGTATCCCCAATTCCAGCAACCGCGATTCCGCGCGCAGGAAATTCCGCACGTTCGGCGAGAACGCACCCGGCAACACCGTCGGCAGGATCCGATCGGTGGCGATCGTTACGACGCGTTCGATGCCGGTGTACAGCACCGTCGCCATGCCCGACGCCGGCGTGCCGGGAACGCCCGGTTCCTGGTCCATCTGCGAGATCAGCAACCCGATCACCGGTTGGGCCGCATGGACGCGGTGGACCATCATCCGCTCGTCCCGCTGGTCCGCCATGCTGTTGCGCAGATGCAGGATCATCGAATTGCGATGCCAGAAGCCGTGGAGCGCGGTGACGAATTCCAGGCAATGCGCGTTCAGGGTCTCGTCCGGCCAGCGCTCGCGCAGGTGGCGCAGATAGGTGTCCTCGGCATCGGCGGTCAGCGGCTCTAGCACGGCCAGCAGCAACTCGGTCAGGTCGGTGAAATACACGTACAATGACGTCATCCCGAGCGACGCCTGCCGCGCGACCGCGCTCAGCGAGATCGGCGTCTCGACCGATCCGGCCAGCAGTTCGTTGGTCGCCGCCAGGATGCGCGCGCGCGTGTCGCGTCCCTTGGGGCCCAGCCGCTGGCCGTTGAGATTATGGCTCAGCGCTTTGGGTGCGGCGGATGCGCGTCGGGTCTTGGTCGTTTCGACTGGGTGAACACCGTCCACGCTCGCATCCCTCTAGCCCTGTAGCGACCTCAAGCGGCCCGCCACGCGATCAACTTGGTTTCGAGAAATTCCTCGATTCCCTCAAGTCCCCATTCGCGGCCCATACCACTCGCCTTGTAACCGCCAAACGGTATATCGCCGGCGATGCTCATTCCGCCGTTGACGCTCATCGTGCCGGTACGGACGCGCTTGGCGATCTTCATGGCGCGATCGAGATCGCCCGACGACACCCCGCCGCCGAGGCCGTAATCGCTGTCGTTGGCGATCCGGATCGCATCCTCGTCGTCCTCGAACGGGATCACCACGAGAACAGGTCCGAAGATCTCCTCCTGCGCGATCCGCATGTCGTTGGTGACGTCGACGAAGCAGGTCGGTTCGATGAAATAGCCCCCCCCCTTGTCGGGGCGCATCTTGCCGCCTGCGATCATCGTGGCGCCTTCCTGTTGGCCGAGCTCGATGTACGACATCACCCGCTCCATCTGCCGCTTAGATACGACAGGCCCCATGATGTGCTTGGGCTCGTCGAACACGCCCCAATTGTCGCCGAACCCGGCATAGGCCTTGGTCAGGATCGCCTTGACCTCTTCGTAGCGGCTCTTCGGCACGAGCAGCCGCGACTGGACCGCGCAGCCCTGCCCCGCATGAAACACCAGTATCGTCTGGGCGACGTCCATCGCGAAGTTCGGCGCGTCGTCGAGCACGATCTTGGCCGACTTGCCGCCGAGTTCGAGGAACACGCGCTTCAGCGTGTCCGCGCCCTGCTGCATGATCCGCTTGCCGACGCCGGTGGAGCCGGTGAACGAGATCAGGTCGACGCGCTTGTCCTTGACCAGCATTTCACCCGCCAGTGCCGGATCGCTGCCGAACACGACGTTCAGCACGCCCTTGGGGAAGCCCGCCTCGATCGCAAGTTCGCCGAAGATCGCGCCCATGCCCGGCGTATCGGGCGCGGGCTTCAGGATCACCGTGCAGCCGGCGAGCAATGCCGCAACGACCTTGCCGACATTGACGTACAACGGGACGTTCCACGGGGTGATCGCGGCGACCACGCCGATCGGCTCATACACCGCCTTGCGCAGCGTCTCGAACCCGTAGGACGTGCGGCCACCGTAATCACGCTCCCACGTCACCTTCGGGAAGGCCGCGAGGTAATCGTCCCAACCCTCCATCGCCATGTCGACATGCGCGCGACCGACCGCGCCCCAGGCCGCACCCGCTTCGTGGCGCGCCAGGTCCGACAGGCGTTCCTTATTCACCGCGAACAGGTCGCGCAGCCTGGTGACGAGCTTCACGCGAAGATCGATGTTGGTGGCCCAGTCGGTATCGTCGAAGGCGCGTCGCGCCGCGGCGATCGCCGCCTCGACATCAGCCGCCGATGCATCCGCCGCCTTGCCGACGGGCTCGCCTGTCCACGGGCTGATGACGGCGAAGGTCTTGCCGCCCCCGGCATTGCGGAGTTCGCCGTCGATGAAGAGCTTGGCGTCGGGAAGAGTCGTCATGACCAGGGTCTTTCTATCGAAAACAGTGAGATCAGCGTCGGCTGCCGCTCAACGTGACGAGCCCGACGTGAAGGTCGACGGGCATGTCGAGCACCGCGCGAAACGCGTCGGTCACCGAATTGTAGTGTGAGATCGGCCGCTCGCGCAGGTTGATGCCGATCTTGGCGTTCTCCTGCGCGAACTTGACCGCGACCTCCATCGGCCAGCCGCTGCCGGTCTTGGTCTCGTCCATCATCATCCCGGCGCGAACGACGGTGACGCGAACGCCCTCCGCCTCGAGCTCGCGACCCCACATGTGCGAGACGAGTTCGAGCCCGGTCTTGGCGCCCGCGTACATCCACAGCATGGGCATCTGCAGCGCGACCGATTCGCTCGTGACGTTGATGATATGCCCGCCACCGCGCAGCAACGGCAGCGCGGCGCGCGCGCAGAACACGGGGCCTGCGAGATTGATCGCGATCTGGTTGAGGATCTGGTCGTCGCGCGCATCGGCCAGCGTGAACGGCTCATAGACGCCGGCGTTGTTGATCAGCACGTCGATCTTAGGATGGCTTTCAGCGATCGTAGCAAAGACGCTGCGCACCGCGTCCGGGTCCGCCACGTCGCACTGGATCGCGACGTGCGGCGCACCGATCTCGTCTGCCACCGCCTGCACCTTCGACAGCGTGCGGCCGAGCAGGATGACGGTCTCGCCATCGGCAGCGAAACGCCGGGCCAGAGCGCGGCCGAGACCAGCGCCCGCCCCCGTGATCACGATCGTCTTTGGCACGTATCCGCTCCCTCATGCTTTGACGTTAAGTGCCCCGCGCGCGCCGCATGCGGCAAGGGCCGACCGTATCGTGCGCGCGATGGTTGGCACGCTCAGCCCGCAGGCCGCACGAAGTCGGCCGGATAGACTGCCAGATCGCCGTCGTAGGCGACCCCGCCGGGCCAGAACGTGCTACCGCTGACCTTGAGGAAGTAATGCACCGTCCGCGCGAACGAGCCAGCGGAGGAACGCGGCGCCATCGCGATGCCACTGGGCGAAGCGCCGCGGGCGCGCGCGCTGAAATCCTTCACGGTGAACAGCAGGTCGTCGGTCTGGAGCGCACACAGGACGAGGTCGCTGCCGGGGCAATAGCGGACTGGCTCGACCTGGATCGCCGACAGGCGGCCGCGCTTCATCGCCACCTTGCCGGGCACACGCGTCACTTCCGGGCCGTGCACGTCGGTGTACCATTGCTGATACTCCGCCTCGCGACCCGCGACGAAATTGGCGAGGATGATGCTGACGCCCGA
This sequence comes from Sphingomonas sp. R86520, assembly GCF_042466285.1. Taxonomy (NCBI): domain Bacteria; kingdom Pseudomonadati; phylum Pseudomonadota; class Alphaproteobacteria; order Sphingomonadales; family Sphingomonadaceae; genus Sphingomonas; species Sphingomonas sp. R86520. Next base: position 1,987,596 of record NZ_JAXHBZ010000001.1, read on the forward strand.
CAACGGCTGGTCGGGTTGGTGGTTCGGGCTCGAGACCCAGTCCGAGTACATCGCGTAGCTGTGGATGCGTTCGCTCTCGTCGGCGTCGTCGATCAGCCCCGCATCGCGCGCCTCGGCGAGCAGCGGCGCGAGCGCCGGCAGGTCGATCGCCGGCGTCGGATAGTCGAAATCATAGACGCTGATGAACCGCCACGGCTGCGGAATGTCGGGCATGACCTGTTCTGGCGTCACCTCGTACCGATCGGCCGCCACGAACCCGCGCAGCCGTTGCAGCGCATCGCGGTGTGGACCGTCGAACCATGCGGCATACTCTTCCTCACGTCCCGCGGGCACGTTGTGAAGGTGGATCGTCGTGTACAGGCTCATCCCCGGTCCTTCGCTTTGCGCGTTCCGCATGGTCTAGGCGACCCCGCGTCAAAGCCATATCGCCAGTGCGATTTGACCGGCCGGATGGCGTGGCACAGTCTGACGCCATCCATCCGGGAGACCTCCGATCGCCGCCGCCACCCCCTCCGCCGCCAAGCCGCGCTTCGCGCTCTTCCGCGCTGCCGACGCTCGCGATTTCGAGGAAAGCGGCATCATGTCGCAGGGCATGCCAACTGAGATCGAGATGACCGGCGCGGTCGCCGCGATCGACGCCGGAATGCTGGAGGGCACGACGGTCAAGCTACTGTTCGAGATGCCCGGCCTCAGCCTCACGCACGCTTGGTTCAAGAGTGGCTTCCCCCTGCCCCGGCACACCCACGACGTCGATTGCCTCTATTATATCGTCGCCGGTTCTCTTCGCGTCGGCACCGAGACGCTTGCGAAGGGCGACGGCTTCTTCGTCGGCGCCGGGGTGCCGTATCATTACGTGCCCGGGGACGACGGCGTGGAAGTGCTGGAGTTCCGCGGCTCGAACAGTTTCGACATCAAGCTGCTCGCCGATAACCCGGCGTTTTGGACCAAGGCGGTTGGCACGGTGAACGGCAACCGCGAACGCTGGGCTAGCGAGTTGCCGCCGTCCGCAATTGGATAGGATCGATCACCGTACCTGGATTACCGACACCATAGGACCTCCCCGGCGGAGGACCGAAGTTGGACTTCCGAAGCGGAGGTCGCAACGCGTAGCTCTCCCCGGCGGAGGCCGGGGCCCAGTTGGAAAGGTCGCGGTAACTTTGCGCTATCCGTCATCAAAGCCGTCCCTCAACTGGGCCCCGGCCTTCGCCGGGGAGATGCACGTCGGGGGAGGTGTATCTAACGCACGCGTACAGTCGCTCGAGGCTATTGTCGTCGGTTAGATGCAAGTGCGCCCAGTCCGCCGAACGCAGTTGCTCGGCGATTATCTCTCTGCCACCAGCTAGTTTCGTTTCCCCGCGAAGGCGGGAACCCAGATTGGGCCCCCGCCTTTCGCAGGAGTCAAGCAACAGGCGTGATGTGTTGAGACGACAGCGTACATATCCACCCGCTCGCGACCCAACCCAACGGAGACGCCCCTACTCCGCTACCTGCATATCCACGAACAACCGCGTCAGTCGCGACTCCGAAATCCGCCACGCGCCATCGATCCGCGCGTAACGCTCGTGATAATGCCCCGCAGCGTTAAGTATGCGCCCGTTGGGCCAGGTCAGTCGATCCTGCATCGCCCAGATCGCCGACGCGCCGTCGCCGTCGATCTCGATCTCCGGCGAGTGGACGTGATGGACCGTCACGGCGGGCTCAAGCGACGATCGGATATACGCCACCGCCGCGTTGCGCCCGTCCAGCCGCGGTCCGCCCGACGCAGTCGCGTCGATCACCGCGTCTGCGGCGAACAGCGCGGCGAATCCCGTCCAGTCCTTCGTATCGAGCAGCCGGCAATAGCGCGCCTTTACATTCGCGATCGCGTGCCAGTCGGCGAAGATAGGCGCCGTCAAAACCGGAAGCCGCGCATCTGGTTGCCGCCGTCGCACAGGATCGTCTGGTTGTTGACGAAGCTGCCTTCGTCCGACGCCAGGAACACGCCGAGGTTGGCGATATCCTCGGCGGTTCCCTGTCGCTTGACCGACTGCATGCTCTTCAGCCGCTCCCATGTATCGTCCGCGACACCGCCGCGTGCGGCTTCGGTCTGCATCAGACCCGGAGCGATCCCGACGCAGCGTATGTCGTTCGCGCCGAACTGCATCGCCATCGCGTTCGTGAAGACGTTGAGTGCCGCCTTCGTGATCCCGTAGGCGGTCGCCGGCGTGTAGCTCGCCATCGAAGACTTGTTGATGATCAATCCCTTCGCCTTGGCGAGCGCAGGACGCAGCGCCTCGGCGAGCAACACGGGCCCAAGCGTATTCACGGCAAAGAACTGCTGCCACTTCGCCATGCCGAGGCCGAAGAACCCACGCTGGATCTCGCCCGCGTGCATTCCTGCATTGTTGATCAGCACGTCGAGACTGTCATGCAGCGCCAGCACCTCGGCGGCGAAGGTGAGGATATCCTCTTCTACACCAAGATCGACACGGTGGACCGAAGCGGTGCTCCCCGCCTGCTCGACCAGCGTCTTGCTCACCCCGAGCCCGTCCAGCTTCAGATCTGCCAGCACCAGATGCGCGCCCTCGCGCGCGAAAGCCTCGGCATAGGCGCGGCCGAGACCACCGGCCGAGCCCGTCACCAGCACCGTCTTGCCCGAGAATTTGCCCATCATCGTCGCTTCCTCATGCCGGCCGCTTGGGGAGTTCGACCTCGGCCTTCGCGGTCGCCAGAATCGCGCCGGTCTGGTTCTGCATCTTAGCCTCGATCTGCACCATGTGGCGGCCGTCGGCGTCGACGAAGACGTCGGTCACGGTCGCGGTCTGGATCGTGATATCGCCGGTCAGCGCCGGGCTGCGGTAGTTGCAGGCGCTATGCCGCACCATGCCCCACTCCCCCGCCCAGCCGGCGAGATAGTCAGTGATCCACGCGCCCATCGACGCGCCATAGCCATAGCCACGCGGCATGCCGATGAAGCGTGCCCAGCGCGGGAACAGATGGCCGCGCGACGGGCCGATATAGGCACCGTCGGTGTTCTCGGGATTGATCGCTTCCTCGGTCGGATCCTGCTCGGGCCCCGCCATCGGCCCGGTGAAGCCTAACTCGGCCATGTTCAGGTCGGTACGACGGTGCATGCTGCCCCATTGCGTGAACGAGTAGCTGCGCCATTCGGTGGTGAAGCTGACGATCGAATGCGGACCGAACACGCGTTCGGGCAGGACGTCGCCTACGTTCACCGTATCCCAATAGCGCGCGCTGTGGCCGAGGTCGTGGAGCATCTGGATCCAGGCGAACTTGCGTGTCTCCAGCGCCTCGAGTTCCTCGTCGCCCCAGACCGGATCGTTCTGATTGTCCGTCGGGGTGTTCGCCTGCCCCGCCGACTGGCTGTAGCGGATCGAGGTTGAGCGCTGCTTGGCGATCAGGTCGCCGTGCTGGTTATAATAGAAATTGTCGCCGCGCTGGAAACAGGTCGGGCCGCCGAACTTGGTCTCCTTGACGGTGTAGTCGAACGGGATGCGCTCGTTCCACACCCGGTCGCCGGCGACGATGCGCGGGCCGTAGAACCACCATTCGTCGCCGCCGAACAGCATGTGCGAATTGGGAATGAGACCGATGCACGACGGTGCCGAGCCGTGCCCGTCGTCCATCGTCACAGGGAAGGATTGCGGCGCGATCAACTGTCCGAAGCGGCTCTGCATGCCGTACATCGCATCGTAGTGCAGCCGGTTCGGGTAATGCATCGCCTGGACCCAGCGGCGGATATCGTTGTTCGCGAACGGATCGATCATCCGCGCCGGCTGCATCGGCTTGCCCAGATATGTGTCGATATCGGACGTGTCGAGAATGGTGCTCATGGCCTGCTCCTGGAGGATCCGTGGATCGATCGTTGCGCCTGTTGTCCGGCGGCAAGGGCAAAAGGCAAGGCGACCGCGCCACTCATCGCGGGAGCGTTCCGCAGGCATCGCGGGAGAGTTCCGCGAGCATCGCAGGAGCGTTCCGTTGGCGTTGCGGACGTAATTTGAGGGAACTGAGAACGCTCGGGGAGAGGACACACGTCAACCCACCCCGTCATCCCCGCGGAGGCGGGGACCCAGATGCTTTGACGGTCGCGGTCACGTGGAGTGGCCTGCCAGTATGGGTTCCCGCCTGCGTGGGAAGGACGGTCTCATGTTTGAATGGGACAACTATCCTCTCGGTCACACGCCGACTATCCTCCCGGCCTCAAGCCGGCCGCGTGAACTCGATCCGGGTGATCCGCCAACCATCGTCGCCAAGCCTGAAAACATCGGAATAGCGCCCGAGCACGGTCGAAATCTCGCCCGTTTCACGTCGCTCCGACTGCGCCGTCACGACCCATTCGCCGGTCGCGTGATCGCCGTCGACCTCGATGCGCGGCGAGTGGAGCATGTGGATCATCCACACGCTGCCGCCCGCTATCGCGTCGCACAGGAAGTCGGTGATCGCGGCGGGGCCGTGCAGCAGTCCGTACCCATAGTCGCCAACGAAATCCGCGGCGAAAACGTCTGCGAACATCGCTTGCGCTACCACCACGTCCGCGGCCGCGGTATCGGCGGCATGGCAGTAACGCGCCTTCAGATTGGCGACCGCGAGCGCCTGCGCGGCGGCGTCGCTCACGCCAGCCGTTTGACGACCAGCGCCTTGAGATCCGCCGTCTTGATCTTCGCGCTGCCGGTCAGTTCCAGTTCGTCCTCGCCGAAGAACAGCACACGGCGCGGCACCTTGTAGCTGGCGAGGCTTTCCTTGGCGAAGCGACGGACGCCTTCCTCGTCGAGCGTCGCGCCGACATGCGAGACGATGCACGTCACGACGAGCTCGCCCAGCGTGTCGTGCGGCACGCCCACGGTCTGCGTCACCTTCACCCCGGGGATCGCCTTCAGCACGGTATCGATCTCGATCGGCGAGACATTGGCGCCGCCCGTCTTGATGATGTCGTTGAGCCGCCCTTCCCAGTGCAGCCGGCCTTCCGCGTCGAAATACCCACCATCGCCGGTGTGAAAGAACCCCTCGTCGTCCAGCGTTTCGTCGAGAGGCACGCCGACATAGCCAAGCATCATCGTCGCGCCCTTGACTGCCAGTTCGCCGCGCTCGCCAAACGGCACGACTACACCGGTCAGCGGATCGACGACCTTGAACACGTTCCCCGCCAGCGGATAGCCGTGCCCCACGCCCGCCTTCGCCTCGGGCGTACCCGAATCGTAGATCGCACTGATCGTGAAGGTCTCGGTATTACCGTACGCCGACCACGGCTCCTGCCAGTCGGTGTCGATCGTCGGGTGCTTCGCGAGCGCGACGTTGACGTAATGCAGGCTCGACAGGTCGACGTCGGCCCAGTTCCCGGCGCCTTCCAACTGGGCATATTGGTGCGGCCAGGCGAACGCCATCGTGGCCTTCTCGCGCTCCATCAGCGTCAGCGCCTCCTCAGGCTGGAACGTCGCCTGCAGGATCAGGCTGCCGCCGCTCGACAGCGCGCCGCCGATCGCCATCGCGAAATTACCCGACCAGAAGAACCCGTTGGCCGACCAGGCGCGCGCATCCGGCCCGGCCTGGAGAAAGCGTTTCCAGCGCCATAGCTGCAACGTCGGGCCACGGTGTGCGCTGAGAATGCCCTTCGGCTTGGCCGTCGATCCCGACGAGAAGAACAGCACGCCCGGATCGGCCGGGGTAATTGTCGCAGCCGTCGCGTCGACCAGCGCCTGCGTCACGTCTTTACCCCGCGCGAGAAACGCATCCCAATCCTCGACCACGCCGCCGGCACCGCCACCAATCGACACGATATGGCGCAGGAACGGAAACCGCAGCGACGCCAGCGTGCCCGGCGTTGCCGTCGTTATCGCGGGTTCGAGTGCGGCGATCGTCCCGACGAAATCCTTCTTCAGCACCGTGCGTTCGAGCAGCAGCACCGAACACGCCGAGATCTGCAGCAGATGCTCCACTTCGGCCTGCGTTGAGAACGTACTGAGCGTCGCCGCCACCCCGCCCGCCAATGCCGTGCCGAACACCGCGGCCAGGAACTCGGGCCGATTGGTCATCAACACGCCGACCCGCGTCCCCTTGCCGACCCCGCACGCCACGAGCGCGCGGGCGACGCCGTTCGCGCGCTCCCAAAGATCGTCATACGTCCAGCGGATCGCTACCTCGACGCCGTCCGGCCCGGTCTCGTGCAACACCAGTGCCTCGTTCGGGCCGTACAGCCCGGTGACGTCGCGCAACCATCCGCCGAGCGTCAGCGCGCCGATGCCGAGCTCGTCCGCGAGGGGCGGTCCGGCGACGATCGAGGGGAGCGTTTCAGTCATGATCTCGTCTCGGATCAGCGGTTGACGTCGACCAGCACGCGCCCGCGCACCTTGCCGTCGATCAGGTCGGCCGCGGCCTGCACCGCGTCCGCGAGGCCGACTTCGGTGGCGATAGAATCGAGCAGCGCCGGGTCGAGATCGTTCGCCAGCCGCTTCCACGCCGTCAGGCGCTTGGCCTTCGGTGCCATCACGCTGTCGATCCCGTGCAGGCTGACCCCGCGCAGGATGAACGGCATCACCGACGACGGGAAATCCGCCCCCTGCGCCAGGCCGCACGCCGCGACGACGCCGCCATATTTGGTTGCTGCGACCGCGTTGGCGAGCGTGTTGCTGCCGACCGAATCCACCACCGCTGCCCAGCGCTCCTTCTGGAACGGCTTGCCCGGTGCGCTGAGTTCCGCACGATCGATGATCGACGTCGCGCCAAGTGTCTTCAGGTAATCGCCCTCGGACGCCTTGCCGGTCGCCGCGACCACGGTGAAGCCGAGCTTGGCCAGCAGCGCCACCGCGACGCTGCCCACGCCGCCGGTCGCGCCGGTCACCAGCACCTCGCCCTTGTCCGGCGTCACGCCCGCAGAAACCAGCGCCTCGACGCACAAGGCGGCGGTGTATCCCGCCGTCCCGATCGCCATCGCCTGCTTCGGCGTGAACGCGGACGGCAGCGGCACCAGCCAATCGCCCTTCAATCGCGCGACCTGCCCCAGGCCGCCCCAATGCGTCTCGCCGACGCCCCAACCGTTCAGCACGACGGTGTCCCCAACCTTCCAGTCGGCATGGCCGGACTCGCGGACGGTGCCGACCAGATCGATTCCCGGGATCATCGGGAACTTGCGTACGACCGGACCCTTGCCGGTGATCGCCAGGCCGTCCTTGTAGTTGAGCGTTGAGTAGGCAACGTCGATCGTCACATCGCCCTCGGGCAGATTGGCCTCGTCGACCTGCGTGACGGCAACGGTCTGGCCGGCGTCGGTCTTGTCGATCAGGATGGCTGAAAACATCGTTGGTCCCCGGTTCTGGCGGCGGCACAGCGCTCAAGCGCGAGCCGCCGCATCATGGAAATACTGTGGCGTCACCCTCCAGAGTGCCGTGCCGAAATTCCATCGAAATGATCGTCGCCCGGGAAATCATCGCCCACCCGCTATACCGACCGAAGACCCGATTTCGTGGTCTACCCGACCTTACTGTGATCGGTTTTGCCATGGTTTAGGATTAGCGCCTCGATCTCGGGGAAGCGGTCCGCGCGCATCGTACCGTGCATCGACAGCCGCAGACTTTCGACGGCAAACCTTCGCGCGAGCACGCGGCGTTCCGCCTCGGTTTTTTCATGCGTCTTGGTCCAGACCGGCCACAGGAAATTGCCCGCCAGCATCATCATCGAGAACACTTCGCTGTCGATCCCCGGCTCGGCTCTGTCAGTCTCGGTAAACCGCCGCAGCGACCCGGCATATTCGCGCCAGAACGGATCGTGCGCCGGTTCGTCGGATGCCAGCAATTGCAGGAACCAGATGCGACACAGCGCGGGGTTGTCGACGGCGAAATCGGCAAGCGTCGTCGTCAACGCGGTGATGTCGACATCCTCGACACGGCGATCCTTCACCGTTTCGGGATCGCCGAATGCGGCATGGAAAAGCTGGTCCGACACCGACTGCGTGGTCGCCGCGACCAGCTGTTCGCGCGTCTCGAAATGCTGGTACGCAGTACCGCGGTTGATCCCCGCCAGCGTCGCCACCGCCGACACGCTCATGCCGTCGGGGCCGTCGCGGGCGAGCAATTCGCGCGCCGCAACCAGAATCACTTCGCGTGTCGCCACCGGATCCCGAGGGCGACGTGTGCGGACATTCGTCATGCGCATTCCCCCCTCGCAGAACCAGGCCCTTACAGTCATGCCCGGCCGCCAAGTTCCTCGCCAGTCCAACGCCGTAGCGTATTTCTAGAGCTAGGACAGTAGCACTGCGCAATACCACCTGGAAAAGCGAACGGCGGACGATTCCCCAATCCTCCGCCGTTCGCATCATGTCGCCGTCGTTCTCCTGTTCAGTGCGATCCGAACGAGAAACGCGCATTGAGACCGAACTCGCGCGGTGGGGTGGTCGTGATCCCCGTGTACGTGCTGGTCGTGGTAACCGCGGCGGCCGAACGGAACGTCGGCGGCTGGAGCACCTGATAGGTCGAGCTCAAAGGGTCGGTCCGGCTGAGGACGCGTACCGTATCGAACAGGTTCTTGGCGAACAGGCTGATTTCCCAATTGCCGTTCGGATCGCGGATACCGGCAAAGAGGTTGACCATCGCGTACTGCTTGACGTTGTCGTAGATGTTCGACGGATCGCTCTGCGACTTGCCGAAATAGCTGGCGAGACCGCGGATATAGACGTCGGTGCCATCGGTGACCGGCATGCCGTATTCCGCCTGAAGCGTCGCGCTGAGCGGTGGCTGGAACGACGACCGCTGCGTGACCGTGCACGAACTGAGGTTGTTTGCACCTACGCGCGCGGCCAACTGGGCCACGCTCGGTGCGGACACGGTTACGTCGGGAATGCCGTCGCCGTTGAGATCGTTACAGGGGATCGTCCCGTTCTTGATCTTGCCCAGCGCGTAGCTGCTGATCAGGTTCAATTTGAGGCGACTGCCGACATCGAAGGCGAGTTCGCCCTCGACGCCGTTGACCGTGACCGGCACCGCCGCGACGAAGTTAAACTGACCCACCTGCGGCGTGACTGTCGTCACGCCAGCGTTCGTCGTCTGATTGTAGTTGATGTAGTAGACGCCCGACTGACCATTCACACCCGGCGAACGAAACACGAAATTGTCGAATTTCTGGTGGAAGGCGCTGGCGTTGAAACGAAGTTTACCATCCATTAGCGTAGTTTTGAAGCCGGCTTCATAGGATTTGGACGTCTCGGGGGGCAGGTTAATGAACGAATTTTCCAGGGCCGATCGCCGCACGCTGAAATCGCCGATTGCATTGATCGCCGCGCGGTAGGAACTGCCCGTGCTCGCGTAAACCATGAATTCACGCGTGAAGTTATGCTTTATCGACGCACTGTAGATCAGCTTGTTATCTTTGATCGAAGGATCCGGCAGGACGACGCCGGGCTGGATAAGCGTTCCTGAACTTTGGTAATCGATGTAGCGCAAGCCGCCCGATACTTCAGTCGACTGCCCGATATGCGCGGTCAGATTGCCGAACACCGATTGCTCGTGCGTCTTGCCGCGACGGCCCACCGGCGTCGTCACGGTCGCGGCGAGACCGCCGCCGAGCGCCGCCGGCAGGAATACTGGCGTCGTGATCAACAGGTCGCTCGGCGAGCTGTTCTTGTTATCGAACACGCCGAGGACGTAGTCGAACGCCCCGAAGACGCGCTCTTCGTTCTGCAAGCGCAGTTCGTGCGACGTCGACTTCACATTGGTGCCCGAAAAATACCCGTAATCATAATTCGGGAAGACGTTGCCATAGTCCTGGCCCAGGTTCGAATCGATCAGCTGCGTGTAATGCTGGAACTGATAGATCAGCCGCTGACCACCGAGGGCCAATTCGGCGCGGCCATTGTAGATGTCGTACTTCTGGTGGATCGTGCGCGGCGTCTCTTGGCTGCTCAGCCGGTCTTCGGCACGGATCGTGATCGGGCTGGCTGCGACCCCCGGGTTGACCTGGTTGAACGATTCGACCTGATCGAACTGCCGCGATCTACGATCGAGACGCTGGAAGCTGCCTTCCAGCCGCAAGGCATCGAACGGTGTCACAAGCGCGCTGACGCGACCGCTATATGTGCGGGTATAGGGATCGCGGCCGTCGATCCGCGGATTGACGGTCTTTACGCGATTGCCCTCGTCCTCGTTGATTAGGCCTGCGACGCGGATCGCGGCGATACCCTCGATGATCGGCACGCCGAGGCCGCCGTTGAAGTTGAGCGTACCGATCGTGTTTCCGGTCAGGTTCGTATAGCCGCCCGCCTTGTAGAGATCGGGCTTGCGCGTCGTGACGGTGATCGAGCCCGACGGCGAGGCGCGGCCGCGCAGCGTACCCTGCGGCCCGCGCAACACTTCGATCTGACCGATGTCGTAGAGCTGCTGCAGCACGACGCCAGCGGTAATCGGCGCGTCGTTCTGGTAGAATTCGACAGTCGGATTCTGGCCGCTCGCGTTGATGTCGAAATTGACGCCGCGAAGCTGCGCGTTGCCGCCGGTGCCGTTCGAATTGCTGCTCAAGCTGAGACCCGGGACGATCGTCGAGACTTCCTGGAAATCGCGGAGGTTGAGCTTGGCGACTTCGGCCGCGGTGACCGCATTGACCACCGCCGGAACGTCCTGGATGCTTTCCTCACGCCGACGCGCGGTAACGATGATGTCGCTGTCCGGCGACAGCGCCTGTGCGGCTGCAGGCGCTGCAGCCTGTGGCACCGGTGCGGTCGCACCGGTCGTTACAGGTGCCGCAGGGTCGACAGACGATGCCGTCGCCGGAACGGCTGCGGTATCGGCCTGCGCCATCACCGACGCCGGCATGGCCAGCGCGATGAGGCTGACACCGATCAAGGCATTCGACGAAAGTGTCCTCACGGTACGATCCTCCCCATGCGCGGCCTGCACGTCATCGCTTCTTGCGATGGCATTACGGATCGCGTGAATAATCTACGAAACCCTTATGGTGAATTTGCCCGGCCGATAAGGTTTTACGACTTTAGCAACCGTATATATCGCCATCACGATTTACCGAAGTTACGCTACAACCTGATGGATCAGTTTCAGTTTCAAATCAGAACTTGGCACCCAGCGAGATACCCCATGTCCGAGGGGAATTCCACACGGCACCGATCCCAAGCGTGTTAAACAAGACCTGGTTTCGGTATCGTTTGTCGGTTAGGTTGTCGCCGAACACTGCAAGCGTAAAGCGATCGGACGAATCAACCCATTGCACACGCAACGCTGCGACTTCGTAGCCTTCCTGTTTATACTGTTTCGACGCGTCGAAATAGAAACTCGACGTATAATAGACATTCCCCGACAGGCTGAACTTCCCGCCCGCGAGCGCAGTGTGATAGGTTGCACCGACATTGCCGGTGAAATCGGGCGCGCGCTGCATCTGGTAGCCGCTGGAATCGTTGATCGTCTGCGCGATCGAGCCTGCCCCGATCGCACCGCAGGCCAGCGACGGCACCGCACCGGTCGGGTCGCAATAGCTGTAGAACGGCGCCTGCGTGAAGTTGCGGTAGCGCGCGTGGGTGTACGCGCCGCCTATCGTCAGGTCGAACGCGCCGGTGAGCTTGTAGCGCACGGAAGATTCGATTCCGCCAATCCGCGAACTCGCCGCGTTGGTGATCAGCGCCAGCCCGCTCTGGAAGCTCGACACCTGCAGATTCTTGTAGAAGTAATAATAGGCGGCGATGTCGAACGAGAGGCGGCGATCGTCGTATTTGTAGCCGACCTCGAACGCGTCGATCCCCTCCGGCTTGATCGGCACCGCGGAGGCACCGCCGACGTTCAGGATGCCCGCCTTGTAGCCGCGGCTGAACGATGCGTAGACGCTCGACACGTCGCTAGGCTTGTAGCGCAGCACCGCGCGCGGCGTGACGCGGTCGGTCTTGTAGTCGGGGACGTCGAACCGCTGTTGCGTCACCGGGATCAGGAAATACGCGTCGCCGACGACGTCGTGGCCGTAGCGGACGCCACCGGTCAGGAACAGCTTGGGCGAGAGTTCATAGGTCGCGTCGACGAAGGCTGCATAGGACCTGGTGGTCGTGCTCGATCCCCCGAACGGCATGTACGGCGGGGGGCCGAACGCGGCATTGACGAAATAAGTGTCGCGGTTGCGGAAATAATACAGACCCGCGGTCCATTGCAGCTTGCCGCCCGGCTTCGACGTGAACAGGAATTCTTGCGTGAACGTGCGGTTGCCGATGCCGAGGTTGATGTTGAACAGCGGGATCGCGGTCGCATCGAGATCCTGGAGATTGACCGCGTCGTCCTTGCGCACCTGCGTGTACGAGGTCAGGTCCGCGAACCCCAGGTCGGCCTTGATCGTGCCCTGGAACGCATCGGTCTTGTTAGTGAACCGGGTCGGCGTCGAGGGGACGTTGATGACGTCGCCGGGCCGCGTGGTGTAGGTCGATGGCGGCGCGAACGCATAGACGAGCGCGCGACCCGTGCTGTCGTTGGTGCCATATGCCGCGGTCGGCACGCGGCTGTAGAACCCCGATCCGCCGTTCGGATCGGCATACGCGTTGGTCAGCAGCAGCGTGGGATCGTCGGTCTTCGAATGCGTATAGCGCAACAGCACCGAGATAGCGTCGCTGACGTCGACCTTGATCCCGGTGCGGACCGACCAGTTCCTATACTTCCCGACCTTGTCGTCGTCGTTCGCGATGTTGCGGAAATAGCCGTCGCCCTTGCGCAGCAATCCCTCGACGTCGACCGCGATCCGGTCGCTCAACCCGACTGTCGCATAGCCCTGATAGGTCTGCGCGTTGAACCGGCCATAGGTCGCCTTGAATTCGGCGGCCGGCTTGGTGCTCGGTTCTGCGGTGGTGACGAGAATCGCGCCGCCCGTCGTGTTGCGCCCGAACAACGTACCCTGCGGACCTTTAAGCACCTGGATGCTGCGCGTCTTGGTCAGGTCGAACGCGGTCGCCTCGGGGTTGGCGACGTAGAAGCCGTCGACGTAGATTCCGACGTTCGGGCCGCCGCCGGAGGTGGTGACCGCGGTGCCGACGCCGCGGATGGTCGGTTGCGAGAAGCTGCCCGAACTATCGAAGCGCAGTGCGGGCGTGACGCGCGCGACGTCGGACAACTGGTTGATGTTGGCGGTCGCGAGTTGTGCCTCGCTGATGCTGGTGATCGAAATCGGCACGTCGCGCGAGCGTTCTTCACGACGCTGTGCCGTCACGATGATCTCGCCATCGACGGTAGTCTCGGCGGCCGGTGCAGCGGGCACCGGTATCTGAGCGGGCGCGGTCTGGGCGAGCGCGGCATCAGCCATCACCAGCATGGTGGCAATCCCCACGACCGACGCCATGCTTCGAGCAGCCGAAACCCTCACCCCTACTCTCCCTGCGGCGTTTTATTTTTTGGATCCACCTCCCCACAGCGGAAGTAGACAGGTGTGTTTATTACGCCAGCGGTGCGGTCGTGTAACGCGATATCCGCACGGCGGACGTACCGCCTATCGGATATCGCGGCAGCGATCGAAGCGCGATCGAAGCGCGATCGACCCGCGTTCCGATCTCGCTCTGTCGCGCCGTCGATCAGGCAGGCCCGAACCGAAACACGCAGAGCTTGTTGCCGTCCAGATCGCGGAAATACGCACCATAGAAGCCATTTGGATCGTCACCGCGCACGCCGGGCGCGCCTTCGTCCTTGCCCCCAAGTTCGAGCGCCTTGGCGTGTACCGCATCGACATCCGTCCGGTTCGCTACCATGAACCCGCCCTGCGTACCGTTGCCGACCGTCGCCTCGCCCTCGAACGGCAGGCCGATCAGCAGCATCGCGCCATCCGTGCCCTTGTACGCGATCATGTTGGGTCGATCATAGGCCAACCCCGCCCCGACCATCGCCGCGATCGGATCGTAGAAACCGCGCGCCCGCGTCAAGTCGCGCGTCCCGAACCGTGCTACCGTCAACATCCATGGTCTCCTTGATGGTCGACCAACGCATGCGCCGCAGCGACGACCGGACGCAACCGGTCGATCGGTGGCTCGCCGGCGCTGGCTCGTGCGAACATCGGCACTTCGAGGCCGATGGCGATGGTCTCGGGCAGTACCGCGATCAGATCGGCGAGCGGCAGTTCGCCCTGCCCCGGCGTGCGCCGTTCGAAGCTCGCCTCGCGGAAATAATCGGGCTCGGTCGCGACGAGCGGTACGTCGCACAGCTGCGCATAGCCGATCAGGTCCGGATCGAGCGCGGCAACCTGCGCACATGTCCCGCCCGATCGAAACAGATGCATCGCGTCGACCAGCACGCGGAAGTTCGGCCGGTCGATCCGCTCGACCAGCGCGACCGCTGCGTCGAGCGTACCGATCGCCAGGCCCGGCGCGAACTCGATCGTGGCGTTCATCCCCCGCGCCGCAGCCATGTCGGCCAATGCCGCAAACTGATCGTCGGACCGTGCAACGTCAGGCTCCATGCCCACGCCGCCTAAGCATTCCGCACCAAGTTCGGCCATCAGGTCAAATTCCGCCGCACGGTCGCGCATGTCGACTCCCCGCCGTACAGCAAAGCCCTCGCCGAGCGAGATCGTCACGCCCCGCTCGCGCATTGCCGCGATCATGGCCCGCCGTAACGCTGCGTCGTCGCGCAACGACCAGCCCGCATAGCCATGCGGATTGAACGGCGCCGGACCGAGACCACTCGAAATATGGCCGCATCCGAGATCGGCGGCCAGATGGACATGCGCGACCGGATCGAGCCCGAACACGCTGAGCAGCTCGATCCCCAACCTGCTCATGATCCGTGCGGCGTCATCGCCCACCCATCCCGGTCCAGCGATCGGGCACCATCCAGACATATTCGGTATAGTGGCCGAGCCAAGGCCGCGTATCGGTATAGGCGAATTGCAGCAGCCCCGGCGTGCCGCCCTTCAGCACGATCGGGAACGGCTGCGCCTCGATCTTCGCCATCGCCGCGTCCCAGTCATCGACCACATGACAGACATGGTGGAATGCGAGCCCGTCGCCCACGGGCAGCGCATCGCGGTAGATCGCGAGCACGTCGCCGTCCTTCGGCTCAATCAGTTCGTAATTGAGATCCTCGACCCACACGAAGGCGAGCTTCTGCACGCCCCGTCCCTCGCCCTGCGGCGTCCAGACCTGGACCGGGGTCTCGATCTCGAAGATCGTCCGCACGTCGGCGTGCCGCCTGAACCCGGCGACCGCCTTGTCGACGTCGCGCGTGACATAGGCGTTCTGATAATGCCGGCCGATGCTCATCTCAGCCCTCCCGCGCGACGTCGTACTGCGACAGATAGCGTTCGAACTTCGGCGCCAGCGCCTCGACCGACAGGCCATATTGGTCGAGCGCGTACTCGTGCTTGCCGAATTTCCCCTGTGGGTTCTCGTCGAGCCACGCCAGCATCGCCGCCTCCGCCTCGGGCGTCAGCGTATCGCCCAGATCGGCATACAGCGTGCGGATCGCCGCCATCGGATCGCGCGTCACGTCGGCATAATGCACGTCGACGATCCGGTCGTGGCCGAGCCGCTCACGCGTATCCATGATCCGGTCGAGGTGCAGCTGCGCCTGATACGGGCAATCCTCGCCCAACCATTCGTAATCGACCTTGCCGGTATAGCCGCGGTGGGCCATCGACAGGATGCTGCAGAACGAGCTGGTCGCGGTGAACGGATCGCGGTGCGCCCAGATCAGCTGCGCATCGGGATAGGTCTCCAGCAGCGTATCGAGCCACAGCGCGTGGCTCGGCATCTTGAGGCTCCACGCACCCGGCGCATCCGCCTGCAACAGCTGGAGGAAGCGCTTGTGATAGGTGTAGGCCGACGTCATGTCGGTCTGGAGCAGCCAGTCGCGATACGCCTTGAGCTTGCCGCGCGATTCCAGCGCAAGTCCCTTGAAGTCGTGGATCATGAAGAACATGCACTCGTTCGGATAGACCGCCGAATTGCGATAATATTTGCCCATTTCCGGCCTTGCGGCGAGCATCGCCTTTTCCTGCGCGAGCTTGGCGATCGCGCGCGGATCGGTCTTCAGCGTCGCGGTCGTCGGTGGCGGCACCGGCTCCTCGATCTCCCACGTCAGCGCCGACCGCCGTGCCGGATCGCACGCCAGCAGGTTGCTTAGCAGCGTCGTGCCAGTCCGCGGCATGCCGAACACGAACAACGGCCGCTCGACCGGCCGGGTCAGCAGTTCGGGGCGCTTGGCGAGATAGTCGGTGGTCTTCAAACGATCGACCAACGACTGGACCAGTCCGCCGCGCATCCGCTCGATTAACGGTTCGGGATGATCGTAGGAATTATAATCCGCGAGCAGGACGTCGAGCCCTTCGCGATAGGACTCGGAATCGAACCGGTCGAGGCCGGCCGTCGTCATGGCCTGTTCGATGAGCGCGTCGGAAACGAGCATCTGGCTCACAGCATTCTCTCCCAATGTCGTCTTTTGCCGGCATCATGCGCAGCGCTTCACGGTGCGCCAATGCCGTTCGATGTCGCGATCCGGCCTGGATATCCAGATCGGGCCATAACGCCGGACCGTCATGCTGCGCAGCATCGCACCCGCGATCCCGGCGTCTCCGGCCCCGCCATCGATTGCCGCCACCAAATTTTGGAAGGACGTTGGGACGAGAAACGAGGCGATGATCGGGAGGGTATCGATGGCGTTACGCGTGGCAGTCGTGACTGGCGCAAGCTCGGGGATCGGCAAGGAAACCGCCAAGGCGCTCTCGGCGCAAGGATGGCACGTGATCGCGTTCGGACGCGATCCGGCGCGTACCGCCGCGGCCGAAACCGAAATCCGCGCCGCGTCTAACGGTGGCAGGGTCGACATGATCCGCGCAGACCTGTCGCGCATGGCCGAGGCAACGCGCGCCGCAGACGCGATCGCCACACTCGCCCCCCGCATCGACGTGCTGGTAAACAACGCCGGTGGCATGGCGGACCGCATGGTGGTCACGAACGAGGGACTGGAGGAGAATTTCGCCGGCAATCATCTCGGGCCGTTCCTCCTGACCAATCGCCTGCTGCCGCTGTTGCGCACGGCGGCCCGCGATGCGCCGAGGGGCAGCGTGCGGATCGTCAACACATCGTCGGACGGCGGCGAGATGATCCCCGGCCTGCACTGGGACGACTTGCAACTGTTCGACGCGTTCCTCGCCGGTCGCGCCTATTGCCAGGGTAAGCTTGCCAACGTGATGCACGCACGCGGCCTCGCGTCGCGGCTGGCAAACGACGGCATCGTTGTCCACGCGCTGCATCCGGGCACAGTCGATACTAACTTCATCACCCACGCCGACGCGACGACGCAGGCGCATATCCGGACGCGCGCGACGATGAGCCCGAAGGCCGGTGCCGACGCGCTGATCTGGCTCGCGACCGCCGACGAGCCGGGGCGATCGACCGGCGGCTATTACCACCAGCGCACGCGCATGCCGCCCAACCCGTTCGCGCTGGACGACGCCAACGTCGAACGCCTGTGGCGCGAAAGCGAACGGCTCGTGGCGTCGGCGGACGACTGACCGAGCAATCTCATCCTCGCCCGCCAGGGGAAGGATGAAGAAACAGCGGTTATTACTTACCGGCCCCTCCGTCTGGCGAGCGCCAGCCACCTCCCCCTGCCAGGGGGGGATGGGTAGCTCCTCTACTCCCTCCCCCGCAGGTGCCGCTGGCGGAACCGGAGCGGCGTCACGCCGGTCGCGCGGCCGAACGCGTAGGAAAAGCCCGATGGCGAGGCGAAGCCGAGCGCGAACGCGATAGATTTGATGCTGTCGTCCGACGATAGCGCACGCTTGGCCATCTCGATCCGCGTCTGCCCTATATGGTCGCCGATCGTGAACCCGCGGCTCGACCGGAATCCGCGCGTAAGCTGGCGGATCGACACCGAACACAAGTCCGCCAGCTCGCCAAGCGACGGCGGCGGTCCGCCACGATGCAACCGCTCATCGATTAACCGCAGCCGCCAAGACGCGAGCCCGCCGGTGATCGGGTTATCCGAGATCGCCTCAAGGTATCGCGCAAGTTCGATCGCCAATTGTCCCGCGATCATCGCAGCGAGTTCCGCGCTGCCGGTGCCGCCATGCCGCATCTCATCGGCAAGCCGGGACAGGCACGACCGGATATACGGGTGGACGATGTCGAGCCCGCCCTCCAGCCGGCGATCGGTCCAATCGAGCGGGGTCTCGAGCCAGTGATCGACCGAATCGGCATGGATCTCGCACGCGATCGACGCCTGGTTGTCGCCCGCATCGGTCCGGATGTGAAGCGCCTCACCGGGCGGCACGAGAAAGATCTCGCCCAGCCGTTCGAACCGGTGCGGACCCCACCGTTCCGAATAACAGCCGCGCGCCTTTTCGGGACGTGGCGTCAGGCACAGATCGAGCCAGTAATGCGCGCCGCGGCGGAAGACGTGGTTGGTCGGTTGGTCGTTCGAAAACCGCATGATCCGCGCCATCCCGCGTGGAATCGGCAATTCCGCCTCGAACGCCGATTGCGTATACGTGTCGGTCTCCAACGCCCGTTCCCCCCCCGGCAGCATGGGTTCGTACCGCGCAGCATAACCGCGTCGACCTTTGGCTATCTAACGACATAATGGCCTGGCGTCGACAGGCAGTGCGATTGCGGCATGACGCACGATGCCCGCACATTGGTCGCAAGGACCGGCCCGGGCAAACCAGGGCGTGGCAGGAGGATGTATTGGCAAACGCACTTTTCGATTGCACCGGCAAGGTGACGCTCGTTACCGGTGGCAACAGCGGGATCGGCCTGGGCTTCGCGCTCGGCGTCGCCAAGATGGGCGGCGACGTCGCGATCTGGGCCCGCAACGCGGATAAGAACGCCGCTGCCAAGGCCCAACTCGAAGCCGCCGGTGCAGGCCGCGTCGAGACCTATCAGGTCGATGTGTCGTCCGAAGACCAGATCGTCGCCGGCTATGCGAAACTGCTCGCCGATTTCGGACGGATCGACTGCGTCTTCGCCAATTCGGGCCGCTCGTCGAAGTCGCGTTCGGTACTCACGCTGGACTCGGCCGAATGGCACGACCTGCTCGCGGTCAATCTCCACGGTGCGTTCTTCACCTTGCGCGAAGGCGCCAAGGCGATGGTCGCGCGCGCCGAAGCGGGCGAGCCCGGCGGCAGCCTCGTCTATTGCGGCAGCTTGTCGATGTTCCACGGTATCCCCGGCATCAACAATTACGCGGCCTCGAAGGGCGGCATGGGCGCCGCGGTCCGCGGAATGGCGGCCGAACTCGGCAAATACGAGATCCGTGCCAACACCATCGCGCCCGGCTACACCAAGACCAGCATCGGCAGCGACGCCGGTCATAGCCCCGAGATGCAGGCCCGCATCGTCGCGGTCGACGCGCATTTTTCCGCCAAGACGCCGATCCGTCGCCCCGGCACGATCGAGGATTTCGAGGGCATCGGCGCCTATCTCGCCAGCGACGCCTCGCGCTTCCACAGCGGCGATACGATCGTGATCGACGGTGGCAGTGCCATCTATCCCCCCTACGCCTTCTGATCGGGGACCCAGCATGCGCCGCCTGACCATCCATCACATCGACGACGTCCGGCTCGATGCCTACGCGCGTCCGGAGCATGGTCCGAAGGACGTCGTCGTCCGGATGAAAGCCTGCGGGATCTGCGGGAGCGACCTGTCGTACATCAAGAACGGCGGGATCCCGGTGGCCGGCACGATGACCGCGCTCGGCCATGAGGGCGCTGGCGAAGTCATGCACGTCGGCGACGAGGTCGAGGGACTTCACATCGGCCAGGCGGTCATCGTCAACCCGATGAACACGCCGAGTTTCATCGGCAGCGGCGGCCCCGAAGGTGCATTCACCGAGGAACTGCTGGTTCGCGAAGGCCGGCTGGGCCACAGCCTGTTGCCGATCCCCGAGGGCATTCCCTTCGACGTCGCCGCGATGTGCGAACCGCTCGCGGTCGCGCTCCATGGCGTCAACCGGTCCGAGGTGACGGCCGGCAGCAAGCTGGTGATCTTCGGCTGCGGCCCGATCGGTCTCGGCATGGTGATGTGGGCGGTCGATCGCGGCTGCGACGTGATCGCGATCGACCTCGCCGACGAGCGCCTCGATCGCGCGGAGGCGCTCGGCGCACGGACGATCAACCCGGCACGCGAGGATCTGGTCACGCAGGTCAAGGCCTATCACGGTGCGGAAATGTATTTCGGCCGCGAGCGCGCCGGCACCGATGCCTATATCGACGCCGCCGGTGCGCCTTCGATCCTCGGCGACGTCGTGCGGATGGCGAAGCGTCACGCGCGCCACGTCATTACCGCGGCCTATCTGAAACCGATCGAACTCCCCGCGGGCCCGATGCTGACCAGCGAAATGACGATCACCACCGCAGTCGGTTACCCGTCCGAGTTTCCCGACGTGATCGCCGCGATGCCCCGGTTGCACGACAAGATCGCCGCGATGATCAGCCACAGCCTCCCGTTCGATGCGGTACTCGACGGCCTGAAGATCGCCGCCACGCCCGCCTCGGCAAAAGTCATGATCTATTTCGAAGGAGCCGGTTCATGAGCGACAAGCAGACACCGCTGGGCGCGCTGGTGACGGCCGGCGCAGGTCAGACCGACGCCGAGGTGATCACCGACACCATCTTCATGGTGAAGGACATATCGAACGCCTACCTCGTCACGACCAGCGACGGCGACCTGCTGGTCAACACCGGCTTCATCGGCAATGGTGAGCGCAACAAGGCGCTGTTCGCACCGCATCGCACCGGTCCGCTCAAGCGGATCATCCTGACGCAGAGCCATGCCGATCATTACGGTGCGCTCCCTGAGCAGCGCGAAGACGGTACGCGGGTCATCGCGGGCGCCGGGTTCACCGAGACCGCCGAGTATTTCGATACGCTCGCGCCGTTCCTCGGCCGGCGCTCGGGCAAGTTATGGGCGTCGATGACGCGCCGCAGCGGCCCGCCGCCCGCCCCGCCGAAGATCGTGCCCGATATCGACGTGACCGACGTTGAAACCTTCGAACAGGGCGGACGCAATTTCGAGGTCCACAATACGCCCGGCGGCGAGACGCTCTGCGCGGTATTCATATGGTTGCCCGAAGAGCGGACGATCTTCACCGGCAATCTGTTCGGCCCGGTCTGGCGCGCAATGCCTAACCTTGTCACGATCCGCGGCGACCGCCCGCGCCTCGTCCGCGCCTATCTCAAATCGCTCGATGCGGTGCGCGCGCTCGAACCCGAGCTGGTCATCACCGGGCACGGCGAACCGATCCGGGGGGCCGATCGGATCCGCGCGGATCTCGATGCGATGCGCGCCGCGGTCACACATATCGAACGCGAGACGATCGCGGGCATGAACGCGGGCAAGACCGTTCACGAGTTGATGCGCGAAATCACGCTGCCGGCAGACGGCCAGATCGGTGAGTTCCACGGGAAGGCGTCGTGGGTGGTGCGTGCGATCTGGGAGGAGAATGCCGGCTGGTTCCATTATGCCGACGGCACCACGGCATTGTACGGCGTGCCGCGTACCGCGGTCGACGCCGATCTCGCGGAACTTGCCGGTCCCCCGGCGCTGGTCGCCCGTGCCAAGGCGCATGTCGCAGCCAGCAAACCCCTCGAGGCGCTCCACCTCGTCGACATCGCACTCTCTGTCGAACCCGCCGATGCGGATGCGCTCGGAGTCAGGAAAGCGGCGCTCGAACGCCTCGCCGCGATCTCGGGAGGTTCCAACCTCAGCGAAACGATGTGGTTGAAGGCGGAGATCGCCGACGCCGACGCTCGGCTTAGTACTGGGCTTGCCGCGGGATAGCGAACGCCTTCCTTGCCGAACACTGCATAGATTGCCGGAACCACCCGGCGCTGGGCAAGCGGCCCCGCGGAGATACGATATCATGGCCAAGACACTGACCCATCTGGAACGGCTCGAAGCGGAGGCGATCCACATCATGCGCGAAGTCGTCGCCGAGGCGGAGCGCCCCGTGATGCTCTATTCGGTCGGCAAGGATTCAGCCGTCATGCTGCATCTTGCGCGCAAAGCGTTCTATCCCTCGCCGCCGCCCTTCCCGCTGCTGCACGTCGATACGACGTGGAAGTTCAAGGCGATGTACGAACTTCGCGAAAAGGCTGCACGCGAGGCTGGCATGGAGTTGTTGGTCTATCAGAACCCCGAAGCGATCGCGCGCGGGATCAACCCGTTCGACCACGGCGCGCTGCACACCGATATGTGGAAGACGGAGGGGCTGAAGCAGGCGCTCAACCTGCATGGGTTCGATGCGGCCTTCGGCGGCGCGCGGCGTGACGAGGAAAAATCGCGCGCGAAGGAACGCATCATCTCGTTCCGCACCGCGACGCATGGCTGGGATCCAAAGAACCAGCGACCCGAACTGTGGAACATCTACAACGCGCGGAAATCGAAGGGTGAGAGCATCCGGGTTTTCCCGATCTCGAACTGGACCGAGCTCGACGTCTGGCAATATATACAGCTCAACGACGTCCCGATCGTCCCGCTCTATTATGCCGGCATGCGCCCGACGGTCGAACGCGACGGCATGCTGCTGATGGTCGACGACGATCGCTTCCCACTCGCCCCCGGCGAAGTTCCCGTTGAACGCTCCATCCGCTTCCGAACCCTCGGCTGCTACCCCCTGACCGGCGCGGTCGAGAGCACGGCGTCGACGCTGTCCGAGATCATCCAGGAAACGCTGCTGACCACAACCAGCGAACGCCAGGGCCGCGCGATCGACAAGGATTCCGGCGGCGCGGGCATGGAAAAGAAGAAGCAGGAAGGCTATTTCTGATGAGCGACATCGCAACCCAGGATTCGGTGTACCAGACCGAGGCGTTGATCGCCGAGGACATCGACGCGTATCTCGACCAGCACCAGCACAAGACGATGCTGCGCTTTATCACCTGCGGCTCGGTCGACGACGGCAAGTCGACGCTGATCGGACGGCTGCTTTACGATTCGAAGATGATCTTCGAGGATCAGCTCGCGGCACTCGAGGCGGACAGCAAGCGCGTCGGCACGCAGGGCGGCGAGATCGATTTCGCGCTGCTGGTCGACGGGCTCGCGGCCGAACGCGAACAGGGCATCACGATCGACGTCGCGTATCGATTCTTCTCGACCGAAAAGCGCAAGTTCATCGTCGCGGATACGCCCGGCCACGAACAATATACCCGCAACATGGTGACCGGCGCATCGACCGCCGACCTCGCGGTGATACTGATCGACGCGCGCAAGGGCGTGCTAACTCAGACCAAGCGCCACAGCTATCTCGCGCATCTGATCGGCATCCGGAACCTGGTGCTCGCGATCAACAAGATGGACCTGATCGGTTACGACCAGGGGCGCTACGATGAGATCCTCGCTGAGTATACCGAGTTCGCGAAGAGCATCGGCATCACCAATTTCACGCCGATGCCGATTTCCGGCTTCAAGGGCGACAACATCTCGCTCGCGTCGAAAAACATGCCTTGGTACACCGGGCAGACGTTGATGGAGCATCTCGAATCCGTCGATGTCGACGTCGACGACGACCAGAACAAGCCTATCCGTATGGGCGTACAGTGGGTCAACCGCCCCAACCTCGACTTCCGCGGCTTTTCGGGACAGGTCGCAGCGGGCATCGTCAAGCCCGGCGATGCGATCCGCGTTCTGCCCGGCGGCAAGACCTCGACGATCAGCCGTATCACGACGCTCGACGGTGATCTGCCCGAAGCGGTGGCGGGGCAGTCCGTCACGCTGTCGTTCGCCGACGAGATCGACTGTTCGCGCGGCAACGTCATCGCCGCATCGGAGTCCCCGCCCGAAACCGCCGACCAGTTCGAGACGACGATCGTCTGGATGGACGACGAACCGCTGATCGTAGGACGCTTCTATTGGCTCAAGCTCGGCACGCAGATGGTGTCGGCGACGGTCCGCGAACCAAAATACCAGGTCAACGTCAACACGATGGAGCATCTGGCCGCCAAGACGCTGGAACTGAACGCGATCGGCGTCGCCGAGATCACCACCGATCGCGCGATCGTTTTCGAACCGTACGCGCAGGGCGACGCGGCACCGAACAAGGTGCTCGGCGGGTTCATCCTCATCGACAAGATCACCAATGCGACCGTCGCGGCGGGCATGGTGCACTTCAGCCTGCGGCGCGCGCAGAACGTCCACTGGCAGGCGACCGACATCGGTCGCGACGTGCATGCCAGCCTCAAGAACCAGAAGCCCGCAGTGCTGTGGTTCACCGGGCTATCGGGTGCGGGCAAATCGACGATCGCCAACGAGGTCGAGAAGGCGCTCAACCTGATGAACCGCCATACCTTCCTGCTGGACGGCGACAATATCCGCCACGGATTGAACAAGGACCTGGGCTTTACCGAGGCCGATCGGATCGAAAATATCCGACGCGTCGGCGAGGTGGCGAAGCTGATGGCGGACGCCGGATTGATCGTCCTCACCGCATTCATTTCGCCGTTCCGTGCGGAACGCGACCTGGTGCGCTCGATGCTGCCTGAGGGCGAGTTCATCGAGATCTTCGTCGATACGCCGCTTGAGGTGGCCGAAGGGCGCGACGTGAAGGGGCTCTATAAGAAGGCCCGCGCTGGTGATCTGAAAAACTTCACCGGGATCGACAGCCCGTACGAGGCGCCGCTCAACGCCGAAATCCGCGTTAACACGGTCGCGATGACCCCGGCCGAAGCCGCAGAGTTCATCGTCCGCAAGATCATGCCCCTCAAATGAGTGTCGCCTCCGACACTGTGGTCGAGAGCGACGTCCGTCTTGCCGAACGTCTTGCAACCGAAGCGGGCGCGATCCTGCTCGGGTTGCAGGCGAGCAGCGGGCTGACCGGCAAGGAGCTGGGCAAGGCCGGCGATGCGCAAGCCAACACCTTCCTGATGCGGACGTTGCGCGCGGCGCGGCCGGATGATGCGATCCTTTCCGAGGAAGAGAAGGACAGTGGCGATCGCTGTTCGGTGCGCCGCGCGTGGATCATCGATCCCTTGGACGGGACGCGCGAATATGGCGAAGGGCGCACCGACTGGGCGGTGCACGTCGCGCTCGCGATCGACGGTGTCGCGACGGTCGGCGCGGTCGCGCTGCCGGGGCTTGGGCTAACGCTGACGTCCGGCGCGCCCAAGCCGCTCGAACCGGCGGGTGAACCGTTGCGCATGCTGGTCAGCCGTACACGGCCGGCAAGCGAAGCGGTCGCTGTAGCGGAGGCGGTCGGTGCGACGCTGGTGCCGATGGGTTCGGCAGGCGCAAAGGCGATGGCGGTGGTGCGCGGCGAGGCCGACATCTACCTCCACACCGGCGGGCAGTATGAATGGGACAATTGCGCCCCGATCGCGGTCGCACAGGCGGCGGGGTTGCACGTCAGTCGCGCCGACGGGTCGGCGTTGGTGTATAATTGCGCGGATCCGTATCTGCCGGATCTGCTGATCTGCCGACCGGAACTGGCGGCGCGGGTACTGGAACTGGTAAGGGCGTTGCCGGCGGTATGATTAGGCCAAGCGTTTACTTCGCATACCGCACCACCCCCGCGAAGGCCGGGGCCCAGTTGGCAAAGCTGGAATAACTAGGCAATAACCCCGGTTAGCAATGCCCCGCAACTAGGCCCCGGCCTTCGCCGGGGAGGTGCAGGTGGATGGAAGTACAATTCCTTCCAATCGTAACCACGAACACCCACCCAAAGCTTGTTTCCCCGCGAAGGCGGGGATCCAGACTGGGCACCCGCCTTCGCGGATGAACACGGAGCGGTGGGATACCGTGGTTTGGTCGGCTCGGACCGTCTCCTAGTTGAGTCAGCAGCACCCACTAGGCTAGCCAGCCCGCAGCTTCAGCACGCTCCCCTCAGCATCGCCGGAAACATAGAGCGTGCCATCCTCGCTCACCGTGATATCCGCGAAAGGGATCATCGGGCCGGCCATGTCGCCGATCGGGCCGAGTAACTTGGGGGCGACTCCAGCGGGCGCGCCGACCGGCAGGTTTGAGGCGATGCGCCGCGATACACCCGTCGCGAGATCGATCTCGGATACCGTCTTGGCGACCGCGTCGACCACGAAGAGCTTACCTCCATACGCCGCCAACCCTTGCGGCGCATGCAGCCCGTCGATCACCGTCTCTGCCCTGCCGGGAGTGATCTTCGAAACGCGCCCCGCCCCGGTTTCGGCGACGTACACGCTACCGTCGTTACCGATCGCGACGCCCATCGGCTTGTCGAGCCCGGTCGCGAGTTCGGTCACCCCGCCGCCGTGCGCGGACAGCACCCGGCCGGTGGCGTATTCGGCAAACACCACCGCGCCGTCGCTGGCGATATCGACACCCATCAGCTGGTCGTAACCGGTCGCAATGACGTCACTTTCGCCGGCGCCAGGCCGATACCGCGCCACTGCGCCCAAGCCCGTCGTCACCACCCACTCGCCAGGCGCGGATGCGACCGCACCACGCAGATAGCCCGGGCAACCAGGATAGAAGATCATCCCCGCGAGCGTGAGCGTCCCGCCCGGCACGAGCGTGTAGCCGAACGTGCCATCGGCAACGAACAGCACGCCGTCCGCGCCGACCGCGAGCCCGAGCGGCCATTGCAACCCGCGCGGGATGACCGACCGCGTCTTGCCGATGCCGAGAATCTCGGTGATCTCGCCGGGGATGCTCGAAACGAAGATCCGGTCGCCGACGAAGCTGATGTTATCCAGGCCCGGACCGAGGTCTGCGAGCACTTCGCGCGTGCCGGCAACCGGATCGATCCGCAACACCTGCCCGCTCGCGACCTGCGTTGAAACAATCCGGCCCTTCGCATCGAACTTCACCGAATCAGGTACGCCGAGATTGCCCGCGACCACTTCCGGCGTGCCGCCGTCGAGGCTGACCCGCCAGATCTCGTTGGTGCCCATCACCGGGAAATACAGCAGGCCGTCGGGTCCGACCTCGAACGCATTCGCCATCGGCACGCCTTCGAGGATCACGCGCGGCGCGCCGCCGTCGAGGCTCAGTTCCATAATCCGCGCGCCGACCCGGCATTCGCCCGCGATCAGCCGCCCCTGATGCCAGGTGATAGGGTTGGCGACCGGCATGTCGCCCTGGATGACCCGGACGCTCCCATCGGGCGCCAGCATCGAAACGCGTCCCTCGGTAATTTCGGTCGCATAGAGATTACCGGCCTCGTCGAACACGATGTCGTCGGGTGCGACGATCCGGCCGCCCATCGGACTGATCGCCTCGACGGAACCGGTCTCGATATTTACCGCGCTAATCTGGCTGGCCGTCACCTGTGCGACATAAAGCCTTCCGTCGGCGCCGGTGCGCAAGCCGTTGGCGCCGTACAGGCGACTTGACGGCGTTGCGCGCGCCAGCGTCCATCCGGGTGCGGCGGTCGCAGCGGCGGGCGCACTGTAGCGGCTGAGCAGAGCGGCCATCAGGCCGGGGCGTAACCGAGGAGCGACTTCACTTCGAGATATTCGTGGAAGCCGAATTCACCCCATTCGCGGCCGTTGCCACTCCGCTTGTAGCCGCCGAACGGCGCATGGAAGTCGAAGCCGCCATTGATGCTAATCCAGCCGGTCCGCATCCGTCGCGCGACCGCGCGGCACTGATCGAGCTCGGTGCCGTTGACGTAGCCGGCAAGCCCAAAGCTGGTGTCGTTGGCGATCTCGACCGCGTGGTCGATGTCGTCATAGCCGATGATGACGAGCACCGGCCCGAAGATCTCCTCGCGCGCGACGACCATGTCGTTGGTGCCGACGAACACGGTGGGCCGCACGAACCAGCCCTTATCGATCCCATCTGGCCTGCCGAGCCCGCCCGCGATCAGCGTCGCACCCTCATCGAGACCCTTCTGAATATAGTCCTGGATGCTGTCGAACTGCGCCTTGGAAACGACCGGGCCCATCGCGACATTGCCCTTGGGATCGCCGACCGTCACAGCCTCCGCCGACGCCTTGGCCGCCGCGACCGCCTCGTCGAGCCGAGCCGCCGGGACCAGCAGGCGCGAGCCGACGCTGCACGTCTGACCCGAATTGCCCATCATGCCGCCGGTCGCCGCCGCCACGTTCTGCGCCATTGCATCGTCGTCGAGTACGATGAACGGGCTCTTGCCGCCGAGTTCGAGCGCGACGCGCTTGACCGTTGTCGCAGCATCCTGCTGGATTTGCACGCCGACCGGTTCGGAGCCGGTGAACGATACCATGTCGACATCGGCGTGGATCGACAGCGCAGTACCGATGACGCTGCCGGAACCCTGCACCATGTTGAACACGCCCGCCGGTACGCCCGCGTCGTGGAGGATTTCTGCGAGAATCTGCGCGGAGAACGGCGCGAGCTGCGGCGGTTTCAGGATCATCGTGCAACCGGTGGCGAGCGCGGGGAAGATCTTCACGCAGGTCTGGTTCATCGGCCAGTTCCACGGGGTGATGAGCGCGCACACGCCGACCGGCTCGCGCGCGATCATCGTCGCACCGCGCTGTTCGTCGAACTTGAACTCGCGCAGCACTTCGATCGCGGTCTGGAGGTGGCCCGCACCGAGCCCGACATGGAAGCCATGCGCGAGCGAGGCCGGCGCGCCCATTTCCTCCATGATCGCGTCGCCGAGTTCGGTCTGACGCCTGGCATATTCGACCTGGATTGCCCCGAGCAGGTCGAGGCGTTGCTCGCGCGTCGTCTGCGACCAGCTTGCAAACGCGCGACGTGCGGCGGCAACCGCCTTGTCGACATCCGCGACCGAACCCGATGCGATGACGCCCGCGCGCTCTTCGGTCGCGGGGTTGATGACATCGGCGGTCCTGGGCTCGGCCGGATCGACCCAGGCGCCATCGATGTAGAACTGCAGATATTCGCGCATGGGTCTCTCCTAAATATCACGCCCTCCCCTTCAGGGGAGGGTCGGGGGGGGGGATTTACGGTCTCGCAGAGATCGGCGCCGGTGCTCGCGGCACTCCCCCACCCCAACCCTCCCCTGAAGGGGAGGGAGCCGAACTTACTGCGTGCCCTCGGCGTACCAGGTGCGGAACCTGTCGTATTTCGGCATCTCTTCGGAGTTCGCCTTGGGGTCGATCGGCACGTGGATCACCGCCGGGCCGCCATGCGCGTAGGCGCGGGCGATCGCCGGCCCGATCTCGTCCGCGGTCTCGACATATTGCCCGTAGGCGCCAAGCCCCTCGGCGATCTTGTCGAAGCGCACCTTGTTGCTCCAGTGCGTACCGGTTTCCGCGGTGCCGAGGCCGAAGGTGCGCTTGTAGACGCCGACCTCGAGGCCCCATTGGAAATCGACCGCCACCACACAGACCAGCGGCAGGTTGCGGCGCACCGCGACCTCCAGCTCGCCGATGTGGAACAGGAACGACGAATCCGAGGTCACCAGCATCCCCGGACGAGTCACACCGGTCTCGGCGATATCGGCAAGCATAGCGCCCGTCGCGTACGGCAGTCCGGTGCCGATATGCCCGTAATTCTGGTTCCAGATCACGTCGTTTGGCTTACACTGGTTATAGGTCCAGCCGAAGATCACCGAGGCGCCGCCGTCGCGGATCATGATCCCGCCCTCCGGGAACGCCTTGGTCGCCTCGACGATGAAACGCGAGGTGTGGACCTGCGTGTTAGCCGTACCGTCGCTCTTGGTCAGCGTCTCCTCGGCGAGGCTGTCGAGTTCCGCCTTGCCGTCGCGCATGAACTTGGCGAGCTGTTCGCCCGCCTCGCGTCCCTTGCCCAATGCGCGCGTCAGCTGCGGCACGACCGCGCGGAGATCGCCGACCAGCGGCACGTCGACCGCACGGTTGACGCCGATCGCGGTTGGGTCCTGCTGGACGTAGATCCATTTGCGGTTCGCCTCGCCCGCATGCCAGTGACGCCAGCGGCCGAAATGCACGGGCTCGCCGAGTTCGGTGCCGAGCGCGACGACCAGATCGGACTCCTCGACCGCCTCGATCGACGCATCGGAGAATACATACTGGAAGGTCTTGTCCTCGAGCCCCTTGATATAGCTCGTCCCGCCCGACGTCTGGATGACCGGGCAATTCATTAGCTCCGCTAGTTCCTTTACCTTCGCCCCCGACTGGCTGGTATAAACCGCATGGCCGACCAGCAGGATCGGGTTCTTCGCGGCAAGAATCAGCTCGGCCGCCTCGGCGATCCGGTCGCCGTCGGCGCCCTGGTTGACCAGGCGATAGCGGTGCGGCGGCAGGACCGGCGGCACGTCGAGTTCCTCGAGGATGATGTGGCTGGGGTATTCGACATAGGTCGGCCCCGGCGTGCCGGACATCGCGATCCGGATCGCCTCGCGGATCACCTCGTCGGTCTGGTCGGCATATTCGATAGACCCCGAATATTTGACCGAATCCTCGATCATCGGCTCCTGCCGGACGAACTGGATACGCCCACGACGCACGCGCCGCTCGGTGACGCGCGCACGCTGGCCACCGAGGAAGATCACCGGCGAATTCTCGACCTTGCAGCACTGGATCGCGGGCATCATGTTCGCGAGCCCCGGCCCAAGCGTGCCGAAGCACAAGGCCGGCTTGCCGGTGATGCGCGACGCCGCCTCGGCCATGAACCCGGCCGCTGCCTCGTGATGCGGCGATACCACCGTCCAGCCGCGCGCCTCCGCTTCGAGGCACAGATGTACGAAGTTCGGATCGGGGATGCCGAACAGCGTCTTGATCCCCTCCGCCTCGAACAGGTCGAGGACGCGCTTGTAGACGGGAGTGCCGCCCGCCTTCAGCGAGAGTTCGGAGGTTGCCGTATTTGTCGGCGCGGCCTGGCCTGGCAGCAACGAGATAGGCTGGGCGGGCTTGGGCTTCGGGTCGTCGTAGCTCATGGCAGTAACCTCGGTTCACCGGTTCCCATGAACTCGGCCAGATTGCGGTGGAAATTGGTGATCTTGCGTTCCTGGTGCGGATTGGGCAGCGGGCCGCGGAAGCCGCGGGATTTCATGCCCTTCTGCACCCAGCGCATGTTCGAGAAATCCTGCGCCAGCACCGCGCCCCAGTGTTCGGCGGTGGGCTCGGCATTTTCCCATTGCGTCGCGGGTTCTTGCCCATCGGGGTAGCGCTCGATCGCGTAGGATTCGAAGATGCACATGTTCGGGTCGTCGCCGAAGGGCCGCGCGCGATAGCAGAGCGCGAAGGTAATCCCCTGCAGCACTGACATGTTAGGAAAGACGTGCCAGGCGAGCCCCGCTTCGGCGGTCACGTCGGGCGGGATCTCCGGCCAGACCACGCCGCGCGCGGCGTCGTCGGCCTTGGCCGATTTCATCCAGTGCGCGATCACCTCGCCCGCCGGGGTTTCCTCGGGCAGTTCGTGCTGCAGCCGGCTCGCGGCGACGACCAGCGTCTCGGTCGAGGCCGCGTAATTCAGCGTCTCGTAGTTTTCCTTGATCAGCTCGTAGGTCGAGATGCGCGCATCGGCACCCTTGCCGGCGCGCGTCACGCTGGACCCCTGGCTCATCCGGTCGGCGGCATCGCGCTGGTCGAAACCGCTGACGCCGTGCAGGCCGTACGCGGCGCTGTAGGCGTAAAATTCGGCGTAATCGAGCAGCTGGGTGTGCGTGCCGGCGACATGATACGGCTCCATGAACGCCTCGAGCGCGGTCTTCCAGTTGCTGGGATAGACCGTCCATTTGCGCCATTTGTAGCGCATCCTGTCCATCTCGAAATGCGCCAGGATGCGCCCCGCATCGCCGAGGAATTCGGCGAGCGGCGCGGCGTCGGCATCCATGTTGATCCACACCCAGCCGCCCCAGGTGTCGACCTGGACGCGCGACAGGCAGGTCCGCTCGGGCGTCAGCGCACCCATCCAGTCCTGCGGGTCGAGCACGAAGATGTTGTTGCCGTCGCGGTCGAACGTCCAGCCGTGGAAGCCGCAGACGAAGTTGCGCCGGTTGCCGCGGACGCTGTGGACATCGTCAGGCGTATCGATCAACTGCCGGCCGCGATGCGGGCAGACATTGTGGAACGCGTTGAAGCTCGCTTCACCCGTCTTGATGACGATGATCGAGTCGTCGCAGATATTGTAGGTGACGAAGTCGCCGACCGCGCGGAAGTCCTCGACGCGCTCGACCATCTGCCAGACCTTGGGCCAGAGCTTCTCCTTCTCGGCCTCTGCATACTCGCGCGACAGGAACGCTTCGACCGGATAGGTGAGTGGTTCTGCGAGGTCTTCGACGGAGATGTTCACAGGACTGATCCTTCCCTTAGAGGACCGGTTCTTCGGTCATCGGCATCCGAAGTCCAGCCCGCGCCACCATTCACCGCCCGTGCGATTTCGCGCTCGATCCGGTCAGCGACAGCCCCTCCAGATCGCCCTTGTCGCGCCATGACGTCAGCAATGTCTGGAATGCGTTCCAGCCGGGCGCATAGGCGCGGAACAGGCGCCATTTGGCTTTGCCCTCCCCCTCGCCTTCGTTGTTAAAATAGCTTGGCGTGCACTCGCGCGAGAAGGCAGACATATCGATCTCGTTGCCTTCGAAATGCGCGACATACGCATCCATCGCAGTCTGCGTCGGCTCCACGACGGGCGTGCCACGCTTGAGCGCTTCGGCGATGATGTGCGCGATGTGATAGCCTTGCCGGCCGTTCTGCTCGGTCACCGACGCATTCAGCCCGCCCTGGATATACCCCATGTAGAACTGGTTGGGGAAACCGGCGGTCATCACGCCGTGGAAGGTGCGCGGCCCGTCGCGCCAGTGATCGTAGATCGACGCGCCATCGCGGCCTTCGATCGTGTCGATGCCCCAGCGCCGCTCGAGATCGCTCGTCACTTCGAACCCGCTGGCGAAGATCATGCAATCGACTTCATATTCCTTGCCGTTCGCGACGAAGCCCTTCTCGGTCATCGCCTCGACGCCCTTGGCGAGCGAGACGTCGACCAGTTCGACATTGGGGCGGTTGAAAGTCGGGTAATATTCGTCGCTGGACAGCGGGCGCTTGCACAGGAACCGGTAATAGGGCTTCAGCGCCTCCGCGGTCGCAGGATCCTCGACCAGGTCGTCAACCCGGCGCCGGAGCCGTTCCATCACGCGGAACTCGACTACGTCGCGCTTTGCCATGAACTGCTCTGGGGTCAGCGCGGGCCACCCCTCCTCGGCGAGTTCGGCGGCGAGGTTGCGGCTGATCTCGGTCCAGATATCGCAGATCAGGTCCTCGTCGCCGGGATGGAATGCCTCCATCGCCGCGCGGTGGAAATTGATCTGTCGTGTGTTCTGCCACCCCGGCTGCAGCGACTTCGCCCAGTCCGGATCGGTCGGGGGATTGGGTCGCTCGTCGACGCTGGACGGGGTACGCTGCACGACATAGGTCTGCTTGGCGTAACGCCCGAGATACGGCACGATCTGGATTGCGGTCGCACCGGTGCCGACGATCGCGACGCGCTCGTCAGCAAGGTTGTCGAGCACCGGATTCTCGTAGCTTCCGCCGGTATAGTCATAGTCCCAGCGCGCGCTGTGGAACATCTTGCCCTTGAATTTTTCGATGCCGGGAATGCCGGGCAATTTCGGC
Organism: Sphingomonas sp. R86520; assembly: GCF_042466285.1. Classification (NCBI taxonomy): domain Bacteria; kingdom Pseudomonadati; phylum Pseudomonadota; class Alphaproteobacteria; order Sphingomonadales; family Sphingomonadaceae; genus Sphingomonas; species Sphingomonas sp. R86520. The sequence goes on from NZ_JAXHBZ010000001.1 coordinate 2,020,992, forward strand.
ATGTTGAGCACGCCGCTGGCGATGATCACGAAGCGCGCATGGATCTCGTCGCCGCGGTTAGTCGAGACGCGCCACCGATCGATCTCGGCGTCCCAGCGAAGCCCCTTTGTCTGGGTGTGGAACAGCGCCTTGTCGGCAAAACCGAACCTTTCCGCGATAGCGCGCGCGTATCCCTGGATCTCGCGACCGTCGGCAAATTTGCGAGACGGCATGAAGCCGGTCTCTTCGAGCAACGGCAGGTAGATATAGGATTCATTGTCGCACTGGATGCCAGGATAGCGGTTCCAGTACCACACGCCGCCGAAGTCGCCGGCCGTGTCAACAACGCGAAAATCGGTGATGCCCTGCTTGATCAGTTGATAGGCCGCCATGATCCCGGACCAGCCTGCGCCGAGCACCACGACATCGGTATCTTCGGCGATCGCATCGCGCGGCGTTACCGGCTGGTGCGGATCCGTGACGTAGTCCTCGACCACGTCGCCGGTAAGGCGTGCATATTGCTCCTGGCCCTCGGTCCGCGTGCGCTTGTCGCGCTCATGCGCATAGCGTGCTTTCAGCGCGGGAATATCGATCTCGTCGGCCGAGGGCGTCCGTGATGGCAGGCAGGTCATATCCACTCCCGGATTTTCTCGTTGAGCCAACCCTAATGAACATCTCTGTCTATTACCAAGGTGGCTGCGTAGAATCCGCGGGAGCGATGGGTTTGCAGATCGGGGTCAAGGCGCGTCGGCTTTCGATCCTCCCCCGCCAGGGGAGATGGTGCCGAAGGCGACGGAGGGGGAGGACACGGAGCCAGCGTTATCGCTTCCCGCCCCTTCCGTCTGGCAAGTGCCAGCCACCTCCCCATGCCGGGGAGGATTGCGAAGTCGTCTACGCCTTGCGTACGAACGTCGGCTCATCCACCCCGGGCATACCCGGGAACGCGCCATAATCGGATGGGACGACGAAGCCGCCGCTCAGGTCGGTCGGGCCGTGATAGGCCATTGTCCAGTGCCGCCACTGGAACCGCCACGCGCCGTCCTGTTCGACATACCGGTCGTAATAGGTGCCGAACGTGATCGCGCTGGTGCCGTCGTGCTTCTTGGCAAATTCGGTGACTTGCAACCGGCCGATCGCAATGCCCTCCCCGACCTCCAGGATCGGCTGGCCGACGACGAGCTGGATCCGCTCGCATCGACCGAGCAGCTTTCCGCACGCCTCAGCGATCTCCTCCCGACCGGTCATCACCATACCGGCGATCTTCCAGATGCCGTCGGGCGCGAAGCAGTCCGAGAACGCGGTCGCGTCCTGGCGCCACACCGCGTCGACGAAACGCGCGTGCAGCTGCCGGATGCCGCAATCGGCTGTCACGAAATCGGTCATCGTCTGCTCTCCAGGAAGTGTGTCGTCGTCAGCGCGGCGCCATGCGGATCGCGCCGTCGAGCCGGATCACCTCGCCGTTGAGCATCGGGTTGGCGACGATCGCACCGACCATCTGTGCATATTCGCTGGGCTTGCCGAGCCGGCTCGGATGCGGAACCTGCGTGCCGAGCGAGTCCTGCGCGGCCTGCGGCAGTCCCATCAGCATCGGCGTGAGGAAGATGCCCGGCGCGATCGTGACGACGCGAATACGATGCTGCGCCAGGTCGCGCGCCGCCGAGATCGTCAGGCCGACGACACCGCCCTTCGACGCCGCATAGGCCGCCTGCCCGATCTGCCCGTCATACGCCGCGACCGACGCGGTGTTGACGATCACGCCAGCCTCCTCGCCGTCTATCCCGGCGGCGATCAGCCGCGCGGCGAACTTCGAGATCATGTTGAATGTGCCGATCAGGTTGACCTCGACCGTCTTGCGGAACGCCGCGAGCGGATGCGCCACGCCGTGTTTGTCGACGATCCGGATCGCGGGGGCGACGCCCGCGCAATTGACCAGCACGCGCGCCGGTCCGTGCAGCCGCTCAGCCGCTTCCAGCGTCTCGGCGACGCTCGTATCGTCGGACACGTCGACCTTGAAGTACGCACCGCCCAAAGTCTTTGCCACTGCGGTGCCGACCTCTTCGTTCAAGTCGAAGATTGCGACCCTCGCGCCGGCTTCCGCGAGCATCGTCGCGGTCGCGTTGCCAAGCCCCGATGCGCCGCCCGTGACGATCGCCGCTACGCCGTTCAAGTCCATCTCATATCCTCGTGTTGTTGCGGCTCAGAGCCCGGCCATGCAGAGATATTTGAGCTCGACATAATCCTCGATCCCGTGGCGCGAACCTTCGCGGCCCATGCCCGATTGCTTGATCCCGCCGAACGGGGCGACCTCTGTCGAGATGATGCCTGTGTTGATCCCGACGATACCGACTTCCAGCGCCTCGCCAACGCGCCACGTCCGCGCCAGATCACGCGTGTAAAAATACGCCGCCAGCCCGACCTCGGTATCGTTCGCCAGCGCGACCGCCTCGTCCTCGGTATCGAATACGAAGATCGCGGCTAGCGGCCCAAACGTCTCTTCGCTCGCCAGCGCCATATCGGAGGTGCAGTCCGACACGATCGTCGGCTCGAAGAAGCTGTGCCCAAGCGCATGCCGCTTGCCGCCCGCCACCAGCTTGCCTCCCTTGGCGAGTGCATCGGCGATGTGCTCCTCGACCTTGGCAACCGCGGTATCGTCGATCAGCGGCCCCTGCGCGACGCCCTCGCCGGTACCAGGCCCGACCTTCAGCTTGGCCACCACCGCGGCGAGCTTGGCCTCGAACGCCTCGGCGACATCGCGCTGGACGAGGATGCGGTTGACGCACACGCAGGTCTGCCCGCTGTTGCGATATTTGGAGGCCATCGCCCCTTCGACCGCGGCATCGAGATCGGCGTCGGCGAAGACGATGAACGGTGCGTTCCCGCCCAGTTCCATCGACAGCTTCTTCATCGTCGGCGCACACTGCGCCATCAGCGTCTTGCCGACCGCGGTCGACCCGGTGAAACTCAGCTTGCGCACCACCGGGCTGCCGGTCAGCGCGGCACCGATCACGCGCGACGACCCGGTGACGACGTTGAACACGCCCTTGGGTATCCCCGCCCGCTCGGCCAGCACCGCGAGCGCGAGCGCGCTGAACGGCGTCTGCGTCGCGGGTTTGAGGACCATCGTGCAGCCCGCCGCCAGCGCCGGCGCCGCCTTGCGCGTGATCATCGCGGCAGGGAAATTCCACGGCGTGATCGCGGCGACCACGCCGACCGGCTGGCTGATCACGACGATCCGGCTGTCGGCGCGGTGGCTCGGGATCACTTCGCCGTAGAGGCGCTTGGCTTCCTCGGCGAACCATTCGACGAACGACGCGGCATAGGCGATCTCGCCCTTGGCCTCGGCGAGCGGTTTGCCCTGCTCGCGCGTCAGGATCATCGCCAGATCGTCCTGCTCCGCGATCATCAGCTCGAACCAGCGCCGCAACAGCTTCGATCGTTCGCCGGCCGTCTTCGCTCGCCAAGCCGGCAGCGCAGCCTCGGCGGCAGCGATCGCCGCATGCGTCTCGTCCGCGCCCAGCGATGGAACCGCACCAAGGACCTCACCGCTTGCAGGATCCGTCACGTCGATCGCACCGGCCCCGATCCATGCGCCGTCGACATAGCATTGCTCGCGCAGCAGTGCCCGATCCGTCAGCGTGAAAGTCATGCGTCTTGCTCCGTGGAATGGTCGGCGTTTTGCGGGGCGGTCCCTACGCCGTCAATGAAGCCCGGCAGGCATCGCCCGCGCGGTGCCCGCCCAGCGGCCAATTGCCGGTCCATCGCCCGGGCGGACTTTGCACGGCACGACCGTCTCAGGGTGGATAGCCACCCGGCGATGCGCGTATGTCACTGATACTGCGTTTCCAACGAGACGCCCGAGATAAGCCCGAGACAAAGCCGGTACGAACCAGATCAACGGATCGGCCGAAAAAACGGATTGGATGGAGGACATCATGGCGGATAACGACACCAAGGATCTGGCTAGCGACGCACGGAAATACTGGTCGGCGGAGGGCTATACCCGTGGCGGCGTGATCCGCGAGGTCGACTATGCCACGCAGTCCGGCGGACTTGCCGAGGATCTTGCCGGCATCAAGATCGTCGACACCGACACGCATCTTACCGAGGCACCCGATCTCTTCACCTCGCAGGCACCGGCGAAATTCAAGGACCGCGTCCCCGTCGTGCGTCGCGTCAACGACGTCGATCGCTGGTTCGTCGGCGACCGCGATTTCGGGTCGATGGGCGGCAACGTCATCAGCAAGGACAACAACAAGCTGCTCGGCCGCCTCGCCTTCCCGACGCTGGACGAGGCACATCCCGGTGGCCACGAGGTCAAGCCGCGGTTGCAGGCGATGGACGACATGGGCGTCTATGCGCAGATTTGCTATCATAATTCTGGCGTGACTCAGGCCGGATCGCTGATGTCGCTCGGCGACAACGAGCTCGCGGTCGAAATCATCAAGATGTACAACGACGCGGCCGTCGAGCGGCAGCGCGTCTCGGGCAACCGGTTGTTCACGATGGCGCATCTGCCGCTGTGGGACAAAGCGGCGCTCGACAGGGAAGCGCGTCGCTGCATCGACATGGGGCTTAAGGGCTTCGTGCTGCCCGACACGCCCGAGCGCGTCGGCGTCCCCTCGTACATGCATTCATACTGGGATGACTTCCTCGACCTGTGCAGCAGCACGGGCACGCCGATCAACTTCCATCTGAACGCGGCGATGGATCCGACCACGCTGACCTGGGAAGGCTTCGCATTCGAACAGACGCTGTCGGTGGTCGCGACGATGTTCTCGATCGGCAACGTGGCGACGCTTGGCAACTGGATGGTCAGCGGTCGGCTCGACAAGCATCCCGGCCTCAAGATCGGCCTGATCGAGAGCGGTATGGGCTGGATCCCGTTCGCGGTCGAGGCCCTTGAGCATCAGTTCCAGGAGATGCTGCCGAACCGCGCGGGCGGCGTGCTGCAGAAGACGCCGTGGGAATATTTCCACGATCACTTCTTCGGCACCTTCTGGTTCGAGACGATCGGCCCGCGGCTGCTGCTGGAGACGATCGGCTTCGACAACATGATGTTCGAAACCGACTTCCCGCATCCGACCTCGCTGTATCCGGGCGTCCAGAAGCACATCCAGAAGTCGCTCGGCGGCTATGACTACAGCATCAAGAAGAAGGTGCTCGAGACCAACGCGGTACGGATGTACAACCTGCCGTTCTGATCACAGGCGATACCGGCCCGCCGTTCGAGCGACGACGGGCTGCAAGGGAGCAAGTATGACCAAAGCACCAGACGATACGCTCCGCGCCGTCGCCAACCGCGTGATCGAACTCGAGGAGGAGCTAGAAGCCTCCGGCGTCGCGACGATCGACGGCAGCGAACTAGAATGGAGCCGTGCGGCCTTGCACAAATGGGTCGACGATGTCGTAGGCGTCGTCGTCTCGCCGGGGTTGGGGCGTGTCACGGTGATCCATCCGGGCGGGAAGCGCTCGTCGATCGCCTCCTCGACGCTGCCGTATCTGATGAGCAAGCCGCTTTAGGACCGATGGCATGCGGCACTGAGTATATCTCAGGAGTTGTGTCTCGGGGTTATATGTCGCGCGCACAAACCTTGTTTCCCTGCGAAGGCGGGAACCCAGACTGGGCTCCCGCCTTCGCGGGAGAACAATAAGCGGGCCTGCATTGGCACGCACGTCCGACTGATTCCGGGATTCGCCCTCCGATAGTCAGGGTCTGAGTTTAGTCACTGCATAAATGCTCGGCTGGTAGTCCGCGCTTAAGACCGACCGAAAAAAATTCCCCCTCCGGGCGGGGGCCGGGGCCCAGTTGGAAGGCCGCAGTAACGCTACGCGGATCTCACGACAGCCGTCCCCCAAATGGGCCCCGGCCTTTGCCGGGGGGACTAAGAGCACCGGCGACCGCAATAAGGGAAAAGAGCGATGCCCGAGCCAACCCTTCGCGTGATCCAATGGTCGGTCGGCAACATCGGCCGGCAATCGTTGCGCGGCGTGATCGCGCACCCGCGCATGGCGCTGGTCGGTATCTACGTAGGCTCCCCCGACAAGGCCGGACGTGACGCCGGCGACCTGTGCGGCCTTTCCGATACCGGCATCATCGCGACCAGCGCGATCGACGACATCCTCAGCCTCGACGCGGACTGCGTGCTCTACATGCGGCAGGCCTGCGATTACGACGAAGTCTGCGCGTTGCTCGCATCGGGCAAGAACGTCGTCACCACGCGGTCGGAATTCCACCACCCGTCGACAATGGATCCAGTGATCCTTGCGCGGATCGAAGCCGCGTGCGTGTCCGGCGGAACCTCGATCTACAGCACCGGCAGCAGCCCGGGGTTCGTCACCGAAGCGCTCGTCCTGCCGCTGCTGTCGCTGCAACGCCGGCTCGATTGCCTGACGATCGACGAGTTCGCCGACGTATCCCGCCGCGACAGCCCGGCGATGATCTTCGACGTCATGGGTTTCGGCGCGGCACCGGGCCCGATGGACGGCGCCAAGCTCGCGCATGTCCGCGACAGTTTCCTCGCATCGCTGAACCAGATCGCCGACGCGATCGGGCTGCCGTTCGATGCGACCAGCGTCGAAGGCGAGGTCGCGGTCGTGACGAGGGACACACCCATCGCCGCTGGCGTCCTGAAAGCCGGCACCGTCGCAGCGCAACGCATCACGATCATTGGCCTGCACGATGGCAAGCCGGTCCTCCGCTTCCGCGCGCACTGGTATTGCGCCACCGAACTCGACCGCGACTGGACGCTGTGCGAGACCGGCTGGCATGTCTCGGTCGCTGGCGACACGCCGATGGAGGTCGCGATCACCTTCCCCGTCGCGATGGAAGATTATGCGGCGGTGATGCCCGGCTACACCGCGCACCGCGCCGTCAACGCGGTCGCCGCGGTGTGTGCCGCGCAGCCCGGGATCCGCACTACGATCGACCTTCCGCAAGTCGTCGCGACGTTCTGAACCCTTACGCCGCGGGAATGGAGACCGAGAAGCACGCGCCCGATCGATCCGCACGGTTCTTTGCGGCGATCCTGCCACCATGTGCCTCGACCATCTTGGCCGCGAGCGTGAGGCCGATGCCGCTACCGGGCCTGCCCTCGCGCTTGTCCGCGCCAGCACGCTAGAACGGGATGAACAGGCGGTGTTCGTCCTCGGGCGCGAACCCGTCGACCTCGTCGATGATGCTCGCGACGCACCGCCCGTTCGCATTGACGAGCGACACGGCGATCCGGCTTTCGGGCGGCGCGTGCTTTACGGCGTTGGTGAGAATGTTCGTGAAAATCTGTGTCAGCCGTACCCGGTCGCCGAGCACGACGGCGGGGACGTACATCTCGGTCCATGCCACCGGCACCAGCGCGCTCGACGCCCGCAGGTCAGTCACCGCCGCGCGCAGGACATCCCCTAGATCGATCTGAGTGCGCTCAAGTTCCAGCTCCCCCGCATCCGCATGGGCCAGAGTCCGCAAATCCTCGACCAGCGTGGAGAGTTGTTCGACCTGCCGGAGCAACCTGTCGGCCTCGCCCTTGTCGGGATCGATCACGCCGTCAGCCAGTCCGTGCAGCCGGCCCTTCAGGATCGTCAGCGGAGTGCGCAGTTCGTGCGCAATGCCCGCGGTCAGGACGGTCCGTTCGCGTTCATACGCCTCGATCTCCGCCGCCATCCGATTGAAACTCGCGATGAGTTCGCCGGTCTCGCCCGATCCGCCCCGAGGATCGACGCGGACCGACCGGTCGCCCGCGGAAACCTGCGCAGCAGCACGAGCGACGGCTGTGATCGGTCGGCTGATCCGCCGCGCAACCACGGTGGCGATGCCCCCCCCCCCGGCGAGGATTGAAATCAGACCAATCGAGGCGATGAAGCCGAGATCGGTAATTCGCGGGCCATCGTCTCTATACCGGTTGAACAGGTCGTAATAGCGGTCGCTGCCGCGCTGACCCGATCGGACGAGCCAGTCGAGTTCCGCGCGTGCCTTGGGCGGCATGTGGCGAGCGACGTTGTCGAACCGGTAGTACATCGCCGCGTAATAGCCACCCAGCCCGACGACCATCGTCAGCCAGTCAGCGCTGCGAGCAAAACCATCCGCGTGACAATACGGTTCAGTATTCGGATCATAGCCTGTACCCCACGCCCCGTACCGGCTCGATCATGTTTGCGCAGCCCGCAGATACAAGCTTTTGGCGCAATTTCGACAGATGACTGTCGACCACCCGGTCATAGGCATCGCTGTCGGGCGATGCGGCCTCCAGCAGTTCGCACGCGGGAAAGCGCGACGCGGCTGGCGTCCCATGTGCGCCAAAATCTCAAATTCCGATGGCGTCAGAGATACACGGACCAGACCACCGCTCGACTGATCCTTGCAGGTTACCACGCGCGCCGCGAGATCGATCGTCAGCGCGCCGACCTTCAGTGTTCGACGCCCCGATGCGCCCGGCGTTCGCCGAAGTACGGCGCGGATCCGCTCGATCATCTCCGAAGGATTGAACGGTTTGACGACATAATCGTCGGCACCCAGCCGCAGCGAGGAGAGTTTGGTCACCTCGTCGTCGAACGCGGTCACCATGATCACTGCGGTATCAGCTCGGCGATGGATCGCGGTCAGGACATCGAGGCCATCACCCCGGGCAACCCAAAATCGAGCAGCACGAGATCCGGCTGGAACTGCGAATGCGGGCGGATCGCGTCCCTGACGTTGCCTGCCTGCTGGACCTCGAATCCTGCGCGTTCGGCGTAGGCGGTCAGAAGCTCCGCGATCGCTCGCTCGTCCTCCACGATCAATACTCGGCTTGCCATCGTCGTCCTTTCGACGGGAGCTATCGTCGACGATTGTGGAGGATTGATCGAGGACCATTTTTAGCGAGCCGGGTTCCCATTCCATCTAGCCTGTCCGCACACCACCACTCAGCGCCGTGTAAAGCGAGACGCTGTTCTGCAAATCTGTTGCCCGCACCTCGAGCAGCGACTGTTCGGCGGAGAACAGGTTACGTTCGGCATCCAGCACTTCGAGATAGATCGCAATGCCGTTGTCGTAGCGCAGCCGCGCAGTCCGGGCCAAACGGCGTTGTGCCTCCGCTGTGCGAGTCTACGCGGCGATCTGCTCGGCATAGTGCTGGCGGGCGATAAGCGCATCGGCGACCTCCTGGAATGCGCCCTGCACCGTCCGCTGATACGCCGTGTCCAGCTCGTCGGCCTGCGCGCTGTTAAGCCGTACCTGTGCGGTGCGCCGTCCCCAGTCGAAGATCGGCAGGTTCAGCGTGCCGCCGTAATTGAATGCCTCGCTGCTTCCTTTGAACAGATGCCCAGCGTGGGTGACAGGAAGCCGTAGCCCCGCTCAGCGAGATCGTCGGGAAGGACGCCGCCCGTGCGGCGCCGATATTGGCGTTGGCCGCGCGCAAATTATGCTCGGCTTCCAAAATATCCGGTCGTGCCGCCAGCAACGAAGACGGGAGACCCGGTGCGATGTCCCGCACCTGGCTGGGTTGCAGCACGGGCCGCGCGGCCGGCAATGGCGTGATGGATGGGCCACCGATCAGGACGTCGAGCAGGTTGCGCGATCGCGCGGTGGTCCGCTTTATCTCAGCGGGTTCGGTCTGCGCCTGTGTCAGCAGCAGCATCGACTGGTCGAAATCGACCGTCGACGTCACCCCGGCGTCGAGCCGCTTCCGTAGTCATCTGGTCATGCACGAAGTCCAGACTCCAGCGCTGGTTGGGCAGCGCCAGCACGGGGGCCGGTGCCCGCGCGCCGACGGCGCGCTTGCGTCCCTTCCGGCGACGTACCGTCAAACCCTCTTCGCGGTAAAGCCGCTAGGTCTTCTTGCGGTTGATCGTGATGCCGTCCCGGCGCAGCAGGATGTGAAGCCACCGATAGCGGAACCGCCGGCGCTACTGCGCCGGCTCGCGCAATCGCGACCGCAAGTCGCCATCATCTCCCCGGCACGAGCGGTACCGCATGCTCTTGCGAACCGCTCCGACGACAGCACGCGCCCGCCGCTCGCTCATCCCCAGCGCCGTCTGGAGGTGCGCGACCGCTTCCCGCTTCGCGGCGGGCGTCACCATTTTTTTGAAAGCAGGTCCTTCAGACCTGCGTTGTCGAGCATCGTGTCCGCCAGCAACCGCTTGAGCCGGCCGTTCTCCTCCTCGAGTGCCCGCAGCCGCTTCGCATCGGACATCTCAAGGCCGCCGAACTTGGCCTTCCACGCATAATAGGTCGCGCTCGACATCCCGTGCCGCCGGCACAGATCCGTCACCACCGCACCAGCCTCGGCCTCCTTCAGGATGCCGATGATCTGCTCTTCCGAAAACTGCTTCCGCTCTATCTGTCCGTCCCTTCTTCCGGGTCGGACTCTAGCTCCAGCCGGAGGAAAAAACGGGGGTCACGTCAGCGGACGGCATGTCATTTGAGCGCACCAACGCGGCTGCGACTTGATTCAGTTCGGCGCGCCAGTCTCCCGCACCCTAATACCACGCACGGATGCATCGTTTCCACGCGGCGATCAACGTGCGTACCTACGGCATCATCTCATTGATGCGGGTGCCGGGCGTGTCCGGCATGAAACCCGTTAGGATTGCGTGCCAGCGTTCCTGCGATGATCTGGAAAGATACAATATGCCTCTCCCCTCGAAACTGAGCATTGCCCAGGCGATGATCGTCACCGCAGCGACTGCCTTCAGTACGACGCTGTGCCTGCTGGCGGTCGTCGGTCCCGTTTACGATCGCCTCGCCCACACGACCTTGAGCAGCCCGCACATCCGCCCGAGCGCACTCGCCTAGCCGAGCGGCACCGGTGTCGACAGGAACTGCCGCACATGCGCGACGAACGCCAGCGAAGCGGGTTCTCGCCCGAGCAGCAGGTGGTTGTCGCTGTCGAGCGTGACGAACTCTGCGCCCGGTATCTCGGCGGCCAACTCGCCGCCGGTCGCCAGCGGAATACGCCGATCGCCACGCGCGTGCATCACCAGCGTCGGCGCCTGCACATCCTTCAGGATCGCGCGCACGTCGATATCGGCGAACACTTCGAGATAGCGCGCGGCATTCTCGGCGTTGACGGTCTGGCGCTGGAAGATGTTGAACCAGTCGAGTTCCTCGGCGGTCGCGCTAGGCATGAAGGTTGCCGTCACGACCTGTCGGTACGCGGCATCGGTACGCCCCCAACCCTGCCGGACGAGCGTGATGATTGCCTCGCGTTCCTCGACCACGTCCGGCGTGGCGTCGATCCGCCAGCCTGCCGCGTATCCGCCCCACAAGATCAGGTGGCTGACGCGTTCGGGATGGCGCACCGCATAGGCGATCGCGACCGCGCAGCCTTGCGACAGGCCCAATAGCGGGAAGCGATCGATCCCGGCGGCATCGACCACCGCTTCCAGATCGCAGACGAACGCCTCGAAATTGATGTCCGTCACGCGCGCTTCCGACATGCCGTTGCCGCGCTCGTCGTAGCGCACGAACATGTGGTCGCGCGCGAGCTCTTGGAACAGCGGCGCCCAGATCGGCGCATCCCAGTCGAGCTCGAGATGGTTGAGCCAGTTCGCCGCCTTGACCAGCGGCGGTCCGTCTCCGACGCAGGCATAGGCAAGCCGAACGCCGTCACGCGCCTTGCAAAACTGGATCTTCTGCCGCTGCAGCATGTCGTGCGATGGGAGCGCGGAGATCGGCGGTTCGCGCGTTCCCGCTAAGGGCGGTGGCAAGCCGGCTTCGCTTACCGCGTCGGCAAAGCTGCGCTTCGCGACCTTCGCATCGTCCTGCCGCCCGAGCTGTTGCAGCGTCGCCTGCAGCTGAACCGCCGCATCGGCATTGAACGGATCGGCCTCGAGCCACTCGCGTGCCCAGGGCAGCCGAACCTCCGGCGACAGCGCGATTGACACGACGAAGCGATGCAGCAGCGATCGACGCAAGCGCTCGGCCGCGGCGCGCTCTGCGGCGAGCCAGATCGCGAACCGCTCATGCCGCGGCATGTCGAGACCCGCCAATAGCGGTTCGCGCAGGGCCACCAGAGCGGCCATCAGATCGCTCGCCACTGGTGGCTCCGCATCGAGCGCGTGATGGGCGCGCTGCAGGTCAACGACAAATCCCTCGCGGTCGATCGCGACCGCCTCGCGATCGGCGATCAGGCGACGGCGGCCGTGATCGACGACCGGTCGCAATTTGCTCAGCGACCAGCGCAGCGCACCACGCGGATCGTCGGGCCCTTCGTCCCACAGCAGGTCGCACAAGTGTTCACGACGCTGCGGACGGTCCGCCAGCAGTAGATACGCGAAAAGCGCCCGCGTCTTGCGCGACGCGGGCAGGTCAATCGTTATAGATTCGGACGTTATCGCCAGAGAACCCAATATGTTGACGACCAGACTGGGCAAATGATCGATCGATACGGCCTCTCGACGTGAGAAACCATTTACCACGCTTCCCTCGTCAATGTCCACGCAGGCTCAATCGCCGGTCTCCACGCCGGAGGGCGAGTGCACGATCAGATAGCGCGGCATGAAGTCGCGCCGAGGTAAATTGGATCGCGCGCTCATGACTACCGACTCTTCATATCCAATCTCGAACGCCCGGCGACGATCTCGTTCGAACTCGGCGTGTTCGAAATCGGTGTCGCTGTGACGTTCTGGCTCGATCTTGGGGGCGTCGCAGCGCGGTCGGACAACCAGTTTCCCGCACGGGAGCGCCCGGCGCTTTCTACCGCGACGTGTACCGGTCGCGTCCTGACCGGGATCGTCGTCGTGCTGCTGTTCGCCGATGCGGTCGCGCAACTCGTATCGCTACCGATCCTGCGCGCCGACGTTGAGGCGACCGGCTTTCCCTTCGCGTTGTCGCCGGTGGTCGGGACGATCACGATGACCTGCGTCATCCTCTACGCCAATGCGAGGACCGCCCTGCTCCGTGCGATCCTGCTGACCGGATTTCTCGGGGGTGCGATCTGCCTGCACCTGCGGCTCGGCGAGATCGGTTCGCCGCCACAGATCATCTCGCTGGTGCTCGGCATCATGACGTGGGGCGGGCTCTACCTGCGCGAACCCAGGTTGCGCACGCTGCTTCCGCTCCGCGCCTGACGCTCCATCCCTTCCTGCCATTCAATTACGCCGGCACCTCGGGTGCCGGCGAAGGACGCGACATGACTATTTCGATGCACACGCTCCCCGCCCCGTTCGCCCGTGCCGCGACGCTCGACACGACGCGCTTCTACATGGGAAGCCTGATGAGCTTCCTGACCACCGGCAGCGAGACCGGCGGCGGCCTCGCGTTGATGGAGTATCAGGGCAAGCCCGGTAACGAGCCACCGCCGCATATCCACCTTTGGGAAAACGAGATCGTTTATGTGCTGGACGGCATCATGGAGATGTATTGCGGCGATGCGGTCATGCTGCTCCATCCCGGCGAGATGGCGTTCATCCCATGCGGTCGACCGCACGCCTTCTATATCCGCTCGGCGCAATTCCGCGCGCTGGCGATCGTCCAGTCGGTCGGCGAGCAGCCCGTCGCGCTCGATGCCTATTTCATGCAGATGAGCAGCCCCGCCACGAGCATGACGCTGCCGGCGGACCCGGTCACCTACCAGACGGAGGACCCGGCGCATCCCGTCGCGGTGGCCGCCGCGCACGGGATGCAGATCCTGTCGCCCGACGAAGCCGCCATCGCCCTGCCGCGCTACCCCGGCTTCGACAACCCCGGCTTGGGCAATGTCGATAGCGTCCGCGCCGACGCTATCACGCAGCCGACGCGCAACCAGTCGCTGGCGGTGTTCGGTGCCGTCGCGGGACTATGGCCGCTCGCCGCCATAGAGACTGCGTCGTGACGATGCGCCTGGACGAAGACGCTAATGCGCGGAAACTCTACGAGGGATTGACCGATGGCGGCGAGCGGTCGCGGACCGCGATCGAGCGGGTGCTGCGCGACACGGGCCTGGCAATCGACGATCCCCGCCTGCGCGAACTCGACGCGTTGATGCAAGGCTATGCGCAGACGGTCGACATTCCGTTCGAGGCGATCGCGCCCGCACTGGCCGGCGCGAACCGGACGTTGCTCAGCCGTGCGCTGACCGGCGACCTTGTGATCCCCGACTTCACCGCGTTCTGCGCAGAGATCACCGGCATGTTTGAAGGGGTGCGCGACTGCCGCGAGGGCGAGGTCGCCGCCTATATCCCGCAGCTCGCCCGCGCAGATCCCGACGGCTTCGCGGTCGCGGTCTGCACTATCGACGGGCAGCGCTTCGCGATCGGCGACACCGCGACGCGCTACTGCGTGCAATCGACGTGCAAGCCGATCAACTATGCCATCGCGCTCGACCGACTCGGCGTCGATGCGGTCCACCGCCATGTCGGCCGCGAGCCATCGGGGCATTCGTTCAACGCGATCACGCTGAACACTGCCGGCCTGCCGCACAATCCGATGATCAATGCGGGTGCGATCATGTGCGCGTCGCTGATCGCGCCGGAACAGTCCGCTGCGGACCGGTTCGACACGGTAATGCAGACCTGGAGCGCGCTCGCCGGCAAGGGGGCGGTCGGCTTCGACAACGCGGTGTTCCTATCCGAGCGCGACACCGCCGACCGCAACTTCGCACTCGCCTATTTCATGCGCGAGAACGGCGCCTTCCCCGAGGGCACCGACCTGAAGGCGACGCTCGACCTGTATTTCCAATGCTGCTCGATCACCGTCGACGCGCCCGGCATGGCGACGATCGCCGCGACGTTTGCGAATGGCGGCGTCTGCCCCCTGAGCAACGACCGCGTCTTCACCAGCGACACGACCAAGAATTGCCTGTCGCTGATGGCGTCGTGCGGCCTGTACGACTTCTCCGGCGAATTCGCGTTCACCGTCGGGCTGCCCGCCAAATCGGGCGTGTCGGGGGCGCTGTTCATCACCATTCCCGGCGTCTGCGGGATCGCAGTCTGGAGCCCGCGGCTCGATGCGCTCGGCAACTCGGTGCGCGGCGTCGAATTCGCGCGACGGCTGGCCAGGCGGTTCGCATTCGACGGTTTGGTCGATACCGCGGAACAGACCGACCCGCGCCGCCGGTCGGCCGAGGCCGCGGTCGATCAGGCAACCTATTTCTGCGCCGCCGCGGCCAAGGGCGACCTGACCGAATTACGTCGCCTGGTCGCGCGGTCGATCGACGTGAACCTTACGGATTACGACGGTCGGACCGCGCTGCATCTGGCCGCGAGCGAAGGTCGCGCCGACGTGCTCCGCTATCTCCTGTCGCTCGGCGCCTCGACGGACGTGGCCGACCGCTGGGGCAATACCCCGCTCGATGATGCACTACGCCATGGCGATGCCGAGAGCATTGCGGTGCTGCAACCGATCTTCCCACGCGGGTCGATCGAAGCCTTGGCGTATTGATCGCCAAGCCGTCGCCAATCTGAATACGTGCGCTTAATAGAACGCGCGCGTCTTGTTTTCCCGCAACCGCGGGAGCCCTGTCCGGATTCCCGTCCTCGCGAGCAAACACGCTACGCCCCGGCGCGCGATCCGACCGCTTCCCAAGCGCACGGCCCCCAGTCTCGCGGCATCATATCGGCCCACCAAATTCATGAGTCATCTCGCTATAGCGACGCTCGGCATCCTGTCGGTTTCTCAATCGAGCGACGCAGTACCGCTGCCCCCCTCGCGCAAGACGCGCGCACTGCTCGCCTATCTCGTTCTCGCGACACGCCCGCAGCGTCGCGAGCATCTGATCGATCTGTTCTGGAGTGATGGTCCCGACGATCCGCGCGGTGCGCTGCGCTGGTCGCTCAGCAAGATCCGCGCCCTGATCGATACGGATCGCCCACGGATCATCGCAGACCGCGAGACCGTCGCGTTCGATGGCGGCGAGGTCGCGATCGACCTTCATGCCGCCCGCCAGATCGGTCCCGACGCATCGGTCGATGAGATCGTCGCGTGTCTGACTGCACTGCGCCAACCCCTGCTCGCGGGGATCGATCTTCCTGACAACGCGGCGTTCCAGGCCTGGCTGATGGCCGAACGCGAGGTGGTCGCACGGTTACGACGCACGCTGCTCCAGCGCCTCGTCGGCGAGATGCCACTGACGCACGAGGACCGGCTCCCCTGGTGCCGCGAATGGTGCGAGGTCGATCCGTTCAATCTTGAGGCCGCAACGCGGTTGCAAACGACGTTGCGGGACCTCGGGCGGCTGGCCGATGCCAAGCTGGCGGAGCGAGACTTTGCCGCTGCCCTGCGCGATGCTGGACTCGCCCGCCCACCGATCGGATCGTTCGAGCCTGCGCCCTCCCCCGCACCGCCTACCGCCTCGACACCGGTATTGGTCCCCGACCCGTTAACCGATCGTATCGTGCTGCACCGCCAGAGGATCAGCTTCGGCACCGCCGGCGACGGGGTTCGGATCGCTTACGCCTCGGTTGGCGAAGGCCCGCCGCTCGTCAAGGTCCCGAACTGGCTCAACCATCTCGAGCTCGACTGGGATGCACCGGTCTGGGCACCGCTGTTCCACGACCTCGCGCGCGACCACCGCTTCGTGCGCTACGACGGGCGCGGCAACGGCATGTCCGATCGCGACGTCGCGGATATTAGCTTCGACGCCTTCGTGCGTGATCTCGAGGCGGTCGTCGACGCGGCCGGGCTCGATCGCTTCCCGCTGCTCGGCATTTCGCAGGGCTCCGCGATCGCGATTGAATATGCCGCACGGCATCCCGAGCGCGTCAGCCACCTGATCCTGTGGGGCGGTTTCGCGAGCGGCTGGCGCGTGACCGGCACGCCCGACGTCCGCAAGGAACGCGAGGCGATCCTGACGCTGGTCCGTCAAGGCTGGGGCCGCTCGGACCCCGCGTACCGCAAGCTCGTGACGTGGAAGTTCATGCCGGGTGCATCAGCCGAGGAGCTCGACTGGTTCGACATCTTCCAGCGCGAGGCGGTCAGCGCCGAGAACGCGGTGCGCTTCGCCAATGTGTTCGCGGATATCGACGTGCGCCACCGGCTCGCGGGCGTGACCGTGCCGACGCTGGTGATGCACGGCCGGGGCGACCGCAACGTTCCTCTGGCCGTCGGCAGCGCGCTCGCCGCGGCGATCCCCGGTGCCGAGTTCGTGACGCTCGACACCGACAATCACATGCTACTCGGCCGGGAGCCGGCGTCCGCGGCCTTCGTCGCGCATGTCCACCAGTTCCTTGCCGAAGAACGCGGGGGCATCGATCGCTGACCGCATGTCGGGCGACCGCGCGGCCATCAACAGCGCCGCCGCACGTTCGCCGATGACCACGCACGGTGCCATCGTGTTGCCGGTCGTCACGCGTGGCATGATCGAAGCATCGACGACGCGCAAATTGGCGATCCCGTAGACGCGCAGCTCGGCATCGACGACCGACATCGCATCGCGCCCCATCTTGGCCGTGCCCGACTGATGCCAGACGGTCGAGGCGGTATCACGCACGAATGCGGTAAGTGCGGACCGGCTCAGATTGCCCGGCATCGCCTCGCGCTTGACGAACGGGCGCAACGCCGCGCCGTTTCCGATATCCCGACACAGTTCGACGCTGCGGACCAACGCCGCGAGATCGTCGGGATGAGCCAGTGCGTTCGCCTCGATCCGGACCGGCGACGCGGGAGATGCGCCGGTAAGCGTGACACTCCCCCGGCTCTTCGGCCTGACGAGCCCTGGCAAGAGCGACCATGCCGAGGTCGGCGGCGTGTACCGTTCCAGCGCGTCCTGCGCGACGATCGGCGCCTCGGCGATGAACGCCTGGATATCCGGCGTTGCCAGCTGCGGATCGCTTTTCCAGAAGAAGGTCGCCTCGCCCAGATTGTTGCGCGGGACGATCGGCTCCGGGCTTTCCCAGACGCAGCCCGCGACCATCACGTGATCCTGGAAGTTACGCCCGACGCCGGGCAAATGCTCGGCCAGCGCGATACCGTGGCTTTTCAATTGCGCTACATCGCCTATGCCAGACTGCATAAGGACCTTCGGCGTGTTGATCGCACCGAGCGACAGGATCGTCTCGCAGCGCGCGCGGATCTGTCGCCACTCGCCGTCGACCACGATCTCGACGCCCTTTGCCTCGCGACGTTCGATCAGCACCCGCGTCACCGTGGCATGCGTCAGCACGGTGAGGTTCGGCCGCGCCATCGCGGGGTACACGTACCGCCGGAACACCGACGATCGCAGCCCGCCGTCGATCGCGAGATTGCAGATCGCGGCACCGCCCGGCCCTTCCATCATCGCGCCATTGGGATCGGCGAACGTGGCGATACCCGCATCCGCAGCGCCGCGAAGCAACGCGCCGGCGACCGGATGCGGGTCCTGCGCAGGTTCGACGTGGAACAGTCCGCCCTGCCCGCGTCGCAGCGGGTCAGGCATCCCACGCCAATCCTCGATCCGGCGATAGATGCCGAGCACGGACTCGTAGTTCCAGGCGTCGTCGCCAGCTTCGTGCGCGAAATAGTCCCAGTCGGTCTGGTGACCGCGCGACCAGACCATCACGTTGATCGACGATCCGCCGCCCAACCCCTTGCCCATCGACAACGGCATCGCGCGGCCGTTCAGATGCGCGCTAGGCTCCGCGACGAACCCCCAGTCGCGCTCGCTGCCAAGGTTGGTCGGCCAGAGCAACGGCTTGGACACGCTTGGTCCGACGTCATTACCTCCCGCCTCGATCAGCAACACGGTGACGTCCGGATCATCCGCCAGCCGTCGTGCCACGACAGACCCCGACGATCCTGCGCCACAGACGATATAGTCATACTCGCCGAGATCGTCGGCACGCCGCCTGAGTTGGTTTGCTGCAACACGAACCGCAAAGGCAGCCGCGGTTTCGTCGTCACGCTTCATGGAAGACACTCCGCGAAGCGAGGTTTCGGCAACAGGGGCATGGCCCATTAAATGACTCATCGTTTTTACATCCTCGATCGAGGCGCCCGAATATTGGGTACCGCCACGATCCGTTTGCGCGAGAGACCGTGTAGCCGCCGGGGATGACGGCGTAGGAACAGGCGCCGCAGGCGTGGTAATCCCGCATGGTCCCGTCTGATCTGCGCAAGGTTCAGGCCGTTGCTTATCGTGGCATCAAGCCAAGACCACGGTCACTGCGACATTGGCAGATTCCACGCACAGGCCAACGCATGCTTCAACGACGGCCTCACACAGACAGGCTTCAGCCGCAGCGAGCCGGCGAGAGGGATGACCAATCCGTCTCCCTCCACTGGGTTCCGGCCATCACCTGTTTTGAGGAATTCCGATCATGACCAATCTCCGTGCACGCCTGGCAACCGCCATTGTCGAGAATGCGACAACCGGCGAATTCAAATGCCGCCGCGATGCGTTCACCGACCCCGCCATCTTCGACCTCGAGATGAAGCATATCTTCGAGGGCAACTGGGTCTTCCTGGCGCACGAAAGCCAGATCCCCGAAACCAACGATTATTTCACGACCTATATCGGTCGCCAGCCGATCATCATCACACGCGACAGGGCGGGCACGCTCAACGCCGTCATCAACGCCTGCGCGCACCGCGGCGCGATGCTGTGCCGTCGCAAGCACGGCAACAAGGGCAGCTTCACCTGTCAGTTCCACGGTTGGACATTCAGCAACGCGGGCAAGCTGCTGAAAGTGAAGGACGGCAAGACCGGCGACTATCCGGCGGCGTTCGATACCGAAGGTTCGCACGATCTGACCAAGGTCGCACGGCTCGGGAATTACCGCGGCTTCCTGTTCGGGAGCGTCAATCCCGATGTCCTGCCGCTGGAGAAGCACCTCGGAACGACGCGTTTGATCATCGACCAGATCGTCGACCAGGCCGTCGACGGCCTGGAGGTACTGCGGGGCAATTCGTCGTATTTGTACGATGGCAATTGGAAGCTGCAGATCGAGAACGGCGCCGATGGCTATCACGTCAGCGCAGTCCACTGGAATTACGCGGCCACGATGAGCCGTCGCAATTACGAGGCCGGCGGCGTGCGCACGGTCGATGCAAACGGCTGGTCGAAGAGTGTCGGCGGTGTCTACGGCTTCGACCACGGCCATATTCTGCTGTGGACCAGATTACTCAACCCCGAGGTGCGCCCGATATATGGCCACCGCGAGAAGCTGGAGGCGCGGCTGGGCAAGGAACGCACCGAGCGGATCCTCGTCCAGAGCCGCAATCTGTGCCTCTATCCCAACGTCTATCTGATGGACCAGTTCTCCACCCAGATCCGCGTCGTGCGACCGATCAGCGTCAACCAGACCGAGGTCACGATCTACTGCTTCGCGCCAAAGAACGAAAGCGATGCGGACCGCGCGACGAGGATCCGACAATATGAGGATTTCTTCAACGTCAGCGGCTTGGGCACGCCCGACGATCTCGAGGAATTCCGCGCGTGCCAGAAGGCTTACGAGGGAGCGGGCGATTTGTGGAACGATCTCAGTCGTGGCGCCCTGCACTGGATCGACGGCGCGGATGACAACGCGAAGGAGATGGGCCTCGAACCGTTGCTCAGCGGCAATCGAAGCGAGGACGAAGGCCTTTTCATTCGTCAGCACGGATATTGGGCGAAGACCCTGATCGCCGCGCTTAATGACACCGACGACGGGAATGGCCGAATCACCCCGCAGCCAGCCAGCCGGTTGCAGGTGGTCGCGTGACGCTCGCTTATCAACAGGTCGTCGATTTCCTCCACCGCGAGGCGCGGTTGCTCGACGATCGCGCGTGGGACGAATGGCTGACCTGCTACTCGCCACAGGCCGTGTACTGGATGCCGGCATGGGACGACGACGATCGGACCGTCGACGATCCACAGCACGAAATTTCGCTGATCTACTATCCCAATCGCGACGGGCTGGAGGACCGCGTCTTCCGGATCAAGACCGAGCGATCGGGCGCAAGCATGCCGGAACCGCGCACCCACCATCAAATCTCCAACATCGAGATCATGGGCAGCGACGAAGGCGCCATCGAAGTACGCTTCAACTGGCACACGCTTAGCCATCGCTACCAGGAGACACTGAGTTTCTTCGGCACGTCGTTCTACACGATCGACGCGACCAACAATCAACCGCTGATCACGAACAAGAAGATCGTTCTGAAGAATGATTACATTCGCCAGGTGATCGACATCTATCATGTCTGAGCACCCAACCGACCGACAGCATCGCATCGCTTACCGCATCGCGCTCAACTTCGAAGATGGCGCGACGAGCTTCATCGACTGCAACGCAGGCGAGACGGTGCTCGATGCCGCGTATCGCAGCAACATCAACCTGCCGATGGACTGTTCGAACGGCGTATGCGGCGCCTGTAAATGTCGCTGCGAGCAGGGTGATTATGATCTCGGCAACGAGTATCTCGAGGACGCCCTGACCGAAGGCGAAGCGGCGGAGGGCATGGTCCTCGTTTGCCAGATGCAGGTATCGTCCGACTGCATCATCGCAGTGCCGGTACCGTCGGCCGCCTGCAAGGTTAAGCCGGCCGAGCATGGCGCCGTCGTGTCGAGCATCGAACGCGTCGCCGACAGCACGTTCGTCCTGCGGCTCCGTCTCGATGCCCCCGAGGCGGTCGACTTCCTGCCGGGCCAGTTCGTCAACCTGACGGTGCCTGGCACCGACCAGCACCGCTCCTACTCGTTCAGCTCGAAGCCGGGCGCGGGCGAGGCAAGCTTCCTGATCCGCACCATACCGGGTGGCGTGATGAGCACGTGGCTGGCGACTGACGCCGCCGTCGGCACGCGCATCAGCTTCGTCGGACCGCAAGGCAGCTTCTTCCTTCGCGACATCGATCGCCCCACGATCCTGCTGGCCGGTGGGACGGGGCTCGCGCCGATCCTTTCGATGCTGGAGGTGCTGGCGGATCGAGGACCGGGCCAGCCAATCCACCTGATCTACGGCGTCACCAGCGATGGTGACCTTGTAGGGCTGCCAGGGATCAAGGCGCTTGCCGCACGCCTGCCAACCATGACGTGGGCCAGTTGTGTCGCCGATCGCCAGACGACACACCCGCTGCAAGGCTATGTCACGGAGCATCTGACCGACGAGCATCTGAATGCGGGCAACTGCGACATCTATCTATGCGGCCCGCCAGCGATGGTGGAGGCAGTTCGAGTGTTCCTCCGCGACAGGCGCATCCAGCCACAGCACTTCTATTACGAAAAATTCGCACCGAGAAAAAACGACTTAGGTCACGGTACAATTTGGATCGGCGCATTTTTTGCAAACTGTCCCCCAGTCTAGGAGCAGGCTGTGAAAGAAAATCCATAATCCTCAAACGCCGCTACGAGGGGACAAGGATCAACCTTGCTGCAAGCGGACATTTGCGAACAGGGTCGACCGACGTACTACGTACCGTTCGCGGCCCCCCCGCGTAGAAACCGTTACGCCTCACCGCCGGCCTCAAGCGCGAGTAGTGCAAAGGTCGCCAGCCAATGCTCGCCCATATAATCGTCGGCAAGGTGCGGTAGCGCCTCCGCCAGGTGTGCGTCCGCGATTGCACGCGCCCGCGCCGGATCGGGTAAGGCATCGGCGATCCTGCGCCAGCACCAGGCGCGTGACAGGTTGACGCCGTCGAGATGCGCGAGACGCCCGTCGGAACGATCGGTGACGACCGCGGGCGTTCGCAAGCACATCGTGGCCGCGCCGTACGGGTCGGGCAGGAACCCTGCCAACCACTGCGGGAAGTCGGCGCCGAGTATCATCTGCATCAGCGTCGCCTCGCAGAGTGTCGCCGACAGAAAGTCCTCTCCGCTCGGTTCCCAGGGGCGGCAATCCCGGTCCTGACCAAACCAGACCCGCGCGCGCGCTTCGATCAGGTCGGCTAGCGGAACATCGTACGTCCGAGCCCATCGCACCGCATGGACCAGGGCGAAGGCCGTACAGTCATGTTTGCCGCTGCGCACCGGGTAGATCAACTTCGGCAGATAGGCGGAGAACCGTCGGGCGAACGCACGCGCCAACGGCTCGACCGCGGCTGCCCAGGACCGGTCGGAGCGCTGCGCGAGTTCGTCGTGCAACGCGAGCAGCCAGGCCCAGCCATAGGGACGTTCGAACCCGCCGGTGTTCGGCCGATCGAGATACGCTAGCTCGCCCTCTATCCGGTCAGGTACCAGCATCCGGTCCGCCAGCGCTTCGATCGCCCCTGCCTGCGCCATATCGGGGAACAGCCGTGCCAGCCGCATGACCTGCCACCAACCATGGACGCAGCTGTGCCAATCGAAACTGCCGTGGAAGACGGGATGCAACGTCCTTGGCAAAGCGAGATCGGCTGGTCCGGCCAAGACCTGATCGAGCTTGTACGGCCATTCCCGCGTGAGGTGCCCGAGCGTCAGTTCGGCAAACCGCGAGCCGGTGGCACTGTCGATCACGTGCGTCATGTCTTACCCGCTACTAACGTCAAGCCGATCAACTGCTGTGATCGGCGATGATCCGCCACATCGTCCCACGGCGTTCGAAAACCAGCGTGGTCATACCCGATTCCGTCGTCGACGACCCGGTGAGCGTCCATCGGGCGAACAGCATCGCATGCGCGGGGTCGAGTCCGCGCATTTCCAGGAACGCGAACGACAGCCTGCCGCGGGCATTGCCGGTGCTTCTGAAGCTCGGTCGGTATTTTGCCGAGATCGCATTCTTGCCGCGCAACAGACCTTTCGGCGTCACGAATACCGCATCGTCGGCGTAGATATCCATGAATCGTACGAGGTCGCCCGCGTTCCAGCCCGCGGCGCTGGCGTCCATGCCCTCCCGGATGGCGGTTTCGGCCGGCATTCGAGCCGGCGCCGCTGCAAGGGTGACGAGTGCCAGCGGCAGCATCATGCGTCGCATCATCGTGATCGCCCTCGTGCCATGAGTTCTAGCAAGGCCGCCTCGCCCACTGGTTCGGACATGAGAAACCCCTGGTAAAGGCTACACCCGGCGGCGGCGAGCAACTCCAGCTGGGACGGCGTTTCAACCCCTTCGGCAATCACCGCGAGCCCGAGCGAGCGTGCCATCGTGATCGCGCCCGCCACGACGACCCGGTCCCGTGCCGAGCCGTCGATGTCGCGTACCAGCGACTTGTCAATCTTCACATAATCGAGCGGGAGCGACTTCAAGTATGCGAGGCTTGAATAGCCCGTGCCGAAATCGTCGATCGCGACGCGGCACCCTGCCCCGCGCAGCTCCGCGAGCAGGGCCGATGCCGCTGCCAGATCCTCGATCAAGCCCGTTTCGGTGATTTCCACAGTCAGGCGGCCGCGTGGGAAACCACTCTCGTCGACCCGCGCGAGGAACAAATCTGCGAAGCCGGGGCGGGTTATGTCGGCGGCCGTGAGGTTCAACGATACGCGGAGCGTGCCCAGCGCGACCGGCCAGGCGACCGCACGGGCGAGTACCAGCCGCTGGATATGGTCCGACAACGCTATCCCCAGATCGGCGCGGTCGGCGGCGTCGAACAGCGTATCCGCGCCGAGCGGCCCCAGGGTCCGGTGGCTCCACCGCGCCAGAGCCTCGACCCCGGTGATCTTGCCGCTCGCGATCTCGACCTGCGGTTGCCAGCGAAGATCGATCTCATCGCGCTCGATCGCGTGGTGCAGATCGATCGCCAGCGCATCGATCGGCGCGACACCGTCAGGCAACGCGACGTGCAGGACCGATCCGTCGCTCGCCTTCGCCTCCGCAAGTGCCTCGCTCGCCCGGCGTAGCAGCGCGGCGGCGTCGTCGCCTGGCTGGCGTTGCGCCACGCCGAACCGGCATCCCAGCACCGCGCGCGCGTCGGCAACCGCGAACGGCCGCGCCAATGCCGCATCCAGCGCCGTGATCGCTGCGGTGACCGCGGCCCCCGACGCCTCAACCACCAGCACGAATTCGGATCCGCCGAGCCGCGCGACCATCGCCTCCACGCCGATCGCCTCGCGCGCGACCGTCTCGGCCCGGCGGACGGCGGCCTCGATCAGCCCGTCCACCGTGGGGCGGCCATGCGCGGCATTCACGATATCGAGCCGCGACAGCGCGACCAGCACCACGGCAACCGGACGATCCGCCGCGATCCGCCCGACGATCCAGCGTCGGGCGTCGCCCGTTTCGCGATCATGTTGCGATGCGCCGGGTATCCCGCGCCGGTCGATCGTACCGCCGGACGCGCGGGCGGCGTGCCGTCCTGCGAATCGCAGCGCCTGTACCAGTTCGCTGTCGCTTGCCGGACTGGCGAGGAACTGCGTCGCGCCGGCCTCGAAGAATTCGCCGATCGCCTCGACGTCGCCGCGCGAGACCAGCACCAGCAGGGCAGCGCCATTCGTGGCGACGAGTCCGCCGAGCCTGCGTGCCGCCGCCAAGCCGTCGTCGAGCGCGCCCCGCGCGTCGATCAGCGCGACCGCTGCACCGCTTGCAAGGAACCGGCCTTCCAGACCGTCGGCATCGCTGCGCACCGCGGCATGCCATCCGGCACCTGCGTTCGTTAAAATATCAGCGATTTCATCACGTTGACGGAACGATACGGCGAACAGCGTCGTTGCCGTCTGTATGTCTTCCATATCCGTCGCACCCCGCCCCATCGGTGCGAGCCTAGCCGCCTCACCGCCGCCCGCCAATCTAATACAAACGGATCCGGCCTTGTTACTGGAACACGCACCTCCTAGCTCTGGTGCGATGATTGCCGCACTCAGCCCCGAGCAGAAGCCGCTGCGCGATACGCATGGGCGGACCATAAAATATCTGCGCATATCGGTGACCGATCGCTGCGATCTGCGCTGCCGTTATTGCATGGCCGAGCAGATGACGTTTCTGCCACGGTCGAAACTGCTCAGCCTCGAAGAGATCGCGATCATCGCCGAGCGGTTTATCGCGCGCGGCGTGACCAAGATCCGGTTGTCGGGCGGCGAGCCGCTGGTACGCCGCGACGTGGCCGAACTCGTCCGGCGGCTGGGGCACAATATCGGGTCGGGGCTCGAAGAGCTGACGATGACCACCAACGGCACGCGCTTGGCGCAACATGCCGAGGCGATGGTCGACGCGGGCATTCGCCGCGTCAACGTCAGCATGGACAGTCGCGATCCGGATCGCTTTCGCTACATTACCCGGCACGGCGACGTCGCGCAGGTGACTGGCGGGATTTACGCCGCGCGTGACGCCGGCCTTGCAATCAAGATCAACATGGTCGCGCTGAAGGGTTTCAACGAGGACGAGATCGCACCGATGCTGGCGTGGTGCCGCGACGAGGGCTTCGACCTGTCGCTGATCGAGACGATGCCGCTTGGCGCGATCGACGAGGACCGTACCGATCGCTTCCTGCCGCTGACCAAAGTGTTCGACGACCTCGGCCAGCAATTCACGCTCGCGCGCGACGCGTACAAGACGGGCGGCCCTGCGCGGTACTGGAACGTCGACGGCACGCGCACCCGGCTTGGGCTGATCTCGCCGCTGACCGCCAATTTCTGCGACGGCTGCAACCGCGTTCGCCTGACCACGGAAGGCAAGCTGTACATGTGCCTCGGCCATGACGACCAGGTCGACCTCAAGGCGGCACTGCGCGAGGGCGGTACTGCCGGGCTCGACGAGGCGATCGACGCGGGCCTCTTCGCGAAACCCAAGGCGCACGACTTTCGCATCGGCAAGGGCGAAGGCCCCGCAGTCGCGCGCCACATGAGCGTTACCGGCGGATGAGCAGGTACGAGCGGCGGGCGCTGGTCGCGTCCAATACCCCGCCTGCTCGTGTCGCCGAGGCCGAACTTGCCGATATGGGCGACTGGGTCGCTGTCGAGGATGCGGACGTGATCATCGCGCTAGGCGGCGACGGGTTCATGTTGCAGACCCTGCATACCATGCTGGAACGCCGCAAGCCGCCCGTGCCGGTGTTCGGCATGAACCTGGGGACCGTCGGCTTCCTGATGAACGAATGGCGGCATCACGGTCTGTCGGATCGCCTCGAACGCGCAAAGCCGTTCAAGGTCGTACCGCTCAGCATGACGGCGACCGGTGTCGATGGTCGCACCCACACGCTGCCGGCGATCAACGAGGTCTCCTTCCTGCGCGAGACGCGTCAGACCGCCAACCTGGAGGTCACGGTCAACGGCCGCATCGTTCTTCCCGAGCTGGCCTGTGACGGCATCCTGGTCGCTACGCCGGCAGGCTCGACGGCGTATAATCTGTCCGCACACGGCCCGATCCTGCCGCTCGGCTCGGGGATGATCGCGCTGACGCCGATCAGCCCGTTTCGTCCACGGCGGTGGCGCGGCGCGATCCTGCCCGACAAAGCGCGTATCGGCATCCGCGTGCTCGACCCGGGCAAGCGCCCGGTATCGGCGGTCGCCGACCAGCGCGAGATCCGCAACGTGGCCCAGGTCGACATCTGCATGGACCGCGCACGCGAACTGACGCTGTTGTTCGACCCCGAACACGCGCTCGACGATCGCATCACGATGGAGCAGTTCGTCGCCTGACCACGCGACGAAAGCGCAAAGTTTTCGTATTTCCGTCGAAACGCGCTTGCATCATCCGAACGGCCAGTTATAGAGCCGCCCTCGGCAACGATCCCTGATAGCTCAGCGGTAGAGCTCTCGACTGTTAATCGAGTGGCCGTAGGTTCGAATCCTACTCAGGGAGCCACCCCGCCATTGTTCAAATGGCTGGGATAGTGTCGGAATGTCGCGGCAAGCTTTCGCGCGACCTTGATCTTATATTTATGCTTCGGCCGGCACTGCGCGGCGCGATCCGGCCTCTCCGGATACGGACACCGTCGATCCCCCCGGCGACCTAAGACTTTTTTGTACATGCGAAAGCGCCGCGTTGTCGGCTATGCGATATCTTGCTGGTGGCAAGCCGGGTGGAGAGGTTCGCAATGGTCGATGCAGTCATAGTTCGAGCGGGGGACAGCGTCGCCACGCTGCTGCGCGATGGCGACGCCGGGGACCGGATCGATACCGGCAGTGCGATCCTGACGCTCGCAAGCGACGTACCCCGCGGTCACAAGATTGCGCTTGGCGCGCTCGCGCCGGGCACGGACGTGCTGAAATACGGCTATTCGATCGGCCGGACCACCGACGCGGTCGCCCCCGGCGGACACGTTCACAGCCAGAACCTCGCGACCGGGCTTGCCGGGACGCTGGAATACGGGTTTGCGCCCAGTGCCGACGTCGCCGTCGCATCACCGTCGCCGGAAACCTTCCGCGGCTACCCGCGCGCCGACGGACGGGTCGGCACGCGCAACGAAATCTGGATCCTGCCGACCGTGGGATGCGTCGCGCGGACCGCCGAGCGGATCGCGGCGAAGGCCGGCGCGCGGTTGGTCGGAAAGATCGACGGCGTTCATGCCTTCGGTCATCCGCATGGCTGCTCGCAACTGGGCCATGACCTGGACGGCACGCGGCAGATCCTCGCGAGCCTCGCCTGCCATCCCAATGCCGGTGGCGTGCTGATCGTCGGGCTCGGCTGCGAGGAGAACCAGATCAAGGCACTGATCGAGGCGATCCCGGCATGGCGTCGCCCCGCGATCCGTACGCTGACCGCACAATTGAGCGCGGACGAGGTCGAGGAGGGCATGGCGCTCGTCGAGGAACTGGCTGGACTGGCCGTCTGCGAACGACAGGATGTCGGGATCGACCGGCTGGTGCTCGGCGTCAAATGCGGCGGATCGGACGGATTGTCGGGGTTGACCGCCAATCCGCTGGTGGGGCGGATGAGCGACCGCATCGTCGATGCAGGCGGGCGGGTCGTCTTCACCGAGATCCCCGAGATGTTCGGGGCCGAGCAGATCCTGATGAACCGCGCGGCGAACGTCGAGATCTTCGACCGGATCGTCGGCGTGGTGAACGGTTTCAAACAATATTTCATCGATCACGGCGAACCGGTGTCGGAGAACCCCTCCCCTGGCAACGTCGCCGGCGGGATCACGACGCTGGAGGAGAAATCCCTCGGCGCGGTGCAGAAGGCAGGCCGATCTGCGATTGCCGATGTGGTGGGGTATGGGGGACGCGTGGCGGTCGACGGGCTGACGATGCTCGAGGCACCCGGGAACGACGCGGTGTCGTCGACCGCGCTGGCGGCCGCGGGCGCGACCGTGATCCTGTTCACGACCGGCCGCGGCACGCCGCTCGGTTTCCCCGTCCCGACCATCAAGATCGCCTCGAACAGCGACCTCGCTCAGCGCAAGCCCGGCTGGATCGATTTCGACGCGGGGCAAGTCCTGGACCAGGGCTTCGCCACCGCAGAGACCGCGTTGCTCAACTGTATCCGCGCGATCGCATCGGGCAAGGAGACCGCTGCCGAACGCAACGGTGAACGCGAGATCGCGATCTGGAAGCGTGGGGTAACACTGTGAGCCGACTAACATCTGCCACGCTCGACCGGCTGCCACGGACGATCGTCAGCCCGCTCGGACGGACTGAGCCGACGATCGGCATCGTCCATTTCGGACCCGGCGCGTTCCACCGCGCGCACCAGGCGGTGTATGTCGACGACCTGCTGGCGCAGGATCCCCGCTGGGGCATCGCCGCGGTCTCGATGCGCAGCAAGGCGACGGTCGCCGCCCTCGCCGAGCAGGACGGCCTCTACACGCTGGCGATCCGCGATGCGGCGGTGTCCAACCGGGTGATCGGTGCCCACCGGCGCTTCCTGGGGCCCGACGATGCAGCGGAGACGCACGCGCTGCTGTCTGACCCCGCCGTCCGCCTGGTGACGTCCACGGTGACCGAGAAGGGCTATTGCCTGGCGGGCGACGGCACGCTCGACCTGTCGCATGCCGACATCGTCCACGACCTTGCCGGAACCGCCACGCCGCGCAGCCTGGTCGGCTGGCTGGTCGCCGGTCTCGCCGCCCGCCGCGACGCAGGGATCGCGCCGTTCGTGCCGATGCCGTGCGACAATCTCGCCAACAACGGTGCCAAGCTCCACGCGGCATTGGTTGCCTTTGCACGGCAGCAGGACGCCGAACGTCTGAGCGGCGGCTTGGCCGACTGGATCGCGGGCGAAGTCCGCGTGCCGTCGACGATGGTGGATTCGATCACGCCGGCGTCGGATGCGGCGCTCTACGCCGACGTTGCAAACGCCATCGGTCTGGAAGACCAGGCTGCCGTGCAGCGTGAGTCCTTCGCCCAATGGGTGATCGAGGATATCGCCGGAGGGCTTGGACCCGATCTCGGCGCGGTCGGTGCGACGCTCACGACCAACGTCGCCAGTTACGAAAAGGCGAAGCTGCGCATCCTGAACGGTGCGCATTCGACGTTGGCTTATGTCGGGCTGCTCCGCGGTGCGGCGAGCGTGGCGGATGCCATGCAGGACGCGGTGCTCGGCGGGTTCATCGACGCGATGATCCAGAACGATATCATACCGATGCTGCCATCTACCCCGGGGCTGGATCTGGACGCGTATCGCGCCGCGGTGCTGCAGCGGTTCCGCAACCCGGTCATCGTCCACCGCCTCGACCAGATCGCGCAAGATGGTTCGCAGAAGCTACCCTATCGGTTGGGGGATACGCTGATCGCCAACCGGCGCGAGGGCCGCATGCCCGCTGGCATCGTCACCGCGTTCGGCGCATGGGTCGCGTTCCTCATGCACCGTGCACGGGCCGGTACGCCGATCGTCGATCCCGCCGGCACGCGCCTGGCAGACGCAGCGGCCAGCGGCATGCCCGACGAGGTGGTCGCAACGCTGATGGACCTGTCGCTCGGCTTCCCACGCGAACTGCGCGGCGACGCGGCGGTGCTCGGCGCGGTCGCGGACGCCGCGGAGCGGATCGTGCGCGGCGACTGGTCGGTACTGGACCGCTAGAGACCGTAGGCGGCCACGGCATTGCCGCCGAAGATACGGTCCCTCGCATCCGGGCAGGCGCGCGCGACGAAGTTCTCGATGAGGTCAACGACGCGGCGATACTCCGCTGCCAGGCGACACACCGGCCAATCGGATCCGAACATCACCCTGTCGGGGCCGAACGTCGCGAGGAGATGATCGAGGTAGCGGGCGATCTGCTCCTCGGTCCAGATCGCGTGGTCGGCTTCGGTCACCAGTCCGGAAATCTTGCACCGGAGCGACGGCACCCGTGCCATCTCCACGACCGCGTCCGCCCAGGGTTGCCAGCCACCCTGCGCGATATCGGGCTTCGCGCCGTGATCGAGGATGAGCCTGGGCGCGGTCGCAAGGTCGGCGGCGACCAGATCCGCAAACCGGCGGACGTGGATCGCCTGCGGAGGCTTGACCAGGATATCGTAGCTGAAGTCCCTTGCGAGCGCCGCGCGGACGCCGCGGACGAATGCGGGGCTGATGAGGAAATCATCGGCAAGTTCGTCCTGGACGATGTGCCGGAATCCGACCAGCGCAGACGCGCCGGACCATGCGTCCAGCCGATCCGCCACGTCGGCGGCGCACAGGTCGGTCCACCCCACCACGCCCATGATCCGCGGGTCGGCAGCCGCAAGCGACAGCAGCCACGAGGTTTCGTCCTCGTCATGGCGGGCCTGCACGGCGATGCACCCGTCGATCCCGGCGTCATCGAGCAGCGGCATCAGGTCCGCCGGCGCATAGTCGCGCGCCAGCACGCTGTTCGGGTCGATCCAGCCATAGCCGGCGGCGGAATAGGCCCAGAAATGCTGGTGCGCGTCGATCCGGGTCATCGCGCCGTACCGGTGAGCATCGGGAAGGTCTCGGTCATCCCGGGAGCGTACCGGCCGACGGGTATGGCGGCAATCTCAGCGGCATCGCCGCGTACCGCATCGGCCTCGGCTCACCGCGCTCCGTCTATTTCGCGACGACGACAGGCATGAAGATATACCCGCCGCCGCGCACCGTCCTGATGATCTCGGCGGGGTCAAACGCCTGCAGCTTGCGGCGCAACCGGCTGATGTTGACGTCGATCGTGCGTCCGCGCGCCATCGCCTCGGTCCGGCCGGACCGCGCGATCATGTCGTCGCGCGAATGAACCTTTTGCGGCTCGGACACGAACGCGTTGAGCAACTGGAATTCGCCGTCGGTCAACCGGACGGCGGTTCCATCCGGCGCATGGAGAACGCGCATCCGACAGTGCAGCGTCCACCCGGCAAAGGCGAAGACGTCGGTCATCGTCGACGGCGACGATACGTGGTCCACCATCGACGCGGGAGTCGAGGATGCGCCCGTCGTCACCGAATTCGCGCCGCGTCGCCGCAATACCGAGCGGATCCGCGCGAGTATCTCGCGCGGACTGGACGGCTTGGTGACGTAATCGTCCGCCCCGAGTTCGAGCGCGACGACCCGGTCGACCTCGCCGGCAAGCGCCGAGAACATGATCACCGCCGGGGCGTCGGCGCCTTGCGACAGCGTGCGAAGAACCGACAGCCCGTCTTCGCCCGGCATCATCATGTCGAGAACGATCAGATCGCAGGGCGACCGACCCAGCCGGGACCGCAGTGCCGCCCCGCTCTCCACCGCCTCGGCGCGCAGGCCGTGATCGACCAGGAATTCAGTCAGCAACTCGCGCAGGCCGGGATCGTCGTCGACGATGACGACACGCGCGCTTTCCGGCTGAGCATGGTCGCCTGCGGTAAGATCATTCCCGAGGGGAATGGACGGAACTGAGCCGGGTAGGCCGTAATGGTTCGCAATCATCGGCGCGTCATAAATGACACGTTTGTCCGGGATGTTTCCGTGCATCCCGCGCAGCGACCACGCCGGTGTTGTACGAACCGAGGGACGGCGCTAGCGGCATTTGCCATGTCGATGACCGCCACGCCCACTCCTAAGCCGTTGAACTGGCTTCAACCTTTTCCGGGGCTGAAGGTCCTCAAGCGCGGCGACGCACCGATTTCGCGCGTGCAGATCTACGGCCAGCGGTGCAGCGGGACCAACCTGGTCACGCGCGCGATCGAAGCCAACATGCCGGACGTCGAGATCACCGAGGCGTTCGGGTTCAAGCATTGGTTCGTGCCGCCGCAGACGCTGTTCGTGAAAGATACGCTGGTGCTGATCGTGGCGCGCGACGCGTTCGACTGGGCGCGCAGCCTGCATCGCCAGCCATGGCACGCACATCCGGACCTCAAGGCGCAACCGTTCGACATCTTCGTCCGCAGCCACTGGCACAGCTATTGGGACGATCATTTCGGGCATATCGAGCCGGGCCACCCGATGCAGGGCGACGAGATGCTGCACGAACGCGACCCGGCGACGGGCGAACGGTTTGCGAACTGTATCGCCAAGCGTACGTCGAAGCTTCGTCACTGGTCGTCGCTGACCAACCGCGCGCACAACGTCGCGTTGCTCGGCTATGACGCCTTCACCCGCGATCCCGGTGCATTCGTCGCGGCGCTGGGTGCAGCGACGGGCATCGCCTGCCGCGCACCGTTCGTGCCGATCACGAGCTACAAGGGGCAAGGGCACGAGCCGTATGTGCCGACCGCCTATCCCGAACTCAGTGCGGCCGACGCCGACCACATCACGGCCTGGCTCGATCCCGCGGTCGAGGCGGCGTTCGGCCTGTCGGCGACCTACCAGCCGCGAGATCGCTCGCTTTCGCCGGCGCCGACGATAGAAGAAACGGCATGACCAAGCCGATCACGTTCTTCATCCATCACCAGGGTCGCGGCCATGCGAACCGGGCGATGGCGATCATCCGCGAGTTGCCGAGCGAACGGCCGGTGACGATCCTGACGGCCAAGCCCGCGCTGTTCGACGGGTTCGAACGGCCGGTCACGATCGCGGCGTTGCCCGACATGATCGGTGCACCGGTGCCGACCCCCGCGCTATTCAAGCAGGCGACGCCGGAAGTGATGCACTGCGTTCCGCTGGGCGTCGCGAAGACGCGCGCGACGATGCGAACGATCATCGATCATCTCGACGATGTCGATCCGGCGCTGTTCGTCGTCGACGTCTCCGCGGAGATCGCATTGCTGGCGCGGATCGCGAGTATTCCGGCGATCAGCATCCGCATGCACGGGGACCGGCTCGATCCCGGTCATCTGGGCGCCTACCAAGCCAGCGTCGGCTTGCTGGCGCCGTTCGGCGCGCCGCTCGAGCAAGCCGATACGCCCGACTGGGTCCGCGCGAAGACCTGCTACGCCGGCGGCCTCTGCACGACGGTCGATGCCGTACCGACCAAGGCGGAGGCGCGCGCGAAGCTGGGGCTGGATCCCGACAAGGAGATCATCGTCGTGCTGACCGGCGGCGGCGGCGCGGGGACGCCTTACGCACCGCTGACGATGGCCGCGCGTGCCGTGCCCGATGCGTTGTGGCTGGTGCTCGGCCCGGTCCACCGCGAGGGCCACGAAACCGACTTCGGCAATCTGGTCGAACTCGGCTGGGTGCCCGGCGTCACCGATCATATCGCCGCGGCGGACGTCGTCATCGCGTCCGCCGGCGACAACACGGTCCATGAGATCGCACGGGTCGGCCGTCCCTATGTCTGCGCGCCGGAGTGGCGGTATTTCGGCGAGCAGACGCGCAAGGCCGAACGGTTGGCGGAACTGGGCGCGGCGGTGGCGCTCCCGGCCTGGCCCGGTGCCCTGTCACCGTGGCGCGGCATTCTCGACGCGGCGAAAGCACTCGATCCGGACGCGCTCGCGGACCTGTACGATGCCGACGCGGCCAAGGTCGCCGCGACGTATCTGGAAGATCTGGCGACGTCGCTCTGGGCGCCTGCCGCGGCCTAGCAACGTCGGGGCGGTTCAGCTGAACAGCGTCTCGGGCGGCATGTGCGATGCCGCGACGTCCGCCGCATCGGGGTGGCGCAGGATCGTTATCGTGTCGGCATCCCAGTCGATCAGGCCCCGTTCGGCAAACTGCCCCAGCCAATAGTCCATGCACCACCGCCCCCAGGTTGCCCGGAACAGCCGGGCGTTACGGACGATCGCCTCGAAATGCTGATAGGGAGGCGTGTGAACGGCATGATGCTGGTGATAGGCGCGCGCGCCGCCGACCCACCACATCGCGATGCCAGCATCCTCGAGGCGCGCGGCGAAGTCGGTTTCCTCTCCGCCATAGCCGACATAGCGTTCGTCCATCCCCCCTGCCCGCACCCAGTCGGCAGCCGAGATCGCGAACGAAAGGCCCCATAGCTCGCCGTGGTTCGGCGTCGGCCGTATTTCGTCGAGCGCGATCGGCGGCTTGGCCGGGTGGCGCACGCCGACGCGGTCCAGCGCCGTGAAGTCCAAACCGTCGTTCGGAGTATCGTCCAAAGCCGCGGCGGGGAGGTACAGGACTTCGCCGAGGCGGATGCCGCCGGGCCAGCCCGCCGTTTCCGCATAACGCTCGATGAGCGTCGGTGCCGGGATGCAGTCGACGTCGAGAAAGATCAGTTGCTTGCCCGTCGCGGTGGCGGCCGCCCGATTGCGAGCTCCGGCGAGCGGCATCTCTGTGCCCTCGACGAAGACCGCGCGGACGGGAAAGTCCGTCGCAGGGAGGTCCGAATGCGCGTCCGCCTGCATATAGACGATGACGAGTTCGTCGGGCTTGCGCGTCGATGCGTTCAACCCCGCGATCAGCTTGACGAGGTGCGTGCGGCGGCCGCGCACCAGCGTCAGGACGCTCACCGACGACGTCACGAGGCCTTCCTGATCCCGTCCGGGTTCGTTCTGCCGGCCGGCAGGTCCTGTCGATCGATGGCCGTTGTCGCTGCGCGGAAATACGCGACGCCTTCGATCACGCCGCGCGCGTGATGACCGACCGCGACATAGCCGTGCGCGAGGTCGGCGCGGGTCGCGAGCCCGTCGGAATAGTTGCCGACGATGATCGCGTGCCGCGAAGACCGCAGCATCTCGATGTCGTTGCCGCTGTCGCCGGCGACGATCACCTGCCGCGGCTCGAGCCCCAGGCGGCGGCGGACGTGCTCGACCGCGGTACCCTTCGATGCTGCGTGCGGAAGGATGTCGAGATAACGCCCGTGGCTCTGGATGATCGAGCAGCTATGGCCGTGCTCGGCCAGCAACGCCCGCACCCGCTCGGCCGCGGCGATGTCGCCGTCGGCGAAATAGCTGAGCTTGAAGCGCCGCTGTTCGAGCGGACTCTGCGGGGTCAGGCCGGCATATTGGCCGACCAGCGCCGCAACCGCCTCGCGGTCCCAGCCCGCGGCGATGATGCCGTCCCATTCGGTGTCGCGATCGTATACCGCCCCGCGCACCGTCCGGTAGTAGATCTCCGAGCCGACCGACGTGATCAGGATCTCGGGTCGCGGCGCATCATGCTGGCCGAGCACCGCCATCGCGCTGTGGAAGCTGCGCCCGGTCGCGATCGCGAACGCGACATCGGATTGCGCGTCGTGCCACGCGTTGAAGTCGTCGACGCCGTCGCCGCAACCGATCAGCGTGCCGTCGATATCCGAAACCAGCAGGAGTGCGGGTGCGCGCTCCGTGAGCGCCGGCGTCGCGCCGTTGACCACCTCGTCGAGCAGCCCGGCATAGAGTTGCACGTGGCGGTCCCAGTCATACGCGCGGATCGCCACCGACCCGGCCGCCGAATAGCGCGACCACAGAGCGGCATCGCCCAGGATCTTCTCGATCCCGTCGGCGATCGCGGTCGGCGAGCGAGGATCGACCAGGATGCCGTTGCCACAGGTTTCGACGATGTCGTTCGGGCCGCCGCTGTCGGTCGCGACCACCGGCAGCCCGCTCGCCGCGGCTTCGAGCAACGTCAGCCCGAACGGTTCGTTGAGCGCGGGGTTTACGAACACCCCGCCGCGGGTCCGCGCATAGGCATAGACCGCGGCGATGTCGTCCGGCCGATGCTGCTTCGGATATGCGACTTTGCCGTACAGGTCGTACCGGTCGATCAACTGCAGAAGCTCGGCGATGTTGTCGCGGATCTCCGGTTCGAGCGTGGCGGTGTCGTCGCGGGTCCCTGCCAGGATCACCAGGTTCGCCGCGGCCTGCAATGCGGGCGACCGACCATAAGCGTGGACCAGCGCGGCGAGGTTCTTCTTCGTCACCGGACGCGCGATCGCCAGGATCGCGGGCTTGTCGGGATCCTGCAGAAACCGGTCGATCAGCGCGTCGACACGCGGGTCGCTGCGGCAATTGGCGAACTGCTTCAGGTCGCTGCCGGGCGGAAACACGCGGATGCGCCCCGGATCATAGGCGGCGTAATCGGCATATTGCACCTCGGCCTCGTCCCGCGACGAGGCGATGATCGCCGCGGCCCCTGCGATCGCCTCTTCCTCGATCGCGATCCGTCGATCCAGCCCGGCCGTCTCGGCGCAGTCACGGTCGAACGCGGCACGCTTCACCCGGCCCAGCGAGTGCGCGGTGAAGACATAGGGGATGCCGGTCCGCGCCGAGACGCGCGCGGCGATCAGGCCCGCATCGGCGTAATGCGCGTGCATCACGTCCGGCGTGCGATCCAGCGTGGCGATATGCGCGATGAGCGCCTCGACCAGGCTGTCATGCTCGGTCCAGAGATCCTCCTTGACGAGATACGCATCCGAGGTCGTCAGCAAGCGGACGATCCGGGTCATGCCGTCGATCGTCTCGATCGGCTCGGCATAGCATTCGGCATACGCCGCGTGGTGGAACGCCCGCGTGACGATCTCCATGCGATCGATCGCCGCATTCCGACCGCTGGCCGCGACGAGATCGAGCAAATAGCGGATATGGCCACCGGTATCGGCGGTCAGTCCGTATTCGACGTCGGTGCCGCGCAAACATCCCTGCAACGCGATATGTAGAACGAACACCCTTCCCCCGTTCATCGATGATTCATCGAAGGAACCGCTCGCGGGGTTGCCGGGTTCCGGCCCGATGACACTTAAAACCACCTCATTGACGCAGGTTAAGAAGAACCGGGCGGACCGGATCACCGAGTCGTGAGGGTCGCTTTGCTGACCTGGGCGTATCCGCCCGAAAAGAGCGGCCTCACGCGCGCCGCGCGCGAAATCGCGCAGTCGCTGGCGACGGCAGGCCATGACGTGACCGTGTTCACGATGGATCGTCGCGAGGACGGCCGGGACGGTCGGGTCGCGGTGATCGGCTGTGGCCTGCGTGACGGTTCGGCGGCCGCTCGTCTACGCAAGATCGCGGCGATCGGCCATGTCGTGGCGCCGCTGGCGTTGCGCCGCGCGGTCATGCGCGAACATCGCCGCGATCCGTTCGACGTGGTGGAAGCGACCAACTGGTATGCGCCGGGCCTCGCGATCGCGCTTGCCGGCCCCGCCCCGCTGATCACGCGCAATTCCACGCCGGCGGCGACCTCGGCAGCCACGGTCACCAGCCTGCGCGACCGGATCGACCGGTGGGCAGCCATGCTGGCGGAGCGCGTGTCCGCACGTCGCAGCAAGGCGCTCATCTCGAACACGCAGTTGCACGGCGAGAAGATCGCAGCGCTGTACGGTGTCGCGCCGCCCGGTTCCGACGGCCAACATGCGGTGATCGGGCTGAGCCTGCCGCCCGAGATCGTCGCGCGCGGCACCGCCGCCGCCTACCCGGACGACGCCCCCGACGATGACGCGATCCGCCTGTTGTTCGTCGGACGCGACGAGCACCGCAAGGGCTTCGACGCGCTGATCATGGCGCTGAAGATCCTGTCGCGCCGCGCCGATGCGGGCATGCGCGACTTCCGCCTGACGATCGTCGGTGTCCATGCGGACGACCTGAAACCGCTGCCGTCGAGCGCGCGCGCGCGGCTGCACTGTCACCACCGGGTCGACGAACCGTTGCTGCACGACCTGATGGCGGACGCGCACGTCATCGTCGCACCGTCGCGCTACGAGAGTTTCGGGCTGGTGTACCAGGAGGCGATGATGTTCGGCCGGCCGGTGGTCGCGTGCGCCGAGGACCCCAGCGCGCGGCTTTTCATCGGCGAGAGCGGCGCGGGCCTGCTGGCGAAGCGCTGCACCGGCGACGATCTGGCGACGCAGATCCAGGCGTTGATCGAGGACCCGTCGCTGCGCCGCCACTATGCCGCGGCGAGCCGCAGGGCATCGGGCATGTTCACCCGCGAGACGCTGGCCACGCAGACGATCGCGGCCTACCGAACCGCGATCGGATCGAACGGCGCGAGCAGCACGGCCTCGTCCTCCGGCCGTCCCGCACCAGCCGACATCGCTTCGTAGATACGGGTTCGCTCGCGGACCCGGGCGCCGTCCAGCCGGTGCTCCAGCGCACCCGCCAACGCCAGCGACGTCTCGGCGAACGGCACGACCGGTCGTTCGTGAACGCGACCGGCGAACCGGATGGTGTCGCGGTTCAGCCGGTACTGGATGTCGGGATAGGACGCCGACTGGATACCGTCGACCATGTTGCGTCGTGGCAGGCCGAGCGACCGCAGGCCGTCCCGGTCCGCCGCCGCGACCAGCCAGCCCAAGGCTGCGAGCAAGGCGGGATCGGGCCGCTCGTCGGTGTCGATCTGCAACACCCAGCGTGTCTGCAGCAATGCCTGGAGCCGGTTTCGCTGGGCTGCGAAATCGCCGTCAAGCGGATGACTGGCGACCTCCACCCATGGCAAGCGCGCGTGGAGTTCGCGCGCATCTTCGGGAATGCCGTCGAGAAGCACGACCAGGCGCCCGAATGATCCGCGCAATGCCGACGCCGTGGCCGATACGTCGTCGACATCCCGCAGGCGCGCCATGATGCCCAGGCCGACGGCGTGCGGGGTTGCGGTTGCAGGCTTCGTCCGGACACGCGCTGGCGTGTAATCGTCCGGAAATCGCAGGCCGTCGATCGTCGCCGCGATGGGCTCGACGTCGAAACCGAACCGCCATGCCGCGTTGCGCGCACCGGCGGCGTCGAGCCTCCAGCGCTCCGCCGGATCGCGTTGCAGATCGCAGATACCGGTGTCGAAGCGTCCGACTATTTCCCGGGCGACCGCGTGGACCTCGGCGACGTTGCGGACGAGGAGACGGCAATGGCTGCATTCGCACCAGTCGTCACGGGCGATCCAGTCCCAGTTTCCGCAGATCGAGCATCGCAGTTGCATGGTTCGGGCAACCCGCCGGCCCCGCGGCCGGTTCCACGCCGTTAACGGCCCGCCGGATCAGCTGGCCGACCAGCGTGGCACGTTGCTCAATAGCCGAGCGCGTGCGCCACGAAGAGCAGCAGCCAATAGAGGCCGCCCGACAACAGCATCGCGACGGGCAGAGTCATTACCCAGGCCAGCGCCATGTTGAGTATCGTACGGCGCTGAAGTCCCGTGCCGTTGGCGACGCTGGCGCCGGCCACACCCGACGACAGGATGTGCGTGGTCGACACCGGCAGCCCGTACCGCACCGCCAACAGGATCGTTGCCGCGGCGACCAGTTCGGCCGAGGCGCCCATGCCGTAGGTCAGGTGCGTCTTGCCGATCCGTTCGCCGACCGTGACGACGATCCGCTTCCAGCCGACCATCGTGCCAAGCCCCAGCGCGAGCGCGACGGTAACCTTCACCCATAACGGGATATACCGCGTGCCCTGCTCCAGATGGCTGCCGTAGCTCTTGAGCGTCGTGATCTCCTGCGCGGTGAAGCGCGATTGCACGCTCTTGTCGGCGACGATCAGGTTGGTCGTGTCGAGGACGAGATACATGTCGTTGCGCAGGTTCGGCGTCGCGGCGGCGGGCACCTTGCCGAGCGAGCCATAGCCACCGATCCGGGTCGATACGTCACCCGACAAGGTCGCCAGTGCACCGAAGACGCCGGGGTCGGCGACATGGCGGCTCTTCAGCGCCTGCGTGACGCGCGCGCGTGCCGCAGCGACATCGGCTGGCACGCCGTCGGCATGCGCGACATACGCGGCCGACGCCGCGCGGGCGCTCTCGACGAACGCCGGCGTCGCGCTCTCGGGCATCGTCCGGTTGAGCGCATAGGCGGTTGGCGCGCAGCCGATCAGGATCAGCATGATCAGCCCCATGCCCTTCTGCCCGTCATTGCTGCCGTGCGCGAAGCTGACCGCGGTGCACGTGCCGATCAGCAAGGCGCGAATGCCGCGCGGCGGCGGGGTCTGGCCCTCGGGCGCCTCGTACAGCTTCCGGTCGCGCAGGAAGCGCTTCATCACCAGCAACAGGACCACGGCACCGACGAAGCCGACCACCGGGCTGAACGCGAGCGCGGACAACACTTTCCAGACCTGCGCCATGTCGACACCCGACGTACCGTCGGCGCCACCGATCAACTGGTTGGCCAGGCCGACGCCGAGGATCGACCCAATCAGCGCGTGGCTCGACGAATTGGGCAGGCCCGCCGCCCAGGTCGCCAGGTTCCACAGGATCGCCGCCAGCAGCAGGGCGAAGATCATCGCGAACCCGCCGACGCTGCCGACGTTGAGGATCAGGTCGACCGGCAGCAGCGTGACGATCGAATAGGCGACCGCGCCCGACGACACCATGACGCCGAGGAAGTTGAAGAACCCCGACCAGACCACGGCCAGGGGGGCCGGCATCGAATGCGTGTAGATCACAGTCGCGACCGCGTTCGCCGTGTCGTGGAACCCGTTCACGAACTCGAAGCCGAGTGCGATCAACAGCGCCAGCGCGAGGAACGCGAACGCACCACCCGCCAGCGTTTCACCGACCTGCGCGGTATCGGTGGCGATGCTGATACCGGCATAGGCCAGCCCGCCGACGAGAACGGCCAGGAACAGCCACCGCCCCAGCGGATGAATCGCATGGTCGAGCCGAGGACCCGACGATATGCTCGTCGGGCGTGCAATCGACTCAGACGTCGACAGGATGTTGGTTGCCATGATGACACCGCCATCGCGCAGCGCTGTGACGCTTTTATGACAAATGCTTGTAACCTGGATCAAGGCGCGACCGTTCCTTGCACCCGCGTGCCGACGTCCACCGAGCCGCTCGCTCGCGCTTCGTAGCGCCGTGCAAGTCATACGCGCTTGCCCCATTGCCGTGCGTTCCCTACCTGTTCACGGGTGAACCAGATCGCCCAAACGTCCGCGCCGCAAGCAGAGCCTCCCTATCTCCGCGGTCTCAATCCGCCGCAGCGCGAGGCCGTGCTGACGACCGATGGCCCTGTGCTGATCATCGCGGGCGCCGGCACCGGCAAGACCGCCGCGCTCACCGCACGGCTCGCGCACCTGATCTTCACCAAGAAGGCGTGGCCGTCGGAAATCCTGAGCGTCACTTTCACCAACAAGGCCGCGCGCGAGATGCGCGAGCGGGTCGGTCGGCTGGTTGGCGACGCGGTCGAGGGCATGCCGTGGCTCGGTACCTTCCACGCGATCGCCGCGAAGATGCTGCGTCGCCACGCCGAACTGGTGGGGCTGCAATCCAACTTCACCATCCTCGATACCGACGACCAGTTGCGTTTGCTGAAGCAGCTCATCCTCGCCGCCGACATCGACGAAAAGCGCTTTCCGACCCGCAGCCTCGCCGGGCTGATCGACCAGTGGAAGAACAAGGGCCTCGTCCCCGCCGACATCGATGCGGGCGAGAGCGAGCGCTACGCCAATGGTCGTGGCGGCGAATTGTACCAGCAATATCAGGCGCGGCTGATCGCGCTGAATGCGTGCGATTTCGGCGACCTGCTGCTGCACATGCTGGTCATCCTGAAGACGCACCGCGACGTGCTGAGCCTGTACCAGCAGCGTTTCAAATACATCATGGTCGACGAGTATCAGGACACCAACTCGTCGCAATATCTCTGGCTGCGGCTGCTCGCGCAGGAGCGCAAGAACATCGCCTGCGTCGGCGACGACGACCAGTCGATCTATTCGTGGCGGGGCGCGCAGGTCGAGAATATCCTCAAGTTCGAGCGCGATTTTCCGGGGGCGAAGGTCATCCGGCTTGAACAGAACTATCGGAGTACGCCGCATATTCTGGGCGCTGCGTCGGGCGTGATCGCCAACAATGGCGGCCGGCTGGGGAAGCAGTTGTGGACTGAGCTCGACGTCGGCGAGAAGGTTAAGGTCATCGGCGTCTGGGACGGCCCCGAGGAAGCGCGGCGGGTCGGCGAGGAGATCGACATCGTCCGCCGCTCGGGCAAGAGTCTCGACGAGGTCGCGATCCTGGTCCGCGCCCAGCACCAGACGCGCGAGTTCGAGGACCGCTTCATCGCGGTCGGCATGCCGTACAAGATCGTTGGCGGCTTCCGCTTCTACGAACGCGCCGAAATCCGCGACGCGCTGGCGTATCTGCGCGTCGTCAACCAGCCGGCGGACGATCTCGCCTTCGAACGCATCGTCAACGTCCCCAAGCGCGGGCTCGGCGACAAGGCGGTCGCGCGCATTCACCAGCTCGCGCGGGCCACCGGCACGCCGCTGACCACCGCCGCCGCGCGCATCCTCGACACCGACGAACTGACCGGCGCGGCAAAGAAATCGCTCGGCCGCCTGGTCGGCGACATCGCCCGCTGGCGCGACATGGCGACCAGCCTGCCGCACGCCGAACTCGCCCGGCAATTGCTCGACGAAAGCGGCTATACCGCGATGTACCAGGCCGAGAAATCGGTCGAAGCCACCGGTCGCCTGGAGAACCTCAGCGAACTCGTCCGCGCGATGGAGGAGTATGACTCGCTCGGCGCGTTCCTGGAGCACGTCTCGCTGGTGATGGACAACGAAGGCGGCGCGCAGGATCCGCAGGTCACGATCATGACCATCCACGCCGCCAAGGGTCTCGAATACGACACGGTGTTCCTGGTCGGCTGGGAGGAAGGCCTGTTCCCGTCGCAGCGCTCGCTCGACGAAGGCGGCGTAAAGAGCCTCGAGGAGGAACGTCGTCTCGCCTATGTCGCGATCACGCGTGCACGGCGGCTGGCGGTCATCATCCACGCCGCCAACCGCCGCATCTATGGCCAGTGGAACTCGTCGATCCCGAGCCGCTTCGTCGCTGAACTTCCCGCCGAACATATCGACACGGAAACGACGATGTCGGGCGGCGCGAGCCTGTGGCAGGCGAACTGGTCCGATCGCGCCGATCCGTTCGCCGATGTCGCGCGCGGCACCGGCCGGGGCCCCGGCTGGCAACGGGCGGCGGGCACCGGCAGCACCTTCTCCGCGAAACCGGCGCGCGTCGTCGAAAGCCGTTCGAGCGCGGTCAGCCTCGGCAACAAGGGGCGAGACGACTTGTCGCTCGGCATGCGCGTCTTCCACCAGAAATTCGGCTACGGGCTGATCGCAGAGATCGAAGGCAACAAGCTGGAGATCGATTTCGAACAGTCGGGCCGCAAGCGCGTGATGGACAGCTTCGTGACGCTCACGCCCTAACGACATCAGTCGGGAAATGGATCAGCCGGCGGTCTGATCGGCGAGCGAGAAAATCCGCTCCATGACCGCCCATTTCGGTCCCGAGGGATCGAGTGGCTTCTGATAGGCGTCCATCTCCGCCTCCCACGACGCGATCACCGGCTGTACCGCGGGATCGGCGGCGCGCGGAAAATCCTCCTCGACCTCGGCGATCATCACGAGCCGGTCGGCGACCTGCCAGATCTCCATCTCTCGATACCCCCGCTGGACGATGTCGCGCACGACCTCGGGCCACACGGCGTCCGGCGCGTGTCGTTCGCGATAAGCGGCGATCAGCGCTGCGTCGGTGACCAGGTCGAGCGCGGTAACGATGCGGTA
The DNA here is from genome assembly GCF_042466285.1 of Sphingomonas sp. R86520. Classification (NCBI taxonomy): domain Bacteria; kingdom Pseudomonadati; phylum Pseudomonadota; class Alphaproteobacteria; order Sphingomonadales; family Sphingomonadaceae; genus Sphingomonas; species Sphingomonas sp. R86520. The sequence goes on from NZ_JAXHBZ010000001.1 coordinate 2,065,280, forward strand.
CGTCACGGAAATCCCTTCGTAGCGGCGTATTCGTCAGACAATAGCGAACCCGCCCCTTTCCAAAAGCCACTTTGACTAATAAAACTGAGCCGAAGCATAACGACGCGCAGGAGATGGAATGAGACTGTCCGGCAAGACCGCGGTAGTGACCGCGGCGGCACAAGGCATCGGCCGCGCCACCGCAGAACGTTTCCGTGACGAGGGCGCACGGGTCTTCGCGCTCGACCGCGACGGCGATGCGCTGCAGGCGATCGACGGCGTCGACCGTCTCGTCGTCGACCTGCTCGACGCCAGCGCGATCGCCGCTTTGCCCACCACGATCGGCGACATCGACGTTCTCGCCAACGTCGCCGGCTTCGTTGCAGCGGGCGACATCCTGCAAGGCAGCGACGACGACTGGATGCTGTCGTTCGACCTCAACGTCCACGCGATGCACCGCATGACCCGCGCGTTCCTGCCGGGCATGCTGGCGCGGGGCGGCGGCGCGATCGTCAACATGAGCAGCATCGCATCGAGCGTGAAGGGCATCCCCAATCGCTACGCTTACGGCGCATCGAAGGCGGCGGTGGTCGGACTGACCAAGGCGATTGCCGCCGATTTCGTCGGCCGCGGAATTCGCTGCAACTGCGTGTGCCCGGGCACGATCGAGACCCCGTCGCTGCGCGAACGGATCGTCTCGCAGGCGGGGACGCAGGGCATTTCGGTCGGCGAGGCGGACGCGGCGTTCGTCGCGCGCCAGCCGATGGGCCGGCTGGGACGCGCCGAGGAGATCGCCGCGCTGTTCCTGTATCTCGCCAGCGACGAATCGAGCTTCACCACCGGCGCGGTCCACGTGATCGACGGCGGCTGGGTCAACTAAGGATCATCCGATGAAATTACTGCGTTACGGCCCGCGCGGCCAGGAAAAGCCCGGCATTCTCGATCAGGACGGCGCGATCCGCGCGCTGCCCGCGGAGCTGGGCGACATCGCCGGCGGCCTGCTGTCTCCCGAGGGCCTCGCGAAGATCGCCGCGCTCGACGTGACGACCTTGCCCAAGGTTGACGGCGCGCCGCGGATCGGGCCGTGCGTCACGCGCACCGGCAAGTTCATCTGCATCGGCCTGAATTATTCGGACCACGCCGCCGAGAGCAACATGGCCCTCCCCGCCGAGCCGGTCGTGTTCGGCAAATGGACCAGCGCGATCCAGGGCCCGAACGACGATGTCGAGATCCCGCGCGGCTCTGAAAAGACCGACTGGGAAGTCGAACTCGGCGTCGTCATCGGCACGCCCGGGCGCCATATCGCCGAGGAAGACGCGCTGTCGCATGTCGCTGGCTATTGCGTCGTCCACGACGTGTCCGAGCGTGCGTTCCAGCTCGAGCGTGGCGGCACGTGGGACAAGGGCAAGGGCTGTGACACGTTCGGGCCGATCGGTCCGTGGCTCGTCACCGCGGACGAGGTCGGCGATCCCCAAAAGCTGGGCCTGTGGCTCGAAGTCGACGGCCATCGCTATCAGGACGGCACGACCGCCAACATGATCTTCGACGTCGCCACGATCGTCTCCTACCTCAGCGACTTCTGCACGCTCGAAGCCGGCGACATCATCTCGACCGGTACGCCGAAGGGCGTTGGCCTCGGCCAGAAGCCGCCGGTGTATCTGCGCGCGGGCCAGACCGTGCGGCTTGGTATCGATGGCCTTGGCGAGCAGACGCAGACGATGGTCGCCGCCGCATGACGACCATCACCGGTCTGCGGACGATCGACCTTCGTTTCCCGACCAGCGCGGGGCTCGACGGCTCCGACGCGATGAACCCAGATCCGGATTACTCGGCCGCTTATGTGGTGCTCGACACGGATACGGACGGTCTTGAGGGTCACGGCCTGACCTTCACGATCGGCCGCGGCAACGACATCTGCGTCGCCGCGATCGAGGCGATGCGGCATCTCGTGATCGGGCTCGACCTCGACTGGATCATCGAGAATCCGGGGCGGATGTGGCGGCACCTGACCGGCGACAGCCAGTTGCGCTGGATCGGCCCCGACAAGGGCGCGATCCACCTCGCGACCGGCGCGGTCGTCAACGCGATCTGGGATTTGTGGGCGAAGGCGGTCGGCAAGCCGGTCTGGCGCCTCGTCGCGGACATGACGCCGGAGGAATTGGTCCGGACGATCGACTTCCGGTACCTGACCGATGCGATCACGCCGGAAGACGCTCTCACGCTGCTGACCAAGCGCGCGGAGGGCAAGGCCGCGCGGATCGCCGATCTCGAGGCGACCGGTTTCCCCTGCTACACGACGTCGGCGGGGTGGCTCGGCTATCCCGACGAAAAGCTGCGCCGGCTCGCGCAGGAAGCCGTCGACGCCGGGTTCGACTACATCAAGCTGAAGGTCGGTCGCGATCTCGAGGACGATATCCGTCGCCTCACGATCGCGCGCGAAGTGCTCGGGCCCAACCGGAAGCTGATGATCGACGCGAACCAGGTGTGGGACGTTCCGCAGGCGATCGAGTGGGTCAACGCGCTCGCCTTCGCCAAACCGTGGTTCATCGAGGAACCGACCAGCCCCGACGATATCCTCGGCCACCAGGCGATCCGCAACGCGATCGGCGAGGTGAAGGTCGCGACCGGCGAGATGTGCCAGAACCGCATCATGTTCAAACAGTTCATGGCGGCGGGCGCGATCGACGTCGTGCAGATCGACAGTTGCCGTCTCGGCGGCGTCAACGAGGTGCTGGCGGTGCTGCTGCTCGCGGCCAGGTACGACCTGCCGGTGTGTCCGCATGCCGGCGGCGTCGGCCTGTGCGAATATGTCCAGCATCTGTCGATGATCGACTATCTGTGCTTCTCCGGGACCAAGGAGGGGCGCGTGATCGAGTATGTCGACCATCTCCACGAGCATTTCGTCGACCCCTGCGTGATCCGTGACGCAGCCTACATGCCGCCGACGCTGCCGGGCTATTCGATCCAGATGAAGCCGCAGTCGCTGGTCGACTATCGGTTCGCCGGATGAAGCTCGGGCTCGACGGCAGGGTCGTGATCGTCACGGGTGGCGGGGCCGGTATCGGCCTCGCCATCGCGCGCGGGCTGGCCGAGGAAGGCGCGATCCCGGTGATCGTATCGCGGAGCGCACCCGACGATTTCGCGGCCGAGCATCTGTTCGTCGCCACCGAATTGTCCGACGACGATGCGTGCGCGGCGGCGGTCGAAGCGGCGGTCGCACGCTATGGCCGGATCGACGGGCTGGTGAACAATGCCGGTGCCAACGACAATATCGGGCTGGACCGAACGCCGGCCGAATTCCGCGCCTCGCTCGACCAGAACCTCGTCCATTATTTCGCGATGGCGCATCACGCGGTGCCGCATCTGCGCAAGACCGGCGGCGCGATCGTCAACATCTCGTCGAAGACCGCGGTCACCGGCCAGGGTGACACCAGCGCCTATGCCGCCGCCAAGGGTGCGCAACTGGCGCTGACCCGCGAATGGGCGGTCGCGCTGCGGGGCGACGGGATCCGCGTCAACGCGGTGATCCCGGCCGAAGTGATGACGCCGCTCTACCGGCGCTGGATCGACACGTTCGACGATCCGCAGGCCAAGCTCGACGGCATCGTCTCGCGCATACCGCTCGGCCACCGCATGACCGAGGACCGCGAGATCGCCGATACGGTGGTGTTCCTGCTGTCCGACCGGGCGAGCCATACGACCGGGCAATGGCTCTATGTCGATGGCGGCTATACCCATCTCGACCGTGCGATAGACTGACGAACAAAAACAAAATCAGGAGTGGAGCAATGCGCGGAACGACCGCCGACAGGAAATATGTGCCGGCGATCGTGCTGACGGTCGCTTTGTTCTTCCTCTGGGGGATGGCGAACAACCTCAACGACATCCTGATCGCGCAGTTCAAGAAGGCGTTCACGCTTTCGGATTTCCAGACGAGCTTCGTCCAGCAGGCCTTCTACATGGGCTATTTCCTGCTCGCGGTGCCGGCGGCGCTGGTGACGCGGGCGAAGGGCTACAAGACGGCGATCGTCACCGGGCTTGTCCTGTACGCCGCAGGTGCGCTGCTCTTCTATCCCGCCGCCCATTACGGCGAGTATCTGTATTTCCTCGCCGCGCTGTTCGTGATCGCGTGCGGGCTGGCGTTCCTCGAGACGTCGGCGAACCCGCTGATGACAGAACTGGGCGACCCGACGACCGCGGCCAAGCGGCTCAACTGGGCCCAGGCGGCGAACCCGGTGGGGACGGTCGCGGGCGTGCTGATCGGCAAGTATTTCATCCTGTCGGCGATCGTCCACGACGAGGCGACGGTCGCGGCGATGAGCCCGGCGGCGCGCGAGGCCTTCTATCGCAGCGAAGTCGTCGCGGTGCAGACCCCGTACCTGGTGATCGGCCTCGTCGTGCTGCTGTTCGCGGTCGCCGCCGCGGTGATCCGCTTTCCCGAGCATCGCGCCGAAGAGACCGTCGGCGCACCCTCGCGGTTCGTCGACGTGTTCCGGCACCCGCGGCTGATCTTCGCGACGATCACGCAGTTCTTCTACGTCGGCGCGCAGGTGGGGATGTGGAGCTACACGATCCGCTATGCGCAGGCGAACGTGCCCGGCATGGCCGAGCATGATGCCGCGGATTATCTGTTCGCCAGCCTCGTGCTGTTCGGGATCGGCCGGTTTGCCGGTACCGCTTTGATGGGCCGGATCGCCCCCCCTCGCCTGCTGGCGATCTTCGCGGTGGTGAGTGCCGTGCTGGCAGGCATCGCGGGCCTCGCCGGCGGGCAAATCGGGCTGTACGCGCTGGTTCTTGCCAGCCTGTTCATGTCGATCCAGTTTCCGACGATCTTCGCGCTCGGCATGGACGGACTCGGCCCGCTCCGTCGCGCGGGCGCGTCGCTGATCATCATGGCGATCATCGGTGGCGCGGTGCTGACCGGGCTGATGGGGCATATCTCCGACCTCGCCGGGATCGATACCGCGATGCTGGTACCGTCGGTGTGCTTCCTGGTGGTGCTGGCGTTCGCGGTGAAGGCCGGGCGGACGCTGTCGGGTGAGATGGTGCCACCGACGATCCACTGAGCAACGGAGCACCGCAAGGCAAAGACGGTTGGCAGGACCTCGCCACTAATCACCACCCCGGCGAAGGCCGGGCCCCAATTGGAAAGGCCGTCGTGACGTAGCGCGGCGCCCCGTTACCTCCGTCCCCCAATTGGGCCCCGGCCTCCGCCGGGGTGGTTGCCTTTGTTGGCGTGCGTGAGCGTCAAGCAAGCCTTGGGAGGACCCGCCTCAGACCAGAATACCCCGGTCGATCTCGGCGATAGACCGCACCCCCGTCAACGCCATCGCCACGCGCATCTCGCGCTCGATCAGCGTCAGCAATTGCGTCACCCCCGCCTCCCCCCGCGCCGCCAGCGCATACAGCCACGCCCGCCCCAACAGCACGCCGTCCGCCCCAAGCGCCAGCATCCGCACCACGTCGAGCCCCGACCGCACGCCCGAATCCGCCAGCACCGTCAGCTGCCCCTTCACCGCCTCCGCGATCGCCGGCAGTGCCGCCGCGCTCGACAGCACGCCGTCGAGCTGCCGCCCGCCATGGTTCGACACGACGATCCCGTCCGCGCCGATCGCCGCCGCCTCGCGCGCGTCGTTGGGATCGAGGATGCCCTTGATGATCAGCGGTCCGTCCCAGCCTTCGCGGATCCATTCGAGATCCTTCCACGCGATCGACGGATCGAAATTGCTGCCGAGCCAGCCCATGTAATCGTTCAGTCCGCTCGCCTTGCCCAGCACCGGCTCCAGATTGCCGAGCTGGTGCGGTCGCCCGCGCAAGCCCACGTCCCACGCCCAGCCGGGACGGCCCATCGCCTGCAGCATCCGGCGCAGCGGTGCGCGCGGGCCCGACATCCCCGAATGCTGATCGCGGTAGCGCGCGCCCGGCACCGGCATGTCGACCGTGAAGACCAGCGCCTTCGCGCCTTGCGCCTTAGCCGTGGCGAGCAGATCGCGCATGAACGCGCGGTCGCGGATGACATAGAGCTGGAACCAGGTCGGGCCGGTCGGCGCAGCCTTCACCACCTCGCCCAGTGAACAGAGCGAGACCGTGGACAGGCAGAACGGCACGCCCGCGGCATGCGCGGCCCGCGCCGCCTGCGTCTCGCCACGACGATGGTACATGCCCGCGATCCCGACCGGCCCGAGCCCGAGCGGCAGCGCTTGATGCTGGCCGAACAGCGTCGTCGACAGATCGAGATCGGACACGTCGCGCAGGACCCGCTGGCGCAGCGCGATCCCCGACAGGTCGCTGACGTTGCGCGCCAGCGTCGCCTCCGCATAGGAGCCGCCATCGGCATAATCGAACAGGAAGCGCGGCAGGCGCCTACGGGCCGCCTCGCGGAAATCGAGCGTCGATGCGATCGTCATGCAGCGTCTCCCATATTATGCACATCGATCCCGAAATCGCGGCGTATGGCCTCCCCTAGCAAGCCAATACCTAGGGCAGCAACTTTCAGATATGAAAGATTGCTGTATCGGCGCGCGGCGCTTGCGGCATAAGGTTTGCGCCTACAACCACGATCGCCTCAGTCATGTCCGCTCCCCAGTACCAGCAACAGCCGCAATCCCAGCCGGACACCGACAGCGCCGGCCCGCGCATCTATTCGGCACCGGCGCTGGAGAAGGCGATCGACATCATCGAGCTCCTCGCGACCGAGCCCAGTGGCCTGACCGTCAGCGAAATCGCCAACCGCCTTGTGCGCTCGATCAGCGAGCTCTTCCGCGTGATCGTCGTGCTCGACCGCCGCGGTTGGCTGCACAAGGACGCGGCGAGCGATCGGTACCGGGCGACCTACAAATTGCTGGAGACCGCGCACCGCGCGACGCCGGCGCAGGAACTGACGCATGTCGCCGCGCCGCTGATGCAGGCGCTGTCGGCGACCGCGATGCAGTCCTGCCACTTGGTCGTCGTCAACGGCGTCGAGGGTCTCATCATCCTGCGCCAGGAAAGCCCCGGACCGACCGGCTTCGCGGTGCGGCTCGGGACCAGCATCGCGCTGGCGACGAACTGCTCGGGGCACGTCCTGCTCGCGTTCATGACTGAAGAACGACGCGCGACTGTCCTGGAATCGACCGGCACGCCGAGCGACGACGCTGCCAGCGCCGAACTCGATGCCCGGCTTGCCGCGACCCGCGAGCGCGGACACGAACGGATCCAGAGCGCCCGCATCGCCGGCGTCTCCGACATGAGTTGCCCGATCTTCGGCTATGACGGCCAGGTCGTCGCCGCGCTGACCGTGCCGTTCCTGGAGGTCATCGACGAAACGCCGCACATCTCGGCGGACGAAGCGCTGCTCGCGCTGAAAAGCACCGCCGTGCAGATTTCCCAAGCGCTGGGCTGGTACGACCCTGCCACCGCGCCCCTCAATCCCAGCCTGTCCGTCGCGGCGCCCCCGAAACGCAGACGAACGGCTTCATGACACCGACTGGACCCATCTTATGACATTTCGCACCGCGTCCCTGTGGCTGGCGCCCGCGCTCCTCCTCGGTACGGCGGCGGCGACGCCAGCCCGGCCGGCATCCGGTGGAACGACGCTGGCCGTTGCGGCGAGCGACCGCCTCGATCAGCGCTGGTGGGCAGATCGTCACGCGGCGATCCTGGCGACCGTTGCGAAACGCCCAGATTCCACAGTCGTTCTGATCGGCGATTCGATCACCAACAATTACGACAAGGCGACGCCGCCGGACGAGAATTTCGCGCCGACCTGGGCGACGTTCTACGCCCCGCGCAACGCGCTCAACCTCGGGTTCAGCGGCGACACCACGGCGAACGTCCTCTGGCGTCTCCGGCACGGCGAGATAGCGGGGCTGCATCCGAAGGCGGTCGTCCTGCTGATCGGTACCAACGACACCAACGGTGCCGGTCAGACCGCCGCGCAGACGCAGGCCGGGATCGATGCCGTGGTCGACGAACTGGAGCAGCGGCTGCCCGAAACGAAGATCCTGCTGCTGGGGCTGCTGCCGAGCGGGATAACGCCGGCGAAGTCGGCGACCGATGCCGCCGTCAACGCCTATCTCGCGCGGCGCTATGCGGTCGATGCCCGGGTCGCCTATCTCGATATCGGGACGGTCTTCGGAAAACCGGACGGCACGCTGAACGGCGCGCTGTTCTACGACCCCCGCCTGCCCCAGCACGGCAAGCCGTTGCATCCCGACACGGTCAGCCAGCGCATGATGGCGGAGGCGATCGAACCGACCCTGGCCAAGCTGATCGGCGAGCCGCCGCGCGTGCGGTTGCCGGCGATGACCGACATCAATACCGCGATCATCCCGGTGCCGAAGCTCGAGACCGATTCCTACGACTGGTACGCGCGGCATGCGGAGGTGCTCGCGCTGAAGGGCATGAAGCCGCGCGTCGTCATGATCGGCGATTCGATCACGCATTTCTGGGCGGGCGCACCAGCCGCCGCGCGCGTCAGTGGTGCGCAAGCCTGGCAAAGGGCCTTCGGGTCGACGCCGGTCGCCAATCTCGGCTTTGGCTGGGACCGGACGCAGAACGTGTTGTGGCGGCTGCGCGCCGGGGAATTCGACGGCATGACGCCGGAATGGGTGGTACTCAACATCGGCACCAACAACCTGACCGGTACCGACAATGCGCGAGCCAGCACGCCGGCCGAAGTCGCGGCGGGGGTCGACGCGATCGTAAGGGACGTCCGCGCCCGGTCGCCGCGCAGTCGCATCGCGGTCATGGCGATCTTCCCGCGCGGCGACACGCCCGCCGATCCGTTGCGGGTGGCGATCGCGCAGACCAACCGGCTGCTCGCCGCCCGCTACGCGCAGGATGGCGGCATTCGCTACATCCACATCGGTGCAGGGTTCCTGAAGCCGGACGGCAGCCTGAACCGCACGCTGCTGCCCGACGGGACGCATCCCGACGAAGCGGGCTATGGCCTTTGGGCGGATGCGTTGGCGAAGGCCGGGATAGCGCAGCGCTGAGACGAGGCCGCCCTTCGTATCAGGCGGAGGGCGGCGGCGCGCTCTTGGCGACGACCCCGAGTATCAGCAGAAGAATGGAGCGGGTGAAGGGAATCGAACCCTCGTCACTTGCTTGGGAAGCAAAAGCTCTACCATTGAGCTACACCCGCGTCACGGCGATCTCTGCCGTACGGTACGCGTTGCGAACCGGCTCTCGATCGAGCGCCGAGTGCCACAACCCTGGTCGCGACGTCAACGGAAATTGTCCCGCCAGCCCGGTCTTCCGCCGCCGATATGCGCGTTGCTAGCTGCGCAGGCCGAAGACCTGCGATCGATCCGCCTCGGGGACCAACCCCTCCAGCACTGCCCAGAATCCCGACACCGCGCTCTGCCCCGCATTCGCATAGGCCGCAGCCATCCGCACCCGAGCCGCCTCGAAAAGCTCGCGTTCCATCTTCGAGCCCTCGGCGGTCAGGCGCAGCAACCGCTGGCGCCGATCGCGCTCGCCCGGCCGGGTCTCGACCAGCTTGCGCTCCGCCAGTTCGTTCAAAACGCGGCCCAGCGACTGCTTCGTGATCGCCAGCAACGACAGCAATTCGCTGACCGTCATGTCGGGCCTGCGCGCGATGAAATACAAGGCACGATGATGCGCGCGACCCAGCCCCTCCTCGGCAAGTCCCTGGTCGATCGACCGGGTCAGGTGGCTATAGCCGAAATACAACAGCTCCATGCCGCGGCGGAGTTCGGGTTCGCGGAGGAACAGGGGTGAAGCAGACGACGCTGTGGCAGGCATGTTGACCGGTTTAGACATCGCCCGTAGTCGTCGGCAACCCGCCACGAGAGAGAATTCGATGTCCGCTTCAGCTTTTGCGCCGACCTCCGCCTTCCGGCACGAACAGAATGCGACTCCGGTCGAGGCGAACGAGCGGGCTAAACGGCTGATCGATCCGGGGTTCGGCCGGGTCTTTACCGATCACATGGCGATGATCCGCTATAGCGATGCCGAGGGCTGGCACGACGCGCGCATCACCGCACGCGCGCCGCTGACGATCGATCCCGCCTCGTCGGTGCTGCATTATGCGCAGGAGATCTTCGAGGGGATGAAGGCGTACCGGCTGGCCGATGGCGGTACCGCGCTGTTCCGCCCTGAGGCTAACGCGCGCCGTTTCCAGGATTCGGCGCGGCGTCTGGCGATGCCCGAACTGCCCGAAGACCTGTTCCTCGAATCGGTCGAGCGGCTGGTCAGGACCGATGCGAACTGGATCCCCGACAGCGATGGCGGCGCACTGTACCTGCGGCCGTTCATGTTCGCCTCCGAAGTGTTCCTGGGCGTGAAGCCGTCGTCGGAATATCTGTACATGGTGCTCGCCTCGTCGGTCGGCGCCTATTTCAAGGGTGGCGCGCCGACCGTTTCGATCTGGGTGAGCCAGCATTACACGCGGGCAGCGCAGGGTGGCACCGGTGCCGCCAAATGCGGCGGCAACTACGCCGCCAGCCTGCTCGCGCAGTCCGAGGCGATCCGCAACGGCTGCGACCAGGTCGTCTTCCTCGACGCCGCCGAACGCCGCTGGGTCGAGGAACTCGGCGGCATGAACATCTTCTTCGTATTCGATGACGGCAGCATGGCCACGCCGGCCCTGACCGGCACGATCCTGCCCGGCATCACGCGGGATTCGATCCTGACGCTCGCCCGCGCGCAGGGCATCACCGTGCGCGAAGAGGCGTATTCGATCGACCAGTGGCGCGCCGATGCGGCGAGCGGCCGGCTGGTCGAGGCGTTCGCCTGCGGCACCGCGGCGGTGGTGACGCCGATCGGTACCGTGGCGAGCCCGGAGGGGCGCTTCACGATCGGCAGCGGCGGCCCCGGACAGATGACCATGCGGATGCGCGACGCGCTCGTCTCGATCCAGCGCGGTACGGCACCGGACGAAAACAACTGGCTGCATCATCTTGCCGATTAAGCCTCGGAAGGGCTTTTCACATCCGGCGGCCCCGCTATAAGGCCGCCTCTGTTGGGGCGTCGCCAAGTGGTAAGGCAGCGGCTTTTGATGCCGCCATGCGCAGGTTCGAACCCTGCCGCCCCAGCCAATTCTCTATCCAGACCTAGCGCGCGGCGGCGGCCATTTCGGCGTTGCGGCGTTCCGATGCGGCGAGCGTCGCGGTCAGCAGCGTGACGAGCGCATCGTCGCGGTCGAGGACGTTCATGCCCTCGCGGGTCGATCCGCCCGGGCTGGCGACGCGGTCGGCGAGCACGGCGGGTGATACGTCCGCAGCGGCGGCCATTATCGCGGCGCCTTCGAGCGTGGCGATGGCGAAGCGGGCGGCCTGGTCTGCAGGCAGACCGAGCGCGGCGCCCGCGCTGGCAAGCGCGTCGGCGAACCGGAACACGAAGCCCGGGCCACATCCTGCGAGCGCCGTGACCGCGTCGAAATGCGCTTCGTCGGCGATCCATTCGTAATGACCGAGCGGGGCCGCGAAGGCTTCTGCCGCGGCGATCGCCGCGTCCGACGCGCCGACCGTGTAGAGCGACGTTACGCCCTTGCCGATCGCGACCGGCAGATTGGGCATCGCGCGCACGATCGTGTCGGCGGTAAACCGGTTGGACAAAGCCGCGTGATCCACGCCCGCCAGGATCGAAAGCAACAGCGCCGGCGCACCCCGCAGCGGCTCCAGCAAGGCTTGCGCGGCGTCGATCTGCTGCGGCTTGAGCGCGAGCATCAGCGTGGCGGGCGCCGCTTCGTCGGGAAGCGCGGTCAGCGAGCGGACGCCCTCGGGGGCGCCCTTGCCGCTTCGGGTGATCACCGTCACGCTTGCCGGATCGAGCCCGGCCGCGATCCAGCGCCGCAGCATCGCGCCACCCATGTTGCCGCAACCGATCAGCCAGATCGGCCCCACCGGGACGCTCATGCCTCGCCGTGCGTTTCGATCAGCGCCGCCGCAATCGCGTCCTTGGGCGTCTTCCCGCCCCACAGCACGAACTGGAATACCGGGTAGAAGCGCTCGCATTCCTCGATCGCCGACTCGACCAGAAGTTCCGCCGCCTCGAGCGACATCGTCCCGTCATCGCCGCCATCGACCATCGCCGCGTGCCGGAACAACAGGACGCCACTGGTCGACCAGAGTTCGAAGTGACCGATCCAGAGCTGTTCGTTGACCAGCCCCATCGTCTCGTAGACCGCGTGCCGGCGCTCATCGGGGACCTTGATGTCGGGAAACGCCAGGAATTGCAGCACGCTGTCGTCGTCGCGCCACAACGCCCGCAATTCATACGTCGTCCAGCTCCCTTTGACGGTCGCGACGATCTCGTCCTCGTGACGCTCATGCTCCCAGCCATGCGCGGCATAGTAGCTTTCGAGCATGTCGATCGGGGCGGCGTCTTCGTGGTCGTGGTCTACTTGGTCGAGCATCATAGGGTCCTGGCGGTCCTTATCGCACGACAAGGGGTGCCGAGGCAAAAACGCCACGGCAACCCCGTTGGTCCCGATTCTGCGGAAAACTGTGGAAAAGTCAGTCGACCGACGCCTCGGCCGGCGCATTTACCGTCGATTTCGCTTCGAGCGCGTCCAGACGTGCCTTCAGCACATCGTTTTCGTCGCGTGCGGCTGCGGCCATCGCCTTGACCGCGTCGAACTCTTCGCGGCTGACAAAGTCGAGCCCGCCGAGCCATTCGCGCGCCCGTTCGCGGGCACCCGAGCCGGCTTCGCGACCCACGCCAGCAAGCGTACCGGCCGCGCCGTTCAAGACCTTGACGATATCGTCGTACACGCGGTTTTCGGACTGCATTGCTTCAAATTCCCGTACGATCAGTTCGTCACAGCATTTGGGACGTATGACCGGCGGGTGCAAGGGTCTCGGCACCGGGGTTCAATCGGCCGATGCTGAACGCGAGCACGCCCGCAAAGCTGATCCAGACCATATACGGGACCATCAGCCACGCAGCGGCCGGCCGGATCCGCGCGAACACGACGGTCGCGGCGATCGACAGCGCGAGCATCGCGACGATGACCAGTACCGACGCGCCGATCCGGTGAGCGCCGAAGAACATCGGCGTCCAGGCAAGGTTGAGGGCGAACTGCGCGACGAACACCGCGACGGCGAGGCCGCGCAGACGGGCTCCCCGTGCGTTCAGGATCATCGCGAGCGCAAGACCGATCAGGATGTAGAGCGTCGTCCAGGCGACCGGAAACACCCAGCCAGGTGGCGTCAGCGCGGGCTTGGCGAGCGCGACGTACCAGGCGTTCTCACTGCCGACTGCGACGGATCGACCGGATACAAAGCCAAGCAACAGGATCAGCGGGACGGTCACGACCGCCCAGCGGAGGAACGACATCCTCAACTGGCCCTTCGAAGCGATACCGCCCACACACGTCCTTCCGTCTCTACGCGGCCACGTCCTGGCGCGCATTTGGCGGTGCGTAAACCGTGCTTGCGCGACAATCGTTCCGCTAGTGGTTCATTCCGGCACGACGGGCGGCGGCAGATCGCCGTCATGACGCGCCGCGATCAGGAATTCGACATTACCCTCGGGTCCGGTGATCGGGCTCTCGACCACGCCCTCGACGTGCCAGCCCTGCCCCGTCAGCCATTCCGCCACCTCGTCGCAGACCCGCTGGTGGATGGCCGGGTCGCGGACGACACCGCCCTTCCCCACTTCGCCGCGGCCCGCCTCGAACTGTGGCTTCACCAGCGCCATCAACCGCGCATCGGGCTTGGCGAAGGACATCGGCCGTTCGAGCACCTTCGCCAAGCCGATGAAGCTCGCATCGCAGACGATCAGGTCGATGGGCTCGGGGATATGGACGGACGTGAGGATCCGTGCGCTGGTCTGTTCGTGGACGACGACGCGCTCGTCCTGCCGGAGCGACCAGGCGAGCTGGTTGGTGCCGCTGTCGACCGCGTACACTTTGGTTGCGCCGCTCTTCAGCATGACGTCGGTGAAGCCGCCGGTCGAGGAGCCAACGTCGACCGCGACCGCGCCGGTAACGTCCCAGCCGAAGTGCGCGAGGCCGTGGGCGAGCTTGATGCCGCCGCGCGAGACCCAGGGGTGGTCGCGCCCGCGAACATCGAGGAGGACGTCATCGGGCAGCGTCTGACCGGGCTTGTCGACCTTCTTCGTTCCCGCGAACACGAGGCCCGCCATGATCAGCGCCTGCGCGCGCGTCCGCGACTCGACCAGCCCTCTGTCGACCAGCATCTGGTCTGCACGTACCTTCACCATGGCGTGCGTATCGCCGTCCGATCCGATTGCCGCAAGCTGCCTTCCTTTCGCCGCAATGCCATTGCCTACCGAATGAGTAGGATTACGTTCAGGGCATGGGATCGTGACCGGATGGCGTACCCTAGAGCGTCTTCGGCCACGCTCCCAACCTCGAAGAACGAGGTTTTGGAGAAGGAGAAGTGCTGTGGGTAGTTTCGCACCGTATGATTCCGTCCAGCCGACGATCCTGACCGTACCGGGGCTTGGTGGATCGGGTCCTTCGCACTGGCAGACGTTATGGGAAGACGCGCGGCCCGACACGGTCCGTGTCGAGCTCGGCATGTGGAACACGCCGCACCGCAACGCCTGGGTGACGCGACTGGACGAGGCTATCCGGCAGGCACAGGCGCCGGTAATCCTCGCCGCGCATAGCCTCGGGTGCCTCGCGGTGGCGTGGTGGGCGGAACTCAGCCCCCAGCCTTACGGATGGCCGGTTGCCGGCGCGTTGCTGGTGGCGCCGGCCGATGTCGATCGTGGCGGCGCACAGGCCGAGCTGAAGGGCTTCTCGCCGACGCCGCGGACGCCGTTGCCGTTTCCGTCGATCGTGGTGGCGAGCAGTGACGATCCCTGGGTGACGCCAGAGCGCGCGCATAGCATGGCGGCGGACTGGGGGAGTCATTTCGTCGACGCAGGGCCGCAGGGCCATCTGAATGCCGCGAGTGGGATTGGCTGGTGGCGTGAAGGGCAGGACTTGCTGGAGCGCGTCATCGCGGCGAGTGGCGATGGTCGGGGGCAGGCTTTGCCGCCAAGCAAAGCGCGGTCGATTCTCGCGGTGAGCGCCACGGATGCCGCGCAGACGCACTATCTGGGTGGGTGAAGTCGCCCCCAACGGACCACCCCGGCGAAGGCCGGGGCCCAACTGGGGGACGTCGCTAACGGAGCGCCATCCTCGATTACTGCGACCTCACCAATTGGGCCCCGGCCTCCGCCGGGGTGGTGCCTACCTACCAAAGTGTGCTCAAGAAATCCGAGAACCGTCCTCATCGAACAGTTCGGGGTTCGCCGCTTGCTCGGCCTTCGCCGCAGCCAAGCCACCCCTCATCCGCCGCCACATCGCAATATTCAACGACACCATCACGATCACCGCCAGCGCAATGATCGCGATGCCCTTGGTCGGCCCGGTCATGCGCGCGCTTCGGCGACCCCGCCCGAATTGTGGCGGAGCGCTTTCAACACGGTATCGACCAGCGCGGTCGCGTCGAGTCCGGCTTCGGCATACTGGATTTCGGGCTTGTCCTGATCCTGGTACACGTCGGGCAGACGCAGCGTGCGCAGCTTGAGCCCACCGTCGATCAAGCCCTCGTCAGACGCCATCGTCAGCACGTGTGCGCCAAAACCACCGACCGAATTCTCCTCGATCGTCACCGCGACCTCGTGCGTCGTCAGCAGCTTGCGGATCAGGTCGACGTCGAGCGGCTTGGCGAAGCGGAGATCCGCTACCGTCGTGCTCAGCCCCTTGGCTTCAAGAACCTCGGCAGCCTTGAGCGCTTCCTCGAGCCGAGTGCCGAGCGACAGGATCGCGACGGTCTTGCCCTCGCGCACGACACGCCCCTTGCCGATCTCAAGCAGTTGCGGAGTCTCGGGCAGCGCGACGCCGGTGCCGTTGCCGCGCGGATAGCGCAATGCGATCGGGCCGGTATCGTACTGCGCCGCAGTGTGCGTCATGTGGACGAGCTCGGCCTCGTCCGCCGCCGCCATCACGACGAAGTTCGGGAGCGTCGCCAGGTAGGTGACGTCGAACGACCCGGCATGAGTCGCACCGTCCGCACCGACCAGTCCCGCGCGGTCGATCGCAAACCGCACCGGCAGGTTCTGGATCGCGACGTCGTGCACGACCTGGTCGTATGCGCGCTGGAGAAACGTCGAGTAGATCGCGCAGAACGGCCGCATGCCCTGCGCGGCGAGCCCGGCGGCGAAGGTCACGCCGTGCTGTTCGGCGATGCCGACGTCGAAGAACCGGTCGGGATACGCCTTGGCGAACGCATCGAGCCCGGTGCCAGACGGCATCGCCGCGGTGATCGCGCAGATCCGCGGATCTTTGGCGGCCTCGGCGACGAGCTGCGCGCCGAACACGTTCTGGTATTGCGGCGGGCCCGGCGGCGCCTTGGTCTGCACGCCGGAGATCACGTCGAACTTCTGCACGCCGTGATATTTGTCCGCGGCCGCCTCGGCGGGCGCGTAGCCCTTGCCCTTCTTGGTGACGACGTGGACGAGGATCGGCCCCTCCTCGGCATCGCGGACATTTTCGAGCACCGGTATCAGGTGTTCGAGGTTATGCCCGTTGATCGGCCCGACATAATAGAAGCCGAGTTCCTCGAACAGCGTGCCGCCCATCGTCATGCCGCGCGCGAACTCGTCGGTCTTGCGCATCCCGCTCGCAATCGGCTTCGGCAGCCGGCGGGCGAGCTTGCGCGCCAGATCGCGGAAGCCGAGGAACTCGCGGCTCGACACGATGCGCGACAGGTACGCGGACAACCCGCCGACCGGTGGCGCGATCGACATGTCGTTGTCGTTGAGGATCACGACCAGCCGGTTGCCGGCCTGCTCGGCGTTGTTCATCGCCTCGTACGCCATGCCTGCCGACATCGCGCCGTCGCCGATCACGGAGATGCCCTTGCCGGGCGTGCCGGCGATCTTGTTGGCGACCGCAAAGCCCAGTGCCGCCGAGATCGAGGTCGACGAATGCGCCGCGCCGAACGGATCGTATTCGCTCTCGCTACGCTTGGTGAAGCCACTGAGCCCACCACCCTGACGCAGCGTGCGGATCCGATCGCGGCGCCCGGTGAGGATCTTGTGCGGATAGCATTGGTGACCGACGTCCCACACCAATCGGTCGCGCGGCGTGTCGAAGACATAGTGGATCGCGGTCGTCAGCTCGACCACGCCGAGGCCCGAGCCGAGATGACCGCCGGTGGTCCCGACCGCGGAAATCGTCTCGGTACGCAGTTCGTCGGCGAGCTGGCGGAGCTGGTCGGGGCGCAGCTTGCGGAGGTCGGCGGGAGTCGAAACGGTATCGAGCAGCGGTGTCGAAGGGAGGTCGGCCATCCCAATCGCTTAAAGCAGCGCGCGTATCGTGTCGATTGTTACCGTCGCATTGCGGTAGTATTCCCACTGAAATTGCTCGGGATCTGCACGACTATGGACTTTACGCACCGTGTTGCCGTCGCAGCGGACATCCCGGCGATCGCGACGCTGATGGCGCGGGCGATCGGATCGTTGCAAGGGGACTTCCTTACCCCGGCGCAGGTTACGGCAAGCCGCGCGGTGATGGGCCTCGATACGCAGTTGATCGCCGATGGGACGTATCTGCTGGTCCATGCAGCGGATGGGCGGCTTGCCGGGTGCGGCGGCTGGAGCCGACGGGCTACGCTCTATGGCGGCGATCACAGCACCGCGTTGCGCGATTCGGCCCTGCTGGATCCTGCATGCGATGCGGCGCGGATCAGGGCGATGTACACCGATCCCGACTTCACGCGACGGGGCGTTGGTCGCCTGGTCCTGTCCGTTTGCGAGGCGGCGGCGCGCGATGCCGGGTTCGAACGAGCGGAGATGATGGCGACGCTGGCGGGCGAGCCGCTCTACCGGGCGGGCGGCTATCTGCCGATCGAACGGATCGAGACGCCGGGCGACGTACCGGTGCCGATGATCCGGATGGGCAAGGCGCTGGTCTAGTTCGCTTCGCAGTCCGCGCAGCGTCCGCGGACCTCGATCACCGGGCGGACCGGCGAGAAGCCGGCGGCAACGGCAGCGTTGCGGACGCCGCGCGTGATCACGTCGTTGTCCAGGTGCGTCGTCTGGCCGCATGAGTCGCAAACCAGGAAGATACAGTCGTGCAGGCAATCCGGATGCGCGTTGGCGACATAGGCGTTGGCGCTCTCGACCCGGCGCGCGAGGTTCGCGCCGACGAACAGGTCGAGGATGCGGTACACGCTATTGGCCGCTACCCGGCGACCTTCGGATTTCGAGACGGCCTCGGCGATGTCGTAGGCAGACGCCGGTTTCTCGAAGCTCGACAGCGCCGCGAAGACGCTGGCACGCATCGTCGTCCACTGCTCGCCGGCTTTTTCGAGCGTCATCTGCGCCGCGACTGTGAGGTCGGCGCCTTGCGGTTCGGTGTGGTTGTGGGCGTGCGCCATGCTGGATGAAGTAGGATGCCGGAGGGTTTCCAGCAACCCGGCTCAGGTATCGGCGCGACGATTGAGATCGTGGCCGAACGCGAGCAGGCCGACGCCGACGATGGTCCACAATGTTTCGCCGCCGCCGCTGTCATGCGGCAGCGTCATCGCACCGGCCATGATGCCGAGGCCGAGCGACCCCATCGCCGCCGGCATCATATAGCCGTGATGCAGCACGCCGCGCCCAAGTGCGAGCGCGCCGAGGCCGATCGCGATCGTCAGGCCGACTTCGTGGAAGATCGGATCGAGCAGGAAGCCGCCTGCGGTCGACATCAACGCGACCAGCACCGACGTCGCGAGGCAATGCACCATGCAAAGCCCGGAAAGACCGATCGCATAGCGGTCGAGACCGGCGAAGCGGTGCGTATGGGTGGCCGAGGGCGTCATCGTCCGTCGGATATAGCCGCCTCGTTGAAAGGATACAACATCACATGGCGGATTTTTCTACGGGTGTTGGAGCAGGCGTCTGGATGTTGATTCGACGCCCATGGGTTCGAGCTTCGCTCCGTTAGGAACCCTTCGTCCCTCCTTGTTTGCCCGCGAAGGCGGGGACCCGGCCTGGGCTCCCGCCTCCGCGGGAGAACATGGGAGTAGAGAGCTCCCGTTGCTGGGCGTCCTCGAACCACCGTCGGTCGAGCAACATGAAGCAACGGCGCATCACGAAGCGATGGCGCCGCGCCCTTCGCCAGCGTATTATCAGGCCATGCTTCAACCCAGCGCTGCCTTCCTCACCAAAGCCCGTCCCCGCAACGTCGCGACCTGGCTGTTCATTGTCGCCGGCTTGATCGTCGCGATGGTGGTGATCGGCGGGATCACGCGGCTGACCGAATCGGGGCTTTCGATCACGCAGTGGAAGCCGATCAGCGGCGTCATCCCACCGCTGAACGACGCGCAGTGGCAAGCCGAGTTCGCGAACTACAAGCGGATCCCCGAATATGCCGCGTTCAACGCCGATATGACGTTGAGCGGGTTCAAGGCGATCTTCTTCTGGGAATATCTCCACCGGCTTCTCGGACGCGTGATCGGCCTCGCGTTTGCCGCACCACTGATCTGGTTCGCGGTGCGCAAGCGGATCCCGGTCGGGTACGGCTGGCGCTTGTCGGCGCTGCTGGCGCTCGGTGCGTTCCAGGGCGCGATCGGCTGGTGGATGGTCGCGTCCGGGCTGTCGGTACGGACCGATGTCAGCCACATTCGACTCGCCGTCCACCTGCTGACCGCGCTGACGATCCTCGCGGGGATCGTGTGGACCGCGCTCGACCTGATGGCGTTGCACCGTGATCCGCTTGCCGCCCCAGCCCGCATGGCGCCCGTCGCGATCCTCGCGCTCGCGCTGCTGTTCGTGCAGCTCGTCTATGGCGCGTTTACCGCCGGGCTCGATGCGGGATACGCCTTTGCGAGCTGGCCATTGATGGGCGACACCCTGTTCCCCGAGGGCGTGCCGATGGTGAACCCGGCGTGGAGCAACGCGGTCGACAACCCGATCGTCGTGCAGTTCATCCATCGCTGGTTCGCCTTCGCGGCAGCGACGGGGCTCATATGGCTGGCCGTCAAGGCGACCAAGACCGGCAGCAGCGCAGGGTTCTTCGTCGTCGGGTTGGTCACCCTGCAGATCATGCTCGGCATCGCCACCTTGATGACGGGCGTGCAGATCCATGTCGCGGTCGCGCACCAGGCCAACGCCGCGCTACTGTTGATCGCGGCGATCTTTGCCGCCCATGCCCTCGGCACTGCACCCCGAACACGGCGACAGGTATCATAATACCCGTCAGGAAACTGGCGGAATGCTTGACTTGATAAGCCTCTTTCAGCATTAGGCCGGCATTCGCGGCATCCGGATTCGGGGCCGCGTGCATTCAATCTGGAAGGTCTAACGCCCATGAAGGCGCTCATGAAGACCACCAAGTCGGCAAAGCCGGCAGAGGTGGACAAGCAGTGGCATATCGTCGACGCAGAAGGTCTCGTCGTCGGTCGTGCCGCATCGATCATCGCCAACGTCCTGCGCGGCAAGCACAAGGTGTCGTTCACCCCGCATGTCGATTGCGGTGACAACGTCGTCGTGATCAACGCCGACAAGATCCGCTTCACCGGCAACAAGGCCGCGAAGAAGATCTATTACAAGCACACCGGTTACGCCGGCGGCATCAAGGGCATCACTGCCGCCAAGGTCCTCGATGGCCGCTTCCCGGAGCGTGTTCTCGAAAAGGCCGTCGAGCGCATGATCCCGCGCGGCCCGCTGGGTCGTGAGCAGATGCGCAACCTGCGCATCTTCAAGGGCACCGAGCATCCGCACGAGGCACAGAACCCTGCCGTGCTCGACATCGGCAGCATGAACCGCAAGAACAAGGTGGGCGCATAATGTCCGACAACCGCCAGTCGCTCGCCGATCTCGCGAGCCTGACCAACCAGCCCGCGCCGGCTGCCCCCGCTGAGCAGACTCTGCCGACCAGCGAAGGCGATATCGCAGCGCCGGTCTCGAACGAGCCCGTCCGCGAGCCGATGCCGCTGCGCGAGCAGATCCTCGACAAGCAGGGCCGCGCCTATGCGACCGGCCGTCGCAAGGACGCCGTCGCACGCGTCTGGGTCAAGCCCGGCACCGGCAAGATCACGATCAACGGTCGTGACCAGGAAGTGTATTTCGCACGTCCGACGCTGCGCCTCGTCATCAACCAGGTGTTCGGGATCACCGAGCGCGAAGGTCAGTACGACGTCGTCTGCACCGTCAAGGGCGGTGGTCTTTCGGGCCAGGCCGGCGCGGTCAAGCACGGCATCAGCCAGGCCCTGACCCGCTTCGAGCCGGTGCTGCGCGCAACGGTCAAGGCAGCAGGCTTCCTGACCCGCGACAGCCGCGTCGTCGAGCGCAAGAAGTACGGCAAGGCGAAGGCCCGTCGCAGCTTCCAGTTCTCGAAGCGCTAAAGTCTCTTACAGTATCTGCGTATCAGAAGGGCGGTCCGGCAACGGGCCGCCCTTTCTCGTTGGCGTCCGGAGGCAATCGGCCCGGAGGAGCCCGGTTCACGCAGACGCATCGGCCGGCGCGAATGTTCGCTTGCGTCACCGGGAATGCCCGGGACGCGCCTATCGACACCGTTCAGGCAAGCGCCGTGATGATCTCGTCAAGCGACGCATTGCGTATGCCGCGCCGATCGAGCGCGTCGAGCATGGTCGTCCACCAGGCGTGGAAGCGCTTCAGGTCGGCTGCATCGCGTACGTACGGGGTATGGCCGGGCGCTAAGGACGGCGAATGGAACGACAGGTTCAGCAACCGGAGGCCTTCGCCATCCGCGACCGCCACGGCCTCTAGCGCGGCCTCGATCGGCATGTCCTCCGGCGTGAGTGCTATCCTGGACAGAAGCCCGGCGCGCGCGAACGCGCCCCTGCCCTTCGGCACGCGGCCCAGCGCACGATACAGGCCGGCTCCGCCCCGCCGCGCGCAACCGGTGAAGATCGTCGTCAACGGCAGCTCGACGATGCCGCCGACGCGGTACGCCCGCGCGTCCGCCATCGTGAAGTCGGGGCCGCCGTCGGCGCGGTAGTCATAGCCGGGGCGGATCGAGCTATCGATGCGGTACCCCAGCTCGGCCAACACCGCGAAACTGTGAGGGCCGATGCCGTATCGCCCCGCACGATAGGCACGCGGCCGGGTGCCGAACGCCTCTGCGATCGACGCCGTGAGCATTTCGAGCTTGGCAGCCTCCAGCGAACGCGGGAGGTTACCCGGATAGCTCGACGCCGCCGTAACCTCCTCGTCGAACGGCGGGCTGACCCAGGCGTGCAACTGCGTACCGATTTCCGATCGACCGTCCTCCAGCACGCGCGACAGGATGGCGACCGAGGCCGGGTCGGTCGCGATCGGATGGTCGATCAGGCAGGTCAGGGCGACGCCGCGCTCGGCGAACCGACCATGCGCAGCAGGAAACGCGGCCATCGCGGTCGTCGCGCGGTTACGCCGATCCAGCGGCGCACGCCAGTCGAACTCCTCCTCGACATCGACGAAGACGGTAAACCGCGTCCCGAACGGGTCGGGCCAGACGACGCGCTCCGCGTCGGTCGGCCGGGACGGGGTATACGCGCTCACCGTTGTTCGTCGGCAACCCGCTCCACCGCGCGATCTTCTACCGCCGGGAGTTGCAGCGTCAGCCGCTCCGGGCCGATACCGAGCATGCCGCCCAACTCGACCGCGAGGTTCTGCGCAAGCCGGAGCGCGAACCCGGTCCCGAGGAGCGGCGCGCCGTCGGAGTGGTTGTCCTGTTCGACGTCTATGCTCAGCAGAATGTCGGCGGTATGCGCGGCAAGCGCGGCGGGACGGTCGAACTCGATCGAGATAGTGCTGCCGGCGGGGCGTGCGACGATCCCGATCTGCTCCCCCTGACGACCCGCCGATACGAGCGCCGCCAGCAGGCGACCGACGAGGCGTTCCACCGCGCGATCGTCGCCGAGTATCTCGCAGTCGCCGTCCGGCATGGCGATCAGCAGCGTCGCGCCACGCAGCGTTGCCAGCGGCTGCAGATCGCGCGTCACCCGGTCGAGCAAGGGACCGACGGGCACGGTCGTCGCACGCAGATCGAGCGCACGGCCTTCGATCCGCGCTGCGGTGTCGAGATCGTCGATGGCAGCGAGCAGATCGCCGGCCTGCGTGCGGATCGTCGTCGCACGCTCGCGGTAGGTCGGCGAGACCGGCCCGAGCAGCTGGGTCTCGATCAGTTCGGCAAAACCGGCGATCGCATTGGTCGGCGTGCGCAGTTCGTGGACGAGCTGGCGCAGCGCATCCGATACGGGCGAAGACACCGTATGCTGAAGCTCCGCGGTCTCATCGCGGCGGGGACGACGCGCAATCCCGCGAAATCCGGTAAATCGTCCCGAGTCGTGATCGAACACCGGGACACCGGAGACGCGCCACGATCCGAACGCATCGGACAGGCCGCCGACCTCGAGCCGCGCGTCGCTGAACCGCGAGCGGCGCCGGAAAGCACCCGCGGCGACCCCGTCGAGCTGCACTTCGCCCTGCTTGGCGGCATAAGCGAGCGACACGCCGATCAGCGCGGCGCGCGCGACGCCGTCGACCATGCGGATCGTCCCCTGCGCATCCGTCTCATAGCGAAAGCCTTCGGTTTCGGCGGGAGTCGCGGCCGGTACCGCGTCCTCGACCGTGCGATCGCGATTGAACGCCTCGATCCGCGCGACGAGGTCGGAAATCTCGAACCGCGTCGCGTCCGCGGAGGATGGCGGCGCAGGAACGGGCGGGGCGGCGGCGGCCAGTTCGGCATGGCGCAGCGCCTCGGCAACGAACGGCAGGCCACGGGCAACCACGCCCAGGGCGAGAAAAGGCGTCTCGCTGAGCGGCGCGTCCAACACGGGCGCCGCGACCGAAACCGGTACTGGTGGGGATGCGAGCGCAGAGACGACTGGCGTTTCGGTCGCAGGTACCGGATCCGGTGCCTGCGTTGGCGCCGCCGAAGCGACGGGTCCGCGATCCGACTCGATAGGGTGTTCGACGGCCAGAGCTCGCTGCGCCAGATCCTCTGATACCGCAGGTTCGAGCGGAATGTCCGGCGTAGGCAGGATGAAGTCGATCGGACCGAAGCTCTGCAGCCCGCGCTGGACTGCCGGCGGCAAGTCGCGACGGTGGCGCAGGACGGAGCGGCTGGCCGGCGCGAGACGTGGCAGCAGCGCGAGCCAGTCATCGGCATCGAGCGTCGCCGTCCGCAGTACGGGCGCCGCGATTGCCAGGTCGTCCTCGGCAAAGAAACCGACGAGGCGGGCGTCCGGCTGGGCAAAGGCGAGCGCGCGGGCGCTGGCGGCACGAACCTGGACCGGTACGGCCTGTCGCAACAGACGCAGGCGCGCGATCGCCGGTTCGTCGACCGCCGCCCTGCCCCTGCCCATCAGGTCGACCAGTTGACGCCACGCGGACTGCGCGCCGAAACTGGTGGCCATGTCGGCGGCGAGGATCGTCTTAAGGCTATCGTCGAACCGCACATCATTCCCCGGATAGGATGGAACCTATCATGCTCTCCGTACCGATTCCTTAACGGCGCGAACTCGGGGAAGGAACAGCGCATTTCGGACCCAAAAGGTTCGTCGCAATGTGGGACAATTGCGTTTCGCCGCAACAATCTTATCGCTATGGGGAATCATTCGCTTGCTTTGCGGCGTTCATCGGGAGTTGCGTGAAATGAGTTTTGACCGGATCGATCGTCAGATCCTGTCGCTGCTGCAGGCCGACGGTCGGATGACCAATGTCGACCTGGCCGACCAGGTGGGGCTTACCGCACCGCCCTGCCTGCGCCGCGTGCGTGCGCTCGAGGAAGCCGGCGCGATCCGCGGCTACCACGCCGATCTCGACGCCAGCCAGTTGGGCTTTCCGATCACGGTGTTCGCGATGGTATCGTTGCGCAGCCAGGCCGAGCACGATCTGGCAGCCTTCGAGCATCACATCGCGAACATTCCGGAAATCCGCGAGTGCCACATGCTCAACGGCGAGATCGACTTCATCCTGAAGATCGTCGCGCCGGACCTGAAAAGTTTCCAGGAGATCCTGACGACGCACCTGACGCCCGCGCCCAACGTGGCAAGCGTCAAGACGTCGCTGACGATCCGGACCGCCAAGGCGCTGTCGGGAATACCGGTGGTCGTCGACTAACCGGGCGATGAGGGTCTAACCAGGCGCCGGTCCTCCCTTTGCGAGGAGGACCGGCACCGGCGACCCTCGTCGTTCAGCCCAGCCGTCCGAGCGCCGCGTGCAACCGTGCGGCTTCGGCAGCCTTGTCCGCGTGGTCGGCCTTGGCCTTCTCCACCGCTTCGGGCTTGGCGCGTTCGACGAAGCTCGCGTTCGACAGGCGACCGGCGAGTGCGTCGCGCTCCTTTTCGGCCGCCGCGATCGATTTGGTCAGGCGGGCGCGCTCGGCATCGAGATCGATGACGCCTTCGAGCGGCAGGACGAAGGTTGCCTCGTCGACCACGACCTGCGCAGCGCCGCCGGCCGCTTCACCATTCGCAAGCGTCACGCGGGCGAGACGCGCGAGCGCCGGGGCCTGGCGTTCCAGGCGCGCCAGCGTCGCGGTATTCGCGTCGCGGACGTGGAGCGGCAGGCGCGCGCCGGGGGGCACGTTCAGCTCGTTACGCGCGGTGCGGATCTCCTGAACCAGGCGGATCAGCCAGTCGACTTCCTTGCTCGCCTCCGGATCGAGCGACCGCGCGTCGGCCATCGGCCACAGCGCGACGATCAGGTCGTGTGTCCGCGGGTGAGCCGGGTCTGCCATCGCGTGCCACAGCTCTTCGGTGATGAACGGCATGAACGGGTGGAGCAGGACCAGGATCTGATCGAGCACCCAGCCGGCGACGGCCTTCGATTCGTCGTCGATCTGGCCGCGCTCGTCGCCGACCATCTGCGGCTTGATGAGCTCGAGATACCAGTCGCAGAAGCGGCTCCACGCGAACTGGTAGATCGCGTTGGCGGCGCCGTCGAAGCGGTAGTCGGCGAGCGCGAGGTCGACCGTCTGGACGGTCGCGATCGTCTCGGCGATGATCCATTTATTGACGGCGAGGTCCGCGCGCGGTGCCTCCAGATTGGTGCTGGCGACGATGCCGTTGGCCTGCGCGAACCGCGCTGCGTTCCACAGCTTGGTCGCGAAGTTGCGATAGCCCTCGACGCGCTTCTCATCCATCTTGATGTCGCGGCCCTGGCTCTCCATCGCCGCCATGAAGAAGCGCAATGCGTCGGCGCCGTATGTGTCGATCAGGCCGAGCGGGTTGACGACGTTGCCCTTCGACTTCGACATCTTCGCGCCGTCGGCTGCACGGACCAGGCCGTGGAGGTAGAGCGTGCGAAACGGCACGTCCTTCATGAAGTGCAGCCCCTGCATCATCATCCGCGCGTTCCAGAAGAACAGGATGTCGAAACCGGAGATCAGCACGTCGTTCGGGTAGCGACCGCCCAACTGCTTCTGCTCCCTCTCCCCTCCGGGGAGAGGGTCGGGGTGAGGGGGCGTACCGGGCGCTGCGCTGCTTGGCTGCCCCTTACCCTGGCCCTCTCCCCGGAGGGGAGAGGGAACGGCACCCTCCTCTGGCCAGCCGAGCGTGGCGAAGGGCCAGAGCGCGCTGGAGAACCAGGTATCGAGCACGTCGGGATCGCGCGTAAGGCTCACGCCCTCGCCGGCCAGAGCCTGGGCTTCGGCCTCGGCCTCCGCCACGTACGGCGTACCGTCCGGTCCGAACCACGCCGGGATCTGGTGCCCCCACCACAGCTGGCGCGACACGCACCAGGGCTGGATGTTGTCCATCCAGTTGAAGAACGTCTTCTCCCAGGTCTTCGGGACGATATCGATCGCACCCGTGCGCACCGCCTCGATCGCTGGTTGGGCGAGCGTCTTCGCGTCGACATACCATTGATCGGTCAGCCACGGCTCGATCACCACGCCCGAGCGGTCGCCATACGGCGTCTGGATCGTGCGCGGTTCGGCGTCGTGCTCTTCGCCGTCCTTGTCGACGTGCGCGATCAGGAACCCTTCGTCCTTGAGACGCGCGACCACGGCCTTTCGTGCCTCCGCGGTCGTCAGCCCGAGCAGTTCGACCGGGATCAGCCCGTCCGAGACCTGCACGACGCGCGCTTTCGCATCGAGCATGTTGAGCATCGACCCCGCGGCCATCCCTGCCCGCTTGCCGACCTCGAAATCGTTGAAGTCGTGGCCCGGCGTGATCTTAACCGCGCCCGACCCGAGTTCCGGATCGGCATGGTCGTCGGCGATGATCGGGATCAGCCGACCGGTGATCGGCAGCTTGACCTGCTTGCCGATCAGCGCGGTGTAACGCGCGTCCGACGCATTCACCGCGACCGCCATATCGGCCAGCATCGTCTCTGGCCGCGTGGTCGCGACCTCGATGAAGCCCGACCCGTCTTCGAGCGGATAGCGCAGGTGCCAGAAGCTGCCCTTGATCTCGCGCGTCTCGACCTCGAGGTCGCTGATCGCCGTGCCGAGGCCGGGATCCCAGTTCACGAGACGCTTGTCGCGGTACAGCAGCCCCTGCTTGTGGAGGTCGACGAACACCTTGAGGACGGCCTTCGAGAAGCCCTCGTCCATCGTGAAGCGCTCGTTCGCCCAGTCCATCGAGCAGCCGAGCCGGCGGAGCTGCTGCGTGATCTCGCCGCCGCTCTCTTCCTTCCACGCCCAGACCTTCGCGACGAACTCCTCGCGCGTGAGGTCGGTGCGCTTCTGCGGCGGGGTCAGCGCGCCCATCTGGCGCTCGACGACCATCTGCGTCGCGATGCCGGCGTGATCGGTGCCGACCACCCACAACGCGTCCTTGCCCTTCAGCCGCGCGTGGCGCGTCAGAATGTCCTGCAGCGTGTTGTCGAGCGCGTGGCCGATATGCAACGAGCCCGTCACGTTGGGCGGCGGGTTGACGATCGTCCACGGCTCGGCGTTCGGGCGGTCGGGGCGGAACTGGCCGCTTGCCTCCCAATGCGCATACCAGCGCGATTCGATGGAGGCCGGGTCGAAGGTTTTGGGAAGCTCGCTCATGCGCAGAGCCTTAGCGAGCGCGACGCGAGGAAACCAGCCTCGCGTCCGTGCCCGCGAACCGTATGCGAAACCGCGGGACTTAGGGCTGCTGGTTCATGATCTTGGCGATCTCGCGCGAGACCATGTCCTCGACCATGCCAGGCAGGTTCGCGTCGATCCACTCGCGCAGCATCGGGCGGAGCATTTCGCGGACCAGGCCTTCCAGCGTGCCGTCGCTGCTTGCATCGGGTTTTACCATCATCCGCGTCAACGCTTCGAGCGGCGCACGCGTTGCAGCGGCGGTCTGACGCGAAACGATCGGCTCGACTGCCTCTTCGGCGACGGGTTGCGGTTTCGGCGCCTGGGGGGCAGCGGCGTAGCGCTGCTCGGAAGCGGCATGACGCGGGTCTGAGGGCGCGGGACGCGGGTCGGCAGGCGCGTCGACGGACGTCAGCACCGGGGATTTCGGCGCGCGCGGGGTACGGTCGACCATTGGCATCGGATCGCTAAGTTCGAGGATTTCGTCATCGTCGAGGTCGCCGTCCATATAGGCGGCGTCATGCTCGACCGGCGCGGGCGTCGACCGCGCAGGACGTCGCGGACGACCCGGGGTGTCGCCTTCCTCGGCGATGATGCGTTTGATCGACGAGAGGATCTCCTCCATCGACGGCTCCGCGCTGATATCCCCCATCCGGACCATCCCAAACCCCATGGCCGCATCGCCCCTATTGGCGGCTCGGCGCGTCCTTTCCTGTCGTCAATGCCGGGTTCCTGTCAACCGGCGTATCGAGCAACGGATCGCGCTGGACTGCGACGGATGCGTCCTGTGCCGGCGATTGCGCGGTGCGCGTGGCGATCGCCGCGGGTTCGCCGTCGCTGTCGAAATCCCAGATCTTGTGATGCACGCGATCGTAATTGGCGACCGGATCGTACAGCACGCCGCCATCGAGCCCCAGATCGCGCGCCTCGGCCTGGCCCATCGCCGCCAGCAGTGCGAAGCCCGCGACATAGGCATCGCGCCGCGCCGTGACGAGCGTCACCTGGCTGTTGAGCAATTCCTGTTCGGCATTCAGGATGTCGAGAATGGTGCGCGTCCCGACGCTGTTCTCCGCACGGACGCCCTCGAGGCTCAGCTTGTTGGCGTTGACCGCCGTTTCCGAGGACTGGATCACCTGCTCCGACGAGCGCCAGACCGCGTAGGCGGAACGCGCCTGGGCGATGACGTTGCGCTCGGTCGCGGTGACGTTCTCGATCGCGCGGCCCTGCAGCGCTTCGGCCTGACGAACCTGCGCCGCCGGGCGTCCACCCTGGAACAACGGCACGCTGAGCGATAGTCCGCCCTGCGCCGCGGTACCCGAGGACTGGATACCCGAACCGAAGCCGGTCGAGCCGAGGTAATTGTAATAGCTGCCGCCGCCGACCGCGCTGAGGCGGGGCAGGCGATTGGAGCGCGCGACGCCGACGTCGTAGCGGGTCGCGTCGCTTTCCTTGGCGGCGGCGAGCAGGAACGGGTTGTTGTCGAGCGCCACGCTGACCGCGATCTGCGGGCTGGCCGGCAGATGCGGCAATGTCGGCGGGGTCTCGAGCGTGCCCGCCGGTGTGCCGACGAGCCGGATATAGCTTTCCCGGCTCGATATGAGCTGGGCCTGTGCCGATTGCAGCTGGGCACGGGCCAGCGCCAGACGCGCCTCGGACTGCGCGACATCGGTTCGGGTCAGGTCGCCGACCTGGAACCGATCGCGACTGGCCTGCAGGTTGACGTCGAGAACCCGGACGTTCTGGGTGTTGAGCCCCGCAATCGCCTCGTCCCGGATGACGTCCATGTACGCGCCGACGACCGAGGTGAACAGGTCCGATTCGGTGCCGCGCAACGCTGCCCGCCCACCTTCGACGCGGGTCTTGGCCGCCGCGACCGAGTTGCGGACCAGCCCGCCCGTATAGATCGGCACGGTGACGTTCGCACCGCCCTGCGCCTGGCGGGCCGGGGAGGCGAAATTGTTCGAGGCGACCAGGACGTTCTCGGTATAACTTCCCGTTGCATTGACCGACGGCAGCCCCGACGCGCGCGCAATCGGTACGTTCTCATCCGTCGCGCGCAACGCAGCGCGCTCGCCGGTGATCGTCGGATTGGTCGTGTAGGCCTTGACCAGCGCTTCGCGGAGCGTCTCAGCCTGCACTGGTGCAGCGCTATACATCAGCGCAACACCCAGAAGCAGACGGCGGGAGTGGGTGGTGCGTGACATGGCGCGGCTCAGAACCGGAAGGGTTGGTCGGCTTCGAAGCCGGGCAGCGTGACGCATTCGACATCGACGAACGCCGCTAGCGAGAAGCCGCCGGCGGTCTTTCGCCCCGATGCCAGTCGGGTCAGGCCTCGCTCGGCAAGCCCGGCAACGACCCGTCCGTCGGCGCGGACCTGGGCGACCAAGGCGTCGGGCACGGTTGCGATGGCGCCGTCGACGATCAGCACGTCATACGGCGCGCTCGCCGGCGCGCCCTCCTGCAGCGGGGCGTCAACGAGTTCGACGTTGCCGATACCGGCCAGCGCGGTCCGTGCGACCGCCAGCAAGGCCGGGTCACTCTCGACCGCAACCACCGAACCGACGATTTCCGCGAGTACCGCGGCGGTATAGCCGGTCGCGGCCCCGACGAGCAGAACGCGGTCGGTCGCCGTCAGATACGCTTCGGTCAGCAGGCGTCCGGTCGCCATCGGCAGGTTGATGTATCGGCCCCCACCGAGCGGGATGGCGGCATCGCGGTATGCAATCGCGCGAACGCCCGCCGGCAGGAACTCTTCCCGCGGCACCCGCGCCATGGCGGCAACGACTCGCTGGTCGTTCACGGCGTTGGTGCGCAACTGGCTTGCCACCATCGCATGACGCATCGTGTCGAACGCGGTCGTCGGAGCCGCGATCGCGCCATGCGAAGCGGTATCCAGAATGCCGTCATCGAATGCGGCGGTATCGAGAATTGTCGTCGTCATGGCCCATCCTGTCGCACAACTGTTTTAGCTGCGCAATACACTAGTTCTGTATCGACCTGATATCGTGCGGCTGCAGCCACGCCAAGCACCGGTTGATCGGATTTCACCGCCAGTTGCGGCTGGAAGACGCCCCGCCCGCCCGTGTGACACCGAAATGCCGCGAACGGGGCGCCGAGGGTGCACGTGAATATTCCCGGCAACACCTCTGTCGGCGTTCCTAGCATCCTATCGCGGAATCGTCGTGGGAAATGACCCGCTTCGGTGAAGCAGCGCTTGCGTGCCCGCGCCGCGGATCGCCGGCCGGGGCCGTCTCGATGTCATGCAACACCTGAGTCGGCGATCCCAACACAGCGTGGCGTGCGCGCAGGCTGGCCTCCAGAAAGGGCTTCGCCAGCGCCATGAAACGCCGCGGCGTCGTCCCCAGGAACGTCCCTGCATCCCGCAGGAAATGCGACGCGTCGAAATAGCTGCCGTCGATCGCGGCGTATTCCGCATCGTCGCCAGCCGCCATCAACTGCACGAACGAGCGAAGGAAACGCGCGCGCATCAGAAGCATCTTGGGCGGGAATCCGAAATGACGGACCGAAAGCCGCCTCAGCCCATGCGTCGCGATATCCAGGCGGCCGGCGACCGAGACGATGTCGGGCGGCCCGTCGGCGGCGAGGATCTCCATCAACTGGCGTATCTTCGGAGCGTCGCCATGCGGCGGACCGAGCCGCGCGGCCAGCATCGTATCGAGGATCGGCGCGATCGCGGAGTCGTCCGGCGCGGCGCGCAACGCACCGACGAGGTCGCGGGTGAATTTGTGGCCGAGCACGTCCTCCAGCGGGACGATACGATTGCGGAAGTCGCCCGCAGGCCGCCGGATCAACCGCGCCCAACCCAGCGCGCTGATGCCGAAGCCGATCATCACGCCACCATGCGTCGTCGCCTTCAGCGCCTGGCTGGTCGGCCCGAACAGACTGGCGATCGGCAAGGGATCGTAGGTCCGGCGGCCGATCGTCACCGAGATCGGACCGGCATCGAGCGCTATCCGGACGTTCGCCGTTGCCGGCAGGAACCAGTCGACCTGCCCCGCCCCGCCGGCGTCGCCCGCGCCGTCCGACCGGTAGACATGGTAGCCGGTAATGTAATCCGCGAGTGCCACAGCGGGACGATCATACCGGATCGCCATTCCGGCCGGCATCGCGAACACCTCGTCGTCTACCCCTGCCGTATTCGTCCCGCCCTCAACCATTTCCGTCTTCAATCGACCCGCCCCCAAGCCGCTACACTGCGTTTGCACAGGCTTAGGCAAAGATCCGATCCGCGGCGAGTCTCGATATCCATGAACCGCGCGCGATCGGACGCTCCCGCATCCCCGGCCAGAATTATTCGACGACAGGCTGCAAGTCCCGGTTGACCGCAGCCGAAAAACGAAGCATTTGCGCCGCCTTCACGCAATCGGGGCCCGATGGCGGAGTGGTGACGTAGAGGACTGCAAATCCTCGCACCCGGGTTCGATTCCCGGTCGGGCCTCCAAATTGTCTAACCGCAATTTCAGTCACTTAGCGTTGTCTAACTAGGTCTCATCCCAAATTTCGTCGGCCGTTGGTCGGCTTGAATGTCTGAAATGGGAAGGATTGCAGTCTGTCCGGTTACGGCCAACGATCGGCCAGAACGGTCATTCAGCTACCGTCTTTCAGGCAGCCAACGAAATCGAAGAACTCTTTGGCGAGAAAGGCTTTATCCCCGGATCCCGCAGAATCTGGAAAAAGCATATGCGCCGGTGCAGGTTCTCCCCGTTTCGGAACATGATCTATAATATCATACGCGACGTCGGCTCCTAGATATTGCCGGTTCCCGTATGGACGAGGTCCCCCATCCGGACTTGGCGCATGCCAACCTTTGTCGGTAACGTCTTCGGTAGACGCTACATTTTGGAGGCCATCCGTGCCTCCGTTCCATGGCAACCACCAAAAGGTCTTGCCTGACTTCTCATGATGTATTGCTAGCGCAATGCCGCTCGGCCACTCTGGACCGCTATCCACCGGGCGGAAGTAAGCCGTCACGTCAGGATTATGGCGCAAGATATACTGTGCGTGATCCACCGGACACGCAGCTATCGTAGCTACCGCAACCGCAGACAAGCCAATCATTTTGCCGTTCCCGTTCTCTAGCTCTTCCTCATCGTAGGCCCTTAACGAGCGTCCGCAATCGGGATTGCCAAGCGAAGACTATTACGTCCGGGTGTGGGCGAAAGCGGTCGTAGATAACCACGGCGAACGGTTAGCCACCGTACGCGGGACAGCAGGGATATTCGTCGACGTTTCCGAGCAAGTTAGACAGGCTAAGCTATTGTAAGGTCTACGTTACTTGAGGCCTGGTCGGGCCTCCATCCTCTTCGATCGAGGACTCGTCGAACGCACGGTATTTGGACGGCCAGCAGCGTGTCAACGCGGTCCAATAAGCCGCGGAACGTGTCGTGACGATACGTAGGTTTCTTTAAAACACGTACCTGGGATCGTCGATGCGCCTGCGCCGCCATGCGGAAGCGGCTCGAAAAAAGAGATAACGCGAGCGAGCCGCGGTCCCGCTGGCGGCTGCGGTGTTCGGAACATAGCCGCTGCACCCTTCATGCCCGTAGATGCGGTACGGGCCCCGATTGGAACATCAAGTATGCCGACCCGCCTTGGTGACGAGCCAAAGGTTAAACGGCAGGCCGGCATACCTGCGTATCAACCGACGGAACGCCGGATCGGCCGCAAAATGGTGAGGCCGCGCACAAGATTACCGCTTGCTGCGTCGAACGGCCAGTTCGCTGAAGCAAACAGACGTCAGATCAGGGCGTCGAGCAGACCGATCAGCGGACGGTCCGCGGGCGGCATCGGCAGGACGTGCATGTCGACCGGCTTGACCCACCGAAGTGCGGCCGCTTCCAGGGCGCGAGGCACGCCGCTCCACTTCCGCGTTATGTAAAGCAAGAGCAGGAGATGCCGGTCACCGAGCGGCGCACTGGCGAAGGCAGCGGGCGCTAGGCAGGCGTGCGGGACCGCTATCGCCAGCTCTTCCTCGAGCTCGCGGATCAACGCCGCCTCCGGGGTCTCGCCGGGCTCGACCTTACCGCCGGGAAACTCCCACAGGCCGGCGAGCGATTTTCCCTCCGGACGCTGCTGTAGCAACACCCGCCCCTCGAGGTCGACCAACGCGGCCGCGACGACCGGCAAAATCAGCGTCGGCGCGATCACCGGTTGCGGGAGTACCGGAATCGAACCGGACAGATCGTTGGTCATTCCTTAATTTCCCCACGCATAGGTTAAGAACCATGAGGCCGATACTTTCCGCGACGACGATCGTCACCCGAACGATTGCGCGAGCGTTGCGCGACCTTCGTGGCGCCACCGCAATCGAATACGGGTTGATCATCGCCTTCGTCGTGATCGCGATGATCGTCGGCCTTACCACACTCGCTGGCTCGACCACGGCCATGTGGAACACGGTCGATACGAAGGTTGCTGCCGCTCACTGACCCGTAAAAGAAACCGTCCGGGCCTTAAACCTTTCTCAACCCACCACTTGTATCCCTTGAATTGCTGATCCGGTCCGTCCGGTCCAGCCGGGTGACACTGAACCAATCGCAACGATGGAGACCGGAATGAAGACGATCCGCAAGTTTTTCAAGAACAGCAAGGGCGCGACCGCCATCGAGTACGGCCTGATCGCCGCGCTGATCGCCGTTGCCGCAATCGCCGCGATGCAGGGCCTGGGCACGAGCCTCAACAAGACGTTCAACAACGTCTCGGGCAAGCTGAACACGGCAGCCGGTTAATAGGTCGAACGATCCTCGGATCGATCGGGGCGGCGGAACTTCGGTTCCGCCGCCTTTTTGCTGCTTATCGCACAGCAGAACCGATCAGAGCCGCCCCATCTTCAGGAACTTGGCCTGCCGGTCCTTCCGCAACTCGGCAGGCGAAAGCACTGATAGGTCCACGAGCGCGGATGCCAGCGCATCGCCTAGCGACGCGATCGCGGTCGGGCGATCCCGGTGCGCACCGCCGAGCGGTTCGGCAACGATGTCGTCGATGACGCCGAACGCCTTCAGATCCTGCGCCGTGATACGCATCGCCTCGGCGGCCTCCGGCGCCTTGTCGGCGGTCCGCCAGAGGATCGAAGCGCAGCCCTCCGGACTGATCACCGAATAGATCGCATGCTCGAACATCAGGACGCGGTTGCCTGCAGCAAGCGCGACTGCTCCGCCCGAGCCGCCCTCGCCGACGATCGCGGCAACGATCGGAACGCCCGCGTTCAGGCACGCTTCGGTCGAACGCGCGATCGCTTCCGCCTGTCCGCGCTCTTCGGCCTGGATGCCCGGAAACGCACCCGAGGTATCGACCAGCGTCAGGACTGGCAGGCCGAATCGGTCGGCGAGTTCGACGAGGCGGATCGCCTTTCGGTATCCCTCGGGTTTGCCCATGCCGAAATTGTGACGGAGGCGGCTGGCCGTATCGTCGCCCTTTTCGTGACCGAGCACCATGACCTTGCGGCCACGGAAGCTGGCAAAGCCGCCGATGATCGCCTGGTCGTCGCCGAAGGCACGGTCGCCGGCGAGCGGCACGAACTCGTCGAACAGCGTTGCGACATAGTCCTTGAAGTGCGGGCGCTCGGGATGGCGTGCGACCTGCGTCTTCTGCCACGGTGTCAGACGCGCGAACGTGTCCTTCAGCAGCTTGTCGGATTTAGCCTGAAGGCGGGCAATGTCGGTGGCGAGATCGACGCTGCCTTCGGCGGCGGTATCGCGGAGTTCGTCGATCCGGCCCTGGAGTTCGGCGATCGGTTTCTCGAAGTCGAGGAAGCTTGGCATAGGCGGCGGTTACGGCTCGCGCGGCGCGAGGTCAACTTGGCGACGATCAACGGGCATGTCGGCAAGCGGATGGCGCGCATTGACGAGCTCCACGAGCCGGCTCGCATCGACGTGCGTGTAGATTTCGGTGGTGGCGATATCGGCGTGGCCGAGCATCGACTGGAGCGCACGCAGGTCCGCGCCCCCGGCGAGCAGATGCGTGGCGAAGGCGTGGCGGAGGACGTGGGGACTGACCCGATCGGGGGAAATGCCGGCATCTGCGGCAAGCGCCTTCACGACCTGATACAGCCGGATACGCGAAAGATGCCCCTTGCCGGAGGGAAACAGCCAGGCGCGGTCGGCGGGAACGTGCATCCGCCAGACCGCGACCGCTGCGCGCGCGCGATCGGATATCGGGACGAGCCGCTCGCGGCCACCCTTGCCCCGCAGGATCAGGAAGGGGCGGTCGGGATGGACCGCGTTACGCGGCAGGCTGACCAGTTCGGTCGCGCGCAGGCCCGAGCCGTAGAGAAGCTCGAACAAGGCCGACAAGCGCAGGTCGTTCGGGTCGAGCGGGTCTCGCTCCTCGCGCTCGGCAACCGCGGCGAAGAGGCGGTCGACGTCGGCATGGCTCAAGACCTTCGGCAGCGGGCGTGCGGTGCCGGGGCGGGGCAGCGCCTTGCCGGGGTCGTCGGGACGGTGACCTTCATCGGCGAGGAACGCGTAGAAACGCCGCAGCGAGGCCGACTTCCGGCCGACCGTCGAGCGGGAAAGCGAAGACCAGCCCCCGGCAAGCGTCTCGATCGCCGCCGCATCCGCCTCGACCAGATTGCCGTCGAGAGCTTGCGAGGCGAGCGACAGGTCGCTGCGGTACGCGGCGATCGTGTTCGGCGCCGCGCCCGCCTCCGCTGCCATCATTTCCAGGAAACGGTCGATCAGCGCGCGGTCGCCGGCCAGACTCATGCGCTTGCGCTCGATAGGTTCACGCTCTCGCGATCGCCTCGGCAGCGATCATTCGCGCTTCGCCATCAAGGCCGACGCCGCGGAGTGCGCCGACGATTCGGTACAAGGCCTCGGGCGGAATATCCTTCCAGCTCGCAGCCTGCATGCCGATCGCGGCGAGCAACACGACAGTGCCCGGCTGCCCGTCGCGCGCCGCCCGGTCCAGTGCGCGGGTCCAGGCGTTCTCCGCACCGATCCGGACGTTGAGCGATTGTGCCGCGCGTTCGATGTCGCCCTGGCTCAGCCGGCCCAGCCCGGCCAGGCCCGCGAACAGCATGCGTTGCTTGAGTGCCGAATCGCCCTCGCCGCCCGTGTAGGACGCAAGGTCACCATAGCTCAGTCGACGATAAGTGTCGGGGTCGCTGAGCATGATCATTGCCCAGGCATCGCTGCCGACCGGGACCGTTCCCAGCCACCGCGCGGCGGTCCGATCCATTCCTGCCGACAGCATCGACGCGACCAGGTGATCCGCATCCGCCTTGCCAAGCGCCGGATTCATGCGCGCCGCCGCGCGCGCCGTGAGCACCAGCCGGGCATAGGTGGGCCGCGCGTTGGCGCCCCCCCAAAGCTGGCGCATCGCGGTCAGGCGTGCGTCGGGGTTGCGGTCGACATACGCGGTCTGGAGATCGGTCGCGGTGGCGCTGGCAGCGCTCTGCACGTCGTCGTCGTTCGCCGCCGCGGCGTAGATATCCACGAGCGCTGCATTGGACAGAACACCCTGCCCCGCAGCGGCTTCCGCGGGCACGAGCCGATTACCCAGCGCAACCGAAGGCGACAGCGCCTGCCAGTATCTGACCTGCGGGCCGGCCGTCGCATAGAGTTCGTCCGGCACCGTGACGCCGGTCGCCATAGCGAGGCCGAATCGCCATGCGGTCAACTGGTCGACACCGTTCCATTCGATCGTGACGGCCTGGCGTCCCTGGGCGCCGGCGCCGACGACTTTTTGGGCCAGCAGCATGTCGATGCCACTGGCCACGCCCCGGCGTTTGGCGGTCGCGATCAGCGGCCCGGCCTGCGCGGGATTGCCGGAAAGTCCGGCGCACATCGCTTGTGCCATCGTCCAGCCGCGTGACGGCGCGTAGCGCATCGCGCCGGAGACCAGCGGACACAGTCCGGCCGGATCGCCAGCCGCAAGCGCCGCGTTCATCGCGACCTGGAAAAGCTTGGGCGTGTAGTTGTTGGTATCGACGCTCTGCGCGACCGCGCGCGCGGCGTTCGATTCCCCCATGCGCAGCAGCAGCCAGCTACGTTCGGCGGCAAAGTCCGCGCCGTTGGTTCGTCTCGGCGTATCGACGCGGGAGACCAGCGCGCGGCGCAGCAGGATCGACAGCCAGCGCGACGGGAGCGGCGCGCTGAGGCGGCGCATCAACGTCTCGACATATTGCCCGTCGGCATCGCCGAATGCAGCGGTGTCGAAACCACCGTTACCCGACGTGACGGGGCCGACGCTGGCCAGCGAGCGCCGCGCAAAATCCGGCATCTCGTACTGCGCCGTCGTCGCCGGATCGATGGCCGGCGGCGCAGTGACGGCCGTCGTGGCCGGTGCCGCATCCACCGTCGTCGGCGGCAGCGGCTGAACCATCGCGCCCGGCTGGCCCGACGCCGGTGGCGCCACCGGCGACGCAGGCGCGGGCACCGCGCCCGACGGCTGCGACGGGCCGGTCGGACGACCCGGCTGTGCCGGCCGCGGTGCTGGAGCCGGCGTCGGCTCACCGAACCCGGGCGGCAAAATCGATTCGGGGCGATCTTGTCCGATTGCCGGCGCCAGCGCGATCGCCCCGGTGACCACCAGAGCGCCGACGGCAACCGCCGCCGTCAGCGTCGCCTTAAGAGAGGTTCGCAAGCGTCACGGCCTTTTCGACGTGGCTTTGCGGACGCTCGGTCGCACGCCCTGCCAGCAGGAACAGGCCGCCGACCACCACGACCAGAACGACGACGACCGAGACGATGAAACGGGACATGGCGGCGTAACCTTGCAATAAAACAACACGCGCCAAGGCTTTTGCCCTCGCGCGGTGCCGCTGTATAGCGCCCCTTACGATGTTGCAAAGCCACAACCCCGCCTCGGGTGGCCCCCGCCCCTCCCCGATCGATCGGCCGATCGTGCTTGTCGGGCTGATGGGCGTCGGCAAGACCACCGTCGGCCGCCGCCTGGCGGTGCGCATGAACCTGCCGTTCGTCGATGCCGATCACGAGATCGAGGCGGCCTCGGGGATGACCGTGGCCGAGATATTCGCCAAATACGGCGAGGACTATTTCCGCGACGGCGAGCGCCGCGTCATCGCCCGGCTGATCGATGGCACGCCGAAGATCATCGCGACCGGTGGTGGTGCGTTCATCAACGACGACACGCGCGCACTGATCCTGCGCGACGCGGTGTCGGTGTGGCTCAGCGCGCATCCCGACATCCTGGTCGAGCGGGTCGGGCGGCGCGATACGCGGCCGCTGTTGCGTAACCGCGATCCGGGCAAGGTGCTCGCCGAACTGGCGCGCGTCCGCAACCCGATCTACGCGCAGGCGCATATCCATATTGTCAGCAACAAGACGCCGCACGAAGCGACCGTCGCCGCTATCCTGAGAGCGCTTGGCCGATGAAGACCGTTACCGTCGAACTGGGTGCGCGGACCTATCCGATCCATATTGAGGCGGGCATTCTCGCACGCGCTGGCGAGTTTCTCGCGCCGCTCGCGAAGGGCCGGCGCGTGGCGATCGTCACAGACGAGAATTTAAGCGTACATATGGCGACCGTGCAGGCTTCGTTAATTGCGGCGGGGATCGCCTCCGAGGCTATCGTCCTGACGCCGGGCGAAGGCAGCAAGAGCTGGGCGACGCTGGAGATGCTGTGCGACCGGCTGCTCGGATTAGGGGTCGAACGCGGCGATCATGTCGTGGCGCTGGGTGGTGGCGTGATCGGCGATCTGGTCGGGTTCGCATGCTCGATCCTGAAGCGCGGCTGCCAGTTCGTGCAGATTCCGACGAGCCTGCTCGCGCAGGTCGACAGCTCGGTCGGCGGCAAGACCGCGATCAACACGAAGGCCGGCAAGAACCTG
This sequence comes from Sphingomonas sp. R86520, assembly GCF_042466285.1. Classification (NCBI taxonomy): domain Bacteria; kingdom Pseudomonadati; phylum Pseudomonadota; class Alphaproteobacteria; order Sphingomonadales; family Sphingomonadaceae; genus Sphingomonas; species Sphingomonas sp. R86520. The sequence continues at coordinate 2,104,990 of NZ_JAXHBZ010000001.1, forward strand.
ATCGGTGCGTTTCACCAGCCGGCGATGGTGCTGATCGATCCGCAGGTGCTCGACACGCTGCCGATTCGCGAGTTGCGCGCCGGCTATGCCGAGGTCGTGAAATACGGGCTGATCGACGATTTCGCGTTCTTCGAATGGTGCGAGGCCAATGGCGCCGCGCTGCTGGCGGGCGATCTGGCGCTGCGTGAGTACGCGATCGCGCACAGTGTTTCGGCCAAGGCTCGGATCGTTGCGGCGGACGAGCATGAGACGAACGGGATCCGGGCGTTGCTCAACCTCGGGCACACGTTCGGACATGCGCTGGAGGCCGAGACCGGGTTCTCGCAGGCACTGATTCACGGTGAAGGCGTGGCGGCAGGCTGTTCGCTCGCGTTCGGATTTTCGGCCGCGCAGGGGATTTGCTCAGGGCAGGACGCCGAGCGAGTCGCCGCACATTGGCGTGATGCAGAGCTTCCGGACGGTCTGGCGGCCGCAGGCGTCGGCGCGAGCGGGGCACGGCTGGTGGATCACATGCGGCACGACAAGAAGATGGCGGCGGGAACCCTGCCGTTCCTGCTCGCGCGGGGGATCGGGCAGACGTATCTCGACAAGTCCGTGGACCTAGCCGACGTCGAGGCGTTCCTCGACGCGCAGCCACGCTGATGCCGAACGGTGTCGCCAAGCAGAACCTGCCGACCAAAATGTGTCCGGCTTGCGAGCGGCCGTTTACGTGGCGCAAGAAGTGGGCGCGGGATTGGGACAGCGTGATCTACTGCTCCGACGCGTGTCGGAAGAAGCGGTAGTTCTTTGATCCTCCCCCGCTAGGGGGAGGTGGCTGGCACTTGCCAGACGGAGGGGGAGGCAAGCGATAACCACCGTTGCGCGTTCCTCCCCCTCCGTCACCTGCGGTGACACCTCCCCCTGGCGGGGGAGGATCGTAAGAGCGAGCTGCCGTTCGCTGGTCAGGTCCGCGCTGCACTCCAGGCCAGCCATAACCAGCCACCGATCAGCAGCGCGCCGCCGATCGGCGTGATCGGTCCGAGCCATCGCCCGCCACCGGCCGCAAGACCATACAGCGACCCGGCGAAGAGCGCTCCTCCGATAACGAACAACCAAGCCGCACCACGCGCGTCCATCTTCAGCGCAACCAGCGCGGCGACCGCGTGGATGAGCTGATAGTGGCTGCCGGTTTTTAACAATTCGCGCGCGGCGTCGCTTGCCCAGTGGGAGCCCATCGCTCCCGCCGCGACCGCGATCGCGCCTGACAGTGCCGCGAGAATGGCGATAATCATTGCGGGTCGTTCCCCCAGGGAAAGCGTTGCGCGGTCTCGGTGCGGGCGGCGCGGATGTCCCCGGACGCGATCTGGAACTGCAACCGTTCCTTGTCGCGCGCGCGGTACATTTCCTCGGCACGGTCGATGTCGGCGGTCGCGATACCCAGGCCCTTCAGCGCCAGCCGTGCCATCTTCACCGCCGATTCGAGCACCTCGCGGACGACCGCGTTCGCCGACGTGTTCTTCAGCTTGACCAGCGCCCGGCGGTCGAATGCCCGGACATAGATGGCCGCGTTCGGGAACGCCTCATGCACGCCCTCGATCGTGTCCGGCTCGAGCTGATCGCCGTCCATGCAAAAGCAGATCAGCTCCGCCTCGGCAGCACCCGCTTGCCGCAACAGGTCCAGCCGCGTGCCGTCGCCGTAATAGACCTTCGCGCCGAATTCGCTGGCGATGTCGATCATCTCGATATCCGTGTCGATCAACGTGACCGGGATATCCTGCGCGAGCAGCATCTGGCCGACCGTCTGGCCGAAGCGACCATAACCGACGATGATCGCGTTGGCGCCATCGACCTTCGGCCCATCGCGCTCCTGGTTCGCGGCGATCGGCTCGGTGCGGAAGCGCGTGGTAATGCCCATCAGGAACGGCGTGGTCGCCATCGACAGCGTGATGATCGCGCCGAACAGGCTGGCCGCCTGCGGTTCGATCAGCAGCCCGGCCTGCGCCTGCGCGAACAGGACGAAGCCGAACTCGCCGCCCTGGCTGAGCAACAGGCCGAGCGCGAATGCCTGGCGCCAGGTCATCTTGAACGCCATGCCGATCGCCATGATGACGCCGGTCTTGGTCAAAATCAGCGCCGCCGCCATCGCCATCACGAACAACGGGCGCTCGGCGATCGCGTTCAGATCGAGCACCATGCCGACCGCGAGGAAGAAGAGGCCGAGCAGGATCGAGCGGAACGGCTCGACGTCGGCCTCCAGTTCATGCCGATACGGGCTGTCCGCCAGCATCACGCCGGCGATGAACGCGCCCAGCGCAGTGGAAAGCCCGAGCCATTCCATGATCGCGGCGCTGGCGATGACGGTGAACAGGCCGGCGAACACGAACATCTCGCGCTCGCCGAGATTGCCGATCAGGCGAAAGAACGGCCGCAGGAGGAACCGTCCGGCGATCACGAGCCCGACGACCGCGAGCACCGTGTAGATCGCGAGCAGCCAGCCGGGAGGTGCATGCGCGTCGGCAGGGTTGCGGCTCATCGCGGCGACGATCGTGATCAGCGGCACGATCGAGAGGTCCTGGAACAGCAGGATCGAGAAGGCGCGTTCGCCGAACGGGGTCCGCATCCGACCGGACGAGCGCAGCATCGGCAGCACCTGCGCAGTCGACGAGAGCGCGAGCGGGAGACCTAGTGCGAGCGCTGCCGGGAGCGAGAACTTCGCGCCGACCCAGACGATCGCGGTGATCGCGAGCCCGCAGATCACGACCTGCAACGCGCCGAGCCCGAATATCTCCTCCTTCATCCGCCACAATCGCGACGGATTGAGTTCGAGCCCGACGATGAACAGGAGCAGCGTGATGCCGAGTTCGGCGAACCCGAGCTTCGATTCCGCATCGCCGACCAGGCCGAGCACGTGTGGCCCGACGACCGCACCCGCGACCAGATACCCCAGCGTCGCGCCGAGCCCGAGCCGCCGGAACAGCAGCACGAACATCAGCCCGAAGCCGAGCAATACGACGCCGTCCCGCAGCAGCGACGGCGACGTTCCCTCCGCCATCAGACTTTCGCCTTTGCAGCGGCATCGGCAGCCTCGGCCGCGGCTTCGAACGCGAGCCGGATCGACGGGTGACGCGCGGTATAGTCGAGCGCGGGGGTGAAGATATCCATCCCCGGCCAATCGGGTGCATCGCCTTCGCGCGCAAGCCAGGCCGTCAACGCATCGCGCGCCGCGGCGAGTTCGGCGGGCGTGCGGCCGAGGATGTTCGACGCCAGCAGCGACGAAGATGCCTGGCCCAGCGCACAGGCGCGGACCAGCAGGCCAACTTCGCTGACCTTGCCTGCATCGTCGACGGCGACGTCGATCGTCACGCGACTGCCGCAGATCGGCGAGCGGCGTTCGGCGGTCGCCATTGGCTCGGACAGGCGTTCGTGATGCGGGATCGAGGCGGCGAGGCGCAGGATCTCGGCGTTGTAGAGGGGCGCGCTCATGGTTTCGGCTCGCTTGCGGTATCGGATTTGGGAGGCGTCGGCGTGTGCGCGCCGAACACCGGCTGGCCGCGACGACGGCGATCGACGAAATCGGCGATGCTGGCGCTGGTCGCGTTGAGCAGCGGATAGGTGCGCGACTTGGTCATCCATTCGGGCCGGCGCGAGGCTCCACCGCTCATCGTGTCGATGACGAGGGTCGCGAGCAGGAACACGAGGCTGGCGAGGATCAGGCCTTTCAGAGCGCCGAAGCCGAAACCGAGCGCGCGGTCGACGGGGCCGAGGATCGAGGTCCGCGTCCGCGCGCCGATCGCGTTGGCGACCAGGCGGCCGCCGATATAGGTGACCCCGGTGATGATCGCGAAGGCGAGCACCGCGGCGCCGCTGACCGTGCCGATCATCGGCGTCAGCGCGGCGGCGAGCGGGATGTGAAACAGCTTGAGCATCGCCACCATCGCGACCCAGGCGAACATCGACAGCACTTCGGTGACGAACCCGCGGATCAGCCCGAGTACCGCAGACCCGGCGACGGCGATCAGGACGACGATGTCTAGGGCGGTGAGGTTCATGGGTGATGGAATAGGGACGCCGGAGGCGAACCGCTAGTGCGAGGTTGGGTTTGCGGCGGGACATTGGGCGACTCGACACTTGCACCCTCTAGGCAAGCCCCTCCCCGGCGGAGGCCGGGGTCCAGTTGGGGAACGTTGCCAACTGAAGTCCGCGCCTCGTTACTGCGACCTTGCCAACTGGGCCCCGGCCTCCGCCGGGGAGGTACATTTGTTCGTCTGAGTAGCCACCGAACAAGTCCGGGGTGACGGGGGAAGAGTGACCGCGGGAAGAAGGCAGTCGTCCGCCTACCCCACACCCCACACCCCCTCTCTTGTTCTCCCGCGAAGGCGGGAGCCCAGACTGGATCCCCGCCTTCGCGGGGAAACAATGTTCGAACGCCTACCCCCGCCCCATCATATGGTCGACGAACGAGGCCAGCGTCTTGAAGCCCGACAGCTTCATCCCACTCTTCTCGCCCGTCATGGATGCGGGCACGAGCGCGCGTTCGAAGCCGAGCTTGCTCGCCTCCTTCAGTCGCAACGGGCCATGCGCGACCGGGCGGATCTCGCCCGACAGCGCAACCTCGCCGAACGCGACCGCATCGACCGGCACCGGCCGCTCCGACATCGCCGAGATCAGCGCCGCCGCCACCGCCAGATCCGCCGCCGGATCCTGCACGCGGTAGCCGCCGGCGATGTTGAGATACACTTCGGCGCTGGAGAAGCTCAGCCCGCAGCGCGCCTCCAGCACCGCGAGAATCATCGCCAGACGCCCCGAATCCCAGCCGACCACCGCACGCCGCGGCGTCGCACCGGACGCGAGGCGTACGGTCAGCGCCTGGATCTCGACCAGCACCGGCCGCGTGCCCTCCAGTGCCGGGAACACCGTCGCCCCCGTCATCGCATCGTCGCGGTGCGTCAGGAACAGCGACGACGGGTTGCCGACCTCCGCCAGCCCTTCGGTCTGCATCGAGAACACGCCGATCTCGTCGGTTCCGCCGAAGCGGTTTTTGATCGCGCGGAGGATGCGGTACTGGTGGCTGCGCTCGCCTTCGAACGACAGCACGGTGTCGACCATGTGCTCCAGCACGCGCGGGCCAGCGATCGAGCCGTCCTTCGTCACATGTCCGACCAGCACCACCGCAGTGCCACGCTCCTTGGCGAACCGGATCAGTTCCTGCGCCGACGCGCGGACCTGGCTGACCGTGCCGGGTGCGCCCTCGATCAGGTCGGAGTGCATCGTCTGGATCGAATCGATCACCAGCATCGCGGGCGGCCGCGTCTGCAACGTCGTCAGGATGTCGCGCGTCGAGGTTGCCGCGGCCAGCTGCACCGGCGCATTGCCGAGCCCGAGCCGACGCGCACGCAGGCGCACCTGGTCCGCCGCTTCCTCGCCAGAGACGTACGCGACCGACTGCCCCGCGAGCGCCATCTTCGCCGCCGCCTGCAACAGCAACGTCGACTTGCCGATCCCCGGATCGCCACCGATCAGCGTCGCCGATCCCTCGACGAAACCGCCGCCCAGCGCACGGTCGAGTTCGGCGATGCCGGTCGCCATCCGGTCGGGCAGCTTGATCTCCGCATCGAGCCCGACCAGCTGGATCGCGCGGCCGCCGGTCTGCAGGTTGTGCTTCGAATGGAACGGCGTGGCGGCGGTGTTCGCCTCCTCGACCAGCGTGTTCCACTCGCTGCAATCGCTGCATTGCCCTGCCCAGCGGTGCGACACCGATCCGCAGGCCTGACATACGTAACGCTTCTGGGGTTTCGCCATGGGCCCGATGTACGAGAACGATACGGGAACATCAATGGCGGGCGGCCAGCGTATGGTACAGATTCAGTGGCGCTTGGCGGCACACGGCGTTATCCGCGCGACGATGCACGCCACCGATCTGCGCATCGCCCTGTTCAGCGGCAACTATAATTACGTTCGCGATGGCGCGAACCAGGCGTTGAATTTGCTCGTCGGCCATCTGCTGTCGCAGGGCGTCACGGTGCGGGTCTATTCGCCGACCAACGCCAAGCCCGCCTTCCCGCCGACCGGCGACCTGGTCGCGGTGCCGTCGTTGCCGCTCCCCGCAGGACGCGGCGAATACAAGATGGCGCGCGGGCTGCCGGCCGCGATCCGCCGCGATCTCGATGCGTTCGCGCCGAACATGATCCACGTGTCGGCGCCCGATTTCCTCGGGCATCGCGCGATCAGTTATGGACGCCGCAACGGCATCGCCACGGTCGCCTCGCTGCACACGCGCTTCGAGACCTATTTCCGCTATTACAAGATGGCGTTCTTCGAGCCGATCATGGTGAAGATCCTGACGCGCTTCTACAACCGGGTCGACGAAGTGCTGGTGCCGGGGCGCGGCATGGCCGAGATCGTCCGCGACTGGGGCGTGGCGACGCCGACCGCGATCTGGTCGCGCGGGGTGAACCACGACCGCTTCACGCCGACGCGCCGCGATCTGGCGTGGCGGCGCGAGCGCGGGATCGCCGACGGTGAAATCGCAGTCGGTTTTCTCGGGCGTCTGGTGAAGGAGAAGGGTCTCGACGTCTTCGCCGACGTGATCCGGACGCTGGAGCAGCGCGGCGTGCCCCACAAGGTGCTGGTGATCGGCGAGGGTCCGGCGCGCGACTGGTTCGCAAGCCACGTGCCGGGCGCGGTGTTCGCAGGCTTCCAGTCGGGCGACGACCTGGGCCGTGCCGTTGCGTCGATGGACGTGTTCTTCAACCCCAGCGTGACCGAGACGTTCGGCAACGTGACGCTCGAGGCGATGGCGGCGGGTGTCCCGGTGGTCGCCGCACGCGCGTCTGGAGCGGTCGGGCTGGTCGACGACGGCGTGACCGGATTTCTGGTGCCGCCGACCGATATTGCCGGGTATGCCGATGCGATCGGGCGGATCGTTTCGGAGCCGGGGCTGCGCGAGACGATGGGGTGGGCCGGGCACGACAAGGCCGCCGGCTATCGTTGGGACACGATCAACCAGGCGGTCTTGGATGCGTATATCGAGGTGATGGCCCGGCGCGGGGCGTAAGCCGCACCATCGTCTCCGGTCGCCTTGCCCGTATTTGCACCCAAACCCCGAGCCACCTCGACCCCGTCACCCTCCCCCAATAACCGTCACCCTCCCCCAATAACCGTCACCCTCCCCCAATAACCGTCACCCCAGCGAAAGCTGGGGTATCCCTGTTGGCGGGGGCTGCGACCCGAATAGGGAGATCCCAGCTTTCGCTGGGATGACGGTACGGGGTGATGACGGTCGGGGGACTGACGGTCGGAGGCTGATGGTCCGAGGCCGATGGTCGGGAGCCGATGGTCGGGGGCCGATGGTCGCGGGAGCGTCCGCTTAAACCGCCACCCAGTCGAACGTCAGCGGCGCCTCGCGAAACGCGAAGCGGTCGAGGTGGCTGGAGACCACCCCGCGCATCCGGTCGACGTCCTCGCCCTCCGGCACCGTCAGCGCGACGTCGAGCGTCTCGCTGTCGGCGCGCATCTCGAGCACCGCGCCGCTCGGGAAGGCGATGCGACCTTCTTCCTCCGAGAACGTCACCTCCATCTTGTGGCTCCAATGCTTGGCAAGCTGCTGGAGATACTTGCTCGCCGAGTGCGTCGGGACGCGTGCTACCGAGACGCTCACTTCAAACGCTCGATCTTCTGCGCGGCCTCATCGAGCAACGCCGCGACTTCGTGCAGCGTATCTTCGTTGACGTCCTCACGCATCAGCCGGTGCTGGAGCACCTGCCGCAGATTGCCCATCGCCCGCCGGATCGGCGCGCCATCGGTCCGCTCGGACTCCGCCCCGACCGCTGCCAGCCGGGCGAACAAGCCGTCCACCACGGCCGCATTCTCGGCCAGATGCGCGCGGCCCTCGTCGCTTGCCGCAAAGCGCTTCTTCGCGCCTTCCGACTGCTGCTCCTCGATCAGCCCCATCTCGTCGAGCATGCTGAGCGTCGGATAGACGACGCCCGGGCTCGGCGCATAGCCACCCCCGGTCAGCCCCTCGATCTCGCGGATCAGGTCGTAGCCGTGGCGCGGTGCATCCGCGATCAGCTTCAGCATCACGAGCTTCAGCTCGCCGCCGTCGAACAGCCGCCGCCGACCACCGGGGCCACCGCGATGACCGTGTCCATGCCGGCCGTGACCGTCGTGACCCGGCCGACCCCGACCTTCGCCGTCAGCCCGCGGGCCGCTGGTCCAGGCTCCATATCCCATACCAAAACGCATTTGAGTGTTCTCCGATATATCTTTGTTCATGAGTTGCGATATATCGCAGACTGTTTCTGGTTCAAGGGGTGGACGAAAAGATTCGCCTTTCTCCAGTCCGTCATCCCCGCGCAGGCGGGGAATTAGACCCTCGGACCGAGCGAGTGGCGTTGCCGCCAGCCAGTATGGATCCCCGCCTGCGCGGGGATGACGGACGGGTGTGGGTGGCGATCGGATGACGAGGCCTGAAGATGACGCGCGCGCGCGGGCCCAGACGGATGGGCAAACCGCCACCCCGCCCCTATCTTGCCGGAATGGCCGACCTCTTCGCGGGCTTCGAACCCGCCGCCCCTACCGAAACGCATCCCGAAAACGCGCCGCTCGCCGATCGCCTGCGCCCGCGCACGCTAAGCGAAGTCGTCGGGCAGGATCACATCACCGGCCCCGAAGGCGCGATCGGCAGGATGGTGTCGGCAGGACGACTGTCCTCGATCATCCTGTGGGGCCCGCCCGGCACCGGCAAGACGACGATCGCCCGGTTGCTGGCCGACGCGGTCGACCTGCGTTTCGTCGCGATCTCGGCGGTGTTCTCCGGCGTCGCGGACCTCAAGAAATCCTTCGCCGAGGCGCGCGAGCACGCCAAGATCGGCAAGCGCACCTTGTTGTTCGTGGACGAGATCCACCGCTTCAACCGCGCGCAGCAGGACGGATTCCTGCCCTATGTCGAGGACGGCACGGTGACTTTGGTCGGCGCGACCACCGAGAACCCATCGTTCGAACTCAACGCCGCTCTGCTCAGCCGCGCGCAGGTGCTGATCCTCGAACGGCTCGGCCGCGGTGCGCTCGAACAGCTGCTCGACCGCGCCGAGACGGAGATGGCGCGCCCCCTGCCCCTCACCCCGCCCGCCAAGGATGCGCTGATTGCCAGTGCGGACGGCGACGGCCGCTTCCTGCTCAATCAGGCGGAGACGCTGTTCTCGGTCAACCTGCCCGAACCGCTCGATCCCGCCGGGCTGTCGGCGTTCCTGCAACGCCGTGTCGCGGTGTACGACAAGGATCGCGAGGGCCATTACAACCTCATCTCCGCGCTCCACAAATCGATCCGCGGGTCGGACCCGCAGGCCGCACTCTATTACCTCGCGCGGATGCTGACGGCGGGCGAGGAACCGCTGTTCCTGCTCCGTCGCCTGACCCGCGCCGCGGTCGAGGACATCGGCCTCGCCGACCCGCAGGCGCTGGTCCAGTGCATCGCCGCCAAGGACACCTACGACTTCCTCGGCAGCCCCGAAGGCGAACTCGCGATCGCGCAGGCCTGCGTCTATCTCGCGACCGCACCCAAATCGAACGCGGTCTACAAGGCGCAGAAAGCGGCGTGGAAATCGGCCCGCGAGACGGGCTCGCTGATGCCCCCCGCGTCGATCCGCAACGCGCCGACCAAGCTCATGCGCGATATCGGCTACGGCAAGGGCTATGCGTACGATCACGATGCGGAGGATGCGTTCTCCGGCTCGGACTACTGGCCCGACGAGATGAGCCCGCAGACTTTCTACACCCCCACCGAACGCGGTTTCGAGAAGCGCCTGTCGGAGCGGCTCGCCTATTGGGACGGCCTGCGCACGGAAAAACGGTCGTGAAGGATTGGGATGCGGTCGCGAAGTATGCGCTGTCGCTGCCCGATACCGAGGCATCGACGTCCTACGGCCAGCCCGCGATCAAGACACGGGGCAAGATGTTCGTCAGCACCGGCCATGTCGACGGCAGCTTCCATGTCCGCAGCCCGCACGACGAGAAGGCCGTGCTGCTCGCGACCGATCCGGACAGTTTCTGGCAGACGCCGCATTACGAGCCCTGGCCCGGCCTGCAGGTGCGCTACGGCACGAGCAATCCGGTCCGGGTCGCCCGCGTGATCGCCCGCGCGTGGTGGGATCAGGCCGCCGCGAAGCAGCGAAAGGCCTATGGCGATCGCCCCTGACCGGTTCGGCCATTTTGCCGCGATCGACTGGTCGGGGGCGGTCGGTCCTCGCCAGCCGGGGATCGCCGTTGCGATCTGCGCGCACGGGTCCGAAGCACCGACGCTGATCGAGCCCGACCGCGGCTGGTCGCGCACCGCCGCGCTGGACTGGCTCACCAACGCGATGCCGACGGACACGCTGGTCGGGCTCGATCTCGGGCCGTCGCTTCCGTTTGTCGACCGGGATGCGTTCTTTCCGGGCTGGGCGGACAGTCCAGCAGAGGCCCGATCGCTATGGGCAGTGGTCGAGCGCATCTGCGCGGACGATCCGCATCTCGGCGCCAGCAGTTTCGTCGATCACGACGAGATCGCCCGGCATCTGCGTCGCCACGGCGGGCGCAAGGGCGAGTTCTTCGAAGGCCGCGGCCGGCTGCGCGTGACCGAGGAGGCACAGCGTCGACAGGGACTTAGCCCTACCAGCAACCTGAATCTTGTCGGTGCGGCGCAAGTCGGCAAGTCGAGCCTCACCGGCATGCGCGTGCTGCACCGCCTCGCCGGCCGCATACCGATCTGGCCGTTCGACCCGCTGCCGTCGCAAGGCGCGGTGATCGTCGAAATCTACACCACCATCGCCGCGCGTGCCGCCGGTATCCGCAAAGGGCTCAGCAAGATCCGCGACGCCGCCTCGCTCGACGTGGCACTGGCCAACCTCGGCAGCCAGCCGCATCGGCCGCTCGCCCGCTACGACGACCACGCGACCGATGCGATCCTCACCGCCGCCTGGCTCCGCGCCAACGCCGATCGCGCCGAACTGTGGACGCCGACCGCGATGACGTCGCATATTGCGCAAACCGAGGGCTGGACCTTCGGCGTTTCTTGAAGCATTGGGCGCTCACGCCCGACGCGCACCGGGCCGGTTTAGCTCAGTTGGTAGAGCGCCAGTTTTGTAAACTGGATGTCGCGGGTTCGATTCCTGCAACCGGCACCATCTTTTACCGCCATACCCACCGCATCCCGCGGCACGAACGATCCGCCAGCTTCCGCGAGGCGAGCGCCTTCGCCTCGTGCGCCGATGCACGAGATCCTTGCTACGGGCCGCCGCGTGCGGCGGACCTCCGGGTCAATCACCTAGCATAATCTTGGCAAATAGCTCAAAGATGAAATCGTGGCGAAGAGCTGCGGGCTCCGCTAATTTGTCCAAGATTCTGTTGCTGGGGAAATAATGGCAAACGAGACAAGCGATTCGCAGCGAATCCAAAAGTCTCGATCCGATCGCAATCAATGGATCGAGACGCTTCGTGTCATAGCAGCTTTCGGGATCGTCTGGTTCCATGCAGCAGCACCTGGTTATTCGATTGCCTATGCCGGATTGGTTGTATTCCTTGTTTTATCATCATATTTTGAGACGCTTCGAACGACCAATAGTATAAGTGCGGGTGCACTTTTATTCAGGCTGGGTGTACCCTGGCTATTCTGGATGGTGGTGTTCGGCGCCTTCCGTATTGCGCGGCATCTTCCTTTGTTTCCAACGGAGTTAGGTCTTGTATCCGGCTTGCTCTACGGAACAAAAGCGCATCTGTGGTTTATGCCGTACCTTCTTGCGAGCACACTGGCGCTGCGCGTGTTACGCCGAACACGTATCTGGAGCATGCTGCCGGTTATAGCGTTCGGTCTGTCGCTAGTCGCCTTGGCCACCGTCAGCGTCTGGAGACCGGGATCCCTGTCGGCCGGACCGCCATGGGCGCAGTATGCGCAGGCGCTCACGCCGACATTATTTGGAATCATACTCATCCGCGGCCGGGGCATGGCCAGATGGATGACCGCCGTCATCATAACAGCGATGCTGGGCATTGCGTTGCTGCCGTTCTCCGGCGTGGGCATCCCGTATTTTATCGGTTGCGGGGCGGTGATGGCCGCGTTGATCGCGCAAGCGTGGAGGCCTCTTCGCACGACCATCCCAAGTCGCATTTCGACCCTTCTACTCGGCGTCTATCTTATCCATCCCGCGATATTGATGGTGACCCGGCCACTGACAACGCGTTTCGCCCTGGCGGGCGTCACGGTGACGTTTCTGCTCTCGCTCGGCATCGTCTGGACGATGCGCCGTTTCGGCGGTCGTTTCGGCAGATTCGTCACCGGCAGCTGACGGGGTAAGTCCTGTGCTTCGTACGCCGCGCTGACGATACCTACCGTTGATGTTGACTCGGCACTTTTCTCCGCCGGGGTCGCCGCAGGTCTGCTACGCGACAACCAACACCGATCGTGATGGTCGACAGGTCCCCGCCCAAGCGGCCGACGCCAGAGCGACGCACGGGACTGGTCGCGCCCAAGCTCAGCCATCAGCGTCCCCTGCGCCAAGACCACGTCGGTCAGTCGTTATTCCGAACCTTCAGCCGGTTCACCACCGGCGTGACCAGCACCGCGAGGATCGCGATCGCCGCGGCGACATAGCCGACCGCCCCCAGCCCGAGATGCTGGATCACCGAGCCGCCGATGATCGCGCCCAGGCCGATCCCGGCATTGGCCATCGACACGTTGAGCGTGCCGGCCAGCGCCTGTGCATGGCTCGCCGACTGCATCACGCGGACCTGGCAGATCGGGTAGAGCGCGGTATTGGCGATACCCCATACGGCAAGCGCGATCGCGAGCCAGACGTGCGAGCCGGCGGCCAGCGTCGTCGCGGCCATGCCGACCGCCAGTATCAGCGAGGTGATCGCCGTCACCATCAGCGGCCCGCGCCCGACAAACTGTCCGCCGAGCCAGTTGCCGGCGAGCCCGACGATGCCGAAGCCCATCAGCCACCAGCCGACCTGCCCGACCGGGATGTGCGCGATCTGCTCCAGCGTATCGGCGAGATAGGTGTAGGCGGTGAACATCGCGGTGAAGACGATCACCGACAACACCACGTTGCCGAGGAAATACGGGTCCTTGAGGATTCGCGCCTGCTCCGCGAGCTTCACCCGCGCAGGACGCGCCAGGGTCGGCATCACGACGAGCAGCAACACCGCCATCAGCAACGACAGCCCCGACAGGCCCCAGAACGTCCCGCGCCAGCCGAACGCGGTCGACGCCAGCGTGCCGAGCGGAATGCCCAGCACCATCGCCCCGGAGATGCCAAGATAGACGTTGGCGACCGCCTTGCCCGCCTTTTCCGGTCCGGCGAGTTCGCCTGCGGTCTCGCTGGCCGTGCCCCAGAACACCGGCAGGGCGAGCGCCGGCAGGAAGCGGGCGAGGCCCAATACCCAGATATCCGGCGCGGCCGCGGCGAGTGCGTTGGCGCCGGCGAAGATCACCAGGATCACCACGAACAGCCGCTTGCGCTCGAAATGCGAGAGCATCGCGGTCAGGAACGGCCCAGCCAGCATGACGGTGAACGCGAACAGCGTCACCAGCTGACCAGCGACGGCGACCGATATGCCGAGATCGCGCGACAGGCTCGGCAACAGGCCGACGATGATGAACTCGGTCGTGACGATGACGAAGGCGGAGATCGCCAGCAGCAGCACGGCCAGGCCATGCCCCGCGGATTTCGCATCCGGCGATGCGGCGGTGACGGGACGGACGGGGGACGACATGGGCAAGCTCCTGAATCGTGCCTCCTCTACGCGCGACGAAAAGCAACGTCGTGCGGCAAGTTTTCGCGTATGGCGGGACAATAATTCCAGAATAGGCGTCCCATGATCCCCTCCGAACGCCTCAAGGGCATCGAAGCTTTCGTCTGCACCGCCGATGCGGGCAGCTTCACGGCTGCGGGCGTGCGCCTCAATCTGACGAATTCCGCGGTCAGCAAGAGCGTGGCGCGGCTGGAGGCGCGGCTCGGCAGCCGGCTGTTCGAGCGTACCACGCGCAAGCTGACGCTGACCGATGTCGGCGCGGCGTTCTACGAGACCTGCGTCCGCGTGCTGGGCGATCTTGCCGATGCGGAGGCCGTGCTGGCTTCGCACCGGTCGGAGATCGTCGGGCGGCTGAAGGTGGACGTGCCGATCGCGTTCGGGCGGATGCGGGCGATGCCGCTCTTGCTGGCGTTTGCCGAGCGGCATCCGAACCTGCGCCCGAGCATCACCTTTACCGACCGGAAGGTCGATATCGTCGAGGAGGGTATCGATGTCGCGATCCGGATCGGCGCATCGGAGCCATGGCCGGACAATCTCGGCCATCGCCACATCGGCAGCGAGCGCGTGATCTTCTGCGCGGCGCCCGCCTATCTCGATCGGCGCGGACGACCGAAGGTGGCCGACGACCTGGCGCGGTTCGACTGCATTCTCTATGGTCGCGGCGACGGCAGCACGATCAACTGGCGCTTTGCCGACGGCAATGGCCGGATCGAGGAAAGGCCGATGGAGGCGCGCATCATATTGGGCAGCGCGGAGGCGCAGGTCGGCGCGGTCAAGGCAGGGTTCGGCATCGCGCAACTCGCGACGTGGCTGATCAAGGACGAACTGGAGCGCGGCGAACTGGTCGAGATCCTGCCCGAACTCGCGACCGTCGGCCTGCCATTGAACCTCGTCTGGCCGCGGAGCCGACAGCTGAGCCCGAAGGTGGATGCGTTGCTGGCAACATTGACCGCCGGTCTCAGCATCGACTGACCGACGGAGACGCCCTGGGGTTCGGGCGCCGTCACCGGTCCCGCTTGGAAACGTCGACGGCGCCGGTACCCTGCAACGATCGTTGCAGGGTACCGGCGCCGGGAGAACGTCCGACGTCGATCAGAACTTCATCGTTGCGCCGACCGCGAGGTTACGGCCGAGCGAGTCGTAGCGCGCGGGGATCGTGTTGCTGCGGGCAAGGCTGATGTCGTACGAATTCGCCAGGATCGGCGGGTTCTTGTCGAGCAGGTTGTTCGCGATCAGGCGCAGCGAGAAGCTGCGGTCGATCTGGAACGTCATCGCAAGGTCGAAATAGCTTGCAGGGGCGATGTGGTAGAACGTCGTCCGTGCCCGCTCCGGCGTGCCGCCGATCGCTTCGTCACCCGAATTGTCGGCGCTGGTGAGCGAACCGACATAGCGCCAGTTGAACGAGGTGCTGAAGACGCCGTCGCCGGTCGTGTAGGTCGTGCGCAGGCCATGTGACCACTTCGGCAGCAACTGGCCGCAACCATTGCCGTAATAGCCGACGCAGTTGCGCTTGGGCTGGAGCGGCGAATCCTGGCTGCCCGCGAACGTCGTCAACGAGCCGTTGAAGTTCCAGTCGACCTTGCCAGCGCCGCCGAGGCCGAGCGTGTATTGTGCTTGGAAATCGATGCCGCGTGCGATCGACTTGTAATAGTTGGTCGTGCCCTGGCGGATGAAGCCGCTGGTCGGGTTGCTGCTGGCCGGTGCGTAGAGGATGCCGGTACCGGGCTGACGGACGATGCCCGAGCAGAAGAACGGATCGCCGTTCGAGCGCTGGCAGCCATCGGTGTAATAGGTATAATCGTTATACCCCAGCGAGTTGTCGATCTTGATCTGATAGCGATCGACCGAGAACACCAGCCCGCGGATGAAGCTGGGCTTCACCACCAGGCCATAGGTCAGCGTGTAGGCGGTCTCCGGGTCTGCGGTGTAGCCCCCCGACTGGACGGTGCACTGGTTGCCGTCGCCCTGGTTACACAGCAACGTCGGGCTGCCGTACAACGCGTCGGACAGCCCCGTGGCGCGGCAGACGTCGCGCGATGCGACCGGCGAGCCGTAGGTGATCGCGCCGGTGGTCGGATTGGTCGTGACGGTGGGTGCGCAGAAGTCGTTCTGCGACCCGCCCTGAAGGCCGTAGCTGATGTTCTTCGCCTGCGCGGTCTCGATGACCGTCGGTGCGCGCTGCGCCTTGTTGTACGATCCGCGGAACGTCAGATCGCTGACGGGGGCGTAGATGCCCTCGATCTTCCAGGTGTTGAAGGTGCTGGGGTTGCCGCTGTACTTCGACACGCGGTAGCCGCCGTTCGCCTGCAACAGGTGCGCGAAGGGACGATCCTCGATGAGCGGGGCCTGTACCTCGATGTTCGATTCCCAGACGTTCTGCGACACGTCGAGGTCGCTGCCGCCATTCATGTCGCGGTACGCGGCATCGGCGGTCGAGGTGTAGTTGTCGTTACGGTATTCCGCGCCAAGTGCGATCGCCACGCCCTGGTTGGCGAACGGCGACGTGATGCCGTATTTGCCGAGATCGCCGGTGACCGAGATCAACCCGTCCCACAGCGTACCGACACCCTTGGTGCTGCCCCCGGCGGTGGTGAACAGCCACTCGGCGAGCGGCTGGCCAGGCGTGTTGGCGGTAAACGCGTTGAACGGAACGCAGCCCGCCACGCCACTTGCGCAGGTCGCCACGCCGTTGACGTTGACGACGTCGAGCGACTGGTTGACGCGGTCGTAGTTCGGCAGGTTGCCGTAGTTCACGACCTGCTTGTTGCGCGCATAGACGCCGCCGACATCCCAGGTCCACGCATCGCCGACCTTGCCGCGGAAGCCGCCGGTCGCCCGGATGCCGCTGTTGATGTAGGTATCGGGAATGTCGGCCAGGTCGCTGAAGCGATAGCGGAGTTCGATCGGTGCCTTCGTGTTGGTACCGGCCGCGGCACCGCAGATCGCGGTCGCCTGAGACCCCGACAGATACGGGTTGTTGCAGTTCACCTGGTAAGGCTGATCGCCATAGACGGTGTAGCTGTAGATCCGCGCCGGATAGACGTTCTCGGACTTGTCGCGGAACCAGATGCCGGACGCGTATGCCTCGATATCCGAGGTGATATCCGCGCTTATGAAGCCACCGGCGTTCCACCGCTCCGATGCGCGCTGATAGGAATAGCCGTCATACGGATTGGTCGCGTTGCCCGCGCCGACGCCGTAGGGAACGAAGGTGTGGGTACCTTTCGGGTCGTTCACATAGGCGGCACCGCTATTCGCACCCGAACGCGGCGAGATATAGCCGCTCGGCGAATAGGTCGACAGCGAGCACGACAACGGACCGTCCTTGCCGGTCTGGATGAGCTGGCACGCCGAGCTCGAACGCGCGTCGTAATCGACGATGTCGGTGTGACGATAATTGACGAAGCCCGACAGGCGAACCGCACCGTCGAACAGCTTCTTGCCGGCGGTGACGGTGATGTCGGCCCGGCCGCCGTCATCGGTCATGCCGCGCGGGCTGCCGAAGCTGTTTGCGCGCGCCAACGACGACACGATCGTGTCCTTGTTGTCATGATTGTAGAAATTATAGTTGCCGTCGACCTGAAGCCCTTCGAAATCCTTCTTGAGGATGAAGTTGACCACGCCGGCGACCGCGTCGGAGCCATAGACCGACGAAGCGCCGCCGGTCAGCACGTCGACGCGCTCGAGCAGCGACGGCGGGATGATGCCGACGTCCTGGCCGTTCTGCGTGCCAAGCCGCTTGCCGTCGATCAGGACGAGCGTACGCTCGAAGCCGAGGCTGCGCAGCTTGATGCGCTGGCGACCGTCGGAATCCTGGTAATTCTGCTGTGCGTCCGGCGCGATCTGCGGCAGCCGGTTCAGCACGTCCTCGATGTTCGTCGGAGCCTGTGCGCGGATGTCCTGTGCGGTGATCGAGGTGATCGGCGCCGCCGACGTCATGTTCGGACGCTGGATGCGCGAACCGGTGACGACGATCGAATCGTTCGATCGGTTATCATCGCCGACCGCCGCGGTTGCGGTCGTCGCGTCGGCTGCAACCTTGGCTTCGGCCGGAGTCGTTGCCGCAGCCTGAGCCGGCGTTACGCCGCCTGCCGGAACGTCCTGCGCCATGGCAGGCAAGGCCGAGAACGCGAGCGATCCCACGAGGGCGATCCGCGAAACAGAATGTCCGAACTTCATATTTACCCCTTTTTTGGCCCGATCGCGCGATGACGCTGTATCGGGTTGCAACGACAGGTTCGGTCGATTCTGGAATTCAGTCAATGCCTAAACAATACCTCTTTGGAACATTTACGTTAAAATGTTTCAAATCGGCGTCATGACTGGCGGAGGCGACTATCGTGCGATAGCGTAGCCTTCGAATGCTGATGGGGGATTCCATGTTCAACACGCGACGATCGCTGCTCGCAGGCTTGGGTAGCCTGGGTATGATACCATTCGTGACGATCCCGGCGAAGGCGCGTGGTCGCGCCGCGGCCACCGGAACGGCGCCCATGTCTGCCGGTCGGGTATCGGGCGCGGTCATCCTGTCGACCTGGGATTTCGGCGCCGCCGCAAACGCCGCGGCCTTTGCGCGACTGCGTTCCGGCGGGACGTTGATCGATGCGGTCGAAGCCGGCGGGATGGTACCGGAAGCCGATCCGACCAACCACAGCGTCGGGTATGCCGGCTATCCGGACCGCGACGGGCACGTGACGCTCGACGCGGTCATCATGGACGATGCCGGTGGCGTCGGTGCGGTCGCCGCGCTGGAAAACACGGTACACGCGATCTCGGTCGCCCGCCGCGTGATGGAGCGTACGCCGCACACCCTGCTCGTCGGCGAAGGCGCGACCCGGTTCGCGCGCGACCAGGGGTTTCCGCAACAGTCGTTGCTCACGCCGGACTCCGAGAAGGCGTGGCGCGACTGGTTGAAGACCGCGAAATACCAACCTGAGGCCAACAGCGAAAACCGGATCACGCGAACACCCGGCGGGGCGCTCGACCACGATACCATTGGCCTGCTCGCCCGTACCGCCGACGGACGCATGGCGGGGGCGTGCACGACCTCCGGCATGGCCTTCAAGATGCGTGGTCGGGTCGGCGACTCCCCGCAGGTCGGGTCGGGCCTGTATGTCGAGGCCGGCGTCGGCGGCGCGACGTCGACCGGGCTCGGCGAGGAAGTTACGCGGGTCGCGGGATCGGCGCGCGTCGTCGCCTCGATGCGCGCCGGCGCGACGCCGCAACAGGCCTGCGAAGAGGTCGTCCGCCACATCGCCAAGCTGCGCGGCGACGCCATTCGCGGCGTCCAGGTCGGCTTCCTCGCGCTCGACACGAAGGGCAATGTCGGTGCGTTCTGCCTGCTGCCGGGCTTCACCTACGCCGTCACCGACGCGCAGGGCACGACGACGGTGCTGAAGGCCCGATCGCTGTTCCAGGCGTGATGCAGCCGTGAGAATGCTCGAAGTCTGCGTTGAAGATCTCGACGGCATCGACGCCGCCCTCGCGGGCGGCGCCGATCGCATCGAATTGTGCGCGGCGCTTTCGGTGGGCGGTCTCACGCCGCCCGCGTCGCTGGTCCGCGCGGCGGCGCAGTTCGACCGAGACATAACGGGTGACGTTCGCGCCCTGCCCGCTCACCTGCTCGCGCGGCCACGCGAAGGCGGGTTCGTCTACACGCCGCGCGAGCAGGCGCTGGTCGCCGACGACATCCGCACCGCCGCCGAAGCCGGGCTGGCCGGCGTCGTGCTCGGCGCGCTCGATGACGACCGCCGCCTCGATCTGGCCGCGCTGTCGGCATGGGTCGCCCACGCTCGGATGCTTGGGGACGCACGCGGGCGCGCTCTCTCTTTGACCCTGCACCGCGCGTTCGACCTTTGCCGAGACATGCCCGCGGCGATGGAGGCCGCCATCGCGTTGGGTTTCAATCGGATCCTGACCTCGGGCGGCGCCCCGAAGGCGATCGACGGCGCCGCCATGCTCGCCCGGCTGCATCGGCAATCCGCCGGCCGCATCGTCATCCTTGCCGGCAGTGGCGTCTCGCCAGCGACGTTACCGGCGATCCTCGAAACCGGTGTGCTCGAAGTCCACGCATCCTGTCGGATACCCGTGACGCTGGACCCCGATCCGGACGCGATCCGCTTCGGTTTCGTGTCCCCCGGGCGCGGTGCCACCGACCGGAACACGGTGCGAACACTGGTAAATATGATAGCGGCGCAAGCCACGCTTGAATAATACCAATCTATAACTTACTCAAACTGGTCTGGGTTGGGAGTTCCTGTGTCTCCGCCCACAACAATCGAAGCGAGCCGCAATGCACGAAGCCTCTTCCCCGCCACCGATCGCCGAACACGCGACTCTGATGTTCCGCGAGGCGGCTGAGTTGGCCGACGCGGTCGCGCGGATGCTCGCTGCCAATGCCGCGACGTTTGCCGCGCTCGGCGCGCGATTGCGCGATACGCCGCCAGCGGTCGTCGTGACCTGCGCGCGCGGCTCGTCCGACCATGCCGCGGTGTATGGCAAATACCTGATCTGGACCAAGACGGGGATCCCGGTCGCCGCGGCGGCACCGTCGGTCATCTCGCTCTATGACGCGCCGATCGGTACCCGCAACACGCTGTGCATCGCGATTTCGCAGAGCGGTCGCAGCCCGGACCTGCTTGCCACGGTCGCCGCGCAAAAGGCGGCCGGCGCGCATGTCGTCGCGCTGGTCAACGACGAGACCTCGCCGCTCGCCGCCACTGCCGACACGCTGATCCCGCTGAACGCCGGCGCTGAAAAGTCGGTCGCCGCGACCAAGTCGTATATCTGTTCACTCGCCGCGCTGGCTGCGTTGACGACCGAATGGGCGGACGACGATGCGCTGCGTGCCGCGGTCGCCGCACTGCCGGCCGACCTCGCGCGAGCGTGGACGCTCGACTGGTCCGCCGCGGTCGAGCCGCTGCGGACCGCGACCAACCTGTTCGTCATCGCGCGTGGCTTCGGCTTCGGCATCGCCAACGAGGCGGCGCTGAAAATGAAGGAAACCTGCGCGCTGCACGCCGAATTGTTCAGTTCGGCCGAGGTTCGCCACGGCCCGATGCAGCTCGTCGACGATGGCTTCCCGCTGCTGGCGCTCGCCACCTCCGACAGCGTTGGCGACGGCGTTCGCAGCGCGGCACAGGAATTCGCGGCGCGCGGCGCCCGAGTCCTACTCGCCGATGCTGGCCTCGACGGAAGCTCGGACGACACCGTGCTGCCGGCACTCGCCGCGCATCCGGCGATCGAACCGATCCTGATGATCCAGAGCTTTTATCGCATGGTCAACGCGCTGTCGCTTGCGCGAGGGCTCAACCCCGACGCACCGTCGCATCTCAGCAAGGTGACGCGCACGCTATGACGATCTTCCGGTTCTTCAACGGCCATGTGGCTGCCGCAACGGGTGTCCTGACCGACGCGACGATCGTCGTCGAGAACGGGCGGATCGTCGATATCAGCGCATCGTCCGCCGACCATGACGCCGCCACCGCGATCGATCTCGACGGCGGCTGGCTGATGCCCGGCTTCATCGATACGCAGGTCAACGGCGGCGGCGGCGTGCTGTTCAACGATACGCCTACGGTCGAGGGTATCGCCGCGATCGGCGCGGCGCACCGGCCGTTCGGCACCACCGCGTTCCTGCCGACGCTGATCAGCGACACGCCCGACGTGATCGCGCTCGCGCTCGATGCAGTCGATGCAGCGATCGAGGCCGGTGTCCCCGGCGTGCTCGGCATCCATATCGAAGGACCCGTGATCAGCCCGGACCGCAAGGGGATCCACGATCCCGCGCGGTTCCAGGACCTCGACGATGACCTGCTCGCGCTGCTGACCCGCCCCCGCCTCGGCCGGGTCATGGTGACGCTCGCACCCGAGCGCGTGACCGCGGCGCAGATCGCGACGCTGACGGCGGCCGGCGTGCTGATCAGCATCGGCCACAGCAACGCCGACCACGCGACCGCCTCGGCCGGCATTGCGGCCGGGATCACCGGCGTGACGCACCTGTTCAACGCGATGTCGCCGCTGGTTCACCGTGCGCCGGGCGTCGTTGGTGCGGTGCTCGACGACCAGACGGTGTATTGCGGGATCATCGTCGACGGCTTCCACGTCGAGGACTCGGTCCTGCGGATCGCGTTGCGCGCCCGGCCGCACGACCGGTTCATGCTGGTGTCCGATGCGATGCCGTGCGTCGGTGCGGCGGAGAAGTCGTTCGTGCTGCAAGGCCGCGAGATCCATGTCGAAGGCGGTCGCTGCGTCGGCGCCGACGGCACGCTGGCAGGCTCCGATCTCGACATGGCGGGCGCGGTCCGCAACACCGTCGATCGGCTCCGCGTGGCCCCGGAAACCGCGGCGGCGATGGCGGCGACCTATCCGGCGGCGTTCCTGCAACTGTCCGACGATCGCGGCACGCTTCGCGCAGGGCTGGTGGCCGACTGGGTCGTCCTCACCCGCGACCTGCAACCCGCAAGCACCTGGATCGGCGGCGTCGTCCAGGACTGACCTGCCGCCGTCCGCCCGTCGCGCTTCCCCGTCGGCGTCGAGCCCATCCCTTCTGGCATCGAGAACGCACCATGGCCTCCATCCTCCTGACCGCGCCGATGCAGGGCTGGGCAACGCCGATCGAGGAGGTGCCCGACGCGGTCTTCTCGGAACGGATGCTGGGTGACGGCGTCGCGATCGATCCGACCGGCGACTGTCTCTATGCTCCGTGCGCCGGCACCGTGCTGACGCTGTTGCCGAGCGGCCACGCGATCACGCTCGCGACGCCCGAGGGTGCGGAGATCCTGATCCACATCGGGCTCGACACGGTCGCGCTCGGCGGACGCGGGTTCACCCCGTGCGTCGCGGTCGGCGACACGGTCGAGCGCGGTGCACCGCTGATCCGCTTCGACCTCGACCTGCTCGTGCAAGAGGCTCGCGCGGTCGTCACGCCGATCGTCGTCGTGAACCCAGACCGGTTCAGCATCGTCCACGCAGTCTCCAGCGAACTGGTCGCGGTCGGCGATCCGCTGATGACCCTGGAACCCAGCGATGTGGTCGCACGCCGCGAGACGAATCAGGACGGCGCGACGCACGAACGGGCGGTCGTCGTTCCGCTCCCGCACGGCATCCACGCCCGCCCCGCCGCGCGCCTTGCCGCGACCGCGAAGCGCTTCGACGCCGACGTGACGCTTGCATCCGGCGACAAGACCGCCAACGTTCGCAGCCCGATAGCCCTGCTCGCCCTGGCAATACGCCACAACGAGACGATCATTGTCACCACAGCCGGCGCCGATGCCGCCACCGCACTCGCCGCGATCTGCGACCTGATCGAAAGCGGCATGGACGAGTCCGCCGAAGCCCCCGCCCGCGCGCCCGTCGCCGCCCCCGTGCCGGCCCGCCCCGCAGTCGACGGCGCGTTGACCGGCGTCACCGCGGCACCCGGCCTGGCAATCGGCCGTGCGCGCTGGTTTCGCCCCGCCGACATCGTCGTCCCCAAACAGGGCGAATGCATCGCCGTCGAGGAAGCTCGCTTCGATGCGGCCGTTACCACGCTCTCGACCCGGTTCGCGGACCGCGCTCGCACGGCGACCGGTCCCGAACGCGCGATCGTCGAGGCGCACGCGGCAATGCTCGACGATCCCATGCTCCACGAGACGACGCGCAGCGGCATCGCCCGCGGCGAGAGCGCCGGCCATGCGTGGCGCGCCGCGATCCGTCCGCAGGCCGACGCGTTGCGCACCAGCAGCGATCCGCGCCTCGCGGAGCGCGCCGACGACATGCTCGATCTCGAACGCCAGCTGCTCGCGCTGATCGCCGGGGTCGAGAACACGCCTCTGTCGTTCCCGCCCGACACGATCCTGCTCGCGGAGGACCTGCTGCCGTCGCACGTCTTGTCGCTGGACCGTGCGAACATCGTCGGCTTCTGCGTCGAGCGCGGCGGCCCGACCTCGCACGTCGCGATCCTCGCCGCGACGATGGGCCTCCCCGCGCTGGTCGCGATCGGGTCGCCGTTGAACGCCGTTACCGATGACACGCCAGTAATCCTCGATGCCAGCGAAGGCCTGTTGCGGATCGATCCCGACGGCGACACGCTCGTCGCCACGCAGGTCCGGATCGTCCAGGCGCAGGTCCGCCGCACCGAAGCGCTCGCGCGGGCCGGCGAACCCTGCCGCATGGCCGACGGCACCAGGATCGAAGCGTTCGCCAATCTCGGCGCGCTCGGCGATGCGCATCTCGCTGTCGAGAACGGCGCGGAAGGCTCGGGCCTGTTGCGCACCGAATTCCTGTTCCTCGAACGCGATGCCGCGCCGACGGTCGCCGAACAGACCGCCGATTACCAGGCGATCGCCGACGCGCTCGACGGCCGTCCGCTGATCGTCCGCCTGCTCGACATCGGTGGCGACAAGCCCGCGTCGTATCTGCCGATGGCGCCGGAAGAGAACCCCGCACTAGGCTTGCGCGGCATCCGCGTCGGGCTCGCGCACCCGCAGATCCTGGAGGACCAGGTTCGCGCGATCCTGTCGGTAAAGCCCGCCGGACAATGCCGCATCATGGTGCCGATGATCGCCAGCCTCGACGAACTGCGCGCGGTCCGCGCGGTGGTCGACCGCGTCGCCGCAGAGATCGGCATCGTCGACCGCGTGCCCGTCGGCGTGATGATCGAGACGCCCGCCGCCGCCGTTACCGCCGACCTGATTGCCGCAGAGGCCGATTTCCTGTCGGTCGGCACCAACGACCTCACCCAATATACGCTGGCGATGGACCGCGGCAACGCGGCCGTCGCGAGCGGGATCGACGGACTGCACCCCGCCGTCCTCCGGCTGATCGCACAGACCTGCAAGGGCGGCGCGGCGCATGGCCGCTGGACCGGCGTGTGCGGCGGGCTCGCGTCAGACCCGCTCGCCGTCCCCATCCTGATCGGGCTCGACGTCACCGAACTCTCGTCCGCACCATCGCTGGTCCCCGAGATCAAGGCGCTGGTCGCGACGCTGACGATGGAGGCGTGCCGCGCGCATGCCGCCGCCGCGCTGCAATGCGGGTCCGCCGCCGAAGTCCGCTCGCTCGCCCGGGAGTTCACCGCATGAAATCGATCCTCGAAGCCCTCCAGCCGCTCGGCCGCGCGCTGATGCTGCCGATCGCGGTGCTGCCGATCGCCGGCCTGCTGCTGCGCCTCGGCCAGCCCGACCTGCTCGACATCGCCTTCATCAGCGCGGCGGGCGACGCGATCTTCTCGCACCTCGGGCTGCTCTTCGCGATCGGCGTCGCCACCGGGTTCGCGCGCGACGGCAACGGTGCCGCGTGTCTCGCCGGCGTCGTCTGCTTCCTGGTCGCGACCGAAGCCGGAAAAGTCCTGATCACCGTTGCGCCCGAAGTATCCGCAGGGCTGACCGGCGTTTCCGCCGACCTCGCCGTCGCGGCGTGGAAGGCCAAGGCGATGGCGCGGCTCGACGTGCCGATCGGCATCCTGTCGGGGCTCGCGGGCGGGACGCTCTACAATCGCTATTCGACGATCAAGCTGCCCGAATATCTCGCTTTCTTCGGTGGGCGCCGGTTCGTGCCGATCGTCAGCGGCGTGGCGGGTCTCGTGCTCGCGGCGGTGTTCGGCTTCGGCTTCTCGCTCCTGAGCCAGGGCGTCGACCAGTTGAGCGTCGCGATCACCGGCAGCGGTGCGATCGGCGTGTTCGTGTTCGGGCTGCTCAACCGCCTGCTGCTCGTCACCGGGCTGCATCACCTGCTCAACAACATCGTCTGGTTCGTCGCCGGCGATTACCACGGCACCTCGGGCGACCTGCGCCGCTTCTTCGCAGGCGATCCGTCGGCCGGGATCTTCATGGCCGGCTTCTTCCCGGTGATGATGTTCGGCCTGCCCGCCGCGTGCCTCGCCATGTACCATTCCGCCAAGCCCGAGCGCCGGAAGGCGGTCGGCGGCATGCTGCTCAGCCTCGCGCTCACCTCGGCGCTGACCGGCGTCACCGAGCCGATCGAGTTCAGCTTCATGTTCCTCGCGCCCGTGCTCTACGCGGTGCACGCGGTGCTGACCGGCCTGTCGATGGCGCTGATGGACCTGCTCGGCGTCAAGATGGGCTTCGGCTTCTCGGCGGGGCTGCTCGATTACGTGCTGAATTTCGGCAAGGCGACGCGACCGCTCGTCCTGCTGCCGGTCGGCGCGGTGTATTTCGTGCTGTATTACGGGCTGTTCCGCTTCTTCATCCGCAAGTTCGACCTCGCGACGCCGGGGCGAGAAACCGAGACCGTCGCCGCGGTGACGACCCCCACGGCAGGCGGGCGCGGGGCGGCGTTCGCGCAGGCGCTCGGCGGCGGGGCGAATTTGACCACGGTGAGCGCGTGCACGACGCGGTTGCGGTTGATCGTGGTCGACCAGTCCGCGGTCGACGATGCCGCGCTGAAGGCCCTCGGCGCGCGCGGTATCCTGCGCCCGTCGAACTCCGCGCTTCAGGTTGTGCTCGGGCCAATCGCCGATGTCGTCTCGATGGAAATCCGCGATGCGCTGGCACTGGGTGGCGATGTGGCGATCAAGCCGGCGGCGGCTTTCGTGGAGGATATGATCAGCCTGTCGTCCGCAACCGAGGGCGCGCTCGGCGGTGCGGCGAACATCCGCAGAGCCAGCCGCCACATCGGTCGTTTGCGCGTCGAGCTGACTGACGCCGGGCTAGCGGATGATGCAGGGCTGGTGAAACTCGGCGTTCGCGCGATCGCGCGGCCGGCACCCGGTCAGGTGCATCTGCTCGCGACCGATGTCGTGCTTATCACGCTGGCACGCTAGACTCTGATACTGATCCTCCCCCGCCAGGGGGAGGTGGCTGGCGCTTGCCAGACGGAGGGGGAGGAAAGGGAAACGCCCGTTGCGTGTCCTCCCCCTCCGTCGCCTCCGGCGCCACCTCCCCCCGGCGGGGGAGGATCGAGCATGTATGCTTTAGCGCGCTAACGGCTCCATCGTTACCGCGCCGAGGATGCCCGAAACCCCATCCGCAGCCGCTTCCACCACCAGCACGATCTGGCGCACGCCGCCGCCCGCCGGCAACGCCGCCTCGAGCGGCCCAGCCTCCACCCCAGTCTTCAAGGCGAGCCGCCGGCCATCGACCCACAGCTCGGCCTTACCCGCGATCGCGGCGAAGCGGATCGTGCCGCCCTCCGCACCGATCCGCCGGCACGGCGTCACGCTCGCGCGGTACAGCCGCCAACGCCCCTCCGCCGCAGCCTGAACCGGCGTACCGCTCCGCACGAACGCCCAGCTGTTATTATCCCCATCGATCGGCGCCAGCGCAGAATCGGGCCGCGCAGCGAACGCCGGCGAGCGTCGCCACTCCCGGATCGCCTGCCCACCATAGGTCGCAGCCATCTGCGCCCGCGGTACGATCGCTGCCCGGTCGATCACCAGCCGCGCAGGCTTGAGCCCCGGCGCGGTAGCGGTCATCACGATCCGCCCCCGGCCCGTCCCCGCCTGCACGATGACCTGCGCCAGCCCGTTGAACAACGACCGCGCATTGCCCTTCTCCGGCTCATGGCTGTTCGGATCGCCATTCCCGACACCGATGATCGCCGCGCCATCGACCGAGAACCGCGTCGGCAGGTTCGCGGTCGGTACGTGACGCCCGGCGGCATCGATCGCGTCGATCGTCACCGGCTGCGTATCCTCGTCGTCGCCCGCCATCACGGTCCGCGCCGGCGTCAAGCGCAACGCAACCGGCTTGCCGACAGTCTCGTGCGCCGCAGTAGCGACGACCTTGCCGCCACGCATCGCGACAACCTCGATCCGCCCCGGCGCGTAGAGCACGCTGAACTCGTTGCCCATGATCCGGTCGACCGCCTGCTCGCCGACCGTCTGCCCGTTCAGCCGCAACGCGACGCGCTCGGCATTGCTCATCACCAGCACCACGACCGGCTGCCCCTCGCGTCCAGGCCAAGTCCAGTGCGGCGTAAGACTGACGACCGCAGCATCATCCACCCAGTGCGCACGATGAATATCGAACGCAGTCTTCGGGAACCCGCACAGGTCGAGGATCCCGAAGAAACTCGAGATCGTCGGCCATTCATGCGGCGTCGGTTCGCCGTGATAATCGAACCCGGTCCACACGAACCCGCCCGCGACGAACGGGCGATCGGCGATCTTCTTCCACGTCGCGCGGTGCGTATCGCCCCAGCTCGCCGCCTCGACGTCGTAGGACGACTGGACATGCTCGGCCGGATCGCTCGCGAAGGCGCCGCGCGTTTCATAGGCGCTGGTATCCTCCGAGCTCGTCATCGGCTTGGTCGGGTTGAGCTGGTGGAACCGGTCGTAATCGCCCTGGTAATAGTTGAAGCCGACCACGTCGAAAATGCTCGACACGTTGATCGGATCGAAGAACGCGCCGTTCATCGCGCCCGTCACCGGCCGGCTGTCGTCGAGCGCATGCGCCGCGTGCGCCATCCGCCGGAGCATCTCGACGCCCGCCTCGGTGCCCTGCATCGGCTCCTCGTTGAACACCGACCACAGGATGACGCTCGGATGGTTGCGATCGCGGCGGACCATCCATTCGAGCTGCGCCATGTAGTCGGGCGCCGGATTGAACTGGCGGTTCTCGTCCATCACGACGAAGCCCATCGCGTCGCACAGGTCGAGCAGTTCGGCGGCCGGGGCGTTGTGCGAACAGCGGATCGCGTTACAGCCCATCGCCTTCAGCCGCTCCAGCCGCCAGCGCAGCAGCGCATCGGGGATCGCCGTGCCGACCCCGGCATGATCCTGATGCAGGCACACGCCCTTGAGCTTCACCGACGTGTCGTTGAGCAGGAAGCCCCGGTCCGCATCGAAGCGGATCGTGCGGAAGCCGACCGGTATCCGCCGCTCATCCACGATCGCGCCGTCGCGCAGGACATGCGTCACGACGGTATAGAGCGTCGGCGTCTCGATCGACCAGATGCGCGGGGCAGGCACGGCCAGCGTGACCATCGCGGTCGCGCGCTCCAACGACAGGACCGTCGCGGTCGCCTGCGCCCCCGCCACGCGCTTGCCCTCGGGATCGAGCAGCGCGACGTCCACCGTCACGCCGACCGACGCGTGATCGATGCTGCCGAGCGTCACTTCGACCGGCACGCTCCAGGCGCCACTCGCGGCGCGCCTCGGATCGCAGTGCACGCCGTCCGTCACGATCGCCACTGATGCCCGGCGGATCAGCCACGCATGGCGATAGATCCCCGCGCCTTCGTACCACCAGCCCTCCATCGCCTGCGCATCGACGCGCACCGCGATGACGTTAAGGTCGTCGCCGAACCGCCCGAATGGCGTCAGGTCGATCTCGACGCTGTTATACGCCGACCAGTTATGCGCCACGACGCTGCCATTGACCCAGACCGTCGCGTTGGTCGCGATCCCGTCGAACTGCAGCCCGATCGTCTTGCCGCGGTCCGCCGGGTCGAGCCGCAGCGTCCGTCGGTACCAGCCGATACCGCGTGCACGGAAGCCTTGCGAGATGCTTGCGGTCTTCACGAACGGCTGCGCCGACGCCCAGTCATGCGGCAGGCGGACCGACTGCCAGTCGGAATCGTCATACGCCATCGCCGCGGCGCCGAGTGCGTTGCCCGCCTTCACGCTCAGATACGTCGTGTTGTGGCCTTCGGGCGCGGGCGCGATCACGTCACCCTCGTGGAACAGCCACCCGCGCTCGATCAGTGTCCGCGACGGATCCTGCACTAGCGCGCGCGACGGCAAGGTCCGCGACGGCTGCGGCATGGGCAGCGCGCCGGCACTGCCCTGCGCCTTGATGCTAGCCGCGAACCCGGTCTCGATCGGCCCTACGACCAGAGAAGCACCGGCGCCCGCCGTGCCAACAAGAAGCTCACGTCGGTTCATCGGTGCTCTCGGTAAAGGTCAGATATCGGCGAGTTCGGCGACGAAGTCGTACGCATCGCCGCGGTAATAGGAGCGGGTGAACTCCGCGGCGCGGCCATCGCGCAGGAAGCCGCGGCGCTCGATCAGCAGCCCGGCATGGCCCGCGTCGACGCCCAGCATCCGCGCATGCTCGCCGCCGAACGGCACCGCGCGCAGGCGTTGCAGCGCGCGTACCGGCCGGCTGCCGGCGTTCTCGAGCGCGGTGTAGAGCGAGTCATCGACCACCTCGACCGACGGGAGGCAATATCCCGCGATGGTCGAGAATTCGAGCGCCATCGCCTCTTCGTCGGCATAGCGTATGCGGTTGAAGCGGAACACCGCCGCGCCCGGCGACAACCCCAGCGCCATCGCTTCCTCCGGGTTCACCTGCCCCGCCGAACGCGAGATCCAGCTGCTGCTCGACGTTCGGCCGCGCGCCGCCATGTCCTCGCTGAACGACGACAGCTTCGAGAAGCTTTTCTCGACGCGCCCGGCGACGAACGTCCCCGCCCCGCGCCTGCGCGTGAGGAGCCCTTCCTCGACCAGTCCGCCGATCGCCTTGCGCACGGTGATGCGCGAAACGTCGTACTCGACCGCGAGATCGCGCTCGGCCGGGATCGCATTGCCTTGTACCAACAGCTTTTCGCCGATCGCGTTGCGGATCAGTTCCTGCAACTGGAGGTAGAGCGGCGATGGATTTCCCTTGCGAAAGCGTCCGATGTCATCGGAAAACGCCATGTATTCCCCCTCCGACCGGCAACCCAAAGCGAGCCTTGCCGCGTCCTTTGCGGTAGCGTAGCCAAGGACCGCGTGCTGGGCAACCAGACTAAATCCATGGGCCATATTGGTATGTTCGGTGACCGCGTCACATACGATCGCCGGCCCTAGTAGCGCAACCTTGCCGCCAAATGACAGGGTTGTGTATGGACTTATATTGGTTACATTCCTCGACCAGTGGCCGTCAGGAGCCGATACAGGGAGCAGTCGACATGCGCGCAACCGCGAACCGAAATGCCGGGCGCTTGCTGGTGGCGACGGCACTGCTTCCCGCCGCTCTCTGCGCGGTCCCGGTCTGGGCGCAGGACCGCCTGCCGCTGGTACCGCAGCCCTCGACAATCACCCGCACCGCCGGCAGCTTCACGGTCGCCAACGGTGCGACGATCGCCGCGGATCCGTCCGACGCCGGTGCCGCCGCCGCAGTGCGCCTGCTCGTCGCGCATGTGAAGACCGAGCGCGGGCTTGCTCTCCAGATGTCGCCGAATGGCACGATCCGCTTCGTCCGCGATGCCGCGATCAAGGGCGCCGAAGCGTACCGGCTGACCGTCGACACTTCGGGCGCCAGGATTACCGCGTCGGGCGACGCCGGGCTTCTCTACGGCGCGATGACGCTCGCCCAGCTCATCAGCCCCGATCGCGCGTTCGGCCAGCCGGTCCGCATCCCGGCAGTGACGATCGACGACGCCCCCCGCTTCGGCTGGCGCGGGCTGATGGTCGACACCGCGCGGCATTTCCAGTCGCTGCCGTCGATCTACGCGATCGTCGACCAGATGGCGTCGGTGAAGCTCAACACACTCCACCTCCATCTGTCGGACGACCAGGGCTGGCGGTTCGAGGTGAAGGCGTATCCCAAGCTCACCGAGATCGGCAGCATCCGCACCAGCCCCTCGACCGGCGAAGCACCCGGCACGCGCGTCGGCGGTTTCTACACGCAGGACGAACTGCGCAAACTGGTCGCCTACGCCGCCGAGCGCGGCATCGTGATCGTCCCCGAGATCGACCTGCCCGGCCACGCACAGGCGCTGGTCGCGGCCAATCCCGAGCTCGGCGTGATCGGCGACACGCCTGAGGTCAGCAACGCATGGGGCGTCAACCCGTACCTCTTCAACCCCGGCCCCAAGGGCATCGCCTTCGTCAAGACGGTGCTCGACGAACTGATGGCGGTGTTCCCCGGCACCTATGTCCACCTCGGCGGTGACGAGGCGGTCAAGGACCAGTGGGAACGCAGCCCCGAGGTCCAGGCGCAGATGGCGAGGCTCGGCATCAAGGACGAGAACGGCCTGCAAAGCTGGATGATCGACCAGTTCGGCACTTATCTGGCGAACAAGAAGCGTCGCCTGATCGGCTGGGACGAGATCCTCGAGGGCGGCCTGCCCGCGTCGGCCTCGGTGATGTCGTGGCGCGGCGAGAAGGGCGCGGTCGATGCCGCCAACCAGAACCACGACGTCGTGCTATCGCCTGCCCCGACACTGTATTTCGACAATCTGCAGAGCGACCGGCGCGACGAACCACCCGGTCGCCTCGCAATCCAGTCGCTCGCAACCGTCTATAACTACGAGCCGATGCCGGCGGGCATCTCGGCGGACAAGGCGCAGCACGTGCTCGGCGCGCAGGCCAATCTGTGGAGCGAGTACATCGTTACGCCATACCAGATGCAGCACCTGATCTTCCCACGCGCCGCCGCGCTCGCGGAAATCACCTGGTCGGGCAAGGACAAGCGCGACTTCGCCGGCTTCCTCGACCGGGTCCAGCCGCAGATCCGGCGCTGGCGCAAGTCGGGGCTGGAGGTCGCGGACAGTGCGTTCGCGGTCGGCTACACGCTCGACGGCACGCGCGGCGATGCGCTCCGTACCAACCGCGCGAAAGTCGTGCTCGCCACGCAAGCGCCGTACGGCACGATCCGCTACACGCTCGACGGCAAAATGCCGACCGCACGCTCGCCCGCCTACACCGCACCGCTGTCGGTTAAGCCCGGCGTGTCGATCCGCGCCGCCGCGTTCGATGCGAGTGGCCAGCCGGTCGCCGAACCCAGCCTGTTCGAGACCGGTCGCCAGGCCCTGCTCACCCGCACCGCGTCCGACATGATCGCCTGCCCCGAGGGATCTCTCGGCCTGCGCCTGCCGCTGACGTCAGAGGCGCAGGGCAATGCGCCGGTGTTCAACGCCGACATCTTCGACACCTGCACCGCCTACCCGGCCGCGCCGATGGACGTCGCCAAGGGGTTCGCGATCGATATCGCCCGCCTACCGCGCAACTGGGGCCTCGCGCACGACGTCTCCAAGGTCCGCCAGCATTACAACGTGACGCCGCACGGCGAGCTGATGGTGCTGGTCGGCTGCACCGTGAAGGGCACGAAACCGGTGATCGCGGGCACGTTCCCACTGCCCGATCCAAAGACCGCGCCGACCCGCTTCAGCGTGAAGGGGAATTTGCCGACGATCACCGGAGACCGCGACATCTGCCTGCAATTCACCGCCCCCATTTCCGACCCGTTCTACGCGGTCGAGCGCATGACCCTGTCGGAGACACGCTGATGCGTCGCTGGTTCGTCCTCCCCCTGATCGCGCTCGCCGCGCCTGCGCTCGCCTCGCCCAAGACCGTCGTGCCGCTCGACGGCGCGTGGCAGGTGCGGATCGATCCGACCGACACCGCCGCGACCGCCGCGCACAAGCGCGAGGCCACGTGGCTGCCGGCGGCCGTCCCCGGATCGGTGCAGCAGGACCTGATCGCGGCGCACCGCGTGCCCGATCCGTTCAAGGGCACCAACGAGGCGGCGATCCAGTGGGCCGGGCTGACCAAATGGCAGTTCCGCCGGGAGTTCGATGTCACCCCGGCGATGATGCAGCGCAATCACCTCGACCTCGTGTTCGACGGGCTCGACACGTTCGCGACGGTCAGCGTCAACGGCACGGTCCTGCTGACCACCGACAACGCGCACCGGCGCTGGCGCGTGGACGCGCAGCCGGTGCTGAAGGTCGGGCGCAACGAGGTGCTGGTGACGATCGCCTCGCCGATCCGCACCCTCCAGCCGATGGTGCTCGCCGAGAAGAACCCGCTGCCCGGCGAATATGACAGCGCGTTCGGCGACGAGCCGAAGGGCAAGCAGACCTCGCCCTATATCCGCAAACCCAAATACAATTACGGCTGGGACTGGGGTCCCCGCATCGTCAACACCGGCATCTGGCGGCCGGTCCGGCTGGAGATCTGGGACGACGCGCGGATCGACACGCTCCGTGTCGACCAGGAAGCACTGACGCCGACCGAAGCGCGGCTGTCCGCCAAGCTCGACAT
This sequence comes from Sphingomonas sp. R86520, assembly GCF_042466285.1. NCBI lineage: Bacteria > Pseudomonadati > Pseudomonadota > Alphaproteobacteria > Sphingomonadales > Sphingomonadaceae > Sphingomonas > Sphingomonas sp. R86520. Next base: position 2,138,669 of record NZ_JAXHBZ010000001.1, read on the forward strand.
CGCCGTCGAGACGCCCGGTGTCGCGACGATCCGCGCCGCGGTTACCGGGCCGGACGGCAAGACGGTCTCGGTCGACCGGACGGTGACGCTCGTCAAAGGCAACAACGCGGTCTCGATCCCGCTGGCGATCGCGGATCCGAAACGTTGGCAGCCGGTCGGTTACGGCGCGCAGCCGCTCTACACCGTCACCGCCTCGCTGGGCGGCGCGGAACCGACGCCCGAGGACAGCGTGACGAAGCGGATCGGCCTGCGCACGGTCGAGTTGATCCGCAAGGACGGCAGCTTCGGGTTCAAGGTCAACGGCACGCCGATCTTCGCCAAGGGCGCGAACATCATCCCGTTCGACAGTTTCCCGGCGCGCGTCACGCCCGCCTACATGGAAACGATCCTGAAGGGCGCGCGCGACGCCAACATGAACATGGTCCGCATCTGGGGCGGCGGGACCTACCTCAACGACGCGTTCTACGACATCGCCGACCGCATGGGCCTGATGGTGTGGCAGGACTTCATGTTCGGCGGCAGCGTCACCCCGCCCGACGCAGCCTTCCGCGAGAACGTCCGGATCGAGGCCGAGGAACAGGTCGCGCGGATCGGATCGCACCCCTCCGTCGTGCTGTGGGCCGGCGGCAACGAGGTTTTGTCGGGCTGGGAAAACTGGTCCGACCGGAAAGCGTTCAAGAAGGCGGTCGGCGCCGACGAACAGGAGCGCATCGGCGCTGGCATGGCCGTGCTGTTCGACCGCGTGCTGCGTGAAGCCGTGACGCGCAACGCGCCCGGCACACCCTATTGGCCCGGCTCGCCCTCGACCAACTACGAGGGTCCCGTGGACACCGACAAGGACGGCGACCGCCATTTCTGGGACGTCTGGTCGGGCTCCAAGCCGGTCGAGAACTATCTCGACAGCTGCCCGCGCTTCATGTCCGAATACGGCTTCCAGTCGATGCCGGACCTGTCGACGATCCGCGAATTCGCCGGCAAGGGTACGCTCACCGCGGACACCCCAGTAATGAAGGCACACCAGAAGTTCCTCGCCGGCGAAGGCAATGAGCGCCTGATGATGTACCTGCGCGATCGGTTGCGCCCCGCGCGCGATTTCGCCGATCTCGTCTACCTGACGCAGGTCAACCAGGCCGAGGCGATCCGCATCGCCGCCTCGCATCACCGCGCCTGCCGCCCGGTGACGATGGGCTCGCTCTACTGGCAGCTCAACGACGTCTGGCCATCGATCAGCTGGGCGAGCATCGATCATGCCGGCCGTTGGAAGCTGCTCAACTACGCCGCCCGGCGGTTCTTTGCGCCGCAAGCGATCGTCGCCGAGCGGAAAGACGGCGCGACGCGTATCTCGCTGATCTCCGACGCGACCACGCTGGTCGACTCCCGCTGGCGGGTCCGGACGATGACGATGGACGGCAAGGTGTTGAAGGACACCACCGCAGCGCTGATGCTCGAGCCGCTCTCGTCGAGGCTGGTCGCGACGCTGTCCGACGACGCGCTGTTCGGTGCTGCCCCGCCGACCGGCAGCTACGCGGTCGCCGATCTGCAGCTCGATAACGGTGCCACGAGCCGGGCGATCATCGAACGCGCGCTGCCCAAGGACATGGCGTACCCCGACCCCGGCCTCAGCGTTCGCTGGACTGGCACCGACGTGAAGATCACCGCGACCAACCTGGCCCGCGCGGTCATGCTCGATTTCGGCGTCGTCGCCGCCCAGCCCTCCGACGACGGCTTCGACCTGCTGCCGGGCGAGAGCGTCACCATCCATGTCGTCTCCGACGCCTCCGCCGCTACCTTGCGAAAAGCGCTTACCCTGAGGACCCTCGCCCGATGATCTGGCTCCTGCTCGCATCCGCCGATCCGGTGGCCACTGCCGTCGCGCAAATGTCGCTCGAACAAAAGGCGGCGCAGTTGCAGAGCACCGTCCCCGCCGATCCGAAGGCCGGACTGCCCGCGTACGACTGGTGGAACGAGGGGCTTCACGGCCTCGCGCGCAACGGCCACGCCACCGTCTTTCCACAGGCGATCGGCATGGCCGCGACCTGGGATACCGCGCTGGTCGCGAAGATCGGCGACGTCGTCGCGACCGAGGCCCGCGCGCGCTTCAACGCGCAGGACGTCGGCGCGAACCGCCGGATCTACGAAGGGCTGACGATCTGGTCGCCCAACATCAACATCTTCCGCGATCCACGCTGGGGCCGCGGCCAGGAAACCTACGGCGAGGACCCGTATCTGACCGGTCGCCTCGGCGTCGCGTTCATCGGCGGGTTGCAGGGCCCCGACCCGCTCCACCCCAAGGTCATCGCCACCCCCAAGCATTTCGCGGTGCACAGCGGCCCCGAAGCCGGACGCGACAGCTTCGACGTCGATCCCAGCCCCTATGACCTGGAGGCGACCTACTTCCCCGCGTTCCGGCTCGCCGTGACCGAAGGCAAGGCGCAGTCGCTGATGTGCGCCTACAACTCGATCCACGGCGTCCCCGCCTGCGCATCGTCCGCATTGATGGTCGACCGGCTGCGGCGCGACTGGGGGTTTAAGGGCTTCACCGTGTCGGACTGCGACGCGGTGTCGAACATCAGCCTCTATCATCACTACCGCCTCGACGCCGCCGGCGCCGCCGCCGCCGCGATCAAGAGCGGCACCGACGTGAATTGCGGCAGCGCCTATGCCGCCCTCCCCGCCGCGGTCCGTCAGGGTCTCGTCACCGAAGCCGAGGTCGACACCGCCCTCACCCGTGCGTTCGAAGCCCGTCGCGCGCTCGGCATCGCGTTCGGCGGCGCCAATCCGTGGCGCAGCATCGGCACCAACCAGGTCGACACCTCCGCCCACCGTGCGCTCGCGCTCGACGCGGCGCGGAAATCGATCGTCCTGCTCAAGAACGACGCCAACCGCCTGCCGTTGAAGCCCGGCAGCCGGATCGCGGTGATTGGCGCGGACGCCGACGATCTCGGCGTGCTGCAAGGCAATTACCACGGCACCGCGGTCGCGCCCGTCACCCCGCTGGAGGGCATCCGCAAGCAGTTCGGCGGCGCCAACGTCCGCTACGCGCAAGGCTCGTCGCTCGCCGACGGTGCAGCCGTCCCCGTCCCCGAGACCGTCTTCGCCGGCGGCCTGAAGACCGAATATTTCACCGCACAAGCGGGCGTCGGCGCACCGACCCTGACGCGCACCGATCGCCACATCGACATCGACCACAACCGCGCGAGCCCCGCCCCTGGCCTCGCCAAGACGTTCGGCGTGCGCTGGACCGGGACCTTCACGCCTCCCGCCGCCGGCACCTATCCGCTGGTCGTCGACGTCCCCGCCTGCTGGAAGGATTGCTCGACGCACGACGCGGTCCGGCTCTGGATCGGCGATCGCCAGCTCTCGGCCGGCGAGGTCAAGAAGGGCCGCGTTGAGGTCACGGTGACCAGCGATGGCAAGCCTGTCCCGTTCCGCCTCGAACTCGATCACCGCAGCGACGACGAAGGCGTCCGCCTGCTCTGGAGCCCCCCCGCACAGCCGTTGCTCGATCAGGCCGTCGCCACCGCGCGTGATGCCGACGTGATCGTCGCCGTGATGGGCCTCTCGCCCGATCTCGAAGGCGAAGCACTCTCGGTCAGCGTCCCCGGCTTCGTCGGCGGCGACCGCACCGACATCGGCTTGCCTCCAGCGCAGGTCCGCCTGCTCGAAGCACTGAAGGCCACCGGCAAGCCCATCGTCCTCGTCCTCACCAGCGGCAGCGCGGTCGCGGTCGATCCGGCATCGGCCGACGCGATCCTCGCTGCCTGGTATCCGGGCCAGGCCGGCGGCACCGCGATCGCCGAGACGCTGGCGGGGCTCAACAACCCGTCGGGCCGCCTTCCTGTCACCTTCTACAAGACCACCGGCGACCTGCCCGCGTTCACCGACTACACGATGAAGGAGCGCACCTATCGCTACTTCACCGGCACGCCGCTCTGGGGTTTCGGCCACGGCCTGAGCTATACCAATTTCGCCTACGCCGCGGCCAAGCCCGCCCTCAGCGTCGCCGCCGGACAGCCACTCACCGTCACCGCCAAGCTGTCGAACACCGGCAACCGCGCCGGCGAAGAAGTCGTCCAGGCCTACCTCGTAGCGCCCCCGGCCAAGGCCGGCGGATCGACCACCCCCGTCCTCCAGCGCCAGCTCGTCGGCTTCGGCCGCGTCGCGCTCAAGCCCGGCCAGTCGCGCGCCGTACCGATCACGATCGATCCCCGCTCGATGAGCAGCGTCGCACGCGACGGCACGCGGACGATCGTCCCCGGCGCCTACCGTCTCTATATCGGCGGCGGCCAGCCCGGCGACGGCGCGGGCCAATGGAGCGACCTCACGATCACCGGCGCGACGGTGGAGTTGCCCAAGTGAGCGCGTCGACCATGGACCGCCGCACTGTCATGGCCGGCGGCGTCGCCGGTGGCCTCGCGCTCGTCGGGACGCCCGCCTTCGCCGCCCGCCCCTCACTGCCGAGCAAGCGCCCCACGCTCGCCGACCGCAACGTCACCAGCCGCTCGGTCGAACGCGAGATCGCGCGCGTTTCCGCCCGGATCGGCGACCCGAAGCTGCGCTGGATGTTCGGCAACTGCTACCCGAACACGCTCGACACCACGGTTCGCATGTCGACGATCGGCGGCGCCCCCGACGCGTTCGTCATCACCGGCGACATCCCCTGCCTCTGGCTTCGCGATAGCTCCGCGCAACTTCGCCCCTATCTCCATCTCGTCCGCGACGATCCGGCGTTACGCACGCTCTTCCGCGGCCTGATCGCGCGCCAGTCGCGCTCGATCCTGATCGACCCGTACGCCAACGCGTTCATGGAAAGCCCGACGGCGAAGACCAATCTCAGCTGGGCGCTGAAGGACCAGACCGAGATGAAACCCGGCGTCGCAGAGCGCAAATGGGAGATCGACTCGCTCTGCTATCCGATGCGCCTCGCCTACGGCTATTGGCAGGCGACGCGCGACGCGACCCCGTTCGACGCGACCTGGGCCGAGGCGGCGCGCGCGAGCATCCGCACCTACCGCGAGCAACAGCGCAAGGACGATCGCGGCCCCTACAGCTTCCTCCGGTCCTCGAACCGCAATATCGAGACGATGGCGCTCGAAGGCTGGGGCAATCCTGCCAAACCCAACGGCCTGATCCAGTCGGGCTTCCGCCCCTCGGACGATGCTTGCCTCTACCCGTATCTGATCCCGTCCAACCTGTTCGCGGTCACCACCCTGCGCGAACTCGCGGTCGTCGCGAACGAAGCGCGTCACGACACCGCGCTCGCCGCCGATGCGACCGCGCTCGCGAACGAAGTCGAGGCGGCGCTCGTCGCGCACGGCCGGATGCGCCTGCGCGACGGTAGCGAGGTCTGGGCATACGAGGTCGATGGCTTCGGCAACGCCGTCTTCATGGACGACGCCAACGTGCCGTCGCTTTCCGCGCTCGCGTATATGGGCTGCGTCCCCGCCACCGATCTGCTCTGGCGCCGCACCGCCGATGCCGCCTGGAGCGACGCCAACCCCTATTTCTTCAAGGGCAGCAAGGCCGAGGGGATCGGCGGACCGCATGTCGGGCTTGGCCAGATCTGGCCAATGTCGCTGATCGTCCGCGCGTTGTCCGGCGCCGACGACACAACCGTCCGCGCGTGCCTGCGGATGCTGCGCGACACCGATGCCGACACCGGCTTCATCCACGAGGCGTTCGACAAGGACGATCCCGCCAAGTTCACGCGCTCCTGGTTCGCCTGGGCCAACGGCCTGTTCGGCGAACTGATCGTTCAGCTTGCGAACACCCGCCCCGCACTATTGGCGAGCGCACTATGAAGATCACCCGACGCGCCCTGCTCGGCTCCAGCGGTGCGCTGGCGATCACCGGCGCGATCCCCGCCGCCGCACGGTCCGGAAAGGCCGCGCCCAACCTCTGGATCGGCACCGGCGGCGACGGCCATACCTATCCCGGCGCGACGATGCCGTTCGGAATGGTCCAGGTCAGCCCCGACACCGATACCGAGAATTGGGCCAACTGTTCGGGCTATCATCACGGCGACCCGACCATGATGGGCTTCTCGCACACGCATCTGTCGGGCACCGGCATCGCCGACCTGATGGACGTGCTGGTCGTCCCGGGCCGCGGTGCGGTCAAGCTGCTGCCCGGCGCACCCGACAAGCCCGGCGAAGGCTATCGCCAGACTTACACGCAAGAAGTCACCGAGCCCGGCTATTACGCGGTCACGCTGGGCAACGGCGTCCGCTCCGAACTGACCGCGGAGACGCGTGTCGGCTGGCAGCGTCACCACTTCCCCGCCGGCCCCGGCCACCTTCTGGTCGATCTGGGCAACTACCGCGACAGTCGCCCCGGCGAAGGTCCGCTGATCGACGAGGGCCGGATCGAACTCGATACCGACGGCACGCTGACCGGCAGCCGCCGGACGTTCCGCTGGGCGAAGGGCCGCCGCATCCATTTTGCGATGCACGTGTCGCCAAAGCCCGACCGGATCACGCTCTACGCCGACACGCAGAGCGTCAACGGCGCGATCGTCACCGCCGACCGCGTCCGCGCGGTGCTGCATTACGACAATGCGGGCGCCGCACCGATCGTCGTCCGCACCGCCGTCTCCGCGGTCGACATGGCCGGCGCGCGCACCAACCTCGCCGCGTCCTATTTCCGCGAGTTCGACGTCGCGCGGCGCCAGGCGATCCGGAACTGGGCCGACACGTTGAAGGTCGTGAAGGTCGAGGGCGGCACCGACGATGCGCGCGTCATCATGACCACCGCACTCTACCACGCGATGATCGCGCCGACGCTCTTCTCCGACGTCGACGGCCGCTATGTCGGGCTCGATCGCGAGGTTCACAGCGTGCCCGCCGGCGAGCAGGCGTACAGCACCTATTCGACCTGGGACACGTATCGCACGCTCCACCCGCTGCTGACTTTGGTCGCACCCGACCGCGCGAAGTCGCTGGTCCGCGACCTGATCCGCCAGACGCAGCAAAGCGCGTACGGTCCGCCCTGCTGGCCGCTCCAGGGAGTCGAGACCGGCACGATGATCGGCTGGCATTCGGTCGCGATCATGGCCGAGGCCGCGGCAAAGCGCATCGACGCCGACTATGCCGCCGCATGGCCCGCGATCCGAAAGCGCGCGTTCGATCCCGCCGCCCCCGACCTCGTCAACAGCCGCGCGCGCGGCACCTATATCGAGCGCGGCTACCTCCCCGCGGACGTCGTCGACGAGTCGGTCAGCCGGACTCAGGAATACGCCTATGACGACTGGGCGATGGCAACGCTCGCGCAGAAGGCCGGCGCGAAAGAAGACGCCGATCGCCTGCGTCTCCGCAGCCGCAACTACCGCAACGTACTCGATCCAACGATCGGCCTTGCGCGACCAAAGCTCGCCGACGGCAGCTGGCTGACGCCCTACGACCCGATCCAGCTCGGCCATACCAAGCGCTACCGCGATTATACCGAAGCGAATGGCTGGCAGACGACCTTCCTGAACCAGCACGACCTCTACGGCCAGATCGCGCATTTCGGCGGCGACGCGAAGTTCGCCGCCAGGCTCGACGCGCTGTTCGCCGCGCCGTCGACGCTACCCAAGGACGCGCCGCCCGACATCTCCGGTCTGCTCGGCCAATACGCGCACGGCAACGAGCCCGATCAGCATGTGCCGTATCTCTACGCCTATGTCGGCCAGCCGTGGAAGACGCAGGCGCTCGTCCGCAAGCTGCTCGCCACGATGTACCGCAACGCGCCCGACGGGATCATCGGCAACGACGATTGCGGCCAGATGAGCGCGTGGTTCGTGATGTCCGCGCTCGGCGTCTACCCGGTCGATCCGGTCGCGGCGGTCTACGTGTTCGGCTCACCGCTGTTCACCCACGCCGAGGTCCGCGTCGGCAAGGGTCGCAAGCTGGTCGTCGACGCCCCCGGCAACCGCGCCGACACGCCCTACGTCGCGGCGGTCCAGTGGAACGGCAAGCCGTGGACGAAAAGCTGGATATCGCACGCCGATCTCGCGGCTGGCGGCACGCTCCGCTTCACGATGTCTGCCACGCCGAACCCTGCATTCGGCGCCAAGCTCGCCGACCGACCGCCCTCGTTCGGCCAGCCCGCTGCCTGAGCCTCTCCCGGAGACGATGATGACCGAAGTTTCCCGCCGCCTGCTGCTCGCCTCGGGTCTAGCCGCCAGCGCCACGCCCGCGATCGGTGCCGGCCGCGAAACCGCGCCGAAGCCTTGGGGCGCGACGCCCTCGAAACGCCAACTCGCCTGGCACGCGCGCGAGCAATACGCGTTCGTCCATTTCTCGATCAACACCTTCACCGATCGCGAATGGGGCTATGGCGACGAGGATCCGAAGCTGTTCGATCCGTCGGACTTCTCGCCCGACCAGATCGTCGCCGCCGCCAAGGCAGGCGGGATGCGCGGCATCATCCTGACCGCCAAGCATCATGACGGTTTCTGCCTCTGGCCGACGATGCTCACCGAACACTGCATCCGCAACAGCCCCTACAAGGACGGCAAGGGCGACATCGTCGGCGAGATGGAACGCGCCACGCGCCGCGCCGGGCTCGATTTCGGCCTGTATCTCTCGCCCTGGGATCGCAACCACGCCGAATATGGTCGGCCGGCCTATGTCGAGTATTTCCGCAAGCAGGTGGTCGAACTCTGCACGCGCTACGGCACGCTGTTCGAATTCTGGTTCGACGGTGCGAACGGCGGTGACGGCTATTACGGCGGCGCACGCGACACGCGGAAGATCGACGCGCCGAAATACTATAACTGGCCGTCGATCGTCGCGCTGGTCCACGAGCACCAGCCGATGGCCTGCACCTTCGATCCGCTCGGCGCGGACCTGCGCTGGGTCGGGAACGAGGACGGCGTCGCGGGCGATCCGTGCTGGCCGACCATGCCGAACCACCCCTATGTCCAGTCCGAGGGCAATTCGGGCGTGCGCGGTGCCACGCTCTGGTGGCCTGCCGAGACCGACGTTTCGATCCGCCCCGGCTGGTTCTACCACGCCGACGAGGATTCGAAGGTCAAGACGCCCGCGCGCCTGATCAAGCTCCACGACGAATCGGTCGGTCGCGGCACCAACCTCAACCTCAACCTGCCGCCCGACCGTCGCGGCCGCCTCGCCGACATCGACGTCGAGACGCTGAAATCGTTCGGCACGGCGCAGGCCGCGACCTTCGCCACCGATCTCGCAAAGGGCGCCGTCGCATCGGCCAGCCACGTCCGCGGGAAGACCTATGCGGCGAACACGGTGCTCGACGGCAACCGCGACACCTACTGGTCGACGCCCGACGCCGTCACCACGCCGACGCTGACGCTCGACCTCCCGCCGGGTCGCGCGTTCGACCTCATCCGCCTCCGCGAGTATCTCCCGCTCGGCATACGCGTCACCCGCTTCGCGATCGATGCGGAGATCAACGGACGATGGGAAAAACTCGCCGAGCATTCGGGCATCGGCCCGCAACGCATCGTCCGCCTGGAATCGCCGATCGCCCCTCGCCGCCTCCGCTTGCGCATCCTCGAAGGCACCGCCTGCCCCGCGGTCCGCGAAATCGCGCTGTTCCGCCAGGTCGCACCCGCTCCCGTCGCCCCGGTCCGAAACACCGACACGACCACCGTCGTCACCAGCCGCTGGTCGATCGTCACCGCGACCGCGCCGGGCGCCAAGGCGCTGCTCGACGACGACAGCGCGACCGCCTGGACCATGCCCGCGCCCGCGCCCGGCACACCCGCCTCGGTCACGATCGACCTCGCCGCGACCGAAACGCTCGCCGGGTTCGTCCTCATCCCCTCCCGCGCGGTGATGGCAAAGACCGCCCCGCCGAAAGGCTGCCAGGTCGAGGCGAGCACCGACGGCAAGACCTGGCAGGACATCGCCAAGGGCGAACTCCCGAACATTGCCTACGCGCTTGCCGCTCAGCGTATCGCCTTCGCCCGACCGATCGCCGCCCGCTACCTGCGCTTCTCGTTCGCCGAAACTGCCATCCCAGCGCAACGGCTGGCGATCGCGGGCCTTGGCGCGTTCAGGCCGAAACCTGGCGCATCTTGATCGGCAACGATGTAATCGTGCCGGTGCAGAAGGAGAATGATGATGGCGGCCTATGTCGTGTTCGTGCGTAACGAGATTACCGATCCTGCCGAGATGAAGCAGTATCAGGCGAAGGCGCCGGCGGCCCGTGAAGGGCGCACGCTGAAGCCACTGGCGTTCTACGGTGCCGTCGAGACGCTCGAAGGGCCGACCGTGGACGGTGCGGTCATCCTGGAATTTCCGGATCTGGCCGAGGCGCATGCCTGGTATGACAGCCCGATCTATCAGGATGCCTTGCAGCACCGCCTCAAGGGCGCCGATTACCGGGTCTTCGTGATCGAGGGTGTTGCGGCCTGACCACCGCGCGGGGGTCGCAAACTGCGGCTCGAGCGGACAACCTGTACGCCAGCCGACAATGTCGTTCAGGAACGATGTCTCTCGACAGCCGTATCACCGGCACAGCCCGATCGTCGGGCCGAGAGGACGTATCATGAAGTTCACGCACATCATTGCCGCCGGGCTTGCCTTCGCGACGCTCGGCCTCGGCGCCGCAGCGCCTGCCGAAGCACAGCGCGACCGCGGCTACAGCCAGCAGCACGACAACCGCGGCGACCATCGCGATTTCCGCGGCAACGACCATCGCGGCGATCGCCACGACGACCGTCGCTATCGCGGCCGCGGCAACGATCGCCGCAACTGGAACAATCATCGCCGCTGCCGCACCGAATGGCGCCATCATCGTCGCGTGCAGATCTGCCGCTGATAGATCTTGAAATCGAGCGGGTGGTGGCGCGATGCTGCCGCCCGCTCTCGTTGTGACCATCTAGAAGGATCCGGATCATGAAGCGTTTTCTCGGCACGGCTGCACTGATCGCTGCCACCTGCCTGTCCGCTGCAACGCCCGCGCTAGCACAGAGCAGCGCCGACGACGCGCGCTTTGCCGCAGCTCAGTCGCGACTCGACAGCGAATTGCAGATCTTCCGCCAGGAATTCGATCGCTACCAGTCGGTCCGCGGCAACCGTGGCGGTTACGCACCGCAGGGCGGCTATCGCCAGGCACCCGACCGCGCGGGGCAGGATCAATATCTCGACGAGCGCGATGAGGGCAATTACGATCCTTCGCGCTACTACCGCGCCGGCCCGAATTATCAGGAGCGCACGCTGTCGTCGAACGACCGCGTCTATGCCGGGCAGGACGGCAAATATTACTGCAAGCGCAACGACGGCACGACCGGGCTGATCATCGGCGCGGCTGGTGGCGGCATCCTCGGCAACGTGATCGACGGCGGTCGTTCGCGCACCGTCGGCACGTTGCTCGGCGCGGCTGTCGGAGGGCTCGCGGGCCGCAGCGTGGATCAGAACAATAGCCAGGTCCGCTGCCGCTGATCGGTCGCCGGACCTGATCCTCCCCCGCAAGGGGGAGGTGGCGCCGAAGGTGACGGAGGGGGAGGACACGCAACGGCGGTGTCGCTTACCTCCCCCTCCGTCAGGCTGTGCCTGCCACCTCCCCCTGGCGGGGGAGGATGAGGATAGCAGCTACTATTTCGCCGGCCCGACCAGCTTCTGCGTGAAATACGTCATCTGCAGCGCCTGCAACCTAGCCCCCTGCTCGATATCCGCATCCCCCGAATGCCCGCCGGCGGTATCCTCATAATAGAGATACGGCAGCCCGTACTCCTTCAACCGCGCCGCGAACTTGCGCGCATGCTGCGGCCCGACCCGGTCATCCTTGGTGGTCGTCCAGATATACGGCTCCGGATACGCGACGCCCTTCCTGATGTTCTGATACGGCGAGATCGTCTCGAGGAACGCCTTCTCCGCCGGCACCGTCACCGAGCCATATTCGTCGACCCAAGACGCCCCAGCCGCGATCCCCTCATACCGGATCATGTCGAGCAGCGGCACCTGGATCGTCACCGCCTTCCACAGGTCCGGATGCTGGTTGAACTCGACGCCCATCAACAACCCGCCATTCGACCCGCCATAAATCCCCAGCTTGGCCGGACTCGTCAGCTTCCGCGCGAACAGGTCCTTGGCCACCGCCGCAAAGTCGTCATAGATCACCTGCCGCTTCGTCTTCCGCCCGGCATCATGCCACTTGGGCCCGAACTCGCCACCACCACGGATGTTGGCGAGCACATACGACCCGCCCCGCTCAAGCCAAAGCTTGCCGGTGCTCCCCGAATAGCTCGGCGTCATCGACACCTGGAAACCGCCATACGCCGTCATGATCGTCGGCGTCGTCCCGTCGAGCGTGATGCCCTTCTTGTGCACCACGAAATACGGCACCTTCGTCCCGTCGGTGGACGTCGCCTCGAACTGCTCGACTACGTCGTTCGACGCATCGAACTTCGGCGGCAGAGTCTTGATCGGCTTCGGCGCAGCACCCGTCGCCGCATCCAGCGAATAGAGCGAGGTCGGCGTCAGGAACCCGGTCACCGTCAGATACGCATCGTCGCTGCGATCGGTCGTGCTCGCGACGTCGATCGAAGCATTGTCGGGTAGCGCGATCGGCTTGGCGGTCCAGCCCCCCGCCCCATGCGTGTAAACCGACGCGCGGCCACGGACGTTGTCCGACACCACCAGCAACAGCTTCGACTTGGTCAGCGCCATCCCATCGACCGACTGGCGCGGCCCCGGTGCGAATACGATCGTCGGGTTGATCGTGCCCTTCTCGACCTCGGCAAGCGGCGCCGACGCGACCGCCCCCTCGGGGATTTTGCCCCAAGGGTCACTGGTCGAGAAGATCACCTGTCCGTCGATCATGCCAACCGGAAACGTCCGGTCGGGCAACGCCAACGGCCGCGTCCCCGCCGGCGTCCACACCAGCTTGTCCGCACCGAAGAACGTCTTCCGCCGCTGGATCACGACCAGCCGATTGCCCTTCTCGTCGGTCAGCACGTCCGCGCCGGTCGCCCCATGGTCGGTCGCCGCGCCGCGATACACCTCGGTCGCGGCGGTCAGCGGCTGGCCGCGCTTCACCTGCTTCAACACGAAGGCGTAACCCGACTGCGTCGTTGTCCCCGCCCCCCAGTCGCGCGCGACCAGCAGCGTATCCTTGTCGACCCAGCTCGCATCCTGTTTCGACTTCGGCAGCGTGACGCCGCCCTCGACGAATGCCCCGGTCGACAGGTCGAACTCGCGATACGTCACCGCATCCTCGCCACCCTCCGACAGCGCGACGAGGCACAGCCGCTCCTCGGGCTGGAGGCAGGTCGACCCCTTCCACACCCACTGCTTGCCCTCGGCCTTGCCCAGCGCATCGAGGTCGAGCGCGGTCGTCCATTTCGGCGTCGCCGACGCGTAGTCCGCCGCGCTCGTCCAGCGCCACAGCCCATGCGGATGCTCGGCATCGCGCCAGAAATTATAGATCCGCCCGAACATCTGGTTCGGCATCGGGATGCGATCCTTTGCCGACGCGATCGCCAGCGCCTCGGCATAGAAGGTCTTGTAGCGCGGATCGTTCTGCAGCCGCGGGAGAGTCTTCGCATTCTCCGCCTCGACCCAGGCGAGCGGCTTCGCGCCGTCCTTGTCCTCGAGCCAGATATACGGATCGGCAGTGTTCGTTTTGGTCATCGGTGCGACTTGGGCAAGCGCGGCACCGCCCGCAAGTCCGGCGCCACCGCTCAATATCGTCGCCGCAAGCATCGAAGCCAGAACCCGCATCACCGTATCTCCCTGATTTGCTTGGCGGGATACATGCCGAGGTCTATCGCGGTCCGCAATGCAACCGGAACAGATATCGGCGGCCGACGGCCTGCCCAAACCGCGCCGCTTCGTCGCGATCGCCGCAATTTCGGCAGGCACCGCGCTCACCATCATCGACGGCGGCATCGCCACCGTCGCGCTGCCGACGATCGCGCGCGACCTGCACGTCGGCAACAGCGCGGTGGTGACGGTCGTCACCGTGTACCAGCTGATCCTGGCGATGGCGCTGCTCCCGTTCTCCGGCCTCGGCGACCGCATCGGCCTGAAGCGCATGTACCAATATGGCCAGCTGCTCTTCACCGTCGCGACATTGCTGTGTTTCTTCGCGAAGAGCCTGCCGTTCCTGCTCGTCGTCCGCGCCGCGCAAGCCCTGGGTGCCGCAGCCGCGCTCAGCGTCTCCTCAGCGCTGATCCGCTCGATCTACCCGACCAAGCAGCTCGGCCGCGGACTCGGCATCAACTCGGTGGTCGTCTCCAGTTCCGCGGCACTCGCCCCGACGATCGGCGGTCTGGTCCTCGCCATCGCCCCCTGGCCCTGGGTGTTCGCCAGCGCCGTACCGTTCGCGATCGCGTCGCTCTTGCTCGGCCGCGCACTACCCGAACCACGGAAACACGACGAACCCTTCGACGTCCTCGGCGCGGTCATGTGCGCAGCGATGATAGGCCTCGTCATCGGCGGCGCGGAAAGCGCGGTCCACGGCGACAGCCCGATCGTCTCCGCCGCGATCGTCCTGACCGGCGCGGTGATCGGCTGGTTCTTCGTAAAGCGCGAACAGGGCGAGACCAAGCCGATCCTGCCGATCGACCTGCTCGCGCGGCCGGTGCTCGCGCTGTCGGCGATCGGTGCGTACACCGCGTTCATCGCGCAGATGACATTGCTGCTCTCGACGCCGTTCCGCCTGACGCACGCCTACGGCTTCAGCGCGGCGGAAGTCGGCGCCGCGATCGCGCCTTGGCCGCTCGCCAACATGTTCGTCGCGCCGCTGTCGGGGTGGTTGTCGGATCGCTATCCGGCCGGGCTGCTCGGCGGGATCGGCATGGGCGTATCGATCTGCGCGCTGCTGCTGATCGCGTTCATGCCGGTCGACCCGAGTTATTTCGACATCGCCTGGCGAATGGCGTTGTGCGGCTCGGGGTTCGGGATGTTCATGGCCCCGAACGCGCGGTTGATCATCGGCAGCGCCCCCCGCGAACGCGCAGCAGCGGCTGGCGGCCTCGTCTCGACGGTTCGCCTGGTCGGCCAGACGACCGGCGCGACCCTGGTCGCCGCCCTCTTGGCGATGGGCGTAGGCGCGGGCATGACCCCGCCTCTCGTCGCAGCGGGCCTAGCGCTGGTGGCAGGCCTATGCAGCCTGAGCCGCCTCCGCCCCTCGATCCGCAACCCGCCGACCGAAGAAACACAGGACGTCCAGCCGGCTTCCCAAGCGCGGTGACCTACTCCCTCTCCCCTCCGGGGAGAGGGTCGGGGTGAGGGGCAGCCAAGCAGCGCTCCGCCCGGAACAGCCCCTCACCCCAGCCCTCTCCCCGGAAGGGGGAGAGGGAGCAGCAAGAAGATGTTCACCCGCGAAGGCGGATGCCAAGCCTAGGTCCCTACCTTCGCGGGGACACAAGCTTTGGTTTGGGAAGCCTTTACCCCAGATGCACCACCCCGGCGGAGGCAGGGGCCCAATTGGAAAGGTCGGCATAACGGAGGACTGCGCTTCGTTAGCGACGCTCCCCAATTGGGCCCCGGCCTTCGCCGGGGTGGATGGGAGAACGATCGCTCCCCCCCCTCAGAAAGCAGCCGTCGCCTTGGCCTCCCCCATCATCGCCGCCCGAACCAAAGGAATCGGTGGCCCGCCATAACTCAGGAACTGATCATGGAACGCCTTCCAGGCCTTCCGCCCGCCCCGCGTCGCGGTCCAATCCGCCCGCAGCTTGCGGATCATCAGCTTGCCCATAGTATAATTCAGATACGCCGGATCATACGTCCCCCGCGCCGCCTGCTGCTTCGCGTTCCCCTCGTCCTGGTAACACTCGTCGACGAACATCCGGAACGACTGCTCCTGCGTCATTCCCTTCGCATGCATACGGATCGCCGAAAGATACCGGCAATCCCGCAGCAGAGCGTTCGAGATCTGCCCGACATGCGTCTCCGCATCACCGTTGTTGAGCCCCGCTTCCCACATCATTTCCTCGGCATAATGCGCCCACCCTTCCGCAAACGCATACCCCACGAACAGCCGCCCAAAGAGCGACGGACGCCAGTGTGCGGAACGGCAAAAGCGTTCGGCCGTTAAGGCTGCATCTACCACGAGAGACTGGACAGCTTCATGCCCTATGTAAAAACCCGTGACGGTACAGACATTTACGTCAAGGACTGGGGCACGGGTCGCCCGGTGATCCTTACCCACGGCTGGCCGCTCAACGCCGACAGCTGGGACGCGCAGGCGATGGCGCTCGCGCAGGCCGGCTTCCGCGCGATCGCCTACGACCGCCGCGGTTTCGGTCGCTCGGGTCAGCCCTGGACCGGCTATGATTACGACACGCTGACCGACGACTTGGCCGACGTCATGGAGGCCACCGGCGCGACCAGCGACGCGACGATCGTCGGCTTCTCGATGGGCGGCGGCGAGATCGCCCGTTACATGAGCCGCTACGAGGGCAAGGGCGTGATCGCCGCCGGGCTGATTTCGTCGGTCGTCCCGTACATGCTGAAGACCGACGACAACCCGGACGGCGTGCCCGAAGAGACGCTTGCCAGCATCGGCGCAGGTATCGAGAAGGACCGGCCAGCGTTCTTCAAGACGTTCCTCCAGCAGTTTCTCGGCGTCGGGTTCATCACTTCGCCGGTCAGCGACGAGGTCGTCGACTGGGTCTGGGGGCTCGCGATGCAGGCCGGGCTTCATCCAACGCTGGAATGCGCCAAGGCGTTCGGCCACACCGACTTCCGTCAGGATCTGGCGGCATTCCGCGTACCGACGCTGGTTGTCCATGGGACGAGCGACAAGACTGTGCCGATCGACGCCACCGGCCGCGCCGCCGCCAAGGGCATCGCGGACTCGCAACTGGTGGAATATGACGGCGCCCCGCACGGCCTGACGATTACGGAGAGCGATCGCTTCACCAACGACCTGCTGACGTTCCTGGGTCGGTAATTTCTGAATCCTCCCCCGCAAGGGGGAGGTGGCAGGCGCTTGCCTGACGGAGGGGGAGGAACAGGAAACCGCTGTTCCGTATCCTCCCCCTCCGTCACCTGCGGCGACACCTCCCCCTGGCGGGGGAGGATCGAAAGACTAGTTCCCCAGTGGCACGATGACCTCGTCCGGATGCGCGACGTTCAGCTCCTTCCGGACCATTTCGTCGACCATATCCGGGTTCGCATGGTCCGGGTTCAGCAACGCCACCCGGTTCTTGAGGACCTCGCGCTTGCGGTCGAGCGCTGCGTAGTCCAGCTCCCGTTTCGCAAGCTGGCGCTTATAGTCGCCATAGGCGAACATCCCGTTCGGCCCGAGCACGGCATACGCGCCGAAGAACGCCATCAGCGTCAGCCCCAGCGCCGGCCACGCGGCCTTGCGCATCGTCTTCCGCAGCTTGCTGGTCTTCGTCGTCACGCGCGCCATGTCGTCCTCCGGTACTCCAAACCCACTTCGTCACCCCGGACTAGTTCCGGGGTCCACCGTCCCGCACAATCAAGTCTGTCGATCATGCGGGACCGTGGATGCCGGAACAAGCCCGGCATGACGGATGGGGCAATCAGCCCCCGATCAGGATGTCGCGACCCGCATAGCGCGCGGCATCGCCCAGTTCTTCCTCGATCCGGATCAGCTGGTTGTACTTGGCCAACCGGTCCGACCGCGCAAGGCTGCCCGTCTTGATCTGCCCGCAGTTGGTCGCAACCGCCAGATCGGCGATCGTCGAATCCTCGGTCTCGCCCGAACGGTGCGACATCACCGCGGTGTACTTGGCCCGCTGCGCCATCGACACCGCCTCCAAAGTCTCGGTCAGCGTGCCGATCTGGTTGACCTTCACCAGCAGCGAGTTCGCATAGCCGCCGTCGATCCCACGCTTCAGACGCTTCGGGTTGGTCACGAACAGATCGTCGCCGACCAGCTGGACCTTGTCGCCGATCAGGTCGGTGAGCGTCTTCCAGCCCTCCCAATCGTCCTCGCCCATGCCGTCCTCGATCGAGAAGATGGGGTAACGACGCGTCAGGTCCGCAAGATACTCCGCCATCTCCGCGCTTTCGAGGATCCGGCCCTCGCCCGAGATGTCGTACTTGCCGTTCTTGTAGAACTCGGTCGCCGCGCAATCGAGCGCGAGCATCACGTCCTCGCCGGGCTTGTACCCTGCCTTCTCGATGCTCGACATGATGAAGTCGAGCGCCTCGGTGGTGCTGCCGATGTTCGGTGCGAAGCCGCCCTCGTCGCCGACGCTGGTCGACAGGCCCTTCTCGCTCAGGCCCTTCTTCAGCGTGTGGAAGATCTCCGAGCCGCAGCGGACCGCCTCGAGGATGTTCGACGCGCCGACCGGCACGATCATGAATTCCTGGAAATCGATCGGGTTGTCGGCATGCTCGCCGCCGTTGATGATGTTCATCATCGGCACCGGCAGCAGATGCGCCTGCACGCCGCCGACATAGCGGTACAGCGGCAGGCCACGCGCCTCGGCCGCAGCCTTGGCGACCGCGAGGCTGACGCCGAGGATCGCGTTCGCGCCCAACCGGCCCTTGTTCTCGGTGCCGTCGAGTTCGATCATCGCGCGGTCGAGGTCCGACTGGTCCTCCGCGTCCATGCCGAGCACGGTGTCGGTGATCTCGTCGTTGACCGCGTCGACCGCCCCGTCGACGCCCTTGCCGCCCCAGCGGCTCTTGTCCCCGTCGCGCCGCTCGACCGCCTCGTGCGCGCCGGTCGATGCGCCCGACGGCACGGCCGCGCGACCGAAGCTGCCGTCTTCGAGCAGGACGTCGACTTCGACGGTGGGATTACCCCGGCTGTCGAGGATCTGGCGTGCATGAAGGTCGATTATTGCGGTCACGTAACGATGCTCCTACAAATCCCGTGATAGTCGGGTACCCGGGTCGTTCGCGCAGCCTCTACCGTCTCGCGCCGACACGGGCAATCATATCGCGCAATCGCGCCCACAGCAGGGAACCGCGCGCCGACCGACGGGGTTTGAGACTGTAACAATTTCGAAAGGGATGGCCATGGCCGACACCAACGCAACACCGATGAGCGATGCCGATGTCTCGACCTCGACGGACCTGACGTCCACCGAGCCACTGAAGGGTGCCACGAACGACGGCTCTGGCGACAATGTCGATGGCGCGGCGACCAGCAAGGCATCGGATGCCAAGCAGTTGATCAAGGACAATGCGAGCAAGTACGGCACGCAGGCTGCCGACAAGGCGCGCACCTTTGCCGAGGACGGCAAGGCTCGCGCCGGCACGGCACTCGATCAGCTCGCACAGCTGCTGACCGACGCCGCCGGCCAGGTCGATGACAAGCTCGGGTCGCAATATGGCGGCTACGCCCGCACCGCCGCCGACAGCGTCTCGACGTTCTCCGAACAGGTTAAGGCAAAGGACGTCGACCAGCTCGTCGACGACGCCCGCGAACTCGTTCGCAAGTCGCCCGGTGTCGCGGTCGGCGTAGCCGCCGCCCTCGGGTTCGTCGTCGCCCGACTGGTTCAGTCGGGCATCGACTCGAACACGAAGGCCTGAGCGCTTGTCGGATCCGGTGAAGTTCGCGGTCGAGGAGGACGAGAGCCTCGCGTCGATCGTCGGCCGTCTGGCCGGTGAGGCACGCGGTCTCGCGACCGCCGAGGTCGCGGTCTACAAGGCAAAGTTCGGCGAGACCGCCAGTGCGTACAAGACGGCGGCGATGTTCTTCGCGGTCGCCGGCGTGCTGGCGCTGGCCGCGCTGATCGCACTGCTGGTCGGTGCGATCTTGACGCTGGCGACCCTGGTAGGGCCTGGTTGGGCGACCGCGATCGTCGTCGTTGCGGTGCTGGCGATTGCCGGCATCCTGGCGATGATCGGCAAGTCGAAGCTTCAGACCAAGAGCGAGCCCGCATCATGACATCCGCCAAAGTCGCCGCCGCAGAGATCGAAGCCGCCCTCGCTCGCCAGCGCGTCATGATGACGCTCGAACAGTTGCAGGACCGGCTCAATCCCAGGAAACTCGCGCTGAACGCCGGCCGCGACGTCGCCGATGCTGGCACGGCCGCGCTGAACGCCAGTGTCGACACGGTGAAGCGCAATCCCGGCCCCGCCGCGGGCTTTGCCGCGGTCGCCGGGCTGTTCCTCGCGCGTCACCAGATCGTTGGCCTGTTCCGTCGAGGCCGTTGAAATCCTTGAAACCTACACGTCCCGGCTTGCGTTGAAACCGACGCAGCTCGCCACCGGAAGGACCGTATCATGACCGACTCCGACACCAATCATTCCGACAGCCGCCTCCGCGACGGCTATGACAGCGTTCGCGAGACCGCCTCGAAAGTCTATCACGACGCCAGCGACAAGGCCGCCGAAGCGCTCGAAGCATCGAAGTCGACCGCCAAGCGAACCGTCGGCAGCCTCGAATCCAACCCGCTCGGTATCCTCGTCGGCGGTCTGGCAGTCGGCGCGCTCGCCGGCGCGCTGATCCCGCGTTCGGCGCGCGAGAAGGAATTGCTGGCACCGATCGGCAAGCGCATCGGCGAGACGATCGTCGCAGCGACCGCCGCCGCCAAGGACGCCGGGCGCTCCGAGCTGGGCGAACTCGGCCTGACCAAGGACAATGCGCGCGATCAGGCCAAGGGCTTGCTTGAGGGTATCGTCAAGGCCGTGACGACGGCCGGTACCGCAGGTGCGAAGGCGGTTTCGCAAAAGCCTGTAGCCTAAGGGTTCAAACCGCGGGTCGAACACGCTAGGGAGGCGGCAACCCCCTCCCTAGGAAAGCAAGCCCATGAGCAAGCTCCACCTCGTATTCGGCGGCCGCGTCAGCGACCCGCGCACCCTGGATTTCAACGATCTGAGCAAGATCGAATTCGTCGGCGTCTATCCCGATTACGCCAGCGCCGAAAAGGCCTGGCGTGCTGCAGCGCAGCGCACCGTCGACGACGCCGAGATGAAATTTGTCGTTGTACACCTCCACCGCATGCTCGAACCGAACCTCGGTGCGACTGCAGCTTGAGCTACTCCGGATCCGTCATTCCCGCGAAGGCGGGAACCCATACTGGCTGGCGTAGCAACCTGATCGCAACGACATAAGCTATGGATCCCCGCCTTCGCAGGGATGACCGTTTTGGCAATACCCGCCTGACGATCAAGTTCGCGTGAAGCGGCCTCTCTCGTCCCTCTCCCATCGGGAAGAGGGAGAGACGCCAAAGGCGGCGATAGGTGAGGGCACGCCAAGCAGGACTACGGCTACGAGCCCCCGCGGTCTCGCTAGTTCGCGGCTTGGGCAGTAGCCCTCCCCCACCGCGTTCGTGCTGAGTAAAGACCGAGTAGCTCCGCAAGGAGCGTATCGAGAGCTCGTATCGAAGCACAGGCCCGGTACGCCAACCCATCCTTCGATACGCCGCTTCGACAAGCTCAGCAGCTACTCAGGACGAACGGTGTGGCCGGCTGCTCAAGCCGCCCGGTAATGCCACAGCAGCAAAGGCCGAGCCAGTACCAGCCCCGCCAAAAACCCACCGATATGCGCGCCAATAGCAATCGGCCCACTAGCTCCAACCGAAGCCCCAAACCCGGCCAGCCCCATCAGCAGCTGGATCCCGATCCACGCGGCAGCCAGCCAAACGACATGCACGACCCCAGCCGGCACCGGCCCGATCGCCCGCGGCCGCCGCTCGCCATACAACAGCGCATAAGCCCCAACGACCGCCGAAATCGCGCCCGAAGCGCCAATCATCGGCGCGGTAGACTCAGGCCCGAACGCCCAATGCCCCGCCGCCGCCGCATACGCGCCCAGCACATACAGCACGACCAACCCGACCGTCCCCAGCGCCTTCTCGACGAACTGCCCGCAATACACCAGCATCACGAGGTTCAGCGCGATGTGCGCCCAACCGCCATGAATCAACGTCGCAGTCAGCGGCGTCGCCCAGGACGGCACCACGAACATATGCTCGCTAGGAATACCAAGATCGGTCATCCGCAACGGGATAAACCCGGCGTTCACCGCCCAGTAGCCAAGCGATCCGCTTAGCACCAGGAATCCCGAGACGATGACCGTCACGATCGTGATGATCGCCGTCGCCCGCGTCTCGAAGAATTGCATAAGGCTCAGATGAACTCGATCTTGGAGACGACGTAATAGCGCTCGCCAGCCGGCACCGTGACCTCGACCTCTTCGTCGAGCTTGCGGCCGATCAGCCCACGCCCAAGCGGCGAATTATACGAGATCCGCCCGGTCTTCGCATTCGCCTCGGTCTGGCCGACGATCTGATACTTCACCGGCTTGTCGTTCTCGTCGAGCAACGTCACCGTGGCGCCGAACACGACCTTGTCGCCCGACAGGTCCTTCGGATCGATGATCTGGGCACGCGACAGCTTGTCCTCGATGTCGGAGATCGATGCCTCGACCTGTCCCTGACGCTCCTTCGCGGCATGATATTCCGCGTTTTCGCTCAGATCGCCGTGTGCGCGCGCCTCTTCGATCGCGTCGACGATCGTCGGACGTTCGGCTTTCAGGCGCTTCAGATCCGCACTCAGCGTCTCATAGCCTTCCTGCAGCATCGGCATCTTTTCGACGGTCGCCATCATCTCGTCCCCAAATCCATTTCCCCGCGCGAGGCCCTGTACCAGCCCCGCCCACACATCATTCTCATGTCGGGATCAGTCGTGCGACTGCGAATAATAGGATTGCAGCGGCCGTACTTCAAGGCTGTGCGTCGAAAGCTTGGCGATCGCCTTCGCCGCTTCGAGCGAAGCGGGCGCGGTCGTGAAGTACGGAATGCGTTGTCCCAGCGCGGACGCGCGGATCGGCTGCGAGTCCTTCAGGCTCTGCCACCCCTCAGTGGTGTTGAAGATCAGCGCGATATCGCCGTCCTTGATCCGGTCGACGATATGCGGCCGCCCCTGCGCGACCTTGTTGACCTTCTCCACGGACAGCTCAGCGCGCGCCAGATGATCCGCCGTGCCCCCCGTTGCGACGATCGAGAACCCGGTA
This sequence comes from Sphingomonas sp. R86520, assembly GCF_042466285.1. NCBI lineage: Bacteria > Pseudomonadati > Pseudomonadota > Alphaproteobacteria > Sphingomonadales > Sphingomonadaceae > Sphingomonas > Sphingomonas sp. R86520. Next base: position 2,161,523 of record NZ_JAXHBZ010000001.1, read on the forward strand.
TCGATCAAGGCCTTAACCGCCTCGACGATCATCGCCTTGTCGCCGTCCTTCACGCTGACGAACACACAGCCCTTGGTCGGCAGGATCGTCCCGGCGCCAAGCTGAGCCTTCGCGAACGCGATCGTGAAGTCGGGATCAATCCCCATGACTTCACCGGTCGACTTCATTTCCGGCGACAACACCGGATCGACGCCCGGGAAACGATTGAAGGGGAACACCGCCTCCTTCACCGCATAATAGTCGATATGCCGGTCGATCTTGGGGAGGTTGACCAGCTTCTCGCCCGCCATCACGCGTGCGGCGATCTTGGCGATGGGCGCACCGATCGCCTTGGCGACGAACGGCACGGTGCGCGACGCGCGCGGGTTGACCTCGATGAGATAGACCAGGCCGTCCTTTACCGCGAACTGGATGTTCATCAGGCCGACCACCGACAGGGCATGCGCAAGCGCCACCGTCTGCCGCTCGATCTCGGCGATGATCTCCGCCGACAGCGAATAAGGCGGGATCGAGCACGCCGAGTCACCCGAATGGACGCCCGCTTCCTCGATATGCTGCAACACGCCCGCGACCACCACGTCGGTCCCGTCGCAGATCGCGTCGACATCGACCTCGATCGCATCGCGCAGATACTGGTCGATCAGCACCGGCGAGTCGCCCGACACCTGCACCGCGGTCGCGATGTAATGCTCGAGCTGCCCGATCGTATCGACGATCTCCATCGCCCGGCCACCAAGCACATAGGAAGGCCGCATCAGCACCGGATAGCCGATCCGCTCCGCCGCCGCGACCGCCTCGTCCCGGCTCCGCGCGAGGCCATTGGCCGGCTGCAACAGCCCGAGCTTGGTGATCAGCGCCGCGAACCGCTCACGATCCTCCGCCAGATCGATCGCGTCCGGCGTCGTCCCCAGGATCGGGATGCCCGCAGCCTCGAGCGCCCGCGCCAAGTTCAGCGGCGTCTGCCCGCCGAACTGCACGATCACGCCCACCAAAGTGCCGTTCTGCTGCTCGACATGCAGGATCTCCAGCACGTCCTCGGCGGTCAGCGGCTCGAAATACAGCCGGTCGCTAGTGTCGTAATCGGTCGACACCGTCTCCGGGTTGCAGTTGACCATGATCGTCTCATAGCCCGCATCCGCCAGCGCGAAGCACGCATGGCAGCAGCAATAATCGAACTCGATCCCCTGCCCGATCCGGTTCGGGCCGCCGCCGAGAATGACGATCTTCTTGCGATCGGTAGGCTCGGACTCGTTCTCGGGCTCGCCGAAGCTCGGCGCCTCGTAGGTCGAGTACATATACGGCGTCTTCGCATCGAATTCGGCCGCGCACGTATCGATCCGCTTGAACACCGGCCGCACGCCGAGCTTCAGGCGATGCTGGCGCACCTCCTCCTCGGTCACGCCACCGGTCATCGCCTTGACCACCTCGTGGATCAGCCCCGAGCCGCGCGCGATCCCGCGGTTCATGCCCCGCAGATTGGCGGATTGCAGCGCCAGCCACGCGAGCCGCTTGTCGCTGAACCCCATGCTCTTCAGACGGCGCATGCCGGGCGCGTCGATCGGCAAGCCGTCCTTCATCACCTCGGCCTCGGCCGCGATGATCTCGGCGATCCGCTCCAGGAACCATGGATCGTACTTGGCGATCGCATGCACCTCGGCAACCGTGAAGCCCTCGCGCAAAGCCTGCGCCGCGACCAGCAACCGGTCCGGCGTCGCGACGGCCAGCGCCGCCTCGATTTCCGCCCGCGGCGCCCCGACCAGATGATCGACCTGGTTGAACCCCGACAGGCCCGTCTCGAGCCCGCGCAACGCCTTCTGCATCGATTCGTGGATGTTGCGACCGATCGCCATCACCTCGCCGACCGACTTCATCGCGGTGCCGAGCGTATTCGACGCGCCCTTGAACTTCTCGAACGCGAACCGCGGAATCTTCGTGACGACGTAATCGATCGTCGGCTCGAACGCGGCAGGCGTTGCGCCGGTGATGTCGTTCTCGATCTCGTCGAGCGTGTAGCCGACCGCCAGCTTCGCCGCGACCTTCGCGATCGGGAAGCCGGTCGCCTTCGACGCCAGCGCCGACGAGCGCGAAACACGCGGGTTCATCTCGATGACGACCAGCCGGCCGTCCTTCGGATTGACCGCGAACTGAACGTTCGAACCGCCTGTTTCGACACCGATTTCGCGCAACACCGCGATCGATGCGTTGCGCATGATCTGGTATTCCTTGTCGGTCAGCGTCAGCGCTGGCGCGACCGTGATCGAGTCGCCGGTGTGGACGCCCATCGGATCGACGTTCTCGATCGAGCAGATGATGATCGCGTTGTCGTTACGATCGCGCACCACCTCCATCTCGTATTCTTTCCAGCCGAGCAGCGATTCCTCGATCAGCACCTCGGTGGTCGGCGACAGATCGAGCCCGTTGCGGACGATCGCGATGAACTCCTCGCGGTTGTACGCGATGCCGCCGCCCGATCCGCCCATCGTGAAGCTCGGCCGGATGATCGACGGAAGCCCCGTCTTCTCAAGGCCTTCGAGCGCTTCCTCGACAGTATGTGCGATCGCCGAGCGCGCGCTTTCCAGCCCGATCCGGTCCATCGCGTCGCGGAACTTCAGCCGGTCCTCCGCCATGTCGATCGCATCGGCATCCGCCCCGATCATCGTCACGCCGAACTTCTCCAGCGTACCGTCATGGAACAGCGCGAGCGCGGTATTCAGCGCGGTCTGGCCGCCCATCGTCGGCAGGATCGCGTCCGGGCGCTCCTTCTCGATGATCTTGGCGACGATCGCCGGCGTGATCGGCTCGACATAGGTCGCGTCGGCCAGCTCGGGATCGGTCATGATCGTGGCGGGGTTCGAATTGACGAGGACGATACGATAGCCCTCCTCCTTCAACGCCTTGATCGCCTGCGTGCCCGAATAATCGAACTCGCACGCCTGGCCGATGACGATAGGTCCTGCGCCGATGACGAGGATCGAGGAGATGTCGGTGCGTTTTGGCATGTTCAGAATCCTAGGAACTTTGCTATCAGCAGCAGCAGAGCGGTCGCGGCTGTGCCTACGAGCGCTCCACCGGCCTCTTTTCCAATCCATTCGAGAGTATCACGGGCGCGCCGATAGGCTAAATTTGCGCGCACGGCTTGTCCCGAAAACGCAACCCTTATTTCAGCAACTTCGGAGGCCGCCGCCTGAGCTTGATCGGGCGTCAGATTTCCTAAATCGTTTCCGGTAGCCAACTGATGATGAAGCGATTGAGCACTCGCGACAATTTCAGCAACCTCGGGACTGTTGTGTGACAGCATCACCACCCGATCACTCGCGGGAATAACACTGCCTAAGGCGAACCCGGCCTTCAGCTTTTCAATCATTAGAGCGGCCCAATCATCGCCGAACTGGGCATATTTACGAAGCGCGTCGTATCGATCATACAACTCTAGATATTTAAACGAACGGCGCTCTGCTGCGTTAATACCAGAATGTGGATCCTCAGCGGTATCGATGATCTGATTGTATGCCGCCTGTTCCCGAGTCACTGCTTCAATAAAAGAACCGAATTTGTCCGGCGAAACTCTTATAAAAGATCCAGTTATGGGATCATCTTCAATGTACGAAATGTCGCAACGGTTTAGCATCCTGACTGCGGACCGAACTACATCACGATCGATTTGACGATCGAGTACAAAGCTAATCCGCTCGTCTATTTCATCTCGGGGCACGGACAAACCGTGGCCTCCTGCTCCCTTGGCCATATAGAGCAGAATGACACCACAGTACCCTGCCAGCTGGTCATCAGTCACCGCGTAACTGCCCAACAAACCGTTCAAAGAGATACAAGCTGTCCTGCGGCCCTGGACTCGCTTCCGGATGATACTGTACGGAGAACGCGGGCTTGTCGGTAAGTTCCAGCCCCGCATTCGACCCGTCGAACAGCGACACGTGCGTCTCGCGGACATTCGCGGGCAGGCTCTCCCGCTCGACCGCGAAGCCGTGGTTCATGCTGGTGATCTCGACCGCGCCGTCGGACAGGCGCTTGACCGGGTGGTTGGCGCCGCGGTGGCCCTGGAACATCTTGGTCGTGGTCGCGCCGACCGCGAGGCCGAGCAACTGGTGGCCGAGGCAGATGCCGAACAGCGGCTTGCCCGTCTCGAGCAGCTGGCGGATCACCGGGACGGCGTATTCGGCGGTCGCGGCGGGATCGCCGGGGCCGTTCGAGAGGAAGATGCCGTCGGGGGCGAGCGCCATCACGTCTTCGAAGCTGGCGGTGGCGCTCACGACGGAGACTTTCGCGCCTGCCTCGACAAGGTTGCGGAAGATGTTGCGCTTCGAGCCGTAATCGATCGCAACGACGTGGGGCTTCTGGCCTCCCCTCCCGCTTGCGGGAGGGGATTGAGGGGTGGGCTCGCGCTCACCTGTTGGTGCGACCGTGGAAGAAGGCTCAATCGCGCCGTCGTCTGTCGAGGATGGCGCGAGCCCACCCCCGGCCCCTCCCGCTTGCGGGAGGGGGGAAGAAGAATAGCCGAAGCCCAGCTTCCAGACACCGCCGGGCGCATCCTCGCCCCAGCCATAATGCATCTCGGTCGACACGTCCTTGGCGAGGTCCATGCCCTCCAGCCCCGGCCACGCGCGCGCCATCGCCAGCAGCGCAGCCACGTCGAACTCGCCGCTCGCCGAATGCGCGATCACGCCGTTGGGCGCGCCCGCCACCCGGATCCGCCGCGTCAGCGCACGCGTGTCCACCCCCGAAAGGCCGATCCGCGCATGTCGCTTCATCCAGCCATCGAGACCCTCGACCGCGCGAAAACTCGAGGGCTGCGTCACGTCCTCGCGGACGATGATGCCGAGCGCGTGCGGGTCGTCCGCCTCGACGTCGTCGGGGTTCGCGCCGACGTTGCCGATGTGCGGAAAGGTGAAGCAGATCATCTGCCCGGCGAACGACGGGTCGGTCAGCACCTCCTGATAGCCGGTCATCGCGGTGTGGAAGCACACTTCGCCGACCGCACTGCCCTCTGCGCCGAACCCGCGACCCCAGATCACGTCGCCATTGGCGAGGACCAGGACGCCCGTAGCTCCAGCGGGCATGGCAATAGGATTGGTGTCGGCCATCAGGCTGGGCACTCTCTTTACGTTGACGATGTCGCTAAGTGGTGTCCGCTAAGGCCGGCGTGCCGCAGCGTCAATCTGTTAAACGGGCGGCGGACGCGCTATCCCGTCTGGCTACGCACGAACCACCTGAAAGACCAGTACATGATTCGCGACGACATCAAGGCTGCGCAGCTGACCGCCATGAAGGCCGGCGACAAGCCGAGCCGCAACGCTATCTCGTTGATCCAGGCTGCGATCAAGAACCGCGACATTGAGGCGCGTACGGGGAAGGCGCCCGAGAGCGACGACGCGCTGGTGGTCGAAGTGCTCCAGAAGATGGTCAAGCAGCGCCGCGAGTCGATCGAGATGTTTTCGAAGGGCGGCCGCCAGGAGCTCGCCGATGCGGAGACGGCCGAGGTCGCGGTGATCGAACGCTTCCTGCCGCAGCAGATGAGCGAGGCGGAAACGAGCGCTGCGATCGAGGCGATCAAGGCGGAACTCGGCGCGACCGGAATGAAAGACATGGGCCGCGTAATGGCGGAGCTGAAGGCTCGCCACGCAAGCGAGCTGGACATGAGCAAGGCAAGCGGCCTGGTAAAGGCGGCGCTGTCGTAAATTCTGCTCCGCTCGCGGGAGGGGTCGGGGGAGGGCAGCGCCACACAGGAGACGGAGCATTGGAACAACGCACCCGCATCCGAACACTCCGCACCAACCCCACCCGCGCCGAAAGCGCGCTGTGGCAGCACCTCGCCGCACGCCGAACCTCCGGCGTGCGGTTCAACCGCCAAGTCCCGATCGGCCCGTTCATCTGTGACTTCGTTTCCCGCGCAACGAAGCTCGTGATCGAGGTCGATGGCGGCCAGCATGACTGGCAATCCGACGACGACGCCCGGCGAACGCACTTCATCGAACAGCAAGGCTACCGTGTGATCCGGTTCTGGAACAACGATGTGTTGGAGCGGATGGAAGGCGTGGTGGCCGAGATCGGGCGTGTGCTTGCGGAACGCCCCTCCCCTAACCCCTCCCGCAAGCGGAAGGGGGACTCGGTTCCGCTCGCCGCAAACGCAACCCCCATTCTACTCCCCTCCCGCCTGCGGGAGGGGTCGGGGGAGGGCTTGGCCGCAAACCCCACCCCCACCAAAGTCACCCCATGGCGCTAACCCCACAATTCCTCGACGAGCTCCGCGGCCGCACCTCGCTCTCGGCGCTCGTCGGCAAAACCACCAAACTCACCAAGGCCGGTCGCGAGCACAAGGGGTGCTGCCCGTTCCACAACGAGAAGACGCCCAGCTTCTACGTCAACGACGAAAAGGGCTTCTACCACTGCTTCGGCTGCTCCGCGCACGGCGACGCGATCAAGTGGATGACCGACCAGCGCGGCCTCCCCTTCATGGACGCGGTGAAGGAGCTCGCGCAGGCCGCCGGGATGGACATGCCCGCGATGGACCGCCAGTCCGCTGCCAAAGCCGAACGTGCCAAGGGCCTGCACGAGGTGATGTCCGACGCCGCCGACTGGTTCACCGAACAACTGAGCGGCCTCCCCGGCACCGAAGCCCGCGCCCTGCTCGACCGCCGCGGCATCAAGCCCGAGACGGCGCGCGCGTTCGGCATGGGGTTCGCCCCCGACAGCCGCGGCAAGCTCAAGACCGCGCTGAAGGATTACGGCGACCCGATGCTGGTCGAGTCCGGCATGCTCATCTCGGTCGAGGGCAAGGACCCGTACGACCGGTTCCGCGGCCGCCTGATGATCCCGATCCGCGACCCCCGCGGCCGGACGATCGCGTTCGGCGGGCGCGTGCTCGACGGCGGCGAGCCGAAGTACCTCAACTCCCCCGACACGCCACTCTTCGACAAGGGCCGCACGCTCTACAATCTCGACAAGGCCGCCCCCGCCTCGCGCAAGTCCGGCCGCGTGCTGGTGGTCGAGGGCTATATGGACGTCATCGCGCTAGCCCAGACCGGCTTCGGCGAAGCGGTCGCGCCACTGGGCACCGCGCTCACCGAAGCGCAGCTCGAACGGCTGTGGCGGATGGTCGACGTCCCCCTGCTCTGCTTCGACGGCGACGGCGCCGGCCAGAAGGCATCCCTCCGGGCCGCCCACCGCGCGCTCCCGCTACTCGCGCCCGGCCGCAGCCTCGCCTTCGTCACGCTCCCGCAAGGCCAGGACCCCGACGACCTCGTCCGCGCTGGCGGTCCCGCCGCGTTCGAGGCGCTGCTGAAAACCCCCGAACAGCTCGTCGACCGGCTCTGGGCGTCCGAAGTCGCCGCCGAGGCGCTCGACACCCCCGAACAGCGCGCCGGTCTCAAGCGCCGCCTCCACGAACTCGCGGAAGGCATCGCCGACCCGTCGGTGAAGCAGCAATATCACGCAGAGTTCAAGAACCGCTTCTACGAGCATTTCAAACCCGTCCGCGCCCCCTTTGTGCCCAGAGGCGAGCGACCGAAAGGCGGCTGGAAGCCCCCGGCGGCCCCCGTCACCGAAGACGCGAAGGCCTTCCTCGCCACCGGCATCGACCGCGTCCTGGCGAAGGCGGTGCTCGCCGGGCTGATCCGCCACCCGGTCGAGATTGCGCGCCACATGGAGGTGCTCGGCTCCCTCCAAATGATCGACGGCGCGCTCGGGCGATTGTTCGAAGCGGTCGTAGATGTTGCACTTGAGGACCAGAAGCTTGATAGCGGGCGACTTCTCACCATATTGGCGAGGTCCGGTTTCAATTCAGTCGCGAGTGACCTGTTGAGAGCCGATACGATGCCCTATTCGTTCACGCAGACCACGGCCGATCCAGCCCGCGTCCGTGCCGACCTCGACGAGGCGATCGCGATCATGGTCGCCCGCCCTGAGGTAGACGCGGCACTGAAGCAGGCGACCGCGGCGATGCAGACGCACTTCACCGAAGATGCGTTCGAACGACAAGTGGCTATGGTAAGAGAGAAACAGGCGTTGGAAGTCCGACTTGCAAATCTTGTACAGTCGAACGAAGACGCCCGAGCGTTGGGTACCGAGGGCGATTGATGGCTAAGGCGAACATGGCGGAACCCGCCGAGACGAACGAAACCGGCGATGCGCCGCTGATCGACATGAACGATGCGTCGATCAAGAAGGTCATCGCGCGCGCCAAGAAGCGCGGCTACATCACCTATGAGCAGCTCAACGAAGCGCTGCCGCAGGGCGAGATGTCGTCCGACCAGATCGAGGACATCAGCGCCGCGCTGAGCGAGATGGGCATCAACATCGTCGAGAACGACGAAGCCGGCGAGGACGGCGAGACCGAGCCCGCCAAGGACGACGAGGACGAGCCGGAGGCCGCCGACGCGGATGCCGACACAGGCCCCGCGATCGAGAAGAAGAAAGAGACCATCGATCGCACCGACGATCCGGTCCGCATGTACCTGCGCGAGATGGGCGCGGTCGAGTTGCTCAGCCGTGAGGGCGAGATCGCGATCGCCAAGCGCATCGAGGCGGGTCGCGACACGATGATCCTCGGCCTGTGCGAATCGCCGATCACCTTCAACGCGATCATCGACTGGTCGACCGCGCTGAACGAGGGCACGATGCAGCTGCGCGAGATCATGGATCTCGACGCCATGCTGTCGAAGGACCCCGCCCCCGAAGCGATGGCCGAGGACGGCGAAGCCGACGACGGCGAGATCAGCGAGAAGAACGCGGGCCCCTCGTTCAAGGAAGAGGCCGAGCCCGAAGAACCGTCCGCCGACGAGGACGAGGACGGCGAGCGTCGCACCCCGCGCGCATCGGACGACGAGGAGGAGGACAACACCCTCAGCCTCGCGCAGATGGAAGAGCAGCTCAAGCCGATCGCGCTCGAGCGGTTCGCCAGCATCACCGCGCTCTACAAGAAGTTCAGCAAGATCCAGCAGAGCCGCGTCGACGCAATGGGCATCGGCGGCGATTTCTCCGCGGCCGACGAGCGCAAGTATCAGAAGCTGCGCGAGGAACTCACGGCGGAAGTCGAGAGCGTCCAGTTCCATAACGCCAAGATCGAATATCTGGTCGATCAGCTCTATGCCTATAACCGTCGCCTGACCGCGCTGGGCGGCCAGATGCTGCGCCTCGCCGAGCGCCACAAGGTGCCGCGCAAGGACTTCCTCGATCGCTATATCGGTCACGAGATCGACGAGAACTGGCTGACGACGGTCAACAAGGTCGACAAGAAGTGGACCGCGTTCGTCGCCAACGAGGGCGAGGCGGTCGAGCGCATCCGCGCCGAGATCGCCGACATCACGCAGCAGACCGGCATGGCGCTCACCGAGTTCCGCCGGATCGTCAACATGGTCCAGAAGGGCGAGCGCGAGGCGCGCATCGCCAAGAAGGAGATGGTCGAGGCGAACCTGCGGCTGGTGATCTCGATCGCCAAGAAATACACGAACCGCGGCCTTCAGTTCCTGGATCTCATCCAGGAGGGCAATATCGGCCTGATGAAGGCGGTCGACAAGTTCGAGTATCGTCGCGGCTACAAGTTCAGCACCTATGCGACGTGGTGGATCCGCCAGGCGATCACCCGCTCGATCGCGGACCAGGCGCGGACCATCCGTATCCCGGTCCACATGATCGAGACGATCAACAAGCTGGTCCGCACCAGCCGCCAGTTCCTCCACGAGCAGGGCCGCGAGCCGACCCCGGAGGAGATGGCCGAGCGCCTCTCCATGCCGCTCGAGAAGGTGCGCAAGGTGATGAAGATCGCCAAGGAGCCGATCAGCCTCGAAACGCCGATCGGCGACGAGGAGGATTCGCATCTCGGCGACTTCATCGAGGACAAGAACGCGATCATCCCGGTGGACGCCGCGATCCAGGCGAACCTGAAGGAGACGGTTACGCGGGTGCTGGCGTCGCTCACCCCGCGCGAGGAGCGCGTGCTGCGCATGCGCTTCGGCATCGGCATGAACACCGATCACACGTTGGAAGAGGTCGGCCAGCAGTTCTCGGTCACCCGCGAGCGCATCCGCCAGATCGAGGCGAAGGCGCTGCGGAAGCTGAAGCATCCGTCGCGTAGCCGGAAGATGCGGAGCTTCCTCGACCAGTAATTGGTTTGAAAGTTGCTGACAGAGAGACGGGCTGCGGGCAATGTACCGCAGCCCTTTTTCTGCTGAAACGGGCACAATGATGCCCCGATTTCGGCAAAGGATAGAAATGAGTGAAAACTTACTTCGCAACCGGCAACATTGCTTAGATCACGCTCAAGGCTTCGTGACCGCAGCCGAACGCATTGTCGCGACGGGTTTTCACCATATTGTGTATCATTTGAGCCTGCTAGCGCTCGAAGAAGTTGGCAAGTCCAGCATGATCGCAGGTATGATCGCGAACGCCGGAAGAGCCGACGACGGGTGGCTTACGAAGGCTTTTGGAAACCATGAACGCAAACTTCAGTGGGCTATCTGGTCGCCATTAACAAAAATTGATCCTGCAGATTTCGAGAATGCACGTAACTTTGCTGAGCGCGCGCACGCAATGCGTCTTGCTTCACTTTACGTTGATCCCAAAGCTGAAATCGCCGACATCCCAGCGCGCGATGTAGTGACGGCGGATGATGCAGCAAACGCGCTAGCGCTAGCTAAAGTACGTTTAGAACTCGAGTGCGCCCGCGGCTCTCCAGACCCCCTCAACTGCGCTACCGATAAAGATCTTAACTGGTTCCTTGACACGATGGCAGATGCTGACCGAGCAGGTCAGTTGCTCAGCAAGCATTTTGTCGATCGCTATAATGAGTTTGATGGCAATGCTCGGGAATGGATCGAATGGGCACGTGAAGAATTTGATCGCAACGAAAAAGAATCACAGGCACTTATACAATCCGAACTAGCCAAACCAGCTATTCCCGTTGGAAAGTCTAAGCCAAAATGGCGCGCGAGTACGACGGTATACTCGTCATCTCACTCACTGCGGCCTAAAGTTCTTCAGCACTGGAACAAAAATATTGACGTAGTTCAATTAATTTGGACCGGTAAAAAGAATCAGTTTACGGTTCAGGTCAATCTCAATGATAACTTACCGCTACCTACGCTTGCAGCGCGGGCTGTATCACTCGCAAAGCTCGTAACGGCCTGCTTGAATATTGGCTCGATTGGCTATTTTTGGTTTCAGCAATCGGGCTTTGAGCGCCGTATGTTTGACGAAGTCCGAGACCTTGAGAATAATCGGCGAATAGATTTCGAACCGAAATGCAGTTTTTGGGACGACTCCAAGGCGGTGGCTCTTACCGATGAACATATTGACCATGCTACCCGCTGCATGATGGCGTTCGCCCCCTTGTCCGAGGAGGATGCTCAGTCGATCTTTCGTCCGTACTACGACGGCCTTGCTTTGATGGCAAAATCAGACATCTTCTATGATTTTGATACGACCGCTCGGCGAGCCTTTACTGGAAGCCTAGCTGGTGCCTTCGCAAAATATGAAAACTGGAATGGAAAAGACGAAGACTTTCGGGCCTGCTATACGAAAGCTTTTGAACCCATTATCAAAGCCGAAGAAGACAGAAATCAGATGTTCAAGGTGCTGACCCTCGAAGGCGATCCAAATGAGACCTCACTAGCGAACCTGCGCTCAGCAAAACAATTAACGGATTTATATCTTATAACGGTGAGCAAACGTACCTGGAAGACCATACTTGGCAGTGGTCAAGCAGCGCAATAAAGCCCTGACATGCCCCGGGTAATCCTGTTCAACAAACCGTACGACGTGCTCAGCCAGTTCACCGACGTGAACAGTCCGACCCCGCGCGCGACGCTGTCGCAGTTCGTCGATGTGCCGGGCGTCTATCCGGCGGGGCGGCTCGACCGCGATAGCGAGGGGCTGTTGCTGCTGACCGACGACGGCCGCCTCCAGGCGCGGATCGCGGACCCGAAGTTCAAGCTGGCCAAGACCTATCTCGTGCAGGTCGAGGGCGATGCCGGCGAGGACGCGCTCGATCGGTTGCGCGGCGGCGTACTGCTGAAGGACGGCCCTGCCCGCGCCGAGGTCGAGCGGATCGCCGCGCCTGACCTCTGGCCGCGCGTGCCGCCGATCCGGGTCCGCGCGAGCATCCCCGATTGCTGGCTGAAGATAACGATCCGCGAAGGCCGCAACCGGCAAGTCCGCCGCATGACCGCCGCGATAGACCACCCCACGCTGCGGCTGGTCCGGTGGAGCATCGGCGACTGGACCCTGGCGGGTCTGGCGCCCGGCACGTGGCGCGACGCCTGACGGGGGCTTGAGGCGGGCTGACGGGTGCGTGGGGGCCACCTGCGGCGCGGGCGCTCATAATGCACGCCCATCAGCTGCGCAGCGTTCGCGACTGCGAGCGGAACGCCTCCCCACCCACGCCGTCATCCTGACGAAAGTCAGGACCCAGAGCCAAGCAGCGCGGCGTTTGGGATCCTGGGTCCTGACTTTCGTCAGGATGACGGAGAAGGGCATGTTCACGCGAAGGCGCTAAGGCGCAAAGAGAAGCAGCTTATTTAGCGCACTTGCCCGGTCTTCTCTTCGCGCCTTAGCGCCTTCGCGTGAATCCAGTCCTTGAGCTGCGCTCCGTGGCGCAATGTGATCATAAGTCCCGAGGATAGCGTTCCCCGCCCGCGAGGGGAGTGCGTTGCGTGACGCGCCGAAATTGCATGGTGCCACGACGAAAACTCCCTCCCCTTCAGGGGAGGGTCGGGGTGGGGCATGTCCACGCGAGCGCGCTATATGTGGCAAGGCCTCGTGCGGTCCAGACAGAGGCGATCCCGATCCGCCAGCAAGACGTGTTTCCCCGCGAAGGCGGGGACCCAGACTGGGCTCCCGCCTTCGCGGGAGAACAAGGAAGCGCAAGTCGCGCCTGCAAAGGAAGCGCGTCCCTGTCCGACCGAATAACCTCCCCCATGCTCTGAAGGACTGGGCAAGCGTGCAAACACCACCACCGCCGCTGGCCGACGCGCCAATCCGCTGTCCTACACGCGCCTCGGAGCGCACCTTCAGCGGATGCCCAACCCCGCCCCTATCCCGCATGCATCACCCTCGGCCCAGAACGCCCCTATCGACCCCCATATCAGGCGATGTGCAGAACGCTGTGAGACTGTGAACTTCGTGCACTTCCGCACTGCAGCATCGGCGCAAAACACTGATTTCAGGCGCACAACGAAAAAGGGCGCGGGGACCATCGCCCCCGCGCCCTTCTTCAACTCGAACAGGCTCCGATTACTCGGCGGCTGCGGTGCCCTTTGCAGGGCGCATGTCGCGACGCTCGGCGATACGCGCTGCCTTGCCGGTGCGGCCACGCAGGTAATACAGCTTGGCGCGACGCACGGCGCCCTTGCGGACGACTTCGATCGAATCGACGTTCGGCGAGTAGAGCGGAAAGACGCGCTCGACGCCCTCGCCGAAGCTCATCTTACGCACGGTGAAGTTCGAGCCCATTCCCTTGTTCGAGCGCGCGATGCACACGCCCTCGTAGTTCTGAATACGCGTGCGCTCGCCTTCGACGACCTTCACGCCGACCTTCAGCGTGTCGCCGGGGCGGAAATCGGGGATCGTCTTGTTGGCCAGGAACTTCGCGATGTTCTCGGCTTCGATCGTCTGCAACAGGTTCATGTCTCGTCCTCGTGTCGCTGCGCGCCAGAGGGCGACTGGACCCGAACGCCCTCATGGCGCTCCCAAAGGTCCGGTCGCCGTGACCGTGTATCGATCTCCGCGCGGCGTTTGCGCCATGCAGCGATCTTCGCATGATCCCCCGATCGCAGCACCTGCGGGATCGTGCGCCCTTCCCATTCCTGAGGTCGGGTATAATGCGGATATTCGAGCAGCCCCGTTTCGAAGCTCTCGTCATCCCCACTAGAAGCCGCGCCCATTACGCCGGGCAGCAGCCGAATGCAAGCATCGAGCAGCACCAGCGCCCCCATCTCGCCGCCCGACAGGATGTAGTCGCCGATCGAGACCTCCTCGATCTCCCGCGCCTCGAACAGCCGTTCGTCGAACCCCTCGAACCGGCCACAGAGAATGGTGACGCCGGGGCCCTGCGCGAGTTCGCGAACCCGCTCCTGCGTGAGAGGCTTCCCCCGAGGAGTCATGGCCAGCACCGGCCGCCCATCGGCAACGCTATCGATCGCCGAGGCTACGACGTCGGCACGGAGCACCATCCCAGCGCCGCCCCCCGCCGGCGTGTGGTCCACCGACTTGTGCTTGTCCGTCGCAAAGTCCCGGATCTGCACCGGCGAGCAGGACCACCGCCCCTCCCCCAGCGCGCGGCCCGCAAGCGACGTCCCCAGCGGCCCCGGAAACATCTCCGGATACAGCGTCAATATCGTGGCAGCGAAAGTCACAGCGTCCAATTCTCTATGCGTTTGCGCCAGCGTGCGGCGCCGAATGCGCCCAGCACCTATACGGATCGGCGCGGTGGAACAATTACGCTGGCGAAACGCTCGCGGCGAATGGACGATTGCATCATCATCGGCGCCGGCCCGGCAGGCCTCACCGCGGCGATCTATCTCGCGCGCTTCCACCTCTCGATCCGCCTGTTCGATTGCGGCAGCAGCCGCGCCGCGCTGATCCCGTGCACGCACAACCATGCCGGCTATCCCGAAGGCATCCGCGGCACGGACCTTCTCGCCCGTATGCTGGCGCAGGCGGAAACCTATGGCGCAGTCCGCGAGGGTGTGCGGGTAGACGCGATCGAGGTGGACGACGACGGCTTCACCGTACGACTCGGCGATCGCCGCGCGCGAGCCCCTAGCGTGCTGCTCGCCACCGGAGTCGTGAACAACCGTCCGAACATGCCCGACGCCATCCACGACGAAGCGCTGGAGGCGGGGTTGCTCCGCTACTGCCCGATCTGCGACGGCTACGAAGTCACCGACAAGCGCGTCGGCATAATCGGCACCGGCGACCACGGCATGCGCGAGGCGCTGTTCCTGCGCGGTTACACAAAGGACGTAACGCTGATCGCGCCCGAGGGGAGCCACGATCTCGATCCGGCATGCGATGCGGCGCTCGATGAAGCCGGGATCGTCCGCGTTGGGGGGCCATGCGGCGGCTATGCGATCGAGGGCGACAAGCTCGCGCTAGACACGGTCGAGGGGCGATTGTCGTTCGACAGCATCTATCCGGCGCTCGGATCGGTCATCCGCTCCGAACTGGCGGTCGCTGCTGGCGCGCGTGCCTCGGACGATGGCTGCTTGGAGGTCGACTCGCATCAGCGCACATCAATCCCCGGGTTATTCGCCGCCGGCGATGTCGTGAAGGGCTTGGACCAGATCAGCCACGCGATGGGTGAGGCAGGCGTCGCCGCAACGACGATCCGCAACATGCTCGCCGAGCAACGGCCTTTACGTCGGTAGTCGCTACTCTACTTGTTCTCCCGCGAAGGTGGGGGCCCAGACTGGGCTCCCGCCTTCGCGGGAGAACATTGGAACGCTAGTTCCGGTCTACTCGACGGTGAAAGACGATTCCACGACTAGCCGCTCTGCATTCCACTCCGGCACCGCCTCGACGCGCATCGGCACCATAAAGCGCTTGCCGGGCTTCTCGTCCACCGGAAGGCGTTCGATCTCGATCACGTCGCCCGCACCGAAATTATCGATCGCGACCACGCGGCCAATCGCCTCGCCATCCGTCGAGACAACGTCGAGCCCAATCAGATCGGTGTGATAATATTCGTCGTCTGCCAGCGGAGGCAGTGAGGACCGCGGCACCGTCAGTTCGGTTCCGCGCATCGCCTCGGCGGCGTTGCGATCCGCGACCTCGGCGAAGCGCGCGATCATGCCGTTGTTGCCGTTGCGGGCGGATTTCAGCGACAGCGCACCGTTGTTGAAGCTCTTATAGTTGCCGAAATTCTCGGCGAAGACCTTCAGCCGCACTTCGCCACCGATGCCGTGCGCACCGATGACGACGGCGAGCGTGACATCAGCCTTGCGCGGAGCCTTCATCGCGACCGGGAGTGTCGTCGGAGCCTTCGGCGGGGTCGTCGGCGGAGACGCCTTGGTTGGTGGCATCTTCGATGTCCTCGGGTGCGGGGGCTGTGCGGGGGTCGGTTTCGGGGGCCATCATGCGCTCCTGTTCGGGGTTACCGAAAAACAACGCACGAACGGCCGATCGGGTGCGGTCGGCGACCCGTGGTCGGCGCGGGAGATGCCTCCCGCCCGCCGTCACACCGGAGGTGTTCCGGCATGACGAAGAAAGGGCGGAGCAATCAAGCCCCGCCCCCAGATTTTACGAAGCGCTGGTGGCGTCTTCGATTTCGGCAGCAGCGACCTGCTCGGTCTCTTCGTTGCTGCCCGTAGCAGGTGCAGCCTTCGCAGCAGCTTCCGCCTCAGCAGCTTCAGCCGCCTTGGTCGCACGCTCTTCAGCGCGCTCGGTGGCCTTTTCGCCGGGCTTGCCCTTGTTCGGGTTGTTGCGGGCCGAACGCTCGAGCACGCCAGCCTGGTCGAGGAAGCGCGCGACGCGGTCGGTCGGCTGCGCGCCGACGCTCAGCCAATGCTTCGCGCGGTCGGCGTCGAGCTGCACGCGCTGCTCGTTGTCCTTGGCGAGGAGCGGGTTGTAGTTGCCGATCTTCTCGATGAAGCGGCCGTCACGCGGGCTGCGCGCGTCGGCAACGACGATCTTGTAATACGGACGCTTCTTGGAGCCACCGCGCGCGAGGCGAATGTTGATTGCCATGATATTTTCCTTCTGGATTTAAACGTCACCCCGGCGAAAGCTGGGGTCTTGTGGTTGTCAGGTCCCTCGCCCTCACCGGGAGATCCCAGCTTTCGCTGGGATGACGGTTAGGTTGGGGGTTGGTTATTTCTTCTTCAGAAAATCGTCGAAACCGGCAGGCATCTGCGGCATCTTGGGGCCACCAAGCCCCGGCAGCCCCCCGCCAGACATGCCGCCGCCGCCCGGCAGGCCACCGGCACCAGCCTTGTTGAGCATGTCGCCCATCTGCGGCCCGCCGATCGCATTGCCGATCCCGCCAAGGCCGCCCCCAAGGCCGCCCTTGCCGAGCATCGCCATCATGCCCTTCATGCCGCCCATCTTCTTGATCTTCTTCATGGCGGTCGACATTTCGAGGTGCATCTTGAGCAGCTTGTTGACCTCCTGGACGGTTGTCCCGGAGCCCTTGGCGATGCGGATCTTGCGCTTGGCGTTGATCAGTTCGGGCTTGTTGCGCTCCTTAATCGTCATCGAGCCGATCATCGCGTCCATGTGCACCAGCACCTTTTCGCCACCGACCGACGCAACCGCGCCCTGCGCCTTCTTCATGCCGGGAATCATCCCCGCCAGCGCGCCGAGCCCGCCCATCCGCTGCATCTGCGCCAGCTGGGCGCGCAGGTCGTTCATGTCGAACTGACCCTTGGCCATCTTGGCGGCCATGCGCTCGGCGTCTTCGGCCTGGATCGACTCCGCGGCGCGCTCGACCAGGCTGACGACGTCGCCCATGCCGAGAATACGCCCAGCAACACGCTCCGGATGGAACGCCTCGAGCGCGTCCAGCTTCTCGCCGGTACCCGCAAACTTGATCGGCTTGCCAGTGACCGCGCGCATCGACAACGCCGCGCCGCCGCGGGCATCGCCGTCCATGCGGGTCAGCACGATACCCGTCAGCGGCACCTGATCGCTGAAGTTCTGCGCGACGTTGACCGCGTCCTGGCCGGTCAGCGAGTCGACGACCAGCAGGATCTCGGCCGGGTTCGCGACGTCGGCAACCGCCTTCATCTCGTCCATCAACGCCTGGTCGACATGCAAACGACCCGCGGTGTCGAGCATCAGGACGTCATAGCCCTGGAGCTTGGCCGCCTGCATCGCGCGCCGAGCGATATCGACCGGCTGCTGGCCAGCCACGATCGGCAGCGTCGCGACGTCGATCTGCGTACCGAGCGTCGCCAGCTGCTCCTGCGCGTTCGGGCGATTGACGTCGAGCGACGCCATCAGCACCTTCTTACGCTCGCGACCGGCCTGTCCGAAATTGGCCTGCCCCGCCGCCAGACGCTTGGCGATCTTGGCGGTGGTGGTCGTCTTGCCCGAGCCCTGGAGGCCGACCATCATGATGACCGCCGGCGGCGTGACGCCCAGCTCGAGCTCGACGGCATCCGAGCCGAGCATCTCGACCAGCGCATCGCTGACGATCTTGACGACCTGCTGCCCCGGCGTGACCGAGCGCAGGACGTTCTGGCCGATCGCCTTCTCGGTCGCCTTCTCGACGAACTCGCGCGCCACGGGCAGCGCGACGTCGGCTTCGAGCAGCGCGACGCGCACTTCGCGCATCGCCGCGCGCACGTCCGCTTCGGTCAGCGCACCCCGGCCGCGAAGGCGGTCGAAGACGCCGCCAAGTCGATCGCTCAGGCTTTCGAACATCGAAATACTCCCATACACCGTTACCAAACGCAAAAGCGCCGGCGGGCGAAACCTCGCCGGCCAGCGTGCATCCTTGGATGCTCGTCCAATGCGCTCCGTAACGGAACGTGGGGCGCCACCTACTGGAATGCCAACCCGAACGCAAGCTGATCGCACCTTGCCGGCAACTGACCGCTGACGCGGACGGGATCTTCGTGGGTCGCGACTGATATTCGCTCTCCCACTGCGCCACATGCGGCCGCGATGACGACTAATATCGCCTCGAATTCATAATGGTTTTAACGCCTCCTACATTTCTTTCGGGCAAACCCGGTCGATCAACGACCGTACAGGCTAACAGGCAATGCCCATTCCACTGGCGGCGACTCGTTCGCTCCGCCATATCAGCCGCGAATTCATGACCGGTGCCGTCACCGGCGGCGCCGTGCTGTTGTTCGTCGGCACCGGCGGTACGGTCTTGCTCAAGGCCATGGAGCGCCTCAATGGCGGTCATGAGATCGTCGACCGCACATTGGTCGCCGTGATGCTGCTGAACGTCGCGTTGATTCTGTTCGGCTGGTTTCGCTATCGCGGCCTCGCCGACGAACTCACCCAGCTCACCAATGCCGGCCGACGCGCGAATGCCCTGTTGCAGCACGATCCGCTGACCGGCTTCCTCAATCGCCGGAGCCTGATCGAGCAAGGCGCGGTTCTCTTCAACGGCGCGCGCCGCCGCGGCAAGACAATGGCCTTGCTCAACATCGACCTCGACCACTTCAAGACCGTCAACGACATGCACGGCTATGCCGCCGGCGATCTGCTGCTTGCACACGTTGCCAAGACGATTGGCGAGATCATGCCGAGTTCAAGCCTGCTTTCGCGGCTTGGCGCAGATGAGTTCGCCTGCGCCTTCGTCTTCGACTCCTCGCAACCGCGCGTCGTCGACCGACTGGCCGAACGCCTTCTTGCCGGCCTTGCCCAGCCGTTCGTGACCAACGGTACCGAGATCCATGTCGGCACGTCGATCGGCATAGCCCGCTCCGACCTGGATTGTACCTCGATCGACGCCTTGTTGCGCACGTCGGATATCGCGCTTCACGCCGCGAAGTCGGCCGGCCGCAATCGGCATGCGTGGTTCGACCACGCAATGGAACGTTCGTTGCAACTGCGCGGGGAACTCGAAGCCGGATTGCGCAGCGCGATTCCCCACAATGAAATCGTCCCGTATTTCGAGCAGCAGGTCGATCTCAATACCGGTCGGATCACCGGCTTCGAGGTGCTCGCGCGGTGGGAGCATCCGACGCGCGGCACGATCGCGCCCGATGTCTTCATTCCGATCGCCGAAGAGATCGGCCTGATCGGCGACCTGTCGCTTTCCATGATGCGACAGGCGTTCGCCGCCGCACGCGACTGGGACGCCGGATTGACGCTGTCGGTCAACATCTCGCCGTTGCAACTCCGTGATGCCTGGCTGCCTCAGAAGATCATAAAGACGCTCGTCGAGACCGGTTTCCCCGCCAGCCGGCTTGAGATCGAGATTACCGAGAGTGCGCTGTTCGACAATGTCCCGCTGGCCCAGTCGATCGTGGGTAGTCTCAAGAATCAGGGCATCCGCTTGGCGCTCGACGACTTCGGCACCGGCTATTCGAGTTTGGCGCATCTGCGGGCACTGCCGTTCGACCGGATCAAGATCGACAAGAGCTTCGTCGCATCGATCCTCGACAATCCGGAAAGCATGGCGATCGTCAACACTATTGCGCGCCTAGGTGACAGCCTCAACCTGCCCACCACTGCTGAAGGCATCGAAACCGCGGCGATCGAGGACCGGTTGCGGGGTATCGGCTGCACCAAGGGTCAGGGCTATCTCTATGGGCGGCCGCTGGGTGCGGCTGAGGTTCGTCGGTTGCTGGCCGAGAAGCGCCTTCTGGCACAGCGCCCCGACCGCGATGCGCCCCCGCCGCGCGGAATTGCGCCGCGTTTGGCGGGCTGACTGGAAGCGGTAGCTTTACGTGCCCACCTCACCCCTTCCAGAGCACCATCCTGGCGAAGGCCGGCACCGAGCTAGAAAGGTAACAGTAACGACGCGCACCGCGTTGTCATTCCCGTCCCCCAACTAGTTCCCGGCCTCCGCCGGGGTGGTTACTCGTGCAGTGATGCACGCAGCCATTGATAACGGAACGCGGCCCGCTAAACCGCAAACCGTGGACTTCGCCTCCCGCCGCTCCTAAATCGCGCGCATGTCACCCGCCCCCGCGCCAGAGGTCATCAGCCTCGGCTGCCGCCTCAACATCGCCGAGAGCGAGACCATCCGCGCGCTCGTCGCCGGGCGGGACATGGTCGTGGTCAACAGTTGCGCGGTCACCAACGCCGCCGTGAAGGCAACGCGCGTCGCCATCCGCCGCGCCAAGCGCGACCGCCCCGAAGCACAGATCGTCGTCACCGGGTGCGCCGCGCAGATCGATCCGGCCAGCTTCGCCGCGATGCCCGAAGTCGACCGCGTCATCGGCAACGCCGACAAGCTCATGTCGCAAGCTTGGACTACCGATACCGCGGTCGTCGTCTCCGACATCATGCAGGTTCGCGAGACCGCCCTCCATCTCTCCGCCAGCTTCTCCGCCCACGCTAGAGCGTTCGTCGAGGTCCAGAACGGCTGCGACCACCGCTGCACCTTCTGCGCGATCCCGTTCGGCCGCGGCCCGAGCCGCTCGGTCCCCGCCGGCGCGGTCGTCGACCGGATCGCCGGCCTCGTCGATGCGGGCCACCGTGAGATCGTCCTGACCGGCGTCGACCTCACCAGCTACGGCCCCGACCTCCCCGGCGCGCCGACGCTCGGCCATCTCGTCGAACGCATCCTGCGTCACGTCTCGAAACTCGAACGCCTGCGCCTATCCTCGCTCGACGGTATCGAGATCGACGACCGCCTCTTTACACTGCTGACGACCGAAGCGCGGATCATGCCGCACGTTCACCTCTCGCTCCAGGCCGGCGACGACATGATCCTCAAACGGATGAAGCGCCGCCACTCGCGCGCCGAAAGCGTCGCACTCGTTGACCGTCTCATAACCGCGCGCCCCGACATCGCGATCGGCGCAGACCTGATCGCCGGCTTCCCGACCGAGGACGCGGCGATGTTCGCCAACACGCTCGCGCTGATCGACGACTGCCACATCGTCCATCCGCACATCTTCCCCTATTCGCCGCGCGCCGGCACCCCCGCCGCCCGCATGCCGCAGGTCGAGCCCGAAGTCCGCCGCCACCGCGCCGCCCTCCTTCGCGGCGCCGGCGAAATATCGCGCGCGAACTGGCTCCGAACTCTCGTCGGCACGCGCCAAGACATGCTCGTCGAACGACCCGGCGACCGCGGCCATATCGGCAATTTCGCCGAAGTGGCACTGGACGAACCCGCCATACCCGGCGACATCGTCCGCATTACGATCACCGGCGCAACGTCCGACCGCCTCAGCGCAACACGAGAACCATCATGAGCACCACCCCAACCTGGCACGACAAGCTGATCGGCGGCTTCAAGCGCACCTCCGACCGGCTCGTCGGCAACCTCGCCGGTCTCGGCGGCGCGCGGCTCGACAATGCGACGCTCGACGACATCGAGGAAGCGCTGATCGCCTCCGATCTGGGCCCCGAGACCGCCGGTCGCATCCGTGGCCGCCTCGCCGACGGCAGCTTCGAACGCAACATGGAAGAGCTCGGCATCCGCGTGATCGTCGCGGAAGAGGTCGAGAAGGTGCTCGCCAAGGTCGCCAAGCCGATCGAGATCGACGCGTTCCCGCGGCCGCAGGTGATCCTCGTCATCGGCGTCAACGGATCGGGCAAGACCACCACCATCGCCAAGCTCGCGCATCTATTGATGGAGCAGGATTACGGCGTGATGCTGGCCGCAGGCGATACCTTCCGCGCCGCCGCGATCGGCCAGCTCCGCACTTGGGCCGAGCGCGTCGGCGTGCCGATCGTCACCGGCCCCGAGGGCGGCGACGCAGCGGGCGTGGTGTGGGACGCGGTCAAGAAGGCGACCGAGACCGGCATCGACGTGCTGATCGTCGACACCGCCGGCCGCCTCCAGAACAAGCGCGAGCTGATGGACGAACTCGCCAAGATTCGCCGCGTGCTGGGCCGCATCAATCCCGACAGCCCGCACGACATCGTCCTGGTGCTCGACGCGACCACTGGCCAGAACGCGCTCCAGCAGATCGAGGTCTTCAAGGAGGTCGCAGGCGTCACTGGCCTCGTGATGACCAAGCTCGACGGTACCGCACGCGGCGGCGTGCTGGTCGCAGCGGCGGAGAAATACGGCCTCCCGATCCACGCGATCGGCATCGGCGAGGGCATGACGGACTTGCGCCCGTTCGATGCGAACGAGGTGAGCCGGATCATCGCAGGGGTGGAGAGCGTTCGGAAGTAATCTCTCCCTCCGTTCGCCCTGCGCCCTCGTTTTCCGTTCGCCCTGCGCCCCTCTTTTCCGTTCGTCCTGAGCGTAGTCGAAGGACCGGCCCGTTTGTGGCATGTCCTTCGACTACGCTCAGGACGAACGGTATTCTGGATTGATCTCGTGACCCTCACCAAGCCCCCCCTATCCCCCGGTCTCCGCATGGCCATCGACTACGGCCCGCTCGCGATCTTCTTCGCGGTGAACTTCCTCACCCCCGGCGTGCCGATCGTCCGCGTGATCGCCGCCACCACCGCGTTCATCATCGCCACCGTCGCCGCGATGATCGTATCGAAGGTGAAGGCGGGGCATATCTCACCGATGCTGTGGCTGTCGGGCGCGCTGATCGTCGTGTTCGGCGGGCTGACGATCTATTTCCACGACCAGCGCTTCATCCAGATGAAGCCGACGATCATCTACGCGATGTTCGCCGCTATCCTGCTGTTCGGGCTCATCACCGGGCGCCCCCTGCTCCAGACGCTGCTGGAAAGCGCCTATCCCGGGCTTACCGCGGAAGGATGGCACAAGCTGACTCGCAACTGGGTCGTCTTCTTCATCTTCATGGCGGCGCTCAACGAATTCGTCTGGCGCTACACGCTCGCGCATTGGGGCAAGGATGCGGGCTGGGATTTCTGGGTCGGCTTCAAGCTCTGGGGCGCGATCCCGCTGACGCTGGTCTTCGCGTTCGCCAATATCCCGATGCTGCTGAAGCATGGATTGCAAACGGGCGACAAAGCCGTCACCGACCTGCCGCCCGAAGGGTAACTTCGCCCGATACGGTCATCCGACCCTATCGCCGTCATCCCAGCCTGACCCGTCATCCGAGTCTCGCCCGTCATCCGAGCCTCGCCCATCATTCGAGCCCAAACCGTCATCCCAGCGAAAGCTGGGATCTCCCCGTTTCGGCCGACACGACCACCAACGGGGATACCCCAGCTTTCGCTGGGGTGACGGACTTCAGGCGGTAAAGGATCTCAGACGGTCTTAATTCAGCCAGCAACCTTGGCGTAGCGCTCACCCACGACGTCCCAGTTCACGATGTCCCACCAGGCCTTCAGATAGCCCGGACGGTCGTTCTTGTACGTCAGGTAATAAGCGTGCTCCCACACGTCGTTACCCAGCAACGGCGTGCCCGGCTCCTTGGCATCGTCCATCAGCGGGTTGTCCTGGTTCGGCGTGCTCGTCACCTTCAGCTTGCCCGACGCGTCCGCGATCAGCCATGCCCAGCCCGAGCCGAACTGCCCAGCACCCCTGGTGTTGAACTCGTCCTTCAGCTTGTCGAGCCCACCGAAATCGCGCTCGATCGCCTCGGCCAGCTTGCCCGACGGTGCCTGGCCGCTCTTGACCGCCATCGTCTTCCAGAAGAAGTCGTGGTTCCAGAAGCCGCCACCATTGTTGCGCACCAGCGGCGGCTGCGACGAGATCACCGACAGGATCTCCTCGATCGTCTTTCCCTGCAGCGATGCGTCCTTCTCGACGCCTTCGTTCAGCTTGTTGGTGTACGCGGCATGATGCTTGTCATGATGAAACTGCATCGTCTCCTTGTCGATCACCGGCTCGAGCGCGTCATAGGCATACGGCAGCGGTGGGAGTTCGAAAGCCATGGGGTTTCTCCTTTATGGGGTCGGACGGTCAACGCCCGCGCAGCCCAAATGCTCCCCGGCACCTCGTTACGCAAGCGTACCCGTCGATCGCTCTTGGCTGATTGCCTGCCAAGAGCCGTCGCCGATATCGTGCCTAGCATCCAATTAACTCCGTGTTTGCAAACCCGAACTAGGCTGGACTCGACACCACGAAGAGTTTTGGCCATGCAGCGACTTCTTTACATCAGCACCGCACGCACGACCGTGACGCAAGACATGATCGACGACATCCTGCGCGTCTCCCGTCGCAACAACGCTGCGGCAGGTATCACCGGGTTGCTCGTCGTCGGCGGCAAGCGCTTCCTTCAGGTACTGGAGGGTACCGACCTCGCCATCGCGCAGACATTCGACCGGATCCAGCGCGATCCGCGGCATTTCGCGATGGTGAATCTGGCGCGACAGAGCATCACCGAGCGCAGTTTCGGCGACTGGGCGATGGGCTATCATACCGGCGGCACCACGACCTCGGACGATCCATCCACGATGGTCGCTGCACTGATCGCGCCGATAGAAGACGCGACGCTACGCGGCTATTTCAGCGGTTTCGCCGATCTTCACATGGCCACCAAGCCCGCAAAGGCCGCCTGAGCCATCAATAGGACGGCTGCGGTGGATCGAAGACGACCGGCGGTCCACCGGGCCTGCGCGTCGTCGGTCCCATCTTGAACAGGACGCGGTCGACGCAGCCGGTATAACCGACCGACGACGGTACGCGCTTGGCGGAGGCGATGATGCGCATAGCCTCTTCGCCGAACTCCGCGGACGGCTGTGCGTCCAGGATCCGGACGTTGCCCGTCGCACCCCATGACGCGACGTCGTAGCCAATGACCGCCCAGCCCTCGATCGAGCGACGCCGAAAGTTCGGCGGATAGTTGAGCGTCGGCGGAACCGCCCACTGCGCCCCGCCCGGGCAGGTCGCGCCAGCTGGTCGGAAGCTCGCCTCTTCCGGCGTGGGCGGCGGCGGCAACGTGGCGGCGGCGAGCCAATAGGGATATTGGCACCCCGTCCGCGCCCCAGGCGCGAACCGCGACTGCGCAACGGCCTTCAGTGACGCCGCCTCCAATGCAGCATTGCCGTTGCCCGCTACCGGCTTCAGGTGAACCGGCTTGCCGCTCTTGCCGAGATCGTAGCCGATCATGGACCAACTCCGCTGCCCCGGTTGCTTCGGCAGGCCGTCGAACGCGGGGAAAGCGCGCAGGCGGACCTGCGGAACGGGATCGAAACACGTCGATCCGGCCGGCTTGGTCCGCGCCCACATCGCTGCGGTCGGTGGTTGCGGCGGAAACAGCGTATACGCCATCACCGACTGAACGGGCGCCGCTTCGATCGGCCAAGCCTCGGGTACGAAGGTTAGGCTGCAGGCGCCCTGCGGAGCGCCCGCCGCGAACTGGCTGACGGCAAGCGCCGGGCTCAGATCCTCGAAACCCGGCGCATAGTCTGAAGACAGTCGCTTGATGCCGCCCGGTCGCCCTTTCGCATCGATCGTGAAGCGATACTCGAACGATTTGATCGGCGATGTCGCTCCGCCCCAGCTCATCGCCGGCATTGCCGCCGGAGCCCGCGTAAAGGCAATCGGGTTACCAGCGCATCGGACGTTGCGGGCCGTCCAAGTCACGAACATCTCTCGCGGCGCAGCACGGACATAAGGCGCGATCGGAAGCGGTGGCGCATTGAGCACCGCGCGCTGGGCTGAGGTAGCGCTGCCGCATAAGACCATCGACAGAGCAAACAGAGGCAGTCTCATCGCACGACTCCACACTATATCGCGCATCGTGCCGCGCCCGCGTTACGTCCGCAAGCCGGTCACGCCGCGGTCTTGCCATACTCCTGCCGAGTCACCGGATGGCTCGACGAGAGGCCGCCGTCGACCGCGATCGCCTGGCCATTGACGTAGCTGGCGTCGTCGGAGGCAAGGAACAGCGCAACCTTCGCCAGTTCCTCGGGCTGCGCGCCGCGGTGGAGCGGGTTGAGGCGGCCGACGCGGTCCATCTTGTTGGCCTCACGCGCGTAATCGAACACGGGCTTGGTCATGCCGGTCTCAGTCAGGCCGGGGCAGATCGCGTTGACGCGGACGTTCGAGCCGGTGAGTTGCTGCGCGGAGACGGCAGCGAGGTTGATGACGCCGGCCTTCGACGCGGAATAGGCTGGCGAGCCCGCGCCGGAGCGGATTCCGGCGACGCTGGCGGTGAGGACGATCGCCCCCTTCCCCCGTTCGGCGATGCGCGGGGCGGCGTGCTTGATCGCGAGAAACGGACCGATCAGGTTGACGCGCAGCACCTCGGTGATCAGCGCGACGTCGGTATCGAACAGGTTCGCCATGCCGCCGGAGATGCCGGCGTTGGCGAACATCACGTCGAGCCCGCCGAAGCTGTCGCAGGCCAGCGCGATCGTGCGGATCACGTCGTCCTCCAGCCCTGCATCCATGCGGATCGCCTTGGCCGTGCCGCCAGCCTCGCCGATGAGCCGCGCTGTCTCGTCCGCCCCCTCGGTCTTGTCGGCGACGATGACCTTGCCGCCCTCGGCTGCAAACAGGAGCGCGGCGGCGCGGCCTATGCCGGAGCCTGCGCCGGTGACGATGATCGATTTGTCGGTAAAGCGCATCGCATGGTCCTTCGGTTAAATCGTGACGCCGCCGTCGATGACCATCGTCTGGCCGGTCATGAAGTTGCTTGCCGACGACGCCAGGAAGACGACCGCGCCGGCGATCTCCTCAGGTTCACCGATCCGGCGCAAGGGAACGCTGGTGTTCGCCGCCTCGATCCGCTGCGGGTCCTCCCACAGCGCCCGCGCGAAGTCGGTCTTGATCAGCCCCGGCGCGATGCAGTTCACGCGGACGTTGGACGGGCCGAACTCGACTGCGAGGTTGCGGGCGAGCTGCATGTCGGCGGCCTTGCTGATGCAGTACGCGCCGATCACCGCGGAACCACGAAGCCCGCCGATCGAGGAGATGATGACGATGCTGCCGCTGCGGCGCTCCAGCATCTCGGGCGCGACCATCTGGATCAGCCAGTGGTTGGAGACGATGTTGTTGTCGAGGATCTTCCGGAACTGGTCGTCGGCGATGCCGGCTTGCGGGCCGTAATAGGGGTTCGAGGCGGCGTTGCAGACGAGCACGTCTATCTTGCCGAACGTGGCACGCGTTTCGTCAACGAGGTGCTGGAGACCTGCCTTGTCGGAGATGTTGGCGGCAATGGCGATCGCGGTGCCCTCCCCGTGCTTTGCGTTGATTTCCGCCGCGACGACGTCGCACGCCTCCTGCTTGCGGCTGGAGATCACTATCTTAGCGCCGTGCTTGGCCAGTTCGCGCGCAGAGGCAAGGCCGATCCCGCGGGAAGATCCGGTGACAATGGCGACCATTCCGGTCAGGTCGAATTGCGACATCTTCTTCTCCTGTTGCGCGAACGAGCACCACACTCCTCGCCAGTCGCCCCATCAAATTCGTCACCTCACCAAGTCCGTCACGCTACCAAGTCCGATACCCCACCAAGTCCGTTGCCCCACCAAATCCGTCACCCCAGCGAAAGCTGGGGTATCCCGGTTGGCGGTCGCTGCGACCCGAATGGGGAGATCCCAGCTTTCGCTGGGATGACGTAGGGGTGAGGGTGAATGACGGAGCCCATCGAGAGCGCAGGATCCACGCCACGCTCGACGTCATGCCTCACGCCCCTGCCCTCACCGCAAACCCCCAGGCCGCGTCGGCCAACCCGTGGATCTTCGCGACCGTCTTCTCCGCCTGCGCGCTCGACGCAGTGCCGTCGACGATGCGCTTCTTGATGCCCTGGACGATCCCGGTCAGGCGGAAGAGGTTGTAGGCGAAATACCAGTTGAGATCGGGCACGCCATCGCGGCCGGTGGCGGCGCAATAGCGCTCGACGACCTGCTCTATCGTCGGGATCCCCGTCTCCGGCCCGGTCATGCCAAGCACGCCCGAGCGGCCCTCAGGCTCGGTCACCCAACTCATCAGCAAGTAGGAGAAGTCCGCCAACGGATCCCCCAACGTCGACAATTCCCAGTCGAGCACCGCGATGACCTTCGGCTCCGAGGCTGCGAAAATCATGTTGTCGATGCGGTAGTCGCCATGGACGATCGAGGTCCGCGTTTGCTCGGGTAGCGTTCTTGGCAACCATTCGATCAGCCGCTCGACCGGCTCCATATGCTCGGTCTCGGCAGCGCGATATTGCTTGGTCCAGCGGCCGACCTGGCGTTCGAAATAATTGCCGGGCTTGCCGTATTCGCCGAGCCCCGCCGCCGCGTAATCGGTATTGTGGAGCGCGGCGAGCGTGTCGACCATCGCCTCGTAATGCGCGGTGCGCTCGGGCGGAGTCGCGCCGGGCATCGATCCGTCCCAGATCGTCCGCCCCTCGACCATCTCCATGACGTAGAACGCCGAACCGATCACGCCCGTATCCTCGCAAAGCCCGTAGGGGCGCGGGACGGGGAAGCCGGTCGGATGCAGCCCGGCGATGACTCGGTATTCGCGGTCGACGGCATGCGCGCTCGGCAGGATCGGGCCGAACGGCTTCCGTCGCAACACGTAGGCGCGGTCGGGCGTATCGAGACGATAGGTCGGGTTGGACTGACCGCCGGCGAACTTCGCGTAGGTGAGCGGCCCGGCATAGCCCGGCACATTGGCAGTCATCCACGTTTCAAGCGCGTCGAGGTCGAGCTTGTCGCGCTCGCCGACTTCGATCGTGCCGACCATGCTGGTTGCCGCGTCGGTCACGAGAAGGTGATCACGCTGCGAGTAGTATCGCCACGACGCAGTTCGTCGAACGCGTCGTTGATCCGTTCCAGCGGCATCCGGTCGGCGATGATCGTGTCGAGATCGAGCAGCCCCCGCATGTAGAAATCGACCAGCCGCGGAATATCGACCGGGAAGCGGTTCGAGCCCATGAAGCCGCCCTGCAGACGCTTGCCCGACAGCAGGTCCATTGCCGACAGCCCGACCTTCTCGCCGAGCGGCATCATGCCGAGGATCGTCGCGGTGCCGCCGCGCCGCAGCACCTTCACCGCGGTCGCCGCCGATTGCGCGCGCCCTACTGCCTCGATCGCGTGGTGCACGCCGCCCTTGGTGATCGCGACGACCTCGTCCGCAGCGGTGTCAGACAGCGCGTCGATGCTGTGTGTCGCGCCGAGCTTCTCTGCCATCGCGCGCTTCTCGGGCACGGGATCGAGCGCGATGATCTTCCCCGCGCCTGCGATCTTGGCCGCGTTCACGGCGGCGAGCCCGATGCCGCCGCAGCCGACCACGCAGACCGTCTCGCCCGGCGTTACGTCGGTGGTGTTGAACACCGCCCCTGCCCCTGTCGTGATCGCGCAGCCGAGCAACGCCGCACGGTCCATCGGCATGTCGCGGTCGATCGCAACGCAGGCATGTTCGTGGACCAGCATCATTTCGGCATAGGCGCTGAGGTTGAGCATCTGCGCGATCGGTCGGTCGCCGAGCATGAGGCGCGGTGCGGCGCCCTTCGGCCGGCGCACGCTGGCGTCGATACATAATGACATCCTGCCGGTGACACAGAACTCGCACTGGCCGCAAAATGCCGAGAGACAGGTCACGACATGGTCACCGACCTTCACGCCGCGCACTTCCTCGCCGACCGCCTCCACTACGCCGCAAGCCTCGTGCCCCGGAATGGTCGGCATCGCGTGCGGATAGGCACCGTCGACGAAATGCAGGTCGGAGCGACAAACGCCGACCGCCATCGTGCGGATCAGCACCTCGTGCGCCGTCGGCTTCGAGACGGTCACGTCCTCGATGCTGAGCAGAGTGTTGGCTTCGAAAAGGACTGCGGCTTTCATGGGTAGTCAGGCTCCGAAAATTGGCGGGCGGACAATCAAAATTCCGTTCGTCCTGAGCGCAGTCGAAGGACATTGCCCCAAGCGAGCCGGTCCTTCGACTTCGCTCAGGACGAACGGGGAGGATGGGTTTACCGACTCACCCCGACATCCCCGCTCGACACGCCACCCTTGCGAAAATCGCCATATTTCCCGAACTCGTTGCGCGCGATCGAGCGGTTGTGGACCTCATCCGGACCATCCGCGAACCGCAGCGTCCGCATCGCCGCCCAGTCATGCGCCAACCGGAAATCGCCCGAGACACCCCCGCCGCCATGAGCCTGGATCGCATCATCCAAGATCCGCAACGCCATGTTCGGCGCCGCCACCTTGATCATCGATATCTCGATCTGCGCGGACTTGTTGCCGGCCTTGTCCATCATGTCGGCGGCCTTGAGGCACAGCAGCCGCGTCATCTCGATGTCGATGCGCGCCGTCGCGATACGCTCCTCCCACACCGAGAAGTCGGCGATCCGTTTCCCGAACGCCACCCGGTCGAGCAACCGCCGCGCCATCGCCTCGATCGCGGTCTCGGCAACACCGATGGTCCGCATGCAGTGATGGATCCGGCCCGGCCCAAGCCGCCCCTGCGCGATCTCGAACCCGCGGCCCTCGCCGAGCAACACGTTCTCGACCGGCACGCGGACATTCTCCAGCACGACCTCCCCATGCCCGTGCGGCGCATGATCATAACCATACACCGACAGCATCCGCTTGATCGTCACGCCGGGCGTATCCATCGGCACGAGAATCTGGCTCTGCTGCTGGTGCCGCGAACCCTCGAAGCTCGTCTTGCCCATGACGATGGCGATCTTGCAGCGCGGATCGCCGACGCCGCTCGACCACCACTTAGTCCCGTTGATGACGTAGTGATCGCCGTCGCGCACCATGCTCGTCTCGATGTTGGTCGCATCGGACGACGCCACCGCAGGCTCGGTCATCAGGAACGCCGAGCGGATCTCGCCGCGCATCAGCGGGCCGAGCCACATGTCCTTCTGTTCGCGCGTGCCATAGCGGTGAAACACCTCCATGTTGCCGGTATCGGGCGCCGAACAGTTAAAGCATTCGCTCGCCCAGCCGACCTTGCCCATCTCCTCCGCGCATAACGCATATTCGAGATTGGTGAGCTGCGTGCCTTCGAACTCGAACGAATCGTCGACATGCGTCTGGCCCGAATGCGGCGGCATGAAGAAATTCCAGAGCCCGGCGGCCTTGGCCTTCTCCTTCATCTCCTCGATCACCGGAATCACCTTCCAGCGCTCGCCCTCATGCGCCTGCTGGTCGTAATCGGCCTGACGCGGGCGGATATTCTGGTCGATGAAATCGCGGACCCGATCCCGGAAATACGTCTCTCGTTCGCTCAGCGTAAAATCCATGCGGGCTCTCCAATCGTCATCGCTTTGGAGGCGAGTTAGACCATACCGCGTATTCGGTAAAGCGTGTGGAGCGGTCCGGAAAGCATGTTTTCAAGTCCGCCCTGAAAGCGCCTAAAAAGCACTGTATCTTCAAATCGAAGCTGTTAGGGTGTTTCGATGAAGGTTCCGGCAGACGTCAGCGACGAGAGCGAACAGGGGACTAAGCGCTTCCGTGCGAAACGGGACGCAATCCTCGCCGCAGCGGCCGAAGCGATCAACGAACAAAGTGCCAAGGGCATGACGTTCGCGGACGTGGCGCGGCGCGTCGGGCTCAACACGACCAGCGTTACCTATTATTTTAAGCGCAAGGAAGACCTCGCCGCCGCCGCGTTCGAGCACACGCTGGAATCGTTGATCGCGATGCTCGACATCGCGATGGAGGAGGCGACGCCGGAGGAGCGCGTGCGGCGCTATCTTGCGCTCAACATGGCGCGGCTCGGGCGGATCCAGCGCGGCGAGGAGAGGGCGTTCGCGGTCCTCTCCGATCTGCGCGCGACCGAGGATCCGATGCGCAGCCGCCTGATGACCGGGTGGCGTGAGGTGTTCCGCCGCACCCGCCTGCTCTGGGGCCCGACCTCGTCCCGCGCGCAGACCGATCTTAACGGCGCGCGCGCGCATGTGCTGCTCGAGAATACGTTCTGGTTGCCGATCTGGCTGACCCGCTACGAGCCCGATCAATACGGCCGTGTCGAAGAACGGCTGATGGACGTGTTCGCGCATGGGATCGCCGGCAAGGACGTCAAATGGGCCCCCACCCTGCTCGATCTGAGCCATGACGAGGCGGAGCCGGGCCGCGAGGCGTTCCTGCTGGCCGCCACCCGCCTGATCAACGAACTCGGCTATCGCGGTGCGTCGGTGCAAAAGATCGCGTCCGAGCTGAACGTGACCAAGGGCAGCTTCTACCACCATCTCGATGCGAAGGACGACCTCGTCATCGCGTGCTACCGCCGCAGCTTCGACACGATCGCCGATGCGCAGAGCCGCGGCGAAGCCGAGGGCGGGAGCTTCTGGCACAAGCTGTCGAGCACGGTCGCGACCTTGCTCGACGTGCAGTTCGCCGAACGTGGGCCCCTGCTGCGCACCACGGCGCTCAGCGGCCTGCCGGTCGGCGTACGCAATGCGATGGTCGAGCGTTCGAACGGCATCGCGCGGCGCTATGCGGGCATGATGATGGACGGCATCGGCGAAGGCTCGATCCGCGCGGTCGATGCGCTGATCGCGGCGCAGGCGTTGATGGCGCTGCAGAACGCGGCGTTCGACATGCGCAAATGGGCCTCGACCATGCCGCGCGAGCGGGCGATCGCGATGTACGCCTCGACGCTGATGTTCGGGCTGTTCGACGATAGGATGGCAGCAAACTAACCGTCGCAACTCGGCGACTGCGTCCGTCTCCATACCACGCATTGTTCCGACGGATCGACGCCCCCCGTAACGCGGGGTAACGGCACGCGCCCAGATCCAGCCGGTCCTGAAGGACGTGGCGCTCGGAGTTTGCCGGAAGCCCCGTCAGTCAACGGCACCAACGCGAACGGCGGCCCAACCGCTTGAACGCGATTTGCGCGCCGGGACCGATAGTGCGAACGACCTATCGCGCCCCACGGTCCTCCGCGCGCTTGAGCAGCACGCCGGCGCGCCAATAGTGAAAGAGCGCCCAAGGCGTCATCAACACGATGATCACCAGCGCGTACCGCAGGGAGTCTCCGCCGAAACCGGGCTTGAGCACATCGCTGAGCCAGCCGACCAAAGTAGGCCCCAGGCCCAGCCCGACCAGATTGATGACCAGCAGCGTGATCGCCGCCCACATCGCGCGGATCTGCAACGGCGCGAGATGCTGGATCAGTGCGAAGCTCGGACCGAGATACGAGTTCGCGAAGATCAGGTAGATGAAATAACTGCCGATCGCGATGAACGGCACGTCGATCAGGTAGAACGCCAGCGCGAACGGCAGCGACAGGCCCTTCATCACCAACACCACCCACGCCTGGACATGCAGGCCATGGCGCTTCGCCAGAACGTCTGCGATCTTGCCGCCTGCGAGCGCGGAGATCGCCCCGAACAATGCGCCCGGCAACGCGATATAGCGTGATACGTCCAGCATCGACAGCCCGAGCGAACGCTGCATGAAGCTCGGTCCCCAGCCGGTCAGCGCATAGCCGATCATCGAGGTCAGGGTAACGCCGACCACGAGATGCCGCGCGGGGGCGCTGGCCCACATCGACGCGAACCCTTGTGCGACACTCGGTATCGGCCCTGCCTCCACCGCGCGAGCCGCGTCGGAAAGGCCGCGCCGGGGCTCGACCATGAACAGGCGGACGAGCAGCGCCAGAATAATGCCCGGCAAACCGACGGTCATCATCGCGACCCGCCAGCCATACGAGTGCGCAACGACGCCGCCGATGAGCGTACCAAAGCCTGCGCCCAGCACCACGCCGAGCGAATATACCGCCATCGCACTCGCGCGCTTCTCGGGCGGGTAGAGATCGGCGATGATCGAGTGGCTCGGAGGGCTCGATCCGGCCTCGCCGATCCCGACGCCGATCCGGAAGAGCATCAATTGCGTGAAACTCTGCGCAAGGCCGCACAGCGCGGTCATCGCGCTCCAGATCGTCAGGCTGGCGGCGATGATGTTGCGGCGACTGGTCCGGTCCGCCAGCCGCGCAACCGGGATGCCGAGCGTCGCGTAGAAGATCGCGAAGACCAGGCCGGACAGCAGCCCGAGTTGCGTATCGGTCAGCAACAGGTCCGCCTTGATCCGCTCGAGCAGAATCGCCAGGATCTGGCGGTCCATGTAGCTGAAGAAATAGGTGAAGGTCAGCAGCGCAAGCGTCAGCCCCCGTCGCTTCATAGCGAGTGCATCGGCGATCTCGGGATGGGACTGATACGCTGCGGCCATTACGATACCCTGATATCTAAATCGCGCCCATGCTAGGCGGACGGACACATACCAGACAAGGGATACCGGTAATAATCGTGGTTTGCCGCCGTCGCTGCACGGCAAAATCGCTCGCGGGCGACGCAGATCGCGGCTGCAAAGCGTCCAGTAAGAGGAGATTTTTGGGAAGAAGGACGGCGGGAGGTCCGGCCATCCGCCAGCCTCCCGCCTTATCCCCTCTCCAACCTCGTCCAGCAGCGCGGCTCATGGCCAGCGCGCTCAGGATGTTTGTCGACACAAGACCGTGCCGCAGCCACCCAATCTTCAATCTCGTCCGAGTGCCGTGCGCTCGTTTCCGGAACTGAGGTCCCGGTATGGCTGCGATCTGGCACAGAAACCCGACATTGCAAAGCGCATTATGTTTGATCGAAATTGATCCAGTCCTGGAACCAAAGAGGCGACCACTTGCCAGTTCGCCCGCCGTACCGTTTCTGCCGTAACACCAGGGAGTTACCTGCGTGATCCACCTGCTTACTGGAGACCGCAACAGAATGCCCGCGATAGTCGGTCATATCCCGGCCGGCGCGGAAACTGACGACGTCAAACTGATCGCAGTCTTCGAATCAGGCCCGATCCTCCGGTACCTGGCCGTTCAGTTCAGCGTCGGCAAGATCTCATCCCCGAAAAGGAGACGCCATTCACGGCGCCGCGCGCATCTCGTGCGCGTTCACCCCTCCCGCCCCGGTCGCCTCGACAACGCCACGTCCAGATGCCCGCCGCCATCCAGCAACAGTATCTCGCCCGTCATCGCGCGACTGAGCGGATCGAGCAGCATCTCGATCGGCCCTGCAACATCGTCGGGGCCGGTCGCGAACCCCATCGGTACGGACGCAGCAACCTTGGCGTTGAGTTTGGCGAACCCATCCTCGCCCAACCGCTTCTCGTACCAGCCGGTCGCGACATAGCCGGGAGCGACTGCGTTGACGCGGATTTCCGGCGCCAAGGCTCGCGCAAGGCTCTTGGTCATCGTCACCAGCGCGCCTTTCGACGCGGCATAGGCGACCGACGATCCCATGCCGAATACGCCCGCCACGCTGGCCACGTTGACGACCGCGCCGAACGGGCTCGCGCGCAACGCAGGCGCACAGGCGCGGATCATCTGGAACGGCGCGACTGTGTTGAGGCGGTATATGTCGATGAAATCCTCGGCATCGAGCGCGTCGAGATCCTCGTGCGCGGCGAACTTGGTCC
This sequence comes from Sphingomonas sp. R86520, assembly GCF_042466285.1. Taxonomy (NCBI): domain Bacteria; kingdom Pseudomonadati; phylum Pseudomonadota; class Alphaproteobacteria; order Sphingomonadales; family Sphingomonadaceae; genus Sphingomonas; species Sphingomonas sp. R86520. Next base: position 2,197,334 of record NZ_JAXHBZ010000001.1, read on the forward strand.
GGCCGGCATTGTTGACGAGGAAGTCGATCCGACCGAACGCGTCGATGGCTGCCGTGGCAAGCGCGCGGCAGGCGGCGTCGTCAACGATGTCCGCCTGTACCGCGATTGCGCCCTGCCCGACCTCGGCGGCCAGCGCCTCGGCGTCGTCGCGGCTGCTGGCATAGTTGATGACGCAGTGGACGCCGCGTGCCGCGAGACGCCGGACGACGGCCGCGCCGATCCCGGTGCCGCCGCCGGTGACGATCGCGACCGCGCCTTGCATAGCCGCGCTCATGCCTGCGCGCTCGGGCGAGCGGACGCGCGCGCGTGCCAAGTGCTCAAATGCGTCAGTTCATCGGGCATCCCCACGCCGACGAAGGTGGCAAAATCGATCGTCGTCAGCAGGACGATGTCGGCGATCGTGAAACGCTCGCCATCGAGCCATTCGCGGCCGTCGAGCACGTGATCGAACTCGGCCATCGCGGCCAGCACGCGCGGGCGCTGGCTCTCGCCGAACTCGGTATATTGCGGCTGGACGATCCGCGCGGTCCAGGGGTGCGTGTGCAGCCAGACCATCGACAGCGGGGTCATCAGCCGCAACTCGATCCGCCGCGTCCACATATCGATCTCGGCGATGTTGTGCGCGCCGTGCCCGAACAGCGGCGGTTCGGGATGGAGTACCTCGAAATAGCGACAGATCGCGACGCTCTCGGTCAGCACGCGGCCATCGTCGAACGCGAGCGCCGGCGTCTGCCCGAGCGGATTGATCGCCAGGAACGGGTCTGCCTTGTGCTCGGCCTTGGGAATCGAGATTTGCGCCATCGGCACGCGGACATGCTTTTCGGCAAGAAAAATGCGGACGCGGCGCGGGTTCGGCGCGGGCAGCGCGCTATCGTAAAACAGCAAGCGGGTCTCTCCTCGACTGACTTTTCGAATATCGCGTATGGCATTGCGGATCGCGTTCGCCTAGCGGTGCCGGGATGACGACTGCCGCAGAGATGCTCGCCACCGGCTTTGCCACCTTGCCGGACCTGATCCACATGCACGCCCGCGAGCGTGGCGACCGCGTCGCGGTGGCCGACGCGCAGGGCAGTATTGACTATGCGACACTCGACGGCCTGATGAACCGGGTCGCGGCGGCGTTGCAGCGCGACGGGGTGGCGCCGGGCACCGCGCTGGCGATCGTCGCGGCGCCAACGACGGATTATGCGGCAGTATTCCTTGGTGCGGTACGCGCAGGGTGCGTCGCAACGCCGATCGCGCCGTCCGCCACGCCGGCGGCAATCGCGGCGATGATTGCGGATAGTGGAGCGCCGCTGGTGTTCCTGGATATGGAGAACGCGCGGGCGCTGGACGGGCAAGAACTGACGGCTAGCGTCGTATTGTTCTCCCGCGAAAGCGGGAGCCCGGACTGGGCTCCCGCTTTCGCGGGAGAACAATCTTTTCAGACCTTCGAGGAGTGGCTCGCTCCCTCGGAAGCTAAGCCGACCCCAGTCACGATAGCACCCGAAGACCCGTTCAACATCATCTACTCCTCCGGCACCACCGGCACGCCCAAGGGCATCGTCCAGAGCCACGCGATGCGCTGGGCGCATATCGCGCGCAACACCGCCGCCGGGTTCGACACCGCAGTCACGATGATCGCCACCCCGCTCTATTCGAACACCACGCTCGTCAGCTTCCTGCCGACCCTCGGCTGGGGCGGCACCGTCGTGCTGATGGGGAAGTTCGACGCGCGCGCCTATCTCGAACTCGCCGAACGCTACCACGCCACGCACACCATGCTGGTCCCGGTCCAGTATCAGCGGATCATGGCGCTGCCCGATTTCGACGACTTCGACCTGTCGGCATTCCGCTTCAAGACCAGCACCAGCGCGCCGTTCTCCGCCGCGCTGAAGGCCGACGTGGTCGCGCGCTGGCCGGGCGTGCTGGTCGAGTTCTACGGCATGACCGAAGGCGGCGCGAGTTGCGCGCTGAATGCGACCGCCAACCCGACCAAGCTCCACACCGTCGGCCAGCCGATGCCGGGCCACGAAATCCGCCTGATCGACGACGACGGCGCCGAGGTCGCATCCGGCGAAATGGGCGAGGTCGTCGGTCGCAGCCCGGCGATGATGAACGGCTATCACGGCCGTACCGAGGCAACGCGCGATGCCGAATGGTATGACGGGGACGGCAACCGCTACATCCGCCACGGTGACGTCGGACGGTTTGACGAGGACGGCTTCCTGACACTGATGGACCGCAAGAAGGACCTGATCATCTCGGGTGGCTTCAACATCTATCCCTCCGATCTTGAGGCGGTGCTTGCACAACACCCGGCCGTCGCGGACTGCACCGTGGTGGGCGCTCTGTCCGAAGCCTGGGGCGAGACGCCAGTCGGCTTCTACGTCCCACGCGCCGATGCGACCGAAGACGCATCCGCAATCCTAGCCTGGGTGAACGGCCAGCTCGGCAAGACCCAGCGCCTGTCCGCGCTCCACGTCGCCGACGAGCTCCCCCGCAGCGCGATCGGCAAGGTGCTCAAACGCGAACTCCGCGACCGTCTGACGGGGACCGGTGCATGACCAGTCTCAAACAGGCGATCGATGCGCTGGAACCGGTCGAAGGCGGCTGGCGTGGGACCGTCCCCGAAAACTGGTTGCAGGGGCGGACGGCATACGGAGGCTTTTCCGCCGCGCTCGCGCTCCATGCCGCACAGAATTCGGACACCGAACTGCCCCCGCTGAGATCCGCGCAAGTCTCGTTCATCGGCCCGCTGTCGGGCGATATCGTGATCCGCGCGAGCCGACTGCGACGCGGGCGAAATGCCGCCTTCGTTCAGGCCGACGTCACGAGCGAGGCCGGGCTAGGGCTTCGCGCGACGTTCGTGTTCATGGGCGCGGTGGCATCGCGCGTCGATCGCCAGGCGGGCGCCGCACCCGACTTTCCGATGCCACAACCCGATACGCAGACTTTCCGTGGCCACAGCGCAGTCGCGTTCTCGCGGAACTTCGACCTGCTCGATCGCCGCGACGACAGCGTCGGGCCGGCGGAATGGCTGCGCTGGGCGCGACTGGTCGAGCGCGAGAACCTCGATCCGATGGTCGAACTCATGGCGGTCGCCGACTGCCTGCCGCCCGCCGCGCTGAAGCTGCTCGGCGGCCCCGCCCCGCTCAGTTCGATGACGTGGCTGCTCAACATCCTCGGCCCGCAGCCGGTGACGCGCGACGGCTGGTGGCTGCTCCGCGCGACCACCGACTATACGAAGGACGGCAGCTCGAGCCAGCAGATGGCGATCTGGAACGCCGACGGCACGCCGGTCGCCGAACAGATGCAGAGCGTCGCGATCTTCGCCTGAGGCGACACATTTTGCGACAGTTTTGTCATGGTCCGACAAACGCGTGGGACAGGTCGCGTCGATAAGGCCAGCATCGGGTGGGGATATGCCTCACCGACTGGAGACCTCCGATGCGCACGATCATCCTCAGCCTGGCCGTCGCCGCGAGCGCGCTGACCGCCGCCGCCTGCAGCGCGCAGGCTGCGCCTTCTACGCCTGCCATTCAGACTCGTGCCGAAGCGATCGCGCAGGCCGACGCACGGTTCGCGCAGATGGATACCAACCACGACGGCCTGGTCAGCCCGACCGAGATGCAGGACTACCGCGCGGCGATCCACGACCGGATGATCGCCCGCGGCGGTGACGACTCCGCGCGCTCTGGCAGTGCCGGGCATGGCGGCATGGGTCGCCACATGGGCTCCGACGGCAATGCGAAGACCGGGGCCAGCATGACCGGGGCGAGCATGACCAAGGCCGAGTTCGACGCCCGCGCCGGCCAGCGCTTCGACCGGATCGATGCCAATCACGACGGCGTCATCGACGCGACCGAACGCGCCGAGATGCGCCACGTCGACCGTCGCGAACGGGCCGAGGGCAAGGCGCGCGCCCCCGTGGCCAATCCTGCGCAGTAACCCGAACGCGGGCAAGCAACGGACCGGCGCTTCCCCTGGACACCCACCATGCTAGACGTCGACCCCATGGGAGATATGCCGCATCTGCTGCTCGTCGACGACGAGCGCTCGATCCGCGAGCCATTGGCCGTGTACCTGACCAAGCAGGGTTTCCGCGTCACGCAGGCGGGCGATGCCGAGGCGGCACGGACGCGGCTGACGGCGTATGCGATCGACCTCGTCATCCTCGACATCATGATGCCCGGCGAGGACGGGCTGTCGCTGTGCCGTCACATCGCCGCGACCAGCGACGTACCGGTGATCCTGCTGACCGCGCGTGCGGAGGAGACCGACCGGATCGTCGGGCTGGAGATGGGCGCGGACGACTATGTCGTGAAACCGTTCTCGCCGCGTGAGTTGGCAACGCGCGTGAAAGTGGTGCTGCGCCGGGCCACGTCCGGCGGCTCGCGCCAGCACGCCCCGGAAAGCAGCTCCTACGGGTTCGCCGGCTGGGTGCTGAAATCGGGCGAGCGTGCGCTGATCGACCGCGAGGGCGTGTCCGTACCCCTGTCGACCGGCGAGTATAATCTGCTGCTGGCACTCGTCACCCGCCCCCGCCAGGTGCTCACGCGCGACCAGTTGCTCGACCTGACCCAAGGCCGCGAGGCCGCCGCCTTCGACCGCGCGATCGACAACCAGATCAGCCGCCTGCGCCGGAAAATAGAGGCGGATGCGAAGACGCCCGAGTTGATCAAGACCGTCTGGGGCGGCGGCTATACGCTGGCCGCCGAAGTCACGCGCCTGTGAAGCGATTCCATCCCTGGCCGCGCAGCCTTGCCGGCCAGATGGCGTTGCTGATCGCGCTCGCGCTGTTCGTGGCGCAGGCGATCAACTTCGGCCTGATCGTACGCGACCGGGCCGAATTCCGTCTTGCCCAGGCGACACGACCGGTCGCGACGCGGATCGTCGACGCGCTGGAGCGCGAGGCGCATGCCGGTCGCGCGCTGACGGCAGATCGTGGCCGCGTCCGCCGCGTTGCCGCCAATCCAATCCCTCCCAAAGGCTATGAGCGCCATCCCGAAGTCGTCGCGGAACTGCGTCGCCAGCTTTCCGATCAGGGTCTGACCGTGGGCCGCATCGATACCGGCCTGCGGGCCGCGTCCGCCGATGTGGACGCAGGCATGCATCGGCGCGAACGGAGCCGCCGCGACGACCGACAGGACGGCATGCTGCTGATCGCGGTCGAACAGCCCGGCCGCGGCTGGCTGGTGATCACCGCGCCCTGGCCAGAACCCGGCTGGCGCTTGATCTTCGCGCTGCTCAGCCAGACCGCGATCCTGTATATCGCCGTGCTGCTGCCCGTCTTGTGGATCGCCCGGCGGATGTCGCGCCCCCTGCAGGATCTGCGGCGGGCCACCGAAAGCTTCCGGCCCGGCGATCCGGGTACGCCAATGACGCCGCATGGCCCTGATGACGTGGTCGCGCTGATCGTGGCGTTCAACGCGCTTCGGCTGCGCGTGACGGCGATGCTCGACGAGAAGGACCGTATGCTCGGCGCGATCGGCCATGACCTGCGTACGCCGCTCGCCGCGCTGCGCGTGCGGATCGAATCGGTGGAGGACGACACCGATCGCGCGAAGATGATCGACACGGTGGCGGAGATGAACCGGACGCTCGACGATATCCTGTCGCTCGCGCGGCTCGGGCGACCGAGCGAGCCGCTGACAGACGTCGATCTGGCGGCGCTGGTAGATGCGGTGGTCGAGGATTTCCGCGACATCGGCAGCGACGTGAGCTTCGTCGAGGCGGACCGGCTACGGATGCGGCTACGTCCGTCGCTGATCCGCCGCGCGGTCCGCAACCTGATCGAGAATGCGGTGAAATACGGCGTGTCGGCGGAAGTGCGCGTCGAAGCAGATGCCCGCTGCGTCGCGATCATCGTCGCCGACCAGGGTCCCGGCATTCCCGAGGATCGGATGACCGACGTGTTCGACGCGTTCACAAGACTGGAGAGTTCGCGCAACCGCGAGACCGGTGGCATCGGCCTGGGTCTCGCCCTCGCTCGCGCGATCGTCCGCGAAGCCGGCGGCGAGATCCGTCTGATCAACCGCGCAACCGGCGGTCTCGACGCGATCATAGAACTGCCGCGCTAATCCTTCTGCTCCCTCTCCCCTCCGGGGAGAGGGTCGGGGTGAGGGGCAGTTCCAGGCGCCACACTGCTCGGCGACCCCTCACCCCAGCCATCTCTCCAGAGGGGCGAAGGAGCAGCACACCTCAGTCCTCGGTAATCCGGCTATGCGCCCGCGTGTCGCGCATCCGCAGATACACCACCAGCGACACGCCGATCATCGCCGTCACGTACCAGTAGAAACCACGCTCCATCCCCTCGTTCTTGAGCCACAGCGCGACATATTCCGCCGTCCCCCCGAACATCGTGTTGGCCAGCGCATAGGGCAGCGCCACGCCCAGCGCGCGGATGTGCGCCGGGAACAGCTCCGCCTTCACCACCGCGTTGATCGCGGTGTAGCCCGTCACGATGAACAACGCCGCGACCACCAGCGCGAACGCCAGATAGGGATTGGTCGCCGTCTCCAGCACGGTGAAGATCGGCACCGTGAACACCAGCCCCGCGACGCCGAACCCGACCATCAGCGGCTTGCGCCCGATCCGGTCCGACAACGCCCCCGCGACCGGCTGGAACGCGGCATACAGCGCCAGCGCCGCGGTCATGATCAGCGTCGCGGATTCGCGGCTGAACCCGCTCGTGTTGACCAGGAATTTCTGCATGTACGTGGTGTACGCGTAGAAGGCGAGCGTACCGCCCGCGGTCAGCAACATCACCGTGAACGCCTCGCGCGGATATTTACTGAACAATTGCCAACCGCTCGACTTCGGCGCGCCATCGGTCTTCGCCTTGGTATAGCTCTCGGTCTCGAGCAGCCCGCGACGGATGCGGAACACGACGATCGCCAGCACGCCGCCGACCGCGAACGGAATGCGCCAGCCCCACGCGTCTAGCTGCGCGGTGTCCAGCGTCGATTGCAGCAATAGCAGCACGCCGAGCGCGAGCAACTGCCCCGCGATCAGCGTGACGTACTGGAAGCTGGAGAAGAAACCGCGGCGCGATTTCCTCGCCATCTCCGACAGATACACGGCACTCGCGCCATATTCGCCGCCGACGCTGAGCCCCTGTATTAGGCGCGCGAACACCAGCAGCGCAGGCGCCACCCAGCCGATCGTCGCAAAGCCCGGCGTGATCGCGATCAGGAACGAGCCCGCGCACATCAGCGTGACCGACAGCGTCAGCCCCGCCTTGCGCCCGCGCCGATCGGCATAGATGCCCATCACCCACGCCCCGATCGGCCGCATCAGGAAGCCGACCGCGAACACCGCCGCGACGCTCATCAGCTGCGCGGTCGGGTTGCCCTTCGGAAAGAATACCGGCGCAAAATACAGGCCGAACGCGGAATAGACGTACCAGTCGAACCACTCGACGAGGTTGCCCGCCGACCCACCGAGGATCGACTTCAGCCGGGTCTTCTGGTCGCGCTCCATCACTTCACCCCCTGGGTCGGAAAGCCGCGCTTCTTGAGAAGAGCGTTCACGTCCGGATCGCGACCACGGAACGCGCGATACGCCTCCGCGCGATCGGTCTCGTTACCCGTCGACAACAGGATCTTCGCGAACCTGTCCGCCGTCGCCTTGTCCCACGGACTGCCCGCCTCCTCGAACGCCGCGAAGGTGTCGGCGTCCATCGTCTCGGACCACAAGTAACTGTAATAGCCCGCCGAATAGCTGTCCGACGCGAACAGATGCTGGAACTGCGGGATACGGTGCCGCATCACCAGCTGCTTCGGCATGCCGATCTCGGCCAGCGTCGCCGCCTCAAACGTGTCTGGATCGATCACGCCGTCAGCCACGGTGTGGATCTTCATGTCGACGATCGCGGACGAAAGATATTCAGTGGTCGCAAAGCCTTGGTTGAAGGTGCGCGACTTTTCGATCTTGTCGAGCAGGTCCTGTGGCATGGCGGCCTTGGTCTGGTAATGCCGCGCATATTTGTCGAGCACGTCGCGGGTCAGCAGCCAATGCTCGTTCACCTGGCTCGGATACTCGACGAAGTCGCGCGGCGTGCCCGCGAGCCCCGGATAATAGACGTTCTGCAGCATCGCGTGGATCGCATGGCCGAACTCGTGGAACAGCGTCTGCGCATCGTCGAGGCTGATCAGGATCGGCTCGCCGGGCGCGCCCTTGGCGAAATTGTTGTTGTTTGACGACAGCACGAGCTGCGCCGGGGCTAGGCCCCGCTGCCCACGATACGTGTTCGCCCACGCACCCGATCGCTTGCCGGTCCGCGCAAAATCATCGCGGTAGAACAGCCCGACGTCCTTGCCGGTCTTGTCCGTCACGCTCCACACCCGCATGTTCGGCTCGAACACGGGTACGGTGCCAGTGATCTCCTTGAAGTTCAGCCCGTACAGCCGGTTTGCGGCATACAGCGAACCCTGAAGAATGTTGCCGAGCTCGAAATACGGCTTCAGCTGCGCCTGATCGAGATCGTACCGGGCTTTACGCACCTTCTCCTGGTAGAAGCGGTAATCCCACGGCTCGATCGTCAGCGAGGTACCGGCGACCTTTTGCATATCCGCGACTTCCTCGGCCACGCGCGCCTTCGCGGCTGGCCAGACGCGCATCATCAAGTCCATCGCCGCGGCGGGCGTCTTGGCCATCGTATCCTGCATCCGCCAGTCGGCATGCGTCTTGAACCCGAGCAGATGCGCACGGTCGGCGCGGAGCTTCACGATCTGCGCGATCGTCGCATTCGTGTCGTTGGCATCGCCATTGTCGCCACGATTGATGAACGCGCGCCACACTTTCTCGCGCAGCCCGCGATCGGTCGCATAGGTCAGCACCGGATCGACCGCCGAGCGCGTGTTAACTATCGCGAAGCCCGGTAGCTTCCGCTCGGCAGCAGCAGCCTTGGCCACCGCCTTCACGCTATCCGGAAGGCCAGCGAGTTGCGCTTCGTCGGTGATCGAGATCGCCTTGCTCTCATCGGCGAGCAGCTTCTCGCCGAACGTCGAGAACGCGGTCGCGAGTTGCTGGTTATACTGCGAAAGCTTTGTCTTCTGCGCGTCGGTAAGCTTGGCGCCCTGCCGCACATAGCTATCGTAGATCCGCGTCACGAGCCGGATCTGCTGCGCGTTCAAGCCACTCGAATTGCGGCTCGCGTAGATAGCCTGGATGCGCGCGAACAGCGGCTTGTCGAACGTGATCGCGTCCGACGCGGCCGAGAATTTGGGCGACCATTCGCGGTCGAGCTTCTGATACGCCGGCGTGTTCATGTTGCCGGTCATCACGCCGAACAGCGTCATAACCCGGCCGTAACGCTGGCCCGCAAGCTGCATCGGCACGATCGTGTTGGCGAAGGTAGGTTCGGCCGGATTGTCGGCGATCTTGCGGTATTCCGCGGCGCGCTCGGCGAGCGTCGTCTCGAACCCCTGCGGGAACAGCTCGGGGCGAACCCTGTCCCAAGGCGGCACTCCGCCCATCGGCCCGGTCCAGTCGGCGAGCAAGGGGTTCGCGACGGGCGTCGTCGAGGTCGCACCGGTCTGCGCCACGATCGACGTAGACGCGATCAGCGCAACGGCACTGGCGGCAAGGTATAGAAACGGCACATGGATCTCCCGGTCGATGTCCCGGGTATCATAGAGACAAAGTTACGTAGCGGAAGGCACGGGCGCGATCCAAGCCGTGCTCGTCCGTACCGAAACGCGATCCGCATGACGCAGGTGCGGCTCGTAGATCCCGAGCATCGTCGCAGCTTGGGCCACGGAAATTCAAGGTCGGGGGACGTTCGCGGCCGCGGATTTCGCGCGCTAGGTTCCACTCGCGAACTCGCCCGTCGTGCTCAGTCGCCCCGGAACCCGTACAAATATTGCGGTTCGAACTCTGCGACGGTGGCAAGCGCTTTCGGATCGATGATACGCACTTCGTTGGCCTTGAACGTGAGCAGGTTCTTCTCACGAAGCGCGCGCAGCACCCGATTTACATGGACGCCGGTCAAGCCGGTCGCCTCGGCGAGATCGGGTTGGGTCATCGGCAGCGCGAACCGGCCGTCCGCCGCCAGCCCGACCATCTCGAGCCGCGTGTTCAGTTCGCAGAAAAGATGCGCGATCCGCCCTTCCGCGCCCAGCCGACCAAGCCGGAATATCCATTCGCGGTGCATCGCCGCGTCCAGCAACGTGCTGAACCAAAGTTTCTGTGTCAGATGCGGATAGCGCTCGGTGACCGTCTTCAACGTCGCATGATCGAAACACGCCACTTTGACCGGACCCAGCGTGGCGATGTCGTGGTCGAGGCGCTTCATGGGAAACGCATGGAGATCGACGAAATCCCCCGGCACGTGCACCGCGACCAACTGCCGCTGCCCCTGGCGATCGTCCATGTACCGACACACGAACCCTTCCAGCAGCAGCGTGCTGGTATCGATGAGATCTCCGGCGCGGACGATCTGCTTGCGGGCCGGAATTTGCCGCACCGATCCGATGCTGTCCTCCAGGACGCGCTTTTCGTCTTCGCTCAACTCATGACGGCCGCGGCCCATGAGAAACTTTTCTGAGATCATCCAAGCCCCTTCTTCGATCGGTCCCGTACCGCCGGGCGGCATAAAAGAACAGATTGGGATTCGTACTGATACACATCAAAACTCGTGGCGTGAGCGAAACAATGACATCGCTCGGGGGTTCCACCCCGACCATGTATCAACCAGCATTTCAAAACGATCACCCGCTCGCGCGCAAATTCATCGCGAACGTGCAGGCGCCGCAATTCCCGTGCGTCGGCGCAAAGTCGGCGCTTGCCAAGGGCCAGATGGACATCATCGTCGCGCGCGACGTTCGCTCCGCGTGGGACGACATGCGGATCTCCCCCGCGCTCGGCGAGACCGTCCGCAAATATCGCGAGGACCGGGCGATCTTCCGGACGCTGATCGTCCTCTTCGAAGCGCCCGCCTTGTTGTCCGAAGAAGAGTTCGAAGCGCACCTCTGGGCGCGGGCGCAGTCGTTGAGCGACAAGGACGAGTGGCTCGGTTACCGTCCTGATCCTTCGGTGAGCAGCGATCCGGACGATCCCCATTTCTCGCTGAGCTTTGCCGGCGAGGCGTTCTTCGTGGTCGGCCTGCACCCGAATGCCAGTCGTCCGGCGCGAAAGTTCGAATCCCCGGCGATGGTGTTCAATCTGCACGACCAGTTCGAGGTGCTGCGCGACCAGCAGCGCTATGACAAGCTGCGCTCGTCGATCCTCGCGCGCGACCTCGAATATGCGGGTTCGATGAATCCGATGCTGGCGCGACACGGCGAATCGAGCGAGGCACGCCAATATAGCGGGCGGGTCGTCGACGAATCCTGGAAATGCCCGTTCAAGCGAGGTGACGCGCGTGGCTGACATCAAGACGATCCCGCCGCGTTCGGGTGCGGGGTTCACGCTCGACAAGGGCCAGACTCTGACCGTGATCGATCCCGAGGGGCGTCAGGTCTCGGACCTCCTCGCCTACAATCGCGCCGACGTGCGCGAAGCGATCTCGTCGGGCCGAACGCTGGATTACGCCAGCCGGCTGTACCTGACGACCGGCGACCTGCTTTACTCGAACCGCAGCAACGTGATGCTGGAGATCGTTTTGGACGATGTCGGACGGCATGATTTCCTGCTGACGCCATGCTCGAAGGAAACCTTCGCGATCATCTACGGCGACACCGATCCGCATCGCGGTTGCTTCGGCAACCTCGCCGAGGCGCTCGCCCCGTGGGACATCGAACCGGACCAGATCCCGGTCGCGTTCAACTGTTTCATGAACGTGCCGATCAACGGCGAGACAGGGACGTTCACCGTCGAACCTCCGCTGAGCAAGGCCGGCGACACGATCGTGTTCCGCGCGGCGATGGATCTGGTGATCGGCATGACCGCGTGCTCGGCGCTGCAATCCAACGGGGGCAGCTTCAAGCCGATCCAGTACCGGATCGACTAAGCTTAGACGGCACGTTCAGCGCCTTTGGTAAAAGATGTGCGACTTAACCGTCGCCACCTTTACCAGCGATCCGCGCCAATACGGTACGAGCCAGTCGGTATGGTAATGGGTCGCGCCGCCGACCGGGGAATAGACATAGCCGTTCAGTGCCCGCTCGGCCGCATGCCGCGCCTGCTCCCAGCCGTCATGCTCGGGGCGACGTGCCTGCGATCCGTCGCAGGTGAACGAGAACTGGCACCCGGTCTTGCGGTCGGCCCCCTGATAGACGACCCCGCACACGGTCTTGGGAAAGCCGCGTGCGCCGACCCGGTTGAGCACGACCTGGATGACCGCGCGCTGACCCTCGCGATCGCTGCCGGCTTCGTAGAGCGCCACGGTCGCCAGGCATTCCGTCGCCTGCAGGCGTGCGGCTGGGCCGCCGACAAAGCGAAACGGTTTTGCGCGTTTGCGTTTGTCGGTCGCGATCGGGACCAGCGCATTCGACGCGCGCGCCTGCGCCATCGTCAATCGTGGCTTACGGTGCGCAGTCGTGGTTTCGGTTGGCCATGGCAGGTCCGTCAGCGACCCGAAGATCGCCGCGAACGCGACCACGGCGCCGAGCAGGAGAAGCCAATGCTCGGACGAAGGCCTCAGCCTGGACTGGTTGCGCCGCCGCGATGAGACATATCGGACCGGTCGCTTCGCCATCCCGCGTCCTTACCGACGAAATTTTTGCAAGGAAACGATCGGAATGTTGCTCGCCCTTAGGGTCAAAGCCGGATCGCTGGAAAGAGATGGTGCCCCTGGCCGGAATCGAACCAGCATGCCTTGCGGCAACCGATTTTGAGTCGGTCGCGTCTACCAATTTCGCCACAGGGGCAGCGGCGGGTTGGCTAGACGAAGCTTTCGTCCGCCGCAAGCCACTTGGTGCCGCAAAATGCGTGCCCTCAGTTTCTTGGCGGCTGCCGGCGGTAGCTGAGCGCTTCGGCGATATGGATGCGGCCAACGGTTTCACTGCCGGCAAGGTCGGCAATGGTGCGGCCGACCCGGAGGATACGCGTATAGCCGCGGGCAGTCAGGCGCATCGCTCCGGCAGCTTGCGCGAGCAGTCGACGGCCGGCTTCGTCGGGGGTGGCTACCGCATCGAGCAGCGGGCCGTCGGCTTCGGCATTGGTACGGACCGGATGGTCGCGGTAGCGGTCGGTCTGGATCGCCCGCGCGGTAGCCACGCGGGCGGCGACTTCGGCGGACCCTTCGGTCGGCGGCGGCAGGATCAGGTCGGCGGCGCTGACGGCCTGGACATCGATATGAAGATCGATCCGGTCCAGCAGCGGCCCTGACACCTTCGCCTGATAGTCGGCCGCGCATTTGGGCGCTCTCGCGCAGGCGAGGCTCGCATCGCCGAGGTGGCCACACCGGCACGGGTTCATCGCGGCGATCAGCTGCACCCGCGCCGGGAAGGTGACGTGCGCATTGGCGCGAGCGACGCTGACGGTTCCGGTCTCCAGCGGTTGGCGCAGCGAATCGAGGACCGCACGCTGGAATTCGGGAAGTTCGTCGAGGAACAGCACGCCGAGATGCGCGAGGCTGACCTCGCCGGGCTTCACCTTGAGCCCTCCCCCGGTCAGCGCCGCCATCGATGCGGAATGATGCGGGGCACGGAACGGGCGCGTGCGGGTCAGGCGACCGCCGGTCAGCGTGCCGGCGACCGATTGCACCATCGATACTTCCAGCGCTTCGGCGGGATCGAGCGGCGGCAGGATGCCGGGCAGGCACGAGGCCATCAGCGACTTTCCCGACCCGGGCGGACCGACCATCAGGAGATTGTGCGCGCCGGCCGCAGCGATCTCCAGAGCGCGCTTCGCGGTTTCCTGTCCTTTTACCTGGCGGAGATCGGGGCCGTGACCGGCGGGTTCGGCGACACCGGGCTTGGGCGGACTAAGAAGGCCGTGGCCCTTGAAGTGGTTCAGCAGCGTCAGGAGATCGGGCGCGGCGATCACCTCGATCTCCCCCGCCCAAGCCGCCTCGGAGCCTTGAGCCGCGGGACAAACCAGCCCCTTCCCTATCTCCGACGCATGGAGCGCCGCCAGCAGCACGCCCGGCGACGCAGTGATCCGCGCGTCGAGCCCGAGTTCACCAACGATCACGTAATCGGCCAAGGCCTCGGCATCGACCACGCCCATCGCCGCGAGCAAGGCGAGCGCGATGGGTAGATCGAAATGCGATCCTTCTTTCGGAAGATCGGCGGGCGACAGGTTCACCGCAATACGTTTGGGCGGCAGCGACAGCCCCATCCCGGCGATCGCGCCGCGCACGCGTTCGCGGCTTTCGCCGACTGCTTTGTCTGCCAAACCGACCACGTTGAAGGCGGGAAGTCCTGGAATCAGCTGGACTTGCACCTCGACCGCGCGCGCTTCCAGCCCGAGATACGCCACCGTCGCAACGATCGCTGCCATGCCCGCTCCCCCGCGACACGACGTCACGCCTTATTCATACCCGATTTGCCATGTCTGCAAGCATGAGCGGCAGAACGCCGTCTTGCGAACCTAATACACCGGACCCACATGCCCTCCGTGAAAGCAGTCCGCTCCCCCGTTCTTCGCATCGGCCAGTTAGGGCTCGGTGTGCTGTTGATCCTGGGCGCGCCGCTGCTCGCACCGCTGCCGGGACCTGCCGGGATATTCCTGTTCGCGGGCGGGATGGTGCTGGTCCTGCGCAATTCACGGTGGGCGCGGCTGAAATGGGCGCGATTGAAGCGCCGCTGGCCCCGGACAGGACATTTCGTCGATCGGATGATGCGTCGGCAGAGCGCGATGCGGCGGCATGAGCGGGCCAAGGCGGTCAAAAACGCTACCGTCGCGCCGGGTGTGAATTGACTTACCCCGCCCCTTTCCGTAAGCGCCCAGCCATCAAGGCCGTCCCTGTGGCGGCCGTTTTCTATTTGATGACCTAGGGAATGACCAATGAAGCGGACCTTTCAGCCGAGCAACCTGGTACGCGCACGCCGTCACGGCTTCCGCGCACGGATGGCGACGGTCGGCGGCCGGGCAGTGATTCACGCACGCCGCGCCCGCGGTCGCAAGAAGTTGTCGGCCTAACCATTCTAGACAAACGCCGCGATTTTCTCGCGGCGAATGCGGGGAAGCGCGCACCGATGCCAGGATTCGTCCTGCTCATGCGTCCCCGCGATGACGGTGACGACACGATGCGAATCGGCTTCACCGTCACCAAGAAAATCGGCAACGCCGTCGTCCGGAATCGCATGAAACGGCGGTTGCGGGCGTTGGCGCGTGAGCTGTTGACAGAGCGCGGCATTGCCGGGGCCGATCATGTGTTGATCGGGCGCAACGGCGGCGTCGAGCGGGATTACGCTTTGTTGCGGACCGAGCTGGGTAAGGCTTTTCGTAAGGTTACGCCGCAAGCTGCTGACACGCCAGCAGGTAAGGTTGCCACCCCCGCGGACACCACCACCCCGGCGAAGGCCGGGGCCCAGGTGGGAAAGCGGCCGTGATGCAGCACCGCCCTTCGTTAGCTGCGTTCCCCAACTGGGCCCCGGCCTCCGCCGGGGTGGTATCTAAGATTGGGTGGCGCGGTGCAGAACGGGCGATTGCCCCCCGCCCCTTGTTCTCCCGCGAAGGCTGGAGCCCAGACTGGGTCCCCGCCTTCGCGGGGAAACAATCTAAGGGCCTCCAAGGCTCGGCCACATCGTGCTAGCCCGCCTTCTCATCCTCATTGCGCGCGGCTGGCAACTGGGCCCCTCCCTCGTCCTGCCGTCGAGCTGCCGCTATGATCCTTCGTGTTCCGCCTATGCAATCGAGGCCGTTGGGCGCTATGGCGCGCTCAAGGGAGGCTGGTTGGCGGCGAAGCGTATCGCGCGTTGCCATCCTTGGGGCGGGTACGGACCTGACCCAGTTCCCGGCCATGCCCCAGATATCGACAAGAAACTGAAAGACGCCGCCCTGTGAAAGACGACAAGCAGAATTTCGTGCTGTTCGCGGTGATCGCGGCGCTGATCCTGTTCGGATGGCCGCTGATCCAGGGCAAGTTTTTCCCGACCGCGAATCCCCCGGTCACGAAGATCCAGGGCGGCAAGACCACGGCCGTCGCGAACCCCGCAGCCGATCCCGCTGCCGACGGCGCCGCCGCGATCGGCGATCGCAACGCGGTGATCGCCAGCACGCCGCGCATCCGCATCGAGACGCCCCGCGTGTCCGGCTCCATCAACCTGAAGGGCGCGCGGATCGATGATCTCGTGCTCAAGGGCTATGACGAGACCGTTGCGAAGAACTCGCCGCCGATCCGCCTGCTTTCGCCCGCCGGCGCGCCCGACGCGTATTTCGCTAGCTTCGGCTGGCGTGCGCAGGGCCTCGCCCCGCCCGCCGCCGACGCCGTCTGGACGCCGTCGGGCGCCACCACGCTGACGCCGACCACGCCGGTCACGCTCGACGCGACCAACGCCACCGGCCAGCGCTTCCGCATCCAGATCGCGGTCGACCAGGATTACATGTTCACGGTCCGCCAGACCGTCCTCAACGCCGGCACCGCGCCCGTCCCCGTCGCCACCTATGGCCTCGTCAACCGGGTCGGCATCTCGAAGGATCCGTCGTCGATGACGATCCATGTCGGGCCGATGTCGGTCGACAATGGCGGCGCGCACTACCGCCCGAACTACAAGGACATCGACGCCGCGGCGCAGAAGTTCACGACGACCGGCGGCTGGCTTGGTTTTGCCGACAAATACTGGCTGACCGCGATCATCCCGGACCAGGGCCAGGCGTTCGACGGCCAGTTCCGCGCCGGCGCCAACAAGGCGTACCAGGCCGATTACGCGCTACAGCCCAAGCAGGTTGCACCCGGCCAGTCGATCACACAGGTCTCGCGCTTCTTTGCCGGCGCGAAGGAAGTCCGCCTGCTCGACCGCTACACCGATCAGGCCGGCGGCGTCGCCAAGCTCGACTACGCGATCGACTGGGGCTGGTTCCGGATCGTCGAGAAGCCGATCTTCTATTATCTCGACTGGCTGTTCCGCATGGTCGGCAACTTCGGCGTTGCGATCATCCTGCTGACGGTAACGATCCGCGGCCTGCTGTTCCCGATCGCCCAGCGCCAGTTCAAGTCGATGGCCGCGATGCGCGCCGTCCAGCCGAAGATGAAGCTGCTGCAGGAGAAGCATAAGGACGACAAGGTCCGCATGCAGCAGGAAGTGATGGCGCTGTACAAGGCGGAGAAGGTCAATCCGCTCGCGGGTTGCGCTCCCACGCTGCTCCAGATCCCGATCATGTACGCGCTGTACAAGGTGCTGATGCTGACGATCGAGATGCGTCACCAGCCGTTCGTCGCGTGGATCAAGGATCTGTCCGCGCCGGATCCGCTGACGCCGCTCAACCTGTTCGGCCTGCTCGCGTTCACGCCGCCGCACATGATCGCGATCGGTGTCGTGCCGATCATCCTGGGCATCAGCATGTACTTCCAGTTCAAGCTGAACCCGACGCCGATGGACGACACGCAGAAGCAGGTCTTCGCGTTGCTGCCATGGGTGCTGATGTTCGTGATGGCGCCGTTCGCGGTCGGCCTCCAGGTGTACTGGATCACGTCGAACTGCCTGACGATCATTCAGCAGAAGCTGTTATATGCCCGCCATCCGGGCCTGAAAGCGCCGGTGACCAAGTGAACGACGTTCCCAACCCCGGCGCGAACCTCGGTCCAGACCTCGAGCAGACCGAGGCGCCGTTCACGCCCGAAATGCTGGAGCATGCGCGGAAGTTGTTCGCCGGCCATGTCGGTTTTCTGAAGTCCGCGCCGACGCTGGAGTTCCTGCCCGATGCGTCGGTGCCGGAGGTGGCGTTTGCCGGCCGCTCGAACGTCGGCAAGTCGTCGCTGTTGAACGCGCTCACTGGGCGCAACTCGATGGCGCGCACGTCGAACACGCCGGGCCGTACGCAGGAGTTGAACTTCTTCGACGTCGGCGCGCCGCTCGCGTTCCGCCTCGTCGACATGCCCGGCTACGGTTTTGCGAAGGCGCCCAAGGACGTCGTCAAGAAATGGCGCTTCCTGATCAACGATTTCCTGCGCGGACGGGATGTCCTCAAGCGCGCGCTCGTGCTGATCGACTCGCGCCACGGCATCAAGGACGTCGATCGCGAGATCCTCGAGATGCTCGACAAGGCGGCGGTCAGCTATCGCATGGTCCTGACCAAGGCGGACAAGATCAAGGCGTCCGAGCTGGTCGATGTCACCGAGCGCACCGCGATCGAAGCCCGCAAGCGTCCGGCCGCGCATCCCGACATCCTCGTCACGTCGAGCGAATACGGCATGGGTATTCCCGAGCTTCGTGCGGCGGTGGTTGAGGCCGTCAGCTAAAAGAACGACTGCGGATCGGTCTGTTGTTTTCGGCTGACACACTGTGTCAAACTTCGTAGCTTCCCGACAAAGGGGAGTGTGTATGCGAGTGCGTTTCGGGGCGATGCTGGCGATGGCTGCGATGCTGTCGGGCTGCGGGGGTAGCGACAGCGGGAATGTTTCGACGGGCGGCAGCACGCCCTCACCGACCCCGACGGCAAGCGCCGGGTGTTCGTTGCGCGAGCGCCAGGATTGGGCCGCGGCGCAGCTGCGCGAATGGTACCTGTTCCCGGACACCCTGCCCGCAAGTCTCAGCCCCACGCCCTACACGACCGTCGACGATTATATCGACGCGCTGACCGCGACCGCGCGGGCACAGCGCAAGGATCGGTATTTTACCTATCTGACGTCGATCAAGGACGAGAACGCCTATTATAATTCCGGATCGAGCGCGGGCTTCGGCTTCCGGCTCGGTATCGATTCGACCAATCGCCTGTATGTCATCGAATCCTTCGAAGGCGCGCCCGCACTGGCCGCCGGACTCGATCGCGGGACGGAGATCGTGGCGGTGGGCACGACGACCTCGAACCTGCGGACGATCACCGCGATCATGGCGGCGGAGGGCAGCGCCGGTCTGACGACGGCATTGGGGCCGGACACCGTCGGCACTTCCCGCGTTTTCCAGATCGCCGATGCCGCGGGCACGCGCACGGTGACCGTTGCCAAGTCCGATTTCACGCTGCAGCCGGTGTCGTCGCGCTACGGCACGCAGATCATCCAAGATGGCGGACGGAGCGTCGGCTACGTCAACCTGCGCACCTTCATCTCGACCGCCGACCCGGCGTTGCGTCAGGCGTTCGCGCGCTTCCGTGCGCAGGGCATCACCAACGTCATCGTCGACCTGCGCTACAATGGCGGCGGGCTGGTCGCGACGGCCGAGCTATTGAGCGACCTGATGGGCGCGAACCGATCGACGTCCGAGGTCGTCGACTACACGACCTTCCGTACCGAGAAGGCGGCGAACAACAGCACGCGCTTCTTTGCGCCTCAGCCCGAATCGATCGCGCCGACCAAGATCGCCTTCATCGGTACCGGCGGCACCGCGTCGGCGAGCGAATTCGTGATCAACGCCTTCATCCCGTACCTGCACGCGAACGCGGCGCTGATCGGCACCAACACCTTCGGCAAGCCGGTCGGGCAGATCGCGCTCGACAAGCCCGACTGCGACGACCGTCTGCGCGTGATCGCGTTCGCGACACAGAACGCCGCGCGACAGGGCGCCTATTTCGACGGGTTGGCGACGAAGGTCGAAGCGAGCTGTCGCGCGAACGACGATATCGGTTATCCGCTCGGCGATCCGCGTGAGGCATCGACGCGGCAGGCGCTGGACTTCCTGGCAGGGCGTAGCTGCACGGCGATCGCCGGCACCGCGAGCGCACAGTCCGCGCGGACCACCGTCGTACGCCAGGACCTGCTGATGTCCACCGCACCGAGCACGGCCCAGCGCATGGTGCCCGGTTCGTTCTAGGCGGGCGGCGGCGGCCAGCGGCGCCGGTAAATGGCGCTCGGGCCTTGCCGCTGGAATTTCGGCGGTCGGCACTCGGCACTCGGCCGCATTCCCCCAGTCCGTCACCCCAGCGAAAGCTGGGGTCTCCCGCGTGGTGGATGACGGATGCCAAACGCGGAGATCCCAGCTTTCGCTGGGATGACGGCTGCGCAGATCGCAAAGGTAACCAAAGGCGGTCGCCTGTCCGACAGGAGATCACCACCGTCACCACCGCCCACCGTGAACCGTAGCGTACAAGCGCCCTCAACCGACTCCGTTCAGCCAAGCGAAAGCCGGCTGGGCCGACGACGCCGACTTGTTCTCCAGAATGTGATACGCCCACGCCGACCATGATTGACGTCTCGATTACAGCGCGTTCCCCGATCGCCGACATCCGCCGCGAAGCCGCGTACGCCACCCCCGCGCTACCCGATTATGGCTGGTGGATCGGTGGCGGCATGATCGCCAGCTTGGCGGCGCTGGCCGGGATGATGCACCTCGCCGGCCTGTCGATCGATCCGTCGAACGTCGACAATATGCCGTTCTACGTCGCTGGCCTGATCCTGCTGGTCCTGCGATTCGGGCTGCGCAACAATAACTGGCGCCATGCCCGCGCGGTCGCCGATTGCGCCGAATATTACGGCGTCTTCACGATGCTCGCGCTGATGGGCGCAGTTGCGAGCTACCCGGTCGCGACGATGACCGGGGGCTTCCACGATGCGGCACTCCAGCGCATCGACGTGATGCTGCATTTCGACTGGCTCGCCTGGTACCGGCTGGTCGCCGCGACGCCGGTCCTGCAATGGCTGGGGCTAGCGGCCTATCGCAGCATCTACCTGACGCCTGCAATCCTGTTCGCGATCTTCGCGTTCGCCGGCGACCGGGTGGCGGCGCACCGCTTCCTCGCGGTCTTCTGGCTGACCGCGATCGGCACGCTCATCCTCTACGCGTTCATGCCCGCGGTCGGGCCGTTCTCGTATCTGTGGCATCATCCGATCGCCTACATGCCCGAGAGCGAACAGTGGCAGCAGGGGCTGATCCCGGCCCTGCGCGCCCATACCGAGCGGGTGGTCGATCTCGGCCATCTGCGCGGCATCGTCTCCGCGCCGAGCTTTCATGCCGCCGCTGCAACGCTGTACATCAACGCCGCCTGGCGGATGCCGCGACTGCGCTGGCCAGTGCTCGCGCTGAACGCCGCGATGCTGTTGTCGACGCCGGTCGAGGGCACGCATTACCTGATTGACATCCTGCTCGGCACGATGGTCGCGCTGGCGGCGATCGCGACGCTGCACCGGATCATGCCGCGGGAGATCATGAGCGTTGCCGCGGCACACCCGCCCCGCTAGTCCAGCCTCATGAAACTGATCATCGGCAACAAGGCCTATTCCTCGTGGTCGCTGCGCGGCTGGCTGGCCTGCAAGCAATCCGGGCTTCCGTTCGAAGAGGTGGTCGTGCCGATGTACGACGCCGATTGGGAAAAGCGCCGCTCCGGCGACGAGTTCGCGCCATCGTCGGGCAAGGTGCCGATCCTGTGGGACGACGACGCGGTCGTGTGGGACAGCCTCGCGATCGTCGACTACCTCGCCGATAAGGTCGGGCGTGAGCGGTTCTGGCCCGAGGACAACGCCGCACGCGCGATGGCGCGGTCGATGGCGGCCGAGATGCATTCGAGCTTCCAGGCGCTGCGCCGCAAGCACAGCATGAACGTGCGCCAGGTATTCCCCGCGCGCACGCCCGACGACGACGTGGTCGCCGAGCTACAGCGGATCATGGAGATCTGGGCCCAGGCACGCGCGCGCTTCGGCGGTGACGGCCAGTTCCTGTTCGGCCAGTTCGGTGCAGCGGACATCATGTTCGCACCGGTCGTCACGCGGATCGTTACCTATCAGTTGCCGATCGCGCGCTTCGCCGCGGGTTACATGCAGGCGATGTTCGAGCATCCCTTCATGCAGGACTGGATCGCCGCGGCGCAGGAAGAGGAATGGGTGCTCGAGCAATATGAGCAACCCGTGACGACCCCTGCCTGATCGACCCGACATGATCGACCCGGTCGTGTTAGCGCAGGCGCTGATCCGCGCGGACAGCGTCACGCCGGCACGTGGCGCGGTGTTCGACGTGCTGGAGGCGGCGCTGGTGCCGCTGGGTTTCGCCGTCGACCGGTTCGTGAGCGGCGAAGCCCCTGACGGGCCGGTCGAGAACCTGCTCGCGGTGCGCGGCGACGGCCCGCGCCACCTCGCGTTCGCGGGTCATGTCGACGTCGTCCCTGCCGGTGACGGCTGGACCGGATCGCCGTGCTCGGGCGAGGTTCGCGGCGATCTTCTCTACGGGCGCGGTGCCGTCGACATGAAGGGCGCAGTCGCCGCGTTCGTCGCCGCCGCCAGCCGCAACGACGCCGTTCGAGACGGGGGCACGCTGTCCTTGATCATCACCGGCGACGAGGAAGGTCCGGCTACATACGGCACGGTCGCTGTGATGGAGCGCATGGCGGCGCGCGGTATCGTCCCCGATCTTTGCCTGGTCGGCGAACCGACCTCCGTGGCGCGGCTTGGCGACATGGTGAAAATCGGGCGTCGCGGCTCGGTCAATATCTGGATCGACGTTCCCGGCCGGCAGGGGCACGTCGCCTACCCGCACCTCGCCGACAACCCGATACCCAGGCTGATCGCGATCCTCGCCGAGATCGAGGCCGTGATCCTCGACGAAGGGACCGACTGGTTCCAGCCGTCGAACATCGAGGTCACCGACCTCGCCGTCGGCAATACGGCGCACAACGTCATTCCGGCAAAGGCTTCGGCACGTTTGAGCATTCGCTTCAACGACCGTCACCGCGGCGAGGACCTGATCGCGCGCATCCGCAAGATCGCGCACTCTCACGCGGACAATGCTGTGGTCAGCGGGCGCGTCTCGGGCGAGGCATTCCTCACCAAGCCTGGCGCGTTCTCCACCCTGCTATCGGATGCGATCGTCGCGGCGACCGGGATCCTGCCAGAACTCTCGACGACCGGAGGCACGTCCGATGCCCGCTTCCTGTCGAAACTCTGCCCGGTCGTCGAATTCGGCCTCATCAACGCGACGATGCACAAGATCGACGAAGCGGTCGCGGTGGCAGACCTGCGGACGTTGACCGATATCTACGATAGCGTGATCACTCGCGCGTTGCGCTGACGGCGCGGATGCTACGGCTGTCGCTCGGCACCGTATCGGTGTATTCTGACCCGAATCCGATGCGTTAACCAGCATATTAATCGAAGATACAACTAAACTAGATCAAGTTGCCCGGGCCATGGAGGTCAATATGAGCGACGAAACACCGGCTGAAGGTGCCAATGTACGCGCATGGCGCCTACAGGTCTCGTACCATCACAAGCGGGCGGCGCAGGAGGACAAGCTTGCGGAATCTTCGCAGACCGAGACCGGCCGTGCCGCGCATCTTGCCCTCAGCGAGCGACATCTTCATCTCGCGGCGTCCGCCGAACGCGTCGTCGCCATGCCCGATGCGGAACGGCCACAAAGCTCGTCGCTCCAGCATACCGGTTGGCTGATGCGCGAAAGCTTCGGCGATGCCGAATAGGCGTGCGCGCTACCCGACCGGTTCAGACGATATCGGTCTTGCCCAGGTTGATTCCGTCATACAGCGCCAGCAACGCTGCGACCTCCTCGACTACGGTTTCCTGCTCGGCGCGCCACCGTTCGGTCGCGTCGTGCGACGGTATGCCGTCCTGCCCGTCATGCAGGGTAAACCCCTGATCTATCAACCAGATCGCGTCGGTCGCCCGCGAACGCTGACGTCGCAGGTGATAGACCCATTGCTCGATGATCCCCGAAGGTACCAGTCTATCCAGATCGCCCATCGCGTCGGGTTAGGCCAACGTCATCGACAATACCAGCCGTCGGATCGGCGTTTCGACGAGGCGGCAAGAATGGCCCTGGTCCGTCCGGATACTCGCGGGCGTGCTACGCTCGATCCTCGCGGGACATGCGCCGGCAACATACCCGGCATACCATTTGACCGATGAACTATCTGCCGCACCCTTCCGTGATCGAACGTCGCATGGACGATCAATCGGTGCTGGCGCGCCGCGCGCCGACGGCGACGATCGCACGCATGCATGAGGATCTTGCGCGATTGTACCGGGACCAACTGATCGCGCTGCTCAAGCGCTGAGGTGAAATGTGATGCTGCTGGGCACGTCTCCCGGTTAGAAGCCGGGCGATGACATCGCCCGATAACCGCTCCGCCACGCCCGATCCCCGATCGTTATGGATCGGAACGTACGACGGCGGAGGTGGCGCCGGCCTGTGTCCACTGCAATTGAACGCAAACAGCCTCGCCGCGGGCCTAGCCTATGACGGCGCCTATGACGGCGCGCGAAACGCCGCGTTCGGTGTCTATTCCTCGCGGTTCGACCTCCATTACTTCGTCGACGAGCAGGACGACGGGGCGATCGGCGTTCACCGCCGCACGGAATCGGGTTGGCTTCGGCTTGCGCGGATCGGCAGCGGCGGCGCGGCGCCCTGCCACGTCGCGCTCGACCAGACGCAGTCCTGCGTAGCGGTCGCCAACTATGCCAGCGGGAGCGTCAGCGTATTTCGACTGGATCGCACCAGCGGCCTGCCGGTCGAACCGCCGATCATATACGTCAACGCCGGCAGCGGCCCGAATGTCGAACGCCAGCAGTCACCGCACGCGCATTGGGTTGGCTTCAGCCATGACAATCATTGGCTGTACGCGACCGATCTCGGCACGGATGCGGTGCTCGCATTCCCGTTCGACGAAGATTCCGGGACGCTCGGCACGCCGGTTACGGCGTTCGGTGCAGCGGCTGGATCGGGGCCCCGGCACATGCTGCTGCATGGCCGTCATCGAAACGTCGCGTATCTGGCCTGTGAACTCGACAGCACACTAGTCGTGCTGGACGTCAACGATGGCGCGCTCCGCCGCCGCGCTGCACTCTCGACGCTTCCCGCCGCGTGGCAGGGCGCGAATATTCTCGCGCATATCGGCGCGAACGCCGCAGGCGATCGGCTCTACGTGTCGAACCGCGGCCATGACAGCATCGCGGTCTTCGCGCTGGACGACGACGGCGATCCGCATCTCATCCAGCACGTCGCCAGCGGTGGTGCTTCGCCGCGTGTCTTCCTGCTGCTGGAGGACATGCGGCGGACGGTCGTGGTGCACGAACGCGACCACCGCGTCACGATCCTCGACATCCTGTCGGACGGGACGCTGGCCCCGACCGACATCGCGGCCCATGTTCCGGGCGCCGCGTTCGCGTTCGTCAGCTGACGCTGGCGATCAGCAGCGTCAGTTCCTCGCGGACCGGGTTCGCCTCGACCGGCACCGGCTTCAGGGCGCGGCGCTTGACCGGGTAGGAGGCGCGTACGGCATCGCACAGGTCCTTGACCGATACGCGGACGCAGGCCCCCTCGTCGCAGACCAGGCGCGGCTTGCTCGTCGACAGCACGCACGTCACCGGTGCGCCGGCCCATGCCGGGACTGCGCTGGCCAGCAGGCATAGCGATGCAATCCGCAAAGCGGTTGTCTTGATAATCATGTGTCTGGCCCCCCACAGGCGGTTCGTTTTGGTGAAGCCACCGTTAGGGACCAACTGGTTGCGATAGTGTTTCGATCGTCGGCCAATCGTTCCGGCACGGTTTCGGTCATAAGGAAATGACAGATACCCCGGCTTAGTCCGCAGCGATCGGCCCCTGCGGCGGATCGGCGCGACGCGTGAACCAGACCAGGACGATCAGCGCGAGACACAGCCAGGACGACAGCCGGAACAAATCCGTCGAGGCGAGCAGATACGCCTGCCCGACCATCTGTCGCGTGATCGCTGCCGCCGCCTGGACGTCGGTAAGCCCCATCCGCGCCAGCCCCTCGCGCGCCATCTGGTACGGCGACGCCGCGCCCACCGCCTCCGACAGCCGGCTCTGGTGCAGCGTCTCGCGGCGATCCCAGGCGGTAGTTATCAGCGACGCGGCAAAGCTGCCCGCGGTGATGCGGGCGAAGTTCGAGATGCCCGTCGCGGACGGCAGCCGTTCCGCCGGGATACGGTCGAACGAAATCGTCAGCATCGACAGGAAGAACGTGCTCATCGCGATCCCCTGCACCAGCATCGGCAGCATCAGGTCGTAGAAGCTCGCATAGGTCGTGTAGCCCGAGCGCAGGTAATAGGAGTAGCCGAACGCCGCGAACGCCACGCTGGCGAGGATTCGCGCATCGAACTTGCCCGCAAGCTTGGCGACGAACGGCGTCAGGATCACCGCGACCGCACCCGACGGGGCAGCGACCAGCCCGGCCCAGGTCGCGGTATAGCCCATCTGCGTCTGCAACCAGAGCGGCAGCAGCAGCGTGTTGGCGAAGAACACCGCATAACCGAGGCAGAACGCGGTCGTGCCGATCGCGAAATTGCGGTTCTTGAACAGCGACAGGTTCACCGCCGGGTTGGCATCCGTCAGCTCCCAGATCAGCCAGCCGACGAAACCGATCGCGGCGATCACGGTAGCGATGACGATCCGGTCGGCCGCGAACCAGTCGTCGTTCTTGCCGAGATCGAGCACGATCTGCAACGCGCCGACCCAGATCACCAGCAGGATCAACCCGACCTGGTCGATCGGCAGTTTGCGCGTCGGCGTGTCGCGCTTGCCCAGCTTGTTCCAGCAGACGAACGCCGTGAACACGCCAAACGGCACGTTGATCAGGAAAATCCAGCTCCAATGGTAATTGTCGGAGATGTAGCCGCCGAGGATCGGCCCCATGATCGGCGCGACCAGCGTCGTCATCGACCAGATCGCCAGCGCCGTCCCGCGTTTGTGCGCGGGGAAGATCGCGATCAGCAGCGCCTGGCTGCCCGGAATCATCGGCCCCGAGACCGCGCCCTGGAGCACGCGGAACCCGATCAGCGACGGCAGGTCCCATGCGATCCCGCACAGGAACGACGCGATCGTGAACAGGAACACGGACACGCAGAACGTCCGCACCACGCCGAACCGGCCCATCAGCCAGCCCGTAAGCGGCACGGCCACACCGTTGGCGACGGCAAACGCGGTCACGATCCACGTCGAATTATCGCTCGATACGCCGAGATTGCCGGCGATCGTCGGCAGCGACACGTTGGCGATCGTCGTGTCGAGCACCTGCATGAACGTGCCCAGCGCGAGCGCGAAGGCGGTGAGCGCGAGCGATCCGCCGACGAGGGGGGCGGGACCGGGACCAGAGGGCGCGGCCATTATGCAGCGCTCCGTTTTGAGCAAGGTACCCCAGCGGAGACGCCCCCCCGGCGAAGGCCGGGGCCCAATTGGGAAACGTCGCTGATGAAAGGCGGCGTTCCGTTACGACCACCTCTCCAACTGGGCCCCGGCCTCCGCCGGGGTGGTATTCCAAGCAAAGCGGACCGCCCGTTCCCTGTTTCCCCGCGAAGGCGGGGACCCAGACTGGGCTTCCGCCGTCGCGGGAGAACACGGACGCGGGAGCCGCCGCTCGTTTCCACCCACGCGGTCTGCCAAAGCACGATCATCACCGGTTAGCCGCGATGATCTGCCGGATCTTCGCATCGACCGCCGCATCCCCCTGCCCGGTCGCGAGCCCCTTGTACGCGGCGACCGCCGGCCGCCCGACCATCGTCCCGGACTTGTCGGCGGTACCGACCGTCGCATTCACCGACAGTCCGACCCGCAACGGGTTCCGTCGCAACTCCTCCTTGTCGAGCGCGATCCGGACCGGCACGCGTTGGGTGATCTTGATCCAGTTCCCGCTCGCATTCTGCGGTGGCAGCAGCGCGAACGCGTTACCGCTTCCCGCCCCCAGCCCGACGACATGCCCGTGATAGACCAGGTCGTCGCCATACATATCGGCGGTCACCGTCGCCGGCTGTCCGATCCGCAGATCACGCAGCTGCGTCTCGC
The DNA here is from genome assembly GCF_042466285.1 of Sphingomonas sp. R86520. Classification (NCBI taxonomy): domain Bacteria; kingdom Pseudomonadati; phylum Pseudomonadota; class Alphaproteobacteria; order Sphingomonadales; family Sphingomonadaceae; genus Sphingomonas; species Sphingomonas sp. R86520. The sequence continues at coordinate 2,225,041 of NZ_JAXHBZ010000001.1, forward strand.
GGAAGTTCGCGTCGACCCACACCCGATCGAGCGGCACCACCGCCATCAACGGCATCCCCGCCGACACCTGCTGGCCGAGTTGCACCGTCCGCTGCGCCACGACCCCGTCGATTGGCGCGACGACGTGCATGTGGCTGCGCGTGATCGCCGCGCGCCGATAGGCTGCGATCGCCGCCATCACCGCCGGGTTGTTCGAAACAGTGGTTCCCGCGACGCCGTTCTGCGACTGCGCCTGCTGGCTCCGCGCGAGTTGCAGCGTCGCGCTCGCCACCTTCACCTGGTCCGCCGCATGGCTCAGTTCCTCACCCGAGATCGCGCCTTCGGCAGCAGCGCCTCGCCGACGAGCGAGATCGTTCCGCGCCCGCGCCAGTTCGGCCTCGGCCTGCACCACCGCCGCACCGGTCTCGTTCACCTTCGAAAAGTCCGACCGCGTCGACCGCACCGCGCGCGCCAGTTCGGCCTCCGCCGACGCGACACCGACATCCGCCGTCGCCGCATCGAGATCGATCAACGGCTGCCCCGCCTTCACCACCTGGGTGTTGTCGGCGTAGATCGCAGTCACCTGCCCCGGATCGCGTGCAGTGATCGCCACCACGTCGCCCGCGACATACGCGTCGTCGGTCGCCTGCGCAGGCGCGGCGAGCAGGAAGTGGAACACCGCCCACACGATCGCGGCGATCACGACGACCACGCCCAGGATCGTCAGCGCGCGCTTGCGCCCCTGCGGATTACCGGCGGGAGCAGCTGGTGCCGCAACAGGTGCCGAAACAGGTGGGGGTGTCTGCGTGTCGGTCATCGGTTCAAATCCTGCAAATCGAAACCACCGCCCAGCGCCAGCACCAGCTGGACGCGCTGTTGCGCGGCATTGGCGGCAAGGTCGGCATCGGCCTGTTCGGCGGCGAGCAGCCGCACATCATTGTCGACGAGATCGAGTCGGCTATCGAGTCCGCTCGACACCCGTATCGCGTTCAATCGCCCGGTCTCGGCATAGCCGCGAACCACCTCGCGTTGTCGCGTCCGGTCGGCATCCAGCGCACCGATCCGCGCGACCGCATCCGCCGCCTCGCGCACCGCGCCGACGACCCGGTCGTTGTAATCGGCGGTCGCCAGATTCAGCACCGCAGTCGCGCCCGCCAGATCCGCCTTCAGCCGGCCATTGTCGAAGATCGGCAGGTGGATCGCCGGCCCAGCACCGACCGTCCCCGCATCGAGCGACACGAGATTGCCGAGCCCGATTGCCTGGAACCCCGCCAGCGCCGCCAGGTTCACGTTAGGATAGAACGCCTTCCGCGCCACCTGGCGCCCGGCTGCAGCCGCCTCGATCCGCGCCTGTGCCGCCGCGATGTCGGCCCTACGCGCAAGCAGGTCGGCGGGAACCGTCGCAGGCAGCGGCAAGACCGCGTCGAGCCTCAACGCAGTCGCACCGATAGCCACGGCGTAATCCACCCCCCGCCCGGCAAGCGCCGCCAGCGCATTCTTCGCCAGCACCTGCCCCGCCTCCGCGCGCAGCAAAGCCTGTCGGGCCTGCGCCAGCAACGTCGTCGCCGCCTGCGCCTCCAGCTTGCTGCTCAGCTTGTTGCGGATCCGCACGTTCACCAGCCGCAACGTATTTTCGCGCGTCGCGATCGTCCGCCGCGCGATCCCCGCCTGCGCCTCGGCGCGTTCGAGGTCGATATACGTCTGCACCACCGCGCCCGACAGCGCCAACCGCGCCGCCGCCACGTCGAGCGCCGCCGCCCGCACCGAAGCCCGCGCACCGACGATCGCCGCCTTCTGCCGCCCGAACAGATCGAGGTTCCAGCTGAGGTTCGCCGCCGCCGTCCCGACGAACCGCGTCGTCCCCGCATAGGGCGGCGGAATGGTGTAGCGCCCGCTCAGCCGCGCGAACTGCTCCTGGGCATCGAGCGTCACGTCCGGGCCGTTGTCCGCACGCCGCGTCGACAACACCGCCTGCGCCTGCGCGACCCGCGCCAACGCAGCGTCCAGCGACGGATTACCCGCCACCGCATCGCTCACCAGCCGATCGAGCTGTGGATCGCCAAACCCGCGCCACCAATCCGCCGCGATTACCGGCGCCCGGTCCGCCGCAAGGCCCAGGGTGCTGGCCGATAGCGGCTCTACGATCGCCCTGGACTCGGGAATTGCGCATCCCGTCAACAGCCACGCGACCGTCACCGGCACGAGTGCGATGCCTATCTTCATGGTCGAAGTCCCTCGGTCAAAGCATCGTCCAGCGTGGTGCGAAGTTTCTGCATCAGTTCGATGAGCGTCTCTATCTCGGTCCTGTCCCAGCCCGTCAGCAGGGTGTTCCAGTATTTGATGATAGTATCGCGACACCGGATCGCGACCGCTTCACCGTTTGGCGTCAGTTCGAGATTGAGCACCCGCCGGTCGTCGCTCGCGCGCGACCGCGTTACCCAGCCATTTTGCTCCATGGCATCGACCAACCGGGTCGTCGCACCCTTGTCATGCGCGAGATCCCGCGCGAGGTCGGCACAGGTCGCCGCGCGCCCGGCCAGGATCGACATGAGTGCCGACCACTGCGTGCCCGACAGCCCCTCTGCCACGAAGACGGGCTCGATCAGGCTCTGCCCGATCTGGTGGATCCGCCGCGCGAGGTAGCCGAGTGAACAGTCCGGCCCGAAATCAGTTTTCGTGTAAAACGCCATATGGTTGCCATGGCAACCATTGCCCAGGCAGTCAATTGCGCGTTTTGCATGTTGAAGGGTTTCGATCGTCGCCTGCTCGAAACGAAAAAGGCCACCCGCGCGTACGGATGGCCCTTTTCGTACCGGCGCGACCCGGCGGCAGGTCAGTCGATCAGAAGCGCAGCGTGATCGATCCCTTGTAGGACTGGTTCGATACGTCCTTGCGCTCGACGGTCGTGTCGGCGCCGACCGACACGTCCACCCGGTCGCCGACCAGCGTCAGTCCTGCGCTGATCTCACCCCAGTTCTTGTCCCGCCCGGCCAGCGCGAACAGCGCATTCGGGCCGATCCCGCCGACGAAGTTGGCGCCGAACACGCCCGGCGTCGACTGGAAGTCATGGACGAAGTTCGCCGCCGCATAGGGCTTGATCGAAGCGCCGCCGCTGAGCGTCAGCCCGGCACGTCCCTGCAGACTGTCGAAGCTGTCGCGATCCACGAACAGCGCAGGCCCGCCGCCATTCTCGACCGACTTGCCGAAGCCGATATGACTTGCCCGGATCGACACGCGCGGGCCGACCTTCAGCATCGACAGGTCGAACGCCTTGCCGAGCCCGACTTCGCTCACCACGGTCAACGCATTGTCGGAGCTGCGCAGGCGGTAGTTGGTGCCGACGAACCCGACGCTGCGATCGGTCTTCGCGACGAATGCGCCCGCGCTGAACTGCGTATCGAGGACGATCCCCGATGCGCTCTCGAGCTTGCCGTACAGCGTGCCTTGAAACAGTTCGCCCTTGGCGCGCTGTGCGATTCCGCCAGTGGTGCCGTCGGTGTTGGTGTACGAGAACGAGAAGCCGATTACGCTGCCCTCGCCTGCCTGCTTCTCCAGCCCGGCAGCGACGAAATACCCATCGAACGTGTCGCGCCCGCCTAACGGATTAGTCCCCGGCATCGACCGGCTATGGCCGTCGATATACCCACCGGCGATGAAGCCGCCCATGTCCTCGGGCAGCTTGCCCTCCTGGAGCACCGTACCGCTCGAATCGCTCATCATGCCCTGCCCGCCAGGCATGTCGCTCGCCATCAGCGATGCGACCTGGACCGGCTTGCCGATCATCGCCAGCGTGCCGCCAAGTCCGCCCCGCGTGTCGATCTGTGCGATGTGGTCGCGGTAGAAACGCGACGCCGTGTCCACCGAGGCGATGCCGAGACTCGTCTTCAACGTTTCCGCGCGAGGAGCGAGACCCTCGAGCGTCGAGCGGATCGTTGCGGCGTTCTGCAGGTCGAGCGAACCATACACGCCGCTCAACGCCGCGTAGTTCGACCGGTTCTGGTCGAGCAGGCCTGCATAGGCGGACTGGACCGGCGTCGCGGCGACGACGTTGCGGTACTGCCCGGCGAGGATCCGCACCTGGACCGAATTGGCGGTGTAGACATAGCTCGGCGTCAGGATTGCGCTGAACGGCGTTGCCGCGCCGAAGCTGCCGGTGATGCCGCCCTGCGCGGTCACGATCGTGTAGAGGTCGTTGTACCGGATCGTCTGGCCCGCGACCGGCGCGAAGCCGACCTTGCCGCCCAGATTGACGATCCCGTTGGTCGCCGCGCCCGCCGCGTTGAAGGTGGTCGCGACGAACGCGAGCTTGTCGGACGTGCCGTTCGGCCCGAGATCGATCAACAGGTTCGTTCCCGACGCCAGCACGCCGTTGCCACCGACCGTCAGCGTGCCGATCGTTCCCGTGGTGCCCGGCGCGATCATGCCGGCGACGCTGGTGAAGAACGGCGTGTTGATGCGGCCCGATCCGGTCAGCAGGCCCGACAGCATGAAGTAATCGCCCCGCGTCGAGATCGTCCCGTCGTTCTGGACGACACCCGTCACCTGGTTGATCGTCATCAGGCTGGTTAGTGATCCTGCCGCCGTCACCGCCAGCTTCGCCGTGCTGCCCGCGACCGTGAACTTGTCGACCGTTACCGCCGAGCCGAGCGTGGTCGTGCCCGCTGCCGACAACGTCACGTCGTAATAACGTGCGCTGCGCTGGATCGTCCGGTCGGGATCGATGTTGTTCGGCACGAAATTGGTCGCACCCGGCAGGCCGTTGGCCAGCGTCGGCGACAACACCGCCAGTGCTACCGCATCGCCTCCAGCTTGTGCGACGTCGTCGGCGTTGCTCAGCAGCGTCCCGTCGGCCTTGCCCCCGTGCGCCACGGTTTCGAGGATCAACCCCGCCGCCGCGGCACCGGATGTCGGCGCCTTGGCGGTCGTCGCCGCCACCGCCGGCGCGTCGCTCTTGGTCGTCACCGGTACGCCGTCGACGGTCTCGATGCCCGTCTTCACGTCGATGCAATCCGTGTCGAAACAGACCTGGCCGAACTTGTTGCCGTCACCGGCGATTCCCGCACCGGGGGTGGTCGGCACGCCGTTGACCAGCTTGCCATCGACGATGATCTGGTAATTCGGATCGAGCGCGGTCACCCAGTGGGACGCATCGGTCCACGACCCGTCGCCAGCCTTCGTCTGGGCATAGCGATACGGGTTATTGGCTGCGATATAGTCGGAGAAAAGGTACAGCGGCTGATAAAAGCTCTGTGTGCCATAGGCGCCGAACGGGGTCTCACCGTAGAACCGGCTGCCACCCGACAGCACGCCGATCACGACCTGCTTGGCGAACGTGCGATCGAGGATCAGCGGACCACCCGAGTCGCCGCCCGCCGTCGTGCCCTCGTTGGGCAACGCGTCGTCCTTGAACAGGTTGAAGTCGTATGGGCTCGCTGCCGCCGTGCCGCGACGCGGATCGTCGAAGTCGAGCTGGTACAGGTTCTGCGGCAGAGCGTCGGTCGATCCGAACAGGAATGCGTCGCGGTCGTCGAACGAGCCGAGGATGCCGATCGTGTTCTCCGCGATGCGGCGACGGTAGTCGATGCCATTGGTATCGCCCGTCACCGTGCCACCCTGACCACTGCGACCATAACCCGTGATCGTCACATGGTACCCGGTGCCGGCCGTGTCGCTGATCGCCGCCGGCGCAGGCAATGCGGACAGCAGCAATGCCCAGGTCGGCACGTTGGCCGCTGGCGTATCGAGCGTCGCGATCGCGACGTCGCCCTGGATAAAATTCTGCCCGAGCCCGAGCTTCAGCGAGTCGGCGTTATAGACGACCTGGTTGACGTTGTAGAGGAAGTTGGCGGTGCTGGTCTTGAACTGGTTGGGGTTGGCCGCACCCGTTGCAGTGGTGCCCAGGTACCAGTCGCGTACGGCCGGCAAGTTGTTCTGCGCAAAGCCGAACGCGATCGGGATACCGCCGCCCTGCGACCCATAGCCCCAGGGATCCTGAGCGCCGGTACCGGCGTCGTTCTCGTTGACGCAGTGCGCTGCGAAGATGACCGTCCGGGGGTTGATCAGCGTACCGGTGCAGATGCCGAGCCCCCCGCTGGCCGACGCGATCGTCATCTGGCCGACGCCGTTCACGCCGTTGGCCGGATCCTGTGCCGATGTCGGCGTACCGGGCGCACTGATGACGATGCTCGGCGCATTCACGAGGTCGACGGGGTTGAGCGAACTGCCATAGGATATCGTATCGGCACCGGTCGGGCGATCCTGTGCCGATACCATTGTCGGGGCGAGCGCCGATGCCAGGAGCGCGGTCGATGCCAGCAGGCTCGTGCGCACATGGCGCGACACGGCACGCAAGGTAACATTGGTCATCTGGATCCTCCTGATTAGCGCCGTTTCGTCCGAAACGTGCGTTCTTTCATCGAGGGTATGGCTGCGATTTTTTGAACGCAATCGACGAAAGGTTCAGAACCCGGAGCGTGTCACAATCTGTAATATTTGCTGTAAATTTGTCACAGATCAGATGGTTGACGGCAAGGAAGGTAAGTGAAGTTCGCGCATGCACCTGCCCTTCGGCCACGCGTTGTTCCTTGCATCGGCGTAGGCCGGACTACCGCCACGCAATCGACGGCGTGGTGAAAGTAACGATTAGCCGAGCGTTCGATCGAGCCGGTCGAGGCATTCCGCGAGGAGCGCAGCAACGAGGTGACTCCGTTGCTCATCGGCAATTGCCAACGCATGCGTGATCGCGGTGCGCAGCGCAGCGGTTTCGTCATGCATTGTGGTCATGAGACGTGATCGGCCTTGATCCACGCGAACGCAATGGTCTGAGTTATGTTCCGTCTATTAAATTTACGTTTTAGGACCAGAATGAACCTTCGATATGGCTTTTACGTGTGACGGTGGCGTAGGCTTTGACCATGGCGCATGATCACGATGAAAATCTCGACTCGGCACAAACTGCCGAAAACCTCCTTCAGGTTCGAGGTTTGCGTTCTGATATCTTTCCCAGCGAAATATTCGACGAACATGCCTGGAACATGATGCTGCGCCTGTTCGTCGCGCAGTCGAAGGGAGATGCGGTGTCCGAGGCCGATCTCATCACCTTGACCGCGACGCCGTCTGGTGTCGGGCAGCGCTGGCTCGCCCATCTCGTCGCCGATAACCAAGTCGAGCCGTATGCAGACGGCGATCCGGTCGTTCTTACGCAGCCGGCGCTAGATCGAATGGATCGATTTCTGCGCATGTCGAGCGGAATCCATCAGTCTGACGGCCCCGCCTGATCGACGGCTGATACCCGCCTGGTAGACAGCAACGATCGGGAGTGACGTTTAGCGCGCGACACTGGCAACCGCACCCTTCCCCGATCGGCTCCCCCTTGCTAAGGCGCGCGCAGTAACAGCATTTTTTGCTCGGTTCCCGGCGCGCCCGCGTGGCCTTCATGGCTGCTTTCCCCTCGGCGCCCGGCGGCCCGACGCCCACGGGAAGGACCCCTATGACTGCCATTGGCCAGGATACCCTCAAGACCCGCACCAGCCTTTCGACCGGCGGCAAGTCGTACGACTACTACAGCCTCGCCAAGGCGTCGGAACAGCTTGGCGACATCAGCCGCCTGCCATTCTCGATGAAGGTGCTGCTTGAGAACCTGCTCCGCTTCGAGGACGGCGTCACCGTCACGCGCGACGACATCCAGGCGATCGTCGACTGGCAGAAGGAACGCCGCAGCGACCGTGAGATCCAGTATCGCCCCGCCCGCGTACTGATGCAGGATTTTACCGGCGTTCCCTGCGTGGTCGACCTCGCCGCGATGCGCGACGCGATGACCAAGCTCGGCGGCAACCCCGAGAAGATCAACCCGCAGGTCCCCGTCCACCTCGTCATCGATCACTCGGTGATGGTCGACGAGTTCGGCACCCCCCAGGCGTTCCACGACAACGTCGACCTTGAATATGAGCGCAACATCGAGCGCTACGAGTTCCTCAAATGGGGTTCGAAGGCGCTCGACAACTTCCAGGTCGTCCCCCCCGGCACCGGCATCTGCCACCAGGTGAACCTCGAATATATTGGCCAGGCCGTCTGGTCGTCGGCGTCGTCGGGTGACCACGGCGACGGTACCATGATCGCGTATCCCGATACGCTGGTCGGCACCGACAGCCACACGACGATGATCAACGGTCTCGGCGTGCTCGGCTGGGGCGTCGGCGGGATCGAGGCCGAGGCCGCGATGCTCGGCCAGCCCGTGTCAATGCTGATCCCCGAGGTCGTCGGCTTCAAGCTGCTCGGCAAGCTCAACGAGGGCATCACCGCCACCGATCTCGTGCTCACCGTCACGCAGATGCTGCGCGCCAAGGGCGTGGTCGGCCGCTTTGTCGAGTTCTTCGGCCCCGGCCTGTCGTCGATGACGCTCGCCGATCGCGCGACGATCGCCAACATGGCGCCCGAATACGGCGCGACCTGCGGCTTCTTCCCGATCGACGACAAGACGCTCGACTACATGCGCCTCACCGCGCGCTCGGACGAGAATGTCGAACTGGTCGAGGCCTATGCCAAGGCCAACGGCTTCTGGCGTGACGAGAACGCCGAGGATCCGGTGTTCACCGACACGCTCGAACTCGACATGGGCACCGTCGTCGCCTCGCTCGCCGGCCCGAAGCGTCCGCAGGACCGCGTCAGCCTCAACAAGGTCGACGAGGTCTTCAACAGCGACCTCCACAAGCTGTACCACAAGGAGCAGCCCGCGCGCGTCGCCGTCGAAGGCCGCGAGCATGACATCGGTGACGGCGACGTCGTCATCGCCGCGATCACCAGCTGCACCAACACGTCGAACCCGTCGGTGCTGGTCGCCGCCGGTCTCGTCGCGCGCAAGGCGAACGCACTCGGCCTCAAGTCGAAGCCTTGGGTGAAGACGTCGCTCGCCCCCGGTTCGCAGGTCGTCACCGACTATCTCGACAAGGCTGGCCTGACCGCCGACCTGAACGCGCTCGGGTTCAACCTCGTCGGCTATGGCTGCACGACCTGCATCGGTAACTCGGGGCCGCTCGCGCCTGCGATCTCGGCCGCGATCAACGAGAACGACCTCGTCGCCGCGTCGGTCCTCTCGGGCAACCGCAACTTCGAGGGCCGCGTGTCGCCAGACGTCCGTGCCAACTTCCTCGCCTCGCCACCGCTGGTCGTCGCCTATGCGATCAAGGGCACCGTCACGACCGACATGATCGAGACGCCGCTGGGCCAGGGTTCGGACGGTCAGGACGTGTATCTGCGCGATATCTGGCCGACCAACGAGGAAGTCCGCACGACGATGGACGCCAACATCGACGCCGGCATGTTCGGCGCGCGCTACGGCGACGTCTATGCGGGCGACGCCAAGTGGCGCGAGATCGACGTCACCGGTTCGGACACGTACCAGTGGCGCGCAGGGTCGACCTATGTCGCCAACCCGCCCTACTTCGACGGCCTGTCGATGACCCCCGCCCCGGTGCAGGACATCATCGACGCCAAGCCGCTCGCGATCCTCGGCGATTCGATCACCACCGACCACATCTCGCCGGCCGGTTCGATCAAGGCGGATTCACCCGCTGGTCGCTTCCTACAGGAGCATCAGGTCAGCAAGGCGGACTTCAACAGCTATGGCGCACGCCGCGGCAACCATGACGTGATGATGCGCGGCACGTTTGCCAACATCCGCATCAAGAACGAGATGGTCCCCGGCATCGAAGGCGGCATGTCGAAGTACGACGGCGAAGTCATGGCGATCTACGACGCCGCGATGCGCTTCAAGCAGGACGGCACCCCGCTGGTGATCGTCGCCGGCAAGGAATACGGGACCGGCTCGTCGCGCGACTGGGCCGCGAAGGGCACCAACCTGCTCGGCGTCCGTGCAGTCATCACCGAGAGCTTCGAGCGCATCCATCGCTCGAACCTGGTCGGCATGGGCGTGCTGCCGTTGCAGTTCGCCGAAGGCACCGATCGCAAGACGCTCGGTCTCGACGGGTCGGAGACGTTCACGATCCTCGACGTCGCGAGCATCCGCCCGCGCCAGGACGTCACCGTCAAGATGACCCGCGCCGACGGCACCAGCGAGACGTTCCAGACCAAGTGCCGCATCGATACCGTCAACGAGCTGGAATATTTCCTCAACGGCGGCATCCTCCACTACGTCCTGCGCAAGCTGGCCGCGTAAGACTTGCTACGTCGTCCCGGAGCGATCCGGGACGACGCCTAAGCCGAGACTGACGCCGACGCCGACGCCGACGCCGACGCTGACGCTGACGCCTTCAGCAACCCACAACTACCGTCATCCCAGCGAAAGCTGGGATATCTCCGTGAGGCCTACGTCGCCCACCACGAGGGATATCCCAGCGTTCGATGGGATGACGTGCTTGGGATGATCGAGGGAGCACCGGCTCGGCGGCTCGCGCACGTCCCGAACGAAAAAATGCGGGGCGATCGCAAGGATCGCCCCGTAGTTCAGGGAGAAGACCGGGACAGGGGAGACCCGGTCAAGTCGCCGTCCACAGGGGGAGAGGGGCGGCGACCCACTCCCTTTCGTCCCGATATGTTGCAGCGATATGTCGGACGGGGCGACGGACGAACTTTTAGTTAAGCGCTGCCAACCTGTTCTCCCGCGAGAGCGGGAGCCCAGGGTTCCAAGCGTCAACACTAGCGACCCCTGACCTCACCCTCGCCACCTTCGGCGTCTCCCCTCTCCCATCGGGAGAGGGAAGGGGCCCGCCGGCTCTTGCCGGTGGGAAGGGTGAGGGCAAGGTCAAGCCTCAGCCTCGGGAAAGCGCCCGCCCCGCCACCGCATCCAGCTTCGCCACCAACACAGGATCGCGCGCGTCCCGCGCCGTAATGATCGCGCTATCCAGGCATGTATCGATCGGCGAAGCTTCCCGATCCACCGGCAACGCACGCAGCAACGCCATCACCATCGCCCGAGCCTTAGCCGCATTCGCACCAAGCTGTGCCACGACCTGCGCGACGTCGACGCCCGCCTCGTCCTCGCGCCAGCAGTCGTAATCCGTCACCATCCCGACCAGCGCGTACGGAAGCTCCGCCTCCCGCGCGAGTTTCGCCTCGGGCATCGCCGTCATCCCGATCACGTCGCAGCCCCATTGCCGGTACAGCAGGCTTTCCGCACGTGTCGAGAATTGCGGGCCTTCCATCGCCAGATAGGTCCCGCGGTCGTCGACCTGCGCGCCAGCCGCCCGTGCTGCGTCGACCGCATATCCCGAAAGCCGCGGACACACCGGATCCGCCATCGAGACATGCGCCACCAGCCCACTCCCGAAAAAGCTCGACGGCCGCCCCTTGGTACGATCGATGAACTGGTCGACGATCGTGAAGCTGCCGGGCGGGCGCTGCTCGACCAGCGAACCGACCGACGACACCGCCAGCACGTCGGTCACACCCAGCCGCTTCAACGCATCGATGTTCGCGCGGGCGTTCAGCTCGGACGGCGAAATCCGATGCCCCCGCCCATGCCGTGGCAGGAACGCGACGCCGACATGGCCTACGCGGCCGGTGTAGATCGCGTCCGACGGTTCGCCCCAGGGCGTCTCGACCGTCCGCCAGCGCCCGTCCTCGATCCCGTCGACCGCGTACAGTCCGGAGCCGCCGATGATCCCGATCGTCCAGCCGGTCACTCCGCGAGCGCTCGCGGACGTGCATAGACGAAGTAAATCACCAGCCCGAGCAGGTTCCAGAGTCCGAAATACAGTTGCGTCTTCGAAGGCAGGCTGAAGAACAGATACAGGCACCCGAGGATACCGATCGTCCCTACCAGTGTCGCAGCCGGTGCCCGGAACGTCCGCACCGCATCGGGCGCACGGCGACGCATAACCAGCATGCACGCACACACCGCAACGAATGCCGCCAACGTGCCCGCGTTCGCCAACGCAGCGATCTCGGCGAGCGGCAACAGCCCAGCGATCACCGCAACGATTGCCGCAGTGATCCAGGTGATGCGGACGGGGGCACCTCGCTTGGAGACCTTGGCGAGGCTCAACGGCAGCAACCCATCACGCGCCATCGTGAAGAAGATGCGGCTCTGGCCGAACAGGAAGGCAAGCAGCACCGTCGGCAAGGCGATGACGGCAGAGGCTCCCAGGAAGGTCGCAAACCCCGGTTGGCCGATCTCGCGCAGGATCAGCGCGAGCGGCTCGGCGCTGCCGGCGAACTTGGTGTAGGACAGCGCACCCACCGCCGCGACCGCCACAAGGATGTAGATCGCGATGCAGGCCACCATCGACCCGACGATCCCGATCGCGAGATCGCGGCCGGGGTTCTTGGTTTCCTCCGCGGCGGTCGAGATCGCGTCGAAACCGTAAAAGGCGAAGAAGATGATCGCAGCCGCCGCCATCACCCCGCGCTCGGCGCCATCGGGCTGCACGGCCTTGGGAAAGCCGTAGGGCATGAACGGGTGAAGGTTGGCCGCGTTGAAATAGTGCAACGCGATGAACACGAACACCGCGAGCGCGATCATCTTCACGCCTACCAGCACCGCGTTCAGCGTCGCACTCTCGCGCGTGCCGAACGACAGCACGCCGGCCACGACCGCAATGATGAAGATCGCGGGGACGTTGAGGATACCGCCAAGCTCAGGGCTGAGCGTCAGCGCCTCGGGAAAGCCGAACGCGCCACGCAGCAATGGCGCCGCATAGCCCGACCAGCCGACCGCGACGGTCGACACCACCAGCGAATATTCCAGGATCAGCGACCAGCCGATCACCCACGCGATCAGCTCGCCGAGCACGACATAGCTGTAGGTGTACGCGCTGCCCGACGCGGGAATCATCGTCGCCATCTCGGCATAGGCGAGCGCCGCGCAGGCACAGATTCCGCCGGCGATGATAAAGGACAGGATCACGGCGGGTCCGGCGAGCCCCGCGCCGACGCCGATCAGTGTCAGGATGCCGGTGCCGACGATCCCACCGACACCCATCGCCACCAGATGCGGCCACGACAAGGTCCGCGCGAGCTGATGCTCGGGCGGCTGCTCGGTGACGATTTTTCGGCGAAGCAGGCTGGCCACGGATATCCCCTCTTGTTGCCGCGGGGAGTGGCACAGGACGGGACCGGGGGGCAAGGCCAGCGGCCAATCACTACCCCAGCGAAATCTCCTCCCCGGCGGAGGCCGGGGTCCAGTTGGCAAGGTCATCGTGACGATGCGCAGCGCTATGTCAGCAGCGTTTCCCAACTGGGCCCCGGCCTTCGCCGGGATGGTAGAAGAGTCGCCGAAATCGAACGGTAGTTCGAACCTCCCTGTTCTCCCGCGAAGGCGGGAGCCCAGCCTGGGTCCCCGCCTTCGCGGGGACACAAACTACCTAACGGTGGCAGTCAAACGGTGAAGCTTTCCCCGCACCCGCATGCCCCCTTGGCGTTGGGGTTCTGGAACACGAACCCGGCAGTGAAATCGTCCTCGACCCAGTCCATCGTCGACCCGATCAGATACAGGATCGACCCGCCATCGACGAACAGCGTGCCCCCCGGCGTATCGATCCGCTCGTCGAAAGGCTTGGCCTCAGTCACGTAGTCCACCGAATAGGCCAGCCCCGAACACCCGCGCTTCGGCGTCGACAGCTTCACGCCGATTGCATCCGCCGGAGCCCGCGCCATAAGGTCGGCGATCCGCGCATGCGCCGTCGCCGTCAGGTTCAGCGCCGCCGGCCGTGCTCGCAATGTCGTCGCCATCACCAATTCCTTCTGCTCCCCTCCCGCCTGCGGGAGGGGTCGGGGGAGGGCTTGAACAGCAGCGTTCCGCTCTCCCCTCCCCTAACCCCTCCTGCAAGCGGGAGGGGAATGATTACAGCATCCCAAGCTCTAGCTTGGCCTCGTCCGACATCTTCTGCGGATCCCAAGGCGGATCCCAAACCAGGTTCACTTCTGCAAACCCGACCCCCGGCACCGACCCGACGCGCATCTCGACCTCGGCCGGCATCGATTCCGCCACCGGGCAATTCGGCGTCGTCAGCGTCATCGACACCACCGCATGCCCGTCATCCGTCACCTCGACGCCGTAGATCAGCCCCAGATCATAGATGTTCACCGGGATCTCGGGATCATAAATCTCCTTCAGCGCATCGATGATCGCATCATACACCGCGCCACCAGGCTCGCCGGGCGAATCCACCTGCGGCTTCTGCGCCAGGAAGCCCGCGAGATAATCGCGCTTGCGCTCCGCATCGGAGTCCGTCTCCATCACGACGCGCGCCTTCGGCGGCGATGCGACGGCATCCACTTCCTCGATCTCGAACCGATCGCTCATTTAAAGATCCTCGTTACTCGCTCGATACCGCGCACCAGCGCCTCGACGTCCGCCGGCCCGTTATACACGCCGAAACTCGCGCGCGCCGTCGCATCGACGCCCAGCGCCTCCATCAACGGCTGCGCACAGTGATGGCCGGCGCGGATCGCGACGCGCTCCTCGTCCAATATGGTGCCGATGTCGTGCGGATGAACCCCCTCGATCGTGAAGCTCACGATCCCCGCCGAGTCCGCCGGGCCGTAGAGGCGCACCGAATTGATCCCCGACAGCGCGTCACGCGTCGCCGTCACCAGCGCGCTCTCATGCGCGTGGATCGCGTCGAGCCCGATGCTATCGACATAGTCGATCGCCGCATGCAGCCCGAGCGCGCCGACGATATGCGGCGTCCCCGCCTCGAACCGTCCGGGCGGCGGCGCGTAAGTGGTCTTCGCGAACGACACCTTGTCGATCATCGACCCACCACCCTGGTACGGCGGCATCGCGTCGAGCAATTCCGGCTTGGCCCACAGCACGCCGATCCCGGTCGGCCCGTACAGCTTGTGCCCGGAGAACACGTAGAAATCGCATCCGATCGCCTTCACGTCGACCGTGATCCGCGGCACCGACTGGCACCCATCGAGCAGGATCTTCGCGCCGACCGAATGCGCGATCTCGGTCGCGCGCTTGGCATCGAGCACAGAGCCGAGCACATTCGAGACATGCCCGAGCGCGACCAGCTTGTGTGCCGGCGTGATCATCCGTTCCATCGCGTCGAGATCGATGCGGTGGTCGGGGGTCAACGGCAACACGTCGATCGCTGCGCCGACGCGCTCGGCGATCATCTGCCACGGCACGATGTTCGAGTGATGCTCCAGCATCGAAAGCATGATGCGATCACCCGCCTTCAACTGCGTCCCGGCCCAGCACTGCGCGACCAGATTGATAGCCTCGGTAGCACCGCGCACGAACACGATCTCGTCCGCCGAACCTGCGCCGATGAACCGAGCGACGGCCTTCCGCGCGGCCTCATAGGCGACCGTCATGTCCGCCGAGCGCTGGTACACCCCGCGGTGCACGGTGGCATAGGTCTCGCCATACGCCCGCGTAATCGCGTCAACTACCGCCTGCGGCTTCTGCGCAGTCGCGGCGGTATCGAGATACGCCCAGCCCTCGGGGATCGCCGGGAAGTCCGACAGGCGATCCAAGGCCTTCCCTCCCGCTTGCGGGAGGGGTCGGGGGAGGGCTTGGTCGATGGTAATACTCATGATGAAGCCCCTCCCCCAACCCCTCCCGAAAGCGGGAGGGGAGCAGAAAGCGCCCGCTCCAGCCACGCATCCGCGTCCGCCACGAAAGCATCCCGCACAGTCTCGTCAGCAATCTGCACGAACGCATCGCCAACGAACGCGCGCGTGAGCAGTGCCTGTGCCTTGGCATGCGGAATGCCGCGGCTCTGCATGTAGAACAGCGCGCGCTGATCGAGCTCGCCGACCGTCGCGCCATGCGCGCACTTCACGTCGTCCGCGAAGATCTCCAGTTCTGGCTTCAAATTCACTGTCGCGGTGCGCTGCAACAGCAGCCCGCGGAGCGACTGCACGCCGTCGGTCTTCTGCGCATCGCGCGCCACCTCGACCCGCGCCGCAAGGCTCGCCGTCGACTTGTCCGCAGCGACCGCACGCCAGATCTGCTTGCTCTGCCCGTTTAGCGCCGCATGCCGCACCGACACCGCGCACTCCTGCCGCTGATCGTTCCGCGTCAGCAACGCGCCGCCATATTCGGCAAACGCATCGTCACCCGTCACGGTGATCGCGCCGTCAATCCGCGTCCCGGCATCGCCCGCGCCGAGCACCGTCACGATCAGACTCGCCTCGGCACCGACGTCGACCTCGTCGCGCAACGATACAAAGCCGCTGGACTGAAGCAACCGCACTGCCCGCGTCAGCTTAGCACCCTTACCAAGCGCCATCCGCGTAGACCGGTTCGACCAGCCAATCCCGACATACGTCTCGACGACCGAAGCGCTCGCGCCATCGGCCAGCACGATCTCCGCCGGAAGCTGGTTCTCGCCGCCCGTCGCGATGTGGACGATCTGGAGAAGCTCAACGCCGGAATTCGCCTCGACCCGGATCGACCAACCGTTGCCCGTTGTACGACGACCGAGCGCATGCTCGCCGCCGTGAATCGCCGTCATCGTGACATGGCGCAGATCGCTCCGACCCTGATCCAGCACGCCGTCAACGAACAGCGCACGCGCACCCGGCAGGTCCATAAACCACGCATCCGCGTCCAGCGCGGCACCGCGCGGCAGTCCGGCCGCCGCCGCAATCGCCGCCGGATCACCCCAACGCCACGATTCCTCGCGCGTCGAGGGAAGGTCGAGCAGCATCGTCACGCGGCGATCCCCACATAGCCTTCGCTCTCGAGCTGCTTGGCGAGATCCTTGCCGCCCGAGCGGACGATCTTGCCGTCCGCCAGCACATGGACGAAGTCCGGCTCCACGTAATCGAGCAGCCGCTGGTAGTGCGTGATCAGCAGCACCGCCTTGTCGGGCGCGCGCATGATGCGGTTGATGCCGTCGCCGACGACGCGCAGCGCATCGATGTCGAGCCCCGAGTCGGTCTCGTCGAGGATCGCGAACTTCGGGTTGACGATGCCCATCTGGACCATCTCGTTGCGCTTCTTCTCGCCGCCCGAAAAGCCGACGTTCACCGGCCGCTTGAGCATGTCGTAGTCCATGCCGAGCAGATCCGCCTGCCCGCGCGCGAGCTTCAGGAACTCGCCCCCCGACAAAGGCTTCTCGTCACGCGTCGCGCGCTGGGCGTTGAGCGCCTCGCGGAGGAACTGGACGTTCGACACGCCGGGGATCTCGACCGGATACTGGAAGCCGAGGAACACGCCCGCCGCGGCGCGCTCATGCGCCTCCAATTCGAGCAGATCGACGCCGTCGAACGTCACCGAGCCCGCGGTGACCTCATAACCGGGCCGCCCGCCAAGCACATAGCCCAGCGTCGACTTGCCCGCCCCGTTCGGACCCATGATCGCGTGCACCTCGCCCGCGTTCACTTCGAGCGACAGGCCCTTGAGGATTTCCTTGCCATCGATCTCAGCGTGGAGGTTTTCAATTTTCAGCATGTTCAACTCTCGGAACTTTCCAATTTTCAGGCAGCGTGTCGAAGCTGCCCCATAAATGCCATTTGCCATCGCCCTTGTGGAATGAAGCGAAGCCCCATTCAGGCGGGTCGGGCCAGCCAAACCAGTCACGATCGAACAAGAAAAATCGTTCATCACGCGCTTCGGCAATAAAGCCCGTGCCCATCGCGCGAATCCAGTCGAGGTCATCACTTAACGCGTCTTCGGGAGGCCAATCGTAAGTTTGTGCGGGTTGCCATTCTAGCGGGAGACGAATGCGCTCATGGAACCCGCACTTCATAGAACGCGAGCGCAGGAACCCTAACTTCCAGGGAATGGGCTCCCAACCAAAACTCACCCCACGGAGCCTTCGAGCGAAATCCCCAGCAGCTTCTGCGCTTCGACCGCGAACTCCATCGGCAGCTGCTGCAGCACCTCCCGCGCAAAGCCATTCACGATCAGCGCGACCGCCGCCTCCTGGTCCAACCCGCGCGACATCGCGTAGAACAGCTGGTCCTCGGAGATCTTCGACGTCGTCGCCTCATGCTCGATCTGCGCGGACGGGTTGCGGACCTCGATATACGGCACGGTATGCGCGCCGCACTGGTCGCCGAGCAGCAGGCTGTCGCACTGTGTAAAGTTGCGCACGCCCTCCGCAGTCGGCGCGACCCGCACCAGCCCGCGGTACGTGTTGTCCGAACGCCCCGCCGAAATCCCCTTCGACACGATCGTCGATCGCGTATTCTTGCCGAGGTGAATCATCTTCGTGCCGGTATCGGCCTGCTGGCGATTGTTCGTCACCGCGACCGAATAGAACTCGCCGACCGAGCCATCGCCAAGCAGCACGCACGACGGGTATTTCCAAGTGATCGCGCTGCCGGTCTCGACCTGGGTCCAGCTGACCTTCGAGTTCTTGCCCTGGCACAGCGCACGTTTGGTGACGAAATTGAAGATCCCGCCGACGCCGTTCTCGTCGCCTGGATACCAGTTCTGCACGGTCGAATATTTGATTTCGGCATCGTCGAGCACGACCAGTTCGACCACGGCGGCATGCAGCTGGTTCTCGTCGCGCATCGGCGCGGTGCAGCCTTCGAGATACGAGACGTACGATCCCTTGTCCGCGACGATCAGCGTGCGCTCGAACTGCCCGGTATTCTCGGCGTTGATGCGGAAATACGTCGACAGCTCCATCGGGCAGCGCACGCCCTCCGGGATGTAGACGAACGTGCCGTCGGAGAAGACCGCCGAGTTCAGCGTCGCGAAATAGTTATCGCGCTGCGGCACGACCTTGCCGAGCCATTTCCGGACGAGCTCGGGATATTCCTTGATCGCCTCGGAGATCGAGCGGAAGATGACGCCCGCGGCCTCGAGCTCCTTGCGGAACGTGGTCGCGACCGAGACGCTGTCGAACACCGCATCGACCGCGACGCGACGCTTGGGCGTGCCGTCCTCGTTCAGCGGGTCCTCGACCACGCCGGCCAGCATCTTCTGCTCGCCGATCGGAATGCCGAGCTTCTCGTAGACGCGCAGGATCTCGGGATCGACCTCATCGAGCGACCCGAGCTTCGGCTTCGCCTTGGGCTCCGCGTAATAATACGCGTCCTGGTAATCGATCGGCGGCACGTTGAGCTTCGACCAGTCGGGCGCCTCCATCGTCTGCCACAACGCGAACGCCTTCAGCCGCCAGTCGAGCATCCACTGCGGCTCGCCCTTCTTGGCGGAAATGAAGCGCACCGTGTCTTCCGACAGACCCTTCGGCGCGAATTCCTGTTCGATGTCCGAGAAGAAACCCCACTCGTACGTCTTGTTCGCGGCGGCGTAGGCCTCTGCGTTCCGGGTAGCCATTATCTGTCCTCGGCCGCAAAGCGGCTCTCTAAAATCTCCGCGTCTCCGCGTCTCCGCGTGAACAAAACTGATTCACACGGAGCCGCGGAGGCGCGGAGGAAAAGGTGAAGCGTTGCGCGCGATGTGTTCTTCATGCGGGCACCTGTAAAACCGGGGTTTGCGAAAGGCTGGCGAGCGACACGCCGGCGAGCGCACCGCGGACCGCGCCGTTGACGGCGTTCCAGTGCGGCTTCACCTTGCAGGTCTGCTCGACGCAGCAATCCTGCGAGGCGCCATCGACGCATGAGGTCAGCGCGATCGGCCCCTCGACCGCCTCGATGATGTCGGCCAGCGAGATCGACGCGGGCGGCCGCGACAAGCGAAAGCCACCGCCGGTACCGCGCGTGCTCTCGATCAGCCCCGCCGCGGACAACCGGCTCACCAGCTTCTGCACGGTCGGCAGCGGCACGCCGGTCTCCTCGGCGAGCAGCGTCGCGTTCAGCCGCGCGATACCGCCGCAATGACGCGCCGCGGCGCTCATCATCACGACCGCATAATCGGCAAGGCTGGAAAGACGCATGGAGGCTTCGGAGTCCAATCGGACCGATATGATCCGATTGGTCAAATGGGCTTTGTGCGCCGCAGCGTCAACCCGTGGAGCCGTGCTAACGACTCGCAACTGAACGCCAGTGAACACGTGCCCCCGCGTCCTACATCGCACGTCGCACGTCGCACGTCGCACGTTGCAGGTCCCACGTCCCACGTCCCATGTCCCTCCCCCCGTCGCCCCCCGTCACCCCAGCGAAAGCTGGGGTCTCCCTGTTCGGGTCGGGCGCCTTGAACGAGGAGCCCCCAGCTTTCGCTGGGGTGACGAATAGGATGGGGTAGGCGACGGACGGGTGGGTGACGGACGGGTGGGTGACGAAACGGAGCGGGTGTCGCAAGCCGGCGGGACGAACGGGCCGACCCCACCAGGGTAACGGCTTGACGCTACCGGTATGGAAAGCAAGGACGAGCGCATGGCCTTCTACCACCCGATCCTGTTCCGTCTCGACGCCGAGCGCGCGCATACCCTCACCATCGCCGCACTCGCCGCATGGGGCCGGGCCGGCACGCCGCTAGCCCCCAGCGTGCCGCACCTCGCGACGACCGTGGCGGGGATCGCCTTCCCCAATCCGGTCGGCCTGGCGGCGGGCGTCGACAAGGATGGTCGCGCGATCGACGGTTTCTTCGGGTTGGGCTTCGGCAGCGTCGAGATCGGTACGCTCACACCGTTCGCCCAGCCCGGCAATCCCAAACCCCGCATCTTCCGCCTCCCCGAAGACCGCGCCGTCATCAACCGTCTCGGCTTCAACAACGGCGGCCTCGACGCGGCGCTCGACCGAGTACGTTCACCGGGCGGCGAAGGCGTTCTCGGCATCAACGTCGGCGCCAACAAGGACGCGTCGGATCGCACCGCCGACTACGTCCAAGGCGTCACCCGAGCCGCGCCGCACGCCGACTACATCACCATCAACATCAGCTCCCCCAACACCCCCGGCCTCCGCGATCTCCAGCACGGTACGGCACTCCGCGATCTTCTAGCGGCCTGCACTGCGGCAAAAGGGGAAACCCCAATCTTCCTAAAAGTCGCCCCCGACCTCGAACCCGCCGACATCGATGACATCGCCCGCGCCGCGATCGACAACCGGATCGACGCGCTGATCGTCAACAATACGACGATCTCCCGCCCCGGCCTGCGCTCGGCCAACGCGAAGGAAACCGGTGGCCTGTCCGGAGCCCCCCTCGCCCCGCTAGCCCGGCAACGCCTGTCGGATTTCCGCAAAGCGACCGGCGCGGCGATGCCGCTGATCTCGGTCGGCGGCATCGGCAGCGCCGCCGAAGCCTATGCGCGCCTCCGCGCGGGCGCGAGCCTCGTCCAGCTCTATACCGCGCTGGTGTACGAAGGCCCCGGCCTCCCCGCCCGCATTCTCCGCGAACTGGATGCGCTGCTGAAGCGCGACGGCGTCGCCTCGGTCGCTGACGCGGTCGGAGTTGACGCCCGCTAATCTATCCCTCTCTCCGCCCCTAGCCCCCTCGCCCCCACGCCCCCACGCCAAATCCGTCATCCCAGCGAAAGCTGGGATCTCCCGGTAAGACGATCGTCGCTCGTCAAACGAGAATACCCCAGCGTCCGCTGGGGCGACGACGTGGGGCGGGGGGCGAAGGAGTTGGGGAGGTATGACGGAATGGAGAGCGACGGAATTGGGCGAACGCCTGAGTTGGGCAGCTAACGGAGTTGGGAAGCTAGCGGAGTTGGCGGGCGACAAACCGGCGTCGAGGTCTCGGCATTCGTCAACGAGCCGACCACCGAACTCGCCAGCACGCATCCGGTTAACGCCTTGCCTCATACCCGAACCGCGCTAGGCTCCCCTGCGATGAAGACTTCTCTCCTAGCGCTCGCCCTCCTCGTCCCAACCGCCGCCGCAGAGGCGCGCCAGCCGGCCCCGGCACCCGCCCCGGCGAAAGACCAGGGCATGGTCAGCGCGGCCGACCCACGCGCCGCCGCCGCCGGCGTCGAGATCCTCCGCGCCGGCGGCAGTGCCACCGACGCCGCGATCGCCACGATGCTCGCGCTCAACGTCGTCGAGCCGCAAAGCTCGGGAATCGGTGGCGGCAGTTTCTGGATCAGTCACGCGGCAGGCGGCGCGCTCAGTACGATCGACGCGCGCGAAACCGCGCCGGCGGCGGCGACCGGGCGATGGTTCTACGGCGCCGACGGTCAGCCGCTTTCCCACGAGGACGCGGTCCCCGGCGGTCGCAGCGTCGGCATCCCCGGCGCACTCCGCGGCATGGCGCTCGCGCACCGCACCTCGGGCAAGCTCCCCTGGGCGCAACTGTTCGCCCCCGCGATCCGCCTCGCAACCAACGGCTTCCAGGCCTCCCCGCGTCTCGTCAACGGCATGAAGGCCTATGGCGACCACATCACGCCCGAGACGCGAAAGCTCTTCTCCGCCCCCGACGGCTCGCCGGTTGCGATCGGCGCGACGATCAAGAACCCTGAGCAAGCCGCCCTCCTCCAACGCATCGCCACCCAAGGCCCCGACAGCTTCTACGTCGGCCCCGAGGCGCAGAAGATCGTCGCCGCGGTCAACACCGCCGCGCGCAACCCGTCGAAGATGACGCTCGGCGATCTCGCCAGCTACGACGCAAAGTCGCGGCCGCCGGTGTGCATCAAATACCGCGTCTACCGTGTGTGCGGGATGGGCCCGCCCTCGTCCGGCGGCATCACCGTGCTGATGATCCTGAAGCAGCTCGAACGCTTCGACATGGCGGGGCTCGGGAAGGGCAGTGCGAAGGCCTGGCATCTGTTCGCCGAGTCCTCGCGCCTCGCCTATGCCGATCGCAACCTGTACGTCGGCGATCCTGATTTCATTCGTGTGCCCGTGACTGGCATGCTCGACGCCAAATATCTCGCGTCGCGCTCCGCGCTGATCTCCCCCACCACGACGATGGCGGACGTCTCCGCCGGCTCGCCCCCCGGCGCTCCCGCCCGCACGCGCGCGCCGGTCAGCGAAGTCGCCGGCACCACCGACATCGCGACCGTCGACGCCCGCGGCAACGTCGTCGAGGTGACCACGACGGTCGAGGGGTATTTCGGCTCCGGACTGACCGTCGACGGCACCGTCCTGAACAACCAGCTCACCGATTTCGATATCGTCCCCGAACAGGACGGCAACCTCGTCGCCAACCGCGTCGAGGGCGGCAAGCGGCCGCGCAGCTCGATGAGCCCGACGATCGTCTACGGCTCCGACGGCAAGGTCCGGCTGGCGGTCGGCGCTGCCGGTGGCTCGACGATCATCGCGCAGGTGGCCAAGGCGATCGTCGGCGTGTTGGACTGGAAGCTGTCGGCGCAGGACTCGATCGCGCTCGGACTCCTGTATGCGCCGGGCCACGTGGCGGCGGCGGAAAAGGGTACCGAGCGCGAAGCCATGGTTCCCGCATTGCAGGCGTTGGGAGAGACCGTGCAGATCGCCGCGCTGGGTTTGAAGGCGAACGCGATCGAGCGCGTCGGCGGCAAATGGGTAGGCGCGGCGGATCCCCGCAGCGAGGGCGTAGCAATCAGTCAAGACGGCACCGTCACCCAAATCCAGCGTGTCGGCGCCCTCCAGCGCGCGCCCGAGTGACACCCGTCTGACCCTCCGTCATCCCCGCGCAGGCGGGGATCCATATGCTCAGGCGTCGGCGAACTTTCCGCCAAGTCAGCCAGTATGGGTTCCCGCCTCCGCGGGAATGACGACGCGGTTTGGAACGGCTATACCACGCCAACAAACGAGCAGTCCCACCAAGGCCAGCAAGCTCGCAGAGCGCGTCAGGAGAGAAAATGCCCCGCCAGCTCGAACAATTCCCGAACCTCGTCACGATGTTCTTCGCGCGCGCCGCCGAGAAGGGCGACGCACCGTTTCTCTGGACCAAAGCGAGCGGCGCCTGGACCGCCACCAGTTGGGCCGAAGCCGCCCGTCAGGTCGCTGCTCTAGCCACCGCTCTAACCGCGATCGGCCTCAAGCGCGGCGACCGCGTCATGCTGGTCGCCGAGAACCGTCCCGAATGGTGCCTCAGCGACCTCGCGATCATGGCGGCGGGGTGCATCACCGTGCCGACCTACGTCACCAACACCGAACGCGATCACCTCCACATCATCGAGAATGCCGGCGCCTGCGCGATCATCGTCTCGACCGCGAAACTGGCGAAAACCCTCCTCCCCGCGGTGATCCGCTCGAACCAGGCGCAGACCGTGATCGGCCTGGAGGACATGAAGGTCCCCGCCGGAATCGACTTCCACAACTGGCATACCCTGGTCGCCGCGCACCAGACCGCGCCCGAAACCGCCGCCGCCCGCGCCGACTTCACCCGCGAAGACCCCGCCTGCATCATCTACACCTCGGGCACCGGCGGCGCGCCACGCGGCGTGATGCAGCACCACGGCGCGATCCTCCACAATTGCGCCGGCTGCGCCTCGGTCATCTCGGAGGATTTCGGTTGGGACGACGAGGTCTTCCTGTCGTTCCTGCCCTTAAGCCACGCCTACGAACACACCGGCGGCCAGCATTTTCCGATCTCGCTCGGTGGCCAGATCTATTACGCCGAAGGCCTCGAAAAGCTCGCCGCCAACATCGAGGAGACGCGGCCTACGATCATGTTCGTCGTCCCCCGCCTGTTCGAAGTCCTCCGCACGCGCATTTCGAAGACGATCGAGAAACAGGGCGGCGCGTCGGCGTATCTGCTGCGCCAAGCATTGGATATCGGCGGCAAGCGCTACGCCGGCCGTCTCCGCCTGATCGACCGACCGATGCAAGCGGTGGTCGCGACCATGTTCAAACCCAAGATTTCGAAGAAGTTCGGCGGCCGGCTGAAAGCGATGATCTCGGGCGGCGCACCGCTCAATCCCGAGGTCGGGCTCTTCTTCGAGGCACTCGGCCTCACCTTCCTGCAGGGCTATGGCCAGACCGAAGCCGCCCCCGTCATCTCGTGCAATCGCCCATCGGCTGGTGTCCGGATGGACTCGGTCGGCCCGGCGCTCAACGACACCGAGGTCCGGATCGCCGAGGACGGCGAGATCCTGGTGCGCGGCGAACTCGTCATGCACGGCTATTGGCGCAACGACGCCGAGACCTCGAAGGTTCTGAAGGACGGCTGGCTCCACACCGGCGATATCGGCGAGATCGACGAGCGCGGCCGGATCCGCATCACCGATCGCAAGAAAGACCTGATCATCAACGACAAGGGCGAGAACGTCGCCCCGCAAAAGGTCGAGGGGATGCTCACGCTCCAGCCCGAGATCGCGCAGGCTATGATCGTCGGCGATCGGCGGCCGTACATGGTCGCGCTGGTCGTGCCCGATCCGGAATGGACGCAGGAATGGTGCGCGAAGAACGGCGACGCGTGCAGCTTCGCGCGTCTGGCGGAGAACAGCGAGTTCCGCACCGCGCTGGGCGCCGCAATCGAGCGCGTGAACAAGGACCTGACGGTGACGGAGCGCATTCGCCGCTTCGTGCTGGCGGACGGCCCGTTCACGATCGAGAACGAGCAGCTGACGCCAAGCCTGAAGATCCGGAGGCATGTGTTGAAACAGACGTACGGCGAGCGGCTGGACAGCCTCTACAAATAACCCTCTCCCCTCCGGGGAGAGGGAGGGGCCCGCGCGCCCTTGCGCGTGGGAGGGTGAGGGGCGTGAGGCTCGCAAAGCCTCCGCCAACTCCCCTTACCCTTCCGTCGCCGAACGGCGCCTCCCTCCCTCTCCCCGGCGGGGAGAAGGACTTAGAACCTCACTTCTTCGCAGGCGTCGCAGCCGGCACCACGGCCATCGTCCAGTCCTTCTCCGGCCGCAGGTACTTCGCCGCCGTCGCCTGCAACTCGACCGGCGTGGTGGCCACCAAGTCCGAAGCAATCCGCTGCGTCGCCGCGATCCGCCGCGGATCGAACGTCGCCCCGCCCAGCTGCTGCAACCAGAACTGGTTCCCGGTCGAGGCACGCAGGATATACTGCCCCATCGGCTTCTTGATCCGGTCCAGCTCGTCCGCCGCGATCGGCGTCGACACCAGTTCCGACGCGATCTGGCGCGCGATCTGGAAGAAGAACGACACCTTCTCCGGCGCCACCTGCCCGATCGCGACCATCCGGCCGCCGGTGGTCATCCCGACCGGCCACTGGCTCGACACGTTCGGGCTGTAGCTCGCACCCGCCGCCTGCCGCAGCCGCTCGAACAGCCGATCGCTGAACACCTGCGCCAGCACGTCGAGACGCCGCGCCTCGACGATGTTGTCGATCCCCCCGCCAGTCGGCCACGCGATCACCGCTGCCGCCTGGTTCTCGGGGCCGGTATGCGCGCGCATCACTGGCGTTGCATTATGCGCGGGGAAGCCGACCGGCGCCCCTACCGTCGACACCGCCGTCCGCGGCCTCATCGTCCCGAACGTCTTGCCGACCGCAGCAATCGCATCCTCGGTCTTCACGTCGCCGAAGATCGAGACTTCGATTGGCCCGGTCTTCAAGATCGGCTCCCAGAACGCGCGGAAGTCCTTGGCGTTCAGCGCCTCGACGGTTGGCTTCGACGGCGTCCCCCAACGCGGATCACCCGCGCGCAGCAAGCCTTCGAGGTCGCGCGACAACACGCCGTCGGGGGACGAGTCATATCCCGCGAACCCCGCCAATGCCGCAACACGTGCGCGCGCGACCGGCGCTGGATCCCACGCCGGGAACGCAAGCTTGGCCGCCATCAGCCGCAACTGATCCGCATAATCCGCCGGCGACGTTATCGCGCTCAGCGTGAACGCATCGTCGTCGATCCCGAAGTCGAGCCCGATCCGCCGACCCGCGGTCAACTGGTCGAGATCGCCCTGGTCGAGCTTGCCGATCCCCCCCGCGACCAGCGCGAGGTCGCCAGCCCAAGCCGGCGTCGCCCGGTTCGACGGGATCGCGGTATAGCCGCCCCCGAACCGCACGCGCACGTACACGCGCCCGGTCTCGCCTGCGTTCGGGAACAGCAGCACACGCGTGCCGTTGGCGAAGTTCACCTGCTCCATGTCGAACGCGGTGATCTTCTCGCGACTCGCAACGACGCCCGGCTTGCCGAGCGACGGCAGCTTCGAGAAATCGACCGCCGCCTGCGCCCGACGCTTGCCGGCTAGACCCGACACGTCCGCCTTCAATGCGGTAGCCAGTTTGGCCGCAGCGCCTGCGTCAGGCGTCTGCGTATTCACGAGAGCGCGCGTGGCGGTACCTTCGAAGATCGCCTTGCTCGACGCGAGCAGCGTGGCAGGCGTGAACATGCCCTTCGCCTTGGCGTCCTGCAAAATCTTGTACGACGTCTCGGGCCCGGCCACCGTCTCGCGAATATCGAGCGCGCCGACCATGTCGTCCGCCTGCTTCGACCCCGCCTCGACCCGCGCGGTCTCGACGCTGGTCCGCATGATCGTGTCGAAATCGGCATATTCGCGGTCGACCTCGGCCTGGCTCGGCGCGTTGGTCTGCGCGTCGGCGATGACCGCGCGGACGTCCTTCAACGCCGCCTCCCAGTCGGTGCCGATCGGCACGATATTGACGCTGGTCAGGTTCGCCGAGCGCGACACATCATCGATCGACACGCCTGCCTGCAGGTAGCTGCCGCCCGCCCGGGCCCGCGTCTCCAGACGTCGGCTGATCAGCCGCGTCGCCAGCACGTCGACCAGCCGCTCCTGGTTCATGATCGCGGTGTCGTCCTTATACTCCCAGGGCCGCACCACGCCGAGCGTCACCACCGCCGGAATTGCCGGCTCGGCGATCGTCGCGGAGACCAGCGCCTTCGGATCGGGCTTGCCGAAGCTGGGGGCCGGCGTGAACGGTCCGATGCCCTTCCAGTCGGCGAAGTTCTTGACGATCAGCCGCCCGAACAACGCCGGATCCATGTCGCCCGAGATGATGACGACGGTGTTCTCCGGTCGATACCAGCGATCGTGGAACGCCTTCACGGTCGCGCCGGTTGCCGCCTCCAGCGTCTTGATATTGCCGATCGGCGAGCGATCCGCGAGCGGCTGCCCGGCGAAGAACGTCGCGCGGATCGCATCACCGAACCGCACCTGCGGGCCCGGCTGCTCGCGCTGTTCCGCCAGCACGATCGGGCGTTCGGCGGCCACCGACACGTCCGTGATCGTCGGCTTCTCCATCATGCCGGACATGATCTTCAGGCTCTCGTCGAGGCCCGACTCGGTTGCCGACGGAAGATCGAGCTTGAACGTGGTCGAGGTCGGCGTCGTCTGCGCGTTGGTGTCCGAACCGAAGGTCGCGCCAAACCGCTGCCACACCCGCTTCGCTTCGCCGTCCGGCACGTATTCGGAGCCACGGAACGAGAGATGCTCGATGAAATGCGCGAAGCCCTGCTCGCTGTCAGTCTCGTTCAGCGATCCCGCATCGATCCGCACCCGCACCGAAACCTGGCCGGGGGGGACGCCGTTCTTGCGCACCGCGAACCGCATGCCGTTCGGCAACGTCCCGAACTTCCATGCCGGATCGCGAGTGAGATCGCTGCCCTTGTAGAGCCACGCAGTCGTGTCGATCCCCCTAAGCTCGGGAAGCGTCGGCGCTTCCCTGGCGGGAGTGGACGCGGCCTGCTGCGTCGCCATCTGCCCGCTCGCGGGGATCGCGAGGCCGAGGATGACGGGGAGGAGGACGGGAGCGCGATACAAGCGCGAAAAGGACACCATGTCTCACCTGTAGCGCCCCCGCGGGCGCATCGCCAGCGCCACCCTCGACGATGCGCCTCGACATGCGCGCGGATGCCATCATTTCGTCCAACACCGGCGGTATGTCGTGACCGAACAAGGAGATCGGTGCCGCGAGGCGCCGGGATACAGGGTAGAGATGACGGTCGAAGCCGAACTGGGCCAATCTTCATTAGGGGCGTCGTCATTGTGGCGGGATTTGGGCGAGCCGGTCGCGCGCCGCACTGCTCGAATGCCCGATCTCAAAATCATCTCCGGCGCCCCCAAGCCGGGCGCGCCGATGGTCGCCGAAGCCAACCGCCCGCTGATCATCCGCGTCGGCAAGCACTTACGCGGTGTGTTCGACCGGATGATCGCCTCGTCCTCGCTGGTCGCGAACGACCCGGTCCTCGACGTCCGCGACTTCGCCTGGACCGCGGTGCTGCGGGAGAACTGGACCGCTATCCGCGACGAGGCCGTCCGCGTCGCGCTGCAAGGCGAAGCCTCGCCCAGCCTGGCGACGATCTCGCCCGATCACCGCTCGATCGCCGAGATCGACAAATGGCGCTCGTTCTTCCTCTACGGCTACGGCTATCCGATCGACGAGAGCCTAGCCCGCTGTCCGCACACGGCCGCCGCCGTCGCGCGCATCCCCGGTCTCAACAGCGCGTTCTTCTCGATCCTCGCGCCGGGCACCCACATCCCCGAACACCGCGGGGTGACCAAGGGCCTGATCACCTGTCATCTCGGCCTGATCGTGCCCCGCGATGGCGACGTCCGCATGCGCGTCCACGACCGCACCGTCCGCTGGGCGGAAGGCGAAACACTGGTGTTCGACGACACCTATCAGCACGAGGTCTGGAACGACACGACCGGTACGCGGGTGGTGTTGCTGATCCAGTTCGAACGCCCCCTGCGCAATCCGGGCAAGTGGATTGCCGACCTGTTCCTAGGCGTCGTCCGCCGCTCCGCCTTCGTCCAGGACGCGGTCCGCAACATCGGCAGTTGGAACGCTGCGGTGAAACAGCTGGACGTTTGATACTTCACTTACCCAAACCGATCCAAACTCAACCAACCAACCCAACCCAACCCCACTCGATCCAACCCAATCGCCGTCACCCCAGCGAAAGCTGGGGTATCCCGGTTCGAGCCACCCGCTTCCCGACGAGGATACCCCAGCTTTCGCTGGGGTGACGGCAAGAGACGAGCGGCGTTAACGAGACTGGGCGAGGGGATCTCATGCCATCGCGTGCCAAGCATGTTCTCCCCAAAAGACCCCGCCCCACACCCCCAGAAAGAAACCGTTTCCCGTTCCACGCTTGATCCCCCGCCCCCGCGGGGCCACATGGCGCATATGCTCATCGAAACGGAATCCACCCCCAACCCGTCGACGCTGAAGTTCCTGCCGGGACGCACCGTCATGGAAGCCGGTACGCGCGACTTCGCTACCCCCGAGGAAGCCGAAGCGAGTTCGCTCGCCGACGCGATCTTCGGGCTGGGCGACGTCACCGGCGTGTTCTTCGGCCGCGATTTCGTCTCGGTCACCGCCGCGCCCGGCACCGCCTGGTCGGACCTCAAGCCCGACGTGCTCGCGATCCTGCTCGATCACTTCTCCGCCGCGATGCCGCTGTTTCGCCCGGCGAGCGCAGGCTTCTCCGTCCCCAGCGAAGAAGCGATCCTCACCGACGATCCGGCTGATGCGGACATCGTCGCGCAGATCCGCGAACTCATCGACACGCGCGTCCGCCCTGCGGTCGCGAACGACGGCGGCGACATCGTCTATCGCGGCTTCGACAAGGGCAAGGTGTTCCTCCAGTTGCAGGGCGCCTGCGCCGGCTGTCCGTCATCGAGCGCCACGCTGAAGAACGGCATCGAGCAGCTCCTGAAATACTACGTCCCTGAAGTCACCGAAGTGAGAGCCGTTTGATGCCGAAACTCGACGACACCGTCCTCGACGCGGTCTTTCGCGACGCCCGCAGCTATAACGGCTACACCGATCAGCCCGTCGCCGAATCCGAACTGCACGCGATCTGGGAACTGATGAAGTGGGGCCCGACGTCGGCCAACCAGCTTCCCGCGCGCCTGATCTGGGTGACTAGCGACGAAGCCAAGCAGAAGCTGGCGGATGCGTGCAGCGCGCAGAACCAGCCGAAGATTCTCAACGCCCCCGTGTCGGTGATCATCGGCATGGACACCAATTTCCACGAGCATTTGCCCGAGCTGTTCCCGCACGCCGATGCGAAATCGTGGTTCGACGGCAATGCCGAACTGCGCGAGGCATCGGCCTTCCGCAACTCGACGCTGCAGGGCGCGTATTTCATCATCGCTGCGCGGATGCTCGGGCTCGATACCGGGCCGATGTCGGGCTTCGACGCGGGCAAGGTCGATGCGGCGTTCTTTACCGACACGCCGGCGGTGCGGACCAACTTCATCTCGACGCTCGGCCACGGCGACCCCGCGACGATCTTCGCCCGCTCGCCCCGCCCCGACTTCGCGAAGTTCAACAGCATCGCGTAACTGGGAGGGACCTGCTCCCTCTCCCCTGCGGGGAGAGGGCTGGGGTGAGGGGCCGTTGGGGAGGACAGCGCTCGCGGCGCCCCTCACCCTACCCTCTCCCCTGAGGGGAGAGGGTAAGAAGTAATGCGCACGTTAGTAATCGAGACATCCACCACCGCGTGCTCGGTCGCCCTGATCGAGTCCGACGCCATCATCGCCCGCGCGCATGAAGTCGTCGGCCGCGGCCATGCCGAGCGCCTCATCCCGATGATCGCCGAACTCCCGGAAGGTGGCCGCGCCGACCGCATCCTGGTCGGTTGCGGCCCGGGCAGCTTCACCGGTGTCCGTGTCGGGATCGCCGCCGCCCGCGGGCTCGCGCTCGGTTGGGGCGCGGAGATCGCCGGCTTTTCCTCGCTTCCGCTTATCGCCGCCGCCGGTTTCGCCGACCGCTTAACCGACGATATTGCGGTGATCATGGAAGGCGGGCATGGCGAGGTCTTCATGCAAGCGTTCTCCGCCGATCTGTCGCCGCGGTCCGACACGGTATCGCTGAAGCCCGACGCAGCGTTCGCCGCGCTGGCAGGACGGCGGGCAGTCGGCAACGGCGTCCACTGGCTTGCCGCGCTCGACGACAGTTTGGACCTCACCGAAGCGCTTCCGGATGCGGCCTCCGCGATCCTGTTGCCAGCAGCGCTGATCGCGCTTGCGCCAAGCCCGATCTACGGCCGCGCACCCGACGCCAAACCCTCGGTCCCCAAATAATGGCGACGCGCCAGGCTGCCACCCGAACCGTCACGCTCCGCACCGGCGACGCGCGCGATCTCGCGATCGTCGACGCGCTGATGACCGAGGCGTTCGACCCGCGCTACGGCGAGGCGTGGACGCGCAGCCAGTGCCTCGGCGTGCTCGCACTGACCGGCGTCCACCTCACGATCGCGTTCGTCGACGACTTCCCCGCCGGTTTCACGATGACCCGGTCGGTCGCCGACGAAGCTGAACTGCTGTTGATCGCGGTCGCGCCAGACTATCGCCGCCGCGGCGTTGGCACGGCGCTGATCCGCGCGGCAATTGCCGACTGCTCGGTCGGCAACATCGCGAAACTCCATCTCGAGGTCCGCGCCGGCAACGACGCGGTCAAGATGTACGGCGCGCACGGCTTCATCAAGGTCGGCGAGCGCCGCGCGTACTACCGCGGCAAGACCGGCGTCGCGTTTGACGCACATACCTATTCGAAAGTTATCAACGCTTAAGGCTTATTGCGAGTCACTATCCCTTTTCGCAACAGCGCGAACGTCCTACATGGGGTGCAACGAGGGAATGAACCATGCCGCGCAAGATCGATCTGGAAGCACTCTGCAACGAGAAGGGCCTGCGCATTACCGAGCAGCGCCGCGTCATCGCACGCGTGCTGTCCGAGGCTGACGACCATCCCGACGTCGAAAAGGTCTATGAGCGCGCGTCGCAGATCGACCCTGGCATCTCGATCGCGACGGTGTACCGCACCGTGCGATTGTTCGAAGAAGCCGGCATCCTCGACCGCCACGATTTCGGCGACGGCCGCGCCCGCTACGAGCCTGCACCCGAGGCGCATCACGATCACCTGATCGACGTTGAGAGCGGCAAGGTCATTGAATTCGTCGATCCCGAACTCGAGCAGTTGCAGAAGGCAATCGCGGAGAAACTGGGCTTCCGGCTGGTCGATCACCGCATGGAACTCTACGGCGTCGCCCTCACCCGCAAGGACTGACACGATCGGCCGGATCCGCCTTGGCGCGCGGTTGGCGGCGCTGTTGCTGGCGTTAGTCTTGGCGCTGCCGTTGCATGGTATGTGGCGGCTGGTGGGGCGCAAGTCGCCGTGGCCGCCTCGCTTTCTCGGGTTGGTCGCGCGGATCGTCGGCGCCAAGGCGCATGTCGCCGGTACCCCGCTTCGCCACGACGTGGTCTTCGTCTCGAACCATCTGAGCTGGATCGACATCCTCCTCCTGTCGGGGGCGACCGGCACCGCGTTCGTAGCAAAATCCGAACTTCGCAGCGCACCGCTGGTCGGCTGGCTCTGCACGCTAAACCGCACCATCTTCGTCTCGCGTGCGGACCGTATGGCGGTCACCGCCCAGATCGCCCAGATCCGCGACGCGTTGGCGGCCGACTGGCCCGTCACCCTGTTCCCCGAGGGCACGACCGGAGACGGCACCACCCTCCTTCCCTTCAAAGCCGCGTTGCTGGCAGCCCTCGACCCGCCCCCACCCGGTGTGAAGGTCCAACCGGTCCGCATCGACTATGGCGCGGCCACCGACGAACTCGCCTGGGTCGGCGACGAGCCCGGCCAACACCACGCCGCCCGCGTTTTGAAGCGGCGAGGCACATTCGTCGCGACGCTGCACTTCGCCGAACCCTTCGACCCCGCAGACTACGGCGACCGTAAAGCCATAGCCGCAGAAGCCCGCCGCCGCATGGAAGCGCTGTAGCCCGAACGCAAAGTGTTCCCCCGCGAAGGCGGGGGCCCAGTCTGGACTCCCGCCTTCGCGGGAGAACAAGGGAGGGAAGCTCCTACCTATCCCTAATCTCAGCCGCCACCCCGGCGAAGGCCGGGGCCCAGTTGAAAAGGTCTATGTAACGGGGCGCAGACCTTAGTCAGCAACGTCCCCCAACTGGACCCCGGCCTCCGCCGGGGTGGTGCAAATCGCCAAGCGCCCTTCCACGCTCTACCAACCTGACAACGCCCCCTCCCCCCAAGCCCTCAAATCCGCT
This sequence comes from Sphingomonas sp. R86520, assembly GCF_042466285.1. Classification (NCBI taxonomy): domain Bacteria; kingdom Pseudomonadati; phylum Pseudomonadota; class Alphaproteobacteria; order Sphingomonadales; family Sphingomonadaceae; genus Sphingomonas; species Sphingomonas sp. R86520. Next base: position 2,258,668 of record NZ_JAXHBZ010000001.1, read on the forward strand.
ACACGCCCCCGCATGTCTGCCCCCAAAACCTTCCACGTCAAATCCTTCGGCTGCCAGATGAACGTCTACGACGGCGAGCGCATGGCCGAGCTCATGGCCGCCCAAGGCCTCACCCAGGCCGACGCTATCGACGCCGACGTCGTCGTCCTCAACACCTGCCACATCCGCGAACGCGCCACCGAAAAGGTCTATTCGGACATCGGCCGCCTGCGGAAGGACCAACGCCGCAAATCCGGCAAGACGCCGATGATCGCGGTCGCCGGCTGCGTCGCGCAGGCCGAGGGCGAAGAGATCTTCACCCGCGCCAAGGTGGACATCGTCGTAGGCCCGCAAGCCTATCACAACCTGCCCGATCTCGTCGCCAAGGCCGCCGCCGGCACACCGTCGCTCGACACCGACATGCCGCTGCTGTCGAAGTTCGGCGCGCTCCCCGCGCGTCGGAAGGTCGCCCCCTCGGCGTTCCTCACCGTCCAGGAAGGCTGCGACAAGTTCTGCACCTACTGCGTCGTCCCCTACACGCGGGGCGCAGAGATCAGCCGGCCGTTCGCCGCGATCGTCGACGAAGCCAAGGCGCTTGTCGACGCCGGCGCGCGAGAGATCACGCTGCTGGGCCAGAACGTCAACGCGTGGTCGGAGAATGAGCGCGGCCTGCACGACCTGATACGCGACCTCGACGGCATCCCCGGTCTCGCGCGGATCCGCTACACCACCAGCCACCCCAACGACATGACCCAAGGCCTGATCGACGCACACCGCGACATCGAGACTCTGATGCCGTTCCTCCATCTGCCCGTCCAGGCCGGCAGCGACCGCGTTCTCAAGGCAATGAACCGCAGCCACACCCGTGACTCCTACCTCCGCCTCCTAGACCGCGTCCGCGCAGTCCGCCCCGACATCGCACTCTCGGGCGACTTCATCGTCGGCTTCCCCGGCGAAACCGACGCCGAGTTCGCGGACACGCTGAGCCTGGTCGACGCGGTCGGCTACGCACAGGCCTACAGCTTCAAATACAGCCCCCGCCCCGGCACCCCCGCCGCCTCGATCGTCGAGCAGGTCCCGGAGACCGTGATGGACGAACGCCTCCAGCGCCTCCAGGCCGCCCTCAACCGCGACCAGCACGCCTTCAACGCCGCCACCGTCGGACGTCAGTGCACCGTTCTGCTGGAGCGCGCGGGGAAGCTTCCCGGCCAGCTGATCGGCAAATCCCCGTGGCTACAATCGGTCCACCTGATCGGCGACCACGCGATCGGCGACCTCGTCGACGTGACGCTAGGAGCGGCTGGCCCCAACTCGCTTACCGGCATCGACCGCGTGCGCGAAGCCGCCTGAACCCCTTCTGATCCTCCCGGCAAGGAGGAGGATCAGAAGGTGCCCAAAGGCGCTATGGCAACGCGAGCGAACCTTCGTTCGAACTCTCGCGATTTCGCTGTTCTACACCCCGATCGCCTGCCACACTCGCACCCGATGCAGCTTCGCCCACGCGACTCGATTCATCTCTCGGCCAGTGCTCCGGCGCGGCTTGAACGCGTCGCTTGGCGTTCTCATCTTCAGTCCGACGCCACCTCGATCGCACTGTGCGTTGGCCTGATCCGGCCTAACCTTCTTTTTCAAAAGCCTGCCCCCGAAAGGACCGCATGAGCCGTAAACCCGTTCCCGCCCAGTCCGGTGACCGCGCCCGCGTCGAGCTTCTGTTCGACAAGCCCCAATTGCTCGTCCGGCTGTTCGGCCAGTACGATCAGAATCTGGTCGCGCTCGAAAATCGCCTCGGCGTCTACATTACCGCGCGAGGGAACAAGATCGGCCTGGAGGGCACCGCTGAACAGGTCGCGATCGCCCGCGACGTGCTCCACGATCTCTACGCCCGCATCCAGCGTGGCGAGGACGTCGACACCGGCCTCGTCGATGCCTCGATCGCGATGGCGGACGAGCCAGTGCTTGCCGGCATCATCCGTGCAGACGCTGGCGGCGGCGGCGCCCCACCGATTATGATCCGCACACGCAAGAAGACGATCGTGCCGCGGACGCCGGCGCAGGCGCACTACATGCGCGAACTCGCCAACAACGACATGATCTTTGCGCTTGGACCAGCAGGTACCGGCAAGACCTACGTCGCGGTCGCACAGGCCGTGCAGCAGCTCATCACCGGTAGCGTCCAGCGCCTGATCCTCTCACGTCCCGCGGTCGAAGCCGGCGAACGCCTCGGTTTCCTACCCGGGGATATGAAAGAGAAGGTCGATCCGTATCTCCGCCCGCTCTACGACGCACTCTACGACTGCCTTCCTGCGGAACAGGTCGAACGTCGCATCGCCAGCGGCGAGATCGAGGTCGCTCCGATCGCCTTCATGCGCGGCCGCACGCTCGCCGACGCGTTCGTCATCCTCGACGAAGCGCAGAACACCACGCCCGCGCAGATGAAGATGTTCCTCACTCGATTCGGTCAGAACAGCCGCATGGTGATCTGCGGCGATCCGAAGCAGGTCGACATCCCAGGTGGTGTCGCGGCGTCCGGCTTGGCAGATGCCGTCCGGCGGCTCGAAGGCGTCGAGAGCATCTCGATGTGCCGCTTCACTGTCGGGGACGTCGTCCGTCACCCGATCGTCGGCCGCGTCGTCGAGGCCTACGAAGGAACCGATGGTTGATGCTTGGGATATCCCGGAGTATGTCCGGGATATCCCAGGAGCATGACGATGACGTCTCTCTACATCAAGGATAACGAAACCGCCGAACTTGCTGCTGAGCTTGCGGCGCGGCTGGGTGTCACCAAGACCGAAGTCGTTCGTAATTTGCTGCGTCGTCAGAAAGCGGAATTGATGCCGTCGACTCCGCTGCTCAGCATGTGCGAGCGCTTGGACGCATGGCGCAGCGCTCACCCCCTAGGTGAACCGACTGGCCTTAAAGCCGACAAGGCCTTTTTTGACGAATTATGGGGCGAGGAACCGGATTGACCGTGTTCGTCGATGCCTCCGCGCTTGTAGCGATGATCGTAGGTGAACCGGAGCGCGATGCTTTGATCACCCGTGTCGAACATGACGGAAATTCCTTGTGGTCGGCCATGTCATGCTGGGAGACGGTGTCCGCTCTTCGTAGCTCCTATCGGTTTGATATCGATGTGGCTCGCGGTGAAGTGGAGAACACCGCTCGCGTGTTGGCTCTTCGCCTTGTCGCAATCGGCGAGGGCGAGTTATCTACGGCGCTCGACGCTTATCAAATTTACGGCAAGGGCCGCCACCCCGCGAAGCTGAACATGGGCGATTGTTTCGCCTATGCCTGCGCGAAAACCCATGGTGCGGAACTTCTCTACAAGGGTAATGATTTCGCCCTGACCGATCTCGCCTGAAGGACCTGCATGCTCGAAATCGCGCTCTCCTCCGACGCTCCGTGGCCTGAAAAAGGGCAAGATTGGGAATCACTCGCCCTGCGCGCAGCGACAGCTGCGATCGAGCGGACCCCACACGGCGAACTCATCAAAAGCGCCGCGACCATCGAAATCTCGATCCGGCTCGCATCGGACGACGAGGTTCATACGCTCAACAAGCAGTATCGCCAGAAGGATAAGCCAACCAACGTCTTGTCCTTCCCGATGGTCCAGGCGGACCTGCTCGACACCGTCAGCCAGAACTCCGACGACGGCGAAGTCCTGCTAGGCGACATCATCCTCGCGCACGGTGTCTGCGTAGCCGAGGCCGCCGAGCGCGGAATCTCGGTCGAGGATCATGCGATGCATCTGATGGTGCACGGCACGCTGCATCTGCTAGGCTATGATCACATCGAAGACGACGAGGCCGAGGGCATGGAGCAGATCGAACGCGACGCGCTCGCGGCGCTCGGCCTCCACGACCCTTATCTGATAACAGAGGACTGACGACCACGATGGCCGATGGCCCCAATGCCGGAAACGGCGATAGTACCGACAGTATCTGGCGCGGGCTGAAGGGCCTGATCTTTGGTACTCCCGACGAATCACTGCGCGATCAGCTCGAGGATGCGATCGACCGGCACGAGGGCGATCCCGCTCCCGACGCCGTCGGTGATCTCACCCCGCTCGAGCGCCAGATGGTTCGCAACCTGCTCCATTTCGGCGAGCGCGATGCCGGCGACGTCGGCGTCCCGCGTGCCGACATCGTCGCGGTCGAAGAAGGCATCAGCTTTGCCGATCTCGTCCAGCTCTTCGCCGAAGCGGGCCATAGCCGCCTGCCGGTGTACCGCGAAAAGCTCGATACGATCATCGGCATGGTCCACATCAAGGACGTCTTCAACATCCTCGCGACCGGCGCCGAGCATCCCGCCTCGATCGCCGACCTGATCCGCGAGCCGCTCTACGTCCCCATGTCGCGCGGTGCGCTCGATCTGCTGGCCGACATGCGCCAGAAGCGAGTCCATCTTGCCGTCGTGCTCGACGAGTATTTCGGCACCGAGGGTCTCGTCACGATCGAGGATCTGATCGAGGAGATCGTCGGCGACATCGAAGACGAACATGACGACGCGCCGGAAGCGTTGCTCGTGCCGATCGATGGCGGTGCATGGGATGCGGACGCGCGCGCCGAACTCGAGGACGTTGCGCAACTGATCGACGCGCGGCTTGCCGAGGCGGACGGTGACGTCGACACGCTTGGCGGACTCGCGGCGTTGCTTGCAGGGCACGTTCCCCGCATCGGCGAATGCGTGGATCACCCGAGCGGGTGGAAGTTCGAGATCACCGAGGCCGATGAACGCCGCATCAACCGGCTGCGCCTGCATCCACCGGTCGTGCCGCTAGAGGACGACGATTGACGGGATAGCGTCTGACCGTCGCCTCTTCACGGTGTGCTGCCGCTGTCTTGGCCGAGCCAGGATGGCAGTAGCGGACGACAGGAGCCGAAACGTAGGGACCCGGCTTTCGATCGGGAGTAGCCGTCCAGTCTTTCGATCCGGCATTTGCGTCGCGATTCCAAGGTCGGCGACCCGAAGCCCAAGCAGCATTTACGCAGTTCGCCGTGTATTCGTCGCAAAGGCCGATCAACAGCCTATCAGCGCTCCCTATCGCCGGGTCCTACCACCTCGCCGGCATTCGATCGTCGGGTTTCACGGTACGCGGCGGCGCTGCTGCAGCCGAACGCCACCAGCAGCAGCAGGAACGGCGTCGCAAAATCGCGATGACGCTCGCCGAACTCGAACCACACTCCGAAGACCAATGTCTGCGCGATGCAGGCGAGTACCAACAGTGAAGCCAGCGCCCCCCCTGGAGCCTTGCGGATGTATGTCGCGAACGCCGCGCCAGCCAACAGGCCGAGATGGGCGGCTTGCGACACGCCGAAGACGATCGCCGTAATCGCCGGCGTGATCGACGGACGCAGGTCGGCAAACCGCGACGCTCCCGACTCAGCAACGCCCCAGGCCCGCAGCGCCTTGGTGGCGGTGAGGCGCACGAACGTCACCGGATGAGTAAAAATCCACTCGACCGCGAGCGCCGCGGCGGCCTTGCTGAGCTGGATTTCCGGCATACCGTCGAGCTGTCGGGGCGGAGCCATCCAGTGACCGGTCGCATCCGGGTTGTTGCCGATCCACAACCCATAGCCACCCGCGCTGGTCAGCGGTACGAAACCGCCGAACAGGATTGCGTTGCGGATCCACCATGGCATCAGGACCAGGACTGCGAACGGTACGGCGCGCAAGCCGATCGCGATCATCCGCCGCCATCCGCAAATGGTCGCGGCAACGAGGCCGAACAGAACGGCCAGGGGTGCCTCGCCGGGTTGCGTCAAGGCAAGCAGGCCTGCAGTCACTCCAAGCGGTACTGATGCGCGCCACCACCGAGCGCCGGTTCCTGGATCGCGTTGCGTATCATCCCCTGCGGACCGTACCGCTTGCAGCTTCGTCTCCTGGGCAATTTTGATCCATTGCAACGCCAGCAACACGGCGAGCAGAGCGCAAACGCCCTCCTTCTGCGCAAGCGGTGCCGACGACAGCACGGACGGCCAGATCAGGTACAGCCACGCCGCCGCGATCCCCGCGGACCGTCTTCCCAGTCGCTGCGCCAACGCGATCATCGCCGCTGCGGTCGCCAGGTCGACCACCGTGCCGATCAGCGTCAGCGAACCGGTCGACAGTCCCATCGCCGCCCCCCAGGCAGAGAGAAGGATCGGATAGACGGGCGGATACAAGGCGCGCGTCTCGACGCCCATGAACGGGTCGAAGATGACCAGCCCTCGCCCTTCGGACAAATGCTGCGCAAGTATGACGTAGCTTCGCGCGTCGCCGAGCGGAGCGCGGCCGTCGACCAGCAACGCCATGCCGATCCGCAACGCGATCGCGAGGACGGCCATGGTCGCCAGCATCGGGATCGGCGAAGTCCGGCGAAGCATCATCAGCGGCAGCGCGGCGATCGCCAGCCACGCAGCCACGATGACCAACGCCGATGGCGAAACATGCCAGTCGCGCCACAAGCCGGGAAGCGAGAACGCACCGTAAGCGGCGAACGTCACTAGCGGCAGCGCGACCACGACACGCATCGCGCGCGATCCCGCGAATGAACGGTCGGATACCATGGTCGGCAGCTTAGCCCGTGAAAGGGTTGAGGAACGCTGAAACGCAGCGTCACGCAGATGCGCATTTGCGCCTTTCGCAGGCTTCGGTGTGCGACTATCCTCGACCGATGCGCAAACACATTCTCATCGTGCTCGGCCTGATCCTGCTCGTGATCGCCGCGGGTGTCGCCTATGTTGCCTGGCCCGACACCGCCGAACTGTCGGTCGACCAGGTCGCCGGCAAGCTGCCCAAGATCACCGATCCCCGCATCCAGACGATCCCGACCGTCAAGGTGGCCAAGGTCGTCGGTTGGCAGAACGGCGCGATGCCGACGCCCGCCGCCGGACTGAAGGTCCAGCCGTTCGCGACCGGCCTCGACCACCCGCGCTGGATGTACCGCCTGCCCAACGGCGACGTGCTGGTCGCCGAAACCAACTCGCCCCCGCGCGAAGGCGGCGGCATCACCGGCTGGGTGATGAAGGTGCTGATGGGCCGCGCTGGCGCAGGCACGCCGTCCGCCAACCGCATCACGCTGCTGCGCGACGCGGACGGTGACGGCGTTGCTGAGACGAAGTCGGTGTTCATGACCGGCCTCAACTCGCCGTTCGGCATGACCTTGCTCGACGGTCAGCTCTACATCGGCAACACCGACGCGCTCGTCCGCGTGCCCTACACCGACGGCGAAACCAAGATCACCGCCAAGCCCGAACTGGTCATTAAACTCAACCCTGGCGGCAATCACTGGGCCCGCAACGTCATCACTGCAGCCGACGGCAAGACGCTGTACGTCGGCGTCGGCTCGTCGACCAATATCGCCGAGAACGGCATGGACGCCGAGAAATACCGCGCCAACATCCTGCAGGTCTGGCCGAAGGACAAGAACTGGCGGATCTACGCCGCCGGCCTGCGCAATCCGAACGGCATGGCGATCAACCCGAAGTCCGGCGGCCTCTGGACCGTCGTCAACGAGCGTGACCAGCTCGGCTCCGATCTCGCGCCCGATTACCTGACGCAGGTCGAGTTCGGCGATAATTTCGGATGGCCCTGGTATTATTGGGGCGGCTATCCCGACAGCCGGGTCGAGCCGAAGAACCCCGCGCTCCAGCAATATTCGAAGCGTCCCGACTACGCCCTCGGACCACACGTCGCGGCGCTCGGCCTGACCTTCTCGACCGACGCGAAGCTCGGCGATCGTTTCGCCAACGGCGCATTCGTCGGCGAACACGGCTCATGGAACCGCAAGCCCGTCTCGGGCTACAAGGTCGTCTACATTCCCTTCGGCGACACCGGCTTCCCGGCGGCGAACGTGAAGCCCGTCGACATACTAGGCGGCTTCTTGAACAAGGACGGCGACGCGCGGGGGCGTCCTGTCGGTGTCATCATCGACAAGATCGGCGGGCTGCTGGTCGCAGACGATGTCGGCAACGTGATCTGGCGGGTCAGCGCCGGCAAGTGATCATAGGGGGCGAGCGCGAGTTCGCCCCTAACGTCGGACCCGGTCGGTACCTTACGGCGCGATGGTCTCAACCCGCACGGGCAGCCCGTCGATGCTCTTCGTCCGTCCGGCCCATTTCGCCAGTCGCTCGGTGCCAGCCTGCGCGGCGTGATATTTCGACAGTGTCTCGCGCTCGCGGTCCAGCGTCATGAACGGCACGCCCCACCCGCAACTCGTCTGCACCTCGTCGACATCGATTACGAAGATCTGCCGCGTCCCAGGCAGATGCGTGAACTGCGCATACAGGTCGGTCCACTCGGCATCCTGCGGCAACACCGCGCGACCCTTGCCGTAGATGCGGAAGATCAGCGCCGGCTGGTCGAACGCGCAGAACATGATCGTGATGCGTCCGTCCGCCGCCAGATGCGCGTTCGTCTCGTTCCCGGAGCCGCCAACGTCGAGATACGCGACCGTCTTCGCATCCAGCACGCGAAAACTGTCCATCCCCTTGGGACTGAGATTGATCCGCGCACCCTCGGCGGCGGTCGCAACGAAGAACACCGGCTGCCGAGCAACGAAAGCACGATGCTCGTCGGTGAGCGCGGGGAAGAATTCCATCGGTCGGCTCCGAATTGACGCGCGGCAGGCAGGCGCATACTCTGTGCGCATGAGACATGATCCAATCGCCACCGGCAAGCGCAAATCCGTGAACCTGTCGCTCGATACAGGTATCGTTGCAGCGGCACGAGAAGCGGGGATCAATCTGTCACAGGTCAGCGAGGCTGCAATCCGCGCGGCGGCAAAGCGTGTGCAAGAAGAAAAATGGCGCGAGGAGCATCGCGACTGGATCACGGCAAACAACGCCTGGATCGAAGAGAATGGCCTGCCGCTCGATCGATATCGATTGGCTTGATGGCGCGCTTCGACGTCTACCCCGCACCCGAAGGAGGGTATTGGCTCGACTGCCAGTCCAATTTGCTATCGGACTTGAACAGTCGTTTCATCGTACCTCTCCGGTTGTACGCCGATGTGCCCGGTGGAGATCGACGGTTGAACCCGGTCTTCGCAATTCACGGCACCGAATACGTCATGCAGACGCACCTGGCAGCCGCGATTTCGACGAAACTGCTGTCCGAGCCAACAACATCACTCGTCGAGCACGAATACCGGATCGGCAGCGCGATCGACATGCTGACGGGCAGTTACTGAAGGCTAGGCCGCCGTCCCGCCAACGGTAAGCCCATCGACCAGTAACGTCGGCTGCCCGACGCCCGCCGGCACCGATTGCCCACCCTTGCCGCAAATCCCGATGCCCTCGTCGAGCGCAAAGTCGTTACCGATCCCGCGCACCTTGGTCAGCGAACTCGGCCCGTCGCCGATCAGCGTCGCGCCCTTGATCGGTGCGCCAAGCTTGCCGTCCTCGATCAGATACGCCTCGGTGCAGCTGAACACGAACTTGCCCGACACGATATCGACCTGCCCGCCGCCGAACGCCTTGGCAAAGATGCCTTTCTTCACGCGCGACAGCAATTCGGCCGGATCGTCGTTGCCGGCCTTCATGAAGGTGTTTGTCATCCGCGGCATCGGCGCATGCGCGTAGCTCTCGCGGCGCCCGTTACCGGTCGCCTCGACGCCCATCAGTCGCGCGTTGAGGCGGTCCTGCATGTAACCCTTGAGGATGCCATCCTCGATCAGCACGGTCTCGCGCGTCGGCGTGCCCTCGTCGTCGATTGTCAGCGACCCGCGCCGATCCTGCAGCGAACCATCGTCGACCACGGTAACACCCTCGGCCGCGACGCGTTCGCCGATCCGCCCCGAGAACGCCGACGTCCCCTTGCGATTAAAATCGCCCTCCAGCCCGTGACCGATCGCCTCGTGCAGCAGGATGCCGGGCCAGCCATTGCCGAGCAGCACCGTCATCTCGCCGGCAGGGGCTGCAATCGAGTCGAGATTGACCAACGCCTGCGACAAGGCTTCGTCGATCGCCCTGTTATACGTCTCCGGCTCGAACAGGTCGTTGTAGAGATAGCGCCCGCCGATCCCGTAGCTGCCCGTCTCGCGTCGCCCGTTCTGCTCGGCGACGATCGACACGTTGAGACGCACCAACGGCCGAACGTCGGTCGCGATAAAACCATCTGCGCGGACGATTTCAACCACCGACCACGTCCCCGACAGGCTGACCGACACCTGCGCCACGCGAGGATCGCGCGCGCGCGCTGCGGCGTCGATCGTCTGGCACAGGTTCACCTTGTCGGCGAACGGCACCAGGTCGAGCGGATCGGCAGCGGTGTAGCGGTGATGGTTCGTGCCCTGCGGTGGCCCCGCCTTCGCGCCCACGCCCGGCTCGATCAGCGCCATCGTCTCGGCAGCGCGACGAATTGCGGCAGGCGTCATCTCGTTGGAATGCGCGAATGCGGTCATCTCGCCCGACACCGCACGCAGACCGAAGCCCGAGCTGGTATCGTACGACGCGGTCTTTAGCCGGCCGTCGTCGAACCCGAACGCCTCTGCCTTGCGATATTGGAGATACAGCTCGCCGTCATCGGCGCGGGCGAGCGCCTTGGCGGTCAGCGCCTGCGCCTGCTCGGGGTCCAGAGTATCGCGGTAGAGAAACGAACGGGGGTCTGCAGCTATCGTCATCCGATAGATATAAGAGGCTTAGCGCCCCGCGCCATCCCCGTGATCACGCAAAGTCGACCGGTCCGCACCGTCCGCAGGGCCGCCGACCAGGATGAAACGCCGGTCGCAATAGCCGCAGTCGACATAGCCGGTTTCATCGATCTGCAACCAGACGCGCGGATGGCCGAGCGCAGCGCCGCCGGGAATGTCGGTAGCGCCGTCACAGGCGACGCGGGCGTGGGTGACGCGGGTGGTTTCGAGCGGCGGATGCATGAGGCGGCGATAGCAAGCGCGGGCGGGGCCGGCAATTGCTTCTTCCTTCTGTCAGCTACGAAGGGAGAAGGAAGGTTGGGTTCGCGCAGAGGCGCAGAGGACGCTGAGGTGTTGCACCCAGCCTATCGGTCGGTAGACATCATAAGCTGTTCCGCAGGTAAATGATTGAACGGTCGCTTCGCGACAAACGCGACACCTCCGTGTCACCTGCGTCTCTGCGCGAACAAATCTTCTTTGACACTCCCCAGGGGATGACCCGCCCGCGACGCCCCGCTATGCCGCAACCATGACCGAAGCTGCGATCGCCATCACGAACCTCTGCAAAACCTACGCGCCCGTCGGCACGGCCGAGCCCAAGCGCGCGCTAGATGGGGTGACCTTCGACGTGCCGCGTGGCCAGATCTTCGGACTGCTCGGCCCCAATGGCGCGGGCAAGTCGACGCTGATCAACATCCTCGCCGGCCTCGTCAACAAGACCGACGGCAGCGCGGTGATCTGGGGTTTCGACACCGACCAGCACCCGCGCAACGCCAAGGCATCGATCGGCATCGTCAACCAGGAGATCCTGTTCGACCCGTTCTTCTCGCCGTTCGAGACGCTGGAGATCCAGGCTGGACTTTACGGCGTCCCCAAGGCGAAACGCCGCACGATGGAACTGCTCCGCGCGGTACATCTGGAAGACAAGGCCCACGCCTATGCCCGCACGCTGTCGGGCGGGATGAAGCGCCGGCTGATGGTGGCGAAGGCGATGGTCCATTCGCCCCCTGTCCTCGTCCTCGACGAACCGACAGCGGGCGTTGATATCGAACTCCGCCAGCAGCTCTGGACCTACGTCCGCAGCCTCAACCAGGCGGGCGTGACGGTGGTCCTGACCACGCACTACCTCGAGGAAGCCGAAGAACTCTGCGACCGGATCGCGATCATCAACAACGGTCGCCTGATCGCGAACGAACCGACCCGCGAACTGGTCGGGAAGGCGCAGGAGAAGATCGTCGCCGTCACTGTCGACCGCGACGTGACCGATATTCCCGCCAACGCGTGCTTCCAAAAGATCGCGCTGAAGGGCACCCGCACGCTCGAAATCACCTACAAGAAGGACCGCGTGAACGCCGGCGAAGTCCTTGCCGCGATCCAGTCCGGCGGCTTCGGCATCGTCGACGTCTCGACCAAGGAACCCGATCTGGAGGACGTCTTCCTCAGCCTGACTCGCGCCGCCAACGCATGACGAGCGACATCCTGATCGTCGGCTCGGGCGCTGCCGGGCTGACTGCCGCGTTGAACCTCGCCGACCGTTTCAAGGTCACCGTGCTGGCCAAGGGGGCGCTCAACGAAGGCTCGACCGCTTGGGCTCAGGGCGGGATTGCCGCGGTGCTCGAACCCGGCGACACGTTCGAGAACCATGTGGAGGACACGATGGTCGCGGGCGCGGGGCTCAATGACCGCGCGATCGTCGAGATGGTGGTCGAGGGTGCTCCCGCTGCAATCGAGCGACTTACACATCTCGGCGTGCCGTTCGAGACCGAAGGCAACGCGTTGCATCTGACGCGCGAAGGAGGGCACTCGCATCGTCGCATCGTCCACGTCGCCGACGCGACCGGCTGGGCGGTGCAGGAGGCATTGCAGAAAGCCGCCGAAGCGCATCCGAACATCACCCTCGTCGCCGATCAGATCGCGATCGACCTCGCTACCGGCCGCCACGAGGAACGTTATTCTGGCGCCGGCAATGTCTGGGGCGTCTACGCAGTCGACCGTCACACCGAGCGCGTCGCGCTATATACGGCGCGCGCAACCATTCTCGCGACCGGCGGCGCTGGACGGACCTATCTGTTCTCGACCGCCCCGCGCGGCGCGACCGGCGACGGCATCGCGATGGCGTGGCGCGCGGGCGCCCGCGTCTCCAACATGGAGATGATGCAGTTCCACCCGACCTGCCTCTACAATCTGGAGGTCAAGAATTTCCTGATCACCGAAGCGGTACGCGGTGAAGGTGGCCGGTTGATCAACCCGTCGACCGGCATGCGCTTCATGGCCGACTATGATCCGGAGCGGATGGAACTCGCGCCCCGCGACGTCGTCGCCCGCGCGATCGATGCGGAGATCAAGCGTGACGGTCTCGACTATGTCCACCTCGACATCAGCCACATGCCGGCCGACTTCATTCGTCACCATTTTCCCAACATTCACGAGAAGCTGCTGAGCCTTGGCATCGACATGACGACCGACCCGATCCCGGTCGTCCCCGCGCAGCACTATACCTGTGGCGGTATCGTCATCGACGAGCACGGCAAGACCGACCTGCCCGGGCTGTATGCGGCGGGCGAGTGCACCGAATCCGGTCTCCACGGCGCCAACCGGCTCGCGTCGAACTCGCTGCTCGAATGCTTCGTGTTCGGCGAAGCGGCGGCCGACAGCATCGCCGCGGCGTGGGACAGCCTCCCCCCGCCCCCGCCGATCCGCCCGTGGGACGAAAGTCGGGTAACCGACTCCGACGAAGAGGTCGTGATCAAGCAGACCTGGACCGAAATCCGCCGCTTCATGTGGAATTACGTCGGCATCGTCCGCACCACGAAGCGGCTCGAGCGCGCGCAGCACCGGATCAAGCTGCTCAACGACGAGGTTGCCGAATATTACCAGCATTTCCGCGTCACGCCTGACCTGATCGAGCTGCGCAACCTGCTCCAGACTGCCGAGCTGATCGTGCGTTCCGCGCTGCATCGCCATGAAAGCCGCGGGCTACACTTCACGCTGGATTATCCGTTCATGCTGCCGGAGGCGATCGATACGGTTCTCGTTCCCTGAACTGGTCGCGATTCGGCGCACCCGTCGCGCGGTTCGTCGCAGCGGCGTACCGTTGCGGTTTCGCGCGCACGATCAACGGATAAGGGTCTTGTCTTCAGTGCAGGGCGTTCAACCAACATGACATCGGCGAGTGCGTTCAAGCGATTTGTGGCCACCGCAATGTTAGGCGTGGCGCTCACCGGATGCGGGTCGGCCTCGCGGCCCAGCCCGCCGGCGGTCGGACCTTTGCATCAGGGGGAGGGCTTCGTCTCGATCCCGGTCCCGCCGCCGCTGCCGCGAACACCGCGTCCTGCTCCCGCCAGCCTAGTCAACGCGATCTCCGAACTACAGAGCGGGTTTCAGGGCAAGGCGGGGATCGCGGTGCGTGCGGTCGACGACGGCTGGACGGTCGAAGCGGGCGGTCGCCAGTTGCTGCCGCAGCAATCGGTCAGCAAGCTCTGGGTCGCGCTGACAGTCATGGACCTGCGCGATCAGGGTCGCCTTCGCCTCGACGAGCCGATCGTTGTCCGCCCGCAGGACCTGACGCTGTTCCACCAGCCGATCGCGATGCTGGTGAAGGGCGACGGCTATCACACGACGATCAGCGACCTTCTCTCGCGCGCGCTGACGCATAGCGACAACACGGCGAACGACCGATTGCTCACGCGCGTCGGAGGGCCATCCGCGGTACGGTCGATGATCGAACGCAAGCAGCTGGGCGCGATCCGGTTCGGCCCTGGCGAGCGCATGTTGCAAAGCGGGACCGCGGGTCTGATTTGGCAACCCGCCTACGCGGTCAATGGCGGTTTCCTGACGGCACGAAACAAGCTGTCCCCCGCCGCGCGCGAGGCTGCGCTCAACGCGTACGTCCGCAACCCGCCCGACGGTGCTGCGCCGATCGCGATCGCCGATGCGATCGCCCGGCTGGCAAAGGGTGATCTGCTGTCGGAAACCTCGACCAAGATCCTGCTCGACACGATGGGCCGGTCGGTCACCGGCCGTGCCCGCCTGCGCGCCGCGCTCCCCGGCGGCTGGGAGATCGCGCACAAGACCGGCACCGGCCAGGACCTTGGCCGCCGCAACGCCGGCTTCAACGACGTCGGCCTCCTCACCGCACCCGATGGGCGTCGATATGCAATCGCCGTCATGATCGGCGACACCATCCGCCCGATGCCGGAGCGGCAGCGGCTGATCCAGGCGGCAGCCGCGGCGGTCGCCAGTTACGCAGGGACCACGCGAGCGTCGAACTAAGGCCAAGGTCTAGCTGTAACGCCTCCCCTGAATCGAGGGTGACGGGAAAGACGGTCAGTCGAAGCCGTTTGCCAGGAACCGCTCCGCCACTGCGCAATGCATCGCGATGCCGTGCGCCATCACGCGCTCGTCGATCGTCATCTTCGTGTTGTGGAGCGGCGGGTTGGTCCGCGGATCGCTGCCCTCGGGCGCGGCACCGATGAAGGCCATCGCCCCCGGCAGCTTCTGGAGCACGTAGGAGAAGTCCTCGGCGCCCATCATCGCCGGCATCACCTGATACGCGCCCTCGCCGCCGATCGCGGTCGCGCACGCTTTCATCAGGTCGGTAGCGCGTTCGTCGTTGACGGTGACCGGATAGCCTTCCTCGATCGTCGGGGTACCAACGGCGCCGTGCGCCGCGGCGATGCCCTCGACCATGCGGATGAAGGCGGCGCGGACCTGTGCCCGCGTTCGTTCCGAGAGCGTGCGCATCGTGCCGAGCATCTCGACGGTCGACGGGATGACGTTGTGCGCGGAGCCCGCGTTGAGCTTGGTGATCGAGAGGACGGCGGGATCGGTGACCGCCACCTGTCGAGCGATGTAGGTCTGGAGTGCAGTGACGATTTCGCAGGCGATCGGCAGCGGATCGAGGCAGTCGTGCGGCATCGCGGCATGGCCGCCGCGCCCGGTGATCGTCGCCCGGAGCGTGTCGGTCGACGCCATCAGCGTGCCCGCGCGGCTGACGACGTGGCCCATCGGCATGTTGGGCGAGATGTGCAGCGCGAAGCCAGCCTCGGGCAGCGGCGAGTCGAGCAGGCCATCGCTGATCATGTGGCGGGCGCCATGATGGCCCTCCTCGCCCGGCTGGAACATGAACACGACGGTGCCGGGCAGCGCATCTTGCCGCGCGCAGAGCGCCTTGGCCGCGCCGACCAGCATCGCGGTATGGGAATCGTGGCCGCAGGCGTGCATCGCGCCGTCGATCTTCGAGGCGAACGGCAGGCCGGTCTCCTCCTGCATCGGCAGCGCGTCCATGTCGCCGCGCAGCAATACCGTGCGGCCGTTGCCGCCCGCATTGCCACCGCGGCCGCCGCGCAGGATCGCGACGAAGCCGGTGGTCGAGGTGCCTTCGCGGATCTCGAGGGGGAGGCCGGCGAGTGCGGCCTTCACCTTGTCGGACGTGCGGGGGCAATGCAGGCCGACTTCGGGATCCGCGTGGATTGCGCGGCGGAGTGTGATCGCGTCGTCGAGACTGTCCTCGCCGATGGCGGTCCAGTCGGTCGGGGTCCAGTCGGTGGTGGATTCGAAATCGAGGGACATCGGAAACTCCTGTCTAGCATTTGAGCCCCACCCCGGCGGAGGCCGGGGCCCAGTTGGGGAACAGAGGTAACGGCGGACGGCGATCCGTTACATCGACCTTGCCAACTGGGCCCCGGCCTTCGCCGGGGTGGTGTTCGTTTAGGGGGCAGCCCGCCCCTGATTATGGGGACAGTCTACCCCCGGAACAGTCCGCCTAAAACCCCGCGCAGCACGGTACCTACCAGGCCACCGCTCGACGACGACCGTCGCGACTTCGTCCCGAACACCTGCTTGCCGATCTCGTTAGCCACCTGCCGCCCGATCGACGAACTCGCCGCCCGGGTCGCCGAGGTCGCCATCTTGGTCCAGGGCGAGTTCGCCGCCTCGCGGTCGGCCTCGCGCTGCTGCCGGTCAGCCTCGCGCTGGTCCGCAACACGCGCCCGCTCCGCCTCTTTCGCCGCCTTGGCATCGACCTTGGCCTGCGCGGCGGCCGTCTTCTCCGCCTCGGTCGTCGCCTTCACCTCGGTCGCCGCGGCGCTCGCCTCCTTGGTCTTCGCCGCCAGCAGTTCCTCGGCCGATTCGCGATCGACCAGCGTGTCGTATTTCGCCCCGACCGCGTCCGTCTCGATCATGACTTTCCGCTCGGCCGGCGTGATCGGCCCGACACGCGACGCGGGCGGCTTGATCAGCGTGCGTTCGACCGGGGTCGGTGAACCGTCCGCCTGCAGCAACGACACCAGGGCCTCGCCCACTTTCAACTCGGTGATGATCGTCGCGACATCGACGCCCGGGTTGGCGCGGAACGTCTCGGCTGCCGAACGCACCGCTGCCTGATCCCGCGGCGTGAACGCACGCAATGCATGCTGGACGCGGTTGCCGAGCTGGCCCGCGACGGTATCGGGAATGTCGATCGGGTTCTGCGTGATGAAGTACACGCCCACCCCCTTCGAGCGGATCAGCCGGACGACCTGTTCGATCTTCTCCAACAGCGCTTTCGGCGCCGCGTCGAACAGCAGATGCGCCTCGTCGAAGAAGAAGCACAACACCGGCTTGTCGGGGTCGCCGACCTCGGGAAGATGCTCGAACAATTCGCTCATCAGCCACAGCAGGAACGTCGAATACAGCTTTGGCGAGGCCATGAGCTTGTCGGCCGCGAGGATGTTGACGATGCCCCGCCCGCGATCGTCCACGCCGATGAAGTCGTTCATCTCCAGCGCGGGTTCACCGAAGAAATTCTCCGCGCCTTGCGTGCGCAACTGGAGCAGCGACCGCTGGATAGCACCGATCGACTGTTTCGAGACGTTGCCGTAGGTGGTCGTCAGTTCGTCGGCGCGCCCTGCGCACTCGGTCAGCATCGCCTGCAGATCGTCGAGATCGATCAGCAGCAGTCCTTCCTTGTCGGCGACGTGGAAGGCGATCGTCAGCACGCCCTCCTGCACCTCGTTCAGGTCCATCAGGCGTGACAGCAGCAGCGGCCCCATTTCGCTGATTGTGGTGCGGATCGGATGACCCTGCTCACCGAACAGGTCCCAGAATTGCACCGGGTTGTCGGCATAGGCCCAGCCGTCGTCGCCGATCGCCTTGGCGCGCTCGGCAAAGGTCGTGTGTGTCTTGGCAGTCGGCGAGCCGGCCATTGCGAGGCCGGAAAGATCACCCTTCACGTCGGCGACGAAGCACGGCACGCCGTTCGCCGAGAAGCCCTCGATGATCCCCTGCAGCGTCACCGTCTTGCCGGTGCCGGTTGCGCCCGCGATCAGGCCGTGTCGGTTGGCGCGCTTCAGCTCCAGCGTCTGCGGCTTGCCGTCCACGCTTGCGCCGATGAAGATGCCGTCGCTCATACTTGTCGTCCTCGTAACCTAGCGCCGACCCTAACCCCGCGGACCGCAAAGAAAAAGGACCGCCGCTCGGGAGAGCGACGGTCCTTCCAATCAGTCATGCCGGTAGTGCGTTACTTGATCTTAACCGGCAGGAACTGCGCCGGGCTGCGACCACGCTTGACCTGAAGCAGAACCTGCGGGCGACCGGCGGTCTTCGCGGCATTAACCGCGTTCTGAAGATCGGCTGCAGTACGAACGGGCGTGCCGTTGACCGAGATGACGACGTCACCGCGCTTGAGCTTGCCGTAAGCATCGCTGGTCTGCGCAACCACGGCGATAACGACGCCCTGCGTGGTCGCGTCGACCCCAACCGCCTGCGCGATCGCAGGGGTTAGCGGCTGTACGCCGATCCCCAGCGCCGCACCGGCGGCCGGTGCGACCGCGGTGCCTGCATCATCGTCATCGTCGCCATCATCGCTACCGAAGCCCTGCGCATCGCCACCCAACGTTGCGGCAAGCTTCTCTGCGCTCGGACGCGGTGCAACCACGACGCTCGCAGCCACCGGCTTGCCGTTGCGCAGGATGTCCAGACGCGCCGTCGCGCCGGGCTTCACGTTCGAGACGAGATACGACAGCGACTGGTCGACCGTCACGGCCTGCCCGTTGACCTTGGTCACGACGTCGCCTGCACGCACGCCTGCCTTCGCCGCCGGCCCGCCGGCCGTCACGTCGTTGATCAATTCGCCCTGGTTCTTGGCGATGCCCAGCGCCGCAGCGGTATCTTCGTTGATCGTGCCGCCCGGCTGCAGCTGAACGCCGATATAGCCGCGCTCGATCGTGCCGCCCTTCATGAACGTGGCGATGATCGGCTTGGCGACCGCCGCCGGGATTGCGAAGCCGATGCCGATATTCCCGCCCGACTGACTGAAGATCTGCGAGTTCACGCCGATCACATTGCCGTTCAAATCGAACATCGGACCGCCGGAGTTGCCCTGGTTAATCGATGCGTCGGTCTGGATGAAGCGGTCGTACGCGCCGCCCTGACCGGTGACGCGGTTGATCGCCGAGACGATGCCCGCGGTCACGGTGCCGCCGAGGCCGAACGGCTCGCCGATCGCAACGACCCAGTCGCCAACACGCGCGCCGTTAGAATCGCCGAACTTCACGAACGGCAGGTTCGTGGCATCGATCTTCAGCAATGCGAGATCGGATTCCTGATCCTTGCCGATGACCTTGGCGACATATTCCTTCTTGTCGCTGAGCGTCACGGTGATCGAGTCGACGGTCGCACCTTGCGCGCCCGGCGAGATGACGTGGTTGTTCGTCACGACATAGCCGTCGGGCGAGATGAGGAAGCCCGAACCGAGCGAGGCGCCCTCGCGCTTCACGGGGGCACCGCCCTGAGCGCCGCCGCCCATGCCGCCGAACAGGTCGCCGAACGGGGTACCCGCGAACGGATTGGCCTGCTGCTTCTGGACGATAGTCTGCTTGGTCGAGATGTTGACGACTGCAGGCTGGAGCCGCGCGACCATGTCGGCGAAGCTCATCGGCGCGCCGGGTTTCGGCGAGACCGCCTGGATCGCGCCCGGCTCGTTCTGCGCAACCTGCGCACCGCTTGGCTGAAGCGCCAGCGTCGCGGTCGCGCCGCCGAGAAGAAGGGCGCTGGTGATAGCGTAGGCGTAACGCACTAGGATGTTGTCCTCTCGTTTCATCGTTCGAAACAGGTAGCCCTTAGGCAAGCCGTGCTGAACGATGCTTGAATATGAACCGGTATCGAAAGGTTCCGCAGGCTTAACGCCCGCGGCCCTCGAATTCCCTCAGGTAACTGTTGTTCGGCGAAAGAATGATCGAGGTCGATCCTTCCGGCGCCGGCCCGCCATCCGCGCCGAACGTGTGGCGGTACGACTGCATTGCGCGGTAGAAGTCGTAGAAGTCGGCATCCTTGCCAAAGCTCTCCGCATAAATCTTTGCAGAATCCGCGTCGGCCTGGGCACGAACGATCTGTGCCTGCTTCTGACCTTCCGCACGGATTGTGATCGCCTCCTGCTGGCGTGCACTCGACATGCGCTTGAGGGCGCTTTCGAGCGGCAGGCCGACGGGGAGGTTCGCCTGCTTGATGCGAACGTCGACGACCTCGACGCCGTACTGACTGGCGACGCGCTGGAGCCCCTTCTGGATGTTGTCCATCAACTCGGAGCGCTCGGGGCTCAGCAACTCGACGAAGCGCCGCTTGCCAAGTTCGTTTCGCAGTGCCGAACCCAGGATTGGCCGAAGCTGATCGGGAATCCGGTCCTCGCTGCCGACCGCGTTACGCATCTTGCGCGGGTCGACGATCCGGTAGCGGGCATAGGCATCGACTTCGAGACGGAGCTGGTCGGTCGACAACACCAGCGTGTTGTCTAGCTCCAGATCCTGCACGCGCTTGTCGATCCAGACGATCCGGTCGACGAACGGAATGCGCGCGATCAGGCCCGCGCCGGTCTGGCCGAACGGAGTGTTGGGCTGCCACGCGTTGACCGTGCGGATCGGCTGGCCGAAGCGCAGGATCACCGCCTGCTTGGTCTCGGGGACGATCGCGAACGTTGCGGCGGCCAGGATCACCAGCAGCAACGCGACGACACCGGCGACGATCGGATTACGAAAACTCACGGCGTTCACTGAGCAGCTCCAGGCTGAGCTTGAGGCGCGGCCGCAGCGGCGGCCGGCGCAGGCGCGACGTCGGGGTTCGGCAGGCGCTTGGCGTTGGACAGCGGCAGATACGGCACCACCCCGCCCGGCGTCTCGACGATCGTCTTGTCGCTCTTGGCGAGAACCGCTTCCATCGTCTCGTAATACATCCGGCGGCGCGTCACTTCAGGCGCAAGCTTGTACTGCTCGTAGACCTTGTCGAACGACGCCGCCTCACCCTGCGCGCGCGCCACGACCTGCTGAGCGTAGGATTTCGACTGGTTGAGGTTAGCGATCGCTTCCTGCTGCGCGGCCGTAACGGCGTTGAAGTCCTCTACGATCCGTGCGGGCGCGGCGGCCTGCTTGATCGCGACGCCCTGGATACGGACGCCCGACTTGTAGTCGTTGAGAATCTGCTGCGTCAGTTCGGCGACGCGCTGCTCGATCACGGTACGGCCGGTGCCGATCGCCTGTTCGAGCGTCGTGGTCGCCACCACCGCACGCATCGCGCTCTCGGCGGCGGCACGGACCGTCTCGTTCGGCTCGGCAAGCTGGAACACGTAATCGCGCGGATCGGAAATATCCCAACGCACGGAATAGGCGAGATCGATGATGTTCTGATCACCGGTCAGCGTCAGATTCTCGCCGTCGCCAACGGGGAAGTTGTCGGTGCGGATCTTCTGCACGTCGACGACCGTCACGTCGGCGATCGGCGCCGGCATGGTCAGCCGAACGCCCGGATCGAGCGTGCCTGCATACTTGCCGAAATACGTGACGACGCCGCGCTGCTGCGGACCGATCTGATGCACCGAAGTGAACAGGACCCAGACAACCGCGATGATCGCGACGCCGATCGCCCACAGTGCACGGGCATTGGCACCGGACGGAAGGCCACCGAAGCCGCCACTACCGTCCCCGCCGCCGCCCGAGCCACGCGCCTTGCGCAGGAACTCGTCGAGTGCGGTCGGCTTCGCGGCAGGCTTGCGACCGCCGGGTGGTAGTGCCCAGGGGTTGCGCGGGCCGCCGTTACCGTCGTCACCCGAGCCGCCCCAGGGGCCTTTCGGTGTTTCGGTGGCGAGGATATCGGGGCGCCGGAACCAGCGCGAGAAGATCGTCATACTGACCTTTATAGGTGTGCGGCGGCGGAAAAACAGTGCCAAGCGCCGCAGCCGCCCCTATCTGCGCCGCATGATCGACATCGAAGCGGTAAAGTCGGCAGTCGCCGCAGTATCCGGCCAACGCGCCACCGTGCGGCTCGAGGGCACGCGGATCGGCATCATCATCGATGCGACCGGACTTGATCCGCAAGCGCGTGATGCTCTGGAAGCCACCGTTCGCATGGCCGCGACGCAGCCGAATGTGTCCGAAGTGCGCATTGCGATGACCGCCGAGCGTTCCACTAGGCGGCTGATCGCGGTCGCGAGTGGCAAGGGGGGCGTCGGCAAGTCGACGCTCGCCGCCAACCTCGCCATCGCGATGTCGCGTGCCGGTCGCCGCGTAGGGCTGGTCGACGCCGACATCTACGGCCCGTCGCAGCCGCGGCTGATGAACGTCGAAGGCACGCGACCGACCGCCAAGGACAAGGTGCTCGACCCGGTTCCGACTCCGTACGGCGTGCCGTTGCTGTCCATGGGCCAGCTGGTCGAGCCCGGCAAGGCGATCGCCTGGCGTGGACCGATGGCGGCGGGCGCGCTCGGCCAGCTGGTCGAGGCGGACTGGGGCGCGACCGATACGCTCGTGCTCGATTTGCCGCCCGGCACCGGTGACGTCCAGCTGACGATGGTCCAGAAATACCGGCCAGCGGGCGCGGTGATCGTCTCGACGCCGCAGGATCTCGCGCTGATCGACGCCCGCCGCGCGATCGACCTGTTCGAGAAGGCCGGCATTCCGATCATCGGGTTGGTCGAGAACATGGCCGGCTATATCTGCCCGCATTGTGGCGAGGCGTCCGACCCGTTCGGCAATGGCGGTGCAGAGGCGGCGGCGCGTGAACTCGGCATCCCGTTCCTCGGCCGGGTGCCGCTGACGATCTCGATCCGCACTGCCTCGGACGCTGGCACTCCCCCCGCCGCAGACCCTGCCGATACGGTCTTCATGCCGATTGCCACTCAGGTCGTCGCATGGCTCGGAAAACTGTGAAACCGGCGGGCAGTATCGGCGTTGTCTGATTACCGGTCGTACCCGACGCGTAGAGTCGCGGTACGAGCGGCCCAGGATTTTCCTATTATTGTGACTTTGGGAGAGCATCGATGCCATTGACCGCCGATGCCGACATCAAAAGCTTGCTCGAAGGCGCTCGCACGATCGCGCTGATCGGTGCTTCGGACCGTCCCGACCGCCCTTCCTACGGTGTGATGGCCAAGCTTCAGGCGCACGGCTACCGCGTGATCCCGGTCAATCCGCAAATCACCGGCGAGCATATCCACGGCGAATTCGTCTTCCGTGATCTGTCGCAACTGGGCGATCCGATCGATATCGTCGACATCTTCCGCAACTCGGCGGCGGCCGGCGAAGCGGTCGACCAGGCGATCGCGGCGGGTGCCAAGGCCGTGTGGATGCAACTCGGCGTGGTGAACGAAGACGCGGCCGCGCGCGCCGAAGCCGCCGGCCTGCAGGTCGTGATGGATCGCTGCCCGGCGATCGACATTCCTCGACTTGGTATCGCGCGTATCGAGCAGTGACGCTTGCTGTTCCGGGCAATCGCGGCCACGCTGCGGCACGATCCCGGAGGCGCTGATGCTCGCGATGCTGCTGTCGATACTGATCGACGATCCGCTTATTGCTGCCGCCAGGGCGCGCATGGCTGCCGAGCAGCCCTGTATACAGCGTGCTGACGAAACCGACATCACCGTCTGCGGCATGCGAACCGCCGACCGGTTCCGTGTCCCCTTCGTGGTGCATGATGCCGGCGATCCCCGACATGAGACTGTTCACAACGAACGAACACGTCTGCTTAACCGCACCTCGCCGCTTGACGATCTCGGTCCGTTTCAGGTCGGCGGAGGTATGGCCGGCGTCAGCATGACGGTCGGCGGCGAAGGCGGTACGTCTTTCCGCAAGCCTGCACCATAGAGCGCCGCTGATGTACGCCCTACTCCTGACTGCGCTACTCCAGGCGGCCACGCCCGACCCGGTGCCGCAGCGTTTCTCGATTCTGGTCGATCCCTGTGCCGCCGCGTCGAAGGATGGGAACGAGATCGTCGTCTGCGGCGCTCCTGCGACAAGCAGCCCGCGGCTGCCGATGCGCGACGATCGTGGCCCGCCCGACCACGCGGTCGCCTCCAATCCCGAACTGAGTGCTGAGCGTGCGCTGAATCTGGCAAATACGCCCTGTGCGGCGAGCCAACGCGGTTGCCAGGTCGGGTTCGGCCCGCCGATCGTACCGATCGCCAAAGCCGCCGTCGGTCTCGTCAAGAGCGCGCTTGCGAAGAAGCCCGACAAGACCGGCCGCGTGCGGATCGATCTCGACGGCCCAGTCGGCACCGTGAACTAGAGAAGATCGACCCTTCAGGGGTATCCGTCCGCACTCGCCAAAGCAGCAAAGGCCCGTTTGGCCATGTCGCTTCCGATACTTTTGCTTCGACACTCGATGACGGCCGCTGCTTGAGACACACCCGGCGAAGGAACGGCCGTGTCCGCCGCGAAAGCGGAGCCCGTGGCTGGGCTCTCGCCTTCGCGGGAGAACAAGGCGGCTTGATATGCCACTGGACTGCAGATCCGTCCTGACGTCAGACCCTTAAACGGCTAAGCCCATAGCGTCGAAGCAGCCCCTGCCCGCTCAGTCCAGAATATGCATCCACATCGGCTGTCCCACAAGGCTCTGGGAACCGCGCAACTTTTCCAGCGCCTGCGCGATCGACCGTTCGGGGCTCTCATGCGTCACGATCGCCACCAATACGCTGCCATCCGCGATCGCACCGCGCTGGATCAGGCTCTCGATCGATACACCTGCATCGCGCATCGCTGCTGCGATTTCCGCCAGCACGCCCACCCGGTCCGCCACGGTGAACCGTAGATACGCCCGACCTCGCCGCTCCCCGCTATCCGCCCTGGGAGCCGCCGCCAGCGACGCGACCGGCATTGCGAACGGAGGCCCGAACTCGCCGCGGGCGATATCGATCAGGTCCGCCACCACCGCGCTGGCGGTAGGGCCGTCGCCCGCACCCGCACCCTGGAACAGCAGCCGGCCGACGAAATTGCCCTCCGCGACTACCGCGTTCAGCGATCCCGTGACATGCGCCAACGGGTGATCGATCGGTACCAGATGCGGATGTACGCGCTGGAACAGTCCGTCCGCGCCCGCTTCCGCCAAGCCCAACAGTCGTACGCGATAACCGAGCGCCGCAGCCTCGGCGATGTCCGCACCCAGCACGTGCCGGATGCCGCTCACCGCGACGTCGTCGAACGCGGGCTGCGTGCCGAACGCCACCGCCGCAAGGATCGACAGCTTGTGGGCCGCATCCACCCCATCGATGTCGAAGCTCGGATCGGACTCGGCAAATCCGAGCGCTTGCGCTTCTGCGAGTACCTCGGCGAAATCGCGGCCCTCCGATTCCATCTTCGACAGGATAAAATTGCAGGTGCCGTTGAGGATGCCGTACACCCGGGCGATCTCGTTGGCCGCAGCGCCCTCACGCAGCCCCTTGATGACGGGAATGCCGCCAGCGACCGCCGCTTCGAACTTCATCGCAACGCTCGCCGCCTCTGCGGCCTGCGCGAGTTCGAGTCCGTGATGCGCGATCATCGCCTTGTTCGCGGTGACGAAATGCCGCCCCGCCGCCAACGTGCCGCGAGCAAGTGTCAGCGCCGGACCGTCCGATCCACCGATCAACTCGACCACCACGTCCGCGCCCGGCTGTTTCGCCAGCGCGGTCGTGTCGTCGACCCATGCAAAGCGCGACAGATCGACGCCGCGATCCTTCCCCCGGTCGCGTGCAGAGACCGCGACGATCTCGATCTCGCGCCCGGCACGTCGCGCAATCAATTCACGGTTTGCATCGAGCAACCGGATCACTCCGCCGCCGACGGTACCCAGTCCCGCAAGGGCTACGCGCAATGGTTCGCTCATTTTCGTCCTCCACTCGGGCGTCCGGTTACGTTTCGCCGGGCGTTTGCGCAATCCTGATGACGATCAGCGCGTTGCATCCTATCTGACGCTTATGACAGGCCGCTTCGATCACCTTCCCAACCGTCGCACGATAATTGATCGTCGCGCGGTCGCCGAAACCATTGCCGCCCTGGAAGGCGAGGACGCCGTCATGCTGCGTCGCGCCGCGACCGGGATACTCAAGGCCGCATTGGATACCGGCCGGATCGAAGTCGAACGCAGGTTGGTCGAACATCCCTCGCGCGGGTTGGAGGCTGCCGGCGCTCAAGCGTATCTGATCGACCAGTTGCTGCGGGTGCTGTTCGACTTCACCGTTCAGCGACTTTATCCGCTTCCCAATCCGACGTCCGGTGAACGGCTGACGTTGATCGCGGTTGGTGGCTATGGCCGCGCCGAGATGGCGCCCCATTCCGATGTCGATATCGGCTTCCTCACTCCCGGCAAGCAAGTGGCCTGGGCCGAACGCGTCATCGAATCGATGCTCTACGCGCTCTGGGATCTCGGCCTGAAGCTAGGCCAATCCAGCCGCTCGCTCGACGAAATGGTTCGCCAGGCCAAGGCCGACGTCACCGTCCGTACCGCTTTGCTCGAAGCGCGGTACGTGTGCGGCGATACCGAACTCTACGAACAGGCGTCGCATCGCTTCAAGACCGAGGTCCAGGCCGATACCGCGCGTACCTTCATCGCCGACAAGCTTGCCGAACGCGACGCCCGCCACAAGAAGATGGGCGACACGCGCTACGTCGTCGAACCCAACATCAAGGAGGGCAAGGGCGGCCTGCGCGATCTTCACGCTCTCTTTTGGATTGGCAAATACATCTACGACGTCCAGCGCGCCGCCGAACTGGTCGAGGTCGGACTATTCACCAAGGCCGAATACCGCCTGTTCCACCGCGCCGATAATTTCTTTCAGGCCGTGCGCTGCCACCTGCACAGCATCACCGGCCGTGCCGAGGATCGCCTGACCTTCGACCTGCAACGCGAGATCGCGGACCGGATGCGCTTTTCCGACCGTCCGGGCAAATCGAAGGTCGAGCGGTTCATGCAATTCTACTTCCTGCAGGCCAAAACCGTCGGCACGCTCAGTGGCGTCTTCCTTGCACATCTCGACGAGAAGTTCGCTGCCCGAGGACGGCGCTTCGGCTTGCCGACGATCCGCCGTTCGCCGCGCAAGCTGAACGGTTTCGTACTCGATCGCGGCCGCCTAGCGCTTCCCAGCGACGATTTTTTTCAGGCCGAGCCCGAGCGCCTGATCGAGATCTTTCAGCTTGCCGACAAGCATGGTGTGGAGATCCACCCGCTCGCCATGCGGGCTGCGGCGCGGGACGCGAAGCTGGTCGACGACGTTCGCGCCAGCCCTACCGCAAACGCCTTGTTCCTCGACGTGCTGACATCGCCGCGCGATCCCGAACTGGTGCTTCGCTGGATGAACGAGGCGAGCGTCTTCGGTCGTTTCGTGCCCGATTTCGCGCGCGTCGTCGCGCAGATGCAGTTCGATATGTATCACCACTACACGGTGGACGAGCACACGATCCGCGCTATCGGCCTCCTAGCGCGGATCGAGCGCGGCGAACTCAAGGACGACCATCCGCTGGCCAGTGCGATCTTCGAACAGATCGTATCGCGGCGCGCCCTGTACGTGGCGGTATTGTTGCACGATATCGCCAAGGGTCGCGGCGGTGATCATTCGATTCTCGGTGCGGAGGTGGCGCAAAGGCTCTGCCCCCGGTTCGGACTGACGCCGGCGGAAACCGAGACCGTTGCCTGGCTGGTACGCTGGCATCTGCTGATGTCGGCGACCGCGTTCAAGCGCGACCTGAGCGACTTCAAGACGATTCTCGACTTTTGCGACGTGGTACAGAGTCCGGAACGGCTGCGCCTGCTGCTCTTGTTGACGATCGTCGATATTCGCGCGGTCGGTCCCGGCGTATGGAACGGGTGGAAACGCCAGTTGCTCGGCGACCTTTACGAGGCGGCGGAAGAGGTTTTGCGGCTCGGCCACAAGCAGAAGGGACGTGCCGAACGGATCGCGGCAAAGCAGTCGCGCCTGCGCGACGAACTCGGCTGGAACGAAGAGACGTTCGCGACTTTGGTTCGCCGGTTGCCCGAAGCGTATTGGATCGCCGAGCCGGAGGACGTGCTGGTGCACAATGCACGGTTCCTGGCGAGCACGGGCGATGCACAACTCGCGATCGACGCGCATGTCTATCCCGGTCGCGGCGCGACGTTGGTGACGATCTACGCCGCCGATCATCCGGGCCTGTTCTACCGTATCGCCGGCGCCATTCATGTCGCCGGTGGCAACATCATCGATGCGCGCATCCATACGACGCGGGATGGCATGGCGGTCGACAACTTCCTGGTTCAGGATCCGTTCGGCCGGCCCTTTGACGAGACCGGTCAGCTCCTGCGGCTCAAGACGGCGATCGAGGATGCGCTTGCGAACCGCGGCAAACTCGCCGACCGGCTCGTCGCCAAGCCGCTTCCAAGGACGCGGGCCGAAGCCTTCGACATCGTGCCCAATGCCCTGGTCGACAACAAGGCTTCGAACCGCTTTACCGTAGTGGAGGTGAACGCACGGGATCGCCCTGCGCTGCTCAATCGACTCGCCAATGCGCTGTTCCAGTCGAAGGTGACTATCCACTCCGCACACGTGGCGACCTACGGCGAGCGCGCGGTCGATACGTTCTATATCACCGACCTGACCGGTGATCGCATTACCGCGCCCGCTAGGCTACGCACGCTCGAGCGGCGATTGCTCGCCGCGGCGGCAGGCGAAGAGATCGATCTGGCGGCGTAAGACCGAACCGGAGGACCTAAACACGCCGCAATGGGGCGGCTCGTACTATGAGTTTCCGCGGCACCCCGGACACACCGCAGCACCGCTGCAAGCGCACGAAAGCCGGCCCACACCAAAATGTGGACCGGCTTTGTTTGCGTAGTTGCCTAGATCAGAAGCGCGAACGCAGGGTCAGGCCATAGGTCCGCGGCTCGGCGAGGAATGCCGAATACAGCGCGTTGCCGGTACCGCCGAAGCGCGCCACGTTCGCGGACGATCCCGCACCTTGGAACGGCGTGTTGAACGCGACCTGGATGTAGTTCTTGTTGAACACATTCTGTGCCCAGAACTCCAATGCCCAGGCCTGGTCCTTGCCACGCAGGCCAACGCGCGCATTGACGAGCGCGAAGCCGTCCTGCTTCTTCTCCGGCGCCAGATCGGAACCCGTATTATAGTCCGAGGTCAGGCGGCTATCGACATAGAACAACCCCGACATCCCGTTTGAGCCGATATCCGGCGTCCAGGCGAACGACGTGGTGACGACATTCTTGGGTGCATTCGACAACTGGCTGCCAGGAAGCAGGAAGAGCGCGCGATCGAGCGCCTCGCCGGTCGTCGAGCTGCCGATCAGGTTCTTGCGGAAATGCGTGTCGGCATAAGTGTAGCCCGCCGTAAACGTGACCTGCTTGATCGGCGACATCGTCGCTTCCAGTTCAACACCCTGCGAAATCACGCCTGGCTTCTTCGACCGGTTCGTGGGGCACGTGCCGGTCTGCGCACCGGTGACTGGGTTGAACCCGTTGTCGGTGTCGAGGCCGTTCAGATTGTCCTTACAGGCTTCGATGTTCTGTACGACGAAGATCGAGCCGTTGAACGTGTTCAGCTGGAAGTCGGTGAATTCTTCGCGGAACGCGGCAACGTTGAAGGTGAAGCCGCGCGTATTGAACTTCGCACCGACCTCGTAATTGTTCACCTTCTCGGCGTTGAAGCGCAGGCCCGCTGCATCGGCATTGGTTCGCGCCGACAGCACGCCGTTGACACCGCCCAGATCCGAACGATCAAGGTTGTAACCACCGGCCTTGTAGCCCTTGGCGTAGGACGCATAGGTCAGCAACTTCGTGAACGGCTTCCATGACAGGACTGCCGTGCCGGTAAACTCGCCGTCGCCAAAGCTATCATTGAGATTGAGCGCGTTCAGCGCCGGGCTGGAATTGCCCGTGCACGTCAGCGTGACGATGCCCTGCGCGAACGCGGTTGCGCCGCTCTGCGACATGGTCAGCGGTGCCAGAGCGGCCTGCTGAATCGGGCAGACGGTATTGTTGTTGTTGAACTTGGCGCTGAATTTCTTCGTTTCGTGCGTGTAGCGAAGACCACCGGTCAGCGACAACGTATCGGTCAAGTGCAGGATGTTGTGCGTGAAGAACGCATAATTCTCACTCTTCTGCCGGTAGATCGAGCCCGCGTCGCCGACGCTGTTCACGCCGCCGCCCAGGCCGACGCCACCGGTCAGACGGTCGAGCGCCGACGTGATCAGAGGACCCGCAAACGCACCGAACGCACCATTCAGCGTCGCCCGTCCGGCGGCGCTCAAGCAACCCGGGTTGTTCTGGTTCTGCAGGGCGACGTTGGGGCTGACCGTCGCGACGAGGCGGCAGGCGGCGAATTGCCCGTATTGCGCACCGAACGACGCGTTGTCGACGAGCTTCAGCTTCTCGTTCGAATAGAAGCCGCCGACCAACCAGTCGAGCTTGTCGTTGAACAGCGAGCCCTGCAGGCGCGCTTCCTGCGTGAAGGTCTTGAACTGACGATACGCGTTGCCGTCGTCGGCACGGTGGGTCAGATCGATGTTGGTATAGTCGATATCACTCGCATTGCCCGACTTGTACTCGCGGTACGCCGTGATCGAGGTGAAGGTAGCGCCGCCCAGATCCCAATCGGCCTGCAACGAACCACCGTAATCCTTGGTCAGGTTCCGATACGTCTGGCCCGGCGTGACGGCGACCTCACGGCTGTACGGATCGGGCGTGTTGCCGGCCAGCGGGAACACCGCACCCTGGCGACGCAGGATGTCGACGATGCGGTTCGTCGTGTTGTTCGTGACTGCGCCGTCGGTGTTGACCGTGGCGAAGAACGGCGCGACGCCGGCTGCGTTCGCGGTCGGGTCGGTCGTCTCGACCTGGTTGTAATAGACCGCGCCGCAGCAGCTTTCCTTGCGGTGCGAATAGTCGCCGATCAGGCGGAAGCTCAGGGTATCGGTCGGCTTGAACAACAACTGGCCGCGGACGAAATAACGATCGCGGTCGTTGACGCGGCTCTCGCTGCCGTTGGCGGCGGTGACGTTCTTGTAGAAACCGTCGCGATTTACGTAAACGCCGTCGAGGCGAAAGGCGAGCTTGTCGGCAATCAGCGGTCCGGTGATGCCGCCGGCAAGGCGCTTCTGGTCGTAATTACCATAGGTCGCCTCGGCGTTGCCGTGCCAGTCGAACTCAGGCGAGCGGGTGATGATGTTGATCAGGCCGGCCGATGCGTTGCGACCGAACAGGGTGCCCTGCGGCCCGCGCAGAACCTCGACCCGGTCGATTTCGCCGAGCTCGTTCAGGCCGACGCCGGTACGGCTGCGATAGACGCCATCGATGAAGACCGCGACCGAACTCTCAAGGCCAGGGTTGTCGCCGACCGTGCCGATGCCGCGGATACGCGCCGATGCGTTGGATTCGTTGCCCGTGGAGGAGATCAGCAGCGATGGCGCCAACTGGTTGAGCGACCGGATGTCGCTGCCCCCCGAATTCTGCAGGGCTTCCTGACCGACTGCCGAGACAGCGATCGGGACGTTCGACAAACGCTCCGATCGACGGGTGGCGGTGATGACGATGTCGCTCGCATTCCGCCCCTCATCTTCCGCCGCGCTGGCACTGGCACTGGCCGCGCGAGTCGTGTCGGCGTCCGTCGCGTTATTGGTCTGTCCGGCTACCGATGCATTGGCCGTTCCCTGCGACGGCGACGTCTGAGCTTCGACCGTCGTGGTCGCTTGCTGGGCAAACGCCGGAGCGGCGATGGCCGTGGTCGCAGCGGCGGACAACAGATATGCGATCATACGCATCGGCATTCTCTCCCTGTAGCGTTCGAATGTTTTCGAACTTATGGTTTGGCCGATAGGTAGAGATATTCAGCCCTGTACGTCTAGTGATTTCCGCATACGGAAACATATTTTTGAACATTGTGTCTCCAAACCGCCACAGAGCGACAGCCGACAAACCCTAGTTTCGAATTGCAACTGTTTCGGACATCGGCGTGCAGGCATCGTCGCCTCGATTGCGCAGGACGCCGCCGAGAGTGCGTGTGGCGATGATAGGGGCGGCGATCGCCCTGACGGTGAAGAGACGTTCGCGGAACGTCGGATACCCAGGTCGCGGTATGATCGCGCCCTCGTGGACGCCTATGGGTGCAGTGGCGACGATGAGGTACCAGGAGCGAAAATAGGTCCTAGGGTTGCCGGCCGATCGAAAGATGCGAGATCGTAGCTCTGCCAGTACGACTCCGAACGCAAAAAAGGCCGGCCGGCCCGTTCAGGACCAACCAGCCTTCCATTCCCGTAGTTGCGGCCTGAGCCGCCGCGCCATTACTTCGGTGCCAGCACCATCAGCATCTGACGGCCTTCCATGCGCGGATACGCCTCGATCTTGGCGATCTCCGCGACGTCGTCCTGAACACGCTTCAACAGGTTCATGCCAAGCTGGCCGTGGCTGAGTTCGCGACCGCGGAAGCGCAGCGTGATCTTGACCTT
Organism: Sphingomonas sp. R86520; assembly: GCF_042466285.1. Classification (NCBI taxonomy): domain Bacteria; kingdom Pseudomonadati; phylum Pseudomonadota; class Alphaproteobacteria; order Sphingomonadales; family Sphingomonadaceae; genus Sphingomonas; species Sphingomonas sp. R86520. The sequence continues at coordinate 2,290,960 of NZ_JAXHBZ010000001.1, forward strand.
GTCGCCCTCGCCGATGAAGTCGTTCACCTTCTTCATCTTCGTGTCGTAGTCATGGTCGTCGATGTTCGGACGCATCTTGATCTCCTTGATCTCCTGCGTCTTCTGCGACTTGCGTGCGAGGTTCGCCTTCTTCTGCGCCTCGTACTTGAACTTGCCGACATCGAGGAACTTGGCGACGGGCGGATCGGCGTTAGGCGACACCTCGACCAGGTCGAGGCCATGCTCGGCTGCCTGCTCGATCGCTTCGCGCGTGTACATCACGCCCAGATTCTCGCCCTCGTGATCGATCACGCGGACCTTCTGGCTCTGGATGAATTCGTTGAATCGCGGGCCGTTCATTGCGGGCGTCTGCATCGGCCGGCGCATCGTGGGAGGACGTATGGGGTTTGCTCCTGAAGTTTCTGACGAAGTATTTGGGCCGGCCTATAGCGCAGAAACGTCCACGCGAAAAGCCGGCCCCGTTGGATCACATATCGGGTGCGCGAGCCTCGATCGCAACCCGTCCGGCCGCGTCGCCGACCGACATCATCTCCTGGCCCTGACTGCCAAGACGGCGGATCGCGACGGTGCCCTCGTCCGCCTCGCGCTTGCCGACCACGAACAGCAGCGGCACCTTGGCCAGCGAATGCTCGCGCACCTTGTAGTTGATCTTCTCGTTGCGCAGGTCGGTCTCGACGCGGAGCCCGGCCTTGCGCAACGTCGCGGCGACCTCATGCGCATAATCGTCGGCGTCCGACACGATCGTCGCCACCACCACCTGCACCGGCGCCAGCCAGAGCGGGAAGCGGCCGGCATGATGCTCGATCAGGATGCCGATGAAGCGCTCGAACGTACCGAGGATCGCGCGGTGAAGCATTACCGGGCGATGCCGCTCACCATCCGCGCCGACATACGACGCATCGAGCCGCTCGGGCAGCACGCGGTCGGACTGGATCGTGCCGACCTGCCACGTCCGACCGATCGCGTCGGTCAGGTGGAATTCGAGCTTCGGCGCGTAGAAGGCCCCCTCTCCCGGCAGTTCCTCGAAGTTCGCCTTGATCGTGTCGCTCAGCCCCGACTGCATCACCGCTTGGCGCAGTTCCGCCTCGGCCTTGTCCCACATCGCGTCGTCGCCGAACCGGTTGTCGGGGCGCAGCGCCAGCTTCACCGCGTAGTCCTCGAAGCCGAGGTGCTTATAGACGCTGTCGAGCAGCTCGCAGAATTTGCGGACTTCCTCGACCAGCTGATCCTCGCGGACGAAGATATGCGCATCGTCCTGCGTGAACTGGCGGACGCGCATGATGCCGTGCAGCGCGCCGTGCGGCTCGTTGCGGTGGCAGCACCCGAACTCGGCCATCCGGATCGGCAAGTCGCGGTACGACTTGATCCCCTGCTTGAAGATCAGGACGTGCGCCGGGCAGTTCATCGGCTTGAGCGCCATCAGGTCGCCCTTGCCCGACAGGATCGCGCCCTCGTCCTCGACGTTGGGGATCTCGTCGGGGACGACGAACATGTTCTCGCGGTACTTACCCCAGTGGCCGGACTGCTCCCACTGCTTGGCATCCATCAGCTGCGGGGTCTTCACCTCGGCATAGTCCGCGGCATCGAGGCGGCGGCGCATATACGCCTCGAGCTGGCGCCAGAGCACGAAACCCTTGGGGTGCCAGAACACCGAGCCTTGCGCCTCCGACTGAAGGTGGAACAGGTCCATCTCCGCGCCGATCTTCCGGTGATCGCGCTTGGCGGCTTCCTCGAGACGGAAGAGATGCTGGTCGAGCTGCTTCTTGTTGAGCCAGCCTGTGCCGTAGATGCGTGACAGCATCGCGTTCTTCTGGTCGCCGCGCCAATAGGCTCCACTCACGCGCGTCAGCTTGAAGGCGGCGGGGTCGAGCTTGCCGGTCGATGCCATATGGGGCCCACGGCACATGTCGAGCCACTCGCCCTGACGGTAGATCGTCAGTTCCTCGCCCTCGGGCAGTTCGGCGGCCCATTCGGCCTTGAAGCTCTCGCCCTGCTGCGTCCAGCGATCGATCAGCTGCTGGCGCGACCAGACCTCGCGCAGGAACGGCTCGTTCCGGGCGATGATCGCGCGCATCTCGGCTTCGATCGCGGGCAGGTCCTCGTCGGTGAACGGGCGGTCCTTTGGTGCGAAGTCGTAGTAGAAACCGTCGTCGGTCGCGGGACCGAACGTGATCTGCGTGCCTGGGAACAGATGCTGGACCGCTTCGGCCATGACGTGCGCGAGATCGTGGCGGACGAGTTCGAGCGCATCCGCCTCGTCGCGCGCGGTCACCAGCGCGAGCGCGGTATCGCCCTCGAATGGCCGGTTGAGATCACGCACCTGCCCGTCGATGCGCGCGGCGAGCGCGGCCTTGGCGAGGCCGGGGCCGATCGCTGCGGCGACGTCTGCGGGCGTAGTCCCGGGCGCAACCTCGCGGACGGAACCGTCGGGCAGCGTAATGCGGAACATGGCGGACATGGAGGACTTTCTCGTACTTGGAAGAGCGCGGCTTATGCCGTCGCACTGCCTATATAGGCAACCCGCTTCGCCGGAGCCACCATGAGCGGCGTTTCGACAATTACTCCGTCATCCCAGCGAAAGCTGGGATCTTCCGGTTCGGGCCGAAGCGCCCACCGACGGGGATACCCCAGCTTCCGCTGGGGTGACGGACGCGGGCGGGTGACCGCGTGGATAGTTCCGCCGCTGCGCGTGCGAACGTCACGCCATGCCGAACGGCACCACGTGGTTCGCCTGCGTGTGGCCGATCTCCGCGCGACCAAGATACTGTACGCCCATGTCGCGACTCCAGCGGACCATCATATAGTCGAGCGTCTCGCCCCAGGGCGGATCGTTCTCCTGCACCGCCGTCACGGCGCCCAGCCTCAGCCCGGCGATACCCTTCAACTGCGTCGCATTGGCGAGTTTGAAGAGCATCCGGTCGATACTGTACATCGCCTCCGACACCTCTTCGACGATCAGCACATGGTCGGTGAGGTCGGGCAGCCACGGCGTACCGATCAGGGAGGTCAGGATGCTGAGGTTGAAGGCCGCGGACGGGTGTCCGTCGAGGCCGGGCTCCAGCCCTGCCCGGTCGCCGCGCGCCAACCAGCCCAGCGAGCGCGCCACCGTTGCCTCGCCGTCGTGCCGGTTGACGTCGCTGACCATCGGACCGTGCACGGGCCGCCCGATCCGTCGGGCGTAGAGCGCGCCGAGCAGGAAGCCGACGTCGGAATAACCGAGATACGTCTTGTGGCGCGCCGCACGGCCAAGTTCGGGCATGACCATCGCGAGGATGCGGTTGGCGCCGTAGCCGCCGCGCAGGAACCAGAGCGCGTCGAACGCCGGATCATTGGCATATTCGAGAAACGCCGCCGCACGCCGGAAGTCCGAGCCGGCGAAATGGCCGTCGGTTTCCAGGCATTGCGGGTGGAAAACGAGTTCCACTTCCGGAAACGCGGTCGCCGCGTAGGCGGTGATCCTGGCGATCGCCGCGGGGTTGGCCCGGCTCGACGCGGCGAGCACACCGATGCGCATTGTTCGTGTTCCCGACCTTGCCCCGTTACCAAACCGCCCATATCGCGGCGTCATGGATATCGGCAAACCCTCATTCGCCCCCTCGTTCGACCGGCCCTGTTTCTTCGTCGGCATCGGCGGCAGCGGCATGATGCCGCTCGCGATGATCCTCGCGGGGCGCGGCGCGACCGTCGCAGGCTCCGACCGCAATCTCGACCAGGGACGCGTGCCCGCCAAGTTCGACGACCTCGCCGCCAAGGGCGTCGCGCTGTTCCCGCAGGATGGCAGCGGCATCGTTTCGGCGGACCAGCTCGTGATCGCCTCCGCCGCGATCGAGGCGAGCGTGCCCGACATGATCGCAGCGGAGGCACTCGGCTGCGCTCGCTCTACCCGCGCGGCGATGCTGGCGTCGCTGTTCAACGACAGCCGGTTGCCGATCGGCGTGGCGGGCACGAGCGGCAAGTCGACCGTCACCGGCATGATCGGCTGGATCCTGCACGCCGTGGGCCGCGATCCGACGGTGATGAACGGCGCGGTGATGAAGAACTTCGCGAGCCCCGATGCGCCGTTCGCGAGCGCGCTGGTCGGCGAGGGCGAGGCGTTCGTCAGCGAGGTGGACGAGAGCGACGGGTCGATCGCGGGCTATGCGCCCAAGATTGCGGTGCTGAACAACGTCAGCCTCGATCACAAGTCGCTGGAGGAACTGCGGGTGCTGTTCGGGGACTTCATCGCCAAGGCCGAGACCGCGGTGGTGAACGCCAACGATCCGGATGCCGCCGCGCTTGCTTCACGCCTGCCGCGCGGGCGGGTCACGACGTTCGCGATCGATGCGTCGGCCGACCTGCGAGCTGAGAATTTGCAGCCAGCGCCGTTCGCGATCCGTTTCGACATCGTCTCGCGGGGTGTACGAACCCCGGTGAAGCTGGCGGTGCCGGGGCGGCATAACGTGTCGAACGCGCTGGCGGCGATCGGGGCGGCGATGGCGGCGGATGTTTCGCTTGCCGATGCGGTGAAGGCGATCGCGGGGTTCACCGGCCTGCGTCGCCGGTTCGACTTGGTCGGCGAGGCAGGCGGGATCGCGGTGATCGACGATTTCGGGCACAATCCGGACAAGATCGCCGCGACGCTGGATACGCTCCATGCCTTTCCGGGGCGGCTGTTATTGTTGTTCCAGCCGCACGGCTATGGGCCATTGAAGGTGATGGGGCGCGAGCTCGTCGCCACCTTCGTCGAGCGGATGGCGACGGACGATGTGCTGATCCTGCCGGACCCCGCCTATTACGGCGGCACCGTCAGCCGGGAGGTCACCAGCGCCGACATCGTCGCGCAGATCGCCGCCGCCGGGCGCGATGCGCGGTACATCGTCGACCGTGCGGACGCCGCCGCGGCGCTAGTCGCCGAAGCGCGGCCGGGCGACCGGATCGTCGTCATGGGCGCGCGTGACGATACGCTTAGCGCATTGGCGGCAGGCATGGTCGACGCGCTGGCCGCTCGCTGATATACGCAGAACCAGGAGACCGCTCATGTTCCGCCGCCTGTTCCTCGATCATCCCACAACCGTCGGCGAAAGCTATGCCGAGCATTTCGGCGTCGCCGGACGCTTCGGCATGACGATGATCGTCGGCGGGTTGGGCGCGCTGGTTCATGCGTTCGTACCGGCGCTGTGCAAGACACGCGGGAGCGACACGGTCGCCGAACTGCACCGCCAGATGGTCCTGAAGCGCGGCGCCGTGGCAGCCGATCAGGTGCAGATGAAGACGGTCGAATTCATCATCTGACGCGTGTCCGGCGGGCTGCGGAAGCGCTCGATCCAAAAAGAAGGTTAGGCAGGGTTAGGCCAAGAGCGCGTTTGCTCTTGGGGTGCTCCTGCACGTCCATAGAACAAGCGGGCGCTACACCTTGTAAAGCGCCATTGACAAAATGCACATTTTTAGACAAGCATCCTTTACTGATTCGAAAGGGAGCTTTCCATGACCAAGAGTCCGGCGATACGCCGCTACAACCGACGCGTAATCATCCTGATGCTCATCTACGCAGCGATCCTGATGGCGGTCGTCTACAGCTTCGACCGGCACCTGCTGAGCGGGTCGCTGGCGTATCTGGTGGCGATCCTGCCAGCGCTGCCGATCATCGGCGTGTTCTTCGCGATCGGCCGCTACCTGATCGAGGAGACGGACGAATATGTCCGCATGCTGACGATCCGCCAGACGCTTTACGCCAGCGGCTTCGCGTTGAGCATCGCGACGGCCTGGGGATTTCTCGAGGCGTTCGACCTCGTCGGCCACATCGAATCCTATTACATCGCGGTGCTGTGGTTCGCCGGGCTCGGGTTCGGCAGTTGCATGAACGCGCTGACGAAACCGCACGAGGCATGAAGAACCGCCTGAAAGTGCTGCGTGCCGAGCGGGACTGGAGCCAGGGCGACCTGGCCGACCGCCTCGAAGTCTCGCGGCAGAGCGTTAACGCGATCGAGACGGGGCGGTACGATCCATCGCTGCCGCTGGCGTTCAAGATTGCCGAACTGTTCGACCTCGCCATCGAAGACATCTTCACCAGTCCATCGAAGGAGCCCGTGACATGATTTCGCATCTCAAAGCCCGCCTTGTGGCCACCGCCGTCACGCTGCTGATCGTCCTGGATCCGGGCGCGAGCGACGCTCAAGTCGCGCCCGTGCCAGCGCCCGCCATGCGAGTCGACGCGGTCGAGACGCAGATGGCGCATATTTCGGTGCAAACGGCGGGCAAGGGCGCGCCGGTGATCCTGATCCCAGGACTTTCCTCGCCGCGCGCGGTCTGGGCAGGCGTCGTGCCTGCGCTCGCCAAGTCGCACCGGGTGTATATCGTTCAGGTCAACGGCTTTGGCGGCGACGATCCGCGTGCGAACCTCGCGCCCGGTATCCTCGACGGGATCGTCGCCGATCTCCATACGCTTGTCATCGGATCAAAACTCGGCACGCCGGCCGTCGTCGGACATTCGATGGGCGGGCTGGTCGCGCTGATGCTCGCCAAGGCGCATTCGGCCGATGTCGGCAAGCTGATGATCGTCGATTCGCTGCCCTATATCGGTGAGATCTTCGCGCCCGGCGCGACCGTGGCGGCGCTCGAACCGCAGGCCAAGGCAATGCGAGGCGGGATGGCGGCTGCCTATGGCCAGCCGGCGAACCCCGTGGTGACCGGAGCGATGGCGGCGCGGATGGCGCTCAAGCCCACGTCGCGCACGACGGTTGCGGGATGGATGGCGAAGGCGGATGCGCGCGTTTCGGCGCAAGCGATGTACGAGGACATGACCACCGATCTGCGCCCGGCGATGGCATCGATCGCAGCGCCGATCACCTTGGTCTATCCGTGGAACGTCGCCGGCCCGACCAAGCCCGTCGCCGATGCGCTGTACCGCAAGGCCTATGCGAGCGCGCCGCACATGACCTACGTCGATATCGGCGACGCCGCGCATTTCGTGATGCTCGATCAGCCTGCCGCGTTCCAGGCGGCACTGGACGACTTTCTACAGCGCTGAGTGCTCGCTAAGGTGACGGCATGACCGACACCGCCACGCCGCCTGTACCCACGCCTCCTGCCAAGGAGCGGCCTCGCCTCGCCTATCATCATACGCCTGCTGCCGAAGGCGTCACGGGCCCGACGATCGTGTTCCTGTCGGGGTATGCGTCGGACATGATGGGCACCAAGGCGGTCACGCTGGAGGCTTGGGCGAAGTCCGAGGGCCGCCCGTTCCTGCGGTTCGATTATGGCGGCTGCGGACAGAGTGAAGGCGCGTTCGAGGATCAGACGCTGGTCGACTGGCGCGACGATGTGCTGGCGATGCTCGATGCGCTGGTCGACGACGACGGGGCCATCCTCGTCGGATCGTCGATGGGCGGGTGGCTCATGCTGCTGGCGGCGAAGCTCCGGCCCGACCTGGTCAAGGCGCTGGTGGGCATCGCGCCAGCGCCCGACTTCACCGACTGGGGCTTTACCACCGACGAAAAGATGGCGCTGCTGAGCAATGGCCGGATCGAACGCAAGAACCCCTATGGCCCGAACCCGACCGTCTATACCCGTGGCTTCTGGTCCTCGGGCGAGGCCAATCGGCTGATGTTCGGGGAGATCGCGTTCGACGGACCGGTCCGCCTGGTCCAGGGCCAGCGTGACCCGGACGTCCCGTGGCACCGTACCGCACGGCTGGCGGAGTTGTTGCGTTCAGCCGACGTGCAGACGTGGCTGGTCAAGGACGGTGACCACCGCCTGTCGCGCGATAGCGACATCGCACTCATCATCCGGGCGGTCGAGGATGTGATCGCCGCACTATGATCCTGACCCTATTGCTTGCCGCCGCACAGGCTTCCGCCGCCGCCGGCCCCGTGGATCCCCGCGGAGATCGGTTCGCACGATGCGTTGAACTGACGCAGACCGATCCCGCCGCCGCACGCGCCGAAGCGGGCCGGTGGCGGATCAGCGGGGGTCGGTATTTCGCGCGACAATGCGCCGGCCTGGCGTTTTCCGCCGAGAAGAACTGGCCGTCGGCCGCGGCCGAGTTCGAAGAGGCGGCGCGCGAGGCACAGGTGGCGAAGGACGACCGTGCCGCGAACTACTGGGCGCAGGCCGGGAATGCCTGGCTAGCGGCGGGTCAGCCGGCCAAGGCGCGCGTCGCGCTCGACGCGGCGCTCGTGGCGGGCTCGCTGACCGGACTGCCGCTGGGCGAGGCGCAACTCGATCATGCGCGGGCGCTGGTAGCCGCGGGTGATCTGGACGCTGCGCGCGGGGACCTCGATCTCGCCCTGACGACAGCCGGCGACGATCCGCTCGCCTGGCTTTTGTCCGCCACGCTCGCCCGGCGGATGGACAATCTACCCCGCGCGCGCTCGGACATCGCCGAGGCCCTGAAGCGCTCCGCGGACGATGCCTCGGTGCAACTGGAAGCTGGTAACATTGCCGCGCGCTCGGGCGACGAAGCGGCGGCGCGGGAAGCGTGGGGAACGGCGGCGCGGCTTGCTCCGACGAGCGATGTCGGACGGAATGCGGTTACCGCGCTAAGGCAGTTCGACACCACCAAGTAGAAAACCCAGGCGGTAGGTGCGCCCCCGCCTGGTTAGTATCTCAGCGACGAACCATCGTGCTGCGAGCGATCTTGCTTACCAGTCCCGGCAGACCCGGATAGCTCGCCTTGTGATAGGGCGACAGCGCGTCGAGTTCCGCAGAGATCCGGCGATGGGCCTCGCCCAACGCATGGTAAGGCAACCCTGGCAGCAGATGATGCAGCGCGTGATAGCGCAAGCCGACCGGCGCCCACAGCGCAGGCAGAAGGGCTGGCGGCGGAACGTTGACGGTATCGAGATACTGCGCCGTCACAGTCATCGGCTCGCCGTCATTCTCCCAGAGATGCGCAACCAGCGTGCGAACCTGATTGAGCACGGCGAATGCGGACGCCACGCCAAGGATCGTCAAGAATGCTCGCATCGGCAGCACGCCCGTGACGGTAATGCCGATCAGCGTGATCGCCCACAGGCTGGCCGCGATCTCCAGGCGGTTCCAGTAAGTCTTCGCCTCACCCTCAGGACTGCGACGGCGGAATTGCGGGTTGATCGCGAGTGCCGAATAGCGCTCCACGACCATTGTCCGAAGTTTCGGCGAGAGCAGCGACAGCGGCGACAGGATCGCAAACCGCACCAGCAGCGCGATCGGCGCCAATGCCGAGACGACGATGAACAGCGGCAACGTCCACGGCTTCATCAGCGCGAGCGGCAGGTATTCGGGATCCTCGACGGTTCCGTACCGCGTCTTGGCGTGGTGCAGGTTGTGCACGCCTTCGTACATGAACGACGGGGTCAGCATCGGCACGCCGACCAGCATGTTCCAGCCAAGCCGGAAGTTCGGCACCGATGCATGCTTCATGTGACTGACTTCATGGATGAAGCTCAGCCCGCGGTACAGGCCGAGGATCGATGCGATCGCGGCAACGACAGCAAGCGCGGTCGAGTCGGCCGTGGCCGCCACGACGAGCGCACCATAGCCGACCGCCATCGATCCGATCAGATCGGCCCAATAGATTGCCGGGCGCGGCTTCACGAGGTCGCGCGTCAGATCCGCTGCGGCACGCAGCATCGCCTTGTCGTCGGCCACACGGACCATGCCGGCACCGACGATCGGCGCGACGGAAGCTGGAGCGGCCGTGCCGCGAGCGAGGCTGAGCGAGGTATCCATGGGCATGTGCATTGCCCGAAGATAGTGGCCGTAGCGTGGCATTTACAGGTTGCGGGCGCCGTCGCGCCGGGAAGTAAAGTCGATCACCGTGACCGGCTGAAGCGATGGTGTCGGCATGCCGCCGATGACGACGTAGCTGCCACTCGCCTTTGCGTGCCTTGCTGGCTAGATACGATCGACTGCGTATTCAGGAACGACACATGGCCAATCTCATCATCCGACCGGTCGAGACCAAGAAGGATCGCAAGATCTTCGTCGATCTGCCGTTCCGGCTGTATGCCGACGACCCTCATTGGGTACCGCCGCTGAAATCGGAAGCGCTCGGGTTGATTACGCCGGAGAAGAATGGCTGGTTCAGCCATGCCAAGGGGCAGCTGTTCCTGGCCGAAGAGGATGGCCGCGTCGTCGGGCGCATCTCGGCGCATATCGATACGCTCGCCTTGACGATGCCGCCCGAGCAGGGGTTCGGCCCCGGTGTCGGCCAATGGGGCCTGATGGAGGCCGAGCGACAGGACATCTTCCAGGCGCTGCTCGATCGGGCGGAGGCATGGCTGCGCGAACAGGGCATGGCCCGCGCGCTCGGACCGATCAGCATGTCGATCTGGGAAGAGCCGGGCCTGCTGATCGACGGCTATGACCATTCCCCGACGATCATGATGGGCCATGCCAAGCGCGAATATCGCGGCTGGATCGAACGGGCAAACTATATGCCGATCAAGCAGTTGATGACTTACGAGGTCGACGTCACGAAGCAGTTCCCGCCGATCGTCCAGCGCATCATCAAATCGGGCGAGAAGAACGACCGGATCACCATCCGCAACGTCGACAAGTCCAAGTTCGAGGAAGAGGCGGCGATCATCCTCGCGATCCTCAACGATGCGTGGCGGGACAATTGGGGTTTCGTCCCGCTGACCCCGCCCGAGATCAAGGACGTCGGCGTCAAGCTGAAGCCGATCGTGTTCAACGACCTGATCCGCATCGCCGAACTGGACGGCAAGCCCGTCGCCTTCATGATCACGCTCCCCGACCTGAACGAGGCGATTAAGCCGCTGAACGGCAACCTGCTTCCGTTCGGCTGGATCAAGCTGTTGTGGTGGCTACGTAAACCCAAGGTGCGGACGGTGCGCGTGCCGTTGATGGGTGTCGTCAAGGAATTGCAGGCGTCGCGGATGGCGAGCCAGCTGGCCTTTATGATGATCGAATATATCCGCCGTGCATCGGTCGAGCATTACGACGCGAAGCGCGCAGAGATCGGCTGGATCCTCGACGACAATCAGGGGATGCGCTCGATCGCCGAGACCATCGAGAGCCGGATGAACAAGGTGTATCAGGTGTACGAGCGGACGCTGTAGCGGGTACGCTATCCTCCCCGGCAAGCGGAGGATGATCGGGGCTGGATCTTGAACGTCACCACCGCTCCCGAGGCAGGAGCAGTCCGACCAGCCTCTAGAACCTCCGTGAGACCCCGGCATAGACGCGCGCGTCGGGCGTGTGATCGTTCAGCCCCGCGGCGCCGAACACGTCGAACTGCAGGTCGTCGGTCGCTGACCATGCCAGTGACAGCGCCGCCAGCGTCTGCGTCGCGTGTTCTTCGGGATCGTCGTCGCGCAGCGCCTGCACTTCGCCGGTGAGCGTGAAGTCCTTGTTTAGCTTTACCGCCAGACCCGCGGCGGCACTGTAGGCCAGATGCCGGCCATTGCCGTCCTCGTCGACCGCGGCGTCGATCTCGGGACTGAGATCGAGCGATACGGTATCGGAAATTTCGTACGTGACGGGGATCAGGAACCCTGCGCCCCAATCGCCCGCACCGATCTGCGAACGGCCAACCGGCAGCGTGACATAGGGCAGTACCGCGACCGAGAAACCAGCGCCGTCCGGATTATGGAGGTTTGCCTTGAGCCCGAGCGACACGTCGCCAACACCGTTCACCGAATCGACACCGGTCGAATCGCGCATCCGATCATGCCCGAACGGCGTCCAGCCGATGCGCGCCTCGATCGTGTCGCTGACGCCGACGCGGACCAGCGTGTCGCCGAACAGGATGTTATCGTCGCGCGAACCGGGCTGATCGTCGCGCGTCCAGTCGGCGATCGACGTCTCGACCGACACGCGACCTTTTGCCATCGTGCAGGCAGGCGTATCGATGCCGGGCCGTTCGGGGCAATATTCGCGATCCTGCGCACTGGCACTCGCCGCCTGCAGCGCAGCGAGCGATAGCAGCGTGATCCCCAGTGTCTTTCTCATGCCATACGCCTTCATCGCAGCCGCACCCAGGTTGGCGCGTGATCGCTGGCCTTCTCGCGGCCGCGGTACGCCTTGTCGACGCCGGCATCGATCATGCGGTCGGCGGCTTGCGGGCTGAGCAGCAGGTGATCGATGCGGAACCCGGTGTCGCGCTGCCACGCACCGGCCTGATAATCCCAGAACGTCCACACACCGCCCTTTGGGAACTGCGTGCGAAGTGCATCGGTCCAGCCTTGCGCGACCAGTGCGCGGTAATGCTCGCGGCTTTCGGGCTGCATCAGCGCATCGTCCTGCATAGCGCGGACGGAATAGGTGTCGTCGTCATTGGCGATGACATTGTAATCGCCCGCCAATACCACCGGCACTTCCTCGGCGAGCAGGACGCGCGCGCGGGTCGCGAGGCGGTCCATCCAGCGGAGTTTATAGTCGAACTTAGGCCCCGGCTGCGGATTGCCATTGGGCAGGTAGAGCGCGGCGACGATCAGGCCGTCGACGTTCGCCTCGATGTAGCGGCTGTGCTCGTCCTCGGGTTCGCCTTCGAGTCCGCGCTGGCGCACTTCGGGCGTGCGACCCTTGGCGAGGATCGCGACGCCGTTCCAAGCCTTCTGACCGTGCCACACCGCCCCATAGCCGACCGCCTCGATATCGGCGATCGGGAAGGTCTCGTCGCTCGACTTCAGCTCCTGGAGACAGACGATGTCGGGCTGTTCTTCGGTGAGATATTCGATCAGGCGGGGCAGTCGCGCCTTGATGCCGTTGACGTTGTACGTGACGATTTTCATGCCCGTCACACCGAGAAGCTGGAGCCGCAGCCGCAGCCGGAGGCCGCGTTCGGGTTCTCGACGCGGAAGGCGGCACCCGACAGCGACTCGACATAATCAACCGCGCATCCGCGAACCAGATCGATGCTGACGCTGTCGACGACCAGACGGACGCCATCGGTTTCAGCGATCACGTCGTCGCTTTCGGCGATATCGGCGAACCCGAACTTGTACTGAAAGCCTGAACAGCCCCCGCCGTCGACCGAAAGCCGGAGGATCGCCGGCTTCCCCTGCTTGGCGGCGATTGCTGCGACGCGTGCCGCAGCGGAGGGGGTAAGGATGATGTCTTGAACCAGCGTTGCCATCCAGCGGAGATAGGGGGTTGCGCTATCCGCGGCAACCTCAGGCTATCCGTCCTGTACCGGCCTTGTCGAACGCGGAAGCGCCCGATCCGCGGCCACCGCAACACTCATTATCCCAGCGAAAGCTGGCATTCCATGATGTTGATCTGTCCCCGCGGAGGGAGATCCCAGCTTTCGCTGGGATGACGGGGATATGTAGAGGCGTTCATCCCGTGCGCGTTCCGCTTCTGCAAGGATGACGAAGAGCGACCTATACTGTCGTATAGATTGCCCCTGCGATCAGTCCTGCGCGGCGGGACCGCTCGTCGAGACGGGGATCGCATTGACCGAGCGGTCCTGTGCGGCGAGCAGATAGTCTGCCGTCGTCAGGAACGGGATCGGGTTGACGGCGTGGCCGTCGATACGGACTTCATAGTGAAGATGCGAACCGGTCGAGCGGCCGGTCGAGCCCATCAGCGCGATCAGCTGACCACGCGTCACGTGAGCATTGTCGGCGACGAGGATGCGGGAAAGGTGACCGTAGCGGGTCGCGATGCCCTTGCCGTGGCTGATCTCGACCATGTTGCCGTAGCCGCCCAGCCGACCCGCGTGCGCGATGATGCCGTCGGCAGTGGCGTAGATCGGCGTACCGATCGGGCCGGGAATGTCAACGCCGGCGTGCATTGCAGCGGTGCCGCGGAACGGATCGGAGCGGATCCCGAAATTGCTCGTGAACGAAAGAGCATGCACGGGTTGAACCGACGGAATTGCAATCACGCCCTGCTGAGTCGCGTCGAGCTTCTTCCAGGTCTGGAACAGCGTCCGGAACTGCGCGTCGGCACGAAGATCAGCGGTGGCCTCTTCCGCATTGGCGGCGATCATAGGACCACCCATGCTGCTGGTATGAACGGCTGTGACCGGTGCGGCGTCGGCAGGTGCCGTACCATGCGCCTCCGCCGTCGTGCCGTGGCCAGCGAAGCCGAGGGTAATAGCGCCGATCGCCGCCAGGGCCGCATGACGCGTGGCGATAACGCCGATGTGAGAAAGCGAACTGGATTTACGCGTCGCGAACACACCCTTGAGGCGCGTCACGATGGCTGCAGCGGTAAAATCGACCATTGATCCCCGACAAAAAAATGCAGGGCCGTTCGCCCCCAAGCGGACGGCTCCGAAACTCTGTCCTGACTCGCAGCCCCTCCGCGCACCAGACGATGTAAGTTAGGCCGCATGACACCGCGCGCGGCAAGAGGCGCAGCGTGATCGCGCGGCGGAGCGGCAGGTTGATACGGCGAGTTGATGCCCAAACGCGGGAACGATGACGCGTTGAGGTGAACGGCCAAGAATTCCGGGAGGTTGCGCGGCGGCGATCAGAGAAGCGTTGCGGCAGCCAGAACCGCCTCGGCATGGCCGCTGACACGCACTTTCCGCCAGACCTTCGCCAGGCGGCCATCCGCGCCGAACAGGAACGTCGCGCGTTCGATGCCCATGTATTTGCGACCGTACATCGCCTTCTCGACCCAAACGCCGAACGCTTCGCAGACCGTGCCGTCGACGTCGCTGGCGAGCCGAACGGTCAGCGCGTGCTTGGCAGCGAACTTGGCATGGGCCGCCGGGGTATCCCTGGAGACGCCGACGACCGCAACGCCAAGCCGTGCGAAGTCGGCCGCAAGTGCCGTGAAGTCCTTCGCCTCCGTGGTGCAACCGGCGGTGTCGTCCTTCGGGTAGAAATACACCACCAGCGGCACGCCGAGGCCGGCGAGCGGGACGGCAGCGTCATCGATCGTCACCGCCACGTCGGGGATCGTCATACCTTCATTCATCCCGCTCTCCCGTCACGCCTGCCCAGAACCGGCGGACCTCCTGCCGGGTCGACTCCAGCGTGGCAAGGACGGCCGGCCAATCGGCGACGCCGATCGCGCGCGCGATAAGGTCCTCGGTTGCGTGCCCCGGTGGCGTGGCATCCGGCGCGACCAGTCGCAGCGTGACCAGCAGTCGCGTCAGCACGTCGTGCGCGGTCCGCATCGGTGGCGGCACGAGACCCATCTCCACCAATGCGGCGATCGCTGTGCCCAGGTTCGGGTCCAGGCCCGCCCGATGGGTCAACTGAACGACGTGAACCGCGAATTCGACATCGACGAGGCCACCGGGCAGCAGCTTGGCGTCCAGCGGTCCCTTTGGCGGTTTGTGCGCGGCCATCTCCGCCCGCATCGACCGCGCCTCGCTGACGATATCCCGTACCGGTCGGTCGCCTTCCAGGACGTCGCGTACGATCGCGGCCACCGCGTTCCTGGCATCGCGCGACCCGAACACCGGCCGGGCACGCGTCAACGCCATGTGCTCCCAAGTCCAGGCATCCTCGCGCTGATAGCGCGCGAAACTGTCAAGGGTGACGACCAGAGGCCCCTGCCCGCCCGACGGCCTGAGCCGGGTATCGATCTGATAAAGCGGGCCCGCCGCAGTCGCCACCGAGAGCGCCGCCGTCACTCGCTGCGCGAGGCGGTTGTAATAAAGGGTCGCACCGAGTGGCTTCGCACCATCCGATTCGTCAGCGAAATCGCCGGTAAACAGGTAGACCAGATCGAGATCGGACGCGTGCGTTAGCATTGCGCCCCCCATGCGACCGAGCGCGAGGACGACCAGTTCGCTGCCGGGAACACGACCGTGCGCTTTTGCGAACTCAACGATGGTCGCGCGAGCGAGCACGCCGATCGCGGCTTCGGCGACACGGGCATAGCCGGCGGCGACGTCCAGCGGGTCCGATACGCCGGCGACGATCTGCGATCCGAGCGCGAACCGTAGATCGCCAACGACGCGGCGGACATAATCGAGCCGAGCCTGGTAATCGCCGCTGGGCTCGCCCGCCGACATGATCGCTTCGAGCGCCGCGACATCCCCGACCGGTTCGAACGCACTCGCGTCGATCAGCCCGTCGAGCAGATCGGGCCGCCGCCCCAGATCGTCCGCGAGCGTCGGTGCATGACTGAGGATCGCCGCCAGCAGGGTCGCCAAGCCCGGTCGTGCCTCCAGCAGACGGAAGATGTTGATGGCACTCGGCAGGCGCTCGAGCAACGCGTCGAGCCGCAACAAGGCCGCTAGCGGGACCGGCGCCGCCGCGAGCGCGGGAACGAGCGTCGGCAGAACCGCCTCCAGTGCCTCGCGCGCGGCGGGGCTGCGAAGCGCCGGGTAGGCCCCGCCCCGCCACGCCTCGATCCGCCGGCGTGCGTTGTCGGGCTCATCGAACCCGGCTTCCGCAAGATCCGCTTCGAGCGTGACAGGATCATGGGAAAACGCAGGTCGGACGGTATCGTCCAGCGCGTCGTAGATTCGACCCGTCGCCGCAACGCGCGGCGCCAGCAACGCGAGCAGTGCCCCCGAATCGTCGAGGCCGTGGAGTCGGGCGACACGGTCAAGCGCATCGCCCGCGGGCAGCGCATGGGTCTGGCGGTCGTCGATCATCTGCACGCGGTGCTCGATCGTCCGCAGCACCGTGTAGCCATCGATCAGCGCCGACGATTCCTCCGTGCCGATCCAGCCGGCCTCTGCCAGCCGCGCGAGCGCGTCGCGGGTCGCGGGAGCCCGAAGGACGGGATCCCTGCCGCCGTGGATCAACTGGTGGATCTGCGCGAAGAACTCGGCCTCGCGGATACCGCCGCGGCCTCGTTTCAGGTCATAGCCCGGACCGAACGCCTGTCCTCGCGAATGATGGTCGCGGATCCGCGCGGAGATGCCGCGGATTTCGCCGATCGCACCGAAATCCAGCGCGCGGCGCCAGACGAACGGCCGGATCGTGTCGAGGAACCGCTGGCCGAGCGCGATATCGCCTGCCGCCGCCCTTGCCCGAATGAACGCGGCCCGTTCCCATGGCAGTGCCTGCGCCTCGTAATAGCTGATCGCAGCCTCGACCGGCAGCGCGATCGGGGTGATCTCGGGCGATGGCCGCAGCCTCAGGTCGACCCTCAGGACATAGCCGTCGCCGTCGCGGGCCTGGAGCAGTTCGACGACGCGCTTGCCGATCCGCACCGCGGCCTGTTCCGGATCCTCGCGCGGGCGGCACGGTACCGTCGCTGGATCAAAGAGCAGGATCGGATCGATATCCGATGAGTAATTGAGTTCACAGCTGCCTTGCTTGCCCAGCGCGATCGCGGTGAAGCCGATCGGCTCGGCACCCGGTGTCCGTTCTTCGATCGCGGTTCGGATTGCGGTATCGAGCGCGTAGTCCGCAAATCGCGTCAATGCGCCGGTTACGGCGGTGAGATCGAGGATGCCTGCAAGATCGCCGATCGCGACGTTCAACGCGATGGCACGACGCTCCAGCCGAAGACGCTTTGCGACCGGCATGTCCGGTTCGCTGCTGGAGGCGCCCAGTTCGAGATGCCCTGCGGTCAGCCGTGCGGCGAGAACAGGCTCGCGGTCGAGCGCAAGAGATAGAAACGGTGACCAAAGACGAGCCCGTTCGACCGCGTCGTTTATCGCACGTTCATCCGTATTAACGACCATCATCCAATACTATACCGACCGTTTACACGGTGTCACGGGATAGCAACAAAATCGCGAAATGATCGTTATAGTTGCCATGACCTACGCATCTCTAACCATCAAACGCGAAACGAGCGGCCAAATAGTCGTCGGACGGCCAAATGCAAGTGACAGTATTGGACATGCTTTGCGCAGCGCATTCACAGACTCACCGTCGGTACCCGATGAAATGGCGCAAATGCTCCGCAGACTTGATGCAATGTCGCACCGTCTGAACTGAGATCGGCGCCCAAGACGGTACGGCAAAACCGTTAACCGTCCTCAACGACCCCGACTGAGTTCTTCCACGTCACCCATGATCGAATCGAGCGCTGTCTTGCTCGTATCGGTCTCATGGTCGCGACGCGATGGCAACGACCCGTCACTCAGGATGGTCTCGAGCGCGACACGGCCACGCGCAACCCGGCTCTTGATGGTACCGACCGCAACGTTGCAGATCTCGGCCGCCTCCTCATACGCGAAACCACCTGCGCCGACGAGGATCAGGGCTTCGCGCTGAGGCTGGGGGAGATGCATCAGAGCGCGCTGCATGTCGCCCAGCTCGACGTGACGATCCTGGCTAGCAGGTGCTGCAAGGATGCGATCCGCGACCAGATCGTCCCACTCGCCCTTGAAACGGGCGCGACGCATCTGCGACAGATACAGGTTGCGCAGAATGATGAATGTCCACGCACGCATGTTGGTGCCGGCCTGAAACCGCAGCCGTGCCGCCCACGCCTTCAGCAAGGTTTCCTGCACGAGATCATCGGCCAGATCACGGCTGCCCGACAGCGACCGACCGAAGGCACGGAGGTGCGGAATGACCTGCGCCAGCTGAACCTTGAACTCGGCATCCGACAGCGAGACATGCTCGACCGGGACGACGACGTCGTCGATGTCATCCTCGGCGTCGGTACGCGGAGCAGGCTGGGTCATGGTAATCCGATCAATCCCGATAAAAGACTGCCGAGCACAAGCGACAGACATAGACGTACGTCGCGGGGAATGCCAGCGACGCGTCAGGCGATTCTAGTCAGCGAAGGACGAGAAAGCTAAATATAACAATCACCAGCACCAGCGAAATCGCCAGGATGTAGCGGGTCATGTGCGGGGTTGCCCCTGCACGCGCGTCATCGGTTTCGAGATGAATTCGTTCGTTGGGATCAGCCATGACAGGTCAAACTCGCGAAAACCGTTTTGGGTCCGTAACCGTTTCACGATCACGGACCTGATTTGGCGACAGACGGTCAGGCGGCGGGAACCGTCGCCTGGTCGAAGAACAGCGCCTGGCTGATTGCAGCCTTTACCGTCGAACGCTGGAACGGCTTGGTGATCAGGAAGGTGGGCTCGGGACGTTCACCGGTCAGCAACCGCTCGGGGAATGCGGTGATGAAGATCACCGGAACCTCGAACTCGGCGAGAATATCCTTCACGGCATCAATACCAGAGCTGTCGTCGGCGAGTTGAATGTCCGCCAGAACGAGGCCGGGACGGTTTTCCATCGCCAAGGCCACCGCTTCGTCGCGCGTGACTGCAACGCCGGTAACGTCGTGACCCAGATCACGAACGATCGTCTCGATATCCATCGCGATGATCGGCTCGTCCTCGATGATCAGTACCTTAGCGCGCGTCTGGTTCTCGATTTCCGAAAGGGCGTCCGCGACCAGGTCGTCGACTTCGCTCGTCTCGACTTCGATCAGATAGGCGGCATCCTCAGGCGTGAAGCCCTCCATGGCCGTCAGCAGAAGCGCCTGGCGCGACAGCGGAGTCATGCGGGCGAGGCGTGCCCGCGCAACGGCTTCGTGACCCTCGTTATCGGTTGCGCTCTCATCGGCAACTTCGTCGAAATTCGCCGAGTTCCAGATCGCCTGGAACATCCGGTACAGGCCCAGGCGGGGATCGACGTCGCGCGGAAACTCTTCCGGCGCCGCGACGATCGCCTCCAGCGTGGCCCTTACGTATTTATCGCCGTGCATCTGGCTGCCGGTCAGGGCCCGGCCGTAGCGCCGCAAGAAGGGAAGATGCGGTGCAAGTTGCTGTCCAAGAGACATGGGTAACGAATACTCCCTGATCCTACGCGGCCCCTCATGTGTCGGGTGGCTCGCGTCATTGCAATGGTGTCGGTCGAAAATGCCACGCCCCCGCGTGATCACTACCAGTCGCTGGACTTGCCGGCGTCAGGCAGGAATACACGGGGATGCGTATTTTTCGCTCGGACGTGGAACCATCGAGATGCTATTTGGTTTCACGACCATCTTTCGCGAGCGTTCGACACGGTGCCGGTTGGTACCGCGACGCTGGTTGTCACTCGATTGGTTTGCGTCGTGCAGGGGGAAGTTTTGAGTTTGGGCCACGACACGGAGAACACAGTGCCTGCCACGAAGCCCGCCAAGGTTCAGAACAAGGACCAGCAGATGGGTTCGGCATTGCGCTCGGTTTATCAAAAGACCGTGGACGAGGCGATTCCGGACGATCTGCTCGATCTCCTCGGTAAGCTAGACTGACGGCGGGCCGAGTGCCCCTGTCACCGAATGCCGACTTGGTTTCCCCCGACCCGGTTCCTGCGCCTTACCGGAGAATAATTCCGGCGATTGGTCGGCTGACGACCGGTGCGAAGATTTTTCTCATCATCAGCGCAGCGCTGCTGCCGCTTGCCTTGATCGCGGTGTTTGCGACTTTGCAGACGACGCGGCTCGCCGATGCCGAGGCGCGTGCACGCTTGCGCGTTACGGCCGACGAAAGCGCGCGCGCGATCGCGATCGAGCTGGTCGGCGACATGACGGCGCTCAGGGTCGCAGTCACCGCCTTGGGAACCGACCCCTCCGACGCACCGAGTTGCGCACGCGCGCAAGGTGTTTTCGCCCAGCAATCCTCCGCCGGCACCCGTTTTATCATTGCCGACCGGCAAGGCCATGCCCTGTGCGGCATGCCGTTACCCAATCCGGTCGCCCTGCGCGGCTCGGACATGCCGGTCGCGGCCGCGATCGTACCGGGCCGCGGCCTGTTGCTGGCCATCTCCGGTCCGAACGGCAACACGACGGCGCGAGCGTTCTTCCCGCGCGAGTTCCTCGAAGAGGTCGGACGGCCGTCCACCCGTGCGTCGGCATTCAGTAGTGCGATCGTACTCGACGAGGACTCGCTTTACCTCGAGACCATCGCGGACGAGCGCCCGCTCGATCGCATGGAAACGATGCGTACGGATATCGGCGTCGCCGGGCTGGCGTTGCGCACCAGCATCCGCAGCGCGCCGGTAACCTCGTCGCTCATCGTCGCGATGTTGCTTCCCCTGTTGATGTGGATCGCTGCAGCCAGCATTGCCTGGTTCGTCGTCGACCGGTTGCTGATCCGACCGCTACGCCGACTGCGCGGCGCGGTCGCGGCCTTCACCCCCGGCGAGGAACTCGATTTCGGCACGGTCCGGACACTGCCGGCGCAGGAGATTCGGGAATTGGGCGAGACGTTCCAGGCGATCAGCCGTACCGTTGCGCTGCATGAAGCCGGGCTCGCGGAGGGCCTCGTGCGGCAAACCAAGCTGACCCGCGAAGTCCACCACCGGGTAAAGAACAACCTTCAGGTCATTTCGAGCCTGATCAATTTCCATGCCCGCAGCGCCCGCAGCGCAGACGCCACCGCCGCCTATTCCTCGATCCAGCGCCGCGTCGACGCACTTGCGGTCGTGCACCGCAACCATTTTGCGGAGCTCGAGGAGAACCGCGGGCTCAATCTACGCACGATGATCGGCGAACTGTCCGCCAACATCCGGGCCACCGTGTCGGATCGATCGCACGGTCTGGGCATCACGCTCGATATCGACCCCTATCTCGTCAATCAGGACGTGGCCGTGGCCCTGGCGTTTCTGGTCACCGAAACGATCGAACTGGCGATGAGCTGCGATCCCGCCGCCCAGATCCGCATCGTCGTGAAGCCGGCGGACAAGCTGGTCGACAAGCCCGATCGCGCGCTGCTCCGTGTAGTGTCCCGCGCACTGGTCGAAAGCGACACGTTCCGCGAGGCCTTGTCGCGCTATGGTCGGGTCATGGAAGGCCTTTCGCGCCAGCTGCGGTCGCCATTGCACCATGATCCGCTGGTTGGCGCCTATGAGATTGCGTTTGCGATTACCGGTCGAGACTAGAGAGTTTCTGCGGGCGAGAACGCCGGCCTACTGCAAAATAAGCTTTTTGTAGATAATCGTAAAAAACCGGGAACTCGCTTTGGCAAACGCCGTTCTACACTTCGGATAGCGACATTATGCCCCCCCGCTCTCGCTGTCCAGAACACAGGCCCGGTAGCATCACCCTCCCCCCCGGTGATGCTGCCGGGCCTTTATTCATTACAGCTTTCGATGCGCATGACGGTTCCGCCTACGGAACGAATGACGCGCCCGATCATTGCTGCACGGTGGCATTCAAGCCCTTCTTGAAGGAAGTATTATGCGTAAGTTGGTTGGACTGGCGATTGTGGCCAGCGCTCTGATGGTGTCGGCATGCAACACGATCGAAGGCGCAGGCAAGGACGTGAGCTCGGCAGGCAAGACCGTTGCCAAGACCGCGGACGGCGCCAAGTAAGCCTTTGCGCTTTGAGTAGCGAATGGGGCCCGGTGGATCGACACCGGGCCCCATTTTCGTGTCAGCCTTCGACGATGTCGGTACCGTCGGACTCGCCATCGCGAACCTTGGCCTTCGCCCGGCTGCGCTCGGTGAACCAGATGCCGATCAGCGCGAACTCGTACAGAATGACGAGCGGAATCGCGAGCAACAGCTGAGAGCCGATATCCGGCGGAGTGAGTACCGCGGCAATCGCAAACGCCGCGACGATTGCGTAGCGTCGTGCACCGATCAGCTGCTTGCGCGTCACGATTCCCGCGCGCTCCAGCAGCATCAGAAGGATCGGCAGGAGGAAGGCGAGCCCGAAGCCGAACAGGAACTGCATCGTGAACGACAGATAGTTGCCGATCCCCGGCAGTGCTTCGCGGTGGATGCCGCCGACCATGCCGTCGAACCCGAGCAGGAAGTGCAATGCCATCGGGATCGCGACGTAATAGGCCATGGCCGCGCCGGTCAGGAACAGCACCGGCGTCGCGAGAATGAACGGCAACAGCGCGTTTTTCTCTTTCTTGTACAGGCCGGGTGCGACGAACTGCCACAGCTGGTTGGCGATCACCGGGAACGACAGCATCATCGCCGCGAAGAACGCGACCTTGATCTGGACGAAAAACGCCTCGAAAATCTCGGTATAGATGACCTTGTTCTGACCGGCAGCCAGCAACGGATGGACGAGGAATCCAAAGATATCCTCGGCGAAATACATCGCGATCGCAAACGTCACGACCAGCGCGGCGATGCAATACAGCAATCGCCGCCGCAACTCGATGAGATGGTCGAGCAACGGCGCCCGGCTTGCGTCGATCTCGCTCATGCTCTGCTCTTGGCCTTATTCAGGGCGGTCACGCGTGTCTTGCTCATGAGGACGCTACGTCGGACTTGCCGGCCTTGTCCTCGGGGAGCGGTACGGACGTGTGCACGTCGAGCTTTGCGGGTTCATGCTCGGTTACCGGGCCCGTCGCATCCGAATGGTAGGTCGATCCGGCGGCACCGGGCGCTTCCGCTGCGGCAACTACCGGTTTTTCGACCATCACCGGCTCGGCGGTATGATCTTCGTGATACCCGTCGGTCTCGGGCGAATGCACGACCTGCGCGGAATCGGCATCTGCCGAATCCGCCGGGTTGCCGTCCGTCTGCGGATGCTCGCGCATGATCCGCTCGTTTTCCGACGCCCAGCGCTTTTCCATTTCCTCGAGTTCGGCTTCGCGGACCATCGAATCGAAGCCCGAGCGAAACTGCCGGGCGACGCCGCGCGCCTTGCCGACCCAATAGCCGACGACGCGCATCGCCTTGGGCAGGTCTTTCGGACCGATCACGACGAGCGCGACGAAGGCCACGAGCAAAAACTCGGAGGGCGCGATATCGAACATTCAGCCGCGCCTATCTAAGGTCGTCAAATCTGCCAGCTTCAAGCACAACGGCTTCAAGCAGGACGGTCGTCACGGACGCGATTGCCGTCACGATCAAAAGCAGGATCGGCGGTCTTCTGCGCTTCGATGCGCGCCGACGGCTTGGCCGGCGTCTCGTCGTCATGCTCCGACATGCCCTTCTTGAAGTTCTTTACACCCTTGGCGACGTCGCCCATCAGGTTCGAGAATCGGCCACCGCCGAGAAGAAGGATCGCGACGACCGCGAGGACGAGCAGGTGGATCGGGCTGAAACCGCCCATGGCACTTCTCCTGAAAACTGGACTCTATCTAGGCGTCATCCCGCGTCTTTGCCAGACGTCTCGCCATCTTCGCGATCTTCGAGGCGATCAAAAGCGAGATCGACCGGATCGAGCAACCCGGCAGCACGCAGATCGTCGATTCCCGGCAGGTCGCGGCGGCTCTGCAGCCCGAAATGCGTGAGGAATCCGCCGGTCGTGCCGAACAATAACGGCCGTCCTGGCACTTCACGTCGACCCGCAGGTTTCACCCAGCCCGCCTCCATCAATACGTCCAGCGTACCCTTTGAGATCTGCACACCGCGAATCGCCTCGATTTCCGCCCGCGTCACCGGTTCGTGATAGGCAATGATCGCCAGCGTCTCGATACCGGCGCGGGTGAGTCGGCGCGGCTCCCCGCGATCGCGGCGCAGCATGTGCGCCATGTCCGGCGCGGTCTGGAACTGCCAGCGGTCCCCCCGTCGAACGATCCCGATGCCGCGGCGCGCATAGTCGGTCGTCAGCCGGTCGAGCGCCGCGCGGACATCGCCTACACCGACATGCGCGCGGATTGCTTCGATCGAGAGTGGCGTTTCCGCCGCGAACAGTACGGCCTCGACCGCGCGGGTGAAATCGTCAGCCGGGATCATGCCGTCCTCGCGCGGAGATATAGCGGCGCGAACGGCGATGCCTGGCGCAGTTCGATCTTTCCCTGCCGCGCGAGTTCGAGCGCCGCGACGAAGCTCGACGCGAGTGCAGATCGTCGCAAGCGCTCGCCCTCTTCCAGCATGGCGGCTTCGGGGAGGAAGCTTTCGATCACGCTCCAGTCGATCCGTTCGCCGACCAGCATCGACACCCGCTCCAGCGCAGCCTCCAGCGTCATCACCTCGCGGTCGACGACGACGTGCATCACCGGCCGCGTCCGCGCGGAAATTCGGCCATACGCCGCGATCAGGTCGAATATCTCCGCCTGCCACGCAGCCTTGCGCACGGTCCGCAACCCCTCCGGTGCGCCGCGCCGGAAAACGTCGCGGCCGGTCCGGTCCCGCGCCATCAGCCGGGCGCCGGCCTCGCGCATCGCAGCCAGCCGTTCGAGCCGACGCTGCAGTCGGAGCGCGAGTTCTTCAGGATCGGGCTCGGCGAGCGGGTCGCGGGGCAGCAGCAGCGCCGATTTCAGATATGCCAGCCACGCCGCCATCACGAGATAATCGGCCGCGAGTTCCAGCTTCAATGCTCGCGCGGTCTCGACATAGGCGAGATACTGCTCGACCAGCGCGAGGATCGAGATCTTCCGCAGATCCACCTTCTGCCCGCGCGCGAGCGACAGCAGCAGATCGAGCGGGCCTTCCCACCCATCGAGGTCCAGCGTCAGTTGGGCGTCGTCCATCGGCGGACGCTACAGCATCGGGCGGAACGGGACATCCGAGTTATCAGTATGGACTGCCCGCGAGATGACGGTAACGGTTCGTGGAAGCGAAACTTTGACGCATGCGGTTGCTGCATCGGTATTTTGCATACCGAAAGTGTTTGGACCGTCGCACTCTTCGACGATGCCAAAGCCATGAACTTTATCATGCGCCGTTGTTGCCAATCTTTATTGCACAGGCGCTGCGCGTCGGTTGGTCGGCGGCGACTTCGTGGACGCTATGCACGCGCCAGCAAGGCGTCGCGGGTGGCTATCAGCTCGTCAAAATCGCCCTTTGCGCTGCCGACCGACGCCATCGCCCGGTCGAGCCGCGTGCGCGAGGCTTCGGAGATTTCGCCGAGGCGGCCGGCTATCTCGACCATCTCATCCATGCGAGCCCAACAGTCGAGCACTAGGTCGCAGCCTGCGGCGATCGCGCCGGCCGCCTTGTCGCCGGCGGTGCCGGACAGCGCTTTCATGTCGATGTCGTCGGTCATCAACAGGCCGTCGAAGCCGATGCGCTCGCGGATGATGCGCTCGATCACGGTCGGCGAGAGCGTTGCGGGGCGGTCGGAGTCCCAGGCGTCGAACACGATGTGCGAGGTCA
Organism: Sphingomonas sp. R86520; assembly: GCF_042466285.1. NCBI lineage: Bacteria > Pseudomonadati > Pseudomonadota > Alphaproteobacteria > Sphingomonadales > Sphingomonadaceae > Sphingomonas > Sphingomonas sp. R86520. The sequence goes on from NZ_JAXHBZ010000001.1 coordinate 2,316,766, forward strand.
TGCCCATCGGCGCCTGGTTGAGCGTGCGGAAGGGTTCGAGGTCTATCTCGAGCTCCGCGTCGGTCGCGGTGACGGTCGGGAGGTGATGGTGCGTGTCTACGCGCGCACGGCCGTGGCCTGGCATGTGCTTCACCACGCCGACAACGCCGCCTTCGGCCAGTCCTTCCAGGGTCGCCCGCCCGAGCGCCGCTACCCGCATCGGGTCCGAGCCGAACGTGCGTGACGCGACGGCCTCCGTCGTATCGGGTTGCGACACGTCGAGCAGCGGCAGGCAATCGACGGTGATGCCGACTTCACTGAGCATCACGCCGAGCGCCTGCGCGTTGGCCCGCGCAGCCTGGATCGCGGTCATCGGCGCGCGCTCATAGGCCGCGTCGAACACCGGACCTGCTGGGAACGCCGGCCATTCCGGTGGGCCCATGCGGGCGACACGTCCCCCCTCCTGGTCGATCAGGATCGCGAGGTCTTCGCGGCCGGCGAGCGCGCGGAGCGAATCCGTCAGGGCGCGGACCTGCGTGCGGTCGACGACGTTGCGCTTGAAGAGGATATAGCCGGCGGGCTCGCATTCGGCGAAGAACGCGCGTTCGGCGGGGGTGAGGACGGGGCCGGACAGGCCGAAGATGACGGGCTTCATGACAGGGTCCTAAACCGAAACGCCTCCCTTACCGTTCGCTCTGCGCGAAGTCGAAGGGCGGGTTCGACATAAAGGTCACCTCCCCGGCGAAGGCCGGGGCCAGTTGGGAGACGGAAGTAACGATGGACGGTCCTGCGTTACGACAGCTTTTCCACCTGGACCCCGGCCTGCGCCGGGGGGAGGTGCTCGCTGGTAGGCTGAATACCCAACGATATCCGACGATATTCCTCAATAATCCTTCGACACGCGGACGTTGGCACTCTGGCGGCCAAGCGTGGAGATGCTCGACAGCAGCGACAGCCAACGGGTGACCTGGAACTCGACCTGCGTTGCCGAATAGCCCTGACCATCGGTGACGATCTCCGCATACAAGCGGCGCGTGACGTATTTGCCCGCCGCGATCGAGGTCCCCTGCCCGGTCTGCGGATCGGCGGGAAGTATGCGCAGGCGGTCAAGACCAGCCGCGCGACGGACCGCGTTGATCGGGTTGAGACCGCTGCCGCCGCCCTGCAATGCCGCGACCGCCGCTGCCAGTTGCAACGCCTCGGGCGCGGACAGATTGGTGATCGAGGTGCCGAACAGCAGCCGCGAGAGGAGTTCATCCTCGGGCAGTGCGGGCGTGCTGGTGAAGCTGATCTCGGGCTTCAGCGCATAGCCGGTCACGCGGATCGAGGCGCTGAGACCGGTCGAATCCGCGTTCGCCTCGATATCCAGCGCCGGGTTGGCCGGGACCTGTCCGTCGAAGCGGATGATGCCGCGTGCCAGCTCGAACTTGCGCCCGGCAAACTCGTAATCGCCGCGGATCAGCGTCGCCCGGCCGGTGATCGCCGGGTTCTCGGGCTGGCCGGCGATCTGGAGATTGGCGGACCATTCGCTGCTGAGACCGAGGCCGCTGACCATCACCTGGTTCGGCGCGCGGGCCTTGATCGCCAGCGTCCAGGGCTTGGTGGGGGCGATGACCTCCTCACCCCCCTCGGGCAGGTTGATCTCGCGGATGTTGAGCTGTGGCACGGCGCTGGCGGCGGTCGCCTGGCCTAGGCGGTAGCGGCTCTTGTCGAGCACGACGTCGCCCGCGATCGTGCCGCCCGCGCCGTTCGACCTGAACGTCAGCGGTCCGGTGACGGTGGCGCCGATATCGTCGCGGTTGATCATCACGGCCTTGTCGGCCTGGAGCTTGAGGTCGAGTCCGATCCCGGCTGCGGCGGCGAATTCGAACCGGCCCACGCCGGTGACGCGCCCGCCCTTGCCTGCGTCCGCGCCGAACCGGTCGATCACGAGGCGCGAGCCGCCGAACCGGCCGGTCGCCTGGACGTTGGTGAGGACTGTGCCGGTGGTGGCGCTCTCGATCCGCGCGCCGTTCGCCTGGACCACGCCGCGGATCGTCGGGTTGGCGAGCGTGCCGGTGACGTCCGCGCCGATCGCGACGGGGCCGGACAGGTCGAACAGCTCGACTCCGGTGAGGCGCCAGAGCGTGTCGGCCGGGCCGCTGTAGCGGAGCTGCCCGAACAGACGGGCGTTGCTGATGCGCGAGCTTAGGTCGCCTTGGCCCAGTGGCGCGAGTTGGGCTTGGGCGCGGCCGATCGTCTTGCCGGCCGATGCGATGACCGCGCGCAGGCCGAGCTTGTCGGGTGCGAGCACCGCCGCGACGCCGACGTCGATCGGGCGTGACGAGAGGACGAGGCCGGCGCGGGCGAGGCCACGGATCGTGAGGTCGGCCTTGCCGGTCGGCGCGGCGCCGTTGGCGGTGGCGAAGTTGAAGCGGCCCGATGCCGAACCGCTGAGGCCGAGGCCGGGATAGCCGATATCGAGTAGCGCGAGCGGCATCCGCGTCAGGCTGGCGTCGATCGCTGTGGTGGTCGCGGTGAAGCGACCGCCGACCTGCGCCTCGCCGCCGCCGAAGCTGAGTTTGGTCGGGGCGAGGTGCCAGCCGTCGTCCGCCTGGGTGAGGACTGCGGGGGTGAGCAGCTTCAGCGGGCGGCCGTCGAGCGTGCCTTGCGCGGAGATCGCGTAGCTGTTCGCGGTGACCTGCGTGATGCTCTGGATGTCGAACGCGCGGCCGCGCGAGCCGGCGATCGACGCGCGGATCGTGCCGACGCCGCCGCGGAGCGAGGCGGTGCCGTTGAACCGGGCGAGGCTGAGTGCGCCGCGACGCAGGCCTAGGCCGGTGGCGGTCGCCTCGATCGAGGTGCCGGCGGGATCGAGTAGCGTGACGAAATCGAGCTTGCCCTGGCGGAGCGCGATGGTGTCGAGCGTCGCGGCTTTCGCGGCGAGATGGCCTTCGATACGCTGGATCTGCCCGACCGGGCGGAACAGGAGTTCGCCCGAAATACCGCCGCCAGCGACCGCAAGCCGGCCGTTGAAGCCGCCATCGACGACCGCGACGTTGCCGCTTGCGCGCGTGCCTGCCACATCGAGCGCGGCAATGGCGATCGTCGCATCAGCGCCCGGCGGCAACAGGATCGCGCCATTGGTGGTGAACGGCCCGAGGCGCGATCCGCCCGCGGCCGTGAAGGCGAATCCCTGCGGTGTCGGATCGAGATGCGCGCGGACGTTCGACAGGCCGAGCGTCGCGTTAGGGCTGGCAAAAACGAGATCGAGCGTCGGCTTGTCGATCTGGCCGTCGAGCACGAGTTGCACCGGGCCGTAGGTCTGCTGGCGCCCGCTGCCTTCGAAGTGGAACGTCCCGTCGCGCCGACGATAGCCGTTGCCGGTCAGCCGGATCTGCGGCGCGGTCAGCACCAAGTTCGTGAAGTGCAGGATGCCGTCGGTGGTGCGTTCGAGGTTGGTGGTGATGCGCGGCAAGCCGCCCGCGAGACTGCGGAAGAAGGCGTTGTCGAGGCGGACCATCTGCGCGGTGCCCTGGCCGATGACGCGCGTGCCGTGGCGGTTCGGGCCGGGGACGACGCGCAAGGTCGATTTCACGTCGACGATGCCTAGGCCGGGGATCAGGTAGCGGCCGAGCCCGCCGTTGATGCCGACTTCAAACTGGCCGTTACGCAGGTTGACGATCAGGTTGATGCTGCCGGTAAGCTTGTCGGAGCGCAGGCGGAGCGCATCCCCGGTCAGCAAAATCGGGGTCACGCGGAGCTGGCCGTCGACGGTCAGATTGCGCAGGATGCCGCCGGCGACATTGCCGACACCGGTCACGCGCGCGGCGGTGAAGCGGATCGGGACGGTCACGGGGGCGGCGGACAGGCGCCCCTTGCCGGCGGCGTGCGCGTTCTCGAAACCGGTGTCGTCGAAGGCGAAGCGGCTTGCGTCGAGGCGGTAGTCGAACGCCGCGGTGGCGAACGGACCGTCGAGGATCGCGCGGAGTTCGACGACGTTGCCGCTCATGTTGTCGAACAGCGCGGACGGCCGGAGCAGCCGCACCTTGATCCGCACGTCGCGGTAGGCGTTCGCGCCGAGATCGACGATGCCGGTCGTGTCGATCGCCAGCGCGGGCGTGCGAAGCGAGAGTTGGCCTTCGAGGCGGCGATTGGCGAACCCGGCGGTGCCATTGACTAGGATGCGCGGCGTCGTCAGCCGTTGCAACCTGCCGTGAAGCAACGACGACGGCGCGAGCGTGCCCGACAGCGTGTAGCGCCCGGCGGCCTGCTCCAGCGCGAGATCGACGACGCGCGTCTTACCGATCAGGCCGTTCGCGCGGCCGTTCCACTTCGCCCAGCTGCCGTCGCCGGTCACCGCGAGCGACACGGGGGCCTTCGCTTTGACCATGCGCGCGAGCACGCCGTTCGCTGCGCCCGTTGCCGCGACGTCGATGTCGAAACGGTCGCGGGCGGGCTCGGCGTCGATCCGGAGCTTCAGGTCGTCGCTGCCGGCTACGCGCGCCTTCAGGTCGACCAGCGCTCGGCCGGAGCGGATGTCCGCGCGCCCTTCGAGCGTACCGATCCGCTCGGTCCCGAGGACGCGCCTCGCCAGCGTCAGCCGGCCGACCGAGAGCTTGCCGATATGGATGTCGAAATCGGGCAGGATCGGACCGCGCGTCTTCGACGGCCGAGTGCGCGGCGTGTGCGTCAGGATCGCGCGATCGACGATCAGCCGCTGGATCTCCAGCCGGTTCGAGAACCAGTCGAACGGCGTCCAGTCGAGTGTCACGTTCGGCGCCTGGAAGACGAGCCCGTCGAGGTCGTACACGCGGACGTCGATCAGTCGCGTGTCGCCGTAGACCGACCCGTCGATCCGCCCGACCGTGAAGCGCAGGCCGTTCGCGGTCTTGATCGCGGCGATCCGGTCGGCGACGAAGCGATGGCCGATGTCGGTGTCGACGATCAGCAACGCCGCGCCGAGGATCGCGAGCAGCGCCATGACTGCGCTGGCCATCCAGCGCCACCACGCGATGCGGCGTTTCGGAAGGACGGCTTCCTCGCTCAAAACGACGTCCTCGGTCAAAACGCCTGGCCCAGCGATACGTACACGGCCACGCGGCTATCGCCTGGCTGCGGATTGATGGGGGTGCCGACGTCGAGGCGGATCGGGCCGAAGTTCGAATAATAGCGCACGCCGATCCCGGTGCCGTATTGCAGCCCGGTGAACTTCGGCAGCGCGGAGGTGTAGATGTTGCCCGCGTCGAGGAACGGCACGATGCCGAAACTGCCGAAGACGCGCACGCGGGCTTCTAGCGAAAATTCGGTAAGGCTGCGGCCGCCGATCGGGTCGTTGTTGGGATCGCGCGGACCGATCGACTGATAGCCATAGCCGCGCACCGACGCCCCGCCGCCCGCGTAGAAGCGCCGCGACGGCGCCACCTGGTCGCGCGGTGCGCCCGCGATCGTGCCGAGGCGCGTGCGTGCGGCCAGAACGATTTTCTTGCCGAACGGCTGGTACACGCTGCCGTCGAACTGGGTGCGCGCATAGCCGAACACCGAGCCCTGCAACGAGACTTCGGGGCTGACCCGCCCGCCGAGGCGGAACCCCCTGGTCGGGTTGAGCAAGTCATCCGAGCCATCGTAGTTGAGGCTGGTCGGCAGCGCGCCGATGAAGAACGTCCGGCGCCGCGGATCGCCGGTCGACAGGATGACGTCGCGTTCGTCCGACGCGACCAGCTCGGCGCCCAGGGACCACGTCCAGGTCTTCTGGAAGAAGATGTTGGTCTGACGCTCCAGACTGCCGGCGAGCGAGTACGTCTTCGCATCATAGGCATCGCGGTTGGTATGCGCGGCCGACGCCTGGAACGTCAGCACCCGGTCGCGCGCCTCGAAATTGTTGCGGCGGAACACGACCGAGCCGAGCTGTTCCTGCGTCCCGAGCACGCCGCGCAGCGTCAGCGCGCCCTCGGGCGGGAACAGGTTGCGGTGCGTCCAGCTCAGTTCCGCGCGCGCGCCTTCGCCGGTGCCGTAGCCGAGTTCGCCCGCGACCGTGTGTGGCGGCGCACGGTCGAGCTTCACGGCGACATCGACAGTATCGGGAGTCGCGCCCTGCACGGGCTTCAAGTCGACTGCGGAGACGAGGCTGGTCTGGATAAGCGCACGGCGCAGATCGTCGAGCTTGGCCGCGTCATAGACGTCGCCGGGCGAAAAGCGCGCGATCTCGGCCACGTGGTCCGCACCGAAGACGCGGTTGCCCGGAAGCGCGATGACCTGGCCGAACTTGCGCGCACCGCCGGGTTGGACGGACAGGTCGAGCGTCGCGGTGCGTGTGGCGTGGTCGACGACGATCGCCGGATCGCCGACCTTGGCGAACGGAAAGCCTTCGCGACCGATCTGCGTCGTCAGCTTAGCCTCGCCGGCGACGATCGCGTCGGAATTGACCGGGTCCGCGGGCTTGACGCCGAACGCGGTCGCGAGGCCCGCCGCCTTGTCGCCTGCCGCGGCAATGCCGTCGATCGTGACGCCCTTGAATCTGTAGAGCGTGCCGGGCGTCGCGACGAGCACGACCATCGGCTTCGCGCCGGGCTCGACGCGCGTGACGACGTTTGAATCGTAATAGCCCTGCGCGCGGAGCAGGCTGTTGAGCAGATCGGCATCCTCGCGTGCGCGGCGATCGAGTTGCGCGGCATTGGCGGGCTGGTGGTCGTTCGCGTCGAGCGTCGAGAGCGCAGCGAACCGCTGGCGGAGCAACGCGGAGTCGATCGCGTCGATGCCGTCGATCCGCCACGCGTAGCGGCTCTCGGCATTGGCGTCCGTCGCGGCGATCGTGGTCGCGGGATCTTCAGCGGTGGCCGCAAGATCCGGCCACGCGACACCAATGCCCGGCAGGGCGGCGAGCGGCGAACTCGGGTCGAGTGACATTGGTATGTCGCCAATCTGCGGTATGTCGCCAGCCTGCGCCGAAACCGCCGGTGCTGAGGTTGGCACTGTCTCAGGTGCTGGCGCCGACACGGGAGTCGTCGGAACGGTTTGGGCCGCGGCACCGGAAATCGTCAACACGAGAAAGGCGGCGGCCGGCCCGGCTCGCCCGACGCAAGACACCATATCCGGCTCCTAGCCGGGCTTGTCGTTGCGGAACAGTATGTAGCGCCGTATTTCCGCCACGTTCCGTCCGGCCTCACCGCCGCCGCGTGCGACGCTGGCATCCCGCGGCGGCGCGTGGCAGGACACGGTGATGGCCGACCCAATTTCCCGCGACGATATTCCCCCTCACAAGGATCCCAGCGCTGCGGGCGGGTTCCTCATCGCGCTCGGCATGCTCGGCGGCGCAGGGGTCGGCTTTGCAATTGGCGAGGCGACGCCCGGTTTTCTGATCGGTACCGGTGTGGGCGCCGTTGCGGCGGTGCTCGTTTGGGTGCGGGACAGGCGGTAGCGGCAGTTCCCGCCCCTTCACGCTCCCTCTTCCGTTCGTCCCGAGTAGCCGTCGAGTAGCTCCGTAAGGAGCGGATCGAGATGGCGTATCGAAGGACAGGTCGGCGCGCGGAACCGATGCTTCGATACGCGCCCTCGATACGCTCCAGACGGAGCTACTCGGTCGCTGCTCAGCACGAACGGGCAAGGGGCGAAGCGCAAGTGGGCCGCGCGGTCGTGCTCGGACCGTGCAGCCAACGCGCCTATTCCCGTACCGGTTACCGGCTCCCGCGCCAGATCTGGAGCGGTGCGCTCGGGGAGAGGCCACCCTGATGCACCGGGCAGCGGCGATAGCGGAAGCGGCGGTCGAGGCAGATCCAGACCTCGTCGAGCCAGCCCTGCTTCGTCGCGGTGACGCGCATCATGTCCGGCTTCAGGCCCGGGTTAGCGCCGGCCAAGGCGGTCGCGAACCGGCCAGCAGTCAGCGGTGCACGCGAGAGAGCGTTCATGTCCGGATAGCGCAGCTTGCCGTACAGCCCCGCCGACTGGTTGAAATACTTGGCCGGACGATAGCCGGGCATGCACGTACCGTGCTTCGCCCATTCGTGCTGGAGCAACTGCGCGGACGGTGTCGTGCAAAGGTGCGCGCGAATTACTGGCGGCGGCACGAACTCTGCGGCGTGACAATATTGCGGCCAGTCCTTGTCGATGCCGTCCGGCCACAAGCCGTGAAGCGTGAAGCCGAAGCGATTGCCCGCGCCGCACTGGAACCCCGACGACGCACGGTCGCCATTGTCGCGGCAATATTGCGGCGCCCAGGTGATCGCGAGCGTATAGCTGCCGATCGGGATGTCGCGGCTGGGCTGACTGTCGGACGGGAGATCCGGGTGGACGCGCTCGACCGTCGCCGGGGTCGAGCATTGATAGGTTTGCGCCTGCACCGCGCTTGGCAAGGCCAGCGCTGCGCCAGCCAGGATCATCTTAGCGATCATGCGGCATATCCTCGAAAGTGTTCGGAGTATCGGACTCGGGCAGTTCGCCGAACCACAGTTTTGCGTCCGGCTTGAACAGCAGGATCGCGGCGACGACATACACCCCGTCGGCCGCAAACGAGACGATCGAGGTCGTTCCGATCGTCGTCCGCCCGGTCGTCAGCGTCGCCAGTGACAGGACGACGCCGACCACAGCCAGCGCGGCCAGTACCACGACCACCCATTTCGCCACGACGCTCGGGACGCGTGCGGTAAAATACCAGAGCAACAACGTGATCGCGATACCTGCCACCTGGAACGTCGGCAGGATCCAGGCGACGTGCGCCAGCACTGGGTTGGCGGCGACGATCGCGGTCCGCTCCGGCCAACTCATCGCAGTGACGACCAGTCCCAGCACGAACGAGGCCAGATACAGCCTTTCGTACCGCACGATCGATAGCGGCCTGATCATCGTCCTCATTCCCCTGCCCTGCATCCGGTGCCTCACCACCTGAACGGCGATCAGGCAGTCTTGAAGTCCAACCCTATATCCGCCGCGGGTGCCGATTGCGTCAAGCGACCGACCGAGACATAGGTCACGCCGGTTTCCGCAATCGCGCGGATCGTCCCGAGATTGACGCCACCCGACGCCTCGGTCGGGACTCGTCCGCCAACCAGGGTGACTGCGCCGCGCAAGGTTGCCGGCGCCATGTTGTCGAGCAACAGGTGCGTTGCGCCTGCCGCCAACGCCGCTTCGATCTGATCGACCCGATCGACCTCGACGATGATATGCGTGATGCCCGCCTGCTTCGCGCGCCGGACCGCTTCGGCAACGCCGCCGGCGACCGCGACGTGGTTGTCCTTGATCATTGCCGCATCCCACAGGCCCATGCGGTGGTTCTGCGCGCCGCCCATCCGGGTCGCGTATTTCTCGAGTGCTCGCAGGCCGGGGATGGTCTTGCGCGTGTCGAGCAGGATCGCGCCGGTACCCGCGATCGCATCGACATAGCCGCGCGTCATCGTCGCGATCCCTGACAAATGCTGGACCGTGTTGAGCGCGGACCGCTCGGCGGTGAGCATCGCCCGTCCCGCTCCTTCGAGTCGCATGAGCTCGGTCCCGGCTGGGACCGTCTGGCCGTCCCCCACCAGCCGCTCGACATGCACCTCCGGATCGAGCGTTCGAAAGAACGACTCGGCCAGTTCCAGCCCGGCGACGACGATCGGATCGCGGCTGTCCATGACGCCGGTGAAGCGCGCGTCGGCCGGAATGACCGCCGCAGAGGTGATATCACCGATCGTACCAAGGTCCTCGGCAAGCGTCGCAGCCACGAAACTGCCCGTATCGAAGCCCGGAAGCGCGAAGCCGGAAGCCCCTGGAATGGTCAATTTCGTGTTCACCTGTCGTCTTCCAGTGTATGCGTGTGGATCAGGTGAACGCGGGTGCCAAAAAACGGCGCGTGCGGACAGTCAATTCGCCGCGGTTCGATGGAAGGAATTTTCATGCAACGGGAACCTGTTGGCCTGACGCGAGTTGCGAGCCCGATATCCGAGGATACTGCGATGACGACGAAGACACTGACCGATACCGCGCGCCTGAATGCCTTGCTGGACGAGGCGCTCGCGCTGGCGGATGCGCTGCACCTGCCGATCGCGGCTATTCATATCGATCAGGCGCTTGCGCAGCTCGGCGAGACGACGCCGGCCGGCTGATCCGGGCGGGCGGGCCTGACACCGGCCCCCGATACCAGCCGAGCGCGCGCCTCACCTTGGACCGAGATCACCCTTGCCGACGGTGGTCGACGCCATTTCCAGCATGCGATCCAGGCTCTTCTTGGCCTGAAGACGCAGCCCCTCCTCGATTTCGATCCGCGGCGACAGATCGCGCAGTGCGACGTACAGCTTTTCCAGCGTGTTGAGCGCCATGTACGGGCAGATGTTGCAGTTACAGTTGCCATCCGCCCCCGGCGCACCGATGAACCGCTTGTTCGGCAACGCCTTTTCCATCTGGTGGATGATGTGCGGCTCGGTCGCGACGATCAGCGTGTCGCCGGCCATCGCCAAAGCATAATCAAGGATACCGCGCGTCGAGCCGACGTAATCGGCATGATCGAGGATGATCGGCGGGCATTCGGGGTGCGCTACCACGGGCGCGCCCGGGTGCTGCGCCTTTAACTTCATCAGTTCGGTCTCGCTGAATGCCTCATGGACAATGCAGACGCCCGGCCAGAGCAGCATGTCGCGACCGGTCTTGCGTGCGAGATAGCCGCCGAGATTGCGGTCCGGGCCGAAGATGATCTTCTGCTCGGGCGGGATCTGCGCGAGGATCGTGTCCGCCGACGACGAGGTGACGATGATGTCGGAGAGCGCCTTCACCTCGGTCGAACAGTTGATGTAGGTCAGCGCGATGTGATCGGGATGCTTGGCGCGGAAGGCGGCGAACTGCTCGGGCGGACAGCTGTCCTCCAGGCTGCACCCGGCATCCATGTCGGGCAGGATGACGATCTTGTCGGGCGACAGGATCTTGGCGGTCTCGGCCATGAACCGCACGCCGCAGAACGCAATGACGTCGGCGTCGGTAGCGGCAGCCTTGCGCGAAAGGTCGAGGCTGTCGCCGACGAAATCGGCGAGATCCTGAAGCTCGGACTTCTGGTAATAATGCGCGAGGATGACGGCGTTCTTCTCCTTGCGGAGGCGCTCGATCTCGGCGCGGATGTCGATGCCGGCGAAGTTCTGGTTCAATTCCATGGTCGTATCCCGAGTGTTGCCCGTCTTCTAGCGGCGGTTCCCTAGCACGTCCTGCAGCGAGCGCGAGGTGTCCCAGCGCTCGGTGGTCGCGGTCGGCTCATCAGCGAAGCGCACGGCGACGCTCGCGTCGATCCCCGCGGCCCGTAGCGGCATCGCGAAACTGCGCTCGACCGCGCGCCTGGTGGCGTCGCGTGCGAGCTTGATCATGGCGGGCTCACGCGCCTGGCGAATCAGTTCGAGTTGGCCGGCCCGGCGGTTGGCCGCGTCGAGACGCTTCTCGACGTCGGTGAAGGTGGTGAGCACACCGCCCGAGCCATATTCGCGAACCGCGTTGAGATCGACCTGTGGACCGTCCGCCTCGACCGCGGGCAGGCGCACCGACAACGTCTTGGCGGTCGCGTCCCAGGCGACATCGGCTTGGGTGAGCTTGGCCATGTCGACTTCGTAGCGCACCATGCCGGGCATGATCAGCGTCTTCTCGGTGGTGAAGCCAAGCTGCGACTGTTTCGACGTGACGACGGCGACATAGCGCGCGGCGAAGGCAGAGAGGCGGTTCTGTTCGCGCAGACCCTCCAGACTGGCGCTGGCGATCGTCGTCGGATCGGGAGTGAGGCGATCGCTGACATAGCGCTGAACACCCCAGAGCACGAGCAGACCGGCGAGGACGAGAATGACGACGACGCCCACGGCCTTGGCCAGGAATGGGGCTACGCCGGCCCTGCGTACGGGTTGGGTCACGCTGTCGTCCGCCATGCCTCGCCTTCCTCGATCACCAGTCCACGGGTTTGCAGATCGTAAAGATGCGCCAGCACGGATCGTTCGGCGGCCGCCACGAGGCGCGGGTCGAGACCGACATACATTCGCTCGACCATTGCCGGGATCGACCAGCCGCCCTCGCGGAGCAGGCGCAGAATCTGCCCCTCGCGCTGCTTGCGGTGGCCGAGCATGCCGCGGACGAGACGTTGCGGCTTGTCGATCGCTTCGCCGTGGCCGGAATAATACACCCGGTCGTCCCGCCCAATCAGCTTTTCGAGGCTCGCCATGTACGCCGTCATGCTTCCGTCGGGCGGCGAGACGATCGTCGTCGACCAGCCCATGACATGGTCGCCGGAGAACAGCGCCCGGCTTTCGGGCAGCGCGAACGCGAGATGGTTCGAGGTGTGTCCGGGCGTGGCGATCGCCTCCAGCGTCCAGCCGTTGCCGGTAACGGTATCGCCCTCGGCCAATATGCGGTCGGGCGCGTAGTCGGGGTCGAACGAAGCATCGGCTCGCGCGCCGGTATCATCAAGGTCGAAGGTGGCCGCGCCGACGATCGGTGCGCCGGTTAGAATTTTCAGCGGACGCGTAGCGGGGCTATGGTCACGGTGGTGATGCGTAATCACGATCGCTCTGACCGGGCGGCCATCGATCACCCGCATCAACGCATCGATGTGCGCAGGGGCATCGGGGCCGGGATCGATTACCGCAATATCGCTCGTGCCGACGATGTGCGTCTGGGTGCCGGTATAGGTGTACGGCGACGGATTGGGCGCGAGCACGCGAACGACGAGCGGCTCGAGCTGGATCGGGATACCGGTCGGATGCTCAGCCATGAAGCGGAGATGGCGGCTCCGCGCGACGATGGCAAGACCTTCACGAATTCGCAGCGGTGTCGCTATTCTTTACAACCTGGATAGCCGCAGAACCGGTGTTAACTACTGCCGGCCGCGCAGAACGGTGTGTGGACGTAGTTGGCATGCAGACTGCATCGAGCGTCAGGTCACCGAGCGCGCAGCGTTCACGCAGGGTGGATCGACCGCTTCCTTCCGGTCTCGCGTCGATCCACTCTCCCCGGTGCCCTTTCTAAATATCGGTGCAGTTGATCGTCGAGCTAAGGCTTCTCGCTTAGCCACCCACCGTTACGCCCCCCCCAAAACTACGTCGCCCCCGCGAAAGCTGGGTTTTCCCTCGATTCAGATGCCGCCCGCCTAATGCTGATACCCCAGCTTTCGCTGGGGTGACGATCTGAGGCTCGGTGATGACCTGAGGCTCGGTGACGACTTGAGGCTGAATGACGACTGAGGCCGGGTGACGATTGACGCAGGGACGACGCTCGAACCTCAGCCAGCCTTCTGCGTCTCGAACAGCTGCGCCAGTTCGCCGCTCTCGTACATCTCCATCATGATATCCGAACCGCCGACGAACTCGCCGTCGACATAGAGCTGCGGGATGGTCGGCCAGTCCGAATAGGCCTTGATACCCTGGCGGATGCCCTGGTCCTGCAACACGTCGACGCTTTCGAACTCGACCTCGAGATGGTTGAGGATCGCGATGGCACGGCTGGAAAAGCCACATTGCGGGAACAGGGGGCTGCCCTTCATGAACAGCACTACGGGGCTGGCCTTTACGAGGGCGTCGATGCGGGCGTTGGAGTCGTCGGTCATGTATCGGTCCTCAGGAAATTGCGGTGGTAAGCTGTAATGCGTGCAAAACGCCGCCCATGCGGCCGCCGAGAGCGGCGTAGACCGCCTGATGCTGCTTCACTCGGCTCATCCCGGCGAAACTGCCGGCGGTGACTTTTGCCGCATAATGATCGCCGTCGCCGGCGAGATCGGTGATCTCGACCTGCGCATCCGGGATCGCGTCCTTGATCATGGTGGCGATATCGTCGGCAGCCATCGGCATATCAATGCGCCTCCAGCAGCTGGCGACGCGCCTCGATCATCTGCTGTGCGAGGGCACGGCGGACGGCCGCTTCGTCGTGATCGAGGCCCGCTGCCGTCAGGTCACCAACGAGCTTCCGCACGACGTCATCGTCGCCGCCGCCTTCCATGTCGGCATGGACGAGTGCGGTCGCATAGGCATCCGTCTCTTCAGGCGTGAGCGTCATCTCATGCGCAGCCCAACCACCGAGCAGGCGATTGCGGCGCGCCGTGATCCGGAAGGCCATCTCTTCCTCGCGCGCGAAATTCGCCTCGCTGGCGCGTTCGCGGTCGTCGAAAGTGGTCATTGCGCGGGTCCCCGTTAAATCTCGTCTTCAACCCCGAGATAGGTCGCACACTGCCCCCGCGCAACAATCGACAGAAACGTACAAAAACTGCTGGAACAATGTCCTTGTCGTAACGATATATAAGGCAGTCACATGACACAGCGCATGGACAGGAGAGTGACAATGAACATCCTATCGCCACCCCCGTCCATATCCGTGTCCTCGGCGCGGTCCGCACCCCCTGTGTTCCACGGTTTGATGTACGGTGTTATCGCGTCCGTGGCGATGTGGGGCGTGATTGCCGTGGTCGCGTCCAGGTTTATTTAAACGCGTGGTTTTCGGTTGAGAAATCGAGGTCGGTGACGGTCAACCGATCTCGACGACGAGTTTGCCGATCGCATTGCGTGCCGCCATCTTGGCGATCGCCTTGCCGCCGTCTTCGAAGGCAAAAACTTCCGTGACGCGCGGTGCGATCTTTCCTGCCTCCCAGAGCTCGAACAGTGTTTCGATATGCGCTTGGTTCGCCTTGGGATCACGCGCTGCGAACGCGCCCCAGAACACGCCGCACACGTCGCAGCTTTTAAGCAGTGTCAGGTTGAGCGATAGTCTTGGGATGCCGGCAGGGAAGCCGACGACGAGATAACGCCCTTCCCATGCAATCGATCGCAACGCCGGCTCCGCGTAATCGCCGCCGACCGGATCGTAGATGACATGTGCGCCATCGCGACCAACGGCAGCCTTGAACTGCTCGGCCAACGCTTTCGATTGATCCTTATCGAACGGGGCGCGGGCGTAGATCAGTGTTTCGTCGGCGCCAGCGGATTTCGCCGCGGCCGCCTTTTCTTCAGATGAAACCGCGGCGACGACCTTAGCGCCGAACGCCTTGCCGAGCTCGATCGCGGCCAGCCCTACCCCGCCGGCCGCGCCAAGCACGAGCAAGGTCTGTCCTGCCTTGATGTGACCACGGTCGAGCAGCGCGTGGATCGTCGTGCCGTAGGTGAGGATCAGCGAGGCGCCCTCGGCGAAACTGCGGCCTTCGGGTAGGCGGTAGAGCTTGGCGGGATCGGCGATGACCTTCTCGCACAACCCGCCGTGGCCTAGCATCGCGATAACGCGGTCGCCGATCTCCCAACCGGTGACGCCTTCGCCGATCGAATCGATCGTGCCGGCGATTTCGCCACCCGGTGCGAACGGGCGCTGCGGCTTGAACTGGTATTTGTCCTCGATGATCAGGACGTCGGGAAAGTTGATCGCGCAAGCCTTGACCGCGACGACGACCTGTCCGGGGCCGGCTACCAGATCGGGCAGCGCAACCATTTCCAGAGTTTCAGGTCCGCCGACTGCCTTCGACACCAATGCTCGCATACCCGCTCTCCACCGTCGTCCAGGGACGGTTCGATGCGACCGCCTCCTCGAATTTCGAAATCTGGGTATCCCTTGCCAGCGTCAGGCCGACTTCGTCCAGCCCTTCCATGAGACACTGGCGACGGAATGCGTCGAGTTCGAAGGTGAAGCGATCCTGGAACGGGGTGGTGACGGTCATCGTCTCGAGATCGACCGTCACGGTCTGGTCCTGCGCGACCTCCAGCAGGCGGTCGATCGCCTCCTGGGGCAGCACGACGGGGACGATGCCGTTCTTGAACGCATTGCCCGAGAAGATGTCGGAGAAGCTCGGCGCGATCACCGCGGCGATGCCCATGTCGGCGAGCGCCCAGGCGGCATGCTCGCGACTGGAGCCGCAGCCGAAATTATCGCCCGCAATCAGGATCGGCGAGCCGGCATAGCGCGGGTCGTCGAAGATGTTGCCGGGATCGGCACGCACCGTCTCGAACGCGCCGCGACCGAGCCCGGTGCGCGTGATCGTCTTCAGCCAATGCGCCGGAATGATGACGTCGGTGTCGATGTTCTTCGCACCCCAGGGATAGGCGCGGCCGGAAACGGTGGTGACCGGGTTCATCGCTGTTCCGTACGCTCCGCGCCCGTTCTCTCAGGAGTCGTGCGCGCCGATGCGACATAGGCAGCGACGCCGCTGAGCATGGCACCAGCCGCCAGCAGTACGAAAACCTTCTTCATGCTCTTGTCCCCATCAGATCTCTGACGTCACTCAGCTTACCGGTCACTGCCGCCGCCGCCGCCATCGCGGGTGATACCAGATGCGTGCGCGCACCGGGACCCTGTCTGCCGACGAAATTGCGGTTCGACGTGGAAGCGCAACGCTCCCCCGCAGGGACTTTGTCCGGGTTCATCGCGAGACACATCGAACACCCCGGTTCGCGCCACTCGAAGCCCGCGGCAATGAAGATTCGATCGAGCCCTTCGGCTTCGGCCTGCCGCTTGACGAGTCCGGATCCGGGCACCACGAGCGCGCGGACACCAGCCGCGACATGGCGACCATCGGCGATCGACGCGGCGGCGCGGAGATCCTCGATACGGCTGTTTGTGCAGCTGCCGATAAAGACATGCTGGATCGTGACGTCCTGCATCGCGGTGCCGGCGGTCAGGCCCATATAATCGAGGGACTTCTGCGCGGCGGCCTGCTTGGCGGGATCGGCAAAGCTCGACGGTTCGGGGACGACCCCGGTGATCGGAACGACGTCCTCGGGACTGGTGCCCCAGGTAAGGCCGGGGGCGATGTCGGCAGCGTCGAGCGTGACGGACTTGTCGTATTTCGCACCGGGATCGGTCACCAAGCTGCGCCACCAGGTAACAGCGCGGACCCAGTCCTCGCCGGTCGGGGCCATCGGCCGGCCCTTCAGATATGCGAAAGTGGTATCGTCGGGCGCAATCAGGCCCGCGCGGGCACCCGCCTCGATCGACATGTTGGCGATCGTCAGCCGACCCTCGATCGACATTGCGCGGATCACGCTGCCGGTGAACTCGATGACGTGGCCGGTGCCGCCCGCGGCACCGATCTTGCCGATGATCGCGAGGATGACGTCCTTGGGGGAGACGCCAAAGCCGAGTTCGCCGTCGACGCGGACTTCCATCGTCTTGGCCTGCGACAACAGCAGAGTCTGCGTGGCAAGGACGTGCTCGACCTCGCTGGTGCCGATCCCGAATGCGAGCGCACCGAGCGCACCGTGCGCCGACGTGTGGCTGTCGCCGCAGACGAGCGTGGTGCCGGGAAGCGTGAAACCTTGCTCGGGGCCGACGACGTGGACGATGCCCTGCTCGGCGGCGGTCGCGTCGATATAGTCGATGCCGAACTCGGACGTATTTCGGCGGAGCGCGTCGAGTTGCTGCGCGCTCTCAGGATCTGCAATCGGCAGGACGCGACCAGCGGCATCCTTGCGCGGCGTCGTCGGGAGGTTGTGATCGGGAACTGCGAGCGTCAGGTCAGGGCGGCGGACTTTTCGGCCGGCCACGCGGAGGCCCTCGAATGCCTGCGGGCTGGTGACTTCGTGGACGAGGTGACGATCGATATAGATCAGGCAGGTGCCATCGTCGCGGCGTTCGACGACATGGGCCGCCCAGATCTTTTCGTACAACGTTTGCGGATTGGACATGATGCGGGCGCGTTAACCGAAAGCTGCGTCGGAGCAAAGCCCCGACGCAACTATCTATCCGAAATGCGCTGTACTCGCACCTTTAGCGATGGTTACCGCGCAGTGATATACGGGTCCCAGTTGACATAATACGAGATCGGCCGAAGCACGCCGACGGTCACCCTGATCTGAATCTGATAGATCTGGTTGCCCGCGTTCATCGCCTGCCCGATCCAGTACGACCCGGCTGGCTGCTGGCCGATCGGTGGCTGCTGTTGCGGATAGCCGGCGCCGCCGAAGACCGAGCCTTGCGACACGGTGAAGCCGGTTATGATCACCTGATCGCCGTTGTCGGCGGCGATCGGCACCGAGTTGAAACCGATCAGCGACCCGACCGGCACGACGGTCGACAACTCCATGTGGCCTTCGTTGCTGCTGCCGTTGCTGAGTTGGTTATCGGCCATATACACGCCGGTGCCGATGTTGCGGCCCTGCTGCGAGGCGACATACGCGGTATCCACGGCGATAGTGATAAACGCCTGCGGCGCGATCACGGACTGGTACGCGACGACCAGCTTCGATTCCTGCATCATCATGACGAAACTCTCCAATGTGGTGCGGCTCACGTCGCCAATTTCGGGCGCGGACCGCGAAGGGCTGGTATTATTTTGCGGAGATGCTCGGGTTCAGCGTGATCGAGATTCCCGCCGAGCCGACCTGCTTCTGCACGTTGATCGTGATCGCGTAGCCAGCGCTACCGGTGGACTGCGCCTGACCGACGAACGATTCCGACGCCGCCGCCTCCGGCTGCCCTCCCGCGCCCCAGACGTTGCAGTTGCCGATATCGACAATGCTGACGACAGCGGCGCTGCTCGCATCGATGTTGTAGACGTTCCACTGGATCGTCGAACCATTCGTCACCTGGGTCGAAAGACCCGCCGAGCCCTCGCTCTGGCTGCCGTTGCCGACGCGATTGTCGACCATGTAGACGCCCGCGGTCGATCCGTTTTGAACGGCGTTGATGTCCACCCATATCTGGATGAATACGGTCGGTGTACCTGCCATGCTACCCTCCTGCGCATTGCCGCAATGGTCCGCTCTGGTGTTCCAGTATCTGCGGAAGCGTCAGGATTACGGCCCCCGTCGCCTGATGGTCCAATACATCAGTGCAACGCAAGAAGTTCAGTAAAGCCGCTCGGTTATGGTTCTACTGACCATTAGCAATAGTTTATGACTAACTTGTTTGATTTAGTTATCCGGGAATTACAGCGCTATAGTTCCCGGACTACTCCATACACATATCGATATTCATCGAAATGATCCGAACTGAACGTAGTCCGGACTCAATTCGACTTCGGCATCGCCCGGTCGAGGAATGCCACGCTGTCGGCCAGGACCGGCGCCTTGCCGCGGAACGGCTTCGACAGCGCCATCGCGACGTTTTCGTGGCTGAGGCCAGGATAGTCGATGTGCGCCACCGGTGCGCCGAGCGCGTTCAGCCGCGCAGTTAGGTTGATCGCGTTGTGCGGCTTTACCTGCGTGTCGGCGCCGGCAGTTATCAGCAGCATCGGCGGCGCGTCGGCACGCGAGAAGTGGATCGGCTGGGTCATCACCGGGTCCGCCGCGCCCTGCATCGCGTCGATCGCGCGCTTGGCGGTGAAGGGGAAGAAGTCGTACGGCCCGCACAGGCCGACCGCGGCCTTGATGATGTGCGGGTCGACGCCTTCGGCCTTCAGCCAGCGCTCGTCGAGCGTCAGCATCGCGACGGTGTAGGCGCCTGCGGAATGGCCGGCGACGGCGATCCGTTCAGGGTCGCCGCCGGACTGCGCGATGTGATCGCGGGTCCATTTCACCGCTTCGGCACCGTCCTGAAGGAACGCGGGGAAGCGAACGTCGGGGACCTTGCGGTAATCTGGCATGACGACGACATAGCCCGCCTTCGCATAGGCGCGCGCCGCGAACGCGTAGGCGCCGCGGGAGCCGTGGACCCAGCCGCCGCCGTACCAGAAGATCAGGACCGGCAGGCCGGTTTTCGCGCCGCCGGACGGGCGCCAGACGTCGAGTTTCTGGCCGTGTGTGCCGAACGGGACGCCCTCACGGATGCGTGCCGTGCCGCGTCCGCCACCCATGATGCCGTCGAGGATGCTTAGCGTACCCGGCCCTGCGGTGAACGCTGTGCCTGCGATCAGGATCACGATCAGCGCAACAATGATCGCAGCGCGGCGCATCAGCGGCGGAAGTCCGCGGTGATCGATCCGCACGCCGCAAGGTCGGCCTCGTGGCTCTCCTCGCGCCATTTTTCGGCGAGCGCGGTGGACTCCCAAGCGCGCATCGCCGGGTGCGCGATGATCGTCTCAACCCAAGCAAGACCTGCCGGACCGACGTCGATCCCGTAGGTCCGGACGCGAAACGCCACTGGGGCATAGAAGGCATCGATCGCGGTGAACTCGGCGCCGGCGAGCCACGGGCCACCGAACCGGTCGAGTCCTTCGCTCCAAAGTTCGGCGATGCGCGCGACGTCGCGGTCGAGCGCGTCGCTACCGGGGGCGGCGTCGACGCGGACGCCGACGTTCATCGTCCGTTCGTTGCGAAGCGCGGAGAACCCGCCATGCATCTCGGCCGTCGCGCAGATTGCCCACGCGCGCGCCACTTCGTCGACCGGCCATACGCCTTCATGCCGCTCGGCGAGGTAGAGCACGATGCCGAGCGAGTCCCAGACGGTTCGCGTGCCGTCGATCAGCACAGGCACCTGTCCGGTCGGAGAGAAGGCGCGGAACGCCTCGTAATTCTGGGGCGCGAGGAACGGTTCGATCCGGTCTTCGAACGCGATACCGAGCGCCTTCATCAGGACCCATGGCCGCAGCGACCAGCTCGAGTAATTGCGGTTTGCGGTGACGAGGGTGTAACCCATCAGGCGGTGTAGCGCGCCGTGGTCTTCGCGGCGATCTCGTCCGCAGTGACGCCCGGCGCCATTTCGACCAGCTTGAACGGGCTGTCGTGATCGGGGCGTTGGAACACCGCTAGGTCGGTCACGATCATGTCGACGACGTTCTTGCCAGTCAGCGGCAGCGTGCACGACGGGATGAACTTCGGTGTGCCGTCCTTGGCGGTGTGGTCCATCACGACGATGATCTGCTTAACGCCCGCGACGAGGTCCATCGCGCCGCCCATGCCCTTGATCATCTTGCCCGGGATCATCCAGTTGGCGATGTCGCCACCTTCGCTGACCTCCATCGCGCCCAGCACCGTAAGGTCGATATGGCCACCGCGGATCATCGCGAAGCTGTCCGAAGAGCTGAAATAGACCGACGAAGGGAGTTCGCTGATCGTCTGCTTGCCGGCGTTGATCAGGTCGGCGTCTTCCTCGCCCGCATAGGGGAACGGGCCGATTCCGAGCATGCCGTTCTCCGACTGGAGCGTGACAGTCATGCCTGCGGGGATGTTGTTCGCGACCAGCGTCGGAATGCCGATGCCGAGATTGACGTAGTATCCGTCCTTGAGTTCCTGCGCAGCCCGCGCCGCCATCTGATTACGGTCCCAGGGCATCAGTTGATCGTTCCTTCCTGGATTGTCGTGATCGTGGTGAACTGTTCGCGCAGTTCGGCGCCGACGCCGTCGACGATCGCCTGCAACGCGGCGTCCTCGTCGATACCCCACGTGCCCGCATAGGCGCGCGCGGCGTGGCGGATCGTGTCGGCGAGGAGATACCCGAACACGGTCGGGTCCTCAAGGATGCCCGCGTCGATCAGCACGTTGCTGCCGGCGCCGTTGGTGATCCAGATGCGCGCGACCTCGACCGATTCGCCGGTAAGTTGGGCGCCTTTGTCGAGCGCGATCGCGTTGGGGTGGTCGGCCATTAGCGTACGCCTCCAGTCGGAGCCCAGCGAACTGCTGGTGGGAATACGTCTTCACGGTTGCCCTTGAGCGCGGTGCCGTATACGGGGTTGGGCAGCACAAACCACCCAGCCCCCCATTTCGCCGCGATTGCAGCCGACTGAACCGTGGCGCGACGGGCGGCGGGGGTCTGGCCGGCGTTGAACAGGTCGCTGAAGTCGCCGAGTTGGTCGCCGCCCATCGCCACGACGCAATATTTCGCGGCGATCGTCGCGCGGCGGCCGTCCTTCTTCGTGCCCGTCGCGTCGTCGCCGGCGAGGAACAGCGTTTCGCCGTGGCGCGCGGGGCCGAGGCCGGCGGCTTCGATCGTGGCTTGCGTCTGTGCGGCGTTGGCGGCGGAGCGGTTGGTGTTGAAGATTACCGTGATGCCCATCGCGCGGAGTTGCGTGAGTGCGGCGAGGGCACCGGGAACGGGCGCGACCTGCGTGACGCCGGTGCGCTCCCAATCCTGCCAGCGGGGGTCGGACCAGGGTCGGCCGGAGGACGCGTCGTATTCGAAGCCAAGGTTAAGCAGCACGGTTTCGTCGACGTCGAACACCGCGGCTTTTGGCTTGGTGCCGCAGGTGGTCCAGGTGGGGACGGCTAGCGAGGCGCCTTGCGCGAGGACGACGGAGGTTGGCGTGCGTTGCGTGCGGACATAGCCGACGAGCGCGTTCCAGGCCTGGATACTGTCCGCAGCGGCCTCGCCTGAGGCGTAGAGATATTGCATACCGGCGGGGACGCCGTCGACGGTGACGGGGGCGGAGACAGTCGGCGTCGCTGCGATCGACGTCGGCGCAGACACGCTGACGCAACCTTGGAGCGCCAGTGCCCCTGCGAACGCAGGGGTCCAGGATACCAAGCCCCACGCCAACGACCCTGGGCTCCTGCGTTCGCAGGAGATTAGAGAATGGATCACGCGGAAACCCGCTCGCGGACGGTGCGAAATTCGATTTGCTTGTCGTACGGCGCACCGACGATCGTCCGCTTCACGTAGATGCCGGGCAGGTGGATCGTGTCGGGATCGAGGCTGCCGACGGGGACGATCTCCTCGACCTCGGCGACGCAGATCTTCCCTGCCGTCGCCATCGGCTGGTTGAAGTTGCGCGCGGTCTTGCGGAAGATGAGGTTGCCGCTCTCGTCCGCTTTCCAGCCCTTGATGATCGCGAGATCGGCGCGGATGCCGCGTTCGAGGATGTACTCCTGGCCGTCGAAGACCTTCGTTTCCTTGCCCTCGGCGACCTGCGTGCCGACGCCGGTCTTGGTGTAGAAGCCGGGGATCCCAGCGCCCCCTGCCCGGCAGCGTTCGGCGAGCGTGCCCTGCGGGCAGAACTCGACCTCGAGTTCGCCGCTCAGATACTGCCGCTCGAATTCCTTGTTCTCGCCGACATAGGACGAGATCATCTTCTTCACCTGGCGCGAACGGAGCAGCTTGCCGAGGCCCTGCCCGTCGATGCCGGCATTGTTGCTGGCGATCGTC
Source organism: Sphingomonas sp. R86520 (assembly GCF_042466285.1). Classification (NCBI taxonomy): domain Bacteria; kingdom Pseudomonadati; phylum Pseudomonadota; class Alphaproteobacteria; order Sphingomonadales; family Sphingomonadaceae; genus Sphingomonas; species Sphingomonas sp. R86520. Next base: position 2,339,641 of record NZ_JAXHBZ010000001.1, read on the forward strand.
AGGTCACGCACGCCCGACGCCTCGATCGCGTCGATCAGCCGCTCGGGAATCCCACACAGCCCGAACCCGCCCGCGCAGATCGTCATGCCGTCGAACAGCACGCCTTCGAGCGCCGCCGCCGCGTCGGTGTAAAGCTTGTTCGCCATGCATCCTCCTCAAATCCTGGTCACCGCATAAGGCGCCGCCAATCGCTCGGCAACGTCGCTGCGCACGACAGTTCAGTACGCGAGCATCAGGCCAGGGCGCTTCCACCGGGTTTTCACCAGCCGGCCGCTGCCCGAGCAGGTTATGTACGCATCCATCCTGTCCGCGCCGCCCCAGCAGATGTTGGTGGTGAAGACGTCGTCGGTCGCGACGAATTCGACCAGCTCTCCGGCGGGCGAGATCACGCTGATCCCGCATTCGCCGATCGTCGCGACGCAGATGTTGCCGCTTGCCTCGACGCCGAGCGAATCGAAGAACTTGTAGCCGGCAGGGCGGTAGAGTGGCGTGCCCGACGCGTTGGCGACCTTGCCCGGCGTGACGATGTCGAACGCCATCAGGCGGCAGGTGAACGTCTCCGCCGCATAAAGCCGCGTACCGTCGGGCGAGAGGCCAATGCCGTTGGGATTTTCGCTGGGGAAGATCACTTCCTCGAGATGGCTGCCATCGGTCTTCGCGTAAAAAATGCCGGTGATGTCGCGTTCCCGGTCGCGCGATTTGCCGTGATCGGTGAACCAGAAGCCGCCGTGCGAATCGAAGACGATGTCGTTGGGTCCTCGCAGCGCGCAGCCGAAATCGCCGTCCTTGTAGAGGATCTCGACCGCGCCGGTGGCGATGTCGATCCGCTCGATCCGGCCGCCGGAATAGTCTTCCGGCTGACCGTGCGGGGTGAGGAAGCCGTTCGCCTCGCGCCATGCGAAGCCGCCATTGTTGCAGCAATAGAGCTTGCCGTCGGGGCCGATTGCGAGGCCGTTGGGGCCGCCGCCGGGTTCGGCTACCGTCGTGCTCGTACCGTCCGGGGCGATGCGGGTGATGCGGCCGGCTTCGATCTCGACGAGGATGACGCTGCCGTCGGGCATCGCGACGGGACCTTCGGGAAAGCGCAAGCCACTGGCGACGGTGGTGAATTCGGTCATGATCCTCTCCGGGCGAGTCGGGTTGGTCCCGGCTTCTCGGTCAAGGTAGGCGAGATGCGGGCACGTGCACGGTGTTTCTCGACTTCCCGCGTGAGCGACGGCAGGATGCGGCCATGATCACACCACGCACCGGCGGCCGTATCCTGGTCGACCAACTCGTCGCACAGGGTTGCGACCGGATCTTCACCGTTCCGGGGGAGAGCTTCCTCGCGGTGCTCGACGCACTGCATGACACGCCGGCGATCGACCTGGTGGTATGTCGGCAGGAGGGCGGCGTCGGATTCATGGCGTGCGCGGACGGAACGCTGACGCATCGGCCGGGGGTGGCGTTCGTGACGCGCGGACCGGGGGCGACAAATGCTTCGATCGGTGTGCATGTCGCGATGCAGGACTCGCAGCCGATGATCCTGTTCGTGGGCGATATCGACCGCGGCACGCGCGACCGGGAGGCGTTTCAGGAGATCGATTTCCAGGCGATGTTCACGCCGATCGCCAAGTGGGCGGCGCGGATCGACGATGCGCGGCGTATCCCCGAATATGTCGCGCGAGCTTATGCGACGGCGATGTCGGGGCGGCCGGGCCCGGTGGTGCTGGCGTTGCCCGAGGACATGCTGCTGGATGTCGTCGAGGCGGTCGATCGACCGCGGATCGAGCGGGTAGCGCAGGCTTGCGACGCGGATACGATGGACTTGCTGGCCGATCTGCTGACGACCGCCGAGCGGCCGTTGGCGATCGTTGGCGGTGCGGGTTGGGACGTGGCTGCATCGGGGGCGTTCTCGACGTGGGCGGATCGTAACGGCATTCCGGTGGCGGCAGCGTTTCGGCGGCAGGATGCTATTCCAAACGACTGCCCGGTGTGGGCTGGCAACCTTGGGTACGGGCCCAACCCGAAGCTGGTCGAGCGGGTGAAGGCAGCAGATCTGCTGCTGGTCGTTGGGCCCCGGCTCGGGGAGGCCACCACCGATGGCTATGCGCTGATCACGCCTGAGCATCCAGGACAGCGGCTGATCCATGTACATCCCGATCCTGACGAGTTGCACCGAGCGTACCGCGCGGATGTCGCGGTGTGTGCGGGGATGGCGGAGTTTGCCGAGGCGTTGCTAGCGGTCGACTTGCCGCCGCGGACTGCCGGGTCTGAGGCGCATGCGGAGTGGCTAGACTGGTCGACGCCGGCGCCACGCGATCTGGTGATGGACCTGGGGCCGTGCGTGGCGGCGATGCGCGAGCGGCTGCCGACGGATGCAATCATCTGCAACGGCGCGGGGAATTACTCGGGCTGGTGGCATCGGTACTGGGCCTATGCCGGGCCGGGTACCCAATTGGCGCCGACTGCCGGGGCAATGGGGTACGGCGTGCCGGCGGCGGTGGCGGCGTCGTTGCGGCATCCGGAGCGGACGGTCGTGGCGCTCGCGGGGGACGGGTGTTTCCTGATGAACGGACAGGAACTGGCGACCGCGGTTGCGCATGGGGCGGACATGCTGGTGCTGGTGGTGGATAATGGCGGGTATGGGACGATCCGCATGCATCAGGAGCGGGAGTATCCGGGGCGGGTTTCGGGGACTGTGTTGCGGAACCCGGACTTTGCTGCGCTGGGGCGCGCTTATGGGTGTTGGGCGGAGACTGTTTCCCGGACGGGGGATTTTGCGGGGGCGCTGGAGCGGGCGATGTCTCGGTCTGGGGTCAGGTTGCTGCATGTGGTGACGGATATCGAGGCGATTACCGCTGGGACTACGCTGGCGAGGGTGCGTGGGGGCTGAGCCTCGTTTCCCGCTCGAACCACTTACGCAATATTAGCACCACCCCGGCGAAGGCCGGGGCCCAATTGGGGGACGGCTGTAACGAGGGACGAGCCTCCGTTATATCGGCCTTGCCAATTGGGCCCCGGCCTTCGCCGGGGTGGAGGTAGTTGTAGCCGGCGACTTCATTAGCGCAGCCACTGTTCCCCCGCGGAGGCGGGGGTCCAGGAGCCAGGGCAGCTAGCGGTACTTAGCTGGGCCCCCGCGTCCGCGGGGGAACACTGCTTGGGGTTAGCGTCTGACGGCGGCGAGTTCAGGCGCCCGCCGCTTCCAACTTTGCCCGCACTGCCGCGACTGCTTCCGCGGCCTTGTCGCCATCGGGACCACCGCCCTGCGCCATGTCGGAACGGCCGCCGCCGCCCTGCCCGCCTAGCGTAGCCACCGCGATCTTGAGCAGGTCGACCGCGTTGTGGCTGGCCACCAGATCCGCCGTCACGCCGACCGCGACCGAAGCGCGGCCGTCGTTGATCGCGACCAGCATGGCGATGCCGGAGCCGAGCCGCTGCTTGGCTTCGTCGACCGCCCCACGCAGGCCCTTCGCCTCGAAGTCGTTGAGCACCTGCCCGATGAACGCGACGCCGCCGACTTGCTCCGGGCCTGCTGCTTCGCCCGAATCACCGCCACCCAGCGCCAGTGCCTTCTTCGCGTCGGCGAGTTCGCGTTCGAGGCGGCGGCGATCTTCGAGCAGCGACGCAACGCGGGCCGGGACCTCGTCGGGGGTCGACTTCAGCACTGCTGCGGCTTCGCGGAGGCGATCGTCGCGGCTGGTCAGATACGCGCGCGCCGCTTCGCCGGTGAGCGCTTCGACACGGCGGATGCCGCTCGAGACCGCGCCTTCGCCGACGACCTTGAACAGGCCGATGTCGCCGAGTGCGTTGACGTGCGTGCCGCCGCACAGCTCGATCGAGTAGGTGCCTTCGTCGGTCGAGCCCATCGAGACGACGCGGACCTCGTCGCCGTATTTCTCGCCGAACAGCGCCATCGCGCCCATCGCGATCGCGTCGTCTGGGGTCATCAATAACGTCGTCACCGCGCCGTTGCGACGAATCTGCGCGTTAACGTCGGCCTCGATCTGCGCGATGTCGGCGGGAGTCATCGCGACCGGCTGCGAGAAGTCGAACCGCAGGCGGTCGGGCGCGACGAGGCTGCCCTTCTGCGCGACGTGCGTGCCGAGGCGTTCGCGCAAGGCTTCGTGCAGGAGGTGCGTCGCGGAGTGGTTGGCGCGGATCTGCGCGCGGCGGGCGACGTCGATCTGGAGCTTGACCGGGTCGCCGACCTTGATCTCGCCGGCGTCGACGATCGCGTGGTGGACGAACACGCGGCCGAGTTGCTTCGACGTCTCGGTGACGTTCGCGCGCAGGCCGGTGTCGTTGGAGATGTGACCGGCATCGCCGACCTGTCCGCCGCTCTCGCCATAGAAGGGCGTCTGATTGACGACGATCGCGACGGTATCGCCGGTGGTAGCGTGGTCGACGCGCGCGCCGTCCTTGACCAGTGCGACGACCTCGCCCTCGCCCGTATCGGATGCGTAGCCGAGGAACTCCGTGCCGCCGGTCTGCTCGACGATGTCGAACCAGATGTCGTCCGAAGCCTTGGCGCCCGAGCCTTTCCAGGCGGCGCGGGCGGCGCGCTTCTGCTCGGCCATCGCGGTGTCGAAGCCTTCGCGGTCGACCGCGATGTTGCGTTCGCGCAGTGCGTCCTCGGTGAGGTCGTACGGGAAGCCGTAGGTGTCGTAGAGCTTGAACGCGACGTCGCCCGCCAGCGTGCCGTCGGTCATCCCGGTGGTCGCCTCGTCGAGCAGCTTCAGCCCCTTGTCGAGCGTCTGGCGGAAGCGCGTCTCCTCCTGCTGGAGGGTCGCCTCGATCAGCGGACGCGCGCGCGACAGTTCGGGGTACGCCGCGCCCATCTCGGTGACGAGCGCGGGGACGAGGCGGTGCATCAGCGGCTGCTTGGCGCCGAGGATGTGCGCGTGACGCATCGCGCGGCGCATGATCCGGCGGAGGACGTAGCCGCGGCCCTCGCTCGCGGGCAGCACGCCGTCGGCGATCAGGAAGCCGGCGGTACGCAGGTGATCGGCGATCACGCGGTGACTGGCGGTGTTGGCGCCGTCGGTCGCAGTGTGCGTCAGTGCGCCCGAGGCAGCGATCAGCGCCTTGAAGGTGTCGGTGTCGTAATTGTCGGTGACGCCCTGCATGACCGCGGCGATGCGCTCGAGCCCCATGCCGGTGTCGATCGACGGCTTGGGGAGGCTGCCGACGATTTCGGCGTTCTCCTGCTCATATTGCATGAACACGAGGTTCCAGATCTCGACGAAGCGATCGCCGTCCTCGTCGGGGCTGCCGGGAGGGCCGCCGAAGATGTGGTCGCCGTGGTCGTAGAAGATTTCCGAGCATGGCCCGCACGGCCCGTTGTCGCCCATCGACCAGAAATTGTCCTTGGTCGGGATGCGGATGATGCGGTGATCGGGGAGGCCGGCGACCTTCTTCCAGAGATCGAACGCCTCGTCGTCGGTGTGATAGACCGTGGCGGTCAGCTTGTCGGGCGACAGGCCCCATTCGCGCGTGAGCAACGTCCAGGCGTGGACGATCGCCTGTTCCTTGAAATAATCGCCGAACGAGAAATTGCCGAGCATTTCGAAGAAGGTGTGGTGGCGCGCGGTGTAGCCGACATTGTCGAGATCATTGTGCTTGCCGCCGGCGCGGACGCATTTCTGCGACGAGGTGGCCGTGGTGTAGGGGCGCGATTCGAGGCCGGTGAAGACGTTCTTGAACGGCACCATACCGGCGTTGACGAACATCAGCGTCGGGTCGTTCTGCGGCACGAGCGGCGCAGATGGCACGATCTGGTGCCCCTGCGAACCGAAATAGTCGAGGAAGCCGCGGCGGATGTCGTTCGTCGATGTCATGCGCGGGGACTTAGGCGAGCGGCGCGCTTCGCTCAAGTGGAGGTGTGGGGGTGTGGGGGTGTGGTCGAGACATATCCTGTTGAACCGAGGCAGCATGTTTCCCCGCGAAGGCGGGGATCCAGACTGGGCTCCCGCCTTCGCGGGAGAACAAGGGAGTGCGCTACCTCACCCCACATCTACCACCCCGGCGAAGACTACCACCCCGGCGGAGGCTACCGCTTCGGCGAAGACTACCACCCCGGCGGAGGCCGGGGCCCAGTTGGGGGACGTTGCTAACGAAGGACTGCGCTCGATTATTGCCACCTTTCCAACTGGACCCCGGCCTTCGCCGGGGTGGTGGCATTAGCGGGAAGGTAGCTTACCCCAACGGCGCGTCGATCGATTTAGGCGGTTCGCTGAACCATTTCGGGCCTGCATCGGTCATGTGGAAGCAATCCTCGATCCGCACTCCGTATCTGCCGGGGATGTAGATGCCCGGCTCGTCGGAGAAGCACATTCCAGCCGCCAGCCTAGTCGTCTCGCCACGGACGAGGTTGACGGGTTCGTGGCCGTCCATGCCGATGCCGTGGCCGGTGCGGTGCGAGAGGCCGGGGAGCTTGTAGCCCGGGCCGTAACCGAGCGTTTCATAATAGCGACGGACCGCGCCGTCGACGCTGCCGGCGGGTGCGCCGATCTTCGCAGCGGCGAACGCGATCTGTTGCCCGCGGGCGACTTGGTCCCACGTCTTGCGCTGGTCGGCGGTCGCGGTGCCGTGGACCCATGTGCGCGAGATGTCGGACTGATAGCCCTGCACGGTGCAGCCGCAGTCCATCAGCACGACCTGGCCGCCAGCGACGCGGTGGATCTCGCGACTGCCGTGCGGATAGGCCGACGCCTCGCCGATCAGCGCGAGCGCGAATTCGGGCGCGCCGCCGAGTTTCTTGGTCGCGGCGTTCATCAGCGCGCCGATCTCGGGGCCGGCCATGCCTTTCTCGACCCGCGCGTAGGTCCAGCGATAGGCGGCGAGTGTGACCTCGGTCGCGGCCTGCATCAACGCGATCTCGGCGGGGGTCTTGATCATCCGGCAGGCCCGGACGACCGGGTCGGCGGACACGATCGTCGCATCGGGCAGCACGCGCGCGAGTCCGGCATAGGCGAAGTAGCGCACCTCCGCCTCCAGCCCGATCGGACGCGCGGCGAGCTTCCGGTCGCGCAGGAAGCCGGCGACGACGGCGAGCGGGTTCTCGTCCTCCTGCCACACGCGCACCTCGGCGGGGATGGCGAGCGTCTCGCGCACCGACGGCTCCTCGAAGAATGGCGTGACAATGCACGGTTCGCCGTCGACCGGAAGGATCGCCAGCGTCAGTCGCTCGCTCGTGTGCCAGCGGACGCCGGTGAAGTAGATCATCGACGATCCCGGCTCGATCAGCACCGCGCCGATGCCCGCCGCCTTCATCAGCGATTGCGCGCGGACCAGCCGCGTGGCGCGTTCGGCGGCGTCGATCGGCCTGGTCGTGGCCGTAATGTCGGCCAGCGCCGACAGATCGGGCTCGGCAGCGCGGAGGATCGCAGTGGTCGACAGCAACGGTGCCGCGATTGCCACGCTTAGCAGGTCGCGACGGGAGGGGCTGAAGGTGGGTTTATAAAATTCTGTCGACATCGTCGGACGATAGGGTCCTTGACCCGGGCGCCGCAATCCCCTTCCCTGTCGGCACTTCTCGGGAGCGATTAATGGCCAAGCGGCTAACCTACTACATCTTGTTCGGCCTTGTCGCGGGGATGGTCGTCGGCTGGATCCTGAACGCGTCGATCGACAACGGCACGCCTGAGTCCGCTGAACGCCTGAAGGACATCGCGGGCTATTTCTCGATCGTGACGACTCTGTTCCTGCGGTTGATCAAGATGATCATCGCACCGCTGGTGTTCTCGACGCTGGTGGTTGGTATCGCGCATATGGGCGATACCGGCGCGCTTGGACGGGTCGGGCTGAGGAGCCTTGGCTGGTTCATCTGCGCGAGCCTATTGTCGCTCACCCTGGGCCTGATCCTGGTCAACGTGTTGCAGCCTGGCGTCGGTCTGGCGCTCGCAATCCCGCCAGCAACCGCGTCGAGCGGCGTCGACCGCGCGGCATTCGATCTTGCCAAGTTCATCACGCACATCGTCCCGGATTCGATGATTGCGGCGATGGCGGGCAACGAGATCCTCCAGATCGTCGTGTTCTCGGTGTTCGTCGGCGTCGCGATCACCGCGGTCGGCAAGAAGGCCGCGCCGCTCGTGAAGGCGATCGAGGCGCTGGTCGCCGTGATGCTCCAGATCACCAATTACGTGATGCGGTTCGCGCCGTTCGCGGTCTTTGCGGCAGTGACCGCGACCTTGGCGGAGCGGGGGCCGACCATTCTCGGGCAGCTCGGTTATTTTATGCTGAGCTTCTATATCGGGCTCGCCTTGCTCTGGGCGGTACTGATCGGGATCGCGTTCCTGCTGATCGGGCCGCGGACGCGGTTGCTGGTGCGGTATATCCGCGATCCGTTGATCCTGGCGTTTTCGGCGGCGTCATCGGAGGCCGCGTATCCACGGACGCTGGAGGCGCTCGACCGGTTCGGCGTACCGCCGCGGATCGCGAGCTTCGTGCTGCCGCTGGGCTATTCGTTCAATCTCGACGGGTCGATGATGTACATGACGTTCGCGTCGCTGTTCATCGCGCAGGCCTACGGCATTCACATGCCGATCGGACAGCAGATCGCGATGCTGCTGGTGCTGATGGTGACGTCGAAGGGAATTGCGGGGGTGCCGCGCGCATCATTGGTGGTAATCGCCGGCACGCTGTCGATGTTCAAGATCCCGGAGGCGGGCATCCTGCTGATCCTCGCTGTCGACCATTTCCTCGACATGGGGCGCTCGGCGACCAACGTGATTGGCAATGCGGTCGCGGCGACCGTGGTGGCGAAGTGGGAGGGCGGGCTCGACGAGCGTGAGCCGGCGGACAGGGATCCGCCGGTTGCGCCGACGGGGCATGGGCCAAAGGTCACCGTGGATAGCTATGAGAAGATTACGCCGGGCCAGGCGTAACGGTGAGACTATACTGCGAGCTCGGTCGGAGGCAGGGATCCGCGCGATAGCGATGCCATGTATGCTGTGAAAAGCGCTGACAGAGCGTGCTATCGTGACTTTACCGCCTCTTGTTCTTCCGCGAAGGCGGGAGCCCGGTCTGGGTCCCCGCCTTCGCGGGAGACATGGTGGTGTCGGTTCAGGCGTAGGCGTAGGGCCCGCCCTTATTCAGGCCGGCCTGGTAGGCGGCGCGGGCGTGGACCTTGGCCAGCCAGGCTATCGTCGCCGGGCGGGACTCGTCGAGGCCGCCTCGACTGCGGGCGGCTTCGAGAGGGAAGCTCATCATGATGTCGGCGGCGGTCATCTCGTTGCCGGCGAACCAGGGGCGTTGTGCGAGTTCGGACTCGATATAGTCGAGATGCACGTCGATCATCGGCTGGATCTTCTTAGTCGCGGCCTTGCCCATGATCGGAATGCGGGCGAGGACCAGCTTCAGGAGCAGCGGCGGCATCATCGAGCCTTCTGCGTAGTGCAGCCAGAAACGGTAGCGCAGCGCGTCGGCACGGTTGGCCGGAGCGCCGAGTCTACCGTCCGCCTTGTCGACGAGATATTCGACGATCGCGCCGGTCTCGGCGACGACCTGGCCGTCATCCTCGATTACCGGCGACTTGCCGAGCGGATGGACCTTCTTGAGCTCAGGCGGGGCGAGCATGGTCTGCTTATTCCGCTCATAGCGCTTGATCTCGTAGGGAATGCCGAGTTCCTCGAGCATCCACAGGATGCGTTGCGACCGCGAGTTTTCGAGATGGTGGACGATGATCATGCTGGCTCCCCCTGTTTCTATTTGGTTGGTTTGCGTGCGGTCCAGATCCACGCTGCGGCGGGGAACTCCACCGTGTCGCCGCCCCGGTACCGTTCGCAGACCTCAGTGAGACGCGCGATGTGGCGCTCGCGTTCCTCGGGAGCAGCGTCGCGGATCGTGGACGCCGCGGGGCCTATGCGGCAAAAGTAATCGACGGCGTCGGCTACGGGGTCGGTCCCTTCCCCTGCTCGGTAGGCGAAATCGATGCGTTGCGGCGGGTCAGCTTGCCAGCCTGCCACCTTCAAAACCATGGCGACGTGCGTCGGATCGGCGAACGCGAATGGGCCAGGCTTTGTCGACTCGGGAGCGTTCGCGTCGCCGCTCGTTGCGGTGATGATGTCGACCGCCCAGCGGTTTGCGCCACGTTCGGCGAAACAGGAGAAGACCAGCGCGGCGCCCGGAGCGGCGGCTTTTGCGAGCGTGAAGAAGGCGGCGATGGGGTCGGCGAAGAACATGACGCCGTGGCGGGAGACGTAGAGGTCTATCGGCGCGTGGTTCGGGGCGGCGATAATGATGTCGGCCCGTTCGAAACTGGCGTTAGGCCGGGTTTCGCCTCGGTGACTGGCGATCTCGATCAGGGTGGGTGAGAGATCTATGCCGGTTACGTTCGCGGTTGGGAGGGCTTGCGCCGTGGCCAGCGTGGTTGCTCCGGCGCCGCAGCCAATGTCGATGATCCTGGCGGTCTTGGGAATCGCAGCGGCGAGGATCGCTGCGTTCAAATGGGGCGTCAGGTTGGTGAAGCTGCGGTCGGTCCGGCGCCATTCCGCGGCCCATACGTCGCCTGTCTTGCCGGTCCAGTCTGTGGCGGTGGTCATGGGTTGGCGTGCCTCATGGTCGGATCGAGGAGACGGCGGCGGGGAGTGAAGTACAGGAAGTATAGACGCTGGTTAACGTTTGGCGTTGGGGTATTTTAAGGCCCGTGCCGATCCTGTTAAGTGGTTTTGCAAGCGCGGCTTCTGCTTTTCCGTTTCCCCGCTAGGGCGGGTAACAGATTGGGCTCCCGCCTTCACGAGACCACACGGGGGGACCGTCAACGGGCACGAGTTATTGAGGCGAGAGAGCGTGGCCTGGCACGGCACGCTATCTGCCGGGTCCTGCCAACTGGGCCCCGGCCTTCGCCGGGGTGGCGTCAACCGTGGGTTGGCGAAGCATAATTTCACCAAGCAACTGCGTTATCGGCAACGTGCCTGCTCGACCACCATGCACCACGCACCACGCACCACGCACCACGCACCACGCACCACGCACCACGCACCGTGTGCCCTCACCCTCCCATTGCGAATGCAATGGGTCCCTCCCTCTCCCCTTAGGGAGAGGGTTAAAGTGGTTAGGCGTCGTCGCCTTCTTCGGGGCCGGCCATCATTTCCTCGGCGACCTTGTCGGTGCGCGCGCGGATCTGCTTTTCGAGGCGATCGGCGGTCTCGGGGTTGTCCTTGAGGAAGGTCTTCGAGTTCTCGCGACCCTGGCCCAGACGGACGCTGTCGTAGCTGAACCACGCACCGGACTTCTCGACCAAACCGGCTTTAACGCCGAGATCGAGAATCTCGCCAAGCTTCGACACGCCCTGCCCGTACATGATGTCGAACTCGACCTGCTTGAACGGCGGCGCGACCTTGTTCTTGACGACCTTCACGCGGGTCTGATTGCCAGTGACCTCTTCACCAGCCTTGATCGCGCCGATGCGGCGGATGTCGAGACGGACCGAGGCGTAGAACTTCAGCGCGTTGCCGCCCGTCGTCGTCTCCGGGTTGCCGTACATGACGCCGATCTTCATGCGGAGCTGGTTGATGAAGATCACCATGCAGCGCGAACGGCTGATCGAACCGGTCAGCTTGCGCAGCGACTGCGACATGAGACGCGCCTGGAGGCCGACATGGCTGTCGCCCATCTCGCCTTCGATTTCGGCACGCGGGACGAGCGCTGCGACCGAGTCGACCACGAGCACGTCGATCGCGTTCGAGCGGACCAGCGTATCGACGATCTCGAGCGCCTGCTCGCCGGTATCGGGCTGCGACACGATCAGCTCGTCGATGTTGACGCCGAGCTTCTTCGCATAGACCGGGTCGAGCGCGTGCTCGGCATCGACGAATGCCGCGGTGCCGCCGCCCTTCTGCGCTTCGGCGATCACGTGGAGCGCGAGCGTGGTCTTGCCCGAGCTTTCCGGACCGTAGATCTCGATCACGCGGCCGCGCGGCAGGCCGCCGACGCCGAGCGCGATGTCGAGACCGAGCGAGCCGGTCGAGATGACCTCGACCTGCATGGTTTCCTTGGAGCCTAGGCGCATCGCCGAGCCCTTGCCGAACGCGCGGTCGATCTGCGCGAGCGCAGCGTCGAGCGCCTTCTGGCGGTCGTTGGTTGCGGTTGCCATGCCGGTGTCGATCACTTTCAAATTAGCGGCCATCGAATATGCTCCCATCGGTAAAGCAAGCACGCGTGCCATTCAACGCGTCAAACACCGTGTATTCTCTTTGTTCTCATGGAACAAGAGTGGAACATCTGTTTTTGTGCGAAAATGACGGGTGTTTGCGGAGTTCGGGTCTGCCCCTCTCGCGTTGCGTCAGGCCGGGCGCCTTCCGGCATTTACCCCCCCCCTTGGCCAACAGCCGCGAATGCGGAGCGGTACCGCTTAGAAAAGCGAGAATGACCGGGGCAGGTTTTGGTCGATAGCCGTTCGGACTTATCTTGCGACCGGTCGTCAGGCCAAGGTCGTTGGGAGGATCCACCAGCCGCGAGCGTGCGCGGCGATGGCAGCGACGTCTCTGGCTTCCAGGGAGTCGAACAGGGCGAAGCAGGTGGCACCGGAGCCCGACATTCTCGACAACAGGACGCCTTCCGCCGCGTCGAGGAGCGTGCGGACTTCGGCGATGACGGGGGCCAGGGCTAGTGCGGGGGGTTCCAGGTCATTGCGGCTCGCTCTCGCGCGGTCGAGGAAATTGCCTTCGGCGATCGGACCTTGGTCCTGGCCGTCCCATGTCTGGAAGACGGCAGCCGTCGAGACTGCCACGCCCGGATTTACGAGCAGCAGCGGCGTGCCGGACAGGCCTTCGAGATTGGTCAGGATGTCGCCCTTGCCGATGCCGAGCGTAGTGCGGTTGGCGAGACAGGCGGGAACGTCGGCGCCGAGCCCTGCGGCGATGGCGTAAAGGCGGGGGTCGGTTGCGCTGATGCCGTGGAGGCGAGCAAGCGCCCGGAGGGTGGCAGCCGCGTCGGCTGAACCTCCGCCTATGCCCGAGGCGATGGGGAGGTGCTTTTCGAGGGTTATGGCGTGGTGGGCCTCGGGGGCGAACGCGGCGGTAAAGGCGTCGGTGGCAGCGGTTACGAGGTTGCCGTGCCAAGGGGCATTGCCAGAAGGCGCGTTCGGCGCGTCGTCACTGCCCGTTCCCGATTGAGCCCCGGCCTTCGCGGGAGTGGTGTGGACGGGTGGTAGGAGTGAGGCGGCGAAGGGGCCGGTTATGGTGAAGCTGTTGGTCTTCGCGGTTTCTACCGTGACGACGTCGCCGTCGGTGGCGAAGGCGAAGAGGGTTTCGAGTTCGTGGTAGCCGTCGGGGCGGCGATGGCGGACGTGGAGCGCGAGGTTGATCTTTGCGGGGGCGGCTTCTGTAATGGCGAACATTGCGGGTCTCTGGATTGGCGGCGGGTTGTGCTCGGTTTTGCTTTCGACTTAGCCAACAAATTGCTGTCCTCCCAGCGGAGGCTGGGGTCTCGTTGTAAGACGAGCGTCACGTGCCTCGTGGGAGACCCCAGCCTCCGCTGGGGTGACGGCTGAAAGAGGAAGTGACGGCGTGCCGTGTCGCCACGTCGGACGGCGGAGTGGCTTGGACAAAAGCGTTTCGGCTAGCGGCGTGCGTTAGCCGGCAGACCGCCTGCGATCTTGGCGGTTATGCGGGCGGTTTCGGCCGGTTCGGCGGTCAAGACCGCGGCGCGCCAGGCGTAACGGGCTTCGTAGCGGCGACCGATGCTCCAATAGGCGTCGCCGAGGTGATCCGCGATCTCGGCGTTGGTGGGTTCGGCCTGCGTGGCGCTTTCGAGCAACGGGAGTGCTCGACTGGTGTCGCCGGAAAGGTGGTAGGCCCAGCCCAGCGAATCGGTGATCGAGGCGTTGGTCGGGTCCAGGCGGCTGGCCCGCTCGAGCAGTTTGATCGAGGCGGGGATGTCGTCGCCGTGCTCGACCTGCGCAAACCCCAGATAGTTGAGCGCGAGCGGTTGAGCCGGGCCGCGGGCTACCGCTTTTTCGAGCGCGTCGCGGGCTTCGGGCCAGCGGCCCGCCTGGTCAAGCGCGCCGCCATATTGCAGCCATGCACCCCAGCTGCCACCCTTCTCGCCATCGGCGGCGATGATCTTGGCGTACCAGTTGGCCGCTTCGACGGGATTGCCCGTGGTCAGGAGAAGGTCGGCGTAGCGCTGCCAGTCGGCGGAGTCGGCATCCTTATGGTCGACGCGGTTCTTGGCAGCGGCAAGCGCTTCGCCTTCGCGGTCGGCGTTGGACAGGATGTCGACGCGTTCGGCCGCGGCAGCCGCGGCGAACGGGCTTTTCGGGGCTACCTGGTCGAGCACGGCGAGCGCGGACTCGACCATCTTGCTGCGGGCGAGCGCGTCGGCGAGGAGGATGCGCGCGCGGTCGTAGCCGGGGTCGGTGCGCAGGGCGGCCTGAGTCAGGGCGATCGAGAGCGGCGAGGGTTCGCCGGCGGCGAGGTCGCTCGCGAGGCGGGCCAGCAGGCGCGAGACGCCGATCGCGAGGGGTTGCCCGGGCGGCGCGGCGGCGATCAGCGCACGCGTCTCCGTGGCGAAGCGGTTGGCGACGGGGTCCTTCGCCGCGACGGCAAGCGGCGGTTCGGGGTCGCGACCTTCGGCATGGGCGACCCAGGCGTAGAGCGAGGGAGCGAGGACCACGAGGGGGCCGGTCGCAAGCGTGGCGATGGCGGCGCTTGCCGCCTTCGTGTCGCCGTTGCGAGCAGCGTCGGCCAGCGGGAGGAGTGCGGCATCGGCGGGCGCCACCCCGGCCTTGACCAGCACGGCGGCGGCGCGCGTCGCAAGCGGCATGTCGCCGGCCTGAAGCGCCTCGCGGTAGGCGCGGATCGCGACAACGGGGTCGTCAGGGGCCGCCGCCAGCACCTTGGCATAGCTCGCGGCGGCGAGGTCCGGCCGCCCGGCGGCGTCAGCGGCACGGGCCTTCAGATAGGCGGAGAGTTCACCCGTCCCGGCCGTGGCGGGAGTTGCCAGGACGAGACCGAGTGCGAAGAATACGGGCTTACATGTTGGGATAATTGGGGCCTCCGCCGCCCTCGGGTACGACCCAGTTAATGTTCTGGGTTGGGTCCTTGATGTCGCAGGTCTTGCAGTGGACGCAGTTCTGCGCGTTGATGACGAACTTGGGGTCGCCCTCTTCGACACCCACCACCTCATAAACGCCGGCCGGGCAATAGCGTTGCGCAGGCTCGTCGTACATTGGCAGATTATAGGCGATCGGCACGCTCGGATCCTTGAGCGTCAGGTGGACCGGCTGATCCTCCTCGTGGTTGGTGTTCGAGATGAACACCGATGAGAGGCGATCGAACGTCAGCACGCCGTCGGCCTTGGGATAGACGATCGGCTTGACGAGATCCTTGCGCCACAGGCTCTCGTGGTCGGGATGGTGGTGCATCGTGAAGGGCACCTTGATCCCCAGATGCTCCATCCACATCGTCACGCCGGCGAGGCCCGAGCCGACCAGGTCGCCGAACTTCTTGACCAGCGGCACGACGTTGCGGACGACCGACAGCTCCTTCTTCACCCACGACTTCTCGAACGCCTCGGGATAGGCGACGAGCTCGTCATGGCCCCGCTGCGAGACGATCGCCTCGACCGCCGCCTCGGCGGCCATCATGCCGGACTTCATCGCGGTATGCGTGCCCTTGATCCGCGGCACGTTGAGGAAACCGGCACTGTCGCCGATCAATGCCGCACCGGGCATCACGAGCTTGGGGATCGACTGGAGCCCGCCGTCGCTGATCGCACGCGCCCCGTAGCTGACGCGCTTGGCACCTTTCAGGAGTGCTGCGATCTCGGGATGCGTCTTCCAGCGCTGCATTTCGCTGAACGGCGAGAGGTGCGGGTTGGTGTAGTTCAGCCATGTGACGAAGCCGATCGAGACCTGGCCGTTCGCCTGGTGATAGATCCAGCCGCCGCCGTTCGAGCCTTCGGTTTCGGACAGCGGCCAGCCCTGCGTGTGAATGACGCGACCGGGGACGTGGAGTTCGGGATCGATGTCCCAGAGTTCCTTGACGCCGAGGCCGTAGACCTGGGGATCGCTGTCCTTGTCGAGCGCGAATGTGCCGATCAGTTCCTTGGTCAGGTGACCGCGGCAGCCTTCCGAGAAGAATGTGTATTTGGCATGGAGTTCGAGGCCGGGGGTGTAGTCGCCCTTGTGCGTGCCGTCGCGGGCGACGCCCATGTCGCCGGTCGCGACGCCCTTCACCGAGCCGTCGTTGTTGAACAGGATTTCGGCCGCTGCGAAGCCCGGGAAGATCTCGACGCCGAGCTCTTCCGCCTTGCCAGCGAGCCAGCGGCAGAGATTGCCGAGCGAGCCGGTATAGGTGCCCTTGTTGTGCATGAACGAAGGCGTGACGAAGTGCGGCATCTCGCTCTTCTTCGTCTTGGTCAGGATCCAGTGATGGTTCTCGGTCACCGGCACCTCGGCGAGCGGGCAGTCATCCTCGCGCCAGTTGGGCAGCAGCTCGTCGAGGCTCTTTGGATCGATGACCGCGCCGGACAGGATATGCGCGCCGACCTCGGAGCCCTTTTCGAGCACGCAGACGCTGATCTCGGCGTCTTTCTCCGCGGCCAGCTGTTTCAGGCGGATCGCTGCCGAGAGACCGGCCGGGCCAGCGCCGACGATCACCACGTCGTACGGCATCGATTCACGTGTCGTCATCATCGTCTCCCGGGGGATGTCCCCTATTGCCTCAGCTTCATGCCCCACCCTTCGTTCGGGCTCGGGCCGGCACCGTCTTGTCCAATATGGCGATTGCGCGAGTTGACCGCCACGTCAACCGTGCAGCATAGGTTACCCTGTGGGGGCGGATCAAACCATCGACTGGCGAAATACAGCGGCGAGTGCGCTCGACTGGTGGCACGAGGCTGGCGTCGACACGCTGGTAGACGACGTCCCGCGCGACTGGTTTGCGGCGCCTGAGCGCCTTGTCGTACCCCCTGCCGCCCCTGCTGCACCGATCGCAGCACCGTCCGCGATGCCGCCTTTGCTGGCCGATTTCCTTAGCTGGCGGAGCGGCGCTGAGGTTCCCGAGGCGGACTGGAGCGGGGTTTCTCTGGCCGCGATCGGACCGGCTGACGCTACGGTCATGGTGCTTGTCGATTGCCCGGACCGCGACGACGGCGATGCGGGGGCTTTGCTGAGCGGTGCGTCGGGACGGCTGCTCGACAAGATGCTCGCGGCGATCGGTCTGACGCGAGACGAAGTACACCTCGCAGCGGTCTGCGCGAAGCGGCCGACCGCGGGGCGCATCCATAGCGATGTCGAGGAGCGGCTGTCGGAAATTGCCAAGCATCACATCGGGTTGGTCGCCCCCAAGCGGTTGCTGTTGCTCGGCAATGCGGCGAGCCGTGCGATCCTCGGGACGGAATTGCAGACAGCGCGTGGGCGTTTACACGGGTTTAACCATAAGACCGCACAAACGGAGGCCGGTGACGCCTCGGATATGACGAGCGTGGTCGCGAGCTTTCACCCGCGGTTTCTGATCGAGAAGCCCGCGGCCAAGGCCGAGGCCTGGAAGGATTTGCAGATGCTGATGCGCGAACAGTCGTCGCAAGAGGGTGCACAATGATTCGGATCCGGTCGGTCTCGCTGGGGGCTATCGTGTTGGGCTTGAGCGCCCTCCCCTTCCCAGCTCTGGCTGCGACGGTCGACGGCGAGCCGGGTGGCGATGCGCGGCTCGGTTCGACCCAGCTGGTTGGCGCGCCGACACTGGAGCAGATCCCGGACCAGCTCGATGCGGGCCAGCGCGAGGCCTACAAGACCGTGTTCGCGGCGATCCGCGACGGCAAGTGGACCGACGCGCAGATCCAGCTCGACACGATGAAGCCCGGCCCGCTGCACGCGATCGCGCGTGCCGAGATGTATACGGCGAAGGGCTCGCCCAAGGTCGAGATGGGGCCGCTGGTCGCGCTGCTCAACGAAGCACCCGAACTGCCCGAGGCCGAGCAAATCTCACGGTTGGCTACGACGCGCGGTGCGGTCGACCTCCCTCCCCTGCCCGCGGCACAGCGGCTGATCTGGCAGGATGGCGCACCACGCCGAGTCCGCGCCAAGAGCCTGAAGGGCGACATGATCGCCGCCGATCTCGCGCTCAAGATGCAGCCTTACGTCAAGGCGGACATGGGCCGCGAGGCACAGTCGCTGTTGGACAGCACACCCGGCCTCACCCTTGAAGCGCTGACCGAGTGGCAGCAGAAGATCGCGTGGATCTATTTCCTTCAAGGCGACGACGTGAACGCGCGCGTGATGGCGGCGAAGGCACAGGACGGCGTCGGTGACTGGGCCGTGCAGGGTCGCTGGGTCGGCGCACTGTCGGCGTGGCGGCAGAATGACTGCGCGAATGCCGAAAGCGGGTTCGAAGGCGTCGCGGCACGCGCTGGCGACGTCGACCTGCGTGCCGCGGCTTTGTACTGGGCCTCGCGCGCGGACATGGTGTGTTCGCGACCCGACAAGATCGAGGGCCGGTTAAAGGCGGCGGCGCAGTTCGGCGAGAGCTTTTATGGCCAGCTTGCGCGTCAGCAGCTCGCGATGAAGGACAAGGGGACGTCCGTCGGTGGCCTGGTTGCCAGTGACTGGAAGGTCGTCGGCAAGCGTCCGAACGTGCGTGTTGCGGCGGCTCTGGTCGAAGTCGGCGAGACTGATCTGGCCGACATCGTGATCCGCCAGCAGGCCAAGATCGGCGACCCGCGCGAGTTCGGCAACCTGGTCCGCGTCGCCGATGCGCTCAGCCTGCCGGCGACCACCGTGTTCCTCGCGCACAACTGTCCGCAGGGAATCACCTCGACCGCCGAGGCGCGCTATCCGACGCCGAACTGGACGCCGGACAGCGGCTGGCACATCGACAAGGCGCTGGTCTACGCGCACACGCTCGAGGAATCGCGGTTCCGCAATACCGTGAAGAGCCCGGCCGGCGCCTACGGCCTCATGCAGATCATGCCCGCCGCCGCGACCGATTTCGCGCGCGAACGCGGCACCTCGATCGACATGAAGGCGCTGACAAAGCCGTCGACTAATATGGACATCGGCCAGCGTCATCTGGAGCGTCTGCGCGACATGGCCGGCGTCACCGGGGGCCTGCTGCCCAAGGTGATCGCGGCGTATAATGCTGGCCCTCGCCCGGTCGGCGACTGGAACGCGATCGTCCATGATAATGGCGACCCGCTGCTGTATATCGAGAGCATTCCGTATTGGGAAACGCGCGGGTACGTGACTACCGTCCTCCGCAACTACTGGATGTACGAGGCGCAGGGCGGCAAGAAGGCATCGGTTAGCCGCAACGCGCTCGCCCAGGGCATGTGGCCGCGCTTCCCAGGCCTGCCGGGCGCGACCGCGGTGCGAATGGCGGCCAAACCCTATACACAATACCGTGCCAGCACGGCGCCGTTACAGGCCACTGTTGCGGTCAATGCCAGCGTCGGGCCGCAGTCCACCACCATCACGCGCGCGGACTGAGGGTCATGCCGATCGATGAAAGCCGAACGTTCCTGCCGGTGCGGATTGCCGTGCTGACGGTGTCGGACACGCGTGGGTTGGCGGAGGATCGCTCGGGCGATACGCTGGTTGCCCGGCTGACCGAGGCGGGGCATGTGCTTGCCGACCGCCGGATCGAAAAGGACGACGTCGAGACGATCGTCTCGCGGCTCCACGCCTGGATCGGCGATCCCGACGTCGATTGCATCATCACGACGGGTGGCACTGGCGTGACCGGACGCGACGTGACCCCGGAGGCGATCGAGCAGGTCGCCGAGAAGATGATCCCCGGCTTCGGCGAACTCTTCCGCATGCTGAGCTATCAAACGATCGGCACCTCGACCGTCCAGTCTCGCGCTTGCGCCTGCGTTTCGCACGGTACCTACATCTTCGCGCTTCCCGGCTCGACGGGCGCGGTGAAGGACGGCTGGGACGGCATCCTTCGCGACCAGCTCGACAGCCGCCACCGGCCATGCAACTTCGTCGAACTCATGCCGCGGTTGCTCGAGCGATAAGCATTCGTGCTCCGAACCGCGTAATGGCGCCGGATTAGCGCCTCGAATGGGCTGTAAGCACCGAGGCGTCGTGCAGTTCTGCCTAACCTACCGCGTATCGCACCAATAGATGGTGAAAACCGCGACGCTCGATCACTACTGACGGCATCGCCCGGATCCAAGAAAAGCGCCGTATTCGAGCGTGATCGACGATGTGTAGTGCTGTATTATGCAACTGGCACGGTGGATGCATTGGTAAAGATACCGCCTGACCGGGCGCTTCAATGCCAGACAAGGACACCAACATGTCATCGATCATCCTGAAGAGCCTCGCCATCGCCGCCGTCGTTGCAACCGCCGCACCCGCGTTCGCTGCGCCTGGCAAGACATTGCTCCGGTACGATGCCAAGCAGCAGAAATACTGCGCGATCGAGCCTGCCATGACGGGCAGCCATATCCAGCGGACCACCTGCCTGACCGCAGCACAATGGTCCGCCAACGGTCTCGACATGCCGAAGACGTTGCCTGCAGACACGACGCTGCTTGCACAGAAGTGATGGGTGGTACGCGGTCCGCAGCCGATGCGGGCCGCGTTGCGCCGTCGATCAGCCCTTGGCGGCGTGGATCAGGTCGACGAGCTGCTTGTTGATCGATGCGCCATGCAGATGCAGGTGCACCGCGTCGTAACCCTCGCGCCGCAATCGCTGCCGCAAGTCGTTGACCGAGCTGCACGCGCCCGACCGCGCCAGTTCGAAGGCTCGTTCAACCGTGGTGATCTGCTCCGTCATCGGACCGCCCTAGGCGCTATCTCAGGGCGCGGCGAGCGCTGATTCTTATGTTCCGGAATCTGCTTGGAATTGGATGGAATTCGGCATCATTAACCCGGCGGAAGTTCCTTGTATTGCAGGGGATCGCGGTAGGATCTGCCGCAAGGAGTAGGTCCATCGGGGACTTTTCGTATGCGTAAAATGATGATGCTCGTGTCGTTGGTCGCGGCACCGGCCACGCCTGCGCTGGCACAGTCCTATGCCGGGCATGACGGTCTACCGCAGAATGGCGCGGCCGAAACCGTCAGTGGTCTGCGGATCGAGCCGCGCATCGGTTATGACCGCGTGGTCACCGAACTGAACGTCGAGAGCGCGACCGACACGGCGAGCGTCCGCGAGGGCAACAGCGGCGTCACCTATGGCGGCGAGGTCGGCTATGACGTGGCTGTCAACGTCGGCACCGTGCTCGGGATTTACGGTGGCATCGAGGGATCGAGCGTGAAGCAATGCTTTCCGGACGGGTTCGGCGCCGAGACATGCCTGAAGCCCGGCCGCAACCTGACCGCCGGCGTACGTGGCGGATACCTGCTCAACCCGACGACGCTTCTGTATATCAAGGGGGGCTATTCGAACGGGCAGATCCGGCTCGGCTATAACGATCCGAACTCCCCCGAGGACGATGTCCGCGGCGTGGACAATCTGAGCGGATTTCATGTCGGTGCGGGCGTTCAGGCCGGCTTCGGACGCAAATTCTATGGCAAGCTGGAATATGTCTACACCGATTATAACGGCTATGAGATCGTCGATGGCAGCGACAAGGCCAGCCTGGATTTCAGCCGCCACCAAGTGGTCGCGGGACTCGGCGTTCGCTTCTAATTTCGTTCTTGCTATGTTCTCGGGCGGTGCCTAGATTCATTCCATGAAACAGGTCCGTCCCGTTCGTGGTGCGACTCGCAACGACGAAAGCCGGCGGTTCAACATGCCGCAGACCGAGGCGGACGGCGACTGGCTCGACATGCGGGAAGGGATCGACGGGATTGCGCCGCGATTGCGGACGACCGTGACCGTCGAGACCCCGCGGACGATCATCAGTCGAAATGCCTCGCCGGACGTGCCGTTCGACCGGTCGATCAATCCGTATCGTGGCTGCGAGCATGGCTGTATCTATTGCTTCGCGCGGCCAAGCCATGCGTTTCACGACCTGTCGCCGGGGCTGGATTTCGAGAGCAAGCTGTTCGCCAAGCCGTCCGCGGCAACGCTGTTGCGGGCGGAACTGGGGAAGCCCGGCTATGCCGTGGCGCCGATGGCGCTGGGGACGAACACCGATCCGTACCAGCCGATCGAGAGCGACTGGCGGATCACGCGCGGCATCATCGAGGTGTTGAGCGAGACCAATCATCCGCTGACGATCACGACGAAATCCGACAGAGTGGTGCGCGACCTCGACCTGCTGGCGCCGATGGCGGCAAAGGGGCTGGCGACGGTGGCGATGTCGATCACGTCGCTCGATCCGAAAGTGGCATCGACCGTCGAACCACGGGCGCCGCATCCGGAGCGACGGCTGGCGGCAGTGCGCAAGCTCGCCGATGCGGGGGTACCGGTCTACGTGTCGATCGCGCCGGTCATCCCGGCAATCACCGACCACGAGATCGAGCATCTGATCGCACGGGCAGCGGAAGCTGGAGCGACACGCGCGTTCTTCATCCCGGTGCGGTTGCCGCACGAGGTTGCCCCCCTGTTCCGGAGTTGGCTCGACGCGCATTTTCCGGACCGTGCGGGGAAAGTGATGGCGACGATCGCGTCGTTGCGCGGCGGACGCGACAATGATCCGAACTTCTTTACGCGGATGAAAGGACAAGGGCCTTGGGCCGAGCTGCTGGGGACCCGGTTCCGGATCGCGTGCGGGAAACACGGGCTGAACCAGGAACGGATCACCTTGCGGAGCGACCTGTTTCGGGCGCCTAGGGGACCGCAGGGTGAGTTGTTCTGACGAACCTGCGGGTGATGATCGGTGCGCGGCGGTTGTCGATACCTGTTCGCTCACGACCGACGACAGGCATGACGGCGCCTCGTCTGACTGGTTCCGATCCTCATCGTAGGGACGACTTACTGCTGCTTGCCAGACCGATTATCGGCGCCGCTCATTACTCGGGATCGGGTTGCCATAATTCGATCGGATTACCCTCGGGATCGTGAATGCGCGCGAAGCGACCGAAGCCGGGCATGTCCCAGTCGGGATTGGTGACCACCGCGATCCCGGCCGCGCGGAGCGTCGCCAACAGACCGTCGATGTCGTCGACGCGAAGGTTGAGCATCCATGAGCGATCTGCGGGGAAATAGTCGGTGTCGGCCGCGAACGGCGCGAAGACGCTGGGCCCTGCCTGCGTTTCCCATGATCCATAGGGTACCGAGCCGACGCCGAGGTGCTCGGCATACCACGCCCGTATCGCCTCCGGATCCTTTGCCCGGAAGAAGACTCCACCGATCCCCGTCACGCCCATGCCAGCCCCCAGAGTCTTCGCCGAACTGGAGGGACGGTATCAGACGAGACGACACGACACATCCTGCCGTTTGGACCGTTTCCGTTGCTTCGCGCTGCAGCTTCCCGGTCAAGGACCACGCAGGGCGCGATCCCGAACCGGGATATTGGGTAGAGCGCAGATGGCGGGATGTCAGTAGGCGCGACCGATCAGCACGCGCTCTGCCGCTGGTTCGCCGGTGAAGATGCAGACGCCGTCGTCGCAGCCGGTCTGGCCGATCGGGGCGTTGCGAATGGTCAGCTTCAGCGCTTTCAGGCGTTCGACGACCTTGTCGAGTGCGGGGCCGGTGGGCTTGGACCAGCGGACGTCGACCCAGCCCGGGTTCTTGATGCCGTCTGCAAAATGCGCTTCCAGCGCGGCGAAGTCGTCGACCGGGACGATATTGGCCTTGAGGCGGTTCATCGACTCGACGTGCAGGGTAGCCTGGATGTCGTGCAAAACGCCCGAGACTTCGCCCACGAAATCGGTGCGCGCGACGGCGTTGCTGTTCAGCTTGCCATCCTCGCGGTAGAGCCGGTCGCGCCGGATGACGGTGACGTTCCCACCGGCCACGTCGCGGCCGCCGACCTCGATCACGATGGGTGCGCCCTTCTTGACCCAGCCCCAGCGCTTGGTCGCCGCCTTCGCAGGCTTGAGGTCGAGCAACGCGCGGACCGGTTCGCCGAGCGCGGACTGCTTGGCGAGTTCGGCCTGGAGCGACTTGCAATAGTCGACGATCGCCGCGTCCTCGGGGACGTCGCGCAGCATCGGCACGATCACGACCTGCCAAGGGGCGATCATCGGCGGCACGCGCAGGCCGTCGTCGTCACCGTGGACCATGATGACGCCGCCGATCATGCGGGTCGAGACGCCCCAGCTGGTGGTGTTGCACAGCTCGAACTCGCCACCCGCATTCTGGAAGCGGATGTTCTGCGCCGACGCGAAGTTGGTGCCGAGAAAATGCGAGGTGCCGGCTTGCAATGCCTTGCCGTCCTGCATCATCGCCTCGATCGAATAGGTCGCGACGGCGCCAGGGAAGCGCTCGTTCTCGGGCTTTTCACCGGCGATGACGTGGAGGCCGAGGCATTCCTCCGCGAAGTCGCGATAGACTTCGAGCATCTTGAGCGTCTCTTCGCGCGCTTCCTGCGGGGTGGAATGGGCGGTGTGGCCTTCCTGCCAGAGGAACTCGCTGGTGCGCAGGAACATGCGGGTGCGCATTTCCCAGCGGACGACGTTGGCCCATTGGTTGATCAGCACGGGCAGGTCGCGCCACGACTGGACCCAGCGCGCGAACGCGGCGCCGATGACCATTTCGGAGGTCGGGCGAACGACGAGCGGCTCCTCGAGCTTGGCGTCGGGATCGGGGACAAGGCGGCCGTACCCGTCGGCCTTGAGGCGGTGGTGCGTGACCACGGCCATTTCCTTGGCAAAGCCCTCGACGTGTTCCGCCTCCTTCTCGAAATAGGAGAGCGGGATGAAGAGCGGAAAATAGCAGTTCTCGTGACCGGTCGCCTTGATCCGGTCGTCGAGCAGGCGCTGGATACGCTCCCAGATGCCGTAGCCCCACGGGCGGATGACCATGCAGCCGCGGACGCCGGATTCCTCGGCGAGATCGGCCTCGGAGATGACGGCCTGGTACCAGGCGGAGAAATCCGCCTCGCGGGTGACGTTGAGTGCGCGCTTTATCATGGGGTGCGGATAGCGGGTGCGCGGTGGTTCGTCACGTGTGAGTTATGGCGCGTTATGTCGACGAGGCACCTTGGCCGAACCTTAATACCCCCTCCCCGCCTGCAGTCACCGCCCTGCACTTCACCAAGCTCCGCTCCGGCGGCCGGCGGACCGCGCCGGCCGTCAATCCTCACGACGCCGTCATCCCAGCGAACGCTGGGATCTCACCGCGGAATGTCCCGCCCGAGCCGCGGCAGATCCCAGCGTTCGCTCGGATGACGGGCTTTGCGGGCAGGTGACGCCGTTGGGATGGTAACGTGGGTAGGTGACGGACGGTATGGAATGGCTGACTGTAACGGAATGCGGGATGCGCGATGGGCGCGGAGGGTGACGGGATGGTAAGCGCCCGCTAGGAAGCCCCATGCCCACCGACCGCATCCTCCCCGCCATCGGCATGCGGTTGCTATCCGTTGTGATCTTCGCGTTGATGAACACCGCGATCAAGCTGGCCGAGCGGCATGGCGCGAGCGTATCGGAGATCTTGTTTTTCCGGCAGTTCGGCGCGTGCCTGCTGGTGTCGGCGGTGATCGTCGCAAAGCCGGGCCTGCCTTCGGTCAAGACCAAGCGCTTGCCGGCACATGTCGTCCGCGCGATCGTCGGGCTGTCGGCGATGGCGTTCACGTTTAACGGGATCGTCGCGTTGCCGCTCGCAGAGGCGACGACGATCGGGTTCACGGTGCCGGTGTTCGCGACGATCCTGGGCGCGCTAGTGCTGCGTGAGTCGACCGGCTGGCATCGCTGGGCAGCGGTCGCGACGGGGTTCGCCGGTGTGTTGATCGTCGCGCAGCCGGGCGGGGATCACTTTCCGTTATGGGGGGCGGGGTGTGCGTTGGCGGGGGCGTTCGGGACGGCGAGCGTCTCGATCCTGCTGCGGCAGATCGGCAAAACCGAGAGCGCGCTGACGACGGTGTTCTGGTTCTCGGCGCTGTCGTTGATCCCATTGTCGGTATTTTACGGACGGGCGGCGCAGTCGCATGATCTGGTTGCATGGGGCTGTCTGGCGAGCGTCGGGATATTCGGCGGGCTGGCGCAGATCGCGATGACGACGTCGTTGCGCCTTGGGCCGGTGTCGGTGGTGGTGCCGATGGATTACTCGAGCCTGTTGTGGGCGACGTTGCTGGGGTGGCTGGTGTTCGACACGCTGCCGGCCAAGGCGACCTGGTTTGGAGCGCCGATCATCGTGGCGAGCGGGTTATATATCGTCTGGCGCGAGCACGTCCGGCGCCGGGAAGAGACTGAGCAGGCGATCGCCTGATGGCGAACCCTGTCATCCTCCCCCGCCAGGGGGAGGTGTCGCCGAAGGTGACGAAGGGGGAGGACGCAACAACAGCGGTTTTCCTTTCCTCCCCCTCCGTCTGGCAAGGGGCCAGCCACCTTCCCCTCGCGGGGGAGGATCGTACGGTAGCGGCGGTTTAGCGGACGCGTGCGGTTTCGAGCATCCGCTTGGCGCGGAGGTACATTTCGATGCGTTGGGTGGTGAGCAGGCCTAGCGCGAGCGCGATCAGCATGTCGGTGATGGCAAAGGCGTCGAGGTGGAGGGCATGGCCGTCGCCGATCACGGCGCGCGCGCCGGTTCGGACTGCGACGATCGCAACGATGAACAGCACCGCTGCCGGGGACGACGTCGTGTTGAGTGCGTGGCTGTCGGGATCGGTTGCGATCCGCATGAGCTTGCCGCGTTGCCAGCCTAGTGCTGCGCCCATGATCAGGGCCAGCGCGCAGAACAGCCAGGCGAGGCCGTGCGGCGGGTACATCACGAACATGTAGAGCGTGACGGCGGCGTAGAGCGCGGGAAAAACCCATAGGCGTTCGAGCTTCAGCGGTTTCGCGATACTCATGCGGCGCCAGCGGACCGCGAAGACGATGCCGATGATGACGGCCGTGATCGCGTAGCTGATCCAGCCCTGTGCTTCTTGCGCCTGCATTGATCTAGCCCCCACGCTGTCACCTTCAATCAGTGTAGCATGGCAGCAATACAGTTTAGGTAAAGGGGGGACGGGTTTCTAAGCAGCCACCCCGGCGGAGGCCGGGGCCCAATTGGAAAGGTGGCAATAACGACATGCCGCCGTTCGTTAGCAGCGTCGTCCAATTGGACCGCGGCCTTCGCCGGGGCGGTATTATTTTTCAGGTGTAAGTGTCACACCACCCCTGCTTCCCTTACTCCGCTGCCTGCGCCAGCGGAGCGGGGTCCTTCCAGACCAGTACCGGTTTCCGTGCCGCAAGCGTCTCGTCGAGGCGTGCGCGGGGGGCGAAATGGGGAGCGGTCTTGAGGCTGGGGTCGCCGGCTTTGGCGCGTTCGGCGACCGAGCGGAGCGCGGCGATGAACTGGTCGAGTGCCGCCTTCGATTCGGTCTCGGTCGGCTCGACCAGCATCGCGCCGTGGACGACGAGCGGGAAATACATCGTCATCGGGTGGAAGCCCTCGTCGATCAGGCCCTTCGCGATGTCGATCGTCGAGAAGCCCGCGGCGAGGCCCGAGTCCGAGAACAGCGCCTCGTGCATGCACGGACCCGACGGGCCGAACGGTGCGTCGAGCGTGTCGTCGAGGCTGCGCAGGATGTAGTTCGCGTTGAGCACCGCGTCCTCGGACACCTGGCGCAGGCCGTCGGCGCCGTGGCTGAGGATGTACGTCAGTGCGCGCGTGAACATGCCCATCTGGCCGTGGAACGCGACCATACGGCCGAAGCTGCCGGCGTGATGCTCGTCGGCATTCTCTTCCTCGATCAGGACGAATTGGTCGCCCTGGTTCTCGACGAAGGGGAGCGGTGCGTAGGGGGTCAAAGCTTCCGAGAACACCACCGGACCCGAACCCGGACCGCCGCCGCCGTGCGGCGTCGAAAAGGTCTTGTGCAGGTTGATGTGCATCGCGTCGATGCCGAGATCGCCCGGCCGGACGCGGCCGACGATCGCGTTGAAGTTGGCGCCGTCGCAATAGACGAAGCCGCCCGCCGCGTGCACCGCGTCGGAGATCTCGCGCATGTCGCGCTCGAACAGGCCGCACGTGTTGGGATTGGTGATCATCACGCCGGCGACGTCGGGGCCGAGCCGGGCCTTCAGCGCGGCGGTGTCGACGCGGCCTTCGGCGGTGGCGGGGATATCCTCGACGCTATAGCCGGCGAACGCGGCGGTGGCGGGGTTGGTGCCGTGCGCGCTCTCGGGGACGAGGATGATCTTCCGCGCGCCTTCGCCCTTAGCTTCGAGTGCGGCGCGGATCGCGAGGATGCCGCAGAGCTCGCCGTGCGCGCCGGCCTTGGGGCTCATCGCGACCGAGGTCATGCCGGTGAGCGTGACGAGCCAGTGCGCGAGCTGGTGGATGACTTCCAATGCGCCCTGCACCGTGTCGACCGGCTGGAGCGGATGGACGTCGGAGAAGCCGGGCAGCCGCGCCATCTTCTCGTTGAGGCGCGGGTTGTGCTTCATCGTGCAACTGCCGAGCGGGAAGAAGCCGAGGTCGATGCCGTAGTTCTGGCGCGAGAGGCGGGTGTAGTGGCGGACGGTTTCCGGTTCGGAGAGACCGGGGAGGCCGATCGGCGCCTTGCGTGTCAGATCGCCGAGCATGTCGTGCGCGACGTCGCCTTCGCCGAAGTCGACGCCCGTCGTCTTCGCGTCGCCGATCTCGAAGATCAGCGCTTCCTCCAGCATCAGCGCCTTGTTGCCGGTGACCGATGCCGGGACGCTGGTCGTGTTCGCCTCAGGGGAGGTCGGGCGCCAGCCGCTCTGGTTGATGCTCATGCCAGTATCTCCTCGAGTGCGGACGCGAGCGTTTCAACGTCCTCCGCCGTGGTTGTCTCGGTCACCGCAACGACCAGTCCGTTAGCGAGGTCGTCATTGCCGGGATACAATCGACCCAGCGAGACGCCCGCTAGGATGCCGCGGTCGGCCAGCGTGCGGACGACCGGGCGGGCTTCGACGGGGAGCTTCAGCGTGAATTCGTTGAAGAACAGCGTGTTGAGCAACTCGACGCCCGGCACCTTCGCCAGTCGACGCGCGGCGTGGACCGCACCCGCATGGTTCAGCCCTGCAAGGCGTCGCAGACCGGCTTCGCCGAGCAGCGTCATGTGGATCGAGAAGGCCAGCGCGCACAGGCCCGAGTTGGTGCAGATGTTCGACGTCGCCTTTTCGCGGCGGATGTGCTGCTCGCGGGTCGACAGCGTGAGGACGAAACCACGGCGACCGTCCGCGTCTACGGTCTCGCCGCAGAGGCGGCCGGGCATCTGGCGGACGTATTTGTCCTTGCAGCCGAACAGGCCAACATAAGGTCCGCCGAACTGCAGGCCGACGCCGAGCGACTGGCCTTCGCCGACGACGATGTCCGCATCCATCTCACCGGGCGAGGTGATTGCGCCGAGCGCGACGGGCTCGGTGACGACCGCGATCAGCAGCGCCTTCTTCGCGTGACACGCATCCGCGAGCGGGCGCAGGTCGGCGATGCGGCCGAGGATGTCGGGATACTGGACGACGACGCACGAGGTGTCGTCGTCGATCTTTGCGATCAGCTGGTCGAGGTCCATGTCGGCGACCAGTTCGGGCGCGGTCGTGTCGAGCACGTCGCCGGTGAACTTGGCCATCGTGTTGGCGACCGAGACGTAATGCGGGTGGAGGCCCGACGAGATGATCGCCCTGCCCCGCTTGGTGATGCGACGCGCCATCACGATCGCTTCCCAGCACGCGGTCGAGCCGTCGTACATCGAGGCGTTGGCGACGTCGGTGCCGAGCAGCCGCGCGACCTGCGTCTGGAACTCGAACAGCATCTGCAGCGTGCCCTGCGCGATCTCGGGCTGGTACGGCGTGTAGGCGGTGAGGAACTCGCCGCGCTGGATCAGGTGATCGACCGACGCGGGGACGTGATGCTTGTACGCACCGCAGCCGAGGAAGAACGGCGCTTCGCCTGCCGTCAGGTTCTTCTTCGCGAGTGCCGACATGTGGCGTTCGACCGCCATTTCGGAGGCGTGCATCGGCAGGTCGCGGACCGGGCCGTCGAGGCGGGCAGCTTCGGGGACGTCGACGAACAGGTCGTCGATGGTCGCGGCGCCGATGACGGCGAGCATCGCCTCGCGGTCGGGCTGAGTCAGGGGAAGGTAGCGCATCGGCATCGACTCCCCCCTCCCGCATGCGGGAGGGGTCGGGGGTGGGCGCCCGGCCTATTGCGGGCGGAACGCTGGAGGTGAGCGCGTGCCCACCCCCTGCCCCCTCCCGCTAGCGGGAGGGGGTTCTAGAAATTACAGCCCTTCGACGAACGTCGCGTAGGCGGCTTCGTCCATCAGGCTGTCGAGTTCGCTCGGGTCGCTGAGCGTCAGCTTGAAGAACCAGCCAGCTGCTTCGGCGTCCGAGTTCACCAGGCTGGAGTCGTCCGCCAAGGCAGCGTTGCCCTCGGTGACGGTGCCCGAGACCGGGGAATAGACGTCCGAGGCGGCCTTTACCGACTCTACGACGGCGGCTTCGTCGCCCTTCGACAAGGTTTTGCCGGCTTCGGGGACTTCGACGAACACAACGTCGCCGAGCTGGCTCTGCGCGTATTCCGAAATGCCGACGGTGCCGACGTCACCATCGACGTCGACCCATTCATGATCCTGCGTGAAGTAACGGCTCATATCACTTGGCTCCTGCGCGGACGTAGCGGTGGGGAATGAAGGGCATCGCGGTGACGGTGGCGGTGTGGACCTTGCCGCGTTGCGCAATCTCGATGCGGGTGCCGGGGGCGGCGAGCGCGAGCGGCACATAGGCCATCGCGATCGGCTTCCCGAGGGTGGGTGCGAAACCGCCGCTGGTGAGGCGGCCGATCGTCGCGCCGGTATCGTCGATCACCTCGGCGCCTTCGCGGGCGGGCTGGCGGCCCTCGACGATCAGGCCGACGCGCTTGGTGGCGGGGCCGTGCTCGCGCTGGGTGAGGATGCGCTCGGCGCCGGGGAAATCGGCGGCCTCGCGGCGGCGCTTCGACAGCGCGAAGCCGAGGTCTGCCATGACCGGCGTGATCTCTGGATCGAGGTCGTGGCCGTAGAGCGGCAGGCCGGCTTCGAGACGCAGCGAGTCGCGTGCACCGAGACCGATGGGCTTGATCTCGGGGAGCGCGAGCAGCGCGTCCGCAAACGCGACGGCATGTTCGGCGGGGAGCGATATCTCGAGGCCGTCCTCGCCGGTGTAGCCCGAGCGGCTGATCCAGAGCGGCACCTCGTTCCAATGGAACGCGCCGGCGGTCATGAACACAAGGCCGTCGATACCGGGGACGATCCGCGCGACCGCCTCGACCGCTTTCGGACCCTGCACGGCGAGCAGCGCCTGGTCTTCGAGGATGTTGATGGTGACGTCGTCGGGCAGATACTCGATCAGGTAGCTGATGTCGTCGTACTTGGTCGCGCCGTTGACGACGACGTAGAAGCTGCCGCTTGCGGTCGGCGACGGGTGGAGCGGGTCGTACGCCTCGGGCTCGACGTCCTGCGTGGAAAAAGGCGACGGCTGGTCGTCGGGGAGGCGCGTGGCCATCAAATCGTCGAGGATACCGCCGTCCTGCGCGAGCAGCAGCGAATAGCGCATCTTGCCCTCGCCAAGCCCGGCGATGTCGCCCGGCAGGACGGTTTCGAGCGCGTGCGCGACGCCTTCGCCGGAGAAGACGAGCTGGCCCATGTGGCTGACGTCGAACAGCCCGGCCGAGTCGCGCGTCCAGGCATGTTCGGCCATGATGCCTTCATACTGGATCGGCATCTCGTAGCCGGCGAACTCGACCATCCGCGCGCCCTGCGCGCGGTGCCACGCGTCGAGCGGCAACGGCAGGATCTCGGGCTCGACGTAGTCGTCCGCCTGATCGATGATGCTGGCGTAATCGCTCATAAACGGTCTCCGTCGAAGGGGCGCGCGGCACCCTGTGGTGCAGCGATCCAAACCCCCTCTGTCACGGGACCTGAGAGCTTTCGCGCGAACAATGTCCAGCGCTTACCCCTTCGGTGGCCCTCGGCGCGGACGCCAGGACGCTTTCCAGAGTGTCGATCAGCCTCGCGCGGTCTCTGGTGCCTGAGAGATTCCGGGGTGGTTGCTCCTTCGGCGGTTCCCTGCCCAGTCAAAGGCCAGCCCTGAAAGGACCGGAAACGCTCTCCCGCGCGGTGCCATGCCGGTTGCCCGACATCGACGCCTCAAGCTGTGACGCGACGCACAATCATAGTCAATCGGACTTGGCGATCGCCAGCAGATTTCCGAGGCTTTGCGGTCTATATATCGACGGCTCAGTTCGTCGCCGCGCCGCCAATCGCGCGGACGGTGTCGACGGCGACCTGCAACCGGGCGCTTTGCACCTCGAGCAACAGCCGTTGCGCGTCGAGCGCGGCGGTCTGTGCGGTCACGACGTCGAGATAATCCGAGGCGCCATCGTGGTAGCGGATCAGCGCGAGGTCGCGCGTGCGTTCGGCGGCGCGGGTGGCGGCCTGCTGGTCCTGCTCCTGCGCAGCCAGGGCGCGAGCGCGCGCGAGGTCGTCCTCGACTTCGCGGAAGGCGGTCAGCACGGTCGAGCGATAGGACGCCGCCGCCTCGTCATATTGCGCGCGGCTGATGCGGACGCGCGCGCGCCGGGCGCCGCCATCGAAGATCGCGAGCGCGGCGGACAGTGGTCCCAGTGCCCAGAAGCTGTTCGAGGCGCTCAGGATGTTGCTGTTCCCCGCCTCGAACCCGCCCGTGCCGCCAAGCGTCAGCGACGGGTATTGCGCAGCCCGCGCGACACCGATCCGGGAATTGGCCGCCGCGATCCGGCGCTCGGCGGCGACGATGTCGGGACGGCGCTGCAGCAGCGTCGAGGGCAGGCCGACCGGGAACACCGGGGGCTTGCGCATGGTATCGGCGACAGGGATCGCGAAGGTCGACGGCGTCTCGCCGACCAGCACCCCGATCGCGTGTTCGAACCCGGCACGATCGCCCGCGATCGCCGACAGTTCGGCACGCGCGCTGGACAATTGCGCGGCCGAGCGGCTGACGTCGATCCCCGAGCCGATACCGCCGGTGTGACGGGTGTCGGTCAGGTCGGACGCACGCTGGAACGCCGCGACGGTCTGGCGCAGCAGCACGGTTCGCGCGTCGAGCCCGCGCATCTGGAAATAGGTGTCGGCCAGCGACGCCTGAAGGCCGAGCCGGACGCCGGCCACGTCCTGCGCGCTCGCCTCGGCCGAGGCAGTGTCGGCACGGACCGAATTACGCACGCGGCCGAACAGGTCGATCTCATAGGCGAGCGACGCGCCGACGGACAGGTTGTTGTAGGTTGCGCTGTTGCCCGGCGACAGCGGCCGGTCCGCGGAGACGCGTGACCGCCCGCCATTTGCGCCGATCGAGATCGTCGGCAATCGCGCTGCGCGTGTTTCGCCCAGCAGGCCGCGCGCCTGATCATAGCGAGCGACCGCGGCGGCAAGGTCGGGATTGGCGGCCTCTATCCGCGTTTCCAGTCCATCCAGCGTCGCGTCGCCGAACGCGGTCCACCAGGCGCCGGGCGCTTCGGCTTCGGTCGCTGCGGTTTGCCACGGCCCCTGCTCCTTATACGCCGGCGCGGTCGGGCTCGGTGGAATGCTGTACGGCGGTGCGAGCGAGCACCCGGCAAGACCCAGGCTGGCGGCATACCCCAACAGGCGGCGCATCTCAGCGCTCCGCATGCTTGGCGGCGGGCCGGGCCGCGACGGACGGCGCGGCAACCGACGCGGCGATACGAACCGCGTCGCCGGTCTGGAGCGAATCCGGCGGGCTGTCGATCACGCGGTCGTTGGCGGTGAGCCCCGCGCTGATCGCGACGCTGTCGCCGTCGTCGCGGCCGATCGTGATCGTCTTCAGCTGTGCCTTGCCGTTCGGTCCTACGACTGCGACCTGCGTGCCCTTCGCACCGATGATGAGCGCGCTCGACGGCAGGCGCACCTCGCTCGTAGCACCACTGGCGACCGGGAACTTCACCTGCGCATAGGCGCCGGCCTTCAGCGCGCGATCGGCGTTCGGTGCCTGGAGTTCGATCAGCACGGTGCCCGATTGCGGATCGACCGCATTCGCACTGCGGGTCAGCATCACGTCGAAGTCGCGACCGGGATATTCGGGCACGGTCAATACTGCGTGCATGCCCTGGCGGGTCTGCCCCGAATAGGCCTGCGGCACGCGCACATAGATCCGCATCCGGTTAACGTCGGCGATCGTGAACAGCGGCGTCGAGGCCGCCGTCCCCGCGGTCACCAGCGCGCCGACCTGCGTCGACCGGCTCGTCACCACGCCCGAGAACGGCGCGGTCAGCCGCGTGAACCCCTGCAGCGCCCCCAGCCGACGGACGTTCGCCGACGCCGCATTGGCGATCGCGGACTTGGCGGCGAGATCGCCCAGCTTCTCGTCGGTCTCCTGCTTCGACACGGCGTCCTTGGCGAGCAGGTCGCGCCAGCGCGTCGCGGTCGAGGCGGCCAGCGAACGGTTCGCCCGCGCGGTCTGCAGATCGGCCTGCGCGGCGGCAACCTGTTGGTCGACCTCCGGCGCGTCGAGGATCGCCAGCGTCTGGCCGGCGCGCACCGGGTCGCCGATATCGACGAACCATTTTCGGATGTACCCGGTGGTCCGCGCGTAGATCGCGGCGCTGTTATACGCCTGCACGTTGCCCGGCAGCGTCAGCGCATCGCTCGCGCCCTCCGCCTTGGGCTTGATCACCGTCACCGTCGGGGTCGACTGTGCCGTGGTCCAGGTCGCGAGCTGCGTGTCGGACCGGTGTCGCGTGAAGATGCCGATCGCGACCAGCACCAGCGCGATCACCGCCGCGACGATGCCGACCGTCTTCAGCGACCCGCGCTTGGGTTCAGAACTAGCGGACTCAGACATGCACTTGCTCCAAAGTCTCATCGCGCGCTGCGCGTTTCTCGGCATCCTTGCGGTGCACGAGGCTGAAGATGACGGGCACGAACATCAGCGTCGCGAACGTCGCCACGATCAGCCCCCCGATCACCGCACGGCCCAGCGGCGCGTTCTGCTCGCCGCCCTCGCCCATGCCGAGCGCCATCGGCAACATGCCGATGATCATCGCCAACGCGGTCATCAGGACCGGGCGGAAGCGAGTCATCCCTGCCTCCATCGCCGCCTTGTGCGAATTGCCCAGCTCGGCGAGTTTCTCTCGCGCGAAGCTGACCACCAGGATCGCGTTCGCGGTGGCCACGCCCATGCACATGATCGCACCCGTCAGCGCCGGCACCGACAGCGTCGTACCCGTCAGGAACAGCATCCAGATGATCCCCGCGATCGCGCCGGGCAGCGCGGTGATGATCACGAACGGATCGAGCCAGCTCTGGAAGTTCACGACGATCAACAGGTAGATCAGCACGATCGCGCCGATCAGCCCGAAGAACAGGCCTGAGAATGCGCCGTTCATGGTCGCATACTGGCCACGCAGCGTGACGGTCGTGCCCTTGGGCGCCTGTGCCTTCAGGTCCTTCAGCACGCTCTGGATGTCGCCCGCGACCGCGCCCAGATCGCGGCCGTTCGGGGTCGCGAAGATGTCGATGGCGGGCGCGATGTTGTAGTGGGTGACGACCGCGGCCGATGTCGCCCGCGTGATCGTGCCGATACCGCCCAGCACCTGCGACGCGCCGCCGACGGTCGATCCGGTGACCGGGATATTGGACAGGTCGCTCATCGATCCGACGCGGTATTCGGGGGTCTGTGCAACCACCGCATAGGAAACGCCATTTTTCGGATCGAGGTAGAAGACCGGCGCGGTCTGCGACGTGCC
This sequence comes from Sphingomonas sp. R86520, assembly GCF_042466285.1. Lineage (NCBI taxonomy): Bacteria > Pseudomonadati > Pseudomonadota > Alphaproteobacteria > Sphingomonadales > Sphingomonadaceae > Sphingomonas > Sphingomonas sp. R86520. Next base: position 2,375,292 of record NZ_JAXHBZ010000001.1, read on the forward strand.
CGCCAGCGACGAGCCGAGGCCGTTGGTCACGTCGCGCTCGGTCAGGCCGAGACTGCCGATGCGGCTGCGGTCGATCCCGACGCGGAGTTCCGGATAGGTCTGCGACTGCTGGATCCGCGCGTCGGCGACGCCGGGCACACCGGTGATCCGCCGCAGGATCGTCCGCGCATAGGCATAGTTGGCGTCCGCGTTCTTGCCCGAGATCTGGATGTCGATCGGTGCCGGCGCGCCGAAGTTCAGGATCTGGCTGGTGATGTCGGCGGGCAGGAACGAGAAGGTCGTCCCCGGGAACGCACCCGGCAGCGTCTCGCGCATTCGGCGGACGTAATCGGCGGTCGGCGTGTGATCCTTCGACAGCTGAATCAGGATGTCCCCGTCCTGCGGGCCGATGGTGCCCGAGTTGTTGTAGACCGTGTTGATCGAGCTGACCGGCAGGCCGATATTGTCGACGACCGAGACGAGCTGGTCGGCGGGAATGATCTGGCGGATGCGTTTGGCGATCCGGTCGAACTCGGCGGAGGTGTTCTCGATCCGCGACCCGATCGGCGCGCGGACGTGCATCGTGATCTGGCCGGCGTCGATCGCGGGGAAGAAGTTGCGCCCGAGGAACGGCACCAGCAGGAACGACAGGAGCACGACGGCCAGAAAACCGATCAGGAACGGCTTGCCGCTCCCCAGCGCGCGCTCCAGCATCCGGCCGTAAGCCAAGCGGAACCGCTCGAACCGCGTCTCGAACCCGCGCTGGAACACGACCAGCGGGTTGCGCGACGTGGGGCTGCCCGCCGAATGCTGGGCGTGGTCGCTATGATCGCCGTGCGGCTTCAGCAGGTACATCGCCATTGTCGGCACGAGCGTGCGCGACAGGATGAACGACGCGATCATCGCGTACACCACCGCCAGCGCCAGCGGCACGAACAGGAAGCCCGCGACCCCCGGCAGGAAGAACATCGGCACGAACACGATGCAGATGCACAGCAGCGACACGAACGCCGGCGTCACAATCTGCGCGGCACCGTCGAGGATCGCGGGGCGCACCTTCTTGCCCTGCTCCAGATGCCAGTTGATGTTCTCGATCGTCACCGTCGCGTCATCGACCAGGATGCCGACCGCGAGGCTGAGGCCGCCCAGCGTCATCGTGTTGAGCGTTTGCCCGGTCGCCCACAGCGCGATGATCGCCGCCAGGATCGCCAGCGGGATCGAGATCGCGATGATCACGGTCGAGCGCCACGATCCGAGGAACAGCAGGATCATCAGCGAGGTCAGCGCCGCCGCGATCGCGCCTTCCTTGACCACGCCCTCGACCGCCGCCTTCACGAAGATCGACTGGTCGCCGATCGGCACGATCTTGAGGGTATCCGGTAAGGTCGACTGAATGTTTGGGAGCGCGTCCTTGATCCCCTGGACGATCGCCAGCGTCGAGGTGGTGCCGTTCTTCAACACCGTCATCAGCACCGACCGGTTGCCGTCGACATGGACGACGTTGGTCTGCGGCGCGGAGCCGTCGCGGACATGCGCCACGTCGCGCATGTAGATCGTAGCGCCGCCGACCACCTTGACCGGCAGGTTGTTGAGTTCCTCGATCGAGCCCGGCGCGTTGTTCAGCCGGACGTTGTATTGGAACCCGCCGATCTTGGCGAAGCCGGCCGGGTTGATCTGGTTCTGCGCGGCGATCGCGTTGCCTACGTCCTGCGCGGAAAGCCCCTTCGATTGCAGCGCCTGCGGGTCGAGATCGATCTGGATCTGGCGCGTTCGTCCGCCCGACGGATAGGGAATCGCCGCACCGGGCACGGTCACCAGACCCGGCCGGATCTGGTTCTGCGCGGTGTCGAACAGCTTGCCCTCCGACAGGCCAATGCCCGACAGCGCAAGCTGCAGGATCGGCACGGTCGAGGCGGAATAGTTCAGGATCAGCGGCGGGGTGACGCCCGGCGGCAGTTGCTTCAGCACGGTCTGCGACACGCTGGTGACCTGTGCGGTCGCGGTGCGGATATCGGCGCCGGGCTGGAAATAGATCTTCACGATGCCGATGCCTGGCATCGACTGGCTTTCGATATGGTCGATGTCGTTGACCGTCGTGGTCAGCACGCGCTCGTAGGGCGAGATGATGCGGCCGGCCATGTCGTCGGGCGACAGGCCCGAATACTGCCACGCGGCGGCGATCACCGGAACCTTGATGTCGGGGAAGATGTCGACGGGTGTGCGGACCGCAGCCAGCACGCCGACGATCGCGACCAGGATGGCCATGACGATGAAGGTGAGCGGGCGCGACAATGCGACCCTGACGATACCGATCACGGATGATCTCCAATCCGAACGCGGCACGACTGGTGGCGACTCCCGGAGCCGCCAGACCTGCCCTGCGCCTCCTTTGCCGCAGCGCAGCAGGGAATTGCAAGGGTCAATGTTACTTACGTTTTAACGCGGAGAGTCAAAACGTGCCAAAACCGCAGGCACGGACGTCCGCAGTCGCGTTTTTAACGCCGACGCGTGCAATGCGGCCGTAGACCATGACCTCGGCTTGCCAAGGTCATGGTCGAAGTTTGCCCGGTTATTCGACCGTTACGCTCTTTGCCAGATTGCGTGGCTGATCGACGTCCGTGCCCTTCAGCACCGCGACGTGATAGGCCAGCAACTGCACCGGTACCGCGTAGACGAGCGGTGCAATGAGCGGGTGAACCTTGGGCATGGTGATCGTCGCCATGCAGCCCTCGCCGGCCGACTGGATGCCGTCATAGTCCGAGATCAGCACGACCTTGCCGCCGCGCGCCATGACTTCCTGCATGTTGCTGACGGTCTTGTCGAACAGCGGACCCGATGGCGCGATGACGATGACAGGGACATGCTCGTCGATCAGCGCGATCGGGCCGTGCTTCATCTCGCCGGCGGCATAGCCCTCGGCGTGGATGTAGCTGATTTCCTTCAGCTTCAGCGCGCCTTCGAGCGCAAGCGGGTAGTCGGTGCCGCGGCCGAGATAGAGCACGTCGCGCGCACCGGCGATGTTATGCGCCATCGCCTCGATCGCCTCGTCATACGCGAGCGCGCCGTTGAGCGCAGCGGGAGCCTCCGACAGATGCCGGACGATCTCGCGTTCCTGATCGCGCGTGAGAAGCCCCTTCGCACGCGCGAGATTTGCGGCCAGCGCGGCCAGCACGGCAAGCTGGCAGGTGAACGCCTTGGTCGAGGCCACGCCGATCTCCGGGCCGGCGTGCGTGGGAAGCAACAGGTCGGCCTCGCGCGCCATCGAACTGGTCGGCACGTTGACGACGACCGCGATCTTCTGGCCTTCGGTCTTGGCATGGCGAAGCGCGGCCAACGTGTCCGCGGTTTCGCCCGACTGCGAGATGAAGAGGGCAAGGCCGCCGTCTTCCATCACCGGCGCACGGTAGCGGAATTCGGAGGCGACATCGAGGTCGACCGGCACGCGCGCGAACTGCTCGAACCAGTATTTGGCGACCATGCCGGCGTAGAAGCTCGTCCCGCACGCGACGATCGTGACGCGCTTGATGCCCGACAGGTCGAACTCGGGAATCGGTAGCGACACTTCGCCTTCCATCCGCTTCAGGTACGAACGAAGCGTCTGCGCGACGACGATCGGCTGCTCGTAGATCTCCTTCAACATGTAATGCTTGTGGTTGCCCTTCGAGATCAGGTCGCCGGTGACGCCCGAGATCGTGATCGCGCGCTCGACGGGCGCGTTGTCGCGGTCATAGACCTGTGCGCCGTCGCGGGTCAGCACCACCCAGTCGCCCTCGTCGAGATAGGCGATCCGCTGCGTCAGCGGCGCGAGCGCGAGTGCATCCGATCCGAGATACATCTCGCCTTCGCCGTGCCCGACGACCAGCGGCGAGCCGAGGCGCGCGCCGATCAGCAGATCGGGATGCTGGCGGAACAGGATCGCGAGTGCGAACGCGCCGTGGAGCCGCGGCAGGATCTCGCGAACGGCCGATACGGGATCGCTGCCGGCCTCGACCTTCTCGCTGATCAGGTGCGCGACGACTTCGGTGTCGGTCTCGCTGGTGAACACGCGACCGCGCGCGATCAGTTCGTCACGCAGCGGCTTGAAGTTCTCGATGATCCCGTTGTGGACCACCGCGACTTCGCCCGTAGCATGCGGGTGCGCGTTGTTGGTGGTCGGGCCGCCGTGCGTCGCCCAGCGGGTATGCGCGATGCCGGTCTTGCCCGGCAGCGGATGCGCGGCGAGTTCGTTCGCCAGATTGACGAGCTTGCCCGACGCCCGACGCCGCTCGATCGCGCCATCGTGATCGGTGGCGATGCCAGCCGAGTCATAGCCGCGATATTCAAGCCGCTTGAGGCCGTCGAGCAACCGGCCGGCAACGTCTTCGCTGCTCAGAATCCCTACGATGCCACACATCTACATCTTACTCCGTAGAATCATTTACTTGGCCGCCTTACGCGCCAACATCTTCTCGCGAAAGCGTGCCGCCCAGCCGGGCTTCGCGACCTGCGGCGGGCGGACCAGCGCGAGCGCGTCGGCCTCGACGTCCTGTGTCACGACCGAACCGGCCGCGACGATCGCGCCGGCACCGATGATTACCGGTGCGACGAGCGCGGAGTTCGAGCCGATGAAGGCGCCCTCGCCAATGACGGTACGGTATTTGAAATAGCCGTCGTAGTTGCAGGTGATCGTGCCCGCACCGATGTTCGCGCCTGCGCCGATGTCCGCGTCGCCGATATAGGTGAGGTGGCTGACCTTCGCCCCCTCGCCGATGACGGCCTTCTTGACCTCGACGAAATTGCCGACCTTGGCGTCCGCGCGCAAGTCCGCACCGGGGCGAAGACGCGCGAACGGACCGACATTGGCACCCTTGCCGACCGAGGCGCCCTCGATATGGCTGAAGGCGTGGATCGTCGCGCCGTCGTCGATATGCGCGCCGGGGCCGAAGACGACATTGGGTTCGATCACCACATCGCGGCCGAGGTGCGTGTCGTGCGCGAACCAGACGGTGTCGGGTGCGATCAGCGTGGCACCGTCAGCCATGGCCTGCGCGCGGCGCGTGGCCTGCCAGGCGCCCTCCACACCGGCGAGTTCGCCGCGGCTGTTGACGCCGGCGACCTCGTCGGCGCCGGTCTCGATCACGGCCGATGCGCGACCGTCGGCGGCGGCGAGCATGACGATGTCGGGCAGGTAATATTCGCCGGCCGCGTTGTCGTTGCCGACGCGGTCGAGCAGCGCGAACAGGTCCTTGGCATGGACCGCCATCAGGCCGGAGTTGCACAGCGTCTCGGCGCGTTCGGCCTCGCTCGCGTCCTTGAACTCGACCATCCGGTCGATCCGGCCCTCAGCATTCGCGATGACACGGCCGTACGCACCGGGGTCGGCGGGGCGGAAGCCGAGCACGACTGCGGCTGGCGTATCGTCGCCGTGCAACCTGTCGATCATCCGCTGCATCGTCGCGGCGGTGACCAGCGGCACGTCGCCGTAGAGAATCAGGACATCGCCCTCGAACCCGGCCAGCGCCTCGCGAGCCTGCGCGACGGCGTGGCCGGTGCCGAGCTGCTCGGCCTGGAGCGCGGTGGCGATACCGAGGGGGGCGACTGCAGCCTCGACCTGTTCGCGCCCTGCCCCGGTCACGACGACGGTTTTCGCGGGAAGCAGCGCCGCCGCGCTCGCGACGAGATGCAGCAGCATCGGCCGCCCCGCGATCGGGTGGAGCACCTTGTGGAGGTCGGACTTCATCCGCGTGCCCTTGCCGGCAGCGAGGATCACGACTGCGATCGGGTGGGTCGGAGTCGGCTGGTCGGGGGAATGCGTCGTCATGGAGTTTCGCTGCCACGAAAGCCTTGCCAATTCCATAGCGTCGCTGGCAGGCCCCTACGCAATGACGCATTTTTCATTCGATATCGTAGGCTTCGACCTCGACGGCACGCTACTCGACACCAGCGGCGACCTTGCCGCCGCGGTCAATCACGCGCTGGCCTCGGTCGATCGCCCGTTGCTCAGCGTCGAACAGGTCAAGCCGATGATCGGCGGTGGCGCGCGGCACATGCTGAAGCAGGGCCTGACCGCGACCGGCGGGTATGACGAGCCGATGCTCGATACGCTGCATGCCAAGCTGCTCGCCTATTACGAGGCGAACATCTGTGTGCTGACAAAGCCGTATCCGGGTGCGATCGAGGCGCTGGACGCGTTGGCGGCCAAGGGCGTGACGCTCGGCATCGTCACCAACAAGATCGAGCGGTTCGCGCGGATCGTGCTCGGCGAACTCGGGCTCACCGACCGGTTTGCGTGCATTCTCGGCGGCGATACGCTGGCGGAATCGAAACCCTCGCCGATGCCGATCCGCGAAATGGTGAAGCAGTGCGGCGGTGGCAGCGCGGCCTTCGTCGGCGATTCGATCTTCGACATCCAGGCGGCGCAAGCGGCGGGGCTCCCGGCGATCGCGTGCAGCTTCGGCTTCCTGATGCAGCCGGTCGCGGAACTTGGCGCCGAAGCGGTGATCGACGGGTACGACGAACTTGTGCCGACGCTGGAAAGGCTCGGCGCGTGAACCGGACAACGCTCACCCGCATCGCGCTGGTCGTGGCCGTGGTGTTCGCGGTGACGATGGCGCTGTTGCCGAAGCCGCCGCACATGCCGATCGACCAGTTCGGCGACAAGTTCGGGCACATGCTCGCGTTTGCGACGATGGCGCTGCTGGCGGCGCTGTCCTATCCGACCGCGCGGCTGTTCCGGATCGGCGAGCGTCTGTCGTTTCTCGGCGCGATGATCGAGGTGTTGCAGGCGATCCCGTCGCTGCACCGCGATTGTGACATCCACGACTGGATCGCCGATACGCTGGCGATCACGGTGGTGCTGTTGCTGGTGTGGTTCGCCCGGCGGGGACGTGGGGCGCGGTTGAACTAGCCTTTGCGCCACTTCGTCCAGAGGTGCTTGGCAAGCATCGCCGGCGGCATGCGCAGCCAGTGCGAGCGGACGTAGAAGGCGAGGCGCGTGACGGGACGAATTGGCCTGCCCCAACCGTCGCGGGCGGTGATGCGGCGAATGTAGAGACGGTCCAAGCCGCGTGCCGAGCCGTCGCCGAACAGGCTAGCGACGAGTCGTAGCGACCGCGCGACTTCGCGCGATAACCCGTGACGCTTTGCTTCCGCCTCAAGGCTCTCGACCCCGAACTCGTCAACGAGGCACCGGATATCCCACAGGTTGCGCAGGCCGCCGGCGAGATCGCCGTCCGCGAACAGATGGGCTGCGGCGTGGACGATCATGCCGTTCGGCGACAGCGTTCGCAGGCCATTCTCGAGCGGCACGCTGCTATCGATCAGCGCGTCGGCATCCGGCGTGATCCGCGCGGTCAGCGGGAGGATCGTGTGGTGGACGTCGATCATCCGGTCGCGCTCGCGGTGGATCAGCGGCGGCAGTTCATGCATCCAACGCCGGTAATAGGCGTCGTCATACGGATCGGGCTTCACCCATTCCCAGCCGGCCGCGAGCAATGCCGCCTCGACTGCATCGATCGACGCACGCGGCACGAGGATGTCGAGATCGCCGATCGATCGTCCCTGCCCTGCCGACAATCCCGCCGCGACGAACGCCGTGCCCTTCAGCAGCACGACCGGGCAGTCGATCGACGCGAGCGCCCGCCGTGCCATTTCCGCCTCCCAGAGCGCAGCACGACGCCCCTGCTCGGCGGCGTCGCGCGCGTCGGCCAGGATAGCCTTTACCGCCCCCGGCATCGGCAGGCCGTCGAACCGCATGGCAAGCGTACCGATCAACTGCTCGGCTCGCGCCATTGCCAGCAGGGCAGTCCAGCCGTCCGCATCCAGGCCGACGACGATTGCCGGATCGGCGAGCGCGCGGGCGAGAAGGCGGGCGTCGGTCACAGCGCGAGCCATAATGCCTCGACCTGTTCGATCGCGCTCGCGCTGTCGGGATAGTCGATCGCGATCGATGGAACGCCGGCGATCAACCTCGTCAACGCACCGAACCCTGCTTCGCCTAGTGCAACGTAGTTGGTCGAAGCCTGCGTCATTCGCAGAAACGCCTCGGCTGGCGGTACCGGCCGGGTGTCCGTCTCGAACCCGTAGCGCGGGAACACCAGCAAAGCCGGCTTGGCGGGTACGTCCATCGCCGCGATCGCGCGTGCGTCGGGAACCATGTGGCGGATGTCGCCCTTGGGCGTCGCGGGCATCAGCGGCCCCATCCGCGCCGCCGGCCACGCTGCTTCGGCCGCAGCGATCGCTTCGTTCTTCAGGCTGATCAATCGAGGGAAGGCGTGGACCAGGCCCGTCGCGGGATCGAGCAGCGCGAACTCGTCGCCCATGAACCGCCAGCCCTTCGCCGCAAGCAGCGTCGCGAGCGTGGACTTACCTGCCCCCGATATGCCGGTCATCAACAGCGCGCGACCGTTTCGCTCGACCGCCGACGCGTGGAGCAACAGATACCGCCGTGCGCCCAGCGCCATCTGCAGGTTCATCGCCATCTCGGCTGCAAGCAGGCCCTGGCGGAGCGGCAACGGTGCGGCCTCGGGCAGCATGTAATCGCCGCCGATCTCCACCGACGGACGGATCAACCGCCGCCACGGCCGCCGCGCGAACAGGCGGACGGTGAAATCCGCTACGCCGTCTGCAGGCTTCGGATAATCGCGGTACAGCGTTTCGAGCTGCGCGATCGGTGCGCGCCAGTCCGAGCCGATGCGGAACCCGAACGGACCGATCCGCACGAAGAAAGAATGCCTCACGAGCGCTCGACCAAACCGGCCTCGATCAACTCGTCGAGCCGCGCCGCCAAGGCCGCACTATCGGCATCCTCGAGGTCGTAGTCGCTTGACAGCCGACCGAGCAGGGCATCGAGCGACATCGCGCCCTCGGCCAGCACCGCGAGGATCTGCGGTGCAGGTTCGGTCAGCAGATGCGTAATGCCGGACGCGCGGTGATAGACTGCCGTGAATTCGTCGAGCGGCGCGGCCAGCAGGCCATGCTCGGGCGGACCTCGGTAGACGACGTCCCGCACGGCCTCAGCCGCGCGGCATCTGCAACGATGCGAAGCAGGTGAAGCCGCCCTGGCCGCGCTGCAACCGGCGGATATAGTTCACATAGGCGCGGCTGCGTTCCGAATCGGTGCCCGGCAACGAACTGCCGCTGGCCATCGATCGCTTGACCTCTTCGCCCTTGAACGGGCGGGTCGCCGGCGGGAACGCCCCTTTCGTCCGCGCTGGCACGACCTTGCCCTCGGCGTCGATATAGCTGCCGGCGCGGCCTGGATCGGGAACCGGGATCTCGCAGTTCATCACCGAACCGACGGTCTGCGCGAGCGCCGGCCGGATCGACACCACTGCGCCTGCGGTCACCGCGCCGAGCGCAAGCACCCGGCGGCGCGTGGGCACGCCGGTCTCGGAGACCGGGTTCTGATCGGATCGGGTATCGTCGCTCATGGTGCCCCTGCTAGATCACAGCCCTTTCACAATCCTGAAGCGCTGACAATATAGCCGCGCCGATCGTACCGAACTAGGACGGACGCGCGCCGCGTACACGCGCCTGGAGATGATGATGCTTTCGGGATTTGGTTTGCGGACGTTCTGGGCGATCGTCGTGGTCGTCGGCGGCGCGATCGCGGTGTTTGCAATCACCGGCGACGTGCAGGGTGCGATCGTCGCGCTGGTCGGCGGGATCGCCGCCGCCTTGGTCGCGGCCGGGACCGGCGAGGAAGCGCCCGCCGACGATGCCTCCGCCACATCGAGCATTTCGATCCTCGACGACGTGCTCGACGCGGTCGTTGCGCCGGTACTGCTCGTACAGAACGGGCGGGTGACGCTCGCCAATGCGGCTGCACGGACCCTGCTCGGCGCGCATATTCTCGGCGAGGATGCGCGCGTCGCGATCCGCCATCCTGCCGCGGCGGAGCGCCTCGGTACGCCGGGGCCGATCGATGGCGAGCGGCCGATCGAACTGGTCGGACTCGGCACCCGCGACCAGCGATGGGAGATGCGGCTGAGCGAGGCCTCGGACGGCCAGCGGATCGTCCACCTGGTCGACCAGACCGGCAACTACGCCGCCGAGCGGATGCGGATCGATTTCGTCGCCAATGCCAGCCACGAACTGCGCACGCCTTTGGCCTCGATCCTTGGCTTCATCGAGACGCTGCGCGACGAGGCGGGCGAGGATGCAGAGGTGCGCGCGCGCTTCCTGAAGGTGATGGACGACGAGGCGCGGCGGATGCAGCGGCTGGTCGAGGATCTGATCTCGTTGTCGCGCATCGAGGCGGAGAAATTCCGCCTCCCGGACCAGGCAGTCGATTTCGCGCAGCTGGTCGAGGACACGCGCGAGGAACTGGCCGATGCGGCGGGCGATCGCGGGCATGATCTGGTCGCGACGATCGATCCGAATCTTTCCCCGGTGTCGGGCGACCGCGTCCAGCTGTCGCAGATGCTCCACAACCTGATCGGCAACGCGATGAAATACGGGCGCGCAGGGACGCCGGTGACGATCGACCTGAAGCGCGACGATGCCGGGATGATCCGTCTTTCGATCCGCGACGAGGGTGACGGGATCGCCGCGGTCCACATTCCGCGGCTGACCGAGCGTTTCTATCGTGCTGATGCGGGCCGCAGCCGATCGCTGGGCGGTACGGGCCTCGGGCTCGCGATCGTCAAGCACATCGTCGAGCGGCATCGCGGGCGGCTCGATATCGCCAGCCAGGTGGGGGTCGGCACCACCGTGTCGGTCATCCTGCCGCCGAGCGGCGTGGCGCCAAAAGGCGGTGTCATAAAAGGGTAACGCAACTGTCACACAGGATCGCCTTAGCCGCTCTATGGGCGGTGCATGACAGGAATTCTGGTGCAGCGGTTCGTTCTTCTGGGAGTGTTGGGAGCGGTGACGGGCGCGTTGGCCGCGTGCGTCGATCAGGCGAACGGCGGCGGTGCGGGCTCGCGTGACCAGATCACCGCGGTTGGCTCGTCGACCGTCTATCCGTTCACGACGATGATCGCCGAACAGCTCGTCGCGAACGATCCCGGTGCGAAGGCGCCGGTGATCGAGTCGACCGGCACCGGGGCTGGCATGAAGCTGTTCTGTGCGGGCATCGGCGCGGCGCATCCCGATATCGAGGATGCATCGCGGCGGATGAAGGCGAGCGAATACGCGACGTGCGCGAAGAACGGCGTGCACGACGTGATCGAGATCCAGGTCGGGATCGACGGCATCGCCTTTGCCGAGGCCAAGAACGGCCCGAAGATGCAGCTGACGCCGACCGATCTTTACAAGGCGCTGGCCGCCAATCCGGGTGGCAAGGTGAATACGGCGCGGGTGTGGCGCGACGTGAACCCCGCGCTGCCGGCAGTGCCGATCCAGGTTTATGGCCCGCCGGCGACCAGCGGCACGCGCGATGCACTGGCCGAGCTGATCCTGACCAAGGGGTGCGAGGCGAGCGATCCGACCGCCAAGGCGCTCGCGAAGTCCGATCCTGACGCTCACAAGGCGCTGTGCACGCGGGTGCGCGAGGACGGCCTGTATGTCGATGCGGGCGAGAACGATAATTTGATCGTCCAGAAGCTTCAGTCGAACCCCAATGCGATCGGCGTGTTCGGGTACAGCTATCTCGAAGAGAACAAGGACGACGTGAACGGGGTATCGATCTCGGGCGTGGCGCCGACCTATGCAACGATCGCGGACAATGCGTATCCGGGGTCCCGGCCGCTGTATATCTACGTGAAGAAGGCGCATCTTACCGCGATTCCGGGGCTGCGGAATTTGCTGAAGCTGTATGCCGCGAACTGGGGGGTGACGGGGCCGTTGGTAAAGCGGGGTCTGATCGCGGCGCCGGCGGCGGTTCAGGCGCGGTCGGCAGCGATTATCGCGAACGAGACGGTGCTGGATCCGGCGGTGTTGAAGTGATGTTTCTCTATTCCAGCCGTGCTCCCCTTCTAGTTCCCCCGCGAACGCGGGGGTCCAGGAGCCAAGCTCGATGTCGGAACTTAGCTGGGCCCCCGCGTCCGCGGGGGAACAAGCATGTTACGATGATCACGTCAGACCAAACCGCAACCACCCCGGCAACCGCAACCACCCCGGCGAAGGCCGGGGCCCAGTTGGGCACCGTTGCATTGGCTAACGCTGCGCGCAGTTACGTTGACCTTTCCAACTGGGCCCCGGCCTCCGCCGGGGTAGCGGTGAGCGGGATGGTGCATCAGAGCGGGCTGGAACTGTAATGTCCCCCATCGCTCTCCTCTTCCTGGTCCTCGGCCTGGGCCTCATCGGCTGGCTCACCGCCCGCGTCCGCGCCACTCGCTTCCGCGCCGGCAGCAGCGTGCGGTTCAGCTCGCTGCCGTCGCATCACGGCTGGTACGTCGCGCTGTGGACCGCGATCCCGCCGCTCGTCTTCCTCGTGATCTGGTCGATGACAGCCCCCGCGCTCGTCACCGATGCCGTGCTCGCCACGCCAGCTGCGATCCAGCTCCCCCCGCCCGGCTTCGATCGCGCATCGATCCTCTCGGAAGCGCGCAGCCTCGCGGAGGGTCGTAGCTTTGGTGCGTTCCACGGGCTCGCTCGCACGCTGGCCCCCTCCTACGCCGCGGCGCAATCGCGCTACGACTGGATCGCCACCGCCGCCGCGCTGCTGCTCGCCTTTGCCGGTGGTGCGTTCGCCTTCACCCGCGTGAAGCCCGGGTTCGGCGCGCGGACGCAGGTCGAGCGGGTCGTGATGCTGATGCTGCTCGGCGCCTCGTTGATCGCGATCCTGACCACGGTCGGCATCGTTGCCTCGCTGCTGTACGAGTCCGCGCGTTTCTTCTCCGTCGTGCCGATCACCGACTTCCTGTTCGGCACGCACTGGAGCCCGCAGGTCATCGACGCACGAGATCCCGGCGCGTCGCTTGGCGCGGTGCCGTTGTTCTGGGGGACGTTCTTCATCGGCGCCGTCATCGCGATGATCGTCGCGATCCCGTTCGGTCTGATGAGCGCGATCTACCTCACGCAATACGCTGCGCCGACGACGCGCAAATGGATGAAGCCGATCCTCGAGATGCTCGCCGGCGTGCCGACCGTCGTCTACGGCTATTTCGCCGCGCTGACGGTCGCGCCTGCGGTGCGCGACTTCGCGGTTTCGATCGGGATCAGCTGGGCGTCGTCCGAAAGCGCGCTCGCCGCCGGCCTCGTGATGGGCATCATGATCATCCCGTTCGTGTCCTCGATGGCGGATGATTCGATCGCGGCGGTCCCTTCGTCGATGCGCGACGGCAGCCTCGCGATGGGCGCGACCTCGTCCGAGACGATCCGTCGCGTGCTGCTCCCCGCCGCCCTCCCCGGTGTCGTCGGCGGCGTGCTGCTGGCTGTTTCGCGCGCGATCGGCGAGACGATGATCGTCGTCATGGCCGCGTCCGGTGTCGCGACGCTGACGCTCAACCCGTTCGCCAGCACCACCACCGTCACCAAGCAGATCGTCGACCTGCTGACCGGCGAGGCCGAGTTCGACAGCCCCAAGACGCTCGCTGCGTTCGCGCTGGGCCTGACGCTGTTCGTGGTCACGCTTCTTCTCAACATCGTCGCGCTGCGCGTCGTCAAACGGTACCGCGAAGCCTATGAGTGACACGCTCGTGCCCCAACTGCCCGTGAGTGCCGCGGAGCCGGTGCGCCGCGTGCCGACTGACTGGACCACGCAGGCGATGCAGTCGCGCATCCGCCGCCGCTATGCGTCCGAGCGCCGCTTCCGCTTCGCCGGGCTCGCCGCGGTATGGCTGTCGGCGGCGTTCCTCGCCTATCTGCTGATCACGATGGTGATGCAGGGCGCGAGCGGGTTCGTCGAGACGCGCGTATCGCTCCCGGTCGATCTCGCCGCCGCCAAGCTGCCGATCGAGCCCGCCCGCCTGGTCGGTCGCGGTGCCGACCTCGCGCTTGCCGGTGCAGGGCTGGAAAACACCGTCGACCTCGCCGCCACCAAGGCGTTCGGCAAGGACGGCACCGACCTTCTCTCCGACGGCGCCTGGGCGGTGGTGCGCGATGCGATCAAGGCCGACCCGTCGCTGCTCCAGCGCAAGACCGTGTTCGAGGTCCCCGTCTCCAGCCCGATCGACGTCGCCGCCAAGGGCGACGGCACGCGCGACGCCGAAGCGGTCGTCGCGCGGCTGAAGGCGAGCGGCGCGCTGACCCGCGGGTTCAACGCCGGCTTCCTCACATCAGCGGATTCCACCGATGCCACCCGCGTCGGGATCTGGGGCGCGTTCAAGGGATCGTTGCTGACGATGGTCGTCACACTGCTGCTAGCGTTCCCGATCGGCGTGCTGTCGGCGCTGTATCTGGAAGAATATGCGCCGAAGAACCGCTGGACCGACCTTATCGAGGTCTCGATCAACAACCTCGCGGCGGTGCCCTCGATCATCTTCGGCCTGCTCGGCTTGGCCGTCTTCCTCGGCACCTTCGGGATGCCGCGCTCGGCACCTATAGTGGGTGGCCTAACCCTCGCGCTGATGACGATGCCCGTCATCGTCATCGCCGGGCGCAACGCGATCAAGGCCGTCCCGCCGTCGATCCGCGATGCCGCGCTCGGCATCGGCGCGTCGCCGGTGCAGGTCGTGTTCCACCACGTCCTGCCGCTCGCTTTGCCCGGCATTCTGACCGGCACGATCATCGGCATGGCGCGTGCGCTGGGCGAGACGGCGCCGCTGCTGATGATCGGCATGCGCGCGTTCATTGCCGCGCCGCCGTCCGGCCTCGCCGATCCCGCGACCGTGCTGCCCGTCCAGATCTTCCTCTGGTCGGATCAGGTCAGCCGCGGTTTCGTCGAGAAGACCTCCGCCGCGATCATCGTCCTGCTCGTGTTCCTGCTCGCGATGAACGGCGTCGCGATCTACCTCCGCAACCGATTCGAGACCCGCTGGTGATGCCAAACATTCCGAAAATCCCGAATCTCAAAATGTCGGCGCGCAACGTCTCCGTCTCGTACGGCAGCAAGCTGGCGATCGACGACGTCTCGATCGACGTCGACCAGGACGAGGTGGTCGCGTTCATCGGCCCGTCGGGCTGCGGCAAGTCGACCTTCCTGCGCACGCTCAACCGCATGAACGACACCGTCGCGAGCGCGCGCGTGACCGGCGAGATCAAGCTCGACGGCCAGGACATCTATTCGCCGGACATGGACGTCGTGCAGCTCCGCGCGCGCGTCGGCATGGTGTTCCAGAAGCCCAATCCGTTTCCGAAATCGATCTACGAGAACGTCGCCTATGGCCCGCGTATCCATGGGCTCGCGGGCGCCAAGGCAGATCTCGACCGGATCGTCGAGAAGTCGCTGCGACGGGCTGGCTTGTGGGACGAGGTCAAGGATCGCCTGAGCGACAGCGGCACGGCGCTATCGGGCGGCCAGCAGCAGCGGCTCTGCATTGCCCGCGCGATCGCGGTCGATCCCGAGGTCATCCTGATGGACGAGCCGTGTTCGGCGCTCGATCCGATCGCGACCGCGAAGATCGAGGAGCTGATCCACGAACTGCGCGGCCGCTACGCGATGGTGATCGTCACGCACAACATGCAGCAGGCGGCGCGCGTCAGCCAGAAGACCGCGTTCTTCCATCTCGGCACGCTGGTCGAATACGGCAACACCTCGGACATCTTCACCAATCCCCGCGAAGAGCGGACCAAGGATTACATCACCGGCCGTTACGGCTGAGTCGGGAAACGACCATGAACACGCATACGGTCAAGGCCTTCGACAACGACATCGGCGAGCTCCGCGGGTTGATCTCGCAGATGGGCGGGCTCGCCGAGGACGCGATCGACAAGGCGATGCAGGCGCTGCAACGCAACGACCTCGCGCTTGCCGAACAGGTCCGCGTCGCCGACAAACAGATCGACGTCATCGAGGCGGAGGTCGAACGGCTCGCGGTTCGGATCATCGCCTTGCGCGCACCGATGGCGGTCGACCTGCGCGAAGTCGTCGCCGCGCTGAAGATCGCGGGCGTCGTCGAGCGGATCGGCGATTATGCCAAGAACATCGCCAAGCGCGTGCCGATGATCGAAAGCGAGCACCGGATCGAGCCGATCTCGATCCTGCCGGCGATGGGCCGGATGGCGAGCGAGATGGTCCACGACGTGCTCGACGCGTTCGCCGCGCGCGACGCGGAAGAGGCCGTTCGCGTCGTCGAGAGCGACAATGCGCTGGACGATTTCTACGACAGCATCTTCCGCACGCTGGTCACCTACATGGTCGAGAACCCGAAGACGATCAGCCAGGTCGCGCATCTGCTGTTCGTTGCGAAAAACCTCGAGCGGATCGGCGATCACGCGACCAACGTCGCCGAAATGGTCTATTTCGCCGCGACCGGCACGCAGATGGTCGATCGCGAACGCGGCATAAAGAAGGAGCCGGCATAATGGCACGCGCGAAGATGCTCCTGGTCGAGGACGACGCCGCCCTCGCCGAATTGCTGGTCTGGCATTTCAAGCGCGAGGATTTCGAGATCGCGCATACCCCTGACGGCGAGGAAGCCTTGCTGCTCGCCAAAGAGAAGGTGCCCGATATCGTCCTGCTCGACTGGATGGTCGAGGGGCTGTCGGGGATCGAGGTGTGCCGTCGCCTGCGCCGCGCACCCGAGACTCAGAACGTGCCGATCATCATGCTGACGGCACGCGGCGAGGAAGAGGATCGCGTCCGTGGGCTTGAAACCGGCGCCGACGATTACGTGACCAAGCCGTTCTCGCCGCGCGAACTCGTCGCCCGCGTCGGGGCGGTACTCCGCCGCGTGCGCCCTGCCCTCGCCGGCGAAGCGCTCAGCTATGCCGACATCGAGATGGACACGGTTGGCCACAAGGTCCGCCGCGCCGGCGAAGTCGTGTCGCTCGGACCGACCGAGTTCCGGCTGCTCAAGCATTTCCTCGAGCATCCGGGCTGGGTGTTCTCGCGCGAACGCCTGCTCGACGCGGTGTGGGGGCATGACTCCGATATCGAGAGCCGCACGGTCGACGTACACATCCGGCGGTTGCGAAAAGCGATCAACGTCGGCGAGCGTCCAGACATCATTCGCACCGTCCGCTCGGCTGGCTATTCGCTCGACACGGGGGGCTGACGAGCCTGTCCCGCGGTGGGGCGAATGGAATCGGTTGCGAAACGAAGGACCCAAGCACGACTTAGTGCGTTCAGACGTCGCGCTACCAAAATGGTGCACCCATTTAGGAGATTCGTATGAAGACCATTCTTTTCGCTGCTGCCGCACTCCTCGCGTCGCCCGTGATCGCCCAGACGACCCCACCGGCCGATCCCGCGATGCAGACCGCGCCCGCAGACCAGACCGCGCCCGCAGACCAGGCTGCTCCCGCCGATCCCGCAGCACCGGCCGATCCCGCGATGGCCGCTCCTGCCGATCAGGCCGCAGCACCTGCCGCACCGATGGCAGCCCCGGCACCTGCTGGTGGCGTCACGTTCGCCCAGCCGACCGTGACCCCGCCAACGCCGGCACCTGCGACGTATCCGGTCTGCTCGAAGACGGTCAAGGACGGCTGCCGCAACCGCGGCGGCAAGTAAGTCGCGTTGCAAGCGGTGGGTGATCCTGCCGCTTGCCGCATCGCTTGCATAGCCAGCTTTACGTTCTAGGAAAGGCGCTCCAACTATAAGAGAGGAGCGCCTTTTCCATGTCTGAGAACTTTGGGTCCATCAGCTTCGAAGGCCGCGTCGCGATCGTCACCGGCGCCGGCGGCGGCCTTGGCCGCGAATACGCGCTCGAACTCGCCCGCCGCGGCGCGAAGGTCGTGGTCAACGATCTCGGTGCGTCGCGCGACGGCACCGGCCATTCCGACGCCACGCTGAAGGTCGTCGAGGAAATCGAAGCAGCCGGCGGCGAAGCGATGTCGAACGGCGGCAGCGTTACCGAGTACGACCAGATGGTCGAGATGGTCGCCCGCGCGTCCGAGAAATGGGGCGGCGTCCATATCCTCATCAACAATGCCGGCGTGCTGCGCGACAAGAGCTTCGCCAAGATGGAGCCCGCCGACTTCAAGTTCGTGGTCGACGTTCACCTGAACGGTTCGGCCAACGCCACCAAGGCGGTGTGGGACACGATGCGCGCGCAGAATTACGGTCGCATCCTGATGACCGCATCCTCGACCGGCCTATACGGCAATTTCGGCCAGGCGAACTACGGCGCGGCGAAACTCGGGCTTGCGGGTCTTACCAAGACGCTGGCCATCGAGGGTGCGAAGAACAACATCAAGGTCAACACGATCGCGCCGACCGCGGGCACCCGCATGACGCAGGACATCTTCCCCGAGGAGGCGTTCAAGGCCTTCTCCCCCGACAAGGTCGCGCCCGCCGCGGTGTTCCTGGTGTCGGAAGACGCTCCCACCAACATGATCGTCGGCGCCGGCGCCGGCGTGTTCCAGGCGGCGTACGTGACGTTGACACAGGGCAAACTGCTGACGGGCGACGATCTGTCGGTCGAAGGTGTTGCCGCGAACTGGGACGCGATCATCGACCGCGTCGGCGAGATCGTTCCGCAGTCAGGCTCGGAACAGTCGATGACTATCCTGAGCAAGCTGCAGGGGCGCTGACTCCTGGGCCTCCCTTGCAAGGGAGGCCCTATCTACCCGTTCCCCCGCGGAAGCGGGGGTCCAGGACCACGAACGTTGTCGGTTGTAATCATGGGCTCCCGCTTTCGCGGGAGAACCGGATGCATTTGGGGTACCTGCGGCTTCATCCTTACCGCGGCTCTCGCATCTGCCAGACTACTCGACCGATGACCGCGATAGCTCCGTCGGGCACCGGCCCTGCATCAGGGTTATCGCTCTTCGCCACCAATGCCCCGCGTACCAGAGCTACGCGCTTCACCATCACGGCGTCCTCGATCCGGATCACGTACACACCGCCCTTTGCGCTCGGGGTACGGTCTGCGGTGTCGACCACGATATGATCGCCGTCGAACAATCCCGGCTCCATCGAGCTGCCCCGGACACGAATGATCGCGGCCTGACCATCCCTGAGGCCCAGTCTGCGGGCGAGGCCCGGATCGAGCGTATCGGTGCCGAGCACGATCTCGCCGTCGACCAGCGCGCCCGGCCCGGCCGACGCCGCGACGTTCAGCTTCGGAAGGCGGAAGCCTGGCGCGCGTTCCGCCGGCGCTCCAAGTGCCGTCTCGCTGACGCCAAGATAGTCCGACAGCAACCGTCGGTCGCGTTCGCTCAGTACGCGCGGCGATCCGCGCCTGACATACTGCTGCAGATACGCGGCGTTGCGCCCCAGCATCACCGATAGGGCCGCCAGACTATCGCCCCTCGTTGCCGCAAGCGTTGCAAGTGCAGATCTTGGATCGGGATCGGATGCGGTTCTGGACACCACCTGACCCTAGCGTAGGAAATTTCCTAGACAAGTAGGATTTACCGGAACAGATCAGGAACGCAGCCCGGGAGTCGGGCTAGGGACTCGGAAGGAGCAACATGTCCGTTCTCATCAAGATCGATCGATATCTGCGGCAGACCGGCATGCCGATGACCAAGTTCGGGCGACTGTCGGTGGGGGATCCGCGGCTGGTCCACGATCTCCGACTCGGCCGGCAGCCGCGTGCGCCGATGGTCGCAAGGATCGAAACCTTCATCGAACGACACGGATCATGAGGATGGATGCGATCCGTGGCCCCGATGCGGGAACGCTGCTGATCCGCGTGCTGCGGGGCCATGCGGCTGCGGCGAGCCTGACGATGCATGTCGAATCGATCGCGTGCACGCCTTGGGCCAGCGCGACGTTCGTGGGCACGCTGCACCGGCTGACGATGGCAGCCGTTCCCGTACCCGGTCTTCGAGACTGGATCGATGGCCTGCCCGAAGCTGTGTTCGCGATGCGCGGGCACATCGTCGCCGATCTGTCGGTGGACCGCATCGAAACGATCGACGGCCGGGAGCATGTGACCGTCGACGTGCTGACGCTGATCGACGCTTAAACCACGCGCAAGGGGTGGACTTTCGCCTGCGGAACCACGAAGTCGGCGGTCAACGAAGGAGATGACGATGGCCGGAATGGGCAAGTTCGACTGGGCGGATCCGTTCCTGCTCGACGATCAGTTGAGCGAGGACGAGCGGATGATCCGCGACAGCGCCAAGGCGTATGCCGACGACAAGCTGGCGCCCAGGATCATCGACGCGTTCCAGCATGAGCATACCGATCCCGCGATTTTCCGCGAGATGGGCGCACTCGGGTTGCTCGGGCCGACGATTCCGGAGGAATATGGCGGCGTCGGCGCGTCCTATGTCGCGTACGGGCTGGTCGCGCGCGAGGTTGAGCGGATCGACTCGGGCTATCGCTCGATGATGTCAGTACAGTCGAGCCTCGTAATGTACCCGATCAACGCGTTCGGCTCGGAGGCGCAGAAGCGGAAATACCTGCCCAAGCTCGCGACCGGTGAATGGATCGGCTGCTTCGGACTGACCGAGCCGGATGCCGGGTCCGATCCCGGCGGCATGACGACGCGCGCGAAGAAGACGGCCAACGGCTATGTGATCTCTGGCGCGAAGACGTGGATCTCGAATTCGCCGATCGCGGACGTGTTCGTGATCTGGGCGAAGTCCGACGAGCATGGCGGCGGTATCCGCGGGTTCATTCTCGAGCGCGGGATGAAGGGGCTGGAGACGCCCAAGATCGAGGGCAAGCTTTCGCTTCGCGCGTCGATCACCGGCATGGTGATGATGGACGAGGTCGAGGTCGGCGAGGACGCCTTGCTGCCGGACGTGCAGGGATTGAAGGGACCGTTCGGCTGTCTCAACCGTGCGCGCTACGGGATTTCATGGGGTGCGCTGGGCGCGGCGGAATTCTGTTTTCACGCGGCGCGGCAGTACGGGCTCGATCGTAACCAGTTCGGGACGCCGCTGGCCGGGCGGCAGCTTTTCCAGAAGAAACTGGCGGATATGGAGACCGAGATCGCACTCGGGCTGCAGGCTTCGCTGCGCGTCGGACGGTTGATGGACGAGGGGCGGTTCGCGCCGGAGATGGTTTCGATCGTGAAGCGCAACAATGTCGGCAAGGCGCTCGATATCGCGCGGATGAGCCGGGACATGCACGGCGGCAACGGCATCTCGGGCGAGTATCAGGTGATGCGCCACCTGATGAACCTGGAAACGGTCAACACTTACGAGGGCGCGCACGACGTGCATGCGCTGATCTTGGGGCGGGCGATCACGGGGATTGCCGCGTTTTAAGTGCGGCTCCCCGGCTTCTGCCAGTCCGTCGCATGTTGCCGATCCCGTCCGTCACTCATCGCCACCCCGTCACCCCAGCGAAAGCTGGGGTCTCCCGCGTCGAGGGCGCGCCCTGTTACGGGGATATCCCAGCTTTCGCTGGGATGACGGGGTGGGTGCTGGAATGACGGCGCGCGCGGTGTCGGGTGACGGGCGTGCTAGCGTAACAACGACGGCAGGGTGACAGCGGTGCCGAGGTACCGGCTCAAGTTATCTAAACCGGGGTTGTTTCAGGCGACCACCGGACGCCGGGCATACAGCCCGTAGCTCAGGATCAGCGCGTAGCAGATCGCGGGCAACAGCAGAGCGAAGTGGAGCGACCCCGAGCTATCCGCCAGCACACCCGTGAAATACGGGATGATCGCGCCGCCGACGATGGCCGTGGCGATCACGCCCGAGCCTTCGGCGGCGCGCTTGCCCAGACCCTCGGATGCCAGCGTGAAGATCGTCGGGAACATCACCGCGTTCATCAACCCGATCGACAGCAGCGCCCAGCCCGAGATCGCGCCCTCGGTGTTCGCCGAGATCAGGATCAGTGCCAGCGTCCCCGTGGCGACGCCCGCGAGGACCTTGCCCGGTGAAACCTTGTTCAGCACGTACGCACCGATGAAGCGGCCGACCAGCGCACCGCCCCAGTAGAACGGCACGTGCTTGCCCGCGGCGACGTCGCTCAGGCCCATCACGCTCGGCTGCATCAGGTAATTCACGATCAGCGAACCGATCGCGACTTCGGCGCCGACGTACAGGAAGATGCACGCCGTCCCCATCGCGAAGCGCGGGCGCTTCAACAGCGTCAGGCCGTGGAAGATGCTGCCCGACTGGTCCTGCTCTTCCTGGAGGCGGTTGCGGCGGGTCCAGACGACTGCGGCGACGATCAGCAGCGCGATCGCGAGGCCGATATAGGTGTGCACAACCGCGCGCGACGATTCGGTCCGGTACGCGTCGAGCGCAGCACCGGTGAGCTTCGAGGAATCGACCGTGGCCAGCCCGCCGAGGATCAGCGCGGAGCCGACATACGGGAAGATGGTGGTGCCGAGCGAGTTGAACGCCTGCGCGAAGGTCAGCCGGCTCGACGCCGACTTTGGCGCACCCAGCGCGGAGATCAGCGGGTTGGCGACGACCTGCACCACGGTGATCCCTGCGCCGAGCACGAACAGCGCGAACAGGAACATGCCGAAGCTCGCCTTGCCCGCCGCCGGGATGAACAACAGGCAGCCGACCGTCATCGTCACGAGGCCGATCGACGCGGTGCGCATATAGCCTGCCTTGCGTACGATCGCCGCGGCGGGGATCGAGAACAGCGCATAGGCGAGGAAGAACGCAGACTGGACCAGCATCGCGGTCGCGTGGTCGAGCGTGAACAGCTCCTTCATCTTCGGGATGATGATGTCGTTCAGCGACGTGATGCCGCCGAAGATGAAGAACAGCGCGAACACGAACACGCGCAGATCGGGCGCGTCGTAGCCGTGGCTGGCATCGCCTCCTGCTGCGGCTGTTGAATGGGTATCGACGTGCATGTGTAGCGCCCTCTCGCGATCTTATGCCGCGGGACATAAGCCGGGGTGGCAGCGCGTGGCAATCCTGCTTGGTACGATCCGCCGCGACCGGCTAGAAAGGCGCGCATGAGCCGCTTCACCGTCAACAACGAGCCGATCGAATACAAGCTCGACGCCGACACGCCTTTGCTTTGGGCGTTGCGCGATGCGTCGAACCTGACGGGCACGAAATATGGCTGCGGTACGGGGCATTGCGGCGCGTGCACGGTCGATGTCGACGGGCGCGCGATGCGCAGTTGCCGCGTGCCGATCGGCTCGATCGAGGGCGCGTACGTCACCACGATCGAGGGACTGTCGCGCGAACGCAACCATCCGGTGCAGCTGGCCTTCATCGCCGAGAATGTCCCGCAATGCGGCTTCTGCATTCCCGGCATGATCATGGCGGCGGCCGCGCTGTTGAAACGCAATGCGGACCCGAGCGAGGATCAGATTAGGGAGCAGATCACGAACCTGTGTCGGTGCGGCGTGTATCCACGGGTGGTGGAGGCGATCCAGCGGGCCGGGCGTGCGACGCGCGGGGAGGAGGTCATTCCCGCCGGCCCACGGCCTGGGATCGACCAGGCGGATTCCGCGCGGCTGGTGCCAGCCTTGGTGCCGCCGCCGGCGCGGTAGCTTGCCCGGATACCCAAGTTTGTTTCCCCGCGAAGGCGGGGATCCAGACTGGGCTCCCGCCTTCGCGGGAGAACAAGGAAGCAGGGGCCGGCGACGTTACGGAGGGCGCTCAAACCTGTCTGATCGCTGACGAACCCATTCAGCGTTGCCACACTCCGACTCGCCTAGACGGGTTGCATCAGAGGAGCCGGCTTGTGCGCCGGCAGTCGAGGACGACGGCGATGACGGGCAAGTTTTTCAAGCTCTTGATGGCAGCGTCGGCATTGGTGCCGGCGACGATGATGGCGAGCGCCGCGAGCGCGCAACAGGTCGAGCAGGATCGCGGCGACCGCGGTGATCGTGGCGATCGCGGTGATCGCGGTGATCGCGGCGGCAATGGTGGGCAGCGCCAGGAGCGTGGCAATCGCGGTGATCGCCAGCAGGCACAGCAGCGTCCGCAGCGCGCCGATATGGCCAACTCGCCGCAGCAGCAGGGCCGTGGCCCGGACCGGATTCAGCCCGGCGGCGATCGCGCACAGGCGGGCAACGGGCAGTTCAACGGCCAAGGCAACGGTCAATTTAACGGTCAACTTAACGGGCAGCGTCCCGGGACCGGCAATGACGGGCGCGGCAATGACCAGGGCCGCCCCGGCTGGCAGCCCGACCGCGGCAACCAGCAGGCGGATCGTGGACAATATGGTCGCAACGATGGCCGTCCCGGCTACGACAACCGACCCGGGTATCGCGACGACAATCGTGGGCGCGACGACGGTGGACGCGACGGCTACCAGAACCGCCAGCCCAACCGGGGCTACGGTAACGCGCAAGGCTATGGCCGGGGCAATGACGGCCGGTATAACCAGGGCGGCTACAACCAGGGCGGGGCGTGGAACCGCGGCTGGCGCAACGACAACCGCTATGCCTGGAGCAACTACCGCGCGTCGAACCGCGGCGCGTACCGCCTCCCGCGCTATTATGCGCCGAGCGGCTGGGGGGCAGGCTATCGTCGCTTTGGGGTCGGCTTCTCGCTGAGCAGCATATTGTACAACCGCAATTACTGGATCCAGGACCCGTACACCTACCGTTTGCCCGAGGCGTACGGTGCGTATCGCTGGGTGCGCTATTACAACGACGCGCTGCTGGTCGATCTCGACAGCGGCCGCGTGGTCGACACGGTGTACGACATCTTCTGGTAATCGAGAGAGCCCCGCGACGAGATTGCCGCGGGGCTCTTGCGTTTCGTCTTCAGTTCGCCAAATCCTGCGGCGTGGGTATCTTTTCAAAAGCCAGGAAGGTCGATCCGGCCATGGCACTCCGCCAAGCCGCCGGATTGCAGGTTTCGGCACGGCTCGACGCCAATCCGGCGGTGCAGCGCATCGCAATGGACACGGTGCAATTCTATTATCAGGCGCCGTTCCTCGATCCCAGGACTTGCAAGCAACTGATCGCGATGATCGACTCGAAGCGACGGCCCTCGACACTGCTCTCCGACCGCCCCAACAGCAGCTTCCGCACGTCGGAAAGCTGCGACATGGATCGCTGGTCTCCCGAGGTGCAGCCGACCGACGAGGCGATCGCGACCTTGCTCGGTATCGACCTGCTCCACGGAGAGACGATGCAGGGCCAGCGCTATGCCCCCGGTCAGCAATTCCGCGCGCACCACGACTATTTCCACGAGTCCGAAAGCTATTGGGCGAAGATGCAGGAGCAGGGCGGCCAGCGCACCTGGACCGCGATGGTGTTCCTCAACGACGTCCCCGAGGGCGGCGCGACGTGGTTCCCGCAGGCCGGCATCAAGATCGCCCCGAAGCGCGGTATGTTGCTCGCGTGGAACAACATGAATCCCGACGGGACTCCCAACGGGCTGACCTTGCACGAGGGCATGCCGGTGATGGAGGGCACGAAATACATCGTGACGAAGTGGTTCCGCGAGCGGCCTTGGATCAAGTGAGGAGGCGAGACGACTGCCAGATGGCTCGGCCCCCTTCCACCGTAGCGAAGTCCCCTTTCCAAATCCCGTCGCCTCCCCCCGTTCGTCCTGAGTAGTCGCCGAGGGCGGCGTATCGAGACGGCGTATCGAAGAACAGGTTGGCGCACGGGACCCATGCTTCGATACGCACCCTCGATACGCTTCTACGAAGCTACTCGGTCGCTACTCAGCACGAACGGGGTTGGGACCGCCGGTAACGCGGGGCGTTCCCCGGCGGAGGCCGGAGCCCAGTCGAGAGACGTTACTGACCGAGTGTAGCGCTCCCTTGGGCCTACCTTTCCAACTGGGCCCCGGCCTCCGCCGGGGAGGTCCCCTTGGAAAGGCATCGGCGCTGACCGACTGAAGCCCCCCTCCCCGCTCGACAATCCCCCCGCAGCCACTACGTCCGAGGCATGACAGTTCTCGGCGTAACTTCTTCCATCCTCGGCCAGCCCTGGCGCTGGCGAGCCCTCGCCGCAGACGGCCGGGACGGCTTCGGCGTCGGCGGTTCGGGCGACGATCTCGTTACCCAGCTCCTCCTCGCGCGGGGCTGCCCTCGCGATGCGCTCGACGCGCACCGCACCCCTTCGATCCGCGCGTTCATGCCCGACCCGTCGATCTTCCGCGACATGGACCGCGCCGCCGAGCGCCTCGCCGACGCGGTGCAGGCGCAGGAACAGGTCGCGATCTTCGGCGATTACGACGTCGACGGCGCCACCTCCGCCGCGTTGATGGTCCTCGTGCTGCGTGACCTCGGCATCGAGGCCCGCCCCTACATCCCCGACCGCCTGCTCGAAGGCTATGGTCCCTCGGGCGAAGCGCTCGTCCGCCTCGCCGGCGAAGGCGCCTCGCTGATCGTCACGGTCGACTGCGGCGCGCAGGCGTTCGACGCGCTCGACGCCGCCCGCGACGCGCAGGTCGACGTGATCGTCATCGACCACCACAAATGCTCGACCGCGCTCCCGCACGCACTCGCGCTGGTAAACCCCAACCGCCTCGACGAGACGGAAGGTGCGGCGCACGGCCACCTCGCCGCCGTCGGGATGTGCTTCCTCGCCGCCGCCGCGCTCGTCCGAAGCCTGCGCACCCGCGGTTTTTTCAAGGACCGCGCCGAGCCGAAACTGATCGACCTGCTCGACATCGTCGCGCTCGGCACGGTCGCCGACGTCGCGCAGCTCCGCGGTCTCAACCGCGCGTTCGTCGCACAGGGCCTGAAGGTCATGGGCGCCCGCAGGAATATCGGCGTCGCCGCGCTGATCGAAGCCTCGCGCCTGACCCGCAACCCGACCTGCACCGATCTCGGCTTCGCGCTCGGCCCCCGGATCAATGCCGGCGGCCGCGTCGGTCGCGCAGACCTCGGCGTCCGCCTGCTGACCACGCAGGACCCGGACGAAGCGCGCGAGATCGCGACCGAACTCGATCGCCTCAACGAGGAACGCCGCGCGATCGAAACCATCGTGCAGGAAGCCGCCGACCTGCTCTCAAGCCGAGACCGCGCGGTCGCGGTCGTCGCCGGCCATGGCTGGCACCCCGGCGTGATCGGCATCGTCGCCGGCCGCCTGAAGGAAAAGCTTGGCCGCCCCGCAATCGTCATCGCGATCGACGAGAACGGCATCGGCAAGGGCTCCGGTCGCTCGATCCCCGGCGTGGACCTCGGCGCGGCGGTCATGGCCGCGCGCGAACACGGCCTGCTGGTCGCTGGCGGAGGCCATGCGATGGCCGCCGGCCTGACGATCAGCGAAGCGGGCATCCCCGCCTTCACCGACTTCCTCGAAGAACGCCTCGCCGCCGCCGTCGAGCGCTCGAACGGAGACCGCGCGCTCCTGCTCGACGCGGTCCTCGCGGCGGGCGGCGTGAACCCCGGCCTCGTCGAATCGATGGAAGCCGGTGGTCCCTACGGCATGGGCTGGCCCGCCCCCCGCGTCGCGATGGGCCCGGTCCGCGTCATCAAGGCGGACGTGGTCGGCAACGGTCACGTCCGCACGATCGTCGCGGGTGACGACGGTCGCAGCATCAAGGCGATGGCTTTCCGCTCGGCCGAGAGCGCACTCGGCCAGGCCCTGCTCGGCGCCCCGCCCCACCGCAAGCTCTGGCTGGCGGGCCGCGCCAAGATCGACGACTGGTCGTCGCGCCCCTCCGCAGAATTACACGTCGAAGATGCCGCCTGGGCTGATTGAGGGGTTGACGCCCAAGCGGCTTCCTTTTAGGCGCCTCCAACCACGCAGGCCCCTTCGTCTAGCGGTTAGGACGCGGCCCTTTCACGGCTGAAGCACGGGTTCGATTCCCGTAGGGGTCACCATTCAGGTGTTTCAAACACTTAGCGGTGCACAGGACGCGAGCGTCCTGCGGTTTATCTCACAGCGCTGGTATCGAATCCTGGCCTGCTTTGACAGCCTGCTCGGCCGCCGCGTCCGAGCGGGCGTCCACCTTCATACCCTATTTGCCATATGGTCGCCCTCGCCGGAGAACCATCGGCAATCGACGGCAACTCCGCTATGAACGATCAAGGGCTCCGCGTGGAACGCGAAGCCCTTGATTGTCGAAGCTTGTCGCTGTCAGGCGGCGCTCACCAGTTGAGGCCGACCCGGGCGTAGAGATAGCGGCCGTTGAACCCGAACGGCGAATAGGACGGGTAGCCCAGCACGCCCGTGCTGTTGTTCGCGGCGATCGTCCGGTCCGGATAGACGTCGAAGACGTTGCTGATGCCCAGGCCGATCTGTGCACCCTTCGCCGCGGTGTAGCGGAGTTCGAGGTCGGTGATCGCGTGCTTGCCGGTATGGACGTCCGCCGCGACGAGCGTGCCCGGCTGGTTGACGTCGCCGTAATAGGTGACCCGCGCGAGCGCACCAAGCCGGTCGAGCGACCAGTCGATCGTCCCCGTCACCTTCGTGCCTGGGGTTCCGTCCTCCAGCGTCAGGATGCGGCTGCGCGCGAACAGCGTCGGCGCCGGGTTGAGCGTCGAGGTCGTCACCGGCACGCGCGTCACGTCAACGTCGTTGATGTTGCCTGCGACGGTAAAGTCGAACGTCCCGGCGCTTTCCGCAGCCAGCCGGTAATGCGCGACCGCGTCGATGCCCTTGGTCGTCGAGGCAAGCCCGTTGAGGAAGAAGCGCGCGGCGGACACGTTGAACGGCGCGAGCAGCGATGCCACGGTCGGGCTGAACGTTGCCGCGATATTCTCCGACAGGCCGATCTGGTCACGGATATGGATGCGATAGGCATCGATCGTGAGGTCGAAGCCGCCCGCGCGGATGACCGTGCCGACCGACAGGTTGGTCGACTTTTCCGGTTCGAGCTGCAGACCGCCGAGTGCGCTCGCGACGGTGCTGACCGAGGGGAAGGTCCCGGTCAGGATCGGTACCCCGTTGGTGACCACCGAAGCGGTCTGCGTGAAATATTGCTGCTGCAGCGACGGCGCGCGGAACCCGGTCGAGGCGGTGGCGCGCAAGGCGAACCAGCGCGTGAAGTCATAGCGCAGCGAGGCCTTGCCGGTCGCGGTGCTGCCGAAATCGGAGTAATCCTCGGCTCGGCCGGCCAGCCCGACGAGCAGCTTGTCGGTCACCTGTGCCTCGATATCGAGGTAGATGCTGCCGTTGCGGCGGCTCTGCTCGGTCGCATTGCCGGGCGAGAAGCCGCCGAATCCCTGCGCGCCCGGTGCGGCTGTGGTGTTGGCGGGAATGCCCGTCACCGTGCCGGCCGCCGGATAGCCGTAGGACGCCAGTTCGCCGGCGACGATCTTGTACCCCTCGCGCCGGCCTTCGATACCGAAGGCGACGTTCAACGACTGGAAGACGTCGAATTTACGCGAGACGTCGAGCCCGGCGACATACTGGTCGTAGATCGTCGAGCCGTCCTCGAAATTGTGCGGCGTTGCCGTGCCGAACGCGTAGTTCGCCGAATTCAGCGTCCGATAATCGATCGTGTTGCGGCCGTAGCTGAGCGAGAGATCGACGTTGAAACCGCCGAGATCGCCGCGCAGGCCGACCGCGGAGTTGATGTCCTTCGACTTGGTGTTGATGATCGGCAGGAAGCCGCCCGCATACCCCGCGCGGGTCAGCAGGGCCAGTGCCGCCGTCGTCGCGGTGGTGGCGGCGACGCGGGGAAACGCCGCGCTCCGGCTGTCGCGATCCTGATAACCACCGAACGCGTAGAGGCTGAGCGTGTCGGTCAGCGAGGTGCCCGCGTTGACGAAGCCGGTATATTGCTCGACCGCCGGGTCGCCATAACGGCCGGTGACGCGATTGGGCGTCACGCGCGTGTCGGTATCGGCGCGGTTGGTCGGCTGGCGCTTGGTATATTCGCCCGAGACGGTGACGAAGCCGTCGCTGCCGAAGCCGATGCCCTGCCATGCCGAGGCGGTGACCGCATGCTCGCCGGTCACGTCGCGACTGTTGTTCGCGGTGTCGACGTCGGTGTTGTACAAGCCATAGGTGACCTGCGCACCGCCACCCGAGCGTGCTTCGCGGAGTCGCAGGTTGACGACGCCGGCGATCGCATCCGAGCCATATTGCGCCGAAGCACCGTCGCGCAGCACTTCGATCCGGTCCAGCGCCACGGTCGGGACCGTGTTGAGATCGACCGCCGCCGACCCCCGGCCGACGCTGCCGTTGGTATTGACCAGCGACGACGTGTGGCCGCGAATGCCGTTGATGAGCACCAGCGTCTGATCGGGCGACAGGCCGCGCAACGTGGCCGGGCGGATCGCGTCGGTCCCGTCGGTCGCCGAGGGACGTGGGAAATCGATCGATGGCGCGATTGCCGACAGCGCGGTCGCGAGCTCGGTGGTGCCTTGGCGCTGCAGGCTGGCGCCGCTCAGCACGTCGACCGGCGACGCGCTGTCGAGCCGGGACCGGCCGGCCGTGCGCGTGCCGGTAACGATGATGTCGCCCTTCTCGTCGTCGAGCGGCGCGGCGGCGGGATCGGCGGCGGGATCGGCGGCGGCAGCCACTGGCGCGGGCGTCTCCTGCGCCGACGCTGCCTGCGCATGGGCGAGCGCAAAGGTCGAAACGGCAAGGGCCAAGGCGGTACGGTAGATGATCATGTCACGAGTCCCTGTAGCAGCATCGCTCTGCGGCGATCATGCTCTCCGGTCGCCTCGAACGGGCGCTCGATCAACGAAAAAAAACTACGGCCGGATGCGTCTTCGGCGACATTCCAACGGGATATGGAACGCTCACGCTCAGCGGTACGCTGTCAGGCGTGCTCGACGACTACCGCGCCAGCCAGCCTCCGTCGACGGCGAGGATATGGCCTTGCACGTAGTTCGCGGCGGCAGAGGACAGGAACACCGCCGCCCCGCCGAGGTCGCTGGCATCGCCCCAGGCGCCTGCCGGGATGCGGTCGAGGATCGAGCGGTTGCGGGTCTCGTCCGCCTGTAGTGCTGCGGTGTTGTTGGTCGCGATGTACCCGGGCGCGATCGCGTTGACGTTGATGCCCTTGGCGGCCCACTCGTTCGCCAGCAGCTTGGTCAGCCCGCCGATCCCGGACTTCGAGGCGGTATAGCTCGGCACGCGGATGCCGCCCTGAAACGTCAGCATCGAGGCGATGTTGACGATCTTGCCTGAGCCGCCCTCCTTTTCGATGCGCGCGATCATGTGGCGCCCGGCCGCCTGGCACAGGAAGAACACCGACTTCAAATTGGTGTCGATCACCGCATCCCAGTCCGCTTCGCTGAAGTCGACCGCGTCGGCTCGGCGGATGATGCCGGCGTTGTTGATCAGGATGTCGAGCCTGCCAAGCCTGGCGACGGTCTCGTCGACGACGCGCTGGACCGGCTCGATCGTCGACAGGTCGGCCGAGACGATCTCCGCTTTTCGCCCCAGCGCACGGATCTGCGCGACGGTGTCTTCGGCGGGCGTACGACCGACGCAGGCGACGTCGGCGCCAGCGGCGGCGAGCGCGACGGCGATCGCCTGGCCGATGCCGGTGTTGGCGCCGGTGACGATCGCGACCTTGCCGGTCAGGTCGAAGGGGTTTGTCATGCTTTCTTTCTCATTCCCCTCCCGCCTGCGGGAGGGGTTAGGGGAGGGGAAATGCGGACCAGCGCTCGTGGACACGCCCTCCCCCGACCCCTCCCGTGAATGGGAGGGGAGAAGACTTACGCCAGCTGGCAGATATCCAGGACGTTCATGTCGGTATAATCCTGGTTCTCGCCGGCCATCGCCCAGATGAACGCGTACGCCTTGGTGCCCGAGCCCATGTGGATCGACCAGGGCGGGCTGATCACCGCTTCCTCGTTTGCCATGACGATGTGCCGGGTCGCCTCGCCTTCGCCCATGTAGTGGAACACGCGGTCCTTCTCGAGATCGTCGAGTTCGAAGTAGAAATAGATCTCGCTGCGACGCTCGTGGATGTGCGGCGGCATCGTGTTCCACACCGAGCCGGGCTTCAGGACGGTGAGCCCCATGACCAGCTGCGCACTGTCGCAGATGCCGGGGATGACCATCTGGTAGATCGTCCGCTCGTTCGAGTCCTTGAGGCTGCCGCGCTCCAGCGTGGTCGCATCGCCGACCGAGATCACGCGCGTGGTGAACGCTTTGTGCGCCGGGCACGACGCCAGATAGAAGCGCGCGCCGTCGCCCGAGAACTGCACGTCCTTGGCGCCCATCGTCACGTACAGGCAGTCCTTGTTGCCGAGCGTGAAGGTCTCGCCGTCGACCGTGACGGTGCCGTTGGTCTTGCCGACGTTGACGACCGCGAGTTCGCGACGTTCGAGGAACGGATGACCCGCCGCCGATGCCGGCTCGGCCTGGTCGGGCAGCTTCACGCTACCGCTGGCGACCGCAACGCCGCCAATCACGAAGCGCTCGGCATGCGTGTAGTTGAGCACGCATTCACCGTCGCGGAACAGGTCCTGGATCAGGTACCGGTCGCGCAGTTCGTCGTTGGATACGCACTCCATCATGTCGGGGTGCGTGGCGTAGTAAATGCGGTCGTACATGCGGGACTCCGATGGCCGGGACATAGAAGACTCGATACCGCTCTGCATATTTTGGCGCAAGTGACCACAATACGGGACTTACCTCAGTCGCGACCGGCGTCGCCAAGACGGCGTTTGCCCACTGCATCCGGCGACCGGATGGTCGTGCGGTCGAGCGCTTCCGGGATCAACGCCATGCACTGGATCGCGGCGAGCCCCCATTGCGCGGACGCATTGGTCGAGACGCCGGGCCATTCGGTGACATGGCCGTCGGTGTGTCGCGGATCGTTCGGCCATGTGCCAAGTCCCGCATCGCCGGACAGGAACTCTCCCGCCGCGCGTGCCGCAAGCGTCGCGTCCTGCGTTTCGTGCGCGACGTACGCGGTGAGCCGCGAATGCGCCTCGCGGAGGTTGCGCGGGCCGAACGGTGCACCGAACTTGGCGAGGTATTCGGTCTGGGGCGCGTTGTACCATCGGCAGTAATCGAGCCAGGCGGTGCGATAGCGGGGTACGTCGAGCAGGCGGATCAATTCCGAACTCACCTCGACCGCGCCGAACACCGCGTTGAGATGCGAGAGCCGGATACCGCGATTCTGGTCGATGAACCGCCCCGAGGCGAGATCGAACGGTGCGCTGCCGGCCATCCAGCCGTGCGGCAGGCGGCCGATGCTGTCGAGCCCGGCGACGATCCGGTCGCGCCAGCGGGTGTCGCCGGTCCGCTCCCATTCGGTCAGCCATGCCGCGGCGAGCGGGCACCAGGTCGTCCCGAACGTCATCTCGATCGTGCCCGTCGGCAGCACCTGCTTCTTAGCGCCCGGCACCTTCCGCCCGATCTCGACCTGCTGAAGAGTTTGGTCCGAGGTGAGCAGGTCGCGCATCAGGTCGCCGACGCGTTCGTCTGCGGTCAGATAATAGAAGATGCGGCGATAGCTCGCGTTGCTGACGCGCGGCTGTTTCGAACTGTCGCTCCAGTGCTGGACGCCGTGGCGCGTGCCCATGCCGGCGAAGCGACCGCCGTGATAGACGTCGACCTCGCCGGTATGGCGGGTCATCGCCTCGGCAAAGCGGAACGCCTGCGCGTTGCCGGTGCGCAGGACCGAATACCAGAGCCACAGGTCGGGCGAGAGTTCGCTGTTGTCCCACGCGAACCCGCCGATATCGTACCGCCAGCGATGCCGGTCGCTGTCGTAAGTGTGCATGATATCGCCGTGGTTCCAGAACCCGTACCAGGACCGGCGATCCACTTCGCCGGCGTAGAAATCGATCAAATTGTCGAGCTGGTTCTCGATCGCGGTGCGGTTCGGTGTCGAGCGATCGGGCAGGCCCCAGTCGCCGAAGACGCGCGCGGCGTGGAGGTGCTCGGGGCTCGTCATCAATTGCGGCGGTGTCGCTTGCGCCTTCGCCATCTGCGCGAGCGTCGCGGTATCGGGCGTCGCGGGGAGCGCCCAGAGCGTCAGTTCGCTGGTCCGCGCGATGCCGGATGCGTCGTCCCAGCCGGGCTCGTAATCTTCATAGGTGACGGACAGCCCCTCGTTCTGCGCGGCGAACGCCTCCATCCCCATCGCGCCGTGATAGGGACGCAGGTCCATCGCCGACGCCTCGGGCGACCACAGCCACGCCGTCAATCGCGCCGCATCGCCGTCCGCACCGTCGATGTGGAGCGCGGTCGGATGACGCTGCCAGAAATAGCGTTGGCCGAGCGCGACGCCGCCGTCCGGACCGCCGACATAGGTAAGCCCAGGCGCCCGCGTGCCTTCGTCGGCGTCGATCCAGCCCTGCCCCGGCGCGGTCCGCTTGGTCAGCTGCCAGCCATTGGCGTTAGGCTGTTCGAGGCGAAAATCGCCCCAGGCGGGAATCCGGTCGAGGGTATCGCGGACCGCGGGCGCCATCGTTGCCAGCGGCGGCGTGGCATGGCCGGCGACCTGCGCCTCGCGGAACGCCCGACCAGGATCGCGGCGCAGGCCGGTAAGTGGTCGGACACCCTCGGCGAACATCTGGCCGTCGGTGGCGATGCGGACATGGCGATCGTGGAGCGCGCCGCGCATCGGCACCGACGCCTGCACGCCCAGGCTCGCGAGAAAGTCGTGTCGCGCATTGCCGTCGAACACGAAGCTGTGGACGATCCGCAACGCCGCCGAGCCGGCATAGGCGTAGAGGCGCACGGTGAACGGGAGCCAGCGGCGATCGCCGACGACGTGCCGCCCCTCGATCTTGACGACCGCGCGGACGGGGCCGCGTTGCTCGATGGTCACCTTTTCAATCTCGCCGGCGAACGACACGGGTTCGCCGTGAAGCGGATCGGACGTCACCGAACCGACCAGGGTGACAGGACCGAGCACGGGCCGCCCGGACTGGCTGGCCGAGCGGACCAATGCGGGGCCGGTGCGACCGATCTCCCAGTGCAGGTCGCCGACGTCGATGAGCACGGCATCGGTCGTCTCGGTGACCTTCACTGCGCGCGCCGGTGTCGTCGCCCGACCGCGCGTGACGATCAGGCCAGCGGGCGCGACATCGGCGGGCACCGCGTGCGCGCTCCACTTGATCGAACCGTCGGGCCAGGTCGCGGTGGTCCAGGTCTGCGCGGGTATGTCGGCGCCATCGACGGTGCGGACCGCGAGCGCGGTATTGCGCTTCAGCACGCCGCGCGGCCAGGCGACGCCGAACGTCTGCCCCAAATGCATCGTCGGCGCAGTCCCGTCGATCCAGCGGATCGGCGCGGGCTGGAACGCGAGCGCGGGCGCGGCATCGAGCCGGACCGGCAGCAGCGCGGTCGCACCGCCGAGCAGCGCGACTTTCAGCGCATCGCGACGCGTAGGGGTCATCGGGGTCATGATCGTCTCCATCAGCGGCGCGTGATCGACAGGCGTCGGATGCGCAGGTGGCTCCACGTGGTCCGCAATCCGAACTGGCCGGATGCGTAGGGTGCGGGGTCGTCGAGCGTGAACACCCGCCGCCCGTCGCGCTCGACCGCGACCGTCCGTCCATCCGCGATCAGCCGGATCGCCGTCCAGCGATTGGGCTGAAGCATGTCGGCGGCGTCGCGCTTATCGTGCTGGGGCAGCAACGGGCGATCGCCGGCGCGGCCGACGTAGCGGCGGAAGCGGGTCGTGGTGTTCCGGTTGCCGCCGATGCCGACATAATAGGTGCGCAGGCTGTCATAGTCCGCGAAGGCGCCGCTGCGACGGTGGGCGAGAACGGAACCGCCGTCGTCGTTGCGGGCCATCCAGAACGCGTTGAGATCGCTGACCTTATCGTTCAAGCCGCGTTCGGACACCGCCATCGCCTCGAAACGGATCACGACCGGCGCCGCGACCGGTTTGCGCCACCAGAGCGTGAGGCCCTTGGCGGTATCGATGTCGATGATCCCGCCGCGTTCGGCGACTCGCGCCGCGGGGTCCTCGGCTTCAACGACCCAATCGGCGAGCGGCGGGTGCGCGAAAGACGTCGACGGCAGGCTGGCGAGGATGCCCGCTACGATCCGAAGCCGTGCCGTTACCCGCATGCCGTGCCCTCCCCCGCGCCGTCGTCGCGCTTTGGCACTGCATAGGCTGCGAAATCGTAGCCGCCAAGTTCGTGCCGAATATTAGTTATGCATTCCACATGATGGTGGAATCGTCGTGTTGCCAGTTGCTCTTTCCGGAACGGCGTCGCATCATGCGGGAAAGAAGACATGGGAGAGCGTGGGTGAGAAACGGCCTGTCGATAGCCATCGCTATGGTTGCGCCCGCGCTCGGAGGAGCCAGCCCCGCTCCTATGCGGATCTTCATCGCCAGCGACTCGACCGCGCAGGATTACAAGCACGACCGCTATCCCCAGTCGGGCTGGGGAACGATGCTGCGCTGCGCCGTGGCGCCAAACGTCAGCGTCGAGAACCGCGCGATCGGCGGGCGCAGCACCAACAGCTTCATCCGCGAGGGCCGGCTCGACACGATCGCCGCGGACCTGCGGAAAGGCGATACATTGCTGATCCAGTTCGGGCACAATGATGCGAGTGTCGACAAGCCCGAGCGCTTCACCAGCATCGCGCAATATCGCGCGAACCTGCACCGCTTTCTCGACGTCGCGCGCCACGCGGGCGCGAAGGCGGTGATCCTGACTCCGGTCGCGCGACGCGACTTCAAGGACGGGGTCGAGCAGCCGAGCTTTCCGACCTATGCCGATGCGGCGCGACAAGTGGCGCGCGAGACGCGGACGCCGCTGATAGATCTCGGCAAGACGTCGCAGGCTTGGGTGCAGGCCGCCGGACCCGAGGCGGCCAAGGGGTATTATCTGCATTATACCGGTACGGCGGGTGCGCCCGGCTATCCCGCAGGCGTGGCCGACGACACGCACTTCAGCGAGGTCGGCGCCCGGCGGGTAGCGGATCTGGTCGCGACCGACCTGCATCGGTTGAAGCTGCCGATCGCGCGGTACGTAACGCCGGCGACACCGGCATTGACGCGGACGACGCCGGCGGGGGGCCCGACATGCGGCTGATCGGCGCGCTGGCGCTCGGGGCGGTGATGATGAGTGTGCCTGCCGACGCCCAATCTCGGCGGTTCGTGTTCGGTGGCGGTGCCGCGCCCGCGGGTACCGTCGCGGTTGCGCCCGGGCGTGCCTATGCGGACGGCTTCGGTTTCGAGGGCGGCAATCCTGCGTTGTTCTCGGTTGCCGTGCCGCCGGGCAATTACCGAGTGACGGTGACGCTCGGCCTTCCCAAAATTCGCACCGACACCAGCATCAAGGCGGAAACGCGCCGGTTGATGCTCGATGCGATCGTCGTGCCGGCAGGACGAACGATCACGCGGAGCTTTGTCGTCAACGTCCGTGACGCCGCACTTACCCCGCCGCCGCTGAATGCGCCGGGCGGTACCGCGGTTCTGCTGAAGCCACACGAGCGCGGATCGTTCAGCTGGGACGACCGGCTGACGCTGGAGATGCTCGGCACGAAGCCCGGCGTCACCGCGATCACGATCGAGCCTGTGAGCGTGCCGACCATATTCCTGCTCGGAGACTCCACGGTCACCGACCAACCTGCCGAGCCTGCTGCGAGTTGGGGGCAGATGCTCCCGGCCTTCTTCGGTCCGGACATCGCCGTCGCCAATCATGCCGAATCCGGCGAGACGATGAAGTCGTTCATGACCGAATTGCGGTTCGCCAAGGTGCTCGAGTCCGCGAAGCCGGGCGACTTCGCACTCGTCCAGTTCGGGCATAACGACCAGAAAACGCAGTGGCCGCAGACCTATGCCGCGGCCGAGACGACCTATCGCGACTATCTGCGCGCCTGGATCGCCGAGTTTCGCCGACGTGGCGTGGTGCCTGTCCTGGTGACCTCGCCCGAACGGCGGATGTGGACGGGCGACAGGATCCGCCCGACGCTGGCGGATTATGCGACGGCCGTGAAGGCGGT
This sequence comes from Sphingomonas sp. R86520, assembly GCF_042466285.1. NCBI lineage: Bacteria > Pseudomonadati > Pseudomonadota > Alphaproteobacteria > Sphingomonadales > Sphingomonadaceae > Sphingomonas > Sphingomonas sp. R86520. Next base: position 2,412,866 of record NZ_JAXHBZ010000001.1, read on the forward strand.
GGGCGCGGAATTGCGCGTTCCGGTGATCGACCTGAATGCGGCGAGCATCCGGTTCTACGAGGCGCTCGGCCCGACGCGCGCGCCGCTCGCGTTCAACGATGGCGGCAAGGACGCGACGCACCACGACAATTACGGCGCGTGGGTGCTCGCGCGCGCGGTCGCGGCGGGGATTGCAGCGGCGAGACTGCCGCTCGCCAACCATTTGAAGCCGGATCTGGCGACGTTCGATGCGGACCATCCGCCCGATCCTGCCACGTTTCGGCTTGCACCGAGCGTGGCGCATGATGCCACGCGGCCCGACGGGAGCTGAGATGACGACGCGACGCACGATCCTAGCCGGTGGCCTTGCCGGCCTGTTGCCGCTCCCCTCCTTCGCACAGGATACCAACCTCAAGGTGGACCGGTTTCCGTTATGGCCGGGTGCGGCGCCCGGCGGCCCGACACCGGCGGTTACCGACCAATGGGTCAAGCGCTCGCCGACCGGCGCGGCGGACGACATCGCGTGGCCGCACGTGGCGACGCCGATGCTGACGGTGGTCCGGCCTGCCAGGCCGAACGGCGCGGCCGTGCTGATCTGTCCGGGCGGCGGCTATGCACGCGTTGCGGTCGGTCGGACGGGCGGCAGCATCGCGTTCGATTTCGCGGCACGCGGCATCACCGCGTTCGAACTCCTCTATCGCCTGCCGCACGACAATTGGGCGGCGGGCCCTGACGCGCCCTTGCAGGACGCACAACGGGCAATGCGCGTGATCCGCGCGGGTGCAGGAACCCGCTGGTCGGTCGACCCGGCGCGGGTTGCGGTCACAGGCTTTTCCGCGGGCGGGCATCTCGCGGCAAGGCTCGCCTCGCGGTCCGCATTGTCGACCTACACGCCCGGCGATGCAGTGGATCGCCTGTCGGCGCGGCCGGCGATCGCCGGGCTGTTCTTTCCGGTGATAACGATGCTCGACGACGGCGTGCACGGGCATTCGCGCGACGAACTGCTCGGATCGCATGCCGCGGATCCGGTCTGGCAACGCCGATATGCCGCGCAGCTCGACCTGCCCGCCGACATGCCGCCGAGCTTCGTCGCGTGCAACGGCGACGACCCGGTGGTGCCGATGCGCAACAGCGTGCTGATGTACGAAGCGCTGCACGCGGCCAAGATCCCGGCCGAGCTGATGATCTTCGAAAAAGGCGGCCACGGCCCGCCCGCCGCGCACCGCGACGGTTCGCCAGTGCCGTGGATGGACCTCTTCCTCGCCTGGTCGCGCGATCATGGCTGGCCTGCCTGACAAGGATGGTGCGGATGAAAACATTGTGGATAGGCTTGACGCTAGCGGTGCTGTCGTCAGCCATTGCCCCCTCAGTCGCCGCGTCAGTCGCTGCGACACCGCCTGGCTGGATCGATGCCAAGACCGGTCACCGGATCCTGCGCCTGTCCGACGCACCCGGCAATTACGCGCTGTATTTCAACTACAACGCCTACACGCCGCAGGGCGACCTGATGATCTTCCAGACCGCCGAGGGCATATCGGTGGCGGATACGAAGACGTGGACGGTCAGGTCCTTGCTGCACCGGCCCGGCGCTCACCTGCTGTTCGCCGGCCACAAGACCCGCACCGCGTATTTCTCGGAGCAGATCGGCTCCGATCCCGACGCACCGATCACGATCTATGCGGCCGACATCGACACCGGCAAGGTGCGCAAGGTCGCGGTCGTGCCGCAGGGTAGCCGGATCGACACGCTCAATGCGGACGAAACCCTGCTCGCCGGCCAGGTTGCTTCGCGCGACATGCCGCTGCAGCCCAACGCGCCGGGCGTCGACGTCAAGATCGGGCAAACCGCCTATGCCGCGAACTGGCCCGACGGCAGGCCGATGGCCTATGCCGATGCCAAGGAGTTTCGCCTGAACCAGCGGCTCGACGCGCGCATCCCGATGGAGATCTTCACCGTCGACGTGAGGACCGGGCAACGGCGCAGCGTGGTCAAGGCGACCGACTGGCTCAACCACCTGCAATTCTCGCCGACCGACCCGACGCTGCTGATGTATTGCCACGAGGGGCCGTGGCACAAGGTCGACCGGATCTGGACCATTCGAACCGACGGCAGCCAGATGACCAAGGTCCACACGCGGACGATGAACATGGAGATTGCCGGCCACGAGTTCTGGTCCCCCGACGGCAAGACGATCTGGTACGATCTGCAGACGCCACGCGGAGAGGATTTCTGGCTGGCGGGTTACGACGTCGCGACCGCCAAGCGTCGCTGGTATCACCTCGAGCGCAACGAATGGTCGGTGCATTACAACGTCTCCGCGGACCAGCAGCTGTTCTCGGGCGACGGCGGCGACAGCGAGATGGTCGCACGCGCGCCCGATGCGAAGTGGCTCTATCTGTTCCGTCCGCGCGCGGTGCCCGACGTTGCCGGGATCCATGCCGACAACGCCGACAGCCTGATCGCGGCAGGGACATTCGCGACCGAAAAGCTCGTCGACATGAGCAAACAGGACTATAAGCTGGAACCGAACGCACGGTTCTCCCCCGACGGCAAATGGCTGATCTTTCGGGCGAACATCGAGGGCAAGGCCGCGATCTACGCGGTCGAGACCGGGAAACCCGCGCGATGAGGCGCACCCTGTCGACGCTGGCGTTCGCCGCGATGCTGCTCACGACGACCGCGCAGGCGGCGCCGCGGGAGACGCTGGACTTCGACAGGGGCTGGCTGTTTGCCAAGGACGATCAGGCGGGTGCTGAGACCACGGCGTTCGGCGACGCGCGCTGGGCGACGGTAGACCTGCCGCATGACTGGGCGATCGCGGGGCCGTTCCTGGAAACAGCGCCGGCGACCGGATCGGGCGCGTTCCTGCCGACCGGCGTCGCCTGGTATCGCAAGCACTTCAAGACCCGGCCGGGCTGGAAAGACCGGCGCGTGTTCGTCGAACTCGACGGAGTGATGGAGCGGTCGGGTGTCTGGGTGAACGGCATGCATCTCGGCTACCGCCCGAACGGCTATCTCCCGCTGCGCTACGAGTTGACGCCGTTCCTGCGGGATGGCGACAACGTGATCGCGGTCCGTGCGGACACGGCGAGCCAGCCTGCGTCGCGCTGGTATGCTGGTAGCGGGATCAACCGGCACGTCCGCCTGATCGTCACCGATGACGTGCACCTCGAAGCGGACGCGACCGCGGTGCGGACGTTCGCGATCAGCGACGCCGCGGCAACGGTGACGGTGACCACGTCCGTGCAGAACCAGGCGCAGAGCCAGCGATCGGCCCGGCTGGCCGTCGATCTCGTCGGCCCCGATGGCAAGGTCAGGGCGTCGGCGATCGGCGAACCGCTCGTGTTGGGATCGGGGCGCGCAGCCGCCGCGACGCTGTCGCTCACTCTACCGCGTCCGCAGCGCTGGAACATCGGCGACCCCGCCCTTTACACGGCGCGCGTTGGCGTGATCGGCGACGACGGTCAATCGCTGGACGACGACGATATCCGCTTCGGCGTGCGCGAAGCGTGGTTCGAGGCGGCGACCGGGTTCTGGCTGAACGGCCGCAACGTCAAGCTGAAGGGCGTGGCAATCCATGCGGACGGCGGTGCATTCGGCGCTGCGGTGCCCCTCGCCTTCTACGAACGGCGGTTGCGCGGGTTGATGGCGCTCGGCGTCAACGCGGTACGGACCGTGCATAACCCGTTCCCGCCCGAGTTCCTCGATCTGTGCGACCGGCTCGGGCTACTGGTGATGGGCGAGCCGTTCGACATGTGGACGGTGGCGAAGAACCCGCAGGACTATCACCTGTTCTTCACCGACTGGTCGTCGAGCGACGCGACCGCGTTCGTGCGCCGCGACCGCAACCATCCGTCGATCGTGATCTGGTCGATCGGCAACGAGATCCACGACACCGCCTACCCGATCGTCACGCAATCGATCATCGCGCGGCTGAAGACCGTGTTCCACGCGCAGGATCCCACGCGGCCGGTGACGATGGCATTGTTTCGTCCGAACACGACGCATGATTACGAGAACGGCACGGCCGACATGCTCGACGTGGTCGGCCAGAACTACCGCGAAACCGAACTCGCCAAGGCGCACGCCGACAAGCCGTCGCGCGTGATCATCGGCACCGAGAACAGCAAGAATTGCGAGAGCTGGATCGTCGTCCGCGACAATCCAGCCTATTCGGGCATGTTCCTGTGGACCGGTGCGGATTATCTCGGCGAAGCGGACAGGATCGGCTGGCCCGCGATCAGCAATCCGTCGGGGCTGGTCGACCGCACCGACCACGTGAAGCCGATCGGTTGGGAACGGGCGAGCTGGTGGTCGGCAACCCCGGTGGTGAAGATCGCGCGGCGCGTGACGCCGGTGATCGACACCAGCGAGCTGCCGACGATGGTCGGCGTGGCGATGCCGCAGCCCAAGGGACCCGGCGTGCTTGCCGACTGGTCGCCCATCGACCGCACCCCGCACGACGAGACGGTGGAGGTGTATAGCAACGCGCCGGAGGTCGAGCTGATCGTGGGCGGCCGCTCGTTGGGTCGCCGCCCCCGCAACGCAGACGACAAGCCGCGGCAATGGACGGTACCGTTCGTGCCGGGAACGATCCGCGCCGTCGGCTATGACGGCAAGCGCGTGGTCGCGCGTGACGAGCTGGCGACGTCGGGTGCGCCGGCCGCGATCCGGTTGACCGCGACGTCGCCTACGATCGGTCGCGGGTTCGACGCGGTGGGTTTCGTCGAAGTCGCGGTGGTCGATGCTAGAGGCGTCGTCGTGCCGGATGCTGCGTCGATGCTGACGGCGGGTGTCGAGGGCGGTACGCTGGCCGCGTTCGATAACGCCAGCATCACCGATCACACCGCCTTCGCGAGCGACAGCCGCGCCGCGAACGCCGGACGGGCACTGGTCATGGTGCGTGCTGGCGAAGGGAATGCGCCGGTTGTCGTCAGCGTTGCGTCGCCGGGGCTGAAGACGGGGACGGCTCGAATCGGGGTTGTACGCTAACCCGCCTCGATCGCTACCGAGTTGGCGCGTCAGACCAATACCGCGAGCTGTTTCCCCGCGAAGGCGGGGACCCAGACTGGGCTCCCGCCTTCGCGGGAGAACAAGGCACCGACGGAAGTGTTAGTCGGCTGTGTCGGACGGCGTGCGGCTGCCCGGGAAATAGCCGAGATGCGGGGGCTGGTTGTAGGCGGTATTCTGCCAGGCGACGCCCGCGCGGTAGATCGGGTCCTGCATCAGCGTCACGAGACGGTGCCTGGTCGGGTACGGTGTCACGTAGATCCGTAGTTCGGTGTTGTCGGCCGAGCGCCACACCACCTCCTCGCGCCAGTCGCCGAGAATGTCCGCCTGCAGCGCCGGATTGGACTTGGTGCCGTTGTTCGACGCCACGTCAGTCGGGTGAAGCAATGGCGTGGCAGTGCCCGTCTTCCAGTCCCATTTGCTGATCGTCGTGCCGTCCAGCAGTTCCTGGAGCAGATCACCGTCCCAGTAGAGCGCGAAGTTGGTCTGGCGTGGTGCCGGGCCGATCGCCCGGCCCTTCACGTCGAACAGGTCGCGGCTGTTCGAGCCCCATAGCTCGGCCCCGACGTGACGCGGATCGATGTCGGCGGCGAGACCGCGGCCGGTGTCGGTATCGGCAGGCTTGGTCCACAGGATCGCGCCGGTACGCGCATCGAGCAACGCCGAGCCGATCCCGCCATTGGTCTTCACCTGTTCGTGCACGCCCCATTTCTCGAGACCGGGCCGCAGCGGATCCAGATCCGCGACGTGCATCGCGTCGCCGTGGAACAGCGGCGCGGTCCAGAGCCCTTTGCCGTCGTCGTCGACCGCCATCGATCCGTAGACCACCTCGTCGCGACCATCGCCGTCGACATCGGCGATGCTGAGTTGATGGTTGCCGCGATCGGCATAGGCGGCGTTGCCCGGTGCCGCGCTGTCGAACAGCCAGCGCTTCGTCAGCTTGCCGCCGCGATAATCCCAGGCCGCGATCGCCGTGCGCGCATAATAGCCGCGACCAAAGATCATGCTGGGCAGGCGTCCGTCGAGATAGGCGGTGCCAGCGAGAAACCGGTCGGAGCGGTTGGCATAGCCGTCGCCCCAGGTATCGCGCATCTGCTCGAAGGTCGGATTGCCGCCGGGATACCGCGGAGGATCATAGGCGGCGGTGGCGAGCGCCCTGCCCGAGCGACCGTCGAACACAGTGAGATATTCCGGCCCCTTCAGGATGCGGCCGACCAGCGGGGCGACCTTCGAGCCGTCCGCCAGGACCTTGGCACCGGTCTTGTCGGGTTGCGGGACCTCACCGCCATGACCGCGCCAGTCGGCCTTCGCGTCGCCGAGGACCTCGCCGAGCCCGTCGACGGTACCGTCGGCGGTCTTCATCGCGATTTCAGCGCGACCGTCGCCGTCGTAATCGGCGACCTGGAACTGCGTGTAATGCGCGCCCGCCCGGATGTTGCGACCGAGATCGATCCGCCAGAGCCGCTTGCCGTCGAGCGTGTAGGCATCAACGAAAACGTTGCCGGTATAGCCCGCCTGGCTGTTGTCGTGGCTGTTGGTCGGATCCCATTTCAGAATGAGTTCGTACCGCCCGTCACCATCGAGGTCACCGACGCTGACGTCGTTCGCGGTGTAGGAGAAGGGTGCGCCGTCGGGCGTCGTACCACCGGGCGGGGGAACCAGCGGTATCGACAGATAGCCACGCGGGGCCATCAACGCCGCGCGATCGGCGACTACCGCGCTACCCGATCCGATTGCGCGGACGGTATAGCGTGCCTTGTCGCTACCGTTGCGATCGACGAACGACGTCGCGTCGGCGATCGGCTGGGCGGTGATCTTGCGTCCATCGCGATAGACGTCGAAGCGGGTCGCGGGCGGATCGCCGCGGAGCAGACGCCAGCTGATGAGCCAGCCACCGTCCCTGGACGGCGTTGCGACCAGACCGCGATCGAGCCGCTCCGCACTATGAGGAACTGCGGCCGGGACAGCCAAGACCGACGTCGAGACGCCTATCAGCAGGGCCAGCAGGGCTTGGTTGCGTACCGTCATCATCATCTCCCACCACGCTTCGCACTTGTCGTATTTATCCCAATTATTATGATTGCACTTCAAGAAATGGCAATCTAATAAACGGAACAGAGCTTCACAATGTGGTTTTTGGTCGGCTAGATGCCGACACGGGTGACGGTAAATGCCGCGCCAGCACGAGGGGATGATGATGACCGGGCCAAGCAACTGCAGCCATCGCACGATACTCAGCCTGGCTGCCGGCACGTCTGCACTCGCGCTCATATTCGGCTGCATCGCGCCCGCCACCGCGCAGACTGGCGCGCAGATCGGGGCGCAGGTTGGCGCACAGACCGGCCCGACGACGGCGCCTTCCGCCGCCCCGCAATCGCCACAGGACACCGCCCCCGACGCGACGCTGTCCGATGGCGCAACGCCCGAGGACATCCTCGTCGTCGGTACGCGCGCCTCGCTGCAATCGGCGATCGCGCGCAAGCGCAAGGCCGGCACCGTGGTCGACTCGATCGTCGCGGACGACATCGCCAGCTTCCCCGACAAGAACGTCGGCGACTCCCTGGCGCGCGTGACCGGCGTGCAGCTCGATCGCGACTTCGGCGAGGGCGTCAAGGTTTCGATCCGCGGCGTCGAGCCCGATCTCAACCGCGTCGAGGTCAACGGCGTCACCCAGGCAAGCGCAGACGGCAGTCGCGCAGGCGATTTTCGCGATCTGGCAACCGAGCTCGTGAAGTCTATCGACGTCTACAAGGGCTATAGCGCCGACCTGACCGAGGGCGGTCTAGGTGGCACGGTGAGCATCGAGACCCGCCGCCCGCTCGAGCTGAAGAAGGCGCTCGGCACGCTGGTCGTCTCGGCGCAGCATCTCGAGACGACGCAGAACTGGCGCCCCCGGCTTACCGCCGTGCTGGGCACGCCGCATTTCCTGATCGACGGGCTCGGCGTCCTCGCCAACGTCACCTATGACGACAAGCAGCTGCGCCAGGACTATATCAGCAACACCAACTGGAAGCGCATCGCCGACTTTGACCGGTCGGACGAGAAGACCGTCGCCAACCCCGATTTCGCCAACTTCAACACCTATAGCAGTTGCGCAGGCGTCGGCGGCGCGAACGCGCCGGCAGCGACCGCTCGGCGACTGGCGTGCGAGACGCAGTTCTTCGACTGGGTGCCGACCGTGCCGCGGCTGCGCCAGCGCCGGATCGACGACAAGCGCCTGTCGGGCGATTTCCAGGTCCAGTATGAATTCGCGTCCAATTTCCGTGCGTTCGCCGAAGCGACGATCACCAACCGCAAGCAACAGCTGAACGACGTCAACTACTCGCTCGATCTCGGCCGGTTCGAGCGTTTCAACTACGACCCGGCACTTCCGGCCGGGCTCAACGGCGCAACGTCGCGTCCACAGATCACCGCGGGCACGTCGACCAGTGAGAACCACGTCGTCACCAGCGCGCTGACCGCGCTCAATTCGGTCAACGTCGGCACCGCCGCCGCGCCGGTCTGGAACGGCGCCAGCAACATCCTCGGCGTCCAGCGCCGCGACTTCGAATATGACCAGCGTACCCGTTATTACCTGACCGGGTTCGACTGGACGTTCGACGACCTGAAGATCAAGGCGCTCGCGTCGCATTCGACCGGGCGGACCGTCGGCGAGACCAACCTGCTGGCGTATTCGACCGGGATCAGCGGTGTCACGATCGATCGCCGCAACGACCTCGGCATCCCGGTGTTCGTGTTCCCCGAGAATTTTGATCCGGCGTCACCCAGCGCCTATGTCCGCCCGGGCGGTATCAATGCGCCCGGCCGGCAGGCGGGGCCGACGGTGCAGTATCGGCCGACCGACAACAACAACAAGGAAGATCAACTCAAGCTCGATGCCGATTGGGAGACGCACCTGCCGTTCCTGACGAGCATCGAATATGGCGGCCAGTTCCGCTGGCAGGAATACGAGAATTACGCCGGCGGCGGCACGCGCCTCCTGACCCCTGCGGTTTCGGCGAACCCGTCGACCGGCGCCGCGGCCACGGCGGCCGTGTACCAGACGAGCGCGAACGTGTCGTACACGACCGTCGTCACCGACACGCCGCCGGCGGTGCGCGCGGCGAACACCTATTACATGACGCAGGCGCAATATGCGCAGTTCGTCGCTGCGAACACCGGATCGCTGCCCGGCGCGTCGCTGTTCTCGGGGCTCAAGGGCGCACCGTCGGGGTTGCCGGGCCAGTTGGCGGTACCGGTCGTCGATTATAGCCGGCTGGGCGCGATCTACGACCTGTCGGGCTTCGATCAGGACCTCGTCCGCAACGCCGATGGCCTGTCGCAGATCCCCGCGGTGTTCATCAAGGAACGCGTCGCCGCCGCCTATATCAAGGGCAATTTCGAGCAGGACGTGCTCGGCATGCGGCTGAGCGGCAATGCCGGCGTCCGCTACGTGAAGACGATCGACGAGGGCACAGGCACCAACATCAGCCGTCAGACGCGGGTGCGTCCCGGTACCGGCGTCCCCGGCATACCCGCGGTGGTGGAGACCGTCATCCTGGGCGCGAACTCGCTCTCGCTCAACAACAGCTACACCGACTGGCTGCCGGCGTTCAACGCGGCGCTCGACATCACGCCGAACCTGACCTTCCGTGCCAACTGGGCGCGCAATCTGGCGCGGCCCAAGCCCACTGATCTCGTGCCGAACGTCAACTGCGTCGACGACGTGACCGACATCACCGGGCTCCAGGATGCGTGCGTATCAGGCAATCCCGACCTACTGCCGTACCGTGCCGATCAATGGGAGGTGAACCTCGGCTGGTTCCCGAACAAGGACACAGCGATCAGCATCGGCTATTTCAAGAAGTACGAGAAGAGTTTCGTCATCCAGAACATCACGCGGCCCGACGTCGACCTGTTCCAGGACGGTACGCTGTTCACCGTTCGCCAGCCGGCCAACGGCTTCGGCGCACTGCTGGACGGGATCGAGGCCAGCGTCCAGACCGCCTTCACCTTCCTGCCGGCGCCGTTCGATGGACTCGGCGCAAGCGGCAACGCGACCTTTGCACGCGCCATCCGCACCAACCTGACCAACATCGCCACCGGCCTGCCGCTCGACGACTATCCCGGCCTGTCGAAATGGACCGCCAACGCCAGCATCTTCTACGACAAGGACTGGCTGAACCTGCGGGTCAACTACAACTACCGTTCGAGCTGGCTGGTCACCGTCGCCGATGTCAATTTCGACAACAGCCCGATTTACCGCAAGGCTGAAGGTTTCATCGACGCCAAGGTGACGTTCCGCTTCCCGGAGCAGCACACCAATCTGTTCATGGAAATCCAGAACATCAACAAACAGTCGTCGAAGAGCTACATCGACAAGGCCCGGCCGGTCGAATATTACTATGCCGGCCAGCGCTTCTTTGCCGGTCTCCAGCTCAAATTCTGAAGCTCTCCCCTCCTCGGCCGACCGCCGCATGACGGTCGGCCGCTTTTTCCCGGTTTTCCAGTCATGTAGCGCAACGGGAATCGCAGCAAGATTCGCCGATTGCCAGCATGTAGGAGCGCGTCTTATGGAGTGGGCATGAACACTTCCACGACGAATATCGACAAGATGGAGTCGGCTGGCAACGCCGTCGGCGCCGGCAGCCAGACCCTCATGCGCGGGCTCGACCTGATCGAGGCGGTCAGCCACGAGGTGCTGACTTTGAGCGAACTCGCGGTGAAGCTCGACCTGACCAAGAGCACGACGCACCGGCTGCTGAGCGCGCTGGTCGATCGCGGCTATCTCGCGTTCACGCCGCGCTCCGGATACCGGCTCGGGCCCAAGCTCCTGCTGCTCGGCACGCTCGCGCAGGCGCAGGCCGATCTGGTGCAGGTCGCGCGGCCGTATCTGGAGGAGCTTGCCGCCTCGACCGAGGACACCGTGCATCTCGGCGTGTTCGACGGCGATTTCGCGCTGTATCTCGACAAGGTGCCGGGGCGGCGGCGGATCACGATTTCGAGCCGGGTCGGCGATCGCCAGCCGCTGAGCTCGACCGGGCTCGGCAAGGCGCTGATGATCGATTCCCCGCCCGCGTATTGGCAGGAGCGCTTCGATGCGGACCAGGCGGCGGGTGCGCCGAAGGCCAATGCGAAGGTGTGGCGCGAGCGGATGCAGGGCTATGCGACGTGCGGCCGCGCGTTCGATCTGGAGGAGAACGAGGACCAGATCCGCTGCGTCGCCGCCCCCATCCGCGATGCGGCGGGGAAGATCGTCGGCGCGATCAGCGTGTCGAGCGCCGCGCAGTACATGAGCGACGACCGCATGACGACGCTGACCGACGAGGTGCGCGGTACGGCAGGCGCGATCAGCCGCGAGCTCGGGTTCGAGCCGCCAACCGACTAATGGGGAGACGATGATGTTGCTCGAAGGCAAGACCGTGCTGGTGACCGGCGCATCGGCAGGGATCGGTCGCGCGGTGGCGATCGGCTGCGCACGACACGGCGCCGACGTCGCGCTGAATTTCGCGCGTGACGTGGCCGGTGCCGAGAGTGCGGTCGCGGAGATCGAGGAACTTGGCCGGAAAGCCGTCGCGATCCAGGGCGACGTCGCCGACCCGGATACCGCCCGCGCCTTCATCGACAAGGCGGTGGCGGCGCTCGGGCGGGTCGACGTGTTCGTCAACAATGCCGGGATCTGCCCGTTCCACGCGTTCCTCGACATGCCGGTCGAGACGTTCGAGCGGACCATGCGCGTCAACCTCCACGGTGCGTATTACATGGTGCAGGCGGCGGCGAACCAGATGGTGAAGCAGGGCGATGGCGGGTCGATCATCGCGATGTCGTCGATCTCGGCGCTGGTCGGCGGCGAGTATCAGACGCACTACACCCCGACCAAGGCTGGCCTGCACTCGCTGATGCAGTCGGTCGCGATCGCGCTTGGCAAGCACGGGATTCGTTGCAACTCGTTGTTCCCCGGGACGATCCTGACGGACATCAACAAGGACGATCTCGCCGATGAGGCCAAGCGGTCGTACATGGAAAAGCGCATTCCGCTGGGCCGGCTGGGCAAGCCCGACGATCTGGTCGGGCCGACGGTGTTCCTGGCGTCCGATCTCGCGGAATACGTCACGGGCGCCTCGCTGCTGGTTGACGGCGGCATGTATGTGAACCTGCAATAAGCGGCTCTGGGGCCTTGTCCCTGACGCGCCGCGATGTCGGATTGGGGCTCGGCGCGGTGTTGCTCCCGTTTCCCGCGCATGCCGCGACCATGATCGACGTGCGCGATCATGGCGCGCGCGGCGACGGGCGGACGATCGACAGCACCGCGATCAACGCCGCGATCGCCGCTGCCGCCAAGGCTGGCGGCGGCACCGTGACTGTCCCCGCTGGTCGTTATCTGTGCTTCTCGATCCGGCTGCAGAGCCAAGTGACGATCCAGCTTGCCAGGGGCGCGGTGATCGAGGCGGCGGATCCGGCGCGGCACGCCGGACGCTACGACCTGCCCGAAGAAACTGGCGAGCAACTGTACCAGGATTTCGGCCACAGCCACTGGCGTAACAGCCTGTTCTGGGGCGAGGATGTCGAGAACGTCGCGATTGTCGGCCCCGGCCTGATCCATGGCCTCGGTCTGACTCGCGACGGTCCCGGCGCACGCTGGAAGGCGCAGACCGGCGAGCGGCCGCTGTCGATGCGGCAGATGAGCGCGGCCGAGATCGCCCGGCTCGAGCCCGATGCCGCGCGCATGAACGGGCTCGGCAACAAGGCGATCGCTTTGCGGAACGGGCGCAATATCCGTCTCGCCGGCTTCTCGATGCTCAAATGCGGGCATTTCGCGATCCTCGCGACGGGCACGCGGGACCTGCACATCCACGACCTGACGATCGATACGGACCGCGACGGAATCGACCTCGATTGCGTCCAGCGCACGATCGTCGAGCGGTGCCGCGTCAACACGCCCAACGACGACGCGATCGTCATCAAGAGCAGTTTCGCGCTCGGCCGCGCGGTCGCTTCGGAGGACGTGACGGTGCGGCACTGCGCGGTGTCGGGCTACGACCTCGGGACGATGCTCGATGGCACGCGGCGGACGACGCAATTGCTCGCGCCCGACCGAGACCGCGTGACGGGGCGGATCAAGCTCGGGACCGAGAGCAACGGCGGATACCGGCGCATCCTGATCGAGGATTGCAGCTTCACGCACTGCCGCGGCTTGGCGCTCGAGACCGTCGATGGCGGCGTGATGGAGGACGTCATCGCGCGCCGCATCACGATGCGCGACGTGACGACCGCGCCGCTGTTCCTGCGGATCGGCGACCGACGCCGCGGTCCGGCGGGTACCGGGATCGGCGCAATCCGGCGGGTGACGCTGAGCGACATCGACGCGACCGGGATCGATTACCGTTTCGCCGCAGCGATCGCCGGGCTCCCCGGCCATCCGGTCGAGGACGTCACGCTATCGCGCATCCATCTGACCTATTGCGGCGGCGGCACGGCCCAAGATGCCGCGCGGCTCCCCGAAGAGCATGCGAGCGCCTACCCGGAGCCGAGCATGTTCGGCATCCTTCCCGCATGGGGCCTCTGGGTCCGGCACGCGAGGGGGCTGGCGATCGACCGCCTCGACCTCGCTACGGGCACGCCCGACGCTCGGCCGCCCTTCGCGATCGAGGACGCAAGCGGACTTTCGGTGACGCGGAGCCCACTCTGGCGCGGATAGCGTTTGACCTGCGGGCGGAACAGCTTTACCAAATCGTACAGAACAATACCACATAGTGGATTGGAGGGGTACGATGTCGATCCATGCGTTCAGGATGCAGCTGAAGCCCGGCGTGGTCGACGAATACCGCAAGCGCCACGATGACATCTGGCCCGAGCTCGCCGCGCTGCTGACCGAGAGCGGCATCCACGACTATTCGATCTTCCTCGACGAGACGACGCTGTCTCTGTTCGCCGTCCTGAAGCTCGCCGAACCGAACACCCGCGACGCCCTGCCCGATCATCCGGTGATGAAGCGCTGGTGGGATCACATGGCGCCGCTGATGGAAGTCGAGGCCGACAACCGACCGAAGGAATGGTCGCTCCCGCTGCTCTTCCACCATGACTGATCGTGCGCGCCTGGTCGCGCTCGCACTCGCCACCGCACTGATACCGGTCACGGCGACGGCGCAGGTCGCGCGCCCGACGCAAAACCTCGCCGCGCCCGTCAGGACATTCGGCCGCGTGTCGTACGACGCGCGGTCGCTGATGATCGACGGCAAGCGTCAGGTGATCTGGTCGAGCGAATTCCACCCGTTCCGCCTGCCCAGCCCAGATCTGTGGCGCGACATATTGCAGAAGATGAAGGCGAGCGGGTTCAACACCGTCGCGCTGTATTTCGACTGGGGATATCACAGCCCGAAACAGGGCGTGTACGACTTCACCGGCATCCGCGACGTCGAGCGCGTGCTGGCGATGGCGCAGGAAGAAGGGCTCTACGTCATCACCCGCGCCGGGCCGTATGTGAATGCGGAATTGTCGCGCGGCGGTTTTCCAGGCTGGCTGGTCAACCAGAAGGCGCGGGCAAGGACCGACGACCCGGCGTATCTCGCCGCGGTCGACGAGTGGCTCACCCACGTCAACGCGATCATCGCGCGGCATCAGATCAACGGCGATGGCAAGGGCCATAGCGGCAGCGTCATCCTCCACCAGATCGAGAACGAACTGGCGCTGACCACGCCTGCGCAGCGCCGCTACATGGACCACCTCTACGCCAAGGCCCGCGCCGACGGCATCACCGTGCCGCTGTTCCACAACGACCAGGGCCGCAATGGTTACTGGGTGCCCGAATCCTCGACCGTCGCGAACGTCGTGAAGGGACCGGGCGACCTGTACGCGTTCGACGGCTATCCCGGCGGCACCTGCACCGTCGCGGGCAAGCCGACGCGCGGCGTCGCGGCGCCCGACTGGGGGTTCTATGGTCCCGGCGGTGCAAAGGGCGGCGCGTCCGCCTCGCCCGATACGCCGGCCTTCCTCGCCGAGTTCGGTGGCGGCTGGTTCGATTACTGGGGCTCGAACGGCGGCTACGAATGCAACGCCGTCCAGCGCGGCAAGCGGTTCCAACGCGTGTTCTACGGCACCAACCTCGCCAACGGCATCGACATCCAGAGCTTCTACATGGGCTATGGCGGCACCAGCTGGGGCTGGCTCCCCGCCCCGGTCGTGTTCACGAGCTACGACTACGGCTCCGCGATCTCCGAAGCACGCGAGCTTAGGAGCAAGGCGGAGGAGATGAAACAGCTCGGTGGGCTGATCGCCGCGGTGCCGGACCTCGCGGGCATGGTCCCAGCCACCCCGGTGCAGGTGTCGTCGCCGAACGTGCAGGCGTATCACAACCGCAGCCCGGAGAGCGATGCGCGCTTCCTGATGGTGACGCACAAGCCGTCCAACGGCCAGACCGACGACCGCTTCACGATCACCGCCGACCTGCCCGACGGGCGCTACACCTTCCCGCAGACCGAACCCATGCGGCTGAACGGGTTCGACGCGAAATGGCTGGTCGCGGGCGTGAATGTCGGCGGGCAACGGCTCGTCTATTCGACGTCCGAACTGCAGACCGCGCTGACGATCGATCGCGGCGACGTGATGCTGCTCTATGGTCGCGCGGGCGAGACCGGCGAAACGGTGCTGCGCTATACGTCCGCGCCGACGGTGACACTGCTCGAAGGCACTGCCACCAGCGCGTTCGACGCAGCGAAGGGCGATCTCCGGCTCGATTATACGCACGCCGGGCGCGCTGTTGTACGGATCACGGGCGGCGGGCGCCTTGCGCTCACGCTGATCCTTGCCGACGAGGCGGAGGCGGTGCGCTATTGGCGCGGCAGCGACGCGGTGCTGGTGCGGGGCCCCGCGTTGCTACGAGCGACCAAGGCAACCGGTGGCACGCTCGCGCTGACCGGTGATACCGCCGAGGCGACGCCGCTCGAACTTTGGGCTCCTGCCGCGCTGCGGTCGGTGCGATGGAACGGGGCGGCGGTCGCTACGAAAGCCACGGCGATCAGCAGCCGAACCACGACGACGGCATTGCCCGGTCCGACCCCTATCGTACTCCCTGCACTCACTGGCTGGCGAACGGCACCGGGGTCTCCCGAAGCAGCACCCGGCTTTGACGACACCAGCTGGCAAGCGATCGACGGACGCGGCAGCGGAACCACCACCGCCAAGCCCGATGGCCAACCGAACCTGACGATGGATTCCTACGGCTTCCACGACGGCGACGTCTGGTATCGCGGGCGCTTCACCGGCACGCCCGACGCGAAGCAGATCGCGCTGTTTTACGGCGCGGGCGGCTCCGGCATGGTTCAAGTCTGGGTCGATGGCCAGTTCGTCGGCCAGAATGAGCTGCCGAGTGGATTGCCGCGGCCGATCACGACCGGGCTCGCACGGTTCGATTTGCCCGCCTCCGCACAGTCGGGCGGCGAGCATGTCGTCAGCGTCATGGTGCGCAACAACGGGCATAATTGGGACCTCGATTCCGACGATTATCACAAGGAAGCGCGCGGGCTGGTTTCCGCATCGATCGAGGCGCCGGGCGGGCGCAGCTTCGGCGTACCGATCGCGTGGAAGATCCAGGGCAAGCTCGGCGGCGAGGACCTCCCCGATCCGGCGCGCGGCCCCGCCAACAACGGCGGCCAATATGGCGAACGGGTCGGCTGGCACCTGCCCGGCTTCGACGACAAGGCCTGGGCCGCAGCGACCATCCCCGCTACCACGGCGACGCCCGGCACGACCTGGTACCGCACACGCTTCGATCTCGCCGTGCCGAAGGGCCAGGACACGACGATCGCCCTCGCATTCGGCGACACGACGACGCCGCGTTCGGTCGCCCGCTACCGTGCGCTGCTGTTCGTCAACGGCTGGAACATGGGGCAATTCATCGCGCATGTCGGTCCGCAGCGCGTGTTCCCGATCCCCGAGGGCATCCTCAACCATCACGGCGCGAACACCGTCGCGCTCGCGGTCACGTCCGACGGCGCGCCCGGCGATGCGATCGAGCAGGTCCGCCTGGTGACGATGCGCAACGTCAGGGGCGGCGTGCCGGTGCGGACGGTCGCAGCCCCCGACCGGCTAGGCACCGCCAAATGATCACGCGCAGAACATTTGGCGCCGGCGCTGGGGCGGCCTGTCTCGCCCGCATCGCACCCGCTGCAAAGGTCCCGAACAGTGCGAGGCCGTGGCCGTATCTGATCGGCGCGGACGTCTCGTGGATTCCCGAGGACGAGTTCGCCGGCGCGACGTATTTCGAGAACGGCGTCACGAAGGACCCGCTCGCAATCCTCCGCGATGCCGGGTTCAACGCGATCAAGCTGCGGCTCTTCGTCTATCCTGCGAAGGGGTATTCGAGCGGCAAGCCGGGCGGGCCGTGGTGCGACCTGCCGCGCACGATCGCGTTCGCCAAGCGGATCAAGGCCGCCGGTTTCCACCTCTCGCTGACACTGCATTATTCGGACACCTGGGCGGACCCGCAGCATCAGGACAAGCCCGCCGCCTGGGCTGCGCTCACGTTCCCCCAACTGGTCGAGGCAGTCCACCGCCATACCGTCGACGCGCTGTCGGCGATGAAGCGCGCGGGGGCCGCCCCCGACCTGGTCGTGATCGGTAACGAGACGACCTTCGGCATGCTCTGGCCCGACGGACGCGTGCCGCTGACGATTCCGACCGGCAATCCGCAGACCGATGCGGTGCACATGAACGTGCCCGGCGCCGGCGGGTACGACCGGTTCGCGATGCTGTTGAAAGCCGGGATTGCAGGCGCGCGCGAAGCGACGCCTGAGGCGCGGGTGGCGGTGCACAATCATCTCGGGCGGCATTGGCCGATCGTCCGCTACTGGATGGACAATCTCCTTAAGCGCGGCGTCAAATTCGATGCCACCGGCTTCTCCTGCTACCAGCAACAGGCGCAGGGCGACTGGGCGCGAACCTTTACCGAGTTCGCCAAAGCCTATCCCGATCACGGCTTTCTCGCGCTCGAATATTCGTCGCGCAAACGCTATTTGAACGACCTCGTCCACGCGCAGCCGCACGGCTGGGGCAGCTTCATCTGGGAGCCGACGCGGCACCAGGAAGCCATCTTCACGCACAACGGCACGCCCGCCGGCGAAGGGCCCAAGCCCGACCTCCTCTCGCAGGGGATCAACGCCGCCGAAGCGCCCGGCGCCGTGACGACACCAACCGCACCGGCGCCACCGAACGGCACGACGCCGTCGAACGGTCATGGCGGCCGCTACGACGCGGACCCCGAATTTCTCACCCTCTATCGGACGATGGCGCGCGACTACGGGCTCAGCCCTGCGCGTCCCAACAGGAGACTATAAGTGGCTGCCCTCACCCATAACGTACCGCGCGCGGACGTGACCGCTGCGATCGCCAAGCTGATGGACAACCTCGTCAACATCAAGGACGAGACCGGCGAGTTCCTGCTCCGCCTCGAAGACGGCCGGGTCATCGACACCAAGGGTTGGGCGGGCTGGGAATGGACCCACGGCGTCGGCCTGTTCGGGATGTGGCGCTATTACGAGCAGACCGGCGACGCAGGCGCGCTGGCGATCATCAAGCAGTGGTTCGAGGATCGCTTCGCCGAGGGCACGCCGACCAAGAACATCAACACCGTCGCGCCGTTCATCACGCTCGCCTATCTCTACGAGCGCGAGCCGGATCCGCGCTATATCCCCTATCTCGACACCTGGGCCGAGTGGCTGATGGCGCCCGACGGGCTGCCCAAGACCGAGGAGGGCGGGTTCCAGCACATCGTCTACAATGACGAGAATCCGGGCGAGATGTGGGACGACACGCTGATGATGTCGGTGTTGCCGCTTGCCAAGATCGGCCTGCTGCTCAACCGCCCGCACTATGTCGAGGAGGCCAAGCGGCAGTTCCTCGTCCATATCAAATACCTGTTCGACAAGAAGACGGGGCTCTGGTTCCACGGCTGGGACTTCAACGGCCGGCATAATTTCGCCGAGGCGCTTTGGGCGCGCGGCAATTGCTGGGTGACGATCGCGATTCCCGAGATCATCGAGATCCTCGACCTGCCAGTGGGCGATGCGTTCCGCACCTTCCTGATCGATACGCTGGCGGCACAGGTCAAGACGCTTGCCGAGACGCAGGACGAGAGCGGCCTGTGGCACACGCTGGTGATGGACCCGACCAGCTATCTCGAGGCGTCGGCGACCGCGGGCTTCGCCTATGGCATCCTGAAGGGCGTCCGCAAGGGTTATCTGCCGCGCCACTACGAGGCGGTCGGGATCAAGGCCGTGCAGGGGGTGCTCGCCAATATCGACGAGGCCGGCGAACTGAAACAGGTCAGCTTCGGCACAGCGATGGGCGACACGCAGCAATTCTACAAGGACATCGCGCTCACCTCGATGCCTTACGGCCAGAGCCTCGCGATGGTCGCGCTCGCCGAGTTCCTGCGGACCTATATCTGACCCTGCGGCGTGCCTTGTTCGCGGCCGCGCTATGGCTCGGGGCGCCAGCCTCGGCCGAGCCGGTCGCACGTCTCGTGTCGTTCGAGCCCGGGGCGGGTCTCGCACTGGCGGACGCGCAAGGCATCGCGCGCGTGGTAACGGCGCCGGGTGACCACGAGGTCGTCCAGATCGCCGCCGCCGACCTGACTAGCGACCTCCGGCGCGTGACCGGTGTCACGACTGCCAACGGCACGCAGATCTGGCTGGGCACGCTCGATTGCAACCCCGCGATCGACCGGCTGGTCCGGCGGGGCGCGCTCGACGTCTCGAAACTGCGCGGCGCGCGGGAGAGCTTCGTGATCGCCACCGTCGCCAACCCCGCACCCGGTATCCCCGCAGCGCTGGTGGTCGTCGGCAGCGATCGTCGCGGGACCGCGTTCGGCGCGTACGAGCTGTCGCGTGCGATCGGCGTGTCGCCGTGGCATTGGTGGGCCGACGCCACGCCCGAGCATCACGCCGCGATTTATGCGGCGACCGGTCTCCACCGCTTCGGGCCGCCCTCGGTCCAGTATCGCGGGATATTCCTCAACGACGAGGATTGGGGGCTGCAACCCTGGGCTGCCGGCACGTTCGAGCCAGAGGCCGGCACGATCGGGCCGAAGACCTATGCCAAACTGTTTGAGCTCATGCTGCGGCTGAAGGCGAACATGGTCTGGCCGGCGATGCACAAGGTCACCGCGCCGTTCAACGCGAACCCCGAGAATGCGCGCCTCGCCGACCGCTATGCGATCGTCATGGGATCGAGCCATGCCGAGCCGATGCTGCGCAACAATGTCGGCGAATGGACGGCGCCGGCGACGGACTTCAACTATGTGACCAACCCCGCCGGCGTGGCCGACTATTGGCGCACGCGCGTCCGGGCGAACGGCCAGTACGAGAGCGTCTGGACGCTCGGGATGCGCGGTATCCACGACAGCGGGATCGTCGGCCCGACCACCGACGATGCGCGCCGATCGTTGCTCGAACGCATATTCACCGACCAGCGCGCGATGCTGGCGCGCGGCGTGAACCGGGATCTGACGCGCGTTCCTCAGGTCTTCACGCCGTACAAGGAAGTCCTCGACGTATATCGCGGCGGACTGAAGGTACCCGACGACGTCACGCTGATGTGGCCCGACGATAATTTCGGCTATATCCGTCACGTCCCCGACGCCGCCGAGCGCGCGCGGGCGGGCGGATCGGGCATCTATTATCACTTGTCCTATCTTGGCGCGCCGCTGTCGTATCTCTGGCTGTCGACCACCCCGCCCGCGCTGATCCGCGAGGAGCTTGGCCGCGCGTGGGATGCGGGGGCGCGGCGGATGTGGGTCGCCAATGTCGGCGACCTCAAGCCCGCCGAACTCGCGACCGATTATTTCCTGCAGCTTGCGTGGGACGTACCGAGCACGCGCGGCAAACCGATCGATACCGTCGTCACGGACTGGGCGGCGGGCACGGTCGGCGCGGATGTCGCGCCGGAGATCGCCGCGATTATGGCCGAGCATCACCGGCTGAACTTCCAGCGCCGGCCCGAGCATCTGCAATGGTGGCTGCCCGGCGAACTCTCGAAGCCGAGCCCGCTTGCCCCTGCCGAGATCGCTACCCGCCTCGCCGCCTTCGACACGCTGCGCACGCGCGTCCGGTCGATCGCGCCGCGCATTGCGCCCGACCGCCGCGACGCGTTCTTCGAACTGATCGACTATCCGGTGACCGCTGCGGCGCTTGCCAACACGCGCGTGTTCGAGGCGGAGGCGCATGATCGCCTGCGCGACACCGATCCGGCTGGTGCGGCAGTGGCGGGCGAACGATCGCGTGCAGCGGACGCTGAAATCACCGCGCTGACGAGCCGCTACAATAGCGAGATCGCCGGCGGGAAGTGGCAGGGGATGATGGCGGTCGAACCTGCCGACGGGCAATGGCGCCGCTATCGCTTGTCCGCTCCGATCCTGCCCGCCCCAGCTTCACCTTCCCAGCGAAGGCCGGGGCCCAGGTTGGATGCGCCTGGTGAGATCGCGCCGCCCTCCGTGACCTCAGTCGTTCCAACTGGGCCCCGGCCTTCGCCGGGGAACCGGGAGGTTTTGCCAACGGCAACGATCGTGATCGAGGCGGAAGAGGCAGAAGGTCCACGCACCGGCTGGCGCGTGGTCGACGGCCTCGGCCGCAACGGCGCGGCGGTAGCGACCAGCGTACCAGCGACGCTGTCGTATACTGTCACGCTCCCGCCCGGTCGCTGGCAGCTCTCAGCGGAAATGTTGCCGACCTACCCGACGATCGAAGGCGCCGACCTCGCGGTATCGGTCGCGATCGACGGCGGGCCGCCCGTACACGTCGGTGTTCCGCGCAAGACCGGCGACAAAGCATGGGCGCTCGCGGTGCTCGACAACCGCCTTGACCTTGCGCTGCCGACACCACTCGCGGCCGGACGGCATAGCGTGTCGATCGGCGTCGACGACCCGGCGATCGTGTTCGACGCCCTGCGCTTCGATCTACTTCCCGCCCCCACTTCATCTCCAGCCAACGCCGGTACCCAAGGACTTTCGCATGGCCACTGATCCGATCGCCGCCCGTCCGGCCCTGCCGCTCGCGCCTGCCCGTCCGGTACGCTGGTATAATCTGCTCGCCTACGGATCGAACGACGTGCTCGGCGCGGGGTCGATGGCGGTCATCAGCACGTGGATCCTGATCTTCTATACCAGCTTCTGCGGACTGTCCGCGGCGCAGGCGACGATCATCTTCGGCGTCGCGCGCGTGCTCGATGCGTTCACCAGCCCGACGATCGGCCACCTGTCGGACAATCTCGGGCGGAGCTGGCTGGGGCGCAAGTTCGGACGGCGGCGGTTCTTCATTCTCGCCGCGATCCCGCTGCTGCCGTCGTTCGCGATCATGTGGGTCGCGGGCCAGGGCTTCTGGTACTACCTCGTGACGTACGTGCTGTTCGAGATGGTCTATGCGATGGAGATCATCCCGTATGAGACGCTCGCGTCGGAGATGGCGACCGACTACCGGACCAAGGCTAAGTTCGCCGGCGCACGTATCCTGTGCGGCCAGTGCTCGGCGATCGCGGCGGCGTTCCTGCCGGGCTGGCTGATCGCGTATCTCGGCCCGGATTCGCCCGACACGTATCTGTATATGGGCATGATCTTCTCGGTGCTGTTCATGGGCGCCGCGGGTCTGCTGTACGCGTTCAGCTGGGAGCGGCAGCGGCCGGAAGGGCTCGACGAGGTGCAGGCGGTCGAGAAGGCGTCGCTCGGCGCGGCGTTCAAGGCGCTGTACCGCAATCTGTTCTCGACGCTGCGGATCCGCGCATTCCGCCTGCATCTCGGCATGTATCTGGGCGGCTATATCAGCCAGGATATCTACAACGCCGCATTCACCTATTTCGTGATCTTCGCGCTCGCGGGATCGACCGCGATCGTCGCGAACCTGGTCGGCGTTACGTACATCGTCCAACTTGTCGCAGTGGTGCTGGCGATCAACTTCGCGCTGCGGCTGTCCCCGGCTGCCGCCTACCGGTTCGCGGCGCTGAGCTTCGCAATCGGGGTGGTGATCTTCCTCGCGATGTACGCGGCGGGCTATACCGCGACGTCGGCGCTGTTCTGGCTGCCGGTGGTGTTCGCCGGGCTCGGTCGCGGCGCGCTGAACTACATCCCGTGGGCGACCTACAACTACATGGCCGACGTCGACGAGATCGTCACCGGGCGCCGTCGCGAGGGCGCGTTCGCCGGCGTGATGACGTTCGTGCGGAAGATGAGCCAGGCGCTGGCCGTCATCCTCGTCGGGCAGGTGATGCAGGCTTCCGGCTTTGTGTCGAAGGCGACCGAACAGAGCCCGCAGGCGATCTACGCGATCGTCGCGGTGCTGGGTGCCGGGACGATCGCGATGCTGGTGTTCGGCGTGCTCGTGTCGACGCGGTTCCGCCTGACGCCCGCCACGCATGCGATCCTGCTCGAGGAGATCGAGCATCTGCGGCGCGGCGAGCGGACGCCGTCGACGCCGGAGAATGCGCGCGTGGTCGAGGATCTGTCGGGCTGGTCCTACGACGAGCTCTGGGGCAACAACCCGGTCGCGGCGGCGGGCACGCGGTGATGCTGCGCGTTGCCCGCGGGCTGCTGCAGGGACCGGAGGGTCCTTGCGACGAGTCACGACGCTTAGGGCGTGCGCGCCGCTAGCCGAGAAAGCCGACCTGCCGGAGCCAGGCTGCGCACAGCGTCGGCCAGATCGAGACGGGCAGACCCGGCGTATCGAGCGCGAAACCATGCGGCGCGTCGGCGAAGACGTGCAGTTCCGCCGCGCCCCCGGCGACCTGCCATGCCGCATGGAGACGGCGCGCGTTCTCGACCGGGACGACGGGATCGTTGCCGGCATAGACGATGAACGCGGGTGGCGGCGACGGCAGCACGTGCGCATCGGGTTGCAGCCGGTCGTACATCGCCTGTTTCTCGACCGGCGGCAGCGGCGGCTTGTCGGGGACGACCGTCCGCCCCGCCGCATTGGTGGAGATCGGGGCATACCCCATCACCAGAATATCGGGCCGCGTCGGCACGTCGGGATGACGCGATACCGGCGCCGTCCATTCATCCGGATACGCCGCGGCGAGGCAGGCGGCGAGATGACCGCCCGACGACAGCCCGACCACGCCCAGCCCTGCCGGCGCTAGCTCGCTGGCACGGATCATCCGCATAGCCTCGCGCGCATCATCGAGCGGTGCGGCGATGCCGTTGGCGGCGTTGGGGAAGCGATGGATCAGGACGAACGCGTGATAGCCGAGTCCCGTCAGCCAGGCGGCGACCTGCACCCCTTCCCTGCCCGCCATCAACGCGGTGTACCCGCCGCCACCGAGTACCAGCATCGCGCGGCCGTTGGGTTCATCGGCACGGAACCCAAGCAGGACCGGCGCGTCTACCGCGGTGACGACGGCATTTTCCGGCGCGGCCGACGGATCCTCGAACGTCACCGCCGGCGCACTCGCCCATAGCGGCCAAACGGTATGGGCACCCAGCATCGTCAGCATCCCGGCTTAGTGTTGTCGAATGACGAAGGGCCCGGCGTACAGGGATGCGCCGGGCAGGTCTTGCAATCGATTCCGGTAGCGTCGCGCATCACCACCTGCCGGCCGACGAACGCACGACGATCAGAGGGCCGATCCGGGTCATCCGGCGCTCACTACTGCGATGCTGTTGCCGTAGCCGATCACCACGGTCGCGATCAGCAGCAGTGCGACGCCCGACCATACGACCGCCTTGATCCGTCCGCCGGCCGCCTTCCACTCGCGGAACGCAAAGCCCCACAGCGTGCCGAAGATGATGATGCTCGCCATGTGCAGCGTCCAGCTCGAGAAGCCGAGGCGCCCCATCTGGCTTTCGCCCATCGTGTAGAAGAAGAACTGGAAATACCACGTCACCCCGGCGAGTGCGCTCAGTGCGTAGTTGCGCAGCAGCGGCGGACGGTCATCGGCCCGCCCTCGGCCCAGCCATTGCGCGGCGCTTCGGTTGCGCACGATCAACCATGCGCACCAGGCGCCGTTGGTGACGAGCCCACCGGCCATGATCAGGCACAACACGGGAAGTCCGGTCCACAGTGGCCCAGTCCCCGCGGTCGCCGATAGCGCCTTGATCGGTTCGCCCGCGGCCAGCCCGAACGCGAAGCACGCGGACATGATGCCCGCGCCGATCGCGACGACGATGCCCTTGCGGAAGTCGAACTCGGCGACGACCGCCAGCTTCTGCTCCGGCGTCAGCAGCGCATCCTTCATCGCGCCCGCGATCGCGACGACGACGATCCCGGCCAGCGTCAAGCCGATCCCCGCGAGCACGATGCTGCCGGACGTCGTCGCGAGCAGCTTTTTATGAAAGTTGCCGGCGAAGGCGGGCGGGATCAGCGTGCCGAACACGGTGCACAATCCGAGCACGACCGCCATGCCGAGCGACAGACCGAGATAACGCATGACGAGCCCGTAGCCGAGCCCGCCGAACCCCCAGAGCACACCGAAGACGATCGGCCACCAGAACGCGTCCGACGGCGCTCGACCGAGTACGCCGAGCAGGTCGTGGGTCTGCAGGCTGGCGAAGAACCACGGCGCGAACAGCCACGATACGACGCCACCGGTCAGCCAGTAGATCTCCCACGACCAGCGCTTCACCCCGCGATAGGGGACGTAGAAGCTGGCCGATGCGAGCCCGCCAAGCCAGTGATACAAAACGCCGAGCAGCGGGTTCATAGGTTCAGCCCCAATCGGTAGATCCGGTTTGCGTTGCGCCCGAACAGCGCGCGGCGTTCGTCTTCGGCGAAGTCGGCGACCAGCGCGTGATAGGTCTCGAGATAGCGGTCGATCGGCGCGAACAGCGTGTCGGTCGGGGCATCGCTGGCGAACAGGCAGCGATCGGTGCCGAACAGGTCGATCGCTTCGAGCAGGAACGGGCGTACCATTTCCGGGGTCCAGTCGCGCGCAACGAAGCCGAGCCCCGACAGCTTGATCGCGACATGCGGCAAGGCAGCGAGCGCGCGAAGGCCGTCGCGCCATTCGGCGATGCCGTCGGGATCGCTGAGCACCGGCATGCCGAGATGGTTGATGATGACCGGAACGCCGGGGTGGCGCGCGATCAGCGGCGCAAGGCCGGGCATCTGCGGCGGATAGCATTGCAGGTCGAATGAGAGCGCGTGCGTGCCGAGCGACGCATAGCCCGCCTGCCACCGTGCATCCCGCGTCAGATCATGCGGCGTGTAGCTGCGGCGCGGATCGGCGTGCCAGTTGACGATCTGGCGGATGCCACGAACACGGGGAAACGCAGCCTGCGCGGCGAGTTGCGTCTCGACGTCGGGATCGTCCAGCGACGCGTAGGCGACGATTGCGTTCGGCAGGCCGTGTTCGCCGGCGATCCCCTCCAGCCAGCGCGTCTCGTCGAGCGCCTGCGCAGCGTCGGCGCCGGCATCGACATGCACCGCGCCGACGACATTCCACCGCGCGAGCGCCGCGCGGTACTCGGCGATACCGAAGTCGCGCGCGATCGGCTCGACGCTGCCATTGGGGCCGTCATCGGCGAACGGCGGCGACAGCCACGGATAGCGAATGTGGTTCAGGTCCCACAGATGGACGTGCGCATCGACGAACGGGATCATTGCCCTCTCCTGAGATGGTAGAGCCGTACCACCTCGTATCGGGCGGCTTTGGCGGGTGCGGGGCGGCTGTCGTTGTGGGACTTGGGTGCGTAGTTGTCGAAACACCTCCGTCCAAACCGCCGCCCTCTCAAGCCTTCTTCCCTCGAACCTTCCGCTTCGAACCTTCTCCCTGCGAACCCTCCCCCTCAACCTTCCCCGCTCAAACCGTCATCCCAGCGAAAGCTGGGATCTCCCGGTGTGGCGTCCGACATCTGCCTCGATGGAGACCCCAGCTTTCGCTGGGGTGACGGATTGGGAAGCGGGGCTGGAGGTTTGGAGGCGGGGTTGGAGGATTGGGGGGCGGAGGATCGGAGGGCTGGAAGGTTAAAGGGCTGGAGGGTTCGAGGGTTGGAAGATTAGAGGGTTGGAGGGTTGGAGGGTTGGAGGATCGAAGGTTGGGGTTCGGAGAGCCGAAGGATTGCAGGAATTGTGGAGAATTGGAGGGAGCGACGGCCAACTGCTGAAGTCGATGTCCAGCCGGTCCCCTAGAACGTCGTCCGCCCCCCCGACGTGTCGAATGTCGACGCCGTCGTGAAGCTGCACTCCTCCGATGCCATGAAGCACACCATCGCGGTCGATTCCGGGATCTCGCCCAGTCGCCCCATCGGGATCTTCGAGCGCATATACTCGACCTGGCTCGCCGGAAGCTGTTCGAGGATCGGGCTCTCGAACGTCGCCGGGGTCAACGCATTGGCGATGATGCCCTTGCCCGCGAGTTCCTTGCCGAGACTCTTGGTCAGGCCGATCACGGCCGCCTTGGTCGCCGAATAGGCGGACGCATTGGGGTTGCCCTCCTTGCCCGCCACCGACGAGACGTTGACGATCCGGCCATAGCCGTTGGCCAGCATCAACGGCACGACCGTCCGGCAGCAATAGAACAGCCCGTTCAGATTGATGTCGACGACCCGCTTCCAGCTGTCGAGCGGATATTCGTGGACCGGCGCGGTAGCCCCCGTGATCCCCGCCGAACAGATCAGGATATCGACCTTGCCGAGCACGGCCGCGCTCTCGGCCGCCGCCGCGACGACCGCATCGACGTCGGACACGTCGAGCGCGACGACATGCGCCGCACCGACCTCGTCCTTCGCCACCGCGAGCTTGGCAGCGTCGAGATCCCACAGCACGACGCTGCCGCCCTCCGCGACGATCCGCCTGGCGACATCCTTGCCGAGCCCCGATGCGCCGCCGGTGACGATCGCGCAGCGACCGGCAAACCGCCCCCCATAGATGGTCATGCGATCGACCCTTCACCCAGATGGCGCCATTCGACGACCGACTGGCGCTGCGTGCCGAGCCCGGCAATGCCGAGTTCCATCACGTCGCCGGCCTTCAGATAGATCGATTCCGGCTTCTTGCCCTCGCCGACGCCCGGCGGCGTGCCGGTGATCAGCAGGTCGCCGGGGTACAGCGTGATGTATTCGCTGACGTACGCGATCAGCTGTTTCAGGTTGAAGATCATCGTCTTCGTATTGCCGGTCTGCATCCGCGCGCCGTTGACGTCGAGGTGCATGTCGAGGTCCTGCGCGTCGCCGATCTCGTCGGGCGTGACCAGCCACGGGCCGACCGGACAGAAGGTGTCGTGGCCCTTGCCCTTGCTCCACTGCGACCCGCGCTGCTTCTGGTTGAAACGCTCGGAGACGTCGTTGGCGAGGACATAGCCCGCGACCTTGTCGAGCGCCTCGTCTTCCGAGACGTAGCGGCAGGTCTTGCCGATGATCACGCCGAGCTCGACCTCCCAGTCGCCATGCGTCGATCCGCGCGGCAACACGACGTCGTCATTGGGGCCGCTGAGGCTCGACACCGCCTTCATGAACATCATCGGCTCGGTCGGGATCGGCAGGCCGGACTCGATTGCGTGGTCACGGTAGTTGAGGCCGATCGCGACGATCTTGCCGACGCCCTTGATCGGCACACCGTAGCGCGGCGTACCGTCGACGACCGGCAGCGACGCGGGATCGGCGGCGAGCGCGGCCGCCAGCGTGTCGACCGTGAGGTCGTCGATCAGGCCCGAAAGATCGCGGATCGCACCGTCGGCATCGACGATGCCGGGCTTTTCCTGGCCGGGTTGGCCGTAGCGGCAGAGCTTCATGAGGGGTCTTTCCGAAAGAGAAAATGGATCAATGCGTGTAGGGGCGGTGCATCGCGATCTCGGGGTTGAGCGTGACGCCGAACCCCGGCGCATCGAGCGCACTCGCCTTCAACCGGCCGTTCTGCGGGACGGGCTCGCCGAGCAATTGCGGATGGAACATCGGCACCACCTCGGTCGGTCCCGGATGCATCATCAGGAACTCGGCGAACGGCGAATTGTGGCGCGTGATGACGAAGTGATAGCTGTAGACCGACGACCCGTGGGGCACGACCATCTTGCCGTGCGCATCGGCCAGCGCGCTGATCTTGAGCAGTTCGGTGACGCCGCCGCACCAGCCGACGTCCGGCTGGATGATGTCGCAACAGTCCATCTCGAGCAGCATCCGGAAGCCCCATCGCGTCGCTTCATGCTCCCCGGTGGTGACCAGCATGCCCTTGGGCACGTTGCGCTTGAGCTCGGCATAGCCCCAGTAATCGTCGGGGCTGATCGCCTCCTCGATCCACTTCAGGCCGTGCTCGTGGGCCGCGATCGCGAGACGCGTGGCGTAATCGACGTCGAGCGCCATCCAGCAATCGAGCATCAGCCAGAAATCCGGCCCGCATTTTTCTCGCATGTCCGCGATCATCGCGATGTTCTTCTTCATCCCCTCAGCGCCCTCGGCGGGACCGTGGTGGAGCGGCATCTTGCCACCGATGAAGCCGAGCTCCTTGGCGATGTCGGGCCGCGCGCCGGTCGCGTAGAATTGCAGTTCGTCGCGGACCGCACCGCCGAGCAGGTGATAGACCGGCTCCTGCCGCAGCTTGCCGAGCAGATCCCACAGCGCCAGATCGACGCCGGAGATCGCGTTCACGACCAGCCCCTTGCGACCGTAATATTGCGTCGAGAAATACATCTGGTCCCAGATCTTCTCGTACTCGGTCGGTGAGCGCCCTTCGAGGAAGCGTGCGAGGTGCTTCTCGACGATGAACGCTGCGGGTTCACCACCGGTGGTGACTGCGAAGCCGACCGTGCCGTCCTCCGCCTCGATCTCGACCACCAGCGTGCCGAGCACGTTGATGCCGAAGCTCTGGCGCGACTGGCGGTACTCGGGATAGCGGCTCATCGGCGTGGCGATGTGATCGTCGATCCAGTGACCGGCACCCTGGTCGTGGTAATCCGCCCCGCCGCCGCGGACGACGAACGCCCGAACGTGCTTGATCTTCGGCAAAGTCACAATCGCCACGCTCAATGCTCCTCATCCCTGCCCGACAAGACCGGTGTTTCTCATTTTATGGGATGAACGACTACTTGGTGAGAATGCCCCCGTCAAATGCGAACTTGCCAGCAACAACGATTGGCGCGCAAACTTTCCGGTTCGCTCGCGTAATGTTTAATGCTATATGATCAACCGTCTTACAATGTGGAATGCCTCGGAGAGTGGCGCCGCACAGAGGGAGGATTGGAATGAACGGTCTACGTCGTCTGACTTGCGTCCGGAGCAGCGCATCGACGCTCGCGCTGATACTCGCCGGGTTCGCCAGCCCCGGAATTGCGCAGCAAGCCGCCTCTCCTGCCGCTCCCCCGCAAACGCCACAGACGCCACAGAGCGACGAGGCGCAGGCGCCGGATATCGTCGTCACGGGGTTTCGCGCCGCGCTCAGCACCGCGATCAACCAGAAGCGCAACGAGACCGCGGCGATCGACAGCATCGTTGCGGAAGACATCGGCAAGTTTCCCGATTCGAACCTGGCCGAGTCGATGCAGCGGATTCCCGGCGTCGCGCTCGCACGCGGCGATGGTGGCGAAGGCCGGAACATCTCGGTGCGCGGTCTCGGCGCCGCGTTCACCCGCGTCCGCATCAACGGCATGGAAGGCACGTCGCAGACCGGATCGTCCGACATTTACGGCGGCGGCAACAACGGCCGAAGCTTCGATTTCAACGTCTTCCCGACCGAGATCTTCTCATCGCTCGCCGTCCGCAAGACGCCGTCCGCCGATGTCGAGGAAGGCTCGCTTGGCGCAACGGTCGATCTGAACGCGCCGAAGCCGCTGGCCGGCAAACAGGACTTCACGCTGAGTGCGACGGTCCGCGGCGTCTATTCCGAACTGGCCAAGAAGGTGAATCCGCGCGCGTCGCTGCTGGTCGCGAAGAAGTTCGCCGACGGGCGGTTCGGCATCCTCGGCTCGGTCGCCTACCAGGAACGCGACATCCGCGAGGTCGGCTATTCCGCGGTCGATATCCTGTCCGCCAACACCAACGGGCTGTTCTGCTCGCCGGTCGGGTTCGCGCCCGCGACGCCTGCGATCGGCAGCAAGGGCGCCGATGCCGCGAACTGCTATCCCGGTACGCCGCGCACCAGCACGGCGGCAGCGTTCAACACGGTGCTCGCCGCGCGCCGTGCCGACCTGCCCAACACCGCCGGCAGCGGTGCGTTCTTCCCGCGCATACCGCGCTATCTCAATTCGGAGCAGAAGCAGAAGCGGCTCGGTGGCACGCTGAGTTTCCAGTTCCAGCCCGACGCGGCGACCGACATCTCGCTCGACCTGCTCTATTCCCGCTTCCACGTCGTACGCCGCGACAATTACATCGAGGCGATCTCGTTCGGGCGGTCGGCGGCGAACAACGGTCAGCCGGTGACGTCGATCAAGGACGTCCAGCTGACCCCGCAAGGTGGCCTGGTCTACGGCCTGTTCGACGGCGTGGACGTCCGCTCCGAAGGGCTGGTCGACGATTTCACGTCGACGTTCAAGCAAGCCAATCTCAACATCAAGCACGACTTCAATGACAGCTTCGGGATCACCGCGCTGTTCGGGCTCAACCAGGCCAAGTCGTTCGGCAAACAGCGCTTCCAATATTACATGGATGCGATCGACACGCCCAATTTCTCGATCGATTACCGCGACGGCAAGGATACGCCCAAGCTCGGCTTCGGCTTCGACGTGTCCGACCCGACCCGCTTCAACTATGCGCCGGCGCTGGCCGATGGCACGGTGCGCGGCGGCTACAGCTTCCAGGCCCGCCCCTCGACCAATACCAATACCGGGCTGACCGCGGAAACGAACCTGCAGTGGAAGGTTGCCAACGTGCTGACGCTGAAAGCCGGTGGCCAGTACCGCCGCAGCGACTTCACGCTGCGCAACGTCATCCCGTACACCGCCGATACGGTCACGAAGGCGCTCCCGGCCGGTACCACGCTCGCCGCCATCACCCACCAGATCACCGGCGTCGACGAGCTCTGGGGCAATGGCGCGCCCGCGAGCTGGGCGTCGCTCGATCCCGACAAGCTGATCAGCACGTTCAACCTGGACGCGACCCGCTATTGCGGGACCGAATGCGGCGCGCAGTCCAGCCGCGTGCTCGAAGAAGTCTCGTCCGCTTATGCGATGGCCGCGTTCGATCTGGGCGATCGGCTCGGCGGTATCGGCATTCGCGGCGACGCGGGCGTGCGCTACGTGCATACCGACCAGCTGTCGTCGGGCTTCATCTCCGTCGCGCTCGCGGGCTCGCCAACCGGCGTGACCGGTCGGTTCGCCACTGCGAACAAGCGTTACAGCGACTGGCTGCCATCGGGGAATCTGGTGATCGAGCCGATCGACGACCTGCTGTTCCGCTTCTCGGGGGCCAAGGTGCTCGCCCGTCCTGAGCTGGGCGTGCTCACGCCGACCAGCGGCGTCAATGCGGTCACCCGCAACGGCAGCATCCAGAACCCGCAGCTCGATCCGATCCGCGCCAACACCTTCGATGCGGCGATCGAATGGTATTTCCGGCCCGGCGCGCTGCTGTCTGCCGCGTTCTTCTACAAGGACCTGAAAACCTACGTGCAGAGCGTCAACACGCTCGTACCGTTCAGCGATCTCGGCCTGCCGAACGAACTGCTCGCCGGCACCAACACGCTGCCGAGCGAGCTGTTCACGATCACCCAGCCGCTCAACACGCCGGGCGGCCCGCTAAAGGGTGTCGAGGTCAATGCGCAGGTGCCGTTCACCTTCCTGCCGGGGTTCCTCAAGAACTTCGGCGCGCTGGCGAACTTTACGCACGTCACCTCGCGGATCGATTACGTTCTTGCCAGCGTCAACGGCGTGCCGACCGTCACGACCACCGCCAACCTGATCGGCCTGTCGAAGAACACCGCGTCGGGCACGCTCTATTACGAAGACAGCAAGTTCAGCATTCGCGGCACCGCCAACTTCCGCGACGGCTTCATCCGCGGCATCCCCGCCTCGCCGGGCAGCGATCTGCAGGGCAACGACAGCACGCTGTTCGTCGACGCCTCCGCCTCGTTCGCGGTCACGGACAACGTGAAGCTGATCGTCGAAGGCACCAACCTCACCGACGAGCAGAACCGGCTCTACACCGACAGTAACCGCCAGGACACGCTGTTCCAGACGCGGATCGGGCGGACGGTGACGTTCGGCGTCAACTTCAAGCTCTAGGGGCGCCAGCATAGCGCCCGGGATCGCTGCTGCCCCCCGCTAATTCACTATGCGGCGGGCAGTGATCCTTGAAATCTCAAAGACTTGCACCATCTTCCGGTCATCGTAGCAACAACTGGAAGGAGGTGGTCGAATGTCTCATTGTCTCACGCCGCAGATGGCGAACCTTATGAGTGCGACCCCCATTCGTGGAGCGGTCCAGCTCTAAGGACGAAGCCATGACTGGCTGACAATGGAAAGGCCGCCCGGCGACGGGCGGCCTTTTGCATGTCGCGAATGCAGGCGAGCGCTCTGCACGCCAAAAACGGATCGCCGCGGGCGACGATACGAATCAGGTTCCGTTCAAGGCCAACGCTGCCGATCGCAGCGCGAAGATGCGCTCGCAGGCCTCGGCGGGAAGTTCGCCCCACGAGAACGCGGATCGATGCGCAGCGACGTCGCGCCAGATCCGCGCGGCGAGCGCGGTGAGTTGCCCGTCCGAGGGGGATGCCCCGGTCGACACGCACGTGACCAATTCCTCCGGCACGATAAAATGGTCGTTATTGTCCATCACACACCTCCGATGATCGCACTGCTTTGCACCACGTACGTTTCCGTGCCGTGACACACCGCGACGCTCGTCCCGCATACGCGCGCCTTCGCCGCAGATGTCTCCTCGGTCAGGCCTTCAGGACCGTGATGATCGCCTTGTGCAGGTCGTGCTTGCCGTATGGTTTGCGCACGATCACCGTGCCGGCAAGCTCGGGCGTGAGGCCCGCATCGTCGCCGTACCCGCTGGCGAAGAAGAACGGGATCGACGCCGCACGCAGGCGCATCGCCAGTTCCAGGCTCGTCTCTTCTCCGAGATTGATATCGAGGATGGCAAATTCGACGACCTCACGGTTCATGATCTCGGTCGCGCTGTCGATATGCGACGCGGTCAGAACCTGTAGCGCGCCCAAGTCCTCGAGCAGGTTTTCCACTGTCAGCGCGACGATCATGTTGTCTTCGAGCAAAAGCACGCGGCGGCCGTGCAAGGGCTGCGTGATCGGGTCCGACTGCCCCTCCTCCGGCGACGTGCCATGTTCCGGCGAAGGCGCTGCCGGCCGTGCGGCATAGCCGGCAAGGTGCCGCGCCGGGATGAAGAAGTCGGCCTCGAACCCTTCGGGGGGAAACCGCACGACCGCCGTCCCCCGCAGGTCGAAGGGGATGGTACGCTCGACGATGACCGTCCCGAAGCCCACGCGGGTCGGCGGCGATACCGGCGGCCCCCCGATCTCGCGCCACGTCACGAACAGGCCGTCGCCATCGCGGTGGTCGATCACCACTTCGACCGACCCGCTATCCGACAAAGCACCGTATTTCATGCTGTTGGTGACGAGTTCGTGCACCACCAGCGCCATCGACGAGAACGCGCCGGGTCGCAGCAGGATCGGAGGACCGACGATCCGGAACCGGTCGTGTCGATCGGGCATGAACGCCGCGATCTCGGCCTCGAACAACGTCACGAGCGGGGCCGGCGACCAGTTCTGCAACGTGACCTGGTCGTGCGCGCGAGCCAGCGCCTGAACCCTGCCGCCCAGCGCCTCGACATAGCCAGCGGTGGTGATGCCGGGCGTGTCGGTCTGCGTGATCAGGCCGCGTATCAGCGCCAGGATGTTGCGCACGCGGTGATTGAGTTCGGCGATCAACACTTCCTGTTGCTCGGTCGCTCGGTGTCGCTCGCCGACGGTCTGTTCCGACAGTCGCAGGATCGCCTCGATCAGCGCGGTGCGGATGGTTTCCCCGACGCGGCGATCCCGCGCGGTGAACGGCGCGGAACGGTTGCGGATGGTCTGCTTGAACGTCTCGAAGCTCTTGCGGGGGCCGATCCGTGCGCCGTCTCCGCCGCTGACGGACTTGTCGGGATCACCCCCCAGCCGATCGTCTCGATGCGCTCGCGCCGAAACAGCATGACATAGTCGCGCGGCGTGCGGGAAATCGGGATCGCCATCAGCCCGGCGGACGTGTCGCTCACCCCGTGGCCGCCCGTCTCGATCGAGCTGATCGTGTCGGTGTCGAACACGCGGCTCGCCGGCATCGTGTCGAGGTATCGCGTGATCTCCATCAGGTGCGCGTGATCCGGCGTGACGCCGCCGGCATTTAGTTCGCCGCGAAGATACACCGCGACGCCGTCGCAATCGATCACGTCTCCGATCGTGTCGATCAGCCAGTTCGGGTCGGACAACAGCGCGGCATTGCTGGCGACGGTCAGGATCATCCGGTCGGCAAAACTGCGCGCGCGTTCGTCGTCGGCGACCGCGAGCGTGCGCAACCGGCTTTCCAGCGTGAGCGAGAACATCGCGCCGAACAGTTCGGCTGCACTGCGCATGACGAAGCTCGGGATCCGCGGCGTCTCGTGGTGGCAGGCGATCAGCCCCCATAGCCGGCCCTCGACGATGATCGAGATCGACAGCGAGGCACCGACACCCATGTTGCGCAGATATTCGATGTGCATCGGCGACACCGCGCGCGTGATCGCCAGCGACAGGTCGAGCGGCCGCACCGACGCCCCCCTCGGCAGGATCGCGACGGTCGGCGCGTGCACGTCGGCGATGATCCGAAACGGATTGCGAAGGTACAGCGCCCGCGCCTGCACCGGGATATCGGAGGCGGGATAATGAAGCCCCAGCAACGGGTTTGCCGACGACCGTGCCGCTTCGGCGATCACTTCGCCGACGCCATCGTCGTGAAAGCGGTAGATCATCGCCCGGTCGAATCCGGTGATCGCGCGAACCTGTCGCACGGCATCGCGAAGAAGCGCCGGCATCGTCGCCTGCGCCTGCAACCGTACCATCATCGATCGCACCAGCGTGGCGGCTTCGGTGGGTTGATCCGGCCCGCAGGGTTCTCCCTCGATGATCAGCACGTCGCCCGCGTAATGCAGCGCCAGATCGAACAGACGCCGATCCGTCGTCAGCCTGACGCCGTACAGCCGCTCCGTACCGCTGTCGCCGGTCAGCCCGGCCAGCCGATTGCGCACGTCGTGCAGCGCCGCCTGCGCGATCAACCGATCCGCCGTCATGCCGATCGCGTCGGCAGCCTCGGTCCCGAGAAACGCGCTGAGGTTGGCCGACGCGCGCACGATCGTCCAATCGTTCGCCAGACCGATCAGAAAGCCGAAGCTCTGGATATGATCGAGGAACGCAATCGGTTCGCGCGCGCACTGGTCGAGATCGATCGAAGCGACATTATCGCGCATTGGCATGGCCTTAACCCAAGACAAGGCGTCCACCGGCATGGGCTACCACCGAATGAAAGTAGCGCTACGCTTACTTACTGGTAAATCATAAGCCGCAACGACCTGTCGCATCATTATTATCGGCGCGTCAACTATTCACACGAGGTACTTAATTCTTATTTTACGGTGCCATAGTCTGAATACTGATATACTATATTAATCTATGCGATAACAATTTCGGAACCGAGCCCATTATTCTCCTCCGGAGGACATGGGTGCCGAAAAAAATACCGGGAACAGCGCTTTACCGCGTGCCGCACCACGGATCGCAATTGCGCATCGCCGTCGGTTGCGCCTAGCTTCGCGGCAACGTCTCCGGAGCCATTCCCATGCACATCAAACTCGCTTTACCTGCCGCAATCGCGCTCGCGTCGATCACGCTCGCTACCACCCCAGCATTTGCGCAGGACAAGACCGCGCCGGTCGGTGGCGACATCCCCGCCAAGTTCGTGCCGCCGACGACCGCCCGCGATTATGTGAAGCGCGAGGTGATGATCCCGATGCGCGACGGGACCAAGCTGTACACCGTCATCGTCTATCCCAAGGGCGCGACGAACGCGCCGATCGTCCTGACCCGCACGCCCTATGATGCGAAAAGCCGCGCCAATCGCTCCGACAGTTCGAGCATCCTCGCGACGTTGCCGCTCGCCGACGAGATGTTCGTGAAGGCGGGCTATATCCGCGTCTATCAGGACATTCGCGGCAAATACGGATCCGAAGGCGACTATGTCGTGACCCGGCCCGTCATCGGCCCGCTCAACCCGACCAAGGTCGACCACGTCACCGACGCCTATGACACGATCGACTGGCTGGTGAACAAGGCGAACCTGCCGGAGAGCAATGGCCGCGTCGGCATGATCGGCTCGTCCTACGAAGGCTTTACCGTCGCGATGGCGCTGCTCGCCCCGCACCCTGCGCTGAAGGTCGCCGCGCCCGAGAGCCCGATGATCGACGGCTGGATGGGCGACGACTGGTTCCACTACGGCGCCTTCCGCCTCGCCAACATCGCCTGGCTCGGTAGCCAGACCGGCTACAAGGGCGCGGGCAAGGCCCCGCCGACCGGCGGCTATGACGATTACGACAATTTCCGCGAGGTCGGCTCGGCCGGCGACTGGGCGAAGAAGTCGGGCTACGACCAGCTTCCATACTGGCAGCGGATGGTGTCGCACCCGGCCTATGACGGCTTCTGGCAGGGCCAGGCGCTCGACAAGCTGCTCGCCGCCAACCCGTCGAACGTACCAACGGTCTGGGAACAGGGCCTGTGGGACCAGGAGGACATGTACGGCACGATCACTGCGTGGGAGGCGCTTAAAGCCAAGGGCAAGCTCGGCAACAACCACCTCGTCATGGGTCCATGGCGGCACAGCCAGATCAACCGAGAGGGCCGCAGCCTCGGGCCGTTCCAGTGGAATGGCGACACCGCACAGCAATTCCGCGAGGACATGCTGCTCCCCTATTTCAACCAGTATCTGAAGGATGGCCCGGCCGTCACGCTACCCGCCGCGGCGATCTACAACACTGGCGAGAACCACTGGGACAAGTTCGCGACGTGGCCGCTCGCCTGCGAAACCGGATGCACGTCGCCGTTGAAGCCGATCTACCTGCAGGAAGGTGGTGCGCTCGGCTTCGGCAAGGCGACGACCGGCGGTGACAGCTACGTCTCCGATCCGTCGAAGCCCGTGCCGCATCTGCCGCGCCCGGTGAACTTCGGCGACGGTCGCTGGGGCGACTGGCTGGTCAGCGACCAGCGCGGCGTCGATGGGCGACCCGACGTGATGACCTACACCACCGAAGCGCTGACCACGCCGGTGCGCGTGTCGGGTGCGCCGATCGCCGACATCTTTGCGAAGACGACCGGCACCGACGGCGATTTCGTCGTCAAAGTGATCGACGTCTACCCGGCCGAGAACGCGACCGATCCGAAGATGGGCGGCTACGAGCTGCCGATCAGCCTCGACATCTTCCGCGGCCGCTATCGCCAGAGCTTCGCCAAGCCGACCGCGATCCCGGCGGGCAAGGTGCAGGAATACAAGTTCCGCCTGCCGACCGTGAACCATGTGTTCCAGCCGGGCCACAAGATCATGATCCAGGTCCAGTCGAGCCTGTTCCCGCTCTACGATCGCAACCCACAGACTTTCGTCCCCAACATCTTCCTCGCGAAAAAGGCGGACTATAAGGCGGCGACGGTGACGATCGTTCGCGGCGGCGCGTCGGCAAGCGCGGTGTGGCTGCCAGTCGTCCCGCTTGATCAATCCGCGGCACTGACGAAATAGGGCGGACGTCTACCCCACCGCGAAAAGCACTGCATCCCGTGCTTTTCGCGGTGGGTATGCACGACCGCATGCCTGCCGCCCACGTTCAGGCGCCATCACCCAAACAGCGTAAAAAAGAGGCGGAACCAAGCGCTTACAGCGAAGTTTATGCCTCCGGTCCATTTGCGGCCACCGCTTCGGCGGTCAGGCGTCAACTGGGGCAGAGTATGGAATACGCATTCGCAGTCGCGGGGCCGCGGCGCCGTCGCCGGACGGTATTCTCATGCCAGCTTCACCTTTTAGCGATGGTCGAGACGGTCGGGTTCGCATCGATCGCATCCCTCGTTTCGTGATGGCGCCGACCCATGACGAGAAGCGCGCGCTGCGCATGGCGATCCTTCGTGCCCTGCAGCTTGCCGACCGGCAGAACGATCATCTGGTCGCCGCGCTGTTGGCGCAGGCGCTCGAAGCGGCCGAGCGCGACGTGCCCGCTTGAACCTATCGGCATCAGGGTAGCGGCGTCCGCCAATCCACTGGCTTGGCTGACAGCGCCAAGCCTGCGATGGCGTATCGCATGACGACCGCTAAATCCCTGCTCGAGACCGGCCGCAATTGCTGGCGCATCGAAACCGCCGCCCAAGCGACCGTGATCGTCGACGCCGACGATTATTTCAAAGCCGCACGCGCGGTGATGATGAAAGCCAAGAAGCAGATCCTGCTTGTCGGCTGGGACTTCGATGCGCGTATCCGGTTCGGCGGCGATGTCGACGATGGCGGCCCGGAGCGGGTCGGCGAATTCGTGAGCTGGCTGGCCGAGCGCACGCCCGGTCTGAACATCCATATCCTCCGCTGGGATACTGGCGCGATCAAGACGCTGTTCCACGGCCGGACGCTGTTGCGGATCGCCAAGTGGATCAAGGACCCGCAGGTCCATCTGCGGCTCGACGGCCATCATCCGCCGGCAGGCTCGCATCACCAGAAAGTGGTGGTGATCGACGACGACGTCGCGTTCTGCGGCGGGATCGACATGACCGTCGATCGCTGGGACACGCGCGACCATGCCGATGACGAGCCGCGACGCGTCGAACCCGACGGCTCGCCCTATGGGCCGTGGCACGACGCGACGACCATGCTGCAAGGCCCGGTGGCACGCGCCCTCGGCGACATGTGCCGCGGTCGCTGGCACGTGTCCGGCGGCGATGTACTGGAACCCGTATCCGACGGTGCCGATTGCTGGCCCGATCATGTGATCGCCGATTTCACCGACGTCGAAGTCGGCATCGCGCTGACCATCCCGGAGATGGCCGAGCAGGAGCCGCGGCACGAGATCGAAGCGCTGTACGTCGACCTGATCGCCCGAACGAAGCGTTTCTTCTACGCCGAGAGCCAGTATTTCGCGTCGCGCAAGGTGGCGGAAGCGATCGGCAAGCGGCTGCGGGAGCCGGACGGACCCGAGTTCGTGATCGTCCACCCGACCACCGCCGAGGGCTGGCTGGAACCGATCGCGATGGATTCGGCGCGCGCCCGCCTGGTCGAGGCGCTGCACGAACAGGACCCGCACAAGCGGCTGCGCCTGTATCACCCGTTCACCGCCGGCGGTCAGCCGATCTACGTCCATGCCAAGGTCACGGTGATCGATGACGAGGTGCTGCGCGTCGGATCGTCCAACTTCAACAACCGCTCGCTGCGGCTCGATACCGAGTGCGACGTCGTCATCGATGCCGCCCGGGCGCGTAA
Source organism: Sphingomonas sp. R86520 (assembly GCF_042466285.1). Lineage (NCBI taxonomy): Bacteria > Pseudomonadati > Pseudomonadota > Alphaproteobacteria > Sphingomonadales > Sphingomonadaceae > Sphingomonas > Sphingomonas sp. R86520. Next base: position 2,453,201 of record NZ_JAXHBZ010000001.1, read on the forward strand.
CGCCGACGCGCGCGGCACGATCGCCAGCATCCGCAATGCGTTGCTGGCGGAGCATCTCGACAGCGACTGCGACACCATCGCGGCGACGATCGCGGAGATCGGATCGATCATCGAGACGATCGAACGGCTGCGCGGCGAGGGCCGGTCGCTTCGGCCCTACGAGGTGCCGGAACTGGATTCGGTGCGCGAGTGGGTCGCGGACAACAAGATTCTCGATCCCGAAGGTCCCGGCGAGATGTTCGAGGGACTGTCGGGTCGCAAGCCGCTCCTGAAGAACCTGCGTCCGCACCTGCACCGCGTGGACGGCACCGTGTCGCCGGTTATGGCCGCGGTCGCCGTCGGCGGTGCGACGGCCGGCATCGCGCTGGTTGCCGCATTGCTGTGGAGCCGCCGAAGCAAGACGTAGCCGGGTTGGATCGCCGGCGCGCTCAGGTCTCGAACGCGCGCACGATCCTCCGGTCGGGGATCAGCCAGAGGGCGATCACGGCGAGGTACAACGCGACCGCCAGCCAGCGGCTGACGAACGCCAGCGGCACCGCCAACGCGTAGAACGCGATGCTGCCCCACCCCTTCCAGTCCGATCCGATCGCGCGCGCGACGGCGGACTGCTTGCCGTTGCAGGCTATGATCGCGCGTTCGGTGAGCGAATACCCGACCGCTGACAGCCCGAGCACGATTCCATAGGCGGCCGTAGCCCCCGCCGCGAACTGGCTGTCGTCGAGCCACCGGATCACGAAGGGTACGAGGCTGAGCCAGAACAACAGGAACAGGTTCGCCCACAAGACTCGCCCGTCGACCCGCTCGACCGCGGAGAACATGTGGTGGTGATTGTTCCAGTACAGTCCCACGTTCACGAAGCTCAGGAGATAGGCGAGCAGGACCGGTGCGCTTCCCGCAAGTCCCTGGAGGTCACCGGTTTGCGGAACTTTCAGTTCCAGGACCATGATCGTGATGATGATCGCGACCACGCCGTCAGTAAACGCTTCGAGTCGTGCCGGTCCGGTTCGACGTCCACTCATATCTACTCCCTGCCTGCCTGAATAGTATGGCTGATGTCCCCGGCATCCGGGAAGACAGGATCAACCGTGTCTTCTCAAGATGATACGGCAGGTCCGTCCGTATATCGGCCTGCACCCTGTCCTATCAGCTATTACCGGCATTCCCAGCCACTGCTTGATGTTGCGGCGCAATATGTCATTCCTGCGCAAGTTTCGTCCTTGTTTGCCAATAATCGCGCAGCACGGAAGCGCAATCGAGAGCGCAAGACGGCCTGAGGGAAGCTATGATATGAACAGGTGGATCGCTTGCGCGACGAGCGTGGCCGCGGTGCTCGTGCCGTTCGTCGGGGTGCAGGCCCAGCAAAAGGCGCCGCGCCCGACGATCGTCCTCGTCCACGGCGCGTTTGCGGAATCGGGTTCGTGGAACGGCGTCATCGCGCGGCTTCGAAGCGATGGCTACACGGTTATCGCAGCGTCGAACCCGCTGCGCGGCGTGGCGAGCGATGCGGCCTCGGTCGCGGGCGTCGTCGGTGCGGTGAAGGCGCCGGTGGTACTGGTCGGCCACTCCTATGGCGGGCCGGTCATCACCGAGGCGGCGGCGCATGCCGGCAACGTCAAGGCGCTGGTCTATGTCGCGGCGTTCGCACCGGATACCGGCGAGAGCGCGATCGACCTGACGGGCAAGTTTCCCGGCGCCACGCTGGGCGCCGCGCTGGCGCCTCCGGTCGTGCTGCCCGACGGCACGAAGGATCTCTACATCGATCGCGACAAGTTCGCCAAGCAGTTCGCCGCCGACGTACCGCCCGCGCAAGCTGCGCTGATGGCCGCGACCCAGCGCCCGGTCGCCGAGGCCGCGCTGAACGAAAAGGCGGTTACGCCGTCGTGGAAGACGATCCCGTCCTGGTTCATCTACGGTAGCGCCGACCTGAACATTCCACCGGCGGTGCAGGCGTTCATGGCAAAGCGCGCCGGCGCGAGGAAGACCATCGTCGTTCCGGGCGCGTCGCATGTCGTGATGACATCCAATCCAAAAGCGGTCGCCGCGCTGATCGAAGAGGCGGCGACCGCGCAATAACCCCGCCCTTCCGACGGCGTCGCACCGGTGCCGCCGCCAACCATCAGGACACCGATATGCCGATCATCACGCGCGAACTGTCCCGGCGAGCCGTCGTCATCGCGTCTGCCGCCGCAGCCGCGACGACGTTGCTGCCGGTCGTGACGTTCGCCTCACCCCTTCCCCCCCACCCAGACGGAGTATCCAGAATGAGCAGCGGTTTCATCACGACCAAGGACGGCGTCGACATCTTCTACAAGGACTGGGGTCGCAAGGATGCCCAGCCGATCGTGTTCCATCACGGCTGGCCGCTGTCGTCGGACGACTGGGATACGCAGATGCTGTTCTTCCTCGGCGAAGGCTACCGCGTCGTCGCGCATGACCGTCGCGGGCATGGCCGCTCGTCGCAGGCGGATACCGGCAACGACATGGATCATTACGCCGCCGATGCGTCGGCCGTGGTCGAGCATCTCGATCTGAAGAACGCGGTGCACATCGGCCACTCGACCGGCGGCGGTGAAGTCGCGCGCTATGTCGCAAAGTTCGGCCAGCCGCAGGGCCGCGTCGCCAAGGTCGTGCTGGTCAGCTCGGTGCCGCCGCTGATGGTCAAGACCGCGAGCAACCCCGGCGGCCTGCCGATGTCGGTGTTCGACGGCCTGCGCAAGGCGCTCGCCGACAACCGCGCGCAATTCTACCTCGATCTCGCCGCGGGGCCATTCTACGGCTTCAACCGTCCGGCCGAAAAGCTCTCGCAGGGGGTGGTCGACAATTGGTGGCGCCAGGGCATGATGGGCGGCGCGCTCGCGCATTACGACGGCATCAAGGCGTTCTCGGAGACCGACCAGACCGCGGATCTGAAGGCGATCACCGTGCCGACGCTCGTCCTGCAGGGCGACGACGACCAGATCGTGCCGTTCGCCAATGCCGCGATCCTGCAAGCCAAGCTGCTCAAGAACGCCACGCTGAAGATCTACAAGGGCTTTCCGCACGGCATGCTGACGACGCACGCGGACGTCATCAACCCGGACCTGCTCGCCTTCGTGAAAACCTGACCGGTCGGTCGATGCGGGCGGGGGGACGCGGTATCCGCCCGCCCGCATCGACGATTACCTGTAAGCGATCCGCGCCGGAATGCTGATCCGGATCTCCGTGCCGCTGCTCGCGTCCGAATGGATCGCCAGCGTGCCGCCGAGCCGGTCCGCGCGCTCGCGCATGCCCACCAGCCCGTAATGTCCGGGGCGGTGTCCCGCTTCCTGAACCTGCGACGGCAGTCCGATCCCGTCATCGGACACGATGATCGCGAGCGTATCGGCGGCCGACCGGATGTCGATGGTGAGATGACGGGCGCTGGCATGACGCACCGCATTGGCCAGCGCTTCGCCGACGATCTGCGCGACCTCGTCGGCGACCGGCGCGCAGATCAGGCGCGCGGGGCCTTGCACGATGATGTCCCAGGTCAACGGCGGCAGGACGACGTTCCGCGCGACCGAGGTCAGCAGGGCCTGCAACGCGACCGGCTCGACATCCTCGCGCAGGACCCTGACCCGCTCCCGACCATCGAGCAGGATATCGTCGGCTCGCTCCAGTGCACTTTCCAGGCTCGCCCGAGCGCGGTCGCCACGCGGGAGCTGCTCGACTACCGACTGGAAGCGGAGCATCAGCCCCTGGAATCCCTGCAACAGCGTGTCGTGGAGCTCGCGGGCGATCCGCTCGCGTTCCGCCAACTGGACCTCGAACCGGTTGCGCGTGCGCTCGGCGAGGACGCGGAGCCGAAGGCGGTACAGCAGCCATAACAGCGCGACGACGACCGCCAGGCAGAACGCCATGAAGACATAGGTCTGGTAGAATCTCGGCGCGATCGTGAACGTCAGCGCGGCGCCCTGCCGGTTCCAGACTCCGTCGTTGTTCGCGGCGAGAACCCTGAACCGGTACGTCCCGGGGCCGAGGTTGGTATACAGCGCCTCGCGCGCGTCGCCGGCCTCGATCCAGTTCGTGTCGACCCCGTCCATGCGGTAGCGGAAGCGGTTGGCGACCGCATCGGTCAGGCTCAACGCGGTGTAGCGGATCTGCACGTTGTTGGTGCCGACCGGCAGTTCGATGCGACCGCGCCGCGTCATCCGCTCGGTGCCGCCGGCGATGAGCGAGTGGATATGGACCGCCGGGGGTACGGCATTGCGCGAGAGGTGGTGCGGATCGATCGTCGCCAGACCGCGGTTGGTGGCGAACCACAGGCGTCCGGCCGCGTCCTGGCCGATGTCGTTCGCTTCGACCAGATTGGACCGGGCGCGAAAATCCTCCTGATAGCCGAACCGTTCATGCGGCAGCGCGAGGCCGGGGTGCGCGAACGCCGCGTCCAGCGCCCGCGTCGACATGCGGAAAATGCCGGTCGCGCCGATCACCCAGCTCGAACCGTCCGCCGTCTGCACGAGCCCGGTCAGCCCGGCGAGAAACGGGTAATGCCGATCAGTCAGCGACGCGAGCCGATGCCCATCGTAGCGCGCCAGCCCCTGGTCGCCGACGACCAGCAGGTCGCGACGGCGTGCCACCAGCGTCAGCGTCCGCCCCACGGCCCGCTGTGCGCTCGACCACAGCAGCGTCTCCACGCCGTCGCGGATCCGCGAGACGCCTTGCCCGATACGGCTGAACACGACGCCCCCGGCATCATCGGCGCGGATCCGCGTCACGGTTGCCCCCGATAAGCCTGCGGGACCACCGACCGGCAGCAACCGGTTGCCGACGACGCGGTAGACGCGGTCCATCCCGGTCCAGAACACGCCCTTCGTATCCACCGCGCACGTCAGGGACAGCGGCCCGGCGATCGGCGTCGACCGGGAGACATTGCCGGCCGGATCGATGTCGAGAAGGTATTTGCCGTGCATCCCGATCGCCAGCACCCGACTGGCATTGCCGCACAGGACGCCGATGTCGGTCTCGGGAAAGATCAACACGGGCTTTCCCGATCGATCGATCCGGTAGACCCCGGACAGTCCGGCGACGAAGATCGTCCCCGACCCCGCATCCCCGACGAAGCCCGACACGATCGCCTCGGTCTGACGCGGCTGGACGATGTTGCTGGGCGAGAACCGGTCGAGACCCGATTCGGTCCCGATCCAGACATTGCCTTCGCGATCCTCCAGCATCGACAGGGTCAGCGATGCGGTCAGGCCCTGCTTCTGGGTGAACAGTTCGAGGCTGCCGGCCGCCTTCGGCCGCTGCAGGGCGGACGCCGATATCCGCCCCAGCCCCGCATCCTGGCCCGTGATCCACAGATTGCTGTCCCGATCGAAGGTCGAACGTTCGAGGACATACGGCGTGGTCACGCTGCCCGTGCTATACGTCCGCCGATCGCGCCCGAGCGACTGGACGCGGTCCCGGTACCACCGCCAGACGCCCCCGCCGCGATCCGTTGCGAGCGACGAATAGCCATCGATCGGCACGCCGGCATCCTCGAACCGCGCGCTGCCGGGCTTCAACCGCAGAAGCCGCGGGCTCGCCGACAGATACAGACCCTCGGGCGTGCCGACGATGTCGCCCACATCGCTCTGCGCCACGCCGTCTTTGACTCCGAACCGCTTCCAGCGCCCCTGCGACATACGATCGAGGAGCAGCTTCCCCTTGGAATCGAACGCGAACCAGACCGCGCCGTCGCGGCCCTCGATGATCCGGACCACCCCACCCGACGGCGCCCAGGGGTTCGCATCCCTGAGCACCCCGCCGCGAAAGACGGAAACGCCACCGAAGTCGTACCCGACCCAGATGTCGCCGTTGCGCGCCGCGAGCAACGCGGTGATCTGTGGGGAGCGGTACTGATGCTGGTCGACCGGCACGATCCGTTCGAAGGTGATGCCGTCGAACCGGTAGAGCCCGGTGGCCGTCCCGAGCCAGAGATACCCGTCGCGGCCCTGCGCGATCGCGCGGATGTTGCCCGGCGCGCCATCCCCCAGCGTCCACCGCGAATGGCGAAGCTGCGCGATCGTCCGCGTCGGATCGAGCGCCGATGCGCCGCCGGCAAAAGTCAGGACGCAGAGAACCGCCAGCAGGAGACGCGTCATCACCCGGGGAACGCCGCCGCGCCTGCCACGTAGAAAGCCGCAATCTGCGATCAAGACGACTTCACCCAGCACCCGCGACGATCGCCGACGTTGCGCTGACGGAACGAAAAAATGCAAGCGCCGAGACGGTTTGCCTCGATCGGCCGGTTTCAGAGCCGGCTGCCTATGATGGCTTCGCGGCCTCGATCGACCAAATGACAAAGGGCACCCGAGTTGCCTCGGATGCCCTTTATCCCCACCGCGGCGCTCGACGAGCGTGCGGCCCTGCGACGTCCGGTATTAGATACCGTTCGCCAGGTTGGTGTCCGGATCGTTGGTCCGCATGTCGTCGGCCTGGTTCTGCCCGGTCGCGCGTACTGCGTCAGCCTTGTTCTCGAGGCTGCTCTCGGCAGCGGGCGTCCCGGCGTTGTCGGCCGCATCCTCGAGATTGTCCGCAACGGCTTCGGTGTTTGCCTCGATGGTATCCGCAGCGTTCTCACGCGGGCTCGAGTTGCAAGCCGACACCGTAGCCAGACCAGCCACCATCGCCAAACCGATCATCTTCTTCATGGTATCACGCCCCTGTTTCATCAGACCCGAAGGCCGAAGTCGATCAATCGTCGGCACTCCACTTTGTTCCGGAAAGCGAATGACCGATGGAAAATGGTAATCAACGACTACATTGCAAAAACATTGGTTCGCTTGGCGTTGCCGTGCCCGCTAAGTTATTTTGAACTCCCCGAGATGCAGTCTATCGAGGGACCACCGCGGGTACCGTTGCCTGCGCTGAGCGTGGTAGCTGCCAACGTAATCTGCCGGCATATTTCGACGCTATCGGCTTACCGGCCGCGTCAACGGCAGGCTTGAACCGCGCGGTCTTTCGCAACTGGTTGCAAGTCTGCTGATCGAGATCGGCCCGGCCGCTCGTCTGCGTAACCCGGCAACCCGTGACCGTGCCGTCTTTCGCGAGCTTTACCTCGAACCCCACCACGCCCTCGGCACGCGCACGCAGGGCGGTTGCGGGGTAATCGAGCTGAACCGAAACCAGCTGCGCCGACGCAACCGTACCGGCAGAGACCATCAGGGCGAATGATAACGTCGCTCGAAACATCGTCATTCTTCGCTTGCCGACACCACCCATCGAGACTCGCCATCCACCTTGCAGGCAACATTACCGAATTGCCGCGCGCTCGCAATCGGGTAGCGCTGGCACGCTCCCCTCGTCTGCGGAAGTGTTCGAACGGTCTTGAACGGCAGCTAGCCGAGACGACAGGCTCGCTGCGCCGTACTAGAAATCGCTGCTTGGTACCAACGGGCGCGAACGCCGCGTTCGTCCAAGTTCGGTCAGCCCTGTCCACGTCGCGGCGGTCCGCTGCGTGATACGCTAAGGTGGTGAGGTCCGTACCGGATCGCGGGGAGAATGGGATGCCGGCGGTTGACGCCCGTGCCAACGACGCAGCGACGATCGGGTCGTGGCACGGTGTTCGGATCGAGATCGCGCCGCGCGATGCGGTCAGCGTCAGCGTGGCGGTGGCTTGCGCTGGCGTCTTCAGCCGCGAAACCGGGCGGGCGGGGCCCGTCGGGGGGCTCGGCAACCTCAATGCGGCGCTCGGCGGCGCGATCGTCCGGCTGCGCGCCGACGGGATCTTTCGTGCCGAATCCTGCGAGGTGCTGACGCTGTCCGCGCCGGCGCCACCGATCCAGGCATCGACGGTGCTCGCGATCGGACTGGGCGACCCGGACGCCTGGACCCCGGCGATCATGCGGAGCGCGGTCGCGGCGGCCGTGCGCGAGACACTGCGGATCGATGCCGCGCCGGCCGCGTTCGCGCCGAGCCTGCTCGACAGCGGGCTCGATCCAGACCGGCTGGCGGGCACGCCCGAGGCGATGCTGGCGGGCCTGTTCGACGCGCTGCCACGCGACCGGCCGCAGCCCGAGGCATTGGCACGCTGGGTGTTCTGCGTCGGCGCGGTGCATTTCGACGCGATGGTGCTGACGTTCCGCGCGGCCTATGATCGGCTGGTCGCAAGCTGATGGATCCCGCCCTTACCCCGTCCGCCGCCTCCTCGTCCGCCAACTCCTTGTCCGGGAACCACGCCACGCGCTATGCCGCCAGCGTCCCGCCAGCCTGTGAGCCCGTCTTGCCGCCATCGTCACGGATCCGCATCATGATCGTCGACGATCACCCGTTCCTGCGCGAAGGGGTGAAGGCGGTCATCGAAACGCAGGCGGACCTGCAGCTGGTCGCGGAGGCCGAGTCCGGCGAGGCGGCGCTGGCGCTCTATCCGACCCATCTGCCCGACATCGTGCTGATGGACCTGCAGATGCCGGGGATCAGCGGCGTGGATACGATCGCCGCGATGCGGAGCACATGGCCGCACGCCCGGATCGTCGTGCTGACCACCTATTCGGGCGATGCGCAGGCGTTGCGGGCGTTGCGCGCAGGGGCGGCCGGCTATCTGCTGAAGAACACGCTGCGCAAGGAACTGCTCGACACGATCCGCTCGGTCCATGCCGGCGGCAAGCACCTGAACGCGCAGGTCGCATCGAGCATCGCCTTCCACGTCATTGAGGATTCGCTCAGCGAGCGCGAGATCGGCGTCCTGGCGCTCGCCGCGACCGGCAACTCCAACAAGCAGATCGCCGCCAAGCTGGCCGTCCGCGAAGAGACCGTCAAAGGCCATATGAAGCTGATCTTCGCGAAACTCGGCGCTTCCGATCGCACGCATGCGGTGACGATCGCGGCCAAGCGCGGCATCATCGAGCTTTAGAGAACGGCCTAACTGGGGGCGTCCCTCCCACTAAAGAGGGGGCAGCCGCCACCCCGGCCGGGGCGCGAACAATCGATACGCATCCGTTATGCTTCGTCTCACAGATTGCGACGGAGATATGAGCGATGCTGCACACTGTTCCCCCCGCCGCTCCCCCCACAGCCGCCCCGCCGCGTGGCTATGCCCCGAGGCGGGCCGCGCACCTTGTGGCGCATGCGGTCGGTGCGCTGGACCGGGATCCGCACGTTGCCCGACATTATCTGGAACAGCTCGCGGCGATGTTCGCGGAGGCCGCCGAACCGGACGCGTCGCCGACGCTCGAGACCGACGCGCCCGACCCGATTCTGATGGCCGCCCCGGTCAAGGGCGGTCTCGCCTCATGGCAGTTGCGGCGGGTGGTGGCACACATCGACGAGCGGCTGGGCGAGACGATCGGCGTGGATGCGCTGGCCGAAGTGGCGCGCCTCAGTTCCGGGCATTTCTGCCGCGCATTCAAGGTCACGACCGGCGAGACGCCGCACGCGTTCCTCATCCGGCAACGTGTCCGGCGGGCGCAGACGCTGATGCTACGGACCGACGATACGCTCAGCCAGATCGCCTATTCCTGCGGCCTGACCGACCAGGCGCACCTGACCCGACTGTTCCGCCGGATCGTCGGCGCGACTCCGCTGATCTGGCGCCGGACCTGGCAACGCGCCTGACGACCCGACGACCACAAGCGGCCTACTCGCAGTCGCCGCCCGCTTTCGGTGGCTGCTGACGCCACAACAGCCACGCGATACCCGCGAGCAACGCCGTTGCGCCGAGCAACACTCCCCAGAGGAGGATGCTTCGAAGCGACACCTCCTCAGGTGCGAGCGGGAGCAGTCGTATCGACGGCTCGGGAACGGACGCGATTTGCGCCGCGCCCGGGCTGTCGCGACCATCGGTGATGTCGCCCTGGTCAAGGAATAGGTCTTTCGCATCGGACCGTCCGGCCGACAGCGTGAAGGGTGCGGTACCGCTCGCAAGGAAGATCAGGCTGCGAGCCGCAAAGCCGATCCGCAACCGGGGCGCGGCAGCGAACCCGGCGGAGCGCGCATCGGCCTCGATCCGGATCTCATGCGGTGTGCCGCCGTCGAGGGCGATGTCCCGCGCGTCGTCGGCGCTCGCAATGCCTCGGCCGAGCAGCGTCCATGGCTGCTCGCGGTCGTCGCGACCCAGGATACGGACTGGAATGATCCCATCGTCGGCGGCCGGCATCACGCGCAGGCTGGCGATCGGCGTCGCGAACGGCACCGCGAAGTCGATGACCCGCGCCCTGCCCGACGTCGGCGCAGGTGCCTGCACGTCGAAAGCCACCGTCTCGCGCGCACCGTCAGGACGGACGTCCAGCGCGACGGTTCGGATCGCGACCGGTGACAGCAACCGCGACCCGGCACTCCAGCTGATCCGCAGATAGTCCCGCGCGATCGTCGCGGCCTGCAACGGCACGACCGATGGTCGCGCGGTGTCGCCCGATCGCCGGTAAAGTGTCGCCTCGCCCAGTCGGCGCCAATCGCGCAGGTCGGTGCTGGCGTCGACCAGCAACGTGACCGGCTGACCGACGGGCAGGTCGGCATCGACCGACAGGCGCGCCGCACCACCCTGCACCGCGCGCGCATCGAGCAATACGCCCAACAGCTCGGGCGCGCCGCCGGCGGCGATCGGCGCGCCGCTCACCTCTGCGACCTGCGCATGGCCCCGGCCGTCCAGCCGCAATGACACGCCGGAGATCTTCAGCGCATCGGGTGCGCCGAGTATCGGCATCGGTGCCAGCGGCACGCGCTGGATTGTCGTCGAAGCGGCACCGCGGGCGATCGGCATGGCCCGGTCGCGCGCATCGAAGACCCGGACGTCATGCCCGTCCTGCGTCTGCAGCGCGGCGAGCACCACCGCCGGCAGGGCGAGGCGCTGCACCCGGTCGCCTGCTGCCACCGTCAGTGGCAGGCGAAGCTGGTATCCCGCCGGGTCGCCATCGGATCCGGCAGGCGCCGCAGCCAGCAAGAGCATCGCGGCCGCCGTTATCGATGCACCCCGAGCGATCACGCGTCCGATCATGCGGCATCCCCTGCGCGCGACGGGTCGGCCCGGTGCGGCTCGGTCTTCGCCTTTGGTGGAAGTGGCGCCAGATAGCCGACCAGCAGCATCAGCATGCCGACCGCGATGAAGGCGATGATCCGCGCGCCGCCGCCGGTTGCGTACAGGTCGACGACGAGCAGCTTCACGACGGTCGCTCCCAACAGACCCGCGCCGGCGAGCCACAGGCTGCGCCAGGCGCGACGATGCGCGATCACCATGACCGTCAGCGCGATCGCCGTCCACAGGATCGCGATCCCGGTCTCGACCAGCGCATTGCCGAGCAGGACATCGGCACGCCAGGGCACACCGGCGAGATGATGCGCGGTCCGCAGCCAGGCGCCGTTCGCCGCGACGAAGCCGAGCGCGGCCGTCGCCACCCTCGCGCCACGGCCCGACAGCAGGACCACCCCCGCCGGAACGTCCTTCGCGGCCAATATCGCGCGGCGCCACAGCAGCAACACGCCGACAGCGAGCGCGACCATCAGGTCGACCGGGTTGAGCAGCGGCACGAACGGCAACGGCGCGGTATCGCCCGACGAGAAGAGCGCCAGCGCGATCGTCCCGCTGAAGATACCCAGCGCGATCGGCACCGCGGCGGTCCAGGCATATTGCCGTGCGTGACGATCGAGCGGCCAGCGCGACCTGTCCCTTCCGGCGTGCAGCGCAGGCCCCGCCCACAGCGCCAGCAGGCCGAGTACCGCGACGGCGCCGGCGAGCAGGACCACCTCGCTCCAGGCGGTCGACCACAGCCCTGCCCGGTCTATGCCGAGCCACAGCATGTTGGCGACCAGCGCGACGCCGAGCCAGACGCCTGCGACATGGCTTGCCACCGACGCCGTGCGCGTGCCGGGTCCGCCGATGTCCTGGTCGCTTCGCAGGAGTAGCCAGCCATGGACGCCGATCGCGACCAGCCAGATCACGCAGCCCGGTGCGTACAACACGAAGTCGCCGCGTCCGGTCTCGGCCAGGAAGCCCAGCCACAGCGCGACGACGCTGACGCGCGCCGGCCACGCCGCGATCGGCCAGTTTCGACGACGCGCCACGGTCTCGAACAGCGCCGCACTGAGGCAATAGGCCAGCACCGCGAGCAGGATCTGGACGCTCGCCTCGAACACCGGCGTCGGCGACAGCGCGCGCTCGGCGGCAGGATAGCGCCGCGTGGCTTCGAGCAGCCAGCCGATCCACCACAACAGGAACCCGGTCAGGAACGCGGGCTTCGCGACCATCGCCTCGCCGCGCGCGTAGATGCGGGCGAGGCGATTCTCGCCCTCGGGCAACGGCTCCCGCGCGAACCAGGCGGTGGCGATCCATCCGAACGCGACCAGGATCGCACCGACGAACGCGGCATTCGCAAACGGCAACGCCGCCACGTTGTCGTCCAGGTTGACGAGATAGAGCAACGTCGCGACGACCTGCAGCGCGAGCCCGAACAGTCGCGGCACCCAGCGCGCCTGTCGCATGCCGATCCAGAAGGCGCCGGCACCTTCCAGCGCCCAGGCCGCGGTCGTCCAGCGTGCGCCGAGCGCGAGCGGGATCGCCATCGTCACGAAGCCGATGCCGATCGCCAGCATCGCCTCGTTCATGACTCGCAGCCCTTCGTGCTGGCGCCGCCGCGAGAACGCCGCCACGCCCAGATACAGCGCCGCGAACCCGAGCGCGGCAAACGCGCTGCCGAACGGTCGGTCGCCGACCAGCGCGACTTCCAGACCGAACCCGGTGAGTGCCGGCCCGAACAACAACGTCGTGTCGACCGCGTTGCCCAGCCTTCCCGGCGTGGCACGCGTATAGAGCATCGCGGTAGCGACGTAGATCAGCACCGAGACGATCAGGAAAATCTGCGCCAGCAGGAACTGGTCGGGACCATAAGCGGTCGCGCCCCAGAGTCCGGCGATCCCGAAGGTCGCGAAGAAGCCGACCAGGTTCAGCACCCGCCACGTCTGCGCGCGCGCGATGACGAGGATCGCGAGATTGAGGATCGTGCCATAGCCGAACAGGCCGAGCGCATTGCCGGTGTCCCCGCCCAGCAGCAGCGGGACGGCGAAACCGCCCGCAAACGCGGTGACGGCCAGTGCCTGCGATCGCTGCAGCAGCGCCAGTGCGCAGCCGAGTGCACAGACCGCGATCATCAGCACGAACGCAGCCGAAAGTGGAACGAGATCGTAGAAGCGCGCGGCACCGAACAGCGTCAGATAGACGACCGCGACCCCGCCGCCCTGCAGCGACACGGCGAAATCGGGCCGTTTGACGCGCGTCCGAAAGCCGATGCCGAGCAGCGCGATACCAAACAGGCCGACCATCGCGAGCCGCAGTTCGATCGGGAACAGCCCGGCCGCCGCGGCGTAGCTGGCAAGGAACGACAGGCCGACGAACAGGATGACGAGGCCGAGGCGGACGATCGTGTTGCCCCCGAACAGCCAGCCACGCGCCGCGGCAATACCGGTCGCAAGCAAGCCTGGTTTCGCCGGTTCGGCAGCAACCGCAGAAGCGTCGCGGGGGCCGCCCGGAGGAGACCGCCACGGCGCGTCCGCCACGGGGGCAGCCTGCGTCGGCGCAGCGGTCAGCGCATCCGAAAGCGGGACATCCAGGCCGAGCGGATCAGTGACGTCGCGTCCTGCCGGGCGCGGCTCGTCCGCCGGTTCGCGCAGGTCGGCGACCGGCGCGCTCCTAGTGCCGGCCGCGCCGACAAACCCCGACCTTGCCGTCAGTATTGCGCGCAGTTCGCCAAGTTCCCGATGCAACGGCGCCGTCGCTGCAACGATTTCGCGTCGCACGCCGCGGCGAAGTCCCCAGCCGACCAGCCCACCCAACAGTCCCCCGCCAAGCAAGCCGACTTCCTCGAAACTTCCGAGCACCCAGCCAAGCACGGCACCGACGATCGCCATCCAGATCAGCATCGATTGCATTGCCCCGCTCGGTTACCGACGTCTTTGCGCGAGCATGGCGCATGCAACGCAGACGGTCGAGCAACATCGCAGAAGAAGGTGCATCCGAAATTTCGAGCGGGATGCCACCGTTTCTCCGTCTCGCCCGTTGATCGGTCGCTCGAAGACATGCGCCTAAAACAATTGGGCCGAGACGACTGGGAGACGTGATGAGGACCATGCGCTGGTGGTAGCGTTGACGACACGCCGTTCGGTCGTGGTCATCAGCGACTGGGTCGATGGCCAGTCGCCGAACGGCTTCGTGCCCGCGCCGCGCGACGTGGCGTCGTGGCGATCACTCGACACCGCAAGCCAGCCATGGACCGGTCCCGCGCATCCGGAAGACCCGGTCGCCGGTGGGTATCTGGAGCGGCTTCCGCTGGCGCTGGTCGCCGCCGGAATCGTCGAGCAGGCTGAAATCTGGCACCATTGGCGCGGCGAAGGTGCCCCCCCGTTCCACCGCGACAGCGCCGTGCTCGCGCGCCGTGCCTTCCGGATCGATGCCGAACACGCGCCGTTCGCCTCATCGGAAATGGTCGACTTCGTCAGGGCGTTCGGCGCGCCGCACGTCCTGGTCGTATTGGGCCTGGGCATCGCGCCGGACTTGCTGGCACTCTGCGCGAACAGCGTCATCCTCTACAATTCGATCGACGCGCCTGCCTTGCGCGTGCCCGCCGACGTCAGCGAACGGTTCGACCTCGTCCTGACCGGGGCGCAGTGGCAGTCCGACGAGGTCGAGGCGCGGCACCCCGGCATGCGGACCGCGATCATGCCGGTCGGTCCCGAATTCGCGGCGATCGACCAGTTCCGTCCGCTCGGCACGGCCAAGGACGTCGACCTGATCTACGTCGCCGCCGCGCAGCCATACAAGCGCCACGACATCCTGTTCGATGCGCTCGCCCGACTGCCGCGCGACGTCCAGGCGCTGTGCGTATTCGGTTACGGCGAGGATGCCGACGCGCTGCGCGACCGGGCACGCGACGAGCAACTCTCGATCGAGTTCGTCGGACCGCCCGGTGTCCCGATCGACGAGGTGAACCGCCTGATGAACCGTGCCAGGTTCGGCGTGGTGTGCGGCGTCGACGACGGCGCACCCGCAATCCTGACCGAATACATGCTCGCCGGCCTCCCCGTGCTCGCCAATGCCGACCTCAAGTGCGGCTTGCAGTTCATCCTGCCCGAGACGGGCATGACGGCTTCGGCGAAGGGGTTTGCTGACGCGATCCTCGAAATGCGCGCGAACGCCGCGGATTTCCGCCCCCGCGAAGCGGCGCTCGCACGCTGGACCTGGCCACACACAATCGCGCGATTGGCGGTAATTATCGAGGAAATACATGATGCAAAGCAATGACAAATACACGGTGCGGCGTGATGACTTGGCCGGAACATGGTTTTAGGTTCGAGCAACAACGCGGATGACCGCGGATTCGCGGATTGGAAGAGCGTGCACGGTATCGGACCTACTGACAGCCTCTCGACATCCGACGATGCCAGTGCCCCGCCGCTGCTCTGTTTCTCGCATCTCCGCTGGGATTTTGTCACCCAGCGCCCGCAGCATCTGATGAAGCGGTTCGCGCAAGACCGGACGGTGTTCTTCTGGGAAGAGCATATCCCCTGCGACCATCCGCTGCCGTTCCTCGAACACCACCCCTTCCCTGCCGACGGCGTGATCGCGCTGCGTCCGCGCCTGCCGCATTGGTGGAACGCCGAGCAAGTCGAAGTCGGCTTGCGGCAACTCCTCGACATGCTGGTCGCGACGAGCATGCGGGCCAAGCCTCTGGTCTGGTTCTACACGCCGATGATGCTTCCGTTCGCCGAGCATCTCGATGCCGGTGCGGTCGTCTACGACTGCATGGACGAACTGTCCGCGTTCCGTTTTGCCGACCCTGCGCTGCTTGACCGCGAAGCCCGGCTGCTCGCCCGCGCCGATCTGGTCTTCACCGGTGGCTATAGCCTGTACGAAGCCAAGCGCGACCGCCACCGCGACGTCCACGCCTTCCCCTCGGCGGTCGACGTCGCGCATTTTGCACAGGCGCGGACGGGCAACATCGAACCCGAAGATCAGCGCCACATCCCCGGGCCGAAGCTCGGTTTCTTCGGGGTGATCGACGAGCGGATCGACCTGGCACTGCTCGACGCGGTCGCCACCCAGCGGCCCGGCTGGTCGTTCGTGATGATCGGCCCGGTCGTGAAGATCGACCCCGCGCATCTGCCACGCCACGCCAACATCCACTGGCTCGGCGGCCGCGGTTACGAGGAACTCCCGGCGTACCTTTCGGGCTGGGACGCCGCGCTGATGCCGTTCGCGATCAACGCCGCGACCCGCTTCATCAGCCCGACCAAGACGCCCGAATACCTCGCCGGCGGCCTGCCCGTCGTCTCGACCCCGATCGTCGACGTGATCCGCCACTATGGCGACGCAGCGGCGGTGACGATCGCGTCCGACGCTCCCGCGTTCATCGCGGCGTGCGAGGCCGCGCTCGCCCTCCCCCGCGAAGGCGGATGGCGCGACGAAGCCGACCGCCTGCTCGCCACGCAATCCTGGGACCGCACGCAAACCGCCATGGCCACCGAAATCGACCGCGTCCTCCAGGCGAAACGCACGTTCCGCCCCGCCCCGAAACGCGAACGCTACGACACGCTGATCGTCGGCGCAGGTTTCGCCGGCGCGGTCCTCGCCGAGCGCTTGGCCAACGACAGCGGCCAGCGCGTGCTGGTCGTCGACCGCCGCCCTCACATCGGCGGCAACGCGTACGATGAACATGACGATGCCGGCGTGCTGATCCACCGCTACGGCCCGCACATCTTCCACACCAACTCCGCCGACGTGTTCGACTATCTGTCGCGCTTCACCGAGTGGCGCGCGTACGAACACCGCGTGCTTGCCAGCGTCGACGACAAGCTCGTGCCGATGCCGATCAACCGCACCACGCTCAACGACCTCTACGGCCTGTCGCTCAAGGACGACGCGGAAGCCGCAGCCTTCCTCGCCAGCCGCGCGGAATCGGTCGAGGACATCCGCACCTCCGAGGACGTCGTCGTCGCCGCGGTCGGTCGCGATCTCTACGAGACGTTCTTCCGCGGCTACACCCGGAAGCAATGGGGCCTCGATCCGTCCGAACTCGACCGCGCCGTCACCGCGCGCGTGCCGACGCGCACCTCGACCGACGACCGCTATTTCACCGATACATTCCAGGCGATGCCCGCAAACGGCTACACCCGGATGTTCGAGGCAATGCTCGATCACCCCGGCATCACGCTCGATCTCGGCGTCGAATATCGCGACGTGATCGACCGCGTCGACGTCGACCACATCGTCTTCACCGGCCCGATCGACGAATATTTCGACTTCCGCTTCGGCAAGCTGCCCTATCGCAGCCTCCAGTTCCGCCACGAGACGCACGACGTCGCGCAGTTCCAGCCGGTCGCGGTCGTCAACTATCCGGACGAAGCCGTGCCGCAGACGCGCATCACCGAATACAAGCACCTCACCGGGCAACTTCACGCGAAGACCAGCATCAGCTACGAGTTCCCAAGCGCGGAGGGTGATCCGTATTACCCGATCCCCCGTCCCGAGAACCAAGCGCTGTTCAAACGCTACGAAGCGCTAGCGGACGCGGAGCAAGGCGTGACCTTCGTCGGCCGGCTCGCGACGTATCGCTACTACAATATGGACCAGGTCGTGGGGCAGGCGCTCGCCACCTACCGCCGGATGGTCGCCAGGATGACCACGCAATCAGCCACGTCGCAGGCGCCAATATTGTCGGCAGCAGAATGAGCCGTATCTGCTTGGTGACCGACAGCCTGGCCCCGTCGGGCGTCGGTGCGCACATGATGATGCTGGCGGACGGCCTTGCCGGCGACGACATCGTGTTTGCGGGACGTCCGGCCACCGGGCTGCTCGAACGCGCCGCCGCCAGGGGCTTTGCGGTGAAGATGCTCGACGACGATGCAGCGTTGACGCGCTGGATGCAGCGGTCGGCACCGGATATCGTCCATGTCCATGCCGGGATCGGCTGGGAAGGCCATGCCGCGGTCCGAGCCGCGCAGGCCGCCGGCATACCCGTCGTCCGCACCGAGCACCTCCCCTATCTGCTGACCGATGCGGCACAGCGCGACGAGCACCGCGATACCGCGTCGGCGCTCGCACGGCTGATCTGCGTCTCGGATGCGGTCGGCGACAGCTATCGTGCCGCGGGCGTCGATCCCGCGCTGGTCGAGACGATCCACAACGGCGTCGGCCCGCACCGGCCGTCCCGATCGCGCGCGGCGTTGCGCGGCGAATGGGGTGTCGGTGACGCCCCGGTATTGCTGATGGTCGCGCGCCTTTCCGAACAAAAGGGCCACGCGCTCCTGCTCGATGCGCTGCCCGCGATCCGTGCCGCGCATCCAGACCTGATCGTGCTGCTTGCCGGCGAAGGCCCCCTCCTCACGCAGACCGCACGCGCCATCGCTGCCAAGGGGCTGGCCGGCACAGTCCGCATGCTCGGCGCCCGCAACGACGTCGCCGACCTGATGACGCTCGCCGACCTGCTCGTTTTGCCCTCCGCATTCGAAGGCCTGCCACTCGTTGCGCTCGAGGCGATGGCGGCCGGGCTTCCGGTCGTCGCCACCGTCGCACCCGGCAATGCCGAAGCGATCGAGGACGGCGTCACCGGTCGCCTGACCGCCGCCGACCCGGCCAGTTTCGCCGACGCGATCGTCACGTTGCTGGCCGATCGCGAAAATATGCAAACAATGGCCAGCGCCGCGATCGAGCGCCAGCAGGACCTGTTCTCGGCCGATCGCATGATTGCCGACACGCGCGCAGTCTACGCCGCCGTGCAAGACCAAAACACAAAGGGAGACGGCGTGGAGCGGACACGGATCGGGTTCATCGGCGCGGGCGGCATCGCCCATCGCCATTTCGGCGTGCTGGAGCAGTTCGACGACGTCGCGATCGTCGCGGTCGCCGACGTCGACATGGCGCGCGCGACCGAAGCCGCAGCCCGCTTCGGCGCCCGCGCGTTCGACGATGCCGCGGCGATGCTGGCCGCGGTCGAACTCGACGCGCTCTACATCTGCGTGCCGCCCTTCGCACACGGCGAACCCGAACGCCTGGCGATCGAGCACAAGCTCCCGTTCTTCGTCGAGAAGCCCGTCGCGCTCGACCTCGGCACCGCGGAGGACGTCGCAGCGGCAGTCGACCGGCTCGGCCTCGTCACCGCGGTCGGTTATCATTGGCGCTATCTCGATACGGTGGACGAAGTGAAGGCGCTGCTCTCGGCGACCCCCGCCCGCCTCCTCTCCGGCTATTGGCTAGACTCCACGCCGCCGCCGCGCTGGTGGTGGAAGAAGGACGCATCGGGCGGCCAGATGCTTGAACAGACGACGCATCTCGTCGATCTCGCGCGCTATCTCGTCGGCGACGTCGTCCGCGTCTACGGCCAGTCGGGCCATATCGACCGCGCCGCCTTCCCCGGCCTCGACATCGCGACGACCAGCACCGCGATGCTCACCTTCGCCAGCGGCGCGATCGCCAATTTCGCGTCGACCTGCCTGCTCAACTGGAACCACCGCGTCGGCCTGCACCTGTTCGGCGAAGGCCTCGCGATCGAACTCACCGACCGCGACGTGATGATCGACATCGGCCGAGGCCGCCCTGTCCGCGGCACCGGCAGCGATCCGGTCGTGCTGGAGGATCGCGACTTCATCGACGCGGTCCGCGGGGGCGAGAACCGGATCCGCTGTCCCTACCCCGCCGCGCTCGAAACGCTCCGCCTCGCGCTGGCGATCGAACGCTCCGCCGTCGAAGGCCGCGCGATCGACGTCCGCGAACGCGAGGTCGCGCATGTCTGAGTGGCGCCACGTCCGCTCGCTCGGCGTCGAACGTCCCGGCCAGGCCTATTTCTTCGGCTATGACGAGACGCCCCCGGGTGACGGCCAGGTCCGTCTCGACCTGCTCTACACCGGGTTCTCCGCCGGCACCGAACTCACCTTCGTCAAGAACAGCAACCCGTATCTCCACTCGCGCTGGGATGCAGGCCGCGGCGTGTTCGTCCCCGGCGAACCGAGCGCGCACTATCCGGTGCCGTTCCTTGGCTACATGGAATGCGCGCGC
The DNA here is from genome assembly GCF_042466285.1 of Sphingomonas sp. R86520. Taxonomy (NCBI): domain Bacteria; kingdom Pseudomonadati; phylum Pseudomonadota; class Alphaproteobacteria; order Sphingomonadales; family Sphingomonadaceae; genus Sphingomonas; species Sphingomonas sp. R86520. Next base: position 2,473,176 of record NZ_JAXHBZ010000001.1, read on the forward strand.
GTCAGCGACAGCCGGGTCGACGATTTCGCAAACGGCGACGTCGTCGGCACCGTCTTCGGCCACAAGACCGGCCACACCGCGGACCCGTTCAACGATTTGCTGACCAAGCTCCCACCCGAGCTCGATCCGATCCTCGGCATCTATATCGGCCAGATGGGCCCGATCGCCGCCAACGGCATTCTCCACGCGGACGCCGAACTACTCGGCCCCAACGTCGTCAACCTCGGCGACGGCATCCGCGGCCGCCCCGCCTTGGTGATCGGCGCAGGCATCGTCGGCATGTTGACCGCTCTGTTCGCGCAAGCCGCCGGCGCGAGCGAAGTCGTGATCGCCGACCCTTCCCCCTTCCGCCGCCTGCGCGCCGAATGCCTCGGCATCACCGCAATGACCGAGGATCAGGCCTGGGCCTACGCCAAGGCACGCTGGATCCACGGCGGCGACGATCGCGGCGCGGACGTCGTGTTCCAGACCCGCGCCGACGCCGCCAGCCTCCACGCCGCGATGCGCGCGCTGAGGCCGCAAGGCACAGTCATCGACCTCGCCTTCTACCAAGGCGGCGCGGACCGGCTCCGGCTCGGCGAGGAGTTCCACCACAACGGCCTCAACCTCCGCTGCGCCCAGATCAACCGCGTCCCGCGCGGGCTTGGCTTCCAATGGGACCGCCGCCGCCTCGCCAACGAAACGGTGAAGCTCCTCCTCGCCCGCGGCCCCGAGATTCGCGCGCAGCTGATCACGCATGTCGTGCCGTATGACGACGCCCCCGCCTTCATCGCGCGGCTGGTCGGCGAGCGGCCCGAATTCCTCCAGATCGTCTTCAAGGTCGGCGATTGAGCACCGCACTCACTGCCGACGCCCGACCGATCCGCATCCTGTTCGTCTTCGCCTGGCTCGTCGTCGGCGGCGAGGAGACGGAAGTGCGTCTGCTCGCTCAGGCGCTAGACCCGACGCGCTACCGGATCGAGGTGGTCGCGTGCTTCCGAAAAGACGGTATGCCCGAACAGACGCACGCGCAATTGGAAGCGATCGGCGTCCCCGTCGACCGGACGCCCTACGCGCTCGGCTTCGACGAGACCGTCGCCTACCTCGCGAGCAAGCTGCCCGCGTACGACGTCGTCGTCTCGTGCCAGAACGTCGCGGACATCTATCCCGCGCTCGAACGCATGCACCTCCGCCCGCCATTGATCGAGCATGGCGGCCTGGTCTCCGAAGCGCTTGCCGGTCCCAAGCATTTCACCGCGCGCTATGTCGGCGTCTGCGCCTCGATCCGCGACGCCGCCGCCAGCAAGATGCCGGGCCGCGAACACCACGCGGTCGAAATCCCGTCGATGGTCGACACGGGCGCCTTCGATCCCACCCGGCGAGTCCCCGTGCGGGCGGCACTCGGCATCGCCGAAAACGTACCGCTGATCGGCTGGCTAGGCCGTCTTGACCCCAAGAAGCGCGTCGAGGACTTCATCGAAGCCGCCGCGCTCGTCCACGCCCGCCACCCCCGCGCCCGCTTCGTCGTCATCGGCGGACCGGACGCCTTCATCCCCGAATACGCCGCCGCCCTCCGCAACCGCGCGCACGCACTCGGCCTGGATACCGCCCTGACCTTCCTCGGCGACCGCGACGACGTGCCCGATCTGCTCGCCGCATTCGACATCTTCGTCTGGCTCTCGCGCGGTGAAGGCATGCCGCACGTCATCGCCGAAGCCGGTGCCGCACGCCTCCCCGTCATAGCAACGCGAGACAACGGCTCCGAACAACAGATCGTCAACGGGATCAGCGGCCTGTTCGTGCCCCACGAAGACCCCTTCGCGGTCGCCGCGGCGATCACCAGACTGCTCGAAGACCCGGCACTTCGGAACCGCCTCGGCACCGCCCTCCGCGCCAAGGTCGACAGCGAATACGCCGTCGCCGCCGTCGTCCCCCGCTGGGAAGCCCTGTTCACCGAAGTCCTGTCCGACCGACCGCCGCTACCCCGCCCGACAGGACTCTTCCGCAGCTTCCTGCAAGGCGGCTTCGAATCCTCCACCCACCGCCGCGCACACGACCACAAGCGCGTCGACGTCATCGCTGCCAGCCATCACGACACCCTCGCCGCGCATGATTACGGCGAACTCGCCAAGCTCGGCATCCTCACCGTGCGCGACGGCCTGCGCTGGCATCTGATCGAACGCGAACCCGGCTGCTACGACTGGTCCAGCCTCGACCGCCAGCTGGCAGCCGCCAAGGCGATCGGCACCGAAGTCATCTGGGACCTGCTCCATTACGGCTGGCCCGACGACATCGACATCTGGACGCCCACCTTCGTCACCCGCTTCGCCGCCTTCGCCGCTGCAGCCGCGCGCCACATCGGCCCGGCCGCACCCGGCGAGACGCGCTTCTACGCCCCGGTTAACGAAATCTCGTTCTTCGCCTGGGGCGGCGGCGACGCAGCCTATCTCAACCCGTTCGCCCGAGGCCGCGGCTACGAACTCAAGGTCCAACTCGCGCGCGCGTCGATCGCCGCGATGGAAGCGATCCTCGCCGTGGATCCCGCGGCAAGGTTCGTCCACGCCGACCCGGTCATCAACGTCATCACCGACCCCGCCCGCCCCAACGACGCCCCGGCCGCCGAAGGCCACCGCCTCGCGCAATACCAGGCCTGGGACATGATCGCGGGCAAGGCATGGCCCCAGATCGGCGGCCGCGCGCCATTGCTGGATATCGTCGGCGTCAATTTCTACCACAACAACCAGTGGATCCACGGCGGCCCACCGCTGTCATACGACCACCCCCTCAGCCGGCCGCTCCACGCGATCCTAGCCGACGCCTACGCGCGCTACGGCCGCCCGATCTTCATCGCCGAAACCGGTATCGAGGGGAGTGCCCGCCCCGCCTGGCTCCACATGATCCTGCGCGAGGTGAAGATCGCCCAATCGCTCGGCGTGCCGGTCGAGGGAATATGCCTCTACCCGATCCTCGACCACCCCGGCTGGGACGACGACCGCTACTGCCCCAACGGCCTGCTCGCCTGCTCGCCGGCCCTCGCCGAGCGCGTGCCGGACGCATCGCTCGCCGCCGTCATCCGACAGGCATAAGCACCCGATATCCTGCGTTAACTTCGGCTCGGATACTGGTCGAAGTCGGTACGAACGCGCGGACATTTCCGCCGCCACGTCGCGTTGACGGTTGCCACCAAGGCATGCGGAGAGAGATCATATGGCCGTTAAATTTGCAGGAACAATGAACGCGATCAATCGCGGGCTCGACGCGACCAAGCCCACCAAGGGTGCCGACATGGTCGAGGATTGGGAGGCTGCGCTGGCCGAGATCGATACCCCCGGCGCCAAGGGAATCCTTCGCGATCTCGGTTCGCTGCGCAAGCAGCTCGAGCGTGACGAGCCCGATGCCGACCGCGTCCACGCGCTGCTCTACCGCCTCGGCACCGCGACCACCAAGATCGCCGACAAGGCCGACAAGTCGCAGGACAAGCTGAAGGCACTCGGCGAAGCACTGACCGAGGCCGGTGAAGACGCACCGGACGAGGAAGAGGACGTCGCCGCCGCCGCGAGCCCGAAGCGCGCCCGCAAGAAGGCCTGAACGAAAAACGGGCCGGCGATCGCGTGATCGCCGGCCCGTTTTCTTATCAACTTACGAAAAGCTCAGGCGGTGACCGCCTCGGCCTTCGGATTGACCTTCGACGTCGCCATCGCAGTCAGCTTGTCGTCGGTCGCATATTCCTCGTCGAGCGTTTCCTTCAGGATCGCCGCGATCTCGCTGCGACCAAGCTGGTTCGCCCAGGCGATCAGCGTGCCGTAGCGCGTGATCTCGTAATGCTCGACCGCCTGCGCCGACGCGATCAGCGCCGCGTCGAGCACGGCCTTGTCAGCGATCTCGCCTGCGACTTCGTTCGCTTCCTTGATGATCCCGTCGATCGCCGGGCAGGTTACCGCCTTGGCCTTCTCGCCGAGCAGCTCGAAGATCCGCTCCAGGCGCGCGATCTGGCCTTCGGTCTCGCGCAGATGCGTTTCGAAGCCCTTCTTCAATGCCGGCGCCGTTGCCTTCTCCGTCATCTTCGGCAGCGCCTTGGTGATCTGGTTCTCGGCATAATACACGTCCTGCAACTGATGCAGGAACAGGTCTTCGAACGTCGCGATGTCCTTGGAAAACAAGCCCATGATCATATCCTCGCATAGCTGGTGCACGCGAAGCGAAATGCTCCGGTGGTGGCCAAACGTCCTTACCGGGGGGTAAGTTTCGTCGGGCCGGCCACCACCGGATACCGGCAGCTTATGCGGTCAGCTTGGCTGCCGTTTCCGCGATCCGCTTGCCCTGATAGCGCGCGGCATCGAGCTCTTCGGTGTGCGGCATGCGGCTGCCGTCGCCGTCCGAGATCGTCGTCGCGCCATAGGGCGAGCCGCCCTTGACCTTGTCGACGCCCATCTGTGCCTGGAACCCGTAATCGAGCCCGACGATCGTCATGCCATGATGCAGCAGGTTGGTGATGATCGAGAACAAGGTCGTCTCCTGGCCGCCATGCTGGCTCGCGGTCGAGGTGAACGCACCGCCGACCTTGCCGATCAGCGCGCCGGTAAACCACTGGCCACCGGTCGTGTCCCAGAACTGCGCCATCTGCGCGGGCATCCGGCCGAAGCGGGTCGGCGCACCGACGATGATCGCGTCGTACTGCGCGAGCGCATCCGGGCCTTCGATCACGGCGTGCGCGGTGTCGGTCTTGAAGTGCGCAGCCTCGATCACGGCTTGGGGAGCGGTTTCGGCGACGCGCCGGATATCGACCTCGGCACCAGCAGCGCGCGCGCCCTCGGCGACGGCATCCGCCATCTGCTCGATATGGCCGTAGGACGAGTAATAGAGCACGAGAACCTTGGTCATGGGCATTTCCTTCGAGTTCCCCTCCCGCTTGCGGGAGGGGTTAGGGGAGGGCAGTTCCGGGCGGGGTCGAGGAAGGAAGCCCCTCCCCCGACCCCTCCCGCAGGCGGGAGGGGAGTTTTACTCCGAGTCTACCAGAACGATCTCGGCATCGTCTTGAGCCGTGATCGTCACCGTCTGGCCGCCCAGCAGCGCCGCTCCGTCGCGTGCGCCAAAGGCTTGGTCACCGATCGTGATCGCGCCGGTCGCCGGCACCAGATACACGTGCCGTCCCTCGCCGATCGCATAGTCGACGCTGTCGCCGGCCTTGAGCGTCGCCGCCAGCACGCGGGCATTCGCGCGGATCGGCAGCGCATCGCCGTCGTCGGCAAACCCGCTGGCGAGCGTCACGAACTGCCCCGACCGTTCGCCCTTGGGGAAGGGCTTGGCACCCCAGCTCGGCGAGCCGCCTTTACGCGACGGTTCGATCCAGATCTGGAAGATCGTGGTCGTCTCCGGTTCGAGGTTGTATTCCGAATGACGCACGCCCGAGCCCGCGCTCATCACCTGAACGTCACCGGCCTCGGTACGGCCCTTGTTGCCGAGCGAATCCTCATGCGTGATCGCGCCGCTGCGGACATAGGTGATGATCTCCATGTCGTTGTGCGCGTGCGGCGGGAAGCCCGAATTGGCGGCGATCTGGTCGTCGTTCCACACCCGGATCGCGCCCCAGCCCATCCGTGCCGGATCATAATAGCTCGCGAACGAGAAATGATGCCGTGCGTTCAACCAGCCGTGATCGGCATGGCCGAGGCTTTCGAAGGAGCGGCGCTCTACGTTGGTGCGGTCGATGGTGTTCAAGGTCGTGGTTGTCATGATTGGTCTCCACTGGTTGAACCCAAGATAGGCGCTGCGATCATGCCGTAAATAGAAACACTGGAAACCGATCGTTTCGTTGACTAACGTTAGTCCGAAGCAAGGCGAAGAGGCACCTCTGCGGCGAAGGCCGGGAGGGAAATCTACCATGCTCTAGTATCGGAGATCCATATGCGCCTGCCCGATCTCGAAGCCTGGGCGATCTTCGCCAGCGTCGTCGAGCACCGCTCGTTCAGCGCCGCCGCCGACGCGGTCGGTCTCAGCAAGGCGACCGTGTCGAAGGCGATCACGCGGCTCGAGGCGCATCTCGGCCAGTCGCTGTTCCACCGCACGTCGCGCCGCCTCGCGCTCACCGAGGCCGGGAAACCGCTTGCCGAGCACGCCGCACGCATCCTGGCGGAGGCCCGTGCAGCGGAGGAGTCCGCGCACGACGCCGCCAGCGCGCATACCGGCCGAGTCCGGCTCGCCGCGCCGATGAGCTTCGGCATCACCAACGTCGCCCCGATCCTCGCCGAATTCCTCGTCGCGCACCCCGGGATCGAGGTCGATCTGCATCTGTCCGACGCGCGCGTCGACATCGTCGCGGAGGGCTTCGACATCGCGCTCCGCATCGCCGAACTGCCCGACAGTTCGCTTCGCGCACGACGCCTGTGTACGATCCAGACGCATATCGTCACCGCGCCGAGCTATCTCGCCGCCAACGGTACCCCAACGCATCCGGCGCAGCTCGGCGAGCACAAGCTGTTCAGCTATTCGAACGTCATCGGTCCGTGGCGTTTCCACGGCCCCGGCGGCGCGGACGTTTCGGTGCGCGCGCAAGGTCCGCTGACCGCGAACAGCGGCGAGGCGATCGTCCCCGCGCTGATCGCCGGTCTGGGTATCGCGCGCCTGCCGGACTTCATCATCGACGCGCATCTGGCCTCGGGAAAGCTCGTCACGATCCTCGACGATTGGGCACCCGCAAAGATCGGTCTGCACCTCCTCACTCCGCCCAGCCCGCTGAGGCCGGCCCGCGTCGAGGCGCTGATCGACTTCCTCGCGTCGCGGCTTCGCGATCCGAGCGCAGGCCAGGCATAACGCCGGGACGCCCGAACGCGCGACGCTTGGCGGCAAGAATGCCCGCTGGCGTTACCGGCGCCAGATTGCCTTGGAGAGAAGATCGTTCGGCATCTCCCGCGCCTGCCCGGCTCGGCAACGCTAAGTCCTTGGAACGGCGCTGTCCTACCGGCCAGCGATCTGCCACGGTCGATCGATGAGCGATTCGCCCCCCTGCTTCCCAAACCGCCAGCCAGGCCGCGAAATGCCAGCGTCCGGCGACCGGGCGCACGATGTGCACAGCCTCCCAGCGGCTATACTTCCTATACTTCACTTGGTTTTGCCCTGTCCGAGGCCCATCGTGCGAAACGCGTTCGCATGAACCGCCTCGCGCCCGACGCAGACGATTCGCGCTTCATCCGCCGCGTCGTCTTGACCATCGTGATCGTCGCGGTCGTCGCGGCACTCTACAAGGCCGGCGACCTGCTCATCCTTGCCTTCGGATCGATCCTGGGGGCGATCGTCATCCACGCGACCGCCGATCTGTACCGCGACCATCTGCGCGTTCCCCGCAAGCCGGCACTCGGTCTCGGTATCGCCACCGTCCTCGGCGTCATCGCATTCCTCGTCTGGTTGTTCGGCGTGCAGTTCCGCAGCCAGGTCAACGTACTGATCGCCCAGTCGCCAATATTGCTCGATCAACTCGCCGCGTATCTGTCGCAAAGCGCGGTCGGCGCGAAGCTCGTCGATGCCGTGCAGCAGGCCTATGCCGGATCGAAGGTTGCGCAGGACGTCGGCGGACTGGTGACCGGCGCAGGCGAACTCGTGCTCAACTGCCTGTTGCTGCTGATCGGCGCGCTGTTCTTCGCCGCCGATCCGAAGGTGTACGAACGCGGTTTCCTGTTGCTGATCCCACGCTCGAAACGCGCCGCGATCGAAGACGCCTTGTTCGACGTCGGCTCGACCCTGCGGTTGTGGCTACGCGCCGAACTGATCCTGATGGCCTCGATGGGCATCCTGGTCGGCGTCGGGCTCTGGCTTTCGAACGTACCCAGCGCCGCCGCGCTCGGGCTGCTCGCCGGATTGTCCGAGTTCATTCCCTATCTCGGGCCTACCGCGGCGATGATTCCCGCGCTCGGCCTCGCCGCGACGCAAGGCACGTCGTCGATCGTCGGTACGCTCGTCACCTACGCGGTGGTGCGGCTGGTCCAGACCAATTTCATCACGCCGTACGTCCAGAATCGCGTGATCTCGATCCCGCCTGCCATCACGGTCTTCGCGATCATCGGCATCGGCACGATCTTCGGCTTGTTCGGATTGTTCTTTTCCGCGGCGCTGCTGGTGGTCATCTTCACGCTCGTCCGCAGCCTCTATCTGCGTGAGGTCCTGGGTGAGGACATTCCCAAGACGGTCCACCGGACGTTGCTCGGCCCCGACCTGACGCCGCAGTCACCGCGGGAATAATTGTAAGGAATACAACCCGTCAGCGCGCTGTCGCATCGCGAGCGCCGGCAACCTTAGCTCGAAATTAACCTTTTGCCTTCAGATGTTGTGTGGTTAATGAATCGAAGTCGAGCGGCTGGCATGGGGTGTCGGGCGGTCTCGCGAACAGGGGACGACGCATGCGAGTGCTGCTGATCGAGGACGAGCCGACCACGGCTAAGGCTATCGAACTGATGCTGACGACCGAAGGGTTCAACGTCTACATCACCGATCTCGGGGAAGAAGGCCTCGATCTCGGCAAGCTGTATGATTACGACATCATCCTGCTCGACCTGAACCTGCCGGACATGCACGGGTACGACGTGCTGAAGCGCCTGCGAGTCGCGCGGGTCGCGACGCCGGTGCTGATCCTGTCGGGGGTCAACGAGATGGATTCGAAGGTTCGCAGCTTCGGCTTCGGCGCCGACGACTACGTGACCAAGCCGTTCCACCGCGAAGAACTGATCGCGCGCATCCACGCCGTCGTCCGCCGCTCGAAGGGCCATAGCCAGTCGGTCATCCGCACCGGCAAGCTGGCCGTGAACCTCGACGCGAAGACCGTCGAAGTCGATGGCAGCCGCGTCCATCTGACCGGCAAGGAATATGCGATGCTGGAGCTGCTTTCGCTCCGCAAGGGCACGACCCTGACCAAGGAAATGTTCCTCAACCATCTGTATGGCGGGATGGACGAGCCCGAACTGAAGATCATCGACGTGTTCATCTGCAAGCTCCGCAAGAAGCTCAGCCTGGCATGCGATGGCGAGAATTACATCGAGACCGTCTGGGGTCGCGGCTACGTGCTGCGCGAACCCGACGAGGCGGTCGAAACCCAGGTCGCGTAACTCCCCAGTATTTGGGAGCGTGAAGGCCGCGGCATCGGGGGGTGCCGCGGCCTTTCTCATCTACGCCGCAACCGCCGGAACAGGCCGCGCTTGCTGAGCGACTCGAACATTTCGTCCGGCCCTTCGGGATCGAGCACCTCGTTGTCCGCCAGCCACGCTTCGACCGCGGTCAGATCGGGCACCGCGTAACAGCGCAGCGTCTTGCTCACGCCCTCCCCCTCCTGCCGCAGCCGCTCGATCGTCTCGATCAGCGACCGCGTCTCGGCGATCGTCGCGCTGACCACTTCCACCGCGACGCCCAGATGCTCCGCCATCAACCCGTCCCGGATCGCGGCGATGCCCTTCGACGTCGCCGCGTCCTTTGCCCTGATTGCAAGGTCGCACTCGGTATCCAGCCGCAGCGACCGGTTGTTGACGTTCGACGATCCCAGCCGGAACACGTCGTCGTCGGCGATCAGGATCTTGGCGTGGCAATAGATCGGCGCGCCGTCCCTCGTATACGGATGGTACATGCGCAGCCGCTTGTGCGTGTCGCGCCGATGCAGCGCCTGCATCAGTCGAGCCCGCGCCGTATCCATCGCGAGCGGTTCCAGCCAGCCCTGTGCCGTCGTCGGATTGATGATCACGATTTCCGGACCGTCCGTCTCGTCGAGCCGTCTGGCGACCGCCTCGGCGATCTTGCGCGAGGCGAAATACTGGCTCTCGATGTAGAGGTGTTTCTTTACGCGGGCGATCTGACCGAGAAACAACGCCTCGCTCTCATATACCGGCTCCTGATCCGACATCTCGGGCTCGCTCCGCGCGATCGCGACATCGACATCGCGAAAGTCGACCGCGAGCCCATCCGGCCAGCTTTTGCCGCCGGGTCGCCCCGCCGCCATCGGCTTCCCCCCCGCCAGATGCCACCGACGGCGGAACAACTCGCCCAGAGCATGAGCGACGGGGCCCTGTACTGCGCTGATCGCGTCGTGCCAGGGCTTGTACGGCTTGCCTGACGGCTGGACGCGGTGCGGATCGCCATCGCGGTGCTCGCGGGTGTCCCAGCGGTCGCCGGTCATGTCGATGCCGCCGCAGAACGCGAGCGCGTCATCGATGATGACGATCTTCTGGTGATGCGAGGCCGCGGCCGGATGATGGCCGTCCAGCTTGGTATGGATCCGCTTGTGCCGCATCCACTTGAGCATCGTCAGGATCGTCGAACCACGAAAGAGCGACTTGATCGCGCCGGTATCCCAGCGCAGCACGAAGATCTCCAGTTCGGGTTCGCGTTCGACGAGCCAGTGCATGAACGCGCCCAGCGTCTTCGGCTCGCCCGGACGATCGACGCCGGGTTCCAGCGAAATGCGCGCATCGAAGTCCCAGCCGATCAGCAGGATCCGCCGCCTGGCGCCGAGCATCGCGACCCGCGCCGTCCGGAAATAGTCCGCCGCATCTACGATCACCGCCATTTGATCGGCACGTTCGATCCGCCAGCATTCCGTCCCGACTTGCATTGGCATCCCTTCATCAACCGTGGGCAGCAAGCATGCCGGACACGTTTGGTTGCGCGGGTACCCTGTATACCCGCTGGTCTCACGCCTATCTGAAGCCGTGATGCCCGCTCCTCCTAGCCAGCCGCCGGCACCGCGCAAGGTGATCCATGTCGATATGGATGCCTTCTATGCGTCGGTCGAACAGCGCGACGACCCGTCCCTCCGCGGGCGACCGGTTGCGGTGGGCGGCTCACGTGCGCGCGGCGTCGTTGCGGCGGCGAGCTACGAAGCACGGGCATTCGGCGTGCGCAGTGCAATGCCATCGGTCACCGCGATCCGGCGCTGTCCCGACCTGGTGTTCGTGCCGCCGCGGTTCGATGTATACCGCGAAGTGTCCGACCGGATCCGCGCGATCTTCGCCGATTACACGGCCTTGATCGAACCGCTGTCGCTCGACGAAGCCTATCTCGACGTCACGGAGGATATTCGGGGGCTGGGTACCGCAGCGGCGATCGCCGAGGAAATTCGCAGCCGGATCAAGACCGACACCGGGCTGACCGCATCGGCGGGGGTCAGCTACAACAAGTTCATCGCCAAGCTCGCGTCCGATCAGAACAAGCCCGACGGCATATGCATCATCACCCCGAAGCGCGGTGCGGCATTCGTCCAGTCGCTGCCGGTGAAACGCTTCCACGGGGTCGGGCCGGTGACTGCCCAGAAGATGGAACGGCTGGGTATCCTCACGGGTGCGGACCTGTACGATCGGAGCCTTGCCTTCCTTCAGGCTAACTTCGGCAGCTATGCGGACTACCTCTACGGCGCCGCGCGGGGGATCGATCACCGCCCGGTACGCGCCAATCGTGCGGCCAAGTCGGTCGGGGCGGAGCGTACGTTCGAGACCAACCTGACCGCGGAGGACGATCTGCGCGCGGCACTGCACCGCGTTGCGGATGCTGCATGGGTACGGATCGAGCGACACGGCACGCGCGGGCGAACGATAACGCTGAAATTGCGCCATGCCGACTTTCGCACGATCACGCGCGCCAGATCGTCGCAGGTCGCCGTGACCGAGAAGGCCGCGTTTCTCGCGGCAGGGCTGGAATTGCTGATCGCGCAACTGCCGGTGCCCGACGGCGTACGACTTCTCGGCCTCACGCTGTCCGGGATCGTGGCAGATGACGACGACGTCCAACCGAGCCTCCTATAAGCGTCGCCAAGCGATGACCCTGGCGGTCAGTCTGCTTCGTCCTTGAGCGAGGTTGCGGCGGGCAGCGTCAGGAACGCGACCGCGCCGCGCCCCGGCCCGTCGCTCTCCAGTCGCAGCGAGCCCTCCATCGCGGTCACCGAATTCGCGCACCAGTGCAGGCCCAGGCCACCCGACTTGTGCGCCCGCGTGGAGAAACCCCGTTGGAACAGGGTCGCGCCGACGTCCGCGGCAAACCCTTCGCCGTCGTCCCGGATCACGATCGTCACCCGCCCGGCAGCCTCCGTGATCGAAGCCAGGATCGATCCGCTGCCCGTACCGCGTGCGACGATGGATTCGACCGCATTGCCGAACAGATTGCCGATGACCTGGCTCAGGATGATCCGGTTTGCCGACACCATGTTCGGTCCGGCGGGAAAGCTGAACGCGATCGAAGCGTCGGGCGAATATCGGGCGATCGTCGCGTTGCGCGCGATGATGTCGGTGACGTCGCACGGCTCCAGCGCGGGACGTTCATGCGCGGCCCTTTGCTGCTGGCCGATGATCTCAAGGACATGCGCCATCGCTTCGCGACCGACCTCGAGTTCGCGGCGCATCGTTTCGCGATTGGCCGCTTCGGCATCGACGACGGCGGTGACGAAGGCGGCTAGCTTTCGCCGGCGCGTGTCCGAAACGTCGTTTCGTGCGAGTTCGGTAAGCGCGCGATCGAGCGTCGTGCGGTTGATCGGCGGTATCTGGCCAACGCCCTGGCTTAGGATCGTGCTGATCGGGTTCAACGCGTTGCGGACATTGTGCATGACCGCGACGGCACTCTCGCTGCGGCCGAGATCGAACGATTGCAAGCCGATCTGTTCGCGCAGATCCTTCAACTGCCGCAGCATCGCGTTGAAGCTTCGCCCGAGCGAACCGATCTCGTCGCGCCGCTGATCCTCCTCCAGCAGCGCAAGCGAACCCGACACGCGGACGCGCTGCATATGGCTTTCGACGCGGTGAAGCGGGCGAAGCACGAGTCGCGCGATCAACCGGCGCAGCACGACCAGGACCAGCAACAGCAGGACGATCGATCCGGCGATGGCGAGGAGGAGCATCCGGCGACCGAGCAGCGACACGTCGCGGGGCACGCTGAACCGAGCACTGGCGACAGCGCGGCCATCGGCACCGATCAACGGCACTGCGACCGTCCGTGTCGTCGTGTCCCGCGTCCCTGCCGCCACGTCGCTGCGCGTGCTCGGATCCAGTCGGGTCTTCAGGTCCAGCATCTGCGAGATCTGCTCACCGGTGACGACCTGCGCCAGGATCCCGTAGCCCTGCGGCACGCTGCTTCCGTCTCGATCGCCGACACGTGCAACGCCGATCGCCGCGATCGCATCACCGATTCGCGCATAGAATCGCCCCGAACGCCGACCCGTGACGATGCGGGCGAGGTCGGTTCGACCGGCCACCGCGATCAGTCGATCGCGCATCGCGGGACGGTCCAGGCCGGTAACCGGATCGTGCCAGCACGCCATGGTGATGCGACCGTCGCGTGCCACGTAGAGCATACCTTGGACCTGGCGCTCGCGCATCGCGGGTAGCAAGGCACTCCCGGGCTCGAGGCGTACCACCGGGTATCCGGCGCATCCCGCACCATCGGTCCAGCCGGTATGATCGCGGGCCGTCCGTTCGACCCGGGCCGCATAGCCCGACAGGGCGGACCGGGTGCTGGCCACGTGACCGGCGACCGCCTTGTTCTCGAGGTCGGTGAAGCTCGGCATGATGATCGACGCCAGCAACACCGTGATGGCCACGGCGCCGCACAGGCCGACCAGGGTCATGATCAATACGAGCTTCGCACCCAGTGATGCCGGACTGCGTACCTGACCGAATTGTCGCCCGAGCGTGGCCGGAAGGCGCCCCATCCCGGTCGTCGGCATCAGTTGCGCAATCCGTTGCCCAATTGACGCGGAATGACGAGCGCATCGCCCGCGGTATCGTCCTTACCGCCCATGTACCGCGCGTTTGCCATGTCGACCGCGATGGCGGCATCGACCGGACGCGAATAGAAATAGCCCTGGAAATGGCTGGCTCCGGCGAGGCGCAGGGCCTGAACCTGCGCTTCGGTCTCGACCCCTTCGGCAATTACGCCGAGCCCGAGTGCGCGGCCGAGATGGATGATCGAATGGACGATCGCCGCGCTTTCGCGTTCGCGTCCCATGCCGTCGATGAACGAGCGATCGATCTTCAGGCAATCGAGCGCGAACTTGCGGATGTTGTAGAGGCTCGAATACCCCGTGCCAAAATCGTCGAGAGCGATCCGGAAGCCCATCTGGCGCAGCTTGTACAGCGTCTCGGCAGCGCGTTCGGCATCGTCGAAGATCGCGGTCTCGGTGATCTCGATCTGCAATCGCGCAGGCTCGATCCCCGCCCGAAGCACGTTTTCCATGATATGGCCGACGAAGTTGTGGCGACGAAACTGGCGCGGGGAGAAGTTTACCGAGACATACTGGCCCGGCCAATGCTTCAACACGGTCAGGGCTTCGTTGAGCACCCAGTCGCCAAGCTCGTGGATGAGGTTCGATTCCTCTGCGATCGGGATGAATGTCGCAGGGCTCAAGGCGCCGTATTCCTTGGTGTTCCACCGCACCAGCGCCTCGAAACCGACCACCTCAACCGCGTCACGCGATATGATCGGCTGATAGACCAGGCTCAATTCGCCTCTGGCGATTGCCTGCCCGAGACCATTTTCGACCCGGCGGCGAAATCGAATGCCTTCGTCCATGCTCTCGTCGAACAGCCGGACGATGCCACGGCCGCCCCGCTTGGCGTCGTTCAGGGCGAGATCGGAGCGCCGCTGCACGTCGACCGGGTCACCGCCCTGCCCCCCCTCGGTAACGACAAGCCCGGCCGACGCCCCGCCCTGCACCGAATTGCCGAACACCTGGAGGCTGACCGCGCAGGCTGCGACGATGTGGTCGCAGGCCATTACCGCCGCTGCCTCGCCCAGGGTTTCGAACAGGATGCCGAATTCGTCGCCGCCAAGCCGCGCTACCAAGGCGCCTTCCGGGGCGGATCGATGCAGGATCGCGCAGATTTCGCGGATCATCGCATCGCCTGCCAGATGGCCGAGCGTGTCGTTGACCAGTTTGAACCGATCCAGGTCGACCATGACGGTCGCGAACAAGCCTGCGACCTTGGTGCGCTCGGCCAGCGCACGCAGGAACGCGAGTCGATTGGGCGCATCGGTCAGCGAATCATGCGTGGCGATATGGATCGCGCGACTTTCGTTCGCCGCGAGTTCGGCACTTTGTTCTTCGAGCTGCACCACCTGCGCAGCGAGCATCGCCCGCGCGTCCTTCAGCTCGCGATCGATCTCCCACCGCTTGGCGAGCGCAGTCGCGGTCTGGGTTATCTCGGCGACCTCGAACGGCTTGGCGATGTAGAAGATCTTGTCCGCGGGCCCTGCAACCTTGCTGATCTCGGCCGGCGAAAAGTCGGAGAAGCCGGTGACGATGACCAGGTTGATCTCTGGATCGACTGCCCGAATGCGCTGTGCGGTTTCCCGCCCATCGATGCCGGGCGGCATGCGGACGTCGATGAATGCTACCGCGAAAGGCTCGCCATCCGCCAGGGCCTGCTCCACCGCGCCGATCGCATCGAGTCCCTGATCTACGTGCGTCAGGATGAAGTCGGGGCGAGCATTGCCATCGGCGTCGGCATTCCCATCGGCATCGCCTTCGGTCACGTCCTCGCCGAACAGGTCGGCCGCCATCGCGTCGAGCGCATCGCCGGTGTCCGAACGCTGACCGGCGAAGCTGCGTCGATAGCTGTCGTGCGTGGCGGGTTCGTCGTCCACGATGAGAATACGCATAAATACCGCTCCCTGTCAGCCACTGCATGCCGGTGTCGCGGTAACGCCATGGGCCTTTCCCAGCGGGGAGACTGGTACCCGGCCGTAGTTAAGTTGCCGTGAACGATTCCTGCAGTTCGTGGCCCAGTGCTTGAGCGCCCAACACGATCGCGCCGAGCGGGCCGGCGTTGTTCCCCAGCGCAGGCGGAACGATGAAGGTATCCACCAGCGCGACTTCGGGCAGCGTGATATACCCGCCCAGGCTTCGGGTCATTGCTGCACGGACGCGCGGGAACAGATGCGTCGCCCCCATCACGCCACCGCCCATGACGATCCGCCGGGGTATCCCGGTCAGCACGAGCGTGTGGCAAAGCTGTCCGAGCGCATCGGCCACGCCGCCCCATACGGGATGATCGGCAGGCGCCTCGTCCGCAGGAAAGCCGATCCGCGCCGCAATTGCAGGGCCCGCCACCAACCCTTCGATGCAGGCGCCATGAAACGGACAATTACCGACCCAGTCGTCCTGCTGGAAGCGCGCCGGACGGATATGGCCGAGTTCGGAATGGGTCAGTCCATCGACCGGGCGATTGCCCGCGATCAGACCGGCGCCGACGCCCGTGCCGACCGTGACGTAGGCGATGTCGGGAAGGCCCTTAGCCGCACCCCAGAACGCCTCCGCGAGCGCGGCGCCGACGACGTCGCTGTGGAACCCGGTCGGCACGCCGTAGCGGCGCTGCAATCGCCCGGCGACATCCGTACCAGCCCAGCCCGGCTTCGGCGTCGAGGTGATATGCCCATAGTCGCCCGAGTGCCGATCGATCGAAACCGGGCCGAAGCTCGCAATCCCGATCGCGACGAAGCCGCTCCAACGGTCGAGCACGGCTTCGATTGCAGCGAGCGTCTCTTCGGGGCGGGTCGTCGGGATACGCACGGTTTCCTCGATCTGGTCGGGTCCCCGCGCAAGAATGCATATGCACTTCGTGCCACCGAGTTCGATACCTGCGACCAGCGGTGCTTCCGTCATCCCAAACTCCCAACACGTTATTGCCGCCCGCTTCCTTTGCTCAGGTGCCGCCGTCAAGGGGCGACACGCCGCAACGACCCGAATGCGATCACCGTGAGCGAGGATTTCGTCTGCTGTCGATCTGGGCGATCGTGCGTTATGATGACCGAGTTCACCCGAACAGACAGGAATTCCCGATGGCGAAGAAACCCGCAAAGCTGGCTAAGGTCGACACGAACGTATCGAGCGAAGCGCAGCCGCAATACCAGGTCGAGTATCGCGAGATACAGCCTTACGGCACGCTGAAGCGACTGCCGATCGCGCTGGAGGACAATGCGCGCGCGCAGAGCGTATCGATCCTGAACCAGGTGCTCGCCGATACGATGACGCTCCGCGACATGTACAAGAAGCATCACTGGCAGATGTCGGGCGCGACATTCTACCAGCTCCATCTACTGCTGGACAAGCATTACGAGGAGCAGGCTGCGCTGGTCGATCTCGTTGCGGAGCGGATCATGGCGCTGGGCGGCATCAGCATCGCCATGGCACCGGACGTTGCCGAGATGACGACGATCCCGCGCCCGCCAAAGGGTCGCGAAGACGTGCCGACCCAGCTCGCTCGCCTGCTGGAGGCGCACGAGATCATCCTGCGCCAGGCGCATGAAGGCGCGGAAGCGGCGGATGAGTCCGGGGATGATGGCACCAACGACTTGCTGGTCAGCAACATCATCCGCACGCACGAGCCACAAGTGTGGTTCCTGGCCGAACATTTGGCCGCCACCGAACTGGTGCGCGGCGACAAGTAACCGGCACCACCGATCGACGATCCCTCTCCCTCGCGGGAGAGGGACACCGTCTCAACGGGCTTAACGCGTCGCGTTATACTTCAGCTGATCATCCGTGAGCTGGAACCCGACCAACGCCTCGAAGCTGGCGCGCAGAACCGCCTGCCGCACTTCCGGCGTGCTCAACGGATCGACCGCAGCGTCCTGATCGCCAGCCTTGCGCTTGCGAGTCAGCTTTTCGCGGACATCGTCGGGCAAGGTCGCCGCGGAGCGGGCGACGGTCGCCGACGCGGTTGCCGATGCCGAGGCCAGCGCCTGGCCCGCATTGAAGTGCAACGTGACGCGACCGATGCGCTTGGCGACGACCGCACTACCGCCGCGGACCACGGTGATGAAATACGGCAGGGTCACGTCGCGCGCGCTCTCCGTACGGACGCGGCGAGCACGAATGTCGAAGGTCACGCTGGTCGCAACCTGGTCGGTTGCATCGGCGCAGGTCGAGCGGACGTTGGTCATCAGCGCGGTCACGTCGATCGCCGACTGGGCGCGGCTGGCGATCGGATCGAACAGCGTGACGTCACCGGTCGCCGCCGGAATCGCAACCGGCGGGCAGACGGATCGCACCGCGGAAATGCCGCCGGTCGCATCGACTTCACCCTTGGTGGCGCACCCGCCCAAGAGGATCGCACAGGCCGAAACGGCTAGGATGGGGGCTTTCACGGGAACGCGTACCTTCTCGAACGAGCGAAAGGGCCGCCGCGTATCGCATCGGCCCTTGGTCGCCGAGCACCATAGGAACCGGCTATCGTCCAGGCAAGCAATCGCGTAGAGGCAGGCGCATCATGAGCCCAATCGACAAGCCGCCGCTCGAACTGTTGATCGCAGCACCCCGAGGCTTTTGCGCAGGCGTCGACCGCGCGATCAGGATCGTCGAACTGGCGATCGAGAAGCATGGCGCGCCGGTCTATGTCCGCCATGAGATCGTCCACAACAAGTTCGTCGTCGACACGCTGAAGGCGCAAGGCGCAATCTTCATCGAGGAACTGGATCAGGTGCCGGACGGCGCACCGGTCGTTTTCTCCGCGCACGGGGTGCCGAAGTCGGTACCGCTCGATGCGCAGAATCGCGGACTCGAATATCTCGACGCGACGTGCCCGCTGGTGTCGAAGGTACACCGCCAGGCCGAGCGTCTGGTGGCGCAGGGACGCCATATCGTCTTCATCGGCCATGCCGGTCATCCCGAGGTCATCGGTACGTTCGGCCAGGTGCCGTCCGGCGCCATGTCGCTGATCGAGACGGTTGCGGATGCCGAAGTGTTCGCGCCTGCCGATCCGACCAACCTTGCCTTCCTGACGCAGACGACGCTGTCGGTCGACGATACCGCCGCGGTCGTGGCGACGTTGCAGCGACGCTTCCCGCAGATGCTGCCGCCGCGCGGCGAGGACATCTGCTACGCGACCTCGAACCGGCAGACCGCGGTCAAGGCGATTGCGCACAGCGTCGACGCGGTGCTGGTCATCGGCGCGCCCAATTCGTCGAACTCGGTGCGGCTGGTCGAAGTCGCCGAGCGCGAGGGAACGCCGGCGATGCTGATCCAGCGCGCGAGCGACCTCGACTGGAATTTCCTGGCGGGCGTCGGCACGCTGGGGATCACGGCCGGCGCGTCCGCCCCCGAATTGCTGGTACGCGAGCTGGTCGACCGGCTGTCCGAGCGATTCACTGTGTCGGAACGCGAGGTCGAGACGAACCGCGAGACGATCGCCTTCAAACTGCCCCGCGGCCTCGAAGCCGCAGCATAAAGTGGCCGTCTATACGCAGGTTTCGGCGGAGGCGCTGGGCACCTTCCTCGCGCGCTTCGATCACGGCGAACTGCTGTCGGCCAAGGGCATCGCCGAGGGGGTGCAGAACAGCAACTACCTGGTCGAGACGACTGCCGATCGATTCATCCTGACGCTGTACGAGGAGCGGACGTCGACCGACGATTTGCCGTTCTTCCTCGACATGCTCGATCATCTCGCGGCGGACGGCAATCCGGTGCCGCGGGCCCTGCCCGATCGCGGCGGCGTCGCGATCCAGCAATTGGCGGGGCGCTCGGCGTGCCTGATCGAGTTCCTGACCGGCGTGTCGGTCTCGCATCCGACCGCGGCGCAAGCTCATGCGGCGGGTGCGGCGATGGGTCAGATGCACACGAGCCTCGCCGGGTTCGCCCAGACCCGCGCGAATCCGTTAGGCGCGGATACCTGGCGGCCGTTCCTCGATCGCTGTGGCCGCGATATCGACGCGATCGCGCCGGGGCTGTTCGACCGGACCGAGGCGGCGTTGATGTCGGTACTGGCGGATTGGCCGCGCGACCTGCCTGTCGCGGCGATCCATTCGGACCTGTTCCCCGACAACGTGCTGATGCTCGGCGACCGCGTGACCGGCGTGATCGACTTCTACTTCGCCTGCACCGACATCCGCGCCTACGATCTTGCCGTTATGCACACCTCATGGGCATTCGACACCAACGGCCAAAATTACGATCCCGCGATCGGGTCGGCGCTGATCGAGGGCTATGCCAGCCGGTTCCCGCTGTCCGATGCGGAGCGCGCCGCTTTGCCGACTCTCGCGCGGGGAGCGTGCCTGCGCTTCCTGCTGACGCGCGCGTGGGATTGGCTTAACACGCCGGCCGATGCGCTGGTGACGCGCAAGGATCCGCTGGCGTACTGGCGGCGGCTCGAGGCGTATTCCAAGGACGATCTGTTTGCATGACTGACGACGCTGACGTTTCCATCACCAAGGTCGAGATCTTCACCGACGGTGCCTGCAAGGGCAATCCGGGGCCCGGCGGTTGGGGCGCGGTGATCCGCATGGGCGCGCACGAGAAGGAATTGTCGGGCGGCGAGACGCCGACGACCAACAACCGGATGGAGATGACCGCGGCGATCGAAGCGCTCAACGCGCTGACGCGGCCGTGTTCGGTGACGCTGTATACCGACAGCAAATACGTGATGGATGGCCTCACCAAATGGGTGAAGGGCTGGCAACGCAACGGCTGGAAAACCGCCGACAAGAAACCGGTGAAGAACGCGGAACTGTGGCACGCGCTGCTCGCCGCGGTCGGGCGGCACCAGATCGTGTGGCAGTGGGTCAAGGGTCATGCGGGCCACCCTGAGAACGAGCGCGCCGACAAGCTGGCTAGCGATGCTGCGGTGGCTGCGGGGCGCAAATAATCCGCTTCCGGCAAGCCGCCGGACGCCTTCACGTTCGAGCCTGGAACCGCATAGGCGAGTAGCGTTCCGGATCGATCGCCGCGATGACCGGGTCGGGGCTTGTATCGAGCACCATGCTGGCGGCGAGTAGCGCGGCTGCGGGGGCGGTCTGGATGCCGAAACCGCCCTGCCCCGCGCACCAGAAGAAACCTGGCGTGTCTCGATCGAACCCGTAGATCGGCAATCGGTCGGCGGCGAAAGTACGCAGACCCGCCCAACGACGCTCGACCGCAGCGACTCGCCAATCGACGACATGCTCGAACCGGTCGATGGCAATTGCGACGTCGATGTCCTCCGGTGCCGCATCGCACGGATCGGTCGGGCTCTCGTCATGCGGACTGAGCCACAATCGACCACCAGGTTCTGGCTTGAAGTAGAAGCGACCGCCGATGTCGGCAACGTGCGGCATGCCGTCGGGGGCGCCTGGATCCGTGCGAAGCTGGACCATCGTGCGACGATAAGCTTGCAGGCCGAGCGGGCGCACGCCGGCGCGGATCGCTACCCCGTCCGCCCAGGCGCCCGCCGCGTTGACGAGGATGCTGGCATGGAAACGACCAGCCGCCGTCTCGATCGTCCAGACCCCGTCGATGCGCGTGGCGCTGACGAAGGCAGCGTCGGTGACGATGGTTGCGCCGGCGCGGCGGGCGGTGGCGATGCCCTCAGCATGCAGCGCGGCGACGTCGATATACGCGCAGCTCGCTTCCTGCACGCCGACTGTCCAGTCGGCACGCAAGCCGGGGACGAACGCGGCGGGATCGACCCGGTCGAGCACGACCGTGCTATCCGCGAATTCGGCGAGGAACGCGTCGGCGGCAGCCTCGTCCGCCGCACGTCCGATATGTAGCGAACCGAGCGGCGCCAGGTGGCCGCCGGCGCGCAGGAGCGAGCCCGACGCGGTTGTAAGCGGCTGGATGTCCGGCCCGCCATAGGTTTCCGACCAGAATGCCGCGGATCGCCCGGTCGCGTGGTAGCCGGGCATGTCTTCCGCCTCGAGCACGACGGTGCGCGCCCGGTCGCCGATAGCGGCCGCGAGGCTCGTGCCAGCCATGCCGGCACCGACGATCGCGATATCGTACGACGGCGTCATGCGCGAACCGGCGCGCAGGCATCGAGAAACGAATCGATCGCCGAGAGCGCACGATCCCGCACGGGATCCGCTTCGCGCAGGATTTCATGCGCGGACTCGCTCCCGAAACGGATGACCTGCGCGTCCGGCAACCGGGCGGCAAGCCGCAGAGCAGCGCGTGGATCGACCAGCTTGTCCGCCTCTGCGACCAGCAGCAACACCGGCGTCTCGATCGATTCGATCCGCGGATCGGTCGCCAGCGCGACTGCGCCCGCGAACCCCTCAGCGAGCCACGCCCAGCTCGGCGGCCCCAGTACGAGTTCGGGATGCTGGTGCTGCCACCAGCCCTCGTCGGCATAGCGCGACGCATCGTGCGTTAGCAGCGACTGGCGAGACGCGACCGACCCCGGACGCTCATTGCTCCGCCACGCTGCACGCGCCGGCTCGCCGCGGGCCGCCATCCACCGCGCCACACGCGCGCTGAACCCGGAACCAAACGGGGATTTCAGACCGATCATCGGCGCGACCAGGATCGCCGCGTCGGGCCGGATCGCGCGATCCGCGAGCGCGCGGAGGACCATCATGCCGCCCATCGAATGGCCCAGGATCACGTGCGGGATCGCCCCGCCGGCGGTGCTCGTGCCGGTGTCCTCCGTCGTCCAGTCCGCCCAGAATGCCGTGAGATCCGCATCGAACACGGCATAATCCGTCACATGGCCAACATGCGGATCCGTGGACAAGCGACCCGAGCCGCCCTGCCCGCGCCAGTCGAACGCGGTCACCGACCAGCCCGATGCGTGCAGGTGCGCGAGCGTTTCCAGGTATTTTTCGAAGATATCGCCGCGCCCGGTCTGGAACAGCAGGCGGCCACGTGGCGCAGGCGCCGGCCAGTCGAAACGACGCAGCTTCCATCCATCCGGCGCGGTCCAATAGCCGATTCGCGCATCGGTTGGGATCGTGCGACGCACCGCCTGCGGCCCGCCTTTCATCGGCAAACCCGTGGCATCACGCGAAATTCCTCCAGCCGCGGTTACTTTTTCGAAAGCCATGTCCGTTAGGACCTAGCCGATGGGGTGGAACATTTCTCTTCCAATTTTGATCCTGACGCTCGGCGGCCTGCTGGTCTCCGCGGGCATCGAGGACGCGCGGACGCGGGAGATCGCGAACTGGAAGAACGCGGCGATCGCTTTGCTCGCACCGGTCTGGTGGTATGCGAACGGGCTGGATGTCTGGCCGGATATGGCGCTCCAACTGGGCGTGGCGGTGGTGGTCTTCGCGGTCCTGCTGCTCGTCTTCCACTTCGGCCTGATGGGCGGCGGCGACGTGAAATTGATCGTCGCCCTGGCATTGTGGCTGCCGTTGCCGGCGTTCCTGTCCATGCTGATGGTGATGTCGATAGCTGGCGGCGTGGTCACGCTGGCCATGGTAATCGATCGAGCCATCAAGAAGACCCGCGACCAGGTCGAAGTTCCCTACGGCGTCGCCATAGCAATCGCCGGTCTTCTCGCGCTACGCGAACCACTCCTTAACCAGTTTCAGTGATGCTTAATGTCGGAAAACAGTCCCGGCGCCTGAAAGGCACGATGTAGTCATGGATACTCGGAAGATCATATTGCTGGTTGGCGCGCTGATAGTTGCAGCCGTCACGGCATTCTTCGCAAGGACGCTCATCGCCGGAAGTTCGGCGCCGCAAGCCGGCGCCGTCGTCATCGCCGCGCCGGTGGTCGATGGGCCCGAAGTCCTCGTGGCCACTCGCTCGCTGCCGGTCGGCACGATCCTGGACGCGACAGCGCTAAAGTATCAGCCCTGGCCCAAGGAGCTGGTCGACAACGCCTATTACCTGAAGGACAAGACCAACCTGCAGTCGCTGCAGGGCACCGTGGTGCGGAGCATCATCACCGCCGGGCAGCCCGTGACCCAAGGCGCGCTGGTGAAGCCCGGCGACCGTGGCTTTCTGGCGGCGGCGCTCGCGCCGGGGATGCGCGCCGTGACGGTTCCCGTATCGGCGCAGGCGGCCGTCGCAGGCTTCGTGTTCCCGGGCGATCGGATCGATCTCGTGCTGACGCAGACCGTCGCCGGCGGCGGCGACGGCGAACCGCTCAAGGTATCCGAGACGATCATGCGCAATATCCGCGTGCTCGCCACCGATCAGCGTACCGACAACCTGGTGGGCGAAGACGGCAAGACGCAGGTCCGCACCTTCTCCAACGTCACGATCGAGGCGACGCCAAGGATGGCAGAGCAGGTCGCAGTCGCGCAGACGCTCGGTTCGCTATCGCTGTCGCTGCGGTCGATCGCGGACAATTCCGCCGAACTGGAGGAAGCGATCGCGTCGGGCGCGGTGAAGGTGCCCAACGGCAACGATCCGAAGGCAGAGAAGGCAATGATGGTCCGGCTTGCGAGCCAGCCATCCGCCGGCGCCTCGTCCTATCAGACCGGTGCAGACGTATCGCGATATCAGCGCAGCAGCGTGCCCGGCAAGCCGGCCCAGGGCGGCGGCGCGGCGACGCAGGGCGTGCCGGTCGCGCAGTCCAGCGGTGGCGGTGCCGTCGTGGTGCAAGGACCGGTCGTGCGCATTGCGCGCGGTAACGCAATGACCATCGTTCCGGTCGGGGGAAAAATTAAGATGCGTATGCCTGTGACGCCTCGGTCTGCCCCATCGATCGCCTGGCCCGTGGCGGTCGCTCTGGTCGCGGCCAGTGCCGCCCCCTTCGCCCCCGCCCTCGCCCAGCGTGCCGACCAGGCGCGCGCCACCCGGATCGCCGCCGCAGGGGCACCGGTCGTCCAGGTCAATACCGGTCGCGGACGACTGGTGACGCTTTCCCGGCCGATGACCGACCTGTTCGTTGCGGACGAGTCGATCGCCGATGTCCAGGTCCGGTCGCCGACGCAACTGTACCTGTTCGGCAAGAAGACCGGCGAGACCACGATCTCCGCCACCGCGAAAGGCGGCGCCGTCGTCTATGCAGCGACCGTCCGCGTCGGCAACAACCTCGATTCGGTTCAGCAGATGTTGGGCCTTGCCATGCCCGAAGCGCAGGTCGTCGCGACTTCGATGAACGGGCTGATCCTGCTGACTGGTACCGTCGTCGCCCCCGAGGATGCCGCCGAGGCCGAGCGTTTGGTACAGGCGTTCGTCGGCGATTCTACTAAAGTGCTGTCACGACTGAAGACGGCGACGCCGCTGCAGGTCAATCTCCAGGTACGCGTTGCCGAGGTAAGCCGCAGCTTCGTCAAGAATATCGGCGTCAACCTGCTGACGCAGGATCGCGGTGGATCTGGCATCCTGTTCGGCAGCACATCCGGCACGCCCGGCACGATCACGTATAATGCGACGACCGGTGCGAAGACGTCGACCTATGCAACGGGAGCCCAGCGTTCCACGCTGGGTGTTGCCGGCAGCCTGTTGGGCATGGACTTCCTTGCGGCGATCGATCTCGGCGAAACGACCGGGCAGGTGACGACGCTCGCAAACCCGAACCTCACCGCATTGTCGGGCGAGACCGGTACGTTCCTGGCGGGCGGCGAAGTGCCTATTCCGCTGGCGCAAGCGCTCGGGACCGTGTCCGTCGAGTATAAGCAATATGGCATCAGCCTGGCCTATACGCCAACGGTATTGTCGGACGGGCGCATATCGCTACGGGTTCGTCCCGAGGTGTCGCAGCTCGATTACTCGAACGCGGTGACGTTGAGCGGCACGCGGGTTCCCGGGCTGACGACGCGCAGGACCGAGACGACCGTCGAGTTGGGCTCGGGCCAGAGCATGATGATCAGCGGCCTGTTGTCGAACAATCACAACAATTCGTACGACAAGACGCCCGGCCTCTCGAGCTTGCCGATCATTGGCGCGCTGTTCCGCTCGAATGCATTTTCGCGGAATGAGACCGAATTGGTGATCGTCATCACGCCGTATCTGGTGAAGCCGGTGAACAACGCCAGCGACATCGCGCTGCCAACCGACGGCGCCCGTTCGCCGACCGATCTCGATCGCGTGCTGCTCGGGACGCTCGGCGCAAGCGGTGGTGGCAAGCGTCCAGTGCCGACGACCGCGGCGCCAGGCTATCCTCAGCCGGCGATCGGTGCAGTCGCACCGGTCATGGCCGCGCCCCGCAGTGATGTTCGTCGCAGCGAGGACGACGTGGCTCCCGCGTCCAAGACCAAGAAAGGCGAGAAGACCAAGACGGGCCCCGTGCCCGCACCTGGTTTCTCGAACTGAGATGCCTGCGTCGATCAGTCTTCGCGCCCAACGCCCCAAGGATTTCCGATGATCAACAAATCAATCCTAGCGTCCCTCGGCCCCGTGCTGCTGCTCGGCGGTTGCATGGGCACTCAGAACCGCGGCCTCGAATCGGTCCATCAGCCGGTCGTCAGTCGGTCCGATTATGCGCTCGATCTGGGCGTAGCCAACGGTGCGTTGGCGCCCGGTGAGCTACAGCGCTTGGCTGGGTGGATGACGGCGATGCGACTTGGCTACGGCGATCAGGTCGCGATCGACGATCCGGCAGCGGACGGGTTTCGCGCACGCGGTGATGTCGCCGCGGTGATCGCGCGCTACGGGCTGTTATTGAGTGATGCCGCGCCGGTTACCCCCGCTCCCCTCACGCCTGGCTCCATTCGGGTCGTGGTCAGCCGGATGCGCGCCACGGTACCGCATTGCCCAGACTGGTCGCGCGATGCGAGCAACGAGTTCGAGGCGAACACCTCGTCGGACTATGGGTGCGCGACGAACACCAACCTCGCGGCGATGATCGCCAACCCTGCAGACCTGGTGCGCGGCGCGCCGGGATCGGAAACGACCGACACGATGGTGTCGTACAAGGCGATCGACACGTACCGGAAGAAGGCACCGACCGGAGCCGGCGGGCTTACTGCAGCCAGCACGGGAGGTAAGTGATGAACGCACCCTG
Source organism: Sphingomonas sp. R86520 (assembly GCF_042466285.1). Taxonomy (NCBI): domain Bacteria; kingdom Pseudomonadati; phylum Pseudomonadota; class Alphaproteobacteria; order Sphingomonadales; family Sphingomonadaceae; genus Sphingomonas; species Sphingomonas sp. R86520. Next base: position 2,499,761 of record NZ_JAXHBZ010000001.1, read on the forward strand.
GAAGCCGTCGGGCATCGCGCACCGCGACCCTTTCACTGCCTATGTCTGCGACGAGACGACAGCCGAAGCGTTGCGTCCGATTGCCAGCGAGCTAGGCTGGGCGGTCGAGAAAATTCATAAGGGGGGGCTACGCAACGCGATCCAGTCGCTCTCGGTATCGGCATCGCCGCAGATTCTGTTCGTCGACCTTGCCGAGTCCGGCGACCCTTTGAACGACATTCACGCGCTGGCCGAAGTCTGCGAGCCGGGCACCGTGGTGATCGCCGCTGGCCAGGTGAACGATGTCCGGCTGTACCGCGACCTCGTCGCAAGCGGGATCCAGGATTACCTGTTGAAGCCCCTGCATCCGGACATGCTGCGCGAGGCGTTCGTGAATGCGCAGATGATCCTGAATACGCCTAAACATGTCGAGGCCGTGCCCGAACGGGCACACTGTTCGGTCGGCGTGGTCGGCACACGCGGCGGCGTCGGCGCATCGACCATCGCGACATCGATCGCGTGGTTGCTGGCGGACAAGGAAAACCGCACCACCGCGCTTCTCGATCTCGACGTCCATTTCGGTACGGGCGCGCTCAGCCTCGATCTCGAGCCGGGCCGTGGCCTGACCGACGCGATTGAGAATCCGAGCCGGATCGACGGGCTTTTCATCGAGCGCGCGATGGTCAAGGCGTCGGAGAAATTGTCGGTATTGAGCGCGGAAGCGCCGATCAGCACGCCGTTGATTACCGACGGTTCGGCCTTCTACCAGTTGCAGGAGGAAATGCGCGCCGCGTTCGAATGCACTGTCGTCGATCTGCCTCGCGCGATGCTGATCCAGCATCCGCATCTGATCAGCGACGTGAAGCTCGCGGTGATCGTCACCGATCTGACGCTGGCGGCGGCACGCGACACGATCCGGATCCTGTCCTGGATGAAAAGCAATGCCCCGCAGACCGAATTGTTCGTGGTCGCCAACCGGGTCCATGTCGGTGGACAGCTCGAGATCAACCGCAAGGACTTCGAGGGCTCGATCGAGCGCAAGGTCGATTATCTTGTGCCGTTCGACCAGAAAACGGCGGCGCAGGCTGCCAAGCTCGGCAAGCCGTTGGTCGAGGCGGGCAAGAACACCAAGACGGTCGCGCCAATCATCGCCTTGGCCAGCGCACTCGCGGCAGCGGTCGCAGACTGCGGCGTCGACGGTATGAAGGCATCGCGCAGCAAATCCCTCATGGGCAAGTTCGGCGAACTGAAGGGCCTCATGCCCAAGCGGTCGCCGAAGTCGGCACGCGTGAAATGATCGTCCGCGGCGCGACAGAGTTTTTAGCCGGCGGATCAGCGACCCAGGCACCGGGGAGTATCAGGCCGTGACGGACATGCTGCCGCTGCTGCTCGTCATGATCGGTTCCTTCATCGTCCTGGGCATGCTGGTGTTCGCGTTCTCCGGCCCTTCCAGCGGCCGCGCCAAATCGCGCCGTCTCGCATCGCTTCGCGAGCGCCACGGGGACGCGCTCGTCATCGCTGAGGCGCAGATGCGCCGCATTTCGAACAACCGCGATACCAAGATGGATATCGCGTTCGGTCGGATCCTGCCGAATCCCGTCCTGCTCGCCAAGCGGCTGGCGATGACCGGCAAGGACTGGACGGTGGGCCAATATGGCATGGCGACTGCCGGCCTAGCGCTGGTCGTCGCGATGCTGATGTTGTTTAGGGGCATGCCGATCCTGCTGGCCTTGCTGTTCGGCGTGTTCGTCGGCGTCGGATTGCCGCACCTCGTGGTCGGCAAGACGATCCAGCGGCGGATCGGCAAGTTCACCACGAAGTTTCCCGATGCGATCGAACTGCTCGTCCGCGGACTGCGCTCCGGCCTGCCGATCAGCGAAACGATCGGTGTCGTCGGCCAGGAGCTCGACGGGCCGGTCGGCGAAGAATTTCGCTCGGTCAGCGACAAGATGAAGATCGGCCGGACAATGGACGCGGCACTGCAGGAGACCGCGGACCGGCTCGGCACGCCGGAATTCCAGTTCTTTGTGATCACGATCGCGATCCAGCGAGAGACCGGCGGCAACCTGGCAGAGACGTTGGCCAACCTCGCCAACGTGCTGCGAATGCGTGGGCAGATGAAGCTGAAGATCAAGGCGATGTCGTCGGAATCGAAGGCGTCGGCGTATATCATCGGCGCGCTGCCGTTTATCGTGTTCGCGCTGATCTGGTTCATCAACGGCACGTACATGCAGCGGTTCTTCGTCGACGAGCGACTGATGGTGATCGGCATGGGCGGCATGGTGTGGATGGCGATCGGCGCCTTCATCATGGCCAAGATGATCAATTTCGAGATCTGAGGACGATTGCGATGGGCGAGACCGCCGGACCTACCCTGCTCGGATTCGACGTCCTGTGGATAGCGACGATCCTGTCGGGCGTCGCCGCGTTCGCGGTATTGATCGCGATCTACGCCGTGACGACCGTCAACGACCCGATGGCCAAGCGCGTCAAGGCGCTCAACGATCGGCGCGAGCAATTGAAGGCGGGCATCACCGCTTCCACGAAACGGCGCGCCAAGCTGGTGCAGCGCAACGACACCGCAGACCGGATGCGCGGCATATTGTCGTCGATGAAGGTGTTGCAGGACAGCCAGGTCAAGGCTGTCCAGGTCAAGCTGATGCAGGCCGGCATCCGGTCGAAGGAATGGGCGCCGGCGGTAATCTTCGGGCGGCTGGTGCTGCCGATCGTGCTGGGCGGCGCAATGCTGTACTGGGTGTATGGCACGGATGGCTTTGCAACCTGGGGACCGCTGAAGAAATACGGGCTCGTCGCGATGACGTTCATCATGAGCTACAAGGCGCCGGACCTGTATCTGGACAACAAGATCAAGAAGCGTTCGGACGCGATCCGCAAGGGCCTGCCCGATGCGCTCGACCTGTTGGTGATCTGCGCGGAGGCCGGACTGACCGTCGATGCCGCGTTCCACCGCGTCGCGCGCGAACTGGGCCGCGCCTATCCCGAGCTTGGCGAAGAGTTCACGCTGACCGGGATCGAGCTAGGGTTTCTGACCGACCGACGGAGCGCGTTCGAGAATTTTGCACTCCGCGTTAAGCTGGACGCGGTGAAGGGGGTCGTCACGACGATGATCCAGACCGAGAAATACGGCACGCCGCTGGCGTCTGCCCTGCGTGTGCTGTCGGGCGAATTCCGGAACGAGCGGATGATGCGCGCCGAGGAAAAGGCGGCGCGGCTGCCGGCGATCATGACCGTCCCGCTGATCCTGTTCATCCTGCCGGTGCTGTTCGTGGTCATCCTCGGACCGGCCGCCTGCTCGATCTCCGACGCGCTGTTGAAGGGCTGAGGCAACCGCCGGGCCGGCGGATCGTTGAGCTCCCGTAACAGGAGGGTTTTACGATGCCGTTGTTTTCCACACCTACGCAGTTCGCGGCGCTTGCGCTCGTATTCGTCGCCGGCTGGCTGTTCGGGCTGGCCAGTCATCCAGGCGGAAAGAAGTGGAAGGCGCGATATCTGGCCGAGCGGGATGCGCATGCTTCGGTGAAGAAGGACGCCGACGTTCGGGCGGCTGCGGCGGAGAAGCGGGCGGTCGAGGCCGAGCATGAGAATGCCCGGTTGGTAAAGGCGGCTTCAGTTGCGCCAGTCGCGGCACCGGTGGTCGAGCGTCGACCGGTTGTCGAGACTTCGCGTTCGGAACCACTGTCGTCGGCGCGGCCGGCGTATGCGCGGCCGGCGTATAATGCCGATGGGACCAAGCGTGGGTGGTTCGATTTCGATCAGCGTCGGTGATCTTTGGGAGCAGGGCGGAAGTCTGCCCCTGCTTCCTGTTTCTCCCGCGAAGGCAGGAGCCCAGTCTGGGTCCCCGCCTTCGCGGGACACATTCTTTGCAGATGAGACCGCCCCTCGATTTCTACCACCCCGGCGGAGGCCGGGGTCCAATTGGGGAAGCTCGAAAACCGAGCGCGATCCGTCGTTGCCTTGGACGTTCCAATTGGGCCCTGGCCTTCGCCGGGGTGGTGCTACCTCTGGCCGAGCGTTACTTCTTTGAAAGCGCCGCTTGCGCAGCTGCCAATCGAGCAATCGGGACGCGGTAGGGGCTCGCCGATACGTAGTCCAAACCCACCTTCTCGCAGAACGCGATGCTGGCGGGATCGCCACCGTGTTCGCCGCAGATGCCCAGCTTGATGGCCGGACGGGTCTGACGACCACGCTCGGCGGCGATCTCGATCAGCTCGCCGACCCCCTCGACGTCGATGCTGACGAACGGGTCCTTGGCGTAGATGCCCTGCTCGACATAGGCGCCGAGGAAGCGCGAGGCGTCGTCGCGGCTGACGCCCAAGGTGGTCTGAGTCAGGTCGTTGGTGCCGAACGAGAAGAACTCGCCGACTTCCGCGATGTCCCCTGCGCGAAGGGCTGCGCGCGGCAATTCGATCATCGTGCCGACGAGATACTCGATCGTCCGGCCCTTTTCGGCGAACACCGCCTGCGCGGCCTTGTCGACGACCGCCTTCATCAGTTCCAGCTCGCGGCGGGTGGCGACGAGCGGGATCATGACTTCGGGGATCGGGGCTGCGCCGGACTTTTCGGCGACATCCACGGCCGCCTCGAAGATGGCGCGCGCCTGCATCTCGTAGATCTCGGGGTAGGTGACGCCGAGACGGCAGCCGCGATGGCCGAGCATCGGGTTGAACTCGTGCAACTCCGCCGCGCGACGCTTGAGCGTATCGACGTCGATGCCCGCCGCGGTCGCGACCTCGGCAAACTCGGCTTCCTCATGGGGGAGGAATTCGTGAAGCGGCGGATCGAGCAGCCGGATCGTCACCGGCAAGCCGGCCATGACCTCGAGGATTTCGGTAAAATCCTTGCGCTGTTCAGGGAGAAGCTTTTCGAGTGCAACGCGGCGCCCCTTCTCGTCCGTCGCCAGGATCATCTGGCGGACGTTGGTGATGCGGCTGCTTTCAAAGAACATGTGTTCGGTACGGCAGAGACCAACACCCTCGGCGCCGAACTCGCGGGCGACGCGGCAATCTTCCGGCGTCTCGGCGTTGGCGCGGACCTTCAGGCGGCGGACCTCGTCGGCCCAGACCATCAGCGTCGCGAAATCGCCCGACAGCTCGGGCTGCACGGTCGCGACCGCGCCGATCATCACCTCGCCGGTGGTGCCGTCGATGGTGAGCAGGTCGCCCTCCTTCACCTCGCGGCCGCCACAGCGCATGATCTTCGCCTTGGCGTCGATGGAGAGCGTGCCGGCGCCGGAAACGCAGGGACGCCCCATCCCGCGTGCCACAACTGCGGCGTGCGACGTCATCCCGCCGCGTGCGGTGAGGATGCCCTTCGCCGCGTGCATGCCGTGAATATCCTCGGGCGAGGTTTCGGTGCGGACGAGGATGACGGCAACGCCGTCGGCGGCCTTCTTCTCCGCGGTATCGGCGTCGAACACGACGCTGCCCGAGGCCGCGCCCGGTGAGGCGGGTAGGCCCTTGGTCAGGACATCGCGGTGCGCCTTGGGATCGAGCGTCGGGTGGAGCAGCTGATCGAGCGCCATCGGATCGATGCGCAGGATCGCTTCCTCACGCGTGATCAGCCCCTCGTTCGCCATGTCGACGGCGATCTTCAGCGCCGCCTTGGCGGTGCGCTTGCCGGAGCGGGTCTGGAGCATCCAGAGTTTGGTCTTCTCGACCGTGAACTCGATGTCCTGCATGTCGCGGTAGTGGTTTTCGAGCGTGTCGAACACGTCGGCGAGCTGGCCGTAGACCTCCGGCATCGCCTCTTCCATCGAGGCGGGCTTGGCGCCGGCGTCCTCGCGCGCGGTCTTGGTGAGGTATTGCGGCGTGCGGATGCCGGCGACGACGTCCTCGCCCTGCGCATTGATCAGGAATTCGCCGTAATAGGCGCGGTCGCCCTTCGACGGGTCGCGCGTGAACGCGACGCCGGTCGCGGAGGTGTCGCCCATGTTGCCGAACACCATCGCCTGGATGTTGACCGCGGTGCCCCAGCCGCCGGGGATGTCGTTGAGGCGGCGATAGACTTTTGCCCGCTCCGACTGCCACGAGCCGAAGACGGCGCCGACCGCGCCCCAGAGCTGGTCGTGGACGTCCTGCGGGAAGGGCTTGCCCCATTGCTTCTCGACCAGGCCCTTATATTCGGCGACCAGCGCCTTCAGATCGTCGGCCGAGAGCTCGGTGTCGAGCGTGAAGCCCTGGTCTTCCTTGGCGATCTCCAGCGCTTCCTCGAACGCGCCGTGATCGAGTTCCAGGACGACGTCGGCATACATCTGGATGAAGCGGCGATAGCTGTCCCACGCGAACCGGGCGTCCTCGGAAGTGTTGGCGAGGCCCTCGACGGTCTCGTCGTTGAGGCCGAGATTGAGGACGGTGTCCATCATCCCCGGCATCGACGCGCGCGCGCCCGAGCGGACCGAGACGAGCAGCGGGTCGGCGGGGTTGCCGAAGGTCTTGCCGGTGACCGACTCGATGTGCGCGAGGCCGGTGGCGACCTCGTCGCGCAAGGCTTGCGGGAACTGGCCGCCCTCGTCGTAATACACCGCGCAGAAGTCGGTCGAAATGGTGAAGCCCGGCGGGACCGGCAGGCCGATCGACGCCATTTCGGCGAGGTTCGCCCCCTTGCCGCCCAGCAGGTTCCTGTCGCCCTTGCCACCATCCGAAACACCGCCGCCGAAGCGGTACACATATTGGGTCATCGCAGGTCCTCTAAGTGCTTGTTTTTTATGGGCAGGGCAAAAGTAAGTATAGGAAGTGCAGACACTGGGAGCCGTCTGCACTTCCCCCCGTCAGCCCTCGATCTTCGAAAAGTCTGCCACGTTGTGCACTGCGGCGCGGACTCGCTCAAGTAGGGTAAGACGGGCTGCGCGCTTTGCAGGATCTGGATCCTTGACGATAACGCTATCAAAGAACGCATCGATCGGCGCGCGGAGGGAGGCGAGTGCGGCCATCGCCCCGGCGAAATCTTCGCGCGCGATCGCAGCGGTAGCGCGGGGTTCGGCGGAGTCGAGAGCTGACATCAGCGCAGCCTCTGCTGGTTCGGGCGTGTAGGACAGCGATTCCTGCTCCTGCTCCCTCTCCCCTGCGGGGAGAGGGCCGGGGTGAGGGGCAGTACCGGGCGCTGCACTGCTTGGCAGCCCCTCACCCCTACCCTCTCCGCGCCCATCTCCTTGGGGGGGAGAGGGAGCAGAAGGCGCCTCCTTCTTCAGGATATTGGCGGCGCGCTTGTAGCCGGCGAGCAGGTTCGTGCCGTCCTCGGTGGTCACGAACGCCTGGAGCGCGTGGACGCGCGCGAGCAGGCGGACGAGGTCGTCCTCGCCCCCGAGCGCGAACACCGCGTCGATCAGGTCGTGCCGGACGCCGGCTTCGCGTTGCTGGACTTTGAGGCGGTCGGCGAAGAAGCCTGCGAGTGCTGGAAGCCCAAGGAGAACATTTGTCCGGAAGTAGGCGCCCGCGCCAATAACTTCGCGATGATCGTCGAGATAGGGCGTCCGCGAATTGAACCCATGGCGTACCAATTCATCAGCGTTGTAGGCGGATACATAGGGCTCCTCTAAAAGCTGAAGGAGGACCGGTTGCGCTGCTTGCGCGAGAACCTCAACCATTGCCATTCGAAGATTATTAGTCTGAATAACTCGCAGGATCGCAAGCGCAGCACGACGAATAGCGAATGGGTCCTTGGATCCTGTCGGCTGCTCCCCCGCGGCGAAAAAACTTACCAACGTATCCAGCTTGTCCGCCAGGCTTACCGCGACCGTTACCGGGTCGGTGGGGACGTCGTCGCCTTGGCCGACCGGCTTGTAGTGGTCGCGGATGGCGGTGGCGACGGCCGGGTGCTCGCCCTGCGCGGCGGCGTAGTAGCCGCCCATCAGGCCTTGCAGCTCGGGGAACTCGCCGACCATGCCGGTGACGAGGTCTGCTTTTGCGAGGCGGGCTGCGCGGTCTGCGAGGGTGGCCAACTGCTCCCTCTCCCCTGCGGGGAGAGGGTTGGGGTGAGGGGCTGTTCCGGGGGTGGCGCTGCTTGGCAGCCCCTCACCCCGGCCCTCTCCCCGAAGGGGAGAGGGAGCAGAAGTGACGATGCCCTCTTCTACCAGCCAGCGGGCGAGCTTGGCTACGCGGTCGACCTTGTCGGCTACCGTGCCGAGCTTTTCGTGAAAGACGATCTTCGACAGCTTGGCCGCCTGCTCTTCGAGCGGGACCTTGAGGTCGGTGTCGTAGAAGAACTTCGCGTCCGACAACCGCGCCGCGAGCACCTTGCGATTGCCCTCGACGATCTTCGCGCCGCCGTCGTGCGCGGCGATGTTAGCGGTACAGACGAACGCGTTCGCCAATTTTCCCTGCGGGTCGCGGCAGACGAAATATTTCTGGTTCACGCGCGCCGTGAGCTGGATCACCTCGGGCGGGACGTCGAGAAACGCGGGGTCGAACTGGCCTAGTAGGGGAATCGGCCATTCGGTGAGGCCGGCATTCTCCGCGACGAGGCCTTCGTCCTCGATCAGTTCGAGGCCGGCCTGCATCGCGGCTTCGCGAGCGTGGTCGCGGATCAGTGTGGCGCGCTCGTCGTGGTCGACGATGACGTGGCAGGCGCGCAGTTTCTCGACATAGTCGTGCGCGCCGCCGATCGTGATCTGGTACGGGTGGTGGAAGCGGTGGCCGAGCGTGGCGGCCCCGCTCGCGATGCCGGCGATCTCGAACGGCACGATCTCTTCGCCGAGCAGCGCGACGATGCCCTGCAGCGGGCGGACCCACCGGAGCGATTCGGTGCTGGCCGACGCATCGCCCCAGCGCATCGACTTCGGCCACGGGAACGCGCGGACGATCGCGGGGATCGCCTCGGCGAGCACGGCGGCGGTGGCGCGCCCGGGCTTCTCGGTGACCGCGAACAGCGTGCCGTTGCGGTCTACGAGTTGCTCGCGGGTGAGGCCAGTTTTGCGCAGGAAGCCTTCGAGCGCCTGCGGGGGTGCGGAGGTCTTGGGGCCTTTGGTTTCCTCGGCGACGGCGGCGGTTTCGAGCGGCAGGTCGCGCGCGATCAGCGTCAGGCGGCGCGGGGTCGCGTAGGTGACGATGGCGCTGGTGGCGATGCCAGCCTTGGCAAGTTCGGCGGTGAACAGCTTGGCGAGGTCTTCACGCGCCTTGGACTGCATCCGGGCGGGGATTTCTTCGGAGCGGAGCTCCAGGAGGAAGTCGGTCATTTGGGTTCGCACGCGAAGAAGAAGGAGTTGGGTTCACGCGGAGACGCGGAGACGCGGAGTAGAAGGGGAGAAGAAAGGTTTGGGGCGCTGCGCGCGGCTGTTCGACGCCGTGGGCGTCTCGCCACATCAGGCTGGAGCACGGGCGAAAGAATGCGGAAGCGAGACACCCCTTCTCCCTTCTGCTCCGCGTCTCCGCGTCTCCGCGTGAACACACCTTCTACCGAGCGCATCATGCCGCCCATCCGTGCTTGTCCATCCAGGCGGCGCAGGCGCCCTTCGCGAGGTCTCGGACGCGGCCCATATAGGCTTGGCGTTCGGCTACGGAGATTACGCCGCGGGCCTGGAGCAGGTTGAAGATGTGGCTGGCCTTGATCGCCTGCTCATAGGCTGGGATCGGGAGCTTGGCAGCTAGCGAGTTCTCGCATTCGGCAACATGCTTGCGGAACTGATCGAAGAGCGAGTCCGTGTCGGCGATCTCGAAGTTCCACTTCGACATCTCCTGCTCGTTCTCCAGGAACACGTCGCCATACGTCACCCCGGCGTCGTTGAACGCGAGGTCGTAGACCGAGTCCTTGTCCTGGATGTACATCGCCAGGCGCTCCAACCCGTAGGTGAGTTCGCCGGCGACGGGCTTCATGTCGAAGCCGCCCATCTGCTGGAAATAGGTGAACTGGGTCACCTCCATGCCGTCGCACCAGACCTCCCAGCCGAGACCCCAGGCGCCGAGCGTCGGGCTCTCCCAATCGTCCTCGACGAAGCGGATGTCGTGCTTCAGCATGTCGATGCCGATCGCCGCGAGGCTGCCGAGGTAGAGTTCCTGGAGGTTGGCGGGGCTCGGTTTCAGGATGACCTGGTATTGGTAGTAATGCTGGAGCCGGTTGGGGTTCTCGCCATACCGTCCGTCGGTCGGGCGGCGGCAGGGCTGCACGAACGCGGCGTTCCACGGCTTGGGGCCGAGCGCGCGGAGCGTGGTGGCGGTGTGGAAGGTGCCCGCGCCCATTTCCATGTCGTACGGCTGCAGGATCAGGCACCCGTGTTCGCTCCAGTAATCGTGGAGCGTGAGGATCATGCGCTGGAAGCTAAGGGGCTTTATCACGGGCTGGGTCACGCGCGGGCTTTGGCGGATGGGGGTGCGGGAGGCAAGTGGTGCGTTTGCGCGGGGCACCCTACATGGGCTGCACCAACGATAAGGATGCCGTTCCCTTGAAGCTGTTCTCGAAGATCGCCTCGTTCCGATCCGCGCTTTCTGCCATCGCGATGGCGTTCGCCCTGCCCGCCTGTGCGCAGGTCGCGCCGAAGCCGGTGCAGGCCGCCAACGATGCCGATCCGGCGCTGTGGGTGGTGAAGGACAAGGACACGACGATCTACCTGTTCGGCACGATCCATGTGCTGAAGCCCGGCATGACGTGGTTCGACGAAGCGGTGAAGACCGCGTTCGATCGGTCGAACCAGGTGGTGCTGGAGCTGGTGATGCCCGATCCTGCCAAGATGCAGTCGCTGGTGATGGCGACGGGGGTGGCCAAGGACGGGCCGACGCTGACCGAGCAGCTACCCGCGGACAAGCGCGCGGCGTATGCGAAGGCGGTGACCGATCTGGGCTTGCCGGCGAATGCGTTCGATCGGTTCAAGCCTTGGCTGGCGGCGACCAACCTGTCGATCGCGCCGCTGTCCAAGCTTGGGTACGACTCGGCGAACGGGCCCGAGCAGGTGATTACCGCGGCGGCCAAGGCTGCGGGCAAGCCGGTGATCGGGCTTGAGACCGCCGAGCAGCAACTGGGATATTTCGGCGGGCTGTCGCAAAAGGCGCAGATCCAGTTTCTCGGCAGCACGATCGACGAACTGCCGAAGCTTGAGGAGACCATGGCGACGATGGTCGACGAGTGGGCGAAGGGGGATCCGGAGGCCTTGGCGAAAGAGATGAACGACAGTCTGAAGGACTCGCCCGAGGTGGCAAAGGTGCTGCTGGTGGACCGCAATGCGCGTTGGGCTGAGTGGGTCGCGAACCGGATGAAGTCGCCGGGGACTGTGTTTGTCGCCGTGGGTGCTGGGCACCTGGCGGGCAAGGACAGCGTCCAGGCGCAATTGGCCAAGCTTGGAGTGAAGGCCGAGCGAGTAAAGTACTGAGGTGCCGAGTCCCTCTCCCCTCGGGGAGAGGGAGGGGCCCGCTGCGAAGCAGTGGGAGGGTGAGGGCACGGTCGGCCGCAAGCACGTGCCCTCACCCTTCCGGCGCAAGCGCGCCTCCCTCCCTCTCCCCCGAGGGGAGAGGGGTAGAATTGCTTTTGCCCCCCACTTCCGCTATGCGCCCGCGCTTCCGGTCCATGGTCATCCCTGGAGGCGTGGGCGGGAAGGACAACAAACGAGTTTCGGAGAATACAGATGAGCGACCAGTTGACGCTCGCAGCCGAGACGCGTGACCGGGTTGGCAAGGGAGCCTCCCGGGCGCTGCGTCGTGATGGCCGCGTGCCTGCCGTGATCTACGGCCTGAACCAGGAACCAACCTCGGTTCACCTCGAGGAAAAGGCGCTGATGAAGGCGCTGATGACCGGCCACTTCATGAATTCCGTCGTAATGGTCAACGGCGTGCGCACGCTCCCCAAGGACGTGTCGTTCCACCCGGTTTCGGATCGCCCGATCCATGTCGACTTCCTGCGCATCGGCGAGCATTCGACGGTTACCGTCGCAGTGCCGATCGTGTTCGCGGACGAAGACGACGCGCCGGGCATCAAGAAGGGCAAGGGCGTCCTCAACATCACGCGCCACGAGATCGAGCTGGTCGTCGATGCTTCGGATATCCCGAGCGAAATCGTGATCTCGCTGGCTGGTCGTGAGATCGGCGACTCGATCCACATCAGCGACGTGACGCTGCCCAAGGGCGCGACGCCCGCGATCGACGACCGCGACTTCGCGATCGCCACGATCGTGCCGCCGACCGTCCCGACCGTCGCCGACGAGGAGCTCGAGGCCGAAGTCGCCGAGACGCAGGCTGCCGAGGCTGCTGCCGAGGACGAGGCTGCGGTCGAGCCGAACGACGACAACAACGACGACGACAAGATCACCACCCAGAAGGACTAATCTCCTTCGTTTTCGGATGATCTGGCGGGCGGGATGGCTAAGGGCTTTCCCGCCCGTTTCGTTTTGCAAGCCATTCGCCTCACGCAAAGCCGTCATCCCCGCGCCCTCCCCGTCATCCCCGCGCGGGCGGGGATCCAGACCCTCGGACCTTTCTGACGAATCGAGAGGTTTGCCACTATGGGTTCCCGCCTCCGCGGGAATGACGGTAGGGCGGCGCGGGCAGCGGCCAACTCTTGGAGAATTACACGTGCAGATCTGGGCGGGACTCGGCAATCCGGGGGCGCAATATGCGATGCACCGGCACAATGTCGGGTTCATGGTCGCCGACGCGATCGCCGAGGTGCACGGCTTCGGCGCGGTCAAGAAGCAGTTCCAGGGCTGGACGCAGGAGGGGCGGATCGGTTCGACCAAGATCCTGCTGCTGAAGCCCGCGACCTTCATGAACGAGAGCGGCCGCGCGATCGGCGAGGCGTTGCGCTTCTACAAGCTCGGCGTCGAGGCGCTGACGGTGTTCCACGACGAACTCGATATCGCAGCCTTTCGCGTGAAGGTGAAGACCGGCGGCGGGACCGCGGGGCATAACGGCCTGCGCTCGACCGACCAGCATCTGGGGCCGGAATTTCGGCGCGTGCGGCTGGGGATAGGGCACCCGGGGCACAAGGATCGCGTCACCGGCTATGTGCTCGGCAATTATGCGAAGGCCGAGATCGAGCCGCTCTCCGACATGCTCGGCGCGGTCGCGGCGGAGGCCAAGTGGCTGGCGGAGGGCGACGACGTCCGCTTCATGAACGATGTCGCGTTGAGGATGCAGCCATGACCACCCGCTCTTTGTTTGCCACGCGGTTCTATGAGGCCGATCTCGGTGACGACGATCTGGTCGAGGAACTGGAGGATGCCGCGCGTGAACTCGCCAAGGCGGACCGCGCGGGGATCGCGTGGTCGAAGGAGCATGGGTATCGCGGGTACACGTCGTACGCGTCGCTGAACGACCTGCCGCTGCGCGATCCGCGGTTCGGGGATCTGGTTCGGTTGCTGAACAAGCATGTCGCGGCATTCGTGAAGGATTGTGCGTTCGATCTTGGCGGGCGGAAGCTGAAGCTCGACAGCTTCTGGGTGAACGTCCTGAAGCCGGGTGGCGCGCATTCGGGGCATATCCATCCGCATAGCGTCGTGTCGGGGACGATGTACGTTGCGATTCCCGAGGGGGCCGGGGCGCTGAAGCTGGAGGATCCGCGGTTGCCGATGATGATGGCGGCGCCGACCCGCCTGGAAGATGCGCCGGAGGATCTGCGGACGTTCGTCTATGCCGAGCCAAAGCCTGGGAGCGTGTTTCTGTGGGAGAGCTGGCTCAGGCATGAGGTCGTGCCGAATGCCGCCAAGGGCGAGCGGATTAGTATTAGTTTCAATTATCGGTGGTGACTGGGTGCGGGCGGCCCGGTGTTTTAGATCGCACCACCCCGGCGAAGGCCGGGGCCCAGGTGGGGAAACGTCGCTAACGAAGGACTGCCCTTCATCACATCGGCCTTCCCGACTGGGCCCCGGCCTTCGCCGGGGTGGTGGTGTTGCTGTACCTTCCCCCCTCCCCTTCAGGGGAAGGTTGGGGTGGGGCTTGGCCGCAAATGCATGCGCTCGTGGCACTGCCCCACCCCGCCCCTCCCCTGAAGGGGAGGGAGTTGGGGCGGCACTCGTTGAGCGCCGCCCCCTGCCCGATCAGGCCGTCTCCATCGAGGCCATGTCTATGACGAAGCGGTACTTCACGTCGCTCTTCACCATGCGCTGATACGAGGGTTCGATCTCGTCCATGCGGATCATCTCGATGTCCGACACGAGCCCGTGCTCATTACAGAAATCGAGCATCTCCTGCGTTTCGGCGATGCCGCCGATCAACGAACCGGCGATCGTGCGGCGCTTGAAGATCAGGGCGCCGACCGAGGGCGAGGGATGCGGATGCTCGGGGACGCCGACCAGCGTCATCGTGCCGTCGCGCTTCAGCAATGCCGTGAACGTGTCGAGGTTGTGGCTGGCCGCGACGGTGTTCAGGATGAAGTCGAAGCTGTTGGCGTGCTCGGCCATCGCGGCCTCGTCCTTCGACACGATCAGGTCCTTTGCGCCGAGACGCTTGGCGTCCTCGCGCTTGTTCGGCGAGGTCGAGAAGACATAGACCTCGGCGCCCATCGCGTTGGCGATCTTGACGCCCATATGGCCGAGACCGCCGAGACCGACGATGCCGACCTTCTGGCCGGGGCCGACCTTCCAATGTTTGAGCGGCGAATAGGTGGTGATGCCAGCGCACAGCAACGGCGCGACCGCCGCGAGATCGCGCTCGTGGTGCGTGACCTTCAGGACGAAGCCCTCGTCGACGACGATGTGATCAGAATAACCTCCGAAGGTATGGCCGCCGAGCACGGGATCGGGACCGTTATACGTGCCGACGAAACCGGTCGTCTCGCAATATTGCTCTTCGCCGTCGTTGCACGATGCGCAGTGGCCACAGCTGCCGACCATGCACCCGACGCCGACGACGTCGCCGACCTTGAACTTGGTGACGTCGTCGCCGACCGCGGTGACGTGGCCGACGATCTCGTGGCCGGGGACGCACGGGTAGAGCGTGCCTTCCCATTCGCCCTTGGCGGTGTGGAGGTCGGAATGGCAGACGCCGCAGAACGCGATGTCGATCGCGACGTCGGTCTTGCCGGGTTCGCGGCGTTCGAAGCTGAACGGGGCGAGCGGGGTTTCGGGAGATTGCGCGGCGTAGCCGTGGGCGGTCGTGGTCATGGAATTCCTGGGATTTTGGGAGTGGACGCCGATCATAACCAGCGAGCGGTGACATCTCTACCGAGCGGTACGATAATTTTGCTGCATTGCGGCAATCGAGTGGTTCGATCATGCCCAGCATCGAGCGTGCACTCCACCCCGGCGGAGGCCGGGGCCCAATTGGAATGGTGGATTTGACGACGCGCAGACCATCGTTAGCAACGTCCCCCAATTGGGCCCCGGCCTTCGCCGGGGTGGTGGAGAAACAGTGTGGCGCCCAAAGATGCGCGCCAGCGTCCTTGCTGGCCTTCCGCACCGCCCTGCACTACAGCGCCACCACATTCTTATACCAAGGGCATATCATGGGTTTTCGCTGCGGCATCGTGGGGCTGCCGAACGTCGGCAAGTCCACTCTCTTCAACGCGCTGACCGAGACGGCCGCGGCGCAGGCGGCGAACTATCCGTTCTGCACGATCGAGCCGAACGTCGGTAACGTCGGCGTGCCCGACAAGCGGCTCGACGCGCTCGCCAAGATCGCCGGATCGCAAAAGATCATCGAAACGCAGCTGGGCTTCGTCGACATCGCCGGCCTCGTGCGCGGTGCGTCGAAGGGCGAAGGGCTCGGCAACCAGTTCCTCGGCAACATCCGCGAGGTCGACGCGATCGTCCACGTGCTGCGCTGTTTCGAGGACGGCGACGTGACGCATGTCGACAACAAGGTCGATCCGATCGCCGACGCCGAGACGGTCGACACCGAGCTGATGCTGAGCGATCTCGAAAGCCTCGAGAAGCGCGTCCCCAACCTCGCCAAAAAGGGCATGCAGGGCGACAAGGAAGCCAAGATCGGCGCGGCAGTGCTCGGCCAGGCGCTCGAACTGCTCCGCGAAGGCAAACCCGCGCGGCTGACCGTACCGAAGGACGAGGATGAGGCGCGCGTGTTCGCGCAGGCGCAGTTGCTGACGGCGAAGCCCGTGCTGTACGTGTGCAACGTCGACGAGGGCGATGCGGCGAACGGCAATGCGCTGTCGGCGCGGGTGTTCGAGAAGGCGAAGGCCGAGGGTGCCGAGGCGGTCGTGGTGTCGGCGGCGATCGAGGCGGAAATCGCGACGATGCCGGCGGAAGATCGCGGCGAGTTCCTCGGCGAGCTGGGGCTGGAAGAGACTGGCCTCGCGCGCGTCATCACCGCCGGGTACAAGCTGCTCCACCTGCTGACGTTCTTCACGGTCGGCCCGAAGGAAGCACGCGCCTGGACCGTCCACGAGGGCGCGACCGCACCGCAGGCGGCGGGCGAGATCCACGGCGATTTCGAAAAGGGCTTCATCCGCGCCGAGACGATCGCGTTCGACGACTTCATCGCACTGGGTGGGGAATCGAAGGCGCGCGAGGCGGGCAAGCTGCGTGCGGAAGGCAAGGCGTACGTCGTCCACGACGGCGACGTGATGCACTTCCTGCATAGCTGACGCGGTACAAACGGAGCGGCTGCAGGCGAATCGCGCTGCGTCGCCTGGCGGCGCGAGGATGTTTCGGGCGAATGCGTGGGCCCGGTGCGGCCATGCAGACGTTATCTATCCATGCCGAACCCCGACCACCTTCGCGCCGCGTATGAAGCCGGACTGAAAGTCGGGCGCGAAGAAGGCCTCCCCGCGCAGTGCCCGTTCGGCCAGGGGGGACCGCTGGCGGAGAGGTTTGCGTGGCTCTCAGGGTTCAGCGTCGGGAAAGCCGTTCGCCTTCGCAAACCTGACTGAGCTGGGCTGAGCTGGAACGGGTCGGCGTGGCGCGGACGGGACTCGATCGGCCGAGGCGGTGGTTGTCGGTCTGCGCGTCGAAGCGTAGATAGTGCGTGATGATCGCGCGTTTGATCCTAGCCCTGCTCGTTGCGACGTTCGCGTTTCCCGCGGTCGCGCCGGCGGCGTGTCATGACGGTCAGGGGGCCGCGACCCATTCGGTGAACATCGCCGCGATGAACGGTACCGGTGACGGGACGCAGCACCACGTCATGTCGCACCGCGGGACGGCGGGCGCCCGCGAGATGTCGAACGGCAAGAGGGCCGACGACCGTGCGACGCCGCCGCATGGCTGTATCGGGTGCGTGCCCCCATCGAACTGGAGTTCTGCGCGAATCGAGAGCGTCGTGCCGCGTGACGCTGCCATGCTCGTCGAACACGCAGCGGTGTTTGAGCTCGGGACCGCCGCCGCGCCGGGTTTGCGACCACCTCGGGAGGCGTGATCGTCGGGTGCCGATGCGCCCCGGTTTCAGCCTATTCCGAAGGATTACAGACGATGACTCGATCGATGTTGCTCGCGGCGGTTGCCGCGGCGGCGTTGCTGCCGGTTTCTGCGACAGCGCAACATGCCATGCAGCACGGCGCCGGCATGACCATGCCGATGCCCGATGCCGCCCCCAGGAGGACGCCTGCCAAGAAGACCAAGCCGCGCGTGGCGGCGGCACGTCCGGTGGTTAGGACGACCGTCGCTCCCGCCGCGAAGAAGGCTGGGGAGACGGTCGAAGCCGCGGCGATGGATCACGCCGGGATGGAGCCCAAGCCGCCGGCCGCGTCGCCAAGCGCGGCAATCGCGCCCGCTGAGATCATGTCCGACGCGATGCCAGGCATGGAGCATTCGCAGATGGACCACGCAATGCCCGCCGGACGGATGGAGCATGGCGCCATGCCTGAAGGTGGCATGGACCACGGCGCCATGAGTCATATGACGATCGCCGACCCGGCCTATCGCACGGCGTCCGATGCGGCGCTGGCCAAGATGCCGACGGGTTCGGCGATGGCGGGGATGGCGATGGGCACGTCCGCCGGCTTCTATGGCCAGGGGAGCGGCACGTCGCGGCTACCCGCGGCCGAAGGACCGATGCGCGGGTACATGACTCAGGCTGGCGAATGGATGCTGATGGCGCATGGCTATGCATGGGGTGTCGCGACCGATCAGGGGGGGCCGCGTGGGCGCAGCGAGGCGTTCGTCGAGTCGATGGCGATGCTGATGGCGGACCGCGACCTGGGCGACCGGTTCCATATCCAGCTGCGAACGATGAACAGCCTGGAGCCGTTGATGGGCGCGCGCGGCTATACCAATTTGTTCGCGACCGGCGAGCTTGCGAACGACCAGCCACTGGTCGATCGGCAGCATCCTCACGACCTGTTCATGGAGCTGGCCGCGAAGGTCGATTACCGGCTTGGGAACGGGGCGAGCGTGTTCCTGTATGGCGGGCCGATCGGCGAACCGGCGCTGGGGCCTAGCGCGTTCATGCACCGGGGGTCGGCGCGGTATCAGCCGATGTCGCCGATCACGCATCACTGGTTCGATTCGACGCACATCGCCTACGGGGTGGTGACGGCGGGCTATGCGACTCCGGCGTTCCAGCTGGAGGCGTCGGCGTTCAAGGGGCGCGAGCCGGACGAGCATCGCTGGAACATCGAGACGCCGCGGCTCGATTCGTGGAGCGTGCGGGGAACGTGGACGCCGTCACCGTTCTGGGCGGTGCAGGTGAGCCACGGTCACCTGAAGGAGCCCGAGGCGCAGCATCCCGGCGAGGACGAGAACCGCTCGACCGCCAGCGTGCAATATGCGCGGGCGGGGCTGGCGACGACGTTTGCGTATAGTCTCAAGGACCGCGTGCCGGGGGAGACATTGAGCGCTTTCCTGGCGGAGGCTACGTACGAGCTGACGCCGCGGCATGCGGTGTTCGGGCGCGTCGAGAACGTGGCGAATGACGAGCTGTTTCCGGACGAGGCCGATCCGTTGCACGATCGGAAGTTTCGCGTGACGAAGGCGGAGGTCGGGTATGCGTACCGGTTGCCGATCGTCGGGCCGCTGGGGTTGGCACTCGGCGGGACGGTAGCGGCGTATGCCAAGCCGGCAGCGCTTGAGGCTGCGTATGGGAAGACGCCAGTAAGTTGGACGCTGTTCAGCAAGCTGGCGGTGGGGTTGTAGGCGTACCTTCCAAAATGTTTCCCCGCGAAGGCGGGGACCCAGACTGGGCTCCCGCCTTCGCGGGAGAACAAGGGGTGACGAGTTCACCTCCCCACGGACCGCTTCCACTCGCCGGTCGTGCCGAGTAAGGACCGCGCGAAGTCGCAACCTGCTCGGGACGAACGGTTATGATGAAGATGACTGCGTTGGCATTCCTCGGGCTGACCCTGGCCGGGTGTGCGTATCCGTACACGCCCCCTGTCCTTGCGCAGATCACCGCGCCCGCGCCCGCGCCGACCATGATGGCAGCGATGACTCAGCCGGGCGAGACGCGTACGCCGGTCACGATCCTCGTGTCGATCGACGGCTTCCGGCCGGATTATCTCGACCGTGGCGTCACGCCGAACCTCAATCGGCTGCGTGCCGGCGGCGTGTTTGCGAGCATGCGGCCGTCGTTTCCGAGCATCACCTTTCCCAATCATTGGACGCTGGTGACCGGCCTGCGCCCCGATCGCAGCGGGATCGTCGGGAACAAGATGGAGGATCCGGCGCGGCCGGGCGAGACGTTCACGATGGCGACCGACGATCCGTTCTGGTGGAGCGAGAGTTCGCCGATCTGGGTCGATGCGGAGAAGGCGGGCATCCGTACCGCGACGATGTTCTGGCCAGGCGCGAACGTCGCGGTCGGTGGCACGCCGAAGCCCGACAGCCACGGCGCGATCGAAGGTGGTACGCGGCCGGAGGACTGGCAGCAGTTCAACCAGCAAGTGTCAGGTACGCAGCGGGTCAACGCGGTGCTCGACTGGATGCGGCGGCCTGCTGCGATACGACCCAAGCTGGTGACGCTGTATTTCGATACCGTCGACAGCGCGGGTCATGCAGGCGGTCCCGACAGCGCGGGTGTGACTGCGGCCGTCGCCGACGTTGACGCGAGCATCGGGGCACTGGTCGATGGGCTCGCCGCGCAGGGCCAGCCGGCGAACCTGGTGATCGTCGCCGACCACGGCATGGCGGCAACGAGCAGCACGCGGGTCGTGGCGCTGGATGCGATCGCGGACAAGGCGGATTACCGCGTGGTCGAGACCGGTCCGTATGCGAGCCTGTTCGCGATGCCGGGGCATGAGGCGGCGCTGGAGGCACGGTTGCTGACGAAGCACGATCATCTGCAATGCTGGCGGAAGGGCGAGATCCCGGCGCGCTTCCATTATGGGCGCAATCCGCGCGTGCCGAGCTATCTGTGCCTCGCCGATGTCGGCTGGCGCGTCGATCCGAGCGCGCCGACCAAGGCGTCGAGCGGCGGCGCGCATGGCTATGACAATATGTCGCCCGAGATGCGCGCGCTGTTCATCGCCAACGGGCCGGCGTTCGCACGGGGCAAGACGATTGCGAGCTTCGACAACGTCGCGATCGAGCCTTTGCTGCGCGACTTGATCGGCCTGCCGGCGGAAGCGGGGCTGGACGGCACCGACGCCCCCTTCCAGAAGGTGATGCAACGATAAGAGGAGAGGCGCGCGTGCAGTATTTCGAGGATATCGAGGTCGGTCGGACCGCGTCGTTCGGGACCTACGCGGTTACCCGCGAGGAGGTGATGGACTTCGCCGCGAAATACGATCCGCAGCCGTTTCATCTGTCCGACGACGCTGCCGCGCAGACGCATTTCGGTCGGCTGTCGGCGAGCGGCTGGCATACGTGCGCGATGGTGATGTCGATGGTCGTCGCCAACCTGAAGGAGAACCGGCAGGCTGGACTCGGATCGCCGGGGATCGACGAACTCAAGTGGATGAAACCGGTATATCCGGGTGACACCCTGCGCTGCGAAACCGAGATCCTGGAAAAGCGCGTGTCCGCCAGCCGACCGGAGATGGGGATCTTCAAGAGCCGGATGCGGGTATTCAATCAGGACGACGTGATGGTGATGACGTTCGTCTCGAATGGACTTGTAGCTACGCGCCCCACGGAAGCGCCGGCCGGTTGATTGCGCCCTTCAGTCTCAAGGGTAGCCGGCTGTCGTTCTGAGCCTGCCACGGTTCACGCGAAGGCGGTAAGGCGCAGAGCAATCTCTAGCGGCGGAACCTCGGGTGAGGTTCGCCGCCATCACCAAGGACCGCCGCCCTCGTACAAGCTCCCCGCCGCGCCTTGGCGCCTTCGCGCGCCCCTTCTCCGGTTATTGCGCCGGACGACCGCCGCCGCGGTTGCCGCCACCCTGACGTCCACCGCCTTGCCGGCCACCGCCGAAGCGCTGGCCGCCGCCGCGATTGCCCCGGAACGCACCGTCGCCCCGATTGCCTCGGAAGCCGCCTTGGGCCTGGGGTTGCTGCGGGTTGACGACCTGGCCAGGCTGCGCTGGCTGGCCGGGTTGACCGAACTGGCCGCGACCGGGACCGCGACCCCGATCGTCGCCACGGCCCGGACCCCGGTTGCCGAACTGTCCCTGACCGGGCGTGCCGGGATTGCCCTGGTAGCCCGGGCGGTTGCCGCGCCAGCCATTGTCGCCACGATTGCCGCGGTTGGCAAATCCGCCCCAATTGCCGCGACCGCCGTCGTTGGCGTTGCCACGATACTGTTGGCGGCCCTGCCAATAGCGCTGCTGGTCGCCGTTCCAGCGGTGCGGACGGCGATAGCGATCGTAGACGTACACACCCGAACCAGGATAATAATAATCGCCGGCCCAGCCATAATAGGAGTTCAGGCCGCCATAGCCCGAGAACCCGTCATAGCCTGCGCCGTAATAGCCGTCGCCATAATAGCCATCGCCGTATCCGCCCGCATAATATGGGTCGCTGGCATAGCGGACGCCCACGCCGCCATAGCCGTATCCGTCGGTGCAGCCGGCGACACCCAGTCCAAGGCCCAAAGCTAGGCCGATAATGCCGAAGCGCTTCATAAACATGGAGATTCTCCCATACGTGGAGAGCGGACCCTACGCGCCGCCATTCACCGCATAACGGGAGCGGTATGCCGCAAGTTCCATGAATGGGGTCTGACGGGTTTTGCGGCAGGTCAGGCGGAAGCTTGCACCAGCCGGGGCCCCTCCCCGTATCATTCCCTCACGAACGCCGGCGAACACGATTGGTCGGCGTTTGCCGCGATAGCGCGATCAGTGGCCGGCGACGTGGATACGCGCTGTCGCTTCGAGACTGTCGGCACAGCGGCGAGCGAACAAGTCGCTGCACGGCACTGCGCTACGGCGAAAACAAAAACGGCGGACCAGGCTTCTCGCCCGTCCGCCGCTCCCCGTATCCATGCGCGCTCGACGCGAGCACGCTGTCACCATCAATGCTTAACGTCGCGCCAGACGTTCTGGTACGCGCCCCAGGCGAGGCCGCAGAAGATCAGGATGAAGATGATCGACGCGAACCCGGCGGCGTGGCGTGCCTCCAGATTAGGCTCGGCGGTCCAGGTCAGGAACGCCGCGACGTCGGTCGACATCTGCTCCTTCGTGGCCTTCGTCCCGTCCGCATAGGCAACCTGGCCATCCGACGTCAGCGGCGGCGGCATCGCGATGTTGAGGTTCGCGAAATACGGATTGTAGTGGAGCCCGTCCGGCGTCTTGATATCCGGGAACTGCTTCAGCAGCGCGGCCGGCTGCGTCGCATAGCCGGTCAGCAGCGAGTGGACGTACGCGGTGCCGTCCTCACGTGCCTTGGTGATCAGCGAAAGGTCGGGCGGCAGCGCGTTGTTGTTCGCGGCGCGGGCGGCGATCTCGTTGGCGAACGGCGACGGGAAGTGATCCGACGGGATGTTCTTGCGCGTCGCCGGCTCGCCGGTTTCCGGATTAATCGACGGCTGCTCGATCACCCACTGGTTGGCGATCGCCTTAACCTCGGGGTCGGTATAGCCGATCTTGGTGAGGTCGCGGAACGACACCAGCCGCAGCGAGTGGCAGGCCGAGCAGACTTCCTTGTAGACCTGGAAGCCGCGCTGGAGCTGGCGACGGTCGAACTTGCCGAACACGCCGTTGGAGGCGAGCTCGAGTTCCCGCGGATGCTTGTGCGCGACACTCTCCGCGGTCGGCGCGACGGGATCGGTGATGACCCCCGCGACGCTGCCGAAGAGCGCGATGCCGAGCACCAGCACGAAGGCCGCGCCGACCAGGGATGCGATGAGACGAACCATGTGTGTGTCCTCTAGTTCGTATCAGTGCGCGGCGTGCGGCGCGGAGGGCGCGGACGCGGTCGACAGCGCGGTCTGCGCCGGGCTGGTACCACCATGCTTCGACAATACCGCTTCGGTGATCGAGTTGGGCAGTGGCCGCGGACGCTCGGAGCGCGAGATAATCGGCAGGATGATCAGGAAATGCGCGAAATAATACGCCGCGCAGATCTGGCTGAGGATCACGTAGAACGCGTTCGCCGGCGCACCACCGCAATAGCCGAGCACGAAGATGTCGACGACCAGCACCCAGAACGCGATCCGCGCTTTCGGACGGTAGTTCATCGAACGGACCGGCGAGCTGTCGAGCCAGGGCAGGAAGAACAGCAGCAGGATCGAGCCGAACATCGCCAGCACGCCCCAGAGCTTCGCCGGCAGGATGAAGTCCGCGGTGAAGGCGCGCAGGATCGCGTAGAACGGCCAGAAATACCATTCAGGGACGATGTGCGCGGGCGTCGAGAGCGGGTTCGCCGGGATGTAATTGTCCGGGTGGCCGAGATAGTTCGGGAAGAAGAACAGCAGCCCGGCGAACACCAGCATGAAGATGCCGAGCCCGAAGCCGTCCTTCGCCGTGTAATAGGGGTGGAACGGGACGGTGTCCTGCTCGCCCTTCACGTCGACGCCGGTCGGGTTGTTCGAACCCGGGATGTGCAGCGCCCAGATGTGCAGGATGATGACGCCCGCGATCACGAACGGCAGCAGGTAATGCAGCGAGAAGAAGCGGTTGAGCGCGGCATTGTCCGGTGCGAATCCACCCAGCAGCCAGATGCGGATGGTATCGCCGACCAGCGGGATCGCCGAAAAGAACCCGGTGATGACCTGCGCGCCCCAGAAGCTCATCTGGCCCCAGGGAAGCACGTAGCCCATGAACGCGGTCGCCATCATCAGCAGGAAGATGACCACGCCGAGCAGCCACACCATCTCGCGCGGCGCCTTGTACGAGCCGTAATAGAGCCCGCGGAAGATGTGCGTGTAGACGACGATGAAGAACATCGAGGCGCCGTTGGCGTGCGCATAACGCAGGAACCAGCCCGCGTTGACGTCGCGCATGATGCTCTCGACCGAGTCGAATGCGACCAGCCCGTTGGCGGCATAGTGCATCGCGAGAACGATGCCGGTGATGATCTGGATCGCCAGCGCGGCGCCGGCGAGCACGCCGAAGTTCCAGAAGTAATTGAGGTTGCGCGGCACCGGATAACCGGCGCCGACCGCGTTGTAGACGAGCCGGGGAACGGGAAGCCGCTCATCCAGCCACCGCGTCAGCGGCAGCTTCGGTTCGTATTGCTTGGCCCAGGGAAAGCTCATGTCGTTTTCCTCAGCCTACCGTGACGACGGTATCGGAGTTGAAGGCGTATTCCGGCACGTGCAGATTCTGCGGTGCGGGGCCTTTGCGGATGCGCGCGGCGGTGTCGTAGGCCGAGCCGTGGCACGGACAGAAATAGCCGCCGAACGGGCCCTTGTTCTCGCCCTCGCCCGCGCCGAGCGGGACGCAGCCGAGATGCGTGCAGACGCCCAGCGTGATCAGCCAGTTCTTCTTGCCCGCCTTGGTACGCTGTTCCAGCGTCTGCGGATCGCGCAACGTCGAGATATCGACCGCGTCGGCTTCCGAGATTTCCTTCGGCGTCAGGTTGCGCACGAACAGCGGCTGCTTGCGGAAGCTGGTCTTGATCGCCTGGCCGGGAAGGATCTTCGACAGGTCGATCTCGGTGGTCGACTGCGCGAGCACGTCGGCGCTCGGGTTCATCTGGTTGATCAGCGGCAGGACGATCGCGACCGCGCCGACGCCAGCGAACGATACGGCGGCGATATTGATGAAATCACGGCGGCGAGGGTCATGGGCCTCTTCGTGAAACGGCTCTGGCGATTCGCCGGGGGGAACCATGTCGTCGACTGTCGCCATTCATCTCGCCCTTGCACGTTATTTTTTTCGTGGCCTGGCGGGACCTTCGATTCCGTCGAACCGTATCCCCACCCTGCCCGACCGTCCCCACGGAGGCTGGCCTTTGATAGACGGCGGGACTCGGCTTTGCCAACTGCATTTTGCTTTCGGACGGCCCGGCGCTAGGGCGACGGCCATGCGTATTGCCCTTTACCAGCCCGATATCGCCGGAAATGTCGGCGCGATTCTGCGCACCGCGGCGTGCATGGGGATCGGCGTCGACCTGATCGAACCGATGGGATTCACCTGGAGCGAGAAGGCGGTCGCGCGCTCGGGAATGGATTATGTCGGCGCGGTAGACGTGGTGCGGCATGTCGACTGGGACACGTTCCTGGCGCAGGTGACGGGGCGGATCGTGCTGCTGACGACGAAGGGCGCGGTGCGGCTCGACGTGGCGGCGTTCCGTGAGGACGACGTGCTGCTGATGGGGAGCGAGGGGACCGGGGTGCCGGAAGAGGTCCACGCGCGCGCCGATGTCCGGGTGCTGATCCCGATGCGACCTGGCTTGCGGTCGATGAACATTTCCGTGGCGACGGGGATCGTCGCGGCCGAGGCTTTGCGACAGACGGGCGGCTGGCCGGCTTGAGGTGCAGCCCTCGCCTTGACCCCCACCCCGTTCGTGCCGAGTAGAGACCGAGCATGGTCGAGGACTCGTATCGAGGTACATGTCTCTCGATACGCCATCTCGACAAGCGCTCGACGACTACTCGAGACGAACGGAAAATCTGGACCGCATCATGATCGATCTCGACCCCCAGCAAGCCGCCGCCCGCCACTGGTTCGAATCCCTGCGCGACCGAATCTGCGCGGAGTTCGAGGCGATCGAGCGCGAGGCAGGCTCCGACGCATCGTTCGAGTACACACCGTGGGACCGGATCGATCCTTCGGGTGAGCCCGGCGGCGGCGGTGTCCGCGGCGTGATGACGGGCAAGGTGTTCGAGAAAGTCGGCGTCAACGTCTCGACCGTCGGGGGCACGTTCGAGGGCGACTTCGCCAAGTCGATCCACGGCGCGGGCGAGGATCCGCGCTTCTTCGCGACCGGGATCAGCCTGGTCGCGCACATGACCAACCCGCACGTGCCGGCGGTCCACATGAACTGCCGGTTCCTCAACACGACCAAGCGCTGGTTCGGTGGCGGCGGCGATCTCAACCCGCCGCTGCCGATCGCGGAGGACACGGCGGACTTCCACGCGACCATGAAGGCAGCCTGCGACGCGCATGATCCAGCCCATTACCCGCGCTTCAAGGAGTGGGCGGAGACGTATTTCTACATCCCGCACCGGAAGGTCAGCCGCGGCGTCGGCGGGATATTCTTCGATCATCTCGACGGCGATTTCGAGACGAATTTCGCGTTCACGCGCGACGTCGGCGAAGCGTTTCTGGAGGCCTATCCGCGGATCGTGCGGCGGCGGATGGATACGCCCTTCACGGCCGCCGACGAGGCGCAGATGCTCGAATGGCGGGGGCGCTATGCAGAGTTCAATCTCGTCTACGATCGTGGCACGCTGTTCGGGCTGAAGACCGGCGGCAACATCGACGCGATCCTGATGAGCCTGCCGCCACGCGCTACGTGGTCGTAAGATGGCGCTGATCCCGGTTGCCGACGACGTCCTCGCGACGATCGTCACGACGCTGGAAATGCGGACGCGACCACCGCTGCGGCCGAGTCCGGGATCGCGGTTGCGGCTGGTGAAGTGGGAGCGGCCGGCGCTGGAGAAATACCGCGCGCTGTTCCGGCGGGTGGGGAGTCCGTGGCTCTGGTTCTCGCGGCTGGTGATGGCGGACGAGGCGCTGGCGACGATCGTCCATGATCCGCGGATCGCGGTGTATGCGGTGCTCGATCCCGCGGGCATCGAAGTGGGCATGCTCGAACTTGATTTCCGTGAGGCAGGCGCGTGCGAGATTTCGTATTTCGGGCTGATCCCGGAGCTGGCGGGGCAAGGGCATGGCCGGTGGTTGATGGCCGAGGCTTGCGCGCGCGCCTGGGCGAAGGGGATCGAGCGGGTGTGGTTGCATACCTGCACGCTCGACCATCCGAGCGCGCTCGGGTTCTACCGGGCGCAGGGCTTCGTGGCGGTGAAGCGGACGATCGAGACGTTTCCCGATCCGCGGGCTTCCGGCTTGCTGCCGCCGGAGACGGCGCCGCAGATTCCTTACCTGGCGACGCGAGGGTAGCACCAACCACTCCGTCACCCCAATTGATCTCAATAGACCATTTTAACCTCCCCGGCGGAGGCCGGGGTCCAGTTGGGGAACGTTGCTAACGAAGCGGTGCGCCCGGTTACTGCGACCTTTCCAACTGGGCCCCGGCCTCCGCCGGGGTGGCGCATTCCGATAGCGCTAGACCGGCGTCCTACCGCGCCAAGCGACGGTAGGCGGAGATCGCGATCAAGGCCATCGCGATCCCTGCCGCCATCGCGGCGACCGCTGCACCGGCATCGACGATCGCCAGCGCGACCGGATTGGCCTCCCCCCCTCCCGCAAGGCTCGGTCGGCCATCATGAACGGCGCGCCGACGAGCCAGCCGCTGATGTAGCTGAACGCGGCCAGCCCCATCAGCGGCAGCCCTGCACCACGGCTGAGTGCAAGGCTGCGGCGGATCGCGCCGAGCGCACCCAGCGGCGCCTCGGCGAACAGCGCAGGCCCGGTCAGCATCGTCCGACCGAGAATATAGAGACCGGGAATCGCGTACAGCAGCAGCCCCGCCCCCGCCGGCAGCGACACGATCACCATCGCCAGCAGGAAGCGCGGGAAGATGCGCAGGCAGCGCGTCAGGCTGCCACGCAGATCGAGCTGATCGCGGTCGAGATACAGCGCGTAGAACAGCGACGTGCCGAAGAAGCTCATCACATAGGCGAGCAGATACCAGCCGCCATGCGCCGCCGCCCAGGTCTGCACCGCGTCGGCCCAGACCATCGCCTGCGCCTCGCTGTTACCCGCCGCCGCATCGGGCATCGGCGGATCGGGAACGACCAGCGCGAGCGCGAACGCGGGCAGGAACAGGAACGGCGCGGCGATCCGCAGCAGCAGGTCGCGGTCGCGTTTGAACAGCGTCCAGGCGTCGGTGAGAACGGTCGCGAAATCGAGCTTCATGGGACGGCGTGTTTCTCTCTGATCGCGACATAGAGCTGCGCGGTAAAGACGGCGGCAAGCGCGGTGAAGGCCGTGGTGACGATCGTGCCGGCGATGCTGGCGAGGAAGGTCGCGGTGGTGATGCCGTCGGCGCCAAGCGCGAGGCGGAAGAGGATCCCGGTCACCGCCTGCGCGGCCCAGGTCGAGACGAGCATGACGATCGCGAACAGGATCAATACGCCGATGATCCGCCACGTCATGCCCTTGGTCAACTGGACCGAACAACGCAGCGCGCCGACCCCGAGACGTTCGTTCAGGATCACCGGGTTGAGCAACACCAGCCGCGCGCCGAGCCAGATAATCAGCAGCAGATAGGCGAGGAAATACAGTCCGCTGAACAGGGCGGCATTGCCGATCCCCGGCGTGGCAACGGACAGTCCGCTCGCCGCCGCCGTGAAATCGAAACCGGCATAGACGAGCGCTACCAGCGGCGGCAGCGCGAAGACCAGCGCGACGATCGACAGCATCAGCGTGATGCCGACGGCAGGCAGCAGTCGCGACCGCGCCTGGCGTCGCGCAGAGACCGCGTCGGTGGCCGGATCGGTCGCGATTGCCACGATCGCCAACTGCGCCCAGAGCATCGCCACCACGGCGCCGAGCGTGAGCAGGCCGCCGACCAGCACGAAGCTGGGTGTGCCCGGCACGGAGAACGCGACGAAGCCGTCACGGACGATGCTGGGCAACAGCATGCCGAGCAGCGCGATCGGCGCAATCATGCCGGTACGCCCGTTGAGCACTTCGACCGTGCGATCCCAGACCGTTCCCATCTTCGCCATGCGTGCTGCTCCCGCTGCTGTCACGCCCGGGGGTTAGCCCAAGCCCCCGCACTTGACCACATGGTTGCAACTGTGGCCGAGGGTGCGCAATTGGGATCCGTGACGAACCCCATTCCCACCGACATCGAATGGCGCACCAGCGCCGGCCTTACCCCTTATGCCGACGCCCTGGCGGAGATGGAGGCGCGCGCGGTCGCGGTCGGCGCCGGCGCAGCGCGCGAGCTGTTGTGGATGCTGGAACATCCGCCGGTCTACACCGCCGGGACCAGCGCAGAACCCGGCGACCTGATCGACGCGCGCTTTCCGGTGATCGCGACCGGGCGCGGCGGTAAATACACGTATCACGGGCCGGGGCAGCGGATCGGCTATGTCGTGCTCGACCTGACCAGACGCGGCCGCGACGTGCGCTGCTACGTCCATGCGCTCGAATCCTGGGTGATCGCCGCACTCGGCAAGCTCGGGGTCGAGGCGTTCGCGGTCGATGGCCGGGTCGGGATCTGGACTCTCGACCGGGGCCGCGAGGCGAAGATCGGTGCGATCGGCGTACGGGTGAAGCGCTGGGTCACGCTCCACGGCTTTTCGGTCAACGTGAACCCCGACCTGACGCATTTCGGTGGGATCGTGCCCTGCGGCCTCCCCGAATTCGGCGTTACCAGCCTCGATTCGCTGGGTATTTCGGCGGACCTCGCAACCTTCGACGCGGCGCTGGCGTTGACGGCGGGCGCTTTCCTTGAAACAGTTTCTTGTCCTTGAGAAAAGGAGGCTTGAGGGCAAAGCGTTATCGGATTAATGTCCACTACGATTTGGGTATTAAGGGCGAGCAGCCAGCCAAATCCTCTATCTAGGGAGCTTCCACATGCGTGCACTCATTTCCAAGGTCCTGACCGGTTCGCTGATCGCCAGCGCAGCACTCGCCGTTTCGGCTTGCGGTCCCAAGACCGAGACGACGACCGACAACACGATGGTCACCGACATGAACGCCACCGAAGGCATGGACACCATGACCGACAACATGACCGCAGTCGACGGCGCGTCGAACGGTGGCATGATGGCCAACGACACGATGATGGCGAACGACACGATGATGTCGAACGACACCACGATGACCAACAACGCAATGTAATCTCCGCGGAAGCCGCCCGTTTCGGCGGATGGCTTCCGACAGGATTACACGGTGTGAAGGGCCGCCCGGGCAACCGGGCGGCCCTTTCTCGTTGTACGCCGCGAGCGATGATTTCCATTGTCCAAGCCAGTCGTTTCGGCTGCGGCGAATCGAGTTCCGCAGCTTGGCGCAATCAGCGACCTTCCGACCTCCGGAAAAGGTTAAAATCGCTTGGGAGTTTTGCCGAAACGCTTTAGATTCGTTGGCTTGAAGAATGCCCTGGGGAGGTTGGAATGAGAGTGTTGCGTACCGCGCTCGCGCTTTGCGTGGCGTCGAGCGGGCTCGCGGTGGCGCAGTCGGCGTCGGCGCAGTTCTTTTTGCAGTCGCGCGATTTTTCCGCTGCGGCAGTGACCGGCGACGAAGCCGATCTGGGCCAGCCGTTGCCCGGTGCGACGGGGGCGGAAACGCGTGCCGCGCTGGTTTGGCACATGCGTGCCGCGCTCAACGTGGCGGCGTTGCAGTGCCAGTTCGAACCGACATTGCTGACCGTGCCGAACTACAACTCGATCCTTGCCGACCACGGTGACGAGCTCAAGGGTTCGTTCGATACGCTGACCAAATACTTCCTTCGCGTGAACAAGGCGGCGGGCCCCAAGGCCGGCCAGACCGCGCTCGACCAGTTCGGCACGCGGACCTATTCGAGCTTTGCCACGGTCGCGGCGCAATATGGCTTTTGCCAGACCGCGGCGTCGATCGGCCGGGATGCGATCTTCACGCCGCGCGGGCATTTCTCAGAGGTTGCGCTGGCGCGCTCGCGTGAGCTGCGCAACAGCCTGATCCCGTGGGGCGAACAGCGTTTTCCGCGCCGCATCGGTCGCGATACGGCGGCCATGCCCCGCCTCGACGTGATCTGCTGGAACAAGAAGGGCGAGTGGGTCGCCAAGAAGTGCGGCGCGCAGAACTGGCCACCCGCGGGCGTCGGGATCGCCGGGCGGTAAAGCGCTGGGAGTAGAGCGCTGGGGGGTAGAGCGCTGGGGGTCGAAGCGTTGGGCGGAGTAGATCGGTCAGGAAGACGTAAGTCGGCACGAGGCCTGCCCCGATCCTCCCGGCCCCTGCCCTCATCCCGTCTCTATTAGCTCCACCGTCCCGTCGCTGCTCCGACCCCATCCCGTCACCCCAGCGAACGCTGGGGTATTCCTCCGGGCAGATGACCGGAGTCCCACGAGGATATCCCAGCTTTCGCTGGGACGACGGGAGGCGGCGAGAATGGGCGGGGGCGAAGCGCGTACAGTCGGGGCGAACGCCTAGCCTCTTACGAACGCCTTACCGCAGGCCCAGCAGCTTGTGCGTCTGGAGGGAGAGCCGCCATTGCGGCCGCTGCATCACCATTTCCACGCACACCTCGCGGTTCGCATCCGCACGCGGATCGTCGAGCGGCTGGAGCAGCAGGTTGGCAAAGTCCCAGGTCTCGACGTCGTCGATGTCGGTGCCGGGCTGCGGCCAGACGAGCTTGAGTTCGTGCCCCGAGCGCTGGACGACGATGCTGCCGGCCTTGGGGCTGATGCAGACCCAGTCGATTCCGGGATGGGCGGCGATCGTGCCGTTGCTCTCCACCGCGATCCGGAAGCCGCGTGCATGGAGCGCCTCGACGATCGCGTCGTCGATCTGGAGCATGGGTTCGCCACCGGTCAGGACCACGAAGCGGTCTCGCACGCCCTCGCCCCAGAAACCTTCGACCGCTGCTGCCAACGCCTGCGCATCGACGAACTTGCCGCCGCCCAGGCCGTCGGTACCGACAAATTCCGTATCGCAGAACTTGCACACCGCGGTGGCGCGGTCCTGTTCGCGGCCCGACCACAGGTTGCAGCCGGCGAACCGAACAAACACCGCGCGGCGGCCGGCGTTCACGCCCTCGCCCTGCAGCGTCAGGAACATCTCCTTGACCGCGTAGCTCATGCGATCAGACCGGCTTCACGGCGTAGCGGGTCGGATCGGCGATACCCGCCTCGTCGAAGCCGCGCGCGCGCAGCCGGCAGCTGTCGCACTCGCCGCAATGCAGCCCGCCCGGCGCGGGATCGTAGCACGACCAGCTCAGGCCGAGGTCGAGCCCGAGGCGCGTGCCTTCGCGGACGATATCCGCCTTGGTCATCATTTGCAGCGGGGCCTGAATGCGGAAGGGTTCGCCCTCGACGCCAGCCTTGGTCGCGAGTTCGGCAAGACCTTCGAACGCGGCGATGAACTCGGGGCGGCAATCAGGATAGCCCGAATAATCGAGCGCGTTGACGCCGATATAGATGTCGCGGGCGCCCGCGGCTTCGGCCCACCCGAGCGCGAGGCTGAGGAAGATGGTATTGCGTGCAGGGACGTAGGTGACGGGAATGCCGCCGCCATCTTCGGTACCCGCGCCGTCCTTCGGCACGTCGATGTCGGCGGTCAGCGCTGAGCCGCCGAAGGCGGACAAGTCCATCGGCAGGACGATGTGCCGCTCGGCGCCGAGCGTTTCAGCGACGCGACGCGCTGCGTCGAGTTCGACGCGGTGGCGCTGATTATAGTCGAACGACAGTGCGAGCAGGCGATGACCGGATTCTCGCGCCATCGCGGCGGATACCATCGAGTCGAGACCGCCCGACAAAAGGGCGACCGCATAAGGAGCAGGGGATGTCATGATGCGGGATGCGCTAGGCCAGCGGCGGGCAAAAAGAAAGGGCCGCCTGGTGGAGCGGCCCTGAGGTTGGCGCGAAACCGCGCCACAAGGGAGAAAAAAACGTGCTGAATAAGAGCACCCGTTCAGCAGTACCGACGACAGGTAAAGATGCCCTTAACACCTTCATCCTCTCCCTTCAGAGTTAGAAAAGAGGAGCGGAGGACGACGGGAGGGTAAGGCGGCGTTGGGATTGGCGTCTCGAGCCTCGTGCCCCCATTCTCCCACGACTGCGTCGCGGGCCCCTCGCTCTCCCCGACGGGGAGAGGGATTTCAGTCCTCGACGGGCACCGGGAACTTGGTCGCGCAGAACGCACAGTCGACGATGATGTAGCCGGTCTCGTCTGCCATTGAGCGCCGTTCCTCGAGCGGGAATTTCGAGATCACGCCCTTGATGTACTCGGGATCGCAGCGACAGCCGCGCGAGATGGGAATGTCGGCGAGGATGCGAACGTCCTCTTCTTCGTTGAATAGGCGCCACACGAGCGTCTCAAGCGGCAGCGTCGCATCGGTCAGTTCGTCCGCACCCATCGTGTTGCCCAGCGTGGCGACATGCTCCCATTCGGGGTGGTCGAGCTTGGTATGCAGGCGCTCGCGACCATCCTCGCCTTCGGGGAGATGCTGGAGGAACAACCCGCCGGCGATGCAGCGGCCGTCCGGTCCCTTGGCCATAGCGGTCCGCACCATCGTCGGGATCTGCTCCGACTGCGTGAAATAGCTCTGCGCCGCCTGCGACAGCGTGTCACCGTCGAGCGGAACGATGCCCTGATAGCGCTCGTTGCTGCTCGCCATGTCGAACGTGATCGCGAGATAACCGGCGCCGAACAGCGCGAACAACGACGGTTCGACGGGCGCTTCGGCGAGCTTGTCGGAATCGTATTCGATATAGCCGCGCACTTCGCCGCCGCGGTAGTCGCAGACGAGTAGCTGGACGACGCCGTTGTCGGTCCGCGTCTGCATCGTCAGCTGGCCGCTGGAGTCCTTGAGCGTCGAGCCGATCAACGCCGCGAGCGTGAGCGCCTCGGCGAGCAGCTTCTCGATCGCGGGGGGATAGGCGTGGGCGCGGAGCACCTCGTCAAGTGACGTGCCGAGCCGGACGATCCGCCCACGGGCACTCCGCGCGGGGATCGCGAAGGCCAGCGCGCGGTCGAGATCGGTCATGTTGGGGTCGTTCATCGGAGGGAAGATGGGGAGCGCGACCGCGCGGTCAACCTCGCACGCCCTCCGCCGGCTCAATGTTATCCTTCATCAGGAACACCGCCACACCCGTCAACCCGGCACATCCGTCAACCCGCTCCACATCCGTCACCCCGTTCCACATCCGTCGCCCCGTTCCACATCCGTCACCCCAGCGAAAGCTGGGGTATCCCTGTTGGCGGACGTCGCGGCCCGCACCGGGAGAACCCAGCTTCCGCTGGGATGACGGAAACAGTTGGAATCATGTAAGCGGCTGGAATGACGGTTCAGGTGCGCGCGTTCAACCGATCTGCCCGAAGCACCAGCGCAGCACCGACTTCTGCGCGTGCAGCCGGTTCTCCGCTTCCTGCCAGATCAGCGACTGGGGCCCGTCGATCACCTCGGGCGTGACCTCCTCGCCACGGTGCGCGGGGAGGCAGTGGAGGAAGTTCGCATCCGGCTTCGCTATCGCCATCAGCGCGGCATCGACCTGGTACGGCGTCAGCGCCTTCAGCTTGGTCTCGGCATGCGCCTGGCCCATCGAGATCCAGGTGTCGGTGACGACGATGTCCGCGCCCTCGACCGCCTCGCGCGGATCGGAGACGACGCGCGCCCGGCCCGACGACCGCGTGATCGCCTCTTCCTCGGGCTGGAACCCCTGCGGGCAAGCGGCGACGACGTCGAACTGCATCAGCCCGGCCGCCTCGACGATCGAGGCCAGCACGTTGTTGCCGTCGCCCAGCCATGCGACCTTGAGGCCGGGCAGCGCCTTGCCGCTCTCGATGATCGTCAGCAGGTCGGCCATGATCTGGCACGGATGCGACGCGTCGGTCAGGCCGTTGATGACGGGAACGCTGGCGTAATGCGCCATCTCCTCGATCTTGGCGTGATCGTCGGTGCGGATCATGATCGCATCGACATAGCCCGACAGGATGCGTGCGGTGTCGGCGATCGATTCGCCGCGCCCGAGCTGCATCGAGCCGCCGTCGGACACGATCGAGGTGCCGCCGAGCTGGCGGATCGCCATGTCGAACGAGAAGCGCGTCCGAGTGGAGCTTTTCTCGAACACCATCGCCAGCGTGTGGCCGGCGAGCGGCGCGTCGGCATCGGCGCGGCCCTTGGGAAAGCCGATACGTGCGGCTTTGCGGTCGAGCGCGTCGGCCAGCATCGCGGCAATGCCGTCGGCTCCGGCGTCGGTGAGATTCAGGAAATGGCGGATGGTCAAAGCATCGGCTCCAGTCATGCAGGCCGTTATTCGGTAAAACCGTTCGTCCTGAGTAGGGGCTGAGCGAAGCCGAGGACCCGTATCGAAGGGCCTGGTACCGAAGGTCGCGCCCGGTATCGGCGGGGCCTTCGAAACGCCATTTCGGCTTCGCTCAATGACTACTCAGGATGAGCGGCAGCTTCAATCGTCGCTGGCAGGCACGTAGACGCGTGCCGCTGCCGACAGCTTCTCGACGCATTCGGCGATGTGACTCTCGTCGATCACCAGCGGCGGCAGGATGCGGACGACGTTCTCGCCCGCCGACACCAACAGCAGGTTATGCTCGTCGCGCGCGAACGCGACGAATGCGCGGGCGTCGCTCTTCAGCTTCAGCCCGAGCATCAAGCCGGTACCGCGGACGCTGTCGAACAGATGATCGTGGTTCGGGAGCATCTGCTCGAGCGCCTGCCGCAACCGGTCGCCCATCGCGGTGACGTTGTCGAGGAAGCCCTCCTCCAGCATCACGTCGAGGATCGCCTCGCCGGCCGCCATCGCCAGAGGATTGCCGCCGTACGTCGAGCCGTGCGTTCCCGCGACCATGCCCTTGGCTGCCTCCTCGGTGGCGAGGCACGCGCCGAGCGGAAAGCCGCCGCCAATGCCCTTGGCGACCGCCATGATGTCCGGCGTGATGCCGTACAGCTCGTGCGCGAAGAACTTGCCAGTCCGACCGTAGCCGCACTGGACCTCATCGAGCACCAGCAACAGGCCGTGCTCGTCGCAAGCCTTGCGCAGGCCGGTCAGGAACTCAGGGGTCGCCTGGCGGATACCGCCTTCGCCCTGAATCGGCTCGACCAGGAAGCCGGCGGTGTTGTCGTCGATCAGCGCCAGCGCGCCTTCGAGATCGTTGAACTTCGCATAGGCGAACCCCGGCAACAATGGCTCGAATCCGTCGCGCATCTTTGCCTGGTTGGTCGCCGAGATCGCGCCGAGCGTACGCCCGTGGAACGCGGTGTCGAACGTGATCAGCGTGTGCCGCTGAGGGTTGCCATTGGCATAGTGATAGCGCCGCGCGGTCTTGATCGCGCACTCGACCGCTTCCGCACCCGAGTTGGTGAAGAACACGGTGTCCGCGAAACTGTTGTCGACGAGGCGCTGCGCGAGATGCTCGCCCTGCGGCGACCCGTACAGGTTCGACACGTGCATCAGCGTCGCAGCCTGATCGGCGATCGCCTTGGTCAGATGCGGATGCGCGTGGCCGAGTGCGTTGACCGCGATGCCGCTGGCGAAATCGAGATACTGCTGTCCGTCCTCGCCGTAGAGGTACACGCCCTCGCCTCGGACCGGACGCACGCCACACCGCGGGTAGACGGGCATGAGCGGGGTGATGGTCACGACGGCAGCTCCTTCAAACAGCAAGGGCGACCCATAGCGGCCGCCCGGACCGCCTGATACGAGCCCGCGGCCCATGGGGTCAACACCGCGCGCACGGCAGATATGATACCGCACCGTGTCAAATCTCATGATTGCGCGGAGCCCCTTGCCGCTATCCGATGAATAGGCGCATGCTCTGCGCGACGTGGTGCCAGGATCCTGTGCGCTTTGGTTCGATTCGAATCGCCCCGCCGCAACTTAGGGGAGAGAACCATGTCCAAGTTAATGCCATGCATCGCACTTCTGTTGGCCACGACATCGCCAGCCTATGCGAAAGACGTCTTCACGGGTACGTGGAAAAGCGACGTCAACGCTAGTGTACCCTCGACCAAGCCTTCGGTCGTACTGCTCGCCGATGGACTCTATACCTGTTCGACCTGCGTACCCGTGCTGAAAGTCGCCGCCGATGGCGCGTTTCATCCGGTCGTCGGGAGCGCCTATTACGACGAAATGGCGGTGACCGTGGTCGATCCGGCAATCGTCAAGCGCGCGACCCGAAAGGGCGGCAAGCTGGTCGGCGAGACGACCGCGACGCTGTCCGCGGACGGCAACACGATGACGACCGCGTTCAACGATCTGACCGCCCTGAACGGCATTCCGGTTACCGGAACGGGCGTCAGTACGCGGGTCACCTCCGGACCGGCGGGCTCGCATGCGTCATCGGGATCGTGGCGGCAGACCAGCGAAGGCCAGGTTTCCGATAGCGGCCTCGTCTTCACGCTGGCGCAGGTCGGCAGGGTTGTGACCTATTCCACGCCGACCGGTATCTCGTACGTGGCGACGACCGGAGGGCCTGCCGTCGCGGTCGTCGGCGATCCCGGCTGGACAACGGTGTCGCTGAAGCAGAGTGGCCTGAACACGCTGCACGAAACCGATTATTTCGACGGCAAGATCATCGGCAAATACGTCATGACCGTCTCGGCCGACGGCAAGAAGATGACGATGGACGCGAACGACATCAAATACGGCCGTACCTCGACGCTGGTCGCCTACAAGCAGTAACTGCGAGGCGCCTGCGGACGAGTGGATCGTCCGCAGGCGTGATCGCCGCACGATGAGACGCGGCGGTGGCGGTCCGTCAGGTTGGCCGGCGTCTCGACCGTCAGATCGGTCATCTCGACTCGCGGTTTGCTCGATCGCGCCTGAACGCGAGATCCGGGAGCGTAACTCACGTCGTAGATCAGCGAATACCGCTCGATCCGACGCAATCCCGGCTTGTCCGCGGCCATGGCCAGCGGCCGATACAACCGCTTCGCCAGCGAAGCCTTCACGGCGTCGAGCCATGGCCCGCGGACGTTGTCGGATTGCCGTACGACATCGATGTCCTGCACCGTGCCGTCGGGGCGAACCATGAATGTGACGTCGACCCATTGCGGGACCGGATCGCCGGTCACCGCGACGACCTTCGATCCGCTCTCCGACCGGTCGGGCAGATCGATCGGCGACGCATAGACCAGCACGGCCTCGTTCGTGCGTTGCTGCGAAGGCGTCTTGGCCAGCTCGGCCTTCTCGACGTCATGCGCCTTGTCGCCGGACTTCACGCGGCGTTCGAGCGTTACCGTCGCCTCGCGAAACGGTGCCAGCTCGGGATCCGTCGTGTCGCGTATACGGCGGATCGCCTTGCGTGCCTGATACTCATAGGCGGAATCCACACTCGCCAGCGCCGTGTAGAGCACGGCCGTCCGCAGCAGGGCCAATCCCTCGACCTGCTTCAGCCCGGCCGCATTGGCCTGTTTCGCGACCGTGCCGTAGACCTCCTCGGCGGCGGTGTAGCGGCGCTCCTTGGCGAAGGTGTCGCCGACCAGCAGGCGTTCCGTGAGGACACGCGGATCGCTGTGCGCGAGCCCACCCTTCAGGACATCGAGCGAGTCGATCGCATTGGTTCGCGACGAATCCGACAGCCCGTTCAAGCTTGCCAGCCGCCCGCTCGCGCGGATCAGGTTGGCGACATCGACGGGTATGTCCTTCGCGTATTTCTCATTGCGGCTCCGCGCCTTCAACAACGTTGCGCGTGACGCTGCATAGTCGCCGACCAGGAACTGGTTTTCGGCGTGCGCTAGCGATGCGGCGATCTCTTTCTTGGGCGGACATCCGCGCGCGATGCACGCGGCCAGCGCCCGTTCGGTACCGGAGAGGCGCTGTCCGACAACGACGATGGTCTGGTCCTCCCCCGCCGCCGCGGGGGGTGGGGCTACGGCGGCAGACTGCAGCAGAGCAACAACAAGCAGGATCATGTCTAAGCCCTACGCAAGTGACGTGGCGAGACTGTATCCGACGATGCCGGCATGTCCATCGATCGTGTTTACAACGGCGTCGAACCCGACCCCCGTCACCTCACGCGTCGATCGCTTCCTCGTCCATCCGACCCGCATTTTCCTGGATGAAGGCGAAGCGGTGCGCCGGGTTGTTGCCCATCAGGCGGTCGACGAGATCCTTCACCTGTGCGCGCTCCTCGTATTCCTGCGGCAACGTGATGCGGAGCATGCCACGGGTGGCGGGGTCCATCGTGGTTTCGCGGAGCTGGCTCGGGTTCATCTCCCCGAGGCCCTTGAAGCGGCCGACATCGACCTTCTTGCCCTTGAACACGGTGCGTTCGAGTTCGGCGCGGTGGGCGTCGTCCCGCGCGTAGATGCTCTTGGTGCCGACGGTGAGACGGTAGAGCGGCGGTTGTGCGAGGTAGAGGTGCCCGCGGCGGACCAACTCCGGCATCTCCTGGAAGAAGAACGTCATCAGCAGCGTCGCGATGTGGGCGCCATCGACGTCTGCGTCGGTCATGATGACGATGCGTTCGTAGCGCAGCGTGTCCGGCGTGCAGTCCTTCCGCGTGCCGCAGCCCAGCGCGAGCGTCAGGTCGGCGATTTCCTGGTTGGCGAAGATCTTCGCGCTGGTGGCCGACGCGACGTTGAGGATCTTGCCGCGGATCGGAAGGATCGCCTGCGTTTTCCGATCACGCGCCTGCTTCGCCGAACCACCTGCCGAATCGCCTTCGACAATGAAGAGTTCAGTACCTTCGGGCGAGTTGGCGGAGCAATCCGTGAGCTTGCCCGGCAGCCGCAGTTTCCGCGCGGACGTGGCGGTCTTGCGTTTGACGTCGCGTTCCTGCTTGCGGCGCAGGCGTTCGTCCATCCGCTCCAGCACATAGTTCAGCAGCGCCTTGCCGCGCTCCATGTTGTGGCTGAGGAAATGGTCGAAATGATCGCGCACCGCCTTTTCGACGAGGCCGGCGGCTTCGGGGCTGGTGAGGCGATCCTTGGTCTGGCTCTGGAATTGCGGTTCGCGGATGAACACCGACAGCATCAGTTCGCTGCCGACCATGACGTCGTCCGCGCTGATATCCTTGGTCTTCTTGTTGCCGACGAGGTCGCCGAATGCGCGCAGCCCGCGGACCAGCGCCTGGCGCAGGCCCTGTTCGTGCGTGCCGCCGTCGGGAGTCGGGATGGTGTTGCAATACCAGCTGTACGAGCCGTCGCTCCATAGCGGCCATGCGACTGCCCATTCGACTCGACCCTGGGTTTCGCCGTTCGCGCTCGGAAAGTCCTGCGAGCCGGAGAAGAAGTCCGAGGTCGCGCATTCGCGGCCGGCGATCTGGTCGCGGAGGTGATCGGCAAGGCCGCCGGGGAACTGGAACACGGCTTGGGCCGGTGTGTCG
This sequence comes from Sphingomonas sp. R86520, assembly GCF_042466285.1. NCBI lineage: Bacteria > Pseudomonadati > Pseudomonadota > Alphaproteobacteria > Sphingomonadales > Sphingomonadaceae > Sphingomonas > Sphingomonas sp. R86520. The sequence continues at coordinate 2,539,939 of NZ_JAXHBZ010000001.1, forward strand.
TCGCCGATCAGGTCGGGTGCACAGTGCCAGCGGATCTCGACGCCGGCGAACAGATACGCCTTCGAACGGACGAGCTTGTAGAGGCGCTGCGGCTTGAAGTTCAGTTCGGTCCCGAAGATCTCGGTGTCGGGCGTAAATGCTACGCTGGTGCCGCGCCGGTTGGGCGTCGGGCCGAGATGCTCGATGGGCCCGAGCGTCAGACCCTTGGCGAAGCGCTGCCGGTAGAGTTGCCGGTCACGCGCGACCTCGACGACGGTGTCGGAGGACAGCGCGTTGACGACACTGATGCCGACGCCGTGCAGGCCGCCGCTCGTCGCGTACGCCTTGCCCGCGAACTTGCCACCCGAATGGAGCGTCGAAAGGATGACCTCCAGCGCGGACTTGTCGGGAAACTTGGGATGCGGATCGACCGGGATGCCGCGGCCGTTGTCGACGATCGTCAGGCGGTTGTTCGCCTCCAGCGTGACTTCGATGCGGGTCGCGTGGCCCGCGACCGCCTCGTCCATCGCGTTGTCGAGCACTTCGGCGGCGAGATGGTGCAGCGCGCGTTCGTCGGTGCCGCCGACATACATGCCGGGGCGGCGGCGGACGGGCTCGAGCCCTTCGAGCACCTCGATCGAGGACGCGTCATAGGTATTGGCGGCGGTTTTCCCCCCGCCAGCATTGGAGGGCGCGCCCGGGGACGCGAACAGATCTTCAGCCATGGATGCAGCCTAGACGCTGACTTGCGACAAAGCCACAGGCTCCGTTTGTTCTCCCTGTGACCGAAAAGTCACATTGATGTAGATTGTTCCACGGAAGGGAGATTTTGAGGCGACGCGCCGTTTATGAAATATCTGTCATGAAGTTCTCGGGAGTGAATATGAGCAAGACGATGATGGTGGCCCTTACCGGTGCCGCCACCCTGGCGTTCGCCGCGGCACCCGCCGCTGCGCAGGAAATTACCGCCGACGCGCCGTTCAGCGGCCTCTATGTCGGTGCAGCCGGTGGCTATGACGTGCAGCCGAACGACGCCGGGTCGTCGATCCTGTTCGACCGCAATCTCGACGGTCGGTTCGGCGACACCGTGACGACCGCGGCGGGCGCCAACGCGTTCTCGCCCGGCTTCTGCAACGGCGCCGCGACCAGCAGCACCGCGCCTGCCGTTGGCGGCCGCGGCTGCCGCACCGATCGCAACAACACTGCCTACTACGCCCGCGTCGGCATCGATCAGCAGCGCGGCAACATCGTCGTCGGCGTGGTCGGCGAGTTCGGCAAGTCGAACATCCGCGACAGCGTCAGCGCGTTCTCGACGACGCCGGCATTCTACACGATGACGCGCGATCTGGACTGGGAAGCTTCGATCCGCGGCCGGGCTGGCTACGCAGTCGACACGACGCTGTTCTACGGCACGTTCGGTGCCGGCTATGCGCGCATCAACCGCGACTTCTATTCGAGCAACACCGCCAACGCCTATGCGCAAAGCGGCAAGAAGAACCAGTTCGGCATCACCGGTGGCGGCGGCATCGAGCAGAAGCTCGCCAAGAACGTCTCGGTTGGCCTGGAATACATGTTCCACCAGTATCAGGACGACGACGCCCGCGTTCTGGTGACGCGCGGCACGCAGCCGGCGACCAACCCGTTCGTGCTCGCACCGAACACGGCTGGGACGGCGTTCAAGCGGTCGGATGACAATTTCCGGTGGCACAGTGTGCGCGGAACGGTGGCGTTTAGGTTTTAAGGCGCCGGGCGGCCGCTGCCATGCTGGCAGCGGACTCGCCCAAGCCCGGCCGGCGCGGCTCGCCGCGGCCGACGACATGGGCTTTGCCCATGGCTAGCTAAGGTAAAAAAAGGCCGCTTCCGCACACGGGGAAGCGGCCTTTTCTTATTTTCTAAAGCTCCGCTTCTGCAGACCGGAATAAGGTCTGCGTAACGGTATTATCGAGTCGATTACGACCGTGTTTCCCCGCGAAGGCGGGGATCCAGACTGGGCTCCCGCCTTCGCGGGAGAACAAGGAAAAGCAACGGCTTCGTTCAGCGCCACCCCGGCGAAGGCCGGGGCCCAGTTGGGAAGCGCTGTTAAACGCGCGGGACGCTCAGTAACCACGACCTTTCCAACTGGGCCCCGGCCTCCGCCGGGGTGGCGCTTGTTTGAAAAAGGCCGCCTCCTCACTGAGGAAGCGGCCTTTCCATGTCAGGCTAGCGATGGGCAAAGCCCATGTCGTCGGACGCGGCCAGCCGCGCCGACCGGGCTAGGGCGAGCCATGCGCCAGGTTGGCGCAGGGCTCGCCCTACGCCTTACCGAGGCCGCGGACCGCCGAACGGCAGCGGCGGAGTCGGACGGCGATCGCGACGCGGCAGCTGCGCCTGGTACGCGTGGCCGCAATGATCGACGCAATAGGGGAACCCCGGGTTCACCGCCTTGCCGCAGAAATGGAAGTCGGGCTCGCCGGGATGGCCGAGCGGCCATTTGCAGATCCGGTCGTTCAGCTCGAGCAGGCTCGTCTTGTTCGCCATCTCGGGGGAGGGCTTGGCGGGCACGAGGCGACGGGGCGGCGCTGGTGTGCTCGGTGGCTGCTGTTCGCCAGGCGCCTGGCGGAGGAAGCCGCCGGGACCGACCGAGCGCAGGATCGGCTGAGGCGCGCGAACGGGCGCGGCGGCGACCGGAGCAGCCTCGTCCTCGTCCTCGGACTCATCCTCGTCGTCATCGGACTCATCGGCGACAGGTTCAGCGACAACCGGTGCAGCCGGCTTGGGCGCTGCGACGATCGGCGGCGCAACGGGTGCAGGCTCCGGCTCGACCTCGACCGGCTCCACGACCGGCTCGGGTGCCGCGACAGCAACCGGCGCGGACGCCCCGGCCGCCGCAGCAGCAGCGGCCGCCTTGGCTTCGGGATCGTTCGGCTTCACCGGCGACGGGCGCGCCTGTAGCTCGAGGCGGTGCGCCTTGCCGATCACGGCGTTGCGGCTGACGCCACCCAGTGCTTCGGCGATCTGGCTGGCGGTCTGCCCGGCCTCCCACATCGTCTTGAGCGTCTCGATGCGCTCGTCGGTCCAGGACATGTTCGTTCCTCAGTCTTGCTCAGCCGGGTTGCGGGCGGCAGCGGCAGCGATTACCCGCAACCCCTATGAGCAGCCAGCCCCCAATCGGTGAAATCCATTCGGCGGTGCGATCCGCCCCCGGCGTCCCCGTCATAAAGAGCGTGAACTGGGAGGGATTGCGAACCCTCTATATCAAGGAGGTGCGCCGGTTCTTCAAGGTGCAGCTTCAGACGGTATGGGCGCCGGCGATCACCACGCTGTTGTTTCTAGTCGTGTTCACGATCGCGACCGGTGCGAAAAGCCCGGTTCCGGTCGACGGCCATATCGTCGCGTTCGCCGATTTCATCGCGCCGGGGCTGATCATCGCGCAGGGCATGATGGGCCCGGCGTTCGCCAATGCGAGCTTCTCGCTGCTCGTCGGCAAGATGCAGGGCACGATCGTCGACTATCTCCAGCCGCCGCTGTCTACCGGTGAGTTACTGGGCGCGCTGGTGGGTGGTGCGGTGACGCGCGCGGTGATCGTCGGGATCGTCGTGTGGGCGGCGATGGCGCTGTATCCGGGCGTGCACGTGACGCCGCACGCGCCGCTCGCGATCATCTGGTTCGGGTTGCTGGGCGCGACGTTCCTGGCGCTACTGGGCGTGCTGACGTCGATCTGGGCGGACAAGTTCGATCATGCCGCCGCGGTCACCAACTTCGTGATCGCGCCGTTGTCGCTGTTGTCGGGGACGTTCTATTCGGTCGACAAGCTGGCACCAGCGTTCCGCGCGTTCAGCCATGCGAACCCGTTCTTCTACATCATCTCGGGCTTCCGATACGGGTTCCTGGGGATCGCCGACTCGCCGGTAATGATCGGCGGGATCGTGATCCTGGTGATCGACCTGGTGCTGGCGACGCTCTGCTACCGGTTGCTGAAGAGCGGTTGGAAGCTGAAGAACTGATGCGCGGGCTGGCGCTCTGGCTCGTCGCTGCGCTGATGGCGTTGCTGCCCGTCCCCGCCGTGGCGCAGGGGGCGATCGCCGATCCGGCGTTGCGGGCAAAGGCCGATGCGCTTGTCGCGATCCTCGATGGACGCGGCGCGTATGACGCGTATTTCGCGGCGAGCTTCCGCGAGAAGGTGCCGACGGCGCAGTTCGCGGCGATCGTCGCGCAGTTGAAGGCGACCCTCGGCGCGCCTGAGAAGATCGAGTCGCTGACGCCGACATCGGCGTGGTCGGCGGACCTGATCGTCGCGTATGCACGCGGCACGGCGAGCGTCCGCCTGGCACTCGATCCCGCCGCGCCGCATCTGGCGACCGGGTTGCTGATTACCGGCACGGGTGCGCGCGACGATAGCTTGGCCAAGGTCGAGGCGGAATTTGGGGCACTGCCTGGTGCGAGCGGGTTCGGGCTGTATGCGCTGGGTGAAGGTAAGCCGGCACCGGTTCTCGAATATCATGCCGATGTGACGGCTCCGCTCGGGTCCGCGTTCAAGCTGTGGGTGCTCGCCGAGCTTGCGCGGCAGGTGACGGCGGACGAGCGGCATTGGGCGGACGTCGTGAAGATCGGGCCGCCCTCCCTGCCGTCGGGCATGCTGCAGACCTGGCCCGCGGAATCACCGCTGACGCTGCAGACGCTGGCGACGATGATGATCTCGATCAGCGACAATACGGCGACGGATACGCTGCTGACGACGCTCGGCCGCGTGAAGGTCGACGCGATGGCTACGGCCGCGGGCGGTAGCGTGCCGGTGATGACGACGCGCGAGATGTTCCTGTTGAAGGGCGATCCGGCGCTGACAAAGGCTTGGGCAGCCGGTTCGGTGGAGGCGCGGCGTTCGTTGCTGGTCGACAATGCGGTGAAGATTTCCACGGCCAAGCTCGATGCCAGTGTGTTCGCGGGGAAGCCGGTGGCGATCGACAGCGTCGAATGGTTCGCGAGCCCGGCGGCGATGGCGGGTGTCCTCGATCGCCTGCGCACCGCCGACGCGACGACCCGCGCGATCCTCGCCGTCAACGCCGGCCTCGATCCGGCCATCGCGGCGCGGTTCCGGTATGTCGGTTTCAAGGGCGGCGGCGAGCCGGGAGTGCTGACCCTGAACTATCTCGTCCAGGCGAAGGATGGCCGCTGGTATGCCGCGACCGGGAACTGGCACCGGTCGGATGACGCAGTGAACGAACTGCGGTTCGTCGGGCTGATGGGCCGGGTGCTGGCGTTGCTCGCAGCGCGGTAGAAATCTCTCAGTCTCGCCATTTCTTAAGCCGCCACCCCGGCGAAGGCCGGGGCCCAGTTGGGGGACGTCGCTAATTGAAGACAGCGCGTCGTTACGACCACCTTTCCACCTGGGCCCCGGCCTTCGCCGGGGTGGTGGTATCTGTGGGGATGGCAGCAGTAATTACGCCCGCCCGGCCGCCTGCCAGCTATCGGCACAGAGTCCATAGATCAGGCTGTCGCGCAACCCGAGATGCGTCTCCCACTCATCGCGCAACAGCCGCTCGCGACGGAAGCCCAACCGCTCCAGCAGGACGATCGACGCCGCATTCTCGGTATCCGCGTCGGCGAATACGCGGCTGCGCCCCTCCGCGAACAGCCGGTCGATGACCGCCGACACAGCCTCCCGCGCGATCCCACGCCCCCAGGCTTCGCGCGCGAGGATGAAGCCGATCTCGGTCACGCCGCGGCCATCGGACTCGCCGTCCGCCTCACTGCCCGAAACCCAGCCGATCGCGCGATCGTCGCCGGTGCGGGTGATCGCCCAGGTGCGCTGGTTGCCCGGCGCGGCTTCCTCGGCGAGGTAGCTGCGGACGTCGTCGACGCTGCCGAGCGGGCCATCGGCGGAATAGGCCATCAAATCGGCATCGGCGAGCATCGGGTGCAGCGCAGGCGCATCCTCCTCGACGAGCGGACGCAACCGCAGCCGCCGCGTCTTCAGGACGGGCGAATGGGCGGCATTGCGTCGTTTGCGATCAGGGCGTCTCATGCGGTCAGTGCATCGACGAGCGCGCGGACTTTCTTCTGGCGCCATTGCGGTAACGGCGCGACCAGCCAATACCCCCCCTTCGAGGGCTGCGACTCGCCGATGATCCGCACGCGAGCCTGTGCCAGATCGCGACGGGCGAGCAGTTCGGGGACGGTTGCACGGCCAAGCCCCGCCGCTGCCGCGTCGATTGCGAGCCCGGCATCGGTGACGCGCACCAGCGCGACGCCGTCTTCTCCCGACCACGCGATCGCCGAGTCGCCGTCCATGTTCGGCGCGGCGATCGTCACCATGCCTTCGGATTCGAGCGCCTCGCCCTCATGCTCGCCCGGGCCATCGCCCCAGCGGATCGCCAGATCGAGATTGGCTTCGGTAAAGTCGACATTCTCGTCGGCGGTGATCAACACGAACCGCAGTTCGGGATCCGCCTCGGCAATCTGCGCCAGGCGGGGCATCAGCCACTTCTCGGTCAGGTCGCGCGGCGCGGCGATCGTGAGCGATTTGGAGGACTGGCCGGCCTGCATCGCGCGCACGGCTTCCTCGAACTGGAGGAACCCGCCACGCAGCGCGCCAAGCCCTGCTTCCGCCTCGGGTGTCAGTTCGAGCCCGCGCGTGGTGCGGCGGAACAGGACGACTCCGAGCGTATCCTCCAGCGCGCGGATCTGCTGCCCGACCGCGGCCGGCGTAACCGCGAGCTCGTCGGCGGCGCGCGTGAAAGACAGATGCCGCGCGGCCGCGTCGAGGACGCGCAGGCCGTTGAGCGGGAGATGCGTGCGCTTCATTGGACTGGCCCTGATCTAGACGGCCCAATCCCACCGCCCCCCGTCATCCCAGCGAAAGCTGGGATATTCATGGGGAGCGCGTGACGGCCGCCAACGGGGATACCCCAGCTTTCGCTGGGGTGACGGGCTCCTAGGCATCCGGGGCTGGTAGTATTGGCTACGCGCATCAATTCAGCACCGCGGGCGCGAACAGCGAGAAGCGGGGGATCTCGACGTCGAACATCGCGCCGTCTTCGCGGACCATGCGGTAATTGCCGTGCATCGCGCCCGAGGGGGTCGCGAGCGGGCAGCCCGAGACATAATCGAAGCTCGCCCCCGGCTCGATCACCGGCTGTTCACCAACCACGCCTTCGCCCTCGACCGAGTGGCGCGCGCCGCGACCGTCGGTGATCACCCAGTGGCGGGTGAGCAGCTGAACCGTCTCGTCGCCCTCGTTCTCCAGGCGAATGTGATACGCCCAGAACCAGCGGCCACGTTCGGGCTCGGACTGTTCGGGAAGGTAGCTGACCGACACGCGCACCGTCACTCCATCGGTCGTCGCCGCGTTGGGGAACAGCGCCTTCACAGGCCAATCCTTCTCATAGACCGGCCCGACGCAGCGCCTGGTCGAGGTCGTCGATCACGTCCTGCGCGTCTTCGAGGCCGACGTTGAGGCGCAGCAGCCCCTCGGTCACGCCCATCTCGATCTGCTTGTCGGGCGACACGCTGGCGTGCGTGGTCGACGCCGGGTGCGTCATCAGCGAGCGCGAGTCGCCGATGTTGTTCGAGATGTCGACGAGTTCGAGCGCGTCGAGCAGTGCATGCGCCTGCTCGCGTCCCTCCACTTCGAACGCGAAGATGGGTCCGCACGCGTCCATCTGGCGCTTCGCTAGTTCGTACTGCGGATGGCTGGGGAGGCCCGGATGCAACACGCGGGGGACACGGCCTTCCAGAAACTGGCCGACCTTCATCGCGTTCTCGGACTGGCGGTGGATACGCAGATCGAGCGTCTCAAGCCCCTTGAGCACTACCCATGCATTGAACGGCGACAGCGTCGGGCCGGTGTTGCGCGTGAACGGCAACAGCGTGTTGGTGATGAAATCCTCGGTCCCGCAAACCGCGCCGGCGAGCACGCGGCCCTGACCGTCCATCATCTTGGTCGCGCTGTACGCGGTGACGTCAGCGCCGAACTCCATCGGCCGCTGCAAGGCCGGCGTCGCGAAGGCATTGTCGACGACGGTCGTGATGCCACGTTCGCGCGCGATGTCGCAGATCGCCTTCAGGTCGGCTATGTCCATCGTCGGGTTGGCCGGCGTCTCGAAGAAGAACACCTTCGTCTCGGGACGGACCGCGTCGAGGAACGCCTGCGGGTCGCGCGCGTCGACGATCGTCGTGGCGATCCCGAACTTCGGCAGCAACGTATCGGTCAGCCAACGGCACGACCCGAAAGCCGCGCGCCCGCCGACGAGGTGATCGCCGGTCTGGAGTTGGCACAGCAGCGATGCGGTCATCGCCGCCATGCCGGTCGCCATCGTCCGGCACGCCTCGGCACCCTCCAGCAGTGCGATCCGCTCCTCGAGCATCTGCACGGTCGGGTTCTGCAGACGGGAATAGGTCATCCCCTCCTGCTCGCCGGCAAAGCGTGCCGCGGCGTCGCCTGCCTTGTCGTAGCAATAGCCCGAGGTGAGGAACAACGCCTCCGACGTCTCGCCATATTCGCTGCGGGCGGTGCCGCCGCGGATGGCGCGCGTCGCGGGACGCCAATTCTGGGTGATCGAACGATCCTGGCCGGTCTTGCGCTTCATGCGCGCCGCTTTGCCGGGGGGGAGCCGCGATGACAAGCCTTGCGGACGCCGGAGGGCATCGGAAGGACCTGCCCTAGTACCGCCCCCAGGTGAATTTCGAGGACAGTGCGTAGTTCCAGACGGCACCCACCAGCACCCCGATCAGCGCCGACGCCGCCCAGGTACCATCGCGCGTCGCGTACAGGAACGCAGCGATACCGACGTTGGCGACCGCGCCGACCGCACAGATCACCGCGAACGATACCCAGCCGTCGACCAGTTGGCGCAAGCCCTTCAAACGGCGGTCGCGATAGGTCAGCGCGTTGTTCAGGAAGAAGTTGAAGGTCAGGGCAGCGAGGGTCGCGACGATCTCGCCGACCAGGAAATTTACCCCCAGCCCGACGAACAGAGCACTTAGCACCGCCATGTGGATGCCGACGCCAAGCACCCCGATCGCCGAGAACATCGCGAACCGTACCGGCACGATCCGCCCGAACATCCGGTCGTAGATCGCGATCAGATACTCCATCGCGACGACGTGATCGAGCTTGCTCTCCCCCTCGGTGCGGCAACGGAACGTATAGGGGAGTTCGACGAAGCGCAGCGGCGTCGGCGACGCGGTCAGAAGATCGAGCAGGATCTTGAAGCCGATCGCCGACAGCGACGGCGCGAGGCGGCGGACGATGTCGGTGCGGATCATGAAGAACCCGCTCATCGGATCGCTGAGATCGGCCTTCAACACGCCGCGCGAGAGCTTGGTGGCGAACGCCGACTTGGCGACGCGGTCGCTGTCCCATTCACCGGTGCCGCCCCCGTTGACGAAGCGCGACCCGATCACGACGTCCTGCGCGGCGTCCTTCAGCAGGTCGAGCATCGCCGGCAACAGCGTCTCGTCATGCTGGAGATCGCCGTCGATCACCGCGACAAAGGGTGCCGCGGTCGCGCACATGCCCTCGATGCACGCCGACGACAGACCACGGCGGCCGATCCGCTGGATCACGCGAACGCGCTTATCGAGCCGGGCGATCTCGCGCGCGGCGTCGGCGGTGCCGTCGGGACTGTCGTCGTCGACGAAGATCGCCTCCCAGTTGCGCCCGGCCAGCGCCTGGTCGAGCTTGGCGATCAACGTCGGGACATTGGCCTTCTCGTTGAACGTCGGAATGACGACCGCGAGTTCGAGAAGGTCGACGATCATCGCCGGGTCAGACGAGTTCGGCGAGGATGGCGTCGCCCATTGCAGCGGTCGTCAGCGTGCCGCCAAGATCGGGCGTACGCGCGCCGCCGAGGATCGCCGCCGCGACCGCCGCCTCGATCCGGTCCGCCGCTTCGGGCATGTCGAGCGAATGGCGCAGCATCATCGCGGCGGACAGGATTGCCGCGCACGGATTGGCCTTGCCCTGCCCGGCAATGTCGGGCGCGCTGCCGTGGATCGGCTCGTACATGCCGCGGCCCGTGCCATCGAGCGCGGCGGACGGCAACATGCCGATCGAGCCGGCGCACATCGACGCTTCGTCCGAAAGTATGTCGCCGAACAGGTTGCCGGTGACGATCACGTCGAACTGGCCGGGGTTGCGCACCAGCTGCATCGCCGCGTTGTCGACGTACATGTGGCCGAGTTCGACGTCGGGATAGTCCGCCGAGACCTCGATCACGACGTCGCGCCAGAGCTGCGATGTCTCCAGCACGTTGGCCTTGTCGACCGAGAGCAGCTTGCCCTTGCGGGTGCGTGCGGTCTCGAAGCCGACGCGAGCGATACGGGCGATCTCGCGCTCGTCGTAGCGCATCTCGTCATGGCCCTCGCGCAGGCCGTCGGCGGTGGTGCGGAAGCCCTTCGCGCCGAAATACACGTCGCCGGTGAGTTCGCGGATGATGACCATGTCGATCGCGCGGGCGACTTCGGGACGCAGTGCCGACGCATCCTCGAGACCGGCGAACAGCTTGGCAGGCCGCAGGTTGGCGAACAGGCCAAGCTCCTTACGAAGGCCAAGGATCGCCTGTTCGGGGCGGAACTGGCGTTCGAGGCTGTCGCAATCAGGATCGCCGACCGCACCGAACAGGATGGCGTCCGCACGCTTCGCCAGTTCGAGCGTCGCGGGGGGGAGTGGGTGGCCGACCGCTTTGTATGCAGCGCCGCCGACAAGGCCTGTTTCGTAGGTGAGGTCGAGGCCGAGCGTGTCGAGCACGCGGCGCGCTTCCGCGGTGACTTCGGGTCCGATGCCGTCACCGGCCAGTATCGCGATCAAGGGCATGTACGTTCCTCCGCCGCCGCCCTTGCCGGGCGACGCGCGCTCACGCAACTGCCCTTTTAAGGCGATCCACCAGCCGGCCGCGCGCGGCAAGCGGGTCGGCGCGGCGATCGACGAGGATATCGCGTGCCAGGAAATGGCCGGTGAGGCGAAGTCCGTCGAAGATGTCGGGCCAGTCCGCCTCGCCGCCCACCATCAGGAAGTCGGGCAATCGCAATAATTTGGCCTCATGCCCAAAAGCCGCCCCGCGCGAGACGGCCGCACCGCTCCTGGCGGAAACGAAGGCGAGATCGTCCAGCGATCCGGTGGCGACGCAGCGATCGAGATCGAGCCCGAACCCCAATTCAGCGAGCACCAGCAATTCATAGCGAACCAGCGCGGCGGCCCAGCCGCGCGCGGACGGTGCCCCCTCGATCGCTCCGAGCACGCCGCCGAGCGCATCATGGATATGCGGATAGGGTTGGGCTTCGGGCAGCGCGGCGGCGGTAAGCGCGGTCGCCCACTCGATCGCACCGGCGGCGAGCGGCTCGCGGTGGAGGAGCGCGCGGCTGTGGATCAGTTCGGCGGTCAGCGAGGCGAGTTGCTCACCGGTCCGCGCGCGCCATTCGCCCTGGATGACGTTCGCCTGCAACAGCACCGGCCGCATCGCGCGCGATCGGCCGCCGCGGACATAGCCGGGCTGGATACCATCCTCGCGGGTCAGCGCGCGCACGATCGCGCCATGCTCGCCGTGCTGGCGGACGGCTACGACGATGGCGGCTGTGCGAAGGTGCATGGGGTCCTATACCGCTGTCCCTTCGGGAGCGGGAGGGGCTCGCTGTGGAGCGGTGCCGGGGTGAAGGCACGTGCGCTCGACAGACCGTGCCGACATCCTTCCGACGCATGGCCGCCACGCTGCCCCGCTGGGAAAGCGTCCCGCTAGCGCCTGATCTTGTCAGCAATCCGCTTGAGCTTGGCGTGCGTCGCGGCGCGCCCGGCGTAGGCGATCGTTCGATCGAACGTCCGCAATGCCGCCAGTGTCGCGCGGTTCGCCAGCGTCCTACGCAGCAACACCACGTCGACGCAGGCCGTACCGCCGGTCGAGAACTGGCGCTTGTGCTGGCCCTCTCCTTCGGTGAAATCGAACCGGGCGAAATCCTGCTCGGTGAACAGGTCTCGTAGCGCCTCGACCTGAAGAACCGCGCCGGGGGACAGGTCGTCATGGGCCGGGTCGTGCCCGACATGCGTATAGAGAAGCGCGCTGTGCTCCGCCGTGCAGCACAGATAGGCGATCGGCGTACCGTCAAGGAACAGCAACCAGGCGCGAAGCCGGTCCTGTTTCGCCAGCGACACCAGGTGACGGACCGACCCGCCGTCGTCAGGCAACCCCGATTCCAGCAGCTTTTCCTGGTAGGTCGTTGCCGACACCTTGCGGGCGAGCGGATGGAACACCGCGAAGGCGTCCGCATCATGGTAACGCCGGATGTCGAGCAAGCCGCCATTTGCAGCCGCGAGCTTCTTCGCCTTGCGCCTGATACCCGATCGCGCGTTTGCCGAAAGCCCCGCCAACCACGCCGCCGCGCCCGCTGACAGATCGATATGGTAGCGTGTGTAACGCTGACGGACGGACCCGAGCAGGCTTTTACCGGACAAGGCCGTCAGGTCCGGGAGCAGCGCCTCCGGCATCGACGTTACCAGATACCCCTGTGCGTCCCTGGGCAGGATCGGCAATGCCGGGACTGTTCCAATGAGTACGTCATCAAGCGTATAGGACAGGCGAACGAGCCGTCTCTGGATTGCCCACAGCGTTCTCGCACCGACCTGGAAACGCAACGAGGCCATCTCTGTCGCGGCGTGCGGGATGATCAGCGCCGCCGCGATTGCGGACGTTCCGATATCCAATTCGACCAGAGTTGCTGGGCCTGACGCCAGCGCGTTCGCAGTGGATCGGGGCCGAGCGGGACGTCCTCGCGGTTGAGCGCCAGGTCCGGCCGGTCCGCGAAATGGACCGTAGGCAGTCCCTCCCGCATTTCCGCGAGTATCGTGCACAGCGCCTGGAAGCGACGGACGTGAACCGCATTGGCTCGCGTCCCGCGCCGATTGGCGAGTTCGAATCCGTGGCTGACGATCGTGACCGCGGCATGGTTCGAGGCTGCCGCATGTTCGAGCGCGTCATAGCTTTCGCCGGTCGACAGCGCGCAAAGCTGGAAGGTGCGGATCCGCCCGCGCATATCCTCGATGACGGTCACCGGGACCTCGATGATTCCGGTCTCTGTGGGCATCCGGATCGGGGCGATCTGACGCGCCGGTAACGAGATGCGACTCCTTCCCGGCGCTTGCGATCCGTTATGGCTGCTGTCGTAGGCAAAGCCGAGCTTCGCCAATGCGGTCACGGTATCGTCGTTTGCGGCATAGCTGCCCGCGCGAAACGCGATCGGATCGGGGGCGCCCGCCTCGACCAGCAGCGCGGTCGCCTGGACGAGCAATGCCGTCTGCTCGGCAAGGTCATAGGTGCACAGGTCGAACCGGCCGTGCGCGGCGCCGTGGTCACCTGCCCGTGCCAGCGCCCAACCGGGATGCAGGTGCAGCTGCACCTCCTGCCCCGCCGCCAGGATCGTCTCGACCATTCGCCGTACCGGTGCCACGCCGAACGCCAATGCCGGCATAGGGTCGACGAAGAAGCATGCCTTCAGGTCATGCCGCGCCAGTTCGGCGAGCTGATAGCCAAGCCCGACGCCCGCCGGCTCGAGCGAGCGCGCATAGATCGCCTCGCAATCGAGCCCCGCCGCGTGATGCCGCCAGGCGAACTCGGTGTCGATGGTGAGGAAGACAGGCGTGGGCACGGTATGCTGTGTAACAATCGCAGGTGAAGATTGGGTTTCGTATCCTTGCAACCCTGTCCCGGTCAAAAGCAACCCGTACGCTCAGCGCGAATGGTAGAAGTCGTAGACCTGTTGCGCCACACCGGCCGAGACTCCCGGCGCCTGTTGCAGATCCTGCAGGCTCGCGTTGCGGACCGCGCGGCCGGTGCCGAAGTGCATCAGCAGCGCCTTTTTGCGCGCCGGGCCGATGCCGGGGACCTCGTCGAGCGGACTGGCGCCGATCGCCTTGCTGCGCTTGTCGCGGTGGACGCCGATCGCAAAGCGGTGGACCTCGTCGCGCAGGCGCTGGAGGTAGAACAGCACCGGCGCATTGACCGGCAGCTGGAACTCGCGACCGTCGAGCATGTGGAACACCTCGCGGCCGTCGCGGCCGTGTTCCGGGCCCTTGGCGATCCCGACCAGGCACACGTCCTCGACGCCGATCTCCTCGAGCGCGGCCTTGACCGTGTTGAGCTGGCCCTTGCCGCCGTCGATCAGCACCAGGTCCGGCCATTCGCCCGAATCGCGATCGGGATCCTCGGCCTGCGCGCGCGAGAACCGCCGGGTGAAGACCTCGCGCATCATCGCGAAATCATCGCCCGGCGCGGTATCCTTGTTCTTGATGTTGAACTTTCGATACTGGCCTTTGCGGAAGCCCTCGGGTCCCGCGACGACCATCGCGCCGGTCGCGGCAGTGCCCTGGATGTGGCTGTTGTCGTAGATCTCGATGCGCTCGGGCGGTTCGGCGAGGTCGAACAGGTCGGCGACTTCGCGCAGCAGCTTGGCCTGCGTGGTCGATTCGGCTTGGCGCCGTTCGATCGCCTCGATCGCGTTGCGCTTGGCCTGGTCCATCAGGCGGCGGCGGTCGCCGCGCTGCGGGACCTGCAACGCAATCTTGTAGCCGGCGCGTTCGCCTAGTGCTTCGGCCAGCAGCGCGCCTTCCGTCAGTTCGCGGTCGAGCAGGATCTGCTTGGGCGGCGGGACCTCTTCGTAGAACTGGCCGAGGAAGCTGGTCAGCACCTCGTCCTCGGGGACGTCGTTGGTATGCTGCGGGAAGAAGCTGCGATGACCCCAGTTCTGGCCGCCGCGGATGAAGAACGCCTGGATGCCGATAAGGCCATCCTTGCAGGCCATCGCGAAGATGTCGGCATCACCGACCCCTTCCGCGTTGATCGCCTGCGTGCCCTGGATGAAGGTGAGCGCACGGAGACGGTCGCGGAGCAAAGCCGCGAGTTCGAAGTCCATGTTCTCCGCGGCGGCCTGCATCTGCGCGCCGAGCTTGGCCTGCACGCCGGTCGACTTGCCGCCGAGGAACGCTTTCGCATCCTCGACCAGCTCATTGTAGGCAGGTTCTTCGATGCGACCGACGCACGGCGCCGAGCAGCGCTTGATCTGGTAGAGCAGGCAAGGCCGGTCGCGCGTCTTGAAGAAGCTGTCGGTACAACTGCGCAGGAGGAACAGCTTCTGCAGCGCGTTGAGCGTGTTGTTGACCGACCCGGCGCTCGCGAACGGCCCGTAGTAATTGCCCTTCGCACGGCGCGCGCCGCGGTGCTTCTGAACGCGCGGGAAGGCGTGATCGTCGCGCAGGAGGATGAAGGGGAAGCTCTTATCGTCGCGCAGCAGCACGTTGTAGGCGGGGCGATAGCGCTTGATCAGTTGCGATTCGAGCAGCAGCGCCTCGGCTTCGTTGTTGGTCGTGACGATCGTCATCGACCGGGTCTGCGACACCATCCGCTGAAGGCGCTTGGTCAGCCTGTCGACCTGGACATAGTTCGCGACCCGGTTCCGGAGCGCACGCGCCTTGCCGACGTAGAGGACGTCGCCGCGCGCGTCCTGCATCCGGTAGACGCCAGGACGGATCGGGAGCGTGTCGAGCACGTTCCTGATCGCGGCGACGCCGGCCGCGAGGTCGGGCGCCTCACCGCCACCGCGGACGGCGAACGTGGACTTGTCTTCGTTGAACCGGTCGGGGGAATTGGGGGAGGACATCGCTACGGAATCTAGGGAGTGCGAGGGGCTTATGCCAGCGGAAGGCAGTGATCTTCACGCGAAGGCGCGATGGCGCGAAGAGAAAAAGCAGTTTGGTTCACGCGGAGACGCGGAGCCGCGGAGAGAAGATCAGAAGGGCAGCGCTCGCCGAAAACCGCCGAAGGCTCACATCAGCTCAAGGCTGTTAGGTACATTAGCCGAAAGCATAACGCCTCCGCGTCTCCGCGTCTCCGCGTGAACCAAACTGCTCCTTCTCTTCGCGCCTCTGCGCCTTCGCGTGAATCAATCTTCAAAGCCCTGCGGGCCAAGGCAGACGATCAGGCTTGCGCGAAGACCCTGGTGCCGACGATGCCGACTACCGTCAGCGCCATGAAGGCGGCCTGGACGCCACTGACGCGGTCGCCGAACAGGATCACGCCGCCGATGATCACGCCGACCGCGCCGGCTCCCGTCCATAACGCGTAGGCGGTGCCGGCTGGCAAGCCGCGCATAGCCAGCGCGAGCAGGCCCATGTTGACGAAGCTCAGGACGATCGGGACGCTGGAGGCTTGCCAGGTGGCGAGCGTGGCGGCCCATTTGAGGCTGAGCGCCCAGCTGATTTCGGTGATGACGGCAATGCCGAGGATGAGCCAGGACATGATTCTTCTCCAACGGGCTCAGATTGGAGAAATCGGCCGCCGGAAACCCGGGAAGAGACGGCCGTCTGTGAGAAACGAAAAATGCGCCAAGCGAACGACCGTTCCCCCGCGAAGGCGGGGGCCCAGGGTTGCGGGCGCTGTTCTCTGAGATCCTGGCCCCCGCCTGCGCGGGGGAACGGCAGCGCGTGGAGCGCTGCCTTGGATTAATTCAGGCGGCCGAGACCCGAGATCGACCGGTCGACCATCATGCGGTCGGCGGCAGCGTCATGGTGCTCGGCGATCAGGATACCGGCAGCCTTTGCCGCGGCATCCGCCGCCCGTGCTCGGACTTCGGCAATCGCGGCGCGTTCGGCGGCGGCGATCTTGTCCTCGGCCATCTTCGCACGGCGTGTCATGAGGTCCTCGGCACCAGCCTTGGCCTTGGCGATGATCGCCGCGGCTTCGTGGTGCGCGTGAGCCTTCATGGCTTCGGCTTCGACGTGCGCGGTCTTCGCTTTCGCCTCATACTCGGTGCGGATCGCTTCGGCTTCGGCGCGGAGTGCCTTGGCTTCGTCGAGCTGGGTGCGGATGCCGGCGATGCGCGTGTCGAGCATCTTGCCGATCATCCCTGGAACCTTCTTCCAGATCATCAGCAGGATGACGACGATCATCGCTACCGCGACCCAGCCGGTCGAGGTCAGCCCGAGCGCGGTCGGATCGGCGACGTGCTCGACGCCACCGGGCGCGGTCGTGTGACCCTGGAGCCCCTGGTTGTCGATCGCACCTTCGGGCGCCATGCCCTCGCCGTGGATGACCGTTGCGGCCGAGTCGGGATTAGCCATGCGCCGTCGTCCTGCGTACTGCGTCGGTTGCCGCATCCAGGCTGACCTGGAGGCCGGCTACCTTGGCGGCCAATTGCTGTGCTGCTTCGGCGGCGACGCCCTGCAAGTTCGAGAGCGCCTCGGCCTTCGCGTTCGCTACCGCCAGATCGTGATGCCCCAGACGCTCGGCGAGTTCGGCATCGGCCGCATGGACCTGCTGCTCGAACGCGGTCGCCGCACGCTTGGCGGCTGCCGCGGTCTCGGCCTGCGCCGCAACGCGGGCCGCGTCCATTTCGGCCTGCCAGTTCGCCTGAACCGTATCGGCCTGCGCACGGGCCGCGACCGCTGCCGCCAGATCACCCGCGATCTTGCCTTCGCGCGAGTCCACGTTGGACACGATCCTTGGCACCATCCCCTTGCCGATCCCGAAATACAGGATGCCGAAGGTGAGGAGCAGCCAGAAGATCTGCGAGGCGTAGGTAGCGGCTATCTGGGAAATCTGGGGCATGTCGGTCCTTCGTGAAACGGCCGGGCGCGGTCGCCCGGCCAGTTCAGCGAGTTGTTAGGCGACGAACACGAGGATGATCATCGTGACGAAGGCGAGCAGACCGAGAAGCTCGGCTGCTGCGAAACCGATGAACAGGCGGCCCTGCTGGCTGTCGGCTGCGCCCGGGTTGCGGAGAGCGCCGGCGAGGAACTGCGCGAACACGTTGCCCACGCCGAGTGCTGCGAGGCCCATGCCGATCGCTGCGAGGCCGGCACCGATCATCTTTGCTGCTTGTGCGTCCATGGTAAATTCCCTTTGTAGATCAGTTAGGTAATAGAAAACTTAGTGAAGGTTCGCCCACTTAGTGGAGGTTAACCGCGTCGTTCAGATAGACCGACGTCAGCAACGCGAACACATAGGCCTGGATCGCGGCGACCAGCAGCTCGAGCAGCGTGATCCCGACCATCAGGACGAAGCTCGGCAGGCTGACGATCGCGATGTAGCCGGCGCCGAGGTTCAGACCATTGATCACGAACGCGGCGAGCACCTTGAGCAGGATATGCCCGGCAGTCATCGCCACGAACAATCGCAGACCGAGCGAGAACGGCCGCACCAGGAACGACATCAGCTCGACCACGAAGATCAGCGGGATCATCAGCGGCGGCGTACCGTGCGGCACGAACAGCGAGAAGAAGTGGAAGCCGTGCTTGCCGAAACCGACGAGGAGCACGATGCCGAAGCTGATGAGCGCCAGCACGCCGGTGACGGTCATGTGGCTGGTGACGGTGAACGGATGCACGCCGGGGACAATGCCGAACGGCAAAAGCCCGATGATGTTCGCGAACAGGATGAACATGAACAGCGAGAAGACATAGGGCACGAAGCGCTTGCCTTCGGGGCCGATGTTCTGGGTGAGCATACCGGAGATGAAGCCGGTAAAGCCCTCGACTGCGGCCTGCCAGCGGCCGGGGACGAGCTCGCGCTTCATCCCGCCGATCATGAAGGCCCATAGTGCGACGACCGTCACCACCATCCACAATGCGGAATTGGTGAACGACAGGTCATAACCACCTACGATCCAGTGCGAGCCGAACGCCGGCTCGATCAGGAACTGGTGCATCGGATCGATCTTGCCGCCCTGCTCTGCCGCCACGTGGAATCCCTGCCGTCTTGATACGACAAACGCCCGGTTACTCCGGGCGTTCGCCTGAAATTCGAATGATCTGCCTGAACGCGACCGCTATTCCGAGGAACAGCAACACGATCAGCCCCCAAGGGCCAGTGCCGAACCAGCGGTCTATCAACCAGCCGATCAGCGCACTGCCGACGAGACTCCCGATAAGAGCGGAAATGACGCGATTGCCTTGCGAGTAACCCCGCTCGGCATCCGCCCCCTTCTGCCCCTTTTTCAGTGTTTCCCGAGCCTTGACCTCTCTCAATCGCTCATCGAGCGCGGAAAGTCGCGGATCTTCAACACCCTGGGGGTCCTGTCCGGGTTCGATCTCCGCCACGCACATTCCTCCACCTGATTTCGCATCGGGGAGGAAGCAAGCAGCGACGAGCGATCCCGCCAAGGCGCGGTCCGTTTAGAAAAGGGGGGGGTGCAAGTCAACCGGTGTGACAGGTCCGTCATCATGGACCTTGGGATGAGGCCGGATCATCGCGGCGGCGGGGCGACCTGACTCTGGATCGTCACCCGCCCCTCCATTCGTCACCCCAGCGAAAGCTGGGGTATCCCGGTAATGCAACGCGCGCCCGCCGCACGAGACCGCGGCTTTCGCTGAGGTGACGGGTAGAGCGCTGGAAATGCCCTGCCCTGCTCGTACCCCCGCCTAACATCCGTCACCCCAGCGGAAGCTGGGGTATCCCTGTAACGGAGCGTTCCCTTGCCGCGCGAGATCCCAGCTTTCGCTGGGATGAGGGGGAAGGGCCGGGTTGCCCGGGAAGGGCCGGGTTGCGCGGGCAGGGCCGGGTGACGTGGGAAGGATAGAAGACGGTGGAAGACTCAGACGCAGCGCGAATCGCGGTCCGGGGCGCCGCCGGTGCGGGTTTTCCAAACCCCATCCGGCGTCTTGTACTTCTCACCGGGATTGGTCTGCAGGATCAGGTTGCAGCCGCTGGTGAACGCCAGCTGCTCGACCGTCGCGCCGCTCGCCTGCGCCTTCTGCGTGTACGCCGACTTGCGCTGGATATTGATGTTGTTGACCAGCGCGCGCAGGTCGCCGCTTGCCGCACCAACGAGGCCGAGATAGCCGTCGGGCTGTTCGCCGACCTCGCCGCCCGCACGCGCCGCGGCGTACGCTGGATCACGCTGTGCCGACGCCGCCACCGAAAGGCCGCCGAGAACCGCGGCTGCGGCAATCATGACAATGACCTTCTTCATTTTAGAATATCCCCGGATTCTGCTGGATCAACGATTTCGCCTCGCCATCGAGACGATAGACCACTTCCTGCGTGACGTTGATGTTGAGGTTGATCTCGATCGGCTTGTCGGGCGCCGACACGTTGATGCAGCCCGGCAAGGCCGCCGTCAGCCCGATTAGTGCGATCGTCCTCGTCATCATCTGCAAGATCGGCCTTTGCTCCAGCTTCTTCAATCCTGTTTCGGTCATGGCACGATCCTGCTTGCGGGAGGCTGAATGGTTGGGGGTTTCGGAGGAGGCGGCGCCGACTGCTGCTGGAGCAGCGCCGGCAGGTTGCGCTGGATCAGCCGTTTCGGATCATAGAAGCTCTGCGCCGAATCGAGCAGCCCGCGGAACGGCGCCTTGATCCGGATATTGAAGATGAACGGCAGTTTCTGGAGCCGCCGGACGATGAAGTTCGACTTCGCCCCCTCGCCCTGGCTGATCCCGGCGAACCGCACGTCGGTGACCATCTCACCCGCCAGCGGCCCGTTCATGCCGACCCGCAACGACTGATACCGCAGCGACTTCAGCGCCTGGAACGCGATGTTGGCCCAGATGCCGAGGTCCTTCTGGCTGAGATCGCCGACATAGGCGAGCGTGCCGCCCCCCGGCCGCACGCGCAGATCGCCACCCTCGATTCGCCCGCCGGTTTCGTCGAAGATCATCGGCAGCACGCCATCGAAGATTCCGGTTGCGTCGAGATTCTTGAAATCGAACTGCTGGAGGAACTGGTCGGCTGCCATGTTGGCGACGTGGAACGTCATCCGCCGCTCCTTGGGTGCCGAGAAGTCGAGCAGCGTGGGGTCGAGCGCTAGCGATCCGCCCGCGAACGGCCACGCGCCGCCTTCGACCTGAACGCGCGCGCCCGGGAGAGTCTGATAGCGGATCGTGCCGTCGCTGACCGGAATGCCGGGGTTGAGCGTGCGGATCGTCGCCACCTGCCCCGGCGCGCTCTGGAGATTGAGCAGGTCGGTGAAGCGGATCTCGGTGGCGATGCCGGTGACGGGCCCGAATGCGGCGGCGAGATCGGTGCCGGCGGTGCGGAACACGCCCGTGCTCGTCACGCCGGCTACGTTCCAGGCGATATGCCCCTCGCCGCTGACCGATCCGTTGACGTCGGCGATCACGCCAAACGTCAATGGGGTGAGCGCATCGGGTTGCAGTCTGTCCTTGGCGAACGCGATCGCGGGGACGTTGAGGTCCGCCTTCCCGGCGCCCGCGCCGAGTGCGTGGGTCAGCGTGACGTCGGCGACCCTTGTGTTCGTGGTCGGCTCGAACAGCGTGCCCGCGGCCGTGATCGTGCCGTTCACGAGCGCCAGCGTCATCGCGCGCGCGGCGAGCGGCTTGAAGCGCGGGCTCGGCGCGGCATCGGACACGTCCATCGTGCCGGTGAGGTTGAGCGCCCCGCCGACCAGCGTCCAGTCGCCGGCCGCATTGCCGAGCAACAGCGGAACGTTGGCGATCTGGCCCGAGCCGCCGGTGAACGCGCCCGCCACGCCCTGCCCGGTCATGCGACCGGTGACGGTGCCGAAATCGAGTCGCGTGACGCGCTCGGGCGCGCCGATGCGGGTCTGCACCCCGTCGATCGCGAAGCCGCGCTCCGCTAGCCGCAAGGTCGATCCGGCGGCGGCCAGGCTGATTGGCGTGGTACCGAGCCGGCCCTTCAGCATTGCCGCAGCGATCGTCGCGCCGCCGCCGATCCGCGCGCCCTCCACGCGGACGAGCGCACCGTCGACGGGACACAAGGTCAGCCGCGCCGGATCGAGCACCAGTCCGGATACCGCAAGGCGCTGCACGGCGAGCGGCGCACACCCGGTATTGACGACCAACCGCCCCCGCCCGTCCCAAAGCGCCGCGACCGGCATCGACAGGCCGTCCACTCGCCCGTTCGCGACCGGTCCGTCGAGCGTGACCCGCGTCGTGATCGACGTCGCGCCGCCGGGCGTCGCGCTGAACGTCACGGGAGTCAGTGCCAGGCGCGCATCCCCTGCCGCATAAGGCGCGATCCGCGCGACGCCGCGAATCGCCGCGCCGGGTTTCGCCTGCGCCAGCGCCACGCGCGCATCCGGCAGGCCGCCGCCTTGTAGTGCCAGGGTCGTGTCGAGCCGCACGCCACCATTCGGCCAACCGAACGCGATCCCGCTCCCGCCGCCGAGCGCGACACGCGCGCCGCTCGCCGAGGCCAGTGCCAGCTTGGACAGGACCGCCCTGCCACGCGCGCCATCGATCCGCGCCGACAGGGTGCCGTCGGCGAGGAAACCACGGCCGGCGCGCTCGACGGCTTGTGCGACGGCCGCGGCCAGCGGCGCGACCGGCGTCCCAGCCGCCGCAGCACTGATTCCGGCGAGCCCCGCAAGTCGCCGTTTGGCCACGGCCGCACCACGCGCCTGTACGCGCCCGTCGAACGCGATCTGCGAGCCGATCCGGTATGCCCCCGTGATCAACACCCGGCGCGCGTCGCCTTCGACGGTATGGACGGTGTCGGCCGTGATGGCGGCACTACCGCCGGTCGCCGCGGTGCTTCCGCTGAAGTCGACCGTTCCGCCAGCGCTAGCCAGTGTCGCGCCAGGCGTACGCGCCGCGCCCGTCTTGATTGTGGCTCGCCCCTGCCAGCGATCGAGCGCGGCAGAGAGCCCGACGTCGAGGTCCGCCGCGATCCGGTCCATGCGGGTCGTCCCGCACGCGAGACGCGACACGCGCACCGGTCCGGTGATCGTCGGCCTGGCCGCGTCGATCCGGAGCTTTACCGTCGCCGCCAGCCGGTCGATCACGCAGCCGCCAAGCTCCAGTCGCTCGCTGATCGCCGCCAGCGTGCCCCGGAAACCGTCGTCGAGCTTGCCCGACCCGGCCAGTTTCAACCCGACGATTCCCTGCGGCGTTTCCAGCCGCATCCGCCCATCGGCAACCGACAAGTCGAGCGCGGGCAACGCAAACGGCTTGCCCGAGGGCGTCGGCAGCAACCGATCGATCGCGCCGAGCGAGACCTTCCCGTCGACCAGCCGGCCACGCAGCCGCACCTTCCCCGCCCGCACGCCTTCCAGATACGGCCCGGACAGCCCGACGCCTGTCCGCGTCTCGACCCAATCGGCCACCAGATCGGGATGCGTCGGATCGCCCAGCACGACGTTGGTCAGGCGTTGCCCGCCCAGCGCGAGGTCGGCGATGTCGTAGCGCGCTGGCACGCCGGCCTTCGCCAGTTCGCGGTCGATGAAGCCCTCGGCGATCGGCTTCCGCACCAGCCACAATGCGACCAGCGCAGCGAGCAGAATCAGCGCAATCGCCAGGATCACGCGGCGGACGGTCGTCGGACGGCGCGGGCGGGCCCCGGGGTCGGCCCCCATCTCGCTCGTCTCGGTCACCCAGTCACTCCGCCACTCTCCGGTCCCCTGCATAGGCGGGAGAGCGGCCGTCATGCAATTGCACGCGGATGTGCTAGCATCGCGCCATGGCGGATGCAGACGACGAGATCGACGATCTGAAAGGCCATCGCGGACGCCTGCGCAAACGCCTGTTCGAAGGGGGTGGCGACGCACTGCTCGACCACGAACTGATCGAATATCTGCTCGCCATCGCCATTCCCCGTGTTGACACCAAGGCGCTCGCCAAGACGCTGATGCGCGAGTTCGGTGGGATCGGCGGGGTGCTTACCGCGGATGCCGAGGCGCTTGGCCGGGTAAAAGGCATGGGCGAAATCTCGACCGCCGCGATCAAGATCGCGCATGCCGCCGCAATCCGACTGCTACAATCGCAGGTCAGCGATCGCCCCGTGCTCGCCAACTGGCAGGCGTTGCTCGATTACCTCCGTGCCGACATGGCGCATCACGCGATCGAGCGTTTTCGCGTACTGCATCTCAATACAAAGAACATGCTGATCCGCGACGAGGTGATGAGCAAGGGTTCGATCGACCAGGCGGCCGTGTACGTCCGTGAAGTGATCCGGCGCGCGATCGACCTCGGCTCCGCGTCGATCATCCTGGTCCATAATCATCCGAGCGGAGACCCCTCCCCCAGCCGGGCCGACATCGAGATCACCCGAACCATCGCCGAGGCCGGCAAGCGGTTGGGCATCACCGTCCACGACCATATCGTGATGGGAACCGGCGGCCATGTCAGCCTGCGCGCTCAAGGGTTGATCTAGCGCAACGGGATAAGCCGATCTGCATCGATCAAACCATGCGCCCTTTCGCGCTCGGCTTCGTTATCGTCACGAAGGAGTGTTCGAGTTGGACAACAAGTTGCACGACGAAGCGTCAAACGTGACGGCTGAAGCCGGCCAGGTTCTGGTCGACGGACCCGACGGCGTGGCGGTCTCGCTGACCCCGGAGGCTGCCGCGGAAACATCCGATCGCCTTCTCGACAGCGCGGCCGAAGCGCAAGGCCAGATCCTAGCAGAAACCCGCGCCGCAAAAGACCGGGCAACGCGCAGAGACAATTGATCCACGGCAAGTCAGCGTCCCACGCGCCAGGGTACATCTTGGCTGGTAGGACGCTGGAATGCGACGCTCCAACTCTTTACATGCGGTCAAGCGCTGTCTGCGGGCACAAGGCCGTGTAGTCCGGACGATCGAGACGCCCCCCGCAGAACTCAGCCTTGCGACAGGAAGCTGGTCAGTTCGGCCTTTGACAGCGACTTGTTTTTGTCGGCGTCGGCTTGCGCGAACGCCGCGTCGACCCACTTCCGCGTGTCCGGCGCCGTGGCCTTGGTCGTCGGATCGGTCTTGCTCTTCAGCGCGACCATCCACGCGCCGAACTCGGCCGGGTTGAGCTTGCCGTCCGCGTTCTTGTCGTAATTCGGAAACTCTGCGTCGATGACCTGCGCCACCTGGCTACTGGTGGCGGGCTGCTCCCGCGCTGCCGGCTGCATCGGTACTGCGTCGGTCGGCGCACCTTGCTGCGTCGAAGCATCCGGTTGAGACGCTTGAGGAATTGCGCCGCTCTGCGAAGATGTCTGAGGAGCACCTGCGACAATACGCGCCTCCACCGGCACAGAAAACGTCGCCAGTCCGATCAACACGGTATATCTCAACATTACGCTTCTCCGGTACTGTTGTACGAGCACACTGAACACCACTACCATTTATAAGCATGAAGATGACCGGCAACGGGCAGCGTGCTGTATCTATACGGTAGATTCTGCGGTGTTAGAATGCCGCCCGGCTGATTTGAACCTTCTCCTGCGTCCTGCTACCGCGTTTTCGCACGCCGGGAGCGGCCCTCGAAACAGGGTACGCTCCCGCCCCATGTTCATGTTGCCCTTCACAAGCTCCGAGGAAACCCGATGGTCCCCCGCTATTCCCGCCCCGACATGGTCGCGATCTGGACGCCCGAAGCGCGCTTCAAGATCTGGTTCGAGATCGAGGCGCACGCCACCGACGCGCTCGCCGAGCTGGGCGTAGTTCCCAAGGAAGCCGCTGCCGCGATCTGGGAAAAGGGCGCGTTCGAAGTCGACCGGATCGACGAGATCGAGCGCGAGACCAAGCACGACGTCATCGCCTTCCTGACCAACGTCGCCGAGCATGTCGGCCCCGAAGCGCGCTTCATGCACCAGGGCATGACCTCGTCGGACGTGCTCGACACGTGCTTGGCCGTCCAGCTGGCGAAGGCTAGCGACATCCTGATCGCCGATCTCGATGCGCTGCTGGTGGTGCTCGAACGCCGTGCACGCGAGCACAAGATGACGCCGACGATCGGCCGCAGCCACGGCATCCACGCAGAACCCGTAACGTTCGGGCTGAAGCTCGCGCAGGCGCATGCCGAGTTCGCGCGCAACCGCGCGCGGCTGGTGGCGGCGCGCGACGACGTCGCGACCTGCGCGATCTCGGGCGCAGTGGGGACGTTCGCGAACATCGACCCGTTCGTCGAGGAATATGTCGCGGGCAAGCTGGGGCTGTCGGTCGAGCCGGTTTCGACGCAGGTCATCCCGCGCGACCGGCATGCGATGTTCTTCGCGACCTTGGGCGTCATCGCCAGCTCGATCGAGCGGCTCGCGACCGAGGTCCGCCACCTGCAGCGCACCGAAGTGCTGGAAGTCGAAGAGTTCTTCTCGCCCGGCCAGAAGGGCTCGTCGGCGATGCCGCACAAGCGCAACCCGGTGCTGACCGAGAACCTGACCGGCCTCGCGCGGATGGTCCGTGGCTACGTCACGCCGGCGATGGAGAACGTCGCATTGTGGCATGAGCGCGATATCTCGCACTCGTCGGTCGAGCGCTATATCGGACCCGACGCGACGATCACGCTCGACTTCGCACTCGGGCGGCTGACCGGCGTGATGGACAAGCTGGTCGTCTATCCCGAGCGCATGTTGAAGAACCTCAACAAGATGGGTGGCCTCGTCCATTCGCAGCGGGTGCTGCTGGCGTTGACGCAGGCCGGCGTGAGCCGCGAGGACGCGTATCGGCTGGTGCAGCGCAACGCGATGAAGGTTTGGGATTCGGACGGCGCGCTGTCGCTGCTGGAGTTGCTGAAGGCGGACCCGGAAGTCACGCTGAGCGATGCCGAACTCGAGGACAAGTTCGACCTCGGCTATCACCTGAAGCACGTCGACACGATCTTCGCGCGGGTCTTCGGCGCGGCCTGAGCCACCCTCCGTCCACCCCGGACTCGTTCCGGGGTGAACGGACTGACGAAGCGGTTATTAAAGCGCACCTGGCGCTACGTGTCCCATACTCGTTGCAAGTGCACGTAACGCAATTGCGATTACGTGTTACAAAATTGCGACAACGCGCAACTATACCTACATCGCCCTTGCCGGATATTGTTCCGGCATCGGAGACCTACCCATGCGCATGTTCGAAACCGTGACCAGCACCATGCTGGCGATCGCGGCCCAAGCGCTGGTGGTCGGGGTGGTTATTACCTCCTTCTGACCCATCGGCCCGCCCGCCCCTCCCACGAGGGGCGCGGCTAGGCCGGCAGTTTCAAGACGATCCGTGAGCGCGGATCACCGCACGCGTGGATAGCGCGCGGCAAACTCCTCGTCCGACATGACCAGATAGCGGATCATGTCGATAAAGGCCCAGGGCACGGTCAGTGCGAGGCCGATCACCGTGATGCTCAGCACCAGCATGATAATCCCCGACCCCGTACGCCCGAGATAGAAACGGTGAATGCCGAGCGTGCCGATCACGAACGCCAGCGTGGCCGCGACGTACTTGTTGCGATCGTTCACGGGAGCGGACGGCGCGGCGGAGTACGCGACCGGCGGTGCCGCTGCCGGCATCGGGAAGACACTCAGTGCGCGATCGTTGGCAGCCTCGAAATCGACCTCGACGCCGATAGCCGGCTCGCCGCGATGCGCCCAGTCCTCGCGCGCGAACCGGTAGCGCTGCCCGTCCTGACCCGCGACGACGCCTTCGCCCGTACGTGCATCGACCCCTAAAACCTGTCCGCGCATATAATCCCCCGGTATGCGTCGGCTATCTTGGCGGATGACACGGAACAGGCAAGTCCGAACTCGCGCGCGCAATCAGGCCGCAAGCTCGATCGCCCTTCGACGCGGGCTGCGGTTAGGCCAGAATATTGCGGAGACGTTTATCGGGGCGTTCCGGACGGCTGGATATTCAGGGAAAACAGCGCCGAGCGCGCGGCATCGTGATGCGTCATGACGCTATAGACTTCGCCGTGCGCCTTTGCCGTTGCGAAGGCGGCCCGGTCGAGGCCGGCGGGATCCCGCCACGTTCCATTCTTTCGTACCGCAAGGAAGGTCGCTGCGCCGGTGCCCTGAAATGCGGGCCGCATTCCCAGAGCAGCCGTCGTTGCCGTATCGATATCCGTCAGGTCGCCATCGGTTTCGATGCCGCATCCGACGAAGCGCTCGCCGGACACGTCGCTCTCGGTCACGCGCAAGGTCATGGCACCGGACGGATCATGGACGAGTTGGCCGTGCCCCGCGACGTCGGCGTCCGCGGACCAGCCATCGCGTCTTGCATGCGCCACGACGTCGGCCGGGGCACGGTCCGCGCCTGCGCACCTGAGTGAATAAGCGGCTTCCACCATCGACGTCGTCGCGTGAGACACCACCGGCGCGGCGGCATGGAGAACTGGAACAGTTGCCAACATTGCCCTGTCTTCCTTTCGACCGACTAAGTCCGCTGGCGACTATTTTACGCCAATCACTCGCCTGCGAACACACCCTTCAGCTTGGCGAAAAAGCCCTGGCTTGCCGGGCATTCGTCGCCAGTCTCGGTCTCGCGGAACATCTCGAGCAGTTCCTTCTGCCGATTGCTGAGACGCGTAGGCGTTTCGACGTCGATCTGGACGACGAGATCACCGTGGCCGCGGCCTTGCAGGACGGGCATGCCG
The DNA here is from genome assembly GCF_042466285.1 of Sphingomonas sp. R86520. NCBI lineage: Bacteria > Pseudomonadati > Pseudomonadota > Alphaproteobacteria > Sphingomonadales > Sphingomonadaceae > Sphingomonas > Sphingomonas sp. R86520. Next base: position 2,568,167 of record NZ_JAXHBZ010000001.1, read on the forward strand.
GCGCCGCGCTGGCGGAGCTGCTTGCCCGACTGGATGCCCGCCGGGATCTTCACTTCGTGCGTGCGACCGTCGAGTCCGGGGATCGACAGCGATCCGCCGAGCGACGCGACCGTGAAGCTGATCGGCGCGCGCGCGAACAACGTCGTGCCTTCGCGTTCGAACAGATTGTGCTTGGTCACGTGGAGGAAGATGTAGAGGTCGCCGGACGGCGCGCCGCGTGCGCCCGCCTCGCCCTCGCCCGACATGCGGATCCGCGTGCCTTCGTCGACACCGGGGGGGACGTTGATCGACAGCGTCTTGGTCTTCTCGACGCGACCTTCGCCGCGGCAATCCGGGCATGGGTCGGCGATGACTTCGCCTGCGCCGTTACACACCGGGCAGGCACGCTCGACCACGAAGAAGCCCTGCTGCGCGCGGACTTTCCCGTGGCCGCCGCAATGCTGGCAGGTCTTCGCGCGCGTCCCGGCCTTGGCGCCCGACCCGTCGCAGGTATCGCAAAGCGCGGAGACGTCGATCGTGATCTCGGTCGTCTTGCCGTGGAAGGCTTCCTCCAGGGTGACTTCCATGTCGTAACGGAGGTCCGCGCCGCGCTGCGCCGCCGAGCGACCGCCGCCGCGCTGCGCGCCGCCCATGAATTCGCCGAAGACGCTTTCGAAGATATCGCTGAATCCGCCGAAATCCTGCGCACCGCCGCCGTTGCCGGGGCCGCCGTTCTGGAACGCGGCGTGACCGAAGCGGTCATAGGCCGCGCGCTTCTGCGGGTCCTTGAGGCACTCGTATGCCTCGCTGACCGCCTTGAACTGCGCCTCGGAATCCTTGCATCCCGAATTCTTGTCCGGGTGATATTTCATCGCGAGCTTGCGGTAGGACGACTTGATCGTCCCCGCATCCGCGGTCCGCTCGCATTCGAGCAGTTCGTAATAGTCGATCTGGGTACTCATACTTCGCCCCTCCGGCCCCGCCCGTCATGCCAGCGAAAGCTGGCATCTCGTTCCACCAGAGCGAACCCTCGTGGAAGGAGACCCCAGCTTTCGCTGGGGTGACGGAGGGCGGTCATGGTTTACGCCTTCGGGTTGTCGTCGACTTCCGAGAACTCGGCGTCGACGACATCGTCGTCCTTCTTCGCGCCGTCGCCATCAGCCGACGGCGATGCGTCCGCCTGGGCCTGCTTCTCGTAGATCGCCTGGCCGAGCTTCATCGCGACCTGGGCGAGCGCAGTGCTCTTCTCGGTCATCGCGTCCGCATCGCCACTCTCGACCGCAGCCTTGGTCGCGTCGATCGCAGCCTGGATCTCGGTCTTGAGCGATTCGTCGACCTTGTCGCCGTTATCCGCCAGCTGACGCTCGGTGGTGTGGACCAGCGACTCGGCGTTGTTCTTCGCCTCGGCGCCCGCACGACGCTTCTTGTCCTCCTCGGCGAAGGTCTCGGCATCGCGGACCATCTGGTCGATGTCGTTGTCCGAAAGACCACCCGATGCCTGGATGCGGATCTGCTGCTCCTTGCCGGTGCCCTTGTCCTTGGCCGAAACGCTGACGAGGCCGTTGGCATCGATGTCGAACGTAACCTCGATCTGCGGCACGCCGCGCGGTGCGGGCGGGATGCCGACGAGATCGAAATTGCCGAGCATCTTGTTGTCGGCCGCCATCTCGCGCTCGCCCTGGAACACGCGGATCGTCACCGCACCCTGGTTGTCGTCCGCGGTCGAATAGGTCTGCGACTTCTTGGTCGGGATCGTCGTGTTGCGATCGATCATCCGGGTGAACACGCCACCCAGCGTCTCGATGCCGAGCGACAGCGGCGTCACGTCGAGCAGCAGCACGTCCTTGACGTCGCCCTGCAGCACGCCGGCCTGGATCGCGGCGCCCATCGCGACGACCTCGTCCGGGTTGACGCCGGTGTGCGGCTCCTTGCCGAAGAACTGCTTCACGACTTCACGGACGCGCGGCATGCGCGTCATGCCGCCGACCAGCACGACTTCCGAAATGTCCTCGGGCTTCAGGCCGCCGTCTGCGAGCGCCTTGCGGCAAGGCTCGAGCGTCCGCTTGACCAGGTCCTCGACCATCCGCTCCAGGTCGGCGCGGGTGATCGACTTCACCAGATGCTTCGGGCCGTTCTGGTCCGCGGTGATGAAGGGCAGGTTGACCTCGGTCGTCTGTGCCGACGACAACTCGATCTTCGCCTTCTCGGCCGCTTCCTTCAGGCGCTGCAGCGCCAGCTTGTCCTTGGCGAGGTCGATACCCTCGGCCTTCTTGAACTCGTCGGCGAGATACTGGACGATCTTGTTGTCGAAATCCTCACCGCCGAGGAACGTGTCGCCGTTGGTGGCCTTCACCTCGAACACGCCGTCGCCGATTTCCAGCACCGAGATGTCGAACGTGCCGCCGCCGAGATCGTAGACCGCGATCGTCTTGCCGTCCTGCTTGTCGAGGCCGTAAGCCAGCGCCGCCGCGGTCGGCTCGTTGATGATGCGCAGCACTTCGAGGCCGGCGATCTGGCCGGCGTCCTTGGTCGCCTGGCGCTGCGCGTCGTTGAAGTAGGCCGGCACGGTGATGACCGCCTGCGTGACCGTCTCGCCGAGATACGACTCCGCGGTTTCCTTCATCTTCTGCAGCGTGAACGCCGAGATCTGCGACGGCGAGTAATCCTTGCCGCCCGCCGAGACCCATGCGTCGCCGTTCGGCCCGCGCGAGATCTTGTACGGGACCAGCTCGGTGTCCTTCTTGGTGATCGGGTCGTCGAAGCGACGGCCGATCAGGCGCTTCACCGCGAAGATGGTGTTGTCGCCGTTCGTCACTGCCTGGCGCTTGGCCGGCTGGCCGACCAGTCGCTCGCCGTCCTTGGCGAACGCGACGATCGACGGCGTGGTGCGCGCGCCCTCGGAATTCTCGATGACCTTGGGCTTGCCGCCTTCCATGACGGAAACGCAGCTGTTGGTCGTGCCGAGATCGATACCGATTACTTTAGCCATGAGTTCTGATTAGCCCCTCACTTGAAACGAAAATACGAAATCCGCTCCACCCCGTTTCGGGGGCGGAACCTTTCTGATGATGGGCGCGATATAGGTGGCCTCGCGCTTGCCGCAAGATTGTACCGGTCATAGGATGCGCAAGAGGCAGGGCCCGGGGAAAAGTAACCTATGCGTATCGTTTTCGGACTGGGTGTTGCCGCGATGGCACTGGCATCGTGCTCGCAGCCCAAGGAGCTGGCCGTGGACGGGGCCTGGGTGCGGCTTGGCGCGGTCACCGGACGGCCTGCGGCGGCGTATTTCAAGGTCCATGGGGGCCCTGCGCCGGCGACGCTGATTTCGGTCACCACCGACGTGGCGATCAAGGCGGAGATGCACGAGACGATGGACAAGGGCGGCATGTCGACGATGGCGCCGCTCGCGAAGGTCGAGATTCCGGCGAATACGGACGTGGCATTCGCGCCCGGTGGGCGGCACGTGATGCTGTTCGACATGAACTCGGGGATCAAGCCCGCTGATCGCGTGACGCTCACGTTCGCGTTTGCCGATGGGACGCGGATCATCAACAACGCGACCGTGGTCGCGGCGGGAACCCCGGTAGGGAAGTGACCGGAGCAGGCTCAAGGCGCGGGCTTACCGAGGGAGAGACGGCGCTCGCCGCATCGGTGTTCGGGGGCGCGATCGATTACTCTCGAGTGAGCCTGTCGCGCAGCAAATGGGCGTTCTTCCAGCCGCGTGATACGGTGATGGCACCCCGCGGGTGCATCCACTTTCACCCCAAGGGCGACCTGTGGTGCGACGACTTCGCGCACGCCAACCTGACGTTGCAGGGGCTGTTCGTCCACGAGATGACGCACATCTGGCAACACCAGCGCGGCGTGTTCCTGCCGCTGGCGCGGCATCCCTGGTGTCGGTACGACTATGCGTTCCGGCCGGGCGTGGCGCTGCATCGCTACGGCATCGAGCAGCAGGGCGAGATCGTGCGGCATGCCTTCCTGCTGCGTGCAGGCGCGAAAGTGGCGGGCGCACCCCCGCTCGCGCAATACGAGACGGTGCTGCCGTTCACGCCTTCAGCATCGGTCTGATGTCCACTGCGGAGCCCCATCCGCGCCCCCGCCGCCCGCCCCCGCCGTCATCCCAGCGAAAGCTGGGATCTCATGCAGCAAAGGCGCGCGCTATCACCGGGAGATCCCAGCTTTCCCCGGGATGACGGACGTTATGCGATGACCGGGTTAACCGGCGACGGCGGCGGCGTTACATCCAGCTACGCCCATCCGCCCCGGCACACCCATAAGGCGGCAACTGGCCTGGGAACCGCGCCTGCATCTCGTGGCAACCCCAGGTGCGCATCGGCCCCGGCGCATAGCCGTTCAGCGCGATGCCGACCTCGTCATAAGGGCTCTCGCCGCGCGCGACGTACATGTACCAACGCCCGCCGAACATCACGGCTGCCGCGATGAGCACGACGCAAACGACCTGAACGATTTTCTGCATTGAGGACCCTGTTCGTAAAGAAGGGCGCCCCGATGCAGACAACATGGATCAGTTTCAACCGCGGATCTGGTAGATCGCAGCCGGCAACATCGGCAGAAATCAGCCGTTTACAGCGCGTCAAAATCGATAGGTCGTGTTCTATCAAGCGCTTGCGGCGCCTCGGGCATCGGATATTTCAGTCCGGTGGCGCAGTTGAAAAGAACGACCTTGTCGTCCTCGTCGACCAACCCGGTGTTCAGCGCCTGATGATACGCCGCCAGCGTCGCACCGCCCTCGGGGCACAGCAGCAACCCGTCCTGCTTCGCCGCCGCATCGACCGCCTTCAGGATCGCCGGATCGCCGACCGCGAGCGCCTGCCCGCTGCTCTCGCGAACCGCGCGCAGGATCAGGAAGTCGCCGACCGCTTTCGGCACACGGATGCCCGCCGCGACGGTGCTGGCGTCATCCCAACGCTCGGCATGCTCCTCGCCGGCCTCGAACGCGCGTACGATCGGCGCACAGCCGCTCGCCTGCACCGCGAACATCTTCGGGCGCTCCGACCCGATCCAGCCAAGCTTCTCCAGTTCGTCGAACGCCTTCCACATCCCGATCAGCCCGGTGCCGCCACCGGTCGGGTAGAAGATCGCGTCCGGCAGTTTCCAGCCGAACTGCGCAGCGAGTTCGAGCCCCATCGTCTTCTTGCCCTCGATCCGGTAGGGCTCCTTCAACGTCGAGAAATCGAACCAGCGGCCCTCCGCGGCGCCTTTCCCCACGATCGCACCGCAATCGTCGATCAGGCCATTGACCCGCCAGACCCGCGCGCCCTGCATCGCGATCTCGCGGACGTTGATCTCGGGGGTATCGTCGGGGCAGAACACGATCGTCTCGATCCCGCAGCGCGTCGCATACGCCGCCAGTGCCGCGCCCGCATTGCCGTTGGTCGGCATCGCGATCTTGGTGACACCCAGTTCCTTCGCCATCGCGACGGCCATGACGAGCCCGCGCGCTTTGAACGAGCCGGTCGGAAGGCGGCCTTCGTCCTTCACGAGCACGTTGGGGCCGCCGGACTTGGTCAGCGGCACCAGCGGCGTCTCGATCTCGCCAAGGCTGACGATGTTGGATGTATGCCGCACGGGGAGCAGCTCACGCCACCGCCACAGGTCGGTCGGCCGCGCCTCGATCGTGTCGCGCGAAACCGTCGAACGCACCGCGTCGAGGTCGTAGCGGACGAGCAACGGACGCCCCGCACGCGACAGCCCATGAAGCTGGTCTGCCTCATACCGCTCGCCGGTAATCGAGCATTCGAGGTGCGTGACGAAGGTCTGGCGATCGGTCGTGAGGTTCTGGTTCAAGTCGTCATCCTACCAAGAAATCCCCGGTCACCCCGGACCTGTTCCGGGGTCCACCGTTCCGCAAACCAACCGGTCGCGAATATGCGGCACGGTGGATGCCGGAATGAGCCCGGCATGACGGGTGGGGTTAGCGGAACGCGAAAAAGAGGCCGATCAGCACCGCGACCACCGTCAGCCAGATGAAAAACTGCTTCCACGTATCGGGAATAGCGGCGCCCAGTCCCTCGATCAGCGCTCCGACCAGATCGTGCACGCCGTTTTCCCCATATCGTTAGCCAGCCTTGGCAACACCGACCATGGCCGGACGCAGCAGGCGGTCCTTGATCATGTAGCCCGCCTGCATTTCCTGGACGATCGTGCCTGGCGGCTGGTCGCTCGGCATTTCCAGCATCGCCTGGTGCTTGTTCGGATCGAGCATCTGGCCCTCGGCCGCGATCTTGGTGATGCCGTGGCGCTGGAACACGCTCTCCAGCTCGCGACCGGTCGCCTCGAGGCCAGTCACGAGCCCCTTCATCTTGTCGTCAGCCCGCAGGTCCGCCGGGATCGCCGACAGCCCACGCGAGAGGTTGTCGGCGACCGACAGCACGTCGCGCGCAAACGCCGTCGCGGCATAGGCACGCGCGTCCTGCGCTTCCTTCTCGGCGCGGCGGCGGACGTTCTGGATTTCGGCCTGCGCGTAGAGGACGTTCTGCTTGGCTTCGGCGAGCTGGTTCTCGAGCTCGGCGACGCGGTCGTTCGAGGCCACCTCAGGCGCGGCGTCGGCGGTCTCTTCGCGCAGGTCTGCAGGCGTGTTCTGGTCGATGTCGGACATGGTTTTCCCTATAAATTGGGCCGGCTCAACCCATCAACCGGGCGAGCGTTGCAGCCGTGAAATCCACCATGGGCACGACGCGCGCATAGTTCAACCGCGTCGGGCCTATGACACCGACCACGCCGACCACCCGGCCGTCCAATCCACGGAACGGTCGCGCAATCACCGAAGACCCTGACAACGCGAACAATTTGGTCTCCGCGCCGATGAAAATTCGCGTCGAATCACCGGCCCGCGCACTGTCCAGAAGCGATGCGACTTCCTGCTTTCCCTCGAGATCGTCGAGCAGGTCGCGGACCCGATCGAGATCGGCGGCGGCGGCGGCATCGATCAACCGCCCCTGCCCTCGCACGATCAGCACCGGGCGGCGATCCGCGTCCTCGCTCCACACCGCGATCCCGCGCTCGACCAAAGTCCGCGCCGCACCGTCGAGCGCCGCCTGCCCGTCCGCCAGCTCGCGCTCGATCCGGGTCCGCGCATCGGCGAGCGTCAGCCCGCCGAGCGTCGCCGACATGTAATTGCCCGCCTCGACCAGCGCGGACGGCGACATGCCCTTGGGCAGTGCGATCACCCGATTCTCGACCGAGCCATCCTCGCTGACCAGCACCGCCAGCGCCTGCTCGGGCGACAGCGCGACGAACGCGATCTGGCGCAGTTTCAGTTCGCGCTTGGGCACCATCACCAGCCCCGCGCAGGCCGACAGCCCGGACAGCGCGAGCGTGGTTGCGGCGAGCGCCTCCTCGACCGGACCGCCGACACCGGCACGCGCCTCGATCGTCTGGCGCTCCTCGAACGACGGCTCCATCGCCTGCATCATACCGTCGACGAACAGCCGCAGGCCGCGGTCGGTCGGCATCCGACCGGCGCTGGTATGCGGACTGGCGAGCAGGCCAAGGCCTTCGAGTTCGCCCATCACGCCGCGAATCGAGGCGGGCGAGAGGCTCAAGCCAGTCAGTTGCGCGATCGTCTTCGACCCGACCGGCACGCCGCTGGCCAGATAGCTGTCGACGACCGCACGAAAAATGTCGCGTGCGCGATCGGTCAGTTCGGTGACGGGGAGTGCGACCATATCCCTGATCTAGGCTGGCGAGCGACCAAACGAAAGGCTAGGCAGCGCACAACCACTCACTCCCGTTTTAGGAATACATCATGCGCCCATCCGGCCGCGCCCCAGACCAGATGCGTGCGATCACGATCGAGCCGCGCTTCACCAAGCATGCCGAGGGCTCCGTCCTGATCGGCTTCGGCGACACGAAAGTTCTCGTCACCGCCAGCGTCGAGGAGAAGGTGCCGCCGTTCATGCGCGGCAAGGGCGAAGGCTGGGTGACCGCCGAATACGGCATGCTCCCGCGCGCCACCAACACGCGCAACAACCGCGAGGCCGCCAAGGGCAAGCAGTCGGGCCGCACACAGGAAATCCAGCGGTTGATCGGCCGTAGCCTTCGCGCGGTGGTCGACCTGAAGCTGCTCGGCGAGCGCCAGATCGTGATCGACTGCGACGTGATCCAGGCGGATGGCGGCACGCGCACCGCGTCGATCTCGGGCGGCTGGGTCGCACTCCGGCTCGCGATCGACGGCTTGCTCGCGAGCGGCAAGCTGACCGCCGACCCGCTGACGCAGAAGGTCGCGGCGATCAGCTGCGGCATCTACCAGGGCAATCCGGTGCTCGACCTCGACTATATCGAGGATTCAGGCGCGGACGCGGATGCGAACTTCGTGCTGCTCGAAAACGGCAACATCGCCGAGGCACAGGCGACCGCCGAGGGCGCAACCTATGACGAGGAAGCGCTGCTCCGCCTGCTCCGTCTCGCGCGGATCGGCTGCACCGACATCTTCGCCGCGCAGGCGAAGGCCGTCGCCAAGTGAGCGGCGAAGGCAAGGAACCGCAGGCGATCCGCAAGCTCGCGCCGGGCAAGCTGGTCATCGCCAGCCACAACAAGGGCAAGGTGCGCGAGATCGCGGCATTGCTCGAAGGGCGGGGGCTCGAAGTGGTCTCCGCCGCCGACCTAGACCTGCCGAAGCCGATCGAGACGGGGACGACCTTCTTCGCAAACGCCGAACTGAAGGCCCGCTCGGCGGCCGACCTGTCGGGTTACCCCGCACTCGCGGACGATAGCGGACTGTGCGTCGATGCGCTGAACGGCGATCCGGGCGTCTACACCGCCGACTGGGCAGAAACGCCGACCGGCCGCGACTGGAACATGGCGATGCAGAAGGTCGAGGACGCGCTCAACGCCAAGGGTCCGGAAGCAACACGGGGCGCGCACTTCGTCAGCGTACTCGCGCTCGCCTGGCCCGATGGTCACGTCGAATGGTTCGAAGGCCGGGCGGAAGGGACGCTGACCTGGCCGCCGCGGGGCGCGGTCGGCTTCGGGTATGATCCTGTGTTCGTGCCGCTGGGCTACGACCAGACCTACGCCGAACTGCCGCACGAAACCAAGAACGCGATCAGCCACCGCAACGAGGCGTTCAAGCTCCTCGAAGCTGCGGTGTTCTGAGGGGGCGGTGTTCTGAGGCCGGCACCATACAAACTTCCGTCACCCCAGCGAAAGCTGGGGTATCCCGGTTGGGAAACACGCGGCTCGAACGGGGATACCCCAGCTCTCGCTGGGGTGACGAAGTTTGGCTGGGTGACGAATTTTGGCGCGATGTCGGACGCTGGTGACGGACGCTAGCGGGGTGACGAGGGCGAGGGAGATATGAAGGGGCTACCCGCCCGTTCGGTTCCCAATCAGACCGCAGTCAGAACGCCCGCTGCCCGATCACATTCCCCGGTGGCGAATAGCGGCACACCAGATAATCGTCGGTCTTGTTGCTCGCGATCGCACACCCGACCGCGGTCGAGTTCCGCCAGACGATCTGCGTATAATGGCCGACGTCCTCGAACTTGCCGGTGCGGCTGAAATTCGGCGTCACGCCGTTGATGAAATCACGCTTCTCCGCGACCCAGTGCCCGATCATCTCGGTATAGGTGTAGGCATAGCGCGTACCGGTCCACAGGTTCTCGCCCTCGCGCGTATTGTCCTGCGGCTGGCGCGCATGGGCGAACTTGCCCGTCCGTGCCATCTCGTCGGCATAAGCGCGCGCGGTCGTCGCCAGTGTATCGCTCCAGGCGATCCGCGGCACGCCGACCGCGGCGCGCGCAGCGTTGTGGCCCTGCAGCATCGCGGTCTTGAGCAGCGCGGCACCACGCGACGCGGGCGCCTCCGTCTCGCGACGCTCCACGACCCGTTCGGGACCCTGCGCACACCCCATCACAAACATAGCTGCGGCGACCGCCAAACCCAACCGAACCGTCATCGCACTTCCTTCTGCCGCGCCGTGCGACCATATGCGCCAGATAATGCTCGTCCCCAAAACACCAAGCGCTACTTCGGACCTCGCACTCTACGTCCATTGGCCGTTCTGCGTGTCGAAATGCCCGTATTGCGACTTCAACAGCCATGTCCGCGAGGAGGTTGATCAAGCCGCGTGGCGGTCCGCGCTGATCACCGACCTGGAGCATGAGGCACGCGTGCTGCCCGGGCGGAAATTGCAGTCGATCTTCTTCGGGGGCGGTACGCCTTCGCTGATGCCGCCGGCGACCGTCGCGGCGGTGCTGAATGCGGCCGAAAAGGCCTGGGGGTTCGCGGACGGCATCGAAATCACGCTGGAGGCCAACCCGTCCTCGGTCGAGGCAGCGCGGTTTGCCGACCTGGCCAGCGCGGGCGTGAACCGGGTGTCGCTCGGCCTGCAATCGCTCGACGACAAGGCTCTCAAATTCCTGGGTCGAGCGCATGACGTGAACGAGGGGCAAGCGGCGCTCGCGACAGCGCAGAGTGTGTTTCCCCGCGTCAGTTTCGACCTGATCTATGCGTTGCCCGGCCAGCGGCTCGAGGATTGGCGGGTGGAACTGGCGCGCGCGCTGAGCCTTGGGACGGAACATCTGTCTCTGTACCAGCTGACGATCGAAGCCGGCACGCGGTTCGCGACCGAGGCGCTGGCGGGGCGGATCGTGATCCCGGATGGCGACTCGGCGGCCGACCTGTTCGAGGCGACGCGCGCCGATACCGCCGCGGCGGGGCTGCCGGCGTACGAGACGTCGAACCACGCGCGGCCGGGATCGGAGAGCCGCCACAATCTCGCTTACTGGCGGTACCAGGATTATGCCGGGATCGGGCCGGGCGCGCATGGTCGTCGCGGTGGTCTGGCGACGGTGCGGCGGAAGAAGCCGGAGAACTGGCTCGCCGCGATCGAGCGCAATGGCCACGGCATGGAGGTCGAGGATCCACTGACGCCGTCGACGCGGGCGACCGAGGCTCTGCTGATGGGCTTGCGGCTGGCGGAAGGCGTGGACCTCGACCGGATCACCGCGTTGAACGCAGGCGTGGTGCCGGTCGATCTGGCGGCGGTGGCGCGGCTGGAGGCGTTGGGGCTGATCATACACTCGCCGGGCCGGCTGCGAGTTACCGAGGCAGGGGCGCTCCTGCTCGACGCGATCCTGCCGGAGATCGTGACGGCGTAAGGCGCGCCCACCCCGTCATTCCCGCGAAGGCGGGGACCCATACTGGCTAGCCGTGCGATTGAATCGCGACCGGCTGAGGATATGGGTCCCCGCCTCCGCGGGGATGACGGAAGGGGTTACAGCCTTACTTCCCGAAACCTGCCGGCGCCGGCGACACTACCGTCGTCGTGCCGCCGCGGATCTCCTTCACCTCCAGCGCGCGCTCGGCGACATTGTCGCGACCGAAGCGGAACGCACCATCGATTCCCGCAAACCCATCGCCATCACGCAGGCGAGCGACCGGAAACGGCACGCCGGGCTTCCAGTCGCGCGCGATGCGAACGGTCAACAGCACCGAATCATAGCCGAGGCTCGACAGGCGGTACGGGCCTGCGCCGAAACGGGCGCGGTATTTGGCGGCGAACTGGCGGTACAGCGTGTCCGAGACGCTCGCATACCAGGCGCCGTTGAGCGCCGGCTTGGCAGCGATCCCGGCGTCCGAATTCCAGAGTTCCGTGCCGAGGATCCGCGTCGACGCGCCGCCGCCACGCTTGACCAACGCCGCTGCCGAAGCCGCGTTCGCGCCGCCATCGGCGATCAGGACGGCGTCATAGGGCGCCTTGGCCGCAAGCCGCGTGACGGCGCCCGAAAGATTGCCGGGGCCGCGTGCATAGGTCTGGAGCGACACGACCTGCCCGCCTGCGCCTTCGACTGCGCGGAGGAACGCGGTCGAGGCGCGTTCGCCGTACAGGCCATTGGGCACCAGCCCGGCGAAATTGCTGACGCCGCGCTCCTTGGCGAAGTCGACGACGCGACCGACCGACTGGGTCGGCACATAGCCCATCAGGTAGGTGCCGTTGCCCGCCACGCCGAGATCGTTCGAGAAGCTCAGCACCGGGATATTCGCGGCGCGGGCGATCGGCGCGACCGCGCGGACGTCGTCGGCGAGCAGCGGCCCGAGGATCAGCTGCGCACCCTCCGCGATCGCACGCTGCGCGGCAGCCGCGGCCCCGGTCGCGGTGTCGTAGTTGGTGATCCGCACGCGCTGGTTCTGCGTGTCGAGCAAGGCCAGCATGGTCGCGTTGGCGATCGAGGTGCCGACACCGGCGTTGCTGCCCGACAATGGCACGAGCAGCGCGACGCGGTTGCGTTCGGCATCGCGCGGGATGCCGGTTTCCACGCCGATCGTCGGGCGTTCTACCGGTCGCGAGGTCGGGCGCTGCTGCGACGGCTCGACGGGACCACGCGGCACGATCGTCTGGCACGCGCCGAGCAGGCACGCTGCGGCAAGCGCGACCCACCGTCCGAATACGCGTGCCGGTTGCCGTGTCGTCGCTGCGTCTGCCATGACAATCCCCATGAACCCTGAACCTCTTCTCGATCCCGGCCTCTACATCGTCGCGACCCCGATCGGCAATCTCGGCGATCTGTCGCCACGCGCCGCCGACATCCTGCGCAGGGCCGACGTTATCGCGGTCGAGGACAGCCGCGTGACCGCCGGGTTGCTCCGCCATGTCGGCACCAAGACGCCGATGGTGCCCTATCACGATCACAGCGCCGAAGGAGTCAGGCCAGCGCTGATCGCCCGCATGGCGACGCAGGCGGTGGCGCTGGTATCGGACGCCGGAACGCCGCTCATTTCCGATCCCGGTTTCAAGCTGGTTCGCGACGCGCGGGCGGCGGGACATCTGGTGGTGACGATCCCGGGGCCATGCGCGGCGGTGGCGGCGCTGACGCTGGCCGGCCTGCCGACCGACCGCTTCCTGTTCGTCGGCTTCCTCCCCTCGAAGATGCACGCGCGCGCCGAGGCGATTGCGGAAGTGGCGACGATCCGCGCAACGCTCGTGATGTATGAATCGGGACCGCGCCTCGGCGCGTGCCTGGCGGCGCTGGCCGAGGGACTCGGCGACCGTGAGGCGGCGGTGACGCGCGAGATCAGCAAGAAGTTCGAGGAGGCGGTGACCGGCACGCTCTCTACGCTCGCCGCGCGCTATGCGGACGCGCCGCCGCGGGGGGAGATCGTGATCGTCGTCGCACCACCGGGTGAGGCACCGCCGGCCAGCCAGGAGGACGGCGACACCGCGCTGGCCGAGGCACTCACCCGGCTGTCCACCGGACAGGCGGCGAGCGAAGTCGCCAAGAAACTCGGCCTCGACCGCAAGGCGCTCTACGCGAGAGCGCTGGAATTGAAGCCGAAGCCCTGATCTCCCCTCCCGCTTGCGGGAGGGGTCGGGGGAGGGCATGCCAGGACCGTGCCGCCCCCACCCTCCCCTAGCCCTTCCCGCAAGCGGAACGGAAACACGCAGGACCGACAGGTCGCGGAGGCCACCGGCCGGCGCGGCGAGCGGCTGGCAGGGTGGTGGCTGCGGTTGAAGGGCTGGTCCATCCTCGACCGCCGCGTCCGCACGCCGGCCGGCGAAGTCGATCTCGTTGCTCGCAAAGGCAATCTGATCGCGTTCGTCGAGGTAAAGACGCGCGCCACCGCCGCCGAACTCGACTTCGCGATCGACGAACGCCGCCTCGCCCGCGTCGCGGCGGCGGCGGAATATCTGATGCCGCGCTATGCCGGGCCGGGCGACGATATCCGCGTCGACGTCATCCTGCTCGCACCCGGTACGCGACCTCGGCATATCGAGAATGCCTGGATCGGGTGAGTGGGTTGGATGACAAACTCCTTCAGCCGCCCTAATTGCCGATCCGAACCACCCCCCACCCGTCACCCCAGCGGAAGCTGGGGTCTCCCAATTATGGAGATACCCCAGCTTCCGCTGGGGTGACGGGCAAGGAAGGGGTGCATGGAAGGAATGCGAGAATGAGTCTCACCGTCGCCGTCCAGATGGACCCGCTCGACAGCATCAACATCGCCGGCGATTCGACCTTCGCGCTGATGCTCTCCGCACAAGACCGCGGGCACAAGCTCTTCCATTATTCCGCCGAGGACCTGAACTACCGCGACGGCCATGTCTGGGCGAAGGCACATCCGGTCACCGTGCAGCGCGTCGTCGGCGATCACTTCAGCGTCGGTGAACCCGTCAACCTCGATCTCGGCGACGAGGCTGACGTCGTGCTGATGCGGCAGGATCCCCCGTTCGATCTCGGCTACATCACGGCGACTCACCTGCTCGAGCGGATCGCCGACAAGACGCTTGTCGTGAACGACCCCGCGCAGGTCAGGAACGCGCCCGAAAAGGTGTTCGTGCTCGATTACCCGCAGTTCATGCCGCCGACGCTTGTCACCCGCTCGCTCGACGAGGCACGGAAGTTCCTCGCGGAGCACGGCGCGATCGTGATCAAGCCGCTGCACGGCAATGGCGGCAAGGCGATCTTCAAGGTCGAATCGGACGGCGCCAACCTGTCGGCGCTGATGGAGGTCTTCAACATGACGTGGCGCGAGCCGCACATGGTGCAGGCGTTCCTCCCCGACGTCGCGAAGGGCGACAAGCGCATCGTGCTGGTCGACGGCGAAGTCGCGGGCGCGATCAACCGCCTGCCAGGCGAAGGCGAGATCCGCTCGAACCTCGCCGTCGGCGGCTCGGCGGAAAAGACCGAACTGACCGACAAGGAGCGCGAGATCTGCGCGGTGCTCGGGCCGGAGCTGAAGCGGCGCGGGCTGTTGTTCGTCGGGATCGACGTGATCGGCGGCACGTGGCTGACCGAGATCAACGTGACGTCACCAACCGGCATCGTCGCGATCGAGAAGTTCGACGGGACCGATGTTTCGGCGATGATCTGGGACGCGATCGAAGCGAAGGTGGCCGCGCGCTAGGCACCGAACACCACCCCGGCGAAGGCCGGGGCCCAATTGGAAGGTCGCAGTGACGGAGCGCCGTCCTCCGCATAACCATCCCCCAATTGGGCCCCGGCCTCCGCCGGGGTGGTGCATTGGTGGAACGCCTGGCGGAACACATCCGCCCCTCCGGCAGTATCTGATACCCATGACCGAATTCATCCTCGATCTCATCGCCTGGGGCGGGTATTTCGGCATCTTCCTGCTGATGGCGCTCGAGAACATCGTGCCGCCCGTGCCGTCCGAAGTCATCATGGGCCTCGGCGGCATGGCGGTTGCGCGCGGCGACATGAGCGTCGTGCCGCTGATCGCCTGGGGCACCGCGGGCTCGGTCGTCGGCAATTACTTCTGGTATTATATCGGCCGCAACATCGGCTACGAGCGCCTCCGCCCGTTCGTCGAGCGGCAGGGCCGCTGGCTGACGATGGAATGGTCCGACGTCGAGAAGCTCCACCATTTCTTCGTCAAGCGCGGCGGCTGGGTGGTGTTCGTGTTCCGTTTCATGCCGACCTTCCGCACCATCATCTCGCTCCCGGCGGGCATGACCTACATGCCGATCTGGAAGTTTTTGATCTGGACGGCGGCGGGCAGCGCGATCTGGAATACCGTGCTTACCTATGCGGGTATCCTGCTCGGCTCGCACTTCGCGGAGCTCGATCGCTATGTCGGGCCGGTCGCCGTGGCGACGTTCGTCGTCATCATCATCGGGT
Source organism: Sphingomonas sp. R86520 (assembly GCF_042466285.1). NCBI lineage: Bacteria > Pseudomonadati > Pseudomonadota > Alphaproteobacteria > Sphingomonadales > Sphingomonadaceae > Sphingomonas > Sphingomonas sp. R86520. Next base: position 2,583,748 of record NZ_JAXHBZ010000001.1, read on the forward strand.
ACGGCTGGCGTGTGCTGACCTGGAAACCGAAGGGCTAAGCCCTCGGATGCGCGTTGCGGTACACGTCCATCAGATGCGCCGCATCGACCTGCGTATAGACCTGCGTCGAACTGAGGCTCGCATGCCCGAGCAACTCCTGCAATGCGCGCAGGTCCGCCCCCCGCCCCAGCAGGTGCGTCGCAAAACTATGGCGCAGCGCATGCGGCGTCGTCCGATCGCCCAGCCCGAGCCGCGAGCGCGCGCCGCGCACCGATCGCCGCACCACCACCGCCGATAACGGGCCTCCCTTCGCACCGCGAAACAGCGGTTCGTCGCGGCCGATCGACCACGGTGCCTGCGCGACATACGCTTCGATCGCATCGCGCACCTGCGGCAACAGCGGCACGACGCGCGCCTTCGCACGTTTGCCGATGACGACGATCGTCTCGCCAAGAGGCAGGATGCCGCCCGGCAGCGCCATCGCTTCACCGATGCGCAACCCGGCGCCGTAGAGCAGGAGCAAAACCGCCCAGTCGCGCGCACCGATCCACGGCTCGGCGGCGTCGTCGGCGACTTCCTCGGCCAAGGCGATGGCTTCTGCCGGGGAGATCGGCCGCGGCACGCCACGCTTGACCCGAGGTCCGCGCATCCGCGGCTGTTCGGCATCGGCGTTCGCCCAGGCGAGAAACCCCCGCACCGCCGACAATTCTCGCGCTGCCGATGCGTTGCTCAGCCCGTATTCTCGACGATGCGCCAGAAACCCCCGCAGGTCGGCCGCCGCGACGCGCGCCAGCGCGGCACGATCGATCGACTCCCCCCAATGGTCGTTCAGGAAAGCGGTCAGCCGTTCCGCGGCGGCACGATAAGCGCGAACGGTGTGGATCGATCGCCGACGGTCCCGTTCGAGATGCTCTGCCCAGAGCACCGAAGGCGGCAACTTTTCCACCTTATCGTCCTTATCAGCGTGCATCGGTGGACAGTAACGTATCGAACAGGCAAAGAAAATTAACCCTGCCGCTATATTCGAGTCTCATGTCGCCTGTCGATCTCATCACCGATATCTTTTCAGAAGAAGGACGACGGGTCGCGGCGCTCCGTGCGCTTTCTCTGCTCGACAGCGCGCCCGAACGCGAATTCGACGCGCTGGTCGCGCTTGCCGCCGATATGTTGGACTGTCCTACCGCGTTATTGACGCTCGTCGATACCGATCGCGTGTGGATAAAGGCGGCGAGTGCCGGCGAACGGGGCCAAGTCTGCCGCGACGTCGGCATGTGCGAAGTGACGATTCGCGGTAAGGAGCCGCTGATCATCAACGATCTGAGCGGTGATCCACGATTTGCCGCCAATCCCCTCGTCATGCCGGCCGATGGCGCTCGTTTCTACGCGGGAATGCCTGTCCATGCCGTGACAAGCGGCGGTGAACGCCATGCGATCGGCGCGATCTGCGTTCTCGACACGAAGCCGCGCTGTCTGAACGAGTCGGGCCGCACCGCGCTCGCCCACCTCGCCACGCTCGCCGAGGCGATGATCGCTGCACGGGCGGCGGCAAAGCAGGCGATCGAGATCGCGACCACGGCCGATCGCCACGCCGCCGCTCTCGCACGCCAGGATCGCATCTTCCGTCAGGCGGAGCGGATGGCGGCGATCGGATCCTGGCGCGTGTCGCTCGCCGACGACAAGTTGCAATGGTCCGACGGCGTCTACCATATCCACGGCCTGCCGGTCGGCGACGTGCCCGAAATGCCGACGGCCATGCAATACTACCCCCCGCACGCGCGCGACATGATAACCGCCGCGCTCGGGGAAACGATTGCAACCGGGGCGCCCTTCGACATCGAAGTCGACTTCACGACCGCGCAGGGCAAGCTGCGCAGGGTCCGCGTATTGGGCGAGCGCGAGACCGTCGAGGGCACGACCGTCGCTCTGGTCGGCGTATTCCAGGACGTGACCGAACGCCACGCACTCGAAGTGACGTTGCGACGATCGGCGGATACCGATTCGCTCACGGGCATCGCCAACCGCGCGGCGTTCGATCGCGCGCTCGAGGAGGCCATGACGCGGTCTCATGCCCAGGGCACGCCGCTATTACTGGCGTTGGTCGACCTCGACGGGTTCAAGGCGATCAACGACACGCTCGGCCATACCGCGGGCGACGATGTCCTGCGCGGCGTCGGCCGGGTATTGCAGTCGCCATGGTTGAAGAACAGTTTTGCCGCGCGGCTCGGTGGTGACGAATTCGGGATCCTCGTCGACGACCCCGCGATGGTAGCGAATCCCGGTCAAATCCGCACGCGCCTGGAGGACGCATTGCGCTTCCCGATCGCGCTGAATGGCTTGGCGATGGTCAGCGCGGGAACGGTCGGCATCGCGAAACTTGAGGCCGATTGCCATTCGATCCGCGACTTCATCCACCGCGCCGATACGATCCTCTATATGGCCAAACGAGAGCGCGTGGGCGAACGCCGGCGTGAGAATCGAAGCGCCGCCTAGGATCGCTTCGACCGGTCTTGCTTAAAGCGGTTCACGCAGACTCGATGTATCCCCATATGGGTGCCTGATGTCGTCCCGCGCCCGTGTCCTGATCCTCAACGCAGCCCTCGGGCCGCTCGACTACCGTGTGCCTGCCGGCATGAGTGTCGAGCCCGGCTCGGTTGTGGTGGCGCCGCTTGGACCACGCCAGTTGCTCGGCGTCGTGTGGGAGGCGGAACGGATGCCGTCGGATGCCGAGGTCGGCGACAACCGCTTGCGCAACCTGCTCGCAGTCGCCGATGTCCCGCCGCTCGGGGCGCCGCTTCGTCGACTGGTGGAGTGGACCGCCGACTATTACCTCGCGCCACCAGCGTCGGTATTGCGGATGACGCTGGCCTCGACCTCGGCGCTGGAGGGCGCGCGGACGGCCGTCGAATACCGCGCGACCGGTACCGTTCCGCCCCGCCTCACGCCGCAACGCGAACAGGCGCTGGAGCGGATCGGCGACCGTCAGGGGCTGATCCGCGAACTCGCGACACTGGCCGAAGTCAGCGACGCGGTGATCCGCGGCCTCGTGAAGGTCGGCGCGATCGAGGCGATCGAGGTCAGTATCGACAGCCCCTACCCCGTTCCCGATCCGCTGCACCATGAGCCGACCCTGTCGGACGACCAGCGCGCAGCGGCGGATGTTCTGGTGGCGGGTGTGGCGGAGCACGCTTTCCATCCGACTCTGCTGGACGGCGTTACCGGATCGGGCAAGACCGAGGTCTATTTCGAGGCGGTGGCACAGGCGATCCGCGACGGCCGCCAGACGCTCGTCCTGCTCCCCGAGATCGCGCTCACCGAACCGTTCCTGAAGCGCTTCCACGACCGGTTCGGGTGCGAGCCGATCGCATGGCATTCGGGCCTTCGCTCCACGCAGCGGCGCCGCGCTTGGCGTGCGATCGCGAGCGGCGAGGCGCTGGTGACGGTCGGCGCGCGCTCGGCGCTGTTCCTGCCCTACCGCGACCTCGGCCTGATCGTCGTCGACGAGGCGCACGAAACCAGCTTCAAGCAGGAAGAAGGCGTGCACTACCACGCCCGCGACGTCGCGGTGATGCGCGGCAAGTTCGAGGGATGTCCGGTCATCCTTGCTTCGGCGACACCCGCGATCGAGACCCGCCAGCAGGTCGTGACCGGCCGCTATGCGGAACTGAAGCTACCCGGCCGGTTCGGCGTGGCAGAGATGCCGACGATCGAGCCGATCGACCTCATCAAGGAACCGCCGGAACGCGGCCGCTGGCTGGCGCCGCGGCTGGTGAAGGCGATGCAGGCGACGCTGGAGCGGGGGGAACAGTCGCTGCTGTTCCTCAACCGGCGCGGCTACGCACCGCTGACGTTGTGCCGGACCTGCGGCCACCGGTTCCAGTGTCCGAACTGCACGGCCTGGATGGTCGAGCACCGCCTGACCCGCCGCCTCGCCTGTCATCATTGCGGCCATGCGGAACCAACGCCGCGGGTGTGCCCGGAGTGCAAGGGCGAAGATACGCTGGTTGCCTGCGGACCCGGCGTGGAGCGGATCGCCGACGAGGTGACGGCGCTGTTCCCCGAGGCGAAGACGGCGGTGGTCACGTCCGACACGATCTGGTCCCCGGCCAAGGCGGCGGAATTCGTCGGCCGCATGGAGGCGGGGGACATCGACATCGTCGTCGGCACGCAGCTGGTGACGAAGGGCTATCACTTTCCCAACCTCACGCTGGTCGGCGTGGTCGACGCGGATCTAGGGCTCGACGGCGGCGACCTTCGCGCAGCCGAACGCACCTTCCAGCAGATCCGCCAGGTTTCCGGTCGCGCGGGTCGCGGCGAGAAACCCGGCCACGTCTTCATCCAGACTCACAGCCCCGGCGCACAAGTGATGCAGGCGCTGATCACCGGCGACGCGGATGCGTTCTACGCGGCGGAGACGGACGCGCGGAAGGACGCCGGCGCCCCGCCCTTCGGGCGCTACGCAGCAATCGTGGTATCGTCCGAGGACCAGTCCTGCGCGCACGAGACGGCCAAGCTCGTCGGCCGCAGCGCGCCCGAGGTCGACGGCATGCACGTCTACGGCCCCGCCCCCGCCCCGCTGGCGATGCTACGCGGGCGACACCGCTACCGGCTTCTCGTTCACGCGCGACGAGCGCTGGACGTGCAGGACGTCATCCGTGAGTGGCTGGGGAAGCTCGAATGGTCGCCGAAGGCCCGCGTGACGGTGGACGTCAACCCGTATAACTTCCTGTGACGCTGTAAGGCAACGCCGCCTTAACGGCTCTGCGGATATCCATTCGTTATGTCGTCCGGCCGAATTGCTCCCATCCAGTGGCTTCGTGCACTCGCGGCGACGCTGGTGCTGATGATCCACGCATCGGACCTGATCGATTCGGGTCCGGTTGCCCTGACCGGCAAGTTCGCGCCATCGGTTCCCAACCTCGCCGTGTTCGGGGCGAGCGGGGTAGACCTGTTCTTCATCATCAGCGGCTTCGTCATGGCGCAGTGGCTATCGACGGCGGACCGCGATCCGTGGCGATTTCTGGCAAAGCGTTGGCTTCGCATCGTGCCGTTGTTCGCCTGCGTCAGTGCTGTCTACATGACGATAATGCACGACCCGCTGACCGTCCCGGCCGCGCTGATGTCGATCACTGTACTGCCGGTTTTCGATGGCGCTGGCTACCACGCGCCTGCGCTCTACCCCGGCTGGACGCTGGCGTTCGAGTTCGCCTTCTATGCTGTGGTCGCGGTCGCGATGCGTGCCTCGCGCCACCGTATCGAAACGCTGCTCGCACTGACCGTCGTCGTCGCCTTGGTAGGCACTGCGGTGGACCCGCAATGGGCCCCTGCGCGCGTCTTGCTCAATCCGCTCCAACTCGAATTCGCATTGGGCGTCGCCGTCTGGATGGCGTGGCGCCGCGGGATCACCGCTCGTTTTGCGGCGCCTGCGCTGGTCGCCGGAGTCGCGCTGTTGGCGACGGGCATTGCCTTCGGACTGGGTATTCCGCTGACACTACAGATTGATGTCGCAGTTTCCGGTGCCTCGGGCCTTGCCCGGACCTGGACCTGGGGTCTTCCCTGGACGCTGGTCGTGATCGGCGTGATCGACACGGTTCCGAACGGGCGGTTCGAACGGATGCTGGCGCGGGTTGGCGATGCGTCCTACTCGACCTACCTCACGCACCCTTGCCTGATCGCGCTGCTGTGGATGGTGGGCCAGTATCTTCCGACGCTTTCGCCATACGCGTTCGCGGCGGCGTTCGTCTGTGTCGCGACGATGCTCGGGCTGGCCGTCCATCGCTGGATTGAAAGGCCGCTTCTATCCCGCTTGATGCGCAGGCCGCAGAGGCAAGCCCGGCAAGCGCCGGTGCTGGCCTAGACCGGTATTATTCGCCGGCGTGCTCGGCGAGGACGGTCAGGCCCTTGGCGTTGACCTCGGCGAAGCCGCCCTTGATCGCAATGATTTCGGGGGTGCCGTTCTGCGTACGGTATACCTGCACGCCGCCGTCGCGGACCGTCGACATGAAGGGCGCGTGGCCTTCGAGGACGCCGAAATCGCCTTCGGTGCCGGGGACGACGACCATGTACACCTCCTCCGAGCGGACGAGCTTTTCTGGCGTGACGAGTTCGAAATGCAGCATGTCTGGGACCTTCTCCCTCTCCCCTGCGGGGAGAGGGTCGGGGTGAGGGGCAGTACCGGGGTGTGGCGCTTGTGGCAGCCCCTCACCCCAACCCTCTCCCCGGAGGGGAGAGGGAGCTAGAAAGGCTTAAGCTTCCGCGGCCATCTTCTCGGCCTTGGCGACGGCTTCGTCGATGCCGCCGACCATGTAGAACGCGCTCTCGGGCAGGTGATCATACTCGCCCTCGACGACCGCCTTGAACGACCGGACCGTATCCTCGAGCTGGACGAACTTGCCGCTGATGCCGGTGAAGACCTCGGCGACGTGGAACGGCTGGCTCAGGAACTTCTGGATCTTCCGCGCACGCTGCACGGTGAGCTTATCCTCTTCGGACAGCTCGTCCATGCCGAGGATCGCGATGATGTCCTGCAGCGACTTGTACTTCTGCAACGTCGACTGCACCGCGCGAGCCGTATCGTAATGCTCCTGACCCACCACACGTGGCTCGAGCAGACGCGAAGTCGAGTCGAGCGGATCGACCGCAGGGTAGATGCCCAGCTCCGAGATCGCACGGTTGAGGTTGGTGGTCGCATCGAGATGCGCGAACGACGTCGCCGGTGCCGGATCGGTGAGATCGTCTGCGGGAACGTACACGGCCTGCACCGAGGTGATCGAGCCCTTGTTGGTCGACGTGATGCGCTCCTGCAGCGCACCCATGTCGGTCGACAGCGTCGGCTGATAGCCCACGGCCGACGGAATACGGCCGAGCAATGCCGAAACCTCTGCGCCCGCCTGCGTGAAGCGGAAGATGTTGTCGACGAAGAACAGCACGTCCTGGCCTTCGACGTCGCGGAAATACTCGGCGATCGTCAGGCCCGACAGTGCGACGCGGGCGCGGGCGCCTGGCGGCTCGTTCATCTGGCCGAACACCAGCGCGACCTTCGAGCCCTCCGACTGCGGATTGCCGTCGGCATCCTTGGCGATGACGCCCGCGTCGAGGAACTCGTGGTACAGATCGTTACCCTCGCGGGTACGCTCGCCGACGCCCGCGAACACCGAGGTGCCACCATGCCCCTTGGCGATGTTGTTGATCAGTTCCTGGATCAGCACGGTCTTGCCGACGCCCGCGCCGCCGAACAGGCCGATCTTGCCGCCCTTCGCATAGGGTGCGAGCAGATCGATGACCTTGATGCCGGTGACCAGGATCGCGCTCTCGGTCGACTGGTCGACGAACAGCGGCGCCGAGGCATGGATCGGGGCGGTCGTCTCTGCGCCGACCGGGCCACGCTCGTCGATCGGCTCGCCGATGACGTTGAGGATGCGGCCGAGCGTCTTCGGGCCGACCGGCACGCGGATCTGCGAGCCGGTGTCGGTGACGGTCTGGCCGCGGGTCAGCCCCTCGGTGGCGTCCATCGCGATCGTGCGGACGGTGTTCTCGCCGAGATGCTGCGCGACTTCGAGCACGAGCCGGTTGCCATTATTGTCGGTTTCGAGCGCCGACAGAATGGCGGGCAGGTTATCGGGGAAATGCACGTCGACGACCGCACCGATGACCTGCGAAATGCGGCCGGTGTTGTTCGTGGCCTTGGGGGCGAGCGTGGTTCCGAGGGTCTCTGGGGCGGTTGCCATTGTCTGCTTCCTTGGACTTACTTGAGCGCTTCGGCGCCCGAGATGATTTCGACCAGCTCGGTCGTGATCGCGGCTTGGCGGGTACGGTTATACTGGATCGAGAGGCGCGTGATCATGTCGCCGGCATTGCGCGTGGCGTTGTCCATCGCGTTCATGCGCGAACCCTGCTCCGACGCCGCGTTTTCAAGCAGCGCGCGGAAAATCTGGATCGCGACGTTGCGCGGCAGGAGATCGGCGAGGATCGCTTCCTCGTCGGGCTCATACTCGACCACGGCCTCTGCGGGCGCACCCGACTTCGCTTCCGCACCGGGAATAGCCGATAGCGGGATCGGAATGATCTGGATGCCGGTCGGAACCTGCACCAAGGCCGATACGAACTTCGCGTAGAACAGGTGCGCGACGTCGAACTGGCCTTCGCCGAAGCGCTTGATCAGGTCCTCGGACACGGCCTGCGCGTCGCTGAACGCGAGCTTCTTGATCTGCCCCATCTCGTGATCGGCGATGATGTCGTTCGGATAGAAGCGTTTGATCACGCGCCCCTTCTTGCCGGCGACGTAGAACTTCACGGTCTTGCCGGCCGCGATCAGTTCCTCGGCCTTGCGACGCGCCGCGCGGACGATGTTGGTGTTGAACGCGCCCGCGAGGCCACGCTCGGACGTCGCGATGACGATCAGGTGGACCTGGTCCTTGCCCGTACCCGCGAGCAGCGGCGAGGCGCCCGGCGCGATGCCGACGCGCCCCGCGAGGCTCGCCATCACCGCTTCGAGACGCTCGGCATACGGACGCCCGGCAACCGCCGCGTCCTGCGCACGGCGCAGCTTCGCAGCGGCGACCATCTTCATCGCCTTGGTGATCTTCTGCGTCGACTTCACCGAGCCGATGCGGATCTTGAGGGCTTTCAACGACGCCATTTAGTTTCCTACCTCGTCATCCCAGCGAAAGCTGGGATCTCGTGCCACAAGCCGCTCACTGGCGGCCTGAGACCCCAGCTTTCGCTGGGGTGACGGTCAATTACGCTGATTATGCAAACGTCTTCGCGAACGCTTCGAGCGCTGCCTTCAGCTTGTCCTTCGCCTCGTTACCCAGGTCGCGGGTATCGCGGATCAGCTTCAGCACGTCGGCATGGTTCGCACGCATGTCGGCCAGCAGGGCCTGCTCGTAGCGGGTCACGTCGTTGACCGGCACCTTGTCGAGATAGCCGCTGGTGCCGGCGAAGATCGACACGGTCTGCTCCTCGAACGGCAGCGGCGAGAACTGCGCCTGCTTCAGCAGCTCGGTCAAACGAGCACCACGATTCAGCAGCTTCTGCGTCGACGCATCGAGATCCGACCCGAACTGCGCAAACGCCGCCATCTCGCGGTACTGCGCCAGCTCGAGCTTGATCGAGCCCGACACCTTCTTCATCGCCTTGGTCTGAGCGGCCGAACCGACGCGGCTCACCGACAGGCCGACGTTGATCGCCGGACGCACGCCCGAGAAGAACAGGTCGGTCTCGAGGAAAATCTGGCCGTCGGTGATCGAGATCACGTTGGTCGGGATGTACGCCGAAACGTCGCCCGCCTGCGTCTCGATGATCGGCAGCGCGGTCAGCGAGCCGCCGCCATTCGCGTCCGACATCTTCGCCGCACGCTCGAGCAGACGGCTGTGGAGATAGAACACGTCGCCCGGATATGCTTCACGGCCCGGAGGACGACGCAGCAGCAGCGACATCTGGCGATACGCGACCGCCTGCTTCGACAGATCGTCGTAGCAGATCAGCGCGTGCATGCCGCGATCGCGGAAATACTCGCCCATCGCGACGCCGGTGTAGGGTGCGAGATACTGGAGCGGTGCGGGGTCCGACGCGGTCGCGGCGATGACGATGGTGTATTCCATCGCGCCATTCTCTTCGAGCGTCTTGACGAGCTGTGCAACGGTCGAGCGCTTCTGGCCGATCGCGACATAGACGCAATACAGCTTCTTCGACTCGTCATCGCCGGCGTTGGCGATCTTCTGGTTGATGAACGCGTCGATCGCGACGGCGGACTTGCCGGTCTGGCGATCGCCGATGATCAGCTCGCGCTGGCCGCGGCCGACCGGGACGAGTGCGTCGATCGCCTTGAGCCCGGTCTGGACCGGCTCGCTGACCGACTGGCGCGGGATGATGCCCGGTGCCTTCACTTCAACGCGGCTGCGCTCGGTGGTGTTGATCGGACCCTTGCCGTCGATCGGGTTGCCGAGGCCATCGACCACGCGGCCGAGCAGCTCCTTGCCGATCGGCACGTCGACGATCGTGCCGGTGCGCTTGACGATGTCGCCTTCCTTGATCTCGGAATCGCTCCCGAAGATCACGACGCCGACGTTATCGGCCTCGAGGTTGAGCGCCATGCCCTGCACGCCGTTCGAGAATTCGACCATCTCGCCGGCCTGGACGTTGTCGAGGCCGAAGATGCGCGCGATGCCGTCGCCGACGCTCAACACCTGGCCGGTCTCGCTGACCTGAGCCTCGGTGCCGAAATTGGCGATCTGATCCTTGATGATCTTCGAGATTTCTGCGGCGCGGATATCCATTAGCTTAGCCCTTCATCGCGTGCGCGAGAGTGTTGAGACGCGTCTTGATCGACGAATCGATCATCTGGCTGCCGACGCGGACGACGAGTCCACCCAGCAACGATGGGTCGACGCTGAGGTCGACGGAAACTTCACGGCCGACCCGCTGGCGGAGCTGATGCTTCAGCTCGATCACCTGCTCGTCGGTTAGCGGATGCGCGGACGTCACCTCGGCCGCGATCTCGCCGCGATGCTGCGCGGCAAGTGTCCGGAATGCCTTGATGATCTTCGGCAGCGCGCCCAGCCGGTGGTTCTCGGCGAGGACGCCGAGGAAGCTCTTGGTGGTCGCATCGACGCCGAGTTCGTCGGCCACTGCCGACACTGCCTTTACGGCCGCGCCACGCGACACCATCGGGCTGGACGTCAGCGTACGGAAGTCCTCCGACTGCGCGAGCGCGTCGCGCACGTTCGCCAGGCTCGACTCGACCGTGTCGATCGTCTTGGCGTCACGCGCCAGTTCGAACAGGGCGAGCGCATACCGCCCACCTAAGCTCGCCTGAATAGCGCCGCCGACGTTACCGGGAATTGTCTCCACGGACCTTTGAATCCTCGCCTGAAACCGAAAATAGTGCCGCCCCACGGGGGAAGAGGGCGCGAAAGCACCTCTCATGGGACGCGGCGCGGGTAGCATCGGGTTCGCGGATTGGCAACCCGGCCGGACGCCCCCGGCGGTCGGTTTGTGACTGTTTTGTCATCCCTTCGGACTAGTCCTCGCTGCGCGGCCATGCGTAAGGAAGCGGTGTTGTGGGGTTTGCCGTTCGGTGGACCACCCCGGCCTGTCGCCTGCGCGACGCGTATTTCTGATAAGGATTCGAGAATGACCGGCACGATGGAAACGATGACGATGTCCGACGGCGCGACCGTTGCAGTCTATCATGCGCAGCCAACCGGGGATCGCCGCGGCGGTGTCGTGCTGGTGCAGGAGATCTTCGGGATCACCGATCACATTCGCGATCTGTGCAACGAATATGCCGCCAACGGTTACGAGGTGCTTGCGCCTGCGCTGTTCGACCGCGAGCATCCCGGTTTCGAGGCCGACTATTCGGGCGAAGGCCTCGCGCGCGGCGTCGAACTGGCGCGGCAGCTCCACCCGTTCGACCTGTCGCTGAAGGACGTCCAGACCTGCATCGACACGCTGGCGCCGGCCGGCCCGGTGTTCGTGGTCGGCTATTGCTATGGCGGTTCGGTCGCCTGGTTCGCCTCGACCAAGCTGACCGGCGTCGCGGCAGCGAGCGGCTATTACGGCAGCATGATCCCGGCCGCGGCGGACGAGGAACCGAAGGTGCCAGTGATCCTGCACTTCGGCCGCCACGACCACGGCATCCCCATGGAGGGCGTCGAGCAGGTCATCGCCAAGGATTGGCCCAACGCAACGGTGTATGTCTACGAGGCGGGCCACGGCTTCAATTCGGATCGGCGCAAGGATTTTCACGAGCCAAGTGCGAACCTCGCGAAGCAGCGCACGCTAGAGTTGTTCCACGCCAACGGCGGCTGAGCTTCCAGCTGCCCCACACGACCAACACCACCCCGGCGAAGGCCGGGGCCCAATTGGAAAGGTGGCAGTAATTGAGGGGCGCGCTCAGTTAGCGACGTTCCCCCAATTGGACCCCGGCCTTCGCCGGGGTGGTGGCTTTGGTTAGATGGTGGCTCTGATAAAGGGCCAGGAGAGAGCAAAGGTCCTAGGCCCAGGCTAGCACTAAAGACGTGAAGGCAGCCCCTGCCTCCTTGTTCTCCCGCGAAGGCGGGAGCCCAGTCTGGATCCCCGCCTTCGCGGGGAGACAACTCCCTGTAGCTCCGCCGAAATTACTTCCCCGGGTAATCCGCCCCAAGGCTGTCGGCCTTGTGCGCCTCGATCTCCTTCAGCCGCTCCGCCATCTTCTTCGTCACCGCATCATACCCCCAGGCCCCCAGCACCAGATGCCGCGGCGGCTTCGCATCCTCGGTCAGCGCGATCATCGCCTCGCCGGCGCGCACCGGATCGCCCGCCTGCGTCCCGCTAACCTCGCGCGTGCCGTCGAGCCGCTTGCCCGCCGTCTCCGCATAATCGGCGATCTTCACCGGCGTCTGCTTCAGCGAACGCCCGGCCCAGTCCGTCCGGAACGGCCCCGGCTCGACGCACGTGACATTGATGCCAAGCGGCTGAACTTCGGCGAGCAGCGCGTCCGACCACCCCTCCACCGCATGCTTCGACGCGGCGTAGTAGCCCGAGCCCGGGAACCCGACCAACCCGGCAACCGACGTGATGTTGATCACATGCCCGCTCTTCTGCGCCCGCATGACCGGCAGCACAGCGCGAGTCAGCGCAAACAGCCCGAACACGTTCGCATCGAATTGCGCCCGGATCTGCGAGTCCTCACCTTCCTCGACCGACGCCTGATAGCCATAGCCTGCATTGTTCACGAGTACGTCGATCCGTCCGAACTTCGCCTTGGCCTGCGCCACGGCATCGTCGATCTGCGCCTGCTCCGTCACGTCGAGCGACAACGCGAGCGCACGATCCTCCGCGCCCTCCGCCAGATCGGCGACCCGGTCGGCATCCCGCGCCGTGACCACCGCACGCCAACCGCGCGCGAGCACGAGCTTAGCGAGTTCGCGACCGAAACCGGTCGAGCAGCCGGAAATGAACCAGACGGGCGTGTCGGAGGCCATGAGACGTCTTTCGTTATGGGGTATGCCCAAGAGAACGGCCGGGCCTAAGATTGGCTCCCACTTTGAGCGCAAGCCACGGGATGCACCAGCGCCACGAACGCTTATACCCCCCTTATGACCAGCGCTCCCCGCCCCGATGACGACACCGCCTGGAGCGCGTTCGACGCCCGCGACCGCGCATGGGACGGCCGGTTCGTCGTGGCTGTGAAGACCACCGGCATCTACTGCAAGCCGAGCTGTCCCGCCCGTCATCCCAAGCGCGAGAACGTCACTTTCCACCCGGACCCGCCGAGCGCCCGCGCCGCCGGCTTCCGCGCCTGCCTGCGCTGCACTCCGGACGAAGTCGGCCGCGACCGCATCGCCGTCGCCGCCGCGGTCGCGCTGCTCGAAGCCGCCGAAGACCGCCTTTCGCTGGACGAGGTCGCCGCGAAAGTCGGCTACGCGCCGCATCATTTCCACCGCCTGTTCAAGCGCGCCACCGGCGTCACCCCCGCCGCCTACGCGCGTGCCTTGCGCACCGGCCGCGCGGCCAACGCCCTATCGGAGGATTCGACCGTGACCGAAGCGATCTACGACGCCGGCTATTCCGCCCCCAGCCGCTTCTACGAAGCCGACGCCAAACGGCTCGGCATGGCGCCCAGCGCCTGGGTGCGCGGCGGTGAGGGCGTCACGATCCGCTGGACGGTCGCCGACACGAGTCTCGGCGCCCTGTTCGTCGCCGCCACCGACAAGGGCCTCTGCCGCGTCTCGTTCGACGAAGACGCCGTTGAACTCCACCACCGCTTCCCCAACGCCAAAATCGAACCGGGCGACGCAGCCCTATCCGACTTAGCCGCGCAAGTCGTTGCGGCAGTGGAGTCCCCCGAACGCGACCACGACCTCCCGCTCGACGTCCGAGGCACCGCATTCCAGGAAGCCATCTGGCAGGCCTTGCGCACGATCCCGCTCGGCGAGACCCGGACCTACAGCGAACTCGCAGCGCTAGCCGGTCGCCCCGCTGCGGTCCGCGCCGCCGGCACCGCGTGCGGCCAGAATCCCGTATCGATCGTCATCCCCTGCCACCGCGCCCAGCGCATCGGCGGTGCGCTTGGCGGTTATGCCTACGGACTAGACCGCAAACGCGCATTGCTAGCTTCGGAAGCTCAGCGCGCAGACTTGCAGGAATAGACGAGCTTTTCGTTCGGCAATGGCGGCAACGTCGCACGAACCGCCGCCTGCTGCCCCGCAAGCCGGCCGAGCGCAGCATCGTCCATGTTGCACACGTTCGGCACGACACCACGCGCTGTCCGCGCCGCGGTCATCCCCGCCGCCGACATCAGATAGCGCGTATTGGAATACACCCGCGTCGCCGGATCGAACGACAGCACGGACACGGTCTGCTCGGTGTCCGGCACCAGCACACGGTCCCACCGTCCATTCGCACCGACATATTGCGTCTTGCCGTTCATGCAGCCCTTCGCACCCCAGTCGATCGGCACGTCCTCGCTGGACGAGATCGTGATCCGGCTGCGCTCCGGGATCAGCGTGCACATCAGCTTGCCGAGCGCCGCATCGGGCGTCGATATCTGCGTCTTGGGCAACGCCGACAACGGCACATCTACCTCGCCGGACGGCCGCAACACGAACACCACGATTGCGACCAGGATACCGGCGCTGCCGACCCCGAGAGCCCAGACCGCCCGCCGCCGCTCGCCGCGCGATTCGAGCAGACCTGCGCTCCCGATCACCAGCGCGCCCGCCACCAGCAGCAGCCCGGCGATCGCCATGACGTTCTCGCGCGCACGCCCGGCCTCGGTCCGCGCCTTCTCCAGCGCAACCTCGCGCGCCATCGCATCCTGGGTAGCCGCATCACGCTTGGCCGACGCCGCATCGGCGGTGGTGCGCGCATCCGCGTCGCTGTCCTGCCGCAACCGATCCTCGATCGACGTACAGCCCGTGCCGATCGACGCATAAGGCTGCTTCGCATCGCGCAGGAATCCTGACAGTTCGGTATCAGCAATCGCAAAGCCGAACGTCGAATCCCCCTCTTCGCCGCGGGTGATGGCCGAATTTACTCCGATCACCCGCCCACAGCGATCGAGCAGAGGGCCACCCGAATTACCCCGCGCGATACTCGCCGTATGCAGCAGCACTTCGACATTGCTCAGCACGCGCCGCCCCGAAAGCACGCCCTCCGATCGCACCGGCGTCATCGGCCGAATATAATCCGCCGCCGATCGCGCCGTCGCCAGGTCTACGTTGCCGGGGAAGCCGAGCGACACCACCGGATCGCCCTCGCTCATCGGCCCGGTATACAGCGCACTGGGCGGCAGACGCGCGCCAGTGAACTCGATCAGCGCCAGGTCGCGCTGCGAATCATAGGCGATCACCTTGCCCTGATAGGATTTGGTGCCCTCTGTGGGCACGATGCCGACGACGACGTTGTCGGGATAGCGCTCCGCGAGGTCGACGACGTGCGCGTTGGTGACGATCCGGTTGGGCGCGATCGCAAAGCCGCTACCGTGGCCGAAACCCACCACCTGATCGTCGACCACCGCGATCGTCACGACACGCACCACACCGCGGCCGGTTGCAGCGATGTCGTCGGCCGAGGCGGAACTGGCCAACCCAAAGGTCAGTGCGAGAAGGAGCAACAGGCGGATCATGCGCCAGCCTTCGTAGAGTTCGCGACGGCGATCAACCCTCGGCACGGACGTGGAAAACACGGTCTGCACCACCTGCCTGATTTGGTTAGTCAATTATCAAGCCTTCGCGGTTAACCCGATGCGTAATCATCCAGGGATTCGGGTATGAGTGCATTCGGTCGTCGCAGTGGCATAAGCGGAGGGCAGTCGGCCCGGCCAGCATTCGGCGTCGCGCGACCGATGCAAGGCGGCGGCGCCGCGCCGCGCGCCGATACCGAAGGCGGCGCCCAGTTTCCGCCGATCGACGCGTTCCCCATGCCCGGCGAATCGGACGGGTTTGGGCCCGGCACGATGCCCGGCACGCAGATGGACGCGATGCAGCGCCTATCCGATCGCCAGAACGCCAGCGGCGAAGCGGGCAACAGTCGCGTCGAGGGCTTCGAACAGTCGATCCACAAGATCAAGGAACAGGTCCTTCCGCGCCTGCTCGAACGCGTCGATCCGGAGGCGGCGGCGACGCTCGGCAAGGACGAGCTGGCCGAGGAATTCCGGCCGATCATCGGCGAGGTGCTTGCCGAACTGAAGCTGACGCTCAACCGCCGCGAACAGTTCGCGCTGGAAAAGGTGCTGGTCGACGAACTGCTCGGGCTCGGACCGTTGGAAGAGCTGCTGGCGGATCCGAACATCACCGACATCATGGTGAACGGCCCCGAGCAGACGTACGTCGAGCGCAAGGGCAAGCTCGAACTCGCGCCGATCCAGTTTCGCGACGAGGAACACCTGTTCCAGATCGCGCAACGGATCGTAAACTCGGTCGGTCGCCGCGTCGACCAGACCTCTCCGCTGGCCGATGCGCGCCTCAAGGACGGCTCCCGCGTCAACGTGATCGTGCCGCCGCTGTCACTTCGTGGCACCGCGATCTCGATTCGTAAGTTCTCGGCGAAACCGATCACGCTGGATATGATGGCGGGCTTCGGCTCGATGTCGCCGAAGATGGCGACCGCGCTCAAGATCGCCGGCGCCTCGCGCTTCAACGTCGTGATCTCGGGCGGTACCGGTTCGGGCAAGACGACGATGCTCAATGCGTTGTCGAAGATGATCGATCCCGGCGAGCGCGTGCTGACGATCGAGGATGCTGCCGAGCTTCGCCTGCAACAGCCACACTGGCTCCCGCTTGAAACGCGCCCCGCCAACCTTGAAGGCCAAGGCGAGATCAGCATCCGCGATCTCGTCAAGAACGCGCTGCGTATGCGACCTGACCGTATCATCCTCGGCGAAATTCGTGGCTCCGAGTGTTTCGACATGCTTGCGGCCATGAACACGGGTCACGACGGCTCGATGTGTACGCTTCACGCCAACTCTCCCCGCGAAGCACTCGCGCGTATGGAGAACATGGTGATGATGTCCGACATCAAGGTGCCGAAGGAAGCCATTTCGCGCCAGATCGCCGATTCGGTTGAACTGATCATCCAGGTGAAGCGCCTCCGCGACGGCTCGCGCCGGGTGACCAACATCACCGAGGTGATCGGCATGGAGGGCCCGGTGATCGTCACGCAGGAGCTGTTCAAGTTCGAATATCTCGACGAGAGCGCCGACGGGAAGATTCTGGGCGAGTACCGGTCGATGGGCTTGCGGCCCTACACGCTGGAGAAGGCGAAGCAGTTCGGCTTCGATCAGGCGTATCTCGAGGCATGCCTGTAGCGCCGCCATCCCCCTGAGTACTGCCCCCCGGCGGAGGCCGGGGCCCAGTTGGAAAGGTTAGAATAACGGCGCGCCGTCCGCCGTCATCACCGTCCCCGGCTAGACCCCGGCCTCCGTCGCGGTAGTAGATATTCGCTCGTGCTTGTTGATGCACGACTTCGAGCCCCAGCGAACGCGGCCCCCCAAGGATCGCCAACGCCACCGTGGGCGACCCTGGACACCCGCAATCGCGGGAGAACGACGTTAGTCCGAGCGGCTATAGCGGCTGGAAGTTCGCCCCCGCTTGTACGGAACCGCCGACACGCTAGGGACCATCCCAGATGCGCCGCGCCCTCTTTGCCCTCGTCCCGCTGCTCGCGGTCCTGATCGTCTCGGCACGCGAGCCCGCCAAACCCGCCCCCGCCGCCATTTCGCCCGCAGCACGCGACCGCGGGGTCTACCATCTCGCCGACGATGCCGAGGCCCGCTGGGTGCCGTTCGATCTCACCCCCGGCAACCAGATCCGCTTCACGATGCAGATCGACGGCCGCAACGTCACCGCGATCCTGGATACCGGCGTCAGCTACACGTTGCTGGCCAAGGCCTCTCCGGCCGTCGACACCGCCAAACTGGTCGCAGGCGGGAGTGCACGTGCCATCGGCGGGTCCGTCGAGCTTGGCTGGATGCCGACGCGGACGCTGGCGATCGGCGGCCTCGCCAGAACAGGCGGCGGCGTCACCGTCACCGATCTCCCCGCGATCGCCACCGGCAGCGTCGCGGCCGTAGACCTGCTGGTCGGCGCGGACCTGCTCGCCGGTCACGCGCTCGACATCGATTACGCCGCGCGAAAATTCCGGCTGCTGCCTTCGGGACGTCTTCCGTTCAAAGGCGAAACCGCGCCGCTCCGCGTGTCTGCGGCGCGCAGTGTCTATGAGAGCACGGCGAAGCTCGGCAATCGCCGGTTGGCGCCGATGATCGTCGATACCGGCGATGGCTCTGCGGTCACGGTGACAGCCGCAGGTTGGAAGGCGGCGGCGCTGACCGTGCCATCGACGACCGCGATCTCGTTCGGGCTTGCGGGCGCCGCCGTCAGCGGGCTTGCGATCGTCCCCGATCTGCGCGTCGGCGACATGCTCGCCCGCTCGGTCGAGGTCCGTGTCGAGCCCGCCAACGGCTTTTCGCAATCGGTCGGCGCCGCCGGTCGAATCGGATCGGGGTTTCTCCAGAATTACCGCGTCCTGCTCGATCCCGGCGCGCGCCGCATGGTGCTCAGTCGCGGGCCCAAGGCCGACACCGTCCCGCTTCGCTCCACCAGTGGATTGCTGCTCGGGGTCGAGAAAGACCGCCTGAAAGTGCTTCACGTGATGCGCGGCGGACCAGCGGCGGCGTCCGGCTGGAAAGACGGTGACCTGATCTGTGCGATCGACGGCACGCCGATCGCCGCCGACTATGCCGCCAAGCCTATCGCAACCTGGTCGATCGGCGCGCCGGGTCGAGTCGTCGAACTCGGCCTGTGCGACGGGTCCTCACGCGCGCTGACGCTCAGCCGTTTTTACTGAGACTGAAGAACCGGCGCGCTCGGACTAAAACGCCCGGCTATTCGAAGACGCTCTCTTTTAGCATGCGCCCGGCATCAGTTTTTGAACGCCAGTCCGATCGTCACCGCGAGCGCGATCAACGCCAGCATCTGTACTGTCGGCCAGTCGACCCAGCCGACCGAGTCCGGATCGCGACGCAGCCGCCGGCGCCGCTCGCCGAGCCCCGCGACGATCGCCAGTGCCAGCAGTCCGCCACTCGCACTCCACAACATCGGCGTCATCGGCAAAACCAGTCGCTCAGCCGAGTTTCTCGACCTTTTCCTGCAACTTGGACAGCTCGTCGCGCAGAGCCGCGATCTCGTCGTCCTTGCTGGCAGCGGGTGCTGGCGCGACTGGCTTCAGCGCTTGGGCTGCGACATCGAACATCGCCATGTTGCGCTTGGCGATATCGGCGAACGGCGAGTTCGCAAACGCCCCCTCGACCGCCGACTTGAACTGGTCGTGGTTGCGGCGGAAGCTGTCCATCGACGCCTCCAGATACCCCGGTACCATCGTCTGCATCGAGTCGCCGTACATCGAGATCAACTGGCGAAGGAAATTGACCGGCAGCATCGTTTCGCCGCGGCTTTCCTCCTCCATTATGATCTGTGTTAAGACGTTGTGCGTGATGTCCTCGTCCGTCTTCGCATCGACGACCTTGAAGTCGCGACCCTCGCGGGTCATCGTCGCAAGGTGATCGAGCGTGATGTACGATGAAGACTCGGTATTATAGAGGCGCCGATTGGCGTATTTCTTGATAATGACGATTCCGTCGGCAGCCGGTTGCTTCTTCATGGATCCCCCGTCTTATGTTTGAAACGGAGGCTACAGTCTTTGATGACGCACCGCAACACGGTGTGCAGCATGGCCCCAGACCATTGCCGTTGTTCCTCGGCGTGCTGCGCAGCGAAACCGCCGCATCACCCGAACGGATGGCGCGTGCGCTTGCAGGTTTGCGCGCGTATCAGGCGGCTCCACGAGAGAAACGCGCGGCGCCGAAGCCTGCGGTCTACCAGTCGGGCCGGGTCGCGTTGCGGGATTACGGGGGCGAAGGCCGCCCCGTGGTGTTCGTCCCGTCGCTGATAAACCCGCCCGACATCCTCGATCATTCGCCCGGGTCTTCGCTGGTGCAATGGACCGCCGCGCAGGGGTTTCATGCGTGGCTGGTCGACTGGGGATCGCCGGGTAGCGAGGACCGCGACCTCGATCTGGCGGCGCATGTCGAACGCTTGCTGGTCCCGCTGCTTCAGGCACTGCCCGAGCCACCGGTACTCGTCGGCTACTGCCTCGGGGGGACGCTCGCGCTTGGCGCTGCCGCGGTCACCCCCGCCGCCGGAGTCGCGACGATCGCAGCACCCTGGCACTTCGATGGCTATGGCGAAGGGCGCCCTGCGCTTGCTGCGACCTGGGCTACGGTTAAATCCGCCGCGGCACTGCTCGGCCTTCTGCCGATGGAAGTACTTCAGGCGGGCTTCTGGCAACTCGACCCGGCACGGACCATCGCCAAATACGAGACGTTCGCCGACATGCCCCTCGACAGCGACGCGGCGCGAGCATTCGTCCGGCTCGAGGACTGGGCGAACTCGGGCGCTCCTCTGCCCTATGCCGCTGCGGCCTCGCTGTTCGAGGCCTGCATCGCCGACGATCTTCCTGGCAAAGGCGGCTGGCTCATCGGCGGTACCCCGGTCGATCCGCTCGCCCTACCCTGCCCCGCCGTCGAGTTCGTGTCACTGAGCGACCGCATCGTTCCCGCTGCGACCGCGATCGGTTTCGCAGACCGCCGCGATCTGGGCGCGGGCCATGTCGGCATGATCGTCGGCCGTTCCGCGCGCCCGCGCCTCTGGGAACCGCTCGCGAACTGGATCGCCGCGCTCGACTGACCTACATGGGATCCAGACAAAGAGGATTCCGACATGACTGACCCACGCTCCACCGACGTCGTCATCACCGCCGCCAAGCGCACGCCGGTAGGCAGCTTCCTCGGCGCGTTCGCTTCCACCCCAGCGCATGAACTCGGCCGCATCGCGATCGAAGCCGCGCTCGAACAGGCCGGCGTCGCCGGTGAAGACGTTTCGGAAGTGATCCTCGGACAGGTCCTGACCGCCGCACAGGGCCAGAACCCCGCGCGCCAGGCGTCGATGGCGGCCGGCGTGCCCAAGGAAATCCCCGCCTGGGGTGTCAATCAGGTCTGCGGCTCGGGCCTTCGTGCCGTCGCGCTAGCCGCCCAGGCGATCCAGACCGGCGACGCGACCATCGTCGTCGCCGGTGGTCAGGAGTCGATGTCGCTCTCCGCGCACGCGCAGTCGATCCGCGGTGGCCAGAAGATGGGCAATCTCAGCCTCGTCGACACGATGGTCAGCGACGGCCTGACCGACGTCTTCAACGGGTATCACATGGGTATCACCGCCGAGAACCTTGCCGAGCAATATCAGGTCACGCGCGGCGAACAGGACGCCTTCTCGGTCGCCTCGCAGAACAAGGCGGAGGCCGCGCGCGGCTCAGGGAGGTTCAAGGACGAGATCGCCCCCGTCACGATCAAGGGCCGCAAGGGCGACACCATCGTCGCCGACGACGAATATATCCGCGCCGGCGCGACGATCGAGAGCGTCTCGGGCGTGAAGCCCGCCTTCAAGAAGGACGGCACGGTAACGGCTGCGAACGCCAGCGGCCTCAACGACGGCGCCGCTGCGTTGGTTATGATGAGCCGAGAAGAAGCCGAACGTCGCGGCTCGACCATCCTCGCGACGATCAAGAGCTGGGCATCGGCCGGCGTCGACCCGTCGGTGATGGGCATCGGCCCCGTTCCAGCCACCAAACGCGCGCTAGAGAAGGCCGGCTGGACGCTTGCCGACCTCGATCTGATCGAGGCGAACGAAGCCTTCGCCGCGCAGGCGCTGTCGGTCGGCAAGGAACTCGGCTGGGACGCATCGAAGGTCAACGTCAACGGCGGCGCGATCGCCATCGGCCACCCGATCGGGGCAAGCGGCGCCCGCGTCCTGACGACACTGATCTACGAAATGCAGAAGCGCGACGCGAAGAAAGGCCTGGCCACGTTGTGCATCGGCGGCGGCATGGGCATCGCTATGTGCTTGGAACGGTAGGACGTTTCGAATGTTGCATCTTTGTAACACGACAGTACGAAAAGCACCGTTCTGTTCATGAAAGCGTAATATTCCGTTGCACGAGCGCCCCCGTCTCGTCAGCTTGAAAACGTCAGGCATATATGCCGAAACGGGGGCTTTTTCATGATGTTATCTCGCTTTTTGGGTGCAACTGCACTTGTCGGTGCGCTTGCGGGGATACCGAGTATCGCATTCGCGCAGACCGCGACTGATCCGGTCACCGTGCCGACGCAAGACGTCGCTCAGGACCAGGCTGCGCCGCAGAACGACGAAATTCTGGTAACCGGTTCGCGCATCGCGAGCCCGAACGGTCAGTCCGCCGTTCCGGTCACGAGCGTCAGTGCCGTAGAGCTCACCACGACGGCCAAGACATCCATCGGCGACGTCCTGAACGACCTGCCGCAGTTGCAGAGCACGTTCAGCCAGGCGAACTCGACTCGCTTCCTTGGCACCGCGGGCCTCAACCTTCTCGATCTGCGCGGCCTCGGCACACAGCGTACGCTGGTTCTCGTCAATGGCCGCCGCCATGTCGGTTCGGACATCCTGAACAACGCGGTCTCGGTCGACACCAACACCATCCCGACCGACCTGCTCGAGCGCGTCGACCTCACCACCGGCGGCAACTCGGGCGTCTATGGTTCGGATGCACTGGCCGGTGTCGTCAACTTCATCCTGAAGGACCATTACGACGGCCTGCAGATCCGCAGCCAGGGTGCAATCAGTCAGCGCGGTGACGCGGGTTCCTATTTCGGTAGCGTTCTTGCCGGCAAGAACTTCGCAGACGGTCGCGGCAACATCGCCGTCGATCTCGAATATTCGCGTCAGAACGCGCTGTACGCGTCGGACCGCAAGAATCTGCGCCATGCAGACGGGTTTGTGTCCACCGACTCCGATGCTGCCGGCGTCGCTGCGGGTCAGACCAACCTCAACTCCGACGGCATCCCCGATGCGGTTTTCTTCCGCGATATCCGCTCGGCAACCATCTCGGCTGGTGGCCTCGTCGCTTTCGCGAGCCCCACAGGCGCGTGCGGACGTGACAACACCCCGACCGCGGCCTTCAACAATGCGGGTCGTCCGTTCTCGTGCAACTACCTGTTCCAGTCCTCGGGCGGCCTGTCTCAGGAAACCGGCTCACGCGTCGGCCTCGCCGCCACCGCGGGCACCGGCACCGCCGCCAGCCCGCTTCGTGCCAGCGCGGTTCCAGCCGGCTCGTATCTCGGCGGTAACGGCGACACCCGCCGCGAAGGCCAGCTGATCCAGATCCTGCCGGAACTCAACCGCTACTCGGCGAACCTGATCGGCCATTTCGAAGTTTCGGACGCGTTCGTCCCCTTCATCGAAGCCAAATACTCGCGCACCGATTCGGTCGGTCAGGGCAGCTCGGGCCCGGCGTTCTACACCGGCAGCACGTTGGACGCGCTGTACGAGCGTCCACGTCTGGACAACCCGTATCTTTCGGCGGACGCGCGCAACACGATCGCCGCACAGATCATCGCGAGCGGCATCAACCCGACGACCAACGCGCCACTGACCGCAGCGAACATCACGGCAATCAACAACGGTTCGTTCCGCTTCATCCTGCGCAAGAACCTGACCGATCTCGGCGTTCGTACCGAAGAAGCACGGCGTGAAACCTACCGCATTGTCGGCGGCGTCCGCGGTGACTTCAACGATGACTGGCACTACGAGCTTTCGGGGAACTACGGCGAGTTCCACGAGAAGACCAAGGTGCTGGGCAACCTGAACACGCAGCGCGCATTGCTCGCACTCGACGCGGTCACTGGTCCAAACGGGCAGATCGTCTGCGGTTCGCAGACGTCCGCCGCCCGTGCGGCTTCGATCTCGCAGGCCGTGGGTGCAAACCTCGACGGGGACGGCAACCTGAACTCTGCCGGTCAGGCGATCCTGAACGCCGACATCGCCGCCTGTAAGCCGCTCAATCCGTTCGGCACGGGCAACATCTCGCAGGCTGCCAAGAACTACGTCCTGCAGGACACCGTCTCGAGCGGCAAGATTACGCAGCTCGATATCAACGGCTTTGTTTCGGGCGACCTGAGCCAGCTGTTCACGCTGCCCGGTGGCGACATCGGCTTCTCGCTCGGCGGTGAGTATCGTCGTGAGACCGCCTATTACGAGCAGGACCCGTTGGTTTCGGCCGGCTACACGTTCTACAACGCGATCGGCAAGTTCGACCCGACCTCGTTCGCGGTGAAGGAAGCTTACGGCGAAATCCGCGTTCCTCTGCTCAAGGATATCACGCTTATCCGCGAGTTGACGCTGAGCGGTTCGGGGCGCGTATCCGATTACAAGGGCTCGGCTGGCACCGTGTACGCCTATAGCGGCAACGCCACCTACACACCGGTCGACGGCATTCGCTTCCGGGCGAACTACTCGCGGTCCGTCCGCGCGCCAAACCTCTCGGATCTGTACTCGCCGCAGTCGCAGAACTTCGCGACGGTCGCCGATCCGTGCTCCGCTCGCAACCTCGCGGGTGGGACGCAGTTCCGCGCCGCAAATTGCGCAGCAGCGGGCATCCCGAGCACGTATGACTATGTCTATGCTCAGACGCTCGAGATCGTCAGCGGCGGCAACCCGGATCTGGATGTCGAGAAGTCGGACTCCTACACCTATGGTGTGGTCATCCAGCCGACCTTCACGCCAGGCCTGACGCTGTCGGTCGATTACTACAACATCAAGGTCAACAACGTGATCACCGCGCCGTCGGCACAGGGGATCATCAACAGCTGCTACGATTCGCCGACGACGGCCAACCAGTTCTGCTCGCTGTTCCAGCGCGTCGCTGCTGGCCAGACCGGACCTGCCGGCGAAGAAGCTTACCGCGTCGTCGAGGGCAGCCTTCAGCAGACCCTGCTGAACTACGCTAAGCTGCAGGTTCGCGGCATCGACGTCGACCTGAACTACAGCCACACCTTCGGCAACGTGCGTCTGAACAGCCACATCGTCTACACCCACGTGTTGACGAACAGCTCGTTCACCGATCCGACGCAGCCGGGCTTCGCAGACACCGTCGTCGGCGAGATCGGTTCGCCCAAGGATCAGGTCAACTGGAACCTAGGTGCGGACTTCGGGACGATCTTTGGCAACCTGCAGATGCGCTACATCACTAAGCAGTCGGTTGGCGCCATCGAGAACCATGAGAGCTTCCAGGGCCGCGTTCCCCAGAACCTCGACGATTATGACATCCCTTACTACCCGGATGTGTTCTACATGGACGTCAAGCTCGGCGTTAACATCACGCGCGATACCAACTTCTACTTCGGTATCGACAACCTGACCGACCGTCTTCCGCCGCTCGGCTCGACCGGTATCGGTGCAGGTACGGCGATCTTCGAACCACTGGGCCGCAAATTCTATGCAGGGTTCCAGGCCAAGTTCTGATCGTCCGATCGAACATGGCGTGACGCGGGGGTCGGTGGTTTCCACCGGCCCCCGTTTCGTTTTGAGGGACTGGACGTGTCGGCGATCGGCGGGTTGCGCGCGGGCCGACGACTACCGCCAATGGCGTGCGAAACGGCCGCCCAGCGCCGTCAGCAGTTCATATTGTGACATGCCGGATACCGCCGCCGCCTGTGGCAAATCGGTATCGAAACCGATCCAGTCGCCTTCCGTCAGAGACGGCATTGCGTCGACGGACACTGCCACCAGATCCATCGAGACCCGGCCGATGACGCCAAGCCGCTGCCCGTCCGCCCATGCTGTTCCGCGATCGGAATAGCCGCGGAAATAGCCGTCCGCATAGCCAAGGTTGACGATCGCCACGGCGGTGTCCGCTTGCGCAGTCCAGGTCGCATTATAGCCCACCGTTTTCCCTGCCTCGACACGGCGGCGCTGGAGGATCTGGGCTTCGATCGTCACGACCGGTCGGATCGCAGCATTCAGATCGGCGCGAGGCACGCCCCCATAGAGCGCCAGCCCCGGCCGGGTCAGGTCGAACGCATAGCCGTCGAGCGCGATACCCGCGGAATTGGCCAGGCTCATCCGCTTGGCCGTTGTCGTGCCTGCCAGTGCCGCGAACCGGTCGCGTTGCACCGCGTTCATCGGAACGTCTTCGTCCGCGCACGCGAGATGGCTCATCAGCGTTTCGATCGAGAGACCGTCGAGAAGACCCTCCGCGATATCGTCCGCCGACACTCCGAGGCGGTTCATTCCGGTGTCGACCATAACGTCGCATGCCCCCCCGCCGGCTGCTTTCCAGCGCGCGACCTGGGTAGCGGTGTTGAGGACCGGGCGGGCGAAGCCGGCAGCCGCGGCGGGCATATCTTCCTCGCGGACACCGTGGAGGACGGACACGGTCAAGCCCAGCGGTGCTAATTCGGCCGCTTCCTGCCAGTTCGAGACGAAGAAGTCGCGGCAGCCTCCATTCGCCAACTGCCGTGCGACTTCGACCGCCCCCAGGCCGTAGCCGTTAGCCTTGACCGCAGCGCCGCACGCCGCGGTGCCGCTCATGCGGTCGAGCGTACGCCAGTTCTGGACGAGGGCGTCGCCGTCGAGGCGGAGGCGGAGGGGGGCAGGAATGTCGATCACCCGGCGCGGGATAGTGCCCCGGACCCTGCGCGTCGACCGTCTATGCCGCTTCGATGCGTCCGACCGGCACGAGCAGGCGGCGGTCTCCGTCGTCGAGCGCCGCAACGCGAACGCCGAACACGCGACCGAGCGTGTCCGCGGTCATCACGTCGGCGACCGGACCAGACGCTACGATCCGACCGTCCGAGATCAGCAGCGCGTCGTCGGCGGCACGCTGCGCCTGGACGAGATCGTGCAGGACGATTGCCACCCCCGCCCCGACGGCCGCATATTTTCGCAGCCGCGCGAGCAAGTCGATCTGGTGCGAGGGATCGAGGCTGGCGAGCGGTTCGTCGGCGAGCAGCCAGTCGGGTTCGCCCGCCAGCACGCGCGCCAGCAGCACGCGCGCGCGCTCGCCGCCGGAGAGTTCGCCGACCGGGCGATCGGCAAGGTGCGTGGTCTCGGTGTCGTGCATCGCCCGCACAACGGCTGCATGATCGACTGACGACGGCGCGGCATGCGCGCCAAGGTGTGGCAGGCGGCCGAGCGCCACGACATCGCGCGCGACGATGTTCCAGTGGACCGTCGCGTCCTGCGGCAGGTAGCCGATCGCGCGGGCACGGGCACGGGGGTCCATTGTCGCCACGTCCTGCGTATCGAGCCGGACGCTTCCCCCGCTACGACCGACCAGCGCCGCGGCAGCTTTGACCAGCGTGCTCTTGCCGGCGCCGTTGGGGCCGAGGATCGCGGTGACGCGGCCGGGGCGAAGGTGCGCGGACACATCGTGCAGGACAGTGCGCTTGCCGAGCTTCACGCTCAGCGCGTCGACGATCAAATCCATGCGCGGCCCCGTTCCTTGACCAGCAACCCGAGGAAGAACGGCGCCCCGATCAACGCCATCGCGACGCCGAGCCGGACTTCGCCGGCGCCGGGCGCAAGCCGCACGAGGCTGTCCGCCGCGAGCACCAAAGCTGCGCCACCAAGCGCGGAGGGCAGCAACAGCGCGCCCGGTCGGTGGCCAAAGAGGGGCCGCAAGAGATGCGGCACGACCAGCCCGACGAAACCGATCACGCCGGTGACCGCGACGCCCGCGCCGATGACGAGGCCGGTACCGAGCACCACTAGCAACCGCACCCGCCCCATCCGCACGCCGAGCGACCGCGCCGCCGCCTCGCCCAGCGACAGCGCGTCGAGCGACCGCCCGGTGAACATCAGCAAGACCGCGCCGAGCAGCATCGGTGGCAAGGCGAGCTTGATATCGTCCCAACCGCGATCGGTCAGCGCGCCCATGATCCAGTCGATCACCTCGGCGACCGCATAGGGGTTCGGCGCGATAGAGATCAGAAATGCGGTCAGCGCACCGGCAAGGCTGGCGAGCACCGTGCCGACTAGGATGAAGGTGATCGCACTCGGTGACCGCCATGTCAGCGCGGCGAGCAACGCCACCGCGCCCCCTGCCCCGACCATCGCGGCGGCGAAGATCGCCGGCCCGGAGCCGACCCCGAAGATGATCGCAGCCACGGCGCCGAGGGCTGCCACCGACGACACGCCGACCACCGCCGGGTCGGCGAGCGGATTGCGGAGATAGCCTTGCAGGACAGCCCCCGACAGCCCGAGCGTGGCGCCTAGCGCGAGTCCGAGCACGGCGCGCGGCAACCGTAGCTCCAGAATGATCCACCACCGCGGGTCGCTCGAGAACCACGCTTCAAGAGGCACCCACACCTTGCCGCAGCCGAGCGACAGCCCGAACAGCACGACCACCAGCAGGCAGAGCGCCACAAGCTTGAGCGCGCGATTCACGACACGCTCGCGCGGATCGCGGCGAGGCGTTCGAGTGCCGGCGGAATGGTCGACCCGCCACAGTTGATCAGCACACGCGGAAAGACGGCTTGCGGCGTGTTCGGCAGCAGCCGGTGGCGCAGTGCCGTCCCCCGACCGACGCGTTCCGACGCGATCACCACGGCAGGCGGACGCGTCACGATCGTTTCGGCGGAGACCGTCCCGGTATGCGTCAGCCCATAGCTCGCGGCGGCGTTGCGGAAGCCGACGCGTGTCATCATCTCGTTCAGCAACGTGCTCCCCCCGGTCGCGAGATCTCCGCTGATATAGAGCAAGGCGCTCTGCGACGGTCCATCCTTGCGGCTCCAGCGCGCCACTGCATGATCGATATCTGCATTGATCCGCGCGCCGCCCGCAGGCGCACCGACGGCGTCGGCAATCTGCGTGACCTGCGCCTGGCTCTCCGCGATCGAGTCGGGAATGCCAAGCAGCAGCGTCTTCAACCCGGCCCGCGCGTACGCCGCCTGGGTAGCAGGCGGCGTATAGGTGCTGGCGATGACGAGGTCGGGGTGCAGCGCAATCACCTCCTCGGCGGTCCCCGCGGTCGCACGATAACGCCGCGCGACGTCGAGCGGGATCGAGGTCGCGGACGGATCCTGCGAATACCGGCTGATCGCGGCGATCCGCGCGGGCGGCAGGATCCGGACCAGCACCGAATCCACGCACGGGTTGGTCGAGACGATCCCCCCGCCCCCGCTCGGCGGTGCTGCACAGCCCCCGAGCAGCAGGGCGGCAAGGATCGGCCCCAGCCTCACTTCAGGCGCAACCGCACGCCGCCATACGCCGCCCGGCCATAGGTGCCGTAGCCGGTGACTGTCTGATAGCTCGCGTCGGTGACGTTATCGACGCGACCGTAGATCGCGAACCGCTCACCGATCGGAAACTCCGCGCGGACGCCGCCGATCGCATACCCATCGATCCGCGTCGTATTGGCGGCGTCGTTGAAGCTGTCGTCGACCATCGTCACGGTGCCGCCGATCGAGAGCCCGAACGGGAACCGGTAATCGGCGTTGACGCTGGCGGTCTGCTGCGGACGGCGCGCAAGTTCGTTGCCGTAATTCGCGCCGATCGAGCGGTTCTCGGTGTGGATGTAGCTGTAGTTGGCGGTGAGCGTCAGCGCATCGACCGGACGCAGCGCCAGCGTGAATTCGACCCCGTCCGCCTCGGCGCGCGCGACGTTGTTGTACACACCGAACGGGCGATCGACGCAGATCGAGCCAATTGTCGCCTGCTCCGCCGGACTGCAGTCGCGGAAGTCGATCTGGTTGCGCGTGCGGCGATTGAAGTACGTCACGCCGACGCGGGCGCGGTTATCCAGAAACGCCTGTTCGACGCCGACATCGAAGTTGCGCGCGGTCTCCGGATCGAGGTCGCGGTTCCCGTAATCCGAGAAGAGCTGGTACAGCGTCGGCGCCTTGAACCCTTCGCCATAGCTCGCGCGGACGGTGGTACCGGTGCGCAGCGCCAGTGCCGCATTCGCACCGAACGTGGTGTGGTTGCCGAAATCCTCGTGATCGTCGTTGCGGACGCCGCCGGTCAGCGTGAGGATGTCGAGCGGCTTAACGATCAGTTGGCCGTAAACGCTGGTGATCCCGGTATCGGCATAGGTGAAACCGTCGTTGAAGCGGCTGTTCTCGCGCTCGACGCCGGCGACGACGCGGACTTGGTCGAGCGGACGGAAGTCGCCCTGATATTCGTAGCGCTCGCTGCGGCCGCGGCCGATGAACGACGGGTCCGCGCCGAACGCCGGTTCGTAATTGTCGCGGTTGATGTCGGCGATCGTGAACGCGACCCGGTTGTTGAACCGTCCGTCGGCGAAGTTCGCGTGAAGGCCCGCATAGCCGTAAAGCTCCTGCGTCTTGCTGTAGTCGGCGGTGTCGGCGAACTCATATGTCGGCGCCGGGAAGCCATCCAATTCGACCCGGCTGTCCGCGAAATACCCGCGCAGGTCGAGGCCGATCCCAGGCGTGAACTCGACGCCCAGCCGCCCGGTCGCGCCATATTGACGGTACCCGTCCCGCTCCGTGCCGTCGGCCGCCGACGAGATGCCGTCGGTCTTCAGATAGCCGCCGGTCAGCGATCCCGACACCGGCCCCTTCGCGCCCGACACGCCCGCACTCGCGAACACGCTGTCGGCATAGCCATATTCCGCATTGGCGCGTGCCTGAACGCCTTCGGTCGGCGCGGCGGTGATGATATTGACGACACCGCCGATCGCCTGGCTGCCCCATGGCACCGAGTTCGGCCCGCGCAACACTTCGATCCGCTCGACCGAACTGGACAGAAGATTGCCGAAATCGAAGCCGCCGCCGGTCGACGAGGGATCGTTGACGCGCACGCCGTCGATCACGACCAGAGTCTGGTCGGATTCGGCGCCGCGGATCCGCACGCCGGTCAGCGCACCCAGCGTGCCGTTGCGCGTGACTGTGACACCCGGCGTGGTCGCGAGCAGATCGGACACGACGACGGTCTGGCGACGCTCGATCTCGGCGCGGTCGATCACGGTCACCGCCTGACCGACTTCGCTCGCGGGCTGCGCGACGCGGGTCGCGGTCACGACGAGTTCGGGCGCGTCACTGTCGGGAATGTCCTGCGCATAGGCCGGCGATGCGATCAGCGCCGCGCTCAGGAGAAGGAAGAATTTCGTCATGGGGTACGTCCTGCAAAACCACCCGCGACCATTCGCGGAGCGGCAGACGTCTCTCGCTCGAGGGAACCCCGTTTGATCGGGACACTCGTCCGCGCCGGAGCACCCGCCCGCGCAGTGGATCGACCGTGAACGGCAGGTCTCCTGGCTTCCGGGTCATCGTGACCACCCCGCCTTCCCGGATCGAAACCCAGTGGCCTAATCGGGGTGGCCGCTATCCGGTCACAGTTGCGGGGACAGCGCCGGTCTTGCGGACTTGGGTCCTGAAGACCTTTCCGCGCACCGGCTTCCCTTTTGATCCCGTCACCGGGAACCCTTCACGCCGTTGCCATTAGTCGCGGCCCGGACACGGGTCAACGCGCACCGGTTCAACGGATGCCGTAGCGCAACCCGACCCAGATCGTCCGCGGCGTTGCGCGCTCGACGATGTTCGCGCCGCTGATCCCCGCCTCGACCCGCTCGTTGAACACATTCTCGCCGCGCAGTTCGGCGACCAGCGAGCGCATGATCGGCACCGCCGCATACGCATCCAGCGTCGTCGCTGGATCGAGCACCCGCGTATTCTGGTCGTCGTCATATTGCTGGCCGATATGCCGCACGGTCAGCGACAGCGCCGCCGCATCGTGCCGCCAGTCGATCGTCCCCGACACCTGGTCGCGCGGTGTCTGCGCCGGTCGCAAGCCATCGAGCGCGGCGGTAATGCCGGAGCCCTCGACCGTCGAGTTGGTATGCGACCACGATGCCTGCACGCCGAACGGCCCCGGTCGATACGACGCATCCAGCTCGAACCCATGCGCGCGGATCGCATCGAGGTTCTGGCGGATGCGGTAGGTCGTCACGCCCGGTAAGACCTGCGTCGGAGTGGTCGTCGTCACGTTGGCGATCGCATCCTTCAGCCGGTTGTAGAAATACGTCGCGGCGATGCTGACCCCCGGCGCAGGCGTCAGCGTCACGCCGCCTTCGACCCCGGTCAGCCGCTCCGGCGACAACACGGCATTCGCCGCCGTCGCATCGTTGCCGACGCGGAACGGGCGATACAGTTCGTTGAGCGTCGGCAACCGCCACCCGCGATAGCCGGCGGCGCGCACCGTAATCGCGTCGAGCGGCTTGTACGCGATCCCCGCACGCCCCGTCGTCTCGCTGCCATTGCGGTCGGCGTAGCGCAGATTGGTCAACGCGGTGCCGCCCGCCAGCGGGCGTTCGGACAAATAGCCGCCGTCGATCGACCACCAGTCAATCCGCCCGCCGAGGCTGAAGGTGAAGTCGCCCGCGACCAGGCTGCCGTCGGCGAACACGCCGGTCGTCGTCGTGCTTCCGCCCGCCTCGCGCCGCCGTGTCGGCACAGTGTTCACGAAGGTATAGAGTTCCTGCGTCTTGCCGCTGACGTCGCGGATATCCGAGCCGAGGCGCAACGTGATGCTCTCGCCCAAGGGCGGCGCAATCTCGATCCGTCCGCCAAGCCCGGTCGCCGGCGTATTATACTGGTTCAGCGACTGGATCGCGGTCGTCCGCGTGGCATTGATGCTGTTGAAGCTGCTCGCGAACGCCCGCGTCTGCAGATAGGCAAGCGCCGAATACCCCCAGTTCCCGCGGCCGATCAGGCGGATGCTGGCGTCGGCGCCTTCGCTCTTGTTGTCGGTAAAGTCGCTGCCTCGGTCGCGCCTGTCGGTGAACGCGCTCGCATTCATCTGCAATTCGGTCTTCGCACCGACACCCACGACGGTCCGCAGCGCACCCGAGGCCTGCTCGTACGGTGCCGCCCGATCGACGATGCCGCGGCTTTCCTCGACCGTCGGGGTAAAGCCATCGCCGCGCGCATACGCGCCCGACAACGTCGCGAACCCCGATCCACGAACCAGTGCTGCGGATCCTTGCGCGTCGACCGAGTCGCGGCTGCCGTATGCGACGCTGCCCTGGAACGGCGTCAGTTGATCGGGAGTCGCGCTCTCCAGCTCGACGGTGCCGGCCAGTGCACCGGGTCCCTGGTACCCGCTACCGCCGCCGCGCGTGACGCGGATCCGTCCGAGCCGGCCAGTGGCATACGCCGGAAACGCGATCCATCCGCCGAACGGATCCGCCTGCGGTACGCCGTCGAAGATCAGCAGCGCGCGGCTCGACGCATTGCCGCCGATCCCGCGCAGCGAAATACCCTGGCTGGTCGGGTTGGCACTGCGAGAATCAGATCGGCGGAACTGCTGGAGCCCCGCGACATCGGCCAGCACGCTCTCCAGCCGGTTGCTCGCATTAGCCTGGATCCGATCGCGATCGATCGTGACGATGTCGTACGCACGATCGCCTGGCGCATCGGCAAGCCCGCGCCCGGTGACGACGATGTCAGCCGACTGGTCAGCAGGCGCGACGGTCGTTTGCGCGACCGCGCTCCCGGACGAAATCAAGACGAAGGCGAGCGTGGAGAATGAGATACGGATCATCACCGCCGCATGGCAGCTTTTCCGCTCGCCCGGAATACACCTCCGAGGTCAGGCCGCGCCGAGTTTCGCCGCGTTGCGGGCAATCGCCGCCGCACCCGTCAGAACAACCGCATCTTCCACGAACCCCGTCGGCGTCTGGCCATACTGCGACATCGCCGCCATCCTCGCGCGCCAGCCGGGATAGGATGCCGCCACGGCGGTCAGGCCGCCGACGGCCGCGCCCAGCCAACGCTGACGACGCGGCACGAGCGCGGCGCCCGCGATCGCCGACGTCACGAATCGCGCGGCAAGGCCGATCGGAACGATGCGGTCCGGGGCGGTCTTCTGCTTGTCCCCCGCCATCTCACCGATCGCCAGCGCCAGCGCGCCCGCCGCGACGGCGGGATGCGACAGCAGTTTCGGTGCGCCGTTGTCGGTGGGCAGTTCGTCCCGAGCGGCTGCAATGGCCACCGCAGCGAGCGGCGTCATCGCACGCTGGCCACCGACAAGGCCCATCAGGAAGGATGCGAGCATGGTGATCTCCGAAAAACAGGTTCGTCGCACTAACGCGCGCGGGGCCGGCCGGGGTCCGCCGCCGATCTCGTTGATTCGGCAAGGAAACCGCCAGGCCCGTCGGTCGTTCATCGCGGTATCTTCCAAAGCTTCAGGACACAGATCGATGAGATTCGATGGTAAGATCATACTGATCACCGGCGCCGCGTCGGGCATCGGTGAGGGTGCCGCACGTCGCTTCGCCGCGGAGGGCGCGACGCTCGTACTCGGCGACAAGGACGCGGACGGCCTCGCGAAGGTCGCCGCCAGCCTCGACGGCACGACCGTCGAAACGCTCGAAACCGACGTCTCCGACATGGCCGCTTGCGAGGCGCTGGTCGCCCGCGCGGTCGACAAGTTCGGCCGCATCGACGTGCTCGTCAACGATGCCGGCGTCGACCATCTCGGCAAGCTCGACGAGGGCGACCTCTCCGAATTCACCAAGGTCATCGAGACCGACCTCTACGGCGTCGTCCATATGAGCCGTGCCGCGATCGCCACCTTGCGCGCGAACAAGGGCTGCATCGTCAACGTCTCGTCCGTATCGGGCCTGGGCGGCGACTGGAATCACAGCTTCTATTGCGCCGCCAAGGGTGCGGTCACCAACTTCACCCGCGCGCTCGCGATGGACGAGGCGAAGCACGGCGTCCGCGTCAACGCGGTCAACCCGTCGCTCACCTACACCGCGCTCACCGCGGGCATGAAGGACCAGCCCGACCTGATCGCGAAGTTCGAGGAGCGCATCCCGATGGCACGCGGCGCACAGCCCGAAGACATCGCCGGCGCCATAGTGTTTTTGGCTAGCGCCGACGCGCACTATATAACCGGGGTCAACCTGCCGGTCGACGGCGGCCTGTCCGCCTCGAACGGCCAACCAGCGCTCTCCTGAGCGCGAGAGGATCACCATGACCGACTACAAGAAGACCGAGGAGGCGATCGCCAAGCTCACTCCCGAGCAGTTCCACGTCACGCAGCAGAGCGGCACCGAGCGGCCGGGCACCGGCGAATATCTCAACACGCGCGAGCCCGGTCTCTACGTCGATATCGTCTCGGGCGAGCCGCTGTTCGCATCCGCCGACAAGTTCGATTCGCATTGCGGCTGGCCGAGCTTCACCAAGCCGATCACGCCCGAGCACGTCGCCGAACTCCACGATCGCAGCCACGGCATGGTCCGTACCGAAATCCGTTCGGCGGGTGCCGACAGCCATCTCGGCCACGTGTTCGAGGATGGCCCGCAGGACAAGGGTGGCCTGCGCTACTGCATCAACTCGGCGTCGTTGCGGTTCGTCCCGCGCGCCGAGATGGAAGCCAACGGGTACGCAGCCTACCTGCCGCAGGTAGACGCGGCAGGCTGACGATGACGCGTGACGGTGTGCCGCACAGGCACACCGTCGCGTCTTCGATGACGCTTTCCTTCAGCCCCGGGTGGCGAGCTTGGCACCCAGCGCCGTGACCAGCCCGAACACCGCATGGTTCACGCTGTGCATACCGATCGTCTTCGCATCGGCCTGCCACTCTGGCGGCTTCACGCCCAGCAACGGCCCCGTGATCCAGTGCATCGCCGCATAGAACGCTGCGCCGAACATCAGGCCCGAGACGATGACCGATGCTTCCTCGTCGACCGTCGCGGCATAAACCGCACCCGCCGCCGCAGACAGCAACAGGTGACCGCTCTGCGTGACCGCCTGCTCGCGCGCCGACGGCAGGGCATCCGCGGCCGGCGTATCGATGCCGAGTTTATCCGCCGTCTTGCGTTCGAGCGCGACGATCTCTGACGGTTCCCCGCTCTTGCGCTCCCCCGCCATCAACAGCGCGGTGATACCGAGCCCGGCTACCAAGCCCCCTGCGATCGCGCCGGCCATACGTCGTGAATCCATCGTCTGCTCCTGAAGTTCTGCCGTCCACAACGCGCGGATCGCGATTCGGTCCGCACGGCCTGGCGGCGCGATCATCTTTACGAATCATTGGCTTAGCGATCGGAACAGCAGCCTCCCGAGACTGTTTTGGTACCAGGACCCTTCGCGTCGCCCGCTTCCACCGCGAGCCCGACACCCCGATCCGACGAGGACCATCATGCCGATCCAGACGACCGACGACCTCCAAATCACCTATAACGATACCGGGCCGCGCGACGGGAAGCCGGTCCTGCTGATCCACGGCTGGCCCGACGATGCATCGACCTGGGACGAGGTCGTCCCCGCGCTCAACGCAGCCGGGTTGCGGACCATCGTGCCGACACTGCGCGGTTTCGGCGAAACCCGGTTCGTCGGGAATGCGCCGCGCACCGGGAACAGCGCGATCCTGGCGATGGACATGATCGCGCTGATGGACGGGCTCGGGATCGAGACATTCATGATCGCCGGGCATGATTGGGGCTCGAACACCGCGGAGGCGCTCGCGGTCGGCTGGCCCGACCGTGTCGAGCGGATGGCGATGCTCGCCACCCCGCCCCGTCTCGGCGGCATGCCGACGCCGCCCTTCGAGCAGGCCCAGCGCCAATGGTATCACTGGTTCATGGCCACCGCGCGCGGTGCGCAGGCCGTTCGCGACGACCACAAGGGTTTCGCGCACATCCACTGGGTCAATTGGTCGCCCCCCGGCTGGTTCGACAAAGCGACCTTCGACCGCGTCGCACGCTCGTTCAAGAACCCAGACTGGGCCGACGTCACGCTGCACAGCTACCGCGCGCGCTGGAACGAGGCCGAACCCGATCCGCGCAGCCAGTGGCTTGAGGACAAGGTGAAGGCGACCAAGACGCTCTCCTTGCCGACGATGTATTTCCAGGGCGCGGTCGACGGCGTGAACCCGCCATCGGCGAGCACGGCGGTACCGGCCAAGTTCACCGGCCCGTTCGCGTTCGTGACGCTCAACGGCGTCGGCCATTTCATCCAGCGCGAAGCCCCCGACGCGGTTGCGCGCCATCTCATCCAGCTTTTCACCGGCAATCCCGCCGACTTGTCCGACACCACCGACCGGAGCCTCACAATGTCCAAGACCAAGCCCTTCCTCGCCGGCGCTGCCGCGATCGCCGTCGTCGCCGCCGCGGCGATCGGTGTCGCCAGCGCGCAGACCACGGCGCAGACCAGCGGTCGCCCGCTCACCCAGGTCGCGCAGTTCGATCACCAGGCAACCGGCGTCGCCGTCACCGCCGACGGCCGTCGCTTCGTCAACTTCCCGCGCTGGACCGACGACGCGCCGATCTCGGTCGCCGAAGTGATGATGGACGGCTCGCTCAAGGCCTATCCGGACGCCAAGTGGAACAGCTGGCGCAACGCCAAGTCCGCCGAGATGCCGGTCGGCGATTACTTCGTCTGCGTGCAGTCCATTGTCCCCGACGGCCACGGCAACCTGTGGGTGCTCGATCCCGGCGCGCCCGGTAATGAGAAGATCCTCGAAGGCGCGCCCAAGCTGGTCAAGGTCGACCTCGCCACCAACCGCGTGACCAAGGTCATCAAGGTGCCGCTCGACGTCGCGTTGCAGGGCACCTACCTCAACGACATCCGCTTCTCGCCCGACGGCAAGACCGGCTACATCACTGATTCCGGGACGCGCGGCGCGATCATCGTCATCGATCTCGAAACCGGCAAGGGCTTCCGCGCGCTCGACGGGCACGGGTCGACGCAGATCGACAAGACCGTGAAGGTGATGACCGACGGCAAGCCGCTCGTCCGCCCCGACGGTCGCCAGCCTGCCTTCGCCGCGGACGGCATCGCGATCTCCAACGACGGCAAGACGCTCTATTACCAGGCGCTCACCGGCAAGACCCTCTATTCGATCGACACCGCCCTGCTGCGCGACGGCGTCAGCGAGGCGACGCGGGCCGCGGGCGTGAAGACCGTCGCGCAGACGCACGTCGCCGACGGCCTGTGGATGAGCAAGGCAGGCACGCTCTACCTGACGTCGCCGGTGAACAACGGCATCACACGGCTGGTCGGCGATCATGTCGAGCCGGTGCTGACCGACGCCCGCCTGCGCTGGCCCGACACCTTCTCGGAAGGCCCGGACGGCCGCATCTACGTCACCGCCAGCCACATCCAGGACACCAACTGGTTCAAGCCCGGTGCGCCCGCGTCGCTCAAGACCGCGCTGTTCTCGTTCGCACCCGCAAAGTGAGGCCCGACATGACCTATCTCCGCTACAGCAACGACATCGAGACGATCCAGCCCGACGAGCAGAAATCGATCGACGGCATCATCCAGGGCATGTCGCAACAGACCGAAACCGTCGAGAAGCGCGAGGGCCATGCGGTCCGCGCGAGCCACGCGAAGAGTTCGGCGTGCGTGATCGGCGAACTGATGATCGCGCCCGGCCTGCCGCCCGAACTCGCACAAGGCGTGTTTGCAACGCCCGGCACGCACCCCGTCGCGATCCGCTTCGCGCAAGGGCCGGGCGAGACGCTCGGCGACCGCGTCTCGACGCACCGCGGCATGGCGATCAAGATCTTCGACGTACCCGGCGAAAAGCTGTCAGGCCATGATGCCGACACGCAGGATTTCGTGTTCGCGACGGGCACGACCTTTCCCTCCGGCACCGCGCAGGGCTTCCTGAGCGACGCCAAGAAGATCGGGGCCGCAGTCCCGTTGCCCGAGGGCTTCAAAAGCGCCGTGTCGAGCCTCGCACGCAACGTGAACAAGGCGCTGCACGCGGTCGGCACCGAAAGCCCCAAGGCGGACTTTTTCGGCCACCCGTTCAGCCATCCGCTCGCCGAACCGTATTTCAGCCAATGCCCGATCCGCTACGGCGATTACGTCGCCAAGCTCGGTGCTTTCCCCGCCTCGCCCGAACAGGCCGCGCTGAAGGACTGGGAACTCGACCCGAAGCAGGACGAGGACGGTTTCCGCCACGCCGCCGTCCGCTATTTCGGCGAGCACGACGCAGTATTCGAACTGCGCGTGCAGCTCTGGGCGAACGCGGACACGCAGCCGATCGAAGACACCTCGGTCGACTGGCCCGAGGAGGAGAGCCGCTACCTGACCGTCGCGACGATCCGCATTCCGCGGCAGGAGGCCTATAGCGCCACCCGCGTCCGTTATTTCGACGAAGTGATGACGTTCCGCCCGGCGCACAGTCTTGCGGCGCACCGCCCGCTGGGCTCGGTGATGCGCGCCCGCCTACAGGTCTATCACGCGCTGTCGAAGCTGCGGCACGACGAGAACGGCATCAAGGCGGAAAACACCGCGACGGTCGACCAGATACCCGCCTGAGAAAAGGGTCCCTTCGGGGACCCGGCTTGCGCTGCAGGCAAATAAAAACCCCGCTAGTCCATAGGACTAGCGGGGTTTTCAATGGTGGGCGTGGCAAGGATTGAACTTGCGACCCCTGCGATGTCAACACAGTGCTCTACCACTGAGCTACACGCCCGCCGGAGGGCTCCACTAGCCGCGCTCTTCGCGGCGTGCAAGCCCTCAATGCATGCCCGTCACATTATCCATCTCGAACAGCCGATCCACCTCCGCGACCAGGTCGCGCAGGTGGAAGGGTTTGGACAATACGCGTGCCTGCGGCATCGCCCGGCCGGCCTTAAGCGTGACCGCCGCGAAGCCGGTAATGAACATCACGCGCAGGTTCGCGCACATCTCGCCCGCCTTCTGCGCGAGCTCGATGCCGTCCATTTCGGGCATCACGATATCGGTCAGCAACAAATCGAAGGTCTCGGTTTCGAGCAGCGGGATCGCCGCAGTCCCCCGATCGACCGCCGTCACGGCGTAGCCCGAGCGTTCCAGCGCGCGCGTGAGATACTCGCGCATGACCTGATCGTCCTCGGCCAACAATATTCGCAACATCGATCCTAAGTCCTGGTTTCACGCCTACATTTCGATGAAGGCTCTACGCCGAAATTGGTTAACATTTCCAGGCCGATTGCCGTCGCCGGGCGCGACCTCTAGCGTGGGGCGATGCATCTTTCCTCCTTCGAGCGCCTGGGCGCGATGCCGCCTGTGAGCCCGGTGGTGCTGTCGGTCCCGCATGCGGGGCGTGATTATCCGCTCGCGTTGAAATCTGCCTTGCGCGTACCGCTGGCGGGGTTGCTCCCGCTCGAGGACCGTCTTGTCGATGCGGTGGCACGCGCCGCGCGGACCGACCAGACGGCTATCGTCCAGACCCGCGCGCGCGCCTGGATCGACCTTAACCGGCGCGAGGACGAGCGTGATCCGTTGCTCGACGAAGGCGCACCGACGACCCCGCTCGCCCAGCAATCCGCCAAGCTCCGAAGCGGTCTGGGCCTTGTCCCACGCCGGGCATCGGGCGCGGGCGACCTGTGGGCGCGCCGGTTTACCGACGCGGACGTCACCGCGCGGATCGTAGGCGATCATCGTCCCTTTCACGACGCACTGGCCGCAGCGCTCAAGGCAGCACACGACCGATTCGGCGTGGCCGTGTTGCTGGACGTGCATTCGATGCCACCGCTCGCGCCGGGCGGATCACGAATCGTTCTCGGCGATCGGTTTGGCCATGCCGCCGCACCACGCTTCGTCGAACGGATCGAAGCGACGTGCACCGCGCGGGGTTTTTCGACGGCGATCAACGTACCCTATGCGGGCGGCCATATCCTCGAGCGTCACGCGCGTCCGGCCGCGAACGTCCATGCGGTCCAGTTCGAGCTGGACCGCACGCTGTATCTGGATCGCAAGCTGTACGCGCCCGGTGCCGGATTCGCCCGCGTCGTCGATCTACTGCGCGCGGTATTGGCCGCGCTGACCGACGAAGCCTTGTCCATCCCGTCGGCCGCCGCCGCCGAATAGCCCGCGCCTAACCGATCGCCGCGTCCAGCAGTTCCTCGATCCGGCCCGCCCGTTCGACCGGGTCGGCGATACTCTCGGTGGCAATCCATCGACCGTTCTTGTCGACCAGATCCTCGGTCGGCTTCGCAGCGGTTCGGTTGTATGGGGTAAGCGCGATCGCGGCCGGCCCCGCGTCGATCCGTCGAATCTCTGCTGTCCGGGCGAGCATGCGGATGCGCGCAACCTGTAACAGGCGATGTGCAGACTCCGGCAGGCTTCCGAAACGGTCTTCCAGCTCAGCCTCGAACAGGTCGAGCTCTGCGATGCTCTCGAGCCGAGCGAGCCGCCCATAGAGCGACAGCCTGATCTCGATTTCGGGAATCCACGTCTCGGGCAGGCTCCCTCCTAATTCCAGATGCAGTTCCGGAGACCAATCATCCTGGACGAGTTCGCCGTCGTGCTCGATCCGCGCCAGCCGAAGGGCACGGCCGAACAGGTGCTGGTACAGGTCTATCCCGATCAGCTTCATGTGTCCGGCTTGCGCCTCACCGACCAGATCGCCGGCACCGCGAAGATCGAGGT
Source organism: Sphingomonas sp. R86520 (assembly GCF_042466285.1). Taxonomy (NCBI): domain Bacteria; kingdom Pseudomonadati; phylum Pseudomonadota; class Alphaproteobacteria; order Sphingomonadales; family Sphingomonadaceae; genus Sphingomonas; species Sphingomonas sp. R86520. The sequence goes on from NZ_JAXHBZ010000001.1 coordinate 2,624,966, forward strand.
CGCGCGCGCTGATCGCGAAGCCGGCGCCCAGCCGATCGAAGGCCTGCAGCGTCCGCAATCGCTTGAGGGTAGAATCTGCAATCGTCGCTTCGCCGTCGGTGAGCAGCATAACCTGTCCCCGCCGTCCGCTGCGACCGACCCGTCCTCGCAACTGATGCAGCTGCGACAAGCCAAAACGATCCGCATGATGCACGATCATCGTGTTCGCGCGCGGCACGTCGAGCCCCGCCTCGATGATGTTGGTCGCCAGCAGTACGTCGCCGTCGCCTGCGGCAAACGCCACCATCGCCTCGTCGATTTCACCCGCGGGCATCTTCCCATGCGCCTGAACGACCCCCAGTTCCGGCACCAGCGCGGCGAGTTTGGCGGCGAGTGGCGCCATGTCATCGATCCGCGGCACCACGACGAAGCTCTGTCCCCCTCGCGCGCGCTCGCGTCGCAGCGCGGCACGCACTGTCGCATCGTCGAAGCGCGACACGGCCGTACGGATTGGCTGGCGGCGCGCCGGCGGCGTGGCGATGACCGAGACGCCCTGCAGACCGATCATCGCGGACTGCAGGGTACGCGGGATCGGCGTGGCACTCAGCGTCAGGACATGCCCTGCCCCCAGCGCGTGCAGCTTCGCCTTGTCGGCCGCCCCGAACCGCTGCTCCTCGTCGATCACGACCAGGGCCAGATCCTTGTACGCGACACCTTTGCCGGCGATCGCGCCCGTACCGATCACGACGCCGATCGAACCATCCGCGAGCCCCGCCCGCACGCGCGCCTTTTCCGCGGTACTCGAAAGCCGCGAGAGGCCGGCGACGACAACGCCGCTTCCCTGGAACCGCTGCGCGAAGGTTTCGATATGCTGGCGGACCAGAACCGTCGTCGGCGCCGCGATCGCCACCTGTCGCCCGGCCAGCGCAACCGCCGCCGCAGCGCGTAACGCGACCTCGGTCTTGCCGTAGCCGACATCGCCGATCACCAGTCGGTCCATCGGCTTGCCGCTCGCGAGGTCCGCGAGCGTCGTGGTGATCGCCCGAGCCTGATCGGGCGTCTCGGTGAAGGCGAACCCCGCCGCGAACCGTTCATAGCCGGCGCGGTCGGGCTCGATCGGATCGGTCGTCCGGGCATCACGCTCGACCGCGATCGCCGCCAGATCGCGCGCGCTCTGCGCAATCGCCGCATCGATCGCGCCGCGCCGCTTCTGCCAGGACGAACCGTCCAGCGAGTCGAGCGTCACTGCATCGGCTTCCGCCCCGTATCGCCAGATCCGATCGGCCTCGTGAACCGGCACGAGGCGTCGGCCTTCCTTCGCATATTCCAGGACGATGGCATCGTCGTCGGAATCCGGAAGGGTCTCCAGTCCACGGACCACGCCGATCCCAAAGTCCTCGTGGACGATAACGTCTCCGCACCGCAACTCGCTTTGCAGGCCAACCAGCGTGGATCCACTGCTGGCGATCTCGTCGCCACGCGCTCTGCCGCCCAACAGGTCTCCGCCAGCAACGACTGCGACGCCGTCGACGACGAAGCCCCGGTCGATCGGCGCCACGAGCAGCATTGCGGTTCCGGGTTTGGCCGTCAGCACGTCGGCCCAGCCTTCGATCGGCACGAACGCCGTCTTCAATGCGCGTTCGAGCCGCGGTTGCAGGAAGCGCAGATCGCGCCGCGACCCGACGACGAGCAGGCGCCCGTCTGCAAGAACGTCCTTGGCGAACCGTGCGAATGCTCGGGTCGGATCGCGACGTTCGACGAACCTGGGCGTCATCGCATCCGAGGATGCGAAAGAGACGGCCTCGCGCTTGCCTGTTTCTGCTGCCCAAGCCTTGTCGTCGAGCAGATCCGAGGCTGCACGACGGCGCGGCAACCCGTCCGCAGCGATGGCAAGGAACCGACTACGTCGTTTTGACGCCTCACGATCGAACGCGATCGCTGCGTCGGGTAGATGCGTGAGGAGCGAGACGCCCTTCTCGACCACCGGCTCGGTCGCTCGCCCGATTTCAACCACCTCGACGTCACCCTGGCCGAGTTGCGAGACCGGGTCATATTCGCGCAGGCCAGTGATCTTGCCGTCGGCAAACTCGATGCGGACAGGGTTTTCACGGTCCGCCGGGAACACGTCGATGACGCCGCCGCGCACCGCGATCTCTCCGGGTTCGTCGACCCGGTCATCCGTGAGGTAACCGATGTCTGCCGCGATCTCGGCAAAGGCGTCGGCATCAAGCGGATCGCCGACCGCCAGCCGCGGCGGAGCCATATCGAACATCTCCGGCGACGGATAGCGCACCGCGGTCGCCTCCGCCGTCGTTACCATCAGGATAGAGCCAGACGTATTCTGGATCGCCTCGCGCAGTCGCCGCAATGCCTCGACCCGACGCCCCACGTTGGCGGGCGACGCCGGCGCATCATCACCTGGCAAGGCATCGCTCGACGGCACGTGTACGACGGTCGCATTCGGCGCGAGCGCAGTCGCGATTGCAGCGATCTCGGTCGCGCGCTGATCGTCTGCCGCGACGTAGACGAGATTGCCGTCAGACAACCGCTCGACGATCGGTGCGGCCATGGCCGGCGCCTCATTCTCGTGTTCGACTGTTCGACCTACCTGAAGCACCGATACGCATCCTTCTTTCGAGGATGAACGTGGTTCTCGGCGTACGCGTTCCGGCAGTGCTATCCTCGATCAGTCATTTCGATCACCATTCGAACGACCCGACGACGTCACGTTTGCCGACCAGGAACGCATCCGCCACGAGGCGTAGCGGAGTCACGTCGACATCGCTCGACCGCGATCGCACGAGGTTCGCGAACCTCGCGTAGAGACGCGGATACTCGGCGTCCGGCGCCTCCGTGATCGCGCCGTCGATGTCCAGTATAGATCCGCCCATCCGCAACGTCAGCGTGCCGCCATCGGTATCCACCACGATGTCCCATTGCTGCGGGCCTTCATGAAGAAAATCGAACGTCGCCGTAACCGGAACGGCGCCGCAGGTCAGGCTCAGGTCCGCATAAAGCGGGGACATACGCCCTTCCGGCACGCGCAGATCCGCGCGTTGCACCCCCCAGTCCCCGGGCAGGATCGCGGTTGCGATCGAGAGGGCGTTGATACCGGGATCGAACACGCCGAACCCGCCGGCTTCCAGGATCCAGTCCTGTCCCGGATGCCAGCGACGAATATCCTCACGCCAGTCGATGGTCACGCGCTCGACCGCGCGACCGGTCAGCCACGCTCCCGCGGCCTCGACGCCTGCCGCCTCGCGCGAATGCCAGGTGGCAAACAGCGTCCGCTTCGCAGCGATGGCATGCGCCTCGATCCGGGCGATCTCCGACAAGGTCGCCGCGGGTGGCTTTTCCATCATCACGTCCAGCCCGGCATCGATCGCCGCCATCGCAATCGACGCCCGCCCCATCGGTGGCGTGCAGATCGACACGGCATCCAGCGCATGGCCAGCCGCGAGCAATTCGCCGATATCATGGTAGTTAGGCAAACCATCAACCACCGCGTTACGGCTGACCGCGGCCACGAGCTCGAACCGCGGGTCTCGTGCGATGGCGGGTAGATGCTGGTCTCGGGCGATCTTGCCGACGCCGATTATGGCCAGTCGGATCGGCCGGTCAGACGACACATCATTAGCCATACGAAACCTCATTTATCTTACATATACATTGTAACGCGTGGCCGGGGCGCTATCAACACGTTAACACCTAACCCGACCGAGCGCGGAAATCCCGCTCCGTCAACGGTTTGCAACGGAGCGGACGACATGACTGACAAGATCGACACCGGCTCGACTGGCCATAGTCAGAGCGGATTGCGATCGCGCGCATGGTTCGACGACCCGAGCAACCCCGACATGACCGCGCTCTACATCGAGCGCTACCTGAATTACGGACTCAGTCTCGAAGAGCTTCAGTCGAACCGGCCGATCATCGGGATTGCCCAGACCGGTAGCGATCTGGCGCCCTGCAACCGCCATCACCTTGTCCTCGCACAGCGTGTCAGGGACGGTATCCGCGACGCCGGCGGTATTCCGATCGAGTTTCCGATCCACCCGATCCAGGAGACCGGCAAGCGTCCGACTGCCGGGCTCGACCGCAACCTCGCATATCTCAGCCTGGTCGAGGTGTTGCACGGCTATCCGATCGATGGCGTCGTGTTGACGATCGGTTGCGACAAGACCACGCCGGCGTGCCTGATGGCGGCGGCAACCGTCAACATTCCGGCGATCGCGCTGTCCGTCGGACCGATGCTCAACGGCAATTACAATGGCCAGCGGACCGGCTCGGGCACGATCGTCTGGAAGGCGCGCGAATTGCTCGCGGCCGGCGAAATCGATTACAAGGGCTTCATCGCGCTGGTCGCCTCGTCCGCGCCGTCGACCGGATTCTGCAACACGATGGGCACCGCGACGACGATGAATTCGCTGTGCGAGGCGCTCGGCATGTCGTTGCCGGGATCGGCGGCGATCCCCGCGCCGCACCGCGACCGTCAAGAATGTGCCTGGGAGACGGGCCGGCGGATCGTCGAGATGGTGGCCGCCAACCGCCGCCCCTCCGACGTGCTCACGCGGCAGGCCTTCCTCAACGCGATCCGCGTCAATTCGGCGATCGGCGGATCGACCAACGCCCCGATCCACCTCAACGCGATCGCGCGCCATGTCGGCGTCGAGCTTACGCTGGAGGACTGGGAGAACCATGGCGCGGACGTGCCTTTCATCGTCAACCTTCAACCCGCCGGCGAATATCTTGGCGAGGATTTCTACCGCGCGGGCGGCGTGCCGGCGGTGATGGGGCAATTGCTGGCGAAGGGCATGATCGACGGCTCCGTGCTGACCGTGAACGGCAAGACGGTCGAGGAGAATATCGGCGGGCAGACCACGCGCGATGTGGACGTCATCCGGTTGCTCGATGCGCCGTTGCTCGCCAATGCCGGGCTCACGGTCCTGCGCGGCAACATGTTCGACGCGGCGGTGATGAAGCTGAGCGTCGTGTCGGACCAGTTCCGCGAGATGTACCTCAGCAATCCCGATGATCCCGAGGCGTTCGAAGCGACTGCAGTCGTGTTCGACGGTCCGGAAGATTATCACAAGCGGATCGACGATCCCGCGCTGGGTATCGACGAAAGCTGCATCCTGGTGATGCGCGGTACCGGGCCGATCGGCTATCCGGGCGGCGCTGAGGTCGTCAACATGCGACCGCCCGCAGCGTTGATCCGCGCCGGGATCCACGCGCTGCCGTGTCTCGGCGACGGGCGCCAGTCGGGCACGAGCGGCAGTCCGTCGATCCTCAATGCCTCGCCCGAAGCCGCGGCGGGCGGCAACCTCGCGTTGCTGCAGACCGGCGACCGCATCCGCATCGACCTGCGTGCCAACCGTGCGGACATGCTGGTCGACGGTGCCGAGCTGGCGCGCCGTCGTGCCGCCGTGGATGCGGACGGGTATTTCTTCCCCGTGTCGCAAACCCCGTGGCAGGAAATTCACCGCGACATCGTCGGCCAGTTCGACGGCGGCGCAGTGATCGAGAGCGCGGTGAAGTATCAGCGCATCGCCGAGAAGGGTCTTCCCCGCGACAGCCATTAATCCGCCGGCTTGCCGATCATCGACGCTTCGTCATTCCCGGCCCCCGGGATGACGGAGCGTGGCGGAGATCTACGCGCCTATTCTTCGCCGATCAGCGTCAGCACGTCGCCGATGATCCGGGTCATGGCCACTTTCGCCGCGGCCGGATCGCGTGCGATGATCGCATCGGCCACCGCGGCGTGGTCGGCGATATTGGCCGAACGCCCCTTGATCCGGTTGGTGAAGCGGATCGAGGTGCGCAGCGCCGTTGCGACCACCGACTGAAACTGCGCGTAGAACGGATTCTTCGAGGCGCGCATGATCGCCACGTGGAACGCGATATCGGCCTCCAGCGGGTCGGTCAGCCCCGCCTCTCCCGCTTCCATCTGCTCCAGCCCACTGCGGATCGCCCGGACGTCGTCAGCGTCGCCGTACCGCGCCGCCAGCGCCGCCGCCTCGGGCTCGATTGCGACGCGCAACTGGTTGAAATGCCGCAGCAGTTCGACCGAGAATTTGCGCTCCAGCGTCCACCGCAGCACGTCGGTATCGAACAGGTTCCAGGAACTGGCCGGCTGCACCACGGTCCCCTGCCGCGGGCGAGCGCTGACGAGGCCCTTGGCCGTCAGCATCTTCACCGCCTCGCGAGTCACCGATCGGCTTACGCCGTGGGTCTTGGCGATCTCGGCTTCGGTCGGGAACGGACGGCTTTCATAACGCCCGGTCACGATCGCACGACCCAGCGTATCGAGCATGCCATGCGTAAGGTTGCGCCCGGAGATCGCGAGCACCGGGTAGATTTCGGAATCTGTCAAATCAGTAACCATCGGTGGATGGTTCTGACGCAATACGACGACGCTGTCACCCTGCCAAGCGACACGCTGGACATTAGATATTTGTCGTATAAATATTGGTCGCCGGGCCATCTTCTAGGCTAACCGGATGGAAGAGGAACCGCATGAGCCTGTCCGGCATCGATCTGATCGTCGTCATCGTCTACGCGATCGGCATATTTGGCCTCGCGCAATGGGTATCGCGCGACAAGGGCGGCAAGGCGAAGGACAGCTCCGACTATTTCCTCGCGTCGAAATCGCTGCCGTGGTGGGCGATCGGCGCGTCGCTGATCGCGGCCAACATCTCCGCCGAGCAGATCGTGGGCATGGCCGGCTCCGGCTATGCGATCGGCCTCGCGATCGCCTCGTACGAGTGGATGGCGGCGCTGACGCTGCTGGTCGTCGGCAAGTTCTTCCTGCCGATCTTCCTGCGCAACGAGATCTACACGATGCCGCAGTTCCTCGAACAGCGCTACGGCCCGTCGATCCGCACGCTGATGGCGGTCTTCTGGCTTGGCCTTTACGTGTTCGTGAACCTTACCTCGATCATCTGGCTCGGCTCGATCGCGGTCAACCAGGTCGCCGGGATCAACCAGGACATGGCGCTGATCGGGCTCGGCCTGTTCGCGCTGCTGTACCAGTTGAAGGGTGGCCTCAAGGCGGTCGCGCTCACCGATATCGTCCAGGTCACGCTGCTGGTCGTCGGCGGGCTGATCGTCTCCGCACTGGCGCTGCGCGAACTCGGCGGCGACACCGGCATGATCGGCGGCTTCTACCGGCTGACGAGCCAGGCGCCCGAGCATTTCCACATGATCCTGTCGAAAGACAATGCGTTCTACAAGGACCTGCCGGGCATCTCGGTGCTGGTCGGCGGGATGTGGATCGCGAACCTGAGCTATTGGGGCTTCAACCAGTACATCATCCAGCGCGCGCTGGCCGCCAAGTCGCTCGGCGAGGCGCAGAAGGGCATCGTGTTCGCGGCGTTCCTGAAACTGCTGATGCCGCTGGTGATCGTCCTGCCAGGCATCGCCGCGGTGATCCTCGCGCCCGGTCTCGCCAAGCCGGACCAGGCCTATCCGACGATGATGCGCCTGCTGCCCCCCGGCCTGCTCGGGCTGGTCTTCGCGGCGCTGATCGCGGCGATCGTGGCGTCGACCGCATCGAAGATCAACTCGATCGCGACGATCTTCACGCTCGATCTCTACGCCAAGCGCCGCGGCGCCACGTCGATCGCCGAGGACGGTTCGACCGTGGTCGCCGATCCGGCGGTCGAGCGTAACCTCGTCAAGGTCGGCCGGATCGCGGCAGCGGTCGCGATCGTGCTGGCGATGATCACCGCGCGGCCGTTGCTCGGCAAGTCGGACCAGGCGTTCCAGTATATCCAGGAATATACCGGGTTCTTCACGCCCGGCATCGTCGTGATCTTCATGCTCGGGCTGTTCTGGAAGCGCGCGACCGAGGCCGGCGCTCTGATCGCCGCGGTCGCATCGTTCGCGATCTCGCTGCTGCTGAAATACGCTGCGCCGGAAATTCCGTTCATGAACCGGATGCTGATCGCGTTCGTGATCGCGCTGGCACTGGCGGTGATCGCCTCGCTGGTTCGCCCGCAATCGAGCGCGGCCAACCGCATCGTCACGGGTGACGTCGACTATACGACGACCCGCGGGTTCAATATCGCAGCGGTAGGCGTGGTGATGATCCTCGTCGCTCTCTACGCAACGTGGTGGTGAGAATGCGTTCGTTCATCGCCGTCGACTGGGGCACGACCAACCGCCGCGCGTTCCTGATCGAGGAGGGCAAGATCGTCGCGACGGAGCGTGACGATCGCGGTGCGGCGAACGTCGCGGCGGCTGACTACGAGGCCGAAGTCGCCGGCATACGCGAACGGCTCGGCGACCTGCCGATGCTGCTCGCCGGGATGGTCGGATCGAACATCGGCTGGCGCAGTGTCCCCTATGTCGCTGCGCCCGCCGGACTTGCCGAGATCGCCACGGCGCTCGACCGGATCGACGACCGCACCGCGATCGTGCCGGGGCTGTCGTACCGTGACGGGCTGAACGCGGACGTCATGCGCGGCGAGGAGGTCCAGCTGCTCGGCGCCGTCGCGGCGGCGTTGGTGCCCGCAGACGCGTTGCTCTGCCAGCCCGGCACGCACTGCAAATGGGCGACGGTCGAGGACGGCAGGATCACGCGGTTCACCACCGCCATGACCGGCGAAATCTTCGCGCTGCTTCGTGCGCACGGCGTGCTGTCACGCCAACTCGGCCATCCGGTCGAGCCGGGCGCTGCCTTCCTCGAGGGCGTCGCGGAAGGCGCCAAACGCGATCTCGCTGCCAGCCTGTTCGCCATCAGGGCGCGCGGCGTCCTCGGTCTTGCCGACAACGCGCACGCCGCCTCGTTCGCCAGCGGCCTGCTGATCGGTGCGGATACCGCCGCCCGGATTACAGCGGGCGCAACCGTCCACATCCTCGCCGATGCGGCACTCGGCGCACTCTATGCCAGCGCGATCGATGCACTTGGCGGCCGGTCTCACCATATCGATAGTCAGGCCGCGTTCGTGGCCGGCATCACCCGCATCCAGGATCTCGCCGCATGACCAACCACCGCCAAGCCTTTGACGACGCCTTTGCCAAATGCCCGCTGATCGCGATCCTGCGCGGCGTGAAGCCCGACGAGGTCGAGGCGATCGGCGAAGCGCTGGTCGAAGCAGGCTTCACGATCCTCGAAGTGCCGATGAACTCGCCCGAACCGCTCGACAGCATCGCCCGGCTGGCGCGAACGCTGAGGGGTCGCGCAGTCGTCGGTGCGGGCACGGTGTTGCGCGTGGAAGACGTCGAGGCGGTCGGCGCGGCAGGCGGTACGCTGATCATCGCGCCGAACGCAAACACGCGCGTAATCGCGGCAGCGGCGGAACGCGGCTATGTCGCACTCCCCGGCATCGCCACGCCGACCGAGGCGTTCGCGGCGCTCGAAGCAGGCGCAGCGGCGTTGAAGCTGTTCCCCGCCGAGGCCGCGAGCCCGGCCGTGCTGAAGGCGATGCGCGCGGTGTTGCCGAAGGACACGCGCGTGCTGCCGGTCGGTGGCGTCGTGCCGGAGATCATGGCGGAGTGGCGCAAAGCGGGCGCCGCCGGCTTCGGCCTGGGCTCCGCGCTCTATGCGCCAGGGATGACCGCGGCCGACGTCAGCGCACGAGCGCGCGGATTTATCGAAGCATTGCAGGCGTAACCCTACGGCTACTGCCTTGGCACCGTCACTGGCACTGGCACTGGCACTGGCAACGGCAACGGCAACGGCAACGGCAACGGCACTAGTGGTACTCGCACGGCTAGAACTGGCACCGGCACCGGTCGGTTCTGCGCTAGCACTCGTTGCACTGGCACTACGGCAACCGCAGCCACACACCTCGCCAACCCCGCCCGTCACCCCAGCGAAAGCTGGGGTCTTTTGGTTCGGGTCTCCCGCCCGCTTACCGGGATACCCCAGCTTTCGCTGGGGTGAGGGAATGTGGTGAGTGGCGGCGGCGGTGGCACGGTCGCAGTCTCGCGGCGGCTTGGCGTCGCGGTCGCAGTCGAGCGGTGGCGCGGTGGCGCGGTGGCGCGGTGGCGCGGTGGCGCGGTGGCGCGGTGGCGCGGTGGCGCGGTGGCGCGGTGGCGGCGTCGCAGTGGAGAATGACGATCCATAGCGTAAGACGATGTACGTCGGTGATGCATCAAATGGTCCGCAAGGCCCAGGTTCCCCCCGCTATCGTCTTCGCGGCACGTTGCGGTTAGGGGAACTTGATGATGTTCGCCGACCAGGAACGAGACCTCGCCACGCTGGCCGCCGCCGACCGGTATCGATCGCTCCGACCACGTACGGGCGTCGACTTCGCCTCGAACGACTATCTTGGGCTCGCCGGATCGGACCGACTGCGGGCTGCGATGATCGAGGCTTTGGCGCGCGGCGTACCGGTCGGCTCGGGCGGCTCGCGGTTGCTGCGCGGGAATGCGCCCGAGCACGAGTCGCTTGAGGCGGAGGCGGCACGGTTCTTCGAGACCGAGGCGGCGTTGTTCTTTGCGAGCGGCTATATCGCCAACACGATCCTGTTCGCGACGTTGCCGCAGCGCGGCGACCTGATCGTCCACGACGCCCTGATCCATGCGAGCGCACACGAGGGCATGCGACTGACGCGAGCGACCTGCGCCAGCGCGGCGCATAACGACGCTGATGCGTTCGAAGATGCAATCGCGCACTGGCGCGCGGGCGGCGGCGCCGGTCGCGTATGGATCGCGGTCGAGAGCCTTTACAGCATGGACGGCGACCAGGCACCGCTCGCCGACCTCGCGCGCGTCGCGGATCGCCACGACGCGATTTTGCTGATCGACGAAGCGCACGCGACCGGGGTGTTCGGTACCGATGGGCGCGGGTTGGCCGAAGGGCTCGACGGGCGCGAGAACGTCATCACCTTGCGCACCTGCGGCAAGGCGCTCGGCTGCGAGGGTGCGCTGCTATGTGGCCCCGCGGTCATGCGCGAGTTCATCGTCAATCGTGGCCGCGGGTTCATCTTCTCGACAGCCCCGTCGCCGCTGATGGCGCTGGCGGTCGGCGAGGCGTTGCGGATCGTTGTCGACGAACCGGCGCGTCGGGACCGGCTTTGGGATCTGATCGCGGCGGCCGAGCGCGTGCTCGCGCCGTACGGTGTGGCGGCGACCGGGTCGCAGATCCTGCCGCTGGTGCTCGGCGATGCCGCGACGACGATGCGCGTCGCAGGCGCGATCCAGGCGGCCGGGTTCGACGTGCGCGGTATCCGCCCGCCGACTGTGCCCGAAGGGACGTCGCGGTTGCGGATATCATTGACGCTGAACGCGACGCTAGCCGATATCGATGCTTTGGGCGAGGTCATGGAAAAGGCGCTGCAATGACGATCATCGTCACCGGAACGGACACCGATATCGGCAAGACAGTGTTCGCCGCCGGCCTGACTACAGCGCTCGGCGCGCGCTACTGGAAGCCGGTGCAGGCCGGTCTCGCGGACGGCAGCGATGCGGCTTCGGTCGCGGCGCTCGGCGTCCCCGCAGACCGCGTCCTACCCGAGGCATACCGGCTGACGACGCCGTGCTCACCACATCTCGCCGCAGAGATCGACGGCGTGACCATCGATCCCGACCGGCTCGCGCTGCCCGAAGTCGAAGGGCCGCTGGTGGTCGAGGGCGCAGGCGGCGTGATGGTGCCAGTGACGCGCGACCTGATCTTCGCGGACCTGTTCGCGCGTTGGGGAAAGCCGGTCGTGCTCGTCGCCCGCACCGGTCTCGGCACCATCAACCACAGCGTGCTGTCGATCGAAGCGCTGCGCAGTCGCGGCGTGCCGATCCTCGGCATCGCGTTCGTTGGCGACGCGGTCGAGGATAGCGAGGCGATCATCGCCGCGCTCGGGAAGGTCCGCCGGCTCGGCCGCCTGCCCCGCCTCGATCCGCTGAACGCCGCGACCCTGGCCGAGGCGTTCGCTGCGAATTTCGACCTGGAGGCATTCCGGTGATCGACTCTCCCGTCTGGCATCCCTTTACGCAGCACGGCCTGCACGAGCCGATTCCGCTCGTCACGCATGCCGAGGGCGCGGCGCTCTACACCTCGGACGGGCGGCGGATCGTCGATGCGATCTCGTCCTGGTGGGTCACCACGCATGGCCACGCCAACCCGAAGATCATGGCCGCGATCGCCGGACAGGCCAGCAAGCTCGACCAGATCATCTTCGCCGGCTGGACGCACCAGCCCGCCGAAGACCTTGCGCGCAGCCTGACCGCGATCATGCCGCCCGAGCTTACGCGCGTGTTCTTCTCGGATTCCGGCTCGACCAGCGTCGAGTGTGCGCTGAAGATGGCGCTCGGCTACTGGCTCGACCGCGGCGAGGATCGCCACCGCATCCTCGTACTCGAACACGGCTATCACGGCGACACGATCGGCGCGATGTCGGTGGGCGCGCGCGGGGTCTACAACCGCGCCTATGCACCGCTGCTGTTCGACGTCGGCACGATACCCTTCCCCGCCGCGGGGCACGAACAGGTGACGCTCGACGCGCTGGAGAAAGCCTGCGCCGCACACCCGGCCGCGTTTATCGTCGAGCCGTTGCTGCTCGGTGCAGGCGGCATGCACATCTACCCGGCGCACATCCTCGCCGAAATGCGACGCATCTGTACCACGCACGGCGTCCTGTTCATCGCCGACGAGGTGATGACCGGCTGGGGCCGCACCGGGACGCTGCTCGCCTGCGAACAGGCAGGCGTGATGCCCGACATTCTTTGCCTGTCGAAGGGCCTGACCGGCGGCGCGATCCCGCTCGCGGTGACGATGGCAACCGAGCCGATCTACCAGGCGCATTACGGCACCGACCGTGCGCGGATGTTCTTCCACTCGTCGAGCTACACCGCCAACCCGATCGCCTGCGCCGCCGCCAATGCGAACCTCACCATCTGGCGCGACGAGCCGGTGCGTGCGCGGATCGCCGACCTCGCCGCCCGCCAGGCTTCGCGACTGGAGGCACTCGCCCAACATCCCCGCATCGCCAACGCGCGCGCGATCGGCACCATCACGGCGGTCGAACTGCGCGGCGAGGACGGCTATCTCGCGCAGATCGGCCCACGGCTGCTCGCGTTCTTCGGCGAGCGCGACCTGCTGCTCCGGCCACTTGGCAACGTCGTGTACGTCATGCCGCCCTATTGCATCGACGACGGCGATCTCGACCGGATCTATGCCGCCATCACGGAAGCCTGTGATACGCTCTGACCGCAATGGGACAGCCCTCGCCAACGTTTTTGCTGCAGTGCAGCAACGAATGCCCTATATGGTACGTTCAGACGTGATCGCGGCCGAGTACGCTTTGCGACGAAAGGCTCGATCTTTGAGAAATATAGCCGAGACCATCGCCCGCATGGCGCGTGCCGGTGCGATGCCTTCTTCCCCTTCGACCGGGGCAAGTCGACTGACACCGATGACCGGTTTCGGGACCAATCCCGGCGCGCTGCTCGGCCACGCGTACATACCCGACGACCTTCCGGCGATGGCGCCGCTGGTAGTGGTGTTGCATGGTTGCACGCAGACCGCCGCCGGCTACGACCAGGGTGCCGGCTGGTCGCAACTCGCCGACCGCGAGGGCTTTGCGCTGCTGTTCCCCGAACAGACGCGCGCGAACAATCCCAATCTCTGCTTCAACTGGTTCGCGTCCGAAGACATCGCGCAAACCGGCGGCGAGGCGGAGTCGATCGCGCAGATGACCGACACGATGATCGCGCGCCACGGTCTCGACCGCCAGCGCGTCTACGTCACCGGCCTGTCGGCGGGCGGCGCGATGACCATGGCGATGCTCGCGACCCGGCCGGACCTGTTCGCGGGCGGCGCGGTGATCGGCGGGCTCGCATACGGCACGGCCACCGGCATGTCGCAGGCGTTCGACCGGATGGGCGGCCATGACCGGTCGAGCGACACCGACCTCGCCGATGCCGTCCGCCGCGGCGCGCGCGGCCATGACGGCCCCTGGCCGACGCTGTCGATCTGGCACGGCACGGCGGATACGACCGTCAGCATCGCCAATGCGGAGACGATCGGTCGCCAGTGGCGGAGCTTGCACGGCGCCGTCGCCACGGTCCGCGAAGACCGGACCGCGTCGCGCACCCGCCGGATCTGGACGGCCGCCGACGGCCGCGACGTCCTCGAAGAATGGATCGTACCCGGCATGGGCCACGGCACCCCGATCGATCCCTCGCGCGGCGACCGGCTGGGCCAGGCGGGACCGTTCATGCTCGACGTCGGCGTATCGAGCACCGCGATGATCGCCAAGTCCTGGGGCTTGGTCACGCCCGTTAAGGTGGACGCCGGTGCGGCGTCGTCCCCCGAGCGGGTTGCCAAGATCGCCATCCCGGATTGCGCTAAGCCGGTCGCGGAGACGCCACCTGCGGCACCGACCGGTATCCAGGCCACGATAGAGACCGCGCTGCGCGCTGCAGGACTGATGCGGTAGAGTTTCAGCAGGACCGTCACCCCAGCGAAAGCTGGGGTCTCCCGTTTGGTGGGCGGCGCGACCCGGAACGGGGAGATCCCAGCTTTCGCTGGGATGACGGGGAGTGGGGTGTCCTCTGTCCGTCCCCTTATTCCTTCCCGACCGATCACACGACTTCGATCCTCCCGTGCAATGCGGGCGGCAGGAGTGACATCCGCTTGTGCCCCTCCGCTACTTCGACCTTACGAGAAGGATGGGTAGCAGTCATCGACTTGCCCAAGAACCGCGGTAAAGCCATGGTATGACGACCGCCCTACCCCGCCCCTGGCGCACCGAATTCGCCGCGACGGCGCGGCTCGCCTGGCCCCTGGTCGCGACCAACCTCGCACAGGCGCTGGTCGGTGCGACCGACGTCGCGATGCTCGGGCGGTTAGGCGCCGACACGCTGGCTGCTGCCACGCTTGGCCTCAACCTCTACCTCGTCTTCCTCGTCTTCGGCATGGGCCTTACCACCGCCGCCGTCCCGATGATCGCGCGCGAACGCGGCGCGCGGCCGCATGCAGTGCGCGATATTCGCCGCACCGTGCGCCAGACGATCTGGGTCGCCGCCACGCTCTGCGTCCCGTCCTGGATCATCCTGTGGAACGCCGAGGCGATCCTCGTACACCTGCTCGATCAGGATCCGACACTCGCGCATGAGGCGGCACGGTTCGCGCGCACGGTGATGTGGGGAATGCTTCCGAGCCTGGCCTTCCTCGTGCTGAGGGCCTTCGTCGCAGCGCTCGAACGACCAGGCTGGTCGCTGGTCGTGATGGTCGGGCTGCTGGCGATGAACGCCGGTCTCAACTGGCTGCTGATCTTCGGCCACGCGGGCCTACCCGCGCTCGGCCTGCTCGGCTCCGGCATGGCCAGCAGCATCGCCAATGCACTCAGCTTCGTCGCGATGGCATTGGTCATCATGTATGCGCGACCGTTCCGCCGCTACCGCCTGCTCGGCCGGTTCTGGCGCGCTGACTGGCCGCGATACCGCGCGGTGTGGAAACTAGGCCTGCCGATCGCGGTGACGCTCGGGTTCGAATCGACCGTGTTTATCGCGGCCGTCTTCCTGATGGGGCTGCTCGGCACCGTACCGCTCGCCGCGCACGCAATCGCGATCCAGATCGCCAGCGTCACCTTCATGGTGCCGCTCGGCATCGCGCAGGCCGCCACGATCCGTGTCGGACTCGCCTCGGGCCGCGGCGACCGCGCCGGCATCGGCCGCGCCGGCTGGGCCGCGTTCGCGATCGGCGAGGGCTTCATGGTCCTGACTGCAGCGTTGCTCGTGCTGGCGCCGCAACTGCTGATCGGCATCATCCTTGACGTCGACGCGCCCGCCAATGCGCCGGTAGTAACACTGGCCATCTCGTTGCTGGCGGTGGCCGCGGTGTTCCAGGTTGCAGACGGCGCGCAGGTGATCGGCGCGGGCATGTTGCGCGGGCTGGGCGACACCACCGTGCCGATGATCTTCGCCGCGATCGGCTATTGGGGGATCGGAATCGGGGTCGGCGCATGGCTCGCGTTCGGCCGAGGCTGGGGCGGCGTCGGCATCTGGACCGGGCTTGCCACCGGACTGGCAATCGTCGCAGTGCTCATGATGATGAGGTGGCATGCGCGGGAACGACTGAGCCTCGGTTAAGGCTCCACCCACCGCTTTCTGTCATATTGATGATCCGTAAGTGGTTTCAACGTGTTAACATGTGTTAAACCGCTGGAGACTGACCCATGCCTGATCCAGACCGTCCCGATCCAGAGCAGATCGTTGCATTCGGACCGCTGACGCAACGCGACGTGTTCGCGCTCGGCAATGATCTTTCGCGCGTGTATCCGATCGACGAGGTGCCCTGCTTCGGTACGCTGCTCGGCGCGATCGACGAGGCGGATCGAGCCTTTCGCCGGCAACGCGATGCCAGCCAACCGCTTGCCATCTCCACCCATCAAGGTGCACCATCGGGGCGATAGCGGCGCGCGACACCCGCTGATTCCAGCGGAGACCGACCGATGACGACATTGCCTGCCGAATTGCTGCTACTCGGCTGGTCCACCGTCCTGCTGTTCGCCTATGTCATGATCCAAGGTCAGACGGCGACCCGCGACCGCGGGCTCGACTGGAACGCCGGCCCGCGCGACGGCGAGCAGAAGCCGCTTGGCGAGATGGCCGGTCGGGCCGAGCGAGCGCTAAAGAATTTCCAGGAGACCTACCCGGTCTTCGTCGCGCTAGCGCTCGGGCTCGCCGTCACCGATCGCACCGGTGGGCTTGGTGCGATCGGTGCGGGCGTCTGGTTCGTGGCGCGGATCGTCTACATCCCGCTCTATCTGTTCGGCATCCGCTACGTCCGCAGCCTGAGTTGGCTGGCGTCGATCCTCGGCCTGCTGTTGATGCTGATCCGCTTCCTCTGACGGCTCAGCCGCGTAACGTGCGGATGATCGCCGAGAAATCGAGGCCACCATTCCCGGCCTCTGCGAACGCCTCGTAGCGTTCGGCCGCCTTCGCGCCCATGGGCGTATCCGCGCCAGCATCCTCCGCCGCCGCCATCGCCAGCCGCAGGTCCTTCAGCATCAGCGCCGCCGCGAAACCGCCCTGATAGTCGTGATCGGCGGGCGTATCGGGGCCGATCCCCGGCAGCGGCGCGTAGGTGGTCATCGACCAGCTCTGACCCGACGACACGCTGGCGATATCGTAGAAAGCCTGCGCATCGAGCCCGAGTTTCTCGGCCAGCACGAACGCCTCGCAGGTCGCGATCATCGTCGCGCCCAGGATCATGTTGTTGCAGATCTTCGCCGCCTGCCCCGCGCCGTTCGCGCCGGCGTGGATCACCGCCTTGCCCATGTCCGCGAGGATGACGCGCGCGCGCTCGAACGCGGCAGCGGACCCACCAACCATGAAGGTCAGCGTGCCCGCGTTGGCCGCACCAATCCCGCCGGAGACGGGCGCGTCGACCGCGACCAGTCCCTTGGCCTGTGCGGCGGTGGCAACCTGCTTGGCAGTGGCGACATCGATCGTCGAGCAGTCGATCAGGATCGCGGAGGGCGACGCGACGCCGAACAGCGCGTCGTACACCTCGGCGACATGCTTGCCGGCCGGCAGCATCGTGACGATCGCCTCGGCGCCGTCGACCGCTTCGGCAGCGGACGCGACCGCCAGGCAACCGGCGGTCTCCGCCTTTGCCATCGCGTCGGCGCTGAGATCGAACGCGCGGACATCATGCCCCTTCTTGGCAAGGTTCGCGGCCATCCCGCCGCCCATGTTGCCGAGCCCGATAAATGCGATCCGTGCCATTGCTTAATCCTCTTTAACGATCGTCATCCCAGCGAAAGCTGGGATCTTCATGGGGCTGGCGTTTCGACCGCCAAGCGGGAGACCCCAGCCTACGCTGGGGTGACGTGGTTGATACGGACGGTTGTCTTGCTACTTCCCCGTCCAGTTTCCGGCGCGCTTCTCCACGAACGCAGCCATGCCTTCGCTTTGGTCCGCCGTTCCGAACAACCCGTGGAACAGCCGCCGCTCGAACTGCACGCCCATCGCCAAGCCAGTCTCGAACGCCGCGTTGACCATCTCCTTGTTCGCCAGCACCGCCAGCGGTGCCATCGCGGCGATGGCGGCGGCGGTCTTCACCGCCTCCTCGACCAGATCGTCCGCCGGCACGACCCGCGAGACGAGGCCGGCGCGCTCGGCTTCGGCGGCGTCCATCATCCGCCCGGTCAGGCACATCTCCATCGCCTTGGCCTTGCCGACCGCCCGCGTGAGCCGCTGCGATCCACCCATTCCGGGGGAGACGGCCAGCTTGATCTCTGGCTGGCCGAACTTGGCGGTATCCGCGGCGAGGATGAAGTCGCACATCATCGCCAGCTCGCACCCGCCGCCGAGCGCATAGCCGGCGACCGCCGCGACGACGGGTTTGCGCGTCCGCGTGAAATTCTCCCAGCCGGCGAAGAAGTTGCTCGCGTACATGTCCGCGAAGCCCTGGCTCTGCATCTCCTTGATGTCCGCTCCCGCCGCGAACGCCTTGGCCGAACCGGTCAGCACCGCGCAGCCCTGCGACGGATCCGCATCGAACGCGGCGAACGCGGCGATCAGGTCGGCCAGCACCTGCGAATTGAGTGCGTTCAGCGCCTGAGGCCGGTTCAGCGTAACGAGCGTAACGCCACCGCGCTGCTCGACTAGGATCGTTTCGTATTCGGCCATTCAATCTCTCCAATTCCGTCACCCCAGCGAAAGCTGGGGTCTCCTGATAATGATGAGACCCCAGCGTCCGCTGGGGTGACGTGTTTCTTTCCACTCAGCCCGGCGTCCAAGCCTCATCCTCTGGCAACGGCGCGAAGATCTGGTCGATCACGTGATCGGTCACATCCGCGGGCGTCGCCGGATCCCAGCGCGGCGCATTGTCCTTGTCGACGATCACCGCGCGGACCCCTTCGAGGAAATCATGCCGCTGCACGACATGCGCGCCGACCGCATATTCCTGGCGCATCTCATCCGCGAAGCTCGCCATCGCCGCGCCCTCGCGAAGCAACCGGAGCGACACCTTCATCGTCTGCGGCGACTTGGTCCTGAGCGTGGCCAGCGTCTGCGTAGCCCACTCGCCACCATCGGCGTCGAGCGCCGCGTAGATATCTTCCAGCACGTCGGATGCGAACAGCCGGTCGATCTGATCTTTCTGCGCGAGGATGCGTGCCTCGGGAACCGGCGCCGCCAACGCGTTCAGCACCCCCGCGATATCCTGCGGCGTCTCGGCAATCCGCGCCTTGGCGGCGTCGAGCGCATTGCTAGCCAGATACTGCGTCGCCAACCCCAGCGCGAGGCACTCCGCACCACCGAGCCGGTGCCCGGTCAGCGCGAGATACTGCCCGATCCGCCCTGGCAGTCGCGACAGATACCAGCCGCCGCCGACATCGGGAAACAGTCCGATTCCCGTCTCCGGCATCGCAAACTTCGTGTTTTCCGTCGCGACGCGGAACCGGCACGGCAGCGCCAGCCCGACACCGCCGCCCATCGTGATCCCGTCCATGACCGCGACGATCGGCTTGGCATAGGTGAACAACCGGTGGTTCATCCGATACTCAGCATGAAAAAACGCCCGCGCCTCGACACCGTCGGTCGCGCCCGAAGCGGCGAGCATGCGGATATCCCCACCCGCGCAAAACCCGCGACCCTCGGCATGATCAATCACGATCGCCTCGACCGCCAAATCGTCACGCCATGTCTCCAGCGCTTCGAGCACGCCTTCGCACATAGCCAGATTCAGCGCGTGCAACGCCTTGGGCCGGTTCAGTCGTATCCGGCCGATCGGCCCTTCGATGTTAGCGATGAGGTCGTTCATAAGATCCCCACCCCGGCGGAGGCCGGGGCCCAGTTGGAAAGGTGGATGTAACGGAGGACTGCGAGTAGCCAATTTGCGTCCCCCAACTGGGCCCCGGCCTCCGCCGGGGTGGTGGCTGTGCGGGGGTTCTTCGTACGGGTCATTGCCGCGTCAGTTCTCGGCCGACGATCATCCGCATTACCTGGTTCGTACCCTCGAGGATCGAATGTACGCGCAGGTCTCGCCAGAAGCGTTCGATCGGGTAGTCCTGCAGATACCCATAGCCGCCGTGCAGCTGCAACGCGCGGTCGACTACCGACGAGCCGGTGTCCGTCGCGAGCCGCTTCGCCATCGCCGCGAACTTGGTCTTGTCGGGTGCGTTCGCCGTCACCTTCGCCGCCGCGATGTAGAGCAGCGCGCGCGCCGCTTCCAACTCGGTCGCCATGTCCGCCAGCATGAACTGCGTGTTCTGGAAATCCGCAATCGCCTTGCCGAACTGTCTCCGGTCCTTGGTGTACGCGATCGCCTCATCGAGACATCGCTGCGCCCCACCCAGCGAACACGCACCGATATTCAGCCGCCCGCCATCGAGCCCCATCATCGCGATCCGGAAGCCATCGCCCTCGCCGCCGACCATGTTCGCGCCCGGCACGCGGACGCCGTCGAAGATCACCTGCCGCGTCGGCTGCGAATGCCAGCCGAGCTTCTTCTCGTTCGCCCCGAACGACACGCCCGGCATGTCCTTCTCGATCACCAGGCACGAGATGCCCTTCGGGCCCTCCTCACCGGTGCGGACCATCGTCACATAGACCTCGTTCTCGCCCGCGCCCGAGATGAACTGCTTCGAGCCGGTCACGATCCAGTCGTCGCCATCGCGCACCGCGCGTGTCTTGAGTGCCGCCGCATCCGAGCCCGAGCCCGGCTCGGTCAGGCAATAGCTGCCGAGCCGGTCCATCGTCACCATGGTGGGAAGGTACTTGTTCTTGACCGCGGCCGATCCGAACCGATCGATCATCCACGCCGCCATGTTATGAATGCTGATGAACGCGCTGGTCGAAGGACAGCCATACGACATCGCCTCCATGATCAGCGCCGCCTCGAGCCGCCCGAGTGCGATCCCGCCGCCCTCCTCGCTGACATAGATCGCCGCGAAGCCGAGTTCCGCCGCCGCCTTGATCGTCTCGCGCGGAAAAATGTGCTTCTCGTCCCACTCGGCCGCATGCGGGGTAATCCGGTCGGCGGTAAAGCGCCGCGCCAACTCCTGGATCTCGCGCTGGTCGTCTGTCAGGTCGAACTGGTTCATCATCTGTCCTTCAGCGAGCGGCGCCGGTTCCGGTCGTCCGCTCATGTCCTCTCTTAGCGAAACACCACGGTGCGCTTGCCATTCAGCAACACGCGCCGCTCGGCGATCCATCCCACTGCCCGCGCCAACACTTGAGCCTCGCTGGCGCGCCCGATCGCGATCAGATCCTGCACCGTAGCGCGGTGGTCGACCCGCTCGGCCGCCTGTTCGATGATCGGGCCTTCGTCGAGATCGCTGGTGACGAAATGCGCGGTGGCGCCGATCAGTTTCACGCCGCGCGCATGCGCCTGGTGATACGGCCTGGCGCCCTTGAAACTCGGCAGGAAACTATGGTGGATGTTGATGCACCGCCCGGCCAGCCGATCGACCAGGTCCGCGCTCAGCACCTGCATATAGCGCGCGAGCACCAGCAGGTCGGCCCCGCTCGTCTCGAACAGGTCGATCATCGCAATCTCCTGCGCGGCGCGGTTGCCCGTATCGACAGGGAGATGATGGAACGGCAGCCCATGCCACTCGGTCAGCCCCCGCAGAGTCTCATGGTTCGACACGACCCCGACCGGCTCGATCGGCAGCGCGCCGGTCGACCAGCGATGCAGCAGGTCGTTCAGGCAATGCGACGTCGTCGACACCGCGATCAACACGCGGGGACGCGCATCGGTCGCGACCAATGTCCAGTCGAGCGCGAACGTCTCACCGACCGCGCCTAGCCGCGCGCGCAAATCCGCCTCACCACCGTCCGCCCCTTGGAACACGACGCGCATGAAGAACCGCCCGGTCTCCAGGTCGGCATATTGCTGGCTGTCGAGAATGAAGCCGCCTGCCGCCGCGAGTTTGCCCGTCACCGCCGCGACGATCCCGACGCGATCCTCGCACGTGAAGGTGAGTATCTGCGCACTCATGCGCGCGTCTCGATCAGGTCCCATTGGTTGCCGTATAGATCGGCGAACACGACGACCCAACCATAGGTTTCGCGGCGCGGCTCTTCCCGAAATGCCACGCCCCGCGTCCGCATTGCATCGTACGTCGCGCGGAAATCGCCGACCTCGAGGAAGAACGCCACGCGTCCGCCTGCTGCCTTGCCGGTCGCGTCGACCTGTTCGTCACCGACCGCGACTGCAAGCACCAGGTTCACGCCACCGCCTGGCGGCGCGACACGCACCCAGCGCTTGCCGCCGCCGAGATCGCTGTCCTCCGCCAGCCCGAACCCGAGCATATCGACGAAATACCGGATGGCTTCGTCGTAGTCGCGAACGACGAAGGCAACCGATGCGAGCCGCATCACCCCATCGTCGGAATGACGAACGCGTCGGTGTTGCGCGCCGGGCCGCCGTCCTCGGCCATCGCCGGCAGTGCAGACCCATCCGGCCAGCGCTGCGTGACCGTCTTGACCTTGGTCCAGAACTTCACGCCTTCCATACCGTGCTGATTGGTGTCGCCGAACGCCGAGCGTTTCCACCCGCCAAAGGTGTGATACGCCACCGGCACAGGGATCGGCACGTTGATGCCGACCATGCCGACGTTCACCCTTGCCGCGAACTCCCGCGCCGCATGGCCGTTGCGCGTGAAGATCGCGACGCCGTTGCCGTATTGGTGCTCGCTCGGCAGGCGCACAGCCTCCTCGAAATCGGCGGCGCGGACGATCTGGAGGACGGGTCCGAAGATCTCTTCCTTGTATGCCGACATCTCGGTCGTCACGTGATCGAACAGCGACGGCCCGATGAAGAAGCCCTTCTCATGCCCCTGCAACGCGAACCCGCGGCCATCGACGACCAGTTCCGCGCCCTCGTCGACGCCGGTCTGGATCCAGTTCTCGATCCGGGTGCGATGCGCCGCATTCACGACCGGGCCGTAATGCGCGTCGTTGTCGGTCGACACGCCGACGCGCAACGCCGCGATCGCCGGAATCAGTTTCTCCCGCAAAGCCAAGGCGGTCTTCTCGCCGACCGGCACCACCACCGGCAGTGCCATGCAGCGCTCGCCCGCAGAGCCGAACGCCGCGCCCGACAGATCGGCGACGACCTGGTCGAGGTCGGCGTCGGGCATGACGATGCCGTGGTTCTTCGCGCCGCCCATCGCCTGGACGCGCTTCCCCGCCTCGACGCCGCGGCGGTACACGTAGTGCGCGATGTCGGACGAACCGACGAAGCTCACCGCAGCGATTGCCGGATGATCGAGGATCGCGTCGACCATCTCCTTGTCACCGTGGACGACCTGGAAGATACCCTCGGGCAGCCCCGCCTCGACGAACAATTCGCCGAGCCGCACCGGCACCGACGGATCGCGCTCACTGGGCTTGAGGATGAACGCGTTGCCGGTGGCGATCGCGACGCCAGACATCCACAGCGGGATCATCGCCGGGAAGTTGAACGGCGTGATCCCCGCGCCGATGCCGAGCGGCTGGCGCATCGAATAGACGTCGATCCCCGGCCCGGCGCCCTGCGTGAATTCGCCCTTGAGGATGTGGGGGATGCCGCAGCAGAACTCGATCACCTCGAGCCCGCGCTGGATGTCGCCCTTCGAATCCGCGATCACCTTGCCGTGCTCGGACGAGAGCAGCCGCGCCAGTTCGTCCATGTTGGCTTCGACGAGCCGCTTGAACTCGAACATGACGCGGGCGCGGCGCTGCGGATTGGTCGCGGCCCAGCCGGGCTGCGCCTTCTGCGCCGCGGCGACCGCCGCATCGAGGTCGACCGACCCAGACAGCCGCACACGCGCCTGCACCTCGCCCGAATTCGGGTCGAACACGTCGCCGAAGCGCTCCGCCTTGCTCGCCGCACCGCTCACGAAATTCTCGATCGTCCGCATGGCATCCTCTTCTTGTTGCGTGCACCGTCGGCCATAAGCGTTTCGCAGCCAAGTGTGGCTGTTTGCAGATTCGCTCTGCAGATATGCAGCATAGGGTGAGGCGTTCATGGATTGGGACGATGTCCGGTATTTCCTGGCCCTGGCGCGCACGCACCGGCTCGGGCCAGCGGCGAAACTACTCGGGCAGGACGCGACGACGGTTTCCCGGCGGCTGCAACGGCTGGAGCGGCGGCTCCAGACGACGCTGTTCGAGCAGACCGTCGCCGGCTACGCGCTGACCGAACGCGGATCCGCCCTGCTCGACCATGCCGAGACGATGGAGGCGTCCGCGCTCGGGATCCAGGAAGTGGTCGGCAATGATGCAGGGGTACTCGCGGGACCTATCCGATTAAGCGTCTCCGAAGGGTTCGGCAGCCGCATCCTAGCGCCCCGCCTCGCCTCGTTCACCAACCAGCACCCGCGCATCGCGGTGGACCTGATCGCCTCGACCGGCTTCCTCAATCCGTCGCGGCGCGAGGCGGACATCGCAGTGATGCTCGCGCGGCCGAAGAGCGGCCCGCTGGTGGCGCGCAAGCTCACCGACTATCATCTCGGGCTCTACGCCCACCTCGATCATCTTGCGCGGACGGGGCCGATCGCGTCCACCGCCGACCTGATGCGCCACCGGCTGATCGGGTACGTACCGGACATGATCTACGCCCCCGAACTCCGCTATCTGGCGGAGATCGACGGGCGCCTCGACGCCTCTATACGCAGTTCGAGCATCGTCGCGCAGGCCGAACTGATCGCGGCGGGAGCGGGCTGTGGTATCCTGCCGTGCTTCATCGGCGACCAGATACCGGGCCTGGTCCGCGTCCTGCCCGAAGCGGTGGACATCGCGCGCTCCTTCTGGCTGGTCGTCCACCGCGACGTCCGGCGGATCGCGCGGATTGACCGGTTCATCGCCTGGCTGGACGCGACCATCGGCGAATTGAAGCCGTTGATGATCGGTGCGGGTTCTCCCCGGATTGCCGCTCCGAACTGAGCGCCGTATAGCCTATGTTGCACGGCAGCATCGCCGACCCGGAGCACCACGTTGATCCCCAAACTCTATCACGACATGATCGACTGGATCGGCGACGGTACCGGCCTGCCCGACACAATCCTGCACGTTCACGCGGGCATGCTGCTGCTGATGATCGCGCGGCTGATCACGCGGCGGTCGTTCGGGACGTTCATTCCGTGGTACGTCGTCGCGGCCGGCGAGGCGTTCAACGAGATCATGGACCGGCTGAATTTCGGCTCCTGGCGCTGGGAGGATACCTCGCTGGATATCCTCAACACGTTGCTCTGGCCGACGGTGATCTGCCTCGGGGTGCGATTGCGGCCGATGATCGTGCAGCGGGTGACGGTAAAGCCGGGTTCGGTCGGCAGTGCCTTTGTCCAGCCGGCAGAACCAGTCATCTGACTGATCCCCCGCGAAAGCGGGGGCCCAGTGCCACAAACGATATCGTCCGCTACCCTGGGCTCCCGCTTTCGCGGGAGAACCGAATGTATCGGCGCTTTAACCGAGCGCGATGTAGCGTTGCAGGTGGTAGTCCTCATCGCCGAGCTGGTGATCGATCATGACCAGGCGCTTGGCATAGTGCGACACCGCATATTCCCACGTCATGCCGATGCCGCCGTGGAGCTGGATCGCTTCCTCCGCGACCAGCGCGCCAGTCCGCCCGATCGTATATTTCGCTGCCGACAGTGCCCGTTCGCGCGCCTTCGCATCGTCACTATCGAACGCCGAGGCCGCATTGATGACGGCGGAGTGCGCCTGCTCGATCTCCAGCAACACGGTCGCCATACGGTGCTGGAGCGCCTGGAACTTGCCGATCGGGATACCGAACTGTTTCCGGTCGCGGAGGTAGCCTAGCGTAGCCTCCTTCACGAACTCCATCGCCCCGACCGCCTCGGCCGACAGCGCGAGCAACCCGGCCCCGACCGCGGCATCGACGATCGCACGCCCCTGCCCGTCACCGCCGATGCGCGCATCGCTACCGAGCGTCACGCCGTCGAACGTGACCTCCCCCGCACCGCCGCCCTCGACGACGTTGTAGCCGCGAACCGATACCCCAGCCGCATCGGCAGGAACGAGGAATACGAGCGGGTCGTCCTGCTCGACCGTCACGACGAACACCGACGCGGCACCCGCCTGATGCACGACTGCCTTGGTCCCGCTGAGCGTCCAACCATCGCCACTCTTCGTCGCGGTCACCGGCGTCCCCGCATCCTCATGCGCAAACGCAGCGATCGTCTCGCCCGACACGATCGCGGCGAGCGTCTCGTCCTGCCCGCCGGCCACGGCCAGCGCACGGCCCGCCATCAGCGCGCCCAGGAACGGCTCGACCACCAGCGCGCGGCCGAGTGCCTCGAACACCACCATGATGTCGAACCCGCTGCCGCCGAAGCCGCCTGCCGCCTCGTCGAACAGGGCAGACACGATGCCAAGTTCGCTCAACTGCCGCCAGATCGCCGGATCATATCCCGCCTCGCTGTACGCGCCCGCGTTACGCGTCTCGATCGAGTACCCATCACGCAGTGCCCGCACGAGCGTGTCGGCCAGCATGCGGCGATCGTCGGTGTGTTCGAAGTTCATGTGATCACAGACCCAGGATGGCTTTGGAAATGATGTTCTTCTGGATCTCGTTCGATCCGCCGAAGATCGACAGCTTCCGGTTGTTGAAATAGCTCGGTGCCGCGGTCGCAGCGTCGTCGGGCCCGACCGGCTCGCCGTTCCACCCGGCTTCCAGAGCTTCGGGTATGTAGGGTGCGGCGTAGGAGCCGTACGCACGGCGGGTGAGCGAGGTGATCTCCTGGCGGATCTCGGTGCCCTTGATCTTGAGCATCGAGCTCTCCGCGCCCGGGACCCCACCGCCCGCAACTGCCGCGAGCACACGGAGGTTGGTGGTCTGCATGTTGGCCAAGTCGATCTCGACCCGCGCCATCCTGGCCGCGAACAACGGATCGTCGGCGAGCGCACGACCGCCCTTCTTCTGCTCCTGCGCAACCTCCTTCAGCCGCTCGAACGAGGCGATCGAGAAGCCGACACCAGCGATGTTGGTGCGCTCATAGGTCAGCAGATACTTGGCGTAGGTCCAGCCCATATTCTCCTCGCCGACGAGGTTGGCGACAGGCACCTCGACATCGGTGAAGAACACCTCGTTCACCTCCTGCTCGCCGTCGATCAGCGTGATCGGGCGGACTTCGATGCCGGGCGTCTTCATGTCGATCAGCAGGAACGAGATACCCTCCTGCTTCTTCGCGGTCGCATCGGTGCGGACGAGGCAGAAGATCATGTCGGCATGCTGGCCAAGCGTCGTCCACGTCTTCTGGCCGTTGACGACATAGACGTCGCCATTCCTGACCGCGGTCGTCTTGAGCCCGGCGAGGTCGGAGCCTGCACCCGGTTCGGAATAGCCCTGGCACCACCAGTCGGAACCGTCGAGGATGCGCGGCAGCCACTGCCTCTTCTGCTCTTCGGAGCCATATTTGATCAGCACCGGGCCGAGCATGTTCACCCCGAACGGCACGACGCGAGGCGCATGCGCGAGCGCGGATTCATTGTCGAAGATGAACCGCTGGATGACGTTCCAGCCCGGACCGCCCCACTCCTCGGGCCAATGGTTGGCCAGCCAGCCGCGTTCGTCGAGGATGGCATGCCACTCTTCCATGTCAGCCTTGCGCAGGCGCCGGCCCTCACGGACCAATGTCGACAAGCGAGCGGGCAGTTTGTCGCGGAAGAATGCGCGAACTTCTTCGCGGAACGACTCTTCCTCGGGCGTGAAGCTGAGATCCATGACCATGTGACTCCTGATGTTGGAGCCCATGTGCCACAGTCGCCCACGGAATTGAAGGACCGGTATGGCGTAAATCGTACGATGTGCAGGGAGTATGCCGCAGGTTAATCCACGCGGTATCGTTGCACTTGATCCTCCCCTGCCAGGGGGAGGTGGCGCCGTAGGCGACGGAGGGGAGGACACGGAACAGCTGGTATCGCTTACCTCCCCCTCCGTCTGGCAAGCGCCAGCCACCTCCCCCTGGCGGGGGGGGATAAGATTGTCAGAACCGGTAGCTGATCCACCCCGCCAGGAAGTCGGAGCTCTTATACCCGGCGTTGCTCAGCGCAGGTCCCGCGATCAGATGCTCGTAGCGCCCGGTGAACGACAACCGCGTGGTGAAGGGATAAACCGCCTGGAACCGGATCGTGTCCGCGATCTTGCGCCCGCCGACATTCTGCGTGCCTGCAAACGCCGTTCCGTTCGCGCGGTACACCGCGTCGGTCGTCGTATCGCGCCACGACAGCTGATACTCCGCCGTCACGCGCAGCTTCTTGAACGCGCTGAAGGTGAAATTCGGCGCCAGCGCCATCAGGTTGGTCGGCGTCGCGAACAGCTGATAGCTGTAATAGATGTTGTTGCCGAACGGCGCGAGCGCGTTGCGCAGCGTGCTGTTGCCATACGCCCCGCCCCCGCTCGCATAATCGGCATGGACGCCGACGCGCGGCGCGGTCTTGCCTTCGCCGAGCTGATACGTCTGCGCGAGCAGCACCAGCCATGCCTTGATCGATCGGTCGTCGTAGCTGCCGCCCTGATAGTTGATCGTCCAATCGAGGTTCACGGGTCCGGCGTCGCCGTAGATGTGCACCCCGTAGAAATTGCGCACCTCGCGCGCGGTATCCGTGCCCCATACCGCCGCGCGGTTGCGTAGCCGCCAGACGAACGGATCGACGTAAAGCTTCGATTCGCCGAACAGCGTTTCCGGCACGACGATACCGGTCGAGATGCCCGAGAAACGCCGCGCGTTTTCCGATCCCTCGTCGCCGGTACCACCGGTGCCATATTGCGTCGGCTTGAAATCGAACACGTCCGCACGCACGCCAGCGGTGCGTGCCCAGGCGCGGAAGCCGTTGAAGCCGAAATACAGCGTGTTGTTGTCGCGCGGCACGACCAGCAGGTTCGGTCCGTCGGCGAATGTCTGGCGGCCATAGCGGATCCCGACGTCCACATCGGCGACCGTCCCCGTCACATCGACGAACGCCTGCTGCACCGCCAGCTTGTTGCGCAGGTTCGGCAGCACCGTGCCCAGGTTCTCGCCTTCCAGCGTGCCGTGCGCCAGCTCGCCGTACAGCCTGAAATGCTCGCCGAGATGCAGGTCGGCGCCGCCGAACAGGCGCAGGATGTCCTGCCGTTGCGTCTCGCTGTCGCGCAGATTGGGGTTGGTGACGTGGTTGACGCGCAACCGCGCCTCACCCGACAGCGTCAGGTACACGTCGCCGTCG
Source organism: Sphingomonas sp. R86520 (assembly GCF_042466285.1). NCBI lineage: Bacteria > Pseudomonadati > Pseudomonadota > Alphaproteobacteria > Sphingomonadales > Sphingomonadaceae > Sphingomonas > Sphingomonas sp. R86520. Next base: position 2,654,054 of record NZ_JAXHBZ010000001.1, read on the forward strand.
CCCGCGATCGAGATGAACTTCAGCTGGTCGACCAGATCCTTGCGCTTCTTCGGATCGCGCAGCTTCGACCAGTCCTCCGCCCAGCGCGAATGGTTATAGCCGCCCGAGGTTACACCATCGCCAATCGCGGCATTGGGGTAGCTCTCGGCGATCGGCGAGGCATCGACCACGTTCGCGGCTTCCTTGGCCGGACGGCCGGTGGGGTTCGCAGGCGCGGCCTGTGCAGAGGCGGTGGTGGAGAAAGTCAGCGCCAGAATCGCGGACGCGGCAAAGCCGGCCGCATACGCCGTGCGGCGGATCGTCATCGGGGTCATATCGAATTTCCGGTACAGGACGCGGAGCCGGACGAACCGGCCCCGTAAACGTCAGCGGGCGGGCGCAGCCTCAAGGGGTGCGGGCACGAACTCGGGCAGCTTGCCCGACAGCGCGGCATCGAGCTTGTCGCGGTCGAGACCGCCTTCCCAGCGGGCGACGACGATCGTCGCGACCGCGTTGCCGATGAAGTTGGTCAGGCTGCGGCACTCGCTCATGAAGCGATCGACACCGAGGATCAGCGCCATGCCCGCGATCGGCACCGTCGGCACGATCGACAACGTCGCGGCCAAGGTGATGAAGCCCGCGCCGGTAACGCCCGCCGCACCCTTCGAAGAGATCATTGCGACAACCAGCAGAAGCAGTTCCTGCCCCAGCGTCAGATGCGTGTTGGTCGCCTGGGCGATGAACAGCGCCGCCAGCGTCATGTAGATGTTGGTGCCGTCGAGATTGAACGAATAGCCGGTCGGTACGACCAGCCCGACGATCGACTTCTCGCAGCCTGCCGCCTCCATCTTCAGGATCAGGTTCGGCAGCGCGGCTTCCGACGACGAAGTGCCGAGCACCAGCAGCAGTTCCGCCTTCAGATAGCGGAGCAGCTTGAAGATCGAAAAACCGGTGAGCTTGCCGACCGTACCGAGCACGAGGAACACGAACAGCGCCGAGGTGAGATAGAAGGTCGCGACCAAGGCGCCGAGATTGGCGAGGCTGCCGATCCCGTATTTGCCGATCGTGAACGCGATCGCACCGAACGCGCCGAGCGGGGCTGCGCGCATCAGGATGCCGACGAGACGGAACACGATCAGGCTGAGGCGCTCGAGGAAGTTCAGCACCGGCTTGGCGGGCTCACCGACCAGGCTCAGCGAAATGCCGAACAGGATCGCGATCAGCAGGATCTGCAGGATGTTGCCGTCGGTGAACGCGCTGACCATCGTGTCCGGGATGATGCTCATCAGGAACCCGGTGATCGTCGTCTCGTGCGCCTTGTGCGAATATTCGGCGATCGAGGCGGCATCGAGCGAGCCGACGTCGACGTTCATGCCCGCACCCGGCTGGATCACGTTGGCGACGATCAAGCCGACGATCAGCGCCAGCGTCGAGAAGAAGAGAAAGTACGCGAACGCCTTGCCAGCGACGCGACCGACCGAGCCCAGTTCCTTCATCCCGGCGATACCGGTGACCAGCGTCAGGAAAATCACGGGCGCGATGATCATCTTCACCAGCTTGATGAAAGCGTCGCCGAGCGGCTTGAGCGCCGCGCCGTACGTCGGATAGAAATGCCCGAGCGCCGCGCCGAGCACGATCGCGACCAGCACCTGCAGGTATAGCTGCCCGGTCCAGCGCTTGCGTCGCGGCGTTTCCGCTACGGCATAGGTTTCGGATGGTGTCACTGTCATCTCCTGCACGCGGCGCACTCTCTAAGGTGCGTCCCCAATGTGCGGTTTATGCGCCGTCATCTCCCCATCCGACAAGAGTCACGATAAGCGACTACAACGAGTTGATTTATCGGCATTTTTTATCATACCCGACATTCGACTCACCGAAAGTTGAGCGCAAATCGACATGGCCGAAGATTGCGTTGTGTGGTAATCCGCACAGATGAGTGTCCGTGCGCCTTTTGTTGCTCGATCGTCGCGGCCAGCATCGCCGCGGTCCTCGGTGCGCGGCCTCCCCTTCATCGTTGCGATCATACTTGCTGCGCTGTTCGTCGCTGCATTCGCCCAGGTCTATGCCAATCGGGCCGCCAGCGACGCGACCACCACGGTTCGCTTGCGCGCGCTACAACAGACACGTGACAACCTTCGATTGCTGGAGGCGGCGCTGCAGACGTTCCGCCTCCTGCCGATCATGCTGGGCGAATATCCGGACGTTCGTGCCGCGTTGGCATCAGGCAAGGTCGACGATGCGCTGAACGCAAAGCTCGCGCTCCTCGCCGCGCGAACCGGCGCGCCGGTAATCTACGCTTTGGATACCAGGGGCATCACGATCGCGGCGTCGAACGCCGGGCGCCCGGACAGCTTTCTCGGGCAGGATTACCGCTTTCGCGACTATTACACCAAGGCGATGCGGGAAGGCTCGACGGAGTTCTTCGCGCTCGGGACCGTCAGTGGTCGCGCCGGCGTCTATCTCTCGCGCCGGATTGACCGCGGGGGCGTGCCACTGGGCGTCGTCGTGGTGAAGGTCGAGTTCGAGAAGATCGCGCGTGCCTGGATCCAGGACCACATGGCGACCTTCGTCGTCGATCGCGATGGCGTGATCCTGATCGCGAGCGACCCCGCGCTTCAGTTTCGGACGGTCTCTCGTCTGCCTGCCGAACGCCGCGCTGCCGTTGTCGAGGCTCGCCAATTCGGCAGGTCAACGCTTTCGCCAGCGCCCCTGCGCGTGGCGGGCGACCGCTCGCTCCTGCCTGGCGGAGCGCCGGCGGTCGCGGTATCGCTGCCGGTTCCGGCTACCGGCTGGCGGCTCGTGCATATGGAACCTCTCGACGGTGCATGGCGCATTGCCGTTGCCCGCACCCGCACCGCTACGGCGGTCGTCGCGTTATTGCTCGCAAGCGCGATGCTGGCCGCCGGGTGGATGCTCGCGCGGCGCCGTCGCGCCGGACGCTCGCGCGCGCTGCTCGAATCCGAAGTCGCTCGACGCACCGCCGAGTTGCGCGCGACCGCCGACCGCCTTCAGATCGAGATCGAGCAACGTAAGGCTGCCGATCAACGCTTCCGCCAGGCGCGCGAGGAACTCGCCCACGCCAACCGCGTCGGCTCGATCGGCACGATCACCGCGAGCGTCGCGCACGAGATCAACCAGCCGGTCGCCGCGATCCGCACCTTTGCCGACAACGCCGCCGCCTTCCTCGCACGCGGTCGTCAGGACCGGGCGGAGAGCAACCTGCTCGCGATCGTCGATCTGACCGGTCGGATCGGCACGATCACCGACGGGCTGCGACGCTATGCCCGGCGTGGCGCGGGCTCGATCGGCCCGGTCCCGCTCGACGCGGCGATCGACGGCGTTCGGCTGCTGATCGCCGACCGCTTTCGGGTGCAGGGCGTCGCGCTCGACCTACCGACGGGCCCCGAAGCACGCGTCACCGTCATTGCCGGCCGGGTCCGCCTGGAACAGGTGCTGGTGAACCTTCTCCAGAACGCCCTCGACGCGGTCGGGCGCGTGCCAACCGCCCGTGTCGGCGTCACCGCCGAACGCCGAGGCAGCACGATCATACTTCGGGTCTCGGACAACGGGCCCGGTATCGACCCGGCGATCGTCGACGACCTGTTCACGCCGTTTGCGACCAGCAAGCCTGAAGGCCTCGGCCTCGGTCTCGGCATCGCGCGCGACATCATGACCGAGTTCGGCGGCACGCTCGAACTCATCTCCACGCCGACGGGCGCAACCTTCGAAATGATCCTGAAAAGCGCATGACCGAACAGACCATACTCCTGGTGGACGACGACGACGTGCTGCGCAGCGCGCTCGAGCAGTCGTTCGAACTGGCCGGCCTTGCGGTCATCGCGGAACGGGACCCGGTAGCGGCACTCGCGCGGATCGATGCAGGGTTCGATGGTGCCGTCGTATCGGACATTCGCATGCCGAGAATGGATGGTCTCGAACTCTTCCGCCGCATTTCGACGATCGACCACGAGATTCCCGTCTTGCTGATGACCGGACACGGCGACGTCGCGATGGCGGTTGCGGCGCTCAAGACCGGCGCGTTCGACTTCATTCCAAAGCCGTTCGCGACCGACCATCTCGTCGCTAGCACCCGTCGAGCGCTGGAGATGCGGCGGCTGGTGCTCGACAACCGCCGGTTGCGGAGCGCGGTGGAAGACAGCATCGGCAGCGACCTGCTGATCGGCGACACGCCGGTGATGGTTCGCCTGCGTGACACCATGCGGCAGATCGCGCAGGCCGATATCGACGTCCTGATCGAAGGCGAGACGGGGACGGGCAAGGAACTGGTCGCCATCCTGTTGCATCGCTGGAGCAGCCGGCGGTCGCGGCCGTTCGTCGCGGTCAACTGCGCGGCGTTGCCCGAAGCCGTGGCCGAGATCGAGTTGTTCGGCCACGAAGCCGACGCCATCCCGCAATCGCGGCTCGCACGGACCGGACGGATCGAGGCATCGCACCGCGGCACGTTGTTCCTCGACGAGATCGAGAGCACGCTGCCGCCCTTCCAGGCCAAGCTGTTGCGTGTGCTGGAGGAACGCGAGATCATGCCGATCGGCGCCGCACAACCGCGTGCGCTGGACCTGCGCGTGATCGCCGCTGCCAAACCCGGACTCGAACAGGCGGTGGCGACGGGCCGGTTTCGTGCCGACCTGCTCTTCCGGCTCGACGCGGTGCGATTGCGCGTGCCTCCGCTCCGTGAGCGTCGCGATGACGTGCCGTTGCTGTTCGGGCATCTGTTGCGGCAGGCGGCCGACAGGTTCGGCCGCGACGTGCCGACCGTCGACACGGCCACGCACGCTCATCTGGTCCATCACGACTGGCCGGGCAACGTCCGTGAGCTCGACAATCTGGCCAAGCGACTGGTGCTTGGCATCGGCGACGCGGCACCTGAAGAAGGCTCCGACGTTCCTCTTCCCGCCCGCGTCGACCGGTTCGAAGAGGCGACGATCCGCGCCACGCTACAACAGGTGAACGGCGACGTCCGTTCGGCACTGGCGGCGCTCGGCATTCCGCGAAAGACCTTCTACGACAAGCTGAAGCGGCACGACATCGACGTCGAAGCCTATCGTCCTATGCGGGGCTGAGCTTCGTCGCGAACCAGATCGTATGGCGCGCGCCGCCCTTGCGGGTCGCACGCGCGATGACCTCGTCGACCGCGAAGCCTGCTTCCACGAGGCGGTTGGAGAAGGGTTTGCTCGGCGCCGAGGACCATATCGCGAGCACCCCGCCGGGACGCAGTGCCGCGCGAGCCAGGACCAGTCCGCGCGCGCCATACAGCCGATCGTTGCCGGGGCGCGACAGTCCGTCGGGACCGTTGTCGACGTCGAGCAGGATCGCGTCCCAATCCCCCTCCGCAATCGCCGCGGCGACGTCACCTTCGACCATGCGGGTCCGCGGATCGGTCAGGCTGTCGCCGTGCAGCGCTGCCATCGGCCCGCGTGCCCACTCGATCACCGCGGGGACGATCTCCGCGACCGCCACCTCGGCGTCAGGGCCAAGCCGAGCCAGCGCCGCGCGAAGGGTAAAGCCCATGCCGAGGCCGCCGATCAGCATCCGCAAGCCCGGCCGGTCCCCCAGCCGGTCGCACGCCTGCTCCGCCAGCGCTTCTTCCGATCCGCTCAGCCGGCTGTTCATCAACTCGTTCGCGCCGAGCATGATCGAGAATTCGGCGCCACGTTGCAGCAGCCGCAGTTCGCCACCGTCCGGCACCTGCGCCGTCCCCAGGAGTATGCGCGGGACCATCAGGCGGACCAGGCCGCGATGTCGTCCTGCTCGCCGATCAGCGCGAGCCCGTGCGCGATCGAGGTCAGCTCGCCGCCGCTCATGATCGCCGCATCGCCGAACCGCTGGACGAAGATGTCGCGCACCCGCGGGATCAACGACGAGCCGCCGGTCAGGAACACCCGGTCGATATCGCCGCCGCCGACGTTCGCCACCGCCAGCGCGCGGTCGACGGTCGCCTCGATCCGCGCGACGTCATCGGCGATCCATCCCTCGAACTGCTCGCGCGTGACGTCCGCCTCGATCTCCAGCCCCGCCCCCGCAAAGTGGAAATGCGCATCCTCGCCGCTCGACAGCGCGCGCTTGAGCGAGCCGACCGCGTCGTACAGCGGATAGCCGAGTTCGTTCTCGATCACCGCGATCATCCGCCCGATCGCGTCCGGATCGACCGCGGTCTTCTGCAACCGCCCCAGCTCGGTCATCGTCTTGCGGTTGCGCATCAGCGCCAGCCGCGACCAGTCCGCGAAGTCGGCGAAATAGGCGCGCGGGATCTCCAGCTCCTTGCCGAACGACTTGTACGCGCCACCCTTGCCCAGCATCGGTAGCACCAGCCGGTCGAGGATCCGGTAGTCGAACCGATCACCGGCGATCCCGATACCGGCATGGCCGAGCGGCGTGCAGCGTCGCGCGGCACCCGGCTCGGCCACTCGCACCACCGAAAAGTCGCTTGTACCACCACCGAAATCCGCCACCAGAATGGTCGCCGGCTCGGTCAGCCGCGTGGCGTAGCTATAGGCGGCGCCCAGCGGTTCGTAGACGTAATGGATCTCGGCACCAAAGCCCTTGAACATCGCGTCGTAGCGGGTCCGCGCGAGCGACTCATCAGGCCGCGCACCGGCATATTCGACCGGGCGCCCGACGACGATCCGGTGTGGCCGCGTGTCGAGCTTGCCGCCCGCGTGCGCGATCAGCTTTTCGAGGAACAGCTGGCCCATCTCCTCGAACCGGTATCGCTTGTCGAAGACCGAGGCCTGCTCGAACGTCTTCATCGCCGCGACCGACTTGAACGACTGGATGAACCGGCTGTCGAGCGGGTATTCCATATATTCGGCGATCGCCCACGGCCCAGCATCCGACGCGAGCCCCTTGCCGCTGTCGTCCTGCCAGAAGCACAGCGCCGATCGGAACACCGGGCTCGTCTCGGCCGGCGCTTCGAACGTCACCAGTTCGGGTGTCCCGCCGGGCGTCCCGATCGCCACGACGCTGTTGGTCGTGCCGAAATCCAGCCCCAGCGCGGGGCCGCCAGCGTCCATCTGCATCGCGTCGTCCTTTGATGAACGCGCGCCTATGCCGATGCGGGGTGTGGGATGGCAACCGCTAAAGTCGGTTCCGGGGCAGATGGCGCGTGCTTAGCGACGCTTCAACCGGACCAGAGCCGCATCGAGTGCGGACAGGAAACTCGACCGGTCGGTCTTCGAGAATGGCGCCGGTCCGCCGATCACGTCGCCGCCAGCGCGCAGGTCAGCCATGATCGCGCGCGTGGCGATCGCGCCGCCGATCGAGCTGGTGGTGAACGGCTTGCCGGTGTTCGCCAGCACGGTCGCGCCGGCCTTCACGCAACGGTCGGCGAGGAGAATGTCGGCGGTGATCACGACCGACTTCGCGTCGGCCTGTTCGGCGATCCAGTCGTCGGCCGCGTCGAACCCGTCGCTGACCACGACGCGCGAGATCAGCGGGTGGACGGGGATGCGGAAATGGTTGTTGGCGACGATCGTCACGGGCACCTCATGGCGCCACGCGACCTTGTAGATCTCGTCTTTGACGGGACATGCGTCGGCGTCGACGAGGATGCGGATCGCGGTTGCAGGCAAGTTCGTCATCGACATTTCACGAACCACCCTACCCGTCCAGTCATCCTGACGAAAGTCAGGATCCAGGATAAGCAGAGCGGCGATAATTACCCGGGATCCTGACTTTCGTCAGGATCCCGGAGTTGGATGCGGTTGGTACCGTCCCATCCCCGTTCGCCCCGAGCGAAGTCGAAGGGTGTGCCCCAAACGGGGATGCTTCGACTTCGCTCAGCACGAACGGAAGGCGGGTCGCTCAGCTACGTTCGCGATTACCACGATACGGCGGCTTCCGCGCAGGAGCCGGACCGCCGCGCGGTGCCGCACGGTGCAGCGTCGAGCGTGGGCCGCTTGCATTGCTGCGACCTCCGCCGCCGCCGTCATGCCGTGCACCGCTCTCCGGCGCACCCTGCATCGCCTCGATCGCCACGCCGCTCTCTTCCTCGCCAGCCTGCGCCGTACGCTGGATAGCCGCCGAGAAGCGCGACGCCACCGCGCGCGGAATCTCGAACGCCGTCTCGTTCGGGCCGATCCGGATCGCACCGATCTCGGACTTGGTGATGTGCCCGCGACGGCAGATCAGCGGCAGAATCCAGCGCGGATCCGCGTTCTGGCGACGACCGATGTCCATCCGGAACCAGACGGTGTCCTCGAAGCCCGCGCGCGGCCCCTGCGAACGATCGTCGCTCACCGACTGCTTGCTCTGATCGATCAGGTCCTCGGCCTGCGGCATCGTCGAACGGTGCATGTGCACCAGCGCGGCGGCGATATCCTCCGGCGTCTTCTCGGCCATAAGGCGGACGGCGAGTGCGCGATCCTCCTCCTCGACCTCGACCGGCTGCAACAGCATGCCGATCAGCCGCTCGTGGTCGTTCTTGCGGATGTCTTCCGCGGTCGGGGCGTTGACCCACTCCGCGTTGATCTTCGCACCACGGAGCATCATTTCGACACGACGACGGCGTGGGAACGGCACGATCAGGACGGCGGTGCCCTTCTTGCCCGCACGGCCGGTACGACCCGAGCGATGCTGGAGCGTCTCGGCATCGCGCGGCAGCTCGACGTGAACGACGAGGCTCAGCGTCGGCAGATCGATACCGCGTGCAGCAACGTCCGTGGCAACGCAGACACGCGCACGACGGTCGCGCAGAGCCTGAAGCGCCGCGTTACGCTCGTTCTGCGAATGCTCGCCCGACAGCGCCACGGCGGCAAAGCCACGCTCGACCAAGCTGGCATGCAGATGGCGCACATTGTCACGCGTCGCGCAGAACAGCATCGCCGTCTCCGCCTCGTGGAAGCGCAGCAGGTTGATCACCGCATGCTCGATTTCGGACGGCGAGACCGTGACGGCCTGGTACGAGATATCGCCATGACCGCGATCCTCGCCGACGGTCGAAATCCGCAGGGCGTCCTTCTGGTAACGCTTGGCAAGCGCGACGATCGGCCGCGGCATCGTCGCCGAGAACAGCAGCGTGCGGCGCGATTCAGGCGACGCGTCGAGGATCTGCTCGAGGTCCTCGCGGAAACCCATGTCGAGCATCTCGTCGGCCTCGTCGAGCACCGCGACCTTCAGAGCCGACAAGTCGAGCGCGCCACGCTCGAGGTGATCGCGCAGACGGCCCGGCGTACCGACGACGATATGCGCGCCATGTGCGAGCGAACGACGCTCCTTCGAGGCGTCCATCCCGCCGACGCAGGTCGAGATGCGCGCACCGGCCTTGGCGTAGAGCCACATAAGCTCGCGGCTGACCTGGAGTGCGAGTTCGCGAGTCGGCGCGATGCAGAGGACGAGCGGCTTGTGCGGTGCTGGCAGGCGCTGGACGCCGTCCTCACCCGGTTCGCCGAGCAGTTCGCCGGCCATTGCCAGGCCGAACGCAACGGTCTTGCCCGAGCCGGTCTGCGCGGACACGATCAGGTCGCGACCAATCGCATTGTCCTCGATCACGTGGCTCTGGACGGGGGTAAGCGCGGTATACCCACGCGCGGCGAGCGCTTCGGAAAGAAGCGACGGAATATTTGTAAAAGGCATGTACGTCCTAATTGGTGGCCGGCTTACGCAACGGCAAGGCACTGGCAAGGTTGTCCCTACAGGACTTGACCCGCGGCCCACCCGCTCGCCCATGCCCATTGGAAGTTGTAGCCGCCGAGCCACCCTGTGACATCGACCGCTTCGCCGACTGCATACAGCATTGGTACGCGTTTGGCTTGCATTGTTTGCGAGGAGAGTTCCGCAGTGCTGATTCCGCCCGCGGTGACCTCGGCCTTGGCATAGCCTTCCGATCCATTTGGCGTGAATTGCCAATGGCTTAGCGCACGTTCAGCGTCCTGGAGCTTGCGATCGGTGAGCGCCGAGATTTCACTCGTCATGCCCAATCGCTCGCTCAAAGTCTCCGCGAGTCGGTCAGGAAGCGTGCCGCCGATCAGCTTTCGGAGGGTTGCGCGCGGCGTGGTACGCTTGGCGGCGGGCAGCCAGCCGGACTCGCGATCGGGCAGGAAATCGATGCCGACGGGCTGACCGTTGCGCCAGTAAGACGACACCTGGAGGATGGCGGGCCCGGACAGACCGCGGTGCGTGAACAGCGCCGCTTCGCGAAACGCGGTCTTGCCGGCGGTCGCAACGACTTCAGCGGCGACTCCCGACAGTTCGCGGAACAGCGTCTCGTCGCCGCCGAGCGTGAGCGGGACGAGTGCGGGGCGTGGCTCGACGATCTTCAATCCGAACTGGCGTGCGAGGTCATAGGCGAACCCAGTCGCGCCCATCTTCGGGATCGATGGCCCACCGGTGGCGATGACGAGCGCCGGTGCAGTGACAGTGCGGCCGTCGAGCGAGACACGGTAGCGGCCGTCTGCGTGATCCACGCCGGTGACAGCGCGTCCGAGCGACAGGTCGACCCGCCCCTTGTCGCATTCGTCGAGCAGCATATCGACGATCTGCCGCGCCGAGCCGTCGCAGAAGAGTTGCCCGAGCGTCTTCTCGTGCCACGCGATGCCGTAGGATTCGACGAGCGCGAGAAAATCCTGCGCGGTGTACCGGCCAAGCGCGGACTTGGCGAAGTGCGGGTTGGCGGAGATGTAGCGGTCCGCGGCGGTGTGGACGTTGGTGAAATTGCACCGCCCCCCGCCGGAGATCAGGATCTTCTTGCCCACCTGGTCGGCGTGATCGACGAGCAGGATCTTCCGCCCGCGCTGGCCGGCGACGGCAGCGCACATGAGGCCGGCGGCGCCTGCCCCGAGGATTATCGCGTCGTATTCGGACAAGTGTCGCTCCGTGCGGCCCAGGTCAGCAGCCACCAATTAGAATGTTTCCCCGCGAAGGCGGGGACCCAGACTGGGCTCCCGCCTTCGCGGGAGAACAAGAAGGGGGGGCCGCTGTAGCGCGTTCGGGATCAGCCACATAGATAATGATCTACTGTTGTATAGCCTTCCAACACCCCGGAGAGGCACCTCCCCGGCGGAGGCCGGGGCCCAGTTGGGAGACGCCAGTTACGTAAGTTTCGCCTTGTTACAGCAACCTTTCCAACTGGGCCCCGGCCTTCGCCGGGGTGGTGGCAACGGAGATGGTGACGTGTGGAAGAGCCACAGTCTCCGATGGCGCCGTTGAACATGGCGGAGCGCCAGCCCCCTTCTACTCCCTCTCCCCTCCGGGGAGAGGGCCGGGGTGAGGGGCAGCCAAGCAGTGCACCACCCGGAACAGCCCCTCACCCAACCCTCTCCCCGCAGGGGAGAGGGCTCTTCTTTCACCTTACCGCAGCTTCGCAATATTCAGCGAGTCCTCCTTCGCCCGAACCTTCACCGACTCCTCGCTCCGCGTCAGCGCCTTGGCGATCGCCTTCAGCGCCATGCCCTTTTTGGCAAGCGTGTGCAGCTTCTGGATTTCGTCCTGGGTCCACGCCTGGCGATGCCGTTCGAATTTCGCCTCAGCCATCACTCGATCTCCAGAATTTCGATCGCGTCGGCCTTACCCGCAAACGCAACCGTCTCGCCCACCGCAGCCCCCATCAGCGCGCGCGCCAAGGGTGCCGAAAACGCCAGCAGATCCGCCCCCGGCTCGGCCTCGTCGCCACCGACGATCGAAATCACCCGCTCCGCCCCGTTCATTCGCACCCGAACGCGCGAGCCGATCCCGACCTCGTCCTCTTCGGGCGAAGGCGCAATTTCGGCAGTCGTCTGCCGCGTGTGCCAATAGCGCAAATCGCGAAGAAGCACCTTCCGCGCCTCCTCGTCGGTCTCCGTCGCAACCGCAACCTCGATCGCTACGACCCGCTCGTCGATCAGCTGCAGCCCCCGCGCCGTGACCAGATTAGGGCCCGGCGCGATCGGCTGTTCGAACTTCGGCTCGAGATGTTCCTCGTCACTCTCGCGACGAAACGCGACGCTCATGCCCCGACTTCGAACATAAGGCTTACTTCAGGCACGCGACGATGCCGGCGATCGCCGCCAGCGTCCCGTCGACATTCTTCACCTTGACGACGTCCAGTCCAAGCTGCTCCGCGGGATAGTCGTTCCCGCCCGGGAAGATCGCGTCGCCGATGAACATCATCTTGTCGAGTGCGATTCCGCTCGCGTCGCTGAGCTTCTTCAGGCCATACGCCTTGTCGACACCCTCGCGGGTGATGTCGATCGAGGTCGCGCCGCCCATGTTGATCGACAGACCCGGCAGGCGTGTCTGCAGATCGGCCTGGATAACCTTGCGCTTGGCAAAGTCGGGATCCCAGCGGTGCTTGGCGTCGATCGGCGCTTCCTGGCCGAGCGCGGAGAACGTGATCTGGCTGCCACGATCCTCAATCCGCTCGCCCCAGGTCTTCTCCGGAACGAAGCCCGTCGCTTCCAGCGCCTCGTCGAACGCCTTCAGGATCTTCTGCTTCTCGTCCTCCTCGAACAGCTCGGCATACACCGCACGCCATTCGTCATCGAACCGGTACAGCTTCGTGCCCGTCGTCGGCATCAGCCACAGCTTCGTGCGATCCGCCCGCTCGGGCAACCGCGACGCGACCTGCTTTTCGAACTGCGGCCAGTCGCCGCCCGAGATCACCGCGACGTGCGCGACGTCGAGCAGGTTCGCCAGCGCCTCGCCCATCGGCTCCTGCAAGGGCTGCTTGCTTTCGGCCAGGGTTCCGTCGAGGTCGAAGGCAACGAGGTCTTTCATGCGGGCACTCCGGTGAGGATGAATGTGTCGATCGCGTGAGCGACGCCATCGGCATCGTTCGCGCTGGTGATCTCGTGCGCGACGTCGCGAACGGCTTGCGGTGCGTTGCCCATCGCGATCGCCAGCTTGGCGCGCTTGAGCATCGCGATGTCGTTGGCCTGGTCGCCGATCGCTGCGGTTTCGGTCAACGAGATCCCGAACGCGTCCGCCAGTTCCTCGATCCCGCTGCCCTTGTTGCCGGCCACCGGCGTGATGTCGAGATAATAGGTTTGCGACTGGACGATCGTTGCCTGCGTATCGAACTTTGCCGCGACCTTCGCGTGCAGGTCGCGCAACAAATCCTCGTCGTCGCTGACGAACGTGACCTTGTCCGCCTTGGCGAGCAGAGCGGTGAAGTCGGAGACGATCACGGGGTCCTGCGCCGAGGCCTTGCGCTCGCTGCCGACATGCCCGCCCTGATCGGTGCTGGCATACCAAATGTCGTCCGCGAAGAACCACGTATCCACGGCTGCATCGCCGACGATCTCCATCGCGCCGCGCACGACATCGACGTCGATCATGTGATGCTCGATCACGGTACCGTCGCGCTTGAACACGATCCCACCATTGAACGCACCCATAGGCTCGTCGATGCCCAGCAATTCCGCGATCGGCATCATCCCCGAGCGCGGCCGCGCGCTGATGATCGTGAAGCCGAGGCCAGCCGCCTTAAGCCGCTTGACTGCATCCACGGTAGCGGGCGCGACCTTTTTGTCCTTGTCGACGAGCGTGCCGTCTACATCAGAAACCAGGAGCTTGATCGCGCCGCTTGCTGCACCACTCACTGGGGCATCTCGACGTGACCGCCAAAGCCGAAGCGCATCGCCGACAACAGCTTGTCACCGAACGTGTGCTCGACGCGGCTGCGATAGCGGGCGTAGAGCGCGGCACTCAGCACGTTGGCCGGCACCTTCTCCTCCATCGCCGCGTCGATCGTCCACTGGCCCTCGCCCGAGTCCGCGACGCTGCCGCTATAGCCTTCCAGCGTGCCGTCATTCGCCAGCGCGATCGCCGACAGGTCGAGCAGCCAGGACGAGATCACGCTGCCGCGACGCCACACTTCGGCGACGTCGGTCAGGTTGATGTCGAAACGCTCTTCCTCGACGACATGCTCGCCGGACTTGCCCTTGAGGATGTCGAAGCCCTCGGCATAAGCCTGCATCAGGCCGTATTCGATGCCGTTATGGACCATCTTGACGAAGTGCCCGGCGCCCGATGGGCCTGCGTGGATATAGCCTTTCTCGGCGCGCGGATCGGCCTGTCCCTCGACGCGGCCCGGCGTGCGGACGATCGTTCCCATGCCCGGCGCCAGCGTCTCGAAGATCGGATCGAGCAGGTCGACCGTTTCCTTGTCGCCGCCGATCATCATGCAATAGCCGCGCTCCAAGCCCCACACGCCGCCCGACGTGCCGACGTCGACATAGTGAATGCCCTTCTCGGCCAGTTCCTTCGCGCGGCGGACGTCGTCCTTGTAGAAGCTATTGCCGCCGTCGATGATGATGTCGCCTTCATTGGACTTCGCGGCGATCGCCTGAACGGTGCTCTCAGTCGGCTCGCCAGCCGGGACCATCACCCACCAGATCGCCGGGGTGTCGAGCTTCTCGCGCATGTCGTCGAGCGAGTCCGCACCGATCGCGCCATCGGCGGCGAGCTTCTTCACGGCGTCGGCATCGCGGTCGAACGCGACGATCTCGTGGCCATTCTTCATCAACCGGCGCGCGATGTTGCCGCCCATCCGGCCGAGGCCGATCAGTCCGATCTTCATGGGGAATTCCTTGCTTACCCCCTCTCCCCGCCGGGGAGAGGGTTGGGGTGAGGGGCAGTTGGGGAGGGTAGCGCTCGCGGCTTCCCTCACCCCGGCCCTCTCCCCGAAAGGGAGAGGGCACAGAAGTTTACGCCGTCGCGGGCTGCTTCTTCGCGATCGAGCCGAGCAGGTCGTCGAACGCCTTCACGAACGAGGCGACGCCCTCCTCGACCAGCTTGCCAGTCACGCCATTGAGATCGAGGCCGAGCCGCTCGGCTTCGGCCAGCGTGCGCTTGGCGCCCTCGACATCCTGCGTGATCGTCTCCGCCGCGGTGCCGTGGTCGCGGAACGCGTCCATCGTCTTGGGCGGCATCGTATTGACGGTGTCCTTGCCGATCAGCGTGTCGATATACAGCGTATCGGGGTAGCTCGGATCCTTCACACCGGTCGACGCCCACAGCAGCCGCTGCGGCTGCGCACCCTTGGCGGCAAGCGCCTGCCAGCGATCCGACTTGAGGAAGTCGAGATACCATTGATACGCCATCTTCGCGTTGGCGATCGCGACCTTGCCGCGGACCGCCTTCAGCGCCTCGGCCTCGGCATCGCCCTTCTCAAGACGCGCATCGATCTCCTTGTCGATCGATGAGTCGATCCGGCTGACGAAGAAGCTGGCCACGCTGGCGATCTTGTCGATCGGCTGCCCCTGCTTGACGCGCTCTTCCAGACCCGCCGCATAAGCCTCGGCAACGCGAATGTACGCGTCGAGCGCAAACAGCAGCGTGACGTTGACGTTGATCCCGCTCGCGATCGTCGAAGAGATCGCCGGACCGCCCGCGAGCGTCCCCGGGATCTTGATCATCAGGTTCGGCCGGTCGACCATCCCCCACAGCTTCTTCGCCTCAGCGATCGTTGCGTCGGTATCGTCCGAAATGTACGGCGACACCTCCAGGCTGACATATCCGTCCTTCGCGTCGAGCTTGTCGTAGACCGGCTTCAACGTCTCTGCAGCCGCCTTGATGTCCTGGATCGCCAGATGCTCGTAGCGGTCGATCGTCGCCGCGCCGGTATGCTGCTTGTCGTACTCGGCCAGCGTCGCGTCGTAAGCATTGCCGTGACCCATCGCCTTTTCGAAGATCGACGGGTTCGACGTGACGCCGGTCAGGCCGTCCTCGTCGACCAGCTTCTGGAGACCACCGGCCTCCAGGAACTTCCGGTCGACGAAATCTAGCCATACCGCCTGGCCAAAGCCTTCGAGATCGTTGAGCGCACCCATCACTTGGTCTCCATCACTTGGCGGGCGACCTTGACGACATTGTCGACGGTGAACCCGAACTTGTCCTGCAGCTTGGCGAGCGGTGCCGAAGCCCCGAAGGTCGACATCGTCACGGTCGCGCCATCGAGGCCGACATAGCGGTCCCAACCGATCGACCCGGCCATCTCGACCGCAACGCGCGCGCGCACTTCACGTGGCAACACGCTTTCCTTGTACGCGGCGTCCTGCAGTTCGTAACGATACCAGCTCGGCATCGACACGACCCGGCTCTTCACGCCGTCCGCAGTCAGCTTTTCGTGCGCCTCGACGACCAGCGACACTTCGCTGCCGGTCGCGATCAGGATCACGTCGGGCGTGCCGTCGCTATCGGCGAGGACATAGCCGCCCTTCTCGAGCCCATCGGCGCTCGCGTACTTGGTCCGGTCGAGCGTCGGCAAAGCCTGGCGCGACATGATCAGCGCGGCTGGAGTGCTGGCGTCCTTCAGAACCGCCTTCCACGCCGCGACGACTTCGTTCGCGTCGCTCGGACGGATCGTGTCGAGACCGGGAATCGCGCGCAACGTGGCGAGATGCTCGATCGGCTGGTGCGTCGGGCCGTCCTCGCCGACACCGATCGAATCGTGCGTGAACACCCAGATCGCGCCGACCTCCATGATCGCGGACAGGCGCACCGGCGCGCGCATGTAGTCCGCGAACACCAGGAAAGTGGAGCCGTACGAACGCAGATGCGACAGCGCCATGCCGTTGACGATCGCGCCCATGCCGTGTTCGCGGATGCCGAAGTGGAAGTTCCGGCCGGCGTAATTCTCCGCCTCGAACGAGGGCTGACCCTTGATATCGGTCTTGGTCGACGGCGCGAGATCGGCCGAACCACCGATCAGCCACGGCACCTTGCCCGCGATCGCGTTGAGCACCTTGCCGCCCGAATCGCGACTGGCAACGCCCTTAGCATCCGCCTCGAAGGTCGGAATGTCGGCATCCCAGCCCTCGGGCAGTTCGTCCTTGAGCAACAGGTCGAGCTCGGCGGACAGCTCGGGATAGGCACCGCGATACTTGTCGGTCAGCTCGACCCACTCGTCGCGCAGCTTGGCGCCACGCTCGGCGATCGCACCGTTGAAATGCTCGATCACGCCGTCCGGCACGTAGAACGACTTGTCCTCGGGCCAGCCATACGCCTGCTTGGTAAGGCGGATATTCTCCTCGCCGAGCGGCTCGCCGTGCGCCTTCTCACTGCCCGCCTTGGGGCTTCCGTAGCCGATCACCGAATGCACGACGATGAAGGTCGGCTTGTCGGTGGTCGCCTTGAACGTCTCGATCGCGCGGCTCAGCGCGGCGGTGTCGTTCGCATCGTCGATGTGGATAACGTTCCAGCCATAGGCGTCGAAGCGCAGGCCGACATCCTCGTCGAACGCGAGATCGGTCGCGCCCTCGATCGAGATGTGGTTGCTGTCGTAGATCCAGCACAAATTGCTGAGCTTGAGGTGCCCGGCAAGGCTCGCGGCCTCGGCCGAAACGCCCTCCATCATGTCGCCGTCGCCACAGATCGTGTAGACGTCATGGTCGAACAGCGTGAAGCCGTCCTTGTTGTAGCGCGCCGCGAGCCAGCGCTCCGCGATCGCCATACCGACCGAATTGCCGCAACCCTGGCCGAGCGGACCCGTGGTGGTCTCTACACCGGTGGTGTGGCGGTATTCGGGGTGGCCCGGGGTCTTGGACGACAGCTGGCGGAACTGCTCGATGTCCGCGAGGCTGACAGCCTCCTTGCCGGTCTTGTTACCCTCGGCGTCAATCTCCTCGATCTTGGCGAGGTGGATCAGCGAATAGAGCAGCATCGACGCATGCCCGACCGACAGCACGAAGCGGTCGCGGTTGGGCCAGTCGGCGTGCTTGGGATCATAGCGCAGAAATTTCGACCAGAGCGTGTAGCCGACCGGCGCCAGCGCCATCGGCGTGCCGGGGTGACCGGAATTGGCCTTCTGCACCGCGTCCATCGACAACGTGCGAATGGTATCGATCGCGAGGCGTTCGGGCGAACCGTCCTCGTGCAGGTTCGGGTCCGCCTTGGTGGCAGGGGCGGTTGCGGTATCGGACATGAAGGTAAAGCCTCGCT
This sequence comes from Sphingomonas sp. R86520, assembly GCF_042466285.1. NCBI lineage: Bacteria > Pseudomonadati > Pseudomonadota > Alphaproteobacteria > Sphingomonadales > Sphingomonadaceae > Sphingomonas > Sphingomonas sp. R86520. The sequence goes on from NZ_JAXHBZ010000001.1 coordinate 2,671,907, forward strand.
CTAGACTGTGACCGAACGCCGCGCATCCGATCTGGTTGCCAAGATAGGAAGCCTTTAGGCCGATGCACCCGCCCGTTCCAGTCGCGTAACGATGCCGTCCGTAGCAATATACGCGGCCGCGACCTCGTCGAGGAACAGCCCGTGGCCGAGAATGCCAGGGATCGCGGCGAGCATGGCGGCGGTGGCGCGAGGGTCTTCGAGTGCGTGGAAGTGACAGTCGATTACGAGATTGTCCTGATCCGTCCGATAGTTGCAACGAATCTCCGGCGCGGCGCCCAAGCCGGCAAGCACGCGCATCACATAGCTCCCGGCGAACGGCAGCACTTCGATGGGCAGCTTGGCGGCACCGATCTGCTCAACGCGCTTTGACCGATCGGCGATCACGATCATCCGTGCCGATGACGCGGCGACGACCTTCTCCCGCAACATCGCGCCCCCTGCCCCCTTGATCGCGAAGCACCGCGAGTCGATCTCGTCCGCGCCGTCGATCGTCAGGTCGACGCGAGCGATGTCGGCGAAGTCGAGCACCTCGATCCCGACGTCCCGCGCGAGCACGCCGCTTGCGTCGGAGGTGACCACCGCACGGATTTGCAGCCCCGCGGCAACACGCTCGCCAAGCGCCCGGATCGCGAACGCCGCGGTCGACCCGGTGCCGAGGCCGACCAGCATCCGGTCCTGCACTTCGGCCACCGCTGCAACAGCCGCCGCCCGCTTGTCGTCATCGATCGAAACCATCGGCCCACCCCATCCGTCATGCCGGGCTCGTTCCGGCGTCCACGCTTCAACACATTCGAGAAGGTTTAGTTTGCGGGACTCGCGAGCGAAGCAACACCTTGCGGAGGCCGAAGACGTGCATCGGGTGAGGTGCTCCCTGTCCAGTTCTCCCGCGAAGGCGGGAGCCCAGTCTGGGTCTCAGCCTTCGCGTGGGAACAATCTCGGACACGCCAACCAAGTGACCGACCGGATGCCGCTCACCCGCAATCATCCAGGTTACTCTATCCAACGCTATTTTTCCCGTCCGCTTTTCAACTGACACACTTCTGGTACATCCCCGTGGTTTAGGCCTGCCCACACCTGTTCGCGAGCGGATACCAGACTTGATAGCCACACGATTCACTGCGCGACGGTGCGCCCTCCTCATGGCGCCTGCTCTGGTCGCTCTTGCCGGCTGCTCAGGCGGCGACGACAAGGCGCAAGGGAAGGGCAAGGCTGGTCAGCCCGGCCAAGGCACGCCGACCGTCGGCTATGTCGTCGTCCAGCCCTCCAGCGTCGCAATGACCACCGAACTCAGCGGGCGCACCACCGCGTTCGAGAGTTCGGACGTGCGGCCCCAGGTGACCGGCATCATTCGCCGCCGCTTCTTCACCGAAGGGTCGCTCGTCCAGAAGGGTCAACCGCTCTACGAGATAGACCAGCGCCTCTATCGCGCCGCGACCAACGAGGCGCAGGCGAACCTGCAAAGTGCGCAGGCCAACCAGCAGGCGCAGAAAGTGCTCGCCGATCGCTACAAGCCGCTCGCCGAGATGGAAGCGATCAGCAAGCAGGATTACACCAACGCGATCGCCACCTCGCGCCAAGCGACGGCCTCGGTCGCGCAGACCCGCGCCGCGCTGGAAACCGCACGAATCAACCTGAAGTTCACCACCGTTCCCGCGCCGATCACCGGCCGCATCGGGCGCTCGCTGTTCACCGTCGGCGCGCTCGTGTCCGCGACGCAGACCGATCCACTGGCGCAGATCCAGCGGCTCGACCCGATGTTCGTCGACATCCAGCAATCCTCGGGCGACCTGCTCGCGCTCAGGCGTTCGCTCGGTCAGAACGGCATCGTCCCGACCCGCGCCGAAGTCCGCCTCACGTTGGAAGACGGCAGCGACTATGGTGCCACTGGCTCGGTCGAGTTCGCCGAGGCGCTCGTCAACACCGAGACCGGCACCGTGACGCTGCGCGCGCGCTTTCCCAATGCGCAGGGTCTGCTGCTGCCCGGCATGTTCGTCCAGGCGAAGTTCGCGCAGTCGATCAACCAGCGCGCGTTCCTGGTGCCCCAAGCCGGCCTCGCCCGCGACGCAAAGGGTAACGCCACGGTCTATGTTATCGAGGCGAACAACAAGGCGGTACAGAAGACCGTCAAGGCCGACCGTACGCAGGGCGCCTTCTGGGTGGTCACCAGCGGGCTCAACGCCGGCGACAAGGTCGTCACGCAGGGCCTGTCGAAGATCGCTCCGAACCAGAGCGTGAAGCCAGTGCCCGAAAACGCCGCGCAACGCATTGAAGCGCCCAAGAACGATTCCTCGGGTGGCCAGTCCAGCCAAAAGAAGGCCGGCTAAGCCCTTATGTTATCCCGTGTCTTCATCGATCGCCCGATCTTCGCCTGGGTGCTTGCGATCATCGTGATGCTTGGCGGAATCGCCGCGATCATGAGCCTGCCGATCGCGCAGTACCCCGACGTCGCGCCTCCGCAGGTGACCGTTCGCGCGACCTTCCCCGGGGCCAACGCGCAGACCATCCAGAACAGCGTCACGCAGGTCGTCGAGCAATCGCTGACCGGCATCGACGGGCTGATTTATTTCAGTTCGTCGTCCAGTTCGCGGGGGTCGGTGACTATAACGGTGACTTTCGAGAAGGGCACCGATCCCGACATCGCGCAGGTCCAGGTGCAGAACCAGGTCCAGCAGACGCTGTCCCGCCTCCCCACGCAGGTGCAGCAGCAGGGCCTCGTGGTGCGCAAGTCGAACCCGGACAACCTCCTGATCGTCGGCGTCTATGACGAGACCGACAAGCTGACCAACCAGGACGTCTCCGACTATCTCGTCTCGAACCTGCAAGACCCGCTCGGCCGTATTCCCGGGATCGGCGACAGCAACGTGTTCGGCGCGCAGTACGCGATGCGGATCTGGCTGAACCCGAACAAGCTCGCCAGCTACCAGTTGATCCCGAGCGACGTCACGACCGCGATCCAGTCGCAGAACACCGAAGTCGCCGCCGGCGAGCTCGGCGGCCAGCCGCAGCCCGACACGCAGATGCTCAACGCGACCGTCACCGCACAGTCGCGCCTGCAGACGCCCGAGCAGTTCGCCAACATCATCCTGAAGACCACCAACGACGGCGCGACGGTCAAGCTGCGCGACGTCGCCCGGATCGAGCTGGGTGCCGAGAACTACAACGCCCGCAGCCGCGTCAACGCGCATCCCGGCGCCGGTATCGCCGTGCTGCTCGCGCCTGGCGCCGACGCGCTGAAGACCGCCGAACTGGTCAAGGCGTTCGTCGCGCAGTCCGCCAAGAGCTTCCCGCCCGGTCTGAAGTTCGCCTACGCCAACGATACGACGGACTTCATCAAGCTGTCGATCGACGAGGTCGTGAAGACGCTGATCGAAGCCGTCATCCTCGTCGTCATCGTCATGTTCGTGTTCCTGCAGAGCTGGCGCGCGACGCTGATCCCGACGATCGCCGTCCCGGTCGTGCTGCTCGGCACGTTCGGCGTGTTCTATCTCGCGGGCTTCTCGATCAACACGTTGACGCTGTTCGGGCTCGTGCTCGCGATCGGTCTTCTCGTCGACGACGCGATCGTCGTGGTCGAGAACGTCGAGCGCCTGATGGAGGAAAATCCCGAGATGACGCCTCGGGAGGCGACGATCGAGTCGATGAACGAGATCACCGTCGCGCTGGTCGCGATCGCGCTGGTGCTGTCGGCGGTGTTCCTGCCGATGGCGTTCTTCGGCGGCTCGACCGGCGTGATCTACCGCCAGTTCTCGCTGACGATGGTGTCGGCGATGGTCCTGTCGGTGCTGGTCGCGCTGATCCTCAGCCCTGCGCTTACCGCGACGCTGCTGAAGCAGAAGAAAAAGGACGCCGACGGCAACCCCGAGCAGAGCTGGGGCGAGCGCAAGTTCCCGGCGGTGACGCATTTCTTCCGCAACGCCGGGGACAAGTTCAACACGACCTTCGACAAGGGCATCCGGAAATACTCGGGCGCGGTGCAGTCGGTGATCGACCGCAAATGGCTGTTCCTGCTGATCTACGTAGCGATCGTCGCGTTGCTCGCGGTGATGTTCCTGCGCCTGCCGACCGGCTTCCTGCCGACCGAGGACCAGGGCACCGGGATCGTCCAGTTCCAGCTTCCCGCCGGCGCCACGCAAGGCCGTACCTTCGCGCTGCAAAAGCAGATCGAGCAATATTACTACAAGAACGAGAAGGCGAACGTCGGCACGATGTTCACCGTCAGCGGCGGCGGTGGTGGCGGCGCGAGTGGCCAGAACACGGGGCAAGGCTTCGTCGCGTTCGCACCCTGGGACGACCGCAAGGGCAAGGAGAACACTGCCGACGCGATCACCAAGCGGGCGTCTCAGGCGTTCGCGGGCTTCCGTGATGCGCAGGTCTATTCGCTCGTCCCGCCGGCCGTGCGTGGTCTCGGCTCGTCGAACGGCTTTACGATGGAGCTGCAGAATACCGGCAGCCTGACCCAGGTCGAGTTCAACGCCGCTCGCGACAAGCTGCTCGCGCTCGCCCGTGCCGACTCGTCGCTGACGTCGATCCGCCTGACCGAACTGCCCGACGTCGCCACGCTGCGCGTCGACGCCGACCAACAGAAATTGTCGACGCTCGGACTGACCCAGGCAAACGTGAACTCGACGCTGTCGACCGCGTGGGGCGGCAGTTACGTCAACGACTTCATCGACCGCGGCCGCGTGAAGCGCGTCTATGTCCAGGGCGACGCCCAGTTCCGCGCCTCACCGTCCGACCTGAGCCAGTGGTTCGTGCGCGGCTCGAACGGGCAGATGGCGCCGTTCTCGTCGTTCGCCAAGACCAGCTGGGGCCAGGCGCCGACGACACTGTCACGCTTCAACGGTATCGCCTCGTACGAGATCCAGGGTGCCGGCGCGACCGGGGTCAGCTCGGGCGATGCGATGGCCAAGATCGCCGAGCTTGCCGGCCAGATTCCCGGCACCTCGGTAGCCTGGTCGGGCCTGTCCTATCAGGAGCGCCTGTCTTCGGGCCAGGCGCCGGTCCTGTACGGGCTGTCGCTGTTGGTCGTGTTCCTGTGCCTTGCCGCCTTGTACGAGAGCTGGTCGATCCCGATCGCCGTGCTGCTCGTGATTCCGCTCGGCCTGGTCGGCGCGATCCTCGCGGTCACGCTGCGCGGCCTGATCAACGACGTGTATCTCCAGATCGGCCTGCTCACGACGATGGGGCTGGCGGCGAAGAACGCGATCCTGATGATCGAGTTCGCCGAGCAGGAGGAGAAGAAGGGCAAGCGCGTCATCGAGGCGGCCCTGTCCGCAGCGAAGATCCGACTGCGGCCGATCCTGATGACCTCGTTCGCGTTCATCCTCGGCGTGCTCCCGCTGGCGCTCTCCACCGGCGCCGGCGCGAACAGCCGCATCGCGATCGGCACCGCGGTGGTCGGCGGCATGCTGACCGCGACGATCCTGGCGATCTTCTACATCCCGCTGTTCTTCGTCCTCGTTCGCCGCGGCGCCCGCGACGGCATCGCCAAGCTGCGCGGCAGGCCGACCGGCCATCAGGGTGGCCATCACGACCAAGCCGACGGCGATCACGACGAACCGCAGGGTCCACCCGAACAACAGGGCCCACCTGAACAACAGGGCCCTCACCGGCCGGAGCCCGCATGATGCGCTCGCTAGTCCTGATCCTCGCCGCCTCGACCGCCCTTGCCGGCTGCTCGCTGGCCCCGAAATACGCGCGGACCGAACTCCCTACCCCGCCGTCATGGCCGGTCGGCGACGCCTATCTTCGCCAGTCCGAGGCGGCGTTGCCAGCGTTCACCTACCGCGACGTGTTCAAGGATCCGCGTCTCCAGCAGATCATCGTCCAGGCACTGGCCAACAACCGCGACCTGCGCGTCGCCGCCGCCAACATCGCCGCCGCCCGCGCGCAATACCGCATCCAGCGCGGCGACCTGTTCCCGCAGATCGACGGCAGCGGCCGCTACACCTATTCGGGCGGCGGCAATGGCGCGAGCAGCACCGCGACCAGTGGCACGGGTAGCGGCACGGGCACTGGCGCAGGCACAGGCACGGGAACCGGCACGGGGACAGGAACCGGCACGGGCACCGGCGGCACCGGGACGGGTACCGGGACCGGAACGGGGACCACCGGATCGGTCATCAGCACGTCCAGCTCGCACAGCGCCTTCTCGGTCGACCTCGGCACGACCGCGTTCGAGCTCGACCTGTTCGGCCGCATCCGCTCGCTGACCGGCGCCGCGCTCGATCGCTATTTCGAGACCGAGGCGGCCGCGCGCACGACCCGCCTGACGTTGGTCGGCGACATCGCCGATGCCTGGCTCACCTACGCGTCGGACCGGAGCCTGCTCAAAATCGCGCAGGACACCGTCGCGAGTTCGCAGCGCAGCGTCACGCTCACCGACGCACGCCTCAAGGGCGGCGTCGCACCACGCACCGATCTCCGCCAGGCCCAGCAGATCCTGTTCACGGCACAGAGCGATCTCGCCGCGCAGAAGACCGCGCTCGCGCAGGATATCAACGCGTTGCAGCTCCTCGTCGGCGCACCGGTGAATACCGCCCTGCTCCCTGCCTCGATCGAGCAGGCGCTACCGACCGTCGCCACGTTGCCAGCCGGGCTCGACAGCAGCATCCTGCTGCGCCGCCCCGACGTCGTGCAGGCCGAATATGAACTGCGCGCCACCAATGCGGAGATCGGCGCGGCGCGCGCGGAACTGTTCCCGAAGATTTCGCTGACCGGCATCCTCGGCTTCGCCAGCAGCGCGCTGTCGTCGCTGTTCGCGGGCGGCGCGTTCAACTATTCGGTCGCGCCGTCGATCAGCTACCCGATCTTCCGTGCAGGGGCCGGCGTCGCCAACGTCGCCTATACCAAGGCGCAGCGTGACGCTGCGCTGGCGACCTACGAGAAATCGATCCAGACTGCGTTCCAGGAAACCGCCGACGCATTGGCACGCCAGGGCACGATCGCGGATCAGCTTCAGGCCAACGTCAATTTCGCGGCGGCGGCGCAGGACACGTTCCGGCTGTCCGACGCGCGGTATCGCGGCGGTATCGACACGTTCCTGAACTCGCTCGATGCGCAACGTTCGCTCTACACCGCGCAACGCAACCTGGTCGCGACGCAGCTGGTCGGCGCGAGCAACCGCGTGACGCTGTACCGCGTGCTGGGCGGGGACTCGACGTTGGAAGCGACCGCCAATGGTCCGCAGCCGGTGACGGCGAGCGGGGCGCCGCGACCAGAAGGCAGCTAAGCTCCGGTCAGCCGAGCCCGTCGACATGACCCTCGGCCATCTACACCCTCGGCGATCTGCAGCGTAGCCGTCGACGGGGACGCGAGCCGCCGGGGGCGGATGGACGGTAAATTTCGACGACCTTCAACATCTTACGATATCGGCAAGATATTTAAGTCACATTGGGTGTATGTACGCCCCCCTACCCGTTGCGGATCGCCGAGCGCAGGATCGATCGCCCGCTCCTGCGCTGTTCGGACTTAGCGCGGACCCGCGCGAGCGGGTCGCCGACTTGCTGGATCGCAAGCTTGCCCAGGTCGCGGTGGCATGGCCGTTCGCGGTGGCGGCCCAGATGCTCACCTGCGCCCTGCTGATCGCGATCGCCTTGACGGCGGCGGCGTCGGCTGGCCTGGCGGAGCTCGTCCCGGTCGTCGGCAGCCACGGCGCGATCCTGGCGGTGGTGTCCGCCGCGATGTTGGGCCTGCTGCGCGTTCCTGCCGCGCGAGAGTGGCCGGCGTATCAGCGCAACCGCATCCTGATGTCCGGCGTGGCGGCGATCGCGGCGACGTTGCTGTCGATGCTGTGGGCGAGCGCGCACGTACCGACCGGATCGCTGCAACTCGGATGCTACGTCGCGGTCGCCGGCGCGATCGTCGTCACCGCCGCCAGCGTTCACACCGTGCGCGCCGCGACGCTCGGCTTCGGGATCGGGGTCGTCGCGATGCTGGCATCGCGTGCCGGGATCGGTGTCCCACTGGCCATCGCGGTCGCATTCCTCGGCTGTCTCGTGGTCGCCACTCACCGTCTCGCGCGAAACGATCATGCACTGGACCTCGACCGTGCCGAACAGGCGAGCGCCGGATGCCTGGCGGTCAAGATGATCGCGGAGTTCGAGGGGCACGGCACTGGCTGGTTCTGGGAAGCCGATCGCCAGGGCAGGATCACCTATCTTTCCAGCAAGGTCGCAGACGAACTGGATCTCGCAGGAGAGGCCGTCGGCCAGTCGCTCGTCGACCTGTTCCGCATGGATAGCGATGCGCCGGGTACCGAGCGCACGCTTGCCTTCCACATCGCGTCGCGGACCTCGTTCGCGGACTATTCGGTCTGTGCCGCCGCCGCACCGACGTGCGGGCGATGGTGGTCGATCTCCGGCCGCCCGGTGATCGACGAACTGGGGCGCTTCCAGGGATTCATCGGCTCGGGCCGCGACCTGACCGAACAAAGGAAGTCGGAAGCCGAGATCACCCGCCTCGCCTTGTTCGACGGCCTGACCGGGCTCGCCAATCGCCAGCGGATGCGGCTGTCGCTCGACAAGACCCTCACGCAGAATGCCGGCTCCTACCGCGCGACGTCGCTGTTCCTGATGGATCTCGACCGCTTCAAGGCGGTCAATGACACGCTCGGTCATCAGGCCGGCGACCAGTTGCTCAAGCAGGTCGCGCAACGCCTGCAGCGCGGCGTCGCCGATGCCGGGCTCGTCGGGCGACTGGGCGGCGACGAGTTTCAGGTCGTGCTGCCGGAGATCGACAACCGCGAAACGCTGGCCGCGCTTGCCCGCGAAGTGATCGGCTCGCTGTCCGAGCCGTATTTCATCGGTGGCACGTCGGTGACGATCGGGTGTTCGATCGGCATCGCGATCGCGCCCGACGATGGCGCCGATCCGGAAACGCTGGTCCGCAATGCCGATCTCGCGCTGTACGCCGCCAAGGCCGACGGGCGCGGCATCCACCGTTTCTACTCGGACGACATGCTCACGGGTGCCAGGACCCGCAAGCTGCTGGAGGACGACCTGCGCGCGGCGGTGGCCGTCGGCGCGTTCCACCTCTGCTATCAACCCGTCGTCAGCACGAAGACCACGCGGATCGTCGGCTACGAAGCGCTTATTCGCTGGGACCACCCGGTCCGCGGACTCGTATCGCCCGCCGACTTCATTCCGGTGGCGGAGGAATGCGGGCTGATCGAGGCGATCGGCGAATGGGTGCTGCGGACCGCCTGCATGGAGGCGGCGCGGTGGCCCGGTACCGTCCGCGTCGCCGTCAACGTCTCGCCGATCCAGTTCGCCAACCCGGCACTGCCGGCGCTCGTCGCCAGCGCGCTGGGACAGTCGGGGATCGCCGCCGGTCGCCTCGAGCTGGAGATCACCGAAGGCGTGTTCCTCGACGAGACCCGGTCCTCCGAACAGATGTTCAAGGCGCTGAAGGCGGTCGGCGTGCGGCTTGCGCTCGACGACTTCGGGACCGGCTATTCGTCGCTCGGCTATCTGCGCAACGCGCCGTTCGACAAGATCAAGATCGACCAGTCGTTCGTGAAGGGTGCCGCCGAGCTCGGCAACCGCAACGCCGCGATCATCAAGGCGATCGTCACGCTCGCCGACACGCTCGGCATGGAGACGACGGCCGAAGGTGTCGAGATCCAGGACGAGATCGACCTCGTCCGCGACCTCGGGTGCAGTCACATCCAGGGCTATGTCTATGGCCGGCCGGTCCGTGCGGACGAGGCGTTGCGTCAACTCGGCCTGGAGAACGGCATGGCGACGGCCAGCGGCTTCAAGGTCAGCCGCGCGACCCGGCACAAGATGCTGCGCTCGGCCCGCATCATGATCGGCGGCGTGCGCGGCGACGTCCGGATCCGCGACATCTCGACGTCGGGGGCGATGCTCGACGGGATCACCATCGACGGCAACCCCGACGGCATGGCGATGGAAATCGAACTGGTCGAGGACCAGATGCTCGGCGCGCGCATCCGCTGGGCCCGCGGCGGCAGGGCCGGCATCGAATTCGACGCAGCGTTCAATCTCGAAAGGCTCAACCAGACGCAAGGCTATCGCACCCGCCGCGCCGGGTGAGGCACCGGCCGCCGACGCCGATCGCCGCGCGAGCCCGGTACGGCTCCGCTCCCCGGCGCAAGACCGAACGGCAATGGCCGTCGGCGACGTCGCGGTTCCGCCGTTCGGCGTGCCCTTCCGGTGGTACGCAAACGATCGTCGGCACCGAATCTCCGGGAACCAACCGCCCCTCGCCACCGTCTTTGCCTGATGTCCCATCCTCCGATCAAAGCGCTGGCCTTCGACGTGTTCGGTACCGTGGTCGACTGGCGTTCGGGCATCGCCCGCGACGCAGCCCCCGTTCTCGCCCGCCTCGGTCGCACCGATATCGACCCGCACGCGTTCGCCGACGGATGGCGCAAGCGTTACCAGCCTGCGCTGGAGGAGGTCCGTAGCGGCCGACGTCCGTTCGTCATTCTCGACATCCTGCACCGTGAGGCACTCGAAGACCTGCTTCGCTATCACGGTATCGACCCGGGCGACCTCGGTGAGGACGCGCTGGCGGACCTCACTTATGCCTGGCACCGGCTCGACCCGTGGCCGGACTCCGTCGAGGGCCTGACCCGCCTGAAACGCCGGTTTCCGATCGTCACGCTCAGCAACGGCAACATCGCGCTGATGCTGGCAATGGCCCGCCGCGCAGGCCTGCCCTGGGATGCGATCCTCGGTGCCGAGGTCAGCGGGGTCTACAAGCCGCTTCCCGAATCCTATCTGGCCACCGCGCGGATGCTCGGGATCGCGCCCGGCGAACTCTGTCTGGTCGCCGCCCATCACAGCGATCTCGCCGCTGCCCGCGCCGCCGGATTGCAAACCGCCTATGTCGATCGCCCGATGGAATATGGCGGCCGCGCGGCACCCGATGCCAAGGCGGCGCAGGACTGGGACCATGACGTCGACGGCTTGGTCCGGCTTGCCGTCGAACTAGGCGGATAACGCCCTTCGCTCGTCCGAACCGGTGGCTATCACGGCGATCACTGGCTATCGGGATCGACGCGGACACGGGCGCGCAAGGACTTGAGATGACGAGCAATATCGCGGCGAAGGCGGACTTTCTGACCGGTGGTGGCGAGATGGCCGCCATCATCCGCGCGCATGACTGGTCGCAGTCCCCGCTCGGTCCGATCGAGGACTGGCCGCAGTCGCTGCGGTCGATCGTCGCACTCATGCTCTCGTCCGAATTCGCGATGTTCATTGCCTGGGGCCCCGAACTCGGCTTCCTCTACAATGATCATTACGCGCGCCTTCTGCACAGCAAGCATCCGCAGGCCATGGGTCGGCGGTTCGAAGACGTCTGGGCCGACGTCTGGACGGATATCAGTCCCCTCGTCGCCAAGGCGCTGGCAGGCGAAGCCACGTTCTTCGAGAACATGCCGCTCGTCACCAACCGCAAGGGGTATGACGAGCATACCTGGTTCACCTTCTCCTATTCGCCCGTCCGCGACGAAAGCGGCGCGATCGCGGGGATGTTCTGCTCGACCTACGAAAGCACCGAGCGCGTCCTTACCGAGCGAGCACTGCGCGACGAACGCGAGCGGATGGGCCAGATGTTCGCGCAGGCACCGACGTTCATGGCGATGCTGCGCGGTCCCGAGCACCGGTTCGAACTGAGCAATCCAGGCTATGACAAGCTCGTCGGCCATCGCCCGGTCCTGAACCGTACGGTTGCCGAAGCACTGCCCGACGCGGTCGAACAGGGATTCCTCGACCTCTTGGACACCGTGTATGCGACGGGCGAGGCGTTTACCGCGGAGGGCATGCTCTACGCCGTGCAGGCCGAGCCGGGCGGCGCGGTCGACGATCGCTATGTCGACTTCGTCTATCAGCCGATCCGCGATGCGACCGGCGCGGTCGTCGGCGTGTTCGTCGAAGGGGCCGACGTCACCGATCGCAAGCGGCTCGAGCGCGATCTGCAATCGCTGAACGCCGACCTCGAACAACGCGTCCGCGATCGCACGCAGGAACTGGTCGACGCGCAGGAGGCGCTCCGCCAGGCGCAGAAGATGGAGGCGGTCGGCCAGCTGACCGGCGGCATCGCGCACGACTTCAACAACCTGCTGCAGGGCATCACCGGCAGCCTGGAGATCGTCCAGCGCCGTGTCGCGCAAGGACGTGTCGCAGAACTCGATCGCTTCATCTCGGGCGCGACGACGGCCGCCAACCGTGCCGCCGCCCTGACCCACCGGCTGCTCGCCTTCTCGCGTCGCCAGCCGCTCGATCCGCGCCCGGTCAAGGTCAACCCGCTGGTCGCCTCGCTCGAGGATTTGCTTCGTCGCACCACCGGCGAGCAGATCGATTTCGAACTCGTCCTGGGCGCGGGCGTGTGGACGACGCTCTGCGATCCGAACCAGCTCGAGAATTCGTTGTTGAACCTCGTCATCAACGCGCGCGATGCGATGCCCGACGGCGGAACGCTGACGATCGAGACCTGCAACGCGGAACTCGACGACCATTTCGCCGCAAGCCAGCGCGACGTTCGCCCCGGCCGTTACGTCTGCATTTGCGTATCCGATACCGGCACCGGCATGTCCGCCGACACGATCGCCAAGGCGTTCGAGCCGTTCTTCACGACCAAGCCGATCGGACAGGGCACCGGGCTCGGCCTGTCGATGATCTATGGTTTCGCGCGCCAGTCGGAAGGCTATGCGAAGATCTACAGCGAAGTCGGCGAGGGCACGACGGTCAAGCTGTATCTGCCGCGGCATCACGGCGAAGCGGAAGCCGACGCGGCGCTGCCCGAACTCACCCAGGCCCATGTGACCGACGCGGGCGAGATCGTGCTGGTGGTGGAGGACGATCCCGTCGTCCGCGCGCTGATCGTCGAAGTGCTGGGCGAACTCGGCTATCGCGCGGTCGAGGCACATGATGGGCCGGCGGGGCTCGAACGCCTGCGAACGATGGCGCGGATCGACCTGCTGGTGACCGACATCGGCTTGCCCGGGTTGAATGGCCGCCAGGTCGCCGACGCCGGCCGTGCGCTGCGTCCCGGGCTGCGGGTGCTGTTCATGACCGGCTATGCGGAGAACGCCGCACTGGCTTCGGGCTTCCTCGAGCCGGGCATGTCGATGATCACCAAGCCCTTCGCGATGGAAGCGCTGGCCACGCGGATCCGGACGATGATCGAGGGCTGAGACAGAATACGCGTTTCCCAATCACGGCCACTCCGGCGAAGGCCGGGACCAAGTGGAAAGGCGGCAGTCACAGCGCGCAGCGTTCAGGTGGCGACGTCCCCCGACCGGCCCGCGGCCTCCGCCGGGGTGGTGAAGTCTTGGCAGGGTGACGCTCTCGTTCTGTAAGAGGACGAACGCCCCACTCCCGTTCCCCCGCGAAGGCGGGGGTCTAGTACTTGAGCAGGACGACGTTCGTGTCTCCTGGGCCCCGCCTGCGCGGGGCAACTAGAGCGGTCACCCATATCTGTGCCCCACTTCCACCCCCTCCGCCCGAAGCAACATTTGCCACTTACCATCCCGAAATAATTTTTCGTTCCCGCCTCGTTCCCTTGCACATCACGAACCCCGCAGAACTCCACGCGTCGCGTGGCGGGTGCTCGACGGACCCTATCGCGAACGCGACGAACCGAGCCTTCGACAAGCCTTTCACCCCCTTGCGTCGACTCGCGCTTTGGCACAATCTCTTGGGGTTGCGTTCGGGGGCGGACCCAATCGCTGGTAGAACATCCCTCGCATAGTCCTATGCGAACCGATCATGTGCGCGCCTTCCACCGCCGCGATGATCACTTTTTGTTCTCCCGTTAGGGGCCGTCCGATGGTAGCATGGCGACAGGCGACCGATTCGAACGAATACAGAACACTAGGAGCGGTTTCGATGGATTTCAGAGACAGCAGCCGGGATAGCGACATGACCACAGACACGATCGACCAAGCCACCGACGCCGCCGCAGTAGAGGCTCCCAAGGTCCCGCGCCCGTCGCAGGACAGCCACTCCGTGCGCGCGCAGATCTACCCGGTCGAGGTCGATCACAGCCGCGACGCGCTCCTGACCGAATTCGGCAAGGAGACGCTGAAGGACCGCTATCTGCTCCCGGGCGAAAGCTATCAGGACCTGTTCGTCCGCGTCGCCTCCGCCTACGCCGACGACGCCGGCCACGCGCAGCGCCTGTACGACGCGATCTCGAAGCTCTGGTTCATGCCCGCCACCCCCGTTCTGTCGAACGGCGGCACCGGTCGCGGCCTGCCGATCTCGTGCTACCTCAACTCGGTTCCCGACAGCCTCGGCGGCATCGTCGACACCTGGAACGAGAATGTCTGGCTCGCGTCGCGCGGCGGCGGCATCGGCACCTATTGGGGCAACGTTCGCGGCATCGGCGAGCCGGTCGGCCTCAACGGCAAGACCAGCGGCATCATCCCGTTCGTCCGCGTCATGGATTCGCTGACGCTCGCAATCAGCCAGGGTTCGCTGCGCCGCGGTTCGGCCGCCGTGTACCTCGACGTCTCGCACCCCGAGATCGAGGAATTCCTCGAAATCCGCAAACCCTCGGGCGATTTCAACCGCAAGGCTTTGAACCTCCACCACGGCGTGCTGATCACCGATGCCTTCATGGAAGCCGTGCGCAACGGCGAGGAATGGCATCTGCGCTCGCCGAAGGACCAGGCGATCCGCCAGACCGTCGACGCGCGCTCGCTGTTCCAGAAGCTCGTCGAGACCCGCCTGCAGACCGGCGAGCCGTACATCGTCTTCGCGGATCACGTGAACAAGGCGATGCCGAAGCATCACCGCGAGCTGGGCCTCAAGGTCTCGACCTCGAACCTGTGCTCGGAGATCACGCTGCCGACCGGCAAGGATCACCTCGGCAACGAACGCACCGCGGTCTGCTGCCTGTCGTCGCTTAACCTCGAGACGTGGGATCAGTGGAAGGACGAGAAGGGCCTGATCGAGGACGTCATGCGCTTCCTCGACAACGTCCTGCAGGACTATATCGATCGCCACGAGCCGGGCATGGAGCGTGCCGCCTATTCCGCGGGCCGCGAGCGGTCGGTCGGGCTCGGCGTGATGGGCTTCCACAGCTTCCTCCAGGCGCGCGGCCTCGCGTTCGAGGGCGCGATGGCGAAGTCGTGGAACCTGCGGATGTTCAAGCACATCAGTGCCCAGGCCAACGAAGCCTCGATGCAGCTCGCGATCGAGCGCGGCCCCTGCCCCGACGCTGCCGACACCGGCGCGATGGAGCGTTTCAGCTGCAAGATGGCGATCGCCCCGACCGCGTCGATCTCGATCATCTGCGGCGGCACGTCGGCCTGCATCGAGCCGATCCCGGCGAACATCTACACGCACAAGACGCTGTCGGGCAGCTTCTCGGTCAAGAACCCGTATCTCGAAAAGATGCTGAGCGAGAAGTCGAAGAACTCGGACGCGGTGTGGAACTCGATCCTCGAACAGGGTGGTTCGGTCCAGCATCTCGACTTCCTCTCGGTCGAGGAAAAGGACTGCTACAAGACGTCGTTCGAGATCGACCAGCGCTGGCTGCTCGAACTGGCGGCGGATCGCACGCCGTACATCGACCAGGCGCAGTCGCTGAACCTGTTCATCCCGGCGGATGTCGAAAAGTGGGACCTGCTGATGCTCCACTTCCGCGCGTGGGAGCTGGGCATCAAGTCGCTCTATTACCTGCGCTCGAAGTCGGTCCAGCGTGCGGGCTTCGCCGGCGGTGTGGAAGCGGACAACACCATCGACCTGCGCCAGATCGACGTCGAGTCGAAGGACTATGATGAGTGCCTTGCCTGTCAATAAGGTCTCTCGGCGGTCGAGCGTGACCCCGGCCCGCGACACGCGGACCGGGGGGCGCCTGACGCAACAAACCCCGGCCCGCGCCAGGCGGACCGGGGTTCGGGCAGTCTCGGCGGCGCGTTCGACACGCGCCGCGGGAGGCTCAGGCCTCTTCTTCGAACGTCACCGCCACGTCGGCGTTGGCGGAAAGCCGGACCTTGCCGTCTTCGATATCCGCCACCAGCCCGAGCGAGATGAAGTGATGATGCCCTTCATGGCTGCCCGTGCCCTCGACGACCTGCGGCCCCGAGTCCTTCTTGGTCAGCTTGATGCGGTTGCCTTCGACCTTGTCGACGGTGCCGACATGGACGCCGTCTGCACCGATGACTTCGGCATGTTCCTGGATCTGGGTTGCATCGACCATGGTCGTTCTCCTGTGTTGAGTTCGGGTGCTGAACGCACGCCGCGCGAGTTGGTCGCATGACGTACGGCAGCGCTATCATGTTTGCCGTCGCGGGCGTGCTCGGTCTTGTCGGAATCGCACTTCTCGTGCGGCTCCGCTCGCCGGACGTCACCGAGGGCCAGACCTACGCGTTCCGGATGATCGGCATCATGCTCACCTCGGGCGCGATCGTCCTCGCGATGTCCGCCGCCGCGATGTGGCAATGGAGCACCGCATGACGCCGCGCTCCAGAGCCCACCAGTTTCCCTGATCCGACCAGTTTCCCGATTTAAAACAATCTTCCGAAAGGCCTATCATGTCCCTCCTCGAAGCCCGCAAGCAGTACAAGCCGTTCGAATACCCTTGGGCGTTCGAATTCTGGAAGCGCCAGCAGCAGCTCCACTGGCTCCCCGAGGAAGTGCCGCTTGGCGAGGATTGCCGCGACTGGGCGCAGAAGCTCACCGATCACGAGCGCAACCTGCTCACCCAGATCTTCCGCTTCTTCACGCAGGCGGACGTCGAGGTGCAGGATTGCTACCACGAGAAATACGGCCGCGTGTTCAAGCCGACCGAGATCAAGATGATGCTGGCCGCGTTCAGCAACATGGAGACGGTCCACATCGCCGCCTACAGCCATCTGCTCGACACCATCGGCATGCCCGAGAGCGAATACGGTGCCTTCCTCGAATATAGCGAGCTGAAGGACAAGCACGACTATATGCAGAGCTTCGGCGTCGACAATGACGAGGATATCGCGCGCACGCTCGCGATGTTCGGCGGCTTCACCGAGGGCGTCCAGCTGTTCGCGTCGTTCGCGATGCTGATGAACTTCCCGCGCTTCAACAAGATGAAGGGCATGGGCCAGATCGTCACCTGGTCGATCCGCGACGAGAGCCTGCACTGCGAGGGCATCATCAAGATGTTCCACACCTTCTGCGCGGAACGCCAGTGCCTGACCAAGGCGGTCAAGGACGACATCGCCGACGTCTGCCAGACCACCATCCGTCTCGAGGACAATTTCATCGACCTCGCGTTCGAGATGGGCCCGGTCACCGGCATGACCCCCAAGGAGATCAAGAAGTACATCCGCTTCATCGCCGACTGGCGCATGACCCAGCTCGGCCTGAAGCCGATCTACATGATCGACGAGCACCCGCTGCCCTGGCTCGCCCCGATGCTCAACGGCGTCGAGCACGCCAACTTCTTCGAACAGCGCGCAACGGAGTATTCGAAGGCCGCGACCAAGGGCCAGTGGAACGACGTCTGGGACTCATTCGACAAGCGCCAGACCGCGAAGAAGGGGCCTGTGGCTAACGTGGATATGGGCGACAGCCGGGATATGTTCTCGTTGGCTGGCGTGGCGGCTGAGTGAGTAATATGCTTGCTGACGTTAGATATCAGGTTTTCGTATCATCTACATATGATGATCTGAGAGTTGAACGGCAGCAAGCGACTCAGGCCATATTAGAGATGGATCACATGCCGGCCGGAATGGAGCTCTTCCCGGCATCTGATCTTTCTCAATGGGAGCTTATAAAATCGGTAATCAATGAAAGTGACTACTATATAGTTATAGTTGGCGGTCGTTATGGCAGCATTAGTACCGATACAGGATTGAGTTTTACTGAGATGGAATACGACTACGCGGTGGCGAGCTCGGTTCCGGTACTTGGTTTCGTACGGAAAGACGTTTTATCGATTTCGGCACGCGATTACGAAACAGATGCCGCAAAGCGGCAAAAACTCGAGAACTTCCGGAATAAGGTTTTGAGCAGAATCTGCCGGCAATTCGACGAACCGGCAGAATTAGGTATGCTCGTGATGAAAAGCCTGATGAGTGAAACACGGACCAATCCAAGAGTTGGATGGGTTCGTGCAGATCAAGCACGTGGAAAAGAAGATTTAGCTCGTGAGCAATCTTTGCTTGAAGAAATCAAGCATAGAGACAAAACAATTCGGAAGCTCGAACGAGAGATCCGTGATCGGTCGGTGAGGTTAGAAGGTATATTGCCAGAACAGCTTTCTCAAGGATCTGACAAGTACGGCATCAGCGCGGTATTTCAGAACTCACGGAAGCAGATTACCTCGACCGACGTGCCACTTACATGGGATGAAATCCTGTCCGTGATAGGACCGACGATGTACGGTTATATTGTACGGAGACCACCAGCTGCGTATAATAAGCTGGTCGGACAATACTCTTTTGAAGCAAGCTTAATAGAATATATTAGAACAAAGATAATAAGCGACTGTGGAAATCGGCAAATAACCTTACTTCCTCATCAGATTGATACGATACTCATTCAGCTTAAGCAACTTGGCTTAATCGCAATGACGGAAAAAAAGGAAGATGACGGCGAAGATTTTCGGGGATATTCATTAACCGCTGCCGGTGAAGAAAGGCTTACCCGGATAAAGATCCAACTGCTCGGTGATTCATAATCTTCCCATATATCTATCTGATCTATTCTGCCGGATACCGTCGCCGGGTATGTAAAACCGTCAGCACGTCGATCTTGCCTTCGGAAGCAAGTGCGTACACGATAAGATACGGCAGTCCGACGACCGAAAATTCGCGTGTCCCATCGACTAGCCCTGCACGACCTAGCAACGGGAACTGTCCGAACATCATCGCCGTCTGGACGATGCGGACCACCACGCGTTCTGCGGCCCTTGAGTCCTTCTGGGCAATCCAATCGCGGATCGCGAACAGGTCGTCTCGCGCTTGTGGCGTGAAGTTAACGATCAATCGTCAGGTCGCGTAGCACCTGTTCGACCGGGATCATCGCGGAACGGTCTTGCGCCTGCATCAGCCCGCGCTCAATCTTCGCACGCTTCCAGCTATCATAGCCGTGTTCAACCCTGCCGGGATCGGCTTCCAGCTTTTCGAACTCGTCGACGTGCGTGGCCATGACACTAGCATAGCGTAAATTTCCCCTTCCGTCAGCCCATCCCACACCAGGGCGAGCGCTTGCCGCCGCCATAGTGGCGCGCGAGGCCGTGGCGGACCAGGACCGCGCCCAGCGACACCCCGTCGCGCTCGACGATGCGCAGCTTGCGGCCGTAGCGGTCGACGTCGCGCTTGATCGGGGTCAGCGTGAAGGGGCCGGCGTTGAGCAGTGCCTGCATCTTCAGCGTTGCCGCCTGCCCCAGCCGCGCCTCTCGGGCGCAGCGCGGCGGGTGGGTTTCCGGGGTGTCGATGTCGGCGATGCGGATCTTGGTGCCGGCCATCCAGAAGGTGTCGCCGTCGACCATGCAGTCGATCCGCTTGACGTGGCCGCAGATCGTGAAGCGTGCCGACACCGGCTTCCCGCCCGACAAGGCGGCGGCGGCCGCCGCGACCGTGGATGCGGCGCTGGCGACGCCCGCCGCGGTGGTCAGGGTCCCGGCGGCGCTGGTGGCTGCGCCTGCAGCGGCGGCGGAGGAGGATGACGCCTGCGATGCGGCAGCGTCCGCCGCCTTGCTCCACCCTCCCGGTACGCGGAGATGCCCGGCGGGCCAGGCGATGCCGAACCCGGTCGGCCATTCGACCTTCAACCCCGGCGGCACCAGCGCCGCCCAGTCGATCTGGCGGATCACCGGCACCATCAGGCCTAGCAATACCCCGTAGAACACCAGGCGGAGTTGCAGCATGATGCCCGGCGCGGCGCCGCGGCCCGCGCCGCCGCGACGCGGGGCACCTGCGCGATCGCCACTGAGCAACCGCATGAAATCAAAGACATACTCCATCGTTCCCCGCGCGTACGCGCGCGCGCGAAGAAGTCACCGTGCACGGACCGCGACTTGCGGCGAGCGGAGTCGGAAACGAGGCGAACGCATCGTGAACATCGCATCGCGAGTCCGGGACGGAATCGGCGCGGGATCTACGTACCCGCGACCATGCGAGATCTGGCTGTCCTACACCGGTCCGACATGCGCAGTTCGCGCCATGCCAGCCTTGCCGCAGTCCAGCGTGCAGACGTGCACCAGCCTCCTAGGATGTCTGCCACACTCGCCCTAAGCGTTCCCTCGCGATCATCGTGCGAGCGTTTATACTTCCTATCCTTCACTCAGTAGCGCGCGGCTCCGACCGCTCCCGCGATCGTCGTGCGAGCGTCTATACTTTCTACACTTCACTCTTCGATGCCGATGGACGCCAGACGCACGAAGGGCGGGAAGTGCTGCCACTCCCCGCCCCCGTCACGTCATGCCATACCCGTTACCGGGCAAGGGCTTAGAAGTGCGTGATGATGCCGAGCATCGGACGGAAGCTCTGCGCGTCGCCGAAGGTGTTGACCTCGGCGCGGATGCGGAAGCCTGCGTTGCCGGTGATGCCCTTCAGGCCAATGCTCTGCGGACCGACTTCTGCGCCGATGCCGTAGGTGATCGCGCTGTAGTCGCGGTTGGTGACGCCACCGTTGGTCGAGTTACCCGAGAAATGGTCGAAGTTGACCCACTGGTAGCCGACCTTGCCGTAGATCAGGCCGCTGTCACCAGCGCGGAAGCCGAACCGGCCTGCTGCGCCATATTCCCAATCGATGTTGCCATCGATGCCCTTGATGACGTTGCCTTCAGCGCCGACGAAGACCGGGCCGAGCGGCACGTTCACGCCGAGCACGCCCTGGACCAGCGAGCCCGATGGCTTGTAGCCGCGACGGATCGAGTTGTCGGCGTTCAGCGCCTGCGGGATACCGTGGCCGCGCTCGTTGTCGAACTGCTCCCAACCGCCCATCACGCCGAAATACGGCTCGATGCCGAATGCCTTCGAGCCGTCCGGTGCCGATGCTTCGCCAGGTGCGGCGCTGTTGTCGGTGGGGGCCGGTGCCGACATGTCCTGCGCGAAGGCGGGGACTGCGACCGTTGCGGCGGCGAGGGCGATTGCCAGGGAAAGCTTACGCATGAGTTTGACCTTATACCGTGTGTTGCGTGGAACCCCGGCTGCACGGTGCGCCGGTTCGGTCCAGGCAAGCCAAACAGGCCGGCGGGCACATGGTTGCACAAAAAACGTCACATTCCGGGAACTGTTCCGGAGTGTTGCGTTGCAGCAACGGTTCCTGTCAGTTGGGTGAACGAACCACGGCATCAGGGTGGCATAAACGGCGGAAATGCAGCAGAATCTGGGCACATACCGCTCTGCTTGCCATTAAGCCTTAGTGTTTACGGCCTGGCAACACTCGTCGTGCGATGCACCATTGATGGGACTGTCGCGTCTTTTTCGCAGCCGCTGGTCGGCGCTGTTCTGGGCCGCCGGAATCCTGTGGACTGCCTATGACGTGGCCAACGACGCGCCGGCTCCTGCACCCGCCGCCGGCAATGCAAGCGTCTCGACGGACGCGACGGGCGAAACGTTCGACGCGCACGATCTCGCGGTTCTCGCGCACATGGGCGGGTAACGGCGACGCATCCCTTGCGGATGCGTCGCACGCGGCATTCAGGGCTTCAGCGCGACGTCGTCGGCATCGTCCAGGTCTTCGTCCTCGTCAATGCTGCCATCGTCGAGTTCGTCCTGCACGTCGTCCTCGTCCATGTCGTCCTCGTCCATCGTGACGGAGGCATCGGTCTCGCCGACCTCTTCGGAATCCATGCGGGTTTCGTCGATCGACTCGTCTTCCTTGTCGTCGTCGCCCAGGTCGGGATCCAGGTCGGTCAGCACGATGCCGTCGCTCGGCCCGTTGCGCGTCGCTTCGAGGATCTCGGCGCGCTGGCTCTCGTCATAGCCCTCTTCGTCGTAACCGTCGTCGCCCGAACCGGCACTCGGCACCTGATGTCCGCCCATCGTCACACTCCTCGTATCCAGGCTGCCCGCATGATGCAGGGCTTCCCTATGCGAACGGTGGACGTGCGCGCTGGTTCCTTCAAGCGCGACCGGGAGCGGTAGATGCGGGACGGAACAGCCGCCCGCGCTCGGTGATCAGGATGGCGACCAGCGCGGCCAGGCCGGCCAGCAGGAACCCGCCGACGAGGGGCACGGTCGTCCCGTTGAACGCCTGGCCGATCAGCGCCCCCAGCACCGCGCCGACGGTGACGCTGAGGAACCCCTGCACGCTCGACGCGGTGCCGGCGATCCGCCCCATATTCTCCATCGCCATCGCCGAGAAATTGGAGGTGGCCAGCCCGAAACAGCCGAGCGTCAGGGCCTGGAAGATCGCGAAACTCACCAGTGTCTCGAACCCGATCTCGATCGCGAACAGGTGCAGCAGCGACACCAGAATAAGGATCGACAGCGCGCCGTGGCTGATCAGCCGCGTGCCCAGCCGCATCACGATCCGCGAGTTGAGCAGGTTGCACGCCGCCATCGTCACCGACGTCGTCGCGAAGATCAGCGCCAGCAGCGTCGGACGGTGGAACACGTCGGCCATGATCTGCTGGATCGAATTGAGATAGCCGTACAGCGCCCCCATCAACGCGGTCGATGCAAGCGTATAGCCCAGCGAGTTGCGGTCGACGAGCGTCTGCCGCCAGTCGGCGAGTATCCGTCCGGGCGTGATCGGCAGGATGTTCTCGGGCGCCAGCGTCTCGGGCATCCGCAGGTAGAACCATATGAACACGCCGAGCGACAGGACCGCGATCGTCCAGAAGATCGCACGCCAGTTGCCGAACTGGAGCACCGTCCAGCCGAACGTCGGCGCCAGGATCGGCACGATCATGAACACCATGAACGCGATCGACATGACCCGCGCCATCGCCCGCCCGTGGTAACAGTCGCGGACCAGCGCGATCGTCGCGACGCGCGCCGCGGCGATCACCGCGCCGCCGAGCGCACGCGCGGCGAGCAGAAGCACGAAGCTGCCGGCAAGTGCGCAGGCGACATTGGCGACCGCATACAGCCCGAGCGACCAGAGCAGCACGGTACGCCGCCCATAACGATCGGCGAGCGGGCCGTGAATCAGCTGCGCGACGCCGAAGCCGATCACGAACGCGGTCACGACGAACTGCCGGCCATTTTCGGTTGCGACGCCGAGCGAGTCGCCGATCGCGGGCAACGCCGGCAGCATCGAGTCGATGCCGAGCGCAGTCAGCGACATCAGCGAGGCGACGAGCGCGACGAATTCGACAAAGCCGATGGGCGCGCCGCGCATCGCCGGCGCGTCGGGTTGGGGATCGTTGGGATGCATGATGCCGCCGCCTTTACCTGTTCGGCGCCGCGCGCGAAACCCGCTAACCCCAGCGGCGATCATCGCTGGATCGCCGGAACGCGGAATTGCACGATCTCGCGAAGCACCCTATCTGTATTGCAACGACAACACACTTGGGAGACCCTTATGTTCCGTCCTTTGCTCCTCGCGACCATCGGCCTGTCCAGCGTGCTGGCGCTGTCCGCCTGCAACCGCTCCGACGAAGGGACGACGGTGTCGATCAACGCCGACGGCGGCAACGTGCTCGGTGCGATCAACGGCGAGACCGGCGAGATGAAGATCGACGTGCCCGGCTTCCAGGGTTCGGTGAAGCTGCCGAAGATCAAGATCGACTCGAGCAATTTCGATCTGAACGGGGTGCGGCTGTATCCGGGATCGTCGATCAGAAATCTCAACATCGTCGGTAACGAAAAGTCCGATCACGACACTGGAGGCGGCCTTCGCGTTGCCTTCGCCAGCCCGGCGACTCCCGCCACCGTCCGCGACTGGTTTGCCGAGCGCCTGGGCAAGGTCGGCTACAAGGTTCACAGCGAAGGCGCGAACCTGATCGGCACGACCGACGAGAACAAACCCTTCCGCCTGGAACTCGCCCCCGATGGCGCGGACAGGGCGACCGGCACGATCGTCATCAGCGGGTAAGGGGTAAGACCCTCGATCCTCCCCCGCCAGGGGGAGGTGTCGCCGAAGGTGACGGAGGGGGAGGACAGGGAATAGATGTTTCTCTTACCGCCCCCTCCGTCAGGCTGACGCCTGCCACCTCCCCCTGGCGGGGGAGGATCGTTCGAATTGCGGACTGCCCCAGCCCAGGCATTTGGCACGTCGCCCGCGACCCGCTATATCGGCCCTCCCCAATCCGGACACGAACCATGCTCGACACGCCTGCCGCCCTAGTCCCGACTCTCAGCCTTGCCACCCAAGCGACCGACCCGGACGGCTTTGCCGCCGCGTTCGGCGAATCGTTCGAGCGGTACGGCTTCGCGATCGTCGCCGATCACGGCATCCCCGCCGACCTGATCGAGCGCGCCTGGGCCGAAACCAAGCTCCTGTTCGACCTGCCCGAGGACGAGAAGCGCGGTTATCATATTCCCGGCGGCGGCGGGGCGCGCGGCTACACGCCGTTCAAGACCGAGATCGCCAAGGACGCCAAGGTCGTCGACCTCAAGGAATTCTGGCACGTCGGTCGCGAACTGCCCGAGGGGCATCGCTATGCGGACACGATGGCGCCGAACGTCTGGCCGACCCGGCCGGAAGGCTTCAAGCCGGTCTTTCTCGAACTGTTCGACGCGTTCGACCGCGCCGGCGACAAGCTGCTGTCGGCGATCGCGCGCCACCTGAAGCTCAAGCCCGACTGGTTCGACCCGGCGGTGAAGGACGGCAACAGCATCCTGCGTTTGCTCCATTACCCGCCGATCCCCGCCGATGCCGAAGGCGTCCGCGCCGGCGCGCACGAGGACATCAACCTCATCACGCTGCTGCTCGGTGCCGAGGAAGCGGGCCTGGAACTGCTCGATCGCGCCAATGGTCGCTGGCTGTCGATCAAGCCGCCCGAGGGTGCGATGGTCGTCAACGTCGGCGACATGCTCCAGCGGCTGACCAACAACGTGCTGCCCTCGACCACGCACCGCGTCGTCAATCCGCCACCCGAGCGCCGTGGCCACTCGCGTTATTCGATGCCGTTCTTCCTGCATCCGGCACCGGATTTCCTGATCGAGACGCTGCCGGGCACGATCACGCCGGACAACGCGAACCGCTATCCGACGCCGATCACCGCGCATGATTATCTGTACGAGCGGCTAGTCGAGATCGGGCTGATCAAGAAGTAAGGGCAGCATGTTTCCCCGCGAAAGGCGGGGATCCAGACTGGGCTTCCGCCTTCGCGGGGGAACAACTTAAAGGGGGTTTGGCCCCCCCCCTTTCTCCACCCCGGCGGAGGCCGGGGCCCAGTTGGAAAGGTTGCAGTAACGACGCGCACCGCTTCGTTATCCCTGTCCCCCAACTGGGCCCCGGCCTTCGCCGGGGTGGCCCTTCTCTCGGGACAGTGAAGCGAGGCAAGCCCCCCACCGCTTTTCTCCCGACCTGATACCCAACAACCACGCTTCGCCCATTGGTCCCCGCGCCCGCATCCGCTAGACCGCGCGCGATGCCCCATCTCTATCTCGTCGACGGCTCCGGCTATATCTTCCGCGCCTATCACCGGCTGCCGCCGCTCACCAACAAGCATGGCGAGCCGGTCGGCGCGGTCTATGGCTACACGACGATGCTGTGGAAGCTCGCGGACGAGGTTCACGCCGCCGACGGCCCGACCCACATGGCGGTCATCCTCGACAAGTCGTCGAAGACCTTCCGCAACGATCTCTACGACAAGTACAAGGCGCAGCGTCCGCCCCCGCCCGAGGACCTGGTCCCCCAGTTCCCGATGATCCGCGACGCCACGCGTGCGTTCTCGCTTCCGTGCATCGAGACCGAGGGACTCGAGGCAGACGACATCATCGCCTGCTACGCGAAAGCCGCACTCGCGCAGGGCTGGGAAGTCACGATCGTCAGTTCCGACAAGGACCTGATGCAGCTGATCGAGCCCGGGCTCGACATGTACGACACGATGAACAACCGCCGGCTTGGCGCGGAGCATGTCGCGGAGAAGTTCCACGGCGTCTCGCCCGCGCAGCTCGGCGACGTGCTCGCGCTGATGGGCGACAGCGTCGACAACGTCCCCGGCGTCCCCGGCGTCGGCCCCAAGACCGCGGCCAAGCTGATCCTCGAACACGGCGATCTCGAATCCGTGCTCGCCGCGGCCGACGGCATGAAGAAGGGCAAGCTGCGCGACAACCTGATCGAGCATGCCGAGATGGCGCGGCTGTCGAAGGTTCTCGTCACGCTCAAATGCGACGTCGCGCTGCCCGAACCGCTCGAGGATCTCGAACTCAAGGGTATCCCCGACGCACCGCTGCGTGCGTTCCTGGAGCATCACGGCTTCAAGTCGCTGATCGCCAAGCTCTCTGCGGTCGCCGAAGCCCCTGTCGCGACGCCCACCAGCACCGCCGATCTCGACGCGGACGAGCCCTGCAAGCACGACGATTATGAAACCGTCGTCGACGAAGCTGCGCTTGATCGCTGGATCACGATCGCGACGCATCAGGGCTGGGTTGCGATCGACACCGAGACCACCGGCATCGACGCGACGCGCGCTGATCTGGTCGGGATCAGCATGGCGCTGCATCCGAACCTCGCCTGCTACGTACCTGTCGCGCATGGCGGCACGGATTTGCTCGCGGAAAACCCGGTCCAGCTCGATCGTGCACTCGTGCTAGCGAAACTGAAGCCGTTGCTGGAGAATCCGAGCGTCCTGAAGATCGGCCATAATCTCAAATACGATATGATCGTCCTGGGCCGCGCCTACGCCGCGGATAGCTCAGGGGGCGGCGGCGTGAACATCGCGCCGTTCGACGACACCATCGTGATGAGCTTCGATCTCGACGCCGGGCTGCACGGCCACGGCATGGACGAACTCGCCGCCACGCACCTCTCGCACACCTGCATCGCGTTCAAGGACGTCGTCGGCACCGGCAAGACGCAGCGGACCTTCAACGAAATCGACCTCAAGGCCGCTACGCGTTACGCCGCCGAGGATGCCGACGTGACGCTCCGCCTGTGGCGGCGGTTCAAGCATCGCCTGCCCGCGGAAGGCTCGACCCGCGTCTACGAGATGGTCGACCGCCCGCTCGTCCCGGTCATCGCGCAGATGGAGATGCACGGCATCAAGGTCGACGCCGCCAAACTGTCGAAGCTCTCGACCGAATTCGCCGGCCAGATGGCGAGCCTCGAGACCGAGATCCACGCGCTCGCCGGCGGACCGTTCACGATCGGCAGCCCCAAGCAGCTCGGCGACGTGCTGTTCGAGAAGATGGGCATCAAGGGCGGCCGAAAGGGCAAGTCCGGCGTCTATTCGACCGACGTCACCGAACTCGAACGGATCGCCGCCGACAAGGATTCGCCCGGCGCAGTGATCGCGCGGAAGGTCCTCGACTGGCGCCAGCTGTCGAAGCTGAAATCGACCTACACCGACGCGCTGCAGGCGCAGATCAACCCGGCGACGGGTCGCGTGCACACGTCCTATTCGCTGACCGGTGCGCAGACCGGCCGCCTGTCCTCGACCGATCCGAACCTCCAGAACATCCCGATCCGCACCGAGATCGGCCGCCAGATCCGCGACGCGTTCGTGGCCGAGCCCGGCAACGTCATCCTCGCTGCCGATTACTCGCAGATCGAGTTGCGGCTGGCGGCGCACATGGCGAACGTCCCTGCGTTGAAGCAGGCGTTCGCGAACGGCGACGACATTCACAGCCTTACCGCACAGGAACTGTTCGGCGAGGTCAACCGCGACACCCGCGGGCGTGCGAAGACAATCAACTTCGCGATCCTCTACGGCATCTCCCGCTGGGGTCTCGCCGGACGTTTGGACGTGTCGGCGGACGAGGCGCAGGCGATGATCGACCGCTATTTCGACCGCTTCCCCGGCATCTCGAACTATATCGTCGAGACCACCGAGAGCGTCCGCGCGAGCGGATTCACGACTACCTTGTTCGGCCGAAAGACTCATTTTCCCCGCATCCGATCGAAGGTCCAGCACGAACGCCAGGGCGCCGAACGCGCCGCGATCAACGCGCCGATTCAGGGCACGAGCGCCGATATCATCAAGCGCGCGATGGTCCGCATGGGGCCGGCGTTGCTCGAAGCGG
This sequence comes from Sphingomonas sp. R86520, assembly GCF_042466285.1. Lineage (NCBI taxonomy): Bacteria > Pseudomonadati > Pseudomonadota > Alphaproteobacteria > Sphingomonadales > Sphingomonadaceae > Sphingomonas > Sphingomonas sp. R86520. The sequence goes on from NZ_JAXHBZ010000001.1 coordinate 2,699,952, forward strand.
GTCTGCCGAACGTCCGCATGCTCCTCCAGGTCCACGACGAACTCGTGTTCGAACTGCCGGAAGCTGACGTGGAAGCAGCCAAGCCGGTGATCGAACGCGTCATGGCGACCGCCGCCGAGCCCGCGGTGACGCTCGACGTGCCGCTCGGCATCGAGATCGGAACCGGCCTCAGCTGGGGCGCAGCGCATTGAACGCGCAGGGCGGCAGGCGGCCACGTCCGACTGACTCGCACCAGCGCGGCCGGCAAAGCGTTCGCTCCGACCGACGACGCGGCTTTGCCGCGGCGCGACCCGCGAACGGCGCGGCAGCGTGACCGAGGCCACGCAGGATATCGACACGCTCGCCAAGGGTGGTCGGACCAACATCGCGGGCTTCGTCCTCCGCCTCGCCGCGCGCATCCCGTTCCTGTTCATCGCCGGGCGGATCTACGGCCCTGACCTCGTCGGCCGCTTCGCGATCGCGGTCGTGGTCGTCGAACTCGCAGCCTTGCTCGCCACGCTCGGCCTGAAGCGCGGCCTCGCCCAGGCGCTCAGCAGCGCCGAACGCCCGCATGGCTGTGTCGTGTGGGATGCGATGGCAGTCGCGTTCGTCGCCTCGCTCATCGCCAGTGCGGTGCTCTGCACCTTCCCGCAGATCATGTATCCGAACAGCGCGATCACCGGGCTCGACCGGTTCCTGCCGCTGATCATCGTCGCGATCGCCTGGTCCGACGTCAGCCTCGCCGCGCTCGCCTACCGTCTTAACGTCAAGGCCGCCGTCACCGCGCGCGCCGTGGTCGAGCCGTGGACGATCTCGATCGCGGCCTGGGCCTTCTCCTATTTCACGATCCGCGACGGCCTCGTGCTCAGCTACGTCGCGTCGATGACCGCGGCGCTGATCGCCAGCCTCGTGCCGTTCCTGCGCAGCTACGGCATCCCGCGCGGCTGGAAACCCCAGCTCCGTCCATTGTATGCGCTCGCTCGCGCCAACGTGCCGCTCGCCGGTGCCGACATCCTCGAATGGGGCAGCCGCAACGTCGACCGCTTCATCCTCGGCGTGATGTTCGAGCCCAAGGTCGTCGGCATCTACTATATGGCTCAGCAGGTCGCGAGCCTGCCGCAGAAGCTCAAGACCAGCTTCGACCCGATCCTCGGTCCCGTCATCACCCACAGTCTCGCGATCAACGACCGCACGGCAATCGCCAACCAGGTCCGCCAGGTCGCGTTCTGGATCATGGCGGCACAAGGCGGCCTTGCGCTGATGGGCTCGATCCCCGGCGAAGCGGTGATGGGCGTGGTCGGCCCGCAGTTCGTCGCCGGCACCGCCGCGCTCGCGTTCCTGCTGACCGCCGAAGTTCTCGCCTCGACAGGGGCCGTTAGCGAATCTGCGCTCGTCTACATCGCCCGGCACCGCAACCTGATGATCTCGGCAGCGATGCTGGCGTTCCAGATCGGACTGAGCTTCGCGCTGATCTTCGCGATCCGCAAGCTCGGCTACCCGGTCAACTATCAGGCGGCGGGTCCGGCGATCGCGCTGATGCTGTCCGTCGCGCTGACGTCCGTGATCAAGGCCAAGCTGCTCGGCCATCTGCTCGGCGCAAGCGTGTCACCCTGGCGGTGGCCGCTGATCTGGGCGGCGGTCGCGGCGATCGTCGTGGGCGGCGCGTTTACCGCCCTGCCCAAGCGCTACGAGTGGGTCGAACTTGCGATCGGCGAGCCAGCGATCGCGGCCACCTATCTCTACATCCTGTGGAAATACGCATTCGGCCCCGCAGACCGCGCCCTGTTCGGCAAATCGCCGCCTGTCAGCGAGGCCATGCTGCCCAATGCAGGATCGCCGATCCGCTGAAACGATCAGTACGCGCGGGCGACCGCGAATTCGACGGCTTCGATCATGGCGTCCTTGGCGTCGCCATCGGCGAAACCGCCGATCGAGTCGATCGCGCGCTGACCGTAATGGCGGGCCCGGGCGAACGTGTCGTCGATCGCGCGGGTCGAGCGGATCAGGCGGATCGCGTGCTGCAGGTCGGAGTCGCTATCGCGTCGACCTTCGACCGCGTCCTTCCAGAACGCGCGATCCTCGGCTGATCCTCTCGCATAGGCCAGGATCACCGGGAGCGTCATCTTGCCCTCGCGGAAATCGTCGCCGGCGTCCTTGCCCATCGTATCCGCGTCCGAGACATAATCGATCGCATCGTCGACCAGCTGGAACGCGATGCCGAGGTTGCGGCCATACGCGTCGAGCGCAGCTTCCTCGGCGTCCGGACGATCGGCGACCACTGCCGCGATCCGGCAGGCGGCGGCGAACAACGCAGCCGTCTTCGCGCCGATGATATCGAGATAGCGTTCCTCGCCGAGATCGACCCGGCGCGCGGCGGTAAGCTGATTGACCTCGCCCTCGGCGATGACCGCGCTGGTCGAGGACAGGATCTTCAGCGCCTTGAGGCTGCCGGCCTCGACCATCAGTTCGAAGCTGCGGCTGAACAGGAAGTCGCCGACCAGCACGCTGGCGGGGTTCCCCCAGATGATGTTGGCGGTGCGCTTGCCGCGGCGCAGGTCCGAACCGTCGACGACGTCGTCGTGGAGCAGCGTCGCGGTGTGGATGAACTCGACCGCGGCGGCGAGCAGGTGATGCTGCGATCCGGTGTAATCGATGAGCCGTGCGCTCGCGAGCGTCAGCATCGGCCGCATCCGCTTGCCGCCGCCGGCGATCAGGTGCCCGGCGAGTTCGGGGATCAAAGGAATCTCGGACCGCATGCGCCCGACGATGACCGCGTTGACCTGCTCCATATCGCTGGTCACGAGCCTGACCATCGGGTCCAGCGAGGGCTGTGACTCGGGATTGGGACGAAGGGGGTCGAGGCGGTGGACGGTGGCGCTCATCTGCCCGAGCCTCTGACGCTTACCGCCTTGCAAAGCAACCCTTGCTGGGTCTTGCCGACCCCCTTGCCCCCGATCGCGCATCCTCACAAAAGGCACGCGAACCAACGAAAGGGTGCGTGGATGGCAGACGAACTGCTGAACGGATACCGCCAGAGTATCGACAATATCGATGCGGCACTGATCCACATGCTCGCCGAGCGCTTCAAGGTGACGCAGGCGGTCGGGCGGCACAAGGCGACGCATGGCCTGCCCCCCGCCGACCCGGGACGCGAGGAGCGCCAGATCGCCCGGTTGCGACAACTCGCGTCGGACGCACAACTGGATCCCGAATTCTCGGAAAAGTTCCTGCGCTTCATCATCGACGAAGTGATCCGACACCATGAACGGCTCGCGCACGACCACGATTGAGAAGGCAGATTCGTCGCCTTGGTTGGACGCGAGGTGGTGCGTGAGACGATCCGTGACGAAAACGTCATGCCGCCTCCACCTGTCGATCATCCGGACTGGCGCAAGCGGCGTCCGATGAGGGGTGTTCGTCGCATTGTGACCGGCTTGGCGGCGGCGATAGTGGCGGCTGTGGTTTTCATGGCCTGGCTCGGCTATTTCGGCGGACCGCTGTTCACCGACGTACCGACCCGGACCCCTTCCGCCCGCGCGCGCTTTGCCGTCGTCGTCCTGTCGAGCGACATCGGCTTCAACGCCGGCATCGGTCCCGACATCGCGGCGCGGCTGGCAGCGGACGGTGTGCCGGTGGTCGGCGTCAACATGCTCACCTACCTGCGGCGGACCAGAACGCCCGCGGAGATCACGGCCCTGATCGCGCGCGCCGAACAGCGCGCGTTACGGTTGGGGCATACCGACCGCGTCGTGCTGATCGGCCTGTCGTTTGGCGCAGACATGCTCCATGTCGGGCTGGTCGACCTGCCCGCGAGGCTGCGCGCGAACGTGGCGAAAGTCGTGCTGATCGTGCCCGAGAACACCGTGCAGTTCCGCGCATCGCCGAACGAGATTTTCGATTACTGGACGCCGACCTTCGCTGCGACGCCCAGCGCACGGCAACTTACCTGGGCGCCTCTGCTGTGCATTCACGGTAGCGAGGAAGCCGACAGCTTGTGTCCGCTGCTGAAGCAGCCCAATGCCCGGATCATGGCTTTGCCAGGGGGACATCCGCTTCACCGTGATGCCGACGCGCTTTACGCTACGGTCTCGCAATTCATATTCGCGCATTAAGGATCGATCGATGATTCCCGCATTGATGGCGCTCGCTATGGCCGCGACCAGTCCCGCCCCGGCCTCGTCGGTCGAGGGCATCTGGCACAATCCGAAGAACAGTGTGGCGGTGAAGACGGGTGCGTGCGGCGACAGATTGTGCGGCTGGGTGGTTCGCGCGACCAACGAGGCGCAGGCCGATGCCCGCGATGGCGGCACTCCCAAACTGATCGGGACCGCACTGCTGCGCGATTATCGGCGGAGCGGTCGCGGCAAATGGTCGGGGCAGATCTTCGTCCCCGACATGGGGCGCACGTTTGGATCGACGCTGATGCTCGTCGACGCCAACACGATCTCGGTGAAGGGGTGCCTGATCGGCGGCTTCCTCTGCAAATCGCAGATCTGGCATCGCGGTTGATGCCCGTGAGCCGGATACGCGACTGGATCGTCCATCGACGCGGGATGCTGATCGCGTTGGCGGTGCTGGTCTTGGCGGTGCTGGGATTCGCGGCGATCCACAAATTGACCGCCGAGATCCGTCTTTCCGAGGTACGTGCAGCGTTTGCAGCGCTCGGCTGGCCGCAGCTGTCGGTGTCGATCGGGCTGACCGTGATCAGTTACATCGCGCTGACCTTCTACGATACGATCGCGCTGCAGGTGATCGGCCACCCCTTGCGCTGGCGAACGGCCGCGGTGGCGTCGTTCACGAGCTATACGATCAGCCACAATCTCGGGCTGGCGATGCTGACCGGTGGCTCGGCGCGCTACCGTGTCTACAGCCGCGCGGGACTCGACGAGGCGGCGGTGGCGCGCGTCGTCCTGATCGCGGGGGTAACGTTCTGGGCGGGCGTGATCACCGTCGCGTGCCTGTCGATGGCAATCCATCCCGGCATGCTGCCGATCGTCAAATGGACGATGCCGCCGCTGCTGGAGCGGTGCATCGGCATCGCGATCCCGCTGGCGATGGTCGGGATCGTGCTGCGGTACCGGCGCGGCGGATCGCTCGGGTTGTTCGGCTGGCGGTTGCCGTTGCCCAACTGGCAGCAGGCGCTGGCGCTGGTGCTGGTTTCCACTGTCGACCTGGCGGCGGCCAGCGCGGCGCTGTTCGTGCTGCTGCCGAACGCGTCGCCCGAACTTTATCCGGTACTGTTCCTCGGCTATGCGGTGGCGATCGTCGTCGCGTTGATCAGCCATGTGCCGGGCGGGCTGGGCGTGTTCGAGGCGGTGATCATCGCGACGATGCCGCAGGACAATGCGACGATCCTCGCCGCCCTGCTCACCTACCGCATCATCTATTACGTCGCGCCGCTGATCCTGGCGGCGGTGTTGATGGCGTTTCACGAAGGTCGGCAGTGGCGAGGGCGCGGGGCGGGTCCGCTGACGATCGCGCTCCCGCTCGCGCCGCTCCTGCTCGGTGTGCTCGTGTTCATGAGCGGCGCGATGCTGCTCGTTTCGGGCGCGCTGCCCGCCGCGCCCGGCCGCATGGATACGCTGGCGACGATCCTGCCGCTGCCGATCAGCGAGATGGCGCACGTCGCGGCGAGCCTCGTCGGCGTCATGCTGTTGCTGGTGGCCCTCGGGCTGTACCGGCGGCTCGACGGCGCGTTCTGGGCGGCACGGACGTTGCTGGTGGCGGGCGCGCTGCTGTCGATCGCCAAGGGCCTCGATTACGAGGAGGCGACGATCCTGTTGCTGACCGCGGCCGCGCTGCAATGGACGCGCGCGGCGTTCTACCGGCGGACGCGGCTGACCGCCGAGCCGCTGTCGCCCGAATGGCTGGTCGGCGTCGGTGCCGCCATCGGCCTGTCGGTGCTGATCGGGTTCTTCGCCTATCGCCGCGTCGGCTATTCGAGCGACCTTTGGTGGCAGTTCGAGACCAACGCCAACGCCTCGCGCTTTCTGCGCACCAGCCTCGCGGTCGGGCTGTTGCTGATCGGCGCGGCGATCTGGCGGCTGTTCGCGGCGGCGCCGGTGCCGATGGTCCACGACGTGCTGCCCGATGACGTTGCGAAGGCGGCGCTGGCACATGCCGACCGCACCGACGCGATGCTCGCCTTCACCGGCGACAAGCGCTTCCTCGTGTCGGACAGCGGCGACGCGTTCCTGATGTACCAGGTGAAGGGCGCGAGCTGGATCGTGCTCGGCGATCCGGTCGGGCCGAGCGAGGCGTGGTCCGAACTGCTCTGGGCGATCCGCGCGCGTGCCGACGCCGCGCAAGGACGGCTGCTGCTGTACCAGATCGGCCTCAGGATTGTACCGATCGCGATCGAGATGGGACTGAAGCTCGTCAAATACGGCGAGGAGGCGACGGTCGAACTCGACCGCTTCACGCTCGACACGCCCGACATGCGCAGCGTGCGCAAGGCGAGCCGCGTCGCCGAACGTGCTGGCGCAGAATTCGCGGTCGTTCCCGCTGCCGACATGCCCGCGATCCTGCCCGAATTGCAGGCGATCTCCGACTGGTGGCTCGCCGACAAGGATCACGCCGAGAAGAGCTTCAGCGTCGGCCGGTTCGAGCCCGAATACATGGCGAAGTTCGACTGCGCGGTGGTACGGATCGAGGGACGGATCGTCGCCTTCGCCAATATCTGGGCGACCCCGAACGGCCAGGAATTGTCGGTCGACCTGATGCGCCACGCCGAATCGATGCCGCAGGGGGGCATGGACTTCCTGTTCACGCGGTTGATGCTGTGGGGGCACGAGCACGGCTATCGCAATTTCTCGCTCGGTATGGCGCCGCTGTCGGGGATCGAGGCGCGGCGTCTGTCGCCGACCTGGTCGAAGGTGGCGGCGTTCCTGTTCCGCCACGGCGAGCGCTTCTACGGGTTTGCCGGCCTGCGCGCGTACAAGGAGAAGTTTCGCCCAAACTGGACGCCGCGCTACATCGCCTCGCCGGGCGGCACGTCGCTGCTACGCGGGCTGATCGATTTGCAGGCTTTGGTGAGCCGGTAAGGCTTGGCCGACGCAATTGTTCATCCGGAACCAGTCGGCGGGCAAGCAAGCCTGTTTCCCCGCGAAGGCGGGGATCCAGCCTGGGCTCCCGCCTTCGCGGGAGAACAAGGAAGGGTGTGCCGCCGCGAATTGGTGGCTCGCCCTTAGAAAGAATACGCGCCAACCGGTTCCGGGGACCACCGATCCGCGCACCAGATCCTGCCGATTTCGCGCCACCGTGGATGCCGGAACCAGTCCGGCATGACGAAGAGTGCTTTAAACCGAATATCGAACTGTCCTAGGGCTCTCCCATGAGCTTCCTCCTGGCAATCGAAGGCGCCGACGGCGCGGGCAAGGCGACCGCCTCGGCGTTGGTGGTCGAGCAACTGCGCGCCGCAGGCCGCACCGCCGACGTCGTGTCGTTCCCCCGCTATACCGAAACGGTCGGTGGCTGGGCGCTGGGCGCGATGCTGGCGGGGACCTTGCCGCGTGGCACGTCGCCGAAGGCCGCGGCAGTGCTGTACGCGCTCGACCGGATGGAGTCGCATGGCCATCTGATGGCGACGATGGCAGCGAACGAGGTCGTGGTATTCGACCGCTATATCGCGTCGAACATGGCGTATCAGGCGGCGCAGGTGCCCGCTGACGAGGCTGACGCGATGATGGCGTGGATCGCCGACCTGGAGACGGGCTCGTTCGCGCTGCCGAAGCCCGATCTGTCGGTGTATCTCGACACCCCCGCCGCGATCGCCCGCGGGCTGATCCTGAAGAAGCGCAAGCGGTCCTACACCGACGATGCGTTCGACGCGTACGAGGCGGATACCGGGCTGCAGGACCGGGTCCGGACGAACTACGCGGCGATGGCCACGGCCGGGTTGCTGGGCCGCTGGGCGACGGTGTCGACGGTAACTGACGGCGCGTCGCGCTTGCCCGCAGAGATCGCGGCGGAGATCGTCGCCCTCCTTGCCTGACGCCGCTGCCCTCCACCCCGGCGAAGGCCGGGGCCCAATTGGAGAGGTCGCAGTAACGGCGTGAGACGCCCGCCAAGCGTCGTCCCCCATTTGGGCCCCGGCCTCCGCCGGGGTGGTGTACGGTTGCGCGTGCGCGCGTGTGTCACAAATCCCCCTATTCGTTTCAAAACTTCTCGTTATGTAGCTCGACTATATAACGAAGGGGTGATGACAATGCGCGGACGTGATTTCGGGCGGCTGAGCGCCGTGCTGCTGGCATCGGCATGCCTGCCGACGATCGCTCAGGCACAGACCAGCGCAGCCAATCCGGAACAGACGCGCACGGAGGGCAGCATTGCTCAGCCGAGCAGCGAGGCGGATACCTCGATGGAGGTGATCGTCACCGCCCGCCGCCGCGCGGAAAACGCGCAGAAGATCCCAGGCTCGCTGTCGGTCGTCGGTGGCGCCCTGCTCGACCGGTCTTACACCGTGAACACGCAGCAGCTGTCGCAGCTCGTCCCTGCGCTGAACTACAGCTCGGCGAACCCGCGCAACACCGCGTTCACGATCCGCGGTCTCGGCAGCAGCGTCGTCGCGGTCAGCCAGGCGAATGACGGGCTTGAGCCGGGCGTCGGTTTTTATGTCGACCAGGTCTATCACGCGCGCCCCGCCACCGCCGCGTTCGACTTCAGCGACATCGAGCAGGTCGAGGTACTCCGCGGGCCGCAGGGCACGTTGTTCGGCAAGAACTCGACCGCCGGCGCGATCAACATCACGACGCGCGCGCCGACCTTCACGACCGAGGGTGAGGCCGAGATCAGCTATGCGAGCTACAATTTCCTGCAGGTAAAGGGCGCCGTCTCCGGGCCGATCATCGGCGATACGCTCGCCGGCCGCGTGTCGGTGGTCAGCACGCGCCGCGACGGCGTGATCGACAACGTCGTCACCGGTCGCGACCAGAACACCATCGGCAACCAGGCGATCCGCGGCCAGCTGCTGTTCCGGCCTTCGGAAGTGTTCCAGGTGAAGGTCAGCGCCGACTTCACCAACTTCCAGAGCAACTGCTGCACGCAGGTCTATTACAACGTCGCCACCCGCCCGACGAGCGGTGCCAGCGGCGCTGTATTCCGCACCGCCACGCGTCAGTTCGGCGGCCCGACGGGCCTCGCCGCGCAGTTCAACTACGCACCGCCCAGCACCAATCCGTACGACCGCAAGACCGATATCGACGCGGCGCTCGGCGTCGACACGAACGAGGGCGGCGTCGGCGTGATCGCGGACTGGAACCTCGGCGGCGCCACGCTCACGTCGGTCAGCGCATGGCGGTTCTGGAACTGGGATGCGGCGAACGACCGCGACTACACCAGCATCCCGATCCAGATCGAACAGCACATCCCGTCGCGTCAGGACCAGTATAGCCAGGAATTGCGCCTCGCCTCGAACGGCGACCACAAATTGAGCTATGTCGGCGGACTGTATTTCTTCCGTCAGCGGGTGATCGGCCGGCCAATCTCGATCTACGGCCCCGCCGCCGCCCGATACCTGATCGGCACGACGACCACGACTCCGGTTCCCGTCGGCAGCCCCGCGCTTCCCGCCACCGCCGTCCCGAGCAACCTGCTCGACGGCTACGGCACCGACGGCCGCACCGATTTCCGGTCGGACAGCTATGCAGCGTTCGGCGAGGTCAACTGGAAGCCGGTCGATCGCCTGACGCTGACCGGCGGCCTGCGCTACACCTATGAGGAGAAGGAGGGCACGTACGACACCTTCACCTTCGGCGGCCTCCAGACCACCAACGCCGCACTGAACGCCGCCAAGCTGTCGATCCTGCGCGGCCAGAACTACGCCGCCAGCGACAAGGACGGTGCGCTGACCGGCCGCGCCAACATCGCCTACCAGGCGACAAATGGCATCCTCGCTTATGTCAGCTACGCGCGCGGCGAGAAGTCGGGCGGGATCAACATGTCCGGCCTGCCGCTGAACGACCAGAACCTGCCTGCGATCGGTACTGCCGTGGTGCGCCCCGAGAAGAATACCGCGTACGAAGTCGGATTGAAGACGCAGTTGTTCGACAACCACCTGATCTTCAACGTCGACGGCTATTATACGCGCGTCACTGATTTCCAGACGAACGTCACCGACACCCGCGCCGCCGCGGCATTGCGCACGTATCTCGCCAACATCCCGAAGGTGACGGTCCGCGGCTTCGAGGCGGACGCGACCGCGCTCGTGACGCGCAACCTGTCGCTGCGCGGGAGCGTCGCCTATGCCGATGGGAAGTTCAATTCCTACCCGGCGGCGCCCTGCCCGATCGAGCGGATCTTCAACACCGCCGCGTTCTGCGACCTTTCGGGTCAGCGACTGTCGAGCCTGCCGCGCTGGTCGTACACGCTCGGCGCGGACTACAACCAGCCGATCGCGGACATCGGCAGCGGCTTCGTCCATGTCGATTCGAACACGCGCACCCGCCAGTTCGGCGATCCCTCGGGGTCGGCGTTCACGGTCATCCAGGGCTATACGATCGTCAACGGCAGCATCGGCTTCCGCTCGAAGGAGGGCTGGGAGCTCGCTGTGTTCTCACGCAACCTGCTCAACAAGGACTACATCCAGAACGTGACGATCCAGGCGGGCAATTCGGGTCTCATCCTCGCCACGCCGAGCGACCCTCGCACGATCGGGCTTACCTTCCGCATCCGCCAGTAGCTATGAGGGGGGCCATGACGCTACCGCCGGACCCTGCCCTCCATGCCACGATCCTGCTCGCCAAGGACCAGACCGGCCGCGTCGGCGCCGACCGGATCGCGCTGCTCCGCGCGATCCGCGACGGCGGCTCGATCACCAGCGCGGCCAAGGTCGTGGGGCTGAGCTACAAGGCGGCGTGGGACGCGGTGCAGGTGATGAACAACCTGTTCGACCGCCCGCTCGTGCTGCCCGCCGCGGGCGGCAAGGACGGCGGCGCGAGTCCGATCACCGAGGCGGGCATCGCCGTGCTCGACGGCTATGCGGTCGCCGAAGCCGAACTCGCCAGCGCAATGGCGCGGATCGAGGCGAGCGTGTCGAACGGGCTGTCGTTGAAGCCGCTGCTATGGGGAATCGGGATGAAGACCAGCGCACGCAACGTGTTGCGGGGTACGGTGTCACGGGTGACGCCGGGGACGATCGATGCCGAGGTGACGCTGGCGGTTGCCGACGGCGTGGAGATCGTCGCGACCATCACGCGCGGCAGTGCCGAGGATCTCGGGCTGGTGCCGGGCGCGACGGCGCTCGCGTTGATCAAATCGAGCTTCGTGATCCTCGCGCGCGGTGACGAGAGCCTGCGGACGTCGGCGCGCAACACGCTCGCGGGGACCGTGATCGCGCGGGAGGACGGCGCGATCTCCAGCGAGGTGACGCTGGAGCTGACGCTGGGCAAGACGCTGACCGCGACGTTGACGCGGGAGAGTGCGGAGGCGCTGGACCTGCAGATCGGCACGCGGGCGCTGGCGTTGATCAAGGCGAGCCATGTGATCCTGGCGGTCGAGTAGCGCCGTTCACCCAACCCGACACCACCCCGGCGAAGGCCGGGGCCCAATTGGGAGACGTCGCGAACTGAGGCCGGTCCTCCGTTACCTCGACCTTTCCACTTGGGTCCCGGCCTTCGCGGGGGTGGTGCATACGGCTTCGGAAAAAGTTCGCGGATTTTCGGAAATTTTCTCCGCCACCCCCCGATTCCGCATTGCAGCATCGACGAACGTCATTACTTAGCACGCTAATGACTTCCCCCCGTGCAATCCTCGAGTCGTCCTACGCCCGCACCCTCCTGCCGCTCGCGCGGTTGTGGCGGCAGGCGGCGGATCGTGCGCTCAGCGACATGAACGTGTCGGCGTCGGTCGGCTGGGCGCTGGTCCAGGTCGGGCGGCTCGGCGACGATGTCCGCCAGACCGATCTCGCGAACGAACTCGACGTCACCGGTGCATCTTTGGTCCGCTCGATCGACCAGATGGTGGCCGCCGACCTGGTCGAGCGCCGCCGCGATCCCGCCGATGCGCGCGTCAGCCGCATTCGACTAACGCCGCACGGCCGGGCGTTGGTGACGACGATCGAGGCGAAGTTCGGTACGCTACGGCACGCGATGCTCGACGATGTTCCCGACGAGGATCTCGCGACCGCCTTGTGCGTCGCCGAACGGCTCGGCGCGCGATTCATGGCGGATCGCGCGCGATGAGCCTCACACGGTTCGGTGCGAAGGAGGCGCTCTTCTCGGTCAAATGCCTGATCGCGGCGCTGCTCGCTTATTATATTGCGCTACGGATCGGCCTTACCCGACCCTATTGGGCGGTGACGACGTCGTATATCGTGGCGCAACCGCTGGCAGGCGCGGTGCTGTCGAAGGCGGTGTTCCGCGTCCTGGGTACGGTGCTCGGCGCTGCCGCGGCGGTGGTCCTGGTGCCCAACCTGGTCAACGCCCCCGAACTCCTGTCGCTGAGCCTCGCGCTGTGGCTCGGCCTGTGCCTGTACATCTCGCTGCTCGACCGTACGCCGCGCGCGTACGTGTTCCTGCTGGCGGGCTATACCGCCAGCATCATCGGCTTTCCGTCGGTCGCGGCCCCTGATGCGATCTTCACGACTGCGGCGCTTCGCGTGCAGGAGATCACGATCGGCATCCTGTGCGGGAGCCTCGTCCACGGCTTCGTGTTCCCGCAGACGGTAACCGCGACGCTGCTCACGCGGATCGATGCGATTCTCAGCGATGCCGAGCGCTGGTCGCGCGACTCGCTGGCGGGCGCGTCGGATGCTGCACTCGACCGCGATCGGCGACGGCTCGCGCTCGACATTAACGAGCTGCATCAGCTGTCCATCCACCTGCCGTTCGACACCGCGCGGCTCCTGCCGCGCGTCCGCACGTTGCGCGCCTTGCAGGCCGAGCTGTCGATGCTGTTGCCGCTGGCGAGCGCGGTCGACGACCGCATCGTCGAGCTGTTGCGCGGCGCCGACGCGCCCCGGCCCGAGGCGCTCACGTTGATCGAGGACGTCCGGGAGTGGCTACGCGCTCCTCAGCCGTTGGCCGAACGCGGCGACACCGCCGACGCGCTGATCGCACGTGCGCGGGCGCTGGAGCCGGCGGTCGACGACACGCTGCTCTGGCGCGACGCGTTGCGCCTCAGCCTGCTGGCGCGGCTCGCCGAACTGATCGACGCGCACCGCAATGCGCGCGACCTGCGCGATCAGATGCGGTCGCCGTCGCGCACGCCGGTGACGCCTGCGGTGGCCGGGTTGCTCGCCCGCACCGCCAAGCGGCCGCTGCACCGTGACCGCGGCATCGCGCTAAGAGCCGCTGCAGGCACGATCGCGACTATCCTGCTCGGTTGCATGTTCTGGATCGGCACCGGCTGGGCTGATGGCGCAGGCGCGGTGCTGATCGCGGGCGTGTGCTGCGCGCTGTTCGGCAACAGTGACGACCCGGCGCCAGCGATCATGGCGTTCTTCTACGGCACGATCCTCGGCCTGGCCGTCGCGGCGTTTTATGCCTTCGCGATTCTGCCGCGCGTGACCGATTTCGTGACGCTGGCGGCGGTGCTGGCCCCGGCGATGCTGATCGGGGGGGTATTTCTCTCCCGACCGGGGACGATGCTCGTGACGCTCGGCGCGCTCCTCGGCGGGCTCAACACGGTGGGGCTCAACGACCGGTACGGCGGTGGTTTCGACACGTTCCTCAACGGTGGCATCTCGCAGTTGGTCGGCACGTTGTTCGCGGTCGTGACCGTCGGGTTGTTCCAGACGATCGGCGCGGACACCAGCGCGCGGCGGCTGATTCGCGCAGGCTGGCGCGAACTGGCACAGCGCGCGGAGGCCCCCGGCCGCCCCGATGCACAGGCCTGGGTCGCGCGGATGCTCGACCGGATCGGCCTGCTCGCCCCCCGCCTCGCGCTCCAGGGCGAGGATCCGGGCAAGCCGCTGCTTGATGCGCTGACCGATCTGCGCGTCGGCGTTTCGGTCGGCGAGCTGCGGCAGATGCGGCTGGATGGCAGCACGGACGAGGCGACGATGATCGCCCCCGTACTGCGCGGGATCGGCGCGCATTACCGTGCGCTTCGGCCCAACGAGCCCGTACCGCCCGAACCCGACCTGCTCGCCGGGATCGACGCGGCGATGGCCCGTTTCGCCGCCAGCACGCCCGATCGTCGCCGCACCGGCGTGCTCGCGTTGACCTCGCTGCGCCGCAACCTGTTCCCCGCAGCGCCAGCCTATGGGCTCATTTCCGGAGTGGCGGCATGACCGGCGAAATCTCGATCGGCGGCGTTTACCTGCCGAGTATCCTGCTGCTCGCGGTCGCCGCAGTCGTTCTTACCGCCATTGCCACGCGACTGCTCGCGTTCGCCGGCGCCTATCGAGCGGTAACGTATCGACCGCTCGTCGACCTCGCGTTGTTCTTCCTCATCCTCGGGCTGCTCGCCCTGCTCACCGGACCTTCCGCATGAACCCCCGTCTCAAGTCCTTGCTCGCCCCGCTCGGCCGATCCGCCGTCACCCTGATCATCGTCGCGCTCGCGGTGCTGGTCGCGCTGTGGCTGTGGCGCCGGTACGAGACGGACCCGTGGACGCGCGACGGGCATATCCGCGCCGACATCGTCCGCGTGACGCCCGACGTCGCTGGCCTCGTCACGCAGGTGGCTGTCCACGACAACCAGGCCGTGAAGCCCGGCGACATCTTGTTCGTGGTCGATCGCCCGCGGTTCGAACTCACGCTGGCGCAGTCCGACGCGTCGATCGCGAGCGCCCGTGCGACGCTGTTGCAGGCGCGGCGCGAGGCGCAGCGCGATCTGGCGCTCGGCGATCTGGTGGCGAAGGAAACGCACGAGCAGAACGTCGCACGTGTCGCCACCGCGTCGGCCGCGCTCGCCCAAGCGCAGAGCGCACGCTCGACGGCCGCGCTGAACCTTGCGCGCACGACGGTGCGCGCGACCGTGCACGGGATCGTCACCAACCTCGATCTCCACCCGGGCGATTACATCGCGATGGGCGCGCAGGCGATGGCGCTGGTCGACACCGATTCGCTCCGCGTCGAAGGCTATTTCGAGGAAACCAAGCTTGGCGCCATCCATCTCGGCGACCCGGTGATCGTCCACCTGATGGGCGAACCGCGCGCACTGCACGGGCGGGTCGACAGCATTGCCGCCGGTATCAACGACAGCGAGCGGACCAATACGACCAACCTGCTGCCCAACGTCAACCCGACGTTCAACTGGGTCCGCCTCGCGCAGCGCATTCCGGTGCGCGTGAAGCTGGTGCAGGTGCCCAAGGGCGTGTCGCTGATCGTCGGCCGCACCGCGACCGTGACGGTCGAGCCAAGGGTGGCTCAGCCGGGGGTGGCTCAGCCAGGGGTGGTTCAGCCAGGGGCGGCGACGTGATGCGCCGGATTGCGAGCAGGGCAGCGCCGATCGCACTGCTATCGCTCATCCTCGCCGCGTGCACCACGGCCGGTCCGAACTACGCGCTGCCCGATCGGGCTGCCGTGAACATACCGTCTGCGCAGGGCAAGTTCGACAGCGGCAGCGAGACGGCGTTCGTCGACGCCCCGCTGCCGGACCATTGGTGGCAGCTCTATGGCGACGCGCGGCTCGACGGGTTCGTGACCGAGGCGCTTGCCGCCAACACCGACCTGCGCGCGGCCGACGCCAATTTGCGGCGTGCCGATGCGGTGGTCGCCGAAGTCGCGGCGGGTCGCACCCTGTCGACCGCGTTGTCCGGCGGTACGTCGGTCGACCGGCCCTATACGTCCGGCGGCAACCTTCCCGGCACGCTCGATTACAATCTCGGCATCTCGCTCGCCTACCCGCTCGACCTGTCCGGCCGGATCCGCCGCGGGATCGAAGCTGCACAGGGCGACGCCGGGGCGGTCGCCGCCGCACGCGACAATGTCCGCGTGACCGTCGCGGCCGAGACCGCGCGCAGCTATGCCGCCGCGTGTACCGCCAACATGGTGCTTGCTGCCAACAACCGCGTGCTCGCGCTGCAACGCCAGACGCTCGGCGTAACGCAGCGACTGCAACGCGGCGGGCGCGGCACGGCGTTCGACGTGACACGCGCCAGGACCGCCGTCGACCAGAGCGAAGCGTTGATTCCCGCGCAGATCGCGACGCGCACCGCCGCGCTGTACCGGCTCGCCACGCTGATGGGCCGCGCACCTGCCGACTACCCGAAGGACGTGGCTGCCTGCGCGAAGCCGCCCACCCTCTCCCGCCCGCTGCCGATCGGCGACGGCAGCGCGTTGATCCGCCGCCGCCCTGACATTCGCGGCGCAGAACGCACGCTCGCCGCCGCGACCGCACGAATCGGGGTGGCGACCGCTAACCTTTATCCGCAAGTCAGCCTAGGCGGCTCGGCCGGGTTCACCGGACCGGCCTCGTCGCTCGGCTCCGGTAACGCGTTTCACATCGGGCTCGGGCCACTGATCAGCTGGAGCTTCCCCAACCGGATCGTCGTCCGTGCGCAGATCGCACAGGCCGGCGCGACGGCCGATCAGGCCCTCGCGCAGTTCGACTCGACCACGCTCGAGGCACTCCGCCAGACCGAGACCGCGCTGTCCGCCTATGCCCGCGAAGGCGATCGCAACGCCGCCCTCTCCCGCGCGCAGGCGAGCGCTGCGACCGCCGCCAACCAGGCCGGTACGCTCTACCGCTTCGGCCGCACCGACTTCCTGTCGCTGCTGACCGCGCAGGCTGCGCTGACGACGGCGCAGGCGAACCTTGCCGCGTCCGACGCGCTGCTGATCGATCGCCAGGTCGACGTGTTCAAGGCGCTTGGCGGGGGGTGGCAGGCATGAGGTTGCGCCGGCGCGGGCTCGCGTCGATCAACAGCGAGATCCGCGACGGCATCATGCCCGCCGCCGATACCATATCGCGCGTTGCCCGTGATATCGGCGCGCCCATTCATACGCCGCGCAACTACCGCATCACGGCGCTGATCATCGCCTGCGCGTTGTTCATGGAGCAGATGGACTCGACGGTGCTGGCGACCGCACTGCCGACGATGGCGCGCGATTTCGGCGTGCCGGCGACCAGCATGAGTTCGGCGCTGACCTCGTATCTGCTGGCGCTCGCGATCTTCATTCCCGCCAGCGGCCGGCTCGCCGACAAGTTCGGCTCGCGCACCATATTCCGCGCGGCGATCCTGATCTTCGTCGGTGGATCGATGCTCTGTGGTCAGGCGACCAGCCTGCCGTTCATGATGGGCGCGCGCTTCCTGCAAGGGCTCGGCGGCGCGATGATGATCCCGATCGGCCGCCTCGTCCTCCTGCGCAGCGTCGCGAAGGAGGACCTCGTCCAGGCGATGTCGTGGCTGATCATGCCGGCGCTGATCGGTCCGATCCTGGGGCCCCCGGTCGGCGGTGCGATCGTCACGTATCTCGACTGGCGCTGGATCTTCTACCTCAACGTGCCGATCGGCCTGCTCGGGGTGGTGCTGGTGACGCGCTACATCGGCGAGGTGCGTGAGGACAAACCGGCGAAGTTCGACGTCCCCGGCTTCATCCTGTCGGGCGTGTCGCTCGGCTGCCTGTTGTTCGGCTTCGAGATGACCAGCCGGACCGGCGAACTGACGCGCGCGATTCTGCTGATCGCGGTCGGGCTGGTCGCGGGCGTTGCGTATATCCGCCATGCGAAGCACCGCAGCGACCCGATCCTCGACCTGTCGCTGATGCGTATTCCGACGTTTCGCCTATCGGTGATCGGCGGATCGCTGACCCGCATCACGCAGGGCGCGCAGCCGTTCCTGCTGCCGATGATGCTGCAGTTGGGCTTCGGCATGACGGCGGCGGCGAGCGGGGCGATTACCATTGCAGGCGCGATCGGATCGTTGGCCATGAAGGGTCTCGCCCCGCGTGTGCTCAAGCGTTTCGGGTTTCGGAACAGCCTGATCGTCGGCGGTCTCTGTGCGAGTTCGGGCTATGCGGTTGCCGGGCTATTTCGTCCCGATTGGCCGATCCCGGCGATCTTCGGCGTGCTGATGGTCTCGGGCTTCTTCATGTCGTTCCAGTTCTCGGCCTACAACACGATCGCGTATGACGAGATTCCGTCGTCGCGGATGAGCAGCGCGACGAGCTTCTACGCCACGTTCCAGCAGCTTATGCTGTCGCTCGGCATCTGCGTCGGCGCCGCATCGCTGCATGTCGGGATGCTTGGAACGGGGAGCACGCGTCCTGCGCTGGCGGACTTCACGCTGGCGTTTTTGGTCGTGACGGCGGTGTCGGCATCGGCAACCATCTGGAACCGCCGGTTCGCGGTGGAAGCGGGCGCGGACCTGAGCGGCCACCGGTCCTGATAGCCGCGCCTGCCCAGGGCGAATTCTCAGCCGCCATGGGCCGGTAATGACGGGCGCGAAAGCACCGACACATGCTCGCCTGGCTCGACGAACATGCCGCGCGACAATGCCCAGCGCCCCGCCTTCTCACTGGCCGTCAGCATCGCGAGGACCGGACTGAGCAGAAAACCCAGCGTCACCGGTGCGAGCCACGCCGCCGTGATCGGCGCGAACGGCGTGACGAACAGCAACGCGACACCCACCCCTACATGCCACCGATAGCGCGGCATGACGTCCCGCAGCGACAACCCGTGCGCGTCGCGGTTCTGAGGCGCCCAGCCGGACTTCCGCCCCACCAGGATGCCAGCGAGATCGATCGTCTGCGTCAACGCGATCACCGGCGCGGACAGCATGGAGAACGGGACGTCCACCAGCACCGATCGCACGATCCCGCGCCGTCCGCCAAAGCCCGCCCGCCGCTCGGCGTTCGACATTGCCCAGATCACGCTGAGAATCTTGGGCCCGAACAGCAGCAACAGCGTGACGGTCAACACCTGTAGCGAGGTTTGCGCCTCGAGCATGTTCGTCTCGCCGATCAGCGCCTGCATCACGCTCGTCGCGATCATCAGCAGCCATACGGGCGAGGTGATGAATGCCGAGGCCCCCATCAGCAATTGCAGCCGGTTGATCCAGTGGAAGCCGGACGCGCCGAGCAAGCTCAGATGCTGGATATTCCCCTGCGCCCAGCGCCGATCGCGCACCGCGGCGTCGATCAGCGTCGGCGGATATTCCTCGAACGTCTCTTCGGTCATCAGCATGTGCACGCGCCAGCCGCGCCGTCGGAGCAACGCCGCCTCGACCATGTCGTGGCTCATGATCACGCCACCGAACGGCGCGCGACCGGGGAGGTCCGGCAGACCGCAGCTCGACGCAAACGCCTCGATCCGGATCAGCGCGTTGTGTCCCCAGAAGGTCGCTTCCGAGCCCGACCACCAGACCAGGCCGGCGGTGGAGATCGGGCCGTAGAGGCGGCTGGCGAACTGCATCCAGCGTTGAAAGAACGTCACGCCGTTGATGACCGCGGGCACGGTCTGGAGCAGCGCCACCGCCGGCCGCCGTTCGAGCACCTGCGCCATGCCGATGATCGTGTTGCCGCCCATCAGGCTGTCCGCATCGAGCATCAGCATGTAGCGATAGCCACCGCCGAACCGCCGGATCCACTCTGCGACATTGCCGGGTTTGCGACCGACGTTCACGGTGCGCCGACGGTAATAGAGCGCGCAGTCGAGCGTTGGTGCCAGCGCCGCCCATGCCGCGACCTCGGTTACTTCCGCCGCATCGCTGGAGTCGCTCAGGATGAAGAAGTCGAACCGGTCGGCGACCCCGCCATCGGCGATTGCGCGTGCCATCCACGCGATCCGCTCGAACACCGCGTCGATGTCCTCGTTGTGCACCGGCATCAGGATCGCGGTGCGCCCCCCGAGCGGCTCCGACTGGCGCGGCGTCGGCACGAAGCCTGGATGACTCCCGCTGATCAACAATGCGAAGCCGATTGCCGCGTTCATGAATCCGAACGCGATCCAGGCGAACAACGGGAAGAACAGCATCAACAGCATTCCGTCCCACAGACTGAATCCGTCGGACAGGAGCGTCTCCTGCATCGACGACGACGCTGCGGTGGCCAGCAGGCCGGTCATCAGCACCAGGATGATCCGGCGTGCGAGCATATCGTCCGACGACACGACCCTGCCGGGCCCCGGTTCCGGCGCGGACCATGGTGGAGGCGGGCCGTCGAACCGTTGTGCCGGCATTGCGATCGGCGTCTCGCCGGGCATCATGGCAGGGAGCGCCGACATCAGAAGACCGGCGTCAGGACGGTTTCGCTGAGGGCTCGATTACTGCGCGTGAGGAACAGCCTGACGTCGGCAGGGCCCTGCGCGTCCGGAGCGACGTCTGCCGTAACCCGCCAGCGGTTTTTCTGGCCGACAACGGGATAGGCGGCGTTCGCCAGCACCTTGCCGCGAACCACGTCGATCTTTGCGCTAACGCCGCTCTGCCGGTCGAGCCCGGCCAAACCTTCGCCGACGAAATCAACGACGATTTTGCGCGCGCCCTTCACCGGTTCGGCGCCCGGTCTGCCGGCGATGCCCTGCCAGCAGTCCACGACGTGCGCTGCGGCTGCGACCGTCGGGTCGGTCGATGTCCAGCTGAGCGTATAGTCGAACTGCAGGCGCTGACCTGCTTTTGCAGGCGCCGCGGGCATCCAGAACGAGACGATGTTGTCCACCGTCTCGCTTGTGGTCGGAAAGGCGTACAGCATCACAGCGCCCTTGCCCCAATCGCCCTGTGGCTCGATCCAGAGGTTCGGGCGACGGTCGTAGAACGCGCCGTCATCCTGGTAATGATCGAAGTTCCGATCGCGCTGGATCAGGCCAAAGCCTTTCGGTGCCTGGTCCACAAAACTGTCGAGCGTGTCGTGCGGCGGGTTGTTCAGCGGGCGCCAGATGCGTTCGCCCGTGCCGGTGAAAAGTGCGAGGCCGTCCGAATCGTGAATCTCGGGACGCCAGTCGACCGCGGCGGCGCGGTTGCCTTCGCCGTACCAGAACATGCTCGTCGCAGGCGCGATGCCGAGCCGTTCGATGTCGCGGCGGACGTTGAGCACGGACGAGACCCGCTGCTCGACGCCCGCGCCGGCGACGTGGCGCGACTGGATGCGGTAGGCGCCGGTGACGCTGGCGCCGTCCATCAGCGCATAGATGGTGTACGCGTCCGCGCCGGTCCGCTCGATCCAGAATTCGGTGAAGTCGGGAAATTCCTCGCGGCCGGGCAGCCCGGTGTTGATCGCAAGCCCGCGCGCGGACAGGCCATATTGGTCCTGCGCGCCGGCGGTCCGGAAATAGGAGGCTCCCTGGAACGCCATCCAGTCGCTGGTCCCGCCCGGCGCCATCGCCCGGAAACCGGCGATGCCGAGCGCGGCGGCGTGACCTTCTTCGGCCTCGAACAGGTCGCGCGAGAACTCGATGCGACGCGCCTGACCGGCCTCGACGACGTTGATCGCTACCGGCATCGGCGCATAGCGACCGAGCGGGAACAGGCGGATCCCGCCGGCGAGCGTCTTGTCCGCGCGGAAGCGGATGCTGCCGACCTTGTCGTAATCGATCGCCTCGGCGGCGGCGACCTTGGCGGGCGCGCTGTACGGCTTGGTCGCGAGCGTCGCGGCGCGCGCCTGCAGCGCCTCCCACGAGAACGGCTCGGCCTTGCCGGGCACCGTGCGCATCGCAGCGGCGGCCTGCGGGAGAACACCCAACAGACCCAGCGCGGTAACTACTTCGCGTCGACCGATCATGCAGAGCGCTCCCTCGTCGTCATTATGCTGCAATGCGGTAGCATAGGCACACGTTCCACGCGCGTCGACACGCCCCGGCTAGGGCGCGGCCCGTCGCGCCGCGCGTTGCCAGCGGGCGCTGATCCTGACCGGGTCGTGGATATGGCCGCCGACGACCACCAGTACCGCGCCGGCACTCACGCACAGGAAGCCGATCGTGGCGAGCAGGAACGCCAGCGCGCCGGTCTGCGGGTAAAGGCGGGCGAGTGTGTGGATCGCGGTGGCGGCGATCGCCAGCGACAGGATGCCGCTTACACGGAGACTGAGATCGGTGCGGAGGCGGCGAGCGTCGGTCATGCGACACGTCAGCTATCGCCTGCCGCATAAGCGTTCGAGATTGGTTTTGAGGGGGAGCCATAGTGTTGGCGTAGTGCGCAACTCCGTCATCCCGGCGAAAGCCGGGACCTCGCGCGGCAGGGGCGACGCGTCGCTGGAGACCCCAGCTTTCGCTGGGGTGACAGTTTGGCGCTAAGGTGACTGCATGGGTTGGGCTTTATTACAGGCGAACCGACCGCTTCCTCGTTCTCCCGCGAAGGCGGGAGCCAGTCTGGATCCCCGCCTTCGCGGGGAAACATACTATCCTCCGGGCTCAGGCGTCGACCAGCAGCCGGTATCCAATCCCGAGTTCGTTCGCGATGACCGTGCCGACTCCCCCCGTCCCTTCCAGCTTCTGGCGGAGGTTGCGCACGACAATGCGGAGATATTCGATCCGGCGGTCGTGATCGGTCGGCCACGCGGCCTCGAGTATCCGCTGATGCGTCACCACCCGGCCCGGATGCGCCGCCAACGCCGACAGCACGTCGAACTCCTTCCGCGTCAGATGCGCCTCTTCGTTCCCGCGCCGGACAAGGCGGTGTTCGAAGTCGATCTCCACCCCGTGCGCGCGCAGGACCGTGGGCCGAGACGTCGCCTCCCCTCGACCGCGCAGCGCGACTCGAAGGCGGGCAAGCAGTTCCTCGGTATCGAACGGCTTGGTGACATAATCCTCGGCCCCGAGATCGAGCGCAGCGACCTTCTGGTCGGTCGCCTCGCGTGCAGACACGACGAGGATGATCGGATCGCCGAGCTTCTTCAGCAGCGGCACCAGTTCAAGCCCGTCGCGATCAGGCAGCCCGAGGTCGAGCAATACCGCGGTCAACGGCCGGCTCGCCGCGATGCGCAACGCCTCACGCGCGTCGACCGCTTCCTCGACACCGTACCCCGCACGCTCCAGTGTGTTCTTCAACAACCGCCGGATGTGCAGTTCGTCGTCGACGATCAGGACCGTCTGCGCGCTCATAGATTCGCTCCATCGGTGTCGCGGACGAGCAGGGCCACGGGAAAGCACAAACTGAACTGCGCGCCGGTCAGGTCTTCGCGGTTGCTGGCTTCGACGGTCATGCCCATCGCTTCGGCGAACGCCTTGACGATCGCAAGCCCGAGGCCGGTCCCGCCGATCGCGCGGTCGGAGCCTTCGAGGCGGCGGAACGTCTCGAACACCTCCTTCTCGCGGCCGGGGGGCAAGCCCGGCCCGTGGTCGATGACCGACAGCCGCAGCATCCCGAACCGGTGTTCCGCGCGCACGACGATCGGCGTGCCGGGGTCGGCATAGCGCCCCGCATTGTCGAGCAGGTTGAGCAGGCAATGGTGGAGCAGTTGCGGATCGACGCGGACCAAAGGCAGGTTCGGGGCGACGTCGAGTTCGATCGCATGACCCTCGAGCACGCGCTTCGTATCGTGCACCGCGCCCGCGACCGCGTCGGTGAGGTCGGTCGGTTCGAGCCGCAACCGGAGCGCGCCCGCCTCGACCCGCGCCATGTCGAGCAGGTTGCCGACGAACCGGTTGAGCCGCGCCGCCTCGGTCTCGATCGTGTCGATCAGCTCGGGCGTGACGCCGCGGTGTAGTTCCGCCGCCGCCGCCATCACTGACGTCAGCGGCGTGCGCAGATCGTGGCTGACCGACGACAGCAACGCCTGCCGCAACCGATCGCGTTCGCGCACCGCGTCGACATCGCGCATCTCGACCTCCAGCCGCGCGCGTTCGAGCACGAGGGAGGCCTGGTCGACGAGGCTCATGAGCAACGGCAACTGGTCCGATCGTACCGGATCGCCCCCCGCCTCACGCGCGAGGCCGAGCACCGCCAGCGTCCGCTCGCCCGATCGCAATGGCTGGAAGAACCACTCCGACGCCGCCAGCGTGCTCGACCCGCGGCCCGCCGGAGCGCCGCTGTCATAGGCCCATTGCGCGGCGGCCATCTCCATCGTCTCGAGCCGGTAATCCGCGCCGTTCGCCGCCTGCACCGCGAGACCAGTATCCTCCGCGACGAGGATCACCGCCCGCACGCCGAACAGCCGTCCGATCTCCTCGCAGATGGCGCGGGCGAGCGCGACCGGGTCGTTGAGCGAGGTCAGTTGCTGCAGGAATCCGGCTAGTGCTGCGTTGGTGCGCGCGCTGGCGGCGGCGATGTCGGCCTGCGCGCGGACCCGTGAGGTGAGCTGGCTGGTCACGAAGGCAATGCCCAGCAGCACGAGGATCGAGATCACATTCTCGGGATTATTGATCGTCAGCGTGCCGGTCGGCGGCAAGAAGAAGAAATTGTACGCGAACGACGAGGCGATCCCGGCGAACAGCCCGGTGCGCAGGCCGAACAGGCTCGCCGCGGCCATCACCGGCAACAAGTACAGCAGCGCGACGTTGCCGAGGTTGAGGATGTGGAACAGCGCGCTCGCCACGCCGGTGACACTCGCCACCATCGCCGTCGTCCAGGCGTAGCCCGCCTTACTGCCCCATCCGCCTGTCCGCACGCGCGTGCCGCGGGGCGCGGTGGGCGGGTCCATTGGGAGGACATGGACGGCGATCCCCGGCGTCTCGCGGACCATCTGGTCGACGACCGAGCCGTGGCGGAGTTCGAACCAGCGCGAGCGGGTCGACTTGCCGACCACCAGCTGCGTCGCGCGCGCCTCGGTCGTGAAGGTCTTCAAGCCGTCGACCACCGACGTCGCGGGGACGGTCGCGACGTCGCCGCCGAGCTGGGTCGCGAGGTTGAAGACCGCGGCGAGCTGGCGGTGCTCGGGCTCGCCGAAGGTCTGCGCGCGGGGGGTTTCGATGTATACTGCGGTCCAGGGCGCGTGCATCGCGTCGGCGATCCGCTTGGTGGCGCGGACGAGGCCGAGCGCGCCGGGGAGTTCGCTGATCGCGACGACGATCCGCTCGCCGCCCGCCCAGGTGCCGCCGACGCCTAATGCGCGGACGTGTTCGAGCATCTGCGCATCGACGGCTTGTGCGGCGCGACGGAGCGCGAGTTCGCGCAGAGCCGACAGGTTCGATTTGGAGAAGAAATGCGCGAGCGCTCGCGTGGCTTCGTGGGGAAGGTAGACCTTGCCCGCCTTCAGCCGCTCGATCAGTTCGTCGGGCGGAATGTCGACGACTTCGATCTCGGCGGCCTCGACGATGCTGTCGGGGACGGTCTCGCGGACGCGGACGCGGGTGAACGAGGCGACGACGTCGTTGAGGCTCTCGATGTGCTGGATGTTGATCGTCGAATAGACGTCGATGCCCGCGGCGAGCAGTTCCTCGACGTCCTGGTAGCGTTTGGGGTGGCGGCTGCCGGGCGCGTTGGTATGCGCGAGTTCGTCGACTAGGACGAGCGTCGGCGCGCGCTCCAGGATGGCGTCGAGGTCCATCTCGTCGAGCGTGCGGCCTTCGTACGGGATCGCTCTGCGCGGGACGATCTCGTGGCCTCTGGTGAGCGCTTCGGTTTCGACGCGACCGTGCGTCTCGACCACGCCAATGACGACATCGACGCCCGCGCGGCGACGTTCAGCGCCCTCGGAGAGCATCTCGTAGGTTTTCCCCACACCGGGAGCGGCGCCGAGGAAGATCTTCAAACGGCCGCGACCCTCCTGCGACGCCTGTCGCAGAAGGGCCTCGGGTGATGGCCGCGTGTCGTCGTTCAACGCGTTGCGTCGAGGGCGCGGTTGAGGGCGAGGACGTTGATGCGCGGCTCGCCGAGGATGCCGAGCAGCGGACCGTCGACGTTGGCGGTGACCAGCGCGCGGACCTTGTCGGCGGGCAGACCGCGGGTGCGGGCGACGCGGGCGACCTGTGCATAGGCCGAGGCCGGCGACAGGTCGGGATCGAGACCCGAACCCGAGGCGGTGGCGAGATCGGCCGGGAGTGGCCCGGTCACGCCTTCCGCGCGGCGCTTGGCGACGTCGGCCTTGGTGCGATCGACCAACGCCTGGCTGGTCGGGCCGTAGTTCGAGCCCGACGAGGCCAGGCCGTCATAGCCCTTGCCGGCGGCGGAGGGGCGCGTCTGGAAATAGCGATCGGTGGTGAACGCCTGGCCGACGACGGTCGAGCCGATCGCCTTGCCGTTGGCCATGACGAGGCTGCCATTGGCTTGGCTGGGGAAGATGGCCTGTCCGATCCCGGTCATGGCGAGGGGATAGACGATCCCGAGCAGCAGCGCGAACAGGATCGTCATGACGAACGCCGGGCGAAGGGCGGAGGTGAAATCGGAGGTCATTGGATGCTTCCTTCTGCCGTAACGCGAGCTTGTGCCGCGCCCCCGGCTTGTGCCGCACCGCCTGCTTCTGCCGTCACCCCAGCGAAAGCTGGGGTATCGTGCCGCGCACGGCGCACTTTGCGGAGGGAGACCTCAGCTTTCGCTGGGGTGACGGGGTGGAGTGGGGCGGTGGCGGCGGTGAGGCCCCGCTGGGAACACGTTGCACGTTGCGACCATCCACCCAGCACCTCCCCGGCGAAGGCCGGGGTCCAATTGGGCAACGTCGCCAACTGCGGGTGAGCGTCGTTACTGCGACCTCTCCACTTGGGCCCCGGCCTTCGCCGGGGTGGTGCTGGCTCGTGGTGCAACGGAGCGTGAGCTGACGACGGGCTAGGCTTGGTCATCATGCCAGCCCCAAGGCACCGACCAGAAGGTCGATCAGCTTGATCCCGACGAACGGCGCGATCAGCCCCCCCAGACCGTACACCGCCAGGTTCCGCGCCAGCAGGGGCCCCGCCGCCATCGGCTTGTACGCCACACCCTTGAGCGCGAGCGGCACCAGCATCGGGATGATGATCGCGTTGAAGATGATCGCCGACAGGATCGCACTTTCGGGCGAGCCCAGCCGCATCACGTTCAGCACGCCGAGCCCAGGATAGAGCGCGACGAACATCGCCGGGATGATCGCGAAATACTTGGCCACGTCGTTCGCCACCGAGAAGGTCGTCAGCGCACCGCGGGTCATCAGGAGTTGCTTCCCGAGGCCGACGATCTCGATCAGCTTGGTCGGATCGCTGTCGAGGTCGACAATGTTGCCGGCCTCGCGCGCCGCCTGCGTGCCGGTGTTCATCGCCACGCCGACGTCGGCTTGAGCCAAAGCCGGTGCGTCATTGGTGCCGTCGCCGCACATCGCGACCAGACGTCCGCCCTGCTGTTCCTTGCGGATCAGGTCGAGCTTGTCCTCTGGCGTCGCCTGCGCGAGGAAATCGTCGACGCCGGCTTCGGCCGCGATCGCGGCGGCGGTGAGCGGGTTGTCGCCGGTGATCATCACCGTGCGGATGCCCATCGCGCGCAGCTCGCCGAAACGCTCGCGGATACCGGCCTTCACGACGTCCTTGAGGAAGATCGCGCCGAGCAACCGGCCATCGCGTGCGACTGCCAGCGGCGTGCCGCCGGCGCGGGCGATCTCGTCGGTAATCCGGCGCAGTTCGGTGGCGGCGGCGGTTGCCCCTGCCCCCGGATTGGCCTTCAGGATCGAGTCCACGGCGCCCTTCTGGATCAGCGAGCCGCCGACGATCACGCCCGAGATTCGCGTCTGCGCCGTGAACGGGATGACCTCCGCATCGCCCGGCAGTGCGCTGGTCGTCACGCCGAATTTTTCGCGCGCGAGGACGACGATCGAGCGGCCCTCGGGCGTTTCGTCGGCGAGGCTGGCGAGCAACGCCGCTTCGGCCAGGTCCTCGTCACGCGTGCCGCCGACCGAGCGGAACTCACTCGCCTGGCGATCGCCGATCGTGATCGTGCCGGTCTTGTCGAGCAGCAGCACGTCGATATCGCCCGCCGCCTCGACCGCACGCCCCGACTTGGCCAGCACGTTGAAGCGCACCAGACGATCCATCCCCGCGATCCCGATCGCCGACAGCAACGCGGCGATCGTCGTCGGGATCAGCGTGATCAGCAGCGCGGCCAGGATCGCGACCGGCACGCGGCCACCCGCATAGCTCGCGAAACCCGGAATAGTGCCGACCGCGATCAGGAAGATGATCGTCAGCCCGACGAGCAGCAACGTCAGCGCGATCTCGTTCGGCGTCTTCTGCCGCTCGGCGCCCTCGACCAACGCGATCATGCGGTCGAGAAAGCCTTCGCCGGGGTTGGCGGTGACCTTCACGCGGATCTCGTCGGAGATGACGCGCGTGCCCGCGGTCACCGCCGAGCGATCGCCGCCGGCCTCGCGGATCACCGGCGCGCTTTCGCCGGTGATCGCGGCTTCGTTGACCGAGGCGACGCCCCAGACGACTTCGCCATCCGCGGGGATCAGGTCGCTCATCGTCACCAGGACGATGTCGCCCGCGCGGAGCATGCTGGCGGGGACGGACTCGACCTGGTCGCCCTTCATGCGGCGGGCGGTCAGTTCGGCCTTGGTCGCGCGGAGCGACGCGGCCTGCGCCTTGCCGCGCCCTTCGGCGAGTGCTTCGGCGAAGGTACCGAACAGCACCGTCAGCCACAGCCAGATCACCAGCTGGATCTTGAAGCCGACCGAGAGCCCGTCGCCGCCGACGTTGACGAGGATCGTCAACAGCGTGGCGACACAGGCGGTGACGAACATCACCGGGTTGCGGATCAACTGCCGCGGATCGAGCTTGCGGAAAGCGTCGCCGATCGCGGGAACGATCAAGTCGGCTGTGAACAGCGACTTGGTAGGGGTGCGTGCCATTTTGGCTTGTCCCGTCAGAAGGTTTTGCCGCTGATCATCGCGAGATGATCGGCGATGGGACCGAGCGCGAGGCTCGGCAGGAAGGTCAGGCCACCGATGATCAGGATGATCCCGACCAGCAGGCCGACCCACAGGCCACCCGTCGTCGGGAACGAGCCTGCGCTCTCCGGCGTGTACTTCTTGGCGGCGAGACCGCCGGCGATGGCGAGCATCGGCACGATGATGAAGAAGCGGCCAAGCCACATCGCGACGCCCAGCAGACCGTTGTAATACGGCGTGTTGGCGGTGAGCCCGGCGAACGCCGACCCGTTGTTACCGACCGCGCTGGTGAAAGCGTAGAGGATCTCGGTGAACCCATGCGGACCCTTGTTGAGCGGCCCCGCAAGCCCGTCCGGCAGCACGGCGCTGAGCGCGGTGAAGCCCAGGATGACGAGCGGCAGGATGGCGATCGCCAGCACCGCCAGTTTCACTTCTCGCGATTCGATCTTCTTGCCGACATATTCGGGCGTGCGGCCGACCATCAAGCCTGCGACGAACACGGCCAGGATGGCGAACAGCAGGAAGCCGTAGATGCCCGCGCCGACCCCGCCGATGACGACTTCGCCGAGCTGGATGTTGAGCAACGGGATCATGCCGCCCAGCGCCGTGAAGCTGTCGTGCATGCTGTTGACCGCACCGCACGACGCGGCAGTGGTGACGACCGAGAACAGGGCCGATGCGGCGATCCCGAAGCGGACCTCCTTGCCTTCCATGTTGCCGCCCGCCACGCCGATGTTGTGCAGGATCGGGTTGCCCGCGGCTTCCTGCCAATAGGTGACGGTGACGCCGGCGAGGAACAGCACGAGCATCGCCGAGAGGATCGCCCAGCCCTGTTTGGTGTTGCCGACGGCTTTGCCGAACGTCCAGGTCAGGCCGAAGCCGATCAGGAATATCGACAGCATCTGCACGAGGTTGACGAGCGCGGTCGGGTTCTCGAACGGATGCGCCGAGTTCGCGTTGAAGAAGCCGCCACCATTGGTGCCGAGCATCTTGATCGCTTCCTGGCTCGCCACGGGCCCGAGCGTCAGCGTCTGCTTGAGCCCTTCGAGCGTGGTGATGTCGACTGTGCCGGCCATCGTCTGCGGCACGCCGCTGGCGATGTAGAAGAGCGTCACGACGATGCAGATCGGCAGCAGCACGTACAGCGTGACGCGCGTCATGTCGGCCCAGAAATTGCCGATCGTCGCACTCGACCTGCGCGCGAACCCGCGGAACAGCGCGAACGCCAGCGCGATGCCGGTGGCCGCCGACAGGAAGTTGTGGATCGTCAGGCCGAACATCTGGCTGAAGTTCGACACGGTGGATTCGCCACCATAGCTCTGCCAGTTGGTGTTCGTCGTGAAGCTGATCGCGGTGTTGAACGCGAGATGGGGGCTGAGCCCCGCCAAGCCCTGCGGATTGCCGGGTAGGACACCCTGCAGACGCAGCACCGCGTAGGTCAGCGCCATCAGCATCGCGTTGAACATGATCATGTGCAGCGCGTAACGGCGCCAGCCCTGCTCCTGTTTCGGGTCGATGCCGCTGAGCTTGTAGAAGCCGGTCTCGACGGGGCCGAGGATCGCGTGAATCGGCGTGCGGCGGCCTTCGTACAAGGCGAACAGCCACAGGCCGACCGGTTTGGTCAACGCCAGCAGGATGCCGACGAAGCCCAGGATGAGGATCCATCCTTCGAATGTCATGAGGACGCGCTCCTAAAAGCGTTCGGGACGGATGAGCACCGCCACGAGGTAAAACAGCAGCCCAAGCGCGACGATCGCGGCGAGCCAGAGGTCGAGGGTCATGATGGTGTCCTCATGGGCTCAGGCGTTGTCGCACAGGCGGACATAGGCCAGCGTCGCCGCCACCAGTCCGACCATGAACGCTATCCAGAGTAGATCCTGCATCGGTCGATCCTTCAGAAGGCGGCGGTGAGCGAGGCGACGATCGTGCCGTCGGCGATCGATCCGGTTCCGTCCTGGCCGCGGCTGAAGCTAGGCTGGAGATACGCAGCACTGCGACGCGTGATGTCGGTGTCGACATAGCTCACGTTCAGCGTCAGATTTTTATACGTAGTGTCCGCACCGAGCGACCAATCCCAATAGTCGCCGGTCGGCGCCGCACTGGTCGCGTTGGGGCCGAGGCCGTCATTGCCCCAGCTATGGCCGATATGCGCCTTCGCGGTGACCGGCGTTCCGGGAAGCGCGAACGCGCCGTCGCCGGTCAGGTAGAGATTGTCGGTCTTGGCGCCGGGGTTGGTGTAGACACCCGCCGCCGCATCGGCGCCGGTGCGATACCATTTGCCGAGTGCCTGCTGCTTCGGCGCATAGAAGGCGCTCGCGGTCAGCGTCGCCGGGCCGGTCGTGCCGCTGAGCTTCAAATAGGGCTCGGCGTAATCGGTCTTCGAGGCGCCGCCCGGATACATGTACCAGGTCAGGCCGACGTCGATCGTCGCGTTGTCCGCGAGCTTGTGCTTGTAGCCGCCGATCAGGTCGAGTTCCATGTTCGAGCCGCCGAACGTGCCCCAGCCCGACAGGTTCGATCCCCAAGCGCCGACATACACGCCGCTCTCGTGCGCGATCGTCAGCCCGCCCTGGATCGCGCCGTCCTTGTCCGACTGCGACACGCCGCGCAGGCGGTAGTCGGTCGCGAGCGTGACGGAACCGGAGATGGTTACCGGAGACGGCGGCGCGGTGTCCTGTGCGAACGCAGGCGTGGCGATACCGGCGAGAAGTCCGGCGGCGGCGGCGAAACGAAGAATGTGCATTGCGGTCCCCATGCGCGTGCCGCCGGAAGGATGGCGGTTCGCGAGGACTGGCAATTAGGCTCTGGCGACGTAGCAATTCGAGATCGATTGCCGGGCCGGAGCATATGTTTCGCGTAGTATTGTCGAATTATCGACGGCTACCGTACTGGCCGAGATGCACCACCCCGGCGGAGGCCGGGGCCCAGGTGGAAAGGTCGCTGTGACGAAGCGCACCCGCCGATAGAATCGTTGCCCAACTGGGCCCCGGCCTCCGCCGGGGTGATGCCTGCCCAGTGCCGATCGGCATTACCGACTTACTATCCGGTGCGGCGAAGGATCATCCAGCCGGCGATGCCCGACAGGATCGAGCCGGCGAATACGCCGACCTTCACCGCGTCCATTGCGTGCGGTGCGCCGGCGAAGGCGAGGCCGCCGATGAACAGACTCATCGTGAAGCCGATCCCGCACAGCACCGCCATGCCGTACACCTGCGTCCAGCTCGCGTTCTTGGGTGCCTCGGCCAGCCGGAACGTCACGAGCCCACGGATCGTCGCGAAGATACCGATCTGCTTGCCGAGGAACAGCCCCAGCATGATCCCGACCGGCAGCGGCGCGATCACGTCCGCCGCCACCATCCCGCCGAACGCGATGCCGGCATTGGCAAACCCGAACGCCGGCACGATCAGGAAGCTCGACCACGGCTGGAGCGCGTGTTCGAGACGTTTGAGCGGCGGCTGGCCGTCCCCGGTCCGCAGCGGAATCGTCAACGCGACCGCCACGCCCGCGAGCGTCGCATGCACACCCGACAACAAGACGCCGTACCAGATGCCGACACCGATCAGCAGATACGGCACCAGCGAGCGCACGCCCGACAGGTTCAGGACGACGAGCACGCCGAGCCCCGCACCCGCTGCGAGCAACGGCAGCAAAGCGATGTGGCCGGTGTAGAACACCGCGATGACGAGGATCGCGAGCAGGTCGTCGATCACCGCGATCGCCGTCAGCAATATCTTCAACGAGGTCGGCACGCGCGACCCGAGCAAGGCCAGGATGCCGAGCGCGAACGCGATGTCGGTCGCCGCCGGGATCGCCCAGCCGCGCAGATTGGCGGGCGTGCCCATGTTGACGAGCACATAGAGGGCCGCCGGGACCGCCATGCCCGCGAGCGCCGCCGCACCGGGCATGATGCGCTCGCCCCAGGTCGAGAGATGCCCCGAGACGAACTCGCTCTTCACCTCCAACCCGATCAGCAGGAAGAACAAGGCCATCGCGCCGTCGTCGATCCAGTGGTGGACGCTCATCCCGCCGACCGTGTGGTGCAGTGTCGCGAAGTAGGTTGGCGCGAGCGGTGAGTTCGCGACGATCAGTGCCGCTACCGCCGCCGCGAGCAGCACGATGGCTCCCGCCGCCTCGCCCGAGAAAAAGCGCCGGATCGCGGTCAAAGACCTTCGCCGCCGACCCATTGCGCGTTGGACAGGCGCCGCGCGAGATCCCAGCTCTGGACGCGGATATCGGGCACCGCGACCACCTCCCACAGCCCGCCACGAGTCATCGGCCCGATGCAGTGGATCCGGTCATCCGGCGTGCCGTCGGCGCGGATCGCGCGCGACTGCGCATCGACGTCGACGCCGAGCCGCAACGGATCGGGCCGGATCGCCCCCGCCGCGAGCAGGTGCTTCACGAGCGGCTCCTCCGAGCGCAACAGGTCGCCCTGCGGCCCGGTGCAATTGACGATCCGCGCGGCACGCGTGACGACCGGATCGGTCTCGCCGCGAGGCCGCCACGTCAGCCTCGCCTGCGTCCCGTCGGCGTCGGCGGACACGATCTTGCCCGCCGCGAAGGTCAGCCGCCCGGTCGCAACGAGCGCCTCGACCCGGTCGGCAACGGCTGGTGCGAGCCGGTGGCGGTGGACGTCCCAATACGGGCGTAGATGGCGAAGGAAGCGTCCGCGCACCTCCTGCGACGCCGCCGCCCACAGCATCTGCGTGACCGGACGAAGCTCGTCGACTGCGCAACGCCAGCCCTCCGTCGCGGCACGAGCGCGGACATGGCGGACGAGGTCGGTCAGCCCGCCCTGCGGTTTGTCCGAAACCCCGCGGTGCGCCGGCGCGCCATCGACATGCCGTCGCGGCGACAAGCCGCGTCGCGACATCGCCAGGATATTTCCGACGAACCCCTGCGCATCGAGCAGCAACGCCGCGTCGATCGCGGTCAGCCCGGTCCCGACCAGCACGACGGTATCGTCCGCACCCAGCCCCTCGGCGAGGTTCGCAGCCCAGGGGTCCGCGTAATAGACACCGGCCGGCAGCGCCTCCGGCTTCAATCCCGGCGGCGTGTGCGGCGGCAGATTGCCGAGCGCGAGCACCGCGGTGTCGGCCGCGATCTTGCGCCCATCCGCCATCGTCAGCGTCACCCCGTCGCGTTCGACCGGATCGATCGCGCAGACCTCGCCCTCGACATGCACCAGCCGGCCATCCGATTCCGCGATCGCCGCATCGAGCAGTTCGCGCAGGTACGCGCCATAGGTCGTGCGGGGCACGAAGGTCTTGCGGTCGCCCTTGCCGTGCGCCTCGAGCCAGCGGACGAAGTGATCGGGGTCGTCGGGCAACGCGCTCATGTTCCCCGCGCGGACGTTCAACAGATGATCCGGGTGGGCCGCACTATAGGCCACGCCGCGCGCGAGCTGGCGGTCGCGCCGCTCGATCAGCGTGACGCGGGGTCCGTCATGCCGGATCAGGTTGACCGCGAACAGCGCGCCCGAAAATCCGCCGCCCACGACGACGACGTGATCCTCGGGGCCCGCGATGCGCGGCATTGTTGGTCGTTCGTCCATCTGTTCGCTCACCCATTGGCTGCGCACGCCATGCCTTATCGGCGGCAGCTAGCCTACCCCTTTGCCACGCAGCATCCGTCCCGGCCTCACGCCCCGGGCGCCGCAGACGCATCCTTGGGCCCAATTATACGACCACGTGCCATCTGGCATTTCGGCCGCGAACCGAGCATGTCGCGCGGGACCACCGCGCGCATCTGCGCCGACCTCTTTGCTGACGGGAAACCTGAACCCATGTCGACCTTCCTTTCCGCCGCTCGCCTCCTGCTGGTCGGCACCTGCCTTACATCGGCTCTGTCGGCACCGGCCTGGGCCGACCCGATGGCGACGGTCGACCGCAACGGCAGCCTGGTCGCGATAGAGCCCTATGCGCCGAACATCGTCCGCGTCACGATCTCGCTCGATCGTGCGCTGGCCGACGCGCCGCCGGGCGAGGGCCCCAACGCGAAGTCGGACGCGACCGGCTGGACGCACCGCACCGACGCGAGCGGGGACGTCTTCACGTCGAACGCGGTATCGCTGACGGTCGCTGCGCAGCCCTGGCCCAAGGCGCCGACGCAGATGCAGCGCTATTTCGCGCCGTCGCTGCCGCCCGTCTCGATCGCCGTGCGCAAGCCTGACGGTCGCATGGTCGCCGAGATGACCGGCTGGGAAATGTCGCCGCAGACCGTGAACGGTGAAAAGACGTTCCGCGTCGGCGCAAGCTTCGCGGTGCAGCCGAACGAGCATTATTACGGGCTCGGCCAGAACCAGGAAGGCGTGCTCGATCTCAAGGGTCGTACGATCGACTGCCGCCACAATTACGATGCGCCGGCAGGCGAAACGGTGTGCGTGCCGTTCATGGTGACGAACAAGGGGTACGGCATCGTCTGGGACAATGCCTCGGCGACCACCGTTTCCCCCGGCCTGTCGAGTTCGACGCACTGGCAGTCGAACGTCGGCGAGCGCGTGTCGTTCTTCGTCA
Organism: Sphingomonas sp. R86520; assembly: GCF_042466285.1. Lineage (NCBI taxonomy): Bacteria > Pseudomonadati > Pseudomonadota > Alphaproteobacteria > Sphingomonadales > Sphingomonadaceae > Sphingomonas > Sphingomonas sp. R86520. The sequence goes on from NZ_JAXHBZ010000001.1 coordinate 2,735,044, forward strand.
TCACCGGCGACACGACCGACGAACTCTACGCCGGTTACGCCAAGCTGACCGGTGCGACGCCGCTGCCGCCAAAGGCCGCGTTCGGGCTGATCCAGTCGAAGGCCCGCTACGAGACGCAAGCCGAACTGCTCGACATCGCCAAGGGGTATCGCACGCGCGGCCTGCCGCTCGACGTGATGGTGCTCGACTGGTTCTACTGGTCGCGGATGGGGCAGCTGGACATCGACCGGACCTATTTCCCCGATCCCAAGGGCATGAACGACACGCTGAAGAGCATGGGGATGCATTCGATCATCAGCGTGTGGCCGCGATTCGAGAAGGAATCGCGCTATTTCAACTTCCTCGGCACCAAGGGGTGGCTGCTGAAGGACAAGGACGGCGGTGTGGTCGACGGCCTGCCGATCCGTTCTGACCGTGCCGGCGCGCTGCTCGATTCGACCAATCCGGACGCCCGCGCCTGGTTCTGGGATCGGATCCGCGACAATATCGCGTCGCAGGGCTTCGACTGGTTCTGGCTCGACGAGACCGAGCCGGACTTGGTCCCGGACGGCAATTTCTTCTCGATCGGATCGGGTGATCGGTATCACAACCTGTATCCGCTGGTGCACACGCAGAGCGTCGCTGAAGGCTCCGCGCGCGACCGGCCCGACTTTCGCAACCTGATCCTCGCGCGGGCGGCCTATCTCGGTACGCAGCGCAACGGCGCGCTGTTCTGGTCGTCGGACGTGCAGGCGAACTGGGAAACGCTGCACCGCCAGGTTCCCGCGGGGCTCGGCTTTACCGCGACCGGCATGGCCTATTGGAGCAGCGACACGGGCGGCTGGCAGTATCCGAACGGGCCGAAGGCGGAGCATGCGCCGCTGCTCGATCCGGCCGGCGCGACGGCGATGCCGCCGAGCTACACCGACTATCCCGAGCTGTTCACGCGCTGGTTCGCCTATAACAGCTTCACGCCGACGCTGCGGATACACGGCCAGCGCCCAGCGACCGCGCTGTGGGATTATGGCACGGCGGCCGAGCCGGTGCTCGCCGGTTTCCTGAAGCTGCGCTACGCGCTGATCCCGTATCTCTATTCACTCGGCTACCAGACCTACAGGACCGGTGCGCCGTTCATGCGCGCGCTGTTCATGGACTTCCCCAACGATCCGGCCGTCGCGACGATCGGCGACGAATATATGTTCGGGCCCGCCTTCCTGGTCGCGCCGGTTACCGAGCAGGGCGTCACCAGCCGCAAGGTCTATCTGCCGGCGGGTTCCGAATGGTATGATTATTGGACCGATCAGCGCTATGCGGGTGGCCAGACGATCGACGCTGCGGCGCCGATCGACCGCATCCCGCTGTTCGTCCGTGCGGGGTCGATCGTGCCGATGGGCGTACAGGTGCCGAGCACCGCGACCAAGCAGGCGCTCGAGACGATCAAGGTCTATCCGGGCCGCGATGCGAGCTTCACGCTGTACGACGACGACGGCGTCACCAACGGCTACAAGAATGGGGCGGGCAAGAAGGGTGCGGGATCGAGCGCGGTGCTGCGCTGGAACGACGCGGCGGGGACGCTGACCGCATCGGGTCCGCTGCCGACCGGGCAGGACGTCAGGACGCTGGTGAAGGTCGTGGCTCCGCGCCAGCCCGGAACGGCTGCACGCTGACGTGACTGGGGCGGGAGGGTCCGAGGATCCGCCCGCCCCGACATTCCGATAGTCTAGATCGGCTCAGCCGTGCAGCGACCTGCGGAACGTCTCCGGCAGGAACACCAGCCCGACCACTGCCGTCACCGCGCAGGCGACGATCGGGTACCAGAGCCCGTAATAAACATCCCCGGTGGCCGCGACCATCGCGAACGCCGCGGTCGGCAGGAATCCGCCGAACCAGCCATTGCCGATATGATAGGGCAGCGACATCGACGTGTAGCGGATCCGTGTCGGGAACAACTCGACCAGCAGCGCCGCGATCGGGCCGTAGACCATCGTCACGTACAGCACGAGGATGACCAGGATCGCGACGACCATCGGCTTGTTGATCTGCGCGGGGTCCGCCTTTTCGGGATAGCCTACCGCGGTCAGCGCGGTCTTTACTTCGGCACCGAACGCCTTGATCGCCGCCGCTTTCTCCGGCCCGGAAACGACCGCCGGGTCGACGACCGGGATCGTCGCGCCGCCGATATGAATCTGTGCGACGGTGCCCGCGGGTACGACGACGTTGGTATAGGATATGCCGGCCTTCGCCAGATAGGCCTTGGCGATGTCGCATGAACTGCGATCGAACTTGTTCTTGCCGACCGGATCGAACTGCACCGAACATTCGGCGGGGTTGGCGACGACCGCCACCGGCGACGATTCCTGCGCGGCATAAAGCGCCGGGTTGGCCGCCTTCGACAGCGCGTGGAACAGCGGCATGTAGGTCAGCGCGGCGAGCGCGCAGCCGGTCAGGATGATGTATTTCCGCCCGACCTTGTCGGACAGCCAGCCGAACAGGATGAACGCAGGCGTGGCGATCAACAGTGCGATCGCGATCAGGATATTGGTGGTCGGCCCGTCGACGCGCAGGTTCTTTTCGAGGAAAAACAACGCGTAAAACTGGCTGGTGTAGAACACGACGCCCTGCCCGACGACCGCACCGAACAACGCGATCAGCACGACCTTTAAATTGCTCCACTGCCCGAACGCCTCGGTCAGCGGCGCCTTCGAGGTCTTGCCCTCGTCCTTCATCTTCTGGAACACCGGGCTCTCTTCGAGCTGCATGCGGATCCAGAGCGACACCGCCAGCAGCGCGATCGAGACGATGAACGGGATCCGCCAGCCCCACGCCGCGAACGCCTCTTCGCCGACCAGGGTCCGCACGCCGATCACGATCAGCAGCGCCGCGAACAGGCCGAGCGAGGCGGTGGTCTGGATGAAGCTGGTGAACAGCCCGCGCTTGTTGTCGGGCGCATGCTCGGCGACATAGGTCGCGGCACCACCATATTCGCCGCCGAGCGCAAGGCCCTGCAACAGGCGTAACACGACCAGCGCGATCGGCGCGGCGACGCCGACCGACGCGTAGCTGGGGAGCAGGCCGACGAGGAAGGTCGACAGGCCCATGATCGCCATCGTGACCAGGAACGTGTTCTTGCGCCCGACGACGTCGCCGATCCGCCCGAACACCAGCGCACCGAATGGCCGCACCGCGAACCCCGCCGCAAACGCAGCGAGTGCGAAGATGAAGCCGGTGGTTTCGTTCACGCCCGAGAAGAACTGCGCGGTGATGATCGTCGCGAGCAGGCCGTAGAGGTAGAAATCATACCATTCGAACACCGCGCCCAGCGACGAGGCGATGATGATCAACGGCTGGCTCTGCGTGACGCGACCGGGTGGGGAAACGTCCCCTGTTGTCGTAGCTATGACGATGTCCTCTCGGATGGCGCGATCATGCGTCAGAAGGAATAGCGGGCCGCGAATTCGCCGCGGTCCATCTTGCCCACCTCCCCGTCGACCAACGTACGTTCGGCGTGACGAAATTCGACGCCGAGATCGACGGCCTTGACCGGCGAGTAGAAGAGATTGGCGGAGGCGCTCCACGTGGAATCGCTCGCGCCGATCGGCACCGCGCCGGTCGGATAGTCGATCCCCTGGACGCTGCCGGTGAAGGTCGAGCGCAGCTTGTCGGTCCAACCGAGCTTGAGTGCCGCAAAGCCCGCGGTGAGACTTGGTGTCTGCAACCGCATGCCTACCAACGGCACGAACACCGCATCCGGCGCGAGGTTGAGGCCGACGTAGCGGCCGATACCGTCGCCGTGCGTCACCATGAAGCGGATGTCGGAACGGCCGTTCTCGTCGAGCGGGACCTTGCCCGCGAACGATACGCCCCACCCGGTCGCGGATTCGTTCAACGCTCCGGTATCGATCGTCAGCTTGCGGCCGAGCCCCGCCAATGAGAATTCACCGAACGCGGTCTTGTAGTTCAGCCGCGCGGTAATGTCGGGCAAGCGGTCGTCGGCATTCTCGACGATCGTGGCCGACGCGACACTGGTCGACGAAGTCTCGGGGTTTTCCGCCGCGACCGACAGCGACAGCGCATCGCTCAGCTTGCGCGTGTAGCGGATCTGCGGCTGGCGAACGAACACGGTGCCTTCCGTCGGCCCGATCAAGTCGGTGGTCTCCGGCAGCGCACCGACATACTGAAAGTTCGACCAGTCCTGGCCGAACAACCAATCGTCGTAGACGAAGAACGCACGCCGTAGACCCAGGTCATAGCCATTGGTGGCCCGCTGGTTTCCCTGGGTACCAGGAACGACCTGGAAATCGAGTTCGACAAGGCCTTTCAGCGTGTGGCCGGCGATCGGCGTCTCGGTGGAGAGGACGAGCCGCGTCTGCTTGACGTGACCCTCGACGCTATCGCCTTCGTTCCGGCCGCCGACCGGAGTCATGCTCGGAAAATAGAAATCGCGACCGACCGATTCCGGCGCGATGTTGCCGCCGCTATACCGGCTGACCGAGGCATAGGCCTTGATGAAGCCGTTCAGCTTGACCGTGGTACCGGCGACCTTGAAGCCATCGGTCGAAGCGGTCGCTGGCCCCGTAGGCTTGGTTGCGGCGAGTGCGGTCGCGGTACTCGGACCGTTCGGCCGAGGTGCCGTCGGTGAAGACACCACCTCGGTCGGCGCGATCGGCGCCGAACCCGCACTGGGCGACGACGACGGAGACTGGGCTGGGGACGGCGTGGCGGACGCCGTAGCCCGGGCCGCGTTCAACTCGCCGCGCAAATCCTGGACCGCTGCCTCGAGCGCCTTGAGCCGGGTCTCGAGTTCGATTTCGCGCGCCGTCTGCGCCTGCGCGGCGGTGGGCGCCAAGCCCATCAACGCCGTGCCAGAAAGCAAGGCCGTCAGGGCCATCCGTGTCTTGAACGCCATACTTCTCATCCCTGCTTCGCTCTCCACTGGTCTGACGCGCGGATATAGGCTGCGTCATCATGCCGGATTGCGATCCGGCGTCCACCCCTTACTGCGATTGGGGGTGATTGTCCGAACACGACCGTCTAAAGCGCGCCGAAAAGGAGAGCCAGATGACCGAGGCCAGCTATCCCGTCCCCGCAGAGTGGGCAAAAGACGCGCTGATCGATGCCGCTGCCTATGACCGAATGTACGCGGAGGCCGCGACCGATCCCGACGCCTTCTGGGCACGCGAGGCGAAGCGGCTCGACTGGATCGTGGCACCGACCAGGATCAAGGACACCTCGTTCGACGAGAGCGATTTCCACATCCGCTGGTTCGAGGACGGCCAGCTCAACGTCGCCGCCAATTGCGTCGATCGCCACGCGGACACGCGCCCCGACGCGACGGCGATCTTGTGGGAGGGCGACGACCCCGCCGACGCCCGTGCGATTACCTACGCCGAACTCCGCGACGAAGTATCGAGGCTCGGCAACGCGCTGAAGGCGCGCGGCGTTCGGAAGGGCGACCGCGTCACGATCTACATGCCGATGATTCCCGAAGCGGCATTCGCAATGCTCGCCTGCGCGCGGATCGGCGCGATCCACTCGGTGGTGTTCGGCGGCTTCTCGCCCGAGAGCCTGTGCAACCGCATCCACGACTGCGACAGCCGCATCGTCATCACCGCCGACGAGGGCTTGCGCGGCGGCAAGACCATCCCGCTGAAGGCCAATGTCGACGCGGCGCTGAGCCACGCGAACCTCGCGGTCGAGACCGTCATCGTCGTCCGCCGCACCGGTGGCGCCGTGACGATGACCGAAGGCCGCGACTGCTGGTACCATGCGTGCATCGCCGGCCAGTCCACCGACTGCGTGCCCGAACCGATGGGCGCCGAGGACCCGCTGTTCATTCTCTATACCAGCGGCTCGACCGGCCAGCCCAAGGGCGTGCTGCACACCAGTGGCGGCTATCTCGTCTGGGCGTCGATGACGCACGAATACGTCTTCAACTACCGCCCCGGCGAGATCTTCTGGTGCGCCGCCGACGTCGGCTGGGTCACCGGCCACACCTACACGCTGTACGGCGCGCTCGCGAACGGCGCGACGACCGTGATGTTCGAGGGCGTACCCAACTACCCCGACCACAGCCGCTTCTGGCAGATCGTCGACAAATATCAGGTCAACATCCTGTACACCGCACCGACCGCCCTCCGGTCGCTGATGCGCGAGGGCGACGACTGGGTCACGCGCACCAGCCGCAAGTCGCTGCGCCTGCTCGGTTCGGTCGGCGAACCGATCAATCCCGAGGCATGGAACTGGTATCACAACGTCGTCGGCGACGGCCGTTGCCCGATCGTCGACACGTGGTGGCAGACCGAGACCGGCGGTCACATGATCAGCCCCCTGCCCGGTGCTACCGCTTTGAAACCCGGCAGCGCGACCAAACCGTTGTTCGGCGTTGTCCCCGAACTCGTCGATGCCGACGGCAAGGTCCTCGATGGCGCGGTGGAGGGCAATCTCGTCATCGCCGATAGCTGGCCGGGCCAGATGCGGACCGTGTGGAACGATCACGCACGGTTCTTTCAGACCTATTTCTCGACCTACCTCGGCAAGTATTTTACCGGCGATGGCTGCCGTCGCGACGAGGACGGCTATTACTGGATCACCGGCCGCGTCGACGACGTGATCAACGTCAGCGGCCACCGAATGGGCACCGCCGAAGTCGAAAGCGCCCTGGTCGCGCATGCGAAGGTCGCCGAGGCGGCGGTCGTCGGCATGCCGCACGACGTGAAGGGTCAGGGCATCTATGCCTATGTCACGCTCAACGCGAACGCGGAGTCTAGCGAAGACCTGCGCAAGGAGCTCGTTCAATGGGTCCGCCGCGAGATCGGGCCGATCGCGACACCCGACATCCTACAGTTCGCGCCTGCCTTGCCCAAGACGCGCTCGGGCAAGATCATGCGCCGTATCCTGCGCAAGATCGCGGAGAACCAGCTCGATCAATTGGGCGATACGTCGACGCTAGCCGATCCCGCCGTCGTCGATGCGCTGATCGCCGGCCGCAACGAGGCCACCGCCGCACCGGCATGACGCGCACGCGTCTCGCAGATGGCGGCGGAGCTTTGGAGGCACTTGGGATAAACCAGCAACGATCCCGGTGCCTCCGGCGGCCCTAGTCCGCCGCCGTCGCGAACCAGATGACGTGCCTTGGACCTTTTCCGTTGCTCCGCGCGCGAACGACGACCTCGTCGGTACGGAAGCCCGACTGCGTGAGGCGGCGCGTGAAGACCGGATCCGGGGCGGCGGACCAGATCGCCAGAATGCCGCCGGGTGCGAGTGCTCGCTTCGCCGCGGTCAGCCCGCGTGCCGAATACAGCCGGTTGTTGTCGCTTCGGGTCAGTCCGTCGGGCCCGTTGTCCACGTCGAGCAGGATGGCATCATAGACGGACGCACCTTGCGCGATGACCGCGGCCACGTCGCCTTGGATCAGCTCGACGCGCGGGTCGTCGAGACAGCCCGCCATCAGCGTCGCCATCGGGCCCCGCGCCCATTCGATGATCTCGGGCACCAGTTCGACCACCGTGATCCGAGCGGTATGGTCGAGTACCGCGAGTGCCGCACGCAACGTGAACCCCATGCCGTAGCCGCCGATCAACAGGTGCGCTCCCGTCCGGCCTTCGAGTCTTGCGCATGTCATGACCGCCAGCGCTTCTTCGGATCCGCTCATCCGCGTACTCATCAATTCGGCGCGATCGAGCAGGATCATGAAGTCGTCCGCCCGGCGATACAGTCTGAGTTCCTCGCTCGCACCCGGCACCGCGGCAATGGCAATCAATTCTCGTGGAGTCATCGTAGGTCCAGGTCCTTGGCATCCGAGCGCCGAGGATCGTACCACATCGACAGGAAGAAAAGGAACGACACGACGGAGCAGACTTGACGTCAGAATGGCGCCCGTGGCAGTGGTTTTCGGCATCACCGGGGAACGCCGAGCGGATTTCGGCTCGTGGCGCAACCGATGACACGCAGCCGTCTGGCTGTGATGCGGGTATAGTACAATGGTAGTACAGCAGCCTTCCAAGCTGAATACACGGGTTCGATTCCCGTTACCCGCTCCATCCCCTGCAAAAGCCCCGCTCCATCGAGCTAATTTCCGGGATGGGAAGGGAAGCGGACTGGCGGCTTTTGAGGCAGCGCGATGGAAAGCGGACTCACCCCGTAAGTGCTGACTCCCACCCATTTTCTGTAAGATCGATCTGGTCGGTTGCAAAAGCTGTGTCGAACTCCTGCTCCCATGGGAAAACGCCACGCCGATCCGGCCAAACAATCTGAAGGCATGGGAAATCGTCGCTACCGTAAAACCATCGGCTCCAGCCGAGGTGATTTCGGTAGAAGCGCTTTGCCACCGGAAAGGCATAGGCAAGAAGGTTTTCAAACGCTCTATCGGTTGGCTCGCCTACCGGCAGTGGTAACCCCGCCTTAGCCTCTCGGAATAACTCCCAGAACACGTCATGGGCTATCTCACGCTTCATGCCGAACATAATCAATTCTGGCTGACCGGTGTTCACCCACAACCCCGTAGTAAACGAGAACCCCGGCCCTTCAGTGTCGCCAAACACTGCGGTATCGAACCAGCCGTGCTCTCGGACCTTGGCTACAAACACTCGCTCGGCATCATCCAGAGCTTCATCAGGCGCGTTCAGGGCGGTTCGCATGAGCGGTCGCTAACCCTCCCGCTGAACGTCCGCAATCAGGAAGCGCAACAGCCATCCCGAATGACCTATTCTGGGCGCTCTCTGCCGGCCCTAAACGAACGCCCCGCGGTACCGACCAGACTCGGGGAATCCGATCGTTCGGCCTGAAGGCAGGCGCCATACCTGATAATGGCCAATTCCCGTTACCCGCTCCATCCCATTTCAGGCATCGATCAACCGTCCGAGCAGCGCCGCCATGCGCCTGCGGCCGAGACCGGTGAGTTGAACGTGCGATCGCCGGCCGTCACGTTCGTCGCGGGTCCGTTCGACCAGGTCGGCCTCCTGCAACAATGTCAGATACCGTAGCGCGGTAGCCGATGGTGCGCGTGCGCCGATGCAGACTGCGGAGACGCTGAGCCGGTGGCCTTCATGGTCGGAGATGAACAGATCGAGCAGGATATCCCAAGCCGGTTCCGAGAACAGCGCCTCGCCGAGCAGCGCGTCGCGAACCTTGCGGAGCTCGTAGAGCCGCTTGGCCATGTCGACCAATGCGAGATCGGATACGGGAAGGGACACCTGGCGCTGCGTGGAAATGGCAGGCGCCATGGCAAATGCGAAGGTCATAAACATCTTCCGAATTCGCTTAACGCGTAGTCGGGTCCTGGTGGCTCCAGTCGAGATCCCAGCCTCGAGCCCGGATCCGCTGCGAATGCCTGACAGTCCCGATCACGAGAAGCAGAACGATGGGATAGCTCCAGACGGCGGAAAGGACCGCATAAACGAGGCGGATCACGTCAGGACTGATCGCCCTGGCCAGATGCGCACCCGTGCCCAGCGCATGAAGCGCGGTAACCCAGGCCGGCCAGAACCGATCGGCGTGCAACGTGATCGTGATCATCACCGCCAGCAGGATCAGGTCGATGATCATCACGCCGACCTCCAATCCTGCGAACAGGACGGGGGTATCGCGCTGGACCATTCCGGTCGACGCCGCCGCAAGCAGCAGCGCCAACGCCGTCAGCCGCTCCGGCGCCCCGCCCCGCAGGAACGCGTAGCCGGACGCCGCAATCTGAATCGCGTAGAACAACCAGACCCGATCCAACTCTTATCTCCGAAGCAGGACCGAGAGCGGCCGTTCAGGCAACTGCGGCCAGGCGGACCGGGGCAACCTGGTCCGCAACGTCACGCAGCGCGCCTTCGTTCGGCGGGCACGGGGCCGTGTCGCCATATCCATAAAACCGGCCAAGACCGATCTCGGTATGGACATCCACCAGCGCGCGGTGCGCCTCGACGAAGCGCTGTCGCGCGTTGATGATGTCGAACGAAGCCTGGGAGACCATCTGCAGCGCGGCGGCGCCCGTGCCGACCGGCAGATTGGCGGCCGCACGCTCCTGCAGCAGCGTCGTCATGCACGACGCGGTGAGCATTGCCGCCTCGTCGACCGCGGCTTCTGCTTTCAGGAAATCACTGGCCACCCTGTCGGCAGCCTGACGCCGTTGCCTCAACATCGAAATCTCTCCCCTTGGCGCCGACGTTGCGGTGCCGTGTACGGGAGCGCTGCGGTCACGGTTGGATCGCAACAGGGTGGTCAACGTCATCGCCATGTTCACGACCGCCATCGAGGTGACAGCGATCAAACCCATGAGCACGAGAAGTCGTACTGCCCTGTCGCCGATCGAGAACCGGTTTCGCGCCACCCCCATAAATCCGCTGTTCCCGGACATTCCGAGGAAGCGGCGAACAAGCCCCCACGGCTCGATCTGGACCCCGTTTGAGGGCTGGCCGGGGGTGATGGGAATGTCGATTGGTTCGGATGGTAGCCGTTCGTATGTCGCAGGCGGGCCACTCCATGACGGCCCGGCAGCGGGACCGGCTGCGTCGACATCCAGCCGCTCGTGGACCAGGACGCCGTCCCCGCTAGCGCCGCGTTCGTGCTGCTGCAGACGGCGCGCCGCCTCGAAGCGCGTACCGACGCCGAGAATCTGGACGGCGCGCTCGATCCGCTTGTCGATCGCTGACGGCGACACGCCGACGATCGCCGCGATCTCCTTCGAATTGTGATGCGTCAGCACGAGCCGGAGACAGGCACGTTGGGCTTCGGTCAACTGATCGATGCGGCCTTCGGTCATGGTGCTATGGTAGCGAAAACCCAAAGTGGTTGCACCTCCCGCGTGCGGCCAATCGTGGGAAATCTCCAATCATAGGATCGGTAGCATCTGCCTGATCGGGCAGGGGTGCGAGCGACGTGGACGAACGAAGGGCCGGGGATTCCTCCCCGGCCCTTCGTCTTGGTCGTCTGTTCGGAACGGAGGACCGGCGAAGCCGGCCCTTTTCGTCGGACGGGACTGGGGGCTTCGCCGCCCAGCCCGCCGGCCGTTCTGATTTCGTGTCGGAAGCAGCTTTCGCTGCCTCCGTCCGAAATCAGAAGTCCATGCCGCCCATGCCGCCCATGCCGCCGCCGCCCATGGGCATGGCGGGCTTGTCTTCGGCGAGTTCGCTCACGGCCGCTTCGGTCGTGATCAGGAGGCCTGCAACCGATGCTGCGTTCTGCAGCGCGGTGCGGACGACCTTGGTCGGATCGATCACGCCGGCTTCGACCAGGTTCTCATACGTGTCGGTCGCGGCGTTGAAGCCGATCGACGTGTCGTTGCCGTCGAGCAGCTTGCCCGAAACAACCGCACCGTCATGACCCGCATTCTGAGCGATCTGGCGAACCAGAGCAGTCAGCGACTTGCGAACGATGTCGATACCGCGCGTCTGGTCTTCGTTCGCACCGGTCAGGCCATCGAGTGCCTTAGTCGCGTACAGCAGCGCCGTACCACCACCGGGGACGATGCCTTCTTCGACGGCTGCACGGGTTGCGTGCAGGGCGTCGTCGACGCGGTCCTTGCGCTCCTTGACTTCGACTTCCGAAGACCCGCCGACCTTGATCACGGCAACGCCGCCGGCAAGCTTGGCGAGACGCTCCTGGAGCTTCTCCTTGTCGTAGTCGCTGGTCGTGTTCTCGATCTGCTGGCGGATCGCTTCGGTACGGCCCTTGATCGTGTCGTGATCGCCGGCACCGTCAACGATGACGGTGTTGTCCTTGTCGATCGTGACGCGCTTGGCGGTGCCGAGCATGCCGAGCGTGACGGTTTCAAGCTTGATGCCGAGGTCTTCCGAGATCATCTCGCCCTTGGTCAGGATCGCGATGTCCTCGAGCATCGCCTTGCGACGATCGCCGAAGCCCGGTGCCTTGACCGCTGCGACCTTCAGGCCGCCGCGCAGCTTGTTGACGACGAGCGTGGCGAGAGCCTCACCCTCGATGTCTTCTGCGATGATCAGGAGCGGACGACCCGACTGAACGACGGCTTCCAGGATCGGGAGCATCGCCTGCAGGTTCGAGAGCTTCTTCTCGTGGATCAGGATGTAGGGATCCTGAAGCTCGACCGACATCTTCTCGGGGTTGGTGATGAAGTAGGGCGACAGATAGCCGCGGTCGAACTGCATGCCCTCGACGACGTCGAGCTCGAATTCGAGACCCTTCGCTTCCTCGACGGTGATCACGCCTTCCTTGCCGACCTTCTCCATGGCTTCGGCGATCTTCTCGCCAACTTCACGGTCGCCGTTTGCCGAAATGATGCCGACCTGCGCCACTTCCTTCGAACCCGAAACCGGCTTCGAACGCGCCTTGACGTCCTCGACGACCTTGATGACGGCGAGATCGATGCCGCGCTTCAGGTCCATCGGGTTCATGCCCGCTGCAACCGACTTCATGCCCTCGCGGACGATCGCCTGCGCCAGAACCGTTGCGGTGGTCGTGCCGTCACCGGCGATGTCGTTGGTCTTCGAGGCCACTTCGCGCAGCATCTGCGCACCCATGTTCTCGAACTTGTCCTTGAGCTCGATCTCCTTGGCGACGGTGACGCCGTCCTTGGTGATGCGCGGTGCGCCGAAGCTCTTGTCGATGACGACGTTGCGGCCCTTGGGGCCCAAGGTCACCTTGACCGCGTCGGCGAGGATGTCGACGCCGCGGAGGATGCGCTCACGCGCGTCACGACCGAATTTCACGTCCTTGGAAGCCATGTCAGCTGCCCTTTCAGATGAGATATAGAAAAAGAAGGTTAAGCCGGGTTAGGCCAAGATCAGGTCTGAAAACCGATGATCCCTGAAGTCGTCGGGGTTAGCCGACGATCCCGAGGATGTCAGATTCCTTCATGATCAGAAGGTCTTCGCCGTCGACCTTGACCTCGGTGCCCGACCATTTGCCGAACAGGATCTTGTCGCCGGTCTTGACGTCGAGCGGGGTGATCGTGCCGTTCTCGGCGCGGGTCCCGGTGCCGATGGCGACGACTTCGCCTTCCTGCGGCTTTTCCTTGGCGGTGTCGGGAATGATGATGCCGCCAGCCGTCTTCTCTTCGGCTTCGAGGCGCTTCACCAGCACGCGATCATGCAACGGACGAAAGTTCATGGGGTCCATGTCCTTTTGGGATTGTGACAGATTTCTGGCACTCAGGGAGCCCGAGTGCCAACGGACGGCATATGTGCTTGCGTGTGCGGCATGTCAAAGGCCGGGAGCGGGAATTTTTTCGGGCGAGCGTGGGTTTGGGGCATCGTGGCTGAGGCGGCTGGATGACCGCGCTGCCGTTCTCCTGCGAACGCAGGAGTCCAGGGTTACGAGGTGCAGCGCTTGGGATCCTGGGCTCCTGCGTTCGCAGGAGAACAAGGCTGGGCGAGCCCACTCCGTGATGCGGATACCGCGAAAGCTGCACGCAGCCTGCCCCAGCATGCCGTCATCCTCGCGCACGCGGGGATCCATACTGGCTAGCCCATCGATAGAGGCGCCGGCGTTCGAGTTTATGGGTCCCCGCGTCCGCGGGGATGACGGATAGGGAGAGGGCCAGCACGACGACGCCCCCCCCTGTGTTGGACACGTAATACAGGGCATTTACCTCCGTCCGCGCATGCTCTAGCTCTGCTCGCATGACCGATACCGCAGCGCCGTCCTACGCCCCCTCCTACACCGACCCTGCCCGTCCCCCTCGCCGCAACTGGCGACTCGTACGCGGGGTGTGGAAGTTCCTCGTGGCGATCAAGGATGCGCTCGTCCTGATCGCCATGCTGTTGTTCTTCGGCCTGATCTTCGCGGCGCTGAATGCGCGGCCGGGAACCAAGGCGATCAAGGACGGCGCGCTGGTGCTCGACCTGAACGGCTCGATCGTCGAGCAGCCCGAGGAGCAGGCCGCGTTCGCCGCGCTGTCAGGGCAGAGCCAGACGCGCCAGTTCCGCCTGCGCGACGTGGTGCGATCGATCGATACCGCGCGCACCGATGCGCGCGTGAAGGTGGTGGTGCTCGATCTGGACAGCTTCGGCGGTGCGTATCCCGCAGCCTTGGGCGAAGTCGGCGACGCGCTGGCGCGGGTGCGGGCGAGCGGCAAGCCGGTTCTGGCTTACGCGACCGCGTACACCGATGGCGGCTACCGGCTGGCGGCGAATGCGAGCGAGGTCTGGGTCAACCCGCTGGGTGGCACGATCTTCATGGGACCGGGCGGAAATCAGCTCTATTACAAGGGCTTGATCGACAAGCTCGGCGTCAACGCGCACGTCTACCGCGTCGGCCGCTACAAGTCGTTCGTCGAGCCGTACACGCGCGCCGACCAGAGCGAAGACGCGCGCGCCGCCAGTACCGCGCTGTACGGCACGCTGTTCTCGCAGTGGCGCGAGGCCATCGCCAAGGCACGGCCCAAGGCGCAGATCGCCCAGTTCCTGAGCGCGCCCGACAAGGTCGTGCTCGCGGCGAACGGTAACATCGCCGAGGCGAATTTGCGTGCTGGCATCGTCGACAAGCTCGGCGACCGGACCGCGTTCGGCCGCCGCGTGGCGGAGATCGCCGGGAGCGACAACAACAAAGCGGCCGGCAATTTCAATACGATCAAATACGACGCGTGGGTGAAGGCCAACCCTCTCCCGACCGGCGGCGACGCGATCGGCGTGTTGACGATCGCCGGCGATATCGTCGATGGCGAGAGCGGTCCCGGCAAGGCGGCCGGCAAGACGATCGAGAAGGCGGTGCTCGACGGGCTCGCCAAGAAGACGCTGAAGGCGCTGGTCGTGCGCGTCGATTCGCCGGGCGGCTCGGTGCTGGCGTCGGAGCAGATCCGGCTCGCGATCCTCGAAGCCAAGCGGCAGAAGCTGCCGGTCGTGGTGTCGATGGGCGGCCTTGCGGCCAGCGGCGGATACTGGGTGTCGACGCCGGCCGACGTGATCTTCGCCGAGCCCGGCACGATCACCGGCTCGATCGGGATCTTCGGCGTGATCCCGACCTTCGAGAACGCGCTCGCCAAGATCGGCGTGACCAGCGACGGCGTGAAGACCACGCCGCTGTCGGGCCAGCCCGATATCGTCGGCGGCACCACGCCGATGTTCGACGCGATCGCGCAGGCCGGCATCGAGAACGGCTATCGCGAGTTCGTGAGCCGCGTGGCGGCATCGCGGAAGCTGTCGCCGGCGCGGGTGAACGAGATCGGCCAGGGACGCGTTTGGGATGGCGGCACCGCGCGCCAGATCGGACTGGTCGACCGGTTCGGCACGTTGCAGGATGCGATCGACGAGGCAGCCAAGCGCGCCAAGCTCGATCCGGCCAAGGTACATGCCGAGTATCTCGAGAAGAAGCCGGGCTTCCTCGCGACGCTCGCGCAGGATTTCGGCGACACGGGCGATGACGATGCCGCGGATGGCGCAACCGGCGGCGATGCGTTCGCGCATGTCGCGGCGGATCGGCGCCAGATGCTCGCGCGCGCGGTCGGCGACATGAAGCGGCTGGCGACGTCGGGCTCGATCCAGGCGCGCTGCCTGGAGTGCGGCGGGATGGGGCCGACCTCGGCAGGGCTCGGCGACGCGAAGCTGCTCGACCTGCTGCTCGCGCGGATCGGGTTCTGACCATGCCAGCCGGCATCGTCATTCGCGCGGCGGTGCCGGAAGATGCGGCGTCGATCGCGGCGATCTATGCGCCGCACGTGCTGGTCGGCACGGTGTCGTTCGAGACCGAGGCGCCCGACGCGCGCCAGATGCGGACGCGGATGACGGCGTCGGGCGGACTCTATCCGTGGATGGTGGCCACGGTGGGTGACGAGGGCGGCGTGCTCGCCTTTGCCTATGCCGCACGGTTCCGCGAGCGCGAGGCGTACCGGTTCGTGTGCGAGACTACCGTCTATGTCGCGGACGCGGCGCAGCGGCAGGGCGCGGGGCGGCTGTTGTACGAGGCGTTGATCGACACGTTGCGGGCGCAGGGCTTTACGCAGGCGATCGGGGTGATCGCGCTGCCGAACGATTCGTCTATTAAGCTGCACGAGGCGGTCGGGTTCCGGCGCGCGGGGGTGTACCGAGAGGTCGGCTACAAGAACGGCCAGTGGATCGACGTCGGGCACTGGCAGTGCGAGCTGAACGAGGGTTCGGTACCGCCGGTCGAGCCGAAGCGGTTTGCGGATGTCGGTGTGGTGCGGGGGTAGGGTAGCGTGCTTCCGATGGAGTTGCATTTCAACATCCGGAATCTTTAAATCCGCATCCACCAATAGAAGCACCTCCCCGGCGAAGGCCGGGGTCCAGTTGGGCAACGTCGCTGATCAAGTGTCGCGCTCAATTACCGCAGCCTCACCAACTGGGCCCCGGCCTCCGCCGGGGAGGTGGGTTGTTAAGGATGTCGTGACCGGATCAGTTCGGCGTTTCAATCAGGATTGTCGAAAGGTGAAAGGCCGCAAACCAAGTGCGGTCCCCGCCCCCTTGTTCTCCCGCGAAGGCGGGAGCCCAGTCTGGGTCCCCGCCTTCGCGGGGACACAAGCTAGAGCTCGAGACGGGTTGAGCTAGCGGCGGCCGCCATACGCCGGCAGCGCCAGGTGATAGCGGATCGCCGCTGCCCGCAGCGTGAAGCCAGCACTCGCCGCGATCATCGCCGCCCACGCCAGCGGCACGCCCAGCAACACCAGTCCAACATAGCTTGCCGCCGCCAACGCCGCCGCCGTCACATACAGCTCTGGCCGCATCAGGATCGACGGCTCCCCCGCCAGCACGTCGCGGATGATGCCGCCGACGCAGGCGGTCATCACGCCCATCAGCGCCGCGGGCACTGGCGGCACGCCGTAGCCGAGCGCCTTGGCGGCGCCGTAGACCGCATAGGCCGCGAGACCGACCGCATCGAACCAGCCGAGCGCCTCGTCCTTCCACCAGCGTTCGGGCGTCACCCAGATCAGCAGCGCGACGCCGAGGCACACGCTGGCGGCGCGCGCATCGTGCACCCAGAACACCGGCGCGCCGATCAGCAAGTCGCGTACCGTGCCGCCGCCGACGCCGGTGATCAGGCCAAAGAACACGAGCGTGACGAAGGTCTGTCCGCGCTTGGCCGCGGCGAGCGCGCCCGAGGCGGCGAACACGGCGAGCCCCGCCAGGTCGAACCACGGCGCGGCGACGGGCAGGATTTCGACGGGAAGCGGGACGGGCAGCATCGTGGCGACGTAACCGGCCTGCCATCCAGCGTAAAGCGGGACCGCGGATGGCGGGTCCTGCCAAGACATCGCGGCCTGGCGCGCATGAACACCAGCATGAACGGGGTGTTGTTTTCCGTTCATGCAACCGGCGGTATAGTCGCATCGTTACGCTATCAGATCATATCACTTGGGAGTTCAACAATGCGTAAGTTTATCCTGGCACTCGGCCTTGGCGCGATGGTCCTGCCGACCGTCCTCATCCCGGTTTCGGCTGCAGACGCCCGCGATCGTCGCGAATGGCGTGGTCGTGACGGCCGCACCTATTGCAAGAAGAACAACGGCACGACCGGTACGATCATCGGCGGCGTCGGTGGTGCACTGCTCGGCCGCACGGTCGACACCCGCGGCGACCGTACGGTCGGCACGCTGGGCGGCGCCGTGCTCGGCGGTCTCGCCGGTCGCGCGATCGACAAGGGTTCGAGCAACAACAATCGTCGTTGCCGCTAATCCGGGCGCCGCTATTTCGGTAGTCATGCGTTGGGGAAGGGCGTCGCGGGAAACCGCGGCGCCTTTTTCTCGTCCCGAAAGGATCAATGATGACCACACGCAGCGGATCGGCCAAATATGACGGCCTCGGCAAGAGCGGCAAGGGCCATGTCTCGACGCAGTCGGGCGTGCTGTCCGACAGCCCCTACGGCTTCAACACGCGGTTCGAGAACGAGCCGGGCACCAACCCCGAGGAGCTGATCGCGGCGGCGCATGCGAGTTGCTTCACGATGGCGCTGAGTTTTGCGCTTGCGGGCAAGGGCTATGAGGCTGGTACGCTGGAGACGTCGGCGAAGGTGACGCTCGACAAGGACGGCGACGGCTTCAAGATCACCAAGTCGGCGCTCACCCTGACCGCCAAGATCGACGGCATCTCGAAGGACGAGTTTGAGGCAATCGCTGCGGATGCCAAGGCGAACTGCCCGGTATCGAAGGTACTGAACGCAGAGATCACGCTGGAGCACACGCTCGCCTGACCTGCCGGGCCCGGTGGAAACACCGGGCCCTTCGTTTCAGAAGTCCAGATCGTTCAGAAGATTCCGCCGCCAATGCTGAGGCGGATCGCGAAGATGACGATCAGCACGATGTTCAGGTTACGCCCACCGCTGCTCGACGAGAGCGCGCCGACGGCGGCGCCGACGATCCCGATCGGGATGACGAGCCAGTTCATCCAGCCGAGCAACGGAATGAACGCGACGAGGCCGAGCACGAGAGTGACGAGGCCGATGAGGATCGAGACGATGTTCAGCATAAGCCGAACATGGCGAGTCGCACCGCTTCGGGCAAGATCATCGCGGCGATGCGCGAGGCCGCGGAAAACGCTTTCTTCACCGTCTTTCGCGCATAGGATGCGGGTGATGACATTTTCCCCGCGCCGCACCCTCATCCTCCTGCCGCTAATGCTGGCGCCGATGCTGGCCGCCTGTGGCAGATCGTCCACCGACCAGCAGGACTTGAACAGCCTGGATGCGGAACTGACCAACGCCACCACGCGCGATCCTGCGATGACCGCCGCGCTGGGGTCGCAGATCATGGTCGACCCACGGCTTGCGCAATCGTCGAATACCGACGCGGTTCGGCCACCCACGCAACCAGGCAGCGGCGCGGTGCCCGATAGTGCGCTCGCGGCGGATCCGGTCGATGCGAAGACGTTGAAGCCGGCACCGGCGGCGTCGAACGACTGTCCGGAATGCAGGTCGGCGAACGGTGCGCTGACCCTGGGCGCACTGGCCGAGCGGCAGAAGACGCCGGATGCGGGGGCGTGCGCGAAGGATATCGGCTATTCGGCGGGATGGGCGAACCGGTTGCCGGCCGACCTGCCACTGTATCCGGGCGCGCGGCTGTCGGAGGCTGCGGGCGCGGACCAGAATGGGTGCCGGCTCCGAGTGGTGAGCTTTGCCAGCGCCGCGCCGATGCCGAAGATGCTCGCATATTATTATACCAAGGCGACGGCGGCCGGGTATTCGGCCGGGCACAGTACGGACGGGCGCCAGCACGTGCTGGGCGGGATCCGGGGGAACGACGCTTACGTGGTGTATGTGACCGCGCGGCCTGGCGGTGGGAGCGATGTGGACATGGTGTCCAACGCCGGGCGGTGAGATTTTGCGATACGTGCAACACCCCGGCGAAGGCCGGGGCCCAATTGGGAAACGTTGCTAATTGAGCGCCGGCCTTCGTTACTGCGACCTTTCCAATTGGGCCCTGGCCTCCGCCGGGGTGGTTTGTAACGGAGGCACGGGCTGCTCTCCATGTTTGCCCGCGAAGGCTGGCGCTCAGACCAGGTCCCCGCCTTCGCGGGGAAACAATCTGCGGACTGAGTGAAGCCTTCTGCGGGCAACCCCACCCCCTCCACCAACCCCACCTTTCCGTTTTGCCCGATTCACGCTAGGGCCCGACAATGTCTCCCCTTCTCTCCGTCATGGTCGGTGGTGCGGTCGGTTCCGGCGCGCGCTATCTGACTGGCCGCGCGATGCTGTCGTTGCTCGGTCCCGACTATCCCTTTGGTACACTGGCCGTGAATCTGGTCGGTGGCTTGCTGATGGGTGTGCTGGTTGGCGTGCTTGCCCGGACCAGCGCTTCGGAAACGTGGCGGCTGGTGCTCGGCGTCGGCGTGCTGGGTGGGTTCACGACGTTCTCGGCGTTCTCGCTGGATGTCGTCACGATGATCGAGCGGGGCGCCATCGGCGTCGCGTTCGGCTATGTTTTGGTGTCGGTGATCGGTTCGGTCGCCGCGTTGTTCGCGGGTCTCTCCGCAGTAAGGGCCGTCGCATGACTGCGGGCAAAAGCGATAGCGATATGGGTTTCCGCGAGTTCAACGTCGGGTTCGACGATGACGGCATCCGGCTGGACCGGTGGTTCAAGCGGCATTTGCCAGACACGAGCTTCACCACGGTGGCGATGTGGGCGCGCACCGGGCAGCTCCGCGTCGACGGCGCACGCGCTACGCCGGGCGACCGGATCGCGGCGGGCCAGATGCTGCGCGTACCGCCGCCCGAGGCCGACAAGGCCGCCGCCGACGTCGACAAGCCCAAGCGCGTCCGCGAACGCGTGATCCTGTCGGACGAAGAGACCGAGCTTGCGCAGGGCATGGTCATCCACAAGGATTTCCAGGCGTTCGTGCTGAACAAGCCGCCGGGGCTGGCCACGCAGGGTGGGACCAAGACGACGCAGCATGTCGACGGGCTGCTCGACGGATTGCAGTACGATAACGAGGGTCGGCCGAAGCTGGTTCACCGGCTCGACAAGGATACCTCCGGGGCTTTGCTGGTGGCGCGGACGTCGCGCGCGGCGGCGTTCTTCGCGAAGGCGTTCTCGGGGCGGACCGCGCGGAAAGTCTATTGGGCGCTGGTGGTCGACGTGCCGTCGATCGAGGACGGCATGATCGAGCTGCCGATCGCGAAGCAGCCGGGCACCGGCGGCGAGAAGATGCACGTCGACGAGGCCGAGGGCGCGCCGGCGCGAACGCGCTACCGGGTGATCGAGCAGGCCGGCAATCGCGCGGCGTGGGTCGAGTTGCAGCCGTTCACCGGCCGCACGCACCAGTTGCGCGTGCACATGGCGGCGATCGGGCATCCGATCGTTGGCGACGGAAAATACGGCGGCGCGGCGGCGTTCCTGACCGGCGGGATCTCGCGAAAAATGCATCTGCATGCGCGGCGCATCAAGGTGGATCATCCCGATGGCGGGTCGATCGACGTGACCGCCGAGCTGCCGACGCATTTCGCCGAGAGCCTCAAGCAATTGGGTTTCGAGGAGAAGCTGGGCAACGACCTGGTGCTCGACGAGAAGACCGCGCCGACACGCGAGCAGATGAAGTCGCGGGCTAGGGCGCATGCGAAGTCGGTGCGGAAGGACCGTAAGGGTGAGCGGCGTGGACGTGGGGCTGTCGAGGAGAAGGCGACGGGCAAGCCTGCGCCGAAGACGGGTGGACCTCGGACGGGGGCTGGGTCGAAGTTCGGGCCGCCGCGGAGTGGGCCTCGGGTTGAAGGTGCCAAGCCGGCTGGGCGCGGGCGTCCGGGTGGAGCGGGGAAGCCTGGGCCTCGGAGTGGGCCCGGGACTCGGTAACTGTTGGCGGCGGCCTAACGTGCCCTCACCCTCCCGCTCCCCCGAGGGGAGAGAGAGAATTGGTTAGACTGGGCGCTCAGACCTAACCATATTGCGCCACCCCGGCGAAGGCCGGGGCCCAATTGGAAAGGTTGAGGTAACTGAGCAACGTCCTTCGTTAGCGACGCCCCCCAATTGGGTCCCGGCCTTCGCCGGGATGGAGTTTGAGGTGGGGGCGCGACACCAACCGTAAGCCGTTCCCCCGCGAAGGCGGGGTCCAGGGGCCATGATCGCGGCGCTGCTCGATTCCTGCGCCCCCGCCTTTGCAGGGGAGCTAAGTGAGCGCAACTAACGCCTACTTCAGCCACCCCAGCAGGAACCGCCGCACGCCCTCCGTCACCGTCCCGAACACGATGTGCGACGCCGCGCTGTACAGATGCGTCGTCGGCGCTGTGTTCCACGGAGCCTCGCCCAGCCCCGCCGCCGGCACCGCCGCCTCGTCGAGCAACGACGTCGTCACCGCCGCGAACGCGGTCCCGTAACCTGCCGTCACTGCCGGCCGGTATTCCGCCGCCACCGCGTAGGCGATCCCCAGCCCTGCCCCGAGCGCATAATGCACGACCTGCCCGGCGAGCGGCTTGCGATCGTCGGAGATGGCGTGGCCGGCCACCGCCTTGGAAACCTTGTCCGCCGCTTTTTGCGTCGCGGGTTCGGCGTCGCTTTCCGACGACGACAGCGCGGCGACGCCTGCCTGGAACAGGTCCATCGCCAACGACGCGGCCAGCCCAGCAACCAGGCCGGCCGCCGCGGCGGCCCATGGGTTTGGAGCAGTGTCGGTCGGTGTGCGCGCCATGATCGGTCTCCAGAGGTATTCCACACAACCCGCCGCCTGCGCGGCCGTTCCGGTTTGGCGTTCCCTCGCGTGCACGCGTGATCTACGAGGCGGCAATGCGTTGGAAAACTTCTTGACCCGTCTTGCCGTGTTCGATTGCGACGGGACGCTCGTCGACAGCCAGGCGAATATTTGCGTCGCATGCGAACGGGCGTTCGAGCGCGCCGGGCTGGTCCCGCCGTCTCGCGCGGACATTCGGCGGATCGTAGGCTTAAGCCTCGTCGAGGCGATGCAGGTGTTGCTGCCAGAGGCGGACGCAGCGCTGCATCGATCGCTCGCCACCGACTACAAGAACGCGTTCCATGCGATGCGCGCGAGTGGCGAACTGGCCGACGAACCGTTGTTCGACGGGATCGCCGAAGTGCTGGGGACGCTTGCCGCCGACGGCTGGGCGCTGGGCGTGGCGACGGGGAAATCCGATCGCGGCCTCGCGCATATCCTTGCCGCGCACGGCATCACCGAACGGTTCGTGACGTTGCAGACTGCGGACCGGCATCCGTCGAAACCCGATCCGGCGATGCTGCTGGCGGCGATCGCGGAGGCGGGTGCTGCCGTGGAGACCACCGCGATGATCGGCGATACGAGCTTCGACATGGCGATGGCGCGAGCCGCCGGTGCGCGCGCCGTCGGGGTCGCGTGGGGGTATCACGACGTGCACGAGCTTTCGGATGCGGGTGCGGATGTCGTCGCGGCGACCGTGCCGGACTTGCTCCACATGGTGGCGCCACGATGACCGACGCCGACAAGCTCGCGCAGCGACGCTGGTTCGTGCTGGTCGCCGTGCGACTGGCAGGGGTGGCCGGCGCGCTGCTCGGGCTGATCCTGATCGCGCGCGCGCATGATCTCGGGCCGAAGATCCTCGGGACGGCGATCGTGTTGTCGGCGATGGCGATGATCGCCACCGTGCCGCGCAGTCTGGCGCATCGCTGGCGGAGTCCGCCTGAATGAACGGAATGGGCGCATGAAGCGGTTCTGGAAAGACGTCGCGATCGATGCGGACCGCGTGGTGACGCTCGACGGCAAGCCGGTGCGCACGCCCGGGCGGCGACCGCTCGCGTTGCCGAGCGATGCGCTGGCCGAGGCGGTCGCGGCGGAATGGCGCGCGGTCGGCGTGGACGTAGATCCGCGGACGATGCCGCTGACGGGACTCGCCAATGCGGCGACCGACCCGATCGCGAACGATCCCGCGCAGTTTGCCGCGCGGCTGGCGGCGTATGGCGAGAGCGACCTGCTCTGTTACCGCGCGGAAGGACCTCCGTTGCTGGTCGAGCGGCAGGCGGCGGCGTGGGATCCGCTGCTGGCATGGGCGCGAGGGCGGTATGACGTGACCTTCGCGGTAACGGCGGGCGTGATGCACGTCGCACAGGCCGCCGCGACGATCACGCGGCTGTATGAGGCGGTCGCGGCGTATGACGATTTCCGGCTGGCCGGGTTATCGCCGGTAGTGACGCTGACGGGGTCGCTAGTGATCGGGCTGGCGCTGATCGAGGGCGAGATCGATGCGGACGCGGCCTGGGCGGCGGCGGGAATCGACGAGGACTGGTCGATCGAGATGTGGGGCGAGGACTGGCAGGCGACCCAGTTGCGCGACGCGAAGCGCACGGAGTTCGGGTTGGGGGTAGAGTTTCTGGGGCTGCTTTGAGAGCGTATTCGCCCTCTCACATTCGTCACCCCAGCGAAAGCTGGGGTATCCCGGTTGGCGGGTATTGCGACCCGGAACGGGAATATCCCAGCTTTCGCTGGGATGACGGGTAGGGTCTGGGTGACGTTGACGGTAGGTAAGCCTAGCGGGTCAGCCGGCGGATGAAGCCGATCAGGCCGGTCTGGCGCGAGCGCTTCAACCGTTCGGCAGCGAGGATCGTCTTCACGCCGCGGATGCAGCTGTCGACGTCGTCGTTGACGAGCACGTAGTCATAGCCGTCCCAGTGGCTGACCTCGTTGGCGGCGCGCGACATGCGCGCTTCGATCACTTCGGTCGAGTCGGTGCCGCGGCTGGTGAGCCTGCGGTGGAGCTCTTCCATCGATGGCGGGAAAATGAAGACGCGGACGACGTCGCCGCCGGCGATCTGGAACAGCTGTTGCGCACCCTGCCAGTCGATGTCGAACAGCACGTCCTTGCCGGCGGCCAGCATCTCCTCGACCTGCGCGCGCGGCGTGCCGTAGCGGTGGTTGAAGACGTGCGCCCATTCGAGGAACTCGTCGTTCGCGACCATGTCCCGAAAGCCCTCGAGGTCGGTGAAGTGATAGTCCTTGCCGTCGACCTCGCCGGCGCGCATCGGCCGTGTCGTTACCGAAACCGACATCTCCAGCTCATGCTCGTCGGCGAGCAATCGGCGCGCGATCGTCGACTTGCCGGCGCCCGACGGCGATGACAGGACGAACAGGACGCCGCGGCGACGGAAACCATGCGGGTCGGACGGGGGATTGTTGGGCATGCGCGCCCTTGCCGCGGACCATGCACGGGCGTCAACCCATGTGCGGTCCGCGGTTCGGCAATTACGCCGGCAATCAGATCGCCTTGCGCGCCTTGTTGCGATCATACGCCTTCTTGGCTGCGTAGCCGCCGCCGAGCACGAGACCGAGCGGGCCCATCCGGCGCAACACGCTCATCGCGACCACGCCCTTGATCGCACCCGAGGTGCCGCCGCTACCGTCCCGGCGACCCATTTCGCGGCCGACGAGTGCGCTGATGATACGTCCGATCATGCTTCCGCCTCCCCGAAGACCTGATCCTTCAGTTCCGTCGCGCCGCGCAGCACCGCCCAGCCGACGGCGTATGTAACCGCGAGCGGGATCACGATCTTGAGCACGTTCGCGGTGATCGCGCCGATGATCGCGCCGTCTGCGTTGCCGTCGTCGCCGCTCATCGAATCGATGCCTGCGCCGATCAGCGCGCCTATGGTCGTTGCGCCCACGTTATTTCTCCTCGGAATGTGCCGGGGTAGCGTTTGGCGACGAAATGGGTTCCCGACTGAGTTCCCAGCCGCCCGCCACTCCCCTTCCGTTCGCCCTGAGCGAAGTCGAAGGGAGTGCCCCAAGCGGGGGTGCTTCGACTTCGCTCAGCACGAACGGAATTTTGGGGTGCGGGCGTTACCGTCCCAGCATCGACTCGGGTTTGACGACGCGGTCGAAGGTCTCGGCGTCGACTAGGCCAAGCGCGAGGCCAGCTTCCTTGAGCGTCAGACCCTCGGCGTGCGCGTATTTGGCGATCTTGGCGGCGGCGTCGTAGCCGATCTCGGGCGCGAGGGCGGTGACGAGCATCAGCGAGCGATCGAGCAGGTCGGCGATGCGGCCGCGGTTGGGTTCGATGCCATCGACGCAGCGTTCCGCGAACCCTTCCATCGCAGTCGCCAGCAGGTCGATCGAGCGCAGCACGTTGGCGCCGATCAGCGGCTTGAAGACGTTGAGTTCGAGATGACCCTGCATGCCGCCGACCGTCACTGCGACGTGGTTGCCCATCACTTGCCCCGCGACCATCGTCAGCATCTCGCACTGCGTCGGGTTGACCTTGCCGGGCATGATCGAGCTGCCGGGCTCGTTGGCGGGCAAGTCGATCTCGCCGAAGCCGCAGCGGGGGCCGGAGCCGAGCAGGCGGATGTCGTTGGCGATCTTGGTCAGCGCGACCGCCAGCGTGTTGAGCGTACCGGACAGGTGCACGAGCGGGTCGTTCGATGCGAGCGCCTCGAACTTGTTGCGCGCGCTGACGAACGGCAGGCCGGTGATCGCTGCCAGTTCGTGCGCGATCGCGTCGCCGAAGCCCGCGGGGGCGTTGAGGCCGGTGCCGACCGCGGTGCCGCCCTGCGCGAGGATGACCATGCCGTGGCTGATCGCGGGTTCGATGCGGTGACGGCAGCGGTAGAGCTGGTTCGCATAGCCGGAGAATTCCTGGCCGAGCATCAACGGCGTCGCGTCCTGGAGGTGGGTGCGCCCGATCTTGACGATGTCGTCCCAGGCGTTCGCCTTCGCGTCGAGGGATGCGTGGAGCTTGTCGAGCGCTGGGATCAGGCGGTGCGTGGTGGCGATCGCGGCGGCGATGTGGAGCGCGGTCGGGAAACTGTCGTTGGACGACTGGCTCATGTTGACGTGATCGTTGGGGTGGACCGGCGACTTGCCGCCGCGGGCGCCGGTGAGGACCTCGTTGGCGCGGCCGGCGATGACCTCGTTGGCGTTCATGTTCGACTGTGTGCCGCTGCCGGTCTGCCAGATGACGAGGGGGAACTGGTCGTCGAGCTTGCCGTCGATCACTTCCTGCGCAGCGGAGTCGATCGCGGTGGCGATTTTTTCGTCGAGGCCGTGGGCGCGGTTTACGCGGGCGGCGGCCTGTTTGACGAGCGCCAGGGCGTGGACGATCTCGATCGGCATGCGTTCGCGGGTGGCGAAGGGAAAGTTCTCGATCGAGCGTTCGGTCTGCGCGCCCCAATAGGCGGTGGCGGGAACCTCGATCGGGCCGATCGTGTCGGTTTCTGTGCGGGTCTGGGTCATGGGGAGAGAACCTTCCGTAGCGGGCTCGGGATCCCTCGCCCATTCGGGGAGAGGGAGGGCGGGGCCGCAGGCGACGGAAGGGTTAGGGGCTTGAGGCTCGGGACGCGTGTCCCAACGCCCCTCACCCTTCCCACCGCAAGTGCGGCGGGCCCCTTCCCTCTCCCCGGGGGGGAGAGGGAGTACGGGTCACTTTTTCCGCTTGAAATCCACGGCGACGACGTTCGAGCCGTCTTCGATCGGGACCGCGGTCGGGCCGTCGTTCTCGGCTGCCTCATGATCGCCGAGCGCGTCTTCCGCACCCTCCTGCGCCTGGAAGCGGAGTTCGAAGCTCACGGCTGGATCCTGGAACCCGGTGATCGCCGAATACGGGATCACCAGCTTCGACGGGACCTGGTTGAACGAAAGTCCGATCGAGAAGCGCTCGTCGTCGACGACGAGGTCCCAGTAGCGGTTCTGCATGACGATCGTCATCTCGTCGGGAAAGCGCTCGATCAGGCGCTTGGGAATGTCGACTCCGGGCGCCTGGGTCTTGAAGGTGATGTAGAAATGATGCTCGCCGGGCAGTCCGCCGGCCTCCGCGACCGAACCGAGGACGCGGCCGACCACGGCACGCAGGGCTTCTTGTACGATCTCGTCGTACGGAATCAGGCTATCGGGCAGTCCATCACTCATTCCCCTTGGGTAGCGGCATTCGTTTCCCGGTCAAGATTGCATGCGTCGTACGGGGCGTTATGGGAGGTGGCATGCGCACCGCCACGATCACCCGCTCCACCGCCGAGACGGCGATCGACGTCACCGTGAACCTCGATGGGACCGGCGTGTACGACGTCGAGACCGGGGTCGGTTTCTTCGATCACATGCTCGAGCAACTGTCGCGCCACTCGCTGATCGATATCCGCGTGCGGACCAAGGGCGACCTGCACATCGACGAGCACCACACCGTCGAGGATACCGGCATCGCGATCGGGCAGGCGTTCGCGCAGGCGCTCGGCGACAAGCGTGGCATCGCGCGGTACGGCGATGCGCTGTCGCCGATGGACGAAACGCTGACGCGCGTGGCGCTGGATATTTCCGGGCGGCCGTGGCTGGTGTGGAAGGACCTGTTCTCGCAGAAACGCTTGGGCGGCATGGATACCGAGATGTTCGAGCATTTCTTCCACAGCTTTGCGCAAGCCGCCGGCATCACGCTGCACGTCGAGACTTTGTACGGGACGAACAACCACCACATCGCCGAGGCTGCGTTCAAGGGCGTCGCGCGGGCGCTGCGGACCGCGATCGAGATCGATCCGCGCAAGGCCGACGCGATCCCGTCGACCAAGGGGATCTTGTGAGCGAGCCGTTCGCACGGACCGACGCGCCGTTGTGCGTGGTTGCGCTGACCTACGTCGTGCCGCTGGACGCGATCGATGCGCGGATGAAGGAGCATGTCGCGTGGCTCGGCAAGGGCTATGCCGAGGGCGTGTTCCTCGCGTCGGGTCGGCGGATCCCACGTACCGGCGGAGTTATCCTGGTCCGCGGCGAGAAGGCCGCGGTCGAAGCCGTGGTCGCGACCGATCCGTTCGTGAGCGGCGGGCTGGCCACTGCCGAGATCACTGCATTTACCGCGAGCATGGTCCTGCCCCCGATTGCCGGGCTGCTCGAGTGACGCTGGCGCTGATCGATTACGGCGCGGGCAATCTGCATTCGGTCGAGAACGCGTTGCGGACTGCCGGGTGTGTCGATCTCGTCGTGACGTCGGACGCGGATGTGGTCGCGAAGGCCGAGCGGATCGTGTTGCCGGGCGTCGGCGCGTATGGCGCCTGCGCGGCGGCGTTGCGCGCGGTGCCGGGGATGGTCGAGGCGTTGAACCGGCGCGTTCGCGACGAGGGTACGCCGTTTCTCGGCATTTGCGTCGGCATGCAGTTGATGGCCGATGCGGGCGAGGAAATGGGGACGCATGCCGGGCTTGGCTGGGTGCCGGGACGTGTGCGACGGCTGGCGCCGGGGACGATGCCCGGACTTGGGGAGGCAAAGGTGCCGCATATGGGGTGGAACGACGTCGTTCCGACCAGGCAGCATCCGCTGATCGAACCAGGTGAGGCGTATTTCCTGCACAGCTTTGCCTTCGAAGGCGCCGACGTGCTCGCGACGACCGAGCATGCCGGCGCGGTTACCGCCGCGATCGGTCGCGACACGATGATCGGCGTGCAGTTTCATCCTGAGAAGAGCCAGCGCTACGGCCTGGCCTTGCTCGAACGATTCCTGGAGTGGCGGCCGTGAGCCTTATCATTTTCCCCGCGATCGACCTCAAGGCGGGTCAGGTGGTGCGTCTCGCCGAGGGCGATATGGACCGCGCGACCGTGTACGGCGACGATCCGGCGGCGCAGGCGATGCTGTTCGCGGACGCCGGCGCTGAGCATCTGCATGTCGTCGATCTCGACGGTGCGTTCGCGGGGGCTTCGGTCAACGGCGATGCGGTTCGGGCAATCGTGGCGCAGTTTCCGGGGCATGTGCAGCTCGGCGGCGGGATCCGGACCCGGGCCAGCGTCGAGGGCTGGTTCGATCTGGGCGTGTCGCGTGTCGTGATCGGCACGGCTGCGCTGGAGGATCCCGACTTCGTCCGCGGCGTGGCGAAGGATTTCCCCGGCGGGATCGTCGTCGCGGTCGACGCGAAGGACGGCATGGTCGCGACCAAGGGCTGGGCCGACGTGTCGACCACGACCGCGGTCGACCTCGCACGACGGTTCGAGGATGCGGGTGTGGCGTCGTTGCTGTTCACCGATGTCGGGCGCGACGGGATGCTGAAGGGGTGCAACGTCGACGCTACGGTCGATCTGGCGCGCTCGGTAGACATTCCGGTGATCGCCAGCGGCGGGGTCAAGGGCATCGCCGAGATCCACGTCCTCGCTTTGCATGCGCGGGATGGGGTGGAGGGCGTGATTACCGGGCGAGCGCTGTACGACGGCCGGCTCGATCTTGCTGCGGCATTGAGTGTGGCGAAGGCTGCATGATGGTTCACGCGGACACGCGGAGACGCGGAGATAGTAAGAGCTTTTCGCGCAGAGGCGCAGAGAGCGCAGAGGAAGTGTGCGGCAGCATTCATTGCTTCCTGACTGGCGACGGAACCCGGCCCGCCCCAGCGCGCCCCTTCTTCTCTGCGTCCTCTGCGCCTCTGCGCGAAATATTCTTTTTAGCGGCTTTGCCGCGTCGCCGCGTCTCCGCGTCTCCGCGTGAACCAATTCTACGGCGCAGCGCATGACGGTTCGAGCACGCGTCATTCCCTGTCTCGACGTTGCCGATGGCCGCGTCGTGAAGGGTGTCAACTTCGTCGAGCTCCGCGACGCGGGCGATCCGGTCGAGCAGGCGCGGGCCTATGACGCGGCAGGAGCGGACGAGCTGTGCTTCCTCGATATCGGGGCGAGCCATGAAGGCCGGGGGACGATCCTCGACGTCGTGCGGCGGACGGCGGCGGTATGCTTCATGCCGTTGACGGTCGGCGGTGGCGTGCGGACCGCCGACGATGCCCGCGCGCTGTTGCTGGCGGGGGCGGACAAGGTGGCGGTCAATTCGGCCGCGGTCGAGCGGCCGGAACTCGTGGCGGATATCGCCGAGCGGTTCGGCAGCCAATGCTGCGTGGCGAGCGTCGATGCGCGGCGATCGGGCGAAGGCTGGGAAGTCTTCACGCATGGCGGGCGGCGGGCGACTGGTATCGACGCGATCGCGCACGCGCTGAAGCTCACGGAACTGGGTGCGGGCGAGTTGCTGGTCACGTCGATGGACCGTGACGGGACGCGCAGCGGCTACGACCTCGACCTGATCCGCGCGATTTCGGATCGGGTGAGCGTGCCCGTCGTGGCGAGCGGCGGCGTCGGCGGGCTCGACGATCTGGTGGCCGGGATCCGCGACGGTCATGCGAGCGCGGTGCTGGCGGCATCGATCTTCCACTTCGGGCAGGCGTCGATCGGGGATGCGCATGCCGCGCTGGCGGCAGCGGGCATTCCGGTGCGAACGCCGGTGCGTTCGACGTTGTCTTTCGGGGCCTGACCGGAATGCCGGTCCTCGTGATGCTCGCGGTCGAGTCCGGGCATAGCGGCGTGGCACACCCGCTTACCGGGTTCGCCCTGTCGGACGTGGCGCTCTTCGTGATCGCGGTGGTCGCCGTGTGGCAGGTGCGACGGGCGCTGCGCAAACGCTTCGCAAAGACCCGGGCTCCGGCAAAGCCGCCCTTCAAGAAGGATTGACCCGCCTGCCCTGCTGCGCCAGCAAGCTGCGCATGGCAGACCCCATATTCGACCGCCTCGAAGCGACCATCCGCGCCCGCCGCGATGCACCCGCCGATACCAGCTACACCGCGAGCCTGTTCGCCAAAGGCCGCCCCAAGATCGCGCAGAAGCTTGGCGAGGAAGCCGTCGAAACGGTGATCGCCGCATGCTCTGGGGACGACGCGAGCATCGTGCCGGAAGCGGCGGACCTGATGTTTCATCTGGCTGTGCTGCTCGCGGATGCGGGGTTGAGCCTGGACGACGTGCGCGCGGAACTGGAACGGCGCGAGGGTGTCGGCGGCTTGGTCGAGAAGGCTGGGCGGACGGACTAACCTTCTCCCCTTCCGCTTGCGGGAGGGGTTGGGGGAGGGCATGACGCACATGCTCCGCCGGGATCGGGATGGCCCAGCCCCTCCCCTAACCCTTCCCGCAAGCGGGAGGGGAATATATGCCGATCGACGCCACCCAGCCTTATGACGACCAGAACATCTTCGCAAAGATCCTGCGCGGCGAGATCCCGTCGAAGCGGGTCTATGAGGATGCGTTCGCGATCGCGTTCCACGACATCAACCCGCAGGCGCCGACGCACCTGCTCGTGATCCCCAAGGGCGCGTACGTATCCTGGGACGACTTTTCCGCGCGGGCCCCCGACGCCGAGATCGCAGGCTTCATCCGCGCGGTCGGCACTGTCGCGCGCGCCGCTGGCCTCGTCGAACCGGGTTATCGCCTGCTCGCCAATGTCGGGCAGGACGGACATCAGGAGGTGCCGCATCTGCATGTTCATGTCTTCGGCGGGCGCCCGCTCGGGCCGATGCTGGCGCGATAGGCCAGCTTCACCGCACTAAAGGATTGCGCGTAATAAAATTGCCATTAGGCTCGGGCGCTTGTGCAAGGGGGCCTCATTGACCCGGCCCTCGCAATCCCCGGGGGGTACCGAATTGATTTTTGGTCGCGTAAAATCGCTGGATGCCATTCTGGCGACGGCAGAGAAAAAGGGGCTGGCGCGCACGCTCAGCGCGTTCCAGCTGACGCTTCTAGGCGTCGGCGCGGTGATCGGCACCGGTATCTTCGTGCTGACGTCCGAGGCGGCGCAGAAGGCCGGGCCGGGCATGCTGCTGAGCTTCATCGTCGCGGGCTTCGTCTGCGCGGTGGCGGCACTCTGCTATTCCGAGCTGGCGTCGATGGTGCCGGTGTCGGGCTCGGCCTACACCTACACCTATGCGGTGACCGGTGAGCTGCTTGCCTGGATGGTCGGCTGGGCGCTGATCCTCGAATATGCGGTCGGCGCGAGCGCGGTCGCGGTGGGGTGGTCGAACCATCTGGCCGGGCTGCTCGACGGGATCGGCTTCCACATTCCCAACGGGTTGCGCAACGCGGACGCCCTGATGGCGAATGTCCAGGTCGCGTTCGGCGCCACGCCCAACGCCGATCTGCAGACCGCGATGACGGTCGGCGGGTTCATCAACCTGCCCGCGGTGATCGTCATCGCACTCGTCACATGGCTGCTCGTCGTCGGCACGACCGAGAGCGCGCGCGTCAACGCGGTGCTGGTGCTGATCAAGATCGCCGCGCTCACCGCGTTCATCGCGCTGACGATCCCGGTCCTCAAGGCCGACAATTTCCATCCGTTCCTGCCCTATGGCGTCGGCAATCCGCTGAGTTCGTCGGGCGTCGGCGTGCTGGGTGCCGCGGCATCGATCTTCTTCGCCTATGTCGGCTTCGACGCGGTCTCGACGGCAGCCGAGGAAACCAAGAACCCGCAACGCAACGTGCCGATCGGGCTGATCGCCAGCCTCGGCATCTGTACGTTGTTCTACCTGCTGGTCGCCTCGGGTGCGATCGGTGCGATCGGCGCCAACCCGGTGACGACCGCGGATGGCGGCGTGCTGGCGCCGGGCTCGGCCGAGATGGCCGGGCGTTGCGCCGCGATCGTCGCAGGGGGCGCGATGGAGCCTCTGGTCTGCTCGAAGGAAGCGCTTGTCCACGTGCTCCAGGTCATCAACTGGCCGATCATGGGTCGCCTGGTCGGCCTCGCCGCAGTGCTCGCACTGCCGTCGGTCGTGCTGATGATGATGTTCGGCCAGACCCGCGTGTTCTTTACGATGGCCCGTGACGGCCTGTTGCCGGCAAAGCTGGCATCGATCCACCCGAAGTTCCGCACGCCGCACGTCGTCACGGTCGTGACCGGCATCGCTGCGGCGGTCGCAGCGGCGGTGCTGCCGGTCGGCAAGCTCGCCGATTATTCGAATGCGGGCACGCTGTTCGCGTTTATGATGGTGGCGATCTCCGTGATGGTGCTGCGCAAGACCGACCCGAGCCGCAAGCGCCCGTTCCGCACGCCGGCGGTGTACATTGTCGCACCGCTCGCGATCATCGGCTGCATCGGGCTGTATCTGTCGCTGCCGCTGACCGCCAAACTGGTCCTCCCGGGCTGGGGCGCGATCGGGCTCGCGATCTACTTCCTGTACAGCCGCTCGCGCAGCCATGTCGGGCTTGGCCTCGACGATGGTGCGGCCGAGGACGATCGGGCGCCTCCGGGTACGCTCTGAGACTGGACGCGAAAAGGGCCGCGGGAGGAAACTCCCGCGGCCCTTTTTTTGTGTCTTCAAACCAAACTCGTCATCCCCGCGGAGGCGGGGACCCATATCCTCAAACGTTCGCAACCTTATTGCAACGCCAGCCAGTATGGGTTCCCGCCTTCGCGGGAATGACGGTGCGGTGGCTCAGCCGATATGCTTGGCGGCAAGCGCCTTCATGTCGACCATCGGGCGGGCGCCGACATGGCTGATGATCTCGGCCGCGCAGACCGCGCCGAGCTTCAGCGACGCCTGCAGGTCGTAGCCCTGCGCCTGACCGTGGAGGAAGCCGGCCGCGAACAGGTCGCCCGCGCCGGTCGTGTCGACGACCTTGGCGATCGGCTCGGCCTTGACCTCGGCGCGCGTGCCGCTCTGAAGCGCGCAGGCGCCGTGTTCGCCGCGGGTAACGACCAGGGTCGGAACCTGCGCCGAGATCTTGGCGACGGCTGCGTCGAAGTCTTCGGTCTCCGCAAGCGCGGCGAGTTCGCTCTCATTGGCGAACAGGATGTCGATCAGGCCGTCCGACAGCAGCTGGCGGAAGTCGCCGCCGTGACGCGAGATGCAGAATACATCGCTGAGCGTGAAGGCGACTTTTCGCCCTGCCCCGCGCGCGCAGTCGATCGCGGCGCGCATCGCCGCGCGCGGCTCCTCGGGATCCCAGAGATAGCCTTCGAGATACAGGATCGCGCTGTCGGCGATCATCGCGGTGTCGATCGCCGCGGCGGGGAGGAACTGACCCGCGCCGAGGAAGGTGTTCATGGTGCGCTGGCCGTCCGGCGTCACGAAGATCAGGCAGCGGCCGGTGGTCGGGTCGCCGGCGCGGACCGGCGTGGCGAACTCGATGCCGATGCTGCGGACGTCGTGCGCGAAGACCTGGCCGAGCTGGTCGTCGGCGACCTGGCCGATGAACCCGCATTTACCGCCGAGCGCGGCGATGCCGGCAACGGTGTTGGCAGCCGACCCGCCGGAGATTTCCATGCCCGGGCCCATCTTGGCATAAAGCGCGTCAGCTTCCTCCGGCGAGAACATCAGCTGCATCGAGCCCTTGGCGACACCGATCTCTTCGATGAACGCGTCGGTGGCGGTGCTGAGAATGTCGACGATCGCATTGCCGATCGCGACCACGTCGTAAGTGGGTGTGCTCAAGGGGAAACTCCGGGGAACGGGAAAGCCCTGCCGTAAATCGCGGGGGGGATTGGTGCAACTGGTGTGCGTAGGCCGGGAGATCGCTGCCGTCGCCACGTCGCTGATAGCGTAGATGCTGTCTGCCTGAATAGGCTTCACCCCGGCGGGGCCCGGGGCCCAGTTGGGGGACGGCAGTAACGGAGGGTGACACTCCGTTACGCCGACCTTTCCAACTGGGCCCCGGCCTTCGCCGGGGTGGTGGTGGATAAGCGCAGCGATTTGAAATCGGTGACGACGATAATTGCCCCCCTTCTCCACTCCCCTGTTCCCTCGCGAACGCGGGGGTCCAGGATCTCCGGCGGAGTTCGTGGTTTAGCTGGGCTCCCGCGTCCGCGGGGGAACACGGGGTGCGCGCTCGTTCTATCCAGCGAGCAGAGCTTCGTTGACCTTCCCGAGCCCCCACGCCATCCCAACCATATGCTCCGCGCTCTCCTTCTCTCGCTTGGCCAGCTTACCGATCCGCCCATCCTGCGTGTGTTCGTCAAGTCGATGGCCCTCACGTTGCTCATGTTCGCCGTCACTGGGGTCGGCGTGTGGTGGGAAACGCAGGCGGCGCTGGCGGCGTGGCTCGGTTGGGATGCGGCAGGCCTGGCGGCGGCGTTCGCGCTGTTCGTCATGGTCCTGGCGCTGTGGTTGCTGTTCCGCGCAGTCGCGATCGCGGTCGTCGGGATCTTTGCGGACGAAGTGGTGGAAGCGGTCGAGGCACGGCATTATCCCGAAGCGCTGAAGACCGCGCGGCCCGTGCCGCTCGCGCGCAGCCTGGCGATGGGCTTGCGGTCTGCAGGCCGCGTGATCCTCGTTAATCTGCTGATGCTGCCGGTTTATATCGCGCTGCTCGTGACCGGCGTCGGCACGGCGGCGGCGTTCTTCGTGGTGAACGGCTGGCTGCTTGGCCGCGATCTCGGCGATATGGTGGCCGCCCGCCATATGGACGCAGCGGCGATGCGGGGCTGGCGTGCGACGACGCGGCCGGGGCGGTTCGCGCTGGGGCTTGCGAACACCGGGCTGTTCGTGGTTCCGATCCTCAACCTCGCCGCACCCGTGCTGGGCGCCGCGATCGCGACGCATTATTTCCACACGCAGCATTTCCGTAAGGGCCGATCATGACGCGATTGACGACGATAGGGATCGCGCTGGCACTCGGCGGCGGGCTGTCTGGTTGCGCCGTGCCGGTCGCCAAGCCGGCGGTCGGACGGCCTGCAATCCCGTATACGAGCGCCGGACTCGAGCGCGTGCTGGGTCAGGATGCGGCTGGTTTGACCAAGCTGTTCGGTCAGCCCGACGCCGACGTCCGCGAGGGCAGCGCACGTAAACTCCAGTTCCAGAGCGGGATCTGCGTGCTCGACGCGTATTTGTATCCCAAGGGATCGGACGCCCCGCGTGTCACCTATCTCGACGCGCGCGAACCCGACGGCAGCACGATCGACCGCGCCAGCTGCGTTGCCGCACTGACACGGCGGGAGGGGGGGCGGTAGCGCCGATAATCGACCGACCTCCCGCATCTCCTTGCGTTTTGGCGCTTGTCGGCAACTGAAGCAGTCCGTCGGCTAACCGCGGCGGTTGGCCATCGAATTCATCAGCTCCCGGCAAGAGTTCTCCATTCGCCGGCCACGTCCAGATCGCGCTCTTGTGGGAAACGCCGGGCGCGTTCCATTTGACAGCGGACTTGATCGAGACGCGAAAGCGCCCAGATCGCCGCGCCTCGAACGACGGCAACCTCGTCGTCGAGCAGTCGCACGACCGGATCGATCAAACTCGCGTCACGACTGTTCGCCGCGGCGATCAGTGCGTTGCGGATCATTCGGTTGCGGCCGATCCGCTTGATGGGCGAGCCGGCAAAGATTTGGCGAAAGCCGGCGTCGTCCAGCGCGAGGATGTCCTCGAGTTCTGGCGCGACCAGTTCGGCGCGGGGATGGAAGGCCAGGTTCGCATTCGCCGCAGCGGCGAACTTGTTCCAGGGGCAAACTGCCAGGCAGTCGTCGCAGCCGTAGATGCGGTTGCCGATCGCGGCGCGGAACTCGTGTGGGATCGGGCCGGCGTGTTCGATCGTGAGGTAGGAAATGCAGCGGCGGGCATCGAGCTGGTACGGGCGTGGGAAGGCGTCGGTCGGGCACGCGCGCTGGCACGCGTCGCAACTGCCGCAGGTGTCGACGCCGCCGCGATCCGGTTCCAGGTCGAGCGTCGTGTAGATTGCGCCGAGGAATAGCCAACTGCCGTGTTCGCGGCTGACGAGATTGGTGTGCTTGCCCTGCCAGCCGAGGCCCGCTGCTTCGGCGAGCGGCTTTTCCATCACCGGCGCGGTGTCGACGAAGACTTTGAGGTCGAAGGGGGGCAGATTGCGCCCTGCCTCTGCAGCCAGCCACCGCCCCAGCGCCTTTAACTGCCGCTTCACGACGTCGTGATAATCCGGCCCTTGCGCGTAGACCGAGATCCGCCCTACCCCGCCTTTGTCCGCCAGCCGCAGGGGATCGTCTTTCGGGGCATAGCTCATGCCGAGCGCGATGACGCTGCGCACTTCTGGCCAAAGGCCGGCGGGGCTCTCGCGGTGGTGCTTGCGCTCCTCCATCCAGATCATGTCGCCGTGGCGTCCGTCTGCCAGCCATTGGTGGAGGCGTTCACCCGCGAGCGGCGCGGCATCGGCGTGCGCGATCCCGCAGGCAACGAAACCCAGCTCCGTCGCTTTGGCCTTCAGCCTGTGTTCCAGCTTGTCTTGCGCCACGTCCGCCCGCTACCACGAGGCCACCCTCGGGAGGAAGATTGCGCGTGAACGATGAATGGGCGGTCACCGCGAACGGGATCGTGAAGCGGTTCGGCGATCGGCGCGTGGTCGACGGCGTCGACATCATGGTGCCGCGCGGCTCGGTGTACGGCGTGCTCGGACCCAACGGCGCGGGCAAGACGACGACGCTGCGGATGCTGCTGGGGATCATCGAGCCCGACGAGGGCTCGCGGACGCTGCTAGGCTATGACAATCCGCGCGATGCGAGCGACCGGGTGGGGTATCTGCCCGAGGAGCGCGGGCTGTATCCGGCGATGAAGGCGCGGGAGGCGATCGCGTTTCTCGGGGCACTTCGCGGACTCGACTGGAAGACGGGGCGCGAGCGTGCGGTCGTGCTGATGGAAGCCGCCGGGCTCAGCCATGCGGTCGATGAAAAGATTCGGAAGCTGTCGAAGGGCATGGCGCAGCTGGTGCAGCTGCTTGGCTCGGTGGTGCACCAGCCGGACCTGCTCGTGCTCGACGAGCCGTTTTCGGGGCTCGATCCGGTTAACCAGGAGCGGCTGGAGAAGCTGATCCTGAACGAGCGGGATCGCGGTGCGACGATCCTGTTCTCAACGCATATCATGAGCCATGCCGAACGGCTGTGCGACCGGCTCGCCATCATCGCCGGCGGCAAGCGGCGGTTCGAGGGGACGGTCGCGGAGGCGCGCGGGATACTGCCGCAGCGGGTGTATTACACGCCGCATCGGCCCGATCCGGCGATCCGGGGCGTACTGCCGGCGGATGCAGCCGCGGACGGGGATAGCTGGCGGTTCGAGCTGCCGAGTGAGGGGATCGAGAGTTTGCTGGTGAGGCTGATCGACGCGGGATACGGGATCTCTGGGCTATCGATCGAGCGCCCGGGCTTGCATGAAGCGTTCGTCCGGATCGTCGGCCAGCATGCGGATGCGCCTACGGAGGGCGCCCCCTTGGAGATTCGGGCATGACCCGTTTTCGCCGTACCTTGCGCCAGACCTTCACGATCGCCCGGCGCGATTTCATCGCCACGGTGTTCACGCCGATCTTCCTGCTGTTCCTGTTTGCGCCGGTCATCATGGGTTCGTTCGGGGCGATCGGCGGAATGGGCGCGGCGAGCGTCAGTGGCGGCGCGCAGGACAAGACGCGGATCATCGCGATCGTCCCCGCCGCCATGACGCGGCCGATCGCCGAGTCCGATACTCGGTTGCGCGGCATGTTCCGCGAGGACGAAGCGCCGCCCGCGCTGACCACCGTCGCGCCGACCGCCGACCCGGCAGCGCAGGCGCATGCGGCGTTCGAGACGAAGGATATCGATGCATCCGCCGTGCTCTACGGTCCGCTCGATGCGCCGCAGATCCTCTACGGTCCGCGGGGCAGGCGATCGGCAGATTATCTCGGGCTGCTCGCGCAGACGACGCTGGCCGCACAGAAGCTGGGAGGTACCCTGCCGACGATCGCCGCGACCAAGACGCAGATCACGCGCTCGACGACCTCGGTGGGTGGGCAGCACCAGTCGGCGTTCTTCGCGGTGTTCGGAATCTTCTTCCTGACGCTGTTCCTGTCGGGGCAGGTCGTCGGGACGATGGCCGAGGAGCGCAATAACAAGGTGATCGAGGTGCTCGCCGCCGCGGTGCCGCTTGAATCGGTGTTCTTCGGCAAACTGATCGGAATGTTCGGCGTGGCGGTGCTGTTCGTCGCGTTCTGGGGCACCGTCGTCACGCAGATCACGACGCTGATGCCGGCGGGCGCGGCGGCGGCCCTGGGCGACCTGACCCCGGCAGTCGGCGCGCCAATGTTTGCGGTACTGTTCGCGGCGTATTTCAGCATGGCGTATCTGCTGCTGGGGTCGGTGTTCCTCGGGGTGGGTGCGCAGGCGTCGACGATGCGCGAGATCCAGATGCTGTCGCTGCCGATCACGATCCTGCAGGTTGCGATGTTCGGGCTGTCGTCCGCGGCGGCCTCGCGACCCGGGAGTTGGGTCGCTACGGTGGCAGAGTTGTTCCCGCTGTCGTCACCGTTCGCGATGGCTGGCCGAGCGGCGAACTCGCCGGAACTGTGGCCGCATGTCGCGGCGCTGGCGTGGCAAGCTTTGTGGGTGACGATCTTCATTTCCGTTGGCGCGCGGCTGTTCCGGCGCGGGGTTTTGCAATCCGGTAGCGCTCGGCCGTTCTGGCGGCGGAAGCCGAGGGCGGTTTGATGCGTGCCCACCGACTCTCGCCCATCCCCCCTTCCGTTCGCCCTGAGCGAAGTCGAAGGGTGGGTACCGCGCGCAGGTGCTTCGACTTCGCTCAGCACGAACGGGGGTAGGTGTGATGCGTAGCTACTCGGCCCAGCCCTGTTGACATAAGTGTCAGCAAAGCCTCTCCTGCACGAAAATACAGGAGAGACACGATGGCGACTCTGGTGCGGGACGTGAGCGTTGACGAGGCCCCGGCGGTGGATCCGCTCGATGTGAGCCGCGCCGAACTGTACCGCGACGACCTGTGGCAGGCGCCGTTCAAGACGCTCCGCGCCGGGTCGCCGGTCCATTATGTCGAGCACTCCGACTACGGCCCGTACTGGTCGGTCTCCAACTACAAGGGCATCGTCGAGGTCGAGTCGCTGCCCGATCTCTACTCGTCCGAAGCCGGTGGGATCACGATTGCCGACTTCGTTGCCGAGCGCGATGTCCGCATGCCGATGTTCATCGCGCGCGATCGCCCGGTGCATACGGGACAGCGACGCACCGTCGCGCCCGCCTTCACGCCGAGCGAGATGACGCGGATGTCGGGCGATATCCGCAGACGGACGGCGGACATGCTCGACAGCCTGCCGTGGAACACGCCGTTCGACTGGGTCGATACCGTGGCGATCGAACTGACCACGCAGATGCTGGCGATCCTGTTCGACTTTCCCTGGGCGGACCGGCGGAAGCTTACCTTCTGGTCGGACTGGGCAGGCGATATCGAACTGGTGAAGAGCGAAGAGCTGCGTCAGCAACGCCTCGTCCACATGTTCGAATGCGGATCGTATTTCAAAGGCTTATGGGATGCGAAGATCGACAAGGCGCCGACGCCGGACCTGATCTCGATGATGATTCATTCGGATGCGATGAGCCACATGGATCACAACGAGTTCATCGGGAACCTCATCCTGCTAATCGTCGGCGGCAACGACACGACGCGTAATTCGATGTCGGCGCTCGCCTATGGCCTCGACAAGTTCCCGGACGCGCGGGCAAAGCTGGAGGCGGATCCGGCGCTGATCCCGAATGCGGTGAGCGAGATCCTGCGGTGGCAGACGCCGCTTGCGCATATGCGGCGGACTGCGACCGCGGACGCGGAGTTGATGGGGCAGCAGATCAGGGCGGGTGACAAGCTGGCGCTCTGGTACATCTCGGCGAACCGCGACGAGAGCGTGTTCGGCGACGATGCGGACGACATCGTGGTGGATCGGCCGAACGCGCGGCGGCATCTAGCATTCGGGCACGGCATCCACCGCTGCGTCGGCGCGCGGCTGGCGGAAATGCAGATCGCGATTTTGCTCGAGGAGATGGCGAAACGGCGGATGCGGATCAACGTGCTGGGCGAGCCTACGCGAGTCGCCGCGTGTTTCGTCCACGGATATCGGACGCTGCCAGTGGAAATCAGTAAATACTGAGGCTTGGCGTCACCTTTCGGTTGGGTCGCCCGTACCTATATCCGAACCATGGAGACGAACATGACCCAGGACCGCCGCGCTTTCCTTACACTTGCCGGGGCGGGCGTCGCCGGCTTTGCTTTATGGGGGTGCTCGTCGCAGCCAGCCCAGGCCGCCGAGCGGTTCGAGGTGACGCTGACCGATGCGCAGTGGCGCAAGAAGTTGTCGCCGGACGCCTATAACACGCTGCGCAAGGAAGGCACCGAGGCGCCGTATTCGAGCCCGCTGAACGGCGAGCATCGCGCTGGGGTATTCTCGTGCGGCGGGTGTGCGTTGCCGACCTATTCGTCCAAGACCAAGTTCGAGAGCGGGACGGGGTGGCCGAGCTTCTGGCAGCCCTTGCCGAACGCCGTACGGACGCGGGTGGATTCGACGTTGGGGATGGCGCGGACCGAGGTGCATTGCCGTCGGTGCGGCGGGCATCTGGGCCATGTGTTCGACGATGGGCCCAAGCCGACCGGCAAGCGCTATTGCATGAATGGCGATGCGTTGACGTTTAGGGCGGCCTGAGGGTGAGCGCTGGGCGGGGTTGAAGGGCCAGCCTAGGGAGATCATCCGCGATTTCTGCCACTGCCCCCCCTCCTTGTTCCCCCGCGAAGGCGGGGGTCCAGACTGTGCTCCCGCCTTCGCGGGGGAACAAGGGAGAGGCGGATGTGCGGTGTTGCGCCTCGACCACCCTGCGTGTTGCGTATCCGCACTTCCGCAAACGCACCTCCCCGGCGAAGGCCAGGGTCCAGTCGGGTGACGCCTAACGAAGCTGGCGGGCCGTTACGGCGACCTTTCCAACCGGGCCCCGGCCTCCGCCGGGGGGTACCTTTCGGGAAGATCGAGGCGCTGAACTGTCAGGCGGCGATCAGCGGCGAAACGTTAGACTGTGGAACTTGCAGGGACGTGCGGCGTATGCCGGGACTAGCCGTGCATCACACTGCATAGACGGGGCTCAGTTGGCCTCGTTCACCAGCGTGAAGATGCCACGAGGATCGGTCGGGCCATGCTGGATCGTCGCGAGCTGCGCAGCGTTAGCGCGCTGCGTTGCGGTGTGGTTGGCGCTGGCCACCTGGTACGCAGGCGCGTCGAGCGTGTCGCGGGCAGGTGCGTGGCCCGAGTAGATGAAGCCCTTGGTCGGGTAGGCCGAGGTGCCGAGGCCGCCCTGCGGGCCGTACCAGACCTTGACCATGCTCCAGTCGCCGGCGGGCGAGACGTCGATCGCGCGGACGTTGGTCTCGATCGCGCCGGGACGCGACCAGTTGGCGTGGGTGAGCAGGACTTCGTGGTCGTTGATCACTTGGCTCACCATGGCGACATGGCCGACGCGCATCCGCGAGGTGGCGGCGAAGGCGAGGACCGAACCGGCCTTCGGGGTGTGGCCACGCTCGTAGCGACCCTCGGCCTGGCTCCACCAAGTGTTTGCGTTGCCACGGATTTCGATGCCGGACACCGAACGCGCAAACGTGACACACTGCCAGAACTGGGCCGCTGCCGGTGTGGCCGTCATCAGGCCGCACGATACCACCAGCGCAAAACGCGCTGCTAACGCCTTGAAATTCATCGAGACCCCCCGGCCAAAACCCGTTCGTCACAGTCTGACTACGGGGGGTTCGAATTAATTGAAACCCGGCTGGGAACCTTATCCGACGAAGCGTGTTATCGCGCCGACGAGTTCCCAAAAGCGTAAGCCAGACTGCCTCAGTTCATGAGTTTCCAGCCGGTTATGCGGTCCACCGTGACCTGCGTAACCGCATGATAGCCCGGCCGCGCCTTGCCGTAGATGTCCATCGCCAGCTTGTGGCCCCAGTCGCCCGAACCCATCATCTGCTGGAACAGCGGCGCGACGAACTTCCGGCGGCCCTGCGAGGTCAGGAACTGCTCGGCCGAAGCATCAGCAGGCGCATAGTGGTTGGCGAGCGCGAGTTGCAGCCAGGCGAAGCGGATCTCGGCATTGCCGGTGGCGTTCCAACCGAATGTTGAATCGAGCGTCTTCAACCGCTCGGCCGGAAGCTTGCGCGGGAGTTGCGTGATGAAGCGCGTGATCTCCTGCGTGGTCGCCTTGCCCGGAACGGCCGATACCGGCCCGCCGGCCGCATACGCCTTCGCCGCCGCATCGACTGCGGGGAAGGCGACGGAGGTCACATGCACTGCGTTCGCGGGGATGCCGGGGCTGTAGACCCAGGTATCGACGCCGATCGTCCTGGCTTCGGCGGGAGTCAGCAGCTTCGACTTGAGGTCGGCGAGGAAGCCGGCGCTGGTCTGCGGCTGGAAGGCGTGGCGGTCGAAATAGCTGCGGAGATAGGCGTCGAAGCGCGCGCGGCCGACCTGGCGTTCGATCGTGCGAAGGAACGTCGCTCCCTTGTCGTACGCGATCTGGGTCATGCCGTCGTCGGGATCGCGCGATGCGTCGAGATCGAGGTGAAGCTGCGTGTCCTTCGCGGCCGGGCCGCCGGCGTCCTTCACCGCGTCCTGCATGTCGGTCCAGGAGAGATCCGCCTCCATGTCGGCGCGGCGCTTGCCATAGAGCGCCTCCATGATCCGGTTTTCGAAATAGCTCGTAAAGCCTTCGTTGAGCCAGAAATCGTCCCACGTCGCGTTCGTCACGAGGTTGCCCGACCAGCTGTGCGCGAGTTCGTGCGCGATCAGCGAGACGAGGCTGCGGTCGCCGGCGATCGCGGTCGGCGTGGCGAAGGTGAGCGTCGGATTCTCCATGCCGCCGAACGGGAACGACGGCGGCAGGACCAGCACATCATAGCGACCCCAGCGATACGGGCCGTACAGCCCCTCCGCCGCGGCGACGAACTTCTCGAGCTCGCCGAACTCGTACGCGGCCTTGGGCAAGGTCGCGGGTTCGGCCCAGATGCCGGTGCGTGAGCCGGTCGACTTGAACGCGATGTCGCCGACCGCGAGCGCGATCAGGTAGGGCGCGACCGGCTTGTCCATCTTGTACTCGAACGTGCAACGGTCGGCGACGCAGACGGGCTTGCCTGCCGATAGCCCGCTCATCACCGCGGTGAGTTGCTTGGGGACGGCGATCTTCGCCTCCCACGTCTGGCGGATGCCAGGGGAGTCCTGCGTCGGGATCCAGCTTCGGTTGAGGATCGCCTCGCCCTGGCTGAACAGGAACGGCTGCTTCTTGCCAGCAGTCTGCGCAGGGGTCAGCCATTGCAGCGCCTTGGCGTCGGGCGACGAGGCGTAGGCGATGCGGATTCTCCTGGCGCCGTTGAGCGTGACAGTCAGCGGCGCGCC
Organism: Sphingomonas sp. R86520; assembly: GCF_042466285.1. Classification (NCBI taxonomy): domain Bacteria; kingdom Pseudomonadati; phylum Pseudomonadota; class Alphaproteobacteria; order Sphingomonadales; family Sphingomonadaceae; genus Sphingomonas; species Sphingomonas sp. R86520. The sequence continues at coordinate 2,779,214 of NZ_JAXHBZ010000001.1, forward strand.
GTGGATCTTGTCGACCGCGCCGACTTCGTAGGGAAGCGGCTTGCCGTTGGCGTCGGTGATGTTGACGATCTTCAAGCCGTTGTCGTCGAGCACAAGTTTCGCGCCTGGTTTCGCCAGGATGTCGAGCGTGGCGATGCCGCGGATGACGTGCGTGTCGAAGTCGGCGGCAAGATCGAGCGCGACATGCGTGACGCGCGCCTGGGCGGGGCGGGCGTAGCTGTGCGGGTCGCGCGCGTCGGCTGTTGTGAGGACGGGTGCGATTGTCTGTGCGACGGCGGGCGATGCTAAGACGAGACCGAGGGCGGTGGCTAGGGCGGGGATACGCATGGGAACTCCGATGTCGCCGTTCCCCAAGTTCGGGAAGGCCAAGCCTGAGTCCTAACGTGCGGGCCCTGTTGCTGGAAGGGCGGGACGATCGCAGTTTTGCACCTTCCCCCGCAAGGGGGAGGTGTCGCCGTAGGTGACGGAGGGGGAGGACACAAAACCGACGTTCCTTTGCCTCCCCCTCCGCCTAGCGAGAGCCAGCCACCTCCCCCTGGCGGGGGAGGATCGTACGAGGTGGCATCGTCAGTCGTTGCGAACTGGTGTCGTTGCAAGTCTCGCCAGCCGTGCCTCGTGTTCGACGCGGCCGAAGGGGAAGCGGGAGAAGAAGTACGCCGAGACGCACGCCAGCACGATGTAGAGGCCGGCGTAGATCAGCGTGAGGCGGTCGATCGTGGCGATCGGGACCGTCCCCGGCGTCGCCTTGGCGGGGAACCCCGCCACGGCGAGGATCATGCCGGCGAAGAAGATGCCGATCCCGCTCGTGCATTTCTGGACGAAGAACGAGCCGGCGAAGAACACGCCTTCCGACCGCCTGCCCGTCTTTGCTTCCGAGTCCTCGACCACGTCCGCCATCATCGATGCGCCGAGGATGAACCCGGTGACGTTCGACGCGGTGCCGAGGATGAAGAACCCGAACAGCATCGGCAGCAATGCGGGCTCGCCGACGTCCGGAAACACGCTGAGCATCCGCAGCCAATAGGGCGAGGTGTTGAGCGCCGCGCCCAGCAGCACCGCGCCCATCGCCGCCTTGGGCTTGCTCCCCGTCCTGCCGAGCCGGGGCGCGGCCAGGAACGCGAGGAACACGCCCGAGAACAGCGCGATCGTCAGATAGACGAACACCGGCCCCTTGAAGCCCCACACATAGGTGTAGAGATAGTTCGACATCGCATAGCTGATGCCCTGGATCGTGTACGCGCACACCCCCGCCGCCATCAGGATCGCGAACGCGCGGTTCTTCACGGTCTGGCGGAGTTCGGCGAAGGATTCGCGCAGCGTCTGCTTGGCGATCGGCGGGTTCGGGAGATGCCTGATCTCGTGATGCGTGCCGAGCGCGGACACGAGGATCGCGACGCCGATGAAGACCGCCCCCGCGAGTGCAAAGCCGCTGTAACCGGCGCGGTTGAGCAGGCCGTTCGGGAACGCCGCGGTGGGTGCGAGGAAATACTGGTACGCCGACAACAGCATCAGCAGCCCGCCGACCCAGCCGAACAGATAGCGATACGCCATGATCCGCGTCCGCTCGTCATACCCCGATGTCAGTTCGGGCGTTAGCGCGACGGACGGCACCTCATAGCAACTCACCGCGCTGCGCACGATCACCGCCATGACGAACAGCCACACGAGCGTCTGCGGCTCCGACATCACCGAGGGCGGGTTCCATAGCAGCAGCCAGCCGACCATGATCGGCAGCGCAGACGCGTACATCCACGGGTGCCGCCGGCCCCATTTCGTCCGCGTGCGATCGGAGAAGAATCCCACCGCCGGGTCGACGAACGCATCGATCAGCAGCGCCATCATGATGACGAGCCCGACGGTGGCGGACGGGAGTCCCACCACCTGGTTGTAGAACAACAGCAGGAACGTGCCGAACCCGGCGTCCTTCACTCCGTACGCGACTGCGCCGAAGCCGTAGCTCGCCATCGTGCCGTTGGAGAGGCGGCGGGCGGGTGCCGTCATTTCAGCTTGTCGAGCAACGCGAACAGCGAGGGTTGGGCCGGGTCCCAGCTCGGCCGCGTGCCGATCGTCATGCCGCCGTCCACCAGGATGTGCGTGCCGGTGATGAAGCTCGCATCGTCGCTCGCGAGGAACGCGACTGCGGCGGCGATATCCTCGCTGGTGCCGGGGCGGCGGATCGGCTGCGCGTCGGCGGCGATGTGCGCGATCATCGCGTCCGCCTGTGACGTCTTGGCGGCGTCGAGTTCGAGCGTGCGCGTGAAGATATTGGTGACGATGAAGCCGGGCACGACCGCGTTCACGCGGATCTCGTGCTGCGCGAGATCGGCGGCGGCCTGCTTGGTGAGGTGGAGGACGCCGGCCTTGGCGGTGGAATAGGCGGTCGGCGCGTAGCCGGTGCCGAGCGCGGAGACCGACGAGGTGTTGACGATCGCGCCCCCGCCTCGCTTCGCCATCAACGGCGCGGCGTAACGGATGCCGAGCGCGACCGAGCGGAGGAGCAGCGCCTGGGTTCGGTCCCAGTCCTCCGGGGAAATCTCGCCGATCGGGTCGCGCGAGCCGCCCGCGCCGGCATTGTTGAACAGGATGTCGAGCCCGCCTGCGTCGTCGGCGGTCTGCATCAGCGCCTCGATATCGCTGGCCTGGAGCACGTCGGTGCGCTGGAACATTATGCGCCCGCCGGATGCGTCGGCGATCGCGTGGCCGCCGGCCTCGTCGATGTCGCCGATCAGGACGGTGGCGCCTTCGTCGGCGAGTCGGAGTGCGGTCGCCCGGCCGATGCCGGACGCGCCGCCGGTCACGACGGCACGCTTGCCTGAAAACCTCACATGCTCTCTCCTGGTTTTTTGCGAGCATAGTACGGGCTTTGCACTCGTCAATGACGGCTGGTTCGAAAAACGGGTTTGCGGACACTGGCACGCGCGGGTACCAAGCGGCCAAACATTCGGAGGATGCGTGATGGATACGACCAACCTGTTCCGGCTCGACGGCCGCGTCGCGCTGATCACCGGCGGCAGCCGCGGGATCGGCAAGATGATCGCCGCCGGCTTCATCGCGCAGGGGGCCAAGGTGTATATCTCGTCGCGCAAAGCCGATGTGTGCGAGGCGGCGGCGGCGGAGCTTGGGCCGAACTGCATCGCGTTGCCGCAGGATGTCTCGACGGTGGCGGGGTGCAAGGCGCTCGCCGCGCAGTTCGCCGAGCATGAGTCGCAGCTCGATATCCTCGTGAACAATGCGGGTGCGGCGTGGGGCGTGCCGTTCGAGGAGTTCTCCGAGGTCGGCTGGGACAAGGTCATGGACCTGAACGTGAAGTCGCCGTTCTTCCTGACGCAGGCGCTGCATGCGGCGTTGAAGGCTTCGGGATCGCGAGAGCGGCCGGCGAAGGTGATCAACATCACGTCGATCGATGGGCAGCGGCTGAACCCGTGGGAGACGTACAGCTATCATGCGTCGAAGTCGGCGCTGATCTACCTGACGAAGCGGATGGCGGCGCGGCTGGTGACGGATTCGATCAACGTCACCTCGATCGCGCCGGGCGCGTTCGCGAGCGACATGAACAAGGCGGCGCGGGATCACGGCGATGCGGTGGCGCAAGGCATTCCGGCGAAGCGGGTCGGGGTGGACGAGGATATGGCGGGCGCGGCGATTTATCTGGCGAGCCGAGCTGGGGATTATGTGATCGGCGAGACGATCACGGTGGATGGCGGCCTCGTCCACGCGTCGCTAGGCACAAGCATCGACGCCTGAATCAATCCCTCGCCCCTCCGGGGAGAGGGAGGGAGGAGCACTTGCGACGGAAGGGAGAGGGGCGTTGGGACGAACCGTCCCGAGCCTCACTCCCCTCTCCCTTCCCACGGCAAGCGCCGCGGGCCCCTTCCCTCTCCCCGTAGGGGCGAGGGAAATTAGCGCGCGATGCCGCCAGCCGCGAGAACGGCCAGCGTCACCAGTTCGCTCGCCGTCGACGTCATCGGCGCGACCTGCACCGGCTTTTCCATGCCGATCAGCATGGGGCCGATGACCGAGTCCCCGCCCAACTCGCGCAACAGCTTCGCCGAGATATGCGCCGACTGAAGCCCCGGCATTATCAGCACGTTCGCTGGCCCCGACAGCCGCGCGAAGGGGTAGTTGGCCAGTTGCTTGGGGTTCAGCGCGACATCGGGCGCCATCTCGCCTTCGTACTCGAAACCAACTTTCCGGCCGTTCAGCACCCTCACCGCATCACGGATGTTGTCGAGCCATTCGCCCTTCGGATTGCCGAAGTTCGAGTAGCTGAGGAACGCGACGCGGGGCTCGTGACCCATCCGCCGCGCGACCGCCGCCGTCTGTTCGGCGAAGTCGGCGAGCTGTTCGGCGGTGGGGCGTTCGTTGACGGTGGTGTCGGCGATGAACACCGTATGGCTCTTGCCGATGAGCAGATGGATGCCGAACGGGGTTTTCCCCGCGAGCGGATCGATCACGCGGTAGATCTGGCGCATCGTCTCGCCGTAGGTGCGCGTGATGCCGGTAATCAGCGCGTCGCCCTCACCGAGCTGGAGCAGCAGCGCGCCGAAGATGTTGCGGTCCTGGTTGACCATCCGCTCGCAATCGCGGCGCAGGTAGCCGCGACGCTGGAGCCGCAAATACAGGAAGTCGACCATCTGCGGCACGAGCGGCGAGACGCGGCTGTTGTGGAGTTCGAAGCTCTCGGGATCGGTGACGCCGAGGGCGCGCAGGCGGTCGGGTACGTCGTCGCGGCCGACCAGGACCGGGGTGCCGTAGCCGCCCTCCTTGAAGGCGATGGCGGCGCGGAGGACGACTTCTTCCTCACCTTCCGCGAAGATCACGCGCTTGGGGTGCGCGCGCGCGCCTTCGTACGCCATCGACAGGACCGAGGTGGTCGGGTTGAGGCGGGCGCGCAACGAATGCCGATACGCTTCGATGTCGAGGATCGGCTTGGTCGCGACGCCCGAGGCCATCGCGGCTTTCGCGACGGCGACGGGGACGACTTCCATCAGGCGCGGATCGAATGGCGCGGGGATGATGTACGCCGGGCCGAAGCTGTGGCTGACGCCGTAGGCCGCGGCGACTTCCTCGGGCACGCGTTCGCGCGCCAACTCCGCGATCGCGTTGGCGGCGGCGATCTTCATCGCGTCGTTGATGCCAGTCGCGCGGACGTCCAATGCCCCGCGGAAGATGAACGGGAAGCCGAGCACGTTGTTGACCTGGTTCGGATAATCCGAGCGCCCGGTCGCGACGATCGCGTCGGGGCGCGCGGCCATCGCCAGTTCGGGGCGAATCTCCGGCTCGGGGTTGGCCATCGCGAAGATGATCGGCGCGGGGGCCATGTCCTTGACCATCTCCGGCGTCAGCGAACCCGCCGCGGACAGGCCGAGGAACACGTCGGCGCCGACCAAAGCCTCGGTCAACGTGCGCGTCTCGGTGACGGCAGCGTGTGCGGACTTCCACTGGTCGACGCCGTCGCGGCCCTGGTAGATCACGCCCTTGCGGTCGCAGAGGATGACGTTGTCGCCGCGCACGCCCATGGCTTTCACGAGTTCGGTGCAGGCGATCGCCGCGGCGCCGGCGCCGTTGACGACGATCTTGACCTCGGACAGTTTCCGCCCGGTCAGCAGGCACGCGTTGATCAGGCCGGCGGCGGTGATGATCGCGGTGCCGTGCTGGTCGTCATGAAAGACCGGGATGTTCATCCGCTCGCGCAGGGCCTGCTCGATGATGAAGCATTCGGGGGCCTTGATGTCCTCGAGGTTGATGCCGCCGAAGGTCGGCTCCATCAGCTCGACCGCGTCGATGAAGCGGTTCACGTCCTCGGTCTTCAGCTCGATGTCGATCGCGTCGACGTCGGCGAAGCGCTTGAAGAGCACCGCCTTGCCTTCCATCACCGGCTTGCTGGCGAGCGGGCCGAGATTGCCCATGCCGAGGATCGCGGTGCCGTTCGAGATGACGGCGACAAGGTTACCCTTCGCCGTATAGTCGTAGACGGTGGCGGGATCGTCGTAGATCGCCTGCACCGGCACCGCGACGCCGGGCGAATAGGCGAGCGCGAGGTCGCGCTGCGTCGCCATCGGTTTCGACGCGATGATCTCGATCTTTCCCGGACGACCTTCCGAATGGAAGAGCAAGGCTTCGCGTTCGGAGAATTGCAGCGTTTCGTCGGACATGGGGCCTCGCGCGGTCGTTAGGATCTGGAGGACCTTCTAGGCAGGTGGTCGGCATTCGTCACCCCGGACACTTCGCCCTGGTGGGCCGCCGCCTACCAGCACCGCCCCGGCGAAGGCCGGGGTCCAATTGGAAAGGTGGTCGTAATAGCGCGCCGCCCTTCGTTATTGCCGTCCCCCAATTGGGCCCCGGCCTTCGCCGGGGTGGTGATGGTGCGCGGGCGGTGCTGGTGCTGGTGCGGGGGGTGGTGCTGGTGCGGGGTGGTGCTGGTGCGGGGTGGTGCTGGTGCGGGGTGGTGCTGGTGCGGGGTGGTAACAACTCCTTCTCCCCCTTGGGGAGAAGGTGGCGCGGATGCGCCGGATGAGGGGTGGTTGGGGTGCGCACCCGAGCCTCACTCCCCCTCACCCTCCCACGCTGCGCGCGGGCCCCTCCCTCTCCCCGAGGGGAGAGGGGTTTTATGGGACGTGGCTTTTCGCTACCCGCACCATGATGTCGCATCCCGCCCCTACCCCCATGATGACGCAGTATCTCGGCCTGAAGGCGGAGGCGCAGGATTGCCTTTTGTTTTATCGCATGGGCGATTTCTTCGAACTGTTCATGGACGATGCGCGGATCGCGGCGGGGGTGCTCGACATCGCGCTGACCGCGCGCGGCGAGCATGAAGGCAAGCCGATCCCGATGTGCGGCGTGCCGGTGCATGCCGCGACGGTGTACCTGCAACGGCTGATCAAGGCCGGCCACCGCGTCGCGATCGCCGAGCAGGTCGAGAGCCCGGCGGAGGCCAAGGCACGCGGCGGATCGAAGGCGCTCGTCGCGCGCGCGATCGTGCGGGTGGTGACGGCGGGGACGCTGACCGAGGAGGCATTGCTCGACGCGCGCTCGGACAATTGGTGCGTGGCGATCGGCGAGGCTGGCGGGTCGGTCGCGATCGCCGCGGCGGACGTGTCGACCGGGCGGTTCGAGATCGTCGAGGTTGCGGGCGACGCGGTCGAGGCGGAACTTGCTCGGCTCGGCGCTGCCGAAGTCGTCGCATCCGAGGCTAGCGCGTTCGAGGAGGCGGCTACCACGCTGCGCCCGAAGATCGATTTCGACAGCGGCGCGGGCGAGGCTCGGCTCAAGCGGTTGTACGGCGTGGCGACGCTCGATGGGTTCGGGCAGTTCGGGCGCGCGCGGCTGGCCGCAGCGGGCGGGCTGGTCGCGTATCTGGAGCATAATGCGAAGGGCACGATGCCTTTCCTCCGCCCGCCGCGGATCGGGCGCGCAGCGGAAACGATGGCGATCGACGCCGCGACGCGGGAGAGCCTGGAGCTGACCTGCACCACCGGCGGCGTGCGGAAAGGGAGCCTGCTCGATGCGGTCGATCGGACCGTCACCGGGGCCGGCGCGCGGTTGCTCGGGGCGGATCTCGGCGCGCCGTTGATGGACAAGGCGGCGATCGACGCGCGGCTCGATCTGGTGCGGTTGTTCCATGACGACCAGGCGGCGCGCGAGCGGTTGCGCTCGACGCTGCGGGCCTTGCCGGACATCGGCCGCGCGCTCGGGCGACTGGCCGCCGGGCGTGGCGGCCCGCGCGATCTCGGGCAGTTGCGCGACGGGCTGGACGGAGCGTGGAGCCTCGGCGAGCGGATGGATGCGATCGGCGATCCGCCGGTGCTGCTCCGGGACATCGCGCCAAGGTTGCGCGGGCATGGCGCGTTGATTGACCTGCTCAAGCGCGCGCTCGTGCCGTCGCCGCCGATCGAGGCGTCGGATGGCGGGTATATCGCGGCAGGGTATGATGCGGCGCTCGACGATCTGCGCGATGCAGGCGCTGGCGGGCGGCGGGCGATCGCCGCGCTGGAGGCGGAGTTCCGCACTGCGACCGGCGTCACCGCGCTGAAGATCCGGCATAACGGCGTGCTCGGCTATCATGTCGAGGTGCCGGCGCGGGCGGCGGACCCTTTGATGAAGCCAGAAAGCGGCTTTACGCATCGGCAGACGCTGGCGGGCGTGGTGCGGTTCAATACGCCTGCTTTGCATGAGGTTGCGGCGAAGGTGTCGCAGGCCGGCGCGCATGCGTTGGCGGCGGAGGCCGCGCATCTTGAGGAACTCACCGCGCAAGCTCTGGCGGGGCGCGAGGCGATTGCGGCGACGGCGGATGCTTTGGCGCGGCTCGACGTTGCCGCGGGGCTCGCGGAGCGCGCGGCGGAAGGTGCCTGGGCGCGGCCTTCGCTGGTCGATCACGCGTGCTTCGAGATCGAGGGCGGGCGGCATCCGGTGGTCGAGGCAGCGGTCGCGAAGTCGGGCGACCGGTTCGTCGCAAACGACTGCAACCTGTCGGAGGCGTCGCGGCTGTGGCTCGTCACCGGCCCGAACATGGGCGGTAAATCGACCTTCCTCCGCCAGAACGCACTGATCGCCGTGCTCGCGCAGGCCGGGTCGTACGTGCCCGCGACCAAGGCTACGCTGGGGCTGGTCGACCGCCTGTTCAGCCGCGTCGGGGCGTCGGACAACCTTGCGCGCGGGCGGTCGACGTTCATGGTCGAGATGGTCGAGACCGCGGCGATCCTCGCGCAGGCGACGCCGCGTAGCTTCGTGATCCTCGACGAGGTCGGGCGCGGGACCTCGACTTATGACGGGCTCGCGATCGCCTGGGCGGTGGTCGAGGCGATCCACGAGGACAATCGCTGCCGCTGCCTGTTCGCGACACATTACCACGAGCTCACGCGGTTGGCGGAGCGCTGCGAGGCGCTGTCGCTGCACCACGTCCGCGCGCGCGAATGGAAGGGGGAGCTGGTGCTGCTCCACGAACTCGCCGACGGCCCGGCGGATCGGAGCTATGGGCTGGCGGTCGCGCGGCTGGCGGGGATGTCGCCGGTGACGGTGGCGCGCGCGAAGGCGGTGCTGGCGAAGCTCGAGGCCGGACGTGCGAAGACGGGGGGGCTGGCGGCCGGGCTGGACGACCTGCCGTTGTTCGCCGCCGCCGCGCAGGTCGAGGAGGCAGCGTGCGACGTGCTGCGCGAGGATCTCGCCAAGCTCGACATCGACGCGATGAGTCCACGGGATGCGCTCGACGCGCTGTACCGGTTGAAGGCGTTGGCGAACGAGGGCTGAGCACTTCCCCCGTCATGCCGGACCCTTCGACTAGCTCCAAGAGAGCCTCGTTCCGGCATCCACCGTTCCGCCCATTCGAGAGAATTGAGTGCGCGGGACGGTGGGCCCCGGCCTCCGCCGGGGTGACGGAGTGCGTTGGTGGCAGGGTAAGCTGCTCCCCTCCCTGAAAGGGAAGGGGTTGGGGGTGGTCGGGTTCCGCATGTCCTTGCGGTTGCGACATAAACTGGCCGACCCACCCCCTGCCCCTCCCTTTCAGGGAGGGGGGCCGTTGCGTGATTGGCGACGTGCGAGAATGTCTCTCGCGTCCTAGTATCTCACGATACGTCGATGCTAGGCGGCGGCCGGATTTAGCGGAGTGCCGAGCGTTGGGCGGACATCATCACGGGCACGACCATTCGCATGGTCACTCACACAGCCACGGCGGGGGCCACTCGCACGGGGGCCACAGCCACGCCCCGGCCTCGTTCGACCGCGCGTTCGCGATCGGCATCGGCCTCAACATCGTGTTCGTCGTCGTCGAGGCGATCGTCGGCCTGCGGATCGACTCGGTCGCGCTGCTCGCCGACGCGGGCCACAATCTGTGCGACGTGCTCGGTCTCGTCGTCGCCTGGGGCGGCACGATGCTTGCGCGCACCGCACCGACCAAGCGCTACACCTACGGGTTAAAGGGCTCGACGATCCTCGCCGCGCTGGCCAACGCGCTGCTGTTGCTGGTCGCACTCGGCGCAATCGTGCTCGAGGCTTCGCAGCGCTTGTCCGATCCCGCCCCTACCGCCGGGCTTACCGTGTCGATGGTCGCGGGCATCGGCATCGCCGTGAACGCGTTCACCGCCTGGATGTTCGCGCGCGGTCGCAAGGGCGACGTCAACATCCGCGGTGCGTACCTCCACATGGCCGCCGACGCGCTGGTGTCGGCGGGCGTGGTGATCGCCGGCTTCGTGATCTGGCGCACCGGGCTCACCTGGATCGACCCCGCGGTGAGCATCGTCATCGCGTGTCTGATCTTCTGGCAGACCTGGGGCCTGCTTCGCGAAACCGTGGAGATGTCGCTGTCCGCCGTCCCTCGCGGGATCGAGTTCGACCATGTCGACGAGGCGCTGTGCGGCCTGCCCGGCGTGACCGGGATCCACGACCTCCACATCTGGCCGATGAGCACCACCGAGCCCGTGCTCACCGCGCACCTGATGATGCCGGGCGGCCATCCGGGCGATCGGTTCCTGAGCGATGCCCGGACGATGCTCCACGACAAATTCGGCATCGGTCACGCGACGTTGCAGGTCGAGACGGGGGAAGGACACGATTGTTCGATGGCCAACGCCAGCACGGTATGAACCTTTTGCGGGACGTGTGGGTTACCCTGACAGAGATCAGGAGATTATCCATGAAGAAGCATTTCATCGCCGCATTGATGTCGGTTGCCGTTGTCGCGCCAGCGATGGTTCCGGTCGCAGCCTCTGCGCAGCGCCATGACGATCGTCGCAACAACAACGACCGCAATGGCCGCGGCGACCGCAGCTGGCACGGCGACGACCGCAACTGGGATCCGTCGCGCAGCTATCAGAGCGGCAACTACCGCGAGCGCCGCCTCGGCCGCAACGACCGCATCTATCGCGGCCAGGACGGTCGCGCCTATTGCAAGCGCAACGACGGCTCGACGGGCCTGGTGCTCGGCGCACTCGGCGGCGGCGTGCTGGCGAACCTGATCGGTGGCGGTACGCTGGGCACGCTGGCGGGCGCCGGTGGTGGCGCACTGCTCGGCCGCTCGGTCGATCGCGGCAACGTACGCTGCCGCTGAGCTTCGACCAAAATTAGCTGATAACGAAGCGGCGGCCGAGCGATCGGTCGCCGTTTTCGCATCTACAGCATGCCGTAGAGCAGCGTGCCGTTGAGCCCGATGATCACCGCGGCGATCACCCAGGCGAGGATCTTCAGCCACGCCGGGCTGACCAGATCGCCCATGATCGTGCGGTCGCCGGTGAACTTGACGAGCGGCACCACCGCGAACGGGAGCTGCAGGCTCAGCACGACCTGGCTCAGTACCAGCAGCTTGGTCGCGCCGACATCGCCCGACGCACCGACGACGAACACGGCGGGGACGATCGCGAGCAGGCGCGTCACGAGCCGCCGCGCCCAGACCGGCATGCGCAGGTTGAGGAAGCCCTCCATCACGATCTGGCCGGCGAGTGTGCCGGTGACGGTCGAGTTCTGCCCCGACGCCAGCAGCGCGACCGCGAACAACACGCTTGCCGCGCCCATCCCGAGCATCGGGGCCAGCAACTCGTACGCCTGATCGATCTCGGCGACGTCGGTCCGGCCGGCGACGTGGAAGGTCGCCGCCGCGAGGATCAGGATCGCTGCGTTGATGAAGAAGGCGAGGCCCAGCGCGACCGTGCCGTCGATCGTCGCCATCGTGATCGCGTCGCGCTTGCCGGCCGTGTCCTTGGCGAAGGCGCGGGTCTGGACGATCGACGAGTGGAGGTACAGATTGTGCGGCATCACGGTCGCGCCGAGGATGCCGATCGCGATGTAGAGCATCGCCGGATTGGTGACGATCTGCGTGGTCGGGACGAGACCGCCGAGCACGCCCGCCATGTCGGGCCGCGCGAGGAACAGCTCGAAGACGAAGCAGCCGGCGATGATGACGAGCAAGGCGACGACGAACGCCTCCAGCTTGCGGAAGCCGAAGCGTTGCAGCGCCAGGATCAGGAACACGTCGAGCGCGGTGAGAACGACGCCGTAGACCAGCGGCAGTCCGAACAGCAATTTCAGCGCGATCGCGGTGCCGAGCACCTCGGCGAGGTCGCAGGCGATGATCGCGATCTCGCACAGGAACCAGAGCGCGACCGAGACCGGCTTCGAATAGTGAGCGCGGCAGGCCTGGGCGAGGTCGAGGCCGGCGACGATGCCGAGGCGAGCGGAGAGGGCCTGCAGCACCATCGCCATCAGGTTCGACAGCAGCACGACCGACAGCAACGTGTAACCGAACGCCGAGCCGCCGGCGATGTCGGTCGCCCAGTTGCCGGGGTCCATATAGCCGACCGCGACGAGATACCCCGGCCCCACGAACGCGAACAGGCGGCGCCAGAAGGAGGCGCCTTCGGGGACGACGACGGTGCGGTGGCTCTCGGCGAGCGAGTTGGCGAAGTCGGATGCGGGAAGATTGGGGGCTGCCATCGCCCGCCGCTTTGCCGGAAGGGGGCGGGGGGAACAAGCATATCGTCGGGCGCCTGGCCCTAGGGCGGCGGCGCCAGGATCAGCCTGCCAGCAGCTTAGCCGCGACGTCTTCCATGCTCCCCACCACCAGCAGCGAGTCCCCGCCGACGAGTCCGACCTTGGTCTGCCCGTTTTCATCCTTGCGCAGATAGGCGATGTTCGCCGTCACGACGTAATAGTTGCCGCCATGCGATTTCAGTTCGACGAATTTCATGATCACGACTCCTGAGTGCTGCTGCGATAGGGCTGAAGATACAGCACCGGGTTAACGCGCCGCGACCCATAGAGCGCACGCGCAGCCCCCAGCTGCGGACCGCCGTTTTCAGATCACCTTCATGTCCGCCTGATAGTGATGCCACGCGAATATCGCCGCGGCGCCGCGGTGTGGGCGCCACGGCTCCGCCACTTCGCGGCTCAATTTCTCGCTCGGGCGCGTTTCGTGACCGAGAATGCGCCCGATCTCGATCTGGATCGCGAGGTCGCCCGCCGGCCAGATGTCGGTGCGGCCCTCGGCGAACAGCAGGTAGATCTCCGCCGACCAGCGACCGATGCCTTTCACGCGGACCAGCGCGGCGATCGCCTCCTCGTCGTCTTCGGGCAGCTGGGTCAGGTCGAGGCGGCCGCTCGTCACCTCGTCGGCGAGGCTGCGGGCGTAACCGAGCTTCTGGCGCGATAGTCCGGCACTACGCAACGTCTCGTCGCTGGCGGCAGCGATCTTTGCCGGATCGCCAGCCCCGCCGACCACCGCGTCGAGCTTGTTCCACACCGCCGCCGCCGAGGCGACGCTCACCTGTTGCCCGACGATCGTGCGCAGCAACGTCGCGAAGCCGCGTTCGCTGATCCGGGGCGCGGGGTGACCGGCATTGCCGACCGCGACTGCGAAGGCCGGTTCGATCGCGCACAAAGCCGCCATGGCGGTTTCCAGTTGATCCGCACTCAGCCCCATGATGCGGCGCGCCTTGCTGCTTGCTTGCGCACCGCGCGCTCGGCATGAACGGACACAGGTTTATCGGAGAATGACATGCCCAAGCTTATCGTCGTGACGCGTGAAGGGGAAGAACGCGAGATCATCGGCGAGGCAGGCCTTTCGGTGATGGAAGTCATCCGCGACGCCGGGATCGACGAGATCCTGGCGCTGTGCGGTGGCTGCTGCTCGTGCGCCACCTGCCACATCCATGTCGACCCGGACTTTGCGGCCAAACTGAAGCCGATGAGCCCGGATGAAGATGATTTGCTCAATTCGACGAGCGACCGCGATGAGTTTTCGCGACTGTCGTGCCAGATCGAGCTGACCGACGGGCTGGATGGGTTGAAGGTCCGGATTGCAGCGGAGGACTAATTCCCTGTCCCTCGCCCCTACGGGGAGAGGGAGGGAGGAGCCGTAGGCGACGGAAGGGAGAGGGGCTGTTGGGATGAACCGTCCCGAGCCTCACTCCCCTCTCCCTTCCCACCGCAAGGGCGGCGGGCCCCTTCCCTCTCCCCGTAGGGGCGAGGGAGTTTAGGTTACCGCGTCGTTATCGCATACAAGGCGATCGCCGCTGCGTTCGACACGTTGAGGCTCTCGACCTTCTCCGAGATCGGCAGTTTCGCCAGCTCGTCGCAATGCTGCTCGGTATTCTGGCGCATGCCCTCGCCTTCGGCGCCGAGCACGATCGCGATGCGCTGCGTGCCCATCGCCTCCGCCAGCGTCTGCGTCGCGTGGCCGGTCAGCCCGATACGCCAGAAGCCGGCTGCGGCGATCTCTTCCAGCGCGCGGGCGAGGTTGACGACGCGGATCCACGGCACGCTCTCAAGCGCCCCGGACGCGGCCCGCGCGATCGTCCCCGATTCCGGCGGCGCGTTGCGATCCGGCGTGATGATCCCCAGTGCATCGAACGCCGCCGCCGAGCGCAGAATCGCGCCGACATTGTGCGGATCGGTCACGCCGTCGAGGATCACCAGCGGACGATTGTCGTCCTTGCCGTGCTCCAAAAGGTCGGCGAGCCACATGTCCTCGAGCGGCTCGACCTCGATCACCACGCCTTGGTGCGGCGCATCGCCCGGCACCAGCCGCGCCAAGTCCATCGCCTCGGCATAGGTCACCGGCACGTCGGCCGGCAGGTCGAACCCGGCCAGCGCCTCGCGCGTGCCGAGGATTTTGCGCACCGTGCGCTCCGGATTGGCGAGCGCCGCCCCTACTGCGTGCTTGCCCCAGAAGCGGGGGCGGCCTGCCGGTGCCTTGCTCGGCCTGTGTCCCTTGCGTGCCATATTCGCTCTCTATCGTGTCTGTGTATGCCGCGTCCTTGTCGGCATTCGGCGCCCGCGGCAACTATGAACCACGAAACTTCGCAAAACCCGCGTTGACAGGCGGGGCGCGCTTCGCCATTGAGCCGCCTCGCTTGAAACAGTGGCGCTCGAAAGAGCGGCGCTTGCAAAAGCGGCCTGGACAGGTGGCCGAGTGGTTAAAGGCAGCAGACTGTAAATCTGCCGGAGTTTCTCCTACGTAGGTTCGAACCCTACCCTGTCCACCACCGCCCCCGCGCGGTGATGGATTTTTCCAAATCAAGATATTGATCGGCAACATTCTTTTCCTGCACGGGAAGGAAGTCCGCGTGACATCGGCCCGCGGACGGCTAGGATCACCGCGACCGTAACGATTTCGGAAACCGTGTGACCTCAGATCCTGCCGTACAGCCGCCCGTTCAAGCACCCGTGATCCAGGATCTGGCCGACTCGATCCTCGACACGCTGGTCCACCGCATCGGCAAGGATGCGCAGGCCGCCCGCCCCCACGACTGGCTCGCCGCGACGATCCTGACGGTCCGTAACGACATCGTCGAACGCTGGATGGCCTCGACCAAGGCAGCGCACGCGGCCGGCGCCAAGCGCGTCTATTATCTCAGCCTCGAATTCCTGATCGGGCGGCTGTTGCGCGACGCGGTGACCAACCTCCAGCGCAACGACGAAGTCACGCGGGCGCTGAAGCTCCACGGCGTCGACCTCGCCGAACTCGAAGAGATCGAACCCGACGCGGCGCTCGGCAATGGCGGCCTCGGCAGGCTCGCCGCCTGCTTCATGGAGAGCATGGCGAGCCTCGCGCTGCCCGCCTATGGCTACGGCATCCGCTACGTGAACGGCATGTTCCGCCAGCGGATCGACGATGGCTGGCAGGTCGAGATGCCGGAGAACTGGCTCGCGCACGGCAATCCCTGGGAATTCGAACGCCGCGAGAGCGCCTATTTCGTCGGCTTCGGCGGCGAAGTGACGGTAACCGATGGGGGTCAGGTTCACTGGAGCCCGTCCGAAGCGGTCGAGGCGACTGCCGTCGATACTCCCGTGGTCGGCTGGCGCGGCAAACACGTCAACACGCTCCGCCTCTGGACTGCCAGCGCGTTCGATCCGATCAAGCTCGACCGCTTCAACGCCGGCGATTTCTCGGGCGCGCTGGCCGATCAGACGCGCGCCGAGACGCTCACCCGCGTCCTCTACCCCAACGATTCCACCGCGGCGGGGCAGGAACTCCGTCTCCGCCAGGAGTATTTCTTCTCGTCCGCGTCGATCCAGGACATCGTCCGGCGCCACATCCAGTATTTCGGCGACATCCGTACGCTGCCCGACAAGGCCGCGATCCAGCTCAACGACACGCATCCCGCGGTGTCGGTCGCAGAGCTCATGCGGCTGCTGATCGACCACCACGAATTCGCGTTCGACGAGGCGTGGAAGATCACGCGCGCCACCTTCGGCTACACCAACCACACGCTGTTGCCCGAGGCGCTAGAGAGCTGGCCGCTGCCGCTGTTCGAACGGCTGCTCCCGCGCCACATGCAGATCGTCTACGCGATCAACGCCAAGCTGCTGCGCGAGGCGCGCGGCACCGAGGGGATCGACGACAGGGCGATCTCGGCGATCAGCCTGATCGACGAGGGCGGCGAGCGGCGCGTGCGGATGGCGAACCTCGCCTTTGCCGGGTCGCACAGCGTCAACGGCGTCGCCGCGCTGCATACGCAGCTGATGAAGAAGACGGTCTTCGCCGATCTCCACAAGCTCTACCCGACACGGATCAACAACAAGACCAACGGCATCACGCCGCGTCGCTGGCTCCAGCAATGCAATCCCGGCCTGACCGCGCTGATCCGCGATGCGATCGGCGACGGCTTCCTCGACGATGCCGAAAAGCTGGTCGATCTGGATGTTTTTGCCGACGATTCCGGTTTCAGGGAGCGCTTTTCGAGCGTGAAGCGTTCGAACAAGGTGGCACTGGCTAATCACATTAAGGAGAGCATGGGGCTCCGCGTCGACCCGGACGCTATGTTCGACGTCCAGATCAAGCGCATCCATGAGTATAAGCGCCAGCTGCTCAACATCATCGAGACGGTCGCGCTCTACGACCAGATCCGCAGCCATCCCGAACGCGACTGGACCCCGAGGGTCAAGCTGTTCGCGGGCAAGGCGGCGTCGAGCTATCACAACGCGAAACTCGTCATCAAGCTGGCGAACGACGTCGCCCGCCGGATCAACGCGGACCCGTCGGTTGGTGGCCTGCTCAAGGTTGCGTTCCTGCCCAATTACAACGTGTCGCTGGCGGAGAAGATCATCCCCGCCGCCGACCTCAGCGAACAGATCTCGACCGCCGGACTCGAGGCGTCGGGCACCGGCAACATGAAGTTCGCGATGAACGGCGCGCTGACGATCGGCACGCTCGACGGCGCCAACATCGAGATCAAGGACCGCGTCGGCGACGACAACATCTTCATCTTCGGCATGACCGCCGACGAGGTCGAGGCGAAGCGCGCCGACGGCTATGATCCGCGCAGCGTCATCGATGGTTCGAACGAACTGCGCCAGGCAGTGTCCGCGATCGCGTCCGGCGTGTTCTCGCCCGACGACAAGACGCGCTATGCCGGGCTTATGGGCGGGCTGTACGAGGGCGACTGGTTCATGCTCGCCGCCGATTTCGACAGCTATGCCACCGCCCAGCGCGCGGTCGATACGCGCTGGAACGACCGCGATGCGTGGGTCGCCTCCACCGTCCGCAACGTGGCCCGCGTCGGCTGGTTCTCGTCCGACCGCACGATCCGCGAATACGCGCGGGAAATCTGGACGGTGATGTGAAGCCACCCGAAGGCGCCATCGTTGCCCTGCTTGAAGGGCGTCACGACGATCCGTTCTCGTTGCTCGGCGTGCACAGCGGCCCGACCGGTGTGTTCGCCCGCGTCTGGCTGCCGGGCGCGGACACGGCCAAGGCGCACGCACTCGACGGCACCGCGCTCGGCACCCTCCCCCGCATCGACGATCGCGGTCTGTTCGAGGGCCCGATCGACGGCACGCAACAGCCGGTGAAATACCACGCCGAGGCGGGCGACACCTCGTGGTGGGTCACCGACCCCTACAGCTTCGGCCCCGTGCTCGGCCCGATCGACGACCTGCTGATGGCCGAGGGAACGCACCGCCGCCTCCACGACAAGATGGGCGCGCACCTGATCGAGCACGAGGGCGCGCACGGCGTCCACTTCGCGCTCTGGGCCCCCAATGCGCAGCGCGTGTCGGTGGTCGGCGACTTCAATGACTGGGACGGGCGCCGCCACGCGATGCGCAAGCGCGGCGACGTCGGCGTGTGGGAGATCTTCATCCCCGACATCGCCGAATACCGCGCCTACAAGTTCGAGATCGTCGGTCCCGATGGTCAGATTCAACCGCTCAAGGCCGACCCGTTCGCGTTCGCGGCCGAACTCCGACCCGCCAACGCCTCGATCACGCGGAAGCTCGCGCACGACTGGGCTGACACCGATCACCGGAAACACTGGGCCTCGGTCGATCCGCGTCGCGTGCCGATCAGCATCTATGAGGTCCACGCCGGATCCTGGGACCGTGACGAGAACGACTGGTTCCTGACCTGGGACGCGCTCGCCGACCGTCTGATCCCCTACGTGGTCGAGATGGGCTTCACGCACATCGAATTCCTGCCGATCAGCGAACATCCGTACGACCCGAGCTGGGGCTACCAGACCACCGGTCTCTACGCGCCGTCCGCCCGCTTCGGCGACGTCGATGGCTTCGCTCGGTTCGTCGATGGCGCACATCTCGCCGGGATCGGCGTGCTGCTGGACTGGGTACCTGCACATTTCCCAACCGATGCGTTCGGCTTGGCGAAGTTCGACGGCACCGCGCTGTACGAACACGAGGATCCGCGGCTCGGCTTCCACCCCGACTGGAACACCGCGATCTACAATTTCGGGCGGCGCGAAGTGACGTCGTTCCTCGTCAACAACGCGCTGTTCTGGGCCGAGCGCTATCACATCGACGGCCTGCGCGTGGATGCGGTCGCGTCGATGCTGTACCGCGACTACTCGCGCAAAAGCGGCGAATGGATCCCCAACGCAGACGGCGGTCGCGAGAACTGGGAAGCCGTCGCGTTCCTTCGCGACATGAACCGCGAGATCTACGGCCAGCATCCCGGCGTCTTCACAATCGCCGAGGAATCGACGTCGTGGCCAGGCGTCTCCGCGCCGGTGAGCGACGACGGCAAGAGCGGCGGGCTCGGGTTCGGGTTCAAGTGGAACATGGGCTTCATGCACGACACGCTCCAGTACATGGCGCGCGATCCGCTGCACCGGAAGCACCACCACGGCGAGATCAATTTCGGGCTAGTCTACGCGTTCAGCGAGAATTTCGTCCTGCCCTTGAGCCATGACGAGGTCGTCCACGGCAAGGGTTCGCTGCTGACCAAGATGCCCGGCGACGACTGGCAGCAATTCGCCAACCTGCGCGCCTATTACGCGTTCATGTGGGGCTATCCGGGCAAGAAACTGCTCTTCATGGGGCAGGAATTCGCGCAGCGCCGCGAATGGTCGGAAGCCCGCGCGCTCGACTGGTGCCTGCGCAACAGTCGCAGCCATGAGGGGGTCCGCAACCTCGTGCGCGACCTGAACACCGTCTACCGCGAGAAGCCGGCATTGCACGCGCGCGATTGCGAAGGCGAAGGCTTCGAATGGCTGATCGCCGACGATGCCGCCAATTCGGTGTTTGCGTGGTTGCGCAAGGCACCCGGTGCGAAGCCGGTCGCGATCATCGCCAACATGACGCCGATCGCGCGTGCACCCTATCGCATACCCTTGCCGCATGACGGCCGCTGGTGCGAGATCATCAACAGCGATGCGCGCGAATATTGGGGCAGCGGCCTCGGCAATCTCGGCGGCGTCGTGGCCAAGGACGGCGCGGCCTGGGTCACGCTGCCCCCGCTCGCGACGATCATGCTCGAGTTCGAAGGTTAACACGGAACAACCCGCGGGTAACGGGGCGTTATACCGCGGAATATTAGGGAGAGACGGACATGGTGGAACGGCGGGGACAGCCATTGGCGCGCGACGCGATGGCGTATGTGCTGGCCGGCGGCCGCGGCAGTCGCCTGATGGAGCTGACCGATACGCGCGCGAAACCCGCGGTGTATTTCGGCGGCAAGGCGCGGATCATCGATTTCGCGCTGTCCAACGCGATCAACTCGGGCATCCGCCGGATCGGCGTCGCGACGCAGTACAAGGCACATTCGCTGATCCGCCATCTCCAGAGCGGCTGGAATTTCCTCCGCTCGGAACGCAACGAGAGCTTCGACATCCTGCCCGCCTCGCAGCGGATCAGCGAGTTCCAATGGTACGAGGGCACCGCCGATGCCGTGTACCAGAACATCGACATCATCGAGAGCCACGCGCCCGAATACATGGTCATCCTGGCGGGCGACCATATCTACAAGATGGATTACGAGTTGATCCTGCAACAGCATTGCGAGACCGGCGCGGACGTCACCATCGCCTGCCTCGAAGTGCCGCGGATGGAGGCGGTGGGCTTCGGCGTGATGGCCGTCGACGAGCATGACAATGTCACCGCGTTCGTCGAGAAACCCGCCGATCCGCCTGCGATCCCAGGCAATCCGGACATCGCGCTGGCATCGATGGGGATCTACGTCTTCCACACCAAATTGCTGTTCGACGAACTCCGCCGCGATGCCGAGACGCCCGGATCGTCGCGCGATTTCGGCAAGGATATCATCCCGTACCTCGTCAAGCACGGCAAGGCGGTCGCGCACCGCTTCTCCGACAGCTGCGTGCGCTCGGGCAGCGAAGTCGATGCCTACTGGCGCGATGTCGGCACGGTCGATGCGTATTGGGAGGCGAATATCGATCTCACCGATGTCGTGCCCAAGCTCGACCTCTACGACCGCAGCTGGCCGCTCTGGACCTATTCGGAGGTCACGCCGCCCGCAAAGTTCGTCCACGCCGACGACGGTCGCCGCGGCGAGGCGGTGTCGAGCCTCGTCTCGGGCGACTGCATCATCTCCGGCTCCTCGATCCACCGCAGCCTGATCTTCACCGGCACGCGCGCGCACAGCTACTCGATGCTCGATCAGGCGGTGATCCTGCCGCATTGCGTCATTGGTCGGGGTGCACGCCTGTCGAAGGTGGTGGTGGACCGCGGTGTGGAGATCCCTGACGGGTTGGTTGTCGGGGAAGATGCCGAGGCGGATGCTCAACGCTTCCGCCGTACGGACAGCGGCGTGGTGCTGGTGACCAAATCCATGATCGACCGGCTGACGGCGTGATGACGAACGCATATCCTCCCCGGCACGGGGAGGGGGACCTTTCGCCATCGGCGAAGAGTGGAGGGGGCTCATCGCAAGCGTACCGGCTGCGACCGCAAGCGTACCGGCTGCGATTGCGGGAGGACCGCCTGCGATCGAACGCGTACCGTCTGCGGAAGCCCCCCTTCACCATGCGATGCATGGTCCCCCTCCCCGTGCCGGGGAGGATGTGATGCGCGTCCTGTCCGTTGCCTCCGAAGCCTATCCGCTCATCAAAACCGGTGGACTTGCGGACGTGGTCGGCGCGTTGCCGGCTGCGCTCGTGCCGCATGGTGCAACGCTCACGACCTTCCTTCCGGGCTATCCCGCGCTCGCCGCCGTTACCAAGCGCGCCAAGGTCGTCCACCGCTACACCGACCTGCTCGGCGCCGAAGCGCGCATCCTGAAGACCAAGATCGGCGACCATGCCCTTCTCGTGCTCGACGCGCCCAGCCTCTTCGCGCGCGGCGGCGGCCCTTACGGCGACGCGACGGGGGCGGACTGGTCCGACAACTGGCGCCGCTTCGCCGCATTCGGCAGGGCAGCGGCCGATCTCGCCTCGGGCGTCGTTGCGGGGTACGACTTCGACGTCCTGCATGCGCATGACTGGCAGGCGGCAATGGCCCCCGCCTATCTGCGTTACGCCTCCGGCCCGGGCTCACCCGCCAAGACAGTGGTGACGATCCACAACATCGCGTTCCAGGGCCGCTACGGCGCGGACATTTTCGCCGACCTGGACCTCCCCGACGCAGCCTTCGCGCTCGACGGCGTCGAATATTACGGCGGCGTCGGCTTTTTGAAGGCCGGTCTCGAAGCCGCCGATGCGATCACCACCGTCAGCCCGACCTATGCCGCCGAGATCCGGCGCGGTGAGTTCGGCATGGGCCTGGAAGGCCTGATCAACGATCGCGCCAGCCGCGTCGCGGGAATCGTCAACGGCATCGACCCCGCGGTCTGGAACCCGGAGACGGACGCCGCCCTTCCCTCGCGCTACACCGCGCGCGCGCTCAGCCGTCGCCGGATCAACAAGCGTGCGGTAGAGCAGACCTTCGGGCTCGACGCGGGCGAAGGACCGATCTTTACGGTCGTCAGCCGCCTGACGTGGCAGAAGGGCATGGACGTGCTCGCGGGCGCACTCGACGAGCTGGTCGCGCTCGGCGGCCGTCTGGCGTTGCTAGGATCGGGCGATACCGCACTCGAACTCGCCTTCCTCGCCGCCGCCGAACGCCACCCCGGCCGGATTGGCGTCCGCATCGGTTATGACGAACCCGTCTCGCACCTGTTGCAAGGCGGCGCCGACGCGATCCTGATCCCGTCGCGGTTCGAACCCTGTGGCCTGACGCAGCTTTACGGCCTTGCTTACGGCTGCATTCCTGTCGTCGCGCGCACCGGCGGTCTGGCCGATACCGTGATCGACGCCAACGAAGCCGCAATCGCCGCGGGCGTTGCCACCGGCGTCCAGCACGACGGCGTCACGCCAGAAGCACTCAGTCACGCGCTGCGCCGCACCATCGCGCTCTATGCACGCCCCGATCGTTGGGCCATGTTGCAGCGCAACGCCATGCGCGCGGACTTCTCGTGGGACGAGAGCGGCCGCCGCTACGCAAACC
Source organism: Sphingomonas sp. R86520 (assembly GCF_042466285.1). Lineage (NCBI taxonomy): Bacteria > Pseudomonadati > Pseudomonadota > Alphaproteobacteria > Sphingomonadales > Sphingomonadaceae > Sphingomonas > Sphingomonas sp. R86520. The sequence goes on from NZ_JAXHBZ010000001.1 coordinate 2,801,873, forward strand.
TCTATTCGAGCCTTCTGGAACCCGCATGATCCGCACCGTTTCGACCACGCCATATACCGATCAGAAGCCCGGTACGTCGGGCCTGCGCAAGAAGGTGAAGGTGTTCCAGCAGGCCAATTATGCCGAGAATTTCGTCCAGTCGGTATTCGACGTGGTGGCGGACAAGTCTGGCGCCACGCTGGTCATTGGCGGCGATGGGCGCTTCCTCAACCGTGAGGTCATCCAAGTCGCGATCCGCATGGCAGCCGCGAACGGCTTCGGTCGCGTGATCGTGGGTCGCGGCGGCATCCTGTCGACGCCTGCTGCCAGCCACATGATCCGCAAGCGTGGTGCGATCGGTGGGCTCGTCCTGTCGGCAAGCCACAACCCGGGCGGCCCCGACGAGGACTTCGGGATCAAGTACAATATCGCCAACGGCGGCCCCGCCCCCGAATCCGTGACTGACGCGATCAACGCCCGGACGCTGGAGATCGATCGTTGGCTGACCGTCGACGCCGATGACATCGACCTTGATACCGATGGCGAAGTCACCGTCGGCGCGATGCCCGTCGAGGTCGTCGACCCGGTCGAGGATTATGCCGCGCTCATGGAGACGCTGTTCGACTTCGACGCGATCCGCAGCGCCAAGCTGACGATGGCGTTCGACGCGATGAGCGCCGTCACCGGGCCCTATGCGACCGAGATCCTCGAACGCCGCCTCGGTTTTGCGGCCGGCACGGTACGCAACGGTACGCCCCTTCCTGATTTCGGCGGCCACCATCCCGACCCCAATCTCGTCCACGCGCATGAATTGTACGAGACGATGATGGCGCCGGATGCGCCCGACTTCGGCGCGGCGTCGGACGGCGACGGCGACCGCAACCTGATCATCGGCAAGCACCGCTTCGTCACCCCTTCGGACAGCTTGGCCATGCTGGCGGCGAACGCGCACCTCGCGCCGGGGTACGCAGGCGGCCTCAAGGGTATCGCCCGCTCGATGCCGACCAGCGCCGCCGCCGACCGGGTGGCCGAAGCGCTCGGCATCCCCGCCTACGAGACCCCGACCGGCTGGAAGTTCTTCGGTAACCTGCTCGACGCCGGCATGGCGACGATCTGCGGCGAGGAAAGTGCCGGCACCGGCTCTGACCACGTCCGCGAGAAGGACGGCCTGTGGGCAGTCCTCCTGTGGCTCAACATCCTCGCGGTCCGCGGCGAGAGCGTCGACACGATCGCCCGCGATCACTGGGCCAAGTTCGGCCGCAACTATTACGCGCGCCATGACTACGAAGGCGTCGAGACCCCGCGCGCCGACGCGTTGATGGCCGCGCTTCGTGCAAGCCTCGCCACCCTCCCCGGCCAGCAGTTCGGTGACCTCACCGTCGAGACCGCGGACGAGTTCGCCTATACCGACCCGACCGACGGCTCGATCAGCCGCAACCAGGGTGTCCGCATCCTGTTCGAGGGCGGTAGCCGCGTGGTGTTCCGTCTCTCGGGTACCGGCACCACCGGTGCGACGCTGCGCGTATACCTCGAACGCTACGAGCCCGTCGGCGGCGACCTCGACCGCGATACCGGCGAGATGCTGGCGAGCATCGTCGCCGCCGCGGAGTCGATCGCCGGCATCGCCCCGCACACCGGTCGCACGGCGCCCGACGTCGTCACCTGATCCGCGACGGCCGATAGCATGACGACCAGACGCCGCCGCAGCGCGCTCTACATGCCCGCCTCGAACGCGCGCGCCATCGCCAAGGCGCGGACGCTCGCGTGCGACGTCGTGATCCTCGATCTGGAGGATGCCGTCGCGCCCGACGAGAAGGCTGCGGCGCGGGAGCGGGTGTGCGAAGCGGCGCGTGATGGAGGCTTCGGCGAACGCGAACTGGTGGTACGCGTCAACGGCCTCGACACCCCCTGGTATGCCGACGACATCGCCGCGGTTCGCGCGATCGGCTTGGCCGCGGTGCTCGTTCCCAAGGTTTCGTCGGTTGCGGATTTGCGCCAGGTCCGCACATCGCTGGGCGAAGAGGAGACGCCGATCTGGGCGATGATCGAGACGTGCGCCGCGATACTCGCTCTCCCCCAGCTTTCGACAGCAGCCGCCGAGACCGGGCTCACGGCTCTGGTCACTGGCACCAACGACCTCGCCAAGGAGATGCGCTGCCGGCTCGGCGCCGATCGCATGCCATTGATCCCGGCGCTGAGCTCGACCGTGATCGCTGCGCGCGCAGCGGGAATCGTAGCGCTGGACGGCGTGTGCAACGCGCTGGACGATGCCACGCGGTTCGCGGCGGAGTGCGCGCAGGGCGCGATGCTGGGGTTCGACGGGAAGACGCTGATCCATCCTTCGCAGATCGACGCCGCCAATGCGGGCTTCGGACCGACCGAGGAAGACCTGGCTTGGGCACGCAAGGTCGTGGCGGCGTTCGAAGATTCCGAAAACGCCGACAAGGGCGCGATTCGTCTGGACGGTCAGATGGTGGAGCGCCTGCATCTGGCCGAAGCAGAAACGATTCTGGCACTATAGCCCCTTCCCCCTGTGCGAGAGGTAGGGCCCCGCCTGCTAGTTGGCAGTTGGGATCGTTAGGGGTGCAGAGGAACAACCGCTCAACCAGCATGGTCGTGGCAGCGTCGCCCGCGAGGGCACAAGGGTAGAGACGTTACCTAGCTGGAAGCGTTCTTGCGCCGTGTCTCCCAGCCCTTCTTTGCCGCCGCAGACTTCGCGGCATCGCTGCGGCCGGCAGCCTGTTTCCCGCCACTGTGTGAAGACACATGGGTATCAGGCTTGCCGCGACCCGAGCCGGACTTGTTGCCGCCGCCTGAATCCTTGTTCACCGTCGCCCATGCCCGACCTTCGGCCTCCTTTTCAGGAACGCCGCGATCCTCATAGCCTTCGGCGATGTGCTCGGCCTTGCGCTTCTGCTTGTCGGTATACGCGCTCTTGTCGCCCTGTGGCATCGCTATCCTCCGTATCAGGAGGCTGAAACGCTCAAACGAAAAGGTCGTTCAACCTCAGCGGCCGATCCAGTCGGCGACTTCCGTCGCAACCTGGTTTGCCGCCTGGTTGATGCCGGTCGCCGACGACGCCGCGTCGATCGCCGCAACCGGCACGCGTGCCTCGAAGCGATGCTTCTCGACCGTCGACTTGCCGGCACGGGTCAGCGACGCATCGAACGTCACGACCGCCTCGCGCGTGGTCGCATCCAGGCCGAAGTTGCGCAGTTCGCCGCTCAGCAACCCGCCGGGATCGCCGACCGACTGCGCCGTCGACAGCACGACCTGTCCGGTCCGCGCCGATACCGTATCCGATACCAGCCGCGCGAACAGGCGCGCCGGGGGTTCGGCCCACTGCGCATCCGTCACATACGCGATCGAGGTTGGCGTCGCCTGCACCGGCACGCGCGCGGTGGCGAGCGACTGCGGCACGACCGGGACCTGGATCGTGATCGACTTCGCCGTCGCCGAATCCTGGTTCTGGCCGACCGGTACCGACGATGCGCTCGTCAGGGTCAGCAGCGTGGGGGGCGGTTTCGCGCCGAAGCTGATGCATCCGGCGAGGGGCAGCATCGCGATCAGGATGAGCGGTGTCTTCATGGCGTGCCTCACTTACCCTTGTAATCCGGGAGCTTCTGCTGCCCGATCAGCGAACTCGCGCCGCCCTGGTCGACCTTCTCGGCGACCGACGAGAGCGCCGCGGCGGTCGTGCGGAGATCGCGAACCAGACGGTTGGCTTCGGGGATCGTCGTCTTGGAGAATGCCTGCAAGCCGGGGCGTGCATCGCCGATCGCCGAGTTCAGCGTTTCCGCGCTCTGTTGCGCGGAGACGATCGCCTTGTTCAGGTTCGCCATCGCCGGCTTCACGTCCTCCGACAGCACGCCGTTGGTTGTCTTCGCCAATACGCCGAACTGCTGCGCAGCATCGCCTGCCTGCTGGATCGCGACCCGGGTCTGCGCGAGCGTCGCGGCGATCTCGGGACCACGGTCGGCCAGCGCGTCGGTCAGGCGGTTGGTGTTCTCCAGGATCCCGGCGATCGACGCCTGGTTCTTGTCGGTCAGCAAGCCGGTCAGGCGCTCGGTCAACGTCGACAGACGTTCGAGCAGCTGCGGTGCGGAATTCAGGATCGCGCCGAGACCGCCAAGCTTGGTCGGGATCACGGGCACGCCGTACGGGCATTCGGTCGGCGTCCGCGTCTCGGGGCAACCGATCGCCGGTGCGCCCTTGCGGGCGCCGTCGAGCGAAATCTGGCTCACACCGGTGAAGCCTACGCCGGAGATCGACGCGGTCGTGCCCTGCAGCACCGGCGTCTCGTCGTTGACGCTGATACGGACGCGGACGAACTGCGGATCGTTCTTCCACAGCGAGATCGTCTTCACCTGCCCCGACGGCACGCCGGAGAACACCACGGCGGAGCCGCGTGCGAGCCCGTCGACCGACTGGCGGAAGAAGATGTCGTATTCCTTCTCTTCCTTACCGCCAATCCGCGCGATCCACACGGTGAACAGCGCGAGAAGCGCCAGCAGGATCAGCACGACGGCGCCGACTAGGACGTGGTTCGAACGGGTTTCCATCAGCGCGTCCTTGCTTCTTTCTCGGCGTATGTCGCGTCGGCGTCGTCCGGCGCGGACTGCTTGGACTGGACTTCGGTAGGATGTTCGGCCGCGACCTTGTCGGCGCGCTCGTGCGCCTCCTGCGTCGCGACCGCAGCGCGGCCACGCGGGCCCTTGAAATATTCCTCGATCCACGGATGATCGAGGGCCAGCAATTCGTCGATCGTACCGACCGCGATCACCTTCTTGTCCGCGAGCACCGCGACCCGGTCGCAGATCGCATACAGCGTATCGAGATCGTGCGTGATCAGGAACACCGTCAGCCCCAGCGTCTTCTGCAACGACTGGGTGAGGCCATCGAACGCGGCGGCGCCGATCGGATCGAGCCCTGCGGTCGGCTCGTCGAGGAACAGCAGTTCGGGATCCAGCGCCAGCGCCCGCGCCAGGCCGGCACGCTTGCGCATGCCGCCCGACAGCTCGGCGGGATATTTATTGGCCGCATCCGCCGGAAGCCCGGTCATCACGACCTTGTACGAGGCGATCTCGGCCAGCAGCGCAGCCTGCAATTCCGGGTAGAATTCGCGCAGGGGCACTTCGACGTTCTCGGCGACGGTCAGCGTCGAGAACAGCGCACCACCCTGGAACAGCACGCCCCAGCGCTTGCGGATCTCGGTCGCCTCGGTTTCCTCCCGACCGATGGTCGGTTCGCCGAACACGGTGATCTCGCCCGCGACCGGAGTCTGCAACCCGATGATCGAGCGCATCAGCACCGACTTGCCGGTGCCCGAGCCACCGACCACGCCGAGGATCTCGCCGCGCCGCACGTCGAGGTCGAGCCCGTCATGCACGGTCGAATCACCGAACGCGTTCTTCAGCCCCTTCACGGAGATGACGATATCGTCTTTCTTGCGGGGCATCAGTCCCACCCGATCCATGTGAAGAATACTGCGAAGAACGCGTCGAGGACGATCACGAGGAAAATGCCCTGGACGACCGCCGACGTGGTGCGCAGGCCGACCTGTTCGGCGTCCGCCTCGACCTGCATGCCCTGGAAGCAGCCAGCCACCGCGATGATCGCGCCGAACACCGGCGCCTTGATCAGCGAGATGTAGAGATCGGTGATCGGCACGACTTCGCGGATACGCGCGATGAAGGTGACCGGGGGAATGCCGAGCTGCACCCAGCAGAGCAGGCCGCCGCCGATGATCGCGATCACCGACGCGTAGAAGCCGAGCAGCGGCATCATCACGATCGCCGCGAGCACGCGCGGCAGCACCAGTGCCTCCATCGGCGACACGCCGATCGTCCGCATCGCGTCGATCTCTTCGGTGAGCTTCATCGTGCCCAGCTGCGCCGCGAACGCCGAGCCCGAGCGGCCGGCGACCATGATCGCGGTCATCAGCACGCCGAGTTCGCGCAAGGTCAGGCGACCGACGAGGTTGATCGTGAACACTTCCGCGCCGAACTGGCGAAGCTGCACCGCGCCCTGCTGCGCGATGACCATGCCGATCAGGAAGCTCATCAGCCCGACGATGCCGAGCGCGGCGATGCCGACCACCTCGAACCGCTGGACCACGGCGTTGAACCGGAACCGGCGCGGATGGCGAATGACGCTGCCAAATGCGATCGTCGTCGCGCCCAGAAACGCGAGCAGGCCGAGCATCGTCCTGCCGGTGAGCACCACCGCGTCGCCGATCTCGCCGAGGATGCGAGTGACGGCGTTGACCTTGGCGGGCTTCGCGGCGATCGGCTGATCGGACGCGACGACCTGATCGAACAGCGCCTGGCCGTCTTCGTCGAGCCCGGCGATCGTTGCGTCGTTGCGCGCCGCGAACCGGTGGACAACCCAGGCGCCGATCGTGTCGATCCGGTCGACACCACTGAGATCGACATGCTTGATCGAGGATGCGTCGACCGCCTCGAGGCGATCGGGCAGATTGCCGATCCTGGCCAGCGACAAATCGCCGGTAAACCGAAGCGTGCCGGTATCGGCACCGTCCTGTTGGAAATCGGCCATCGCGCTCATCGGGCGCACCTTTGCGGCAAAGTGACTGGATCGGCAAGACGAATGCGGCGTATGCGAACGCGATGATTCAGAAGCCTCCCGTCCGTCTCGCCATCTACGACATGGACAAGACCATCACGCACGCGCCGACCTGGACCCCGTTCCTGCTCCAGACCGCGCGACGGGGCGGCGCGCCGTGGCGACTGGCGCTCGTGCCGTTCGCGGGCATCGCGGCGCTCGGCTATGTCGGCAAGCTGATCAGCCGGGGGCGGCTGAAATATGTGATGCAGCGCATGATGCTGGGGAAACGCATGTCGCCGGCCGAGGAACGGCGTGCCGCGGACGCGTTTGCGGACCGGGTGATGCGCGACGGCGTGTTCGCGAGCGCGCGGACGCAGATCGCGGTGGACCGCGCCGCGGGATACCGCCTCGTCATGGCGACCGCTTCGTATCGATTCTATGTCGAGGCGATCGCCAAGCGACTGGGCTTCGACGCGGTGATCGGGACGGAGAGCGTGCGCGACACGGACGGCGTTCTGCTCGCCGGCATTGAGGGTGAGAATTGCTACGGTCCGGCCAAGCTGCGGATGATCGAAGCGTGGATGGCGCGCGAGGGGATCGACCGGGAAGCGGCGCATGTGCGGTTCTACTCCGATCATGTTTCGGACGCGCCGACCTTTGCTTGGGCGGACGAACCGTTTGCGGTGAATGCGCACGGGCCTTTGCGGTTGCTGGCGAAGGCCAAGGGGTGGGTGATGCCGGATTGGGAGCGGTAGCGGCGGTCTTTGCTTCTGCGACAGGAGTAGGATCGCAATTTCAGACACGTTGCACCAACACCACCCCGGCGGAGGCCGGGGCCCAATTGGGAAACGGTACTGATAGCCGCTGCGCGCCGTTACTGTGACCTTGCCAATTGGGCCCCGGCCTTCGCCGGGGTGGTGAACTTGAACCAGAGGCCGCGCCGCTGTGTTCTCCCGAGAACGCGACAAGGCACCTTTCCCCTCTACCCTCCGGGGAGAGGGAGGGGCCCGCGCGCTCTTGCGCGTGGGAAAGTGAGGGGCTTGAGGCTATGGCGCGCGCCCAACCACCCCTCACCCTTCCGTCGCCTACGGCTCCTCCTTCCCTCTCCCCGGAGGGTAGAGGGAGACGCGCACGTGTTACAGCAGCACATCCACGCTGTGGATCACCAACCCCACCAGCCCGCCGACGATCGTCCCGTTCACCCGGATATATTGCAGGTCGCGGCCGACGGCGTTCTCCAGCCGGCGGGTGATCGTGTCCGCATCCCAGCTGCGCACCGTTTCCGAGACCAGCTTGACGATCCCGTCGCCATAGTCGGCCGCAGCCCCCACCGCCGCGCGGCGTACGAAGCGGTTGATCGTGCGTGACATGCGCGGGTCGTGCTGCAGGGTCTCGCCGAGCTGGCGGAGGATGTCGCCGAGCTGGCCCGCCATCGCCCGTTCCGGGTCGCGCGCGATCGCCAGTAGCGCACCGCGCGCCTGTTCCCACAACCCGTCGAGCCAGCGCTGCATCGCCGGATTGTCGAGCAGATCGTTCTTCATCGTCTCGACCCGCGCGCGCATGCGGCGGTCATATTGGAAATCCCAGGCGAGCCGATCGAGCCCCTCCTCCGCCTTCAGGCGCAGCGGGTGCTCCGGGTCCTCCGCCATCTCCGCGAGCAACCGATCGAACCCGCCGATGAGCTTGTTGGCGACGGTCTCGTCGAGCCCGGTCCAGCGCAGGATCGAGCCGGCCTTGTCGTGGACCATCGCGCGGACGAGATGATCGTTCGCCGCCAGCGTCTTGGCCGCCCAGCGAATCGCGCTTTCGAGCAACGGCGCATGACGACGTTCGGCGATCGCGGCTTTCAGCAGCTGGCCAAAGATCGGCGACACCTCGGTGGCGCGGAGGCGCGCGCCGATCCCGGCCTTGATCATCCCGCCGAGCCGCGCCGGATCGAGACCTTCGAGAACCTGCGCGACCAGCTTCGACGCGCCTTGGCGGAAGCGGCCCCCTGCCCCCTCCGGCGGATCGGTCAGCCAGCGCGCGATCGCGCCCGCGACGTCGAGCCGACGCGTGCGCCGCGCGATGACGACGGGGATCAGGAAATTCGCGCGGAGGAACTGCGCGAGCGTATCGCCGATCCGGTCCTTGTTGCGCGGCACGATCGCGGTGTGGGGAATCGGCAGGCCGAGCGGATGGCGGAACAGCGCGGTCACCGCGAACCAATCGGCGAGTCCACCGACCATTGCAGCCTCAGCGAACGCGCGGACGAAGGCGAACGCGGGATGGACCGGTACCAGCGCGCGGCTGATGAAGAACGTCGCGGCCATGAAGACGAGCAGGCCGGTTGCAACCACCCGCATGCGGACGAGCGCGGCCGGGGCAGCTTCGCCGACCGGGCGCGTGCGGGAAGATACAGTCATACCCGAAACAATCCCCCAGCGCGGGGATAGTTCACGTCGAATACGCGCGACGATGCGCCGGCCGGGTATGTGCGGCGTAAACCCGGAAACGCCACTCCCGTTCGTCCCGGGCGAAATCGAGGCGCGACCTTGAACCAAGGGGCTGCGAGTTCGCTCAGTACGACCGGAGGAATGGTGTCATTCCGCCGGTTGCGTACCGTCGCCGAGCTTGGGCGTCGCGGGTCCGAGACGCGGTCCGGAGGGCCCTGCCAGCCCGATCACTTCGCTGCCGTCGTCGCCGGGGCGATAGGTCAGCAGGCTCCGGCCGAGACGCGGCCCGATATACCGCTCTATGCCGACCGCGAGACTGAAGGCGGCCGGGACGATCAGCAGGGTCAGGATGGTCGACAGGACGAGCCCGCCGATCACGACGATACCCATCGGCGCGCGCCACGATCCGTCGCCGCCGAGCGACAGCGCGGTCGGGATCATGCCCGCGACCATCGCCACCGTCGTCATGACGATCGGCTGTGCGCGCTTGTGGCCGGCATCGACGACCGCGGTCCAGACGTCGACGCCCTTGGCCATCTCCTCCAGCGCGAAGTCGATCAGCAGGATCGAGTTCTTCGCGACGATGCCGAGCAGCATGAGGATACCGATGAACACCGGCATCGAGACCGGATTGCCGGTCGCCCACAAGGCCAGCAATCCGCCGAGGGGTGCGAGCAACAGCGAGCCCATGTTGACGAACGGCGGCAACGCGCGGCGGTACAGCAGCACCAGTACCGCAAAGACGAGGAACGTGCCCGCGATCACCGCCAGGATGAAGTTGTTGATCATCTCCGCCTGGAACTTCGACTGGCCCAGCACGAGCTTGTTCACGCCGGTCGGCAGGTTCATCATCGTCGGCAGCGCGTCGATCTGCTTCTGCGCGACACCCGAGACGATGCCGGGTGCGAGGTCGGCGCCGATCGTCAACTGACGCTGCTGATTGACGCGGTCGATCTTGGTCGGACCCGAGCCGAGCGTGATCTCGGCCACCAGATTGAGCGGCACCGAGCCACCCGACGCGGTCGACACCGGCAGGTTCTGGATCGTCGACAGCTCGCTGCGGGCACCCTGGTCGAGCGCCACCCGGATCGGGATCTGGCGATCGGACAACGAGAAGCGCGCCGAGTTCTGGTCGATATCGCCCAGGGTCGCGATACGGATCGCCGACGACAGTGCCTGAGTCGTCACGCCGAGATTTGCGGCGAGATCGAAGCGCGGCTTGATGACGATTTCCGGACGCTGCATGTTGCCGGCAACACGCGGTGCTACCAGCGTCGGCAGGCGCGACATCTCGGTCACGATCTTCTGCGCGGTCGCATCGAGGAGCTTCGGATCGTCGCCGCCCAGCGTCACGCTCATGTCGCGCGTGCTGCCGCCCCAGCCATTCTGCGACCGGAACGAGACGCGCGCGTCGGGGATCGCAGCGAGCTGCGGTGCGAGATTGCGCTCGAACTCCGTGCTCTTCATTTTCCGGTCGTCTTTCAACGTCGCGGTGACGCGTCCGGCGTTGACCGAGCCGTTGGCACCGCTGCGCGCATAGACCGACTGCACGTCGGGCTGCGATCCGATCAGCGCGGCGACCCTGGTCACCACCGCTTCGGTCTGCGACAGCGTCGTGCCCGGCACCATGTCGATCACCGCCATCGACGTGTCGTTGTCCTGCGCGGGCTGGAACGTCATCGGCAAGACCGCGAACATCACGATCGTCATCAGGAACGCGAACACGCCGAGCCCGAGCACCCAGAAGCGGTGATCGCGGAACCGGCTGGTGACGCGGCGGAACCCACCGCGCGCCGCGGAGGCCTTTGCCTTGCCGGTTTCCAGCGTCCATTTCAGCGTCGCCATATAGCCGTCCATCAGGACGCCCTCGCCGTGCACGGCGGGGCCGGCGGACTTGAGGAAATAGGCGGCGAGCATCGGCGTGACGAGGCGTGCGACCGCGAGGCTCATCAGCACCGAGGCGACCACCGTAAGGCCGAAATTCTTGAAGAACTGGCCCGAGATACCCGGCATCAGGCCGACCGGCAGGAACACCGCGACGATCGCCATCGTCGTCGCCAGCACGGCGAGACCGATCTCGTCGGCGGCGTCGATGGAAGCCTGATAGGCGGACTTGCCCATCCGCATGTGGCGGACGATGTTCTCGATCTCGACGATCGCGTCGTCGACCAGCACGCCGGCGACGAGGCTGAGCGCGAGCAGCGTCATCTGGTTCAGGTTGAAGCCGAGCAGGTCCATGAACCAGAAGGCGGGGATCGCCGACAGCGGGATCGCGAGCGACGAGATCACCGTCGCGCGCCAGTCGCGCAGGAACAAGAACACCACGATCACCGCGAGCACCGCGCCCTCGATCATCGCGTGGATCGCGCTCTCATACTGCATCTCGGTATATTTGACGCTGTTCGAGCGCAGCACGAAATGCACGTTCGGATTGCGCTTTTCCATCGCCGCGAGCTTCTTCACCGCCTCGTTGAAGACGGTGACGTCGGACGAGCCCTTGGAGCGCTGGAAATCGAAGCTGATCGTCTGGCGTCCGTCGATCGCGGCACGGCTGCGCTGTTCGGCATACAGGTCGCGGACCTGCGCGATGTCGGCCAGTCGTACCGTCCGGCCATTGCCGACGTTGATCTGGGTCTGCGCTAGCGCGACCGCGTCCTTGGCGTTGCCGAGCACGCGGACCGACTGTTCGGAACCGGCGATCTCGGCACGACCACCGGCCGCGTTCAGATTGACCTGGCGAAGCTGCGCGTTGACCTGGCTCGCGGTGAGGCCCTGGCTCTGCAGTTTCAGCGGATCGAGGATGATCCGGATCTCGCGACTGACGCCGCCGTTGCGGTTGACCGCGGCCATGCCGGGGACCGACAGCAATTCCTTCGCGACGTTGTTGTCGATGTACCAGCTGAGCTGTTCGACCGTCATGTCCTTGGCGATCACCGAGTAACTGGCGAGATCGTTGTCGGTGGTGTTCGCGCGGAAGACCTGCGGCTCGAGGATGCCCTCGGGAAGGTCGCTGCGAATCTGCGAGATGGCGTCGCGCACGTCGGTGACGGCGCGGTCGATCGGCGTGCCGATGGCGAGCTGGACGACGGTCTGCGACTGGCCTTCGGTGACCGTCGAGGTGATCTCGTCGATGCCCTGGAGCGAGCGCACCGCCGCCTCGACGCGCTGCGTGACCTGCGTCTCGAGTTCGGTCGGGGCAGCACCCGGCTGGTTGATGACGACGATCGCGATCGGGAAATCGATGTCCGGATCGTTGTTCACGTCCATCCGCATGAAGCTGACGATGCCCGCCAGCGTCAATGCGATGAACAGCACGATCGGCGGCACCGGATTGCGGATCGCCCAGGCCGAGATGTTGCGGAAGTTCATGACCTCAGCTCGCTTTCTTCGTGACCGGTTTCACCTTCTGCCCGGGGGCGAGGAAGCCGCCCGCGGACAATACCACGCGCTCGGTGCCGTCGAGCCCGCCCAGGATCGTCACGCCCGCATCGGAAACCTGGCCGATCCTGATATCGCGCCGCACCACCTTGTCGTCCGAGCCGACGACATACACGAAGCTGCCCTTCTCGTCGCTCTGCAACGCCGAATCGGGCAGCAGCGGTGCCTGGGTCGCGCCACCGACGATCGTCGCCGCGGCAAAACCGCCCGGCCGGAGCGCAGGATCATACGCCACCGCGATCCGCGCGATGCCTTGGCGGCTCTGCGGATCGATCACGGGCGACACCTGCCACACCTGGCCGGCGAAGCCCTGCGTCGTACCGACCGGCACCACCGTCGCGCGGGCGCCGGCATGGAGCCCGGCGAGATCGGCTTCGCTCAACTGCGCGCGCATTTCCATCTGGCCGTCTGCCGCCATGCGGAACAGTACGCCGGTACCGGCCCCCACAACCTGGCCCGATTCGACGCCGCGCGTGAGCACGAGGCCCGCCGCCGGTGCGCGGATATCGAGTCGGCCGTTGCGCGCCCGCGCTTCGCCGAGCGTCGCCTGCGCCACCTTCACGCGCGCGGCGGCGGCGTCGCGCGTCGCGGCCTTGCGCTGAAGATCGGCCTTCGAGATGAACCCGCGATCGACCAGCTGCTGGGCACGATCGAGTTCGGCCTGCGCGATCGTCTCGTCCGAGCGCGCCACGCTGACCGAGGCGGCCAGCGATGCCGCGGTCTCGGTCTGGACCGAGCGATCGACCGTCGCGAGCACCTGGCCCGCCGCGACCCACTGGCCCGGCTCGACCAGCACGCGGGTGATCATGCCGCCCTCGCCTGCGACGCCGACCGGCATCTCGCGACGGGCGGCAATCGTGCCGGTCGCGGCAATCGTGCGGTCGACGACCTTGCGTCCCGGCACGACCACCGAAACGGTCGGGACCTGCTCGACCACGGGGCCGGCGGCGACGGGTTTCTTGCCGGACTTGAACGCGAACACCGCGGCCACGATCGCCAGGACCAGGACAACCGCGATGACGATGTTGCGACGGCGATGCGAGGGGGCCGTATAATCGGGAAGCGCCAGCTGCTCCTCGCCGTCAGTGCCGATCGTCTTCGTCTCGTAGTTCATGCGCGCCTTAATCCCCGTTCCGACCGGCCCTATCGCGACCCGCAGCACTCTTCTCAAGCTGTATTATCTGAATAAGTCACCGTGCTCAAGCCCCTCGGCGAGCGCGGGCCGGATACATGCTTCGATTCCGATCCATCCGCAATGGCGTTCAGCTTGCGTTGACCTCGACGGGGGCACAGGCACGCGCATCGTTCTTCGGGAGACGCAACCATGAATACCACTTCGTTACTGGCGGCCATCGCAGCGCTGCCACTGGCTGCCGCCGCCAACGCCCAGACCGCGCCGTCGACCGTCGAGGCGATGGTGCCGGCCGCCGGTACCGTGCTCGACGTGACTGCCGAGGGGCACACCACGCGGACGCCGGACCTCGCGACGATTCGCGCCGGTGTGGTCTCCCAGTCGCCGACTGCCGCGGCCGCGCTTTCGGACAATGCCCAGCGCATGGGCAAGGTGCTGACCGCACTGAAACAGGCCGGCGTCGCGCCGCGCGACATCGCGACGTCGTCGGTCGGCCTCTCGCCGCAATACCGGTATGCCGACAACCAGCCCCCGGTGATCACCGGGTACCAGGCGACCAATACCGTCTCGGTTCGCTTCCGCGACGTCGCCAAGTCCGGCACGATCCTCGATACGCTGGTAGCGCAGGGCGCGAATCAGATAGACGGTCCGAACCTGTCGATCGACAAGCCCGAGACCGCGCTCGACGAAGCCCGCACCGACGCGATCGCGCAGGCCAAGCGCCGGGCCGATCTCTACGCGAAGGCGGCAGGGCTGCGGGTATCGCGGATCGTGTCGATCGCCGAATTGGGCCAGGATACCGGCGGCTCGCCGCAGCCGATGTTCATGGCACGCGCGGCGATGGCCAAGGACAGCACGCAGATCGCGCCCGGCGAGAAGGACGTGACGGTTACGCTGTCGGTTCGGTTCCTGCTGAACTGACGCCTGGCGCCCCCCCTGCCTGGCACGTGCCGGGCAGGTACGCTCCCTTTCCCGCAGGACGAGGGAGAGACGTGACTGCGGCGACCGGCGATGACGCGGTGTCTTCTGTCATCGACACATGAAAAAAGGGCCGCCCGGTTGCCCGGACGGCCCTTTCACTTCGCGTGACGAAGCGAACTCTTAGCGGACGCTGCCGCGACGCACGAGGTTCACGATCGCAAGCAGGATGATCGCACCCAGCAGCGACACGATGAACGAAGTCAGCGTCAGCGGCGCGTTGTTGATCGAGCCACCCGACAGGATCAGGCCACCGATAAAGGCGCCGACGATACCGACGATGATATTCAGGAAAATGCCCTGCTGCGCATCGGTGCGCATGATCATGCTGGCAATCCAGCCAATGACGCCACCGATGATCAGCCAAAGAATGAGACCCATGATATTTTCCCTCCGTTGAGCCCGTATCCGGGCGATGGCGGAAAGACGTGCGAGCGGGGTTTTTTGTTCCGCTCGCGTTTTGAGTTTAGCGGATCAATACTTTTGTTGACGCTCGTACAGCGACTTATAGTGCTGAATACGCGTGACCCGAAGTCCAGGCATACCCGAGCGATCGATGGCGCGCTGCCAACCGGCGAATTCCTCGACCGTCAGACCATAGCGCGAGCAGACGTCGTCGACGCTCAGCAAGCCGCCGTTTACCGCGGCGACGACCTCGGCCTTGCGGCGCACGACCCAACGCGTGGTGCTGGGCGGGGGCAAACTGTCCAGCGTCAACTGCTCGCCGAGCGGTCCGATGACCTTGCCGGGGCGAATTTTATGATTCTCGATCATTTAAAACCTCTGATCGGGGCCGGCGGCCCCTTCTCGATACGCACACACGACACATAGTCGCAGGTCTTGAAGATCGGCTGAAACGCCGCGGTAAACAGCATCTTCATTCGTCCTTCCACCGGGTTAAAGCCGCTGCCATCGGCCCGTTGAACGCGCCGTGAAGCGGCGCGAACAATTTGGAATCGATCGTCGTTCTCGCAAAGCTGGCTTGTACCACCGCAGTCGGGCTCGCTGCCTGCCGGGCGGCGATACCGACGATCAGGACCGCGAGGTCACCGGGAAGAACGGTGACCTCAGCATCACGATCAAAACGGGGGAAGCTAAGGTCCAACTGGGTACTCGCGACAACGTCTGGGAGGTCCGGTATAGAGCGAGGGGGTGAAGGGACCGTAAAACTGTCGAACGAAGTTTACGGCGTTGTCGCTTTTTTCCAATGACTGGTCGTGTTTTTCCGTCGACTCGTCCTGATACAGATTAAACGGTGCATCTTTTTGCAACGGACGCCTTGGGCGCTTATGTAGCGCGCCATGAACCAGACCGATTTTCAGCTAGGGTCCGACGGCAGTTCGATGGCCGGAAAGCGTATCGTCGTCGCGATGTCGGGCGGCGTCGACAGCTCGGTGGTGGCGGCGCTGGCGCATGCGACCGGCGCGGAGACGATCGGCGTTACCCTGCAGCTCTACGATCACGGCGAGGCGGTCGGCCGTGCGGGCTCTTGCTGCGCAGGGCGCGACATCCGCGATGCGCGCGCGGTGTGCGACCGGCTCGGGATCGCGCATTACGTATTCGATCACGAGACAAGCTTTCGCGAGCAGGTGGTCGACAAGTTCGCCGACGAATATCTCGCCGGTCGCACGCCGATCCCCTGCGTCCAGTGCAACATGGGGCCGAAATTCACCGACCTGCTGAAGCTCGCGCGCGACTTGGGCGCGGATTGCTTGGCGACCGGGCATTATGTGCGCCGCGTCGAAGGCGCGCACGGGGCGGAGTTGCATCGTGGTGCCGATCCTGCGCGCGACCAGAGCTATTTCCTGTTCGCGACCACGCAGGCGCAGCTCGACTATCTGCGCTTTCCGTTGGGTGGCCTGCCCAAGGCCCGCGTGCGCGAGATCGCGGCGGAACTGGGGCTTGGCGTCGCGGCCAAGCCCGACAGCCAGGATATCTGCTTCGTGCCGGACGGCGATTATGCCGGGCTGGTGAAGAAGCTGCGGCCCGAGGCGGCCGAGACGGCGGGCGACATCGTCGATCTCGGCGGTGCGAAGCTCGGCGAGCATCGCGGGCTGATCCACTTCACCGTCGGCCAGCGCCGCGGGCTGGAGATCGGCGGGAGCCCCGAGCCGCTCTACGTCGTCCGCGTCGAGCCCGCGACGAAGCGCGTCGTGGTCGGTCCCCGCCGGGCGCTCGCGGTCGAGGCGGCACGGATGACCGACATCAACTGGCTGGGCGGGGACTTCGCTGGACCATTGACCGCCAAGGTACGGTCGATGGCCAAGCCGGTTCCTGCCCGCCTGGTCGGCGACCGCGTGGTGTTCGATACGCCCGAATACGGGGTCGCGCCGGGCCAGGCGGCGGTATTGTACGCCGGCGAGCGCGTGCTGGGCGGTGGCTGGATCGCGGAAACGCAGGCGGCACTCGCAGCCGCCTGACGCGCAGCCCTTAACGGTTTCACGCGTTGAGCGCGACATGGATATCGAAGACCTCCGCCGCCAGATGGAAGCCGCCGCCGCCGCGATGGACTTCGAGACTGCGAGCCGCTTGCGCGACCAGATCAGCGTGCTTCGTGGTGGTGGCGATGTCGCGGATACGGCTGGACTGACGCGTCAGCAGCCGGGGGCGATGGGCCTGGGGACCAGTCAGCAACGGATGACACCGCCGCCGGGGTGGGTGAAGCCCAAGAAACCCGATCCGATGACCAAGGGGCGGAAGCGGTAGGCGCTTCGGGCCACTGCCTCAATTACACTCTGCTGGCAGTTGGCCATTGCCCACTTAGCTCTCCCAACCGTCATCCCAGCGAAAGCTGGGATATCAGCGTGCGGCTCCCGTCATCTGCCCCGCAGGAGACCCCAGTTTTCGCTGGGGTGACGAGTTTGGTTCGGGTGACGGGCTTGGTTTGGTCGACGGGCTTGGTTTGCGTGGCGGGTCTGGTTTGGGCGGCGGGTCTGGTTCGGGCTGCGGGTCTGGTTCGGGCGGCGGGCCTGGTTCGGGCGGCGGGTCTGGTTTGGCCGACGGGTATGGTTTGGGCGACGACCCGCGGGCGTAACAGGCTCAGGCTAATGACGGTGTCCGTTGACGATCGCTTGGCGGTAGGCGGCATCAATGCCTCCGACGCCTTAAGTGGTCGGAGGGTGCAGTTCCGTCGAGGAGCGGGTTGCCGCTCCCCGATCATCCTCGCCTCACGGCAGCAGGAACGTACCCTCGATCGTCGTCACGCACGCTCCGCCCAAGACCACGCGGTTGCCCTCAAGCCGGCATGTCAGCTTCCCGCCCCGAGCGCTCGCCTGGAACGCGGTGAAGCTGTCGCCCAAGGCTGGTGCCCAATACGGCACCATGACCGCATGCGCCGAGCCGGTCACCGGGTCCTCGTCGATCGCGTAATAGGGCGTGAAGGCACGGCTCACGATACCGGTTGCCGCGCCTCGGGCGGACACGATGGCCACGATCGGGAATTTCGCCAGCGCGACGAAGTCGGGCTTCAGATCGCGCACGATGGCTTCGTCGTCGACGATCACCAGCGCATAGCCCTTTTCGTGCCACAAGGTCTCGACGGGCGAGGCGATGTTCAGCGCCGCGACGATCTCCGGCATCGCCTTTGACGCAGGCGCCCAGGCGGGCAGTTCCAGCGTGTACCCGCTATCCGCCCGCGCGACCTCCAGCATGCCCGCCTGCCGCGTCCGGAACCGGACACGGTCGAGCGCGGTGTCGGACGACAGCACGAAATGCCCGCTCGCCAGCGTGGCGTGGCCGCACAGCGCGACTTCAGCGCCGGGCGTGAACCAGCGCAGGTCGAAATCGACGCCCTCCTCGTCCGACGCGACGATGAAGGCGGTCTCGCTCAGATTGTTCTCCTGCGCGATGTCGAGCAGCACATCGTCGTCGAGCCATGTCGACAACGGCATCACCGCGGCTGGGTTGCCCCCGAACGGCGTGTCGGAAAACGCATCGATCTGCGCGAACGGTATTCTCATGACCCGAACCCCTTAAACCCGCTTGCCCAACCCTGAACGGGCAGGCCTGCTCGCTGAACCCCGAGCGGGTCAGACCCGCTTGCTGAACCAATGCGGCGTCACGTCCGCCTCGACCAGCGGATTGTCGGTATCGACATGGCCCTCGGGATCGAGATGGATGAGCACCTCGACCTTCGGAAACGCCGCCCGCAGATTGCGCTCGACCGCCTCGACGATGTCGTGCGCGTTGGCGACGGTCAGGTCGCGCGCCACCTCCATGTGGAACTGCGCGAAATCGTGGCTTCCCGAGCGCCGCGTGCGGAAATCATGGATGCCGCGGATGCCCGTCTGGCGTGCGGCGACGTCAAGAAACTGCGTGCGCAGATCCTCGGGCCATTCCTTGTCCATCAACTGGTCGATCGCGTTCGACGACGCCTGGAACGCACCCCAGGCCAGCCACAGCGCGATGACGATGCCGAAGATCGGATCCGCGCCGCTCCACCCGACATATTGATCGAGCACCAGCGCGACGATCACCGACCCGTTGAGCAGCACGTCGGACTGATAATGCACATTGTCCGCCAGGATCGCGACCGACCCGGTCTGGCGGATGATCTTGCGCTGATAAGCGAGCAGGAACACCGTCGCGACGATCGCGATGATCGACACGCCGATGCCGAAATCGGCACCGGTGGTCGGCGCCGGATGGTTGAATGCGAGGATCGCGCGCCAGGCGATGCCGACCGCCGACGCGGTGATCAGCATGACCTGGAACAGTGCCGCGAGCGCCTCCGCCTTGCCGTGGCCGAAACGGTGATCGTGATCCGCCGGCGTCGCCGCCAGCCGCACGCCGTACAGCGTCACCAGCGAGGCGAGCAGGTCGAGCGCGGTGTCGGCGAGCGAGCCGAGCATCGCCACCGAGCCCGTCGACCATGCCGCAAAACCCTTCAGCAGCAGGAGGAAACACGCCATCGCGACGCTGGCGAGCGCCGCGCGCGTCGCTAGCGGGATGAACTTGCGGCGTTCGTCCTGCGTCATGGGAACAGCAGCCCTTCGCTCCAGCCGCCGTTCTCGCGCGTGAACAGCCGGCGTTCGTGGAGGCGATGCGCGCGGTCCTGCCAGAGTTCGATGCGGTCGGGTGCGATCCGGTAGCCGCCCCAATGCGGCGGGCGCGGCACGTCGCTGCCCTCGAACCGCGCCTGCATCTCGGCGAAGCGGCGCTCGAACGTTTCGCGCGAGTCGAGCGGACGGGACTGATCCGAGGCCCAGGCGCCGAGCTGCGAGTCGCGACCGCGCGAGGCGAAATAGGCATCCGACTCGGCGTCGCTGACCAGGCTCACCGCGCCCTCGATCCGGACCTGGCGGCGCAGCGACTTCCAGTGGAAGAGCAAGGCGGCGTACCGGTTGACGGCGAGGTCGCCGGCCTTGCGGCTTTCGCGGTTGGTGTAGATCACGAAACCATCGGGGCCATGGCCCTTGAGCAACACCATCCGCACCGACGGGCGGCCCTCCGCATCGGCGGTGGCGAGTGCCACCGCATTGGAGTCGTTGATTTCTGTGGTCCGCGCCTCGGCGTACCAGGCATCGAACAGCGCAATCGGATCTTCGGACATGGCGGTGCCATAGCGAAACTTGCGCCCGAGCGAAACCGCGGGAGGGAACGACTCTGCCCTGCCGATGATTGATTACGCAATCGAATCGTTTCCGCAACGAAGGAACACTGACGGTGGCAGCACGCGCGTATTGGCAGGGGCAGATCCGGCTGGCTTTGGTCTCGATCCCGGTCGAGATTTATTCGGCGACGAAATCCGGCGCGGCGGTGTCGTTCAAGCAGATTCACGAGCCGTCCGGCCAACCGATTCATTACGACAAGGTCGTCACCGGTATCGGCCCGGTCGATGCGGACGAGATCATGAAGGGATATGAGGTCTCGAAAGGCGAATACGTCTTGCTGGAGCAGGATGAGATCGATGCCGTGAAGCTGGAATCGAAGAAGACGCTCGAGCTGACGCAGTTCGTCGATGCGAGCGAGATCGACGTGCTCTATTACGAGAAGCCGTATTTCGTGGTGCCTGCGGACGACCTGGCGGAGGAGGCGTTCATCGTTTTGCGCGAGGCTTTGAAGCGGACGAAGAAGGTGGGCTTGGGCCAGCTCGCAATGCGCGGCCGCGAATATGTCGTGAGCCTGAAGCCGTGCGGGCGCGGGATGGTGCTGGAGACGCTGCGCTACGCCGATGAGGTGCACAAGGCGCAGGGATATTTTCGCGAAATCCCCGACGACAAGCCGTCCGAGGAACTGCTCGAACTGGCGGAGGCGCTGATCGAGAAGCGCAGCGCGGACTTCCATCCGCAGGAGTTCCACGATCGCTACGTCGATGCGCTGAAGGATTTGATCGAACGCAAGCGCAAGGCGAACGGGAAGAAGATCATCGAGGACAAGGACACCGGCGAGAGGACGGGGTCCAACGTGGTCGACCTGATGGCGGCGTTGAAGAAATCGATGGAGAAGAGCGGGGGTGCGGCGGAGAAGGCGCCGGCGAAGAAGGCCCCTGCCAAGCGGGCGCCGGCCAAGACCGTTGCCAAAACCCCAGCCAAGAAACGTGCGTAACCCCCTTCCTTGTTCCCCCACGAAGGCGGGGGCCCAGACTGGACTCCGGCCTTCGCGGGAGAACAAGCTTGCTGACCTCTCGATGCTCCACCCCGTCATCCCAGCGAAAGCTGGGATCTCCCCGTTGCAGACCGTGCCCCTGCCGCGCGAGGTCCCGGCTTTCGCCGGGATGACGAAGACGGGACACTATTGATGGCCACGCCCCCAGATCCCCTCGCGCTCTACAATTCCAAGCGGGACTTCGCGAAGACCGCCGAACCCGCGGGCACGCTGGCGCCCGGTAACGGCAACAGCTTCATGGTGCAGAAGCACGACGCGACGCGGCTCCACTGGGATTTCCGCCTGGAGATTGACGGCGTCCTGAAAAGCTGGGCGGTCACGCGCGGCCCGAGCGTCGACCCGAACGAAAAGCGCCTCGCGGTCCGTACCGAGGACCATCCGCTGAGCTACGCCACGTTCGAAGGCACGATCCCCGCCGGCGAATATGGCGGCGGCACGGTTATGCTCTGGGACCGCGGCACGTGGTCGCCGATCAAGGGCAAGTCGGCGAAGGACCTCGACAAGGGCCACCTCCACTTCGTCCTTGATGGCGAGCGGATGAAGGGGGAATGGCTGCTGATCCGGCTGAAACCGCGCGCGAAGGAGAAGCGCGAGAACTGGTTGTTGCGCAAGATCGACGATGCGGCGGCGGGGGGGACGGATACGCTGGTCGAGGAGGCGCTGACGAGTGTTTCGACCGGGCGGACGATGGTGGAAATCGAGGAGGGGAAGCCCGCCCCTAAATCCAAACCCAAACCGTCATCCCGGCGGAAGCTGAAATCGCAAGCGGCAAGTGCGGGACAGGAGCCGCGGGAAACCCCAGCTTCCGCTGGGGTGACGAAGAGGGGGCGGGGCGCAGTCGCCAAGCTGCCTGACTTCCGCGAGTTGCAGCTTTGTACGCTGGTCGACGCCGTCCCTACCGGCTCGGCCTGGCTGCACGAGGTCAAATATGACGGCTACCGCGCACTGGTCTCCGTCGCGAACGGCAAGGCGAAGGTTTTTACCCGCACCGGGCTGGACTGGACCGACAAGTTCGCGGCGATCGCCCACGCTGCTGCCAAGCTCCCAGTCGAATCCGCGCTGATCGATGGCGAGATCGTCGCGTTCAAGGACGGCCATCCTGATTTCTCGACGCTGAAGGACGCGATCTCGGCGAGCGGCGACATGACGTTGTTCGCGTTCGACCTGCTTGAACTCGACGGCGAAGACCTGACCGGTCTTGCCAACCTCGATCGCAAGGCGCGCCTGCAGCCGTTGATTCCAGAGGACGAAGACCGCCTCCGCTACTCAGATCACGTCATCGGCGCGGGCGAGCAATTGTTCGCGACGATGTGCCGCGAAGGCCTGGAAGGCATCGTCTCGAAGCGGGCCGATGCGCCCTATGCGGGCAAGCGGACCAAAGCGTGGCTCAAGGTCAAGTGCACGCACCGCCAGGAGTTCGTCATCGTCGGGTGGCTGCCTTCGGACAAGAAGCGCGGGTTCAAATCGCTGCTGCTCGGTGTGCGCGAGGGCGAAGGCTATCGTTATGCGGGTAAGGTCGGCACCGGTTTCGACCAGGCGTTGATGGACGAGATCCGCGACAAACTCGACGCGCTGGAGAGCAAGACGCCGACGGTGGAGGCGCCACGCGCGGCCGTTCGCGGCGCGAAATGGGTGACGCCGAAACTGGTCGCCGAGGTCGCCTTTGCCGAGGTGACCCCGGACGGCGTGCTGCGCCATTCGAGCTTCATCGGCCTGCGCGAGGACAAGGCGGCGGAGGACGTCGTCGCCGAGACCCCGGCCCCGTTGCCCGATGCCCCGGCTGGAAACACGGCGCCCGAGACGAGCATAAAGGTCAGCAGTCGGGACCGCGTGATCTTCGACAAGTCGGACGTCACCAAGGGCGATCTCGCCGACTATTACGTCGCGGTCTCGGGCATCATGCTGCCGTTCGCGGGCAACCGCCCGATCAGCCTCGTCCGCTGCCCCCAAGGGCGGTCGCGCGCGTGCTTCTTCCAGAAGCACGATGCGGGCAGCTTCGGCGATGCGGTGCATCAGGTGCCAATCCGCGAGAAGGACGGCTCGACCGAGGACTATCTGTATGTCGACGATGCCGACGGCCTGGTCGCGTGCGTGCAGATGGGGACGATCGAGTTCCATGGCTGGGGCTCGTCGAACGCGACCCTGGAAAAACCCGACCGGCTGGTATTCGATCTCGATCCCGACGAGGGGCTCGACTTTGGCGACACGAAGAAGGCCGCCGAGCATTTGAAGAACCAGCTTGCGGAACTGGGGCTGGTCAGCTTCCCGATGCTGTCGGGGGGCAAGGGCGTGCATGTCGTCGTGCCGCTGACTCCCGAGGCGGAATGGCCGGCGGTGAAGGATTTCGCCGACCGGTTCGCGCGGGCGATGGCGGGGGCGGATCCGGAGCGCTTCGTCGCGACGATGGCCAAGGCCAAGCGCAAGGGGCGGATCTTCATCGACTGGCTTCGTAACCAGCGCGGCGCGACTGCCGTCATGCCGTATTCGGCGCGGGCTCGGGCGGGGGCACCGGTGGCGGTGCCGGTGTCGTGGACCGAGTTGCGGGATATCGAGACGGCTGCGCGCTGGGGTGTGAAGGATGGGGCCGAGTTGATCGCTCGGGCGGGTTCGCGGGCGCTGGAAGGGTGGGGTGTGGCGGATCAGGTGTTGCCGGATTTGTAAGTGACGCCCCTTCCCGCGACCACCCCGGCGGAGGCCGGGGCCCAGTTGGGGGACGTCGCTAATAGACGGCAGCGCTCTGTTACGACCACCTTTCCAACTGAGCCCCGGCCTTCGCCGAGGTGGCTGAGCGCGTCGGGCGTCTTTCACTTCTCCCCCACCCGGCACTACCCTGCCGCTACCCCTGCCCACGCGTCATCCCAGCGAAAGCTGGGATCTTAATGGGGCGAGCGTTGCGTCCGCCAAGCGGAATATCCCAGCTTCCGCTGGGATGACGGGTCTGGTGTGGGATGAGGCAGATGCAGCCGATGCGGCAGGCGCGATGATGGTGAAGCGCGATCCAACTCCGCGCTTTTATGTTGCACCGCCGCGTCGAAAGGTGAAACACCGCCGCCACTGATCGGGGGCACCAAGGCATGGAAATGGCGACGCAATCCGCGCCCCTGTTCGACGCGACGGTCCATGCCGAGCGCTGGATTGCCGACTATTGCGCGCGCAGCACCGGCGCCGACGTACTCTGCAAGGACGCGGACCCGGCCTGGTCCGCGATGTTCGCCGAGCTCGCGACGGTCGCGTCGGACGATCTCGGCCATGCTCGTGAACGCGTCCAGCGTCACGCGGTCGACATCGGCACCGGCTTCCGCATCGCCGACGAACCCGATGAGCGTCCCTGGCCCGTTTCGCCCGTCCCGCTGCTGATCGAGGCCGGCGAATGGGCGGCGATCGAGCGCGGCGTGATCCAGCGCGCGACGCTGATGGAGACCGTGATCGCCGACCTGTACGGCGAGGGCAAGCTGGTCGCCGACGGCCACATCCCCGCGGCGCTCGTCACCGGCAGCCCGTTCTTCCTGCGGCCGATGGTTGGCCTCGACCCGCCCGGCGGCCGCCACCTCGATTTCATCGCGATCGATCTCGGCCGCGGCCCGACCGGCGAGTGGCGCGTGCTCGCCGATCACCTTCGAGCCCCTGCCGGCGCCGGCTATGCGCTGGAGAACCGCCTAGCAGTCAGCCGCACGCTTGGCGGCCTACAGGCGCGGCTCAACGTCCAGCGGCATGCGCCGTTCTTTGCCGCGTTTCGCGCCGGGATCGCGGCGATGTGCAAGCGGACCGACCCGCGGATCGGGCTGCTGACGCCTGGCCGGTTCAACCCGAGCTATCCCGAGCAAGCGCATCTGGCGCGCTATCTGGGGCTGTTGCTGGTCGAAGGCGCGGATCTCGCCGCGCTGGAGGACAAGGTGTATGTCCGCACCATTGGTGGGCTGAAGCGGATCGATGCGCTGTGGCGGCGGCTCGATCCCCGCCTGCTCGATCCGCTGGCGTTCGACACGCATTCGCAGATCGGCGTGCCGGGGCTGATCGATGCCTATGCTGCGGGCAACGTCGTGCTGTCGAACGCGCCGGGCTCGGCCGTGCTGGAGGCGCCGGCGTTCTCCGCGTTCCTGCCGCAGCTTGCGCGGTCGCTGCTCGGCGAGGAACTCGCGCTCCCGAACATCGCGACATGGTGGTGTGGGCAGGACGGCGCGCGCGCGCAGGTCGAGGCGAATTTCGATCGCCTGCTGATCGGCCCCGCCTTTCACGCCGCTCCGTTGGGGCTCGCCTCCGGCCCCACCGCCGGCGCCGATATTACCGGCGGTGATCGCGCGCGGCTGCTCGCGGACATGGCGCACCGGCCGCAGGATTATGTCGGCCAGGAGATGGTCCAGCTCTCGACCATGCCGGTCGTGGTCGGCGATGCGCTGGTGCCGCGGCCCTTCACTCTGCGCGTCTTCGCGGCACGCGGCGGCGACGGCGAATGGATCGTGTTGCCCGGCGGGTTCGCGCGAATCGGCGAGCATCCAGACCCGCGAGCCGCGGTGATGGGCGAAGGCATCTGGTCCGCGGACGTTTGCGTCTACGGTGCCGAGCCGGTCGCGCCCGTTTCGCTGCTGACAGCGCCCGATTCGCTGCACGTGCGCCGCAATCCGGGGACGTTGCCGAGCCGGGTGGCGGACAATTTCTATTGGCTCGGGCGGTATCTGGAGCGCGGCGAGGCGTTGCTCGGCGCGATCCGGGTGATGCTGGGCAATTCGATCGACGTCGATGGCGGGGCGGTGCTGTCGCCCAATACGGTCGGCAAGCTGGTCGGGCTGATCGTCGGTGCCGGCAGCGCGCCGCATCCGCCGTCGCTGCGTCGTGCCGACCTGACGGCGTTCGCGCGTTCGGCGATGGAGGACGAACACTGGCAGTCGATCCTGACGCTGAACCGCCACGCACGCGAGATCGGCGAGGGTTCGCGCGATCGGTTGTCGGCGGACATGGTGCGGCTGCTCGAAGCGCCCTTCCCTACCCACCGTGGCATGCTGGAGCGCGCGGGATCGCTGCAACGGCGCTATGCCGCGATCGCCGGGCTGTCGGCGGAGCATATGGGGCGGACGGCGGCGTGGCGGTTCCACGATCTCGGGCGGCGGATCGAGCGGGCGATGGCGATGGCGCGCGCGATCCGCTTGTTCGGGATGCCGGGCGCGTCGCCGGATGACCTGTCGGTGCTGCTCGACCTCGCCGACAGCCAGATCACCTATCGTCAGCGCTACCCCACCGGGATCGCGCGGGTCCCGGTGATGGACCTGGTCGCGCTCGATCCGGGCAATCCGCGCAGCCTCGCCTTCTCCGCCGAACGGATCGCCGCGCGGCTGGCGGAACTGCCGGTGCTGAGCGACGACGAGATGGCCGAGCCGCAACAGGCGCAGGCGACGGCGTTGCAGGCGATCGTCGCGACTGCTTCCGCGGCGGAGCTGAACGCGGAGACGCTGGGGGATATAGAACGGCGCTTGGGCGCGGTATCCGATGCGCTTGCGCGGCGCTATTTCCTGCAAGGCGCCGAGCCGTTGCGGACCAGCGGGCTGACCTTGGCGTGAGCGGCGGCGTTGGCGTGCGCAACAGACTCCCTCTCCCCTCCGGGGAGAGGGTCGGGGTGAGGGGCGGCCAAGCAGTGCTCCGCCTGGAACAGCCCCTCACCCCAGCCCTCTCCCCGGAGGGGAGAGGGGGTAAGAAGAGGACCGCCCTTTCCTCGATACGGAGCGGATCATGATCTACGACATCCGCCACGTCACGACGTTCGACTATGGCGCCAGCGTCAAGTTCGCGCGGTGCAATCTGCGGCTGAAGCCGATCGACTGGCCGGGGCAGCGGCTGGACAGCTATGCGCTGTCGGTCCACCCGGCCGGGCGTACCAGCCCCGCGCGGGCCGAGGCGGGGCTTGCCAACGTCACGCGGCTGGTGGTCGACACACCGGTGCGCCACCTGACGATCGAGAGCCGGTCGCGCATCACTGTGGACCGACTCGTGCCGGTACCCGACGCCAGTGATCCGACGTTGGCCGATATTGCGGCGATGGCGCGGGCGAGCACCGATCTTTCGGCCGCGAGCCCGGCGAACTACATCTATCCCTCGCCGCTGATCCCGCTCGACCAGGCGATCGCCGACTATTGCGCGCCCGACCTCGATCCGTCGCGTGGCGCGCTCGAGGCCGGGATCGCGCTTGCGCGGCGGATCCAGGAGGAGTTCGTGTTCGATGCGGACGCGACTCTGGTCGATACGCCGCCACACGAGGCATTCCTGCAGCGCAAGGGCGTGTGCCAGGACTTCGCGCAGATCATGATCACGGGCTTGCGCGCGGCGGGCCTGCCCGCGGCGTATGCGTCGGGCTATATCCGGACGATCCCGCCCGAGGGTCAGCCCCGGCTCGTCGGGGCGGACGCGACTCATGCCTGGGTCCTGCTGTGGTGCGGGCCGGTGCGCGGCTGGGTCGGGGTCGATCCGACCAACGGGATCTGGATGGCGAGCGACCACATCGTCATGGCGGTCGGTCGGGATTATGCCGAGATCGCGCCGGTCGACGGCGTGGTGCTCGGATCGGGCGCGCAGAACATGGACGTCAGCGTGGACGTGGCGCCGCTGGACGAGTCCGCGGCGGTGTAGGATGCGTTGGCGGCGGGCGCCTTCGGCATGCCCGCGATTGCGTTGCGCGGCCCCTCGCCCCACATAGACGCGCAAGACAAAATGGGGACGTAAGTGGCCGATCCGTACAAGACCCTGGGTGTAGCGCGCGACGCGACCGAAGCAGACATCAAGAAGGCGTATCGCAAGCTCGCCAAGGAGCTTCACCCCGATCGCAACAAGGACAATCCGAAGGCGTCGGAGAAGTTCAGCGTGGTCACCAACGCGTACGACCTGCTGAACGACAAGGACAAGCGCGCGCGCTTCGACCGCGGCGAGATCGACGGCGACGGCAACCCGGCCGCGCCGTTCGGCTTTGGCGGCGGGGGCGGCGGGCGTCCCCAGCCCGGCGGCTTCCGCAGCGAGGGCTATGAGTCCGGCGCCGGCGGCCCCGACATGAGCGACATCTTCGAAGGCCTGTTCGGCGGCGCGCAGCGTGGCGGCGGCGGCGGTTTTTCGAGCGGCTTCGGGCGTCGTCCGCAGCCCAAGGGCGAGAACGTCGCCTATCGCCTGCAGGTGCCGTTCGTTGAAGCGGCTACGCTCGAGCCGCAGCGCGTGACGCTCGCTGATGGCAAGACGCTCGACCTGAAACTGCCCGCGGGTGTCGAGACCGGCACCCAGATGAAGCTCGGCGGCAAGGGTGAGCAAGGCTTGGGCGGCGCCGGCGATGCAATCCTGACGATCGAGGTCCAGCCGCACAAATTCTTCACGCGCGACGGCGACGACGTTCGCCTCGACCTGCCGATCACGCTGGCCGAGGCCGTGCTGGGCGGGTCGATCAAGGCGCCGACGGTCGACAAGCCGGTGATGCTGACGATCCCCAAGGGCACCAATTCGGGCAAGACGCTGCGCCTGAAGGGCAAGGGTTTCCACAAGAAGAACGGCACGCGTGGCGATCAGCTCGTGACGCTGATGATCGACATTCCCGCGGACGATGCGGCACTTACCGCCTTCGTCGAAAGCTGGGATGGACGCGAGGCCGGGAACCCGCGGGGGGCCATGGGCGTCTGAGCCCACGTGAACGACAGTCCCCTAACGCCCGAAGCGCGCGCCCACCAACATGGTGGCGCGCGCACCCGTCTCAACCGCGGCATGGCGAAGGTCAGGCCGGGCAGTTACGCGTTCGAGATCGTCAAGCGATCCGCGCTGGGAGTGTTCAACGACGGGTTCATTCACGCCGGCAACCTCGCCTACCTCGCGCTGATGACGCTGTTCCCGTTCTTCATTGTTGCTGCCGCGATCCTGTCGCTGTTCGGGCAGAGCACCGAGACGGTCCGCGCGGTCGAGAGCTTCCTCCACGTCCTGCCGCCCAACGTCGCCGACCTTTTGCGCAAGCCGATCAGCGACGTGCTGGCCGCGCGTACCGGCTCGCTGTTGTGGCTCGGCGGTCTGGTCGGACTGTGGACGGTCGGCAGCTTCGTCGAGACGATCCGCGACATCTTCCACCGCGCTTATGGGCTGAAGGCAACGGCACCGTTCTGGAAATCGCGGCTTGGTTCGTCGTTCGTGATCGTCTGCTCGGTGGTGATCGCGCTGCTGTCGTTCCTAGTGCAGGGCATTCTCACCGCTGCCGAACAGTTCATCTATCGCCTCGTCCCGTTCGCGCAGGATGCGGCCGGCTGGGTCGGGCTGTCGCGCCTTATCCCTGGTCTGTTCATGTTCGGCGCGCTGTATCTGCTGTTCTATTCGGTGACGCCGTCGCGCTATCGCTACTCGAAATGCCGGAAATGGCCTGGCGCATTGTTCACCACGGCCTGGTGGGTCAGCGCCACCGCGTTGCTACCGCTCGTCCTGTCGCGGCTCGGTGGCTACGACCTGACCTATGGCAGTCTGGCAGGCGTCGTCATCATGCTGTTGTTTTTCTATGTCATCGGGCTCGGGCTGGTATTCGGCGCGCATCTGAACGCGGCACTGGCGGAACCCCCCGAAACCACGCTAGAG
This sequence comes from Sphingomonas sp. R86520, assembly GCF_042466285.1. Taxonomy (NCBI): domain Bacteria; kingdom Pseudomonadati; phylum Pseudomonadota; class Alphaproteobacteria; order Sphingomonadales; family Sphingomonadaceae; genus Sphingomonas; species Sphingomonas sp. R86520. Next base: position 2,831,582 of record NZ_JAXHBZ010000001.1, read on the forward strand.
CAGCCGGCTACGAACGGACAGACAACAGAGGCGACGGCGTGAACGGTTTGATGGCGGGCAAGCGTGGGCTGATCATGGGCTTGGCGAACGACAAGTCGCTGGCCTGGGGGATCGCCAAAAAGCTGTCCGAAGCGGGTGCGGAGCTCGCGTTCAGCTACCAGGGCGAGACGATGGAGAAGCGCGTCCGCCCGCTCGCCGAGCAGCTGGGCGTCGCGCGGTTGTTCGATTGCGACGTCTCCGACATGGGTGCGCTCGATGCGACGTTCGACAAGCTGGCGCAGGAATGGCCGACGATCGACTTCGTCGTCCACGCGATCGGCTTTTCGGACAAGAACGAGCTGCGCGGGCGGTTCGTCGATACCAGCCTCGACAATTTCCTGATGACGATGAACATCTCGGTCTATTCGTTCGTCGCGGTCGCGCAGCGCGCCGCCAAGATGATGACCGAGGGCGGCTCGATGCTGACGCTGAGCTATTACGGCGCCGAGAAGGTGATCCCGCATTACAACGTGATGGGTGTTGCCAAGGCCGCGCTCGAGACGAGCGTGCAGTATCTCGCGGTCGACCTCGGCCGTGACAACATCCGCGTGAATGCGATCTCGGCGGGTCCGATCAAGACGCTGGCGGCGAGCGGGATCGGCGATTTCCGCCTGATCCTGAAGTGGAACGAACTGAATTCGCCACTGAAGCGCAACGTGACGATCGACGACGTCGGCGGTGCGGGGCTGTATCTGCTGAGCGACCTGGCGAGCGGTGTCACGGGCGAGACGCACCACGTCGACGCGGGCTACAACGTGATCGGCATGAAGGCCGAAGACGCGCCCGATATCGCACTGGTTTGATGCCGACGGTGCTCCGGCTACATGGCCTGCGGTTCATGATCTTTCTCGACGATCATGCACCAGCGCATGTCCATGTACTTGGAGACGGCGAAGCGAAGATCGAGATCGGAGGCGACGGGGGCGTTCCGCGCATGATATATGCGGAACGGCTAAGCGGAGCGATGCAACGGCGCGCGCTCGCTGCTGTTGCCGAGAACCGAACAATGCTGCTGATGAGATGGGTCGAAATCCATGGCCGAACTGACTGACGAAGACATTCTGGCTGCGAACGAGCGCGGTCGTATCGAAATGGCGACCAAACCGCGAGCCCAGGCTGCGCGGTATGATCGCGATCAGGATCGTATCGTGGTCGACCTAGTGAATGGATCGACGTTCGCGTTCCCACCGCGCTTGTTGCAGGGTTTCGATCGAGCGACGTCGGACGAGATCGCGGAAGTTGAAATCCTGGGCGTCGGGTTTGGCCTGCACTGGGAGTCGCTCGACGCCGACTTTACCGTGGCAGGACTCATGGCCGGCCGTTTCGGCACGGCACGCTACATGGCGGAGCGGTTCGGCGCCGCCTGGGACGCGGTCGCAGCGGAATGAGCTTCAATACGTTTGGACGACTGTTCCGCTTTACCACCTGGGGCGAGTCTCACGGCCCTGCGCTCGGCGCGGTCGTCGACGGGTGCCCGCCGGGGATCCCGCTGACCGAGGCCGACATCCAGCCTTGGCTCGACAAGCGTCGCCCCGGCACCTCACGCTTCACCACGCAGCGGCGCGAGCCCGATACCGTCCGCATCCTGTCCGGCGTGTTCGAGGGCCGCACGACGGGCACGCCGATCAGCCTGATGATCGAGAATGTCGACCAGCGATCGAAGGATTATTCCGACGTCGCCAAGGCCTATCGCCCCGGTCATGCCGACTATGCCTATGACGCGAAGTATGGTTTTCGCGATTTCCGTGGCGGTGGCCGCTCGTCCGCGCGCGAAACCGCCGCACGCGTCGCGGCAGGTGCAGTGGCACGTCTGGTCGTCCCGCAGGTGCGGGTCCGCGCCTGGGTCGAGGCGATCGGTGGCGACGCGATCGATCCTGCCAACTTCGACGATGCGCAGATCGACCAGAACCCGTTCTTCTGCCCCGACGCCGGCGCCGCACTTCGGTGGGAAGCCCTTGTCGACGCTGCGCGGAAGTCCGGCTCGTCGCTGGGTGCGGTGATCGCGTGCGAGGCGACGGGGGTTTCCGCGGGCTGGGGCGCGCCGCTGTATGCCAAGCTCGATTCCGAACTCGCGTCGGCATGCATGAGCATCAACGCGGTCAAAGGCATCGAGATCGGCGACGGATTCGCCGCTGCCGCGCTATCGGGCGAAGCGAACGCCGACCCGATGCGGCCGGGGGTAGAAGGTCCCGAATTTCTCGCCAACCATGCAGGCGGGATCGCCGGCGGCATCGCGACCGGCCAGCCGATCCGCTTACGCGTCGCGTTCAAGCCGACCAGTTCGATTCTCACCCCTGTCGAGACGATCAGCCCGACCGGCGAGGCCACGACGATCGCCACCAAAGGCCGCCACGATCCCTGCGTCGGGATCCGCGGAGTCCCCGTGGTAGAGGCGATGGTGGCGCTGGTTCTGGCCGACCAGGCATTGTTGCACCGGGGTCAGTGCGGCTGAAGGTGGAACACAATTTGGCTTGAAGCGCTTTGTCTCCAGTAACTTAGGAGAGAACAATGCGTATCTTAACTTCGATTGCAGCAGCTGCACTCATTATTCCAAGCATGGCGATGGCGCAGACGAGCGGTGGTACCGGCGGCACGGCAGGCGGCAGCATGGGCGGCACGACCAGCGGCAGCACTGGCAGCATGTCGACCGGAACCACGGGCTCGATGGGCGGCCAGATGGGCACGTCGTCGAGCACCGGCTCGACCGGTACGACCGCAACCCCGTCGCGCTCGTCGCGCGGCACGTCCACGCGCAGCAGCCGTACGCGGGGCACGTCCGGTACCCGCGGGACCGGGACGGGTTCGACGAGCACTGGCACCACCAGTGGGTCGATGGGCTCGGGTACCATGGGCTCGGGTACGATGGGCACGGGCACGATGGACGGCACATCGATGGGTGGGTCGCTCGGCGGGTCGACGACCGGCACGGGTAGCACCACCGGTGGTACCATGGGCGGTACGACGGGCGGCACCAGCACCGGCGGTACGACCGCCCCGCAGTGATCCGCGCCTGAAACGATGAGAAGGCCGGGCGAGCGATCGCCCGGCCTTTTTGTGTCAGTCCGAGAACGGATCGCGGACGAGGATCGTGTCGGCACGCTGCGGGCTGGTCGAGACCAGCGTCACCGGGCAGCGGATCAGCTCTTCGATCCGGCGGATATACTTGATCGCCTGTGCCGGCAGGTCGGCCCAGCTGCGCGCGCCGGCAGTCGTTTCCTGCCAGCCTTCCATCGTCTCGTAGATCGGCTCGACCAGCGCCTGGTCCGCCGCATGCGCCGGGAAGTAATCGAGCGTCTCGCCGCGCAAGCTGTAGCCGGTGCAGATCGACACGGTCTCGAACCCGTCGAGCACGTCGATCTTGGTCAGCGCGATCCCGGTGATCCCACCAACCGCCGCCGCCTGGCGCACCAGCACCGCGTCGAACCAGCCGCAGCGGCGCTTCCGGCCGGTGACGGTGCCGAACTCGTGGCCACGCACGCCGAGGCGCTCGCCGGTCTCGTTCTCGAGCTCGGTCGGGAACGGGCCGGAACCGACGCGCGTCGTATAGGCTTTGGCGATGCCGAGCACGAAGCCGACTGCCGATGGCCCAAGGCCGGAGCCACCGGCCGCTGCGCCCGCGATCGTGTTCGACGAGGTGACGAACGGGTACGTCCCGTGGTCGACGTCGAGCAGCACGCCCTGCGCGCCTTCGAACAGGATCCGCTTGCCGGCCGAACGCGCGGCGTTGAGATCGCGCCATACGGGCTTTGCGAACGGGAGGACGAAGCCGGCGATCTCGCGCAGTTCCGCGATCAGGCGGGCGCGGTCGATCGGCGGTTCGCCGAACCCTGCGCGGAGAGCGTCGTGATGCGCGGTGAGGCGATCGAGCTGCGGCCCGAGATCATCGAGATGCGCGAGATCGCAGACGCGGATCGCACGGCGGCCGACCTTGTCCTCATACGCAGGCCCGATCCCGCGGCGGGTGGTGCCGATCTTGCCGGCGCCGCTGGCGTCTTCACGCAGGCCGTCGAGATCGCGGTGGAACGGCAGGATCAGCGCGCAGGTATCGGCGATCCGCAGCGTCTCCGGTGTCGCGGTGACGCCTTGCGCGCCCAACCGCGCGATCTCGTCCTTCAGCGCCCAGGGATCGAGCACCACGCCATTGCCGATGAACGACGGCGTCCCGCGGACGATGCCCGATGGCAGCAGCGACAATTTATAGACGTTCTCGCCGACGACCAGCGTGTGGCCGGCATTGTGGCCGCCCTGGAACCGGACGACCATGTCGGCACGCTCGGCGAGCCAGTCGACGATCTTGCCCTTGCCTTCGTCGCCCCATTGCGCGCCGATGACTGCTACGTTGGCCAAACTCTATCTCCTGAGGATTACGCGCAGCGCCTACAGCGCGCGGGGCTCGCCTGCTACCCATAGATGCGTGCAGACCTGTGCTTCGGGGGTATCGCCGGCTTCTAGCGCGGCGACGGTGACCCAGCCCTGGGCACGCATTGCGGCGCCTTCGGTGGCCGGCGTGCCGAACGGGAGGAAGAGGCGGCGGCGGTCGACCGTCGCGACGCGCTCGACCAGGGCGTCGGCGAACAGCGAGAAGCCGGTGGCGGCCTCCTCGGCGCCGTTCTCGTGAACGACAGTGTAGGTGCCGCCGCGGCCGACTTCACGTGCGCTGCCGTCGGCGAAGAGCGAGAATCCGAGCCAGCTCTGATATTCGAAGCCGTGCCGCTCGGTCGGGTCGAGCGTGAGCGCGACGCGGCCGTCGATCGCGTCGGCAATCCGCGCGAGGCCGTCGAGGCGCGAGGCGAGCGCGCCGGTGGTGTCGAAGGCACGGAGGCGGTCCATCGCCTGCGCGAAGGGGCCGGCGGCTTCGATCAGGGGGAGGTAGGCGGGCGCGAGCGCGGCGACGGCACCGGCGTCCTTCGCGTCGAGACGGTCGCGCAAGGTGGCGATCAGCTCGGGCGCGACGGGAAGAGGTCTGGCGGCAAGCGTCGGCACCAGATCGGGGAGCGTGAAGTCGATCGACGCATTGGCGACATCGGCGGCGGCGATCATGTCGACTGCCACTGCGACGAGTTCGTGCGCTGCGGCGACCGAGTCGAGCCCGATCAGCTCGCAGCCGATCTGCCGCGTCTCACGGGCGGGCGCGAGCTGCGATGCGCGGAGTTTCAGCACCGAACCGGCGTAGCTCAGCCGGACCGGACGCGGGTGGTGCCCCATCCGGGTGGCAGCGATCCGCGCAACCTGTGCCGTGATGTCGGGCCGGATCGCGAGGGTGCGCTGCGATACGGGGTCGACGAAGCGCACCGCATCGTGGAGGCCACCGGCCTTCAGGCGCATCTCCAGACCGTCGGCGAATTCAGCCAAAGGTGGATCGACGCGTTCGTAGCCGTGGAGACGGGCTGCTTCGAGTACGCGGGCTTCCAGCGCCGCGGCCGAATCGGCGAACGGCGGGAGGCGATCTCGGAAACCTTCGGGGAGGAGTGCGGTCATCGTGTCAGGTCCACGCGTGTCACAAGTGCATCGCCCAACACCTGCAAAACGCCTTCGAGATTGGTCATCACATCGGTATTGGCGAAACGGATCACCCGATATCCCTGCTCTTCCAGCCACGCGGTCCTGCAGGCGTCGCGTGCTTGATCGGTGTGCGTATCGCCGTCAAGCTCGACGACCAGCATGTGCGAGCGCGCGACGAAATCGGCGATGAACGCGCCGATCACGACTTGGCGGGTGAACTTCACGCCCTGGAAGCGCTTGGCGCGAACTTCGTACCAGAACCGCATTTCCGGTCCGGTCTGCCCGGACCGCATCACCTTCGCTCGGTTCAGCATGATGTCGTCGGTTTTGGGCATGACTCCCTCTCCCCTTTGGGGAGAGGGCCGGGGAGAGGGGCCGCCCCAAATGCCACCTCTTGGTACTGCCCCTCTCCCCTACCCTCTCCCCAAGGGGAGAGGGAGTCTTGTTAGAAGTTGAGGCCCATTGCGGTCTTTACGCCGGGGAGCGCGCGGACCTTGGTCAGCAGGTCGGGAGTCACGGCTTCGTCGACCGAGAGGAGGAGCACCGCCTCGCCACCCGCCGAACGACGGCCGAGATGGAACGTCCCGATATTCACGCCCGCCTCGCCCAGCGCCGTCCCGAGACGACCGATGAAGCCGGGCGCATCCTCGTTGACGACGTACAGCATCGGGCCTGCGAGATCGGCCTCGATCTTGATCCCGAGCAGTTCGACCAGGCGCGGTGCCGAGTCGCCGAACAGCGTGCCGGCCACCGAGCGCTCGCCATCCTCGGTCTTCACCGCGACGCGCAGCAGCGTGTGATAATCCGCCTCGCGCTCGGTACGGACTTCGCGGACTTCGAGACCACGCTCACGCGCCAGGACCGGCGCGTTGACCATGTTGACGGTCGCGGTCTGCGTCTGGAGATAGCCGGCGAGCACCGCGCTTACGATCGGCTTCGCGTTCAGCTCTGCCGCCGCGCCCTCGGTATGCACGGAGATCCGCGACACCGCGCCGTGCGTCAGCTGGCCGACCAGCGAACCAAGCTTCTCAGCCAGCGCCATGTACGGCTTCAGCTTCGGCGCTTCCTCGGCCGACAGCGACGGCATGTTGAGCGCGTTGGTGACGCCGCCCGACATCAGGTAATCGGCCATCTGCTCGGCGACCTGGATCGCGACGTTGACCTGCGCCTCGGTCGTCGACGCGCCGAGATGCGGCGTGCTGACGAAGTTCGGCGTGTTGAACAACGGCGACGCCTTGGCGGGCTCCTCGACGAACACGTCGAGTGCGGCGCCGCCGACCTGACCCGAATCGAGCGCCGCCTTCAGCGCGACCTCGTCGATCAAGCCACCGCGCGCGCAGTTGATGATGCGGACGCCCTTCTTGGTCTTGGCGAGCGCCTCGGCCGAGAGGATGTTGCGCGTCTGGTCGGTCAGCGGCGTGTGCAGCGTGATGAAGTCGGCGCGCGCGAGCAGTTCGTCGAGCGTGACCTTCTCGACGCCGATCTCGATCGCCCGCTCGGGCGTCAGGAACGGGTCGAACGCGACGACCTTCATCTTGAGGCCGCGCGCACGGTCGGCGACGATCGAGCCGATATTGCCCGCACCGATCAGGCCGAGCGTCTTCGACGTCAGCTCGACGCCCATGAAGCGGTTCTTCTCCCACTTGCCGGCCTGGGTCGAGGCGTCAGCCTCGGGCAGCTGGCGGGCGAGCGCGAACATCAGCGCGATCGCGTGCTCGGCGGTGGTGATCGAGTTGCCGAACGGGGTGTTCATCACGACCACGCCCTTCGCCGAGGCGGCGGGGATGTCGACATTGTCGACGCCGATGCCCGCGCGGCCGATCACCTTCAGGTTGGTGGCGTGCTCGAGAATTTCCTTGGTGACCTTGGTCGCGCTGCGGATCGCGAGGCCGTCGTAATTGCCGATGATCGCGATCAGTTCGGCGGGCGTCTTGCCGGTGATCTCGTCGACCTCGACACCGCGCTCGCGGAAAATCTGAGCGGCGCGGGGATCCATTTTATCGGAAATGAGGACTTTAGGCATGGGATTGCTCCTAGAATTCGGGGGATTTGGGGGCGCGCCTTCCGTTCCATCCACCTCCGTCATCCCGGCGGACGCCGGGACCCACGGTTGCGGTTCGCTTCATGGGCGAATGCTCCGTGTCCATGGGTCCCGGCGTGCGCCGGGATGACGGAATGGGGGTGGTTGTTGGAAGGAAGGCTAAAGGAAGCGGTGACGGTAGGTTGGTTTAGGCGGCCTTGGCGGTCGCGTAGGCCCAGTCGAGCCACGGGCCGAGCGCCTCGATGTCGGCGGTGTCGACGGTCGCGCCGCACCAGATCCGCAGGCCCGGAGGCGCATCGCGGTAACCGGCGACGTCATAGGCTGCGCCCGCCTTCTCCAGTGCCGACGCCATCGCCTTTATCAGCGCCTCGTCCGCACCCTCGACCGTGAGGCACACGCTGGTCTTCGACCGCGTTGCCGGATCGGCCGCGAGATGGCCGAGCCAATCCCGCTCCGCCACGATCTTGTCGAGCGCCGCCGCGTTCGCATCCGACCGCTTGATCAGCCCGTCCTCGCCGAGCGACTTCGCCCATTCGAGGCTGAAGATCGCGTCCTCGACCGCCAGCATCGACGGGGTGTTGATCGTCTCGCCCTTGAACACGCCTTCGGTGAGCTTGCCCTTCGAGACGAGGCGGAACACCTTCGGCAGCGGCCAGGCCGGCGTGTAGGTCTCGAGCCGCTCGAAGGCGCGGGGGCCGAGGATCAGCACACCGTGCGCGCCCTCGCCGCCGAGCACCTTCTGCCACGAGAAGGTCGCGACATCGATCTTCGTCCAGTCGATGTCGTAGGCGAACACGCCCGAGGTCGCATCGGCGAACGAGAGTCCCTCGCGGTCGTCCGGGATCCAGTCCGCGTTCGGCACGCGCACGCCGCTGGTGGTGCCGTTCCAGGTGAAGAGCACGTCGTTCGACCAGTCGACCGCGCCCAGATCGGGCAGCTGGCCGTAATCGGCGCGCACGATGGTGGGATCGATCTTGAGCTGCTTCACGGCATCCGTGACCCAGCCCTCGCCGAAGCTTTCCCAGGCGAGCGCGGTGACGGGCTTGGCGCCCAGCATCGTCCACATCGCCATCTCGTACGCGCCGGTGTCGGAGCCGGGGACGATGCCGATGCGATGCGTATCGGGGAGCTTGAGCAGTTCGCGCATCACGTCGATGCTGTACTGGAGGCGGGTCTTGCCGATCTTCGAGCGATGCGAGCGACCGAGCGAGTCGGTGGCAAGCTTGTCCGCGGACCAACCCGGAGGTTTCGCGCAGGGACCGCTGGAGAAAAAGGGACGTGCCGGCTTCGTCGTCGGCTGGTCGAGCGCGCCCAATGCGGGTGCGGTAATGGTATCCGTCAAAATAGTCTCTCCTCACAGAGAGCACGCGCGGCGTTGGGACCGCGTGGCCCGTCGCCGGCCCTAACGGCATGCGCCGGGGTGTCAACCTTCCAAGCATCCGACCGCCGCCGATAACCACCAGGCGATCACCAAGCCCTTGTTTGCGAACACTTCGTACCGCATCAGCCTCGGCGTGAGGGTTTCATGACAGATAGACGGCGGCACGGGCCAGGCCCGACGGGGTGGATGACGGTCGTCGCGATGGCCCTGACGCTTGCCGCTTGCGGACGCGCCGATCGCCCCAGTTCGCCGCAACAGACCCGGCCCAATCTCTCGGTGCCGAGCAATCGCGAGACCGCACAGTGTCTCGCGGACCTGCGCCAGTTGCACGTGTCGTTCCAGGTCCTGCCCGACCGTGAGACCGGGCCCGGCTGCGGGCTCAACGGCACGATCAAGCTCGTCGACATCGGCGTGCCCGTCGCCAACCTCACCGCGGTCCGTTGCGGCGCCGCGCGCGCGTTCATCGGCTGGACGCGCAACGCAGTCGCGCCCGCCGCATACCAGTTGCTCGGCAGCGAACTGGCGCGGATCGACAGCATGGGGAGCTATGCGTGTCGCAACGTCGTCGGCTCGGCGCGCAACGCGAGCCGCCGCTCAGGCCACGCGATCGCCAACGCGATCGATGTCGGCGGGTTCGTGCTAAAGGATGGGCGGCGAATCACCGTGCTGAACGACTGGAACTCGCCCGACCCGCAGGTCCGCCAGTTCCTCCAGACGATCCGCGCGTCGGCGTGCAAGCGGTTCGGCACGGTGCTGAGCCCCGATTACAACGCCGCACACCGCAATCACCTTCATCTCGAAGACGATCGCGCCGATTTCTGCCGCTAGCCCTGCCCTCCCGTTTCCTCTAATCCCGCCTGAATGACAGATACACGAGTTCCCTCGCGCGTTTTCGCGAACGCAAGCCAGGATGCCGAATCCGCCCGCGACTCCGTTTCCACACCGCAGACGCAGCACCCGCATTACAAGCTCGCCTTCCAGGACATGGATTTCCTGTTGCGCGAAGACCTGCGGCCGGTGCGCTTCCAGCTCGAATTGCTGAAGACCGAACTCGTCCTCGAAGAGGCGAAGATCGGCTCGACGTTCGTGTTCTACGGCTCGGCGCGCATCCCCGAGCCGTCCAAGGCAAAGGCGCTGCTGGAACTGGCGAGCGACGAGAAGTCGAAGAAGATCGCCGAGCGGCTGGTTGAAAAATCCAAATATTACGACGTCGCCCGTGAGCTGGCTGCGAAGGTCAGCGTGCTGCCGCGCGACGAGCGTGGCTGGCGGCAGTTCGTGGTGTGTTCGGGCGGCGGTCCGTCGATCATGGAAGCGGCCAACCGCGGTGCGGACGACGTCGGCGCCGAGTCGATCGGGTTGAACATCGTCCTACCGCACGAGCAGGCGCCGAACCCGTATGTGACGCCGTCGCTGTCGGTGCAGTTCCACTATTTCGCGCTCAGGAAGATGCACTTCCTGCTGCACGCGCGCGCCTTGGCGGCGTTCCCTGGCGGGTTCGGAACGTTCGACGAGCTGTTCGAGCTGTTGACGCTGATCCAGACGGGCAAGATCCAGCCGATTCCGGTACTGCTGTTCGGCCGTGCGTTCTGGGAGCGGGTCGTGAACTTCGATGCGCTGGTCGAGGAAGGCGTCGTCAGCGAGAAGGATCTCGGGATCTTCCGCTACGTCGAGACGGCGGACGAGGCCTGGGACGCGGTGCAGGCGTTCTATCGTGAGCGCGCGGAGAAGGAAGCCGCGGAGGGGTAAGCTTTCCTCGGGGGGAAGAAGTGCCCCTTCTGCTCCCTCTCCCCCTTCCGGGGAGAGGGCTGGGGTGAGGGGCTGTTCCGGGCGCCGTACTGCTTGGCTGCCCTTCACCCCGACCCTCTCCCCGCAGGGGAGAGGGAGTAGAAAACGTTACTTCTCCGAACGGGCACCCTTGCGCGCTGCTTCCGGATCGACCGACGGTGCGCCCGAAGCCGGCGTGCCGGTGTTGGCGATGTCGGCCGTATCAGGCCCGGTCTTCGCAGCAGCCTCGGCCGCATTCGCGGTCGCCGGCTGATTCTTGGCCGCCGCATCCTTCGCCGCCGCGTCCTTGGCCGACGGAGCAGCGCCCGCCGCCGGTGCAGCCGGCAAGGGCAGGTTCGATCCCTGTTGGTTGAGATACAGGATGACGTTGGCACGATCCTGCGCGTTGCCGAGCCCGGCAAACGTCATCTTCGTACCAGGCGCGAACTTGCGCGGGCTGGTCAGCCACGCGTTGAGCTTGTCGAAATCCCACGACCCACCGACACTCGCCAGTGCCGAGGAGAAGGCGTACCCGCCCTTGCCCTTGGCGATCGCCTCACCGACGGTCGCATACAGATTCGGGCCGATCCCGTTTGCCCCGCCCTGGTTGATGGTGTGGCATGCGGCGCATTTCTTGAACACTTCCGCGCCCTTGGCGGCATCCGCGGTCGGCAGCAACGACGCGATCGGGACCTCGGCGGCAGCGCCAGCCGCGCCCTCGGCAACGACACCCTCGATCGCGTAACCCATCTTCTCCGGGCGTTCGCCGTGGAAGATCATCCCGCCGACGATCGACAATCCGAGCGCTGCACCGCAGCCTGCGAGCACCCAGCCGGCGATCGTATTGGTCCGGTTGTCCATTTTGCGCGTCCGCCCCTGTTCTGTTTGGGATATCCATAGGAAAGCACGACGTGCATCGCAAGTCGCGGTTGTACCCGCCCGCGAGCTCCGCTCTCGATCGCCCTGCTCTTGCTCACAGGTCCCGCGCTGTCTACGCGGCCTCGGCATGGAAAACTTCGCCGCCCCCGCCCGCCCGATCGTCGCGCGGATGACGCAAGCCGCTGCCGCCGACACCGCGCGCGCCGTCGCATTTCAAGGCGCACCGGGGGCAAACAGTCACGTCGCCGCGGTCGAAGCGTTCCCGAACGGCTTGCCCCTCCCCTGTTTCGATTTCGCCGACGCGATCGACGCGGTGAAGGACGGCCGGGCCGACTGTGCGATCATCCCGATCGAGAATTCGCTGCACGGCCGCGTCGCCGACATCCATTTCCTGTTGCCCGAATCGGGCCTCGTCATCACCGGCGAGCATTTCCTGCCGATCCGTCACGCACTCATGGGCACGGGCCCGCGCGATGGCATCCGCCAGGCGATGAGCCATCCGCAAGCGCTTGGTCAGTGCCGCCACTGGCTGAAGGCGCACGGGATCGAACCAGTGAGCTATCCCGACACCGCCGGCGCCGCCGCCAAGGTCGCCGAGATTGCCGATCCTGCGATCGCGGCGCTCGCCCCGCCCGCCGCCGCCGGTCTGTACGGACTGGACCTGCTCGCGACCGACATCGCGGACGCGGATCACAACATGACGCGGTTCGTCGTGCTCGCACGCGGCGGCAAGCCCCCCGCCGCACAAGAGTCGGCCGGTGGGGCGTGGATGACCACGCTGATATTCGAAGTGAAGAACGTCCCCGCCGCGCTCTACAAGGCGATGGGCGGCTTTGCGACGAACGGGGTGAACATCACCAAGCTGGAGAGCTACCAGCGCAACGGCAGCTTCTCCGCGACCGAATTCTACGCTGACGTGGTCGGCAAGCCGGGCGACGCGAACCTCGATCACGCACTGGAGGAGCTGGGCTTCCACTCGAAATGGCTTCGAGTGCTGGGAACGTATCCCCAGGCGCGGTCACGGGGGTAACCCGATCCTCCTTAGCGAGGGAGGATGGACGCGGCACTAGTTCGCCGCCGGTAGCCGCAATCGCACGAGCAGTCCGCCAAGGTCCTCGCTCTCTTCCAAGCTGACGTTACCTTCGTATATTTCCGCCACGTCGCGGACGATGGCCAACCCGAGCCCGGTCCCCGGCTTCCCCGTATCCAGACGGACGCCCCGGTCGAAGATGCGGACGCGCTCCTCCTCCGGGATGCCGACGCCGTCGTCCTCGATCAGGAACTCGACGAAGCCCGAATGCGCGCCGACCGTCACGAACACGCTGCCGCCGCCGTATTTCGCCGCATTCTCGATCAGGTTGCCGAGCATTTCGTCGAGATCCTGCCGCTCGACATGCACCTGGAGTCCGCGCGGTCCGGTCACGTCGATACGGATGTGGCGATACAGCCGGCCGACCGCGCGCTCGACCGATTCGAGGCTCGGCCATACGTCGGCGCGACTGTGCGCGGAGCCGCGACGGCCGACGGCGCGGGCGCGGGCGAGGTGATGGTCGACCTGACGCCGCATCGTCCGCGCTTCGCGGATTACGGTGTCCGCCAGGTCGTCCGACTGCGCGGTGGCGGCGTTCATGATCACCGTCAGCGGGGTCTTGAGCGCGTGAGCAAGGTTACCGGCGTGGCGTCGCGCTTCCTCCGCCTGGCGTTCGTTATGCTCGATCAGCGCGTTCAGTTCCTCGACCATCGGCGCGACCTCGATCGGCATCGCGCTCGACACGCGGTTCGACTGGCCAGCCCGCATCCGCGCGATCTCCTCGCGCACGCGCCGCAACGGCCAGAGCCCGTAGAAGGTCTGGAGCGCGGCCAGCACAATCAGCCCGGCCGCGAGCAACGCGAAGCTGCGGACGAGCGTGCGGCGCAACGTCGTGATCTGCGCGTCGAGGCCGTCGCTACTCTGCGCTACCTGGAAGCGCCAATGGACCTTGGATCCCGGCAAGACGACGTCGCGCTCGACGATCCGCAGCTTCTCATCGGGAAACTGCTTACTGTCGTAGAAATGCGCGTTGCGATCGTCGTGTGGCCCGCCGAACGCGAGCCGGCGATCCCAGAGCGAACGCGATGGAAAATCCTCGCGCCCCTTGCCCGAAACCTGCCAGTACAGTCCCGAATACGGCTCGACGAAGCGTTGGTCGGCGGCGGCGTCGCGCGTGAAGATCACTTCGCCCTCGGGGCCGATCTCCGACGAATTGAGCAACGAGCGCAGGACGTATTCGAGCTGGTCGTCGAAATTGCGCGTCACCGCCTGACTGAGCACGCGGTCGAGTGCATATCCGCCGCCGCTGAGCAGCACGACGATCCACACCGCCGCGATCAGGATCATCCGCCGGGACAGCGAACCCTTGACCGCGGCCGGCACGCGAAGCGGTGCCTCGGCGTTTAAAGGAGCGGATGTCGGCGTGCTGTCCATGACGGAACGATCAGGCGTCCGGGTCTTCGAGGCTGTAGCCGAGACCGCGGATCGTCGTGATCACGTCCTGGCCGAGCTTCTTGCGGATGCGCGTCACGAACACTTCGATGGTGTTCGAATCGCGATCGAAATCCTGATCGTAGATATGCTCGATCAGTTCGGTACGGCTGACGACCTTGCCCTTGTGATGGAGCAGATAGCTGAGCAGCTTGTATTCCTGCGCGGTCAGCTTCACAGGCTCGCCGGCGCGCGTCACCTTGCCGCTGCGCGTGTCGAGGCGAATGTCGCCGGCATTCAACTCGGACGAGGCGTTGCCGCTAGCTCGCCGGATCAGCGCACGGAGGCGCGCGATCAGTTCCTCGCTCTGGAACGGCTTGGCGACGTAATCGTCGGCACCGGCATCGAGGCCTGCGACTTTGTCCGACCAGCTGTCGCGCGCGGTCAGCACCAGCACGGGCATCACCTTGCCTTCCTTGCGCCAGCGATCGAGCACGGTCAGCCCGTCGATCTCGGGGAGGCCAAGGTCGAGCACGACCGCATCGTAATTCTCGGTCGACCCGAGGAAATGCCCTTCCTCGCCATCGACTGCGAGATCGATCGCATAGCCGGCACCCTCCAGGGTGTTCTTCAGTTGCTGGCCGAGATTCGGCTCGTCCTCGACGATCAGAACGCGCATGATAATCCTCTCGATTACAGGTTTAACGGCAAACCCTAGCGACCGGTGCGGCCGACGATCTGACCGGTGCGGCCGTCGACGTCGACCCAGATCACGGTTCCATCGCGCAGGAATTTCAGCGTGTAAATGGCGCTGCCCGAATCATAGTCGGAGCCGAGATATTGCGCGCCCCGCATCGTCGGGATCACGCGACCCTCGATCTCGCGCAGCGACAACCCGCCCGTCCTGCGCGCCTGGAAGGCCGACTGCTGATCGGCACGGCGCTGATCGGGCTCGCCAGCGAAAGGGGCGGCACCCATCATGACGGGCGCAGCGGCCAGGGTCGCAAGGATAAGCAGCATCTTCATGGCCGTGACATAGCCCCCCCGCATTGAACAGCCCGTGAATGAGGCGATCCGCGCAGGCGATGCATGTTCGGGCCACAGTGTAACTTGCCTGCATCACTTGCCGCCCCTACTTGGCGCGAACATGGCAGCACCAATCTTAGCATTCGAAGGCCTCGGACTCGTCCAGGGCTCGGGATGGCTCTTTCGCAACCTCGACATTCACATCGGACCACGCGACCGGCTCGCGCTGATCGGCCGCAACGGCGCCGGCAAGACGACCTTGCTGAAACTGCTCGGTGGCAGCATCGACGCCGACGAGGGCCGCAGGGTGATCGTGCCCGGCACCCGTGTCGTCATCCTGGAGCAGGAGCCCGACCTGCGCGGCTTCGCCACCTTGCGCGACTACGTGATGGCCGGCGACGACGCGCCGGTGAACTACGAGGCGGATTCGATCGCCGACCAGCTCGGCATCGACCTGTCGCGCGAGGCGGCCTCCGCTTCGGGCGGCGAACGACGCCGCGCGGCGATCGTCCGCGCGCTGTCGCAAGATCCCGACGTGCTGCTGCTCGACGAGCCGACCAACCATCTCGACATCGGCGCGATCGAGTGGATCGAGGAATGGCTCAAGCGCTTCCGCGGCGCATTCGTCGTCATCAGCCATGACCGTACCTTCCTGACGCGGCTCACCAAGCAGACCTTGTGGCTCGATCGCGGTGCGATCCGGCGGGCGGAGATCGGTTTCGGCGGGTTCGAGGCCTGGACCGAGCAGGTCTATGCCGAGGAACAGCGCCAGGCCGAGAAGCTCGACGCGCGGCTCAAGCTGGAGGAGCATTGGCTGCTCCGCGGCGTCACCGGGCGGCGCAAGCGCAACCAGGGCCGTCTCACCAAGCTGCACGAGATGCGCGCCGAACGCGCGTCGATGATCGGACCGCAGGGCTCGGCGAACCTCACGACCAGCAGCGACGACACCAAGTCGAAGGTCGTGATCGACGCCAAGAACGTCACCAAGGCGTATGGCGATCGCACGATCATCGGCGACCTGACGCTCCGGGTGACCCGCGGCGACCGCATCGGCATCGTCGGCCGCAACGGTGCGGGCAAGTCGACCCTGCTCAAGCTGCTGACCGGCGAGATCCAGCCCGACAGCGGCTCGATCAAGCTGGCGCAGACGCTCGACGCGGTCGTGATCGACCAGCAGCGCAGCCTGATGGCACCCGAGAAGACGGTCCGCGAAGTCGTGGTCGACGGCGGCGAATGGATCGACGTGCTCGGCGTGCGCAAGCATATCCACGGCTATCTGAAGGACTTCCTGTTCGACCCGAACATGGTCGACGCGAAGATCGGTTCGCTATCGGGCGGCGAACGCTCGCGGCTGCTGCTCGCGCGCGAGTTCGCCAAGCCGTCTAACCTGCTGGTGCTCGACGAGCCGACCAACGATCTCGATCTCGAGACGCTCGATTTGTTGCAGGAAGTGATCGGCGATTACGACGGTACCGTCCTGATCGTCAGCCACGATCGCGACTTCTTGGACAGGACCGTGACGATCACGCTCGGGCTCGACGGTTCGGGCACGGTCGACGTGGTCGCCGGCGGGTATGAGGATTGGGAAAAGCGTCGCGCGTCGACGACGACCGGCAAGCGCGCCTCGAATAAGGTCGCCGCCACTGCCCCGGCCGTCTCGGCTCCGCGTCCGAAACTGACCTACAAGGACCAGCGCGACTATGAGCTCCTGCCCAAGCGGATCGAGGAACTCGACGCGCAGATGGCCCGCGATGCGATCAAGCTTGCCAAGCCCGACCTCTACATGCGCGACCATGCGACATTCGCGAAGCTGACCGCAGCCATCGAAGCCGCGCGGGCGGAAAAGGAGGCGGCGGAGATGCGGTGGCTGGAACTGGCTGAACAGGTCGACGGAACTATTTGATCGAGGTGGTCTGGACGTTTCGACCCTGGATCAATAGTGGAACCCCAGTGCATCTGCTGCGTTGCAGCAGTGCTGTAAGATAAAATTGGAGATGTTTATGAACCTTAAGGCTTTCACCGGTGGCGCACTCGCCATTGCAATGCTCTCGACTTCGGTTGCCGCGACCGCAGCGCCTGTAGCCAACTCGGCATCGGCTCTCCGGGTCGGTTCGGTTACGAAGGGCAAGAGCGAAGTCGCTGGCGGCGGCGTTATCGCTGCTCTGCTCCTCGCTGGCGTTGCAGCGATCGGCGTGGTCGCGATCGTCAAGGACAGCGACGACAACTCGGATAGCAACTAAGCGTTGCGGGCCGGCGCTACGTGCGCCGGCCCATCCTTCCGGTCCGAGCCGGGTTTCAGAGCGCCTTACCGGCCCTGCCCGCCAGATCGACGATGTATTGCCATGCAACACGGCCGGACCTGCTTCCCCGGCGTGTCGCCCACCCGATAGCCTCGCCGGGTTCGAACGTCAGGTCGTTGGCCTGGGCATAGGCAGCGACGATCGCGAGATATCCGTCCTGATCGAGCGCATGGAACCCCAGGCTGAGGCCGAAGCGATCCGATAGCGCCATATGATCGTCCGCGGAATCGCGTGGATTTATTGCGCTTTCCTGTTCAGCGATATCGCGTGGGGCCAGGTGCCGGCGATTGGCTGTCACCACCAATCTCACATTTGCAGGGCGCGGCTCTGCCCCGCCCTCCAGCATCGAGCGCAGCGTTCGCGCTTCGGCGGGAACGTCGAACCCCAGATCGTCGACGAACAGAACGAATGCGCGATCGACCTGCGCGAGCGCCGCGAACAGCATCGGCAGCGCGGTGAGCTCCGACACTTCGACGAGCGCCACATCGCCGCCCGCCGCCTGCACCGCCGCGACCGCACTTTTGACGAGTGCCGACTTGCCCGTGCCCCTTGCGCCCCACAGCAGCACGTCTTGCGCGGCGTGACGTTGCGCCAAACGTTGCAGATTGCCGACCAATGCCGCTTTTTGCCGATCCACGCCGATGAGCATGTCCAGCGACAGCGGCGTGAAGGCTCGCGCGGGCTGCAGTGCCGCACTGCGCCACACATAGGCCGGATGGCTGTGCGGGTCAGCGACAGGCGGCGGCGGCGGCGACAGGCGCTCGAGCGCGGCGGCGATGCGGTCCAGAGGATCGGTCATGCTCGGGCTTTGGCGGCACCAGACCGTTCGAGCAAGCGTTCAACCAAGCTGACGGAGATGTCCGGCGATCGTCATGTTCTCCGGCGCGAGCTTGCTTGCCTTGATCAACAGCTGACGCGCACCCGCCACATTCCCCGCAGCACCCAAGGCAACGCCGTATGCGTCCGCCGCCGCCGCACTCATCGGGGAGAGGTCATAGGCGGCGCGGCCATAGCGGACGGCGATCTCACCATCGTCGCTACCGGCATAGGCCAGCGCAAGATCGGACAGGACACCCCCGTCGCGGTTGCCGAGACGGCGGCGGAGGCCTTCCAGCGTCTCGATCGCGTCGTCCCAGTCGCCCGCTGCGACCTGCCAGTGACCGAGCAGACGAAGTCCGGCCAGGCTTTGCGGGTTCTGCGAGAGGTATAGCGCCAGCGAGGCCGCGGCATCCTGTGCGCGGCCCGCCCGGCCGAGCGCATCGACGAGGCGCAGCATCGTCGGTTCGTCGAATGCCAAATTCGCAGCGCGAGCATACGCGCTTGCGGCATCGCCGTAACGAGCGGACGTGGCGAGCGCATCCCCGAGTGCGAGCTGTGCCGCGGGTGCGCCAGGGCCAGCCGCGACGAGGGCGCGCGCGCGCGCGGTCGCACCGGCAACGTCGCCACGTGCCAACTGGCCGCGGATCACGCCGAGCACATAGGTCGGATCACCGGCCGCCGCGTCCGCGTCGGCGATCAGCGCACCGATCGCAGCGTCGGTCGCGAACACGGTAGCAGGCGCACCCGTTCGTGCCGCCGCACGATCGAGAAACTGTGCGGAGGAAGCCCGATCGCCCAGTGTCTCCAATGCGCGAGCGATCAGGGTCAGCGAGTAGCTGTCCGCATCGGCGCGAAGCCCGATCGGCCGCAGCGCATTCACCGCATCTTCCGCGTCGCCTGAGCGAAGCAGCGCTGCGCCGAGCAATCGCCTTGCCGCGACGTTCAGCGGCTGGACGGCAACAAGTTGCTGCCACGTCGCGGCGGCCTGTTCGTATTTCCCGTCGGCATACGCCAGACTGCCCGACAGGAGGATCGTGCCCGGCAGACCCGCGACTGCCGGCCCCGCGCGTTGCAGAAGCACACGCGCAAGATCGATCCGGCCGGCACGGGCTGCCATCGTCGCCTGAAGGTACAGGGCCTGTGGACTACCCGGCCGCGCGAGCAGCGCCTTGCGGGTCGCTGCAAGCATGTCGGCATTGCGCCCGACCTCGCCCAGCGTCGCGGCATATTCGATCAACGCCGGGGGGTAATAGGCATCGCTCCGCAACGCCGCCTCGAACCATGGCAGCGCCGCGGCCAAGCCGTAGCGGCTGCGGACTATTTCCCCTTGCAAGGTCAGCGCTGCGGGTTCGCGGGGCCCCAGGGCGACCGCCTGGGACGCAGCAACGCTGGCCCCGCCGGTATCGCCGGCGGTCAGTCGGATACGACCGAGATCGGTCCAGGCTGCCGCATCGTTCGGCACGCGGTCCAGAAGGGCGCGCAGCACCGCCTGTGCCTGGATGATGTCATCCTGTGAGGCAAGCGCGCGGGCCTGGATACGCGCGGCATACCCGGCGTAGCGCGGCCCCGCCTGCGCAGCTTCTTCGATCGCACCGGCGGGATCGCCCTGTAGCAGGCGCGCATGGGCTCGGAGCTGATGGAGGCGATCCGCCGGTATCCCGGCATCCGTCGCGCGCGTCAGTTCGGCTTCCGCAGCAAGACCGTCACCCAGTTCGAGATAGGCCCGCGCGAGAACGCTGTGCGCTATGCCGAGCGTCGGCGATGCAGCAATCGCATGTTGCGCATTGGTACGCGCCGCGCTGTAATTGCCCGTTGCCAGCGTAGCCAGGCTGTCGACCAGCAGCCGGCGCCCGTCCGGCGGTGGCGAGCGGGTAGCAAGCGCGATCGCCGCTCCGACGACGATTAGCGATGCCAGGCCCAGCATGACGAGTCGTGCGCGCGGGCCGGTCAGGACCGCTGTCAGCTTCACGCGCCGACGTCGCCCGCGCCGCAACAGCGGATAGCGTGACACGCGAGGGTGTGGTGCGCCCGCCGGCTCAGACATGAAGATCATAGCTCTTGAGCAAGTCGTACAAGGTCGGCCGGCTGATTCCCAGCAGCCGCGATGCGCCCGAAATATTGCCGTCCGCGCGCGCGAGCGCCTGCCGGATCGCCTTGCGATCGGCTAGTTCGCGCGCGGTCCGCAGGTTCAAGGCCGCCGCCTCCTCCGCCTTGCCGTCGAGATCGAGATCGGTCGCGGTCACGAGCTTGCCGTCGGCCATGATGACTGCGCGTTTGATCCGGTTTTCGAGTTCGCGGACGTTGCCGGGCCAGTTCCAGCCGTCGATCGCGC
The DNA here is from genome assembly GCF_042466285.1 of Sphingomonas sp. R86520. Lineage (NCBI taxonomy): Bacteria > Pseudomonadati > Pseudomonadota > Alphaproteobacteria > Sphingomonadales > Sphingomonadaceae > Sphingomonas > Sphingomonas sp. R86520. Next base: position 2,852,126 of record NZ_JAXHBZ010000001.1, read on the forward strand.
TGCGTGCGTCGGGCGCCAAGCCGGTAACCACGGGGTTCATCGCCACGGCATAGCGCGTGACGAAATGCCGCGCGAGCAGTACCGCGTCTCCCGTGCGCTCGGCGAGCGGCGGAATGCGGACGACGATTTCCGCGAGCCGGTAATACAGGTCGTCGCGAAACCGGCCATTGGCGACCATCGCGTCGACGTTCTGGTGCGTGGCACACACGATTCGCGTATCGACCGGGATCGCCTTGCGACCGCCGACCCGCTCGATCACGCGCTCCTGGAGGAACCGGAGCAGCTTGACCTGCAACGCGAGTGGCACGTCGCCGATTTCGTCGAGGAACAACGTCCCGCCCGCGGCTTGCTCGATCTTGCCCGGCGTGGTCTTGATCGCGCCGGTGAACGCGCCCTTCTCATGCCCGAACAATTCGCTTTCAAGCAGTGTTTCCGGAATCGCCGCGCAGTTTATCGCGACGAAGTTTCCGCGCGCTCGCGGCGACGCATCGTGAAGTCCGCGTGCCAGCAATTCCTTGCCGGTGCCACTCGCGCCCAGCAGCATGACCGATACGTTGGCAGGCGCCACGCGTTCCAGAGTCCGGGTGACGACCGCCATCTCCGGCGAGGCACTGATGAGACCTCCGAAGCCGCCGGTGTCGACGCGCGCGGCCAGTCGCCGGTTCTCGGTTTCCAACGCATGGACATGAAAGGCACGACCGACGATCAGACCGAGCGTATCGATGTCGATCGGCTTGGCATAAAAGTCCCACGCTCCGTCGGCGATCGCCTTTAGAGCGCTTTCGCGCGCGTCGTGGCCCGAGGCGACGATGACCTTCGTGTCAGGCTTCATCGCCAGGATGTCACGCAGCGTCGCAAAGCCTTCGGTCACACCGTCGGGATCGGGTGGCAGGCCGAGGTCGAGCGTGACCACCGCGGGCTCGTATGCACGAACCGCATCGAGCGCCTGCGCACGATTGCTCGCGACCACGATCTCATACCCTTCATAGGCCCAGCGGAGCTGACGTTGCAGCCCGACATCGTCCTCGACGATCAGCAGGACGGGGCGCTGCTCGTCGATCATGCCGCGACATCCAGCGCTGTGTCGGTCGGAATGGCAACGGGAAGCAGGATGCGGAAGCGCGTCCCCTCACCTTCGCGACTTAGGACTTCGAGCGTCCCGCCCATCGCATGGACGAGTTGCCGCGCCTCGAACGCGCCGATTCCGAACCCGGTCGGCTTCGACGATACGAACGGCCGAAACAGCTGATCGCGAACGAATCCTGGGGTCATGCCGCAGCCGTGATCGATCACGTCGATCGCGACGCGGTCGTCGATCGTCTCGGTTGCCAGCACTATCGGCGAATCGACGCCGCTTGCTTCGATTCCGTTCTGGATGAGATGACTCAGCACCTGTTCGAGGCGCGCGACATGCCCGAGCGCCTGGGTCGGAGCGCCGCGTACGGACAGCCGGTGCTGTCCCCGCCGGGCGACGACCGCGCGGTCGATCAGCGCGGCGATGTCGACCGGCTGCAGCGGTTCGCTCGGCGCGGCGTTATGCTGCGAGAGGCGGGCGAGAAGCGCGTTCATGCGATCGGAAGAATCCTTGAGGGTCGCGACCATGTCGACGCGGAAATCGGGATTGTCGGCGTGGCGTTCGGCATTGCGCGCGACCAGGGTCAACTGGCTGACGAGGTTCTTGATGTCGTGCAGGATAAACGCGAAGCGACGGTTGAATTCGTCGAACCGCGCGGCATCGGCGAGCGCGGCATGCGCGCGGTCTTCCGCCAGATAGCTCGCGGCCTGCCGCCCGGCGACGCGCAGCAGGTCGAAATCCTCCCAGTCCAGCGCCCGGTCGACCGGCGGTCGTGCCAGTACGATCGCACCAACCAGCGTACCACCATGCGCCAACGGCACGACGGCCCACGCGTCCGCACACGCGCACAACCAGGCCGGGACACTGGTGATCTCGTCATCGGGCGCAGTGCCGGCGCGCACGGAATCGAGCTCGATTATCCGGCCGCTGCGTTCGAGATGACGTACCAGCGCATCATCGCTGCTGCCGACGCTACAGCGCCATTTCCAGGTAGCGCCGATCTCGAGCGAGCCGACGTTGGGAACCAGCAGCAACCCGCCAGGCGAGTCGGTCAGTTCCGCGAGTGCGCGGACGACCCGAGGACCCAGGGGCTCGGCCGTGTCGTAAGATTCGGCATCGGACTTGCCGAGCGTATCGGTGAAACGCTGCCATTCCGCGCGATAATCGTAACGGTGGCGGAACAGATGCTTGGCGACCTTGACCTTGGTCCAGGCGCGCAGCCACGGCGTCGAGAGCATCGCCAGGACGGCGGCGGTCGCGCCGAACACGATCGCGGTCTGAGCGATGCGGGCATAGGCACCGGCAAAGTTGCCGGCGATGCTGGTCGCCAGCGCGGTACTTCCTGCATACAGCACGACCCCTACGGCGGAGAGCGCGCGTACCGCGACGGGTCGTGAAACGCCCAGCGTCCAGTCGCCACTGCGATGGGCCGCGAGCATCAGCAACACCGCCGCGCCCGACATCGTCAGCCCGCGTAAAACGAGGAGCGACGATACCCAGGCCGCATGGAAATACTGCATTGTGAACAGCAGCAGATCGACGCCCCACATCGCCGCCAATGTGAGCACGACCAGTCGGATACCGCCGCGCGACGCAGGCGCCGCCTGATAGAGATGATGGGCGAGCACCAGCGCGCTCGTCGCGGCCATCATCCGGAACGCCAACCGGGCCGCGCCGATCGCTGCCACCGCGTCTTGGTCCATCGGCACCGTTTCCACGACCGCGAGCAACGCGCCGACAGCGGCGATCGCCACCACCACCAGATAGACCGCGCCGAGCGCAAAATTACCGGTGCGATCACGCCGGACCAGCGCCAGCATGAACCCGAGCCAGGCGATGTTACGGGCGCTCTCGGCGACCCGTGCTGCCACGTCGCCAGCATCGATGCCGGCAACCGCCAGCGCCCAGAGGCTCGTGACGAACAACGACGCGACGAACGCGGCGTGCGACCATTGACGCCCGCCTCTGCGGAGTTCCGAGACCCCGAGTATGCCGAACAGCAGCGCCGCCAGCGCATGACTCCAGAGGATCGGCATCGCCGTCACGCCGCGGCCACCATGGTCAGCGTGCGCCTGCCGGCCATAGTACCACGCGAAGAGTCTGCAGAAGGATCAGCATGTCGAGGAACGGCGAATAATTCTTGGCGTAATACAGGTCGTATTCGAGCTTGTGCCGGGCATCCTCGATCGACGCGCCGTAAGGGTAGTTGATCTGCGCCCAGCCGGTGATCCCGGGCTTCACCATATGGCGTTCGGCGTAGAACGGAAGCTGGTCCTCGAGTTGCTCGACGAACTGCGGGCGCTCGGGGCGTGGCCCGACGAAGCTCATCTCGCCCTTCAAAACGGTCCATGTCTGGGGCAGCTCGTCGATCCGGACCTTGCGGATGAAGCGACCGATCCGGGTGATACGTGGATCATCCTCCGCCGCCCAGACGGCCGTGCCGGCGATCTCGGCATCCTGCCGCATCGACCGTAGTTTCAATATGTCGAAGCCCTCGTTGTACAGGCCGACACGACGCTGGCGATAAAAGGCAGGCCCCCTCGATTCGAGCTTGATCGCGATCGCCGTGATCAGGATGATCGGAATCGTGAGCACCAGCAACACACTGCTCGCGACGATGTCGAACGCGCGCTTGAACACGCTCGACAGCATCCGGCTCGAGGCGAAGCCGTCCGAGAAGATCAGCCAGGACGGATTCACGCTCTTGAGATCGATCCGGCCCGTCTCGCGTTCGAGGAACGTCGAGATCTCGCTGACCTGGACGCCGGTAGTACGCACGCGCAGAAGGTCCTTCATCGGCAACGCGTTGCGCCGTTCGTCGAGCGCCAAGACGACTTCGCTCGCATTCTGATCGACGATGTGGGCGGCCAGATTGGGAATTTCCGCCCGCGGCAACGCGTTCTGCACGACAGGCTCTACCTCGCCCATGCGGACGAACCCGGCGACGACGAAGTTTACCCCTGGTTGTTCGGCCAATGCCTCGATCCGAGCCGCCCGTGCTCCGGCACCCAGCACGACGATCCGCCGTTTGAACGTCTCCCCACCCAGCGTCTTGCCGAGCAGCGCCCGGACGAAGACCAGCAGCATCGTCGCGATGACCGTCGAATAGAGCAGGTTCGATCGCCAAAGCGCCAATGGGGGGACGAGAAAAAAGATGAGCGACAGGAACATCACGCCAAGCGACAGCGCCACGGCAAGGCGGGCGGCGGCAAAGCGGAGCGACAGGAACGATGCCACGCCGTAAGCCCCGACCGCGACCAGCGACACCTGCAACGCGATCGCGAAGGTCAGCAACTGCCCGATACGCGTATGGATCGGCGCGACTTCCATGCCGATCTGATGCGCGCGAACGATCCAGCCGATTTCCGCCGATGCCACCAGCAATACCGCGTCGACGAAACCGAGCAGCAGCACCGCATAGGGGACGTAGTGCTTGAAGAGCCGTATCATGCCACGCTATCCCGACACATCATTTGTAAACGTTACCGACACCTGAGCGCAGGTTTCGCAGCAAATTACCAAAAAAGCCTGAAGACGGCGGATCGCCTCGCATGATTCGGCGATTGGCACGCCGGGCGGTCGCGCTATAGCTCGTCCCCTTCAGGAGGATGCATGACCGCACGTAAGATCGTTCCCGTAATTCTTTCAGGCGGATCGGGCACGCGACTCTGGCCGATGTCACGGCCCGAAATGCCCAAGCAAATGCTTGCCTTGACGGCGGACGAGACGATGCTGCAGCTCACCGCGGGGCGAGCACGTGGCGAACGCTATGCGGCACCGATCGTCGTTGCCAATGCGCGTCATGCCGATCTGGTCGAGCAGCAGCTCGCCGATGCGGGTGCGGCACCGCAGGCGCTGATCCTCGAACCGACCGGCCGCAACACTGCGCCGGCAATCGCGCTTGCGGCGATCGCTGCGGGTGGCGGCGGCGACGCGTTGCTGGTGATGCCGTCGGATCACGTAATCGATGACGTCGCGGCGTTTCACGCCGCGATCGAGGCGGCGATGCCGCTGGTTACGCAGGGCTGGCTTGTCACGTTCGGCATCGCACCCGACGCACCCGAGACCGGCTATGGGTGGATCCAGATCGGCGAGGAATTGCGCCCTGGGATCAACCGCGTGGCGCGGTTCGTCGAAAAGCCGCCGCTCGAGGCCGCGCAATCGATGCTCGCCAGCGGTGATCATGCCTGGAACGGCGGAATCTTCCTGTTCCTCGCCGATGCCTATCTCGAAGCGCTTGCGCAGTTCGATCCGGGCATTCTGATCGCCACGCAGGAGGCGATGGACAAGGCGCGTACCGAGGGCACGCGAATCTACCCCGACGCGGTCGCCTTTGCTGCCTCGCCCGATGATTCGATCGACTATGCAGTGATGGAAAAGGCGGAGCGCGTGGCGGTGGTGCCGGTCGACATGGGCTGGAACGACGTCGGCAGCTGGGATGCCCTGCACGCGATCAGCGACGTCGATGGCGATGGCAATGCGCACCGCAGCCACGGCGACGGCGACGTGCTCGCGATCGACACGAAGACGTGCTTCGTCCGCAGCGACGGCATCCGGGTTTCGTTGGTCGGGGTCGAAGATCTGATCGTCGTCGCCAGCGGCAACGACGTGCTGATCATGCCGCGTGGTCGCAGCCAAGAGGTCAAAAAGCTGATCGAGGCGATGAAATCGCGAGATAAGGCCTGAAACTATCGTCCGCTCTCCACGGTGAAGGGGAGCGGACCTCACGGCCACGCAGAAATTTACGGTCGTTTGCGCGACTTCGGCACCTGCGACAATTTGGTGAGAAGCGTCGGGATGTCGTCCGTGATCATCGTATCAGTCGGCGTCTGCCACGAGGTGCGCAGGGTTTCTCCGACAGTGTGCAATCGCGCGTCGGACGCACGCTTCGGAGTCTCGTCTCGCACTATGGCCTCGATTACGCATACGAGCCCGGCGGATCCTCCGGGGGGATGAGGACGCCGCCGGGCTCGCCAGTCAAACCGTCGGTGACCCATCCGGTTCCAGCCGCGCGTCGCTAAATTTCCCCGACACTGTGTATCGACGCACTCCTGGCCGATTCGAGGGCACGCGGCTTAGACTTGAAGTAACGCTTACGGACCAACAGCCAGGGCAAGAGTTCGTCATGGACTGGTGCAGGCGACCAGTGACGTAGGAAGAGCCGCAGCCGCTACTTTCCCGAACGCCGGGGGGTCACCTTCAGCATCACCACGCCGTGCGGCGGGACCATCGCCGAGAAACGCCCGTCGCGCAGCCGCCGCGTCTTACCGGACCACAGATCGCGAACGTCCGACGCCAGCCCATCCGTGTAGCCGATCTCCGGCCACGCGACCGCGATCTCTGCCGCCGCCGCGCCCCGGTTCAACAGCAACACTGCACGACTTCCATCCGCCAGCGGCCGTGCCCAGACCTCGCGGTCGCCATCGTCGCGCACCCGCCTGCCCTGCATCCCGAGCGCATCCTGATCGACCGCGATCACGTCCTTGTTCAGCAGGATCGCGCGTGTGGCGGTGTCCATTTTCGCGACGTCGTTGCCGGCGATCAACGGCGCGGCCATCATCGCCCAGAGGCTGAAATGCGCGCGGTATTCGGTGTCGGTCATGCCGCCATTGCCGACTTCGAGCATGTCGGGATCGTTCCAATGCCCTGGGCCTGCGAACGGATACAGCGGCTCGTTCTTGTCGGCGATGTCCATCACGCCGAGCGAATAGGTCACCGGCCCCGCCCACGCATCACGGATATCGCCGGTGGTCCGCCACATGTTGCCGATCTTCGCGGCCCATTCCCACGGGCGGTTGTTGCCCCATTCGCAGATCGACAGCAGCATCGGCCGCCCGCTCGCGCGAATGGCGTCCGACATCAGCGCATACGCCTCCTCGGCATTGCGCACGCCGGTCGAGCACCAGTCGTATTTGAGGTAATCGACGCCCCAGCGCGCATAGGTGAGCGCATCCTGATATTCATGCCCCTGGCTGCCGGGACGCCCGCCGCAGGTCTTCCGCCCGGCATCGGAATAGATTCCGAACTTCAGCCCCCTGGCGTGCACGTAGTCCACCAGCGCCTTGATCCCAGACGGGAACTTGCCCGTGTCGGCGGTGATGAAGCCATCCTTGTCGCGGTCGCCGTGCCAGCAATCGTCGATCACGACATAGCCGTACCCCGCCGCCTTCATGCCGTTCGCGACCATCGCGTCGGCGGTGTCGCGGATCACCTGTTCGGTGACCTTGCAGCCGTGCTTGTTCCAGCTGTTCCAGCCCATCGGCGGTGTCATCGCGAGGCCGTTGGCGGTCCGCCCGGCCTCGCGCGACGGCCGCACGGTGTTGGGATCGACGAGCTGGTCCTGCGCCGCCGCGCTGCTAGCCGCGAAGACCATCAGCACCGCAGCGACGATCTGCCGCACCATGATCAGCGACCGCCGCGATCGAGCGTCTGGGCGGGCACGCGGACCGTCACGGTCTGGACGATGTCGGTCGCCGAGGTGGCGAGCATCACCTTGTAGTCGCCGCCAGCGATCTTCCACCCACCACTCGTCACGTCGAACGTCGCAAGCAGGCGCGGATCGACCGTTACCGACACCGCCTGGCTGGTACCGGGCGCGAGATCGACCTTGCGGAAGGCGCCGAGCCGCTTCGGGGCTTCCCAGCCTGCGCCGGAGACATAGACCTGCGCGACTGCCTTCCCCTGCGCCGCACCCGTGTTGCGCACCGAGAAATCGGCCTTGATCCCCTTGCCTTCAGCCGTCGCGGTCAGACCACTCAACGCGAAGTTCGTGTAGGACAGGCCATAGCCGAACGGGAACAGCGGCTTGGCGCCGGTCTTGTCGAACCATTTATAGCCTACAGCTGCGCCTTCGATGTCGTAATTGCCCATCGGATGCGCGTCGCGGTCGAGCTTCGGATCGCCCTCGATCACCGGACGCGGCAGTTGCGCGACCGACGCCGGGAAGGTCGCCGGCAGATGCCCCGACGGGTTGACCTCACCGGTCAGCACGCGCGCAATCGCCTCGCCGCCCGCGGTGCCTGGATACCACGCCTCCACCACCGCGCCGACCTTGCCCAGCCACGGCATCACCACCGGACCGCCGGTTTCGAGCACGACGACGGTCTTCTTGTTCGCCCGTGCGACCGCATCGATCAGCGCGTTCTGGGCGCCCGGCAGGTTCAGATCGGGGACATCGAGCGACTCGCCGGTCCACTGCTCGCCGAACACGACGACGACGTCCGCCTTGCGCGCTGCCGCTGCGGCGGCCTTAACGTCCTTGCCGTCGAGATACGTGACCGTCGCCCCGGTCCGCGCCTGCAACGCCTTCATCGGCGACGACGCGTGATAGGTCTTGGGCCCGGGGAAGCCGCTCGGGAATTCGTCCGGCACGACCAGGCCGTTGGTCGGTGCGTTCGGCGAATAGACCTGGCTCGAGCCGCCGCCCGACAGCACGCCGATATCGGCATGTGCGCCGACTAGCAGGATCGACTTGGCCGTCTTGGCGAGGGGCAAGAGACCGGCGGTGTTCTTGAGCAGCACGATGCCTTCTTCGGCATCCGCGCGCGTCACCGCGGCGTGGCCGGCATAGTCGATCGTCGTCGCGCGGTCGCCTGCCACGACCGTGTCGAACGCACCGACCGAAAACATCCCCCACAGCACGCGGCGTGCCATGTCGGTCGCACGCACTTCGGTCACATGGCCGTTGTTGACCGCCTCGCGCAGCGCGTCCGCGAAATAGGGCGAGCGATCGAACGCCCAGCCGGATTGCTGGTCAAGCCCGGCGTTGGCGGCCTCGCTGGTCGAGTGCGTCGCGCCCCAGTCGGACATCACATAGCCCTTGAAGCCCCAGTCGCGCTTCAGGACGGTGTTGAGCAGCCAGTCGTTCTCGCACGAGTAATGGCCGTTGACGCGGTTGTACGAGCACATGACCGAGCCGGGCTGGCCAACCTCGTTGGCGATCTCGAATGCGAGCAGATCGGACTGGCGCGCAGCCTGTTCGCCGATCTTGGTATCGATCGTGAAGCGGTTCGTCTCCTGCCCGTTGAAGGCGTAATGCTTCATCGTCGAGACGACATGCTGCGACTGGATGCCCTTGATCTCGTGCCCGGTAATGACGCCGGCCAGCAACGGATCCTCGCCGCCATATTCGAAGTTGCGCCCGTTCCGCGGCTCGCGCGTGAGATTCATGCCGCCCGCAAGCTGCACGTTGAAGCCCGACAGGAACGCCTCGTTGCCGATCATCGCGCCACCGGCCTGAGCCAGTTCGGGGTTCCAGGTCGACGCGGTCGCGATCCCGGAAGGCAGCGAAGTGCGCAAACGAGGCGTCGGCCCACGCTGGCTGGCGACGCCGACGCCGGCATCGGTCTGCCACTGGTTCGGGATGCCGAGCCGCGGGATCCCCGGCACGATCCCGGCGGACGCTGGCAGTCCGTCCTTGGGGTAGGCCCAGTTCTTGGTCGGCGTCTTCAGCCAGTCGGCCGTCGTCGCGAAATAGCCGAAGGTGAGCTGCAACTTCTCGTCGAGCGTCATCTCCTTGAGGAGCAGTTCGACGCGCGCATCCGCGGACAGCCCGGTGTTCATCCACGGCCGCGCCCGGGGGCCATCGGTCCGCGCCGCCGCTGCGCCTGGCGCATTGTTGGTCGTCTGCGCAGTAACCGGAGCGGCGGCCAAAGCCGTTGCCGCGAGGATCGATCCCGCCAGCAGTCGGACAAACAGTGCGCGAGGGCGGGGTGCGGTCATGGGCTTCACTTTCTGAATGATCCTGTACGTCGAGATGCGGTTTGGCGCGTCCGGCGCCTCGCCGCAACCGGGAGCAAAGCCCCCGGCCCACTGGCTTGCGTCCCTATCGCAACGTCAGCATCACAACCGATTTCGGCGGCAAAGTCACGAGCAGCCTGCCACCGTCGATCCGCGCACCCGTAAAGGCGACCGGAGTTACCGTATCGGGTGCGTCGAAGGTGTTGATCGCCGTCATGGTCGGGGCGGTCAGCACCTGCCCCGTCACGCCCGTCGCGGTCACGCCGGACAGTGTCGTCGTCACGGTGGTGGGCTTGTTCGGGTCGAGGTTGGCAAGCGCGACGTGGACCAGCCCGTCCTTGCCGCGCACCGCGGACGCGCTGACCGCGGGCATCGTCCACTGGTCCTTGTTGTACCAGGGCGACGTCACCTCGATCGGCAGGACAATGCCGTCCATGTACGGCTTGTACATCGCAAAGACGTGATAGGTCGGCGTCAGCACCATCTTCACGCCGTCGGTCAGGATCATCGCCTGCAGCACGTCGACCATCTGCGCGATCGCCGTCATCTTCACGCGGTCGGCATGTTTGGCGAAGACGTTGAGGTTGATCGCGGCGACCATCGCGTCGCGCAGGCTGTTCTGCTGGCGCAGGAAGCCGGGATTGGTGCCGGGATCGGGCGCATACCACGTCCCCCATTCGTCGACCGCGAGCCAGACCTTCTTCTGCGGATCATATTTGTCCATCGCCGCGCTGTGCTTGGTCAGCAGTTCGTCCATGCGAAGCGTTTCCGCGAGCACGTGCGCCCATTGCTCCTCGCCGAACGCGGTCGAGGACAGCTTGTGCTCCCAGGGTGCGGCGACCGTGTAGTAATGCAGCGACAGCGCATCGACCTGCTTGCCGGCCTCGCGCATCATCGTCTCGGTCCAGGCATAATCGCCCGAGTTCGCGCCGCTGGCGATCTTGGTCACCTTCGTGCCTGCCGGCGCCTTGATGAAGGTCGCATAGCGGCGCGTGACGTCGGCGGCATATTCCGCGCGCATGTTGCCGCCACAGCCCCACAGCTCGTTACCGATCCCGAAGAACGGCACCGCCCAGGGCGCCTTGTGGCCATTCTGCGCGCGCTCGTCCGCCAGCGTTCCGGCGGGCGAGGTCATGTATTCGACCCATTCCGCCATTTCCTGCGGCGTACCGTTGCCGACGTTGCCCGAGATATACGCTTCGGCGCCGACCTGGCCGACCAGGTCCATGAACTCGTGCGTACCGACGGTGTTGGGCTCGGTCACGCCGCCCCAATGGGTGTTGATCTTGATCGGACGCTTGGCCCGTGCGCCGACACCCTCGCGCCAGTGATATTCGTCGGCGAAGCAGCCGCCTGGCCAGCGGATCGCCGGTACGCCAAGCCCGCGCAACGCGCCGATCACATCGTTGCGGAAGCCACGCGTGTTCGGGATTTTCGACTTTTCGCCGACCCATAGCCCGCCATAGACGCCGGTACCCAGATGCTCGGCGAATTGCGTGAAGATGTGGCGGTCGTACGTCGGACCGGGCTGATCACCGTGGATCGCGATCTCGGTCTGCGTCGGTGCCGCTGTCACGGTTGGCGGTCCAGCCTCCTGCGCACTGGCCAGCGCACTCGTGCCGATCAGCAGAGCCGTCGCCAGACCGACGCATTTGCGCGCCCACCGCTCGCTATTCGCGTGCATCATCCCCATCACCCTCTCCCGGTTTATTAGTCAGACTTATTGAGCCGGGAAGAGTTTGGCAATCAGGGTTTGTCGCGCGCCTCTGCGATAGCCCCGGCGGCCGCGAACCCGCCACCGCCCGGGGTTTCGATGACGAAGACATCGCCGGCCCGCATTTCGATCCTGCCGGTCGAGCCAAGCGGTTCGGTCGTGCCGTCACGGCGCTCGACCCGAGCCGCACCCACCCCGCCTTCGGCGCCGCCCGCCATCCCGAACGGTGCCACGCGGCGACGGTTGGCGAGGATGCACGCCGTCATCGGTTCCAGGAAGCGGACGCGGCGCGTCGCGCCGTCGCCGCCGCGATGCGCGCCCTGCCCGCCGGAACCGCTGCGTATCGAAAACGCGTCGAGTTGTACCGGGTAGCGGGTTTCCAGGATCTCGGGGTCCGTCATCCTGCTGTTGGTCATGTGCGTCTGGATAACCGATGCGCCGTCGAAGCCGGGCCCCGCGCCTGCACCGCCGGCGATGGTCTCGTAATATTGGTGCGTGTCGTTGCCGAAGGTGAAGTTGTTCATCGTCCCCTGGCTCGCCGCCATGGCGCCGAGTGCGCCGAACAGCGCGTCGGTGACGACCTGGCTGGTCTCGACGTTGCCGGCGACGACGGCGGCCGGATAGCGCGGGTTGAGCATCGAGCCTTCGGGGACGCGGATCGTCACGCCGCGCAGGCAGCCGTCGTTGAGCGGTACCGCCTCGTCGATCAGCGCACGAACGACGTAGAGCACGGCCGCACGGACGATCGAGACGGGCGCGTTGAAGTTGGTTGGGCGCTGCTCGCTGGTGCCGGCGAAATCGATGTCGAGCGTTGCCGCCGTCCGGTCGACGCGGACGGCCACGCGGACGACCGCGCCGTCGTCCATCTCGTACGCGAAGTCGCCATCGTCGAGCGTTGCGATCAGGCGACGAACGGCAGCGTCGGCATTGGCCTGGACGTGCTCCATATACGCCGCGACGACATCGGTGCCGTACTCGTCCGCCAGGCGCGCGAGCCCTGCCGCACCGCGCGTGCACGCCGCGAGCTGCGCCGCCATGTCGGCAATGTTCTGGTCGATGTTGCGCGCCGGATAGGCTCCGCCGGCGAACACCGTGCGCAGCGCGGCTTCGAGGAATCGTCCCTCGTCGACGACCAGCACGTCGTCGAGCAGCACGCCCTCCTCCTCCACCGACCGGCTTTCGGGTGGCATGGACCCCGGCGTGATCCCGCCGACATCGGCATGATGGCCGCGTGCCGCAACGAAGAAGGCGGGCGCGTCGCTCCCAACGTCCTCAAGGCTGTCGGCGAACACCGGCATGATCACGGTGATGTCCGGCAGATGCGTGCCGCCGCGATAGGGCGCATTCAACGCGTAGGCGTCGCCGCGGCGGATACCACGGCCGTCCGCGCCGCCGCCTCGCGCATCGATGATCGTCCGGATGCTCTCGCCCATCGAGCCGAGGTGGACCGGGATGTGCGGCGCGTTGGCGACGAGGTTGCCGGATGCGTCGAACAGCGCGCAACTGAAGTCGAGCCGCTCGCGAATGTTGACCGACGCCGCCGAGCGCTGGAGCGCTGCGCCCATTTCCTCGGCAATGCTCATGAACAGGCCGGCGAAGATGGCCAGACGGACAGGGTCGGATTCGGTGCCGACGCTGGCACCGACGCGGGGCGTGATACGGTCGAGGATCAGGTTGCCGATCGGATCGACGCGTGCGCGCCAACCGGGTTCGACGATGGTGGTCGAGACACTGTCCAGGATCAGCGCCGGGCCGTCGACGCGGTGTCCGGCGGGGAGGCCGTCGCGCGCGAAGACCGGCGTCTCGTGCCATGTGCCGGCCATGTAGACCGGGGCGGTCGACAGTGGCGGAGCCGGCTTGTCCGGGAAGACAACCAGCGCGGCGTCGATCGGCGGGCTCTCGGCGATCGCCTCGGCAACGATCCGGTCGGCGATCAGCGGCGCTTCGCTGGCAAAGCCGAACTGCGCGACGTGCGCGGCATCGAACGCGGCGATCATCGCAGCTGGTTCGTCGAAATCGAGTTCGATCGTGTGGTCGGTCTGGCCTCGCCGCAGGTGCACGCGCCGTTCGATCCGGACAGCGTCCGCCGATACGCCCTGCGCCACCAGTGCCTCGCACGCCGCGTCGGCAAGGCCATGCAGCGCCTGCATGATCCCGGTATAGTCCGAGAACGCCGCACCAGCGGTCGCCTCACGTAGAATCCGCCGATCGGCGAGTCCCATGCCGTAGGCCGACAGCACGCCGGCGAGTGGGTGGATCATCACCCGGCCCATCGCCAGCGCGTCCGCGACGAGGCACGCATGCTGCCCCCCGGCACCGCCGAAGCACGCCAGCGTGTAGCGCGTCACATCATGCCCCCGCGCGACGGAGATCGTCCGGATCGCATTCGCCATGTTCGCGACCGCGACCGCGACGAACCCTTCCGCGGCGACATGTGGATCGAGCGGCAATTCCGCGAACCGCGCCGCCACGGCGTCGGCATCGAGCGCTGCATCTCCCGCCGGCCCGAACAGCGCCGGGAAGAACTCGGGACGCACCTTGCCCAGCATCACGTTGCAGTCGGTGACGGTGAGAGGGCCGCCACGGCGGTAGCACGCGGGTCCTGGTACCGCGCCCGCGCTCTCGGGGCCGACGATCAGCCGCTCCCCGTCGAACCGGCAGATCGAGCCACCGCCTGCCGCCACCGTGTGAATCCGCAGCATCGGCGCGCGAATGCGGGCGCCGGCGATCAGCGTCTCGGTGTCGCGCTCGTAGGTGCCGGCGTAATGCGACACGTCGGTCGAGGTGCCGCCCATGTCGAAGCCGATGACATGCTCGAACCCGGCCTCGCGGGCGGTCGCGGCCATGCCGACGATGCCCCCCGCCGGCCCGGACAGGATCGCGTCCTTGCCGCGGAATCCTGCGCCGTCGACCAGCCCCCCCGACGATTGCATGAACAGCGCGCCCGGCCCCAGCGCCGCGCTAAGCCCCGCCACATAGCGATCGACGATCGGCGAGAGATACGCATCGACGACGGTCGTATCGCCGCGCCCGATCAGCTTGATCAACGGCGCGACGCGGTGGCTGACCGAGATTTGCGTGAAACCGATTTCGGCCGCGATGTCCGCCAGCGATTCCTCGTGCGCGGTGAAGCGGTAGCCGTGCATCAGGACGATCGCGACCGCGCGCAAACCTTGATCGAACGCCGCCTGCAATCCCGTGCGGGCCGCGGCGGTGTCGAGCGGACGGATCACGTCGCCCTCCGCACCCACCCGCTCGTCAATCTCCACCACATGGGTGAACAGAGGCGACGGGCGGTTCACGTCGCGTGCGAAAATATCGGCGCGTTCCTGGTGACCGATCAGCAGCGCATCGCCGAAGCCTCGCGTGATCGCCAGGGCGGTCGGCTCGCCCTTGCGCTCTAGCAACGCATTGGTCGCAACCGTCGTGCCGATCCGCAACTCCAGCGGCACATCCGCCCCGTCGGTCAGCCGCCGGATCGCCTCGACCGCCGCATCGTCATACCGCTCGGGATCTTCCGACAGCAGCTTGGCAGTCACGACCCGGCCGTCCGGTCGCCGCGCGACGACATCGGTGAACGTGCCGCCGCGATCGATCCAGAACTGCCATGCCGTCATCGGCGGGCGTCAGCCGACAAGACGACGGGCATCATTGCAACCCGTGACGGATCAGCATCGCGGTCGGCTCGGGGTCGCGCCCGCGGAACGCGCGGAAGCTGTCCGCCGCGGGCCGCGTTGCCCCTCGCGCGAGAACTTCCTCGCGGAACCGGTCGCCGGTCTTACGATCGACCAGCCCGGCCTCTGCAAACGCTTCGAAGCCGTCCGCGGCCAGCAGTTCGGCGTAGAGATAGCTGTAATAACCCGACGCATAGCCGCCTGCGAAAATGTGGCTGAACGCGTGCGGGAAGCGGTGCCATTCGGGGGGGCGGATCACCGCCACCTCGTCACGCACCGCCTCGATCACCTCGATCGGATCGCTACCCATCGTGCCGAGATGGAGCAACAGATCGAACAGCGCGAACTCGACCTGGCGCAGGATGAACATCCCCGCCTGGAAATGCCGCGCCTTCACCATCCGCTCGAACAGGTCGGCGGGGAGCTTCTCGCCGGTCTTGTAGTGGCCGGACATGCCGGTCAGCACGTCCTTGTCCCAGGCAAAATCCTCCATCAGCTGGCTCGGCAGCTCGATCGCGTCCCACTCGAAGCCGTTGGTGCCGGCGATGCTCGGGCGGTTCACCTTGGTGAAGAGCAAATGGATGCAGTGGCCGGTCTCATGCAGCAGCGTGGTCACGTCGTTGTGGCTCAACAGCGACGGCGTGTCGCCACCATCCGGCGCGAAATTGCAGACGAGATACGCGACCGGCACCGTCACGGTATTGCCGTCTTGCAGCCGCGGCCGCGCCTGCGCCATCCACGCGCCGCCACGCTTGCCGGTGCGCGCGTGAAGGTCGAGATACAGCCCGGCGAACACCGTCCCGCTCTCGTCCACCACGTCGAAGAACCGCGCATCGTCGTGATACAACGACACGTCGTCGCGCTCGACGAGCTTGATCCCGAACAGGCGCTGCATCAGCGTCTGCCAGCCCTCCATCACGCGCGCGACCGGGAAATACGCCTTCACCACCTGCGCATCGACCGCATAGCGATCCTGCCGCAACCGGTTCGACACAAAGCCCGCATCCCACGGCTCGAAATCGACGATCCCGAGATGCTCGGCGGCGAACGTCTTCAGTTCGGCGAGGTCGCGCTCCGCGGCCGGCTTCGCACGCCGCGCTAGATCGCGCAGGAACGCGATCACCTCTGCGCTATTCGGCGCCATCTTGGTCTCCAACGACCACGCGACCGGATCGGTGAACCCGAGCAGCTTCGCGCCCTCGTGCCTCAGTTCGAGGATACGCGCGATCCGCGCACCGTTGTCGAATTCGCCCGCGTTCGGCCCCTGATCCGACGCGCGCGTCGCGAATGCGCGGTACATGCGCGCGCGAAGATCGCGGTTCTCGGCGAAGGTCAGCACCGCGTTGACGCTCGGTTGTTGCAGCGTGACCAGCCAGCCCGCCTGCCCCTTCGCCTTAGCGGCATCCGCGAACATCGCCTTGTCCGCGTCCGAGATCCCCGCGAGATCCGCCTCGTCCGTCACCAGTTCCGACCACGCGTCGGTCGCGTCGAGTACCGCGCTGCCGAACTCGTTCGACAACCCCGACAGCTCGACCGAAATCTCGCTGAACCGGTCGCGTGCCTCGGACTCCAGCGCGACGCCGGACAGCGTGAAATCGCGGATCGCCTGCTCGACCGCGACCCGGTCCTCGGTCGGCAAATCGGCAAACTCGGGCGACACGCTCAGCGCGACGAACACCTCATACAGGTCGCGGTTCTGGCCTACCTTCATGTCGTTCTCGACGAGCCGCTTCTGCCCTTCCGAATACGCCACGCGCAGCTCGGGCGTGTCCGCCACGCCGTGCAGATGCGACACCGCCGACCAGATCGCACCGATCTCGGTATTCGCGCGCTCGTACGGCAGCCACGCGCCCGCGAAATCGGTCGGCCGTGCGGTCGTCAGCGCCTCGACCATCGCCTCGTGCCGCGCGATCGCCTCGTCGAGCGCAGGCGCGATCTGGTCGGGCGACAGTTCGGCGAAACGGGGCAGCGACAGCGTATCGAGAAGCGGGTTCGTCGGGGCAGTCATGGGAAATCCTTCAGCATTCGACGACGTTGACGGCCAAGCCACCAAGCGACGTCTCCTTATATTGCGAGCGCATGTCCTCACCGGTCTGGCGCATCGTCTCGATCACCGCATCGAGGCTGACGATATGGCGACCGTCCCCCCGCAGCGCCAGATACGCGGCGTTGATCGCCTTGATCGCACCCATCGTGTTGCGCTCGATGCAGGGGATCTGGACCAGCCCGCCGATCGGATCGCAGGTGAGCCCGAGGTTATGCTCCATGCCGATCTCGGCGGCGTTCTCGATCTGCGCATTGGTCCCGCCGAGCGCCGCGACCAGCGCGCCCGCCGCCATCGAGCACGCGACGCCGACCTCGCCCTGGCACCCCATCTCCGCCGCGGAGATCGACGCGCGCTTCTTGTAGAGGAAGCCGATCGCCGCCGCGGTCAGCAGGAAGTCGTGCGCGCCCTTTTCCGTCGGGTCCTTCGTAAACGTCTCGTAGAATCGCAGCACCGCGGGCAGCACGCCCGCTGCACCGTTGGTCGGCGCGGTCACGACGCGACCACCCGCGGCGTTCTCCTCGTTCACCGCCAGCGCATACAGGCTGACCCATTCGAACACCGCGGACGGATCTGCCGCGGTATCGCGTGCCTGCAACCCCTCAAACAACGCCTTCGCCCGACGTGGCACCTTCAGCCCACCCGGCAGGATACCGCCCTGCCGACACCCACGATCGATCGACGCGAACATCGCCGCGCGCACCGCATCGAGAAAAGCATCGGTTTCGCTTTCCGGCCGCCACGCAATCTCGTTCTCGCGGACGATGTCGGCGATCGTCATCCCCGTCGCATCGCCGGTCGCGAGCAGTTCCGCCCCTGACGAGAACGGCCGCGGCAACGAGATGTTCGCCTTCACCGGCCCCGACCCTGCCTCGACGATCGCGCCACCGCCGATCGAGAAATAGGTCCGCTCTACGCTCCGCCCGTCGCCGAACGAGGCGGTGAAGGTCACCGCGTTGGGATGTCCCGGCAGGAAGGTCTGCGCGTGGAAGAGCAGGTGCTGGCTCTCCTCGAACCCGATCTCCACGCGCTCGGCCAGCATCAACCGCCCGCTCGACCGGATCGCCGCCAGCCGCACCGGGATCAGGTCGGGGTCGATCGTCTCGGGCTGCGCACCGCTCAGGCCCAGCATTACCGCGCTGTCGGTCGCATGCCCGCGCCCGGTCAGCGCCAGCGAACCGAAGAGGTCGACGCGCACCGCGACGGGCTTGTCGTCGGCGACCAGATCGGCGAACAACCAGGCCGCGCGCATCGGCCCGACGGTATGCGAACTCGACGGCCCGATCCCGATCGTGAACAGGTCGAGGATGCTGATCGCCTGATGGCAATCGGGGCGGGCGCGAGCGTGTTCGTCGGGGCGATCGAGGGTCAACGGGTTCATCCCTTACGATACGAGACTATACCGCGCGCCGTCCATCCGAAGCTGAGCCCCGTCTCACGCGGATTGAGCATGGGCAAGGCAGGCGCACCGACCATCGTGGTTTGCCGACCACTTCTGCCAGGTTGATGCATTCCGGTGACCCGACCTCCGGTGGTCAGGTCCGCCGACGTGCATGGCCTCAACGCATCGCCCGTCAGTCGGCGAACAGCAGGACGGGGGTTTCGAGGTACTTCTTCAGCCCCTGGACGAAGCTTGCCGCGTCCCAGCCGTCGACGACGCGGTGGTCGCAACTGATCGACAGGTTCATCAGCTTGGCACGGACCACCTCGTCGCCCTTGAAGACCGGGCGCTCGACGATCTTGTTGGGGCCGATGATCGCGACTTCGGGGCGGTTGATGACCGGGGTCGTGGCGATGCCTCCGAGCGGGCCGAGCGAGGTTACGGTGATCGTGCCGCCGCCCATCTCGCTGGGAGCGAGCTTGCCGGCGCGGGCGGCTTCCGCGAGGCGCGTGATCTCCGTCGCGAGCTGCCAGACGTTGCGGTCCTGCGCGTCGCGGATCACGGGGACGGTGAGGCCCGCGTCGGTCTGCGCGGCCATGCCGAGGTGGATGGCGCCATGGCGTGTGACTATGCCTGCTTCGTCGTCGTAGCGCGCGTTGAGCATCGGGAAGTCGGGGATCGTCTTGCAGATCGCGACGATCATCAGCGGGAGCATGGTAAGCTTCGGGCGGCCGCCCCGGTTGGCGTTGAGGTCGGCGCGCATTGCTTCCAACGCGGTGACGTCGATCTCGTCGACATAGGTGAAGTGCGGGATCGCGCGCTTCGACGCGGCCATGTTCTCGGCGATGCGGCGACGCATGCCGATGACCTTGATGGGCTGGTCTTCGCGGGCGCGGGATGCGTGGGGGGGGTGGTAGCCTTCGCCCGAGCCGTAGCGGAGGTAGGCGTCGAGGTCCGAGTGGCGGACGCGGTCGGAGTCGGTTTTGACCGAGGCGAGGTCGATGCCGAGATCGCGGGCGCGGGCTCGGACTGCGGGGGATGCGAGGGCGTGGGCCTTTTGCTCCGCCTCAGCCGCAGGAGCGGCGTGCGCCTTCTGCTCCCTCTCCCCTGTGGGGAGAGCACGTGCTTGCTGCTCCCTCTCCCCTATGGGGAGAGGGCTGGGGTGAGGGGTTGGGGCAGTTACCGGCGCTTCCGCCTGGGGCGGCCCCTCACCCCGACCCTCTCCCCGGAGGGGAGAGGGAGTTTCTGTTGCGACCTCTTCAACGCCGGGGTTCTCGGCTTCGTATTGCTCGGCGGTCTCAGCCTGTGCTGGCGTCAGCGGCGCGGCGACTACCTCGTCCGCGGCATCCACCGCGTCCGTCTCGATCACAACCAGCGCGGCGCCGATCGACACCTGGTCGCCGACTTCGCCCGCGAGCTCGACGACCACGCCGGTCACCGGCGACTCCATCTCGACGGTGGCCTTGTCGGTCATCATGTCGGCGATCGGCGAATCTTCTTCGACACGGTCGCCGATGGCGACGTGCCATGCGACGATCTCGGCCTCGGAGATGCCTTCGCCGATGTCCGGCAGCTTGAAGGTGAAGCGGGCCATTATGCGTCCTTCATGATCTTTTTCAGGGCTTCGCCGATGCGGACCGGCCCCGGGAAATACGCCCATTCGAGGCTGTGCGGGTACGGCGTGTCGAACCCGGTCACGCGCTCGATCGGTGCCTCGAGATGGTAGAAACAGCGTTCCTGGACGATCGCCGACAGCTCTGCGCCGAACCCGCTGGTGCGGGTCGCCTCGTGGACGATCATGCAGCGACCGGTCTTCTTCACCGACGCCTCGATCGTCTCGATATCGAGCGGCACGAGCGTGCGCAGGTCGACGATCTCGGCGTCGATCCCGGCCTCGGCGACGACGGCCGCGCAGACATGGACCATCGTGCCGTAGGCGAGGATGGTGAGCGCCTCGCCCGCGCGGACGATCTTCGCCTTGCCGAGTTCGATCTTGTAATAGCCGGTCGGGACCTCGCCGGCCGGGTGCTTCGACCAGTTCTGCGACGGGCGATCCCAATAGCCGTCAAACGGGCCGTTGTAGATGCGCTTGGGCTCGAAGAAGAGGGTCGGATCATTGTCCTCGATCGCGGCGATCAACAGGCCCTTGGCGTCATAGGGCGTCGACGGGATCACCGTCTTGATGCCGGACATGTGGGTGAAGAGCCCCTCCGGCGACTGGCTGTGCGTCTGGCCACCGAAGATGCCGCCGCCGAACGGCGAGCGGACCGTGATTGGAGAGGTGAACTCGCCGGCCGAACGGTAGCGCAGGCGTGCCGCTTCGGAGACGAGCTGGTCGAGCGCGGGGTAGATATAGTCCGCGAACTGGATCTCGGGGACGGGCCGCAGGCCGTACGCGCCCATCCCGACCGCGACGCCGATGATGCCGCATTCGGTGATGGGGGTGTCGAACACGCGGGTCTTGCCGTGCTTGGCCTGGAGCCCGGCGGTCGCGCGAAAGACGCCGCCGAAATAGCCGACGTCCTCGCCCATGACGATCACGTCGGGGTCGCGCTCCATCATGATGTCCATGGCGGAGTTGATCGCCTGGATCATGTTCATGCGGGTGGTGGGTTCGGCACCGTCTTGGCTTGACGAGGCCGCAGCCGCTTCCTCGGTTGCGTCCGGCCCACGTGCTTCAGTCACGTCGCTCATACAAACACCTTCGTCACCCCAGCGAAAGCTGGGGTCTCATGCCGCGAGGGCACGCTCGATAACCGGGATATCCCAGCCTTCGCTGGGATGACGGAATTTGGTTGGACGGAGTTAGGCTGGGTGCTCATGCCTTGCGATCCCATGGACGGCCGCTCGCCGCTTCCTCGTCGAGCATCTGCTGGCGCTGCTCCTTCAGGTGCCACGGCAATTCCTCGAACACGCCGTCGAACAGCGACTCGAGCGGCTGGTGCAGGCCGTGGCCGAGGATGCCGTTCTTCTCGGCTTCCTTCTGCGCGGCCTTGACCTGCTCGGCGAGTTCCTTGTCCTGCGCTGCGTGACGCTCGTCGTCCCATTCACCGATCGCAATCAGGTGATCCTTGAGGCGCTTGATCGGGTCGCCGAGCGGCCAGGCGTTGGGTTCGCCTTCGCTGCGATACTGCCCCGGATCGTCTGAGGTCGAGTGGCCTTCTGCGCGGTAGGTGAAGTGCTCGATGAGCGTCGGGCCCTGATTCGTGCGCGCACGTTCGGCGGCCCATTCGGTCGCTGCGTAGACAGCAAGTGCGTCGTTGCCGTCGACCCGCAAGCCCGCGATGCCGTAGCCGACCGCGCGCGCCGCGAACGTCGTCGCCTCGGCGCCGGCGAACCCGGAGAAGCTGGAGATCGCCCACTGGTTGTTGACGACATTGAAGATCACCGGCGCGCGATAGACCGCGGCGAACGTGCACGCCGAGTGGAAGTCGCCCTCGGCGGTCGAGCCCTCGCCGCACCAGGTCGCGGCGATCCGCGTGTCGCCCTTGGCGGCGGACGCCATCGCCCAGCCGACCGCCTGCGGATACTGCGTCGTGAGGTTGCCGGAGATCGAGAAGAACCCGGCTTCCTTGACCGAATACATGATCGGCAGCTGCTTGCCGCCGAGCCTGTCCGCGGTGTTCGAATAAATCTGGTTCATCATGTCGACGAGGCTCCAGCCCCGTGCGATCAACAGCCCCTGCTGGCGGTACGAGGGGAAGCACATGTCCTCGTAATCCAAGGCATACGCCGCGGCGACGGCGACTGCCTCCTCGCCGAGCGCCTTCATGTAGAAGCTGGTCTTGCCCTGCCGCTGCGCGCGGAACATGCGCTCGTCGAACGCGCGGAGCAACGCCATGCTGCGCAGCATGCGGCGCAGCACGTCGGGCGAAAGCTTGGGATCCCAAGGGCCGACCGCGTTGCCGTCGTCATCGAGCACACGGACCAGTGTGTAGGCGAGATCAATGAAGTCGGACGCCTTGTCGGCGGTGTCGGGGCGGCGCGCTTCACCGGCGGGCGGCACGTCGACTTCGGCGAAGTCCACCGCGTCGCCGGGGCGGAACTTCGGCTCGGGGATATGCAGCGTAAGTGGCTGCAAATTGGCGCGCGGATGCTCGCTTGCCATCGTCATTCCATCTCCATGAGGCCGCTGTGACCGCGGAACACTCTTACCGAACCTTGTTATTAAATTTCAACGCAGATTGCGAGGGGGAGTTGCGCATTCACGCTGTGCCGCAAGGATTTTTCTCCCCCTCCCGTCGGAATCAGCCCGCGACGGTTTGTTCGATGACGCCGAAGATCGGATGGCGCTTGTCGTCTTCAGCCCAGATGCGGACGACGTCGCCCTTCTTGAGGAACGGCGTGACGGGCTTGCCGCCCTGGATGGTCTCGATCGTCCGCACTTCGGCCAGGCAGGAATAGCCGACCCCGCCCTCGGCGACGGACTTGCCCGGCCCGCCATCGGGGCCGCGGTTCGAGACGGTGCCGGAGCCGACGATCGTCCCCGCGCCCAGCTTCCGGGTCTTCGCGGCATGTGCCACCAGCGTACCGAAATCGAACGTCATGTCTTCGCCCGCTTCGGCGCGGCCCAGTGGCTGTCCGTTGAGGTCGACCATCAGCTTGCGGTGCAGCTTGCCGTCCTTCCACCAATCGCCAAGCGAGTCGGGCGTCACGAAGACTGGCGAGAACGCGCTGGCCGGCTTCGACTGGAAGAAGCCGAAGCCCTTGCCGAGCTCGCCTGGGATCAGGTTGCGAAGCGATACGTCGTTGGTCAGGCCGACCAGCAGGATTGCCGCCAGCGCCTCTTCGCGGCTGGCACCCAAAGGCACGTCGCCGGTCACGACGACGACTTCGGCTTCCATGTCGCAGCCCCAGGCTTCGTCGGCGAGCGGGATGGGGTCGCGCGGTCCCAGGAAGCCGTCCGAGCCGCCTTGATACATTAGGGGGTCGTGCCAGAAGCTGTCCGGCATCTCCGCTGCACGCGCCTGTCGCACGAGCGCGACGTGGTTCACGTACGCCGAGCCGTCCGCCCATTGATACGCGCGCGGCAACGGCGACTCGGCATCGTGCTCGTGAAAGCGCCGCATCGGTATCATTTCGTGCTCAAGGTCGGTCGCAAGATTTTGCAGGTCGCACGAGATCCGGTCCCAGTCGTCCAGCGCGGCCTGCAACGTCGGCGCGATATGGCTGGCGTCGGCGTACCAAGCGAGGTCGTTCGATACGACGACGAGCCGACCATCGCGTCCCCTGGACGTGTCGGCATGCTTCAGACTGGCCAGTTTCATGCGGCGGATCCTCTCATTGTTTCCTGCTTCCTACGCCTTTGGCCCGACGCAAGTCGAGCACCCAAGTCGCGTGCAGCATCCCGTATCGAAATGGACCGGTCCACCGGCGAGAAAACTGATTTTAGTAAGGGCGGCGCGGACGGCTACGCGGTAGGATGCCGGCACTCAGACATCGAGGATATCCAGCATGCCCAGATACTTCTTCGATATGGCCAACAGCACACGCGACATCGATGAAGAAGGGACGGAACTCGCCAGCGCGGACGACGCGCGGGTCCAGGCGGTGGTGTTCGCAGGCGATTATCTTCGCGATCAACCGGGACTTGTCTGGGATGGAGGCCAGTTCGCCGTCGCGGTTCGCGACGAGGCCGGCAGGGTTCTGCTCAATGTCGTGGTCACCGCGACGGACCCTGCCGACAGCAGCCTTTGACAGCAACACGCTGGCAGCAGGGAACCGGTGCCAATACCCGGTGCCCGAAGACGTTCTCCGCACCGATATCGCGACAAATCGCAGTAACATGGGTTTTGTCGAACAGGTCAATCCTGGGATAAGGTGGACTGTAACGCGACGCGCTATCCCGGTGGAGGTGACAGCGAGGGGATTGCTCCTGCCCTGAATGCGGAGCGTGCACGTGGATATCTCCATCGTGAGTGATCAGTTGATTCGTAAATTCTCATCGCGGGTGTCGATGAGTGCGGGAGATCGTGCCCAGATCGCGGCGCTGCCGTTCAAGTTGCGGACGATCGATGCGTCGACCTACATGCTGCGCGAAGGCCAGCATCCGACCCGGTGCGCGTTCATCGTCGCCGGGCTTGCCTATCGCCAGAAGCTGACGCCGAACGGCGAGCGCGAAATCGTGTCGATCGTGATGCCCGGCGAGTTCGTAGATCTTCAGAATCTATTCCTCGATGAATCGGATCATGACATCCAGGCGCTCACCAGGCTGACGCTGGCCGAGATCCCTATCAACGCGCTGCGCGACCTCATCTTGGCTTGCCCACCCGCGGGGCATGCCCTGTGGGTCGATGCGCTCATCGAGTCGTCGATCCACCGCGAATGGCTGCTGAACATCGGCCGGCGCAATGCGCGGACGCGGCTCGCGCATCTGTTGTGCGAATTCTCGGTTCGGTTCAGGACATCGGCAGGTGCCGACATGGCGTACGAGCTGCCGATGACACAGGAGCAGCTCGGCGATGCGCTCGGCCTGACACCTGTTCACGTCAACCGCGTGCTGAAGTCGCTCGAAACCGCCGGGCTGATCGCGCGTAAGAAGCGCCAGGTCAGCGTGATGGACTGGGCCGGCCTGCGTGACACCGCCGAGTTCAACGAGCGCTATCTCCACCTGAGCCAGCAACCGATCTGAGCCCGATGCCAACGGGAAGACCAGTGGCAACTTGACTTTTCAGCTGATCTACATCATCTAGCGCAAATCGAGGTGTCATGCAGCGTGATCGGATCTGAATAAGGTCCAAGCTCCGCCTCGGTCGTTTCCAACGGGCTTCCCTTTTCACGCGGGGTGTCAAAACACCACCGCCACTCGCGCGTCCGCTTGAGGATTCGCGAGCCCGGCATCTATTGAGAGACTATCCATGTCATTTGCAAACCTCGGCCTTGCCGAGCCGCTTGTCCGTGCGCTCGAAGCCAAGGGCTATACCGAGCCGACGCCGATCCAGGCACAGTCGATCCCGATCCTGCTCGAAGGCGGCGATCTGCTCGGCATCGCGCAGACCGGCACCGGCAAGACCGCCGCATTCGTGCTGCCGTCGATCCAGCGCCTGACCGAAAACCAGAAGCGCGTCCTGCCGACGCATTGCCGCATGCTGGTGCTCGCGCCGACGCGCGAACTCGCCAGCCAGATCGCCGACAGCGCGCGCGCGTACGGCCAGTTCAGCAAGATGTCGGTAACGACCGTGTTCGGCGGCACCAGCATCAACAAGAACCGCCAGGACATGAGCCGCGGCGTCGATATCCTCGTCGCCACGCCGGGCCGCCTGATCGACCTGATCGAGCAGGGCTTCGTCAACCTGTCGATGATCGAGATCCTCGTGCTCGACGAAGCCGACCAGATGATGGACCTGGGCTTCATCCACGCGCTGAAGAAGATCGTCCGCATGCTGCCGAAGAAGCGCCAGACGCTGTTCTTCTCGGCGACGATGCCGGTCGCGATCCGCGAGCTGGCCAGCCAGTTCCTGCTTGATCCGAAGACGGTGTCGGTGAAGCCGGCTGCGACGACCGCCGAGCGCGTCGACCAGTATGTCACATTCTGCAACCAGTCTGAGAAGCAGGCGCTGCTGACGATCACGCTCGCCGATCCGGCGATCGACCGCGCGCTCGTGTTCACGCGCACCAAGCATGGCGCCGACCGCGTCGTGAAGCTGCTGGCCGGCAACGGCATCGCCTCGAACGCGATCCACGGCAATAAGAGCCAGGGCCAGCGCGAGCGGGCACTTGGCGAGTTCAAGCAGGGCAAGGTCAAGGTCCTGATCGCGACCGACATCGCCGCACGCGGGATCGACGTCTCGGGCGTCAGCCACGTCATCAACTTCGAGCTGCCGAACGTCGCTGAGCAGTATGTCCACCGCATCGGCCGTACCGCGCGTGCGGGCGCCAGCGGCATCGCCGTCGCGTTCTGCGCCGATGACGAGAAGGCGTACCTGCGCGACATCGAGCGGATCACCCGCCAGAAGGTCCAGGTCCGGTCGCTGCCGGAGGATTTCGTCAACCTGTCGAACCAGATCAAGCAGACGCGCGTCAAGACCATGGGCGCCGATCCCGAGGTCCGGATCGACCGTCCGCGCGATCCGGCGCGTCCGCGCGCGACGCATTCGGCTAGCGCGACCGGCAGCAATGGTCGCAACTATGCGGGTGCGAGCCGCGGTGGCCAGGGTGGCGGCGGCGGTCGTCCCCAGGGCGGCGGTCGTCCCGGTGGCCAGGGCGGCGGTCGCCCTGCTGGCGGCGGTCGTCCAGCCGGCGGTGGCGGCGGTGGCCGTGGTCCGAGCCGCGGCGCGGGTCCGAGCTCGGCACGCTAACGGAGCATTCGTTCGCCTCGCGGGTTTGCTATAGGCTGGCCCGCGAGGAGAATGCTCATGGACGTTTCCACTACACCTGTTGCCGAACGCGTCGCGCGAGTGCTGGCCGGTCAGCGGATCAGCGCGAATGCCGGCGGGGACTCTGAGTCGGCGTCGCGGCTGATCGATGCGGCCTGGGCCGATTACCTGCCTGATGCGCTGGCGGTGCTGAAGACACTCCGCGAGCCTGACAAGGCGATGGCCGCGGCGGGTGATCCGGCGGTTTGGGAGGCGATGATCCTTGCGGGGATCAAGGGCGCCAAGCCTCAGACGGTGGTCCTCTAAAAACTTGTTTCCCCGCGAAGGCGGGGACCTAGTCTGGGCACCCGCCTTCGCGGGTGAACATTGCCGTAATTGTCCCATACGCCACCACCCCGGCGAAGGCCGGGGCCCAATTGGAAAGGCCGGGGTAACGAAGCGCTTCCGCCAGTTACACTTGTCACCCAATTGGGCCCCGGCCTTCGCCGGGGTGGTACTCTATTTTGCGATGACGGCTTGAATCAGCGGATCGTCGTAAGCCATTCGGCTTCGTCCGCGCGCGCGGTGCGCAGTGCATTGGCCGGCGCGCTCTTGTCCTCGTAGCCGATCGCCATGCCGCAGAAGAGCATGCGGTCTTCGGATGTTCCGAGGAACGTGCCGATCGTTTCCGGATACATCGCCCAGCATTCCTGCGGGCAGGTGGCGAGGCCGGCTTCGACCGCCAACAGCATCAGATTCTGCAGGTACATGCCGAGGTCCGACCATTGCGGCGGGCCCATCCGCTTGTCGACCGTGCAGAAATACGCGGCGGGGGCGCCGAAGAACTGGAAGTTCTGCGCGAACCATTCCCGGCGGGCGGCCTTGTCGTCGCGGGGGATGCCGATGTGGGCGTACATCGCTTCGCCGACCGCGTAGCGGCGGTCTCGGTAGGGTGAGACGAGTTCGCGTGGGTAGATGTCGTAGGCTGGCGCTTCGGCGGTGCCGCTGCCGATCTTTTCGGCCATGATGGCTTTTAGGCGGGCCATGGCTTCGCCCTGGACGATGGCGATGTGCCAGGGCTGGAGATTGCCGCCGGTTGCAGCCCGGGATGCCTTTATCGCCAGGTCGT
This sequence comes from Sphingomonas sp. R86520, assembly GCF_042466285.1. NCBI lineage: Bacteria > Pseudomonadati > Pseudomonadota > Alphaproteobacteria > Sphingomonadales > Sphingomonadaceae > Sphingomonas > Sphingomonas sp. R86520. Next base: position 2,880,176 of record NZ_JAXHBZ010000001.1, read on the forward strand.
GGAGCAGGGTCGGGTCGACCGGCGTGTCGAGAAAGCCTCGGACGGAGCGGCGAGCGGCGATGGCTTCGGTCACGTCCATGGTGTTCTCCTAAATACCCCCCACTTCGTTCGCCCTGAGCGAAGTCGAAGGGCATGAGACTCAGGTGCTTCGACTTCGCTCAGCACGAACGGGGGGTGGTGCCCCCCGCCTTACGTCAGAGCACGAAGCGGCTCAGGTCCGTGTTGCGGGCGATTTCCTTGAGCTGGCTGTCGACGTACGCGCCGTCGATGATCAGGTTGGAGCCGCCACGGTCCTCCGCATTGTAGCTCACCTCCTCGAGCAGCTTTTCCATTACCGTCTGCAACCGCCGCGCGCCGATGTTCTCGATCTCCGAATTCACCTCGGCAGCGATGCGCGCGATGGCGGCGATGCCGTCTTCGGTGAATTCGATGCCGACGCCTTCGGTGGCGATCAGCGCCTTGTATTGCAGCGGCAATGACGCCTTGGTGTCGGACAGGATCGCGACGAAATCGCTTTCGGTAAGGCCCTTGAGTTCGACGCGGATCGGCAGGCGGCCCTGGAGTTCGGGGAGCAGGTCGCTCGGCTTGGCGACGTGGAACGCGCCGCTGGCGATGAAGAGGATGTGGTCGGTCTTCATCGGGCCGTACTTGGTCGCGACGGTCGTGCCTTCGATCAAGGGCAACAGGTCGCGCTGGACGCCTTCGCGGCTGATGGAGCCGCCACGACCGTCCGAGACCGCGATCTTGTCGATCTCATCCAGAAAGACGATGCCGTTGGCCTCGGCGTCCGCCAATGCGACGCGGCTGACTTCGTCCTGGTCGAGGCGCTTGTCGGCCTCTTCCTCGACCAGCTTGTCCCACGCCGCGTGGACAGTGAGTTTCCGCCGCTTGAGCTGCTGGCCGCCGCCGAACGACTTCATCATCTCGCCGAGGTTGATCATCTGCGGGGCACCACCGGGGATCTCGAACGGCGTGGTCGGCGCCTGTTCGACTTCGATCTCGACTTCGGCAGAGTTGAGATGGCCGTCGAGGAAGCGCTGCTTGAAGCTCTCGCGCGTCGCCGTGCTCGAATCCTTGCCGACGAGCGCGTCGAGCAGACGCCCCATCGCCGCCTCCTCCGCCTTGTCCTTGACGGCGACGCGACGCCGTTCTTTTTCGAGGCGGATGGCTTCCTCGACCAGGTCGCGGGCGATCTGTTCGACGTCGCGGCCGACATAGCCGACCTCGGTGAACTTGGTCGCCTCGACCTTCACGAATGGTGCGTCGGCGAGCTTGGCCAGACGGCGGCTGATCTCGGTCTTGCCGCAGCCGGTCGGTCCGATCATCAGGATGTTCTTGGGCGTGACCTCGTCGCGGAGGTCTTCGCTGAGCTGCTGGCGGCGCCAGCGGTTGCGCATCGCGACGGCGACCGCGCGTTTCGCAGCGGCTTGGCCGATGATGTGGGCGTCGAGCGCGGCGACGATTGCCTTCGGGGTGAGCTGGTCGTTCATTTTGTTACCTTCTCCCCTCCCGCTCGGGAGGGGTCGGGGGAGGGCGTGGCCGCAGCGGAAGGCGTGGGTGAGGTGTATTTCAGCCCCTCCCCTAACCCCTCCCGCAAGCGGGAGGGGAATTACGTGGTCGAGTCCATCGTTTCCACCGTGAGGCGGTCGTTGGTGTAGACGCAGAGCTCGGCGGCGATCGCCATTGCCTTGCGGCACAGGATCTCGGCGTCGTTCTCGTATTCGACCAGCGCGCGGGCGGCGGCCAAGGCGTAGTTGCCGCCGGAGCCGATCGCCGCGACGCCGTTTTCGGGTTCCAGCACGTCGCCGTTGCCGGTGAGGATCAGCGTGACGTCCTTGTCAGCGACGATCATCATCGCTTCGAGATTGCGGAGGAACTTGTCGGTGCGCCAGTCCTTGGCGAGCTCTACCGCAGCGCGCAGCAGCTGGCCCTGGTGCGCTTCGAGCTTGCGTTCGAGGCGTTCGAACAGCGTGAAGGCGTCCGCGGTCGCGCCGGCGAAACCGCCGATGACGCTGCCGTCACCCAAACGACGCACCTTGCGCGCGTTGGGTTTCATGACGGTCTGGCCCATCGAGACCTGGCCGTCGCCGATCACGACGACCTTGCCGCCGCGGCGGACCGAGAGGATCGTGGTGCCGTGCCAAGTCGGCATGGCGTGGGGGTCGTTGCTCATGGTGGCGATGTAGGGTTTGGTTTTGGGGGTGCAACGCCCTGCCGCCTCCACCCCCCTTTCCATCATCCGTCATCCCCGCGCAGGCGGGGATCCGGACCCTCGGACCTCACCCGTTCATCACTGAAGTCAACCAGTATGGGTTCCCGCCTCCGCGGGAATGACGAAGGACGCTCGGTGGTTATCGCCCTTTCCCCCATTCTCGCGCCACCGTGTAGCCGAGATAGCCTGTGCCGAAGAGCGCGTAGAGGGGTTCGGGGATCGCATTGAGATAGGCCGACATGCCGGCCGCAATCGCTTGCGCCGTTTGCGGGCGGACGGCGGCGATCAGCCCTGCCGGGATTGCGCCGAGCAGCAATGTGTACATTACGTAGAGGAAAGTCGGGCGGGCGCGGGTGATCCAGGGATCTGGCGCTGGATCAAGGGGTTGCGGGGTCATTGGCTGCCTCCGGCAAACGTGAAGTATAGGAAGTATGGACGCTGGGAGCGGTTCGCTCGCGGGCGTCAGGTGCGGTTGGCGAGCCAGCCGTAGAGGAAGGCTTCGTTGGCGGGGCGGGTCTCGGCGAGCGCGACGTAGCGTTCGCCCTGGAGCGCCTCGATCGCTTTCAGGAGCACGGTTTCACCGCCGGGTTTTCGGCGGGCGAGGAAGGCATCGAGGGCGGTCAGCGTCGCCGGGCCGATGCGGCCGTCGAGGATCATGTCGGGATAGTCGGTCGCGCCCCGGTTGAGCGCGTTCAGCGCGCGCTGGAGGAAGGTGGCGGCGACCGCGGGGCCCATGTTGACGCCGGTGTCGAAGAGTTCTTCGGCGATTTTCGGAGCGCGCGGCGCGATCTGGTCGAAGGCGGGGCGGGTCCAGTAGAGGCGGCGGTAGATGCTTTCCGCCTCGTCGCGGGGGAAGGTTCGCATGTCTCCGGTGTAGCCGTTGGTGCGGGCTACGCCTTGCGTGATGCCGTAGCGGGTGGGGCCGCCTCGGTCTGCGGGGTGGTTGATGTAGCCGCCTTCGCGGTCGATGACGGCGTCGATTAGGTGGTCGATTGTCATGGCTGGCTCCCCGGTTTGCTGGCGGGAGCGAACCATATTGGTTCGCTGTAGGACAGGAATTTGTGGGGCCGCTCCCAAATCTGTTCCCCCGCGAAGGCGGGGGTCCAGGGTTACGGAGGGTAACGCTTGTGGTTCCTGGGCTCCCGCCTTCGCGGGAGAGCAAGAAGGTTCGCAGCAGAACAAGCAGGATTGAAGCACGACGCATTCGCCGACATCGCACCGCCCCGGCGGAGGCCGGGGGGTCCAGGGGGGGAACGGTGCTAATGAAGGGCGGCGCTTCATTACCTTCGACGTTCCAACTGGGCCCCGGCCTTCGCCGGGGTGGTGGCACTTTGAGTGGTGGCACTGATGGGTCGTGGCCTGATGGGTGGTGGCACTGATGGGTCGTGGGCCGACAGTTGCCCCCCTCCCTCAAACCGACGCTACGTCCGCGCGGGGTTGGCGGATCGGTCCCCCTAAGGCTATGCGCTGCCTTGAACATTCGCTGCGGGCCCTGCCCGCGCGGTCCACCCGGTCGCCGCCGCGGCCGACAGGTTAGGAAGACCATGGAAGACGATTTCCGCAAAGCCGCGCTCGATTATCACCGCTATCCCAAGCCGGGTAAGCTCTCGGTAGAGGCGACAAAGCGGATGGCGACGCAGCGCGATCTCGCGCTCGCCTATTCGCCCGGCGTCGCGGCTGCGTGCGAGGAAATCGCGCTCGATCCGGACAAGGCGCGCGACTATACCGCGCGCGGCAACCTCGTCGCGGTCATCACCAACGGCACTGCGGTGCTCGGGCTTGGCGCGATCGGCGCGCTCGCGTCGAAGCCGGTGATGGAGGGCAAGGCGGTGCTCTTCAAGAAATTCGCCGGGATCGACTGTTTCGACATCGAGATCGACCAGCGCGACCCGCAGGCGTTCATCGAAGCCGTGCGCGTGCTCGAGCCGACGTTCGGCGGGATCAATCTCGAGGACATCAAGGCGCCGGAATGCTTCGAGATCGAGACGAAGCTGCGCGAACTGATGAACATCCCGGTGTTCCACGACGACCAGCACGGCACTGCGATCGTGTGTGCCGCCGCGGTCCGCAACGTGCTCGAACTGCGCGGCAAGCGGCTCGACCAGATGAAGCTGGTGACGTCGGGCGCAGGCGCGGCGGCGCTGGCGACGGTCGACCTGCTGGTGTCGATGGGTCTCAATCCCGAGAACGTGACGCTGACCGACATCGCCGGCGTCGTGCACAAGGATCGCGGCGACGTGATGCCGCCGAACATGGCGCGTTATGCCCGCGAGACCAATGCGCGGACGCTGCCCGATGCGTTGGAGGGGGCGGACATCTTCGTCGGCCTGTCGGCGCCGCGCGTGCTGAAGCAGGAATGGCTGCACCTGCTCGCGCCCGACCCGCTGATCCTGGCGCTGGCCAACCCGGAGCCGGAGATCCAGCCGGCACTGGTGCACGCGACCCGGCCCGATGCGATCATCGCGACCGGGCGTTCGGATTTCCCGAACCAGGTCAACAACGTGCTGTGCTTCCCGTTCATCTTCCGCGGCGCGCTGGACGTCGGCGCGACCGAGATCAACGAGGCGATGAAGGTCGCGGCGGTCGATGCGATCGCCGCACTCGCGCGGGCGACCGCATCGGACGTGGTGGTGACCGCGTATGGCGGCGCGACTCCGGTATTCGGGCCGAACTACATCATTCCCAAGCCGTTCGATCCACGGCTGATCCTGCACGTTGCCCCCGCAGTGGCGAAGGCGGCGATGGATTCCGGCGTAGCGACGCGGCCGATCGAGGATTTCGACGCGTATATCCGTGATCTCGAAGTGTTCGTGTATCGCTCGGGCCAGCTGATGCGGCCGATCTTCGCGCGCGCCAAGCAGGCGGGGCGGACGATCGCGTACGGCGAGGGCGAGGACGACCGGACGCTGCGCGCGGTGCAGACGGTGATCGACGAGGGTATCGGGCGGCCGGTGCTGATCGGGCGGCGCGACGTGATCGGCCAGAAGATCGAGGCGAGCGGCCTGCGCATGGCGATCGGCACCGATGTCGAGGTGCTCGATCCGGGTACCGACCGCGAGGTGTTCGATCCCTTGCTTGCCGGGTACAACGCGCTGGTCGGCCGTCGCGGCACCCCGCCCGACAGCGCCGAGCGTGCGCTGCGCACGCGGCCGAGCGTGGCGGCGGCGATGCTGCTGCGCGAGGGGCGCGTCGATGCGGCGCTGTGTGGTGGCGTCGGCGACTGGTGGACGCAGATGACGTACATCATGCCGCTGCTGCCGCGGATGCCTGGCGTGTCGCGGCTGTACGCGCTGTCGGCGGTGATCCTGCGAACGGGCAGCCTGTTCGTGTGCGACACGCACGTCACGATCGACCCGACCGCCGAGCAGATTGCCGAGATGACCTTGCTCGCGGCCGAAGCGGTGCGCGCGTTCGCGATCGAGCCGAAAGTGGCGTTGCTGTCGCATTCGAGCTTCGGTGCGTCGCGGTCGCCATCGGCACAGAAGATGCGCGCCGGGCATGCGTTGCTGAAGGATGCGGCGCCCGAGTTCGAGTTCGACGGCGAGATGCACGGCGATGCGGCGCTGTCGGAGGCGTTGCGGCGGCGGCTGGTCGGGGACAGCCCGCTGACCGGGTCGGCGAACCTGCTGGTGATGCCGAACATCGATGCGGCGAACATCGCGGTATCGTTGCTGTCGGCGTCGACCGAGTCGCTGCCATTGGGGCCGATGCTGCTGGGGCTCGCCAAACCGCTGCAGATGCTGGTGCCGAGCGTGACCGCGCGCGGGATCGTGAACCTCAGCGCGATCGCGGTGGGTCAGGCAGCGACGGTGAGCGAAACCGTCTGACGCTGCAAACCCGACCTGGCGACCATCCACAGATGCGGCACGCGCCGATATCGATGGATGGTCGCGAGGTCCGGTTCGTGAGACGGCGGGCGAAGCGGGTTTAGTCGACGCCCTGTTTGCGCGCGCCGTCGATCATGCGCTGGGCGATCTGTCGGACGGCGTGATCGTCTTTCGTATCGTCGGTCGCGGGATCTCCGAGGTGATCCAGGCTGCCTTCCATGAAGTCCAGCAACCCGCTGTGCCGGCTCTCGATATATTCCATGAGCTTGAACAGCAGATGCTCGGTTGCGATCTCGCGCTGGCGAGCGTGGGTGGCGGTGTCCGGGCTCGTCATTTGACGCTTTCCTCCGACGCATCGAACTCGTCGAACGCGGCGCGGACTTCGCTCGCCGCGGCATCGTCGGCGACCTCGACGGTGACGACGACCTTGCCGTTGAGTTCAGCGTCGTCGCGTGCCTCGGGGCTGGGTTCGCCCGCCGCGTTGTCGGAGCCGGCTTCCTCGACACCGGCGGTATTCGCGTCGCCGTCCGCCGTTACCAGGACCTTCGCGCGATCGATGTCGAATTGCTGTACCAGCCGCTCGACCGTCATTTCGGCTTCGCGCCGCGTATCGAATTTCGCGATCAATTTCATGGACCTAATCCTTCAGCCGGCATGGCTCGAGGAAACAACTATCGGAATGCCGCGCGGTGCCATACGGGCGGGCCAGTTTCGTTGCAGGGCGCATATCGTGTACCTGCGGTCAGAGCGGGTGATCGCATGCCACATGCCAGCAACATCATTTACTGCACGGGTCCGGACAGCCCCCACGCCTTCGACCTCGTGCCGATCCAGCATCGCAACGGCAGCCTGGATGCCATGTGCCCGGTCTGCAAGGGCAGAGGCCAGTGGAATGCCGAGATCGATCTCGTCAGTTTTCGCTGCAAACGTGTCGGGTGCGACCGGTGCCATGGCGCCGGCTGGGTCGAGACCGGCAGCGATCCGATCGGGCTGCCGGACATCGTGATGACGCCGGAGGGATATCCGCAATGGACCGTTCGCTATGAAGCGAGCGCAGCGGTCGACGAGGTCGACCCTGCAAAGCCCGGGCTGGCCGAAATCTGAGAAGCGGTGCCCACGGACGATACCAGCGCGAGTCGCGTGGCCAGATGAGGGATACCGCGGCAGGGAGGCGTCTTGGGAATGCTCAACCTGCCGCTTGCCCCAAGACTACGCGCTCAAATGCGGATTGCAACCAATCTCGAGTCCCGAAATGGCGCAAATTTATTGCATCGCGGTCGTAGCGATTTCGCCTGCGGTCGACTGTCCAATACGATGACGGTAAGCGACAGGCCGTTCCGTCTGGAGCGGCCTGTCATACCGGCGATTACTTGCCGCGAAGCGTGTTCAGGATTGCCAGTCCAACGACCCCAACCAGCGCGGCGGTCGCATACGGGCGGGCCTGGGCGAAACCCTTGGCCTTCTCGATTGCCGGGCCGGGGTTTGCGATAACGTCCTTTGCAGCACCCGCGACCTGCTTGGCGCTTCCGGTGAGCTGGTTCGCGAGACCTTCGCTCTGCAACGACGTGTCACCGGTCAGATTGCCGACCGCTTCCTGTACGTTGCCGGCTGCGTCCTGGCCGTGGCCCTTCAGTGTCGTCGTATTCATAGTCCGTGCTCCTGGTATGCGTTCGCAACGAACACAATCGGGACCGCAACGATCGAAGGTACAGTTGGGTCCGAATCCTCCATCACAAAGCACACCGTGAGGTTTTGGCGCACGACCCGGGCCGGAACGTGTGGAACGGCTTTGCACACACGCGGCCGGCGTTGAGCCGGCGATCGCGCAGCAACGGACGCCCGGTCATCCGGTCGCCAGCGAAGCCAGCGTTGCCGACACCCGCCCCCGGAGCTCGGGATCGCGGGTGATCTCCAGCATCGCGCTCAGGCTCGCGCGCGCGGCCTGGACGTCGCCATCGACCAGCTCGAGACGAGCGCGTTCCCACCAGCCATGGCCATAGCCCGGCGCCATCGAGGTCATGCGCGTATAGAGGTCCAGCGCGCGTCGCCCCTTGCCGGCCGCCTCCGCCCGCGTCGCCTGATTGAGCAGCAGCCGGACGAGGATCGCGCGGTTCGGCATGGCGGCGACATGGCTGACCGCAGCCGCGGGACCCGGATTGGCGGCCATCAGCAATGCCGCCAGCTGGTCGCGGCCGACCCGGATGCCACCACGGAACGGATCGACGATGACCGGGACCGCCTCCGCGCCGACCAGGACCAGGACATGGCCTGGCACGTCGAGCGCGTCGGCCTGCCAGCCGAGCCGGCGCGCGACGCCGACATAGAGGATCGAAAGGCTGACCGGCAGGCCGCGCCGGCGATCGATCACGCGGATGAGATCGGCATTGGCGGGATCGTCATAGGTCTCGCGGTCACCGACGAATCCGAATTCCTCGCCGATCACGCGGGCAAGCGCGTCCGCCCGAGCCTCGGCGCTCGTCGCGCCGCCGTCGACCGCCTCGAGACGGATCGCCATCGCTTCGATCACGTCGCGGTACGGGATCGGGTCGATCGCCGGATGATCGAGCAAGGCCAGCGAGAGCGCGGCCTCGTCGAGGATGATGTCGTCCTCGTCGAGAAGACCGAGGCGGATGAGATTGTCGTTCATCGTGCCAAGATGGGAATACGAAGCGGCCGTGCAAACCGGCGGCGATACGCAGCCGATCGGCACCCTTGCGCGTTCAGCGATCTCGACACGGGAGATTATGAATGAAGTTCTATTATTCGCCCGGCGCCTGCAGCCTGGCCGACCACATCGCGCTGCATGAGGCGCGTCTTTCGTTCGAGCACGAAAAGGTCGATCTGAAAACCAAGCGCACCGAGAGCGGCAACGATTACATGGCAATCAACCCGAAGGGATATGTGCCCGCGCTGACGCTGGATACCGGTGAGACCCTAAGCGAGAACATCGCCATCCTCGACTGGATCGCGCGCCAGGATTCCGCGCTGCGACCCGCCGGAACGATGGGGAATACGCATCTGCTGGAAGCGCTCGCATTCATTTCGACCGAGATCCACAAGAGCTTCAAACCCTTCTTCGCCGGCGGAAGCGACGAGGAAAAGGCGAAGGCTGGCGCGGTCATCGTCAAGCGCATGACGTATCTGTCGGATACCATGCGCGGCGACTATCTGTTCGGTGGCGGTGTCAGCGCTGCGGATTGTTACCTGTTCGTGATGCTGCTGTGGGTCGCTAAACTGCACATCGATGCACCGGCCAAGCTGGTGGCGTTCCGCGAACTCATGATGACGCGCCCCGCCGTGCAGAAGGCGATGTCCCGCGAGGGGCTCCTCTGAACCGGGGCATGCCCCCGACCCCCTTTTTGTCCCGAGCGTGCCCCTGCCGCCTGTATCGATGGCGGCAGGGGCGAACCCTGCGAGAGCGATGATGAAGACTGTGATTCTGCCGGGTGGCGAGACGGTGCCGGGCCTGGGACAAGGGACCTGGATGATGGGCGAACGGCGCGATCGTCGCGAGGCGGAGATCGCCGCGTTGCGGACGGGCGTCGACCTCGGCATGACGCTGATCGATACTGCCGAGATGTACGGCGACGGCGCGTCCGAGATGCTGGTCGGCGATGCCCTTGGCGGCGTCCGCGATCAGCTGTTCCTTGTCAGCAAGGCATATCCGCAAAATGCTTCGCGCAAGCGCCTGGCCGCAGCGTGCGAGGCGAGCCTGGACCGGCTGAAGACCGATCGGCTGGACCTTTATCTTCTCCACTGGCGCGGATCGGTGCCGCTGGCCGAGACCGTCGAGGCGATGGAGGCGCTGCGCAACGCCGGCAAGATCCGTCATTGGGGCGTCAGCAACCTCGATCACGACGACATGGAGGAACTGCTCGCGGTCGGTGGACGGGAATGTGCGACCGACCAGATCCTCTACAATCTCACCCGGCGTGGCCCCGAACACGACCTGCTGCCCTGGCTTGAACGGCACGATATTCCCTGCATGGCGTACAGCCCGGTCGAGCAGGGCCGGCTTCTCGCCGATCCAGCACTGGGCCGGATCGCCGGGACGATCGGGGCCACGCCGGCGCAGGTCGCGCTCGCCTGGGTGCTGCGACGCAAGGACGTGATCGCAATCCCGAAAGCGGGTAGTGTCGCGCACGTCCAGGAGAACCGCGCAGCCGCCGATCTCGATTTGTCGTCCGACGATCTCGCGGCGCTCGATGCGGCATTCCCGCGGCCAGCCGGACCGCGGCCGCTCGAGATGCTCTGAACCGGATCGCACGATGATGTTCTTCACCGCCGACACGCATTTCGGCGATCACCGGACGATCAACATCCATGGTCGGCCGTTCGCGTCGGTCGCCGAGATGGATGCGGCCATCGTCGCCGGCTGGAACGCGGTGGTGGGGCCGCAGGACGAGGTCTGGCATCTCGGCGACGTCGCGCGCCGGCCCGCGGACGTGCCTGGCCTGCTGTCGCGCCTCAACGGAACCAAGCATCTCGTCCGCGGCAACAACGATCCTCCCGCCACAGCCGCCGCCGCCGGATGGACGAGCGTGCAGGACTATGTCGAGCTGACGCAGGACGGGATCATGCTGGTACTGTGCCATTACCCGTTCAGGAGCTGGAACGGCCAGCATCGCCGATCGATCAATTTACACGGCCATAGCCACGGGCGACTGAAGCCGGTGCTGCGCCAGTTCGATGTCGGCGTGGATGCCCGCGACTACCGACCGACGACGCTGGCCGCGCTGCTCGGCCGCACCGACTGACGTCGCCGACGCGTCTTTCGCTCGGTCCGCCGGGGGGAAGGTTCTGGCCGATATCCGCACCGGGCTGGGTCGCCGAAGCTTCGAATTCTGGAAGCGCGGATGCCGGAGTCGGGCGATCTTATCGTCGAGGCGGTGCAGCATCCTGAGCGCTGACGCTCGCGCGGCGGATCACCCCATCATCCGGCCACGCAGGTTGAACAGGATCACCAGCGTCCCCGACACCATCAAGGCGATGATGAGCGTCGAGAAAAGGATCAGCTGCAGATCGTGGCGCGACGATCGCTTGAAGCTGATGTGGAGGAAGCAGCGGAACTGCACCGCCATCTGGATCAGGCCGAGCGTCAATATCGCGCCGAACGTCGCCCTTGCGCCGATCGACGGCCAGCGCACGGCGGCGAACGCGGCGATCGTCAGGGCCAACGACAGCGCGTATCCGACCGCATAGGTACGCAGTTCGCGGGTCCGGTCGCTCATCCGATGTTCCCTTGCAGATAGACGACCGTGAAGATCGCGATCCAGACGATGTCGAGCAGGTGCCAGAACAGTCCCAGCCGCAGCAGGTTGATCCGCACGCGCGCATCGAGGCCGTACGCGCAGATCTGGCCGACCATCACGACCAGCCAGAAACAGGCGACCGCGACGTGGAGACCGTGCAGGCCGACGAGCGCGAAGAACGATGACAGGAAGCCGCTGCGCATCGGATAGGCGCCGTGTGCGAACATCGTCGCGAAGTCGTTTGCTTCGAGCGCGAGGAAGACGAGGCCGAGGCCGAGCGTCGCGGCGAGCCAGCCGAACAGCACGCGGCGGGACTCTTCATATTTCATCGCAAGCGTCGCGCGGCCGAAAGTGGCGCTGCTCGTCAGCAGCAGCAACGTCTCGACGAAGGCCGGCATCAGCTTGAACTCGGACGCCGGGGTCGGGCCGCCGACGGTGCTCGCAATCATCGTGCCATAGGTGGCGAAGAGCAGCGCGAAGATCACCGCGTCGCTCATCAGGAACATCCAGAAGCCGAAGATCGCGTTCTCGGCCTGGTCCTTGGTCAGTTCGCCGGTGTCGCCGAGGTTGAGGCCGGCATGCGCCAGTTCGGGTTCGCTCACGTCACGATCTCCGCCAAACCGCGGTTGACGGCGGCAGTCTCCAGTTGGCGCGGGATTGCGGACGTTGTGCGGACGCGGGCGAGCCAGCCCTCATGCTCGCGCGCGACCTCGGCGGCGGGGATGGTTCGGTGCCGATTGCGGCCGAAGCTGCGCAACACGACCGCCGCGACGATCACCTGGAGCGCGACGATCGCCAGCCCCCAGATCTCCCAGACGATACCGAACGCGGCGACCGCAGCGGCGAGCCCGATCGCGACGCTGGTCGCGCTGCCACGGGGAACGACGATGTCCTCGTATGTCGGCGGCGAGGCGTAGGGATCGGGTTGCCCTTCGTCATGCTTGTGATCGTAGAACGGGTTGCGCCCGTCGATCAGCGGCAGGACCGCGAAATTATATTCCGGCGGTGGTGCGCTGACCGACCATTCTAGCCCGCGGCCATCCCACGGGTCGCCCGCCTCGACGCGGGTCGTGGCGCGGTCGCGGATGCTTACCCACAACTGGATGCCGAGCGACGTCAGTGCCGCCAGCAGGATGAACGCGCCGACGCAGGCGACGTAGAGCCAGGGCCGGAACGACGGTTCGAAGATCGCCTGAGTCCGCCGCGCCATTCCGCTCGCGCCGAGCACGTAGAGCGGGAAGAAGGCGAGGTAGAAGCCGACCACCCAGCAGGTGAACGCGATCCGCCCCCAGCGCTCGTCAAGGCGGAACCCGAACGCCTTGGGGAACCAGTAATGATAGCCGGCCAGCATCCCGTAGAGCAGGCCCGGGATCAGCATGTTGTGGAAATGCGCAACTAGGAACAACGTGTTGTGGACTAGGTAATCGAGCGGCGGCATCGCCAGGATGATGCCGGTGAAGCCGCCCAGCACGAACGTCATCATGAACGCGATCGCGTAAAGCATCGGTACGGTGAACCGCACCTCGCCGCGAAACATCGTCCAGATCCAGTCGTAGATCTTGACGCCGGTCGGCACGCCGATCGTCATCGTCGCGATCCCGAACACCGCGTTGACGTTGGCCGACTGCCCCATCGTGAAGAAATGATGGACCCACACGGTGAAGCTCAGCACCGCGATCGCCATCGTCGCGATCACCAGCGAGGTGTAGCCGTACAGATCCTTGGTCGAGAAGGTCGACACGACCTCCGAATACACGCCGAACGCGGGCAGGATCAGGATGTAGACCTCGGGATGACCGAACAGCCAGAACAGGTTGGCGTAGTTCATCATGTTGCCACCAAGGTCGTTGGTGAAGAAATGAAACCCGAGATAGCGGTCGAGCGCGAGCAGCAGCGTGGCGACGGTCAGCGGCGGCATCGCGAAGATCATCAGGATCGACGTGCACAGGCTGGTCCAGGAGAACATCTGCATCCGCATGAACCACATCCCCGGCGCGCGCAGCTTGTAGACGGTGCAGGCGATGTTGATCCCCGCCATCGTCGAGCCGATCGACCCCAACGTTACCGCCCAGATCCAGTAGTCAACGCCAACGCCGGGGCTGAACGCGCGCTCGGTATAGGGCGGGTAGCCGCTCCATCCGCCGGTCGAGAACTCGCCGACGACGAGGCTCGTCATCATCAGTCCGGCGGCGCCGATCGTCAGCCAGAGCGCGATCGAATTGGCCCAGGGAAACGCCATGTCGCGCGCGCCGATCTGCAGCGGCAGGACATAGTTGATCATGCCGGTCAGGAACGGCATCGCCATGAAGAAGATCATGATCGAGCCGTGCGTCGAGAACAGCTGGCCGAAATGATCGGGCGACAGGAAGCCGGGATTCTCGATCGCGACCGCCTGCTGCATCCGCATCAGCACCGCCTCGACCAGCGCACGCGACAGCATCACGAACGCGACGACGATATACATGATGCCGATCTTCTTGTGATCGAGGCTCGTCAGCCACTCGGTCCACAGATACCGCCACTTGCCGTAGCGCGTCAGCAGCGCCGCGACGACGACCGCGCCGATCACCACAAGCCCGCCCGCGAACGCGCCGATGATCTCGCTGATCGTCGGGTTCTCCCACGCGCGCACGAACGGCAGGTCCTGCCAGCCGAACCGGCCGAGCACGGCGGGCCAGAGAGGAACGGAGACGGTCATCGATCGGCTTTCGGCAAGGAACGGGGCGGTGGAGAATGGGGCATGCCGCCGTTTGCGGCGATAACGTGCTCGAACAGGTTCGGCGTCACGTGGGCGAACTCGACGGGTTGCTTGATGATCGATCGGGCGCTGAGACGGCGCCACGCCTGCGGATCGAGCGTACGCTGGCCGCGGCGCGTGCTGGCGACCCAGCGATCATAGTCGGCCGGAGTAACGGCGACGACGGCGAACTTCTGATGCTGGAAGCCGGCGCCGTTATATTGCGTGTTCTCGCCGGTGAACCGGCCCGGCCGGTGCGCCGCGATGTTGAGTTCGGTGGTCATGCCGGCCATCGCGTAGATCTGGCCGGCGAGCTGCGGGATCAGCATCGACTGCATCACCGTGCCGCTGGTCAGGCTGATGTGGACCGGGCGCCCGGCGGGGATGGTAAGCCGGTCGACCGCCGCGATCGCCTGGTCGCGCCCCTGTCCGGGATAGACGAACACCCATTTCCAATCGAGCGCGATCGCCTGCACCTCGATCAGCGCGGCGCCCGGCAACCGGCGATAGGGATCGTCGATCTGCGTCCATTGCCAGAGCAGCACGGCGAGCCCGATGACGATGCCGGCTGGTGGGATCCAGATCAGCCCCTCCACCCACCAGTTGAAGTTCCACTTCGGCCGGTAGGCATCATCCCGGTTCGACAGCCGGTAATGCCAGGCGAACAGCGGGGTCAGCAGCAATACGGGCCCAGCAACGAACAGCAGCACGATCGACACCGTGATGAACAAGTGGCGCTCGTGCCCGGCGACCGGACCCTGCGCGTTCAGGAAGCCATGCGACAAGGCCGTGCATCCGCCCAACGCTAACAGCAGAATCGAAACCGGCATCAGCCGCCGGAGCCGTCGCCCGCACTGAGAAATCACGTCCCCCCCTACCCGGCACCGACCGGTCGACTCGCTGACTGTTGGCGACCGCGGGGTCGTAACCGCGCATCGGTCGATACAGCCGCTTCCCCTAACCATATCGCAGGGCCGTCCGACCACAAGTTTCGGCGGAAACCCGAAGCTTATCCGCAAAAGACAAGATTCGAACCTGGAGGGCTGGTCGGGTGCAGCATCGAACATGGCGGAAGGGTCACCAACGGGGCGACGCTCGTCGAGCTTTTGCGGATGGCTGGAAATGTCGAACGCGGATCGCCGGGGTCGATGCCCGTCAAACGATCGCGGTTCGGTAAAATGGTCGGAGCGACAGGATTCGAACCTGCGACCCCCACACCCCCAGTGTGGTGCGCTACCAGGCTGCGCTACGCTCCGACCGAACGGGCCGCAAGGCGACCCGAGGGGGGCGCACTACGCGGGGTGCGCGCGGGATGCAAGTGCGAAGACGGGCAATGCCGGGCCGGACGTCCGGTCGCTGACACAACACGTCTCATCCTGTGGCGATCTGTTGCGCGACGTCCCAAGCGATGATAGCGGGCTGGCCAATGCGGGCGCGACGCGTGACGTCCAGCCCGACCTATCCTTCAGCCGCTACGGCCCAGCCAGATACGGAACTCCATGTTCATCTCACCAGCTTATGCCCAGGCCGCAGACGGCGCCACCACGGCCGGGGGCGGAATCGCCTCGTTCCTGAGCCTCGCGCCGCTGTTTCTCGTGTTCGTCGTGTTCTATTTCCTGATGATCCGCCCGCAGCAAAAGCGGATGAAGGCGCTGCAGGCGTCGGTCGCCGCGGTGAAGAAGAACGACAGCGTCGTCACCTCGGGCGGCATCCTGGGCAAGGTGACCAAGGTCGAGGATAACGTCGTCGAGGTCGAGATCGCGCCGACTGTCCGCGTTCGCGTCGTCAAGTCGACGCTGACCGACATCACCAGCCCGAACACGAAGCCGGCAAACGACTGATGTTGGATTTTCCGCGCTGGAAGGTCGGGTCGATCATCGGGTTGCTGGCGGCTTTGTGCCTGCTGGCGATCCCGAGTTTCCTCCCCGAGAGCACCACGAGCCAATGGGGGCGGATCCCGCATCCGCACATCAACCTCGGGCTCGATCTCGCCGGCGGCAGTTACCTGCTGCTCGAGGCCGATACCGCCGACCTTGCCGCGACGCGGATCGAGGCGATGCGCGACAGCGTCGCGGGGACGATGCGCAACGGCACGCCCCGGATCGAGATCGGCGACATTTCGACGCGGGGCGGCCAGCTGAGCTTCCTGCTGCGTGATCCGAGCCAGGTCGATGCGGCGCGCGAGCGCCTGCTGGCGATCACCGGCGGTGGCGCCGGGATGAGCGGCCAGCGCGAATGGGACATCAACGTCGTCGACACGAGCCGGTTCGTGCTCAAGCCGACCGAAGCGGGCCTGACCCAGGCGGTCGACACAGCGATGAAGGACGCGACCGAAGTCGTTCGCCGCCGCATCGACGAGCTCGGCACCAAGGAGCCGACCATCGTTCGCCAGGGCGCGACCCGGATCGTCGTTCAGGTGCCGGGGCTTAAGAACCCGCAGGCGCTGAAGGACCTGCTCGGCAAGACCGCCAAGCTCGAATTCAAGCTGGTCGACGAAACCGCGAACCCCGCCGATCTGGCCAAGGGTATCGCGCCGATCGGTAGCCAGATCCTTCCCTACCCCGGCAATCCTCGCGGCGGTTCGTTCATCGCGGTCAAGCGGTCGGTGATCATCTCAGGCGACCAGCTCGCCGATGCACGCCAGGAGTTCGAGCAGCAGACCAACGCGCCACAGGTGGCGATCACATTCAACGCGGTTGGCGGGCGTCGCTTCGCCAAGGTGACGACCGACAATACGGGCAAGCCGTTTGCGATCATCCTCGACAATCAGGTGATCTCCGCGCCGAATATCAACGAGCCGATCCTGGGTGGTCGCGCGTCGATCTCGGGTAACTTCACCGTGGAATCGGCGAACGCGCTGGCGATCACGCTGCGGTCGGGCAAGCTGCCGGTCAATCTGAAGACGATCGCGGAAAGCACCGTCAGCCCGGATCTCGGCAAGGATTCGATCCGTGCCGGCGTGCTGGCGAGCGTGATCGCGGCGATTGCCGTGATCGTGTTCATGCTGGTCACCTATGGCCGGTTCGGATTCTATGCGAACCTGGCCGTGGTCATCAACATCCTGGTCATCGTCGCGGTCATGGCGATGCTGAACGCGACGCTGACTTTGCCCGGGATCGCCGGGTTCGTGCTGACGATCGGTACGGCGGTGGATGCCAACGTGCTGATCAACGAGCGTATTCGCGAAGAGCGACGGCGCGGGCGTAGCGTGATCCAGTCGGTCGAACTCGGCTACAAGGAAGCATCGCGGACGATCTTCGAGGCGAACGTGACGCATGCCATCACCGGCGTGATCATGCTGCTGCTCGGCTCGGGTCCGGTGAAGGGCTTTGCGGTCGTGCTGCTGATCGGGATCTGCACGTCGGTGTTCACCGCCGTCACGTTCACGCGGATGATGGTCGCGCTGTGGCTGCGGAAGAACCGCCCCACCACGATCAATATTTGAGGCGGGAGATTATTATGCGCCTGCTGAAACTCGTACCCGACAACACCAACCTGAAGTTCGTCTCGCTCCGTAAATGGGCGTTCGGGCTGACCCTGCTGCTGTCGTTGCTGGCGATCGGCCTCGTCGTGACGAAGGGCCTCAACATGGGCGTCGACTTCGTCGGCGGCGTCCTGATCGAGGAAAAGTTCGCGACCCCACCGTCGATCGACGCGGTCCGCACCGAAGTCGACCGGCTCGGTGTCGGCGAGGCTTCGATCCAGTCGTTCAGCGATCCCAAGACGCTGTCGATCCGCCTGCCCGTCCCCGCCGGCGACGAAGGTGCGACCAACCGCCTCGTCAAGAAGGTGTCGGACGATCTGGCCGTGAAGTTCCCCGGCGCGACCTTCTCGAAGTACGACACGATTTCGGGCAAGGTTTCGGAGGAACTGATCAGCAAGGGGCTGCTGGCCGTCGGCCTCGCGATCCTCGGCATCGCGTTGTTCGCGGTGGTGCGGTTCGAGTGGCAGTTCGGCGTCTCGACGGTGGTGGCGATCGTCCATGATCTGTTGATGACGCTCGGCTTCTTCGCACTCACGCAGTTCGAGTTCGACCTGAACATCGTCGCGGCGGTGCTGACGATCATTTCGTACTCGATCAACGACAAGATCGTGATCGACGATCGTATCCGCGAGAACATGCGCCGCTATCGCAAGATGGATATGCGCGAGATCATCGACCTGTCGGTGAACGAGACGCTGCCCCGGACCGTGATGACGTCGGTGACGATCCTGCTGGCGCTGATCGCGATGCTGATCCTGGGCGGCCACGTGCTGCGCGGGTTCACCGCCGCGATGATCCTGGGTATCATTGTGGGCACATATTCGTCGATCTACGTGTCGTCGTCGCTGCTCATCACGCTGGGGCTGCGCGCCGATCCTGCACCGCGCAAGGGCGGCGTGCAGGACGGTGCCGAGCGGGTTGGCCCGAAGGTCGAGCGCTAACCCATGCGGATGGACCGCGAGAAGACCGATGGGCCGATGATCTCGGCGATCGGTCGCGGCGGGTTCAAGGTCGACGACGGTTATTATACCGCGTTGTCGATCAGTCCCGAACGGGCGGATGGCTGGGCGCCGCCAGCGTTCGACGCGCTGGCCGAGGCGGACGTCGCGGCGTTGCTGGCGCTCGATCCGCCGCCGGAGTTCCTGCTGCTGGGTACGGGCTCGGCGCTTCGCCAGCCGCCGCTTGCGTTCAAGCGTGCAGTCGAAGCGCGGGGGTTCGGGATCGAGGCGATGGATAGCCGTGCCGCCGCTCGGGCCTGGGCCGTATTGCGCGGCGAGGGTCGCTGGATCGTGGCGGCGCTCTACCCTCTCGAAGGGTGATCCGCGACCAGGGCCGCCAAATGCGCGTAGAGCGCAGCGGTGTTTCTTTCCCATGTAAATCCGGCTGCGGTCGCGCGGGTCCGGGCGGCCGGCGACGGGTCCGCCAGCAGGTCACCGATCGCCGCGGCAAAGGCTAACGGATCGCCGATCGTCACGCGGCCGGCATCGGGCGACGTCACTACTTCGTGCGCGCCGCCGGCATTGGTGATGACGATCGGCGTCCCGCACGCGAGCGACTCGACCCAGGCATTGGCGAGGCCCTCCAATTCGGATGCCAGCGCGCTGACGTCAGCGGCAGCGATGAACGCCGGGAGGTCGCCGTGCGGCAGGCTGCCGAGCAGGCGGACACGGTCGCCGACGCCGAGTCGCTCGATCAACGCCTCGAGTGCAGGCCGGGCGGGGCCGTGGCCGGCGATCAGCAGCGTGACTCCCGGTAGTGTCGCCACCGCTTCGATGACGACGTCGTGCCCCTTGCGCGGCAGGAGTCCGCCGATCGCGATCACCAGCGGGCCGTCGACACCGATCCTTGCCTTTGCCGCCACGCGGTCGACGGGGTGGAACCGGTCCTGGTCGACGCCGGTGTAATGAACCAATATCCGGTCCGCCGGCATGCCGAGCGTGACCATGTCCGCCTTCATCGCCGCACTGACCGCGAGCAGGCCGGCCGCGCCCTGCCCCGCCTTGCGGATCTGCGGGGCGGTCGCGGGCGCCTCGCCCCATTGATGGATGTCGGAGCCGCGCGCCTTGATCGAGACCGGGACGCCGTAGCGCTTGCCGAGCGCCACTGCGGCGGGGCCGTCGGGAAAGAAGAACGACGTATCAATCACGTCGAAGGCGAAGTCGGCGCGGATCGCGTCGAGCACGGGCACCAGCGCGCGTTCGAGTGCGGCGGCGTGAAAGCGGCCTTGCGTGAACGGGATCGCGGAGAACCGGGGACGGTGGACGTCGAGACCTTTCCAGCTGTCGCGGCGCGGCACGGTTTCGAGCGTAGCGTGATGGCGGAGGCGGCGGAGAAGGCCGGGCGGGCGGCCGATCGGCGCGACGACCTTCAGGTCGACCCCCGGGTGCGCGGCAAGGCCAAGCGTCTGACGTTCGACGAAACCACCGAAGGTCGGCCGGGTGCTGTCGGGGAACAGGGTGGAGAGGGTGAGAACGCGGAGCATGGCTTGGTCGCTACAGGAGGCCGGTTAATTCGGGGTGAGCTTGGACGTCGTGGGGCGCCACATTCGGCCTCCACCTCGGCGAAGGCCGGGGGGACCCATGGGAAAGGTGGCAATAACGATGCGCCACCCTTCGTCAGCAACGTCCGCCTAGTGGGCCCCGGCCTTCGCCGGGGTAGTGGTCGTGTGAGGAAGCGCTAGCCCGCAGTTACCCCGTTTCCCCGCGAAGGCGGGGACCCAGACTGGGGTCCCGCCTTCACGGGAGAACAAGGAGAATAGTTGAACGAACGTTGAAGCGCCGCGTGCTCAGATTCGCTTCGCCAGCGGATACGCGAACAACAAATCCGCATCCGCGCTGGTCGAGACCGTCTCGCTCCCCGTCATGGTCGCGCATTCGCCTGCCTTGAACGCGACGCCGGCCACTTCTCCCGAGCCGGCGATCGGGATCACCCAGCCGGTCGTGCCCTCGGGGAGGTTGACGACGTGGTCGCCGCCTTTCCAGCGTTCCAGCACGAACTTGGGGCCTTCGACCATGATCGTGCGGCCGGTCTCGATCTCGACCGGTGGCGCGACGGGGACGTACGGAGTCGGATCGGCGACATCGATGCCGTCCTTCAGGTGCAGTTCGCGGTCGCTGCCGTAATCGTAGAGGCGGTACGTGGTCTCGGAATTCTGCTGGACCTCGATCACCGTCAACCCGCCGCCGATCGCGTGAATCGTGTCGGAGGCGCAATACATGAAGTCGCCCGGCTTGACCGGCTTCCAGTCCAGCTTGTCCTCGATCGTGCCGTCGAGCGCCGACTGGCGGAGGTCGTCCTTCGAGATGGGCGCCTTCGTGCCCACCGCGATCGTCGAGTCGGCTTCGGCCGCGAGAATCGTCCAGCACTCGTCCTTGCCGCGCGGCAGGCCGCGAGCATGCGCCTGGTCGTCATCGGGATGGACCTGCACCGACAGCTTCTGCGATGTGAACAGATATTTGATCAGCAAGTCCGGCGTGGTGTCGCCGGGCTCCTGGAACCAGACTTCGCCGATCGGCGGCGAACCGGCGGCCGGGTCCTCGAAACCGGGCCAGAGCGTGTCGCGACCCCAGGGCTTTTCGACGCGATGGGTGTGCAACAATGTGGCGGGCATGACATGATCCTCGACTGAATGGCGCGGCAGAGTCCGGGGGACAGTACGGAGCGCCAACGCACGACTATTGCCGTCTGATCCGGGCCACGGGAAGAGCCAAGACCAGCCCGGCGAAAAGGATTGTTCGCGGCTATCCGCTTACGCTAAGGACAACGCCGATGCGTATCCCCCAGTCTCTTCCGAGCATGCCGCGTGCCCTCGCGGTCACGCTCATCGCCGCGCTTGCGCTCCCCATGGCCGGTTGTGCGGGTGGCCGCACCGCCAAGGGCGACCTTCCGTACGTCGCGCGCGACGTGGGCACGCTGTACTCGACCGCCAAGCGGCGCCTCGATCAGGCGCGCTACAAGGAAGCGGCGCAGCTGTTCGACGAGGTCGAGCGCCAGCATCCCTATTCGATCTGGGCGCGCCGTGCGCAGATCATGTCGGCGTTCAGCTATTACCTCGCCAAGGACTACACCGCGTCGATCAGCTCGGCGCAGCGCTTCCTGGCGGTGCATCCGGGTAACCGCGACGCGCCCTACGCCTATTACCTGATCGCGCTCGGCTATTACGAGCAGATCACCGACGTCACGCGCGACCAGAAAATCACGCGGCAGGCGCTCGATTCGCTGGGCGAGCTGATGCGCCGCTATCCGAACACGCGCTATGCATCGGACGCGCGGCTGAAGATCGATCTGGTCAACGACCATCTCGCCGGCAAGGAGATGGAAATCGGGCGGTTCTACGAGACGCGCGGCCAATGGCTCGCAGCGAACGGCCGGTTCCGCACCGTGATCGACAAGTTCCAGCAGACGACGCACACGCCCGAGGCGCTGATGCGGCTGACCGAGACGTATCTGGCGCTTGGCGTTCCCGTCGAGGCTGAAAAGGCCGGCGCGGTGCTCGGGCGCAACTATCCGGGTACCGACTGGTATCAGCATGCGTACGACCTGCTGAAGAAGAACCAGGTGCCGGCGGTGCCGCCGATGAAGCCCGGCGAGCAGGTCGTGCCCGTGGGTACCAAGGGTACGCCCTCCGTGCAGGTCGAGCTCGACGAGCCTGGCTCGACGCCGACTGGCCCAACCTTGCGGACGCCGACCGCACCACGTTCGGCCGGCCAGCCTTCGAATACCGGAAGCTGATCCACGCAGCGGGAACATAGGGGGATCGCTTTGCGTGGTCGTTCGTCTATGGCGGACATACTATGCTGACCGAGCTTTCCATTCGCGACGTGGTGCTGATCGAGGCGCTGGATCTGGGATTCGGCGAAGGGCTCGGCGTGCTCACCGGCGAGACCGGCGCGGGCAAGTCGATCCTGCTCGATGCGCTGGGGCTGGCGCTGGGAGGGCGCGGCGATAGCGGGCTGGTGCGACACGGTGCCGCGCAGGCGGTAGTGACCGCGACGTTCGATGCCCCTACCCCCGATTCGCCGCTTGCGTTGTTATTCGACGAGAACGGGCTGGAGATCGAACGTGGCGAGCCGCTGATCGTGCGGCGGATCGTCAAGGCGGATGGCGGCAGTCGCGGATTCGTCAATGACCAGCCTGCGTCGGCCGGCCTGCTACGCGAGATGGCGCCGCATCTGGTCGAGATCCACGGCCAGCATGACGAGCGCGGGTTGCTGAATGCGCGCGGACATCGGGCATTGCTGGACATCTTCGGGCGGACCGAGCCCGGCGCTACGGGCAAGGCCTATGCAGCGTTTCGTACGGCCGAGGCCGAACTGGCAGCCGCCCGCGCCGACATCGAAACGGCGGCGCGTGATCGCGAGTGGCTTGAGCATACGGTCGCCGAACTCACTGGGCTGGCGCCCGTTGCCGGTGAGGAAGAGACGCTGGCGGATACCCGGCGATCGATGCAGCGCGCGGAGAAGATCGCCGACGACCTGGCGGCGATCGACGATTTCCTGGAGGGCAAGGACGGCGGAATGGCGAAGCTGCGCCAGGCCGCGCGCGTGCTCGAGCGGATCGCCGAAGATCATGTTGCGCTGGGCAACGCGCTGGCGGCGGTCGATCGCGCGGTGATCGAGGCGTCGGTGGCGGAGGAGAGCTTGCGCGATGCGCGCGCCGACATGGCGTATGATCCCCGCGCATTGGAGGATGACGAGGCACGGTTGTTCGAGCTTCGGGCGATGGCGCGCAAACACCGCGTTCAGCCGGACGACCTGGCCGCGCTGGCGGACGAGATGCGCGCGCGGCTGGAGCGGCTGGATGCGGGCGAAGGCGGGATCGCGGTGATCGAGGCGCGCGTGGCGGCGGCGCGCAAGGCCTATGATACGGCATCGGACGCGCTGACGAAGCGACGTCTGGCGGCCGCCAAGCGGCTCGACGTCGCGGTGGCGGGCGAACTCGCACCGTTGAAGCTGGATGCGGCGCGGTTCCAGACTGTCGTTGCGCCGCTGGGTGAAGAGGGCTGGTCGGTGGCGGGCAAGGACCGCGTCGAGTTCGAGATCTCGACCAATCCCGGCGCGCCGTTCGCGGCGCTGACCAAGATCGCGTCGGGCGGCGAATTGTCGCGCTTCATCCTCGCGCTGAAGGTGGCGCTGGCGGAGGAAGGTGGCGCGTCGACCATGGTATTCGACGAGATCGACCGCGGTGTCGGCGGCGCCGTGGCAAGCGCGATCGGCGAACGACTCGCGCGGCTGGCGCAGAGCACGCAGTTGCTGGTGGTGACGCACAGCCCGCAGGTAGCGGCGCGTGGTGCCAAGCACCTGCTGATCGCCAAGAGCAGCGACGGCACGGTCACGCGGACGGGCGTGCGGGCTTTGAGCGAGGACGAACGACGCGAGGAGATCGCGCGGATGCTGTCCGGCGCGTCGATCACGGACGAGGCGCGTGCCCAGGCGGAGCGGTTGCTGGAGCGGGCTTAACGCGCTCAGGTTAAAGCCAAATAACCACTATCGTTCCCCCGCGAAAGCGGGGGCCCAGGATACCACCCACGGCCTCCGTGACCCTGGACTCCCGCGTTCGCGGGAGAACGGTGCCGCGAAAGGCTGATCTCAGGGCGTCGCCTGCCGCGGGTGTCCCAGATGAATCTTCAGCACCGGCACGACGATATAATCGCCGCCGACTTTCCGCAGGCCGTGGAGCGCCCGGCTACCGAACGCGCCATCTTCGTGGATTGCCGCGCGGACGGGCGTCTGTTCGGTATGAATCATGTCGTCCAGCCCGGCCGCGCTGGCGTCGGAGCGTGGCCAGAGCGATTGCTGGACCCGGTCGTCGGCCGAGGAATCATCGTTCCAGTCGTAGCCGATGGCTGGAGCCGGCGCGGGGGAAACATGCGCCTGCTGGGCGGTGGCGGGGACCGCGGAGAGGGCGAGGAGCATGATAGCGAGCCCGGCGTTCATCGCGTCCCTTCCCGTCCTGCCCCGACAAAGGCCGGGGCCCAATTGGGCAGCAGTTGCTGGTAAACCCGGTACCGCGTTGCAACGACTTTGCCAATTCGGCCCCGTCCTCACGGGTGAAGGGCGCAAATCAGGACGCGCCGGTGCCGCCGTTCGCGCCGAAGAAGCTGCCGGTGGTATAGCTGTCGCCCGGATCCGCCAACGCGACGTAGAGACCCGCCAGTTCGGCCGGCTGGCCGGCGCGGCCAAGTGGCGTATCCTGGCCGAATTCACCCATCTTGCCCGGCAATTGCCCGCCAGCGACCTGCAGCGGCGTCCAGATCGGGCCCGGTCCGACCGCGTTGACGCGGATGCCCTGCTTGGCGAGCTGCTTGGCGAGCGCCTTGGTGAAGATCAGGATCGCGCCCTTGGTCGAGGCATAGTCGAGCAATTCCTTTTCTGGACTGACCGAGTTGACCGACGCGGTGTTGATGATCGCCGCGCCGGGCTTCATCAGCGGAATCGCCGCCTTGCACAGGTGGAACATCGCGTAGACGTTGGTCTTCATCGTCCGGTCGAACTGCTCGAAGCTGATCTCGGCGATCGATTCCTTCGACTGCTGGTACGCCGCATTGTTGACGAGGATGTCGATCCCGCCGAGCTCGCGATTGGCGCGCGCGATCAGGTCGTTGCAGAATTTCGCCTCGGTCAGGTCGCCGGGTATCAGGACGACCTTGCGCCCTTCCGCGCGGAGCAGCTTGGCGACGTCCTGCGCGTCGGGTTCTTCCGTCGGGAAGTAATTGATCGCGACGTCGGCGCCCTCGCGGGAAAAGGCGATCACCGCGGCGCGACCGATCCCCGAATCGCCGCCGGTCACGAGCGCCTTGCGGCCGGCGAGACGCCCCGAGCCGCGATAGCTGGCCTCGCCGCAATCGGGGACGGGGTGCATGTCGCGCTGGAGTGCTGGCCATTTCTGGCGCTGCTCGGCGAAGGGTTGCGACGGGTATTTGGTCTTTGGATCGGCGAGTGGCGCAGCGCCCTGCGCAAAAGCCGGTGCGGCGGCAGCGGCGAGGCCTGCGACGGCGGCCCCCTTGAAAAGGTCTCGGCGGCTCGTGTCGTCGGTCATGATCGCGTCTCCGGGAAATTGTCCTGAGAGTTCAAAGCGTAACTTCGCGGAATGTTCACCGGATTCATGCGGGCTCTTGTCGAAAGGCGGCCCCCTCCCCTAACCCGGCACGATGTTGTTCGACCTTCCCGCGACCGAGACCGATGCCGCCGCCGAACTGGAGGCGCTCGCGGCGCAGATCGCGTACCATAATGCACGCTATCACACTGACGATGCGCCTGAGATCAGCGACGCGGACTATGACGCGCTGGTGCGGCGCAATGCGGCGATCGAAGCGGCGTTTCCGGCGGCGGTTCGGGGCGATTCGCCGAGCCGGACGGTCGGCGCGGCACCCGCCGGGCACCTGGCGAAGGTCGCGCATGCCAAGGCGATGATGAGCCTCGACAATGCGTTCGCGGACGAGGAGGTCGAGGAGTTCGTGGCGCGGGTGCGCCGGTTCCTGAAGCTGGCGGACGACGAGCCGGTGGCGTTGACGGCAGAGCCGAAGATCGACGGGCTCTCGTGCTCGCTCCGGTACGAAGAGGGCCGCTTGGTGCAGGCGTTGACGCGCGGCGACGGGCAGGTCGGCGAGGACGTCACAGCCAATGTGAGAACCATCAGCGATATCCCGCAGACCTTGTTCCCCCGTAAGGGTGCGATCCCCGCGATCTTCGAGGTGCGCGGCGAGGTGTATATGGCGAAGGACGATTTCGCCGGGCTCAACGCCCGCCTGCTCGCGGAGGCGGAAGAAACCGGCAAGGACGCGCGGCAATTCGCCAATCCGCGCAACGCCGCCGCCGGATCGCTGCGCCAGAAGGACGCGAGCGTCACCGCGAGCCGGACGCTCAGGTTCCTCGCGCATGGCTGGGGCGAGGCGAGCGTCGTGCCGGGCGAAACGCAGGCGGAGGTCGTCGACACCCTGCGCGGCTGGGGCTTTCCGATCGCGGAGGGGTTCGCGCGAGTCGAGGGAACAGCCGCCGCGCTCGACGTCTACCGCAGCATCGAAGCCGAGCGAGCCGACCTGCCGTTCGACATCGACGGCGTCGTCTACAAGGTCGACCGGCTCGACTGGCAGGCACGGCTCGGTCAGGTCGCGAAGGCACCACGCTGGGCGATCGCGCACAAATTTCCCGCCGAGCGCGCGCAGACTTTGCTCGAGCGAATCGACATCCAGGTCGGCCGGACGGGCGCGATGACTCCCGTGGCGCGGCTGTCGCCCGTAACGGTCGGCGGTGTCGTCGTGACCAATGCGACGCTGCACAATGCCGACGAGATCGAACGGCTCGGCGTTCGGCCGGGCGACCGCGTGCTCGTTCAGCGCGCTGGCGACGTGATCCCGCAGATCGTCGAGAACCTGACGCCCGACGCCGAGCGCGAGGCCTATGTCTTCCCGCATCTCTGCCCCGAATGCGGATCTGCCGCCGAGCGCGAGGAAGGCGAAGTCGTCTATCGCTGCACCGGCGGGCTGATCTGTCCGGCGCAGCGGGTCGAACGGCTGATCCACTTCGCGTCGCGCCACGCGTTCGATATCGGCGGTCTCGGCCAGACGCTGATCGAGGCGTTCTTCCGCGACGGACTGATCGAATCGCCCGCCGACATCTTCCGCCTGACCGAAGAGCAACTGGCGGCACGCAAGAAGGACGGACGTGTCTGGGCGGCAAAGGTGATCGCCGCGATCGAGACCAAGCGGACGATACCACTCGACCGGTTCCTGTTTTCGCTCGGCATCCGCCATGTCGGCGAGATTACCGCCCGTGACCTTGCGCGACGCTATGTGTCAGCGCAGGCGCTTGGGTCCGTGCTGCGTCACGCCGTGTTCCTGCGCGGCCGGATCGAGCCGGTGATCGGCGAACCCGAGCGGAAATTCGTGCTCCGCCGCGACAAGCTGCTGGTCGGCGCGATCGAGACTGCAGGCATCGGCCCGGAAGTCGCCAGCGCGCTGGTCGGCTTCTGCGCCGAGCCGCACAACCGCCGCGTGGTGTTCGACCTGCTGCGCGAAGTGAAGCCGGCGGACGTGATCCACGAGACTCGGGAATCGCCCGTGACCGGCCAGATCCTGGTCTTCACCGGCAGCCTGGAGACGCTGAGCCGCGACGAAGCCAAGGCACAGGCGGAAGCGCTCGGCGCCCGCGTGGCGGCATCGGTATCGACCAAGACCGGCCTGGTCATCGCCGGCCCCGGCGCGGGCTCGAAGCTGAAGAAGGCGACCGACCTCGGCATACGGGTCATCACCGAAGCCGAATGGGCGGACATCGTCGCCGCCAGCTAGGCCGGCTCACGATCGCTGCCGGGGTTGGTTCCAGCAGCCTTGAAACGGTTCAATTGCGTGGCTTTTTTGCAACGCAACATCACCGATTGTGTCTGTGACAATTCCCGACTCGCCATTGTCACATATCCGAAATATTCACCGTGCAGGGCCGGATTAACGCGACATGAAGCGGCGGAATCCAGAGCAGCAAGCTCAAAAGGGGTAATTATCGATGCGGAAAAACCTGTTCCTAGGTGCGGCAGTCGTCGCGCTGGTCGCACCAATCGCGGCATCCGCACAGGAAACGACGTCGCAGATCCGCGGCACGGTGACCAACGCCGGTACGCCGGTCGCCGGCGCAACCGTGGTTGCGACCGACGTCGCGTCGGGTACGCGCGCTGAAACCAGCACGGACGCCGGCGGCGGCTATTCGCTGGCCGGTCTGCGCCCCGGCGGTCCCTTCACCGTCGTGGTCACCAGCCCGCTCGGTAACAAGACCGTCACCGACATCTTCACCGTCGTGCAACAGGCTTATACCCTGCCTGTCGATCTCGGCGCGACGACCGAAACCGCTGCTACCGCAGGCGAGGAAATCGTCGTCACCGCGTCGTCGATCCGCGGCGCCGGCATCCGCTCGAACGGCCCGCAGACGGTGCTGACCCAGGCCGACATCCAGAAGGTCGCTTCGGTCAACCGCGACGTGCGCGACATCGTCCGCCGCGATCCGTTCGCAACGCTCGATCTGTCGAACGCGGGTGAACGCGGCGGCGCGGTCTCGATCGCCGGCGTGAATCCGCGGTTCAACCGCTTCACCATCAACGGCGTGCAGGTCGGCGACAATTTCGGGCTGAACCAGGATTCCAGCCCGACCGGGCGTGGCCCCGTCCCCTTCGACGCGCTCGCCCAGGTATCGGTGGCGGCCGCCAATTATGATTTCCGCCAGGGCAATTACCAGGGCGGGGCAATCGACACCGTGCTCCTGTCCGGCAACAACGAGTTCCACGGCACCGGCTTCTACTCGCTGAACACCGACGAGTTGCAGGGCGACAAGAGCGACGGGACGAAGTTCGTCGTCCCCAACTTCAAGTCCGAAACCTACGGCGCCACGCTGCGCGGCCCTCTGGTGAAGGACACGCTGTTCTTCATGGTTTCGGCCGAACGCAACACCGATCCTCGCCCGTTCGCGACTCAGGTCAGCCAGGTTCCGGGCCTCACCGCCGCTCAGATCACCAGCGTCATCGGCACCGCCAACTCGACCTACAATTACGATCCGGGCGGCGTCCTGACGATCAACAACCGCAAGGACGAAAAGATCGTCGGCCGGCTCGACTGGAACATCACGAATGGCCAGCGTCTGTCGGTTTCCTACATCAACGCTTACGACTCGCTCGACAGCCAGAACAACACGAGCACCGGCACCAGCCCGTCCTACGGACTGGAATCGAACGCCTATACGCTGACCGAGTTGCTGCGTGCCGGCATCGTCCAGTTGAACTCCGACTGGACCGACAATTTCTCGACCGAAGCGCGTGGCATCTACAAGACGTACAAGCGTGGGCAAGAACCACTGCTCGGCCGCGGCTTTGCGCAGTTCCGCGTCTGCACGGACACCGCCACCGCGGGCAGCCTGACGGCCTGCACGACCGGCGCGACGAGCCCGACGGTCACCACCGGATCGGCGATCGTGGCGTTCGGCCCGGATAACAACCGGCAGACCAACGAACTCAACACCAGCACCTATGGCGGCTCGTTCCTGAGCCGGCTGCGATTGAATGATCACGAGTTCAAGATGCTCGTGGAGTTCAACCAGAACAGCACGTTCAACAACTTCGTGCCAAACAGCCTCGGCAATTACTATTTCGACTCGCTGGCCGATTATCAGGCCCGTCGCGCCGATCAGCTGACCGTCGCCGTGCCGATCAGCACAGCGCAGAACGGTGCTGCGTCTGACTTCCATTACGATCAGTGGACGTTCGGCATGCAGGACGACTGGCAGGTCAGCAGCGCGCTGCAGTTCAGCTACGGCTTCCGCTGGGACCTGTACGGCATGCGCGGCGCGCCCGTCGCCAACCCCGCGTTCCTGGCCCGTGAAGGGTTCCGCAACACCAAGACCTATAAGGGCCTGGAAATCTTCCAGCCGCGCGCAAGCTTCAACTGGAAGCCGGTGTCGCGCGTGACGCTGCGCGGCGGTGCCGGCATCTTCGGTGGCGGTTCGCCCGACATCTATCTGTCGAACAGCTTTTCCAACACCGTCCTGACCAACTCCGTGACCTTCACCCGCGCCGCGTCTGCAGCACTGCCGGCGCAGGCTACCGGCGCTACCTGCACGGGCAACGTGCCGACCGCGATCTGCACTGCGGCGCTCAACGGCGTGACCGGCCAGATACCACAGGCAGTCGCTGACTATGTCCGCGGCGGAGCGACCAACGCGCTGACCAATACCGGCGCGCTCGATCCAAACTTCAAGCTGCCGTCGTCGTACAAGGCCACGCTGTCGGTGGATTACGATCTATTCGGCATCCAGTTCGGCGCCGACTATTATTTCTCGGCCGCCAAGAACCAGGTGATCTTCACCGACGCGCGATCGGTGGTTATCGGCACGCTGCCGGATGGTCGTCCGCGCTACAGCTCGTTGGCCGGTTTCGCCGACAACAACTATGACATCCTGTCTACCAACACCGGCAAGGGCCGCACCCATATCGGCGTCGTCCGTTTCGACAAGCGCTTCGACTGGGGCTTGCAGCTGGGTGGCAGCTACTCGATGCAGGACGTCCGCGACGTATCGCCCGCGACGTCGTCGACGATCAATTCGAACTATCAGAACCAGTTCTTCTCCGACCCGAACATGCCAGCACTCGGCACGTCGAGCGACCAGATCAAGTGGCAGTTCAAATATACGCTCGGCTACGACCACGCCTTCTTCGGCGACTACAAGACCAAGCTCCAGCTGTTCGGCGAGACTCGCGCAGGACGTGCGTACAGCTACGTCATGCAGAACAACACGACCAACAGATCGCCGGTCAGTGGCACGATCCTGAACAGTGCGTTTCTGTTGCCCTACGTGCCGACCGGCATGAACGATCCGATCGTATCCTATGACACCGCCGCGACCGCGACGGCATTCGACGCGTTCATCAACAGCTCGTCGCTCAACAAGTATCGCGGCCGGATCGCGGCGAAGAACATCGCACGCAGCCAGTCGTTTACGCGTATCGATCTCCACCTCGAGCAGGAACTGCCGACCTTTATCGGTGGCTCGCGCGTTTCGGTGTTTGCCGACGTCAACAACCTGCTCAATCTGATCGACAGCGATTGGGGTGCGCTCAAGCAGTACAACTTCGCGTACAACGCTGCCGTCGTGCAGGTGCAGTGCCTGGCCGTAGCGACCCCGACCGGGGCGGCCCCGGGTACGGGCGTGCAGAACACCACCTCGACCCAGCCCTGCGTGCAGTATCGGTACTCGGGATTCACGCAGCCGAACGACAAGGTGACGAACGTCACGGGTTCGCTTTATGCGATCCGCGTCGGCGCACGCTTCACCTTCTAAGCGACGCGCGACCTGATCGGTCGATGGGCCGCCGTTCCCTACGGGGAGCGGCGGCCTTTTTGTTGCGCGGCTTGCGGCCAACACGCGAAATTCGCGTGGCTTTTGCGTGCACCCGCCACCGCGTGTAAGACCGCGGCCCGATGGCTACCCCTTCCGCCCCCTCCCCCGGCTACTCCGCCCAGAACCCAGCCCGGCGCCTGCCCTTCCACGCGCGGCCGTTCTTCGAGAACAAGGCGCGCGCATTCTGGATTCTCCAGGCGGTCGGGTGGAGCGGTTACCTGTTGCTGCGCGGGGTGGTGTCGATCTCGAACGGGCTGTCGCTCGACGGGGTGATCCCGGTGATCGTCGAGGCGATCGTCGGCTACTGCATCACGCTGCTGCTCTCGACGATGTACGGCCAGTATCGGCGGATGAACCGGCTGGTCGGGATGTTCCTGACGATCGCGACGCTGGCCGCTGCGACGTTCCTGTATGCGGTGCTCGACGCGTTCACCTTCTCGTTCATCGCGACTGCGACGCCGGGCGTGACGCTCACGCGGCTTTTGGGCTCGGTCTACGTCACTTTCACGGTGCTGTTCGGTTGGTCGGCGCTGTATTTCGGGATCAATTTCTACCTGATCGTCGAACAGCAGATCGACCAGATGGAGCATCTCGAGAACCAGGCGTCATCGGCGCAGCTGGCGATGCTGCGCTATCAGCTCAATCCGCATTTCCTGTTCAACACGCTGAACTCGATTTCGACGCTGGTGCTGTTGAAGCAGACCGAGCGCGCGAACGCGATGCTCAGCCGGCTGTCGTCGTTCCTGCGCTATACGTTGGCAAACGAGCCGACCGCGCACGTCACCGTCGCGCAGGAAGTGGATCAGCTGAAGCTGTATCTGGAGATCGAGAAGATGCGGTTCGAGGACCGGATGCGGCCGAAGTTCGACATCGATCCGCGCGCCGAACGCGCCCGTTTGCCGTCGCTGCTGCTCCAGCCGCTGGTCGAGAACGCAATAAAATATGCCGTCACGCCGCAGGAAGAGGGCGCGGAAATCTGTGTGGAAGTGCGCCTCGCCGGGGAACGGGTGCAGATCGCCGTATCCGACACCGGACCGGGCTTGATCGAGGGACGGATCGGTTCAAGCCTTTCAACCGGCGTGGGGCTCGCTAATATTAGAGACAGGTTGGTTCAGGCATATGGCCCTGACCACCGTTTCGAAACGCGCTCCACGCCTGCTGGCGGATTCTCGGTCGAGATCGAGATTCCCTACCAGCTTGAAGACGTGAACAGAGAGGCCGCATGACCATCCGTACCATTCTCGTCGACGACGAGCCGCTGGCGATCCAGGGGCTGGAACTCCGACTCCAGGCCCATGAAGACGTCGAGATCATCGAAAAATGCTCGAACGGCCGCGAGGCCATCCGCGCGATCAAGACGCACAAGCCCGACCTCGTCTTCCTCGATATCCAGATGCCGGGGTTCGACGGGTTCTCCGTCGTGCAGGGCCTGATGGAGGTCGAACCGCCGTTGTTCGTGTTCGTCACCGCGTATTCGGATCACGCGTTGCGCGCGTTCGAGGCGCAGGCAGTCGATTACCTGATGAAGCCGGTCGAGGAGTCGCGACTTGCCGATACGATCGAGCGGGTTCGGCAGCGTCTGTCCGAAAAGCGCGGCGTCGAGGAGGTCGACCGGTTGCGCGAAGTGCTCGCCGATGTCGCGCCGGATGCGGCGGCCGACATGCCGGACGGCGACGCGGTATCCGCGAACCGGTTCGAGAAGCTCATCAACATCAAGGATCGCGGCCAGATCTTCCGCGTCGACGTCGACACGATCGAGCGAATCGATGCGGCCGGCGATTACATGTGCATCTACACCGGCGATAATACGCTGATCCTGCGCGAGACGATGAAGGATCTGGAGAAGCGACTCGACCCGAGGCGGTTCCAGCGGGTGCATCGGTCGACGATCGTGAACCTGGATCTGGTGAAGCAGGTTAAGCCGCACACGAACGGTGAATGCTTCCTGGTGCTGAATTCCGGGGCCAGCGTGAAGGTTTCGCGGTCGTATCGCGATGTCGTCGCGCGGTTCGTTCACTGAGTTGATGCCGTCATCCCGGCGAAAGCTGGGATCTCGCGGTAACTGGCTCCCTGCCGATCGAGGTCCCGACTTTCGTCGGGATGACGGGGTTGCGCTTCCTCGGTAGCGCTCCTCGTTAACCAGTCCATAAATCCTGCCCCCTAAAGCGGGCGGATGAAGACGTCGGGCCTCGCCCTTTATCCACACGCGCTGATCGGCCTGCCTGCTCTGGTGCTGGCGACGTCGTGCGTGCCGGCGGACCATCCTGCGGCGATCGCGCGAGTCCAGCCCGAGCGTAATTCGCGGGCGCTGCTGAGCCGGATGGCGCTGCATGTGCCGGACGATATCTCCGCTAAAGTTGCGACCGCTACGCCTGAAGCGCCGTTTACGGCTGCGGCACCGTTCGTCGCTCCGCCCTTTCTGACCTCGAAATCGGCCGATGACGCGAGCCGTGCGGCCGATTGCCTGACCGCGGCGGTGTATTACGAGGCGCGCTCGCAGTCGCAGGATGGACAGCGGGCGGTGGCCCAGGTGGTCTTGAACCGGGTGCGCGATCGGGCGTTTCCGAACAGCGTTTGTGGGGTCGTGTATCAGGGGGCCGAGCGGCGGACCGGATGCCAGTTCAGCTTCACCTGCGACGGCTCGATGAACCGGCCGCGCGAGGTTGGCGCCTGGGACCGCGCGCGTGCGGTTGCGGCGGCGGCGCTCGGCGGGAGCGTTTACGCGCCGGTCGGAGCCGCAACGTCGTTCCATACGACCAGCATCCTGCCGTGGTGGGCGTCGAGCCTTGCGCGGATCACGACGGTCGGCGCGCATGTGTTCTATCGCTGGCAGGGCGCGCTGGAGCGGGCGCTGACGTTTCGGCAGGCTTATGCGGGGGTCGAGCCTGGGGTTCGAGGTTCTGCCTTTGCCGGCGTGAGTAGCGTGGCGCCGGTCGTGACGCAGGTTGCCGGGGTCTCGGTGCATTATGGTAACCAAGACGTCGTTGCCGACCCGGGTGCGGAGCCGGTGGAGGCGTTGCACGGGGTGACGGTGCACCGGGGGGTGCCGCGCTCCGGCTCGACGATGGCGGGCGCTGCGGTTGTCCCGACACGGTTGGTTTCCGGGGTGCGGGTTCACGTCGGTGGGCGGGCTGCTACGCTGCTTGGCGGTGAAAGCGCCGACGCGATCGTTTCCGACGAAACCTGATGGCTCCCTCCCCTTCAGGGGAGGGTCGGGGTGGGGCACTGCCCCTAGCGACACGTTCGCGGATACGCCCCACCCCAGCCCTCCCGTGAAGGGGAGGGAGTTTTAGAGGCTCCCTATTCCAATACCCGCACCACCCCGGCGAAGGCCGGGGCCCAGTTAGGGGACGTTGCCAACTGCGGACGGCGCTTCGTTACAACGACTTTTCCAACTGGGCCCCGGCCCCCGCCGGGGTGGTGGCCATGCGGAGTGGTCATGGGCCTCGATATGCCCCTTCTCGTTCCCCCGCGGAGGCGGGAGTCCAGAGTCTCGGGCGGTGGCGTTTGTGATCCTGGCCCCCCGCCTCCGCGGGGGAACTGCTCAGGTTCGATCGATAGCTCACTGCTCGATCGCCATCGATACCCTCCCCTCGCAAAACCATGCTGCATCTGCTAACGGGACGCCCATGCTGAACCTGAACAATATCACGGTGCGCCTGGGCGGACGCGTTATCCTCGATGGCGCCACCGCCGCGTTGCCGCCGGGCTCGCGCGTCGGGCTTATCGGGCGCAACGGTGCGGGCAAGTCGACGATGGTGCGCGTGATTGCAGGCCAGCTCGAGCCTGACGACGGTTCCGCCGACATGCCCAGGGGCGCCCGCATCGGCTACCTCGCGCAGGAGGCCCCGCACGGCGTGAAGACGCCGTTCGAGACCGTGCTCGAAGCCGATCTGGAGCGCGCCGCGCTGATGATCGAGAGTGAGACGAGCGAAGATCCCGACCGGCTCGGCGACGTGTACGAGCGGCTGATCGCGATCGACGCCTATACCGCGCCCGCACGCGCCGCGCAGATCCTGCTCGGGCTCGGATTCGACGAGGACATGCAGGCGCGCACGCTCGACAGCTTTTCGGGTGGCTGGAAGATGCGCGTCGCGCTGGCCGCACTGCTGTTCTCGCAGCCGGACCTGCTGCTGCTCGACGAGCCTTCGAACCATCTCGATCTCGAAGCGGTGATGTGGCTCGAGGACTTCCTCAAGGGCTACAAGGCGACGATCGTGGTGGTCAGCCACGAGCGCGATTTCCTCAACAACGTGGTCGATCACATTCTGCATCTGCAGGGCGGCAAGATCACGCTGTATCCCGGCGGCTACGACGCGTTCGAGCGGCAGCGTGCCGAGCGCCTCGCACAGATCGAGGCGGCGCGTGCCAACCAGGCGGTGCAGCGCGAAAAGCTGCAGGAATATATCGCCAAGAATTCGGCTCGCGCGTCGACCGCGAAGCAGGCGCAGTCGCGGCAGAAGATGCTGTCGAAGATGCAGCCGATCGCCGAGAGCTATAACGATCCGACGCTGTCGTTCGGCTTCCCCAACCCGACCGAGCTGCGTCCGCCTCTGATCACGCTCGACATGGCGACGGTGGGCTATGCCGACGTGCCGATCCTGAAGCGGCTCAACATGCGGCTCGATCCCGACGACCGGGTCGCGCTGCTCGGGCGCAACGGCAACGGCAAGACCACGCTCGCGCGGCTGCTGGCGGCGCAGCTGACCCCGATGGACGGCGAGATGTCGTCATCGGGCAAGATGAAGGTCGGGTATTTCACCCAGTATCAGGTCGAGGAACTCGATCCGACCGACTCGCCGATCGAGCATATGTCGCACCTGATGAAGGGTGCGGCTCCGGCTGCCGTCCGCGCGCAGCTGGGGCGATTCGGCTTTTCCGGCGACAAGGCGACGACCAGGGTCGGCAAGCTGTCGGGTGGGGAGCGTGCGCGTCTGGCGCTGGCGCTGATCACGCGCGATGCGCCGCATCTGCTGATCCTCGATGAGCCTACCAACCATCTGGACGTCGATGCGCGCGAGGCGCTCGTGCAGGCGCTCAACGCGTATACCGGCGCGGTGGTGCTGGTCAGCCATGACCGGCACATGCTCGAGCTGACCGCGGATCGGCTGGTGCTGGTCGACGACGGCACCGCGAAGGAATTCGACGGCAGCCTCGACGACTACATCGCGTTCGTCCTGAAGGGCGATGGCGGCAAGGGCGATGCGGCGTCCAAGGCCGACAAGAAGGCCGGGAAGAAGGCTGCGGCCGAGGCGAAGAGCAACGACGCGGCGCTGCGCAAGGCTTTGCGCGAGATCGAGGAGCAGACCGCGAAGTTCACCAAGGAGCGCAATGCTCTGGACCGCGCGATGGTCGATCCGGCGACGGCGGAGCCGCGCTTCTCGCGGATGTCGATGGGGGATCTAAGCAAGCGTCGCGCGGAAGTGCATGCGAAGCTCGAGGCCAGCGAGGCGAAGTGGCTTGAGGCTAGCGAGGCACTGGAGGGCGTGGAGGCTTAAGCCGCCGCGGCCGCCCTGCCGCGGTCGTCATCCCAGCGAAAGCTGGGATATCCCCGTTCGGGCCGCGCAGTCCGCCAAGCGGCATACCCCAGCTTTCGCTGGGGTGACGGACTTTGGGTTGCTGCTGTATTGCAGCGATGGTCCGCGCTTCCATGTTCTCCCGCGAAGGCGGGAGCCCAGTCTGGATCCCCGCCTTCGCGGGGAAACAGGCTTCCCCTAGTTTAGGGAATAAGCTTCGAACGAGCCAGGATCGGCTCAGCCCTCGTCGGTGTCCGCGTCCGCCGCGGGACGCTCGAACCAAGCCTCGACCGGGCCGACCAGCTTCAGCGTCAGCGGGTTTCCGGCACGATCGACCTTCTTGCCGAGCGCGACTCGGATCCAGCCTTCCGAAATGCAATATTCCTCGACGTCGTGGCGAACGGCGTCCTTGAAGCGGATGCCGATGCCGCGCTCCAGCAACTCCTGCTGGAAGAACGGGCTGCGCTGGTTGATAGAGAGGCGATCGGGGGGCGTGTCGCCGGTTGCGGCCGGGGTGACGGCGGCTTCGGTCTCGGGGGTGTTGGGCGTGTCGGTCATGGTCGCGCGTCTAGCGGCAAGCGCCTGCCCCACGCCACAAAAAAGGCACCTGACGCAAAAGAGGCGCCGGGATTGCTCCCGACGCCTCCGTGCGATCGCGAAATCGGATCAGCTGCAGACCTGCACCGATACCCGGTCGCCATAATAGGGATCGACCCGCCATTCGTTCCAGCACCGCGGACGGTAATCCTCACGGTAGTAGGTGCGGACCGGCGCGTTGTAATAGGCGCGCGGCGGGGGGCCACGGTAATAGCCGTCGTCATAATAGCCGCGGTTGCGGTTGTTGCTGCTGGCAATCGCTGCGCCGACGCCGAGGCCGAGGATGCCGCCGAGCACGGCCGCACCGGCTGCGTTACCGCCACGATGATAGCCGCCGTAGCCGCGTCCATAGCCGCCACGCCCCCAACGCTGTGCGTCGGCAGGTGCCGCCGCCGTCAACGCCGTTGCCGCCAGGGCTACGCCGAGACCTGCCTTCTTCAAAAATCCGTTCATCTTCCGAACTCCATTACTAGTTACGCCCGGTCCGCTTGGGACAAACGCATAAGTGTCCGACCGTGTTTCAGGATTTAGGCGATTCGGCCTGAACCGGTTCGGAACGGCTTGTTAACCCACGGTATAGCTGGCGGAGACGGTCCCGTGCGGGGACACGGTCGGCGCGGCACTGCTGGGCATTGTTTACGAATATCGGATAGGGTGCCGCGATGCGCAGGATGATGACGACGCGAACGATCGCCTTTGCCGTGCTCGGCGGAAGCGCGGTGCTGATCGGTGGACTGGCTCTGTCCGGGTCGCCGGTGAAGGTGCGCGCGGCCGAACCGCCGGCGCGGGTGGCCAAGGCTCACGTCGCTGCGCCGATTGCGAAGGTAGTGCCGAAGGCCGTTGCCGTCGCTGCCCAGGAACCAGCCGACGCGTATGTCGTGAAGCGCGTGCTGAACGTTCCCGAGCCTTTGCGGCATGGCGCGTATTACTGGGATACGAAGGGCGTGCCCGAAGGCCCGATCGTGATTACCGTCGACCTGGTGGCGCAGACCTTGTCGATCTTTCGCAGCGGGTACGAGATCGGGACGGCGGCGGTGATCTATGGCGCGGACGAGAAGCCGACTCCGCTCGGCGTGTTCAAGATCACGCAGAAGGACGCGCACCATGTGTCGAACCTGTACGGCGCGCCGATGCCGTACATGATGCGGCTGACCAATGACGGCGTTTCGATCCATGGCAGCGCGCTGATGGATGGGAAGTACGCGACGCACGGCTGCGTCGGGGTGCCTACGCCGTTTGCGAAGCTGATCTTCGAGCAGGTCAAGCTTGGCGATCGGGTTATCGTGACGAGCGGGGAGATGTTGCAGCGAGGCGGGCGGATTACTGCTGCTTGAGGGCGGAGTCTAACGTCCGATAGCGCACCGTGCCCTCACCTTCGCCGCCTTCGGCGTCTCTTCCTCTCCCGGTGGGAGAGGGTTTTGTGGATGCCTTCA
The DNA here is from genome assembly GCF_042466285.1 of Sphingomonas sp. R86520. Lineage (NCBI taxonomy): Bacteria > Pseudomonadati > Pseudomonadota > Alphaproteobacteria > Sphingomonadales > Sphingomonadaceae > Sphingomonas > Sphingomonas sp. R86520. Next base: position 2,919,105 of record NZ_JAXHBZ010000001.1, read on the forward strand.
TATCCTAAATATAGGCGCCTCCCCGGCGAAGGCCGGGGTCCAATTGGGGGACGTCGGTAACGAAGCGCAGCGCTGCGTTACTCCGACCTTTCCACCTGGGCCTCGGCCTTCGCCAGGGAGGTGCATCGGTTGGTCCTGACCACTGGCGTTGCCGCCGACGTGGATGCAGCCTTCGGGCTTTCTCGCAAAACAAAAAGGGCCGGAGGTTTCCCCCCGGCCCTTCTTCATTTCTTGCCCAGCGCGCCGCGGCGAAGCCGCGTCGTCGGACCTCGCCTGAGCGAGGCCGGCCGAGCGCCTGAGGGCTCAGCCGGCTTCGCCTTCGCTGGCCTCAGGCGCTCTGCTTAGCCCGGCTAGCGCGCTTGCGCTCGTTCGCATCCAGGAAGCGCTTGCGCAGGCGGATCGACTTTGGCGTGACTTCGACCATCTCGTCGTCATCGATGTACGCGATCGCCTGCTCCAGCGTCGCGCGCTTCGGCGGGGACAGGCGGACCTGGTCGTCCTTGCCGCCCGAGGCGCGGAAGTTGGTCAGCGCCTTGGTCTTCATCGGGTTGACCTCGAGATCGTCCGGCTTGGCGTTCTCGCCGACGATCATGCCCTCATAGAGAGCCTCGCCGTGGCCCACGAACAGGATGCCGCGCTCTTCGAGCGGGCCCAGTGCGTAGTTGTTCGCCTCGCCCGAACCGTTCGAGATCAGCACGCCGTTCTTGCGGCCCTCGATCGCGCCCTTGTGCGGACCATACTTCTCGAACAGCCGGTTCATGATCCCCGTGCCGCGCGTGTCGGACAGGAATTCGCCATGATAGCCGATCATCCCGCGCGACGGCGCCGAGAAGGTGATGCGGGTCTTGCCGCCGGTCGACGGACGCATGTCGGTCAGTTCGGCCTTACGCGTGTTCATCTTCTCGACGACAGTGCCCGAATGCTCCTCGTCGACGTCGATGATGACGGTCTCGTACGGCTCGGTCTTCTTGCCGTTCTCGTCCTCGCCGAACAGTACGCGCGGACGCGAGATGCCGAGCTCGAAGCCTTCGCGTCGCATCGTCTCGATCAGGACGCCCAGCTGAAGCTCGCCGCGGCCGGCGACTTCGAAGCTGTCCTTGTCGGCCGCCTCGGTCACCTTCACGGCGACGTTCGACTCGGCTTCGCGGAACAGGCGCTCGCGGATCATGCGGCTCGTCACCTTGCTGCCCTCGCGACCCGCCATCGGCGAATCGTTCACGGCAAAACGCATCGACAGCGTGGGGGGATCGATCGGCTGCGCGTGCAGCGGCTCGGTCACCGTGATGTCGGCGATCGTGTCGGCAACCGTGGCGACCGAGAGACCTGCCAGCGAGATGATGTCGCCGGCCTTCGCTTCGTCGACGGGAACCCGCTCGAGACCACGGAACGACATGATCTTCGAAGCACGACCGGTCTCGATGATCTTGCCATCGTTATCGAGCGCGTGGATCGCCTGGTTGGTCTTCACGGTACCCGAATTGACGCGACCTGTGAGGACGCGGCCGAGGAACGGATCGCGGTCGAGCAGCGTGACGAGGAAGGTGAACGGCACGCCGGCGACTTCCACTGCCGGAGGCGGCACGTGCTTCACGATCGTCTCGAACATCGGGATCAGCGTGCCTTCGCGCGCGTCCATGTCGGTCGAGGCATAGCCGTTGCGACCCGATGCGTAGAGCACGGGAAAGTCGAGCTGGTCGTCGTTCGCGTCGAGCGACACGAACAGGTCGAACACTTCGTCGAGCACTTCCTGGATGCGCGCGTCGTTACGATCGACCTTGTTGACGACGACGATCGGCTTCAGGCCGAGCGCCAGCGCCTTGCCGGTGACGAACTTGGTCTGCGGCATCGCGCCTTCCGACGAATCGACCAGCAGGACGACGCCGTCGACCATCGACAGGATGCGCTCGACTTCGCCGCCGAAATCGGCGTGGCCGGGCGTGTCGACGATGTTGATGCGGATGCTCTCGGACTCGCCGGGAGGGGTCCAGTCGACCGAGGTCGGCTTGGCGAGAATGGTGATGCCACGCTCTTTTTCGAGGTCGTTCGAATCCATTGCGCGCTCTTCGACGCGCTGGTTGTCGCGGAAGGTGCCGGACTGGCGGAAGAGCTGGTCGACCAGCGTCGTCTTGCCGTGATCGACGTGCGCAATGATCGCCACGTTGCGGAGGCTCATGGATATAATCTCTTGATCGAGGGATTGGTTGGCGCGCGCCATAGCGTAATTGTTGCGCCGCGGGAAGATGCAGCCGTATTTAGGGAACCTCAGCGCCGTTTGTAAGTTCCGGCGGCGAGAATGCTCCGGGGGTCGTGAACCGCCAACATCGCCTTCAGCGCGGCGTGCTTGTCGGGTGCGGCGGCATAATAACGCTGCCAGATGCGCAGGCCCATCCAATAGCCGAGTTCGGGCGGCCAGCCGGCGGGCGGCGTGGAGTAGTTGCCGACCCAGCGTGCATAGGCCTTGGCTTCGGGCGAGCCCTCCTCGGGATCGTCCTTGTCGGTGAGCGTGCGGGTGAGCGTGATATCGGCCTGCATCTGGCGCCAGAGTTCCGCCTCGCGCGGCGTGGCCCAGGCGGCGCGGGCGGCGTCGGGCTCCTCGCCGGTGACGAGTTGCGCGATGAAGTCGGCGGCGCCCTCGACCAGGATCGCGGTGAGCAGCGGGTCGCGGGCGAGCGTCATCCCAGCGTCCTGCTGGAAGGAATGCACCGTCTCGTGCGCGAAGAAATGCCGCAGCGTCTGGCGGAGTTTGTCGGGCGTCGGCGACATGCGGCACAGCACTTCGAGGCCGAGCACCTGTGCGCCGGGCTTGGCGGTGCCGCCGGACGTGTTTGCGCCGAAGACTATATAGACCTGCGGGAGCTTCACGTCGGGGAGCGCGCCGTGGAGGCCAAGATAGATCGCGCGGAGATCGGCGGTGGCGGCCTTTGCGGCGGGGAGGCAGGTCTTGATCGCCTGCGCGTAGCGGGTGGGGCTGGCGGCGATGGCGCGCGCGAGATTGTCGGCATCGACGATCCGCCCGGGGGTGAAGACGCCGATCCCGAAACTGCCCTTGTCGAGATAGTCGCGTTTCAGTTGGGCGGCGGTGGGCTTGCCTTTGGTTTTGGCGAAGAGGGTCGCGAAGCGGTCGGCGTCTTCGGTGTGGATCGTGGCGGTGAGCGGATCGGCTGGCGGGGGGCGATTCGTGGCCGCCACGGGGAGGAGGGCGAGCGCGAGGATCAGCGGGCGAAGCATGGTGCAGAGTATCGCGTGTTTGCCGGGGCGCCAGCCTCATTCGGCGGTGAGACACGCCTCCGCTGAACCAATGCCGTTCCCCCGCGAAGGTGGGGGTCCAGGGTCACGAGCGGTGTCCTCCTTGGCTCCTGGGCCCCCGCGTTCGCGAGGGAACAAGAAGGAGTGGTTCACCTACCCACCGTCCACCCCGGCGAAGGCCGGGGCCCAATTGGAAAGGTGGCAATAAAGGAGCGCCGCGATCCGTTAGCAACGTCCCCCAATTGGGCCCCGGCCTTCGCCGGGGTGGCGCTTGAGTTGAAGGATTAATTTTCGGAACGTCGAAAGCTTAGAACCCCTCCAGCACGATCTTCCCCTTGGCCGTGTGGCTCTCGATCCGCTCGTGCGCCCGCCGCAAATTCGCCGCGTCGATCCGCCCGAAATTCTCCGCCAGCGTCGTCCGGATCGTCCCCGCATCCACCAGCCGCGCGACCTCGTCGAGCAACTTGCCCTGCTCGCCCATGTCCGCGGTCTGGAACAGCGAGCGCGTGTACATCAGCTCCCAGTGGACCGAGATCGACTTTTGCTTGAGCGGCACGATGTCGAGCGTCTTCGGATCGTCGATCAGCGCCAGCCGGCCCTGCGGCGCCAGCAGCTCGCCGATCTCGGCGATGTGCTCGTCGGTATGCGTTGTCGAGAACACGAACCCCGGCGCCCCCAGCCCGAGCGCCTCGACCTGCGCGGCGAGCGGCTTGCGGTGGTCGATCACGTGATGCGCGCCGAGGTCCTCGACCCAGCCGCGGGTCTCGTCGCGCGACGCGGTGGCGATCACGGTCAGGTCGGTGAGCTGCCGCGCGAGCTGGATCGTGATCGAGCCGACCCCGCCCGCCCCGCCGATGATCAGGATCGCGTTCGCCGCACCAGGGACGGGTTTGCGCACGTCGAGCCGGTCGAACAGCGTCTCCCAGGCGGTGACCGAGGTCAGCGGCAGCGCCGCCGCCTGCGCCCAGTCGAGCGACGCCGGCTTGTGACCGACGATGCGTTCGTCGACGAGGTGATATTCGGAATTGGTACCGGGTCGGTCGATTGCACCCGCGTAGAACACGTCGTCGCCGACCGAGAACCCGGTCACGTCCGGGCCGACCGCAACGACGACGCCCGATGCGTCCCAGCCCAGCACCTGCGGCTTGCCGTCCGGATCTTCGCGACGCTGGCGGATCTTGGTGTCGACCGGGTTGACCGATACCGCCTTCACCTCGACGAGCAGATCGCGCCCGCTGGCTTCGGGTTTGGGAAGATCGAACTCCACGAGCGACTGAGGGTCGTCGATGGGGAGCGACTTGGTATAGCCGATGGCGCGCATGCAATGTCTCCTGGATTACCCCGACATAGCCGCTGATGCCGCCTCCCGGTTCCACGCGACTGTTGGCAAGCCTGAGTGTATTATCTATATACGCCACTTGAACGCGGGGCGGGTTGCAGCCACGATGCCCCACCGAACGGAGAGACAAGCATGGCGACGACCCCGAACACGCTGACGGAAGAGCCGGGTCTGGTGCTGACCCCGCCCGACCCGGTGCCGACCGTCGCCGCGGCCAAGGCGTCCGGCCTCGTGCCCGTCGATGCCGGCGTGAAGTCGCAGCTAGAGGAGCGCGTGTCGGGCTTCGTCACCGATCTCGTCGCGCAGGACGTCAATTCGCCCGAATTCGGCAAGCGCGTCGACGCGATCACCGCGATGGGCGCGAAGGAAATCCGCGAGGCCGCCGGCCAGTCGAACCGCTTCCTCGATCGCCCGGTCAAGGCGATGGATCAGGAGACCGGCGTCGGCAAGGATCTCGCCGAGCTGCGCCGCGTCGTCGAGGATCTCGATCCCGGCAAGAAGGGCAACCTGACCGCGCCGCAGAAGCTGTTCGGGATCATCCCGTTCGGTGGCAAGATGCGCAATTATTTCGACGGCTACAAATCGTCGCAGACGCACATCGCGCAGATCCTGAAGAGCCTTGGCTCGGGCAAGGACGAGCTGCTGATGGACAATGCAGCGATCGATACCGAGCGCGCGAACCTGTGGGCGGCGATGGGCCGGCTCGAGCAGATGATCCACCTGTCGAAGACGATGGACGCCAAGCTGGAGGACGTCGCCAACGATCTCGATCACAGCGATCCCGCCAAGGCGAAGGCGATCCGCGAGACCGCGCTGTTCTACACGCGCCAGCGGACGCAGGACCTGCTGACGCAGATGGCGGTGACCGTGCAGGGCTATCTCGCGCTCGATCTGGTCAAGAAGAACAATGTCGAGCTGGTGAAGGGCGTCGATCGCGCGTCGACCACGACCGTCTCGGCGCTGCGGACCGCGGTGACGGTGGCGCAGGCGCTGACCAACCAGAAGCTGGTGCTGGAGCAGATCACCGCGCTCAACACGACGACCGCGAACATTATCGATTCGACCGGCAAGCTGCTCAAATCGCAGACCGCGCAGATCCATGAACAGGCGGCGTCGGCGACGATCCCGCTGGAAACGCTGCAACGCGCGTTCCAAAATATCTACGACACGATGGACGCGATCGACGTGTTCAAGCTCAAGGCGCTCGATTCGATGAAGGTCACGGTCGGCGCGCTGTCGAACGAGGTCGACAAATCCCGTGGGTATATCGCGCGTGCTGAAGGCGCGACGCAGGGCCAACTCGGCGGACCGTCCGGCAGCCCGTTCAAGCTGGAGGCGATGTAACCCTCGTGAGCGAAGTCGACGACGCCATCGCCAGCGCCCGCGCCTCCTGGTCGCGCATTTCCGACGACCGCACCGGCACGGTGATCGGGCGCGTGCCATCGCGGGGGCGGGCGCGGCAGACGCAGGCGATCGGCAAGCGGCTGACCCGGATCGCGGTCGCCGACGTCGCGATCCTGATCGCGGCGATGGTGATCGGCTGGATCGTGCCGCTCGGGATCGGCGGTGCGATGCTGGTGATGGCGCTGCTGGTCGCCGCCACGGTGCTGTTCGCGGTGTGGCCCGCCGAACGTGCTCCGACGACGGAGCGGCTCGCCGCGGTCGACATCCGTGCGCTGCCTGCGCAGACCGAACGCTGGCTGGAGGCACAGCGCCCCGCCCTCCCCGCGCCGGCGATGACGCTGGTAGACCGGATCGGCCTGCGTCTCGAGACGCTCACGCCGCAACTTGCGACGCTCGACGCGAATACACCCGAGGCGTTCGAAGTCCGCAAGCTCGTCGGCGAACAACTCCCGGCGTTCGTAAAGGACTATGAGAAGGTGCCCCCGTCATTGCGCACGACCCCGCGCAACGGCCGCACGCCAGACGCGGAACTGGTCGCCGGCCTGTCGCTGATCGAGCACGAAATCGGCGAGATGACCGCGCGCCTCGCGCAGTCGGACCTCGACAATCTGGCGACGCGCGGCCGGTTCCTGGAGATCAAGTACAAGGAGTGAAGCGCACCCGGCTCAGCATCTGCCGCAGGAAGGCGCGCTTCGTGTCCGAAGCCGACGCGATGATCGTAGCCCGGTCCGCGCGCGTTCCGCTGGCAGCCTATCGCTGCGACCGGTGTCGGCATTTCCACCTTACCAGCCGGACGAAAGGCAAGCGTACATCGTCAGCCGGGTTGGGCACCGGACACCAGGACCAACCCTGAACGGATCCGCTACGCCGTCGCAGTCGAGACGGTTTTCGCAGCAACGTACGGGAATAGCCGTCAGTGGTCGTGGCCCTCGTGGTCCCGGGGCCCATGGCCATCGGGTTGGAGCCGGTGCATCGCTTCCAGCACGTCATCCATTCTCGCAGGGTCGCCGATCGCGAGGACATGGCCTTCGCTCGCAGCCGTCAGGGGATCGCCGTTCCAGTCGCACATGCGGCCGCCTGCGCCTTCGACGATCGGGACCAAGGCTGCGAAGTCGTAGAGTTTCAGGCCGGATTCGCAGACGACGTCGAGATGGCCGCTCGCGAGCAGGCCGTAATTGTAGCAGTCCCCGCCATAGACGGGACCCTGGCGCGGATTGCCGCCGGAAATCGCCGCGACCAGGGCGAGATAATGCGGTACGTCGCCATCGTCGAAGAGATGCGGGCTCGTGGTGGCGATCGTCGCGCCTGGCAACTCGCGACAGGTCCGCGTGCGGACGGGATTGCCGTTGAACGTCGTAGGACGTCCGGCGACACCGACCCAGCGCTCGCGCTGGACTGGCTGATCGATGATGCCAAGCACCGGCCAGCCGTCTTCGACCAGCGCGATCAGCGTGCCGAAGATCGCGCGCCCTACGGTGAAGCTGCGCGTGCCGTCGATCGGGTCGAGCACCCATTTCCGGTTGGTCACGCCCGCCTTTTCACCGAACTCCTCACCGACGATCCCATCGCCTGAGCGCTCCGCATCGAGCAGCCGGCGCATCGCGGTTTCGGCTTCCCGATCGGCACGCGTAACCGGCGATTGATCGTCCTTGATCTCGACGCCATGCTCATGACGGAAATAGGGTCGGATGACGTGGCCCGCGGCATCCGCAAGGCGGTGCGCGAGGTCGATATCGGCTTGGGTCACTGGCATTTTTTCAATCTATCGGGCGTGGCCGTCACCGGCAATGGACGGATCGCTCATCTCGGCGTAGGCCATTGCGATCTAAACGGAGTATCTTGCATGCGCCTCGTCTCGACCCTCACTGCCGCCCTTCTCGCCGCCACCCCGGCATTCGCGGCACTCGCCCCCGGCGCCAAGGCTCCGGACTTCACGACCCGCGGCGCGATCGCCGGCAAGGTCTTTACCGTGCATCTGGCGGACCAGCTCAAGAAGGGCCCGGTCGTACTGTACTTCTTCCCGGCGGCGTACACAGGCGGATGCAACGCCGAAGCGCATGCGTTCGCCGAGGCAATTCCGGCGTTCACCAAGGCAGGCGCCACCGTCATCGGCATGTCGGCCGACAACGTCGAGACGCTCAGCAAGTTTTCGGCCGAGAAATGCGCGGGCAAATTCGCCGTCGCCAGCGCCGGACCGAACGTGATCAAGGGCTACGACGTGGCGCTCGGCAAGCAGGTCATGGGTCGGGACGTCACCAAGCGCACGAGCTACGTCATCGACAAGACTGGTCGCATTGCCTTCGTCCATGACGAAATGAACCCGGCCGCCCATGTCGCCACGACACTTGCCGCGGTCGAGAAGCTGACCGGTAAGTAACTGCCAGCGACCCTGATATCACCGGGCCGGCAAGATTCTGCCGGCTCGGTGACGGTATGATAACGCTTCGCGGCTATCGCTTCGGCGGGACGTGGGGGAAATCATGCGCATCTTGGGACTGGCGAAGGCCATACGGACTTCAACACCGTGTGCAGACGATACGTTGTTCGAGCGGATCGGCAATTTCCTCGATACGCAGGGGCTCAGCGCGGACCCGGCGCATTACGCGTTTGCGTTCGCCGCCTTGTCCGCGCCCGAGGAGCCACTCGGCCAGGCCGTCGCGCGGCTTTCCAGCCAAGGCATACGCCTAACCCGAAACGATATCGAGCGGCTCGGCGGACGCGTAGTCGACGGCCCGCCCGTTGTCCTGACGCGACCGCATATCGCAAATGCTTCGGACGATACACGGGCCAGCACCGTACCGGCTACGCGGCCGGAGGATCAGGTCGATGCCGCCGCAATCGCGCTGGTTACCGAAACACAGCAGCAGTTCGACGGGTTCGCCGAGATCGTACGGACGATCCGAGACGAGACGCGTGGCTTCGGACGCGATCTTGCACGCAGCGCCGCGGCGATCACGCAGATGGTCGGGATCGACGAAATTGCCGACATCACCAGCGCGATGATCGGGCGTATTCGCGACAGCGAGGTAAGGCTTGCGATCGCGACCGCGGAAACGGACGGCTTGCGCGCCAAACTGGCAGAAGCGCGCGACAGTGCCCGCCGCGACGTACTGACCGGCCTGCCCAATCGTCGGGCGTTCGAGGAAGCGCTGGCCGAGCGGAGCGTGGACTCTGGCCCTCATTGTCTCGCAATGTGCGACATCGATCGGTTCAAGCTCGTCAACGACGTGCATGGCCACGGCGTCGGAGACCGCGTGCTTACCGCAATCGGCCATGCCATTGCCGCGGAGTGTGCACCGCACCTTGTGGTGCGCTACGGCGGCGAGGAATTCGCGGTGCTGCTCAGCGGCCTGACGCTCGTCGACGCCTCGAACCTGCTGGATTCAGTCCGGGCGACCGTGGCGGCGAAGCGGTTTCGCAATCGCGATACGGATACCGCGCTCGGCACGATCACATTTTCCACAGGTATCACCGCGATCGGCGACGACGAACATGCGGAAACCGCGTTCGCGCGTGCCGATCGGCTACTATACGCTGCCAAGGATCTGGGCCGAGATCAGGTTTGTGCCGGCTGATCCTGCTTGTTGGCGCGAATTACCGCGGCGACGTGGTGCATTCTGCCAATCGCGATAAAGCTATCTGAGATAATCCTTTTATCTCAGATAGTTAATAAGCTGGCACGTTGTATGCAAATGTCCTGGCATGGGAGGCCGGATGGTCCGGCATTCCCAGACCAAAGGAAATTACCATGTCGCTCCGTTTCGAAACCGCCCAGCGTATCGCCCTCTCGTTCGTCGGCGCCGTGTTCTTCGCCACGATCGCCGTCGCCGCCGCTACGCCTATCATGCCGATCGCCTGATCCAGGGCACCCCTCCAAAGCGAAGGACTGACATCATGGTTCGCAGCCTGCTCATCGGCGTCGCCGCCTTCTCAACGACCATCATCCTGATCATCACGCATACCGGCGTCACCGTGGCCTGACGTAAAGCGCCGCTCAGGCGGGTACAGCCGTCTCGACCGTCCCGACTGGCCCATTCTCCTCCCGCGAATACGTTCCGATCAACAGCCCTGCCGCCAGGACGTGCCCGGTAATGGCCTCGATCATCGCCGAACGCCCCGGAGTTCCGCCGGGATCGCCAGCGCCCGCGCCAACAGCAAACAACTGGAACGCATAGCGATGCTTGCCGTGACCGCTTGGCGGATCGGGTGGCAGCCAGCCTTCGCGCAGATACGAATTCCGGCCGACGTCTCCCGCAGATGCGGAGCCTGTGCCGTCCGCAACGATCGCACCTTCCGTCAAATAGCCTGACTCCGCCGCAAGGCCCCAGACGATCGCATGTACCAGCGGTTGGGGGGCCGGTGCGTCGGGATCCTCCACGAGCAGAACGAGGTGGGCCGTCCCCGCAGGGGGCTGCGTCCATGTGAGCGCCGGAGATATGCCCTCTCCGTCGGCAGTAAAACGGAGCGGCAGTCGTCCCTCATTCGAAAAGGCGGGACTGGTCAGGTCCAGCGTATCGAAGTCCTCGCCCAACTGGACGATCGCAAGTTTGTCGACGCCAGCGCGAAGACCGCTCATCGCGTTGCCGAGCCAGGCTGGGATATGTTCGAGCATGCGTTCAGCCTTCCGAAGGGCAGGATTGTCCACGGCGGACGGGGGCAGCCCCGGCGTACCAGTCGCTACCCTGCCCCATCGTCGCAGCGTCATGGTGGCAGACCTGTGCCTTGCCGTCCTTCGGATCGATCAGCACCGCCCAGTTATGATCGCCGCAATTATGTTCCTCGCACCCCCAGGCAGCGACGCGTGTGCCGACTTTGAAGATCGGCGTCATCGGACCGGATCTGCCGCGGATCGTCTCGCGCAGTTTTGCGTCGCCGACCGCGTTCACCAACCCGGTCGCAACATCCGTACGGTCGTAGAAATCGACGCCGGCGATCGCGTCATGCGGGTATTTGCCGACATAGGCGGTGATCGGGGTGGTCTGGGCCTGGCCGGGAATCGGCGTGGGCGCTCGCGCTTCCGGAGGTACGAAACCGCTGGGCGCGGGAGTCGCCGTCGGATCGTCCTTGCGTCCACACCCGGCAGCGACGAGCGGTACGGCAAGCAATGCTATTGCGATCGCGATTCTCATGCGTACACCCCGGTCATCGTCTGATCTCCCTAGTGTTGGTTGCAACGCACCGACCGGCGCCGTGGTTGCGGTTGTCGGACTACGCGACCATCTCGGGTCCATGGCTCACCAACTCGAACGCTTCGTCGCAGCGCAGGCCGGTATGTATGCTCAGGCGCTCGCCGAACTCCATCGCGGCGCGAAACGCAGTCACTGGATGTGGTTCATCTTCCCGCAGATAGCTGGACTGGGACAGAGCGCGATGGCGCGCACCTATGCGATCGCGTCCGCGGACGAGGCGCGGGCGTATCTCGCGCATCCGGTACTGGGGTCGCGGTTGATCAAGGCGACCGAGGCGATCACGGCGGCGGCCGGATCTGCAGACGCAATCCTGGGCGGTATCGACGCGGTGAAGCTGCGGTCGTCGATGACGCTGTTCGCTGCGGTTGCCGACGATCCCCGGCCGTATCGCGCGGCGCTGGACCGGTTTTTCCGCGGTCAGGACGATGCTGCAACGCTAGACCTGCTTCGGTCGCCCAGCTCCAGGGACTCGCTTCGATAACACGGGTATATCGACGGCGAAGCGTGTAACGTGGCGGCGGGGCCTTCCGCCCCTACGAGGTGTCGTCATGGCCAAGAGCCAGAAGAAATCGAGCAAGGAAGTCCGTAAGCCGAAGGCCGAGAAAGCGCCCAAGGCGAATGCTTCCAACCCGACTACCAAGGGCAAGCCCGTGGAGATGACCACGCTCAATTGAGCGAGACGACCTGCGCGATTGGTGGAAGCACGTTCGGGTCTTCGTCTACCCGCTAGTGTCTTTGCCCTGCCGCTCGCGGTAAGCGACGCCCAAGCCACCATCCGACACTTCGATCGGTGGGGCGCCACGATAGTATCGAAGCGGACGGCGGTTCACTCCGCTTCGATCAGCTTTTATTGCCATGCTATCGGCGCATGAAATCACCGTGTCGGCGGTCGGCGTAGGGTCGCCAGCATTGAGCCGCCGGCGTTCCAGGTCACGATGCGGGCTCGGGCGCGCTGACCAGGGTCGTGCAGCGATCTGGGACCTCGTTTGGGTCCGGGAGACCCTGACCATCATTTCTGGTCCGGGCTGTCCAGCGGCTAACAACGACCGTTCCTGCCGGTGTTCGCGGCACACTAGGCGTTAGAACCGCCTTCCGGCATTCGATCTGCAACCTGTTGACGCTGCCGCGTCGGCAGGAGTTGCGTTTATGGTACCAGCGTTTGACTACGCGCACGCGCACGGCGCGGTCGGTAACCGGCGGCCGAGCCTCCGGTTACCGAATCTATCGCGCGTCAGACGTCGAGGTTGGCGACGTTTAGCGCGTTGTCCTGGATGAACTCGCGGCGCGGTTCGACGACTTCGCCCATCAGCTGGGTGAAGATCTCGTTCGCGCTTTCGGCGTTGACCGCCGTCACACGCAACATCGAGCGGACCGACGGATCGAGCGTGGTTTCCCAGAGCTGTTCCGCGTTCATCTCGCCGAGGCCCTTGTAGCGCTGGATCGCGAGCCCCTTGCGCCCCGCCGTCAGAATCGCATCGAGCAGGTGGCTCGGACGCGAAACCTGAGTCGAGCCGCGGGCAGCGACGACCGTGACCGAGCCGATCACGCCGCTGCCGGCGGCTTCGGCACCGTCTTCGGCGTCGGGCTCTTCGGCCTGCGATGCCTTGCTTGCCGGGACGAGGTTCGAGGTCTGCGCGTAGCTCTCGGCCTGCTCGCCCGACAGTGCGTGCAGCTTGCGCGCTTCGGCCGACACCAGGAAGCTCGCCTCGATGATATGGTGATCGGTGACGCCGCGCCATGCACGCTGGAAGTGAATGCCGCCGTCTTCGGTCAGCACCGCGGTCCAGCGCGCATCGCCGTCGTCGAGTTCGAGACGACGCGTCACGATCTCCAGACGCGAGGTGCGATCCTCGACCGACGCCTCCGGATCGAACACGCCGCCAAGCGCGAGCGCCTCGATCATCCCGGCGTCGTAGCGCTTGGGAACGTAGCGCATCAGCGTCCGCATCCGGCGCGCGTGATCGACCAGATCCTTCAGATCGCGACCCGAACGGCCGCCGCCGGGGCCTTCGAGGACCATGGTCGAGACACCCGCGTCGACGAGATATTCGTCGAGCGCGGCATCGTCCTTGAGGTACATTTCCGACCGGCCCTTGGTCGCCTTGTAAAGCGGCGGCTGGGCGATGTAGAGATAGCCGCCTTCGATGATCTTGGGCATGTGACGGTAGAACAGCGTCAGCAACAGCGTGCGGATGTGCGCGCCGTCGACGTCTGCGTCGGTCATGATGACGATCTTGTGGTAGCGCAGCTTGTCCGCGTTGAAGTCGTCGCGAATGCCAGTGCCCATCGCGGTGATGAGCGTGCCGATCTCGCGGCTCGACAGCATGCGGTCTTCACGCGCACGTTCGGTGTTGAGGATCTTGCCGCGCAACGGCAGGATCGCCTGGAAGTGGCGATCGCGGCCCTGCTTTGCCGAGCCGCCTGCCGAGTCACCCTCGACCAGGAATAGCTCGGACTTGGCGGGATCGCGCTCCTGGCAGTCGGCGAGTTTGCCGGGCAGCGAGGCGATGTCCATCACGCCCTTGCGCCGCGTCAGTTCGCGCGCACGCTTGGCGGCCTCGCGCGCCGCTGCAGCGTCGATGATCTTGGCGACGATCGCCTTGCCGTGCGCGGGGTTCTCTTCGAGCCATTCGGCCATCTTGTCGGCCATCAGGCTTTCCAGCGGCTGGCGAACTTCGGACGAGACGAGCTTATCCTTGGTCTGGCTGCTGAACTTCGGATCGGGCAGCTTGACCGAGACGATCGCGGTCAGGCCTTCGCGCATGTCCTCGCCGGTGAGCTGGACCTTTTCCTTCTTCAACATCCCCGATTTCTCGGCGTAGTTGTTGAGCGTGCGGGTCAGCGCGGCGCGGAACGCGGCCATGTGCGTGCCGCCGTCGCGCTGCGGGATGTTGTTCGTGAAGGCGAGGACGTTCTCGTAATACGAGTCGTTCCACTGGAGCGCGACGTCCATCGTGACGTCGTCGCGCGTGCCGCTGATCGCAACCGGCTCGGGCATCAGCGGCAGCTTGGCGCGATCGAGATACTTCACGAACGCGGCGATACCGCCCTCGTAATAGAGCTCGACGGTCTTGCGCTCTTCGCTGCGGGCGTCGCTCAGGAACAGGCGGACACCCGAGTTCAGAAAAGCGAGTTCGCGGTAACGATGTTCGAGCTTGTCGAAGTCGAAATCGATGATCTTGAACGTCGTGGGCGATGGCAGGAAGGTGACTCGCGTGCCCTTCTGCCCGTCGGTCGCGGGGCCGACAATCTTGAGCGGTGCGACCGCGTCGCCGTAGGCGAAGCGCATGTAATGCTCCTCGCCATTGCGCCAGATCGTCAGGTCCAGCCATTCGCTGAGCGCGTTGACGACCGAGACGCCGACGCCGTGCAGACCACCCGAGACCTTGTACGCGTTCTCGTCGTTGGTGTTCTCGAACTTACCACCGGCGTGGAGCTGGGTCATGATGACCTCGGCGGCGGACACGCCTTCCTCGGTGTGGATGCCGGTCGGGATGCCGCGACCATTGTCGGTGACGGAAACCGAGCCGTTCGCGTTCAGGACGATGTCGATCCGGTCGCAATGCCCGGCGAGCGCCTCGTCGATCGCGTTGTCGCTGACCTCGAACACCATGTGGTGGAGGCCCGATCCGTCGTCGGTATCGCCGATGTACATGCCGGGGCGCTTGCGGACCGCGTCGAGGCCCTTGAGGACCTTGATCGAGTCGGCGCCGTAGTCGCCCATGTTCGGAAGATTGGGATTATTGGATTCAGGGTTGGATGCCATGACAAGTATATAGGCATTGGGGGGCCGAAACGGAAGCGAAATGGCCTGCGGTCAGCCTCGGGTGTCGCGCTGCTCCAACTGCCAGATGATGCTGCCCCACAGGCTTTGCGTGTGGAGCGCGACTGCATCACGCGCTGCCCGCGTCTGCGGCGTCGTCGTATCAAGCTGGTCCAAGCTCGCAACGTTCGCGTCACGCAGTCGCTCGGCCTGAAAGACAGCATTGGGATTGCCGGCCAACACCGAAAGCCAGACACCCTCGACAGCAAGGCGAAGCGCCACGATCTGCGCTTGAAGGTCGGCGACGTCGTCCATGCTTGCTCTTTCGTTACGGGTGAAGGTCTGCCCTCACGATCGCACCACGCGCTGTCAAGCCGACTGGCGTACCAAGCCAGTCGGCTTTTTCGATCAGCGCGCGAAACTGTCGGCGCGCTGGCCGAGCAAGGTTACCTCGACGCGGCGGTTGAGGCGCATGCCGGCTGGCGTCGCGTTGGTCGCGACCGGCTGGCTTTCGCCGTGGCCGACAACGCTGAAGCGCGCGCGGACGACGTCCATGTCGTCGAACGCCTGGCGGACGCTGGCGGCCCTGCGCTCCGACAGGTCCTGGTTGTGGGCATCCGTACCGCGCGAGTCGGTGAAGCCGTCGATCGACACGCGGACGCCCGGGTTACCGCGCAGATAGCGTGCCAGCGGACGCAACTTCTCGATCGCGCCGGGACGCAACACGTCGCTGTCGGTGCGGAACAGCACGTCTTCCTGCAGCGTCAGCGTCGCGCCGCGCGGCGTCTGGCGGAAGTGGTAGTCGCGCATCGCGCCGCGGTCCCAGGTCGTGGTGGTCTCGACGACGGTGGTGCCGCCACGATCGCCGCGATAGCCGCGTGGGTCGCGGCCATACGCGTCCCAGTCGAACCGGTCGCGACGGGGGCCGGCGATCCGCGCGAATTCGCGATTGGCATCATCGGCTTCCTGGCGGTTGATCCGGCCATCGCCGTTCGCGTCGAAGTTCGGCATCACGAACGCGCGGCCACGCGGTGTATCGCGCAGTTCGGGGAACAGGATCGGCACGCCTGCGCCTTCCAGCCGGTAGCCAGGGCGCGACCAAGGCGCGCGGCTCATGTCGTAGCGGGCTCCCTCGCGAGCCTGAGCGAAAGCGGGGGCAGTGGTTGTTGCGACCATCACTATGCCGAGGGCGGCGCGCGCGAATTTCCGGGTCATTGCGATCTCTCCATGGGCTTCGATGGACGGAGCTTTGCCCGCGCCCGCTTGAACGCGCGGTGACGTCGGTCGACAGCGCGCGTTCAGCCTAACGTCCGACCGCGATCCGCGTTGCCTGAGAGTCGATCGCATCGAACAACGCGTCTTCGGTGCCGGTCATCCACACCTGTCCTCGGCCGGCGAGGCGCGAAAAAAGAGCGGCGCGGCGGGCCGGGTCGAGGTGGGCGGCGACCTCGTCGAGAAGAAGTATCGGTGGCTGGCCGGTGCGCTCGGCGACGAGGTCGGCATGGGCAAGGACGATGCCGAGAAGGAGCGCCTTCTGCTCACCGGTCGAGGCGAGCGAGGCGGCACGGGCCTTGTCGAGATGCGTGACGGTCAGGTCGACCCGGTGGGGGCCGGCGAGCGTGCGGCCCGCCGCAGCATCGCGTGCGCGGCCCTGGGCGAGGTCGGCTTGCAGGCGGGTGGTATCGCCGCTCCATCCTTCGAGTGCCAACCCGGCGCGAGGGAACGGGCCGTCGTCCTGTTGCGCGAGGCGGGTGCCGAGCAGGGTGACGGTCTCGCGTCGGGCCGCATCGACCGCAGCGCCGTGCTCGGCCATTTGCGCCTCGAGCGCGGAGAGCCAGTCGCCGTCGGGGCGGCCCTCGTCGGCGAGCAGGCGGTTTCGGGCGCGCATCGCGGCGTCGTAGCGGGCGGCGTGGTGCGCGTGGGCTGGCGCTAGGGCTAGCGTAAGGCGGTCGAGGAAACCGCGGCGTTCGCCGGCGGGGGCGACGAAGAGGCGGTCCATCGCGGGCGTGAGCCAGAGGATCGTGAGCCACTCGGCGAGGGCGTTGGCGGTCGTGGTGGCGCCCTGGATGCGGACGATGCGGCGTTCTGGGGCTGAGGCGAGCGTCCCGGTGGCGACGTCGACTTCGCCGACTGCGGGCGTTTCCCGGTCCGCTTCTGACTCCCCTTCCGCTTGCGGGAGGGGTCGGGGGAGGGGCGCGTTTTCATCGAGGCCGGACGCCAGTACGTACGTCGCGCCCTCCCCTAGCCCCTCCCGCAAGCGGGAGGGGGATTTGGTCACCTGCTCGGGAAACAGCGTGGCCGCGACACCGAAGCCGCCTGCCCCGCCCTGGCGCGCCATCTCACCCAGCGCCGCGCGCCGCAGCCCGCGACCGGGCGCGAGCAGTGACACCGCCTCGAGGATATTCGTCTTGCCCGCGCCGTTCTCGCCCGTCAGCACGACGAACCCAGGGCCAGGCGTCAGCGTCAGGTCCGCGTGATTGCGGAATTCGGTGAGGACGAGGCGCGACAGCATTGCACCGCCCTTAGCGGCAATCCTGTTGCGGTGTCAGCCTTCGCTCAGGCGGCGATGCGCTCGTCGACGATCGCCGTGGGCGCCTCGCCCTTCTGCGTGCTCAGATAGGACGCGAGCGCCGGCCCCAGTTCGCGCTGTGCGAACAGGTATGCGACCGGCGTGACGATGCCGAGGCGCGCGCGGGCGCCGTCGAGCGGCTCGTGCAACAGCGTCAGGTAATCCTCGCCCGACACCCATTTCGCTTTCCGCCCGTTGCGATAACCTTCCCAGACCGCCTTCGCGAACAGCTTGCTGCCGGTGACGCGCATGCTCTTCAACGCCGCCGCCGAGCCGATCAGCGCCCAGCCTAGCCCGCCGACCTGGGCATAGCTGAACGCGACGAGTGCCGCTTCGCCCATGCTTTCGTCCGCCTTGTAACCGGTCAGCACGTGCCAGATGTCGTGCGTGTCGCGTACCCGTCGGCCGAACCACGCATAGGGATGCGCCAGATCATCCTCGCTCGGCTCGAGCCGCGAGACCTCGACCAGGCCGTCCGCGGAATAGCCGGTCGTCTCGAGAAAATTGCGATACGCCGCCCCGACCGTGCCGGGCGCGAAGCTCGCGACGAACGCGGGATCGGAGAAACGCTGCGCCAGTTCGACGCGGTCATAGGCGATCCGTCCGCCCTGCTCGGTGGCGATCAGCCGCGCGTAGTTCATCGGCGCGTTGCCGACGTTCAGCGCGCGCATGATCCGGAACACCTGCGTCGTGTCGTCCCCGTTCGCGAGCAGTTTGCTGATCGCATCAAACGCCGTACGCCAATCGCGACGACCAGTCGTACCGGGAAACGGAGGAAGCTTCGCCATCGAGTCGACTCCTTACTGACATTGCTGTTAGTATTGAGCTGGTGGCGCCGAGTCAATCGAGCACGAATTAGCGCGGCTTAAATCAACCAGCTTCGCAACGAGTAACTGAACCGTCTGATTTGCTCTCCGCGAGATTCAATACGTAGAATCATCTACAAGCGCTTCGCTATCGATACGTTGATCAGGCCCTCGCCGCCTGCAACGCATCTTGAATGTCTCTCGCGCGGTTTGCGAGCGCGGCACCCTCCCGCGTCACATCGAAAAACACAGGATCGTGAGGAACGATTTGCGTCAGCGACACGGCGGTGCCGGTCATGCATACCATCAACATGGCACGCTGACCGCCTACTTCAGCGTAATCTACATCTACCCCAAGAACCGCATTGCCACCTTGCTCAATGGCTTGGGCACGCAGTGACGCTTTGCACAGGTTCTCACCATCACGTAGTTTTGCGTTATATGTTCCGGACTGAGTCCCAAACAGATCGGTAAAGGCGGAAGCAACGTCCGAGAAAACGCCCGTCCCGGTCACTGTTTGCGCGGTAATTATGCCAAGCGGCTCATAGGTCCAGCCCATCGGCTGTTGCAAAGAGACGATTGGCACATGCGACAAAATCGCTGTTAGCTTGTCGCCGAGTTCTCGCGACTCCGATTCTAGCGCTTCCATTGCGTCTCGATACAATGGGTCCCCGCACTTATCACACGCCGCATCGACACGCTCGAAACCGGCCAAATTAATCACGCGAAGCCGGCTCGGAGCCAACGGTTGATTTGACGAAATCATCCCGACCTTGAGCACAGCTCCGCAATTTGAGCAGGTATCGCTCACACCCGCATCGGCATCAGCACGTACAGCGCAGGCGACTTGTCGTTCTCGCGGATCAGCGTCGGGGCGGCGGCGTCCGCCAGATGTACCTCGACCATGTCGCCGTCGATCTGCGCGAGGATGTCCATCAGGTAACGGCTGTTGAAGCCGATCTCGAACGGGAGCGCGACGTACTCGCCGGGGACTTCCTCGGCGGCGGTGCCGTTTTCGGGCGATGTGACCGACAGCGTGATCTTGTCGCGGTCGAGCGCCATCTTCACGGCTCGCGTTTTCTCCGTCGCAATCGTGGAGACGCGGTCGACGCCTTCCATGAAGCTCTTCGGGTCGATCTTCAGGATCTTGTCGTTGCCGGTCGGGATCACGCGGCTGTAATCCGGGAACGTACCGTCGATCAGCTTCGAGGTCAGGATCGCCTGGCCGAGGTCGAAGCGGATCTTGGTCGGCGACAGCGACACGCCGACCGAACCGTCGACCTCGTCGAGCAGCTTGCGCAACTCACCGATGCATTTGCGCGGCACGATCACGTCGGGCATCGATTCGGCGCCCTCGGGACGCGGCAGCGTGACGCGCGCGAGGCGGTGGCCGTCGGTCGCGGCGGCCTTCAGCACCGGGTTCGAGCTGTCGCCGTCGGCGACGTGGAGGAAGATGCCGTTGAGATAATAACGCGTCTCTTCGGTCGAGATCGCGAAGCGCGTCTTGTCGATGATCTGCTTGAGCGTCTCGGCGGGCAGCTCGAACTGGGTCGGCAGCTCGCCTTCCGCGATCACCGGGAAATCGTCGCGCGGCAGCGTGCCGAGCGAGAAGCGTGCGCGGCCTGCGACGATGCTCATCCGGCCTTCCGACGCGGCAAGCTGGACCTGGCTACCCTCGGGAAGCTTGCGCGCGATGTCGAACAGCGTGTGAGCGGACACGGTGGTCGCGCCGGGCTGGTCGACCGCGGCTGCGATCGATTCGTTGATCTGCAAGTCGAGGTCGGTCGCCATCAGCTTAAGCGTGCCCTCGGCGGTCGCCTCGATCAGCACGTTCGACAGGATGGGGATGGTATTGCGCCGCTCCACCACGGACTGGACATGGCTCAGCCCCTTGAGGAGCGTTGCGCGTTCGATCGTCGCCTTCATCAAAATTCCCCCCGCCACCGCAGCCGGACTCGGGGCTGGGGGCAATCCGCTAATGGCTTACCCAACAACAAAGGGTCGGAGCAAGCGCCCCGACCCTTCTTTGATCACGGTAAACGTCGCGTTAAAACCCGCGCGCCGTTCCGACTCAGAAGCGGAAGCCGTAGCTGGCGACCACCTGATGCCGATCGGTGTCGACATCGAAGCGGCCGCTGGTGCCGCCGGTCGCATAGTCGATGTTGCCGCGCTCATAGTTCGAATAGCGGTATTCGAGCTTGGCGTAGCTGTTCGGCCCCACCGCGTGCTCGGCGCCCGCGCCGACGCGCCAGCCGTCGAGGTTGAACTTGGTGTCGGTGGTCTGGCTGGTATCGCCTGCGAGCACCTTCAGCTTCGAATTGGTGTAGCCACCCTTGACGTACAGCATCGTCGTCGGTGCGACGACATAGCCGACGCGACCGCCGACATAGATGTCACGGCCCTGCTTGACGCGACCGAAGCCGAAGTCGCTGGTATAGTCGTTGCGGTCGCTCTTCGCGGTCGAGCCCGTCAGTTCTGCTTCCGCGCCGAGCACGATGTTGCTCGAAGTTGCGATGTCATAGCCGATGCCGCCGCCGTAGAGCAGGCCGTCGATCTTCTGGTCGTCGCGTCCGTTGTTGTTGGAAACGCTGCTGCCGGCGCCGGTGTGATCGTAGCCGAGCGTGGCCTCGACGCGAGGGCCGGTGAAGGTCGGGTTGGTCTGTGCGAGGGCGGGTGCGGCCACTGCGGTGGTCGCGAGCAGCGAGACGGCGATAAGCGTACGCATTGGGGTTACTCCTTACTGATCCGGCGCCCCATTACGCGGGGCGGACCGCTCCAATGGACCAGTCCGCGGGGCGTTGCATGAACCCCAGATAAACGCGGAAATCCGTTGCTTTTGCGCCACAGGGGGTTGAAACGCGGCCTATGATTCCAAGCCAGCGGCAGGGTGAAGCGGACGCCCGATCAACCGACATGCCACCGCCGCGCAAGGGGCGGGATTTCGTCGCGCGACACGGCGAAACCGTGTTCAATGCAGCGCATCGATTGCAGGGGGATGCGCCGCATACGCCGTTGACACGGGCTGGTTTCGCGCAGGCGGACGAGCTGGGGCGCGCGTTGCGCGGGTTGCTGGGAGCAAAGCCGTCGTTGACCTTGTGGGCGTCGCCGACCGGGCGCGCGCTGCAGACGCTGGCGGTGATCTGCGAGCATCTGGAACTGGATTGGCACGGCGCGCACACCGATGCGCGGCTGGTCGAGATCGACATGGGGTCCTGGGGCGGGCGCTATTATGCGGATCTTGCGGCGGAGGTCGGTTCGATCGTGCTGCCGGGCGGGATCCTGAAACGACCGGCGGACGGCGAGACCTATCCGCAGATCGCGGCGCGCGTGGGCGGGTGGCTGGCGGATACGGCGGGAGATTCAGGCGACCGACTGGTGATCATGCACGGAATTTCGAGTCGGGTGATGCTGGGGGTGATGACGGGAGCACCGATCGATCCCTCACTGGGCGCACCGATCGCGCCGGGGCTACCGCAGGGGTCGGTGACGCTGGTCGAGCATGGCCACGCGACCGTGCCGCATCTCGGCACCGGCTTCGCGCCGGCGTGAGGTTCGCCGCCCTGCTGTTGCTGGCCGTTGCCGTTCCGGCGGCGGCGCGTGACACGATTGGTATCTACAAGGGCTGGGGCGCGTTTCGCGATGCGACCCCGGATCGGTGTTTTGCTATTGCGCGTCCGGTGATGGCGGGGGGACGCACGAGCGGTTTTGCCAGCATTGCGACGTGGCCGAAGCGGGGATTGCGGGCGTCTTTCTATGTTCGGCTCAGTCGGGAGCGCGATCGGTCAGCGGGGGTGACGCTGACGGTTGGCGAGCGGCGATTCGCGCTGGTGGCGAATGGGCTGGATGCCTGGGCGAGCGATGCGCCGAGCGATCGGGCGATCGTTGCGGCATTGCGATCGGGGCGGAGCATGAGCGTCGAGGCGGTCGGCGTCGGCGGGCGGCCGTTTGCGGATGTGTATGCGTTGTCTGGCGCGGCGTCGGCGATCGATGCGGCTGTGCTGAGGTGCAGCGGGGGCTGAACTTTCGATTGGGAAGGCGCACCTTTCCAACCTAGCTGGATCCCCGCCAAAGCCACCACCCCGGCGAAGGCCGGGGCCCAGTTGGAAAGGTGGTAGTAACAGCGGACGGCGTATCGTTACCTCCGTCCCCCGCCTGGCCCAGGCCTTCGCCGGGGTGGTGCTGATTGTTGGCTGCGCGATCATGCCTAGCCCAGCGTCCCAGACCCCGACTCCACCCCTTCCCCACAGCCAGTAGAAAAATCAGCAAAAATCCCCTATGTGCCCGCGCATGCAGACCGCCGCGAACCTCATGCCTATCCCCGGGCACATCGATCCCGTGCCCGTTCCCCGCAGCTTCGTGCCGCGCAGCGATGGGCGTATCGACCTGCTCGGGCTGTCGCTCGCCGATCTGCGGATGGCGCTGGAGACGTCGCAGCTGGAGGAGCGGCAGGCCAAGCTGCGCGCCAAGCAACTGTGGCACTGGATCTACAATCGCGGCGCGACCGAGTTCTCGGCGATGACCGACATCTCGAAAACGATGCACCCTTGGCTGGAGCAGCGTTTCGTGATCAGCCGGCCGAACGTGGTCGAGGCGCAGGTGTCGACCGACGGCACGCGGAAGTGGTTGCTGCGGTCGGACGATGCGCAGGATTACGAGATGGTGTTCATCCCCGACGCGGATCGCGGCACGCTGTGCGTGTCGAGCCAGGTCGGCTGCACGCTCAACTGCACCTTCTGCCACACCGGTACGATGCGGCTGGTGCGCAACCTGACGCCCGCCGAGATCGTCGGCCAAGTGATGCTCGCACGCGATTCGCTGGGCGAATGGCCCAGCCAGCCGGAAGGCCGCATGCTCACCAACATCGTGATGATGGGGATGGGCGAGCCGCTGTATAATTTCGAGAACGTCCGCGATGCGCTGAAGCTGGTGATGGACGGTGCGGGCCTCGCGCTCAGCCGCCGCCGGATCACGTTGTCGACCAGCGGTGTCGTGCCGATGATGGCGCGTGCGGGCGCCGAGATTGGTGTGAACCTGGCGGTGTCGCTGCACGCGGTGACCAAGGAAGTGCGCGACGAGATCGTGCCGCTCAACCGGAAGTACGGCATCGAGGAGTTGTTGCAGGCGTGCGCGGACTATCCGGGCACGAACAACGCGCGGCGCATCACGTTCGAATATGTGATGCTGAAGGACAAGAACGACTCAGACGACGACGCGCGCGAACTCGTGCGGTTGCTGCGGAAGTACGAGCTGCCGGCGAAGGTGAACCTCATTCCGTTCAACCCGTGGCCGGGTGCGCAGTACGAGTGTTCGACGCCGGAGCGGATCAAGTCGTTCTCCAGCATCGTGTTCGCCGCCGGCATCTCGGCCCCGGTGCGGACGCCGCGCGGACGCGATATCGATGCGGCGTGCGGCCAGCTGAAGACCGCGGCGGAGAAGAAGAGCCGCGCGCAACTCGATCGCGAAGCCGCGCTTGCTTGAGTTGAGTTCGGTCGCGCTCGCGGCGGCTGCGGGAATACTGGGCGGTGCGATGAACGCGCTGGCGGGCGGCGGCAGCTTCGCGACGCTGCCGACACTGATCGGACTCGGCGTGCCGTCGACCTTCGCCAACGCGACGAGCAACGTCTCGCTCCAGCCGGGCGCGATGGCGAGCGCCTGGGCGTATCGGCATGGACTGGGGCCGATCTCGGGCGTCGGCATGAAGACGATGGCAGGAGTCACCTTCGTCGGCGGGCTTGCCGGCAGCCTGTTGCTGGTCGCGACTCCCGCAAGCGCGTTCGACGTCATCGTGCCATGGCTTCTGCTGTTCGCGACGCTGGCGATCGCGTTTGGCACGCGTGCGTCGCTGTGGCTCAGGTCGCGGGTCGAGATCGGACCGAAGTCACTGGTCGCGGTGCAGGCATTGCTGGGCATCTATGGCGGCTATTTCGGCGGCGGCGTCGGGCTGATGCTGACCGCCGCCTGGGGGCTGTTGTCGGGCGCGACGCCCGCGACGCTGGCGCCGCCACGCACGTTGATGCTGGCGGTCGCCAACTCCGCAGCGACGATCATCTTCATCGCGACCGGCATGGTGGCGTGGGCGCTATGCGTGCCGATGCTGATCGGCGGGATCGTCGGCGGGCATTATGGCGCGAAACTGGGCCTGTTGCTGTCGCCGCGCGTGATCCGCACGTGGACGCTGCTGGTGACGATCGCGACGACGATCGTGTTCTTCTACCGCGCCTATTCCTGAAGCCCGGTCTTCGCGGCGAGCCATTTCGCCGCGGCCTCGGGGGTCTCCTTGTCGGTATCGCGGTCGACCCGGTAGTTCGCGGCGCGCATCGCCTCGACCGGGATGCGGCCGACCATCGGCTTCAGCGCGGCGAGGAACTTGGCGTCCCCTGCCCGCTTCGGCGCGACCATCAGGATCGCGTCGTAACCGGGGATCGCACGGCGGGGGTCGGTGAGCACGGTCAGCCCGTCCGCGGCGATCCGGCCATCGGACGAGAAGGCGGAGATGACATCGACATTGCCGCTCTCCAGCGCGCGGTACATGAAGGTCGGGCTGTACGGCGTCGTCTTGGCGAAACGCAGCGGATAGGCGCGCTTCACCGCGGCCCATTCGGGGCGTTCGAGGAATTCGAGATCGCTGCCTAGCGTCATGCCGGGGGCGGCCTTCACCAGATCGTCGAGGCTGGTGATGCCCTTCGACTTGGCCGCATCGCCCTTCATCGCGAAGGCGTAGGCATTCTCGAACCCGAGCGTACCGACCAGGCCGACATGATGCTCGCGCCTCGCCCAGTCGGCGATCGCGGCGACCATCGCCGGGCGTTCGGGGACGTCGTTGCGCTTCATCTCGTTCGCCCAGATCGTCCCGGCGTAGTCGACATAGACGTCGATATCGCCGCCGGAGAGTGCGCCGAACACCACCGCCGAGCCGAGGCCGTCGCGATATTCGACGGTGTAGCCGGCATGTTCGAGCCGGTCGCCGATCAGCCGCGCGAGGATATATTGCTCGGAGAAGTTCTTCGCGCCCACGACGACGGTGCGGTCTGCGCCACCCTTGGGCCACAGCGGAGCAGTCGCCGCCGCGGTTCCCACGACCAGCACCACCGCGCTCGCGATCCACAGCCAGCGGCGACGCGCGCGGATGCCGTATTCGATGGCCCCGATCAGTGCATCGACCGCCAGCGCGAGCGCAGCCGCCGATACGCAACCGGCGAGCACCAGCGCCCAGTTCTGCGTCTGGAGTCCGGCGAAAATCATGTCGCCAAGGCTCGGCTGGCCGACCGTCGTCGACAGCGTCGCGGCGCCGATCGTCCAGACCGCCGCGGTGCGGATGCCCGCGATCAGCACGGGGGCGACCAAAGGTGCCTCGACCAGCCGCAGCTTCTGCGCGGGCGTCATGCCGACCGCGTCCGCTGCCTGGATCACCGCGGGATCGATGCCGTGCAACCCCGCCACCGCATTCCGCAGGATCGGCAGCAGCGCGTACAGCGTCAGCGCGATCAGCGACGGGAGGAAGCCAAGCGCGGGGAGGCCGCCACCGACCAGCGCGGAGAGGCTGAGCAGCACCGGGTAGAACAAGGCGAGCAGCGCAAGGCTCGGGATCGTCTGGACGAGGCTCGCAAAGCCAAGCGACACGCGCGCCACCGTCGCGTTGCGCGCGGACCAGATGCCGAGCGGCAGGCTGATCGCGATGCCGAGCAGCAGCGCCGCTGCGGAAAGCAGGACGTGGTTGGCAAGCAGCGGCGGCACACGGCCGAGCGCATCGAGGAACGCGCTCATGCGACCAGCGCCTGCAAGCGTTCGGCCTGCGCGCGCGGCACCTGCACCAAAGCCTGCGCGTCGTCGCCGCCCTTGCCGGCGACGAGGTCGGCGGGCGTGGCATCGGCGACGATCCGCCCCGCCTTCATCACCAGCACGCGGTCGGCGAGCAGCAGCGCCTCCGCCATGTCGTGCGTGACGAGGATGGTGGTCAGCCCGAGCCGGTCGTGGAGTTCGCGGATCCGCGTGCCGAGCGCGTCGCGCGTGACCGGGTCGAGCGCGCCGAACGCCTCGTCGAGCAACAGCAGTTTCGCGCCGGGAGCGAGCGCGCGGGCGATGCCGACGCGCTGGCGCTGGCCGCCCGAGAGCGCGTCGGGCATCCGGCCGGCTATGTCGCGGGGCAGGTCGACGAGGTCGAGCAGTTCGCCGACCTTCGCCTCGTCCGTGCGACCGGCGATGCGCAGGCCGATCGCGATGTTCTCGGCGATCGTCATGTGCGGGAACAGGCCGATGTTCTGGAACACGTAGCCGATCCGGCGGCGCAGTTCGGGCGCGGGCTCGTCGGCAACGTCGGCACCGTCGATCGTCACGCGGCCTTCGCTCGGCTCGACCAGGCGATTGAGCGTCTTGAGCAGCGTCGATTTGCCTGAACCGGACGTGCCGACCAGCGCGACGAAACTGCCACGCGCGATCTCCCGCGAGACCGCGTCGACGGCGATCGTCGCGCCCCCAGCGCCTGGGTACCGTTTGGTGACGCGTTCGAAAGCGAGCGCTGGGGAATTGTCTGGCATCTGCGCGCAGGATGCGGGAAACATACCGCAAAATCAAATGGAGAGGGGCGCATGATGCAGCAGAGCATTTTCATCACCGGTGGCGGATCGGGGATTGGCCGCGCCACGGCGCAACTGTTCGCTGCCAAGGGCTGGCGCATCGGGTTGGCGGACGTCAACGTCGCAGGGCTTGCCGAGACCGCTGCGCTGCTGCCTGCGGGGATGGTCAGCACCTACCAGATGGACGTGCGCGACCGCGATGCGTGGGTGGCCTCGCTCGATGCGTTCGTCGCGACCACCGGCGGGCGGCTCGACGTGCTGTTCAACAATGCCGGGATCGGCTCGGGCGGACCGCTCGTGGAGACCGACTTCGCCGAGATCGACCGGGTGATCGCGATCAACCTGGTCGGGGCGCTGAATGGCGCGCGGATCGGCCATGCGTATCTGAAGCGGATACCGGGATCGTGCCTGCTCAACACCGCCTCCGCATCGGCGATCTATGGCTCGGCGGGGCTCGCGCCCTATTCGGCGACCAAGTTCGGCGTGCGCGCGATCACCGAGGCGCTCGATGGCGAATGGGCGCGCGACGGGATCAAGGTGCGGTCGATCGTGCCGAGTTTCATCGACACGCCGCTGCTGGACTCCGCCCCCGGGAACAGCAACCACTCGATCCGCGATACGGTGACGGGCGCTGGGCTCGAACTGACCGGGGTGGACAAGGTCGCGGAGGCGGCATGGGCCGCGGTGCACGGCGACAAGGTGCACACCTTCGTAGGGAAGACTGCGCACCGCATGGCGTTCGCCGCACGGTGGATGCCGGGTGCGCTGCGCAAGCGCATGCGGCGCGATATGCGGAAGGGCTGACCCGCTCTGATACTCCCCCGCAAAGGGGAGTATCATGGGAACTCAGGCGTCGCCGACGATCGCGTCGATCGCTTCGGCCATTTCGATATCGCGGGGTGAAAGCCCCCCGGCGTCATGCGTCGTCAGCAGGATTTCCACCCGGTTCCAGACGTTCTTCCACTCCGGATGGTGGTTCGCCCGCTCGGCGATCAGCGCGACCTGCGTCATGAAGCCGAACGCCTCGACGAAATCGGCGAACACGATCGTCCGCGTGATCGCGTCGCGCGCATCGTCGTAATCCCACTCGTCGAGCCCATCGAGTGCCTCGGCCCGCTCGGTATCGTTCAGCGCTTCGATCATTCGCGTGTCCCTTGCCGCCATCGTTTGGCACCGCGTATGGCTGCGAGAATGAGCGGGCAAGCGACAATGCACGAGGGGGGCCGGGGCAGAGCACCCGATGCCGACACGATCGAGGCGCTCTGCCGCGCCACGATCGCCACGCTGCCCGCGCAGTTCGCCGAACATCTTGGCGACATCGTCTTCGCGGTCGAGGACTATGCCGACGACGAGACGCTGGCCGCGCTCGGCATCGAACACCCGCTCGACCTGTCGGGACTGTACCACGGCCGCCCGCTCGGCGAGAAATCGTCGATGGATTCAGGGACGATGCCCGACCGCATCGTCCTGTACCGCCGCGCGATCCTGGAGGAATGGATCGAAACCGGCGTCCGCCTCGACGACCTCGTCGCGCATGTGACGATCCACGAGATCGGCCATCATTTCGGCCTGAGCGACGACGACATGCATGCGCTGGAAGACTCCGCAGAAGATCGGGCCGCGTGAGTCTGGCGTTCCGCGACGTCGCGTGCGTACGGGGCGGGCGGATGCTGTTCTCTGGCGTGTCGTTCGATCTGGGTCCCGGCGACGCGGCGGTCGTCACCGGGCCCAACGGCATCGGCAAGTCGAGCCTGATCCGCATCGCCGCCGGCCTGCTCGCGCCGTTCGAGGGCGTCGTAACTTGCGGTGGGGACAAGGCGCTGCTGACCGAAGCGAGTTCGCTGGACCCCGATCGGACGCTTGCCGGTGCACTCCATTTCTGGGCAACGCTGGACATGGCCCCCGCCCCTGAAGCACGCGTCGCCGGCGCATTGACCGCGCTCGACCTGACAGCACTGGCCGGCATCCCTGTTCGCTTGTTGTCGACCGGCCAACGCCGCCGCGCGTCGATCGCCCGGGTTGCGGCCAGCAAAGCCCCCGTCTGGCTGCTCGACGAGCCCGCCAACGGGCTGGACACGGTTTCCGTCGGGCGTCTCGAAACGCTGGTCGCACAACATCGCGCGACCGGTGGCGTCGTCCTGATCGCCACCCATCTTTCGCTCGGCGTGCCGGACGCGCGGGAGATCGCACTGTGATCGCGCTGATCCGTCGCGATCTTCGGCGTAACGTATCGAGCGGGGGCGCCACGCTGGTGGTTGCGTTCTTCCTGCTCGTCGCGACGCTGTTTCCGTTCGCGATCGGCCCCGATGCGACGCTGCTCGCAAGGATCGGCGGCGGCGTGATCTGGACTGCGGCGTTGCTTGCGGCGCTCCTTCCGGTCGAGCGGCTGATCGGGCCCGATCTCGACGCCGGGGTCTTCGATCAACTGGCGGTGCGCGGCCTGTCGATGGCGGCGGTCGCGCTCGCCAAGACGATCGCGCACTGGCTGAGTTTCGGGCCACCGCTGATGCTTGCCGCGGTGATCGCGGCCGGGCTGCTCGATCTGTCGGGCGGGACGCTCTTGCGGGTCGAGATCGGGCTGGCGATCGGCACCCCCGGGCTTGCCGCGCTTGCCGTCGCCACCAGCGCACTGGTCGCAGGCGTTCGCGGCGGCGGGGCAGTGACCGGGCTCGTGATGCTCCCGCTTGCCGTGCCGTTGCTGATCTTCGGTGCCGGTTCGCTGGATCCGGCAGGTGGCGCAGGCGCGGTCAAGCTCCTCGCGGCGGTCAGCCTCGTACTGGTTACGGGTGCACCGTTCCTGGCAAGCGCAGCAATCCGCGCCGGAATGGAGTAGGCGTCGACCGGCGGAAAGAAGGACGGCGGACATGACATCGACAGGCGACGGCGCAGGCGATCCCGCGGCATGCATCCGGGTCGGGCTGATCGGCTACGGGTTTTCGGGCAAGACGTTCCACGCGCCGCTGATCGCGTCCGTCGCCGGGCTCGACTTGCGCGCAATCTGCTCGCGTGATGCAGGCAAGGTCGGTGCCGACTTCCCGGATATGGTCGTTCACCGCGACCCGCAGACACTGGTCGACTGCGACGACATCGACCTTGTCGTCATCGCCACGCCGAACGAGACGCATGCCCCGTTGGCGCGCGCGGCGATGGCTGCGGGAAAGCATGTCGTGATCGACAAGCCGTTCACGCTCGATCTTCACGAAGCTCGCGACCTTCTGGCACGCGCGCAACGGCACAATCTGCTGCTCTCGGTATTCCACAACCGGCGTTGGGACAGCGATTTCCTCACCATATGCGCGGCGATCGAAGACGGTGTCGTCGGCGAGGTGACCCATTTCGAGTCGCATTTCGACCGCTTCCGGCCAGAGGTGCGGGATCGCTGGCGCGAAAATTCCGGTCCGGGCAGCGGCGTCTGGTATGATCTCGGCCCTCACCTGGTGGATCAGGCGCTCCGGCTTTTCGGACTTCCCGATACGGTGCAGGCATCGCTGGCGATCCAGCGCGCCGGTGCGGTAACCGACGACTGGGCGCACGTCATCCTATCCTATGCCGAGCGCCGGGTGATCCTCCACGCGACCATGCTCGCCGCGGGAGGCTTCGACCGGTTTATCGTTCATGGACGTGCCGGAAGCATGACCAAGCGCTGCGCCGATCGACAGGAGCAACAACTCCTCGGCGGCATGCGACCGGGCGATACCGGATGGGGCGAAGACCCCGACCCGCTCGTTGTTCATGACGCCGGTGGCACGTGGGAACGGCCGGCGACGGCCGGCGATCAGCGGCGCTATTACCAGGGCATCGCTGCGGCGTTGACGGGCACGGGTGCAAACCCGGTCCAGCCGATCGAAGCCCTGGTCGTCATGGCAATCGTCGAGGCCGCGATCGACTCCGCCAGGACGGGTGCCACCGTGACCCCGCCGCTGAGCGACCGCGAGCGTGCCGAAACGATCGCATCACTTTCGCCGCGGCTCGCCTAGCGTCGATCGTCGTTTGCCGAGTGGTGACGGTTACGGTGATACGCCCGTGTCCGATCGGTTGCCAATGCGGATTTTCCACCGGCACCCCCTCCTTCGACGTTGGTCATCAACGGCCGAGCATGACCAACGCGATCAACGCTATCATCGCGATCCGGAGCGGCATCAACTGGTCGCCGACCGAGCGCACGACCGCGACATCGCCCATGCCCGCCCCGATACCGAGTTCGGTCAGCCAGTTGCTGCCCGAATAGTCCGATGTCCTGGGGTTTGGGTTCGCGCTGTCGGAGTCTGGAAGCATTCGGGGACTCTCTTGATGGACTACGTCACAGACATCGACGCGACGTTGCATTTCGGGCGGGCCGCGACTGTCGACAACGCCGACGATGCATGCGGGACCGTCGCGTCATTTCTATCGCGCGACACCGAGAGCGTCCAGCGGTGCCACACAGGGACCGGAGCGACGGTGCGATACGACGCGACGCTGTCGACAGGCCAATATCGGTACCCGGTTTGTACTAGATTTTCGGCGATTTAAAGCAATCAGAATGAACACGACTCCGATGCTTTCGACTTCCAATGTCGATTTTTACAATTTAATGTGCCGAAAATCCTTTTGAGCGGTTGAACCCGATGTCGCACGCCGTTACGGCGTCCGCAGACAATGGAGTGCAATATGGCCGAAGACACCACCGACCTCAACGCCGTCGAACTTGCGACTGAGCTTACGATTGCTTGGCTCGGCAACCCCAATACGCGTAGCTCGGCTGACGACGTTCCTGCCTTTCTCGGCAAGATGCATGACACCGTCGCGGCGTTGCTCGGCAATTCCACCGAGGCGGCACCCGTCGAAGCGGCGACCGAATACACGCCTGCCGTAACGGCACGCAAATCCTTGGCGTCCAAGGATCACATCATCTCGATGATCGACGGCAAGTCCTACAAGACCTTGCGTCGCCACCTCGCGACGCACGGCATGACCCCGGCCGAGTACCGCGAACGTTTTGGCCTGAAGCCCGATTACCCGATGGTTGCCGAGAACTACTCGGAAAGCCGTCGTGCAATGGCGAAGAAGATCGGCCTGGGTCGCAAGCCCGGCGCGCGCAAGACCGACGCCGCACCGGCCGCTGCACCCGCGACCGCACGCAAGCGCAAGACCGAGACTGCCGACGCCGAATAAGCGGTCGCAGTTCGACGGACAAAAGGACCGGCGCCGCAAGGAGCCGGTCCTTTTTCATATCCACGGTGCCGAGTCGGCGCAGTCCACTTACTTCGCGAAGAGGCCACGCCGGTAGAGCAGGGTGATGGCGACCCGGCGATTACGCGGATCAGCAGCATCTTTCACGATCAGCGGCTCGCGGTCGGCGACGCCTTCGATGCGTTCGAACCGTTCCTCCGACGTCCCCCCCGACAGCAGTCGACGGCGAGTCGCTTCGGCACGGCCGGACGACAGCATCCAGTTGTTCATCGCGCGCGGATCGCCATACGGTACGCTGTCGGTATGGCCGCGGATCATGATCGGGTTCTGCATGCCCTGGACCGAGCCTGCGATCATGCCGATCAACGACGACGCCTCGGGATCGAGTGCGGTGGTACCGAGCGCGAACATCGAATAATCCGCATCGTCGACCAGATCGATCCGCATGCCGTCCTGCGTGGGTACGAAGCGGACGTGGCTCGCCAGCCGCGAGAGCTTTGCCGATCCCTCGATCTGGCCGAGCACGCGTTTACGCAAGGCCTGGAAGTTCCTCTGGTCTTCCTTGGTCAGCGCATCGCGGCTTTTCAGCGACCCCTTCGGCCCCGTCCCTGCCGACGGCCCGCCGAGCCCGGCATCCGGAATCGCCAGCTGCGCCATGCTGGTCTGGCCAGGCTTCGGCCCGATGCGGTTCTTGTCGAGGATCGATTCGCCGCCGAACAGCCCGCCCCCGCCGATGCCGAGCGAGCGCGTGTTGAGGATGGTCGGCGCGAAGTAATCGGCGATGCCCTTGCGCTGTTTCTCGGTGGTCGCACCGACGATCCAGAGCAGCAGGAAGAACGCCATCATCGCGGTCACGAAATCGGCATACGCGACTTTCCACGCGCCGCCGTGATGGCCGCCATGCCCCTCGATATAGATCTTCTTGACGATGACCTTGGGCGGCTGGTTCGTCCCGTGAGGCGCGCGCGCGGCCACTGATTACTTGCCGCGCAAGCCGTCGAAGACTTCCGCGAAGCCCGGCTGGTTCTTGTGCGCGATGCCCGAGCGTGCGGCCTCGATCACCAGCGGCTGCGGATGGCCGTGCAGCGAGGCGATGATGATCTGCTTCACCACGTCGTAGATCGACGCGTCGGCATCGAGCACCTGCTTCAGCCGGTTCGCGAGCGGCGCGACGATGCCATAGGCGAGCAGCACGCCCATGAAGGTGCCGACCAGCGCCGAGCCGATCATCGCGCCGAGGATCGAGGGTGGCTTGTCGATCGAGCCCATCGTCTTCACCACGCCGAGCACCGCCGCGACGATGCCAAGCGCTGGCAGTGCGTCGGCGAGGCTGGCGAGCGTGCCGTGCGCAGCCTCCTCTTCGTGATGATGCGTTTTGATCGAGTGATCCATGACCTCCTCGACCGCGTGCACGTCGAGCGTCCCCGACGACACCACGACCAGGCGCAGCGTATCGGCGATTAGGTTGATGAGCGCCTTGTCCTTCAGCAGCTTGGGGTATTCGGTGAACACCGCCGACGACTGCGGATCCTCGACATGTGGTTCGAGGGCGATCGGTCCGTCCATCCGCAGCATCTTCATCAGCTTGCTGACGAGAAAGATGACGTCGAGATAATCCTGCTTCTTGTACTTCGGGCCCTTGAAGACCTTGCCCAGACCAGCGCCGAGGCCCTTCAGCTCCTTGCCCGAATTGCCGATGATCAGCGCGCCGGCGGCGGCACCGCCGATGATCAGCATCTCGTGCGGGATGGCCTCCATGACGGGGCCGAGCGCGCCGCCGGTGAAGGCGAATCCGCCGAACACCATGACGAGCAGGACGACGATGCCGATGACCGGAAACATGGTGTTCGAAATTCCCCCAGGGCCGGTAGCGGCACTTGCGTCGCCACAGAATTAACCGCCTTTGGTAGCCAACCGGTTACCAAGACGACGGCGCGCGCGATTTAAATTCGGATCAGCGCAAATAATCGAAGAGCGACAGCGCCGAGAGCTTCGAAAAGCTCGCCTGAGTCGCCGACAGGATCGTCATCGTCTTCTGCAACTCGACCACCGTGGTGGTGATGTCGGTATCTTCGAGCCCCGACCGGGTCGCCTCGCGGTCCGCGGCGACATCGGTCAGCCGCGACGTCTCCAGATCGACCCGAGCGGCACGCGCGCCGAGCGAGGCCTGCACCGTCGACACCTGATCCGATGCCGCGGTGATGTCGGCGAGCGACGTATCGAGCGAACTCGTCTTGAAGTCGTCCGATTGCAGCGCGGTCGCGATCGCGGACAGCATGGCGAGCGTATTGGTGCCGCCCTCGATGCTGCCATCGGGCTTGGTCTTGCCACCGACCGTGAAGACGCGCGCGGCGGTTTCGTTTGCCTGGACGCTCTGGCTGTCGCCAATCGGGATGCCCGAGACCGGCTTGGCGGCGAGCGCGTAAGTACCGTCGGTCGCGACCGCGGGCGCGCCATCGCTGCCGCCGAACAAGGCCTGGCCGCGCGCATCCTTAGCATTGGCGAGGTTGGTCAGCGTCGCGACGATCCCGGCAATCTGTTCGCCGATCGCCTTGCGGTTCGCGGCGTTCAGCGTGCCGGTCTTCGCCTGCGTCACCAGCTCGGTCGCGCTCTGCAACTGGTCGGTGATCGCGCTGAGGCTGGTGTCGCCCTGCTTCAGCACCGATTCGGCCGTGCCGAGATTGGCGGCGTACACCGTGTCGTTGGCAGTATCGCGCTTGATCCCGGCGAGCCGCTGATACGCGGCGCTGTCCGACGACGGCGCTGTCAGCTTGACGCCGGTCGAGATCTGGTTCTGCAGCGCCTCCGCCTTCGCGCTGAGCGAATTCATCGCCGTCGTAGAGCGATCATAGAAGAGGCGGGTGGCGATCTGCATGGGCGTTACCGTAGATCGAGGATGGTCTGGAACGTGTCGCGCGCGGTCTGGATCACGCGGCTCGACGCCTGATACGCCTGCTGGAAGCGCAGCAGGTCGACCGCTTCGCTATCGAGATCGACGCCCGAAGAGGAGGCGAGCGAACTCACCGCGCCGTCACGGATCGCGCTTTGAGCGTCGGCTACAACCTTGCGCTGTTCGAGCGCGGCGGCGTTGCCGGCGATCAGCGTCGTGGTGCGAGTCTCGAAGCCGCCGCTCGCGCGGACCGCCTGCAACGCGGAAAGATTGGACGCGTCGCGCGTGCCACCGGTCGCGCTGGCGGCGGCGATGCCGCGCGGATCATCAACCGCGACGCTGATGTCGGTCGGCGTGTCGCCGGTCGCGAACAGCGCCGCGCCCGCATTGCCGTCGAGATCGCGGCCCTGCGCCTGGACCGCGTTGATCCTGGTCGTGAAGTCGGTGGCGATCGTGTTCAGCGATCCGCGCGCCGCGGCGATTCGCTGCGCACCTTCCGCGAACCCGGCAAGCGCACCGCCGGTCGGCGACAGCGCGGACGTGACGTTGCCCCGCGTAACCGCGAACTGCACCGCGCCCTCGTCGTTGCGCGCATAGGATACCTGCCCGCTATCGCCACCGGCGACGAACACCGAGCCCGCCGCGCCGCCGAGCCGGACGGTCGTCCGCCCGAGATCGTCGAACGACGTGTTGATGTCGGTGATCGTGCTCATCTGTTCGAGCACCTGGTCACGCTGGTCGGCGAGCTGCGCCGCGGTCGTCGATCCCGGCGCGCTACGTGCGATGCCGTCGTTGATCTTGGCGAGCTCGGTACCGAGCGAATTGAGCGACTGCACCGCCTGCGATGCGGTCGAATCGAGATCGGCGGCCGCGGTATCGAGCGCCTGCCCGGTCGCGGTAAACGCGGCCGCGGCCGTCCCCGCCGATTCGAGCATGACCGCACGCGCAGGTTCCGACGTCGGATCGGCCGCGAGCTTCTGCGCGGACGTGAAGAAGCTGGTGAGCCGGTCACCAAGCTGGTTACCGCTCAGCGCGGTCTCGATCCGGTTCATCCAGGTGACGCCGGCTTCGGTCTTGGCAAGGTCGGTGCCCGCCGAGCGGACTGCCTGCGATCGGTATGCGTCGGCACTGCGCGCGATGCCGGTAACCGTGACGCCGCTGGCGCTGACCAGTTTTTGCGCGTTGAGGCCACCGCCGACCGACGACACTTCGGCAAGATTCGTCGTCCGCCGGGTATAGCCCGCCGTGCCGGTGTTCGCGATGTTCTCCGACACCGTGGACAGCGCGGTCTGATACGCGCGCACGCCCGAGGCGCCGATCGAAAGGAGATCGCTCATGGCGGCGAGTCTGCCGCAGGCTGGTTAAGATCGGATTGAGACTTGGCGAGAAAATCGGTCATCGCCTTGCCGATGCCGAGCGGCGTGTGCTCGGCCATCGACTTTGCGATCAGCCCGTCCTGCATGTCGGTGAAGGTATCGATCGCCTTCGAATCGAACAGCGGGTCGGCGAGTTTGGCCTGGCGCATGCTCTTCAGCATCATGCCGGTGAAGACCGCCTCGAACTTCTGGCCCGCCTGTTCGAGATTGTCCTTCGACTTCAGGCGGCTCGTGTCGGTCGAGATGCCGGTGGTCGCCGTCGTGGCCGACAGTGCCGCGGACGGGGTGGGCGTGATCGTGCTCACAGGACGATCAACTCGGCCTTGAGCGCGCCGGCTTCCTTCAGCGCCTCGAGGATCGCGACCAGATCGGCCGGCGATGCACCGATCGCGTTCACCGCCTTCACGATGTCGGCAAGCTTCGGGCCGGGCGCGAGCAGGAACATCGGGCGACGCTCCTCCTCGACCGCGACGCGACTGTTCGGCGTGATCGCGGTCTGGCCCTGGCTGAACGGCGCGGGCTGGCTGACCTGCGGCTTCTCGTCGATCCGCACCGTCATCTTGCCGTGCGTGATCGCCGCCGGACCGACCCGGACCGCCGAGTTGATGACGACGGTACCGGTGCGCGCGTTGACGATCACCTTGGCGGAGGGTTCGGCGGAGACCACGTCGAGATTCTCGATCGTCGACATGAGCGTGGCACGGACGTCGGCGCCGATCGGCGCGCGCACCGAAACCGACACCGCGTCGATCGCCTGCGCGCTACCGAAGCCGAGCTTCGAATTGATCGCACCGGCGACGTTCTGCGCAGTGGTGAAATCGGCGCGTGCGAGGTTGAAGGTCAGCGTCGGTGCGCTGTCGAACCCGGTCGCGACCGCGCGTTCGACGGTGGCGCCCTCGGGGATGCGGCCGGTCGAGGGCACGTTGACGACGATCTTCGACCCGTCCGCGCCTTCCGCACCGAGACCGCCGACCGCGAGGTTGCCCTGCGCCATAGCGTAGATCTGGTTATCGGCACCGAGCAGCGGCGTCATGATCAGGCTGCCACCGCGGAGCGACTTCGCCTTGCCCATCGATGCGACGGTGATGTCGAGGCGCTGGCCGGGCTTGGCGAACGGCGGCAGTTCGGCGGTGATCATGACGACCGCCGCGTTCTTCATGCCGGGGTTCGCGGTCGCCGGCAGCTGCAGGCCGAAGCGCGATGCGACGGCCTTCAGCGACTGCACGGTGTATTCGAGATTGTCGTCGCCCGTGCCTGGCAGCCCGACGACGATGCCGTAGCCGGTCAGCTGGTTCGAACGGATGCCCTGGAACCCGCCAAGGTCCTTGATCCGGTCGGCGGACGCCGGCGCGGCGATCAGGCAACCGGCGAGGATAGCAATGAGAAAGCGGATCATGGGAAACCTCAAGCCGGAACGCATGCCCTCACCCTTCGCCGCCTTCGGCGTCTTTCCCTCTCCCCTGCGGGGAGAGGGAAGGGGCCCGGCCGGCGCTTGCCGGGTGGGAAGGGTGAGGGCACGCCGGACCATCAAAACGGGCTGACGACGGAGAAGAAGCGGCCGAGCCACCCCTGGCGGCCGGCGCGGGCGACGTCGCCCTTGCCGGTGTACGAGATCTGCGCATCGGCCACGCGGGTCGACAGGATGCGGTTGTTCGCGTCGATGTCGGCGGTGCGGACCAGCCCCTTGATCTTCAGGAACTCGTCGCCGCGGTTCAGCGTGACGCGCTTCTGACCCTGCACCAGCATCGTGCCGTTGGGATAGACCTGCGCGACCGTCACGCTGACTTCACCCGACAGCGAGTTCGCCTGGTCGGCCGCCCCCGTCCCGTTGAAGGTCCGACCGCCGCTGAGCGTCGCGTCGGTCTTGTTGAACAGGCTGAGCAAGCCGGTGGTCGGCGGCGTGATCGTCCCCGACCCGCTGCTGTCGAGCTTCGAACCCGATGACTTCGATGCGGCGGTGCGCTCGACCAGCACGATCGTCAGCGGATCGCCGACTTTCCGCGCGCGCCAACCTTCGTAGAGCGCCGCGTAGCCGTCCTGCGCCTGGAAGATCGAGCCCGTCGCGACGACCGGCACCGGCTGGACCGGCAAGGGCCGCGCGACCGAGAAATCCTCGGGCGGCGCCTTCTTGCCGAAGATGCTCGCGTCGGCCGACAACGGACCGAGCCCGGTGAGGACGAACGCGCCGGTGGCGATGAGGAAGGAAGCTTTTCGCGTCATGATCAGATGTTCTGGTTGACGTATTTGAGCATGTCGTCGGTCGCCGAGATCATCTTCGAATTGACCTCGTACGCGCGCTGCGTCTCGATCATGTCGACGAGTTCCTCGACGACGTTGACGTTCGACGCCTCCAGCATGCCCTGCTTGATGTTGCCGCGGCCGTCCTGGCCGGCGACGCCGACATTGGCCGCGCCGCTCGCTGCGGTCTCGACCAGGTAATTGTCGCCGGTTGCTTGCAGGCCTGCACCGTTCGGGAAGTTCGCGACCTGAATCTGGCCGATCTGGCTCGCCTCGGTCTGGCCGGGGACGGTCGCCGACACGGTGCCGTCCGAGCCGATCGTGATCCCGGTCGTCCCCTCGGGCACGGTGATGCCGGGCTGCACCTGATAGCCTTCGCTGGTGACCAGCAGGCCCTCGGCCGAGCGCGAGAAATTGCCGGCGCGGGTGTAGCCGAGCGTGCCGCCGGGCATCTGCACTTGGAAATAGCCGTCGCCGTCGAGCGCGAGATCGAGGCTGTTGCCGGTCGTCTGCATCGCGCCCTGCGTGTCCATCCGCGCGGTGCCCTGGATGCGGACGCCGGTACCGAGGTTGAGCCCGGTCGCGTATTTGGTTTCGGCCGTGCTCTGCGCGCCGGGCGTGGTGATGGTCTGGTAGGCGAGCGTCTCGAACGCCGCACGGTCCTTCTTGAAGCCCGTGGTGTTCACGTTGGCGAGATTGTTCGAGATGACGCGCATGCGCATGTCCTGGGCGTCGAGCCCGGTGCGCGCGATATGCATGGCTGCGGATGACATTCGTCTGTTCCTTCTAGCTCGGCAGGCGCATCAAAGATGCACCGCTTTCGTCGATTTCCTTGGCGGATTTCATCATGTTGGCCTGGACTTCGTAGGACCGCTGGTTCTCGATCATGTCGACCAGCGCCTGCGTCATGTTGACGTTCGATCCCTCGATCGCGCCGCCCTGAACCTTGGCATCCATGTCCTCGGGCAGCGCCCCGCCGCCGCGCACGCGCAGCAGGTTGTCGAGGCCCTTGACCGTGTCCGACCCTTTTGTGTCGGCGAGCTTGAGCTTGTCGATCACCTGCGGGTTCTTCGCGTCCCCCCCCTGCGGCACGATCGAGATCGTCCCGTCGCCGGCGATCGTCAGCGACTGGTAGGGCGGCAGGGTGATCGGCCCCCCCGAGCCGATCACAGGATGCCCGTCGCCGGTCTGCAGCACGCCGGAGGGCGCGACCTCCAGATCGCCGCGACGCGTGTACGCCTCCGACCCGTCAGACGCCTGCACCGCGAGCCACGCCGTGGTGCCGGTGATCGCGACGTCCAATGGACGCCCGGTCAGCTGGATCGCACCCGGCGAACGATCGGCGTCGGTCACCTCTTCCGAGGTCGGCGCGCGCGCCTCGATCGTCGACCCGTCGCCCTTCAGGTTCAGCCGGTCGAACACCACGCGATCGGCGCGGAATCCGGTGGTCGACGCGTTCGCCATGTTGTTGGCGATCGCCGCCTGCGCCGCCATGTGCGCGCGCAGGCCCGTCGCCGCGGTGTAGACCAGCTTGTCCATTCAGGGTCCCCTGCTCGCTCTTGCTTAGCTGCGGATGTTGAAGATGGTTTCGGAGATCTGGTTGGCGGTATCGAGCGCCTTCGAGTTCGCTTGGAAATTACGCTGTGCCGCGATCAGGTTGACCAGTTCCTCGGTGATATCGACGTTCGATCCCTCGATCGTCCCCGACATCAGCTTGCCGAAGCCGTTGGTGTCCGCCGAGCCGAGCTTCGCCGAGCCGGAGATGCCGGTCGACTGCCAGTAGCTGCTGCCGAGCTGGCGCAGACCTTCGGGATTGGAGAAGTTGGCGAGCATCACCTGCCCCAGAACCTGCGTGTCGCCGTTCGAGAAGCTCGCATTGACGAGCCCCTTCTCGTCGACCGTCACGCCCTGGATCTGGCCGACCGCCTTGCCGTCCTGCGTGCGCGACGCGACGTTGAACGCGCTCGACAGCTGGGTCGTACCGCTGCCGAAGGTGAAGCCGATCGTTTGCGGATCGGTCGAATTCGCGGTGGTGAACTGGTCATAGGCGATCGCGCCGGTCGGTGCGGTCATCTTGCCGGTCGAGTCGAACGTCATCGCCGTCCCGGCGGTGCCGCCCGAAGTCAGCTCCTTGTCGCCGACGAAGCTGTGGACTTCCCAGGTGCTGTTCGCGTTGGTCGTGGTCGGCGCGGAGGTGCGCTTGAAATAATTGGTCAGCGTCATCGCGTTGCCGGCCGCGTCGTAGACGGTGGTCTGCGCCGACTGGTTGTAGCTCGACGGGTCGAACCGATCGAACGTCGCGGTCGTCGGCAGCGCCGAATTGGCGTTGAGGTTCAGCGTCATCGTCACCGCCGAGGTCGGCACCGGCGTCCCGCTCGTCTCGGGCAGGCGCAGGCTCAACGCGGAATCGGAGCCGGTCGCTACCACCGCGCCCGAGCCGTCGACCGGGAACACCTGCAGATGCGAACCCTGCGAATCGACCACATAGCGGTTCGAATCGACCAGGAAGCCGCCGTTGCGCGTATAGTTGATCGAGGCGGATTCGATGCTCGGCTTGACCGCGAAGAAGCCGTCGCCGGACACCGCGAGATCGAGACTGTTCGAGGTCTGGATCAGGCTGCCTTGCGCGAACTGCTGGCGATTGGCCTGGACGATCGCGCCCGAGCCGATCTGCTGCGACGGCGCGACCGACACGCTCGAGGCGATCACGTCGGCGAATTCGGTGCGGCTCTTCTTGAAGCCGTTGGTCGCGACGTTCGCGAGGTTGTGCGAGATCGTCGACATCTCGGCTTGCGATGCCTGCAGACCCGAGAGCGAAGTGTAGAAAGACATGGCGGTTTAGCTCCTAGAAAGTCTGGGTTCAGCCGATCTGGCGGATAGCGGTGGCAGGCACTTCGCCGAGGCCGGGAAGCGTGAGGACGGCGGCGCCGGTGGTGGTCGACACCGACTGGACGGGCGCCCAGACCAGGCTGGTCGCGCCGACCGTGGTACCGTTGCTCTGCGCGTTGACCGCGACCGTGAACGGGCCGCTGCCGGCATCCGCGCCGGCGGTGTCCTTGCCGTCCCAGTCGTAGCCGATCGTGCCGGCTGCCTGCTTGCCGAGCGACATCGTCTTCAGCACCGCGCCGTTCGCGTCGCTGATTGTGACGTTGACGTCGGTCGCGGCGCCGGCCAGCTCGACCGACCCGGCGATACCGCCCGCCGATCGGCCATAGGCGGTGCTGCCCTCGGTCAACACGGTCTTGCCG
This sequence comes from Sphingomonas sp. R86520, assembly GCF_042466285.1. Taxonomy (NCBI): domain Bacteria; kingdom Pseudomonadati; phylum Pseudomonadota; class Alphaproteobacteria; order Sphingomonadales; family Sphingomonadaceae; genus Sphingomonas; species Sphingomonas sp. R86520. The sequence goes on from NZ_JAXHBZ010000001.1 coordinate 2,960,918, forward strand.
ACATAGGACAGCGCGTCGCTGGTGCTGGTGACGCCGAGCTTGTCGGCCATTGCCTTCAGCGTCGTGTTCATCTCGGAGATGCCCGACGTGGTCGAGATCTGCGCCATCTGCGCGACCATCTGGGTGTTGTCGACCGGGTTGAACGGATCCTGGTTCTGCATCTGCGCGGTCATCAGCTTCAGGAAGTCGGACTGGCCGAGCGAGCTGGACGACTTGGTCGTGGTGGTCGCTGCAGCTGCCGACGTGCGCGTGATGCCGAGGGTGTTGAGCGTGGTATCGAAGGAAGTTGCCATGATCAGCGGCCTAGCTTGAGGGTATCGATGATGAGCGACTTTGCGGTGTTCATCACTTCGATGTTGTTCTGGTAGCTGCGGGAGGTCTCCATCATGTCGACCATCTCGCGGGTTTCATCGACCGCCGCCTCGAAGATGTTGCCATCCTTGTCGGCCATCGGATTGTCGGGATCGTAGCGCTTGGTCGGCGCGTCGCCGGCGGTGACGACCCGCTCGATATCGACCGTCGACATGCCGCTCGCCGAGTCGAAGCTGGTGCGGAACACCGGCTTCATCGTCTTGTAGGCGGTTTCGGCCGACCCAGTGGTGCCGCCGGCATTGGCCAGGTTCGACGCGGTCGTATTCATCCGGATCAGCTGCGCGGACATCGCGCGGCCGGCCACCTGGAAGATCGTCATGGGCTGACCGGACATCTTATTCTCCCTTCAGCGCGCGGGTGATCTGGCCGATCCGTCCGTTCAGGAACGACAGCGTCGTCTGATACTGGACGGCGTTCTCGGCGAACGCGGTCTGTTCCTGGCTCAGCTCGACGGTGTTGCCATCCATCGAGGTCTGCGTCGGGATCCGGTATTTGGTCGCGGCATTGGTGCTGCCATCGTTCTCGACCGACGCGAGCGCGGCCTGGAAATCGATGTCGCGCGCCTTGAAGCCGGGCGTCGAGGCGTTGGCGATGTTCGACGCCAGCACACCCATGCGCTGCGACCGCACCTCGAGTGCCGCCCCGTGAACTCCGAAAAGCGTGTCGCCTGACACAAGCCCGTCTCCTGGCGCACCCATTGCGCAATCGGACATAAGCAATGGGCGTGCCAGTTTTCGTGTTGCGGGTGGGGGATGGTGGTTTGCCGGGCAGCGGCAGGTGGGCGGCAAGGTGAACGGCAATGGCTTGCCGGTGTTGCAGGGGCGGGCGGCAAAGCGGTTGCCGGTTGGCGTGTGCCGGTTGGCGTGTGCCGGTTGGCGTGTGCCGGTTGGCGTGTGCGGGGCGGCAAACCGAATTACCGGCCCGTACGCCCTTGTTTCCCCGCGAAGGCGGGGACCCAGTCTGGGCTCCCGCCTTCGCGGGAGAACAAGGAGGAGAGTGCTGGCGTGCGGCGGCTCCGACACCAGCCGCCACTTCGTCCGATTGGCGAACACGTACTCCACGCAAACAGGCCCACCACCCCGGCGAAGGCCGGGGCCCAAATGGAGAGGTCGCAGTAACGAAGCGCGTCCGCAGTTAGCGACGCCCCCCAATTGGGCCCCGGCCTCCGCCGGGGTGGTGCTCGTGGCAAGCGCGCACGACCACGGCGCCCCACCCCTCCGTCACCCGGACTTCTTCCGGGGTCCACCGCTACGCACACTCGAGGCCAGCGAGTACGCGGAACGGTGGATGCAAGCACGAGCCTGGCCTGACGGGACGCTACCGCGCCCCGATTACGTCACCCCAGCGAAAGCTGGGGTATCCCTGTTGACGAGCGGGATGGCTCAAACGGGGAGATCCCAGCTTTCGCTGGGATGACGGCGAGGAGCTGGGATGACGGGCGTTAGGGGCGAGAGGACGTCGTCGCCGAAAGGATAAGCCAGCCCGGTCTAACCAACTGGCCCGCCCCTTGCATCGCCCCGCACACATGATCACGCTCGCCCAACTGCTCGACCCCGCAGCGCTCGCCATCGTCGGTGGCGGCACCGTCCTCGCGGTCGTCCTCCGCACGCCGCTCCGCGACCTCGGCCGCGCGCTCGCCGCCGTCACCACGCTAGGCCGCGGACGGTTCGATGCAGATCCCCTGCTGCTCCAGATCACCGCGCTCGCCCGCATCGCCAAGCGCCACGGGGTGATGGCGCTCGACCGCTCGGTCATCACCGACGCCGACGTCGCCGCCGGGATCGCCGCGATCGTCGACGGTGCGTCGGCAGGCGACGTCACAACGCTCGTCCAGCACCGTCGTCGCGCGCGGATCGAGCGCCACGTCGCCGCCGCCGACGTCTGGTCGGGCGCCGCCGAGGCCGCGCCGGCAATGGGCATGGTCGGCACGCTGGTCGGCCTCGCGCAGATGTTCGCGACGATGAGCGATCCCGGCGCGATCGGCGGCGCGATGGCGGTCGCCCTGCTCGCGACGCTGTACGGCGCGCTGTTCGCCAACCTGCTCTTCATGCCGATCGCCAACCGCCTGCGCGCGCAGGGTCGCAACGAAGCGTTCGAGCGCGCGCGTATCGAAGCGCCGCTCGTGGCGCTCGCCGAACGCGAAACGCCGCGTGGCTATGTCGCGCCGACCCTGGCAACCGTCGCGTGAACGCCAGCGAATATCCGGACGCGCCGACCGGCAAGCCGCTCTGGCTGATCACGCTAGCCGATCTCGCGCTGCTGCTCGTCGGTTTCCTCGTGCTGGTGCAGGCGACCCAGCATATCGGCGGCGCCGGTATAACACGAGGGGATTTGGCGAAGGGCATCCGCGAAGGCTTCGGCGCGAACAATACCGAGCCGACGCCGATGCCCGTCGCGGCCGCCGGCATTCTCGATTTCGCACCCGGCTCGGCGATCCTGCCGACCACCCCCGGCGCGCTCGTCGCCTGGGCGCGGGAAGCGGCGCGTGACCCCCGGGTGATGCTCACCGTCACCGGTTCGACCGACGGCACGCCTGCCGATATCGACCGCGTCACCGGCAGCGCCGCGATCCTCGCCGCCGACCGCGCGCGCACCGTCGCCGCCGCGCTTGCCGCGGTTGCGCCATCGCGTGTCGCCATCGTCGCCGCCACCAAGCCCGGCCGCCGTGCCGCCATCGTCTCCGTCGCCTTTGTCGGCGAACCCCCAAGGGGCGAAGCTCAGAGGACCGCTCAATGATCATCTTGTTCCTGCTCATGGCTGCCAGCTTCCAGGATACCGCCGCGCTCGATCGCTCGGTCGCCGCGTTTACCGGCCGCCCGACCGGTGCCGAGGGGGGCGCACGCACGCCGGTCGACGCGCGACTTCGGCTTGCGACGTGCCCGACCGTTTCGCTGTCGTGGCGATCCGAACAGCATGACGCAGTCGTCGTGTCGTGCGCTGGACCGGCATGGCGGATTTTCGTCCCCGTCATTCGCCCGGCGAACGCGCCCGCCGCTATCGCCGCGTCGTTCGTGCCCACCGCCAAGGTCGCGCCGGTCATCAAGCGCGGCGATCCGATCGTGATCGAGGCTGGCACCGAGGGTTTCTCGATCAGTCGCGAAGGGGTCGCGATGGGCGATGCCGCCCCCGGCGGACGCTTCATGGTCAAGGTCGACGACGCCCGCACGCCGGTCCAGGCGATCGCGGTCGACGCCGGCCGCGCCACGCTGCCCGGCTGGTCGAACTAATTCGTCGAACTAATTTTCGACCAACAGATTAATTTACCTAAAGGTTTTTGCCGTGCGACCGTTTCTCCTGATGTCAGCGCAAAGCAGAGGATGCGGACATGGTGGACTCGATCGGCGCGAAGCCGTCAGTAGCAGGAGATCGCTCCGTCGCGCGCGTCGCCGCCGCGACGCCGGCGACCACGGTGCAGACGCCCGTACAGCCCCAGGCGAAGGCGCCTGCGGCGGTGGTTTCGGACTCGATCGCGCTTGCAAAGTCGATGGCCTCGGCGCCGCCGATCGATGCGAGCCGGGTCGCCGCGATCAAGAAGGCGATTGCCACCGGCACCTTCCCGATCCTCCCCGCCACCATCGCCGACCGGCTGATGGCGCTCAAGCTTTCGTGGAATTCCAATGAAACGGCGTGATGCCCTGATCCGCGTGATCGACGCGCTGCATGCCGAGATCGCCGCGCTGAAGTCGAACGACGTCGCCAGCCTCGAGCGTGCGACCGCCGACAAGCTCGCCGGCATCGAACAGATCGCCACGCTCGGCACCGGCCCCGCCGGCAGCGAGATCCGCGAGCTCGCCGACGAGGCGAACCGGCTCAACGAGACCTGCCGGATCTACACCAACCTGATGGCGGCAAATGTTCGCCGCCGCCTGCAAACCCTGACCGGCGACGGTGCCGTTGCCGGCTATCGGCCGGGACTTAGGGCGGCATACGCGTAACATCGCGCGCGCCTGACACGGCCGCCCTTCCCCAAAAATCCGTCATACTGCCCCTACGCGTCGCCCCCCCCACCCCATCCGTCACCCCAGCGAAAGCTGGGGTATTAACGTAATAGAGCGCGCCCTTGCCGCACGAGACCCCAGCTTTCGCTGGGGTGACGGGCTTAGTTGCAGCGGCTTACACCAAAACTGGCACGCCCCTTGCTGAGTACCCCCTGAACCAGGGGCACCGCACACGGGCATGACCGTCAATCCTATCACTACCGGCCGGATCCAATCCGCGATCGCGCTTGCGAGCAGCAAGACGGGCGTGGATTTCGACTATCTGCTGGGCCAGGCAAAGCTCGAGAGCGGGCTGAACGCCAACGCCAAGGCCGGCACGTCGAGCGCATCGGGCCTCTATCAGTTCATCGAACAGAGCTGGCTCTCCGTCGTCAAGAAGCACGGCGCCGAGCACGGCATGGCCTGGGCTGCGGACAGCATCGGTACCTCGTCGAGCGGCCGCCTGTCGGTCGGCGATGCCGGCACCAAGGCGGCGATCCTCGCGCTGCGCAACGATCCCAACGCCTCGTCGATGATGGCCGCCGAATATGCGTCGGACAACAAGGACTCGCTCGAAGGCACGCTCGGCCGTCCCGCCTCGGGCACCGACCTCTATATGGCGCATTTCATGGGCCTCGGTGGCGCGACCAAGTTCCTCAAGACGATGCAGGCCAACCCGCAGGCGAGCGGCGCGGCGCTGTTCCCCGCCGCCGCGCGCGCGAACCACAACGTCTTCTACGATGCCAACAACCAGCCGCGCACGCTGTCGGCGATCTACGACCGCTTCGCCGACAAGCTCGGTGGCGCCGCCGCCGGTGCGTCCGCGACCGCGACGCCCGCCAATTACGCCGCCCAATCGCTCGACATGAACGGCAGCACGGTCATCACCGGCAGCAACGAAAGCGCCGACGACGCACTCGCTTGGGCCACCACGGCGATGAACAAGTTCACCGGTCGGACCACGCAAGCCGCTGCCAGCATCCTGCGGCCGACGCCCGATACCGCGCGCCTGGCCTACATGATGCTCGCACGGTTGGGCGGCTAAGCCATGAACCGCATCCTCTCCAACGCCAGGGCGTCGGTCCTGCCGCTCGCGATCCTGCTGCTCGTGCTCGTCATGGTCGTGCCGATCCCGGCGTTCATGCTCGACATCTTCTTCGTGGCGAACATCGCGATCAGCCTGGCCGTGCTGATGGTCGCGCTCAACGCACAGAAGCCGCTCGACTTCTCCGCCTTCCCGACCGTGCTGCTGTTCGCCACCCTGTTCCGCCTCGGCCTCAACGTCGCCTCCACCCGCATCGTGCTGGTCCACGGCCACGAAGGCGAGAGCGCGGCGGGTCACGTGATCGAGGCGTTCGGCACCTTCCTGATCGGCGGCGATTACGTCGTCGGCATCTTCGTGTTCGCGATCCTGATGATCATCAACATGATCGTCGTCACCAAGGGCGCCGGTCGCGTGTCCGAAGTCAGCGCGCGCTTCACGCTCGACGCGCTGCCCGGAAAGCAGATGGCGATCGACGCCGACCTCAACGCCGGCCTCATCACTCCGGATGAAGCGAAAGCACGCCGCGTCGAAGTCTCGACCGAAGCCGATTTCTACGGCTCGATGGACGGCTCGTCGAAGTTCGTGAAGGGCGATGCGGTCGCGGCCATGCTGATTCTCGCCGCCAACATCATCGGCGGCCTGATCCTCGGCCCCGTCAGCCACGGCATGACGATCGCCGACGCCGCGCACAACTACATCCTGCTCGCGATCGGCGACGCGCTCGTCGCGCAGCTGCCATCGCTGATGCTCTCGATCGCCGCCGCGTCGATCGTCACCCGCGTCACGTCGGACAAGGACCTGGCCGGCCAGATCGGCGGCCAGTTCGGGTCGCCCCGCACCTGGACGCCGGTCGCGGTCATCCTCGCGCTGCTCGGTATCCTGCCCGGCATGCCCCACATGGTGATCTTGCCGGCGGCAGCGATCGCCGGGTTCGCCGCGTGGAAGCTGCGTCAGATCGAGCGCCGCCCTGCCCCCGTCGTCGTCGTCCCGGTCGAGACGATCGACCAGTCGAAGATCGGCTGGGAAGAAGTCACCGACGGCATGCAGGTCAATCTCGACATCGGCTACGGCCTGGTACCGCTCGCCGACGAGCGTCGCGGGTCGCCGTTGATGAGCCGGATCACCGGTGTGCGTCGCCAGCTGTCGAAGGAACTCGGCTTCGTCGTGCCGCAGGTCCGCGTCCGCGACGACATCAACCTCGCGCCGTACGTCTACCGCATCCTCGTCAACGGAGTCGTCGTCGGCGAAGACACAGTGTCGCCCGACGAGATGCTCGCGCTCGATACGGGGCAGGCGTTCGGCGACTTGTTCGGCAAGAAGGTCAAGGATCCGACCTTCGGGCTCGACGCGACCTGGGTCGATGCGAGCGATGCCGATGCGGCAACCGGCGCAGGCTATCTCGTGGTCGACCCCGGCACCGTGATGGCGACGCATCTCAATCACATGCTCGGCCAGAACGCGTCCGAGCTGCTCGGCCAGGACGAAGTCCAGGCGCTGCTCGACGGACTGAAGGAGCGCGCCGCGCAGCTCGTCGCCGCGCTCGCGCCACTGCCGATCACGACGTTGACGCAGGTCCTGAAGGGTCTGCTCGCCGAGAACGTCCCGCTCAAGGAATTCCGCCGCATCGCCGGCGCGATCGCGGTCGCCGCGCAGCGCACGCAGGACGCCGAAGAGATCATCGAGACGATCCGCCCCGAGCTCGGCGCGCTCATCATCCAGAAACTGTGCGGCGTGCGCGAACCGCTGCGCGTCATGACGTTGGAGGGTCAATTGGAAGGTCTGCTCGGCCAGGCAATGCGCGCCGATCAATCGCGCCGCCACGTCATCGAACCCGATCTCGGCCGCCGCATCGTCGAGGCGCTGCAACGCGCCGCGCAACCGCTGATCGCTGAAGCGAAACCGTTCGCGCTGGTCGTCCAGCCGACGATCCGCATCGCCATCCGCAAGCTGGTGAAGACGTGCCTGCCGGATACGCCGGTCATGTCGTTCTTCGAAGTGCCCGAAGAGAAGGCGGTCGAAGTCGTCGCGGTCATCGGTGCCTCGCAGCAGGCGCTCGCAGCATGAGCGCGCTACCGATGCGCGGCGCGTTCGCGGACGCCCAGCCCTTCGCCGGCCAACCCCTCACCTACCGCCCGCATCAACGCCCGGGCGGTGACGCGGACCAATTGGTGAAGCAGCATCTCCCGCTGGTCCGCCGGATCGCGTGGCACGTCCACGGCAGCATGAGCAGCAGCGTCGAAGTCGAGGACTTGATCCAGGTCGGCCTGGTCGCGCTGGTCGAGGCCGCGGCGAATTTCGACGAGCGCGGGATGCCGTTCAAGACCTACCTCATCACCCGCCTGCGCGGCAGCATGATCGACGAACTTCGCCGCCAGGCCACGAGCACGCGCGGCGCGATGCGTCGCCGCCGCCAGTACGCCGAGGCGATTTCCACGCTAACCGCCCGCACGGGGAAAGCTCCGGGAGAAGACATGATCGCGCAGCACATCGGCGTCACGATCGAAAAACTCCGCACCGACTACGTCACCGCCGACGCGATCCGCTTCGATTCGATCGACGAGCTGTACGCCGACGATTTGCCATGGTTCGCCGACGACACTCCGGATGCATTCGAACAGCTCGCCGACAGCGACATGCGCGAAGCCCTGATCGCCGCGATCACCGCCTTGCCGGAACGCGAAGCGCAGGTGATCCAGCTCTATTACGTCGAGGAACTCAACCTAGAGGAGATCGGCGAAGTCTTCGGCGTCGGCTCCGCACGGGTATGCCAGATCAAGGCTTCCGCGCACGCGAAACTGAAGAAGGCGCTCTCCCGCCAGATGTAGCGCACGCTATGTCCGGCGTGGTTCTCCGACATCGTAGATGCGCAAGTTGCGATCGCCGATGTTGAGACCTAGCCAGGCCGCACGCCATTCGGCGATGTGTACCGACGCGAAGTGGCGATCCAGCGCGGCCTGATCGGTCCACATCTCCTTCACGTGGATGAGGCCGGGCTCGAACACGTCCTCGGCATAGCCGTACTCGACGCATCCGTCCTCCGAGCGACTGGCGTCGGCCATCCGCCTCATGACCGGTCGCGCCGCGTCCATGGTTTCGGCCGGCAGGCGCACGGTTCCAACGATCAACAACATTGCAGCACCGTATCCACCGAAGGCCGCGCCGGAAAGCCGGCGCCGTCGCCTGCGGGCGGTGCCGACAAAAACAAAAACCCCGGCGGCCTTGAGCCACCGGGGTTTCATGCCGCCTCGCGTGACGCGGGACGGATCCGACCGCCGCCGACACCCATTGGGGGGCGGTGCCGGCGTCGGTAAGTGGGTTAGCCGAGAAGCTTCAGAACGCTCTGCTGGCTCTGGTTGGCCTGGCTGAGCATCGCGGTCGATGCCTGGCTGAGGATCTGCGCCTTGGCGAGTGCGGTCGTTTCGGCCGAGAAGTCGGTGTCTTCGATCCGGCTCTTGGCGTCCGACAGGTTGGTCGCGTTCGAGGTCAGGTTGTTGACCGCCGACTGCAGCTGGTTCTGCGACGCGCCGAGCGACGCACGACGGTTCGAGACGAGCGAGATCGCGTCGTCGTAATTCTGCAGCGTACCTGCGGCGACGACTGTGCCCGCCGTCGTGGTCGAATCAACGACTGAGCCCACGCCGCCAGCCAACCCGGCGGTGCCCGAACCAGTTGCCACTGCACTGAGGCTGCTGCCGAGGTTCAGCTCAATCGCATCGCTCGCATTTGCGCCAGCCTGGATCGTCACCTTCTTGTCCGCCGCCGCCGTCGCGCCGCCGCCGAACAGAGCAACGCCGTTGAATTTGGTATTCGTAAGCACGTTGGAAATCTGCTTGGCGAGCGCATCCTGCTCGGTCTTGATATTGGCGATGTCGCTGGTCGAATAGGTGCCGTTGCTCTTCTGCACTTCGAGCTCGCGCATACGCTGCAGGTTGTTGGTGACCTCGTCGAGCGCGCCTTCAGCGGTCTGCGCCATCGAGATACCGTCGTTTGCGTTGCGCACGCCCTGGTTCATGCCCTTGATCTGCGACGTCATCGACGACGAGATGGCGAGACCCGCTGCGTCGTCCTTCGCCGAGTTGATGCGCTTGCCGGTCGACAGACGCTCCATAGAGGTGGCGAGAAGGCTGGAAGCCTTGGTCGAGGCATTCGTAGCGCGAAGCGCCGAGATGTTGGTGCCGATGACAGTCATGAAAATCTCCGTGGTCTTCGACGATCCGCGCCGCCCCCGTGGCGAAGGCCGAGCCGTCATGATGAGTAACGGCGGCATCGCGCAAAACTTAAGCGGTTATGGCAGCCATTTTCTTATGGTTCATAAGAGCTTGCACGCACCCGACAGCAGTCGGACGCAAGAAAACCCCGGCGGCTTAAGCCACCGGGGTTTCATGCCGCCTCGCGCGGGGCGAGGCGGATCCGACCGACGCCGACACCCGTTGGGGGGCGGTGCCAGCGTCGGCAAGCGGATTACTGAAGCAGCTTCAGGACGCTCTGCTGGCTCTGGTTGGCCTGGCTGAGCATCGCAGTCGATGCCTGGCTGAGGATCTGAGCCTTGGCGAGCGCAGTCGTTTCGGCCGAGAAATCGGTGTCTTCGATACGGCTCTTGGCGTCCGACAGGTTGGTCGCGTTCGAGGTCAGGTTGTTGACCGCCGACTGCAGCTGGTTCTGCGCGGCGCCAAGCGAGGCACGGCGGTTCGAGACCAGCGAGATTGCGTCGTCGTAATTTTGCAGCGTTCCGCCCGAGGCAATGGTGGTGGTACCGCTTGTCGTCGTAGCAACCACGACCGTACCGACGCCTCCGCCAGTTAGGTTAGCGCCAGTGCCGTTTGCGACTTCACTAAGGCTGGTACCGAGATTCAGGCTTATTGCATCGCTGGCATTCGCGCCGGCTTGAATATTGACCGTCTTTGCGGTGGTCACGGTTGCAGGAGATACCGGAGGAGTACCGTCGAACAGCTTGACTCCGTTGAACGTGGTATTGGTCAACACATTCGAAATCTGCTTGGCAAGCGCATCCTGCTCGGTCTTGATGTTCGCGATGTCGCTGGTCGAATAGGTTCCGTTGCTCTTCTGCACTTCCAGTTCGCGCATGCGCTGCAGGTTGTTGCTGACCTCGTCGAGCGCGCCTTCTGCAGTCTGCGCCATCGAGATGCCGTCGTTCGCATTGCGCACGCCCTGGTTCATACCCTTGATCTGCGACGTCATCGACGACGAGATCGCCAAGCCGGCGGCGTCGTCCTTGGCCGAATTGATACGCTTGCCGGTCGACAGGCGTTCCATCGACGTGGCGAGCAGGCCGGATGCCTTGGTCGAGGCGTTGGTCGCGCGCAGCGCGGAGATGTTGGTGCCGATGACAGTCATGTTGAACTCCAGTGATCTTCGGCGATCCCCGCCGCCCCCGTGGCGAAGGGCCGTGCCGCCATAAGAAGTAACGGCAGGTTCCCGCCGGACTTAAGCCGAACCGGCCAATTCTTGCCGTATTTTTCTATGATTTTACAGTTGCTTGCTGTCCATGATCGCGCGACACGACGAAGACCCCGGAGGCACGGTGCCACCGGGGTTTTCGAACTTTAATGCAGCGTTGGTAGCCACTCGATCGGCGCCGTCACCCTAGGGGGGGCGGTGCCAGCGCCGAGACTGGATCAGCCGAGGAGCTTGAGGACGCTCTGCTGGCTCTGGTTCGCCTGGCTGAGCATCGCGGTCGATGCCTGGCTGAGAATCTGCGCCTTGGCGAGCGCGGTCGTTTCCGCCGAGAAGTCGGTGTCTTCGATCCGGCTCTTTGCGTCCGACAGGTTGGTCGCGTTCGAGGTCAGGTTGTTGACCGCCGACTGCAGCTGGTTCTGCGATGCGCCGAGCGACGCGCGGCGGTTCGAGACCGTAGCGATCGCGTTGTCGTAATCCTTCAGGGGATCAGTGCTGCCTGTTGCCGCTCCGTTGGCAGTGACGACTGTGCCGACGCCGCCGCCAGCAGGCGAACCCGCTACCGGGGGCGTTGCGGTCGGATCGGCTGCGACGGCGGCTGTATAGGCAGCGGTCAGATCGGTGCCCAGATTGAGGTTGATAGAGTCGGTGCTGTTCGCCCCCGCCTGAATCCTGACGACCGCACCGCCTACGGTTGGAGTTGCCGCCCCGGCCTTACCGTCGAACAATTTGACGCCGTTGAACGTGGTGTTGCCCAGGACGTTGGTGATCTGCTTCGCCAGCGCATCCTGCTCCAGCTTGATGTTCGAGATGTCGCTCGCCGAATAGGTGCCGTTGGTTTTCTGCACTTCCAGTTCGCGCATACGCTGCAGGTTGTTGGTGACCTCGTCGAGCGCGCCCTCTGCGGTCTGCGCCATCGAGATGCCGTCGTTCGCGTTGCGGATGCCCTGGTTCATGCCCTTGATCTGCGACGTCATCGACGACGAGATCGCCAGACCAGCGGCGTCGTCCTTGGCCGAATTGATGCGCTTGCCCGTCGACAGGCGCTCCATCGAGGTCGCGAGCAGGTTCGATGCCTTGGTCGACGCGTTCGTGGCGCGAAGCGCCGAGATGTTGGTGCCGATGACAGTCATGAAAAATCTCCGTGATCTTCGACGATCCGCGCCGCCCCCATGGCGAAGTGCCGATCCGTCACAGGGGGTAACGGCCGCTCTCGCACCGACTTAAGCAAAATAATCCGTCCCTCGTGCGGGCTCGCACATACGGGGGCGGGCGTTCGCGCGCGCAAACCCGCGCGAACGCGCCCGGAAATAATCTGCCGGTGGGCGGCAGAGTTTAACCGCGAGTTTACCAATCCGCTTGTATTCCCCGAATCGTCCAGGGGGAACACGATGCGTTCGATTTATCCATCAGCTGCAGTTACTTCGCGGAAATATGCGCTTGTTTCATCGCTTCGTGCGCAAGGCTTTGGCGTCGGGTCGTTCGAGACCAGCCAGCCGGGCCCGAACGATTTGTTCCTCGTCGCGGAGGGTGAAGGCGTCACCGCCCCTGCCCGTACCGTCGTGATCGGGTGCGAGGGTCGTGAAGTGACGCCGTCGCGCGGTGGTTCGCCGGCGCGGATCAGCTTTGCCGCGGAGGACACCGCGGTCGGCAACGGCTTTGCGCGCGCCCTGATCGGCGGGCCGGACATGCCAACCGCCGCAGACCCCGAATCGCTCGCGCTGCTCGCCTTGGCCGAGCGCGTCGCTGCCGCCGATATCACCGTGCTGATCAACGGCCCGACCGGCACCGGCAAGGAAGTCCTCGCCCGCGCCATCCACAACGGCTCGGCACGCAAGGACAAGCCGTTCATCGCGATCAACTGTGCCGCGCTCCCCGAATCGATGCTCGAGGCGCTGCTGTTCGGGCACCAGAAGGGTGCGTTCACCGGCGCGTCTTCGGGCGGCGACGGGTTCTTCCGCGCGGCCAATGGCGGCACGATTTTGTTGGACGAGATCGCCGAGATGCCGCTGCAATTGCAGGCGAAGCTGCTGCGCGTGTTGCAGGAGCGCGAGGTCGTGCCGCTCGGCGCTTCGGTGCCGCAGCCGATCGACGTCCGGGTCATTGCGTGTGCCAACCGCGATCTCCACGCCGAAGTCGCTGCCGGCCGGTTCCGCGCCGATCTCTATTACCGCCTTGCCGTGTTCCCGCTCGCGACCAAGTCGCTGGCCGAGCGCCCGCAGGACATTCCCGCGCTCGCCGCGACGCTGATCCTGCGTCATGCCGGCAACCGCAACGTCATTCCCTGGCCGAGCCATGCGGCGATCGAGCAGTTGATGCTGCACGACTGGCCGGGCAACGTCCGTGAACTCGAGAACGTGATCCAGCGCGCGCTGCTGTTCTGCGGCGGCGACACGATTGAGGTGAACCACATCGTGTTCGACCGCCCGGTGACGATGACCTTCCAGCGTACCGCGGTCGTGACGCCGATCACGCAGATGGCAGCGCCGGCAGAACCCGAAACCTTGGGCAACATCGTCCAGATGAGCGAATTCGCCGCGATCCGCGAGACGCTCAAGGCCTGCAATGGCAGCCGGATCGAGACCGCCAAGCGCCTCGGCATCTCCGAACGCACGCTGCGCTACCGCCTCGCAAAGGCGCGCGAGCAGGGTGACGATATCGGCAGCGTCCAGAACTGGGCAGCCTCGGCATGAGCGGCGTCAGTGGGATTGGCGGCGGCGCGATGAGCGTCGACCGCGTCATGGCGCTGCGCTCGCAGATCCTCGAACGCAACCAGGCGCTCTCGCGTGCCGGGGCGAGCGGGACCGTCGCACCGACCGAAACGGTCAAGCCGACCAGCTTTGCCGATTCGATGGAAACCGCGCTGAAGAGCGTGAACGACGGCCAGACCCAGGCCGCCAAGCTCAGCGAAAGTTATGAGCGCGGCGAGACGGTCGACATCGCGAAAGTGATGCTCGCCCGCCAGCAGGCGTCGGTCGGGTTCGAGGCGACGTTGCAGGTCCGCAACAAGCTGCTGTCCGCCTACAAGGATATCATGAGCATGCCGGTCTGACATGAGCACCGCACTCATCCCCACCTCGCCCGGCGGCACCGAACGGTTCGCCAATCCCCTCCAGCAGATCAAGGGCGTCATGGCGCAGCCGGCCGTACGCCGTTCGCTGCCGATGGCGCTGATGGTCGGTCTGATCGCTGCCGCCGCGCTTGCGTGGATGAGCCTGTCGACGCCGACGCAGAAGACTCTGTTCAGCGGCCTGCCCGATTCCGACAAGGCGGCGGTCACGTCCGCGCTGACGACGGCCAACATCAAGAGCCATATCGACGAAGGCACCGGCGCGCTGACCGTCGGCGAGGACGATTACAGCCGTGCGAAGATGCTGCTCGCCGGCCAGGGTCTGCCGAAAGCAGCGCCCGGTGGCTACGCGATCCTCGACCAGCTGCCGATGGGCGTTTCGCGCGCGGTCGAGGGCGAACGCCTCCGCCAGGCACGCGAGTCCGAGATGGCGAAGTCGATCGAGGAGATCGATGCGGTCGCCGAGGCGCGCGTGCACCTGGCGATGCCCGAAGCCTCCGTGTTCGTCCGCGACAATGCCGCGCCATCGGCATCCGTGATCCTGAAGCTCCAGGGCGGCCGCTCGCTGAGCGACGCGCAGGTCAGCTCGATCATCAACCTCGTCGCCTCGTCGGTGCCGGGGATGAAGCCCGAGGCGGTGACGATCGTCGACCAGATGGGCGCGCTGCTCACCAAGGCCGGCGGTAGCGACGGTGCGGGTGCGGCCAGCGACGCGCGGATCGATATCCAGCGCCGGATCGAGGACAAGTATCGCACGCAGCTGATCGCGCTGCTCACGCCGCTGGTCGGCGCGGGCAATTTCACCGCCGAAGTGCAGGCCGACGTCAATCTCGACGAGAGCCAGGCGACGCGCGAAAGCTATGAGAAGCAGGGCGTTCTTCGCGCCGAGACCGGCAACTGGACCGGCAACCAGAAGGATGGCGCAGCCGGCGCTCCCGGCGGTATTCCGGGTGCGCTGAGCAACACGCCGCCCGCCGCCAGCACCCTGTCGGCACCGCAGGCCGCGACCGGGAACCCGGGAACCGCGCAGCCGGTCGCCGGTGCCGCGGCGCCCGATGCGATGAAGCAGTCCGACCAGTATCAGCGCGCCTACGACCTCGGCCGCGAAGTGTCGGTCACACGGGCGACACCCGGTGGCGTGAAGCGTCTGTCGGTCGCCGTCCTCCTGCGCGATCCGGACAAGACCCGCCGCACCGCGATGGAGATCAACCAGATCAGCGATCTGGTGAAGAGCGCGGTCGGTTTCGACCAGTCGCGCAACGACAACGTGACCGTCATCAGTCGCAAGTTCGCCGGCGCCGATGCGACCGCGACGAGCGGCCCGGCCTGGTACGACAATGCCTGGCTGCCGGTACTCGCGCGCAACGGGACCGCGATCCTGATCGCGCTGCTGGTCCTGCTGCTCGGTGTCCGCCCGATCGCCAAGGCGCTGATGAAGAAGCGCGACGATGCCGGCACGCGCCCCGCCCTCGGCCAGCCGATCGGCGCGGCGAACGCCGACGGCATGGCGGTTGCAGCCCCCGTCAGCCTCGACCAGCTCGAGAACACGCGCGGTTATGACGACCGGATCGGTGCGGTCCGCGGCTTCACCCGCGACAATCCGACGCGCGCAGCGCTGGCCGTGCGCGACATGATCAAGGCCGACGCGAAGTGAGCGAAGTCGCGCTACGTACTTATACGGGCGTCGAACGCGCCGCGGTGCTGATGATGCTGGTCGGCGAAGAGGAGGCCGCTGCCATCCTCCAGAAGCTGGAGCCCGAAGAGGTGCGCCAGCTCGGCGCGGCGATGTTCAAGGTCGCCGATGTCTCCGAGCAGGAAGTCGAGGACGTGCTCGACGATTTCGTCGGTCGCGCTCGCGAGCGTACCGCGATCGGTTTCGACCCACGTCCGCAGATCGAGGCGGTGATGAACCGCGCGCTCGGCCCCGAAAAGGCGGAGAGCGTGCTCGCGCGCATCACCCCGCCGGAAGCCGCCTGCGAACTCGAACTGCTCGACTGGCTAGACGCACCCGAGATCGCCGCGATGATCGAGAAGGAGCATCCGCAGATCGCGGCCGTGCTGATCGCCAATCTCGATGCGTCGATCGGTGGCCAGGTGCTCGAACTGCTGCCCGACGCGGTCCAGCCCGACATCCTCCACCGTATTGCCCGGCTGGGCCCGATCACGCCCGAGGCGGTCGACACGCTCAAGACCGTGCTCGCCAACCGTACCGCTGCCGCACCCGGATCGGTCGGCGTCACGCTGGGTGGGACGCGTGAGGCCGCCAAGATCCTGTCGGGCGCGCGCAAGGCGACCGAACAGCGCGTCATGCCGAAACTGTTCAAGATCGACCGCGAAGTCGCCAAGGCGATCGAGGAGGCGATGTTCGTCTTCGACAATCTGCTCGCCCTCGACGACAAGAATCTCGGCACGCTGATCCGCAACGTCGACAGCGAGATCCTGACCAAGTCGCTGAAGGGCGTCGACGAAAGCATCCGCAACCGTTTCCTTGGCTGCATGTCGGCGCGCGCCGCCGACGGCATCCGCGATGAGATGGAAGCGCGTGGACCGATGAAACTTGCCGAGGTGCTCGAAGCGCAAAAGGCGATGATCGCGATCGCGCGCGGGCTGGCCAAGGACGGCACGATCCAGATGGGCGGGGGGGAAGACGATTATGTCTAACGGGTTCACCGCGGGCTTTGCGTCGCGTCACACGACCACGGCCAACATCCTGGCGAGCGCGTTCGCGCCGCCATCGGGCTTTGCCGCCGCGGATATTCGCGAGCGTGCGACGGTCCGGCCGACCTCGCCCTTCACGGCGCCGAACTTCTCCTCTGAACCAAGCATGCCACGCCACTTCAGCCCGGCGGACAAGGACGTGAACCCGACTGCCGGTTGGGATCCGCTCGATCCGGTGAGCGAATCGTCGTTCATCGATCCGCTCGCCGACGCACATGCCGCCGGCTATGCTGAAGGCCTCGCCGCGGCGGCCGCAGCCGCACAGGAAACAGCCATACGGGACGGCGCACTGCTCGGCGACCTCGCCGCTGCGCTCGGCAACGACCGGATCGACCGCGAGCGTGTCGCGGCGCAGCTTCGCCAGACCGTGTTGTTCCTGGTCTCCAAGCTGGTCGGCGAAGTCGGCATCGCGCCCGACGTCCTTGCGGGCCGGATCGAGACTGCCGCCGAGCTCCTGTCGGACTCCGCCGAATCCGCGCTGCTCCGCGTCCACCCGGACGATGTGCCGCTGCTCGACGGCCGCCTGCCCAAGTCGATCTTCGCAGCCGGTGATCCCAGCGTCGCGCGCGGCAGCTTCGTGCTCGAAAGCGCCTCGACGATCGTCGAGGACGGCCCCGAACTGTGGCTCGACCAACTGGCGAGCGCGATCGATCGGGTGCCGGTGCCCAAATGCTGAACCGCTTTACCGCCGATTATCTCGAAACCCTCTCCAACGCCGATTTCGTCGCCAAGCCAAAGGTCTCAGGCCGCCTCGCCTCGTTCGACGGCCTGTTGATGGAAGCGGTCGGCCTGACCCTCCCGGTCGGCACCGTCTGCCAGGTCGGCGAAGGTGCGGCGAGCGTCGAGGCGGAGGTCATCGGCTTCCGCAACGGTCGCACCTTGATGATGAACCTCGGCGGCCCCGCCGCCCTCCTGCCGCGCGCGCCGGTCAAGCCGATCGGTCCTCCGGGAGAAGCCGAAGTCGGTCCCGCCCTGCTCGGTCGCGTGGTCGATGGCGCCGGCAAGCCGATCGACGGCCTCGGTCCGATCCGCGGCGCAGGACGCTGGCCCCTCGCCGGCAAGCTTCAGTCGCCGCTCGATCGTGGGCGCGTGCTCGAACCGCTGGACGTAGGCGTGCGCGCGATCAACGGCCTGCTGACGATCGGGCAGGGCCAGCGCGTCGGCATCATGGCCGGCTCGGGTGTCGGCAAGTCGGTGCTGCTCGGCATGATCGTCCGCGCCGCGCAGGCCGACGTGATCGTCATCGGCCTGATCGGCGAGCGTTCGCGCGAAGTCGCCGACTTCCTCGAAACCAAGGTGGCGGGCGCAGCGCGGAAACGCTCGGTCGTCGTCGCCGTCCCCGCCAACCACTCGCCCGTGCTCCGTATCCGCGGGGCACTCCGGGCACACGCGATCGCCGAATCCTTCCGCGACGAGGGCAAGAAAGTGCTCCTGATCATGGATTCGCTGACCCGCGTCGCGCATGCCGGTCGCGAGATCGGCCTTGCGCTCGGCGAACCCGCGTCCGCACGCGGCTATCCACCCTCGGCCATCGCGATGCTCCCGAACCTGATCGAGCGCGCCGGCGTCGACGTCCACACCGGCGGTTCGATCACCGCGATCTACACGGTGCTGGCGGACGGCGACGACGGCAACGATCCGGTGGTCGACTCCGCCCGCTCGATCCTCGACGGTCATATCGTCCTCAACCGCCACCTCGCCGAGCGCGGCGTGTACCCAGCGATCGACATCGGTCCGTCGGTCAGCCGCGTGATGACCGACATCGTGCCCGCGCACCACGCCAAGGCCGCGCGGACACTCCGCCGTCACCTCGCCACCTACGAGGAAAACCGCGATCTGGTGCTGATGGGCGCCTACCGCCACGGCGCCGATCCCGCGATCGACGCGGCGATCGCCTGCCACCCCGCGGTCATGGAATATATTCGCCAGGACGCCGATGAGAATGTCTCGCTGAACGACGCGGTCGACGAGCTGACCGGCGTGTTCGGCGGCTGAGATGGCGGATGCCCGCAGCAAGACGCTGGCGCGCATCCACCGCGTCCGCACGCTCCAGCTCGGCCTGACTCGCGCCGACGAAGCGCGCGCGCACGACAAGTTCGCCAGCGAACAGGCGCTTTCCGGCCGCATAGCCCTGCTCGCCGAAGCCGTCGCGCCGGTGCACGAGACGCAGGTCGCCGTCTCGCTCGGCGCCGCCGCGCATTACCGCGACCGCCTGCAACAATCCGCCAACGCCGCGATCGAGCGCGTGCAGGCGGCCGAATATCATGTCGAACGCGCCGCCGAGGCGACCCGCGCCGCTAAGCGCGACCAGAGCGCCGTCGAGAAGCTGCTCGCCCGCGCCGACGCCGATGCGGTGCTGAAAGCGATCCGCGCGATGGAGGAGGCACCCGCCTTCCGGAGAGTTCGGCACGATCCTTGCTGAGCGAGGGGTATGAGCCCGAACGCGAGTGCCCGCATGATCCAGACCGCGACCCTTTCCCGTACCGTCCCGCTCCATCCGCGTGCGTCTTCCGCCAAGACGAGCGGCGAGCCGGGCGATTTTGCGGGGTCGTTCGCGCGGGTCAGCGACGACGCGGATGCCGGAATGCCTGCCGCAGCGGCGGAAGACGAGACCCGGCAGGACGACGCCGCGACCGGCAACGCCTTGCCGCCGCCCGTCATAGCGTCCGACCCCGCATTCGTGTGGCAGCCGATCGTTGCGACACCCGCGCCTGCCCCGCCCGTTTCCCTGCCCACACCCATGGCCGGTGCACGCATCGTCGATGCATCCGGCACCCAGCCAACCGGCATGCAGCGCCCGACCTTTGCGCAATCGCAGCCTCAGTCCGCCACGCCTGCTGCGATAGAGCCACAACCGCCCCTGCCCCCTGCGCCGATGCAAGCCGGCGGCACGCCCGCAACGCAGCTTGCCGCCTCAATCATGGCTGCGATGCCGCCGATGAAAACGCCGGCGACTCCGGATACGCCGACCACCGACGCGCCGCGCTGGGCCACGCCCGACACGGCGCCCGTTACCCTCGCCGTCGCGCAACCGGATGTCGTTCAGCCGCAACCGGGCACGGTCGCGTCGGCGGCAACGGTGTTCGGCGCAGCGATCCAGGCGGCAACCAAGAAGCGCGGCGAGTCCGACACGCCGGCAGCGCCTTCCGATACGCCGCTGAGCCCGGTCGTCGCCACCGCGACCCACGAGATCAAGGTCGCCGATGCGCAGCAGGCGCCGCTCGACATGCGCCAGGAGCGCTGGCCGCACGCGATGATCGAGCGGATCGAGATGCTCCGCGACGCCGCAGACGCGGTCGATACGCGCATCCGCCTTGTCCCCGACGCGCTCGGCGCGATCGACGTGTCGGTCAAGAAGGACGGCGATACCGTGCATGTTCACTTCAATGCCGAGCAGGCGGCGACGCGGACCTTGTTGGCGGACGCGCAACCGCGGCTCGCCGAACTGGCCGAAGCACGCGGGTTGAAGCTTGCACAGGGCTCGCTCGGCGACGGCGGCGCGCAACAGCAGCGCGCGCCTGCCGCCCCGCAAACCCCGAATCGCCCCGCGCCGACCGCTGCCGTGATCGCGGACACCGTCACCGACGACATTCGAATCGCTTGAACCGAAGGACCCCGAAACCATGAGCGACAATAAAGATACGCCGGACGCCGCCCCGAAGAAGAAGGGCAAGATGAAGACGATCCTGATCGGCGGCGTCGCGTTGCTGGTGCTGGTCGGCGGTGGCGTCGGTGCGGGCGTCTATGCCTCGAACGCCGGCCTGATCGGCGGCGGCGGCCACGCCGCAGTCGATGACGGCAAGCCCAAGCTCGTCCCGAAAAGCGAGCAGAAGCACGCGACCGAGGGCGGCGAAGGCGGTGGTCATGGCGGCGAGGAGGCTGCGCCCGAAAACCACGGGATGAAGCCCCCCGCAGGGCAGGGCGGCGATAAATACGCCTCGACCTACTACCCGATGGAGAAGGATTTTATGTCGAATCTCCAGGATTCGGTGCACTTCGTCCAGGTCGGCATCGCGGTGTCGACACCGTATGATGACACCGTCATCACCAACCTGAAAACCAACGATATCGCGGTCCGTTCGGCGATCCTGATGACGCTCGGCGACACCACCGAGGAGCAGGTGATGAGCAGCGACGGCAAGCGCCAGTTGCAGGTCCGCCTCGCCAAATCGATCAACGATACGCTCAAGCAGAAGGAAGGGTTCGGCGGCATCGGTAACGTTTACTTTACCAGTTTCGTTGTTCAGTGAGGCATGGTTAACGAGCCCTCAGCAAAGACACGCGAGCGACGCGATCGGGATCGTTCCACCGCCCCGCAGGGCGGTGCGATGCATCAAGGTATGCTCGGCGGGGCCAAGCTCAATCCGTTTGGTGACCTGCATTCGCTGCAGCATCTTTCGGCACGGTTCGCGCGGGGTTTGCGCGGCGTCTTCGAACCGTTGCTGCGCCAGGAAGTCCGTTGCTGGGCCGAGCCATTGGTGGTCCAGCGCTTCACCGATTACCGGGCCGAGCGCAGCGATGCGCTGACCGCGTGGCTGCCGCTGATCATGACGCCGGGCATGGCGCAGGCTTTGTGCATCATGGACGGCAAGTTCGTGCTCGAGATGCTCGACCTGTTCTTCGGTGGCACCGGTGCCGCGCCGCACACGCTGCCGACCGAGTTCTCGCCCGCCGCCGAAGCGATGGTCGCGCGAATCGGCCAGATGATCGCCGCGCCGCTGAAGACCGCGTGGGAGCCGATGGCGCGCTTCGACTTTTTGCCGACCCGCGTCGAGGTGAACCCGGCGATGATCGCCGATCTCGACGGTGAGGACGCGATGATCGTCACGCGCTTCGGGATCGCAGCAGGCAGCGCCAAGCCGGTGTTCCTCGATCTCGTCTACCCCGTCTCCGCGCTCAAGCCGCATGCGCCGTCGCTGACCGCCAAGGTCGTCGGCAAGTCGGCGGAGCCCGATCCGGCCTGGCGCACCGAGCTGACGCGGGCGGCGATGAACGTGCGCTTCCCGATCCGCTCGGTGCTCGCGGAGCCGGTCGTCAAGCTGACCATGCTGATGGACCTGAAGCCCGGTGACGTGATCCCGATCACCATCTCGGGCGACGTGCCGGTGATGGTCGGCAACAACCGGCTCGGCTGCGGCACGGTCGGCACCTCCAATGGCTTCGCCGCCATCCAGCTCACCTCGATTACCCGTTTCGACGAAGGATTTGCAGCATGAACGACATGACCGGCGGGTTTCCGGTCGACTCCGCGGTGGCCGCCAATTTCCGGCTGCTCCAGGATGTCGACGTCAAGCTGACCGTCGAGATTGGCTCGACCAGCCTGACGCTGCGCGAGTTGCTGGCGCTCGGCGAATCCAGCGTGATCGAACTCGACCGCCAGGCCAATGAGTTGTTGGACGTGTTCGTAAACGGCACGCTGATCGGCCGCGGCGAAGTGGTGACGGTCGGCGAACGCTTCGGCGTCCGGATGACCGAGCTCGTGTCGCCCGACAAGCGCGGCTGATCCGATGCTCTGGACCTACATCCTCAAGCTCGTCATCCTCCTCCCGCTGGTCTGCGGGCTGATGTTCGGCTGCCTGTACCTGTGGCGCAAGTTCGAGAGCCGGATCCCGGGCAAGCCCTCGACGCGGCTGATCGGCGTCAAGGAAACGATGATGATTTCGCCGGGCCTGCGCCTCGCGGTGATCGATTTCGAGGGCCGCCGGCTGCTCGTCTCGGTCGGCCGCGGCGGCGTGCACCTGATCGACAAGGTCGACGCATGAGCGTGGTCGCTCGTCCGACGGTGACGCGGAAAGGCTCGGGCCCTGCCCTGTTCGCCGCATCCTCCGCCAAGCCGTTTTCCCGCGTACGCGGGAATCCAGGAGCCACGAACGGTACGCAGCATAATTCTGCACCGCGACCGCGCGCAAACGCATGGCTGTGGATAGGCCTCGCCGTCCTGCTCGCCCTCTTCCTCGCAATGCCCGCCTTCGCGCAGGCCGTCCCCGCCCCGACCAACCCCGCCGTCGGCGACGCGGTCGATCGCGCGCTCGGCCAGCTTGGCGGACAGGCTGCGGGCAACACCGGCCAGAGCGGTTCGCTGTCGCTGTCGCTGCAAGTCCTCATCATCATGGGGCTGCTCACGGTCCTGCCGGGGATCCTGCTGATGATGACCAGCTTCACGCGGATCATCATCGTGCTCGCGATCCTGCGCCAGGCGCTCGGGCTTCAGCAGACGCCGCCGAACCAGGTCCTGCTCGGGCTGTCGCTGTTCCTCAGCTTGTTCATCATGGCGCCGACGATCAGCCAGATCAACACGACCGCGATCCAGCCTTACGCCGCGGGTCAGCTCGCTGGTACGCAGATGATCACGACGGCCGGCGTCCCGCTGCATGCGTTCATGGTGAAGCAGACACGGATCAAGGACGTCACGATGTTCGCGCAGATCGCCAAGTCCGGGCCGTATGCGACGCCGACCGACATCCCCTTCTCGGTGCTGCTGCCGGCGTTCGTCACGTCCGAACTGAAGACCGCGTTCCAGATCGGCTTCCTGATCTTCCTGCCGTTCATCGTCATCGACCTCGTCGTCGCGACCGTGCTGATGTCGCTCGGCATGGCGATGCTGTCGCCGACGATCATCTCAATGCCGTTCAAGCTGCTGCTGTTCGTGCTGGTCGACGGCTGGGCGCTGACGATGGGCAGCCTCGCCAACTCGTTCGCGACGTAGAGCCGATGAACCGCCCCACACTCCTGTTCGCCCCACACCTACCGTTCGCCCTGAGCGAAGTCGAAGGGCCTGAGACTCATGTGCTTCGACTTCGCTCAGCACGAACAGCAGTTTTGTAATCATGGACGCGCAATATTTCCTGACCGTCGCCAATCAGACGATGTGGGTGCTGGCGCTGGCCAGCGCGCCGATCCTGATCCCGGCGCTGCTCGCGGGGCTGATCCTCGGCATGATCCAGGCGGCGACGTCGATCAACGAGCAGACCTTGTCGTTCGTGCCGAAGCTGGTCGTGGTCGCGGTCTCGATCCTGATCTTCGGGAGCCTGATCCTGGGGTTGCTGAGCGATTTCACGATCGGGATCTTCGAGCGTATTCCGGATCTCGTGAAATGAGGCGCAGCGCCAGCGCGGCCACGCCCGCGCTGCCAGCGCAAGCCCGGCCGGCCTCGGCACCGCCGAGGTCCGACGACGCGGCTTTGCCGCGGCGCTGGCACGTTCATACTCCAGACCGAGCGAACTCCCATTCTGCTCCCCTCCCGCTTGCGGGAGGGGTCGGGGGAGGGGCGTGCCACACCAACCGGACGCCAGTACGTACGTCGCGCCCTCCCCTAACCCCTCCCGCAAGCGGGAGGGGGATCTAGTCGTGTTGGGCTTCGGCCTCTCGATCGAGCCGCAGCTCTGGGCGCTCGTGTTCGTGATGATCCGCATCGGTGCGACGTTCATCGCCGCGCCGGTGTTCGGCTCCGTGTCGGTGCCGCTGACCGTGCGCGTCACGCTGTCGGGCGCGATCGGGTTCCTCGTGCTCGCGGCCCATCCGATCGTGCCGCCGCAGAACATCTTCGCGGTCTCGACCGTCCTCTCCGCCGCCGCCGAGGCCCTTGTCGGGCTGGCGCTCGGCTTCGTCCTCCAGATCGCATTCGCCGCGCCGATGATCGCGGCCGAGGTGATCGGCGGCGCAATGGGGCTTGGCTTCGCGTCATCGATCGACCCGCAGAACGGCAAGTCCTCCCCTGCCCTCGGCCAGTTCTTCTCGATCATGCTGACGCTGTTGTTCCTGTCGGTCGACGGCCACCTGATCCTGATCGACCTGCTCGTGAAGAGCTATGACGTGCTCCCCCCCGGCGCTGCCTGGATCGGCATCGAGCGGCTGAAAGCGATCGCGTTCTTCGGTGGCTATGCGTTTCTCGCCGGACTGCTGCTCGCGCTGCCGGTCGGGTTTCTGCTGCTCTGCCTCAACATCGTCGTCGGCATGCTGAGCAGGGCTGCTCCCTCACTCAACCTGTTCGCGGTCGGGCTCCCGGCGAGCCTCGCGGTCGGCGTCATCACGCTGGCGATCGCGTTCCCGACGATGGGCGACTACATGCTCGTCATCGTCCGCGAAGGCCTCGCCGCCACCGAAAACCTGGTGCTTGGCTAATGTCGGAAGATTCGGGCGAAAAGACAGAAGCACCAACTGCCAAGCGCAAGAAGGATGCGGTCGAGAAGGGCGACATCCTCAAATCGCGCGACTTCGCGACCGCCTTGAGCATGCTCGCCGGCGTCGCCTGGCTGATCTACGCCGGCCCGACGCTGATCTCGGCGTGCAAGGCGATCATGGCGTCGAGCTTCCAGTTCACGCACGCCGACGTCGAGGATTTCTCGCCCTGGCGCCCGCTGATGGAAGCTGGCGGCAAGCTCGCGCCATCGCTGATAACCCTGTTCATCGTCAGCATCGGCGCCGCGATCCTGAGCCAAGCGGGGCTCGGGTCGCTCGGCTTCAACGGCGGTCTGCTCGCACCCAAATACAGCCGTGTCGATCCGGCCGCAGGTCTCAAGCGCATCTTCGGTGCGAACGGCTGGATCGAGCTTGGCAAGTCGTTGCTGAAAGTGATCCTGCTCGGCACGATCGGCGGCTGGATGCTGTGGAACGCAGCGCATTCGACGATGGGCCTCGCCTCGTCCGCGGATCTCAACCAGGCGCTGTCGACGCTCGGCGGGATCTTCAAGGGCATCCTGATTGCGATGGCGTTCGGTCTGTGCGCAATTGCCGGGATCGACCTGCCGATCCAGATCATCCGCCGCCTAGGCAAGATGCGGATGTCGAAGCAGGAGGTGAAGGACGAACACAAGTCGACCGAGGGTAACGGCGAGGCGAAGGGCCAGATGCGCGCGAAGATGCGGGCGATGGCGAGCGGTGGCCTGCGAAAATCGGTCGCAGAGGCGCATGTCGTGCTGACCAACCCGACGCATTTCGCCGTCGCGCTGCGCTACGATCGCGGCAAGGACCAAGTGCCGGTGGTGGTCGCCAAGGGGCGCGGCGCGACCGCGCTGGCGATCCGCGAACTGGCGGGCGAAGGCCGCGTGCCGATCCTCGAATATCCGATGCTCGCGCGTGCCGTCTATTACACCAGCAAGGAGGGGCAGGAGGTCCGCGACGACCTCTACACCGCGATCGCGACGGTGCTCGCCTTCGTGTTCGGGCTGAACGCCGCGGCGGGCGGCATCCAGCCGTTCGTGACCGTGCCGAAGGACGCCCGTTTCGACGAAAATGGTATGAAACAGGTCTAAAGATTCGCGCCGCGCGGCCGTTACTCAGGATAAGCGCGCGCCGATCGTCAGTGCAGGAATTTTCGCATGGTAACTTCGACCACCAGCACGACGGGCACGACGTCGACCGCCTCCACGACGACCGCCGCGCAGACCGCGATCAATACCGCGACGCAGGCCTTGTTGACGGGGCTCAGCGCAGGCTCGGGCGTCGATACCGGAACACTGGTCACGTCGCTGGTCGAGGCGCAGTTCGCGGCGCGCACCGCGGCCCTCAAATCCAAGTCCGATACCCTCACCGCGCAGATCTCCGGGATCAGCACGATCAAGAGCACGCTCACCGGCTTCTCCACCGCGCTCGCCAATCTGGTGAAGGGCGGTACGTTGCAGACGCAGCCAACCAGCTCGAACAGCAGCGTCCTGTCGGCGACCGCGATCTCGGGCGCGAAGCTGTCCGGCTTGTCCGCCAGCGTCACCGTGACGCGTCTCGCGACCGCGCAGACCGCACGGACCACGGCTGCCGTCGCGTCCGCCGATCGTACGACGTCACTCGGCACCGGCAAGCTGACGCTGACTGTCGGCACCAAGACCTATTCGGACACTGCCAAGACCGTATGGAGCGGAGTTAGCGGGACCGCCGTCGATATCGACGTCGGCGATGGCACGCTTGATTCGGTCGTCGCGGCGATCAATGCAGCAAAGGCCGGTGTCACCGCCTCGATCGTCACCGATGCCAATGGCGGCGCGTTCGTATCACTCAAAGGTACGACCGGCGACGCGCAGGCGTTCACGCTGAAGGGCGCAACCGGAACCGCGCTCGACGTCGGACCAGCCGCGACCAAGACCATCGTCATGTCGACCGCGCAGAACGCGCAGCTCACCGTCGATGGAATTGCGGTCGAGCGCTCGAGTAACACGATCAGCGACCTGATCGACGGCGTAAAGCTGCAGTTGAGCAGCGTATCCACGGTGCCGGTCACGCTCGGCAGCAGCACACCGACCGATGCACTGACGCAGGCCGTCAACGATGTCGTCACGACCTACAACGACGTGCTCGCGGCGGTCACCGAACAGACCGATCCGATCACCGGCAACCTCCGTTCCGATCCTGCCGCGATGTCGTTGCTGCGCTCACTCAAGGCGCTGAGCTCGAAGGCGCTGGTCGGCGGTGCGGTTTCGGGTATTCCGCGGACGCTGTCGGAGATCGGCGTCGCGACCAACACCGATGGTACGCTGCGCGTCGACTCGACGCTGCTCGCCAAGCAGATCGCGGCGTATCCCGACACGATCGAATCGATGTTCTCGCCGTCGGGCACCAATGCGCTCAGCCTGTCCGCGACGCTGACCGCGCTGACCACGAGTGCTACCAGTACGCTGACCGGGCTCGGCGCGTCGACCGTCCGCTATACCGCCGCGGAGGCCGACGTCGCCAAGCAGCAGGACAAGGTCACCGATCAGTCGGCGCAGCTGAGCATCCGGCTGACGCAGCAATATGCCAGCATGAACGCGCGCGTGTCGGCGTATAAATCGACCCAGACGTTCCTCACCAATCAGATCGCAGCCTGGAACAAGAGCGACTCGTGACTTACGCCTCCACGCTCATGCGCGACCCGTTCGCGACCTATCGCCAGATCGACGCGGTCGGCCACACCGCGACCGCGGACGGCCCGGCATTGGTGCAGCTGCTGTACAAGGAACTGGTCGCGGCATTGCGCGCCGCCGCCTGGGCCTGCGAAAAGCGCAAGTTCGCGATCAAGAGCGAGCGCATCACGCGCGCCACCGCGATCCTGTTCGCGCTTGAAGCCGGGCTCGATTTCGAAAAGGGCGGGCAGGTCTCGGAAACGCTTGCGCGGCTGTACGGTGGCGCGCGCAAGACTGTTATCAACGCCTCGCTCGGCCATGACCCGCAACCGTTCCGCGATTCCGCCGACATGCTCGACGAGATCGCCCAGGCGTGGCGGACTGCCAGCGCCGCATAGTGGCTGCGACGGACGCGCTAGCGCCGGAACCAGTGGCGGGCGACGAAATACAGGACGACGCCCACGGCGATGACGACGCAAGCACCTGCGATCGCATCGAACGCCCAGGGCGCCTCGGCGTAGGGCAGGCCTTTCACGTTCATCCCGTACAGGCCGGTGAGGAACGTGAGCGGCAGAAACACCATCGCGGCGATCGAGATGACCAGCGAGCGATTGTCGATCTGTTCGGCGCGCATGTCGGTGAGTGACTCGTGAATCAGTGCCGAGCGCTCGCGGATCGACTCCAGTTCCTCGGCCATGCGCGCGGCGCGGTCCGCGGCGGTGGCGAGGTGAAGGCGATCGTCGTCCGCCAGCCAGTCGCCCGGCAGTGCCGCCAACTTCTCGATCGCAGCCCGCTGTGGACTCAGGAAGCGTTTGTAGCCGATCGCCGCGACTCGTACCTTGCTGACCGTGCGGCGTAGTTCGAACACGCGCTCGGCATCGAGCTGCTCTTCGCAATCGTCGAGTTCGTCGCCAAGCCTGGCGACATCGGGGTCGAGGTCGGCGGTGATCGCGGTGGCGAACGCAGCGATCAGGTCACCTGGATCGCGCACTTCTCCGTGCTCGACCATCTTTTCGACTTCCGCGACCGCTATCAGTGGCTTGCGCGTCACCGAGAACACCCGGCCCTTGACGGCCCATATGCGGACCGAGGCGAGCAGGTCGGAATTGTCGAGTTCTTCCTTCGATCGCCCGCGCAGGTTCAGGAACGCACCGTCGCCGATCGCTTCGCAGCGTGGGCGGGTCTCGGTCGCTGTCAGCGCGTCGACGACGTAGTTTTCGAGCTTGGCCTCGTCGCGCAGCCAGGCCTGGGCATGCTCGGCATTAGTCGACAGATGCACCCAGACGAGGTCGGCGGTGCAGTCGAGCGCTTCCTTGACGGTGACGCGCGCACCCTTGCCGTCGTTGATTCGAAATCCGAAGCCGCTCACCGCGCCATGTCCACATCCACCATCAGTCCGTCACCGGGATCGAACGGCGGCGCGTCACAAACGATCCGCGGAGCATCCGCGCGCGCGCGATCGAGGATCGCGACCGGTACGTCGGGCCGGTGATAGACGCGGTCGGCACTCGCGAGCGCGCGCGCCTGGCGGAGTGTGAGGTCGTCGGGGTCGGCGGAGGTGAGGACGATCTGCACGATCGTGTTTTCCGCGGACACGGGCGTATCCGTCGGGCTCAGCCACGCGTCGACATCGTGCACCGGCGACAGCGGATCGAGCATGCCCCCCGCCCCCATCGCGGTCGCCAGGGCGCGGCGCCGTTCGCCCATGTCGGGCCAGCGCGTCCGGAGGGCACCGCGTGCCGCTTGAAGGGCGAGCGCGAGTTTGCCGAGATCGGCGGGGATCAAGGCTTCCAGCCGCTGCCGCAGCGCGGCCGCGAGGCCAGCCGAGACGCCACTCGTGCCGATCGCGATCAGCACGGGGGCTCGGTCGACGATCGCTGGGAGGGTGAAGTCGCAATGCGCCGAGCGATCGACCGCGTTGACCAGGATACCGCGCGCCTTCAGCCGGGCGACCGCAGCCAGCGCGTCGTCTTTGTCGTCGATCGCGACGATGGCGAGCGACGCCGTGGCGTCCTCGCCCACAACGTTCGCCCCCGCCCGGTCGAGCAACCGGCGTTTCGCGTCGGCCGCTTCGCCTTCGCCCACCAGTATCACCGGGCGCCCCGCGAGCCTGACGAACAGCGGCAGGCTTTGCAGCGAGGGGGCCAGTGTCACCGCTTCAACCATTCCGGCACGCGCTCGGCCGCCAGGATCGTCTCGGGGTGAATGCGGTCGGCGACCACCGCGAACCGGTCGCCATCGACGAGCACTTCGGGCACCAGCGCGCGGCTGTTGTAGGTCGACGCCATCGTCGCGCCATACGCGCCGGCGGTGCGGAAAATGCCGAGGTCGTCGGACTTCACCACGTCGATGTCACGACCCATCGCGAAGGTGTCGCCGGTCTCGCAGACCGGGCCGGCGATGTTGGCGGTCATCCGTTCGCCGGTCGGCTCGACCGCGACGAAATCATGATACGCATCGTACATCGCCGGCCGCGCGAGGTCGTTCATCGCCGCGTCGACGATGACGTAGGGGTTCACGACGCCGGGCTTCACCCAGATGACCTTGGTCAGCAGCACGCCGGCGTTGCCTGCGATCACGCGACCGGGCTCGAACATCAGTTCGACGTTCCAGCCAGCGGTCGCGCGGGCGACCATCGCGCCGTATTCGGACGGCGTCGGCAGGACGTCGTCGGGCTTGTAGGGCACGCCGAGACCGCCGCCGAGATCGACGCGGCTGATCGTATGACCCGCGGCGCGCAGTTCCGCGACGAGTTCGCCGATCCGGATATAGGCGGCTTCCAGCGGCGCGAGATCGGCGAGTTGGCTGCCGATGTGGATCGCGACGCCGCGCAGGTCGAGCCCGTCATGCTTCGACAGACGATCGAACATCGCGACGGCCTGATCGATCGGCACGCCGAACTTGTTCTCCTTGCGCCCGGTCGAGATTTTCGCGTGCGTGCCAGCGTCGACGTCGGGATTCACGCGGAGCACCGCGGGGGCGCGCTCGCCGCGCGCATGCGCCAGAGCCGCAAGGACTTCGCCCTCCTCCTCGAGCTCCAGGTTGAACTGGCCGATCCCGGCATCGAGCGCCCGTGCCAGTTCGTCACGGGTCTTGCCGACACCCGAGAAGACGATGTCCGAAGCGGGAATGCCTGCCGCCAGCGCCCGCGCCATCTCGCCTGCGGAGACGACGTCGGCGCCATAGCCCTCGTCGGCCAGCACGCGCAGCACCGCGACGTTGGGGTTCGCCTTGATCGCGTAGGCGAGGTGGACGCGGCCGGCGGGCTTCAGCGCGTCGCGGAACACCTGCGCGTGGCGACGGAAGGTAGCGGTCGAATAGACGTAGACGGGGGTGCCGACAGCCTCGGCGATCGCCGGCAGGGCAACGTCCTCGGCGTGCAGCACGCCGTCACGATAAGCGAAATGGTCCATGGTTCAGGTCTTCAATTGGGCGGCGGCAGGTCGAACTCGTCGCTGCGGCGCTGCTGGGACGTGGTGAGCAGCTCGTCGCTGCGTTGCGGGCGTTGCTGCGTGGTGGGGGCCAGCAACTGCGCGGCAGTCGGCTGGGTTTTGGCACCATATGGCGCGACCGGGAGCGTCTTGCCCTGCGCCGGCACCAGCCCGTCCGCCTTGCCGCAGCCCGACAGAGCGAGCGCCAGTCCCACGATTCCAAAAAGCCGTTTCATGCCCTCTCCCCCCCTGCCGTCTGAGCTCGGGCCACGCGGATCGCGGCGCGCACATTGTCCGGCGCCGTGCCACCGAAGCTGGTCCGGCTGGCGACCGACGCGTCGACCGACAGCACGCCGTACACGCGTTCGTCGATCCGCGCATCGATTGCCTTCAGATCCTCGATCGGCAGCGCGTCGAGCGCCACCTTGCGCTCTTCCGCCAGCTTTACGGCGCGTCCGGTGACGTGATGCGCCTCGCGGAACGGGAGGCCAGCCTCGCGCACCAGCCAGTCGGCGAGATCGGTCGCGGTCGCAAAGCCGCTCTCGGCCAGCCCGCGCATCCGATCGGTGCGGAACGTCGCGCTCTCGACCATCCCGGTCATCGCCGCGATCGACAGCGCCAGCAGGTCATGCGCCTCGAACACCGGCGGCTTGTCGTCCTGCATGTCTTTCGAATAGGCGAGCGGCAGCCCCTTCATCGTCACCATCAGCGCGGTCATGCAGCCGAGGATGCGCCCGGCATGCCCGCGCACCAGTTCGGCGGCGTCGGGATTGCGCTTCTGCGGCATGATCGAGCTGCCGGTCGACCATTGATCGCTGAGCGCCACGAACCCGAACGGCTGCGACGCCCAGAGCACGAACTCTTCGGCGAGGCGCGAGAGGTGCAGCGAGGTCTGCGTCGCCGCGGTCAAATATTCGATCGCAAAATCCCGATCGCTGACGCCGTCGAGCGAGTTGGTCATCGGCCCGTCGAAGCCGAGCGCCTCGGCGGTCATCGCGCGGTCGATCGGAAAACCTGTGCCCGCAAGCGCCGCAGAACCGAGTGGCGACCGGTTCATACGCGCCCGCGCATCGGCGAACCGCCCGATATCGCGCGAAACCATCGCATGATACGCCATCAGGTGATGCCCGAGCGTGACTGGCTGCGCAGACTGGAGATGCGTGAAGCCGGGCATGACGCTCGCCGCATGCTCGTCCGCACGGGTCAGAAGTGCGGACTGGAAGCCGGCAAGTGCCGCCAACGCCTGGTCGATCGCATCGCGCACCCAGAGTCGGAAATCGGTCGCGACCTGGTCGTTACGCGAACGCGCGGTGTGCAGCCGGCCGGCAACCGGGCCGATCGCGTCCGCCAGCCGCGCTTCGGTCTGCATGTGGATATCCTCGAGGACCAGATCCTCCTCGACGCCGTGCTCCGCGTAATGCGCTGCCACCGTGTCGAGTCCCGCCGCGATCGTCGCGGCGTCCTGCGCCGAGACGATGCCCTGCTTGCCGAGCATCGCGACATGCGCCTTCGAGCCGGCAATATCCTGCTGCCAGAGGCGCTTGTCGAAGGGAATGGAGGCGTTTATCTCGCGCATGACCGCGGCCGGCCCCTCGGCGAAGCGCCCACCCCACATCGAATTGGAACCGTCCATGTTCTCGCGTCCTGTGTTCAATTCGCGCCCAATCATCGGTCTTGTTGGAATGAGCCTGCTGGTTGCGGGCTGCGATAGGAAATCGCCCGCGCCGGAGCAAGCGAACGTCGTCGCGGCAAACATGGCGTCCGCGGACGAAGTCGCGCCCGGCCCGGCGCCGGACGAAGCCACCGGCCCTGCCGCGAGTGCCGAAAAGCTCGATCGCAGCCACAAGGGCGAGACCGGACCGTCGGTCGCCTTCTCCGCGCCCGACGGCAGGTCGGTGACGCTTGCTTCGTTCAAGGGCAAGCCGCTGCTCCTGAACATGTGGGCGACATGGTGCGCGCCCTGCGTGGCCGAGATGCCGACGCTCGACTCCGCGGCGAAGTCGCTGGCCGGCAAGGTGCAGGTGGTCGCGGTCAGCCAGGACATGCAGGGCGCGGAAAAAGTGACGCCGTTCTTCGCCGCGAAGAACTTCACGACACTGAAGCCATATCTCGATCCGAAACTCGGTCTCAGCCTCGCCTATCAGGCGAACCTGCCGACGACGATCCTCTACGATTCGGCGGGCAAGGAAGTGTGGCGGATGACGGGCGGCTATGAGTGGAACACGCCAGCCGCCGCCAAGCTGATCGCCGAAGCGTCGTAAAACATCGCTTAGAGCAGGATGTGCCGACCCGCCCTGGTGACGAGCCAAAGGTTATGGCGGGCCGGCACTTCGCCTTACCGCGTGTTGCGCTACCAAAAACGTAAACAACATCGAAACTCGGTGGAAACGCGCCGAGCCGAGCCTTTCGAGCCGCAAGCGGCGTCAGGTCCCCGATGCCGTGACCGGCATGGTCGGGCGCGAGTTCGCCGGTTGGCCAGAGCGGCCCGCTGGACCGGTCCTCAGCCGTGATGCGTCCAACGTCTCTCGTTCCAGGCCCGCGACTGGATACCATCTCCGAACCGCCAGAAGCGGGTTTCGCGCTCATGCGGTCCGGCGCGGACGATCGTCCAGCATTCCCCGGTCGGAAGCTCGACGATCCGGTGGATATGCGTTGCGTCGACCCGGTAGCTTTCGCCCGGGATACGATGGACCAGTTCGCTATGCCAGCCGCCGCCTTCGTCGAACCGGAACACTTCGTCGACATAGCCGCCGTCGAGTATCTCCGTATCGAACGACCATGGATGATCATGCGGGTTGGCATGCGGCTCCTCGGCCCTGAATCGATGCAGGACCCGGCCGTCGTCGAGATGGTATTTGGTGAATGCGCGCGACATACGTTCTACGGCGACGATCGTGGTTCCTTCGGGCGCGCGATCACGTGCGGCGCGCGGTAGTCTCATGCTCACGGACCTGGGCTTTCCTCATGCCGACGCCGGAGGTCATACCGGCGAACGCGTCTTGCGCGATCTTACGGCGCCCCCCGCCCGAATGCCATGATTCGAGCGGTCGCCGGAGCTGGCGCCGTCTTTGCGCGATCGATCGGACAGCCGGTTTCGGCGCTTTCCGCATCGATGAACGTGATGACGCCCCGCCGGTCGAGACGGCGCATCAGCGCGATCTCGCGACGGCACAGCGGACACCCGCCATCATGCCAGACCGTCAGCTGCGTCATGCGCCGGCGTCATCGGTGACGCGGTTCCGTCGCCAGATACCGCCAGCGAGCAGTGTCGCGAACCCGAGCCAGGCGACGAACGGTACGGCCGTCGCGGCGGCGGTCCGATCGACCTTGGCCGCAGCGACGACATAGCCCGCGCCGCTGCCGATCATCGCGGCCGACGCCACCGCGCTTGAGCCGAGCTTCTTCTTGCGGAAGAACAATTCCGTCCAGCCGCCGACCATGGCGGTGTTGAGAAGCCACAAGCCGATAGCGACGTTGCGCGACGAACCCGCCGGCTGGCGCAGCAGCCGATAGCCACCGATCGATAGTCCGGTTTCCAGGACCGGCCATACCGCACCAAAGGCGGCATCGGGCGGCGTGTAGGCCGGCTTGTCGAGTTGCCTGTACCAGCGCCGAATGCCTGGATGCGAAGGATCGGGCGCGTTGCGCCGTCCGAGCACCGCACTGGCGCCCAGCACCGCGACAACCGCGGCGATCGCAACCGGACGCGACAGTCCACGCCCGCTCACGTCGCTCTTCGGCTCGCTTCTGGTGTCGGTCATGATCGGCGCCCTCACACCGGACGTGTCACCCGGACTACCCGCTGCAAGCGCAGCAACGCGCAGGACGTTCCGTCATATGCGCCCCCGCCGAGGCGGTTTTGGTCGTCGGGATAGACTTACTTTCGTTCGCTTGCGCTTTCGGCCCGCACCGACTTGAACTCGGAGCCGGCGCGCCACTCCGGCCACAGGCGCGTGTTCGCCAGCTTCATGCCGATCGTCTGAAACAGGTCCACGTCCTGCGCGGCGCCGCGCAGATCCCAGTCGGCGCTCCAGGCGTCGCACGTCTGGTGGTAGCATTTCATATAGCCGTCGAGCCATGCCTGGCCCGCGGGACGGCCGGCCGCGACCAGCTCGGGTGCGCCGCTGATCGCCATCAGAAGCAGCGTGGGCACCCCGCGACGGGCTACCGAGAAATGATCGGCGCGATAGAACAGCCCGCGTTCGGGAAGCGCTTCGGGAGTTACGACGCGGCCTTGCGCCTTCGCTGCGTCGCCCAGCATGTCCTCGAGACTGTTCTGGCCGGCGCCTACCAGCATGACGTCCTTTGCGGGGCCGGCCGTCTGGAGGATGTCGAGCGTCAGGTTGGCGACCGTCTTGGCGGCCGGATAGACCGGATTCACCGCATAGGTCTCCGAGCCGAGCAGGCCGCGCTCCTCGCCGCTCCAGAGTGCAAAGACGAGGCTGCGGTCGGTGCGGGGGCCCTTGGCGAAGTTGCGGGCGAGTTCGAGGACGCCCGCCACGCCGAGGCCGTCATCGTTCGCGCCGGGACGGATCGTGCGACCCTGTGCGTCGGGTGCGCCGATGCCATACGCGTCCCAGTGCGCGCCGAACATCACGATTTCGTCCGCGTGCCTAGTGCCGGGGAGCTTGGCGAGAACGTTCTGGCTCTCGGCTGTGTCGTGCTTGACGGGGAGGTCGGTGGTGAACGTCTGCTTCAGCGCGACCGGGCGGAAGTCGCTGCGGCGTGCCGCTTTGCGCAACGTCGCGAGGTCGAGACCAGAGGCCGCGAACAGGCGATTCGCTGCGTCGCTTTCCAGCCACCCTTGGAGGAGCACCCTAGCGTTGGGCTCCTTGCGGACGATATCGTAATTCTCGCCCGCTGGTGCCGTCACCGTGTTCCAGCCATATCCCGCGCCCGGCGTGTCGTGCACGATCAGCGCCGCCACCGCGCCGCGTCGGGCGGCTTCCTCGTATTTATAGGTCCAGCGACCGTAATAGGTCATCCGGCGGTCGCCGAACTTGCCCTTCGAATCGTCGCCCGCGCCGGCCTCGAAATCAGGATCGTTGACGAGGAAGACAGCGACCTTGCCCTTGAGGTCGAGCCCCTTGAAGTCGTCCCAGCCGCGTTCGGGCGCGGTAACGCCGTAGCCGACGAAGACCATCGGCGCGTTCGCGATCGCGACGCGGTCAACGCCGCGGACCGTGCTCAGATAGACGTCGCGGCCCTGCACAAGCGTGGTGTCGCCGGCGCGAACGGTGCCAGATCCGATCCGCGTGTGGACGAGCGGTACCGGCTGCGTCCAGCTGCCGTTCGGGCCGCCGGGCTGCGCCTTCATCGCCTTGAACTGCGCGATCAGCCAGTCGATCGTCTTGGTCTCGCCGGGCGTGCCGGGCGCGCGACCTTCGAACGCGTCGGAGGCCAGAGTCTTCACGTCGGCCGAGAGGTGTTTGGGAGAAGTCTGAGCCCCGGCGGGCGATGCGGCCAGCAGCGTCGCAGCCAGAAGGTAGCGCACGCTCATGCCTGCGACCCCGATGGCACCACCTCGAAGGTCTTGCCGGCCGGCGCCGTGTTCGCCTGATAGGCGATCGTGAGTGCCCAACCGGCGAGCAGCGCCATCAGCGCCCACGTCACCAGCGCGCCCCCTGCCCGCGGTGCGCTCGAGGTCGTACGGTCCATCCCGAACGCGTGCGCGATACGGGCGATCACGAACACGGCACCCGCGATCCACAGCCACGTCGTCGAACCACCGGCCAGTTCGATCAACCCGATCAGGATCAGGATGAACGGCGCGTATTCGGTGAAGTTGGCATGCGCGCGCATCCGCGCCTGCAGCCGCTGGTTGCCGTCGTCGCCGATCAGCACGTTACCCTTCAACCGCATCGGCACGATTCGGAAGGCGAGCCACAGGTTGACGACGGCGGCGGCGGCGGCAATCGTCAGCGTCACGGGTAATATCACGGCTTTGCCCCTTCTTGGTGTCAGGCTCGGTCCTGCCACTGCGGGCGAAAGCTTGCAACGCGGGGCGAAATCGCTATAGCGCCACGCTTCGCGAGCGTCAGGCCGCATGGGTTGCTTCGGGCGGCCGGCATTCATGTCGGTTGCCTGTGTCCCGTGTCCGGACGTACTCGGAGCCCCGACCTTTAGATTGAACAAGGTGCCGAAATGGCCGTCCCCAAAAGAAAAACCTCGCCCTCCAAGCGCGGCATGCGCCGTGGCCACGACTCGCTCACGATCGCGTCGTTCCAGGAATGCCCCAACTGTGGCGAGCTGAAGCGTCCGCACAACCTGTGCGGTTCGTGCGGTCACTATAACGGTCGTGAAATCCTCTCGATCGAGGGCTGAGGCTTCCGTCCGGAACCTCTAACTTGAACGAAGGATAAGCGATGCCCGACAGCGGCTGGATCGCGGTCGATGCGATGGGTGGCGATGACGGGCTGGCAGTGATGCTCGCCGGCGTCGCACGCGCGCGTCATCGATACGAGGGCACGCACTTCTTCTTGGTCGGTGACGAGACTGCGATTCGCGAAGGGCTTAAAGCTCATCCGAACCTGTCGCAGAACTCCGAGATCGTCCACGCACCCGAAGTCGTCGGTTCGAGCGAAAAGCCGAGCCAGGCGATCCGGCGCGCGAAGAAGACGTCGATGGGCATCGCGATCGACCTGGTCAAACAGGGTCGTGCTGCCGCTGCGGTATCGTCGGGTAACACCGGCGCGCTGATGGCGATGGCGAAGATATCGCTGCGGATGCTGCCCGGGATCGACCGGCCGGCACTCGCCGCGCGTCTGCCGACGCTTGGCGATACCGACATGGTGATGCTCGACCTCGGTGCGAATACCGAGTGCGATGCGCGCAACCTGGTCCAGTTCGCGATCATGGGCGCCGCTTATGCTCGCACCGCGCTCGACATCCCGCACCCCCGCGTTGCGCTGCTGAATATCGGCAGCGAGGACATGAAGGGCACCGACGAGATCCGCGATGCCGCCGCCCAACTGCGTGCGACGCCGCAACTCGACATGCAGTTCAACGGCTTCATCGAGGGCGATCGGTTGTCACGCGGTGATGTGGACGTCGTTGTATGCGACGGCTTTTCGGGCAACATCGCACTCAAGACCGCCGAGGGCACCGCGCGATTCGTCGCCGATCTGCTCAAGCGCGCGTTCCGCAGTTCGGTCCGCTCGAAGCTCGGCTTCCTGATCTCTAAGCCGGCGACCGAATTGCTCCGCGATCACCTCGATCCCAACAATCACAATGGCGCGGTCTTTCTCGGCCTCAACGGCATCGTCGTGAAAAGCCATGGCGGCGCCAACGAGCGCGGCGTGGCGACCGCGATCGGCAACGCCGCCAAGATGGTCCGCAACGATCTTGTACGGCGGATCGCCGACGATCTCGGCAATGTGGAGAAGGCGGCATGATCCGGTCTGTCGTCATGGGCACCGGCTCGGCGCTGCCGAAGCGCCGCGTCTCGAACGCCGAACTGGCCGCGCAGGTCGACACCAGCGACGAGTGGATCGTCGAGCGCACCGGCATCCGCTTCCGCCACATCGCCGGCGAAGGCGAGACGACCGCGACGCTGGCAGCCGACGCCTGCCGCGCTGCTTTGACTGCCGCCGGTATCGAGGCCGCAAGCATCGACCTGATCGTGCTCGCCACCGCAACGCCCGACCAGACTTTCCCTGCCAGCGCGACCAAGGTGCAGGCGATGCTCGGCATCAACGACTGCGTCGCGTTCGACGTCGCCGCGGTCTGCTCGGGCTTCCTGTACGCGGTGCAGGTCGTCGATAGCATGATCCGCAGCGGCGTCGCCAAGCGCGCGCTGGTAATTGGTGCCGAGACGTTCAGCCGCATCCTCGACTGGGAAGACCGGACGACCTGCGTGCTGTTCGGCGACGGCGCCGGCGCGATCGTGCTGGAGGCGCAGGAGACGGCCGACGAAGGCGGTCGCGGGATCCTGACGACCAAGCTGCATGCTGATGGGCGCCACAACGAACTTCTCTACGTCGATGGCGGCGTCTCGACGACCGGCACTGTCGGCAAGCTGCGTATGAAGGGCCGCGAGGTATTCCGCCATGCGGTGACCAACCTCGCGTCCGTGATGACCGAGTCGCTCGCGATGGCCGGACTCGCTGCCGATCAGGTCGACTGGGTTGTCCCCCATCAGGCGAATGCCCGGATCCTCGACGCGACCGCGCGGAAGCTTGGCCTAGCGCCGGCGAAAGTGGTCGTCACGGTCGACCAGCATGCCAACACGTCGGCGGCCTCGGTACCGCTTGCACTCGATGTTGCGGTGCGTGACGGACGCATACGGCAGGGCCAGATCGTCGTCCTGGAAGCAATGGGTGGCGGGTTCACTTGGGGCGCGGCGGTTATCCGCTTTTAAAGATTGCGGAAATTGATCGATTCGCGTGCAGAACAAAAGTTCTTCCGGTTGCCTTCCCGCTTGTGTAGTAGGAACGTCGAGACTGGGAGCTTGCGAATGACGATGACCGGTACTTTGACGCGGGCCGATCTGGCCGAGTCCCTCCACCGCGAGGTCGGCTTGTCGCGTGCGGACTCCTCTAAGATCGTCGAGCAGATCCTCGCCGAGATGTGTGCCGCGCTGTCGCACGGCGAAAACGTGAAAATTTCCGGGTTCGGTACCTTCGTTCTGCGTGACAAGGGCGAGCGTGTGGGCCGCAATCCGAAAACCGGCATCGAAGTGCCGATCGCTCCCCGCCGCGTCCTGACGTTTCGCGCCAGCCAGATGATGCGTGAACGCATCGTCGGTGCCGACTGATCTCGGCGTGCCGGACGCCGTCGATGACGAGACCAGTATCGCCGTCGACAGTGCCGCGACGGCGGCGATAGGCAAGGCGGGCGCAGCGTTCCGTACGATCGGCGAGCTTTCGCGCGATACGGGCCTGCCGCAGCATATTCTACGCTATTGGGAGACGCGGTTCTCGCAGCTTCGCCCGCTTCAGCGCGCGGGCAACCGTCGATATTATCGCACCGAGGACGTTGCCTTGGTGCGACGGATCGATCTGTTGCTCAACCGCGAGGGCTATACGGTGCGCGGGGTCCAGCAACTGCTGGCAGCCGAAACGGCCGGTTCATCGTCGGATGCCACAGTCGGGTCACCCATTCCCGCCTTGCGGGCGATCCGGACGTTGCTTGCACAGGCCCTTCTCGAAGACGCTGCCGTCGCGTGACCGCGCGAGCGGCGTGGCGGGCTTCGTTCATGCAGCGTCGATAGTGGAAGGGGGCGGGTCGCCTGCCCCCTTCCGACTGTCTCAATCCTCGCTGCCGAGGGTCTTCTTGGCAGCATCCAGCGCCGCCTTGCCGCCCTTGCGGACCGTCTTGACGGCGTTGTCGGCAGCCTTTTCGACAGTCGTGCCAGCCTTACGACCAAGCCCGATCGACTTTGCCATCGCACGACGCGCTTCCGAATAGGTCGCAGCGACCATCGGATAGTCGGCCTTCAAGTTGAAGCGCTCGCGATACTGCTCGGGCGTAAGACCATTCGTCGAAAGATGGCGACGCAGCGTCTTGTACTTTTTGCCATCGAGCATCGAGATGATGTGGTCGGGCGATGCGAGCGACTTGCGAACGGATACCGCTGGCTCGGACGCCGGGGCTGCTGCGACTTCCGGCTCTGCGTCGCCGTTGGTCACGAGTTTCGTAACGGCCGTGTGCATCGCGACGAGAAACGCCGGTACGTCGTCCGCGGCAGTCCGCGTATTGGGGTTTGCAAGCCAAGCTGCGGTCAGTTCTGCAGCGAGTTCAACCGTATTCATTGTATCCGTCACGCTATGTCCTCGAAATCGTGATGCACCCTGCGGTCAGCCGCCTACAGGTATTGTTCAAAAATTGAAACCACGTGTTTAGCATACGCGTTGCGCTCGGTTTTGTTCACGGCGTCGGGAAAATGATTTCTCGTCACGGTGTCCAAAACGGTCAATCATTAACGGTCATGCCACGACTCGATATATATCCGTCCACGATAAAGACTGACCACAGATGAACGAAATTCTGCCGGCGTAACGCAACACTTGTGAAACTGCCACCTCACCCGCCTTTTGATTGCATGAATGTCGGAGCCGCGGCCTGATATCCGAACACTAGCGTGTCACCTACACGGCTGGCTTCTGACAGTGCTGCGCGTAAATCGCCTTCGTTCTAAACACCGCTGGCCACTGCAGCCACTACACTCACCGCAGTGGCAATCCACACGCCCCGATCCTATCGCACGCGGATAGGCATCGGGCCCCGCCGCGCTATCGGCGGTACGGCTCGATAGGTCCGTAGTCGCCGCTTCGTTCAAGCGCACAAACCCCGCAAGATCTGGGCAGGCGGCGGGATGCGCCGCCTGCCCCGCCCCTCAAGCGAGCGTGAGTCCGACATCAACGTTGCCACGTGTTGCGTTCGAATACGGGCATATCTGATGCGCGGCATCGACGAGTTTCTGTGCCTGATCGCGCTCGATCCCGGGCAGCGTCACGGTGAGATCGGTCGTGATGCCGAAACCGCCTTCCGCACGGGGTCCGATACCGACCTTTGCAGAGACTGATAGGTCGTCGGGCAGCTTCACCTTCAGCTGCTGCCCGGCGACCTTCAACGCGCCGATAAAGCACGCCGAATATCCTGCCGCGAAGAGCTGCTCGGGGTTGCTGCCGTCGCCGCCGGCGCCGCCCAGTTCCTTCGGGGTCGACAGGTTCACGTCCAACCGGCCGTCCTGGGTCCGCGCATGACCATCACGGCCGCCGGTTGCCGTAGCTTCGGTGCTGTATTTTACGTCGATTGACATGTCGCATTTCCATTTATTTATCGCGATAACTATTTAGGCGTAGAGAATACGGATGTCCAGCAATGTTTGCTGCGATAAGTAATCGTGCTAACGTCTTCCCCAAGGAGGCTTTCCCGTGCCAGACCCTCTACCTCTCGACCAGCAGCTATGCTTTTCGCTTTATGCGGCGACGATCGCGATCAACCGCGCGTACAAGCCCATGCTCGATCGCCTTGGGATTACCTATCCGCAGTTCCTCGTGCTTCAGACCGTGAACGAAGCACAGGATGGTCGCTCGATCGGAGAGATCGCGGATCGGTTGGCGCTGGAACCCAGTACGATCACGCCGCTGGCGAAGCGGCTGGAAGCGGCCGGTCTTGTTACCCGGGCCCGCAACCCCGCGGACGAACGCCAGGTGCGCGTGCGGCTGACCGAGGCCGGACGCGTTCGCTGGGGGGAAACCGGGTGCCTGGGACCGTTGATCATCGAGCGCTCGGGAATGACGCCCGAGCGGCTGGCATCCTTGAACGGGGAGGTCATGGCTCTTCGCCGCGCGCTCGCTGGCGATCGCCCGGCCGTACAATAGGCGATACCCCACGGTACCCAGTCTCGTCCCTGATGGCGGCGCGGCTACCCCTCAGGGGTCACTGGCCGGTCGATCACGGTGTTTGCGATCCCGGCGACGATAGGCACGGTCACGCGATACGGCCGAAGCGCTTACAACGACGAATGCGCATAGAATGCTAGACATATTCGGGGGACGCGATCTCACGCTGCCAGCCTGACCATGCGTCCAGGGTATGAGTCCTCCGAAATGCGAGGACGGCGATTTTCGCTTCCGGGCCTCCTCTAAAGATGTCTTGCCACAGACGAACGCCTAGGCTGCACAACACAGCGAGTTCAGCATCCGTCTCGATATTTCCAGCTCGGCAGGATATTATGGTTGAGGGCAAAGGGTAACGTCCGCGCATACGATCGCGCGCTTCGCCCCGGACACATCGATGCCGGGAACCAGCGGCGCGCGTCCATCTTGAGCACGTCGGTACGCAATTCGGCGAACGGACCCAGATCTGCGTCGCCCCTTTACCCGAGCGTGCTTGGCTTCGAGCACCTTGCGCGCACCTCAGTTTGAATCAGAGCGCGGCCGTATGGAGTAGATCGATACTCTCTCGAGTGGCTTGCCGACGCACTTGACGCTACCCGGGATAACGCCGTGCAATCGCCCCATGCCCACAGAGCCGTGAGGTGGTTGCGACATCCGGGCCGGCAGCCGCTTGCTCTCGGTCGACGTCTCCTACCGCCATACGGCGGGAATGACTCACATGGCTAAACTGGCCGGCGTAAACACGCTCAGCGACGTCCAGGTGGTCGATCTGACGCGTTACAATGCCCGCGACGCAGATCAGCGGTGGCTCCACGACAGCACGCGCCCGCGCGGCGACATTGCTCGATAAATCTGCGCGTTGGGTCGTTGATGGGGCGGCTGGCTGCTCGACTCGCCCGAGATGGCGGACGACATTCGCACGCACATGGCAGTCCGACCGGCCAGATTCTTGATCGGCAGCCTAGGCGCTGTCTGTCGGCGACCAAGCCTCGAACGGGGCGCCGCATATACGACCGAGTCATCGTCGTTAGTCCGTCACGACCCCGGCAATCGACTGCGCTGACCAAACGTCCGCCTGGTACCCAGCGCGTCCCGGCTGGCATGAGACCCTCGTACCGACTGATCTGGACGTCGCCACGGTCGATGAGGAGGCTCAAAGACCTGGAAGCGGAGGGCGCGCTGCCAGCCAGAGGGGCAGACCGCGGTTCACGCGCCTGCCCGCAGATGACCAGGCCGGCCGCCGGCTAGTCGGGACCTCAGGGCGTACGCCGGCAACGCATACGACAAGGTCCGCCGACTAGAGTTGAGGGATTTCGACCGGATATTTGGGATCGCCGAGCGCACGACGTTAACCGGCGCGCGTAGGGTTCAGAACGCACGAAAGCCCCGGACTGTTGGTCCGGGGCTTTCGTGAAGTGGTTGCGGGGACGCGATTTGACCTTTGTCGCATTCGCAAGCCGCTTCGCGTCGGCGCGACGATGGCCGCCGTTCGGTGAAGGCGACCTGTCGCCTGTCGATGCCGGATACAGGCTCGCGTGTCGGTTCCAGCGGAGATCGCCGCGGCAGGGTCTCCCCGGCCGCGGGATCACATCCTTCGTCCGGCTCCGCCGATCAACGTCGCGCGTCGAATAGCGGGACGCCCCCGAGGGGTACCGGCGACAATCGCACCGAGCAGGTCAGGCGATACACGAATGCGGACCGGAGAGGCGATGCCGCTGGACTGTCGACTGCCCGACGTTCCGCGCGTTCCAGCCTGAGCCGCCGATGCGTGTTCCAGCGGACCGCCGCCAGAAGTCCGGTCGCGACGCCCAACAGCGGTACTGTGACGGTCAGTGCCTTCGTGAGCGCCGACAGCATGTCTCCGTGCCCTGCCAGCTGCCACGCGACCGCGCCAACGAGCGCCACGGTCATGAGACTCAGCATCGCGGTCGCGAACCTGAGCATCCGCGCCTCGTTCCGCAGTTCACCCATATCAGAATCGAACATCTACATTCTCCCCCGACGTAACCGGCGGGCCACGTGTTGTGGAAGTATTGGACCAGACCGAATTACGTGCCGCAAGCGGAACTTTCGTTCTACAGAACGAAAATTCGCGAAGTTATCGTAGACTTGCTGCGCCGTTTATGAAGCATCTGCTGCAAGTCAGATATTGCGGACTGAAAGCCAAATGAACTCTTGACGCGATAGGAAAATTAGCATGCGAGATTTACCAGTGCCGCAGACCGCGGCCGAATGGGACGAACTGGCGTCCAAGATAATCCGCGCCAACCTGCAGATCGCAGGCCTGAACTATGTCCAGCTCGGCGAGGCACTTACCGCGATGGGCATACGGCAGGACAACAAGATCATCAGCGGCAAGCTGCGGGCTGGCAGGTTCTCGGCCGCGTTCTTCCTGCAGGCACTCGTCGCGATCGGAGTTGTCGAACTCCGGCTCCCCGTCCCAAAGGGACCGGCGGTCTAGGCTACGACGTCCAAGGTCACGGACATGGACAGTACAGACATCCCCATCGCAGAACAAAATGAGACGTGTGCGATCTAAGTGAGTGACGCGGGATCCAGGCATCATCCGTAGACCTAGCTGGAGCGACAGAAGGCGAGCAATGATCGACTACATGTTAGAATTTGCCGAACCCGAAAAAACCGAGACGACCTCAGTTGATCTCGGCCGCCGTGCCACGGTCCTGCGCGACGCTCTTGGTTTGACTCCGGAGCAGGCTGCTGGTCGAGCTGGGATCCAGACAACCGCTTACCTCCGTTTTGAACAGGATGGGGAAGCGACCGTCTC
Organism: Sphingomonas sp. R86520; assembly: GCF_042466285.1. Taxonomy (NCBI): domain Bacteria; kingdom Pseudomonadati; phylum Pseudomonadota; class Alphaproteobacteria; order Sphingomonadales; family Sphingomonadaceae; genus Sphingomonas; species Sphingomonas sp. R86520. Next base: position 3,005,887 of record NZ_JAXHBZ010000001.1, read on the forward strand.
GGACATGCTCGCGATCCATCGCGTCCTATCGCGAAGGGAACTCGACGATCTCTTCACCGCACCTCGCTTCGATGACGTCGAGGAATATCATTCCTATCTGGAGCGGAAGTACCGAGCATAAAGCGCGACCAGTCGCATCAATCTCCGCATCGCCTTCGGCTACGGCTCCGAATTTTCGGCCAAGTCATGTCCGGCCCGTTCACGCCGCCGCGGCGACTACGACGTACTCACGGATAATTGACCGCCCTGCGGGTCGTGGCGGAATTCGTCCAATGCGGATCAGAGTGCAGTTGCCGTTGAAGGAACAGGTCGTCACACGGCGCGGATGGCATGGGGGAAAAACAAGGTGACAGGCACCACGGACGGATCGGCGGATGAGCGACAGGCCGGCGCGAAGGCGACGGGAAAGGGCTCGAAAACCGGTACCGCGATCCCGACGCCATCGCCCGGTTCGCACGTCAATCCATGGATACCCCACGACGACCGGCTCTTCGACCGGGACTCGATCATCGTCATGCTGGTCGGGTGCCTGCTGTTCGTCATCGGTCTCGGGATAAAGCTGTCAGTTCCGAAGTTCCCCGAACTCGCCTCGATCGTCGATGCCTGCGTGCCGCCCGCACGGGGCCTGTGCGAAAAGACCGTCCGCGCCTTCGATCGGCAATCGCACTCCGCGTCGGAAGCGAACTGGGCAATCTTTCTCGCCGAGACGCTTCAGGCCCTCGGCCTGACGATGCTCGCCGCGGTGTTCATCTCCTCCACCGTCGACCGCAGGACCCGGGGGTACTTCTTCGACGAGCTCGCCCGAAAGACCGAAGCGCTCGGCTCGAACGTGCTGCTGGGGATGTTCGAGACCCGCCATCATCCAAGGCTCTTCAGCCTGGTGAAGGAGCACATCTTCGAAAAGAAGATCATCCGCCGCAACATCGACATAAACTACACTCTGACGGATCTCGACGTCGACCTGTCGAACACCCGTCTCGCAGCGGAGAAGTACCTCGCCGTCGACGTCATCATCTCGACCGTGTCCGAGAACATCAACGTCGCGCAGACCGGGACCAAGGGTATCGTGGAGCTACCCATCAGGCTGGGGCTTCCCAATCCCATTCTGCCCGAGCTCAAGCCGTTCGTTAAGGTGAACAGCTTCCGGATAGGCGACGTCACGCTTTCCGCGGACAGGATCGCGGAGATCAACGAGGATCTCCAGAAGCAGCTCGTCGACGATCGGCTCGTCGATGCGCCGGTGAACATCGGTTCCGTCCCGATGATGCCTGGCGAGCAGGTGACCGTTTCGGGATCGTACACCATGGTCAAGGAGCTGCAGGACACCGAGGTGTTCCGCTCGAACGAGATCGCCGAGAACATCCATCTCACGGTCGTCAGCAAGTCGCAGGACGATCTCGTCATTCAGGCGCGATCGCTCGCCCATGGCAAGCTCTACGGGCAGGTCTCGCCGACCGCGCAACAGTGGAAATTGGACGATCTGAGCCTTCCGCTGCAGGGCATCATGGTCTGGTGGAAAAAATCGCCCAAGGCCCTGTCACCGCTGCAGTCGGCGCCGGGCGAGCCGAGAAAGTCCGTTACTATCCAGGAGAATGACGGTACGGGGGATGAACCTCCGCCGGTCCAGGACGTTTCCAACGCCTGAGACCGATAGTCATGGTGCATTGGTAAGAACTGCCCTATATATGGGCCACGAGTTGTAACACGAAGGGAGCATCAAATGACTGCATTCAACGGCACGATGATCGTCCTCGGCGATGGCGGCACGACCTTCTGATCGGGTTGGCCGTCGCGCCGATCACGGCGCGAACGGTCTCAAGCCTCTCTAACCCCACCCAGATCCTGGTCGGTAAACGTCCAGATCGCTCTGCCAGTAAATCTCTCAGGTACGAGCCAACCCATCGACCCGGTTCACAAGAGGTGCTCCGGGTCGATCCTCACAGCCAGGGTGCCTGGATCGCTTGGATGCCTGGCGACGCGGCCACCGCCACCGGCGTTCAGCAGCCGCAATCCCTGCCCGGCGGGTGACGCGTCCGTCTCCTCCTCGAGCTCACGCAGATACTGCAGCAGTCGTGGCCAGTGCCTATTGGCACCCACCCTCGGCCTTCGAGCCTTGCTGTCGGGGAACACGACATCAAGGACGGGTCGCAGAACGCTACGCAGATCGTGACGCCCCTCGCCCAACTCGAGACACCGGGCGATCATGGCCTGCCGCACGATCTTTGGCGCGACGTCGTCCATATCCGCCCAGCCGAGCAGCACCTCCGCGATGTCGTCCTTCCGGTTGACGTCTAGCACCTGTCGAAGCCGATCGCCACCCGTAGCGTCCGTGGCGAGGCGCGCCTTCATGAGATCGATGGCCTGCTCGAACGCGCCCATCGCCCGGTTGCCCTCGGTCGGCAGGTCTTCCGCGAAGACTTCCTTCCAGGCCGCGCGAAGTTTGGCCAACGCATTCCAATACGCCTGGGCGGCATATCGGCCGCTGCCGTGTTCGTAGAGATCCTGTAGCCTCATGGCACTCCCCGGTTCGACGCCTTGTGCGGCCGGAACAGGATGGGTAGCGCCACGTCCAAGGTCAACATCGACCCGGCCCGACGATAACACCCAAGTGCGATGCGATCCTCATGGCTGGCCGCTCTGGCCCGCCGTTCGCTAGTCCGGCAGCTGCAGCTTCTCGGCCCACGGCGGACACATCGAGTTGATCTGAAGCATTCGCGTGGTCAGCTCGTGCCTGGCGAACCCCGCTGCGATGATGGCCGCGCGCTCCTTCGATCTCAGATATGCATCGACGGGACGAACGCCCCTGCCGCTTACGTCCAGAAGCGCTTCTTCACCGGACAACTCGCCGTTGCGCCCCAGCTGCTGATGTTCCATGCCCGCCTCCGCGCGCAGCTCATCGAAGGCCACCGGGATCACCGGAGACCTGAAGCTGATCGTCGTACCTTCCCCGGTCGACACCGCGGATCTTATCACGAATGCCGGGTCATCGACGATCGGGTGACCGACTACCGCGTGAAGCCGCCTGCCCGGGAACATCGAGAGATACGTTTCAGGCCAGGCTTGCGGAACCTGGATCGTACATGGCCAAGTCTCATTTGATCGAACGTCGCAGCCGTCCACGATGAAGGAACCGTGCACGACCCCGCGCCTCACCCGCACTCCCCAACCGCCACTTGAATGAACACGCGGTCGCACGAAGGCCCCGTTGGCGTGGTGAAGTCTTTCCCAGCCGTCCCGCATCCTCGAAGTGTAGAATTTGCTCACAGCCCTCCATGACGCGGGGCTCTCGATCGCAGACCAGGGAAAGCCTTCCGAGGATTCTGGAACGTGGGCGATGGGTAGAATGCCGTACAGCATCGCCGAGAGCGAAAGTCCCTCGAATGCGCATGCCTTGGCCAGAAGGAGGGAGACGCCCTTCATCTCATGCCGCAATCGCCGAAGCTGCAAGATCGCCGCGTCCTCCCGCCTTGCACTCGCGGTGTTAAGACGATCCACCCACTCGGCTGCCTGCACCGATTGCGCAGGATCCCGCAGCACCTTCGCGACATATGCCAGCGCGGTCGCGTCGATCTCCCGCCGACGCCAGCAGTAGATAAATTGCATTTGATCGGTTGGATGTTTCAGGTTCGCTATGCGGGTCATCTCATATGATTTCGTTGCATTGTCCATTCCTTGACAGGCGTGCCATCACGATGGGCCTGGTCCAGGAGGACGAAACCAGGACGTGATGCGGAAAAGGAGATCTTCGTAGAACGCTCGCAGAGTCGACCGCGCGGGTTTCCTGGCGGGGCCGAAGCCGGCCATCCAATCCACGGTCCCCCGCGTGATGCGGTAGTGCGAACGACAGGCGAGGCCCGCGTTGCCGATGCTCGGATCGAGCGTGACGGACTTCCCGTCGCAGGTCACGCTCCAGCCATCGCCGCCGATCGGCGTGACTATCTCGGTCCCGCATCCGCAGGCGCACAGGTGCACCGCGACCCCGAACTCGGTCGAGACGTAGAGCGTCGCGCCGCGCAACCGTTCCGGGATCAGGCCGACGGAGCGGTGCGACATCACACGCGCCCTCACGTCGTGGTATCCACCGGCCGCTCCTCGTTCATCAACGTGTTGCCGTCGACCACGTAGGCGCTCCAGTGCTCACGTTCGAAATCGGCATAGAAGCCGAGATGGCGCTTCCACCGGATCACCGCGAGCGCCGCGTTCAGACAGTTCAGGTCGGCGACCTGAACGTTGCTCGAGTACGGGTCGTCGGCGTCGTCGTCGCCCGTCATCGGGATGCGGCCCCGCTCGCGGACATGACCGCGCATCTCGTCGGTGGAGGTCGTGACGCGGACGGTCCCGACGATGCCGAGGTCCGAGACGTGGAGCCCCATGCCGATGTCGATGAACGGCTTCCCCGCCTTTTCCAGAAACTCGACTATCGGCCGGCGGCTGGCGGCGCTGTCCACTGCGATGAAGACGAAGTCGACGTTCCTGAGGCCCTGGAGGTTGCTCGGGCCCAGGCGCGAGCGATGCGGCACGATTCCGGCGTGCATCCTCCCGTATATGCTCGCGAGATAGTCCACCTTGCCAGGGCGCCGGCCGAGCTCTTCGAGCGTCGGCGCCCCGGGGGCGCGAAACGCGGTGTGCTGCTCGAACACGTCCGGATCCCACAGGTGGATGCGCGACACCGGGGTCTTGGCGACCAGATCCAGAATGTACGACCCGCCGCCACCTAGTCCGACGATCGCGACCGAATGGTTCCGCAGCTTGTCCGTGAAGGCGCCGATCTGCGCCCGCGACGAAGCGGTGTCCTGATAGCGGAACACCGATCTGGCAGCCGGAGACACGGTGCGGACCGCGCGACGCGCGCCGACGGTCGGATCGATCGCGCGCGCATGTCCCTCTATCTCGGCGACGTAGGTGGTGATCAGGGCATGGTAGTCGGGATAGTTGCCGGTCACCGGCTGACTGGACATCATGTGGTCGATCGTGATGTCGTCCCCAACACGCCGTTCCTGCTTCGCATGCAGCATCCGCAGGGGTTGGCCCCGATTGTCGTGCGGTGTGCCCCCAGCGAAGTAGGCGACGTGACTGTGCGGCCGGATCGTCCGGTCTCCCGCGAGGCTGAGCACCGTGAGCACCGTTCCATGCCGAACCACGCCATCGGAATCCACGAACGGCACCCCCCTGACAACGAGGTGACCCGTCTCGATCGCGAGGTCGAATCCCTCGTTGGCGAGTCGGGAGAGATCGGCGCTAGCTCTTATCGGTTGATGAGACATTGATCACCGCTCCCGGTTGGAGACGCGCCGCCTGTTGCGGGGCGAGGGAACCGTCGGGCTGGTCCGCGCCAGCACGTCGGACCGTCACGGTGAACGTGCGCTGCGGCCCGGCCGGCAGCTTTGGGAAGGCGAGGCGCACGAGATCCTCGAAGGTCGCATCCGCGGTCGCGAGCTCGCAGGGCCGTCCGTTGAGTATGATCGGAACGCTGCGCTTCACAGGCGCGACCGGAAGAAGACGACTGGAGACGTCCGGCGCGCCACCGGTGAGGTCGATCAGACCGCCCGGCCGCACCGGGCTGGTTCCGCCATCCACGTAGAGCTCGCGATCGGCGGGCAAGGACGCGATGTCGCGGACGTCGGAGGCGAGGATGCCCGGATTCAACCAGTCCCACTCCACGTCGTCGACCTTCAACGCCCAGTGCGCCCCGCCCCTCCCCGATCGGAATACCGGTACATCTTCACCGAGCGGTATCTCGGTGTCCGATTCGATCAGCGAAGCCCGTCCTCCATCGACCCGTACCAGGCGGTGCGCGTCGGCCGGGACGAGGCCGGCGATCTCGATCGCCTCACCCCCGGTAATCGACTCACGCGCGACGGGGATCTTCCTGCCGTCCACGTTGATCAGGCCTTTCGGGGCACCGGCTTCACCCAGGTCGTCATTCGGCTCGTCCATCTCTCTCACTCCTCGTCATTGGATGTAATGCAGGCGATCAGTGTCGGCCCGGAACCACGGCGCTGCGGTCAGCCGGAGCCGTAGACCTGGTCGAATGCCGTCATCGCCAATCGGTATCGGGCCGCAGCCCCGAGATTGGGGTTGCGCCATCGCTCCGCACCCCCGTCGGTCCAATCGGCCAGACGACCGAGGTCGCCAACCGTGGCGCGATCGGCAGCCACCTCGATCAGGGCTTCGATCCACGCCAGTTCCACCCAGTCCGGCTGGTCGGGCAGCGTGAGCGCCACGGTCGTCGTGAAGTCCTGAAGTTCTGGTGGAAGCGCGGCATCCGGCGGAAGCTGGACCAGCCATGTCGCCTCGGAGAGGTCCAGGGTGATACCCAGCCCTTCGTCGTCGATCCGGGACCGCATCGGATCCATGGCGGCGGACAACCTGGCAAGCGTGTCGGCGTCGGCCGTCTCCACGCCAGTCACGCCGATGATGGGATTGGCGCAATCCGTCATGCTCATCGCCCCTGCGAGGGCGGACGGCAGCGCCGGCGTCGGCCCCCGCGCCGGCGAACCGAACCCGCTGACCATGGCGGCGCCCGATACGTCGATCGCGATGTACGCGACCCCCGCCTCCCAAGCGAGCCGACGGGCGACGTGGGTCCTGCCTGCGCCACATGGACCCGTCACCGCCAGCGGAGGCATGTGAAACCAAGATCGGTCAGCGTCCCGCTGATGCCGGCACGCCAGATCGATCGCCCCGAGCCATTCGGCATTCCACTCGCAGCCGAGCCGCGGCGTGATGCCCGCAGTCACGCGGTCGCCTCCGCGCAGCTGCCGGGGACCGTCCAGTCCCCACGGAACGACGTCGGCCGCGTAGCTTTCGGCGACGTACATCGTCGGCGAAGTATCCCAGCCTTCGATGGTCGCGTCTTCGCGAGCGTCGCAGGGAGCCGGGGCAATGCCGGCTTCGCGAGCTTCGTCGAGGGCGGGGTTCTCGAAGAGGATCACCACGCAGGCCTCCACTTCGAGGCCAACATCGTCAGGGCGCCATCGAGGACATCGGTCTCGATGCCGGGCAGAAGCTCGAGCATGCGGGATCGGCAGCGCTCCATGGACCAGACCCGATCAACACCGACGCCAAGCTGCGCGGTCAGCTTGTTCCAGCGGTGGAACCCGAATCCCGCTGCGATGGCCTCCAGGCCGACGTGCTGCTGCACGTCGTCGCCGAGAGCGCGGCATGCCTTGACGAGGATCATGGCTCCGCGCTTCGCGTACTTGGCGGATATCCCGCCAGGGTTCACCCCCGGGGCGGAAAGCGCCGACGCGCTCACGTCCTGATGGGAATGGTGGTCCATAACGACGCCGACGATGTCGTTCATTCTCTATCCTCCCTTACCGATGCGACCGCGTCGTCGATCATCCGGCAAACGAGGCCGCCCAGATCGACGAAGGTGATGATGGATTCCTCGAGAAGCGGGTCGGGCTCCTCCTCGAACAGCGCCGCGCACTCGTCGCGTTCGCGGAACTCCAGCAGATGGTCCTCGCTGCATCCGAGATAGGCGGCGGCTCGGTAGATCTGGATCATGATGGGAGCTCCTGACAAAGCCGCCTGACCGACGGCATCGTCGATGCAGCGGCTGAGCGCCGCCGATCCCCGGGTCGCGGCGACGGCGCCCCAGATGGCCCAACGGGGCACGTTTCGTTCGAGCCAAGCGAAGAGGAACTCGCGATCGAGGGGTTCATCGAACGTGACCGCCCAGACCAACCCGTGCGAACCTCCACCGCGCTCGCGGCGGAGCAGCGCGATCGCCGGCATTCCTTCGCTCAGGACCCGCGTGAAGCAGTAGGGGAGATCGGTCCTACGCATCGGCGCTCTCCGGCCCCGGCCAGAAGCGCAATGGCCGAAGTCCGCCGCTGCCAAGCCCCGCCTTCTTCACGGCGCGCTCGGTCTCGAGCATGCTCGCGAAGATGACTTTCTGGAGAGCCGCCTGCCCCTGGGCATTCACGAGATCGACGAACTCGCGATAGCGACCCGTCTGATGCCTCATGAAATCCCAGATCCGATCGCGGTCCCCCTTCCGGTCGAAGACGATGGAGAAGACCGGATCGGAGCGCCTTCCGTCATGGTAGAGAAGGATGGAGTAGGTCTTCTCCCGTACCCACGTCTTGTCGTCGCACGCGCACCAGATGCGGTCGCGGTCGGGATCATCCTCCTGGTCCTCCTCGATGTTCGACGGCAGCGTGACGAGAACGTCCACCGTCGCCGGCTCCGTCAGCCCGACGTCCGCCGTCTCGCGCGCGACCATTCCAGACAGGTAGGCCGGACCGAGCCCGGTCGCAGCGCGTCCCCAGACGGACCACCGGTCCGGTCTGGACCACATCCAGGCGAACATACGGCCGGCGTGATCCGGATCCGCGGCGTCATCGAAACGCCAGACGCTCTCGTACCGCCTGGACCCGTCGTCCATTCCGCGTACCAGATGGAGCGATGGCGTCGTACTCAGTAGGCATGCGGCGTCCAGATAGGGAACGAACGACTGGACGGGCCCGTCCTCGACGCCGAGGAACACGGCGTCAGCGGGTACCGAGCGGTTGATGGTTTCCTGCACCACGACTTGACCTCCGTTGTTATCTCTACTCATAGGTTGATATTAACGACGTAGGCAAGCGAAATGTTCGCCTTCGTGCGCTGGCTGCCCGCAGGCGACCGCAGGCCGCGACGCGGTCCTAGGGACGTCGACCGGGCCCTGGTCGCCAGCGACGGGCGAGGGCAGCGCGCCTGTGCCGCCGACGATGTCGGGAAGCCGGCGTAGCGGGCGTCGTCGCACCGTCGATCCACCGCGCGAACATCACTCAGGAAATCAGACGTCACTCGGGCCTCCATTGCGCCTCTCTCCGATCCTCGCTCGAGCCAAGCAGCGACGAGCAACCGGACGAACGTACTTCTAATTGTTTAGTGAACATCATTCGGGCAAAGAAAAATCCGCCGGAGCGGTCCTCACTTTTCAATTACGATGCCACACGGACTAGGCGTCTCGGTCAGGTTGGTCAAGCCCACTAATCAATTAGAGGTACATAGTCGTTGAAGCGTCGGAAATCTGGGTCTAGCTAGAGGAGTGGAAAAAATGAGTAGAGAGTTGGAAGAGCGTCTGCGGGCGATCCCCGAGCGGTGGCGAGACGTCACGCGCACCCGGGCCTACGCCGTCATGGACTATGTCAACGCCGGCGACGACGGTGCCATTCTCGTCGACGTCCTCTGCCGCCGCACGGGTCTCACCAGATCCGCCTTCTATGCGCTGGTGCGTCGCTGGCATAAGTCGAACGAGGATCCGGCCGCGCTCGCGCCCTGGGCCAGGCGCGTCGATGGCACGACCCGGATAAGCAAGGAGGTGGCGCAATACATCGACGGTCAGGTCGAACCGCTCATCGAGGCGGATCCGGATCGGCCGACGGAGCCGGTGGCGCTCGGGGTGTTGGCGGGGTGGCCGGATGATCTGCGCAAACCCGGCATCAGCTACGTCCGCCGCCGCGTCGGCCTCGCGAGAGAGGCGCACCAAAAAAAAACACTGGGAGTGAGCAAAGCCCGCGGTGACGAGGAAGACGACTCCCGGCATCCAAGACCTCAGCCCCGATGGCCGCTCGACGTGATCCTCATCGATCACGTCGCCCTCGAGGCCATAGTCTGGCTCGACGGGGAACCGACGTTGCCGATCGCCACCATGGCGTTCGACCTCTTCAGCGGCCAGTCGGTAGCCACGTCGGTCGGGATCGAGATTCCAGGCCCTTCCACCGTGGCGGGAATACTGGCGGAGTTGGCGTCGGGGGCCGCGCGCGGCGCACCTGCTCCGCCTACGATCGTCATGTCGACGGTCTTCTCGCGAGGATGGCCCAAGCTCATCGCGACGCTTGCCGATACTGGCGCCGTGGTGATGCCGGAGCGAGGTCGAAAGCTACGGTTCGGGCCCGACGCCGCTCGCCTGCTCGACGGTACGCTCGATGGGTACAAGCTGGCCCCGCGACTGGGGCACCGACCTGTCGGGGAACGCGCTTCGCCTCGGGCGCTCACGAGGATGCCGCACCGCGAACTCGGCGATCTCAACGGACAGCTTTCGTTCGAATCACTCGTTCGGCTGACGACCCTGATCAACAGTGCCGACTGGCCACCCGCCGCCACGGCCCACTCTTCGCGTGCCTGGGAACTCATGGCCGCACTCGCTGCGAACCCTGCCAAATCACGGTCTGGATCCGCCTGAGAACCTGCACTGGACCGCAACGTGCCGGACCTACGGTGTGCGTCCTTCAGAGTATGCTCGCGAGCCAATCCACCCCTGGCCCAACGCCGGCTGGTTTCTTGAAGCGTCCGTACTCCGGAACCGCGAAACGCCGAGTGCCGCTCGAGCGCCTTGGGAACCCGCAGGTGGATGAACGAAAGTGTTCTCGCCTCGGGGAACACCGCGTCCGCGGTGACCGGCCCGCTGATGGTTCCGTGTACCGAGGGTTGACCTGCCAGGTTCCATACTCTACCTATGGGTTGATATAAATCTGGTAGGCAGGCGAAATGAAGACAATCGAATGGCGACCAGTCGGCGCGCCCCGCCAAGTCGTCCTCGGCCGGGCGGCTGGTGGCACCCCGCCGATCGGCGACGCCGAAGGGGCGTTGCATCCCGTCGCTCGCGGCGACGGTGAGCCCGCGACCGAGCTGCTGGATGCGTGTCCGGCCCGGATGCGTTCGCGCCGACGGATCGACGAGGCGAGATCGCAACGCGTCATGCGATCAGTGCGAATGGAAACCTTCCGACGGGACCCGGTTCGGGGCGGTCGGATGGCCGCTCCACGTGGGCGGAATGGCACGCGGCGGGCGATTCCCCACGCCAGCCACTGCGGGATCAAGCGCCATGCCCATCTCTGAAACCGAGCATGCGATCGCCGGGGGCGTCGAGCCGAACCCTACGCCGGGTGGTCGGCCGGCGATCGATGCGTCGAACCATCACCCGGAACCCGCATCCGCCGCCTTGCCTTCCCTGGGTGAGAGCAGCCCAAGCTACCGCATCGAGTGGTGGAACCCGGTCCCGGGCGGCGAGTGGGTCGGACGCTGGGACGTGTTTGACGAGGCACCGATGGCACGGGCCCTGGCGCTTGCCCTACTGGGGAGCGAAGAGGACCCGGGCATCGTCCTCCTCGTCGCACTCGGAGAGGGTGGGCGCGAGACAGCCCGGGCCGTGGTCGGTCGGGACGAGCTGGAGACCTGGCTTCCGGCGATCGATGCCATGCCCCGCACCGCACGGGATCCATACTCTCTCCCGCCGCTGGGACGCGACGATGTGGAGACGCAGACCCTCGGGACCTGCCGAGACGCTCTGCTGGTCGCGGTGAACGAGGGGCTCATGGAAGAGGAACACGTGGCGCCGCTCATCGAGACGATCCAGCGTGCGTTCAGTGGCGTCGACCCGGCTTCGGTTGATGACGCGAGATGAGTCCGACAGCCTATCCGACCTTATGCCGGTCCGCGGCGGCGAAGAACGCCGCGCCGAACGGCTCGTCGGTCGTGGCCGCGGCGGCCACCGCCCGCGCGACGAGGTCGGTCACGTCGACGATCATCGCGGTGGATGCCCCCTCACCTCGTCCGACGCTCCCGGCCACCGAGATGGCGACGTCGGCGAGATCGGCGCGCTTGGCATCCTCGACGAGGGCGTTCGATGTGACCGAGAGCAGCACGGGTGGACCGGCATCCTCGTTCGGCAATCGCCCTGCCGCTCGTGCGACGGCCTCCAGCACGACGTCGATGCTTCCGGTCACCGCCTTCGCCGCGGCGGTCTGCGGCATGCGGAATCGGAGCAACTCGAACGCGACGAGCAGCTGGCTCACGTGCTCGGGCCAATATTCGGCGCGGCTGCCCGTGCCCACGGCCTTGACGTCCGGGAAGCCGTTTTTCAGGAAGTTGCTGAACCGCCCCTTCAGCGCGGGGATGCGATCGGGCGGCACCGAGTGCAGGATGGCACAGATCCGCACCAACGTACCCAGGCTCACCGCGCTGACTGATCTTCCATCCCGCATCCGGACGGACTGCAGCAGCGCGGGTCTCCGATCAAGGACCGATCGGCGGCCCGACCTTCAGCCCCGGCGACGTCGCGGGGCCGGTGCATGACCCCCGGCATCGTCCTGGACATCGAGACGCGCATGGATCCGCTCGCGCTGGCCGCATCCGGACGCCGTGCCGCCCCACGCGACCTTCCGGCACCTCTGCAGTTCGTGACCGCACTCGCCATCCTGGCATACGAACGGGATGACGCCGGCCGGTTTCACAACTTCAAGCTGGCAGGACATCAGACTCCGAAGGGTGGCGAAGCATCCGTCGTTTCCTCAGCCGAGCGGGATCTCGCACGCGTCCACGCGTCGGGCGGTGAACTGGTCACCTTCAATGGCAATCACGACCTGGGCATCCTGCGCTTCGCGTGTCTCCGTCACCGTGCGTTCGTCGGCGGCGGGGCACGCCGGTGGCTGGAGGAGCCGGATGGACGGCACCACGACGTCATGCTGGAACTGGGCCGCGACGGCCGCTGGCCCAGCCTGAACGATGTCGCAGCCGGCCTGGGCTTCGCAGCGGGCAACCTGGCCAGGGCCGTCCATTCGCCCGCGATCGAACGCGACAAGGCGGAGATCGACGTGGTCCGCACGATGCTGCTGCACATTCATCTCGAGGCCGAACGACGCAACGAGCCGCAGCTACTCATTGCGGGTGCCCTCGCATTGGGACGGTTCGTCGCAGGTCGCGTCCGCTCCGCGCCCCACCTGTCGAGCTTCCTCGACACGCCATTCTACGCGTCGGCGTCCAGAACCCTGGTACCAGGCCAATAGCGATCTGCCGGCCCCACTCCGATGGGAGCCGCCGACCCCCGCCAGACGCCATCAGGTCACATGGGTCGACCGGGTGCGCCGGCCCAGGTCAAATAGCCGTTGCGACCGTCCGCGCCCGCCGGGCCGCGCACGTCCATCAGCGGAATGAAAGGTGGCCCGCGCTCGGGTCGCTCCGCCCCGTAGGGGGGCAACCTGACCCAAGGCATGCGTCGTCGGGGTTAGAACCCGTTCATCCTTTGACACTAGTTTCGACCGAGCCGGTCGGGTGCAGCCGGCAGCTCCTGGCGACGTTCGCGAGAATCGTTGGAGAGTGGTGGCCGGATCGACCACTGGAAGGGAAAATGGAATGTACATGACGAACGACATCGTGGCGGCATCGACTGGGCCACTGTTCAAGGAGCCACGCGTCGACCCGGTCGCGCGCAGGGCCGAACTCGCGACCATCGTCACGCTGGTCAATGAACGCCGGCGCGGAATGAAGCGGCTCGGCGAGTTCTCGATCGCGCCGGCACGGCATGACAATGATCAGATGTATTTCACCCAGATCCGCGCGACCCCATCCTCGGGCTTCGGCGGATGCGACTTCCGCTTCAACCTGCCAGCGCGAGATCTCGGGCAGGAGGAACCCTCGGAGATCGCGGACCGCATCCTCACCGCGGCAAGGGTGTTCAACACGCTGACCGGTATCGGCAAATACATCCGGCTCAACCGGCAGATCGTCGACGAGGTGATCGAGCCGGGCCGGACCGGTCTCCATCCGATGAAGGTCGTGGCGATGGGCCTGGTCCTGGATGGATACAGCGATACGTCGAAAGTCTGCGTCGACTTCGAGACGATGGGGCGTGACCTGTCCGTCGGGATCGACCGCGTCGTCGCGCACGACATCGACGATCTTGAGGATAGCCTGCGCCGGTACGTCACCCGGCACGTTCGCCGGGCCGAACTCAAGACGCTCGCGATGGCGTCGCGCGCCGTCGGCTGGATCGACGAGGCGGCGCTGAGGATCCTCGACGGGTCGGGACTGCCGCGCGCGGAGGCAATCGAGCGCCTGCGCCGCGAGGAGTGCATCGAGTTCAATTTCGGCGGCGAGGACGGCTACGACCTTGCCGCGGCCCTCTACTGGGAGGATGGCGTCATCAGGGGCGACATCGAGAACTTCCGGGAGCGCTGGTCGTTCGAAGGAGACCGCCTCAAGCTGCTCGAATGCCCATTGCCGGAGACGGTCCTCATGGCATGGTCCGGCCGGAGCTTCGGCGCCGTTGCAGAGCATCCTTTCGTACCCCGCGACGCGATCGTCACCGCGGTCGATCACGGCAACGGGGACTGGACGTACGTCGATGTGGTGACGGGCACGATCCCCGTCGATGCCGACAGCGGACTGCCGCGAGGCGACGCCCGCATCCAGTGACGGAAGTGAAGGGACGCCTGAGCAGGGCGTCCCGCACCCCAGGCCAGCATCGGCTCCTTTAACGGTCGCCGCCGCGCGACCGGCCTCAACCGCTCGCTGGACAGGCGCTGGACTAGCCGGGGCACGAAACCACGAACTCCACCCCGAGTGATCCCGCACTGCCAGCTCGGTCAGCCCACCTTCAACGAGCCGGCGATCGCCGACAGGCGCGCGACGAACTCCCCGCGCCGCCGGGTCATTCCAGCGTTGCCTCGAACCTGGCCTCCTTTTCCCGCAGTTCGGCGAGAAGCGCACGGACCATCGCCCCGAGCTCCTCCGCCGAAAGGCGCGACAGGCGGTCGCGCTCCGGGTCGAACGGCTTCATCGGCGGCTCGACGCCGTGGAACCTGAGTATCGGCCGGCTGTATTCGTCACGCGATCGGATCCTGCGCGCGCTAAGCGGATGTCCAGCTTCGCCTAACGCCTCCGACACGCTGTCGAAGGTCGGCACCGTGCCCGCAGCGGCCATCCTCGGGATCAACGCCTCGATCCTCGCCGCGGTGTCGCGCTTATGATCGTCATGTTTCCGGCAGGCGGCCAGCGAACGGACGTCGCGCTCCACGTCGTCGTTCCGGTCGTAGGGCCGGCCCTCGAGGTCCGCCTCCACCCGGCCGATACGGCACTTCAGATCGATCACATGGTCGACCAGCTCGTCGACCGGCCGCATGTCGTGGCCATCGGTCGGCCCGAACGATCGCACTGACCGCAGCCTCCGGTCCCAAACCCGTTCGAGGTGTGGTCGGCAGTCGCCGGCCCGCAGTGTCGACACCGCAACCTTCACGCCCCGTTCGGCCAGTCGCCGGGCGAGTAGCGAGGCCGGCCCGCGCGCTCCGCCGTCGACCATCCGCTGGACCTCGGCTACCACGGCCTCCAGGATCGCCGGGTCGGTACGTCGCGGTCTCCCGGTCGCGCCCTTCGCAGCCGCCGCGACGGTGGCCGTTGACTCTGCCTTCGCCTTATCCAGCATCGATCATCGCCTCGAGCATCTCGCGGGCCAGCTGATCCTGCAGCTCCGCCACGACGCCGTCGTCGCCGTCGAGTGCCTCGCAATCCCATTCGCCATAGCGCTCCACCATGGGCGAGCCCTCCTCGTGGGACAGGGCGCGGGCGCGGGCGCGCCTCGATGCGCGCCGTATGCTGAGCAGCTTCGCGAACGCGTAGCGGTAGTCGTGCGCCTTCGCGTGGGGCTGCCCGAGCATAGTGATGCGCAGACACATGTTCAGCTCATGGCTGTTGGCGGCACGGTGAAACAGTTGGAACAGGTAGCGCGCAGGGGGGCAGTGCTCCTGCTCGGCGTTCCTGCGCTTCCCACCGTATTCGACGAAGGGCAGCGTCCCCAGGTCCGCATACCAGTTCTCGACGACCCAGCCCTTGATGCGTTTCAGCAACGCCATCGTGACCTTGTCGATCACCCAAAGCCGGTCGCGGGGCCAACCCTTCGGACGACCGCGCATCGTTGCCACAACCCGGTCCTTGAGCGACCGGTTGGCGAAGCAACTGCCATGGCGCGCCTGCATCGTCTCGCCGATGCGCAAACCGGACATCAGTTCCAGCCTGGCCACCGCGCAACCGTAACCGAGCATCAGCCTGAGCTGCTTGTATGGAAGCATGATCCTGCCCGTGTGCCGAAGTATGATGTGCGGCATCGCCTGGCTCACCTCGCCGAACGGCCACCAGGTCAGCCCGGTCAACGTCTTCGGCGTCGCCGGAAGGCCCGTTTCCGCGATCAACGCCCGCCGACGCCGACTCGTTTCGGGAGAGATGTTCATCGACTCGACCAGGGCGGACACGGCGTACAGACCGACCAAGTGGGGTGGATGGTGCTCGTCGTCCCGGTGGCCGGCTGGATCAGTTCCCGCGTAGACCACGTAGAGCCGCCGGTCGCCGCCCGGCTTGTGGAAAGGCCCATCCGGAGGTGGAGGCAGGCTCTTGCGCCGTGCGCGCGCAACGGCCCGGGCCGGCGAGCGCGACGCCATCTCCGAGCTTATGTAGCTGTCGACCTGCTTCGACCAGCCGCTCCCCTCGGCCGCCTCGAGCCAAAGCATGTCCTCCGTCACGATCTCCATCCGGACGATCTGGCGCAACTTCGGAACCAGCGAGCCGTCCGGCCGGACCACGCGGAACGTGTCGGACACGCGAACCGGGAACCTGACCTCCCGACCTCGGGCGAAGTCCGTCTCGATCCTTGCCATCTCGACGTCGATGACCCTCGTCAGGCGTTCCCACTGTCGCAGCCGGGCGTCCCCGCACACCAGCCGTTCTCCAGCACGGCGCGCGACTTCCGCCGCCGACAACGCCCTTCCGCGCAGCACGTCCGCCGAGATCCGTAGCTTTTCTTCCCAATACCTCGCCCTCAGGTCGGGCGGCAGGTCTGCCGGAAGCAGGGACAGTAGGAACTGGCCGTCCTCCGTCTCCGGGTCGGCCGGCTGCCAATCAAACCAGGCGACCACGAGTTCGCGCAGCTCCAGATAGCGGGCGACGGTCGTCACATCAGGTCGGTCGCCGTCCTCGACCTCCAGCGCTTTGCGCATGATCCCCTCGATCAACGCCGCATCCTGAACCGACCCCCCGCCCAGCGCGATCGCGAGGCGCTCGACCATTCCTAGGATCGCGGGCAGTCGTTGGGCCAATCCCCCGTGCTGCGGGTGGATCAGAATGGCCAGCGTCGACAGCCACCGCAACTGGCCCGGCCGCATCGCCCCCACGCGACCCATCAGTCTCGGATCGGGCGCCTCGAACACGATCCCGTAATCCACGTCGACGCAGGTGCCCTTGAGCGTCGTGAGTGGCTCAGGCGCCTCGTCGAGCAGATCCTCCAACTCCATCGGGTCGTGGTACACGAGAGACTGGACTTTGCTGCCCGCCAACTCGGCGTAGCGCTCGCATGCGGCCCTGGCCACCTGGAACGGACCACCAAGAAGACGCATCCCTTCGACCTTGGTGAGCTCGGCTCCGTCGCGCATCTCGACAAGGGCAATCAGGAAGTTGTCAGGCCATGGAAGGGCCGTGCAGCGCATCCGCTGCTTGATCGTCACGACCTTGTCCACGTCCTCCGGCTGCTCGAACGAAAACCCCAGCGAGCACACGTGGTCCCAAATCCCGCGCGCGTCCCACTCGTCGTCATATTCGACCCATCCGGACGTAGGCGTGTCGAGCTCGCCGTGCAGCGTGCCGTCGGTCACACACTTGCCGATCGTCGCCCGGGCGATGCCCAGGTCCGCGCTCGCACGCGGCAGGTGGGAGCGGACCCAGGTCAATCGAGAAGATCCCCACCCGAAACGCGCGTGTTCGCGAAGATCCCGTTGTCGTTGGCTGGCTCGGACCAAGCCTCGATGCCCAGTTCCTCCCAGACCTCGCCGTTCAGACCGTCCTGATGTTCCGCCACGAGCAGGTCCACCTCGCGTTCGAAATGGAAGCGGCCATAGTATTTCAGCATCGCCTCGGGATGCTTCCAGCCCATGTAGGATGCGACCTTCGCACGCGCGCGCTCGCGCTCTGACTCATCGATCTCCTTCGCGGCGATCATGTCCAGGATGCGGTTCACGAACAGATGCCTGAACCAATGGCTGGTGAACCAGCGCATTCTCGCGGGTTCGGCCCCGTTCCCGATCATGAAGCAGAGGCCTAGATCCTCCACCACAACCCGAAGCAGATGCGTCAGCTTCCAAGACGGCACCGGTGCACTGCCGTCGGACGAGAAGATGTAGATCGAGCGAAGCGTGGCCCGATCGATCGGGTTCCTCGATTTTGCCAGCTTCCTGAGATGCGCGAGACCACCCTCCGTACGCCGGTCGAGCATGTCGAGCACCTTTTCGCGCCAGTGCTTCGGCATGCGCGCCGTCCACGCCAGCGCGCCCTGCGAACCCTTCTGGATCAGCTTCAGCTTGGTCTCATCGGGATCGGCGACGAGAAGCCCGTAGACTGTCGCGGCGCTCAGCTGGCCAATCCGCGCACCCATCAGGTGCATGCCCTCGTAGAGAAGCTGCACCTCTTCGGGCCACCCCATCTCCCGTCCCCGTTCGAGCACACCGCGCCCCGCATCCTGTTTGTCGGGCCGAGGTGCCTGCCTCTCGACCGCCCTCGTCCGGAACAGGCCGTCAACATCGAGCCACCAGCGCGTCTCGCCCTTCTTGACCTTCTTCGTTTCGCCATCCCCAAGCCGTGACTTCGTGGCGTCCATCTTCATGGGGTTGCGTGCCGACCTGGTCTCGACGTCCTCCCAATGGTCGAAGAGTTGCGTGAACCGGCTGAGCGTCACGCCGATCTCCCACTGGACGTCACCGGAGGGAGGGGTCACGATCTTGCCGCCCTTGGAGCCACGGCCGTTGCCGACGTGGCAGCCGCGCAGGTCGAGCCAGTGACCGATCACGTAGCGCGCCGGTGCCGGCTTGCTGTCGAGCAGTTCGTCGAGCACCTTGGGGCGGGTCGGATAGACCCAATTGATCGCGTCGAGAAGCATCCGGATCGCGTCCATTGCCGCGCCGATCCGACGGGTCTCGGCGAAGGGATCGTGCCTGACCGCCCTCGGCCGCGCCCCCGGCACGACCAGCGGCGGGGGTGGTGGCGCGAGCAGATGTCTCGCGTAGGAGGTGAGCTCCTCGCAGCGCTTGCCCGCCGGACCGATCACATGGGCGATGCTGCGGACGACCACCAGCCGATAGGCGCCGTATCCCGCGAACGGCTTGGGCAGCGGCGCGGGGCGGCGGCGAGATCGATACCGGCCGTATGTCGTGCGGGTCCGGCGCTGGTGGCGGTTCGGGCCACGCATCGGCGGCGCCGAGGGCGTGATCGAAGGGGTCGCGGGCGCGATGCAAGGGAGCGGCAGTGACGGCGGCGGTGTTGGACGAGCGAGGGCCGAGCGGCCCTTCACCGGGGACGCGGGGACCGGGCGGCCCTGGACCAAGGGCGCGGGGAGGTCGAACACGAACGCAAACTGACTGCTCATAGCAACGGTAATATTACCATTGACGTGGATATGCAAGCCCGTCTACAAAGCGCGGAGTGACACATAGAAACGGGCCCGCTGAGACCGGCACTTGGGCAGCGGGCAGGCCAAACTAACTATCCGAAAAAATGAAGGTTTAAGCGGTCGAAAAATGCGTTCAAAGTCCCCCGTTTCTATGTGTCACGACGATCGCCAGGGTGCAGCGGGCACCCCCGATACCGTGCGAATCAGCCGCCCGCTGCGCGACCTTCTGGCCGCGGGCGACGACGGTCTGCGCAACACCGCGCGCCACGCCTGGGAGATCGCGGCGGCCGGCGGCGGCCGCTGGGTTCCCGCCGCATCAAATCGCCTGCTGGGCAGCGGCTCGGATCGCCACGTGCGCGGTATCGAACTGCGCATCCGCGACGGATGCCATCTCGATCTGACGATGCATTTCGAGGGCGACAACAGCGCTATCGCGATCGGCAGGCGCGTCATCGTGATCACCCCGATGCTACCCGAGACCGTGTTGACCGCCGCCGCCGGCGGGCCTCTGTCCAGGATCGTCGACGCGCCGTTCCTCACCGATCCCGCCATCGTGCTCCAGCGATCGATCCGGCGCGACGGCGAGGACAGCGTCGACCTGAGGTGCCGCTGCCCGTCGCACGTCGTGGACATCCGTACCGAGGAGTCGATCGAGAAGGCCTGATGACGAACGGCCACCCAGCCGACCGTGATGGTATGGCAATCGAGGGGGCCGGGCCCTTACTGCACTGGTAGGCGGCCGAAGCGCAGCCAAGGCACCTTTCCGTATCCGGTGCGCCGGCCTCGCGTGCAGGCGCGAAGCGGTTGTCCCGGAAATCCGACGGGATGCGCCGGCATCGCAGGTTTGGCGTTCCCGAAGTCTCCGTCCGACCGAAGCGGAAGCGCAGCGTCGTCCGACGTTGGACCGACCGCGCCCGATGAAGTCGCGGACGGGTGAGCGGAAGGAGCCGCGCGAAGAAATCTGAGGGGCATCGCCCGCGGCTGACGCCGAAGCCCGGGACAGGGGGTTCTACGGCAGCAGGGTTGAAACCACCGTGTCAGCGACGCAGCGACACGACGTTCGATCCGCCGTGCCAGCGCCGCCGGAAATCATCACGATCCCGGAAGCTCGGGGTGCGGAAGGCGTCGGCGAGGCCGTCATCCCGGCAGAGCACTTCGATCAGCCAGAGCAACGTTTCGGCCGACACCGCGCCGTACTCCTCGAACTCCTCGATCTGGTGATGCCGTAGTCCCGCCGCGTCCGCGACGTCGGCAACGGAAAGCCCGTAGCGGAAACGCAGGGCGGCGAGCCGCTGGCCAAGCACGCGGGCGTCGGGGACCCGGAACGGCCCACCATGATCGTCGCGCGGACGGTGACCGAACGCCGTCCATTCCAGGTCGTCCATCATGCCACCAGCGAAACGGTCGGCGCGACGCTGCGGACGGCCGAGCCGCCCAGCGTCGGGACGGCGGGACACCCCGCGGCGGCAGCGCGCGGCAACGGCATCGGAATGATGCGGGATCGTCCGTCGAACGCGATCAACATGTCCTCAACAGCCAGGCCAGGGAGGGCCCTATCGATACCGAAAATCATCTCCAGCTCATGGCCATCGAGCCAGAGCGCTCGATGCGAAGGTTCGACCTAGCACCACCGCCCGAGACATCGAGAGACGACCCGACGATCGCCCTCAGCCGGTGAAGGGCGGAAAGATCCATCGCCGTCCTGGCCTGGGGTGCCGCGTTCAGCATGCCATCCACCGACGAGCCGGTTCCGATATCGATCACGACGTATCGCATGTCAGGCGTCCGCCTTCATGTCGGCGAATGCCGCGCGGTGACGGAACACCGTGCGCTCCGCCATCATCAGGACGAGTTCCATCGGGTCCGGGCGGAGCACGAAGCGGATCTGCGCATCGCCTTCCGCGAACTCGGCCTCCGCCATCGGCGTCGCGCCACCACGCCTCGCGTGGGGCGAACGGAGCCAACCGGCGACGAGCTCGTCATCGCCCACCAGCAAGAGCGCCTCCCCCAGAGCGGAAGCCACCGAACCGATCCTGATCGCCCCCTGCCCGCGATCGGGAACCACGCTGACAGGTTCCTCCGACATGCGCAGCAGCCCGCGGATCTCGCCCTGCGTGAGGCGGAGCCGACCGATCAGGTCTGCGAGCATGTCACCCGATGGCGCCGCAAGCGTTGCACCTGCATCGAAGGAGGGACGAAGCGCGGGATCAGTATCAATGTCGGTGTGCGGCATAACGACCTCCACTCGAATTAAACTCAACCTATAGGTAGATTAGTTGCGTCAGTTTGTCAAGTTGCGTCCGCTTCAGCCCTTTCCACCCACGAGACAGGAGTTCATTCGCAGCCGTTGCGCGGCACGTTCCACGCCGCCCGATCCGCACCACGAAGACCGACGCGAAAGCCCCCCGGCGGGGGGCGAGGCGCGTCGACACGGAGGGCTCGAGCGTCTACGATCCCGACATGGTTGAGGCAGCGAACCCGGACGAGATGGCGTTGAAGCAGGCGATGGGCAGAGCCATCGCCCACGCGCGCGTGGCTGCGGGGTTCACCTCGCAGGCAGCGTTCTCGCGCGCGATCGACGTCCGTTTCCAGTACATGAGCCGAGTCGAAAGGGGCGAGGAGAACCTGACGCTCGAAACGCTCGCCAAGATGACGGGCGTGCTGCGCGTCTCGATGCCCGACTTCCTCAACTCGGTCGCGAAGGAGCTGAGCAATCCCAGCGACCCGCCGAAGACACGCCGCGGGCGACCGCCAGCCGCGTGAATGCCGTCGCACGGGCCGGGAGCGATCCCGACCCGTGCCGACTTGAGAATTCCGAGACGTGTGCAGCTTCCGCTCTCGCCGCACCTTGCTATCGTGCGCTCGTGATCATCGAGCAGCGAATCACGCGAACGGATACGAGGATCTGCCGGCCTGCCTCGTGGCGCTGCACTCCAGCGACATCATGAGGGCGGGCGTCGAGGATATCGGACAGACCTTTGCCGACAATGCGAGCTGCCCGTCCTCGACGGCCATGTTCTTCAACGCGTTCTGCGTCATCGCGGCGATCGATTTCACGGACGAGGGATCGTCGGATTTCTAGAAGGCAAATGCCGACAAGCTCCTACGGAGCCATTGACCGGCCCGGCGCAAAGCCGCGGCGACGTTGATCGAGAATCCTGGAAGCGGTCGTTCCCTGGGTGGGACAAGCGCTCAGCAGCTTTCGGTCGTAGCAAGAGAGAAAGCGGACGTTCGCTCAACACCTCGTCCGCCATCCCTCCCGACAGGAACGCTTCACGCGACGAACTTTGTCCAGACGGCCTGGGCGTTGGTGAATTCCCGCAATCCGAAATGAGAGAGCTCTCGGCCGTAACCGCTCTTCTTGACGCCTCCGACCGGGATGCGGGCGTTCGACGCGCTAAATCCGTTGATGAACACGCCGCCCGTTTCAATCCGCCGGGCGATACGTCGTGCGCGCGCCGTGTCGGCGGTCCAAAGATTACCGCCGAGACCATAGTCGCTGGCGTTCGCCAACTCGATCGCATGCTCGACGTCGTCGGCGATGGTGATCGCGGCAACAGGACCGAAAGTCTCCTGCTCGAACGCCGTCATCCCCCGATCGACGTCCGCCAGGACGGTCGCCTCGTAGAAATTACCGGGGCCATCAACCTTGCGGCCACCCAGCAGCAGGGTCGCACCCTGTTCGATCGTCTGCTCGACTTGGACGTGGAGTTCGTCGCGAAGGTCGTTGCGAGCCATCGGGCCCAGCGCAACCGAGGGATCGAGGGGATCGCCAACCGTCAGCTTCCTCGCGGCCTCCACGAACTTGCGGGTGAACTCCTCCGCTATCGGCCGCTCGAGAATGAAGCGCTTGGCGGCAAGGCAGACCTGGCCGCTATTGCCGAAGCGGGCGGTGATCCCGGCTTCGACCGCGAGATCGATGTTGGCATCCGCCAGTACGATGAACGCATCGCTACCACCCAGTTCGAGCAGGCTCTTCTTGAGCGCCTTGGCGGCGGTGGAAGCGACGGCGGCCCCGGCCCGCATGCTGCCGGTCAACGTGACTGCGGCCACCCGGCGGTCGGCGATGACACTGGCGACAGTATCGTTGTCGGCGTTGATGTTGGCGAACAGGCCCTTGGGAAACCCGGCCGCCTCGTAGACGTCCTGAAGGGCGAAGGCGGCGCCCATCACGTTGGGCGCATGCTTCAACAGGAAGCCGTTGCCGGAGAACATGATCGGACCAGACGCCCGAATGACCTGCCAGATCGGCAGGTTCCAGGGCATGACACCGAGAATGCTGCCGATCGGCAGATAGGAGACGTGCACTTCGTCGTCGCCATCGACCGACACCGGTTCGTCGGCGAGGATCTCCGGGCCATGCTCGGCGATCCACTCGATCGTCGCGGCGGACTTCTCGATCTCGGCACGCGCGGCACTGATGGTCTTGCCCATCTCGGCGGTGATCAGCGACGCCAGCGCCTCCGAACGATCGCGCAACGTAGCGGCGAGACGTCGATAGGCCGCGACCCGCTCCGCCATCGGCGTATCGCGCCATAGCAGGAAGGCGTCGGCGTTGGCGCTCAGCACTGCCTCGACCTCCTCGGGCGTCTGATAGGGATAGGTGGCGATGAGTGCATCGGTCGCGGGATTCCGCGAGACCGCCCCGGCGGCATAGATCGTGTTCGGGTCGTTGGTGGTGTTCGACATCGTGTCCTCCATTAATTCGCGCGCAGCGGCGAGAGGATGGGCGGCTCTCCAGGCGCCGCCCATCCCGTTCGATCACCAGGGCTGGCCGTTGCCGAACGACCAATCGGACCTGTCGACAAACACCATGTTGATCATGATATCGTCGGGTCGCACGCCCAGCTTGCCGCGCAGTTCGTCGGCGATGTAGCGGTAGAAGGCGAACTTCGACTCCTTGTCGTTGCCGACGGTGCTGGTGACCTGGATCAGGACGAAGTCGGGCGTGCGCGCGAAGCCCAGGAAGCTCGGGTCGTAGATCAGGTTCTCGGGCTCGTGCTCGTTGACGACGATGAAGCGGTCGCCGTCGGGCGCCTTCAGCACTCCGACGATCCCTTGATAGACTATGTCGGCCAGCGTGGCGCGATACTCAGAGCTCTTGCCCTTGTTGAGGTCGATACGAGCGAACGGCATGATGAATCCCTTTCGTTGAGACGCGTGGGTCGAAGGTTCAGGCGGCATTCCCGGAGACGGGGCTCTCGGGCCTATCATCCAGTTCGGGCACGCCGCTGTTGCGATCGGCATAGGCGGCGAGGAAGGTCGGGCGGCGCATCCAGCGCTGCCAGAAGGCGTCGATGTGTTCGAAGCGCTCGTCGAGCGGCGTGGCATTCACCGGGAACTTGGAGAAGGCGATCGCAGTCGCCATCGTGATGTCCGAGAATGTCGGCTCGTCACCGCCGAGCAGCCAGTCGCGCCCGTCCGACAGATGCCGGTCCACCAACGCGGCGTGCGCCAGCGCCTCCTTGCGGCAATGCTCGCCCCAGGCGGCATTGGCGGTCAGCTCGAGCTTCGGGCCGAGGCCCTGGTGCAGCACGTGGAAGGCGGTGACGATCCGGTAGAGGATGTGAACCCACACGCGGTTGTCCCACATGGTATCGAGCCCCTGCTGTTCGGGCGTCTCGCCCATGATGCGGCGGCCGGGGAAGCTCTGGTCGAGATAGCGCACGACGGCGGCGGTTTCGGAGATGAAGCCGCCGTCCGCGAGCTGCAGCGTCGGCGTCTCGCCCCACGGGTTCATCTTCAGATGCTTCCACTGACGCTGCTCGCCGACAGGCGTCATGTCGTAGATGCGCTCGTCGAACTGATCGGCGATACCTTTCTCATGCAGGAAGATGCGCAGCCGCTGGGGGTTCGGAAACGCCGACGGCGAAGTGAACAGGCGAAGCGCGGCGGCGGAAGCGGGTGTCTGGATGCTCATGGTCATTTCCCTACCAAGTGATCGGTAGGCCGGAGATGCGCGCTTGCTTCGGGTCGGTCAACCCCCTATCTATCACTTGGTTGGTTTTTTCTGACGACGTGAGGCGATCTGTGAGCACGACTTCCAAAGAAGCGGTCCTGGCCGCGGCACGGCGCACTGCGATGGCGCATGGCTACAACGGCCTGAATTTCCGGGATATCGCGGCAGAGGTCGGCATCAAGGCGCCGAGCATCTACCATCATTTCGCGACGAAGGCGGATCTCGGCGCCGCGGTCGCCAGGCGCTATTGGGAGGATACGGTCGGGCAGCTCGAGGCGATCTCGGACAGCTCGCCCGATCCGATCAGCGCGTTGCACCGTTACCCCGAGATCTTTCGCCTTTCCTTGGCGAACGACAACCGGGTCTGCCTGTCGAGCTTCATGGCCGCGGAATATGACGATCTTCCGGACCCGGTGAAGACCGAGGTCCAGGGCTTTGCCGACGTCAATGTCGCGTGGCTGAGCAAGCTTCTCGTCGCCGCCAAGATCGTCTCCGCCAAGGAAAGCGAGACGCGCGCGCGGGCGATCTACGCGGCCATGGCCGGTGCTCAGCTCTTCGCGAGAGGCCGTTCGGATATCGTGCTCTTCGACACGATGATCGACAGCTACCGCGCGACCGGTCTGTTGCCGGCGTAAGCGAGACCTGTCGCACCCTGTCACGGTCGCACTCTCGACAAGCGCCCCGCCAACGTCGCAATAGGAGCCGTGCAGATGCCCATCTATCTCGACGGTCTGTCCACCACGCCGCTCGCACCCGAGGCGCGCGACGCGATGCTCGATGCCTGGTCGCGACCGGGAAACCCGGGTTCGCCCCACGCGGCGGGCGAGCGGGCCGCGGTGACCGTCGAGGAGGGACGCGCCCGCGTCGCCGAACTCATCGGCGCGTCCCCCGCCGAGGTGTTCTTCACGTCAGGGGCGACGGAAGCGGACAACATCGCCATCACCGGCGTCGCGTTGGCCGCCCTCTCCGGCTCCAGCGCCCGCCGCCGCGTCATCGTGTCCGCGGTCGAGCACAAGGCGGTGCTCGCGCCCGCCCTCCGGCTGCGCGACCTGGGCTTCGTCGTGGACGTCGCGCCGGTCGATGCTGACGGCGTCGTCGATCTGGACGCGCTGGCGTCCCTCATCCGAGACGACACGCTTCTCGTGTCGGTCATGGCGGCGAACAACGAGACGGGGGTGCGCCAGCCTGTCGCCGCCGTCGCGGCCCTCGCCCATGAGCGCGGCGCGCTCTTCCACTGCGATGCCGCTCAGGCGGTCGGCAAGGTGGCGATCGACGTGTTCGACATGGACGTCGACTATCTCAGCGCGTCGTCGCACAAGATGTACGGCCCCGCCGGCGTGGGCGCGCTCTACGTGTCGGCGACGGCGCCCCGCCCCGCCCCGCTTGTGCTGGGCGGTGATCAGGAGCGGGGTCTGCGCGCAGGGACCGAGCCGACCGCGCTGGTCGCGGGTTTCGGCGCCGCGGCGGCCGTGGCCGGCATGCGGCTCGATCGGGACGGCAAGCACGCGGACGCCCTTCTCGACATGTTCCTTCTTGAGCTTTCAAGATGCGACGTGCGGTTCACGGTGAATGGTGACGGCACGGAAAGGATCCCCGGAGCAGCAAGTCTGGTGATCATCGGCTCAGACGCACAGTCCATAGCTCAATCCCTGTCGACCGAAGTGATGCTCTCCACTGGGTCGGCCTGCACGTCCGGGCAGATCGATACTTCGCATGTTCTTGCCGCCATGGGCCTCGACGACCGACGGCGTCGATCGACCATGCGCGTCCACTTCAACCGATACTCGACCGAGAACGAGGCCGTCGATGCCGCCCGGCTGTTGGCCAAACGCGTCGAGCTTCACGCGTAAGCCACTGGACGACTTGTCCAGCGGGGCGCGTTCCGCTATCGTTCCGGCATGAGAAACGTTCTTCAAGACCAAGCCACCAAGGTGCAGTTCGCCGGGCACGAGACCTTCCCGCTGCGTCTGCTGTGGCCGAAGAAGGCGTTCGAGGCCGTCCGTGGCGGCGCATCGTTGAGAACATTCCAAGAACACGAAGCGATCGCACGATTCGGCGTCGGCCGCAACATGGCAGTCTCCATGCGCCATTGGAACATGGCGAGTGGTCTGATCGAGGAGCGAGCCGGTCAGCTCTGGCCCACCGCGCTAGCCTCCGCCATCCTCGACGACGACGGTCTCGACCCGTTCGTCGAGCATCCCGCCACGATATGGCTCACCCATTGGCACATCGCATCCACGCCCGAGATGACGACCACGGCGTACTTCGCGTTCAACGCCCTGCCCGGCGTCGACTTCGACAGCGAGGGTCTGGGCAGCGAACTGCTGCGGCTGGTGGAGGAGCGTGGATGGCGCGCGACCCGCGTCACGATCAAGCGTGACGTCGAGGTTTTCCTGCGCAGCTACGTCCGCCGCACGGGCGCGCTGACGGAGGACGCGGCCGAGCCGCTGCTCGCCGAACTCGGCCTCGTTCGCGAAGCCCGCATCGGTGGATGGTTCGAGTTCGTGCGCGGGCCCAAGCCCACCCTGCCGGACGGCGTGTTCGCCTTCGCCCTCGATCGGTTCTGGCAGAGGACCGGCGGGGACTCCACGACGCTCACCGCCGAGCAGGTCACGTACGAACCCGGCTCGCCCGGACGGGTGTTCAAGCTCGACGAGGACAGCGTCGTCACGCGACTGATGGCGCTCGACGCGATCACCGACGGATCCTGGACGTGGACGGACACGGCGGGCCTTCGACAGGTCCATCGCCGCCACGAACCCGACTGGCTCGATCTGCTGACCCGGTCCTACGGCCGCATGGCGGAAGCGGCATGAAGACCCTTTCGGACATCGTCACCATCGAGCGGCGTTTCGCCCGGTCGGCCCGCATAGACCGCGATCTCGCCGGCACGCCGCCGCTCGTCGGCTACGTCCTGCAGGCGAGCGTGGCCAAGTCGCTGACGGCCATGGCGTGCAGTCAGATCGAAAGCGGGCAAGGCGCCTTCACCTGGACTGGCCCCTATGGCGGCGGCAAGTCGTGCGCCGCGCTGCTGCTCGCCAACCTGATCGCCGGGAAGGGCGACAATCGGGACGTGGCGCGCGACATCGCGGGCGACGAGGTCGCCGGCCTCTTCGACGAGGCGTTCCCGACGCGCCTCGGGCGTTGGGACGTGCTCGCGGTCACCGGCAGCCGCATCGGTCTCCGCGAGGCGATCACCGCCGCCGCGCAGGCGTCGCTCGACTGGAGCGATGACCGCACGAGCGAGGCGATGGTGTCGGATCAGGCACTCATCGACGCGATCATGGCACCGAGGGGCCGCGGCAGGAGGGCCGGCGGCACGTTGATCATCCTGGACGAGCTCGGCAAGATGCTCGAGTTCGCGGCGCTCCACGGCGGCGACGTCCACCTTCTCCAGGATCTGGCCGAGGCCGCCGCCCGCAGCGATGGCCGACTCGTCGTCCTCGGCATCCTCCATCAATCCTTCGAGCAGTACGCGGCCCGTGCGGACCGCGACGCCCGGCGGGAATGGGCCAAGGTCCAGGGCAGGTTCCAGGATCTTCCGTTCCTCGCCGGACCCGACGAGACGGTCACGCTCCTCGGCCGCGCGATCGGATGCGCCAAGCGTCCGGCGGCGGCAGGCGCGGCGGCGAAGGCGGTCGCCGCCGAGGTCGGGGGACGTCGCCCCGTCGATGCCAAGGCGCTCGCCTCCGCCCTCGCCGCGACCTGGCCGCTCAATCCCATCACCGCTCTGCTCCTCGGGCCGGTTTCCCGCCAGCGCTTCGCCCAGAACGAACGCAGCGTATTCGGCTTCCTCAGTTCGTCGGAACCGGCAGGTTTCCAGGAGCATCTGACCGGCACGCCCGCCGCGGGCGGTCGCACCTACGATCCGGACCGGCTCTGGGACTATCTGGCGACCAACTTCGGGATGGCGCTCGCCGGCGGTCAGGACGGCGGCCGCTTCAGCCTCGCGTTCGAGGCGATCGAACGCGCGGGCGCCAAGGGCGGTCCGCTCCACGTCTCGCTCACCAAGGCGGCGGCCATCATCGAGTTCTTCCGCAACGGTTCGGGCGTCGCGGTCTCGGACGAGTTCCTCGCGCTCGCGGTTCCGTCGTCCGATCGGGAGGCGGTCGACGCCGCCATCAGGGACCTGCTGTCCTGGGCCATCCTGATGCCGCAGCCGCGCCTCGGCGGCTACGCGCTATTCGCCGGCAGCGACTTCGATCTCGACGAGGCGATCGGCCTCGTATCGTCGCAACCCTCGTCGTCAGAACTCAACGCCATCCCCGCACGCGTCGGCCTTCCGGCGGTCGCCGCCAAGCGGCACTATCTGCGCACCGGCACGCTGCGCACGTTCGACATCGTCCTGGACATCGCCGCGCGGACCGAGAAGCCTCAGGATGCGGCGAAGCGCCTGTCGCAGGTCGAACGGCGCGGCAGCGGGATGCTGGTCCTCGTCGTCAACGACGGGGCCTTCGACCGGCCGGAGATCGACGTCCGCTGCAAGCTCATGGCCGACGCGTTCCGCAAGGCCGGCGCCATCGTGGCCGTCGGCGCGGCGCCCTCTCGCCACGATCTTCTCGCGCCGGCGTCCGAGCTGCTCGCGCTGGAGCGGGTGATGCGCGACAATCTGCGGCTCGAGGGCGACCGGATCGCGCGTCGCGAGACGGGCGCCCGCCACGCCTCGACGACCGAGAACCTGCTGCGTCGCCTCGATGCCGCACTGAACGAGGCCACCTGGCGGCTCTCGACGGAAGACGACGACGCAGTTCGTCAGCCTCTGCCGGTGCTCGCCAGCACGCTCGCCGACAAGGCGTTCAGCGAGGCGCCCGTCCTGCACAGCGAGCTCCTCCAGCGGAACAGGCCATCGTCGAGCGCCATGGCCGCGGTGCGCAACCTCATGCACGCAATGGTCGACCGACCGGAGAAGGCCGATCTCGGCTTCACCGGCTATCCGGCCGAGATGGGTCTGTACATGACGGTGCTGCGGCCGTTCGGGCTGCACCGCGAAGTCGACGGCGCGATCGACTTCCGCGCGCCGCTGTCCGACGGCCCCGGCGCGACGCTGACCGCGGCATGGTCGGTCATCGAGGACACGGCGGACGTGACGCTCGATCAGGTCTACGCCACCTGGTCCGCCGCGCCGTTCGGCATGAAGGCGGGAGTGATGCCGCTGCTCGCGATGGCGAACCTCATGTCCAGACGCGACCGCGTCGCGGTCTATGTCGACGGCGTCTTCCAGACCGACTTCGACGACGTGCTCGCGGACAAGATGCTGCAGCGGCCGGAGGCGATCCGGCTCCGTAGGATCGACCGGTCGGTGCAGGAGGCCGCATATCTCGGCGGCCTCGCCAACGCATTCGAACTCGCGCCCGACGCGCCGGCGCTGTCCGTCGCCCAGACGCTGTATAGACGCTTCGAGGACCTGACCGCATACGCCCAACGCACCAAGTCCATCCCCGCCGAATGCGTCGCGGTCCGCGACGCCGTCCTGCGGGCGAACGATCCGGAAGAGGTTCTCTTCGAACGCATTCCCGAAGCCCTCGGCGGCCGTCTCTCGGCCGAAGCGGTGCTCGACGCGCTCACCAGTTCGGAAAGCGTGTACGGCGAGCTGCTCGGTAGCCTCCGACTGGCGTTGGCCCGCGGCCTCGGCGTCGAAGCCGACACGTTCAGCGGAGTTGCGGAGCGCGCGGAGAACCTTCGCGACCTGACGAACGACTTCGCCTTCGAGGCCTTCGCGATGCGTGCCGGAGCGTTCGGGACCGGCGAAGGCGACATCGAGGGCCTCGCCAGTCTGCTGCTCCACCGGCCGCCGCATTCGTGGTCGGACCGTGACGCGGACCAGGCCCTGCTCGAACTGGGCAAGCTCTGCAGGCGCTTCCGCGAGACCGAGGCGCTCGCGATCGTCAGGGACCGCACACCGACGGCCGAAGCCATGGCCCTCATCGTCGGTCTCGACGCCGCCGTGCTCCCGGTCGTCCGCAGCTTCATCCTGACCGAGGCAGAGAAGTCGCAGGCGACGTCGCTCGCGGACCAGATCCTCGCCACGCTCAACTCGGGCGATCGGCTCGCGAGCGTACAGCTGGCGGCACTCGCCCGGGCGATCGCGGGCATCGCACTCGAGGACGGCTCGATCCAGAAACAGGCGCAGGCGGCATGAAGACCAGGGAACGGCACATTCTAGGGGTATCGGGCGGTCGCGACAGCGCCGCGCTCGCCGTGCACATGCGGCAGACCAGGCCCGACCTGAGGCTCGAGTACTTCTTCACGGACACGGGAAAGGAGCTTCCCGAAGTCTACTCGTTCCTCGACCGGCTCGAAGGCTTCCTCGGACAGCCGATCGCCCGGTTGAACCCGGACCGCGACTTCGACTTCTGGATGGCGGAGTACGGCAACTTCCTGCCCTCGCCGCGCACCCGGTGGTGCACGCGTCAGCTGAAGCTGCGTCCGCTGGAGCACTGGCTCCGGGACGATCTGAACGCCGGCGTCACCGTGCATTCCTACGTCGCCATCCGCGCGGACGAACCATCGCGCGAGGGCTACCAGTCGACCCAGTCTAACATGCTGGTCCACCTTCCGCTCCGCGACGCCGGCATCGACCGCAAGGGGGTGATCGACATCCTTCGCAACGCCGACGTCGGCGAACCCGAATACTATGACTGGCGGTCGCGATCGGGCTGCACCTTCTGCTTCTTCCAGCAGAAGATCGAATGGGTGCGGCTGGCCGAACGCCATCCCGACCGCTTCGACGAGGCGGTGAACTACGAGAAGACCGCCATGGACGGCGGCTCGCCCTTCACATGGAGCCAGGGCGAGAGCCTGATCGCGCTGACGCAGCCCGAACGTGTCGCCCAGATCAAGGCCGACTACGAGAAGCGGCTCGACCGCCTCCGTAAGCGCCGCCCCGCGAACCCGCTGTCGGGAAGAGCCCCGGAGACCATCGACGACGTCTACGGCATCGAAGAGGCGAGCGGCGGCTGCGTGACCTGCCACAAGTGAGGGCGACGTCGACCGCACTGGCGACGCGCTGGTCGCGGGGTGCGGTCGAACGTCGAACGGGGGACTTCAGCGCCCGCGGAGCCGGGCGGCGAGATCGGACGCCGTGCCAAGGGTCTGCCGGCGGCTGATCACCGCGGACCGCACGGTTTCGACGAGCGCGCGGTTGAATTCGTCGATCATGGGGCGCTGGCTCGCGATGCACGTCTGAACGGACGCGAGCGTCTCCTCGATGTAGCGCAGCGCCTCCTCGCTCTGGCTCTGGCGGACCTCCATGCCTATCAGGAGCCTGCCGGACCGTACCTCGCCACGGGGCGGGTTTGGATTCCACGAGTTGGGCCGCAGGCCGAAGAGGTCCCTCTCCCCGTCGAACGGCACCACCTTGACGACACGAAGCCCTGGAACCGTCGCGTCATCTCCGAACACGTCCCGCACCGTGACGGAGATGTCGGTCACCTCCGCGTCCGACTCTTCGAGTCGCAACTCGATCGGTTCGCACTGCATCTCCTTCACCAGCGCGGCGACCATCTTCTCATCGTCTTCCCGGTCGAAGCGCGCGGCCGGCAGCTGACTTATCTTCTGCCGGACCTCGACCTCCAGGTTATGCCTCAGCACGTCCGAAAGACTCGCCTGGTCGGCCCGCGACCAGAACAGCAACTCACCGATGACAGCCATGAAATCCTCCACTCATATCCAGAAAACGTGGCCGCGGCCGATCCTCGAGCCGCGACCGGTAGGTCAGACCGCGCTCATCATCGCCCGCGCGTTCTCGGTCGTGAACGTCTCGCCCGCGATAGGCGCGGGCAGGTCCTCGAGATCACCGACGTCGCCGAAGCCCGCCGCCTCCCAGGCGTCGATCGCGCCACGACGGCGGGAATCGTTGAACATGCGCCACGTCGAGAGCTTGTACCCGGCATCCATACGATCGGCCGCGATGAGGTAGGCGAGCAGTGCGGACATCCGTCGCCGGGCGTCAGGGCCCGCGTCGATCGTGCCGCTTCCCTTGACGATGATGTCCCGCCAGACGGGATTGACCATGCTCCAGTCGGGAATGTCGTTGAGGCGGTCGATCGCGGTCTCGAGCGGCAGATCGGTCTCCTTCACGATGCGGAACAGCGCGTCCACCACCGCGATCTGGCCGGCCGGCTTGAAGAGGAGCGCGGTGGGCTGGTCGTCGGTCCGGAAGTCGGGCATCCGGGTCATGTCCTGGCCGGCCGCAGCGTAGGCCTGCACGCGTTCCATGAGCGACTCGTAGAAGGCGCGGGCATGGTTCTCGTAGATCTCGAGATCCTCGTTCGACGGCCGCTGATCCTTCAGTCCGGGAACGCCGTTGTGGCTGAGGATCAGCTTCACGCTCTCGTAGACCGCGCTGATCGTCGTGAACGGCAGGCTCCGCTTGCCAAGCGTATTGGACCGCCATTCGACGAAATCCTTCAGTTCGGCACCGAACTTGCGGCGGCCGAAGACGTGATCGTCGGCGAGCAGACTGCGCGCCACGATGGCGTAGCCGTCGTCCTCGGACGTGATGATGTTGTCGCCGCGGCCGGTCTGCTTGGCGTAGCGATTGACGACGTTGAAGATGCGCCGGGTCTTGAGCAGGTCCTCATGCTCGACGAAGATGACGCAAACGTCGTCGTTGGCGACGGTGGAGGCGGCAGGTCCCGTCACGTCGCCCAGATGCACGGCGCGAAGCGCGAGCAGGCGATGCTGTCCGTCGAGGACGACGAGCGTCACCCCATCGATGGTGATGAAGCCCATCGATTCCGAACCCGACCGGTAGGCGGCCGGCAGCTTGCTGATGAAACTGGTAATGGACTCGAACTCGAGCTTTCCCTTGTACACCAGCACGATGATCGATCCGAAGAAGCGATCCTGCGAGTTGGCGATGTAGGGCGCCAGATCGCTCTTGATCCGCTTGGTGTCAGGCTCGCGCTGCAAGCGTTCCTCGATGCTGAAACCGGTCCAGCCGTCGAGCTCCTTCGGAGGCCGCACCGACTTCACCAGGTCGCTGACCTTCATGGTCGTCTCGTAGTACGTCGTGTTCCCGAGGCGGCCTCGGATGGCGGGAATGATGGTTGCCATGGGATTCAGTCCTTTTCGACGAGTGCGGCGGTCGGCCGCGGGAATGCAGGGGTGCAGCGGTTGCAGGGTGGATCGAGCGCACCGATCAGCTCGGCCTCGACCGCCGAACGGCGCAGCGCGTCGCGCACGGCGATCCAGCTGAACGACAACGGCCCGACCGGACTGCTCCGGGCGACGGCCACCAGGGGATTGGCCGGCTGCCGCTCGTGTTCGAGAAAGCGCCGTCGCAGGTCCCCGGAAAGGCCGACGTAGAGAACGCCCCGAAGGTCGTGGAGAAGGTACACTCCCCCACCGGAGGGCACGCGCAGGTCGCTCGTCCTGCGAAACGGAACCGTACCATCCAGATCTATCCTAATTTTCAGGTCGAGCCGTCGACGGCCGCGCGACGCGCGTGACGACGTCTCTCCTGCCACGCCAACGGCGACGGCCATCTTCTTCCCCTTCTATCAACTTGCATGACGCAAACATGAGTTGTGTTTGCAAAAACAGAGCTACTGCGATTCGATGATTCGCGTCAATCGTGTTTTTGCGAAAAACGCCGTTGTTTTTGAAAACAGCGCATATCCGGCTCTGTTGGCACTGGATCGGCGATGGCGGCTGCGTGGAGGCTCACGACGGGAGCCGGTGTGATTGTCCGCGCAATCAGATCTCTGGAGGTTCCGCGACCAGGATCGGACGCCGCGGCGACCACGTTTTCGATCGGCTGTGATGGTACTGATGACGACGGAGGGCGCCCCGCCAGTGCATCAAGACGTCAACGTCACGCTGCCCGAGCCGTCATGGCGCTGCCTTCGTACCATCGCCCGGGTTTCGCTGATGTCGACTTACAGGTGCTCTGATGCCCCCCAATTGAACCATCGTGACTCTCGCGACTTGTATCGACGGAACAGATCACAACCTCCGCCGCGTGAGACAGAGTGGCGTATGTAGGGAAAGACCGCAGCCGATGACCGAAGCGACCTGGGGCGACGACGCCAAGACTCCCGACATCGACTGGCGGATGAGCGCCGCTCTGGAAGACGTGCCGCGCGGCGGCGAGGACGTCGCCGAGGTCACGAGTCTCGAAGGGGCGGTCCGGGCCTGGATCGGGCTCGATCCCGAACACAAGGATGCGGCCACACTCACGACGGAAAGGCCCGTCCAGATGGACGGCGTCTCCAGCTCGTCATTCTCCGGCACCGGCATCGCCGCTCTGGCGGAACGTCTGCCGGGGCCGACCACCGCAGCGACGAGCTGACGCGATGGCGCAGCCCAGCGTACGCTTCGCAGGCGGCGACGCCGAATGGATCCACGAGCGGGAAAGCGTGGGTTTCGTCGGCACCACGGACTTCGGCAAAGTGCCCTTCCTCATCACCGCGGACGCCCTCGCCGAGCTGCTGAACCCCGATCTCCCGGGCATCGACGCGGAGACCGCGCTCGAAGTCTTCTTCGAGTTCGAAGCGGACATTCACCGGATCGCGTTGCGCGAGTTCGTCAAACGGCTGGGGGGAGAACCGCCGATCCTGCTCACGTCCTCGGATCTCGACGGCTAGCCGGGAGCTCGCGTCGAGTGGGGATGGAGTCGTACTCTCATCCGCAATTGACGCTGAAGCCGTCGGCAGGTCCCAACCGGTCGACTGAAAGCCTCATTTGGCAACGGTGACGTTGTCCGCCACGTTCACCTCGGCATCGGGTTCCGCCTGCAGGTTAACGCGACTCTGCACGGATCGGACCGCATAGGGCACGTAGGCGATGGCCTGGACGGGCTGCCCCATTTCCACGTTGCCTACGACGCGCATCGCGCCGGGGTCGATGACGGCGACCGAAGAGTCCCCTTCCAGCCCGACATAGATCCGGCTTCCATCGCCTGACGGCCACACGCCGGAGGGCGACCTGCCGACGGGAATGGTCGCCAGGGCCTCGAAGCTCCCGGTATCGAACACCTTCACCGCGTTGAGCCCGGCCACCGAGACGTACGCGAACTGTCCGTCGTCGTTGCTCACGAAGTTCACGCCGATCGTCCGCGGTCCCGTGTCGATGGAACGCAGGATTGCGAACGGGTGCTTGGTGGACACCGCGACGGCCCGCCCCGCCCCCAGGAGCGTCAGCCAGATCTGTCGGCCGTCGGGGCTGGCCGCGATGCTCGTGCAGGGCTTGTCTCCCGTCGGCGCGGTCGCGATGACGCTCCGCTTCGCGACGTCCAGGACCGCGGTGCCGGATGCGGAACACACGAACGCGTGGCGACCGTTGTTCGAGAAGGCGACCGGTCCCGGCGGACCGCCGACGTCGATCCGCGCCACCTCGGAGAAGCCCTTCGCCTCCCGGACGGAAATGTGATCGTCGCCCACCACGGGTATCCACACCTCCTTGCCGTGGGGTGCATAGGTCACCCCGACGGGCGAGCCCTCGAACCGGCTCGTGCCGACGACCGTGTTCGACCGCGTATCCAGAAAGGCGACAGACCGGGTGCCCGTCAACGAGACCGCGAGAGTTCGACCGTTCGGAGCGTAGGACACGGCGGGGATGGCTGAACCGGCGCGCTGCGATGTCCCGCCGCCGGCGTTCGAGACGTCGACACGGATCGCGCCGAGAAACTCATTGCTCGAGGGGTCCATCACCGAGATCGATCCCGACGACGAGCCGATCGAATAGACGCGGTCATGATCGTTGAGATCGATGTTCCACCGCCCCCACGGAGCCTGTCGGGCCGCCAGATCGAACGGCCGGTCATCTATCGACGGCTCCGCCGCGTTGCCCTCCTGCGCGAAGGCGGCGACCGGGAGCATCGCAGCGGTCAGCAGGAGGGCTGCCGACATCGTGAAGCGCGTCATGACGCCTTTCCTTTCTAGTGTATTGGAACGTGCGTCCGTCTCGCGTGAAACACAGCGGTCAGGCGGCGTACTCGGAGTGGCCACTCCACCCTCGACACGCGTTCGAGTTGCGGACCGGTTGACGCCGCCGAACGACGGTGCGCGGGCTGAAGGTTCCGTTTGCATGACGACAACGTGGACCGACCTCGTCGTCGCCGCATCGCACACATTGGTATGGGTCGACGAAATTCGTGGCGCTGAATTCGGCCGCGACCGTTGAGCCGTGATGTGAAACGGAGTGGTGCGGTGTCGGGTGATCGAACTAGAGCAGCGAAATTGCCGACACGGCCGGACCTCGACGTTCTCGGGACCGGTCTCAACCGCCTGTTCGCGATCGACGAAGACGATAGTTTCGCGGATCTGCTGAACCTACTTGATCAGGCGGTTACGCCCCCCGGCGTCAACGCTCAGTCGCGGAAGATCCCACGATCCACCTGACTCCGGCGGTGCGGCCCTGCCCGGATTGATAATGGAACTACTGCCGCGACGCGCTCACGATCGCATCAACCGCGGCCGCGACGCGTCGCCAGTCCTCCGGCGACGTCTCCTCTCCGAGCATCTCGACCAGCCGTCCTCCGAACGCGCCGACCCCGTCGTCGCCGAACCCGGCGACGATCTCCGCCGCCTTCAGCCACACGTCGCGATCGTTCATCGTCGGCGGGTTGGACAATTCATGGGTCCTAGTCTCTGGCCGCGCGACCGCGCAGCCTGGTCAAGTCCTGGGTCGTCCGGCCTTCGGCATGGACGCCTCCACCATGACCCGAGCTGGTGAATGATCAAGTCGTGCGCGATCGCGGACGAATGCAATCCGCCGCCTCGAGCGCACGGGCGCGAGGCGGCGGACATGGCTTCAGGTGCCGCTGGTCAACGCTGCGGCGGAGCCGACCACATCTCCGCGTCGTCGACGAACGCCTTCTGGCTTCGCTTGTCGTACAGGCAGAGCTTCGACACCGCGGATCCGCGCGTGCGATCGGACACGAGTATCGCCACCTTGCCGACGCGGTCGTCGAAGCCGACGATGCCGGATGGCCGGGCGTTCCTGATGCCGCTGGCGGCGACGCAGGCCCGCGTCGCCTGGGCGTTGAAGGCGGCCCAGGCCTTGTCGCTAGATGCTTGGGCGGGCGCCTGCGACATCAGCGCGGTTACGGCAGTGGCCAGAATGGCGGGAAAAGCGATCTTCAATTTTCATCTCCAGGACGGGAAGTGGCTGCCCGCAATGGCCATGCCGGGCATTGCGGGACGGTGAACGAGGGTGGTGTCGGCGGAACGCAGATCGATCGCCTAGGCGACGCCGCGGCTAGGCGACCCGTTCGCGTCGGCGGCCGATGGTTGCGTGGCTGTCGGCGCCGCGGGCGGCAGGAACTTGTGGCGCAGGAGAAGCCGTAGCGAACCGGCGGCCACCCCGAGCACGAGGACATTGGCGAGAAGGAATGCGACCGGCGCCACGGTCGCGATGGCGCCGCCGCCGTCCGGTCCGCTCAATCGGATGGTGGCCGTCGCCAGTGCCGTCGCGCCGAAGGTGAAGGCCCAATAGCTCGCGGAAAAGGCCTGCTCGCCGATCCAGCGCGCCATCCTGATGAGCAGCGCCGCTTGAAGCAGGGCATAGCCGATCATCGCGTGCGCCAGCAGATCGGGCGTGCCGGGTCCAACCGACAGGTAGCTCACCGCGCCAACCGCCGGCGGCGCGAGCTGGATGCCGAGCGTCGGCCGCAGTGCGGGCGTCATCGGTTCGCCGGTGTAGAGGCGGTTGAGGAGAACCGATTCGATCGCGAGCCACGCGAAAAACCCCGCACCGAACAGCAACTGCCCCCATTCCGGCCAGCCGAGCGCCGCGGCGACCGTGCCGCTGACGAAGCCACCCGCGACCATCGGGAGATACAGCACCGGCGTCGTCGATCCCGGACTTCTGCCACCATGCCAGAGGAGCCCTGTACGCCAGAGCGCGAACGCCAGCGTGAAGGCGACACCGATCACGAACAGCACCACCGCGGCGTCCCGGGAGAACGGGAGTGCGCCCTGCGCGATGAGGAGCGTGCTCACACCGGCCAGCCCGATGAAGCAGCATTGAACCGGGTTGTCGGCTTCCGCGCGCGCCGCATCAGGGGACCGGATCCACTTCATCGCGTACAGTGCGGCGATGACGGCCCAGGCTGCGGCAGCCACGACCAAGAGCGTCTCGCCGATCGCCTCGGGCACATCCCACGCCGCGTGCGCCGCACGCCATGCGCCTGAGAGCCCCGCAAGGCCCAGCACCACTCCGAAGAACGACGCCGGGACGCGGGTTGCGACACTGATTTCCGTTTGCGGCACGATCGGGCGCTCCTTCGCGACAGGCATCCGGTCGGTGCTCGATACCAACCGGGGCGAAACGACGTCGCCGCAACGTCCACTGCTCCGCGTACCGGCATCGGCCAATCTAGACACTGGTATTGGGGGGGGGACACCGACGGGCCGGTCGTCTGTTTCTGAGGAAAACTGTCAATCGAAGCATACTTTTGGCAACCCGCTCAACTTCGTCGTCTAGCTCGATCGCGAGGCTCGAAAACGCCTCTTGTTCCATGTCGCACATGCGAAAACAGCTCACCCGTACATACCTAGGTATCATTCCCCCGATTTCGGGCGGACTTAAGGCATTCTATCGAGTTTACCTGCGCAAGGCCGTTGGCTCGGGCACATGTATCTAATAGAGCAATTCGAAATGATTGTAGCGCTCGTTGTACTAAACATTGTCCTACAGGTTCTTGATGGTGTTTCGACCTTCAAGGCGTTGAACCACATCCAGACAATGGAAGGGAATCGTTTGGCGCGCGACTTGATGGCACGACTCGGTGTCATTCCCGCTCTGCTCGTACTCAAAGGCTTGGGCATTGCGCTAACAATTGCAGTCGCCTGCCTAAGCATAGGATTTCTGGC
The DNA here is from genome assembly GCF_042466285.1 of Sphingomonas sp. R86520. NCBI lineage: Bacteria > Pseudomonadati > Pseudomonadota > Alphaproteobacteria > Sphingomonadales > Sphingomonadaceae > Sphingomonas > Sphingomonas sp. R86520. The sequence continues at coordinate 3,045,863 of NZ_JAXHBZ010000001.1, forward strand.
GCTGATAATTTTTGCCTGTGTTAATACATGGGTTGTCTACGATAATTTTCGTATAGCTAGGAAGTATGCGGTGGAGATAGAGCCCAGCTCGCCAAGCCGACACTAATGATATCGCGGTGCTCTGACATTCCCGTTTCTTGATCGTTTTCGAAAAGCAGGCGAAGCGCGCGAGGGGCGAACACCACGCAGTGTCAAAATACGGCGTTCTGGATAGAACTCCTTTAACAGATTGATTACCCGCCGCGAGGTGCCCCGACCGCTAGCGGTCGGACTTTGGTGTCAAGGATCTCTTGCCTGCCAGCGACGACCCGGTCGAGGATACCCGTGACATCGATGGCGTGAACGGTCGGTTCCAGCGGCATGTCTTTCGCAGCAAGGGCCCCCTACCCCCGTATGATGTTCGAGAACCCTTCGGACCGTTAGCGATCGGAGCCAACGAAACGGAGCGTGCCATGTCGAACCTCAAGGACCGTATCATCGAAGCTCATGGCGGGCTCGAACGCTGGAAGCGTTTCCGCCAGGTCAGCGCCCATCTACGCCAGGGAGGTGCTCTCTGGGGACTGAAGGGCCAGAGCGGCGTCCTCGACGATACGACGGTGACGGTGTCGCTCACGTCGGAACGTGCCTCGCACGCCCCATTCGGCACGCCCGAGCGCCACTCGCTGTTCACCCCGGACCGCGTGGCGATCATCGGCAAGAACGGCACGGTGGAGCAGGAACTGCAGCAGCCCCGCGCGTCGTTCGCGAACCACACGCTGGAGACACCCTGGACCGAACTCCAGCTCGCCTACTTCGCCGGCATCGCCATGTGGACGTATCTCAACGTCCCGTTCGTTCTCGATCGCGATGGCGTCGAAAGCGAGCAGATCGAAGATTGGGAGGAGAACGGCGAGACCTGGCAACGGCTCTCGGTTCGCTTCCCGTCGTCCATACCCACCCATAGCAGTCGGCAGACACTGTATGTCGGCGGCAATGGTCTGCTTCGTCGACACGACTACGACGTCGAGATCGCGGGTGACACGCCCGGGGCGCACTACATATCCGACTATGTCGACGTCCAGGGCCTGCTCTTCCCGACGAAACGCCGGATCTATCCCCGGCAGCCCGACGGGCACGCGATGGCGGAACCGCTGGTCGTGGCGATCGACCTGGAGTCGATCGAATTAAGCTAGACGCCCAATCGCCGACGACGCCGCCGGCGACAACCGCGAGCCTGTCCGACGCCCTGCGCCGCGACGGGTTCGTCGTCGTCGGTGGCGGCGATGTCGCGGCGATGCTGACGCCTGTCGGCGAGGTCGTCGACGACAACCTGGGGTCGTTCCAGGCCAGCTGGGACGACCTGCCGTTGGACGCCTACATGGGAGACGGCGGCACCTACCGGTCCCGGCGGTATGCGACCTTCCGAACGACGCTGCCCGGCGGTCCCTTCATGCGGCAGCCCCCGGCCGCGCACTACCAGGCCGTCGAGCACAACACCCTCAACGGCGGCATAGCGCGCGAGTTCGTGGAGATCGCCCCGGCGACCGTCGAGAACCCATTCCTGCAAGCGCTCTTACGCCTCGCGTCACGCGTCTTCGCCGAGGCCGGAGCAGCCTCGGACCAGCACGTCGAGGTTCATCAGATCCGGATCGACGCGACCACCACGAGCGGCCTGCCGACGCCGGAAGGCCCGCACCGCGACGGCGTCGATTTCGTGCTCATGACGCTGATCAGGCGAAGCAACGTCACTGGCGCCGTGTCGACGATCTCCACGGCATCCAATTCAGCCGCGACCGAATTCACTCTGGAAAGGACCCTCGATAGCGCCATGGTCGATGACGCGCGGGTCAGGCATTCCGTCTCGGCGATGTGGCCGGACGCCCCGGGTGCTCCGGCCCACCGGGACGTCCTGATCGTCACCTTCCGCGCGATCACCGGCTGAACCTACGGCCCCGCGATGCCCTTCGCGTCTATCGCTACCCCCGCGACAGGCCTGGTCGCGTCGTCTGCTTCGCCCAGTCCGCTATGCTCAGGTCCCCAGGCAGCTTTGCGAGGACGCCGTCGAGCGCCTTGCCGGGACCACCGATGCACCCGTGTTGATGTGTCGCCACCGTCCTGCGGCCATCGGCGGCAGTCCAGGTGATCGTGTAGGACGACGTGTCGCTGATCGCGGCGGTGCATTCGACCTGTGCCGTGGTTCCGTCGGCGGGCTTGAACCTCGCGAGGTCGCGAGCGAGTGCGCCATAGACGGCGGCACCGACGGTCCGATCGCGATCGCCGACGATCGCCGTATGCCGCTTGCCCGAGAAGTGCACGTCGCCTTTTTCGAAAACCGTCACATCATAGACCGGGCAGAAGCCGAAGCACGGGCCGACCGAGACCGTGATCGCCGCGACCGACGCGTCCGAGGGACGGTCGCCACCCCGATCGCCGGTCGTCGCACATGCGTTCAACGTCGCCAGCAAAGGCATCATCAGTATTACGGATCCGCGCACTTCATTCTCCATTGCCACTCGTATAACCCAACGACGGAGGCGCATGTGGTCAACCTTGAAATCCCTGCATTCCGTCGGTGGTTTCGACAGACGATGAACGCTCAGGCTCGAGCACGAAGTAAGAAGAGGAACGCCTCACTTTTCGGAACCTCATGGTCAATTGTTACTAGATTTGCCGCAAACAGATGGTCTAAAATCTCCGCGGGCGGACCGCAGATCCCATTCGAACATGCCACTGAATAAATGACTGGAACGGGCATCGCCTCCCTTCGGGTGGTGTGCGGGGCGAGCGGGCCATTGAGGGGGCGTGCAGATGGCGATCGGGGCGGCGGTGGTGCTGGCGTTGTCCGCGGCGGCGGGAAGTGTCCCGCCGCAGGCGGTGGACGAACGTGCGGCTGAGAATGCCGCCATGCGGCCCGGCTCGGGCGATGACGACATCGTCGTCACAGCGCAACGGCGGCCGGCCAGCGAAAGGGATGTGCCGGCGTCCATCGACGTCCTGTCGCGGGACCGGCTCATCGACACGGGCATCCGCGCATTCGACGGACTCGCCCGGATCGACACCGGCCTCGAGATCGCGGCTTACCAGGGCGAGACCCAGCTGTTCCTACGCGGAGTGGGCGCCGTCACCTTCATCGGCGGCTTCGACAGCAGCGTCGCCGTGTACGCCGACGGCGTCTACCTCTCGAGGCCCTCCGCGATCGCGCCAGCGCTGTTCGATGTCGACCGTGTGGAGGTACTGAAGGGACCCCAAGGATCCCTCTACGGCCGAAACGCGACCGCGGGCGCCATCAACCTGATCAGCAGAGGCCCCACCGAGCAGTGGAGCGGGAACGCCTCGGCGACCATCGGCAACTACAGCAACGTCGACCTGCTGGCCGGAGTAGGTGGCCCGATCACCTCGAACCTGAGCTTCAGGCTCGCCGCGGGCACCAACAATCATTCCGGCTACACGACGCTCTACTTCGGGCGTGGCACCGACGGTCGCGCGATCACCCGCCACGCCGAGGATCGACACGACTTCACATCGCGGCTTTCGCTGCGGTGGAAGCCTGCGTCCGCCGTCACGGTCGATCTCGCCGCCGACTACTTCCGCGCGGACGACCGCGCCGTCGTCTTCCACTTCTCGGGCCCCGGCTATGCCAACAGCCCGCTGTTCCAGTCGCGGATCGCCACGGGCGAACTCGGCGCCTATCGAAGCCGACGGGTCTCGACGTCCATCGTTCCCTACAACCGGCCCGAGAACTGGGGCGTCCGGGGCACGACCGCCGTGGATCTCGGTCCAAGCGTGCTGACCTGGACAAGCGCCTATCGGCGGACCCGGCCCGAGAACTATGACGATCTGACGAACAGCACGGTCCTGGGCGAGTCCCAGTTCAAGCAGGAGCGCTCCCGGCAGCTGACGCAGGATCTGCAGCTCGCGTCGGGACCGGGCGAGACGCGGTTCCGCTACGTCGTCGGAGGCTCCTACTTCCGGGAGCGGAACACGATACGCAACGAGTTCTTCTTCCCCTATCTCGTTGGGTACCTCGGGGGCCAAGGCCAGCCGGACTGCTGCCTGCTGAAGGCCAACGGTAGCACGTCGACCGATGCGCTGGCCGTATTCGGTGACGCGACCTTCGCGGTTCTGCCAGGGCTCGCGGTGACGCTGGGAGGCCGTTACGCCGCCGAGCGTCGCGCGGGCACGAACCTGCTCGATTTCGTGAACTTCGCCGTTCAGAACGACGCCCGCCTCGCACCGGTGTGGTTCCACTCGTTCACGCCCAAGGCGGGGCTGGAATACCGCCCCACTGATCGCATCCTCATCTACGCGACGGCGTCGCGGGGGTTCAAGGCGGGCGGCTTCAATGTCGGGAGCACCCAGAACACGCCGTACAAGCCCGAAAGCATCTGGTCGTACGAGGTTGGTGGCAAGCTGGACCTAGGCCGGGCGGCGCAGGTCTCGATGGCGGCGTTCCATTACGACTACACGGATATGCAGGTCCAGGACGTCGCCGCGAACACGGTCCTCATCCGGAACGCGGCCAGCGCAAAGATCGACGGGGTGGAAGCCAATCTTCAGGTCCGTCCGACCGACAGCCTCCGGCTGGATGCGTCCGCGACCTATCTCGACGCCCGGTTCGATCGATACCGCACCGTCAACACGAAGACGCCGCAGCTCGGTGTCCTCGACCTCGCTGGAAATCCTCTCCCTCAGGCTCCCGGGTTCAAGGCGCACGGTGGCGCCGAGTACACCGTCGTCGCTGCGAACGAATGGGAGTTGCGGATCCGGGGTGACGCCACCTGGCAGGATCGCATCTACTTCTCGGCCTTCAAGGATCCACGATCGACTCAGGCCGCATACTGGTGGCTGAAGGCCCGCATGGCCGTGTCACCCCCCGGACGTCGTTATGAAGTCGCCCTGTTCGCGGACAATCTGACCGACACGCGCGCGTTCACGAACATCTCGATCACCGGGGATCTCGATGGCAGTCGCGGCTCCGGCAACTTGGCACCGCCCCGAACATACGGGCTGCAGTTCACGTCAAACTGGTAGATTCCTGCAGTTGGCGATACCGAAAGCAGCTACGTGCTGGCGACGGTCCGTCTAGAGCAGCGGGCGCGGTAGACATTCATCACTGGACCGAGCTTCGCGCACCGTGATCGACAGTGCGCGTAACCGGCGATGCCGGCTTGGGCGGATCCGTGCGGCAAAGCTCTAGATGGCGAGAGTCACGAGTGTGGGCACGACATCGTATGGAACCAGCATTGACCAGCGCCTGTCCCGTCGAAGCAATCGAACCGGGTCGCCCCGATCTCGAAACGCAGCTCGACTGAAGGCTGCGCATTAAGCGTTCCATGGTCGAAACGGCCCGAGCACTATTCGACCCCCCGGTACCGAAACACGCCACCGTCCTGATCGAGACGGCTAAAACTGGGAAACCCGACGTGCATGCCGGCGAACATCACGTCATCGCTCGCGACCCGGTCGAAGATCCGACGGCGGGTCTCGCTGGCCGCCCGTGGGTCCAGGTCGGCTACGACAGTGACTTCGGGGTCGCGCACCTGGACGTCGATCGCATGCACGACGTCGCCCCATACGATCAGCTGCCGGCTGCCCCCGCCGTCGAAGAGGAAGCCGCTATGCCCCGGTGTATGCCCGAACAACGGGACCGCCTCCACCCCGTTCAGGACCTGACCGCGCTCGAACGGCAGAACGCGATCCAAGTAGGGCGCGAAGGCCTGCCGAGCCCACAGGAACTGGATCCTCAGCTCTTCCGGAGCCTGGGCCATGCGTTCGTCGCTCAACCAGAAATCGAACTCGTTCCGGTGCACGTGGATCTGCGCGTTCGGAAACCGCGCCATCCCCGACGCGTCGACGAGGCCGTTGGTATGGTCGGGATGGATGTGGGTGCAAAGTACTGTGTCGACTTCGAACAAGCTCCTTCCCGCAAGCGCCAGTTGCTCGGCCAGACGGTTCACGGTCGGTCCCAGCAGCGCACCGCAGCCCGTGTCTATCAGGATCGTGCGATCTGCGGTCGTCACCAGGAAGGCGTTGATGTCGAGCCTTAGCGGCTCGGGTCCATCCGGCAGCGCATGGTCATCCTTCATCAGAAAAGGCGCTGGCAGCTCGAAATATCCGTCGGCCAATGCGGTCACCTTGAACTTCCCGATCTGGATCGTCGGGGTCGCCTGAGCCAGCGCAGTCGCGTTGCCGTTCGGGTGGCTGTTCGTCGTCATCATGCATGTCCAATGTGCTGTCACGCTCCGAAGAGAAGCGAGGCAACCACTATCAACTGGATACCTGGTGTAAATTACGCACCTGCGAGCTATCAGGTCACGCGGAGGTTACCGACTATGCTGCCAAAAGAGGATATCGAGGGCGTCAAAGTCCTGATGGAGTTGCTCGCCGACCGCTGGACCGTGCCGGTCCTCGGCACGCTGTGTGCCGGGGGCGGACGTAAACGGTTCAACGCGATACGGCGTGAGCTCGGTGCGATCTCACCGAAGAGCCTCGCGGTCTGCCTGCAACGCCTGGAGCTCAACGGTCTCGTCGAGCGACACGTCGCGACAGTGCGCCCGCTCGCGGTCGAATACCGGGTCACACCTCTGGGCCACACGCTCGATCAGCCGGTCGAAGCTCTTCTCGAATGGTCCAGGGTCAACGCTGGCGCGGTCGGAGAGGCACGGAATGCGTTCCGGGTGCGAGCCGAAGATGCCGCGACGGACTAGACTGGCGGCCCCCGCAGCCCGTTGGCATGCACTCCCGATGGAGGGTGTACCCATACATTGGACCATGTTGAGATAGGCGGCATGTCCGCGCACTATGACCACGTCGTAAAGTGCGCACCGAGGTACGAACGTGTCCCAATCGTCAAATCCCTCGGCACTGCCCTTGCAGGCCGTAGTGACCGACCTGCGAACCAAGATGGCCGGTACCGGTCACGACCTAATGCAACCGCTGCAGATCGTTAGCCACGCGCTCAAGCGCATGGACGGGTCGTGCCTGACCGAGCGGGATCGGATGTGGCTAGATGCGGCGATCGTGCAGGCCGAACGCATCGCGGGCGGACTGTCCGACCTCATCACGCATTCGGCGGCGCCACCCGAAGCGGACCTGCGACACATCGCGTTGGCACCGCTTCTCGCGGATGTCGCGAGGGTCTGGTCCGTGACCGCCGCAACGCAAGGCGTGGGCTTGCGGGTCAGGCCCGCATCAGACGTGGTGCTCTCGAACCAGAAGCGGCTCAGGTCGATCATCGACAACCTGATCGTCAACGCGATCAAGTACAGCCCCGAAGGCCGGGTCGTCGTGGGAGTGCGTCGCCGCAAGCGCGAGGTCGTCATCGACGTGGTCGACAACGGCTGCGGCATCGCCGACCATGACCATCAGCGGGTGTTTTCCGCCTTCTGCCAGGTCAGCAGCGCCGCCGAAGGCGTCGGACTCGGACTCTCTCTCGTCAGGGACCACTGCACGGCGCTCGGTCACCGCATTGAGCTCGCCTCGCAGCTCGGTCGCGGCTCAAGGTTCAGCCTGTACCTTGGCAGCCCTGCGGTCCTTCCGCCCTGCTGACGCCGATACCGCCCCCCCCCTCACCTCCTCACGAATTCCCACACGCTGGAGATGACGACCGAACCCTCGCCCACGGACGAGGCGACGCGCTTGACCGAACCCGCGCGCACGTCGCCGACCGCGAAGATCCCCGGACATGAGGTCGAATACTGGGAATGACCCTTCGCCGCCTCCCCCGTCAGCACGAACCCCTTGTCGTCGAGATCGACCAGGCCCGACAGCCAGCCCGTGTTGGGTGCGGCGCCCACCATTATGAAGAGAGCGCACGCCGGCAGGACGCGGGTCGAGCCGTCCGCCCTGCTGTGGACGGTGACCGCCGCCAGGTGCGTGTCTCCATCGACCGCGGTCACCTCCGCTCCGTACTCGATGGTGATCGCGGGATCCGCCTCGAGACGACTGGAAAGATAGCTGGACATGGAACTCGCCAGCGAACTGCCCCGTACCAGAAGTCGGACGTGCGCCGCGGTCCGACTGAGAAACATCGCGGCCTGCCCCGCCGAGTTGCCGCCGCCGACGACGACGGTTTCGGCACCTCTGCAGGACCGCGCCTCGTTCTCGGTCGCCGCGTAGTAGACTCCCGTACCCTCGAACTCCTCGAGCCGATCGATGGGCAGGCGCCGGTACTGCACGCCGGTCGCCACCACGACGGCACCGGCGCGGATGCGCTGGTCGTTGTCGAACGTCGCGCAGAACATTCCGTCGTCGAGACGCTCGAGCTTCGCCACGCGCCGTGGCATCGCGAAGCGCGTGCCGAACTTCATGGCCTGCACCTCGCCGCGCCAGACCAGGTCCGCACCCGATATCCCGGTGGGAAAGCCCATGTAGTTCTCGATGCGGCTCGATGTACCCGCCTGGCCGCCAACCGCCGTATCCTCGACGACCAAGGCGCCAAGCCCCTCCGCGCCAGCGTAGACGCCGGCCGCGACGCCCGCGGGACCACCGCCCACGATCACGACGTCGAAGGTCTCGTCCTCGACGAAGTCCCGGTACAGACCGAGCAGCCGGGCGACCTTCTCCGGCGTGGGATCCGCAATGACGTTGTCGCGACCGAATATGACAGCCGGCCTGTCGGCCGAGATCTCGCAACTCGTCGCCACGCTCCCGGCTTCGGCACTGCCCAGCGCGTACGAGCTGTAGGGGATGCGGTTGCGGCTCGCGAATTCGGCGACGCGCCGAACCGAAGGGTCCACGTCCTCGCCGATGAGCACCAGCGTACCGTCGTCGGAGTCGAGTTGACGACGGCGACGGGCGGCGAGAACCGTGATGACGATATCGGACATCTCGGGGATCTCCGACATGAGCCGCAGCATCGCGGAACGCGGAACCTCGATGACCTGGGTCTGGCGGACGGTGCGCATCGGCATCGACCAGCTCCCACCGTCCAGGAACGAGATCTCACCCATGAACTGGGTCGGCCCCAGCGTGGAGGGAACGTGCCGCTCGTCCGTGAACGGGTTCACGACCTCGATCTCGCCATCCACCACGTAGATGAACCTGTCCGCCGGCTCCCCCGTCCTCGCCAGGAAGGTATCGGCCGGGTAGTCGACCACCTGTCCCGCCGACCTGAGCGCTGCGACATGCGACGCGGCCAGCGGCACGCGCTGCATCTCGCGAAGATCTCGGCCTATCGTTTCCATCCCAGTACCTCATAGCAGACGCGTGACGGTCGGGGTGACGTATCGCCGTGCGGCGGGACGATCCAGACGCGAACCCATCAGGCGGCATACCGGATCGAAACGCAGCCCCCAATGCTACCAGCGTATGGGGGGCGACATGGAGGGTGCAGCGCCGTCGCCCGGCGAAAACGGCGCCCACCCCATACCAGAGGACGCTTGCCGACAGGGCCGCCTCGCCGCAACAGCACCGAAAAGGTATTTTCGATGCAAGCGACGATCGGCCACGGCCCCCTGATATCCGTTGTGGACGATGACGAGGGCGTTCGCCTCTCCCTGGACGGTCTGCTCCGCAGCGCCGGACTGAAGTCCAAGATGTTCGGCAGCGCCGAGGAGGCCCTCACGGACCCGCACATCGCGGACAGCGCCTGCGTCATCACCGATCTGCAGATGCAGCGACTGAACGGTCTGGAATTCGCCCGTCGACTGCGCCAGATGAACCCCGCCGTGCCGATATTGCTGATCACCGCCTACCCCACCGCCGAGGCGGAACTGCGCGCCCGCGAGGCCGGCGTGCTCTTCCTCAGCAAGCCCTTCGAAGCCACCGAGCTGCTCGCCATGGTGGACCTGATGCTCGGCGAAACGTACAAGTGATGCCGTGAATCCTCTCGATGGCGAAAATACCAGTTCGAACCACGGGTCGGATCCAGTGAGGTATCCCGCCTGATGAAGACGAGTGCGAAGCCGGTCGATGACGTGGAACCTGCCGGAGGTTCAAGGCAGAGGATGATCTGGGCGATAGCCGTCGGCAACTGCCTGGAACTCTACGACTTCACTCTGTTCGGCTACTTCTCGGTGGTTCTGGCCAAGGTCTTCTTCCCGGCCGCCGATCCCTTCACCTCCCTGCTGCTGACCCTGTCCACCTTCGGCGTCGGGTTCGTGACGCGCCCCCTCGGCGGCATCCTCTTCGGTGCCTATGCCGACCGGAAGAGCCGGCGCCACGCGATGATGGTCACGATGGGTCTGATGTCGGTCGGCACCGGAATCATGGCGGCCTGCCCGGGCTATGCCGCCATCGGTGTGGCGGCCCCGGTGATCCTCGTGATCGGACGGCTGATCCAGGGGCTTGGCATGGGGGGAGAGGTCGGTCCGACCGCGACGCTGCTCTTCGAACTCGGAAGCGACCGGCGCCGCGTGCTCTTCGTGAGCATCTTCGCCGCCAGTCAGGGCGCGTCGGCGCTTCTCGGCGGCCTGACGGGCTACGGCCTCAGCGTGCTGTTCAGTCCGGAGGCGATCTCCGAGGGGGCGTGGCGGCTGCCCTTCCTTCTCGGCCTGCTGCTGGGACCGATCGGACTGTACCTGCGGAACGCGGTGCCCGACACCGACGGGCGGCACGTCGTGCAGCGATTCCCGATCCGACGCCTGATGTCCCACCATAAACGGACCCTGGCGTCCGGGTTCCTGCTGTTCCTGTCGGGAACCGCGTCGATGTACGTGGTGGTGCTCTACATACCGACCTACCTCACGGGCGTGATCGGGGTCCCGCCCCGAACGGCCTTCCTCGCGGGCTGCGTCGCGGGATCGGTGATGGCGGTGGGTTCGCTGGTCGGCGGCCTCCTCGCCGATCGCTTCCAGATCCAGCGACTGCTTGCCCTCGGCGCCGTCGGCACCTCGACGATCCTTATCATCCCCGCGTTCCGGGTCCTGCAGGGAGCCCCGGACCTCGGCGTCATCCTCGCGATAGTGGCAGTATTGTCCGCATTGAACGCGCTGCAGGCGGGCTCGGTCCTGTCACTCATCCTGCAGTCGTTCCCGGCCGGCCTGCGGGCGACGGGGCTCGCGCTGGTGTACAGCTCGGGCGTCATCGTCGGCGGCTTCGGTCAGGTGTTCGTCACGGCGCTCATCAAGCTCACGGCGGACACCGCCGCCCCGGGCTTCTACATGATCGGCTGCTCGTTCCTCACCGCCACGGCACTTGTCGCCGGCATGATCGGGAACCGGCGAACCGCTGCCGAGCCCGGATCACACCTCACGCGGACCAACGTCCACCCCATCACCGGCGGTCGGACGCGTCGCGGGTAGAGTGAACACGACTTCGGTACCGTCGTCGCCACTGGAGATGGCGAGCTCGCCTCCGTGATCCTCGACGATCCGCTTGCAGATGGACAGTCCGAGCCCCAGTCCTTCCGGCTTGGTGGAGAAGAACGGCTCCAATATCCGACCCAGGTCCGCGATGCCTGGACCGGTGTCCCGCACGGCGAAGACCACGAAGCCCTGCTGCAGCGTGACGTGGATGGAGACCGTCCTGTCACGATCGATCCGTTCATCTCCAGCCATTGCCTGAAACGCGTTCACCGCGATGTTCACGAGAACCTGCTTGATCTGGATCGCATCGGCGACGACTGCCGGAAGCGAGGAGGCAAACTCCGTCTCGACCCGTACACCCTGCCGTCTCGCCTCATGCTCGACAAGGGCGATCGCCTCACCGACGAGCAGGACTGGCGAGACCTCGGCGAACTGCGTGCGCGACGAGCGGGAGAAGTCGCGGATCCGCCGGATCACCTGCGCCGCATGGCTGGCGCTCGCGTTGATCCGCCCAACGAAGATCTGCGCCTCCTCCAGATTGGGCGGCGACTGGGCGAGCCACCGGCTGGCCGCCTCCGCCAGAAGACTGATGGAGCTGATCGGCTGCGAAACCTCATGCGTCATGGACGCGACGAGCTCGCCGACGAGCGACAAACGTCCGGCGTGGTTCACGGCCGCCCTGGCCTCGTCGAGCGCCTCCTGGGCGCGCTTCTCCTCCGAGATGTCCACGGCGAAGAAATAGACCCGGCCGAAATCCTCGACCCGTTCGGGAAGAGTCGTCTTCCAGAGGATCGGCGTGGGTTTGCCCTGCGCGTTGAAAAGGACCCGTTCCCCCTGACACACCCGTTCGCCACGCGCGATCGCACCGACAACGCTGCCGTTGGGGTCGGCGGGCAGCAGTGTCGCCACCTTCTCATGGAGTTCGCCAATGTCCGCGACGCCGAGGAGACGCAACGCCGCGGGATTGGCATCGACGATCCTGTGCTGCATTCGCAGTTGCGCCAGATAGTCGGGATCGCGCGCGAGCAGGCGCATGGCCGCCTCGCCGCGAGCTTCGCTGTCACGAAGCACCGCGCGTCGAACTTCGGCCCAGTCCTCGCAGAGTATGGCGATCGGCGACTCCCTGAAGACGTCGAGGTGCACGAGTTCGGATACTGGATTCACGGAAGCTCACCTTCACACTGCGCCGGTACACATCGACAAAACTGTTCGACACCGGATCGGACCTGCGTCACGACTCCGCCTGCGTGAGCCGGCTCGGCCCTTAGACCAGCGCGCGCCCGTGGCAAAACCCCATCCCGGGCAGCGACGGCGGCTCGACGGCACCCGTCCCGTAGGACGGCGGCGCGACTTCACTCCCGGCCGCACCGGTTCGGCAGGACCGGGCGCGTCGCGAAGGGCGCGTTAGCCCGTAGCAAACGCGTTCTTACCGCAAGGCGCGTGTCTCGGGTACCTCCGTATATGGCAGGCCACACCATCGTATTATCGTCGGCGGCGGCCGCGAAAGCATAGTGTTCCACCGATGGTTCGGACCGGACATTCGGGTTCGCACACGCGGCAGCCGACGTTCGCCCGGAATGATCCCTCGGCCGCCCTGACACCTCAACGCGGAAGGTCCGAAGGATGTCGAACGAAATGGTGGCTCCCGTCTCCCACGGCGAAAAGCCATTCGAAACCAGGCCCCCCAAGACGACGATACGATCGATCAACGTGCGCGCGGTCGTCGTGCCTTTGCGCCGACCGGTGATCGCCGGCATCGGTCGTTTCGACACCTGGCCGCTCGTGCTCGTGGACGTGGAGACGACGGGCGGCATCGTCGGACAGGCGTACGTCGCACCGTACCGCGAACGGGCGGTTCCCGCCGTCGTCGCGGCTATCCGGGACCTCAGCGCCACCATGATCGGTGAACCCGTCGCACCGGTCAGAATGTTCGAAGACGCGTTTCGAAAGTTGAACGTCGTCGGCACGGCGGGAATCTCTGCGATCGCCACATCGGCTCTCGACATGGCCCTTTGGGATGCGCTGGGTAAGGAAGCCGGCATGCCCCTGGCGGAACTGCTCGGAGGCACGGTGGGAGCCGTACGCTCCTACAACAGCAACGGACTCTGGCGGCACGAGGTCTCGACGATCGCCGGAGAGGCACGGGATCTCGCCGACGAGGGCGGCTTCACGGCCATGAAGCTGCGTCTGGGCAACGAGCACGTCCGCGACGACCTCGCGGCGATCAGCGCCGTCCGCGACGGTGTCGGCTACGACATCGATCTCATGGTCGACTTCAACCAGGCGCTGGGTCTGGGCGACGCGATACGACGCTGCCACGAGCTCGACGATCAGGGCCTCTACTGGTTCGAGGAGCCGATCGCCTACGACAACGTGCGCGGCTACGCCCAACTCGCGGGCAAGGTCCGCACTCCCCTCCAGATGGGCGAGAACTATTACGGCGGGCGCGACCTTCTGACCTTCCTGCAGGCCGGCGGCGTCCACTACGCGATGGGCGACCTCATGCGGATCGGCGGCGTCACCGGGTGGTTGCGGACCGCGGCGATCGCGGGTGCGGCCGGCGTCCAGTTCTCGAACCATCTCTATCCGGAGATCGCGGCGCACCTTATGCGCGTCACCCCATCCGCCCATTGGCTCGAATGGGTCGACTGGGCGGTGCCGATACTCGCCGATCCCCTGTCCCCGACCGACGGGCACGTGTCCGCAACGCGGCGACCAGGCATCGGCATGGCGTGGGACGAGCGGGCGGTCGCGCGATACGCGATCGACATCTGAACCTTCGACAGGAGCTCGAGGATACCCGACATGGCATATCTGACGATCGATCCCGCCACCGGCGCGGTGGAGCGGAGCTTCCGCCACATCTCTGATGAAGGCCTCGACGCGGCGGCCTCATACGCGCACGCGTGCGACGTCCGCCGTGACGCCCCAACGACCGTACCATACCGACCGGTTGTTACGATCGGTCGGGACGGAGCCTATCGCCCGGCCGGCTCCGCGGCGCACGCGGAGTCCACCAGATGACCGACCCCACTCGTCCGGCACCGGGGTCGCCGACCAACGACGCCACCGATCCTGCGATGCCGCCCGCACTGCACTACATCCGGATGTTCACCGACGACGAGGGCGAGAGCGAGTTGGCGCCCGCCCTGCTCGGCGGCTTCGCGCTTCAGACGCTGGGCGGTGCCGCCGCGGCAATGTGGATGCAGCGCCTGCCGGGTGTTCCGGAGGAGGTCTGGTTCACGGTCCTGCCCGTTGGCTGGACCGGCGAGTGGCATGAAAGTCCCGGCCCCCAGTGGGTGACGGCGCTGTCGGGCCGATGGTGGATCGAGACGGCCGATGGTCAACGCGTCGAGATGGGGCCCGGCGAGATCCACTGGGGCGAGGACCAAGGCACCACCTCGAAGCGAGGCCACCGCTCGGGCCAGATCGGTGATTTGCCCTGCGTTCAGTTGATGGTGCGTTACCGTTCAGCACCCGATCTCGCAGTCTAATACCGCCACCAAGACGCAGAGGAAAACCCCAGATGACCGCGCCATTGATCCCATCCGCCGCGCCCGATCCCCAGTCGACCGCCAACGCCGACAGGTTGCAGCTCGTGTTCTCCTCGGAGCTCATCATCAACGGTGCGGCCACCACGCCTGACGGCCGGCTGTTCCTTCCCGTGCTGCCTCAAGCCCCCGACGATACGCTGCAGGTCGTCGAGATCAAGGCCGGCAAGCCGACCGCGTATCCGGACGAACACTGGAACGGCTGGCGGACCGGGATGGACGGTGCCGGGCGGTTCGTCGGGGTGAACGCGATCCGCATCGGTCCGGACGGGTACCTGTGGGTCGTCGACCGCGGCGCTCCGGGCATCGGAAAACCGATCGCCACCAATGGCGTGAAGCTCGTCAAGATAGACGTGACGACCGATGAGGTGGTGCACGTCTACGATCTGACGTCACTGACCTCGCCGTGGAGTTTCGTGGACGACGTTCGCTTCAACGGCTCCAACGCCTACCTGACGGACGCCGGCAAGCCGGCGCTGATCGTCCTCGATCTTGCGACCGGCGACGGGAGACGTGTGCTCGAAGGGCATCCATCGACCGTCGCGCAGACGCCCCTCATGGCAGAGGGCAAGGTGTTGCGTGATCCAGAAGGTCATCCGGTCGTCATCCACGCCGACCAGCTCGAGGTCTCGCCCGACGGCCAATGGTTCTACTACCAGCCGTGCAGCGGAGGCCTGTCGCGCATCGCGACGCGCTACCTCGACGACCCTTCGCTGAGCGAGGCCGAACTCGCGGATCATGTCGAGCGCTTCGCTCGGACGCCGTCCACGGGAGGCACCGCCATCGATGCGGAAGGAACGATCTATCTGAGCGACACCGACCGCAAGCGCGTCCTCACGATCTCGCCAAAGGGCGAGGTCGCGACCCTCATCGACGATCCGCGCCTGGCCTGGGTCGATGCCATGTGGATCGACGACCATGGCTATCTCCTGATGCCCGCGGCGCAACTCAACCGCACCGCTGGCCTGAACGGTGGCACGGACGCCGTCGATCCCCCGTTCACTCTACTCTGGATGGAAATTGGCCGCCGACCGGTCAGGCGCTGACACCCCGCGCTGGACGCCGTCCTCACGCGGAGAACCGGCGAGGCGCGTCCTCACGACGATGATCGGTCAACAGCGTGCCGATCACGGCCCATCAGCCCCGCGTCCGCGTTCACTGCCCGCTCACCGTTCCCGTGCCGCCTCCGATCCCACCGCGGAGATCGGGCTCACGAGATACGAGATGATCGACCGCGACCCGACACGGATGTCCCCGGTGATCGTCAGCCCCGGCGATAGGGGCGTGACGCCCTTCTCTGTCACGATGCTCGCCTTTAGCAGCGCGATCCTCGCGAGATAGTAGGGTCCCGTCCGGTCCTGGATCGCGTCGCGGCTGACCGACACGATGCGTCCGGGCACCGTCCCGTAGCGCGTGAAGGGGAACGCCTCGAGCTTCACCGTGACGGGCTCCCCGCGCCGGACGAAGCCGGCATCCTTGTTCAGGACGCGGGCCTCGACGATCAGCGTTCCCTCCGGCACGATGACCATCAACGGCTTGATCGGCTCCGCGACGCCGCCGACGGTGTGGAGGGCGAGCTGCTGCACCGTGCCGTCCGACGGCGCGACGAGGCGCTGTAGCCGGGTCTTCTGCCGCGCCTTGGTGAGTTCCTCGCGCCGCAGGATCACCTCGTTCTGGGCCTTCACGAGGTCGGCGAGCGCCTGCTGTCGCGCCTGCTCGCGCGACTGGGCGATCTCGTCGCTGAACTTCGCGGCATCCGACATGCCGCGGGTCCGCTGCGTCGCAGCGACGTCCCGGTCGCCGGCCTCGGACCGGTGCTGCCGCTGCAGTTCGAGCAGGCGCAGGCCCGGGGCGTAGCCCTTGGCAGCCAGCCCGTTCATCGCGTCGAGCTCGCGCTGCAGGACGGGAAGCGTGTCGTTGTACTTGCGGACCTGCTCGGCGGCCGACCGCGCATCCGCGAGGGAGGCCTGCCGCGCCGACGCCAGCCCACGGACCGCGGCCTCGGTCGCCGCGACCTGCGCAGTGATCAGCCGCCGCTGGGTCTCGGCGATCTCGGGCGCCACCCCCGGCGGAGCGGCAAAGTGCATCCCGCGCCCGCTCAGCGCGTCGGCGATCGCCTGATTGCGGGCGACGTCCAGCTCGGCGTTCAGGAGCCCCTTCTCCGCCTGCGCCTGATCGGCGGTCGACATCGTCGGATCGAGATCGACGAGAGGCTGTCCTCGATGCACGTAGTCGCCGTCATGCACGTAGACCCGCCGCACGATGCCCGAATTGACGGCCTGGACGAGCTTCACCTCGTCGTTCGGCACGATCCGGCCCTGCGCGGTCGCCACCACGTCGACCTGCCCGAGGCATAGCCAGCCGATCGTGATGAGCAATCCGATTAGAAGCGCCCATGTGGTCAGGCGGCCGGTCGGGGAGACCGGCCGCTCGACGATCTCGAGCGCGGCCGGCAGGAAGTCGAGTTCCTGGCTCCGTATGCGTCCCGTGGTCTTGGCGCGCTCGTCCGCGATCGCCGTCCGCGCCACACGCCAATACCTTGCCACGGCACTCACGCTACATCCCCCATTGTCACGCCCATCTGGCGCCGATGGAGATCGGCATAGCGACCGCCGATCCGCAGCAGCTCGTCATGGGTCCCCGTTTCGACGATGCGCCCGCGCTCCAGCGCGATGATCCGGTCGCACTGCCTGATCGCGGACAGTCGGTGCGCGATGATCAGCACCGTCCGGCCCTTCGCCATCGCCTTCAGGTTCGTCTGGATGATCTCCTCGCTCTCGGCATCGAGAGCCGATGTCGCCTCGTCGAAGATCAGGATGCGCGGGCCGGTGACCAACGCCCGGGCGATCGCCAACCGCTGACGCTGTCCTCCGGAGAGGTTCGTCCCGCGTTCCTCGATGATGGTGTCGTAGCCCTGGGGCAGTCGCACGATGAACTCGTGTGCACCGGCGAGTTCCGCCGCCTCCGCCACCTGTTCCAGCGGCATCGCGGGATTAGCCAATGCGATGTTGTCGCGCACCGAGCGGTTGAAGAGCAGGTTCTCCTGCAGCACCACGCCGATCTGCCGCCTGAGCCAGGCCGGATCGATCTGCCTGACATCGACGCCGTCGATCAGCACGCGTCCCGCATCCGCGACGTACAGCCGCTGCAGGAGCTTCGTGAGCGTCGACTTGCCCGATCCGGACGAGCCGACGATGCCGAGGGTCGACCCCGCCGAGACGTCGAGGTCGATGTCCTCGAGCGTCCACGGCCCGTCCGGCGCGTAGCGGAAGCGGACGCCCTCGAACTTCACGGCGCCGGTGATCGCGGGCAAGGCGACACGGCTGCCGGAACCGGGTTCGGTCGGCTGGTTGAGCACGTCGCCCAGACGCTGGATCGAGATGCGGACCTGCTGGAAGTCCTGCCAGAGCTGCGCGGTGCGTATGACCGGCCCGGAGACGCGCTGCGCGAACATGTTGAAGGCCATCAGGCCTCCAACCGTCATCTGGTGGGCGATGACGGCCTTCGCGCCGAAATACAGGATGGCCGCCATGTTCAGCTTCGAAATGAGCTGGATCGCCTGACTGCCGGTGTTCCCCAGATCGATCACGCGCTGGCTCGCTTGCGAATATCCAGCCAGCTGTCGCTCCCATCGGTCCTGCCACTGCGGCTCCACGGCCGCGGCCTTCACGGTCTGGATGCCGCCGATGCTCTCGACGAGAAGCGCGTTGTTCGCCGATGCCCGTTCGAACTTCTCGTTCACTCGGGCCCGCAGCGGCCCCGTGAGCAGCGCCGCGACGACGAAATAGGCCGGGATGGTCAGGATCGTTATGAGGAACAGCTTCACCGAGTACAGCCACATCACCGCGAGGAAGATGAGCGTGAACACCGGGTCGACGAGCACCGTAAGAGAGGCGTTGGTCAGGAACTCGCGGATCTGCTCGAGCTGCCGCACCTTCATCACCGTGTCGCCGACGCGCCGTGACTCGAAATAGCCCAGAGGCAGCCGAAGAAGGTGCCAGAACAGCTTGGCGCCGAGCTCCACGTCGATCTTCTGGCTGGTCTCGGAATACAGGCGCGTCCGCAGCCAGCCGAAGATGGTCTCCCAGACGGACACGACGAAGAACCCGAACGCGAGCACGGTGAGCGTGGACATGGTGTTGTTGACGAGAACCTTGTCGACGACGTTCTGGAAGAAAAGGGGCGCCGCCAGCCCGAGAAGGTTGAGCGCCAACGTGATCAGCAGCACCTCGCCGATGAGGCGCCGGTACTTGACGATCTGCGGAACGAACCAGCTAAAATCGAAGCGCTTCTCCGTCGCCTCGACCGTTTCACGCGTCGTGATCAGCACCACCTCGCCAGACCACGTCGCAGCCAGCTGCGAGCGGCTCAGTTTCGCCACCTCGGCGCCGGGCCGCTGGACGAGCACGTCGCCCTCCCCCACCCGGCCGATGAGGAACCAGCCGTCGGGTCCGTTCGCAAGGGCGGGAAGCGGCAGGTGAACGAGGTCCTCCCATTTGGCGATCCGCATCTTCGCGCGGGCATCGCCATGTGATCTGGTCAAACGGACCAGGTCCGTCGCGCTGAACGGACGATGATGACCGATCTGGTGCCTCAGTTGGGCGGGATCGGCCGCGATCCGGTGCATCCCGAGAAGTGCGGCAAGCAGCACGGCTCCGCTCTCGGTCTGTGTGGTGGCGTCGGTCTCGGTCATGGACGGGTCCCCGGGGCCGGCGAGCCGACGGTGCCGAGCACCGGTGTCGTCGGCGCGGCGCGTGCGAGAGGCCGATCAGGGGGCGGCGGCGAAGCGGCAAGAATGCTGGGGGCCGTGGAAACGTCAGGCTGCCGGATCGCGGGCGTCCGGTCGCGGACTGGAAGAACACCGTCGACGGCAGCGACCGCCCCGTCCCAGGGTATCGCGCCGATCTTCTCGACCCGGGCGAGATGCGGCGCCGGATCGTATCGTGGAACGCCGCTCGTCAGCCTCGCGACCTCGAGGCCTCCCGTTCGGCGCAGCAGCGTCGCCGCCGACACGTAACGCTCGCGCTCGGCCGACAGAAGCGAGACCTGCGAGTCGCGCAGCGACTGCTGCGCGTAGAGCACGTCGAACGTGGTGCGCAGTCCGACGCGGTATTCGGCGAGCATGCCCTCGAGCTGGATCATCGCGGTCGCCCGCCGGTTGCCGATCAGCGTCGCCGCCCGGTCCGCCGTCACCATGGCGTTCCACGCATTGGTCACGTCGCGCATCAGCTGCCGGCGGGCGGCTTCGATCCGCACCCTGTCCTGCGCGTTGCGATCCTCGGCCTGACGGACCTGCGAGGCGATGCGGCCGCCCGCGCTCAACGGTATCGAGAAGACGACGCTGCCCGTCAGCGCGCGGTCCTGATTGGCGTATCGGTAGGGGAACGCCTCCCCATTGAGCGTCCCCGTTCCGCGAAGGGAGACGGTTCCAGCGCCCGCCGCCCGCGCGGAGGCGATGTCCGCGCGCGATGCACGCTCGATGTACAGGGAGCGCGACAGCTCGGGACTCTCTTGTGCCGCGTCGATGAATGCCTGGTCCGCGCTGCCCGGCAGCCGGGGCAGCGACGGTTCCGGATCGAGAGTGCCGGGCGCGTGGCCCACCACGGCCTCGTAGTCCGCGCGCGCCGACTCGAGCGCCTCCTCGGTCGCCACCGCCTGCTCGCGCGCCTGTCCCAGCTGGTTGCGCGCCTGGGCCACGTCGGTGAGGGTCAGTTCGCCTGCCTGCTGGCGCGCCTCGATCTCCTTCTCGATCCGCTCGAGCTCCAGCACGCTTCCACGCCAGACCTCCAGTTCGGCCGCATAGCGACGAACGTCCACATAGTCGGTGATCACCGCGAGCAGCAGATCGCCTTCCGCGCCGCGAAGGGCCGCGCGCTGAGCCGAAACCGTGGCCATGGCTCCCATCCGGTCGGCCGTCGCCCGACCGCCGGTGTACAGCGGCTGGTTCACCGTCAGCACCGTGCGCTCGCTGTTCGAATTGGAGACCGTCGGATTGAAGGGCGAGCGCGACGGCCGTCCCAGGACACTATGGTCGAAGTCCAGGTTGGCCTGGAGATCGACCGTGGGCCGCAGCTCGGCCTGCGCCTGGGCGACCCCCTCGTCCGCCTGCCGGACGTCGTAGCGGTTGGCCGCCAAGGTCGGGTTGGTTCGATAGGCCTTGGCGATCGCGTCCGCCAGGCTCTCGGCACGAGCCGCCGAAGGCAGCGTCGCGAGAAGCGCCGCCCCCGCCATTTGTGCGGCAAGGCCCCGTGTCACGCCACGAAACCATTCGGAGCGCAGCCCAGCCGCAACGCCGCGGCATGCATGAGTGCGAATCCGCCGAGACGGAACACCCGGAGGCGACGGCCCGAGGACGTCGACGCCTCGACCCGGACGGAATGCGCCGACGAGACAGCCTCCGTCGAAAGCCAGACGATGCCGTCGGTCGGGTTGTCGATCCCTCCGGTCTCCAGCCGGACGCCAGCCGCGAGAAGATCGGGGTAGACGTCCCGCCAGGGACGCGGACTTGCGCCATCGATGGCATACCAGTCGTCGTCGATCCCCTCGGCGGTCCTGGTGTCGAAGCCGATGGCACCGGATTGAAAGCGCATGTGGCGACCGACGAGGCGACAGGTGGTGACGCGGGAGAAAGTGTCCTCTCTGATCGTGAGGGTCCATCCGTCCTGCGCATAGCGCCGGACGTCGAGTAGGTGCTTGGATCCGGAGACCGGATCGGAGAGCAGGGCCGCGGCGGCCAGCCAGTTCAGTAGCATGTCGATCCGTGGAAAAAGACGGCAGGGGACGAACGACGCCCCCTGCCAGGTTCCCCGTCCCGGAGAGCGGGCGGGATCAGTAGGATCGGACGAGTGAGGCGCTTCGGCCGCCAGACGTCCCGATCGAGGTGGCCACGCGGTCTCCGATCACACCGTCGTGGTTGAGGTCGGCGGAGAACAGGAGTTCGGCGGCGCCGTTGTGCGCCTTGTCGAAGGACTGTTCGCCGGACCAGTGGCCGTTGGCGTCGAGGATCCAGGCGTACTTCATGTCGTCGAACGGGTTGGCATCGAGCACCCTCGTGCGTCCCTGGTCGTCCGAGGCGATCGCGAGCAGCCCCCAGTCGCCGCGCTGAGCCTGGACATCGCCCCAGCCATCGCGGGTCAGCGCGATCGGCGATGCGCCGTGCACCGAGGCATATGCCTTTCCGGTCGCCTGGTCGACGAACAGGGCATCGTCGCCGTTGCGGGCGATCAGCTGCTTCTGCGAACCGCTGACGGTCCCGTCGCCGTCGAAGTCGCGGCCGTAGATGCCTTCGGCCTTGCTGATCTCCGACCCTGCATAGGTGTCCTCGCCGATCCAGTTGCCCTTCGCGTCCAGCTTCCAGGACCAATGCGTCGCATTGGGGCCGAAGTCGCCGGGATTGCCGTCGAGCACGCGGAGGTTGCCCTCGCCGTCGCGACCGATCGCGGAAAGCTGAGATCCTCGATCGAGCTGCACCGGCTGATCCCCGCGCATAACCGAGATGCGCGTGCCGTCCTCGAGCTGGATCAGGGCCTTGCCCTGGGCATCGACGAGCAGCTCCAGGCTGGCGTTCTTCGCGACGACCTGGGGAAGAGCCGCCGGAATGACGCCGTCCCCGTTCAGGTCCTTCTGGAAGATCGCCTCGGCGCCGGCCGTGGCGACCGGATCCGACAGCGAATAGACGGTCTCGCTGGTCCAGACGCCCTTGGCATCGAGCTTCCAGGCGTACGCGACGCCACCCCCGGCGACGACGTCCAGCACCCGGATATTGCCGTCCGCATCCTTGCCGACAGCCGATAGGGACGATCCGCCGCGGGTCAGCAGGGTCGCAGCCCCGCCCGCATCGCGGCGGACCTCCGTCATCGGATTGGCGCCGTCCTTGACGTAGGCGCGCCCATCCCCGGCGTCGACGAACAGCTGCAGCTGCCCATTCTGGGCGACCAGCTTCGTCTCGCCGCCCACGATGACGCCGTCACCGTTGAAATCGCGTCCGTAGAGCGGCTCGAGCTTGGCGTAGTCCGCGTTGTAGAGCGCGGGGCCGTTATCGGCGATGCCGTAGTTCGCGGTGAGCTTCTTGTCGTAGTAGGGCTCGCCGCCGGTGGCGTTCCCGGACATCAGGAGATGAACCTGTCCGGTCGCGTCCCGGCCCACTGCGACCAGCCGGTCGGTCGGGCTGAGCTGCACCTTCAGACGGACGCCTGCGTTGCCGACCATGGCGCGGGGCGCTGCGGCTCCCACGGTCATCCAGGCCGTCCCGGTCACGTCCTCGACGGACAGCGTGAGGTCACCGTTCTTCACGACGGTGGTGAGCTTGTACTCAGGCGGATCGGTCGGGAGATCCAGCGGGATGCCCGGAGGCCGCGCGGTGATCTCCTTCTGCTGGAAGTCGACCGTGTGCAGTACGCCGTCGGCGGTCCTGGTGACCATGTCGCCGGGAGCGACCGTCAGCTTGACGCCGTCGGAGAAGGTGATCGTCATCGACGTCGCCGCAGGATTCCAGGCGACGTAGCTCTTCACGCCGTTCTTGACGTAGACCGATGCATAAGGGGAATTGGCGCGCGTCTTCGCGTCGATCGTGCCCATCGCGACGAGGCTCTCGATGAATTCGAGCGTGTAGGGCCGCGACTCCTCGCCACCGCCGTCCTTGTACTGCGGATTGGCACGGTAGTCGGCGAGCGCCGCCTCGGGGTTGGCCATCGCCAGATACATCTGGGTGCTGTTCATCCACTCGGTCGACCGGTCCGAGGTCTCGGAACGGAGATAGGCGAAGTCCTGCTCGATCTCCTGCGGGCTGAAGCCCATGAAGAGCGAGCTCTGCGGCAGGATCGGCGTCTCGTTGATGCTTTGGACGTAGTTCGGATCCGTACCGAAATACGTGGTGTACGATCCGCCGTTCGCGCCGAGGACGCCGATGCGCGACTTGTCGAAGCCATCCGGGAACACGTCGTTGTCGACGTTCAGATAGTACTCCATGAACGCTTCGCTCTCGGTGGTGTACAGATACAGCCCGAGGTTCTCGATGTCCGTCTGGCCGGTCGCGGCGCCCCAGCGGGCGACCGCGGCGTCGAAGTTCAGAGACTCCGTCGCCGATTCCTGGGTGATGCCCGAGCCTGTTCCAGACGCCCAGTTGTGGCCAGCGTAAGGATCGAAACCACGCAGGTAGGCGAACGTCGGGTCGTCACGACGCCAGTTGTTCACGTTCGCGATGACCATGTTGACCATCGCGCCGTAGTTGCTCTGCTTGGCCCATTCGGGATCCAGCATCGCGACAGTGGCGGCGGCGTTGATCATGTAGCCGAACTGGAGCGACATGTCGTTCGACTTGTCCTCCTGGTTGTACGAGCCGGGATAGCCCAGGAGTTCCTTCCACTTGCCGTCGTAGTAGAACTCCCACGCGTCGCCGTCGGACGCCGTGAACCACGTCGACAGCTGCTTCTCGGCGGCGCCGAGGAACACGTCGCGCGCCTGGCCGTAGTCAACCTGCTGCGCCAGCAGCGCGAGGTCGGTGTATTTCGCGATCTGGCGGGTGCCCCAGTAGGTGTCCTTCGCCATCGGGTTCTCGTTGCGCGACAAGAAGTCCTTCAGCTGATCGTGGATCAGCCCCTGGAGTTCGGCCTTCTGCGTGTCGGAGCCGAGGAACGGCATGATCGGCATGATCGGCGCCATCTGCATGTCGGTGCTGAACGTCGAACCGGCGAAGCCCTTCATGTCGCCGCGGGCCGAATGGTACGAGAAGGCCTCGGTCGCCGCGTCGCTGAACTTTGTCTGGTGACCGTATAGCGCCGTCAGGGGATCACTCGACAGATCCGCGCCGGTCGCCTTCATGTCCGTGGTCAGCGTGTAGGTCGTGACCAGCGTGTTGGTCGCCTTGTCGATGGAGTACGACATCTGCGTCCCGGTCACGAACGCGTATGCGTGCTGCCGGAACTCCTGCAGCGTGGCGACCGAGTTGTCCGGCAGGACCGCCACGGAATAGAAGTCCTGACCGCCGAGGTTGGAGCGCAGACCGGCATCGGTGTAGGTCCAGGTCGATCCCGGTGGTCCGAACACGCCGTACGACACGCCGTTGATGGTGATGCCGACGACGCCGTCCTGCTGGTACCAGACCTGCCCCGGGCCCGAATAGCCGCCGATGCTCGGCAGCGGTGTGACATGGGTGGTGTCGCTGGCCACCGTCGAACCCGGAGCACCGGCCAGCGTGCTGGCCGGGCCGCCGGCGGTCGCGCCCTGCTGGAAGTAGAGCGTGGAGCCGAGCGTGCCGCCGTCCTTCGTCGTCAACCCGGAGAACGGCACCTTCACGTAGCTGGACGCGCTGTTCGTCTGCACGGTGAGATCGCCGCTGCCGTTCGCACGCCACAACTCGACCTTGACCGAACCGTCCTTGAGGTCGGCCATCGCCTTTCCGGTGGAGGCGATCATCTTGCTGGTCGAATAGTTCTCGTAGCCGATTCCGGCGTCGGTCGCGTACCAGTCGTAGGTCTCCGTGCGGTCGACCTTGCCGTCGCCGTCGAAGTCGTAGGAAACGCGGAACTGCAGGCCGTCCGCGACGCTCGATCCCGCGTCGACGGGCACGTTGAACGCGAGAGCTCCGCCGTCGAAGGCACCGGTCAGGCCCGACATGCCGTAGCTGAGCGGATCGACCGGCGTGTCGCGCGCCGTCCGCGGCTGCTCGTGCAGATCGATCACGACGTCGTCGGTGGACTGGCGCGTCACGTAGGTGAACAGGCCGCCCTGGACCATCGTCGCGCGCATCTTGCCGTCCCAATCGGCGGTCGCGCTCCAGTCGCTCTGCCCGGCGAGCTTGGTCCCGCTGGCATTCAGTCCGGCAAGACCGAGCGTCAGGCTCTCGTAGGAATCGTAGCTGTATCCGTCCGACTTGACGGTCGGCGTCGGCGTGTACCCTACGGCGAGCCCCTGGGCCTCGGTGCGGAACGCCATCGGATCGGCATTCATCCAGCCTGACGAGAAATTGTCCCACTGGTGGTAGGCTAGCGGCGTGAACACGGAATTCGTCGGCGGCGCGCCCTGGAAGTCATCCGTCAGCGCCGGATCGATCGGCTTGTTGTTCTTGCTATCCGTCAAGCCGGTCTGCCCAGCAGGAAGCTGCGTCGTGATGTCACCCGCGCCGACTTTTACGATATTGTCCATGAACATCTCCCGCCCTCAGGCGAACGAATATTGATACGCAGCTCCACTTGCCAAGCGGAGCACGACTTTTACTATGCATACTTTGGTGTGGCCGGCCTCTCTACTAAGATGACCGAACGGCTGCTCAGTTAGTGGCGCCGTAAACTGGTCGCAAGCGCGATATTTTCGGCTACGATTGTAACAATCGCGCACGCCGTCGGCTTCGCCCCGCCCGCATGTCCGGCGGCTTGTCCGGTCACTCCGCGACGGCCTCGATATGTGCCACGAAGGCATAGCCCTGGCCGCGAACCGTTCTGATCGGGTTTGGCCTCGATGGGTCCGCCGCGATCTTTCTACGCAGGCGAAGGATCTGCACGTCCATGCTACGGTCGAACACGTCCTCATGGATGCGGGTCGCCTGAAGCAGATGCTCGCGGCTGAGGGGCCTACCGGGCGATCGGACGAAGGCGCTGAGCAACGCGAATTCGCTCTTGGTGAGTCTGACCACCGCTCCGGCAGGGTCGGTCAGCCTTCGCGGACGCGGCTCGAAAAGCCAGCCATCGAAGCGGACAGGCTGATCGCGCCGCGGAGGCGGATGGAGCGCGTCCATCGTCCGGCGTCGCAGCAATGCACGCAGCCGCGCCAGCAGGGTGCGATGACCGAAAGGCTTGAGGAGGCAGTCATCCGCGCCGAGGTTCAGCGCCACGCTGAGATCGACGTCCTCGTCCTCCGGGCACGTGAGCAGTATAACGGGAACGAAGGACTTCCGGCGCAGCTCCTTGAGCACGTCGAGCCCGTCGTCACCGTCGAGTTGCCGGTCCAGTATGACGGCGTCCGGCTCCCGGGCGGATAAGACACGGAAAAGTCCTCGCCGCTTCGATACCGTGGCGGCTTCCATGCCGTTCTCGGTAATGCACTTCACGATCCTTTCGCGCAGATCGTGGTCCGTGGTGAAGACCAGTGTCCGCGGCGCGCGGCGCGATGATGGTTTGCCGATGTTCTCCATCATGCGCGCGTTCCGAACGGGCGCCGCTGCGACGCAGTTGTTGGATCTTGCGACGGGGCACGCAGCCGGAGAGCCCATGAGCCATCGCAACAGTCCGAAGCCACCGCTGTCGTCCGGCGAAACATGCCATTCCCTTGGTCCCGCGTGGGGCGTTCGCTGCCATGGCCGTCTGCCAAGAAACCCGGCCGCTTGATGACGCCTGCCGTCCACGGTGCGCAATCATACGCGAGTCTGTATTCGCACCTACGATCGAAGGACGGCGGGCCGGAATTGGCCGAAGTCGGGTTCGCACGCCTGAACGGCAGTCCTCCATCCCATACCAGCGTACGGATCGGCAGGGGGGCCATTGTGTTGGATAGCCGTCCGAGCAGCAGTTCAACATCCAGCACGCGAGGGCATCATGAGCCTATCCCACCTAGCCACGGCCATGGCGACCGATGTCGACGGAGTTCGCATCCATCATTGGGTCGCCGGACCGGAGAACGGGCCAGTACTTCTACTCATCCACGGGTACCCGGAGATCTCGATCGCCTGGCGCCGAACGATCGAACCGCTGGTCGCGCAGGGCTTCCGGCTCGTGATCCCAGATCTGCGGGGCGCCGGTGGGTCGGCGCGTCCGGCCGGCGGCTACGACAAGAAGACGATGGCGGGCGACCTCGCAGGCGTCCTCGACAGCCTCGGCGTAACCCGCCCCGTGAACGTCGTCGGCCACGACATCGGCGCGATGGTGGCGTACGCCTTCGCCCGGCGCTTCCCGGAGCGGACGGAGCGTCTGGCGATCCTCGCATCGCCCGTACCGGGCACCGACGTGTTCGACGAGGCGTCGCGGGACGGCACGAAGGTGTGGCACTATTATTTCCACCAGGCGCCAGATCTTCCCGAAGCCCTCACGCAAGGGAGGGAGGCGCTCTACCTCGAGCGCTACTATCACGACATGGCCGTCGCGCCGTACTCGATCGACAACGAGACGTTCGAGACCTACGTCCGCTTCTACTCGCAGCCGGGCGGCATGCGGGCGGGCTTCGAATTCTATCGGGCCTTCCCCAAGGACGGCGCTGACAATCGGCGGTGGCAGGCGGAACAGGGACGTCTGACGATGCCCGTCCTCGCGCTCGCCGGCTCGAGCAGCCGCTATGCCAAACTCCTGGAGCCGATGATGCGCGAGGTCGCCGAGAACGTGTCGTTCGTGCCGGTGCCAGGCGCCGGACACTGGCTGCCCGAGGAGAACCCCGAAGTCGTGACCAAGGCCCTGATCGCGTTCATCGGCGGCGGCTAATTCACCTACGACACCCGCCGCATGACGGACGTGACGCTCAGCGCCGCCCGTCCCGATCGAGGTTCAAGCGGTGCGGTCCGGCACCATCCGATCGAGACGAACGAGGTCGGCGGCGAGACGGGGAGACGCGAAGTCCAGAAGGCTTCGCGTCTTCATCGGCATCCGTCCCTGTCCCGTGTAGACGATGGACAACGGGAGGGGAGCCGCCTCCCAATCCGCGAGCACGATACGAAGTCGCCCATCCGCGATGGCAGGAGCGGCCTGGTAGAGCATCGTCTGGGTGAGGCCCAGCCCGGCAACCGCTCCGTCGACCGCCCCCTCCCCCGAATTCACGGCGAACCTGGGCCGCACGGCGACCGTATGATCGCTCCGATCCCCGGGCTTTCGGAACCGCCACCAACTCGCGAGCTGAATGTTGTCGACGCCGACGCATGGCCACCGCTGCAGATCCTGCGGTTGCGTCGGCACGCCGTGCACGTCGAGAAGCGCCGGGCTGCCGACGATCACCCACCGCATGTCCCCGATCCTCCTGGCGACCAGCTGGCTGTCCGGCAGCACGCCGATCCGGACCGCGAGATCGACATGGTCGCCAACGAGGTCGAGGTGCTGGTCGGACAGGTTCAGCCGGACTGAGACCTCGGGATGCTCGGCGAGATAGTCTCCTATGATCGGAAGCACGTGCCGACGACCGAAGGACACCGGGGCGGTCACGAGGAGCGTCCCGCGCGGCGTGACGTATTCCCCGCCCGCCTGCCTCTCCGCTTCGCCGACCTCCTCCAGAATGCGACGGCTCGCCGCCAGATAGGTCGCGCCCTCCTCCGTCAGTTCCAGCCGGCGGGTCGACCGGATGAGCAGCCGGACTCCGAGATGCTCCTCGAGATCGGCCAGCTTGCGGCTCAGCGTGGGCAGCGGAACGCCGAGCTTGCGGCCGGCGGCGGACATGCTGCCCGCCTCGACGGTCTCGATCAGCAGTCCCATGGCTTCGAAGCGGTCCATATCCTTCCATAATTCGAGAGGATGCCTTTAGAAAGCCCCGTCTTATTCCAGTCCGCGAGGCGGGCTATCTGCGGTTCAGCGGAACGAACCGCTGTCCGGGAGATCGAAATGGAACCTCTCACACAGGCTGCAGCGCACCAGTCCACGTCGATCGCGGAAGCTGGCGCCACCTGCGGCGCGAAGGAAGAACAGGGCCCTCCCCTCCGGACGTATCGTGCCCCCCTACCATCGTCCGCATAGGCCGACCGGCCCCTAGAGCTACACTCGACCATCAAGGCAGCGATCCGAACTCCGGCGCCTGCATGCAGGTGCCGGACCGGCGCCCATCGACAATCACCTATTGGAGACCAGAAAGATGTCCCTCAAGATCTATCCGATCAACTTCGGCAACATGGAATTCGAGTCGAGCGGACTGGTGATGTTCCGGTCGCCCGGCACCATCGTCACGATCCCGATCATGGGCTTCCTGATCACCGGCGGGCAGGAACCGATCCTCGTCGACAGCGGTCCGCGCAGCACGGAAAGCGTGGAAGCGCTCGGCTATCCCTTCCTGGTGACGGAGGAGAACACGATCGACTACCATCTGGCACAGCACGGGCTGAAGCGGTCGGACATCCGCCACATAGTGCACACGCACGCCCATCTCGACCATGCCGGCGGCAGCTTCAACTTCCCGATGAGCACGCAGGTGAGCATCACGCGCCAGGAGATGCAGTTCATGGCGTCCGGCATCATGGGCCCCGGCATGTACACGGCCGACGACACCAAGCACTTCATCGACCGGCTTCACACCGCAGGCGCCCTCCGGATGTTCGATGTCGACGGCACCTTCGAGGAGGAGGTCATCCCCGGCGTCGCGGTTCGCCTGTCCGGCGGGCACACGCCCGGTTCGATCTCGGTACTCGTGGAGACCGACGAGGGCATCGCCAACATCTGTGGCGACATCGCCTACAACCTGCAGGATCAGATCATCGACCCGATGATCGAACGGGCGGCCCATGAGCCGAACATCACCGGCAACCGCGCGATGACCACGCTCGAGGAGAAGCGCGCGATCAAGCGGGCGCTCGCCTCCAGCCGGTTCCTGCTCCCAAGCCACGACGTTCCGGCGCTGGTGGAGGGCGGCAAGATCGTCGGCCTGGCACACACCGCGATCTCCAATCCCGCGGTCGATGTCACCAAGGCGGCAAGCTACACCCCGCTGGTCCAGAAGTTCGACATCGAGGCATACGCGTGAACGCCCCGGTCGCGGCGGCGGGGGCCGTCCCGCAGGACGGCGTTTCCGACGCCGCGATCGGACTTTCGGGCTGGCGCCTGTTTCTCATCGGCGTGACCTGTGCGGTCTGCGTCGCGAACAACTACTACAGTCAGCCCCTACTGATACAGATCGCAAGCGATCTCGGCATGTCGAAGGCGATGTCCGGGCTCGCCCCGACGCTGACCCAGGCCGGGATCGCGGCCGGTATGCTTTTCCTGCTTCCGCTCGGTGACCGTATCGACAACCGACGGATCGTCGTGACCCTCCTGATCATCCAGGCCGGTGCGATGGCGGCGATGTCCTCGACGGCCACGGCCTCGTTCTTCCTCGCCGGCGCCCTCGGTGCCGGCATGTGCGGGATCGTGACGTACCTGCTGCCCGCCTACGCCACCCGACTGGTACCGGCCGACCGACGCGGCGCGGTGACGGGCACCCTGGCCACCGGGATAATGCTCGGCATCATGGTTGGACGGTCGCTGGCCGGCATCGCCGGCTACGCGGTCGGCTGGCGCGCCGTCTTCGGATCCGCCGCCGCCGTGACGTTGATCATGGCGCTGGTCATGAAGCGGGCGATGCCCCGGACGCCGGGTCTTCGAACCGAGCGGTATGCCGATCTGCTCGTGTCGCTCGGCACGCTCGTGCGCGACGTCCCGCTGCTGCGAAGAGCGGCGCTTGTTCAGGCGCTCAGCTTCGGACTGTTCAACGCGCTGTGGGTCGGCGTCGCGCTCCGGCTCCAGGGCGAACCATTCAATCTGAACACGCGGGAGATCGGCGAACTCGCACTCGTCGCGATCACCGGCGCGCTGGCCGCTCCGCTGCTGGGTAGACTGGCCGACCGGTACGACATCGCCATCTCGGTCCGCCTCTCGTTCCTGATGATCACGCTGGGATGGGCCGCGATGCTGATATTCCCGGCAGGATATGTTGGTGTCGTCAGCGCGATGGTCCTCATCGGCATTGGCGCGACGGGAAGCGACGTGGCACTCCGCAGCGCCCTGTACGGGCTGGCTCCGGACATACGAATGCGGCTGAATTCCGTCTACTCCTTCGGAACGTTCGCCGGCGGCAGTCTCTTCTCCCTGATGACCCCGGTCATCCTGATCCATTCGGGCTGGTCGACAGTCTGCGTTGTCGCGATCGTCGCCTCCGTACTTGGACTGATCTTGACACCTCGACGGTAGCGGTCGCGAGGACGCCTCCTTGAGCATCTTCCAGCGGCGCCGTTCAGATGCCGGCCCATCCGAAACACGTGCTCCGACTGTCGTCGCCACGCCCAGCGTGCTTCGGTCCGTGTCCAGGGCCGGAACAGACCCCTTGATTTGCCGATGCTGATTGTGGAACGCTACCGCGGCTGACGTGCGGGGGCGGGAAATGCGAAAAGGGGGTATAGGCCGCTCGCAGTCGGCGGGCGGCGGCGGCCGTAGGCAAGGCGTGCAGCTAGCCGCAGAGGATGTGGCGCGACCGTTGCGAGGCCGCTTGCTGAGGGCGCTTCCGTTGACCCTGCTGGCGATCCCGCCAGCCACGGCCCAGTCCGTCAGCGACGAACCCTACGCGGTTTCGCCTGGAACCACGACCCCGCAGGATCAGGACATCACGGTCACCGGATCGCGCATCCGCGGCGGCAAGGCCTCGGCCGTGCCGTTGGCGACGCTCGGTGAGGACGACATCGCGTCCCAGATCCCCGCGAACCTCTCCGATCTCGTGAACCAGCTTCCCGCCATAAGCCCGGGAAGCACCTCGGGCAACAGTTCGGGAAACCTCTCGAACGGTCTTGCAGGCATCAACTCCGTCAATCTGCGCGGCCTCGGCGTGACGCGGTCGCTCGTCCTCGTCGACGGCCGACGCTCCGTGGGTTCGGCCATAAACGGGGTCGTCGACATCAACACCATTCCGCAGGCGCTGGTCCGGCGGGTCGAGGTCGTGACGGGCGGCGCCTCGGCGCAATACGGGTCCGACGCATTGGGCGGCGTCGTCAACTTCGTCCTGGACAAGGAGCGCCGAGGCATTTCGCTCAAGGCCGACCAAGGGGTGTCCGCGCACGGCGACGGCGCGTACCGCCGGCTCGAGGCGACTGCGGGACTGACGCTGTTCGACCACCGCCTCCACGTTCTGATCAACGGCGACTATTTCCGGCAGCACGGCCTCGCCACGATCCGCCGCGGATGGAACAACCGGGGCGTCTTCCAGATCAACAACCCCATCTACGCCCCTGGCATCGGGCAGCCGGAGCGGCTCGTGACCTCCGGCGTGGCACCGGCGACCTACACGCCCGGCGGACTGGTCACGGCCGGTCCATTCCGGGGAACGTACTTCGGGTCCGCCGGGCAGACCGGTCAGTTGAACTACGGCGCCTACAATCCGGCAATCGGCCCCTGGATGGCCGGCGGCGATACGCGCACCACGCTGGCGGGTCACCTGGCCACCAACTCGCTGATCCCCGACGAGGAGCGGATCGGACTGTTCAACCGGACCGCATTCGACGTGAACGACCGCATCACGGTGTTCGGCCAGATATCGTGGAACCGCTATTCGGGCCGGAGCTCCTACCAGCAGACCCCGAGCACCGGCGTGACCATCCTCCGCGATAACGCCTATCTGCAGTCGCAATACCCGCAGATCGCGGCCAACCTGGCCACGCTGGGTCTGAACTCCATCGCGATCGGGACCAGCAATTCCGGTTTCCCCGTCCCGGGAAGTTCCAACCGGCGCGACGTGTACCGCTATCTGGGCGGTGTGGAGGGCTCGGTCGATCTCCTTGGCCGGCGCTGGGAATGGAGCGGCAGCTACCAGCACGGCGTCGCGAAGGCCCGCGAGGAGCTCGTCAACGTCTGGAACACGTCCCGGATGGCGCTCGCCCAGGACGCGGTCGTCGTCGGCGGACGGATCGTCTGTCGCTCGACCATGGGTGATGCGGGGAACGGCTGCGTTCCCATCGATCGGCTGGGCACGGAGGGGCCGTCGCCGGAGGCCTTGGCCTATGTGTTCGGTACCGCGCAGCCGCGCCGCGACGAGACGATCAGACAGGACGTGGCAAGCATCGGCATGAGCGGTCCGGTCTTCGCGCTGCCGGGAGGTGATGCCTCGCTGGCCCTCGGCGGCGAGTGGCGTCGGGAGGGCGTATCCTCGGCGGTCGATCCCGCACTCCGGTCCGGGTGGCTGTACGGCAACTATCAACCGGCTCGAGGCCATTACTCCGTCCGTGAAGCCTATGCGGAGATCGAGCTGCCCGTCGTCTCGGGCCTGACGCTCAACGCCGCCGGACGCGTCGCGGACTATTCCACGTCCGGCACGTTCGGCACGTGGAAGACGGGTGCGTCCTGGGAGCTGATCGACGGGATCAGGCTGCGCGGAACCTACAGCCGCGACATCCGGGCACCCAATCTCGCCGACCTGTTCGCGGGCGCGGCTTCGCGCACGAACACCGTGATCCTGCCGAGCAACGCACCGGTCAGCGGTTCCGCGCAGATGATCGAGCAGACGCTGGCTAACCCAGAGCTGAAACCGGAACGCGCACGCAGCTGGACGGCCGGGACGGTACTCAGCCCGAAGTCGCTGCCCGGATTCACCGCGTCGTTCGACTATTTCTCCATAGCGATCACGGACGCGATCGGCGCGGCCACGGCGCAGAACACCGTGAACCTGTGCTATTCCGGAGCCAGCGTCTATTGCCCCAACCTCATATTCTCCAACGGCGCGCTCACGTCGGTCCTGGTGAGGCCGGTCAATCTCGCCAGCCAGCGGGAGCGTGGCTTCGACATCCAGGCCGACTACCGGCTGTCGCTCTCCGCGATCTCCAAGTCTCTGGCCGGCACGGTCAGGATCAACGGCATGGTGACCCATTACATAGCCAACGTCGTCGACAACCACATCTTCCCGGTCGACTACGCCGGCGTCAATGGCGACAGCACCTTTGGCAGCCCGGCCGTCCCCAGCTGGACGTACCGCGTCAGCGCGTTCTGGGAGACCGATCCGCTGACGGTGAACCTGGTCGCGCGAGGCTTCAGCTCGGGGGTCTACGGGAACGACTACATCGAGTGCTCCTCGAACTGCCCCGTCTCGAGCACGCGGTACAGGACCATCAACGACAACCATATCGGGGGCGCTACGTATCTGGATGCATCGGTCCGCGTCCGCTTCGCGGCCGGCGCCCGGGACGGCGCCTTCACGCTCGCGGTGACGAACGTCCTCGACAAGGCCCCGGTGCCGGTCGGCAACGGCCCGGACGGCAACAACTGGCCCGCCTACGCGCAGACCAACCGGCTTCTCTACGATGTGGTCGGTCGAGTCTATCGGCTCTCTGCCAGCCTGAACTTCTAATTCAGATCTGAGAAACGAACGCGCCATCACCGTAAGCGACTAGTCTAAGAAACGTGAAGGGGTCGACTTGCGCTCTCGCGACGCACAATGTTCGATGGACCTTGCTACAAAAGCGTATCTCTAGCAGGATGTAGCTAGCCAGTCTCACCGGTCGGAACGTAAGCCACAGAGGCAATCAGTTGGAGTCGAGGGAATGGTACGTCTAAAGCGTAGCTTGTCGGCTTCTCTGCTCTTGGGGCTGGTCGCCGCGTCAGGCTCGTCCGTAGAGCCAACCCTCGTCACGGCCGAGGAGGCTGCTCGGCCTGACGCCCCGCCCGACCCGCGGCGGAGCCTTTTCCCCGGCCCAGCTATTCACTTGCTGTCGCCCACTCCGCGTGACCTCATCCGCCCGCTGACGTCGCCTGTCCATCTCAAGATCGCCTTCGAGCCCACCAACGGCGCGTCGATCGCCTCCTCCGCGGTCGCCGTACGCTTGATGAAGCAGCCGTCAGTTGATCTTACTTCGCGCCTCGGGCGGTCGATCAGCCCTGCCGGCATCGACTTGCCGATCATGAAGCTGCCGCCCGGCCGCTTTCCGCTCCTCATCTCCGTCGTCGACAGCAACGGTGATCGCCGCGTGACGATTTACACCCTAACAATCGCGAAATGATTGAATGTCCATTCTGTATAGCGGAAATCGACGACAGCGCTGTCGCCTGCCGCCACTGCGGTCGTGATTTAACCGGACAGATCTACCTTCTTCGCAAGGTTGCCTTGCTCCAAACTGAAGTCGCCGAGCTCACCGCGCAGTTCACTCAGACCAGGATCGTCTCGTCCAGCGCGTCATCGGTTGCCCAGCCCGAGCCCGCCAGGTCCAGTGGAGCGATGGTCGGCCGGGACATCGGCGCCCTTGTAGGACTGGCGCTCTGTCCGGCGACGCTATTGATCGTCGCGCATTACCTTCTTGCCTTACACTTCGAGCTTCCACCGATCGCCCTGCTCCTGGCGACGCTGCTCATCCCGCTACCATTCGGCTACCTCGCGATAACTGGCACGACGCGTGGCCTCATTTTCTGGGGCACGTTGTTTCTGATCACCTCGCTTGTTTCAGTCTTAATCATGGGAGTGACCACTTATTGGATGGTCCGACTGTCGTCGGATTACGTGCCCGAAATGGAAATGATGCTTTCTCCGCTTCCGCAAACGAGTGCGGAGTGGCTCCAGGACTTCCGTTTCGCCTTCAGCATCTTCTTCAGCTTTGTGACCGGGATGTTGCTGGGGGTGCTGTATATTAACGCACGACAGTCGAACCATTCCAAGATTGCAGTCCTGCGGACCGATGTCGCGCTGTTGCGGCGGGGGCTGGTAAGGATAGTGTCGGCCCAAACCATGGAACGCATTAGCAAGTACGCCACGGCCATCAGCACCATCGCCTCGACCGCCGGTGCGATCTATTTCGGCATCAGCAAGCTCTAAGGCACTTTAATCCGGCTCGCGCGATACAACGGTGAACGCCGCCCAGTAGCTTGGATGCAGCCACTTATCGGACCAGCCCAGGACCGGGCTACCGTCGCTGCGACGCCCCGAACGTACGGTCCGCATAGCCATTTGCAGCGCCTCGGCACGACCAAGACGCCGCTGTTCGCGTTCCCGCATCGCCTCAACGGTAAGCACCGCGGTCGAGCCGTCCGAAACCCGCCAATGGCTTGCGAGCAAGGCGTGGGCACCTGCGTAGATGAAGCTGCGCGACAATGCGGAGAGGTTGTCGCCGCCAGTGTCGTTTCGCGGCGAAGCGGTGTTGCAGGCCGACAGCATCAGCCAGTCAGCGGAGAAATTGAGCTGCGCCGCCTCGGAAGCCGTCAGGACGCCGTCGTTATCTGCACTGTATACGAGGCCTGGTGCCGGCGGCGTGAAAATGAGCGACGGTTCCGCAAAGCCCGCGCTGCGTCCCTCGCCTGCCAGCGATCCGTGTGTAGCGATTGCAAGGAAGCGAGCGGAGGCGACCGCCTTGTCGGCGCGGAACGCTAGCTCGGTTGCGTCGTCCTGGACATGGACGTTCGAGTCGGGCGCGCCGGCTGCATGAGCAAGCGCGGTGAGTTCGCCTAGCGTGCCTGGCAGAGGACATAACGCGCGTACAAGATCGGCATTTGCCTTGGGGAGACCACCCGAGAGCGAGACGATGGCCGGCGTGACGGCGCGATCGCAGTCATTGCCGTCGCCGGTCAAGGTCGGGTTGCCATAGCCGACGAAATTCGCGCCGGCCTGCTCGCCCCTCGTGCGGCTTCTGGCCAGGGCCGACACGGACGGGAGGTAGGTGAAGGCGAAGCGATCGGCGAGCCAAGACGCAACCTTCAGCTGGGCCAGCCCCGCCCGATCGCTGCCGATAGGGGGCTGGCTCGTAGTGAGCAGTGCCAAGGGAAGGTCAGCGAGTTCCCGCGTGGCTGACACGTACAACTTGGTGACCCCGACGAGCGTGTGTTCCACCGGCGCGATCAGTGTGCGATAAAGTCCGTAGGCTGCCTCGAGATCGTAGACGGCCGCGTCATTCCAATCGGCATGGTCGTTCGGGCAGCTAAGCGCGTCCACGTTGCATCGTAATTTCTGTACGCGGATCGACGCGGCCGATCGCTGGCCGAGCGCCCGATAACGTGCCAATCCCGTTTGGGTAACGGCGAACACATAAACGTCGTCAAGCAGCGGCACGAGTACGACGATCGCCTCACCCGGTTTGAGCGCTCGACGGGCTTGGGCGAGAGGCACAGCGACAGGCGTGACGAGCTCTTGGTATTCGGGAAATTCGCCCGCAATCGAAGCATTGATCGCGCTGAGCTGCTGCGAGATCTCGGCGCGCCGCTCCCCGCCAGCGGAACCAGCCGGCATCTCGCCGCGCGACAAGCCCAGGAGTTCGCGTGCATCGATGCCGCGCGCCTCCTGTTCTAAGTCCTGCTTGCGCCGGACGAGGTTGGCCAGTCCCAACGACTTGGCGGCTTCCCGCGCCGATGCGAGCGCCAAAGCCCGCGCCGATGCCGAATTCACCAAATCCTGCATTACTTGGAACGTCTCATCCGCCAAACCGGGCTCGTCCACGTTGCGCATCGAGGCAATATTCAGGAAAGTTGCGAAGGCGAAGGCTGCGGGATCGTCGCCCTTGGTCGTCGATGCCGTGACCGTCATCTGTCCGGCCGCCGTTGATGACACCCGGGTTTGCTCACGCGCCGAAGCCACGGCTTCGCGTGCAAGGCTCAGCACCTCGTCGCCCGTTGGGTCGCGCGCGGCCAGCGACGTCGCGAGCGTGGTCAACGCGGGGATGCGCTGGGGGCTGTTCGCGCCGAGTGCCTCACGATCGATTTCGATCGCCTTGCGTACGAAGAGCTCCGCCTCGTCGCGTCGACCCAAGCCGAGAAGGGCGATCCCGTAGTTGTTGTACGAAGCGGCCAGCATTGCGTGGCGAGTCCCGAGCGCCTTCTCCCGGATCGCGATGGCGCGCGCTGACGCATCCGCCGCCTCCTTCCACTTGCGCCGACCGATATAGAGACCGCTCAGCGTGTTGTAGCTGTTGCCGACGCTCGGATGCGCGTCGCCCAACAGGCGCCGGAAGATCGCGAGTGCTTCACCTGCGGACGCTTCCGCTTCCTCTAGCCGGTTCTGGGACTTGAGTAGCTGCGCAAGGTTGTCGAGTGCCGTTGCCTGGACAAGATCTTCGCCGCCTTTAGCGGATCTACCCGCCTTGACCTCCTGTTGGTAGAACGACTCAGCTTCGACCGCCTTCCCCTGAAGGGAGAGGGAGTAGGCCATGTTCCCCAGCGAGACCCGGGTATCGGGATGCTGGGGACCTAGCTTCGTCATTCGCGTCCGTAGTGCGGCGAGGTGCAACTCGTGCGCAGTGTTGTATTCACCCAAGTCATCAAGCACGAGCGCCAGATTGTCCGCAGTTATCGCGGTCGAGGGATCGTCTTCGCCAAGTATCTCGCGCCTCGCTTCAAGCGCTGCGGACAGCATTTTTTTCGCCTCAATGCGTTGGCCGAGTGCCTGATAGGCCGTTCCGATTGCATTGTTGATGACCGACATTTCGTATCGGTCATTAGGCGTAACCTTGAGCCGAATTTCGCGTGCCTTGTAAAGCCATGAGAGCGCCTCTTCATTGCGGCCAAGCGCCACAAATGCCGTGGCGACGTTGACGTAGCTGACCGCGGCGGGCTCGCTATCATCGCCAAAAATGCGGCGGCTAAGCTCTAGTGCACGCTGTGCAGTCGACGCGGCCTCACGCGGCTTTCCTGCATGATGCAACACGACGGCCAGGTTGTTGAGCGTCGGCACCAGATAGGCGTCTGTCGGTACGGCCTTATCGCGGATCACCACGATATTGCGGAAACCGGCCTCGGCTTCGACGAGGCGACCGGCCTTGAATGCCGCAGTCGCAGCTTTCATCGCAGCGGCAAGTTCGGGTTTATCATCCGCATCGGTATCGACCGTATCAGGCGTCGCAGGCTCGATCTTCTGACCGAATTCCACGGCGAGGGAAGCGATGTCGCGTAGCAATTCGCCGAACGTGGCTGATGCAAAACCGTCAGTGTCGGCGTGCATAGCCACGAAGTTGGTTCGTGCGCGGTCAATCCGCCTCGAAAGCTCCGCCAGCGCGGTTCCAGCGCCGGTGTTGGGCAAATCTTGAAGCTCGTTCGCAGCGGCGCGATAGGCGGCAAGTACGTCTTCACCGACGTTGTAAGTCCGCCCCTCTCCCGTGGTGGTGCTCCAATAAGGGTCGGCCGCCTTTGTAGTCGCGTCGCCAAGCTGCCGAGCGAATATCTTCTCCAACCTGTTTCGCAGGGGCAGTAGTGATATCGGAAGGTGAACAGCGTCGAACGACACCTTCACGGACCGCGTCGTCGGCGCGGCCGACGAGGCCTTTCTTTCGGAGGCGGTAGTCGGGCTTCCTGATAGAAAAAACGCGACAAGAACTGTGCTTGTCAGCAACGCCGCTCGAGTGAGCTTTGCAGTACGCATCTGCCCTCCGGCATCATGGCCTCGATTACGTCTTCCTGTCATGTCCAGACCGGGCTACGTTCAACGATAATGGTTCAAGTGCGCAAGTCTGCCAAGACGAAAGGCGCACCCCGATTATCTGCGGACCCGTCAAGCAAAGGGTAAAAGATGAAAAAGTCAGTAAGTGCACTGCTTGCAACGTTGGCAATGCTGGTAGCCATCCCAGCTGACGCGCAGGACACGCGCTACGACATCGTCTGCAGTGGGACAAAGGTAGCGGCGAAGCTGACGGCCGACCATGATGTAGTGCCGGTAGGCGGCACGTCACCTTATCGGGAGGATTTCGGCATTGATCTGGATGGCGGCACAATCACACCCAAATCCAACCCGACTCCCGTGCACGTCTCAAATCAAGCCAGCCAGCCGCCAATCCTGTACGTCTTCCAGGTCGAGACCTATCACAGCCTCGACGAAGATGCCTCCGTCGAGTTCATCGAATTTCAGCCAGACGCTCTCAGCATCCACTGGTCGAGCCGAGCGTTCGGCACAAAAAGCTGGGTCGATAGAAATACTTGGATAGTCGACGCGACCTGCAAGAAGCGTTAGAGCACAGCTGGTTCCGGCGTTCGGCTGCGCGACACCGTACGTTCACGCGCCTTTAGGGGCATAAGGTGATCAGCCTCCATTGCGACGAGCGCCCTGCGCCGAGATATTATTTGACACTCGATCGGGCACATCGGCGGACTGAACGGCCGTGTATGCCCGGCCGTTCGGGGCGGCTGTCGCGGAGGGGGTAAAGCCACCCAAGTCACTTCCTCTCATTCTCGCGGTAGATGCCTATCGGCCGGGCGTCAGCACGCACGACGCATGTCCGTTGGGCGAGGCTCCCCGATACCACCGTATGATGGGGCGCTCCGTCGAGGCTGCTACATTCGGGGACGCTTTCGCCCGAGGAGTCCCCCATGTCCCACACCGTCGCCCAGGTTATCATCGACACGCTTCGGGAGGCCGGCGCGCGGCGATGCTACGGCGTTCCCGGCGACACGCTGAACCACGTCACGGACGCTATCCGTAAGAGCGACATGCGCTGGGTCCACGTCCGGCACGAGGAGGCGGCGGGCTTCGCGGCCGGGGCCGAGTCCATGCTCACCGGCGAACTGGCGATCTGCGCGGGATCCTGCGGCCCCGGCAGTCTGCACTTCATCAACGGACTCTTCGAAAGTCATCGGAACCGGGCTCCGGTTGTCCTGATCGCGAGCCAGATCGTCCGTGACGAGCTCGGGTTCGACTTCCCGCAGGAGGTCGATTTCAAGGCCGTCTACTCGTCCTGCAGCGTCTTCTGCGAAGAGATCCGCACACCCGCGCAAGCCAGGCGGATGACGGCGATGGCCGCTCAGGCGGCGCTCGCGAAGAAGGGCGTCGCCGTGCTGATCGTTCCGGCGGACGTCTCGCAGGCGAAGGCGCCGGACGAGCCGGCCTTCGCCGTCCACCGCGCCGAGCCGCGCGTGATCCCGTCCGCCAACCAGCTGATCGACATCGCCGCGATGCTCTCCGAAGGCGAGCGCATCGCGATCTACGGCGGTTCGGGTTGCGCGGGCGCGCATGACGAGGTGGTGCAGCTGGCTGAGAGACTGTCGGCGGTGGTCGCCCACACCTCGCGCGCCAAGGACTTCCTCGAGTACGACAATCCGTTCGACGTCGGCATGACCGGGGTGTTCGGTTCGGAAGCCGGCTACCATGCCCTGATGACATGCGACACGCTGCTGCTGCTCGGCTGCGACTTCGCGTGGCGTCAGTTCTACCCCGAGCATGCGAACATCATACAGATCGACATCGACGGCACCCATCTGGGTCGCCGGCATCCGATCAACATGGGCGTTGTCGGCGGCGTGAAGGAGACCCTGGAGGCGCTCCTGCCGCTGGTCGAGCCGAAGGAGAACACCGCCTTCCTCGACGAGTGTCTGAAGCACCGGTCGCGGGCCGTGGCCGCACAGGGGAAGCATGCGATCGCCGACGACAGGCACGCCATCCACCCGCAGTACCTGACCGAGACGATCGCAGCCCACGCGGAGCCCGATGCCGTGTTCACGGCCGACGGCGGATCGCCGATGGTCTGGTGCCTGCGACACGTCCCCTCGACCGGCCGCAACCGCACCATCATATCGCTCACGCATGGCACCATGGCGAACGCCATGCCTCAGGCGCTCGGTGCCAAGGCCGCGTTCCCGGACCGTCAGGTCATCTCCCTGTCCGGTGACGGCGGCATCGCGATGCTGCTCGGCGACCTGCTGACCGCCGTCCAGGAGAACATCCCGATCAAGGTCTGCATCTACAACAACGGCACGCTAGGCTTCGTCGAATTGGAGCAGAAGGTCGAAGGGCTGCTCGAGGCGTTCACCGAACTCAAGAACCCCGACTTCGCGCAGGTGGCGCAGGCCCTGGGATTCTGGAGCCGGCGTGTCGAACGATCGAGCGACGTCGACGACGCGGTCCGGCAGTGGCTCGCCGAACCGGGCCCCGCCCTGCTCGATGTCGTGACCGATCGCTTCGAACTCGTCATGCCGCCGAAGGTCGCGGCGAGCCAGGTGTTCGGCACCGCCCTGTACTCCGCTAAGGCGGTGCTCGCGGGCAAGTCTGACGACGTGCTCGGTCTGGTGAGCGGAGCCATACGCTAGGCGAGCCGTCCCCTGCGACGGCCGAGCACCGGCTCCATGCCGCATGGAAGACCCAACCGCTTCCGCCGGGTCATCACAGCCCGGCGGGAGCCGATCCTCACGGTCATTCATACGTGCATGCCGGGCGTGCGAATGTGGCCGTGGCGCGGTCAGCATCCGTTTGCGATGCTCCGGAGCAGGGAGACCAGTCGAATGCTTGAGCCAATAGGCGCCCGTCGCGGCGAGCCAACGTCCAGGAACGCATGGTGTCACGAAGTGCAGCTGGCAGCGTCGCCCGGAGCCGCTCGATCTCGAATGGGAACCGATCGGCCGGCGGAACGACACATTTCAATGCGGCGCTTCGGCGACGCGATCGGATAGAGCAGCATGAATGCCTCAACGCCAATATCCCCAGGAACGATCGAGCGCGGCCTGGCGGAACTCGGCCTGACGCTGCCCGAGGCGCCGCCTGCGGTATCCCACTACGATCCCTTCTCGATCGTCGGAACGATGGTCTACACGTCGGGCCAGCTGCCCTGGGCGCCCGACGGCATCCTCGCCTACCGCGGAAAGATCGGCCGGGAGCTTTCGCCCGAGGAAGGCTATGCGGCGTGTCGCCTCTCCGCCCTCTTCGGCCTCGCGCAGATCGTGAAGGCCGCCGGATCGCCGGACCGGATCGTCCGGCTGGTCCGCGTCGAGGGCGTGCTGAACGTCGCGCCGGGCTTCATCGAAACGCCGGGGGTGCTGGACGGAGCTTCCGACCTGCTGAACGCGGTCCTTGGCGAGCGCGGCCGTCATTCCCGCGCGATCGCGACCAATCCCGAGATGCCACTCGACTGCGCTTGCCTCATCTACCTATGGGCGGAGA
Source organism: Sphingomonas sp. R86520 (assembly GCF_042466285.1). NCBI lineage: Bacteria > Pseudomonadati > Pseudomonadota > Alphaproteobacteria > Sphingomonadales > Sphingomonadaceae > Sphingomonas > Sphingomonas sp. R86520. The sequence continues at coordinate 3,089,094 of NZ_JAXHBZ010000001.1, forward strand.
TCATGCCATGCCACTGACCGATGTGAAGGCGCACACGTTCGCCGAGGCTCCCGACGACTGGACCGAGGCTGCCCTGCGCGAGCTAGAGGCGAACCAGTTCAACGGGCGGGTCGGCCAGCAACTGGTATCCGAGACGCATCTGGTGCGCGTCTGGATGATCCATCTCGAGTCGGGCGAGCGCCTCCCGTTCCACCGTCATGTCCTCGACTACTTCTGGACGGCATTGCTGCCCGGGAAGGCGCGATCGCGTTACGGCGACGGCAGCGTCCGGCTGTACGAATACGAGCGCGGCGAGACCCTGCACCTGTCCTATTCCGGCGGGTCGTCGATGGTGCACGATCTGACCAACATCGGCGACACGCCGATCGCATTCGTGACGGTCGAGTTCATTGACAGTCCCAACCGCCCGTTGGAGCTCGACGCGGCGACGACGGGTCGGCTCAAGAGTGGGGACTGAGCCCATGGCGGTGCAGGCGCGCGATGAGGAGAACGGACTTCGGATCGTCTCCACGGAACAGCTGGACATCGCGGTCGAGGTGTCGGGACCTGCTGATGGCTCCGCCGTCATGCTGCTGCACGGCTGGCCGGACAGCCCGCGCACATGGGACCGTACGCTGCCCCGCCTGCACGCGAGCGGCTACCGCACGTTCGCCCCATATCTGCGAGGCTGCGGCCCGACCAGATTCCGAGACGACGCGGCCATGCGTTCCGGGCAACTCGCGGCGCTCGGCCGAGACGTGCTCGAAGCCGCGGATGCGCTCGGGCTCGCACGGTTCGCCGTCATCGGTCACGACTGGGGCGCGCGAGCCGCCTACATCGCGGCGAACCTGGCGCCCGATAGGATCACATCCTGCACGGCACTGTCGGTGGGCTGGGGCACGAACGCTCCCGATCAGCAGCTCTCGTTCCAACAAACGCAAAACTACTGGTATCACTGGCTGATGGCGTTGCCTCGAGGCGAAGCCGTCATCCGTGATGACCGGATGGCCTTCACGCGGTACATCTGGAACATCTGGAACCCGGGCTGGACGATCGACGACGAAGAGTTCGCCGCCACGGCCGCCTCCTTCGACAACCCAGACTGGGCCGACGTGGTGCTTCATTCATACCGCGTCCGCTGGGGTCTCGCGGCCGAGGATCCAAGCTGTGCCGACATGGAGCGGAAGATCGCCGCGTCTCCAACGATCCGGGTGCCGACGCTAGTGCTCCACGGCGGCAGCGATCCGTGCAACGCCCCATCGACCTCCGAGGCGAAGGAAGGGTTCTTCGAGGGCCCGTACGACAGGGTCGTACTCCCAGAACTCGGCCACTTCCCCCAACGTCAGGCCGCCGAAGCCGTTCTCGCTCCGACGGTCGCGTTCCTCCGCGAGCACGGCTGACGGCGTCCCCGCGCGACCACGGTCGGGACCTCGTCCAGCGGCGGCGGCGCGGTACGCTCACCTGGCGCTGACCGCGTATGAGCCTCGCCCCGTACAGGCACCGCGCTTGGGTGTTGCCGGGTGCTCGCCGGCGACGTCACGGACAGGCGAGGAGAAGTGAACCGCTCAGGACGGACACTTCGCTCCCGTATCGATCCAGGCTTGGGTGAGCGCGCCGAACTCCGCCTGGGTGCCGGGTGCTGGTGTCCTACCCTTACCGGGGTGCCAGCCCCACCCGACCAGCTTGTCGGTCCCGTTGTGGACCACGAGATCCGCCAGGGATTTATGGCCGTTGCGCGCCGGATCCTTGATCTGACGACAGATCTCGGCAAGCGACTTGCCCTGCCAGGCCATCTCGATCGGAGCCAGATGCCAGTTGGGGTTGCCGGGAATGCTGCCGGTTCCATTGACGAAATCGACGTTCGCCGGACCGTGACACGTCGCGCACTCCAGCCCCGCCACGCCCTTCCCTTCGGGTCCGCGCATCACCGCGGGCTGGTGCGGCGTAAGGGTGTCGTATTGCGTCGGACGATCGCTGCGGGGGTGGCAGTTCATGCAGCGTGGGCTCTGGATGACCTTGCCCATCTCCGTGAACAGGGCCACCGAGCGCGCGGCGGGGTCACGGATCTCGGCGAACGAGGCGGCAGGGCGCAACGCCCCGTGCCCGTCCCGCTCGCCGCGCGCGTAGACCGCGATCGGCAGCAGCAGCGTGGTCGTCATCAACGCGAGCAAGCCGGGCCCAGGACGCTTCATGCATTTTCTCCATGCGCGAAGGGAAGTCGGCGCACCGCCCGTCCAGTCAGGCGGCGCCAGGCGTTGGCGACCGCAGGGGCGGTCGGCGGCAGGCCAGGTTCGCCTACGCCCGTCGGCTTTTCCGACGACGCGATGATGGCGACCTCGACGGCCGGCATCTCCTCGATCCGCAGCGAGCGGTAGTCGTGGAAATTGCTCTGCAGGACGCGTCCCCCGTCGCCGAGCGTCAGATCGCCGTACAGCGCGTGGCCGAGTCCGAAGCCGATGCCGCCTTCCATCTGGGCGCGGATGACGTTCGGATTGATCGGAACGCCGCAATCGACCGCGCACCAGACCTTGTGCACCCGCGGAAGTCCGTCGGCGCGGCGCGAAACCTGCGCGATCTGCGCGACGTAGGTTCCGAAACTCTTGTGCAGAGCGACGCCGAAGGCGTGGCCGGCAGGCGGCGCATGGCCCCAGTCGGCTAGCTCGCCCACCCGGACGAGCACCGCCTTGGCGCGCGCGTCCTTCATCCTCGCGAGGCGCCCGGCGACCGGGTCCCGACCGCCAAGCGCCAGCAGCTCGTCGAGGAAGGTCTCTACGGTGTAGGCGGTATGCGTGTTGCCGACCGAGCGCCACCATAGCGGCGGCACAGCGCTTTGCATGACATGGACGCCGACCCGGTGGTTCGGCCAAGCGTAGCTGCTTTCGGAAGCGCCCTCGACCATGGTCGAGTCGACGCCGTCCTGCACGACGAACGCCTCCAACGGCGAGCCCATGACGATCGACTGGCCGGCGAGGACCTGGTCCCACGCGACGATCTCGCCGGCGGCGTCCAGTCCGCCGCGCAGGCGATGGACGAACAGCGGGCGATAGCGGCCGCCCTGGATGTCGTTCTCTCGGGTCCACGCGAACTTCACCGGAGCGTCACGGTACGCCGCGGCGGCAGCGCCCGCCTCCGTCGCGAAATCCATGTTGGGGGTGGCCCGACGGCCGAACGACCCGCCGGCGAACTGCTCGTGCAGCGTTGCCTTCTCCGGCGCGATCCCGAACGCCTTGGCGATCGCGTTCGTCTCACCGACCTGCCACTGACTGCCCATCCAGATGTCGAGCCGGCCGTCCTTGGCCTCGATCACCGCGTCGAGCGGCTCCATCGGCGCGTGAGCGAGATAGGGGAAGACATATTGCGCCTCGATCGTCTTGGCAGCGGCTTTCAACGCGGCATCGACGTCGCCGGTCGCTTCGGCCTGCGTGCCGGGAGTGGCCGCAGCGGCGGCCCACACCTTGATCAGCGCTTCGCTGGATCTCGTCTCCGCCTGCGAAAGGTCCCAGTCGACTTCGAGCGCCGCCCTGCCCTTCAGTGCCGGGTAGGTCCCCTTGGCGTAGACCACCACGCCCTGCGGAATGGTCTCCACAGCCAGCACCCCGGGCACGGCGAGAGCAGCCGACTTGTCGACGGAAACGACCTTGCCGCCGAATGCCGGCGGATGGAGAATGACCGCATTCACCATGCCGGGGCGCATAACATCCAGCGTGAAGATCGCCGACCCGTCGGACTTCATCGAGCTGTCGAGCTTGGGCGTGTCCTTGCCGATCAACGTCCACTGGTCCGGCGTCTTGAGCGTCGGCGTCTCCGGCACTGGCAGGCGCGCGGCTGCACTCGCCAATTCACCGAAGCTGGCCTTCTTGCGACCATGACGGACGACGCCGCGTGACACGCTCACTTCCGCGGCAGGGACGCGCCAGCGGCGGGCCGCAGCTTCGACCAGCATGGCGCGAGCGGCGGCGCCGGCGTTGCGCATCTGCATCCAGCTGTTCGCCATGGCCGTCGAGCCGCCGGTGCCCATCGTCCCGAACTGCAGGTTCTTATAGAGCGCGTCATTGGCCGGCGCGAACTCCATCCGCATCTGCGACCAGTCGGCGTCCAGTTCGTCGGCGACGATCGTGCTGAGACCGGTGGACGGTCCCTGCCCGAATTCGACGTGCTTGATGATCACGGTGACCGTGTCGTCCTCGGCGATGCGGACGAAGGCATTCGGCGAAAACGGTGCGGACGGTGCCGCGGCGGCAGCCCGCCGCCCCGCCGGCAGGGCGAGACCGATGACCAATGCCGCCGACCCGATGAACTGGCGCCGCGTGGTGACGGGAGTCATGCCGCAGCCTTCGTGCTGGCGGCGGCGTCCTTGATCGCCTGCCGGATCCGCAGATACGTCGCGCAACGGCAGATGTTGCCGGTCATCGCATGATCGATGTCGTCGTCGGTGGGATCGGGTTTGACCGAAAGCAGGCCAAGCGCCGACATGATCTGCCCGGATTGGCAGAAACCGCACTGCGGAACATCGATCGCGACCCACGCACGCTTCAAGGCGTCGGCCGTCGTGCCGCCGACCCCCTCGATCGTGGTCACGCCCTTACCCGCGACACTGCCGACGGTGGTCACGCAGGACCGCCGGTTCCTGCCATCGAGATGGACGGTGCATGCACCGCACTGTGCGACGCCGCAGCCGTATTTCGTCCCCGTGAGATGCAGCGTGTCGCGCAATACCCACAGCAGCGGGGTGTCGGGATCGCCGTCGAACCTGGCAGGCTTGCCGTTCAGGATGAAGTCGGTGCTCACTACGAAGGCCCCCCTCGGCATTGTAGCCGGCAGGCTAGCATCGCGGTCCATCGGCCGGACCCCATACTTCGGGATGGGGTCCTTCAAATCACGTGGCCGCTCCCCTTGCAGACAACCCTCGGGCGATCAGGTGGACAGGAAGGCGTACCACATGATCAGCAACGACAGCCGTGCCGCGAAGGCGCTGTGGCTCAGGGTCGCCAGACCGATCGCTACAGCGGAAGCGACCGCCGCGGCGGCAACGGTCAGCAGCAGTGGATCGGGGGAAAGCCGAACGACTGCGGCCGGCAGCGCGAGCAGGATACCCCATCCGCACCCCGCCGCGATGAACGCGACCCGGCGCTTCCAGGGACCGAGCGCCGCCATGCGCGTCAGCGACAGCAGCCCGAGCGACTCGCTGCGTCCGGCATGGGCAACGAGGGCGAAGATCAACAGCAGCAACGCCGCCGGGCTGCCGATGTGCCTATAGTCCCCGGCAACGCCGACGAGCGCGACGCATGCGGCAAGCAGCCTGAACGGCCGCCCGGCCCCGATCAGGAGAAACTCGCCGCCGACGAGCCCCGCCACCGGTGCCGCGACCAGTCGAGCGGGCGGCGCATCGCTCGTAACGGCAGGCGGCGCACCGGACGCGACGATGCGCGTCAGCATCGGGCCGATCCGCCCGGGACGAGGGCGGACGTGTGGTCGATGCAGCAGTCCGGCCAACACCGCGATCGCCAGCGCCACCAACGTCCAGACGGCGCGCGACGCGACGTAGCCCGGTGCCTCGATGCCTGCCATCACGTCGAGCGAGACTCGGCCGGGCAGGATGTCGTTGCTGCTGCCGACCATGAAGTCCTGTCCCTGCAACGGAGCCGGTCCGACCAGCGGCCTGACGTATCCGGGGAAATCGTAGAGGTTGCTGGTCAGGCTGGACGGCAGATCGGCGACCGCCGCCGGCATCGTGATGCTCGCGATCCACAGAAGGAAGAACACGAAGTCACCCAGGCCGCGCCGGGTCGCGGGCAGCGTATCGAGCAGACGACTGACCGCTGCGAGCCCTATCAGACTGGGAGCGGCGATGAGCCACAGTGGCCAAGTGATCCGTACCACGTCCAGCGGTCCCGGCACGATGAGCCAGCCGAGGAACCACCCTGCCACGGTAAGAGTGGCGAGCATTCCGAGCAGGACGATGGCATCGGCGGCGAACCGCCCCAGTGCGATGCCCATGCGCGACGCGGCGGTCACCTCCTCGACCTGCCAAGGTTGACGTCGCGTCACGTTCGAGCGGAGATACAGGAACCCGATTGGCAGCAGCAGCGCCGAGACGACGATGCCTAGCGACACGCCGAGCACGGACGACGTGATCACCGGCAGGTGCCTGCCCACCGCGATCTGGATGCCCGAGCCATCGTCCCGCGCGACCATGAAGCGCGCGCCCACCGGGCCGGCAATGAGCAGCAGCCACAGTCCCCAACTCCGCGCGTAGCGCGTCAGACTGGTGACGAGCGATGCGCGCGCGACGATCGCGGTCGTCATGCCGAGGTGACCCGCCCCTGCTCAACCCGCAGGATCGCACTGGCCTCAGGGGCCAACTCTTCGGCCAGATGCGTGGTCATGACCACGGCGGCGGTCCGCGCCTGCTCAAGGATGAGGCGGCCGACCTGCCGTGCCGTCTCACCGTCGAGCTCCGCGGTCGGCTCGTCGAGCGCCAGCAGCCGCGGTGCGCCGAGCAACGCCTGGGCGAAGATCAGCCGTCGCCGCATGCCGCCCGAAAACGTCGCTATGCGTCTGTTGATGTCTGCATGCAGCCCGATGGCCTCCGTGATGGCACCGAACTGCAAGTCGGCCGCCTTTCGGTCGAGGCCCTTGAGCACCGCCATGTGCAAAGCGAACTCTCGGGCCGTCAGGTCTTCCGGCAGATCGACGGCCTGCGGTGCGTAGCCGAGCGTGCGGCGCAGCGCCGTGCGGGCGGTCGGCAGCGGAACGCCGTCCCATGATATTGTGCCACGATCCGGCCTTTCGGCGCTCGCGACGATGCGCAGCAGCGTGGACTTGCCGGCACCGCTCGGCCCGGTGAGCAGGGTCAGACCCGTCGCGAACGTGACGCTGACGTCGGCCAGCACCGACTTGCGGCCATAGGACTTGGCAACGCCGCTAAATTCCAATGTCGTCATGCCTGGTGCATTACATCTGCAACACACTCAGGCAAGCGCGTTCGACCGACCCATACCTTGGTATGGGCTCGCATGCCGCCGGGACGATACGGCCTTCGAGCTTGCCGGATCATCGTCTGGCGCGGTCCGAGGACCGCGATCGGTCACTGCCCACGGATCAAAGTTGCAGGTCCAGTGCGGCGGATCGAATGGTGCTCCTCACCCTTCCCTTGATGCGGACGGGTTCGCGCCGGTGTCGTCGACGATGGTCGAGATCGTCCTGTCCACGGCTCGCCGCACGCCGCGCGCGGCAAGCATCATCTCGACGACGAAGCAGAGGATCGCGAGCATCGTCAGCAGGATGGCGCCCCCGAAGAGAGCGAACAGGAGTGCCGCCTCGGGTCGGTCGAGCAGCGCCGCGAGGAACAGCACGAAGACCGATGCGCATGTCATCGCGGCGGCGAGAGCGGCCGCCACCACGGCGGCGTCCAGCGCCTGCGACCGACGTCGAAGACTGCGCAGCCGGAACGCGTTCGGTTCATCGCATTGCTCCTCGGCAAGCTGGTCGGCCTGGTCGCCGACACGTGCCAGCCGGGTCGCGAACACGTTCAAGAGGGAACCGATCCCCGAAAGCATGAAGACCGGGGCTAGCGCGGTCTGAACGACGTGGGCCGTCGCGACGGCATCCAACGGATCTCCAACGGACATGCGACCTACCTATGATCGGCTGGCGACGTCGCGCCGATTGACCGCCGGGCCTGGAAAGCGAGGACAGGGCGATCCGCCCGTGCCCCATCGTGCCGGCAGCGATGATCGACGGACACGTCGCGTGAGACGTGCCCGGCGATCATGGCCCGATGGCCCTTGTTCAATCCCGAGGGATGCGCTCGCTCCACCTTCTGGTTTCGATCGGCGGCGCGACCACCCCGGCGGTGACGAGCACGGCGTGTGTCAGGATTTGACGAAGGCCAGCAGGTCCGGGTTCAGGACGTCAGCGTGCGTGGTCAGCATGCCGTGGGGGTAGCCCTTGTACACCTTCAGCGTGCCGTGCTTCAGCAGCTTGACCGACAGGAGCGCCGCGTCCGCGATCGGAACGACCTGGTCGTCGTCCCCGTGAAGCACGAGCGTCGGCACCGTGATGGCCTTCAGATCGTCGGTGTGGTCGGTCTCGGAAAAGGCCTTGATGCAGTCGTAGTGCGCCTTGGCGCCACCGATCATGCCCTGCCGCCACCAGTTCTGGATGGTGCCCGGGAAGATCTTCGCGCCCTCGCGGTTGAAGCCGTAGAACGGCCCGCTGGCGACATCGAGGTAGAACTGCGCGCGGTTGGCGGCGAGCGCCTGCCGGAACCCGTCGAACACGGACATCGGCGTGCCGCCGGGGTTCTTGTCGGACTTCACCATGATCGGTGGAATCGCGCTTACCAGGACGGCCTTTGCGACGCGGCCGGGCTTGGCCTTGGCCACGTAGCGGGCGACCTCGCCGCCGCCGGTCGAATGACCGATGTGCACGGCGTTTTTCAGGTCCAGGTGATCGGTCAGTTCGATCACGTCGGCCGCATAGGTGTCCATGTCGTTGCCCGTATCGGTCTGCGTCGAGCGCCCGTGGCCGCGGCGGTCGTGCGCGATGACGCGGAAGCCGTGGCCGAGGAAGAACAGCATCTGCGCATCCCAGTCGTCCGCGCTCAGCGGCCAGCCATGGTGGAACACGATCGGCTGCGCGTTCTTCGGACCCCAGTCCTTGAAGAAGATCTGCGTACCGTCCTTGGTCGTGAAGATTGCCATAGTCGTTTCTCCCATTGAGAGGTTGGCCCCGAACGGGGCGGCGAGCGCAGGCGCACCCGCGATGAGACCGGCGGCGATCATGCCGCCGAGAAGCTGGCGCCGGTTTGGATCGAGCAGCGCGGCGAAGTCGAGATCGGCGACGTTCACCGTGCCGCCTCCAGGTTCGCGATCGTCTCCTCGGTCGACCACAGGGCGTTCGCCAGCCAGCGGAAGTTCAGCAGCGCCGCCGCATAGGCGTCGCCCTCCGGAATCTTGCTCCCCGCCGTCGCATCGCGGACGACCACCACCTCCAAGCCGTGCTCGACGAAGTCGCGCAGATGGGACTCCACGCAGAAGTTGGCGGCCATGCCCGCGAGGATCACCTGCGTGGCACCGGTCTTGCGCAGCTGGAACAGCGTGTCGTTCGTCTGCGGCCCGGCGACCTTGTGCGGCGAGCAGACGACCGTCTGTCCGTCGTCGATCATGTCCTTCAACTCGGGAAGCCAGTCGGCGCCGGAACCGGCGAAGCCCTCGACGGAAAGCGGGTCCTTGCGCTCGAACATGCCCAGCTTGTGCATCATCGCCTCGCCCGGAGCCTGGAAGGTCCAACGGTGGTCGTGCGGATAGTAATAGTGTGGCGAGATGATCAGGGGGATGCCGAACCGCTTCGCGGCTTCAAAGAGCCGCTGCAGGTTCGGGACAGTCCCCTGCTCCGCGATGCTCTCCGCGAACACCGGATAGGCCGCGCCCGTCGGTCCGAGAAAGTCGATCTGCGGATCGGTGACGACGAGCGCGACGCGCGCGATGTCGAGCTGGAACGTGCTCGGTGGCAGGGCCGGATCGACCGGGTCCGCGTATGCGGGATTGCTTGGCGTGTAGGACATGGATGCCTCCGGGCAGCATGGGCCGACCGAAAAGGCCGTTGCCCGATCTCTGCCTCGTCAGGTCGCTTGCGAACATTCTACGAGTGGAGGCGGATACCCATACCAAGGGAGGCAATGGGGTCAGGCGCGTGCGCGAAGACGCTGCCCACGATGGCGATCGAAGCGGTTGGATACCGACAATGCTCAGGTATGGCGGCGTTCAACATGGTGTCTTGCGATCGGCTCCGACCGAACCGGTCGCGGCGAGCGCTTTGAATGCAGCCATCCGCGCGTACTTCTCGCAGGGAGTCAGGGCCACGTCCTTCGCTTCGGCCCGGAGTGCCTTGATCTCGCCGTGCCAGATCATCCGCATCAGGAAGTAGACCACGTCATCGTTCGCGGAGTGCGCACGAAGATGCTCGCGCATCTCGTCGGCGATGTCGGGCCCGGCGAAGCGCTGGACCGCCGCATAGTCCGCGAACGAGCGGCCGTGCGCCGGTTCGCTCATTTCGCGGCACACGTCGCGTAGAACGCGCCGTCGGGTTTCGGGCGGCAACTGCCTGGGATCGCCCCCTTCGAAGATGACTTCCGGTGCGACAGCGAGCGTACGGTCGAGGATGCGCTGGTCGAGCAGCACGAGCCAGGGAAGCAGCGGCCGGAACGCCGGTACGATGACCGGTACGCCGTATTGCTCCTTGAAGAAAAGCTGCTCTACCCGCCTGCGAGAGCCTTGCCCGTGCATCAGCCCGGCAAGCCATTCCGCCGCCAGATACTCGCGTACCGAACGATGGTGGAACCGGACGGCGCCGTAGATAGCTTCGTCGAAGACAGGTCGAGCGAGCAGCGCGATGCAGTCTGCTGGTGCCCAGCCCGTAAGGACGGACTCGACGCGCAGCCCCTCGCCAGCCTGCGCGCCGTCGGGAACGCGTATCAGCGGCTGCCTCATAAGGGTGGCGGCAGCGGCCAATAGACGGGCGCCTTCCCGCGCACGCTCAGGGGAAAGGGGTTGCGCTTCGGCCCTGTCCTGGTCGCGTTCCACGAGACGTCGATCGATGCTTGCACGCATGATGTCCAATCGGGATCCGATCCTGCCGCTCTGCCTCCAGAACCCGGTCAACTCCTCGAGGTCCTGCGGCCTTGCAGTGAACATGCCGGCATCCGCGCGTTCCACGGCGTCGAGGAACGCGCTGGCGTCGGCCACGCCTCGCGCTTGGAGGAAGGTCCGGATCTGACGCGGCGAAAGGTCATCTAGCGCGACCACGCGAAATGGCGGTCGCTCGACGACTTCGCGCGGCTCGGGAGCCGGTCCGGCGCTGGCCAGCCAGTCGCCATAGTCGCCGACGGGGTCCACCGGCGCAATCTTGGGAAAATAGGGAAACCGTCCAGCGCAGAACGTGAGGTCGGTCGCCGGCCGCCAGGCGTTAGCGCGGCTCGCTATGAACAGGTGGGTACGCTGCAATGCCGGTTCGATACGCCGCGCCACATGGCGCATCGCGCGTTCGAAATCCTTGGCGTCTCGCAACCGAGCCTCATCGACGGAGTCGAGGAAGAGCCATCCCTCGGAAGTGGACTTGATCCATGCGTCGAACTCCGGGGCGTCGCCGACCTCGAAGGCGTCGGCGAAATCGTCGACCACATGCTCGATGCGCATGAAGAACGCGGCCTGACCACCTTCGCGCAGTCTCAACGCCGCCTGCCGGATCTCTTCGGTCTTGCCTGCACCAGCTTCGGCGAGAAGGACGACACGATGCTCCGACTGCAGCTCTTTCCAACCGGTGGCACTGCCCCCGAACATCCGGTGCATCCCGACGTCATCGGAGCCCTCGGCTTCGGCCTTGAGATCGTGGAAGGTCCGGTCGAGAGGGATGAAGTCGGTGCGGGTTCGGATGACCATGGGGTGCTATAGCGCGACCGACGCTGGAAGGTCATGCGCCACGATCGTCCGCGTCCGTGCCGTCTCTCCTCCACCGTTGGCCCTGGCGCCCATTAGTCCAGCGCACGGCGCGGGGAGAGCTTCCGTTCCAGACTGCAGGCCTTCATCCCCGCTCGGACGAGCCGCTGAAGGCCGTGAGGTTTACGCGCAGCCAGTCCGCGACTGATACAGGCCCTTTGCCCGTCAGATCAAAGACCGTGCTCGTGGTTTCCGCCAACGCCGATTCCCGGAAGAGTCTGTCGAGACCGAGCAGGAGATCGGCGACCATGCCGTCCACACCGGACGCGGCCAGCGCATCGCGATGCTCCGACACCGTACGATGCTGATACGCGACCGCGCGGCCGAGAAGGCGCGACAGCTCGTCGGCGACCTCAGGCATGCTGACCGCAGCGGGGCCCGTGAGGTGATACGCCCGCTGGGAGTCGGCGAAGCGCGTCTCGAGCAGCGATGCGCGCGCGACATCGGCGACGTCCTGGACATCGACCAGGTTGACGCGCCCGTCGCCGGCGGCACCGCCCCACGAGCCGGAGGCGACCGGCGCCGCAGCCCGTGCGAGCACCGTCATGAACGATCCGGGTCGAAGGACCGTGTAGCCGATGTCACAGGTCGCAAGGTGGGCTTCTATCCTCATGTGCCAGTCGAAGGGGTGCAACTCGGTCGGAGGCCCCATCGCGGACAGCTTGACGATGTGCGTGACCCCGGCCGCCACCGCAGCGTCGATCAGCGCGATCTCGTTCGAGACCTGCCGATCGGAGGTGCCATGCGCGAGGAAAAAGCGGTCGGCCCCGCGCAATGCTTTGGCAAGAGTGGAGGGATCGTCGAAGTTTACGACAGCGACATCCGTCGTAGTGGTCCGCAATGAAGTCTGGTGACCTCGCGTCAGGGCGACAACGTCGACGGGATCTTCGGCGAGCCCTCTCAGAAGGGCTGCTCCGACCCGACCGGTTGCACCAGCCACGGCTATCCGCCGACGATTGTTTCCAGTGTGCATATCGATCGCCAATGTCCCGTTTGCGGTGCAAGTCGAAGTAGCAAGGCGATTGACGGGTTGGATCCCGCACGTCGGTATGGGCTCGGTGATCGAGCAGTAGCGCTCTAAAGGCCGAGCCCAAGACCATGTGATACGGACGAACGGCACCGTCCTCATGGAGCCGACGATTCGAAGCGGGCAAGCGGAGCAAAACGCGGCGCAGACTAGGTTCGGTACCATGCACCAAACCATCGAACCGTACCCGTTCGACCATTCCCGCCTACACTTGGGTCGCTTCAATCACGAGCAGCCGCGGGTTCGACGAAGCAACGGTTCGTTCGATCCGAAAGCGAAAGCCCGGCGGCGTGATGATCTCGGCCTGCCAATCGTAGGTGTTGTAAGTCGCCGAGCCCTTCACCGCGCCTGCCCACATCAATATCGGATCGATCGGATTGGCGAGCCGCACGCGTAGCATCACGCCCGTGGTTTCGGTTCCGTCGGCGACACGTGCGCGGTGCTGCTTATGGGCGAAGAACAACGGCACGAAGTCGGGGGAGATCGTACAGGCCCGCATGGTCGACCAGGTGCAGACCGTGCCGATCTCCAGGCACCGAGCGACGTCCGCGGAAGGCAATGCGAAACCCCGACAGACCATCGGTATCGTCATGCCGACAAGCGGGGTGAACGCCGATTCCAGTGTAGGCCAGCTCCGTTCGAAAGCTGCGACCTTCTCCACCGCCGCCTTCTCCCGTTCAGAGGGACTTCTGTCATCGACGTCGGCCGTGCGCGCCATCTTCGTGCGAACGCGAGCCAGTCCGTCTTCCAAAGCCCAGTAACGATCGCCTGACTGAAGGGCGACGTGCAACTCGACCATCTCCGTGTTGTCACGAGCCCAAAATCCGACTGCCTTCTGGACCTCGTCGGATCGCGATAGGGCATCGGCGTTCAACGCGGCCAGCAAGGACGACGGCAGGTTCGCAAGTTCGGTCCTGCATCGGCTTCGCAGATCCAGCTCGTCGAAGTCGGGAAACGCAGCGAGAAGATCGGGCAAACCGGCGGTCTTCGCGTCAATCACGCGTCACCGTCGCGCGAAACATCGTAGCTTCTCCCTTTTTTAGGTCTTCGGCCGCCATGCCGTCAGATTTCGGGCGACAACAGCGGTAGCGTAAACGCGAATATCGCGCCGCCCCCCGCCCGGTTTCGAGCCGTCAGATCACCGCCGAGGGCCTCGACGGCAGATCGGCAGATCTGAAGCCCCATCCCGATGCCGGTGGCCTTGGTCGTGTAGAACGGCTGGAACAGCTTCTCGAGGTCGTCCTCCGGAATGCCGGGCCCCGTGTCCGAAACCTCGACGCAGATGCCACTCTCCGCACGCGCTATGTCGAGCGATATCCTTCGCTCGCCCGGCATGTCCCGCATGGCGTCCGACGCGTTCGACACGAGGTTGACCAATATCTGCTGCAGATCGACCGGATCCCCCGGCACGGTGGGCAGGCCCTCGTCGCAGTTGATCTCGAGCGTAACGTCGGCGAGGCGCATCTCGCGCTCCAGCAGATCCCGGGTCTCGGCCGCCAGACTGCACAGGTCGACCGGCTGCTGGACCCGCCGCCCCGCGACGATGCTGTCACGTGTCCGCTTGACGATGCTCGCGACGCGCTGCGTCGTCTTCGTCAGACGCTCCAGACTGCGCGCCGCCGCGGCGATGTCGGGCGTTTCACGCTGGAGCCACCGGAGCGCAGTCTGCCCGTCCATCACCATCGAAGAGATCGGCTGGTTCAGCTCGTGCGCGATCGACGCCGAGAAGGCGCCGACCGTCGCGACGCGGTTGGCCCGCGCGAACTCCTCCTTGGCCGCCACCCTCAGTTCCTCGATCCGTTCCTGAGCCGTCAGATCGACGTGACTGGAGACATGCAGATCGTTCGCCAGCCGATTGACCGTGAAGTAGATGGGTATGCGTCGACCATCCTTGCCGAGCAGAACCGTCCGGCCATCGATGTGGTTGGTGCCGTAATACCCCATCTCGAGCTGTTGCAGCAGGACGTCCGGTCCGTCATCGGCATTCTGCGCCGGAGGATTGGCGACGAGTTCCGCGACGTCGCGGTATCCCATCATGCGAGCGAGCGCGTCGTTGACCCGCGTCGTCCGGATGGCCGCGAGGCACCGCTCGAAAGTGTCCGGGTTCTCCTTCATGTACGCCCGCAGGTCGGTGACGCCGGAAGCGCGGAGCTCTTCGAGCATCGGTCGCGTGCCGCTGAAATCCATCTCCGCGAAGGTGATGTTGCTCACGTCGAACAGACCGGAGTATCGCTCCTCGCGTTCCAGAAGCTCCGCCGCCCCCTCCCGCACGCGCTGCTCCAGGGTCTCCGTGAGGAGACGGACCTGTTCGCCGGCCAGCACCTCGTCGTGGACGTCCGTGGTTCCGCCGAAACGGCCGAGCAGCGTTCCATCTCCCGACGAGATCGGCAGCGCGTAGAGCGACATCCACCGGTAGGTCCCGTCCGCGTGACGCATGCGAAACCTGCTTCGCGCCTCGCTCTTGCCACTCCGCAGCACAACCGATCCGGCGAACGCCTGCTCGATGTCTTCCGGGTGAACGACGTCCCGCCAACCCTGCCGGCCGACGGCCTCGTCAACGGACTGCCCGGTCAGATCCGCATACCTTCGATTGAAGTAGTCCACCCGTCCGTCGGCATCGGCCCGCCATAGGATCTGGGGGACGGAATCCGTTATGTTCTGCAATTCGGCGCGGCTTTCCTCGAGCTCGGCGCGAACACGCTGGAGTTCCCGTCGGGCGAGCACATCCTCGTGGACGTCCGAGGTGCCGCCGTAATAGCGGAGGACCTCGCCATCCTCCGACCTGACGGGCCGACCTACGAGCGACACCCAGCGATACTCGCCGTTGGCGTACCGAAGCCGATAGTCGTGGCGGAGTTCGGCACCTACCGCGAAGGCGGCGCGGACCTTCTCGAGAAAGATCTCGCGGTCGTCGGGATGGACGTCCCGGATCCAATCCTGCCGCTCGATCGTCTCCCGGAAGTCACGCCCGATGATCTCCGTGTACCGCTTGTTGTAATAATCCACGTGCGCGTCGGGGGTGGCGCGCCAGAGGATCTGCGGAACGGAATCGGAGAAGTTCTGGAGTTCCGCACGACTGCGTTCGAGCTCGATCCGAAGCTCCGCCAGTTCCCGTTTGCTCTCGATCTCCTCATGGACGTCGGTGGCCCCTCCGAAGCGCTCCACCTCGCCGGTGATGGGCGACCGGACCGGCTGGTCGTAGAGGTGCATCCAACGGTAGTTGCCGTCCGCGTGCCGCAGTCGCGCATAGACGCTCGACGTCTCCTGGTTCGCCACGGCCTTCGCGACGGACTCCGCTGTGGAAGCTAGATCATTAGGGTGGATCGCCTCCATGTAGCGCTGCGCATCCAGGGACGAGCGGCGGTCCAGGCCGGTCACCTCCGTGACCCGCGCGTTGAAGTACTGGATCTCGCCCTGCGCGTTGGCCTTCCAGAGTATCTGTGGGACCGAGTTCGCGAAATACTCGACCTCGGCGCGACTGCTCTCGACATCGCGTCGCGCGAGTTCGAGCGTCTTGCGGCTCACGAGCAGGGCGCCGGTGACGTTGATGGCGACGCACGCGAACAGCAGGCGCAAGCCGCTGGCAAGCGTCGCCGCCGCACCGTGGACAAGCAACCAGGATACGACCGCGAGTACCGTGCAGATCACCGCCGCCCGCGTCACCTCGCGGCCGGATCCGACGCGGGCGATCAGCACGAGGACCGCCAGGTACAGGATCGAGACCGCGAACTCGAAGCTCGCTATGCTGTCGATCGCGAACACGAACGTCGCCAACAGGGTCGCCGCGACGAGCAGTACGGGCCTAGTCCAATTCTGCGGCATGCGCTTCGTCCCGAATGTCCCTGGTGGCGACGCGCCAGGCCTCGTTTCCCTCGCCGCCGACATGGCGGCCATCCCCTACCGACGTCCATATCGCGTCGGCACCGCTTCTTCTTCAAGTATTATACCTGAGGAGAGAGACCATGGACCACCATTCTTCTGCCCCGACCCGCTTCGTTGAAGCTGGCGGAACACGATATGCGTATCGCCGCTTCGGGAACGATACGGGACATCCCATCGTCCTGCTGCAACACTTCACCGGCGGCCTCGACCATTGGGATCCGCTGCTCACCGATGGCCTCGCCGCCGATCGCGACGTCATCCTCGTGGACAACGCCGGTGTCGGCGCTTCGACGGGGACGACGCCGACGACCATCGAGGAGATGGCGGTCTGCATCCTGGAATTCGTCGACGCGCTCGAGCTTGAAACGTTCGATCTCCTCGGGTTCTCGATGGGGGGCATGGTCGCCCAGGCGCTCGCCAAGACCAATCCAGCGAGGGTTCGGCGGCTCATCCTGGCGGGCACGAGTCCGCGCGGCGGGGACCCGACTCCGTACCAGGCGGAAGTGTCGCAGCGCGCCTCGGGCAGCGCATCGCTCGACGATTTCCTATGGTTGTTCTTCGGTCATTCCGAGGCCGGCAAGGATGCCGGCCGAGCGTTCTGGGAGCGCCGCCAGGCGCGTACGGAGGACCGGGATCCGCCAAGCGGGCGCGAGACGATCATGGCGCAGGTGGCGGCCGGGCGCGACTGGCTGCAGTCGCATGGGGAGCGCTTCGAGGACCTGAAGGCGATCACGATGCCGACGCTGGTCGTCAACGGAAGCAACGACGTGTTGCTGCCGACGATCAACTCGTATCATCTCGAACAGCACATCCCCAACGCCCAGCTCATCCTGTACCCGGATGCCGGGCACGCGGCCCACTTCCAGTATCCCGAACTGTTCCTCGCCCACGCCAAGCTGTTTCTCGAAGGCTGAGCAACACCCCACGGCGGATCTCGTTTCGGCGATCGGCCCCCAACACTTCAGAAACGGGACAGAAGAAACGCCCGGCTGCTCTAGCGGCCGGGCGTTTTCCCGTTTCACGCGGTCAACGGGCTGCGCGGACCAGAACGTCCTCGAGTTCACTGACCCGCGCGTTCCCGAGGTGCATCTTCGAAAGCTCGTCGAGGGCCGCCGTGCCCACCTTCTCCTCCGCATCCTTCCGGATGATGAGCGTCGCCTGGTCGGTTCCGCCGAGCAGCCCCTTCGGTTCGGCAAGGGCGCGGATCTCGTAACGCGCGTGCAGGTACTGCGGATGCCATAGGGGAATGACCACCCACCGCTTGTCGGCCACCGCCGCCTCGAACCGGTCGAAGCACTGAGCCTCCGTGCCGGTTTCGAAATGGTAGCCTGCCGCGGCGAGACCGTACTGCTCGACGATGGCCTTCGAGAATCGGCTGATCCCCGCCCCCGGATTGATGCCCTGGATCAGGCGATCCATGCGGTCCAGGGCATGCGGGCGCAGGAGATCGGAGACCGTGGCGACCACGGTCTCGGGCACGTAGCTCGGCACGCCCCAGATGCAGTAGGGCTCGTACAGGACGGTAATCTTGCGCACGTCCTCCTCGAAGGGCGCCAGATATCCGCCGTGGCTCGCCGGCAGCCAAGCCGACACGAGCATGTCGATCTCGCCGCGCCCCATGCGACGGAACATCTCCTCGTGCGGCGCGGCCGAGCGCTCGATGTCATGCCCGTGCCGCTTGAGCACCGCCTCGACTTCGAGGGCGCTCGCGTCGTGAAAGCCAAGATCGATGTGACCTACGCGGATTCTGCTCATTTCGGGATCTCCAGTTCGTACAGGGTGATCGGCCAGACAGTTCGGGACTTTCCGCCGTGGAAAAGGGCGACCCGATCCATCTGCGCAACCGGGAGGAACAAGCGGCCGTCGTCGGTCAGGAACGGAGCGTCGACCCAGTGCAGCGCAGGATCGCTCACCAGGATCTCGGTGTTTCCGTCCGGCCAGCGCCGCTTGACGCTGTCGGTCGCGAGTTCGGCGAAGTAGAGGCTGCCGTCGGCGCCCATCACCGTGCCGCCGACGGGGGGCAGGTCGACCCAGGGCTGGACCGCCGCCGCGAGCGCCGTCGGCGCGACGGCGGGATCGTTCAGAAGAGCCGTCGGCACACGGGACCACGGTCCTTCCAGGGGTCCGAACATCAGCCAGGCGCCGTCGGGGCTCACTTCGAGGGGATCGGAATGAACCTTGAGCGGGGAGCCATCGGGCGCTCGGACGATCTCGCCGCTGAGCACGATCGGTCGCCTATCGCGAGCGACCGTCGCAGGATGGCCGTCGAGCACCCGCCGGCCGCGTCCCGTCGACAGATCCAGCACGATCAGACCGGGATGCCCCGCGTCCGTCAGATAGGCGTGATTCCCGCTGAACCGGACGTCGTCGACGTAGCTGCCCTTCACCGCGAGGTCGGCGCCGAGAGGGAGCACGCGATCGACCCGACCGGTCGACAGGGCGATGCGGACTAGCTTCGCGCCGCCGGGCAGCGGGTCGCCGCCGAACTCGGGAGATCCCGTGTCCACGACCCACAACCCACCACGACCGTCCAGACGTATCGCGTTGATGTTCACGAACCCCGACGCCGGGTCGCGTCCGGGCTTCCACGCATTCCAGGCCGTATCGGGGTAGGCGTGCGGCGTGCGGTCCGGGCCGAGAAGCGCGAGCTGCGGACCGCTTCCGCCGGCCCAGCGCGGGCCGGCGAGGAAGATGCGCTTCCCGTCCACGGCCACAGCATTCCAGATCATCGAGCGGCTCTGCGCCACCCGGACCAGTTTGGGATGGGGGGTGGCGCTCCAGCCGGTGGAAGGCACCGCCGCCATCGTCGTTGCGGCTACTATCCCGAGGGCGATCGATCGTTTGGACATGGCGTTCTCCTGCCATCAATATGGCAGGCCGGCTCGGAATCCGGGATGGCCGCCTTGGTATGCCCGCCATGCGCTCATGCATGGGTCCATCGGCCGCTCCCCCTACCAATGGATGGGCGCGCCAGACCGGCGAACGCCTGTCCCGCCGGCGGGGCCCGCTGCACAATCAGGTCGACCGGGCCGGATGAAACACACGCCCCATCTGTGACGCTGCCTTCCCCTCCCCGGCAGCGGGCCGGCCCGGCACCCGACTGGAGAAAGGCGAATGATGACGACGTCAGAACCGATCCGCCCTCAGGGTCGCCTCCGTCTCTCGGTCGGCACCGCCGGTCTCCTCGTCACGCTCCTGGTCGCCTGGCTTCTCCATGCGTGACGCGGTCCCCTATCCCTCAAGCGTCGACCGGCTCCGCGGCGCCCGCGCCCTGCGCGGACCGGCGGATCGTCTGCGGCGGCTGCCCATACGTCCGCAGAAACGCCCGGCGCATGCGATCGCGATCGGTGAACCCCGTCTGCTGAGCGACCGCGTCGATGGAATGGTTGGTGTCCTCCATAAGCGCCCGGGCCGCCTCGACCCGGAGATGCTCGATCGCCTTGGCCGGCGACTGCCCGGTCTCCGACTGGAAGGCGCGACTGAACTGGCGCGGCGACAGATGGGCGACTTCGGCGAGATCCTCGACCGAAAGCCTGTTCGTGAGGTTTCGTCGCGCGAACGTCAGAACCGACTGCATGCGGTCGGACTTCGGTTCCAGCTCGAGCAACGTCGAGAACTGCGACTGCCCTCCGCTGCGGCGGTGGTAGACCACGAGCCGGCGCGCGATCTGCCGGGCTACCTCGATGCCCAGATCCTCCTCGACGAGCGCGAGGGCGAGATCGATCCCCGCGGTCATGCCGGCCGAGGTCCAGATGGGGCCATCCGCGATGAAGATGCGGTCCTCCTCGACGCGGATCCGCGGATAGCGCAGCGCCATGTCCCGCGCGTACATCCAATGGGTCGTGGCGCGTCGACCATCGAGCAGCCCCGCCTCCGCGAGCACCAGCGCGCCTATGCAGGGAGCGGCGATGCGCCGCGCGAACGCCGGGGCCCTTCTGACGAACGCAACCACCTCGGGGGTCGCGTCGTCCATGCTTCCGCCCACCACGAGGAGGTCCAGCGCCGCGCCGTCGAACCTCGTCGTCATCACCTCGAAGCCGACGGATGTCCGGACCGGACCGCCCTCTTCGGACAGCATCCGGACATCGTACAGCGGCTCTCCCGCATGGATGTTGGCCATTTCGAAGACGGTCGAGACCGCCAGGCTCATCGGCGAATAGCCGGGGTGGAGGATGAAGCCGACCTTGCGCATGCGAATTCCCGACGAATGTCCTTAAGCGACGCTTCTATGACATTTCGGACGTCTCGCATCAAGCCTATCTGCCAATCGACCGCGACGGGCGGCCCAACCGGAGAACTATGATGACGAACAAGGGAACGGCGCTCGTGACCGGCGCCTCCAGCGGGATCGGTGCCATCTACGCCGACCGTCTGGCGCGCCGTGGCCATGATCTGATCCTGGTCGCCCGGAACACCGAACGGCTGCAGTCCGTCGCGGCACGGATCACCGATGAGACCGGCCGTTCGGTCAACGTCGTGAGCGCCGATCTCGCGGACGGAGACGACCTCTTCAAGGTCGAACGGATCCTGCGGGACAACGCGGCGATCACGATGCTCGTGAACAATGCCGGCTTCGGTGGGGTCACCCCGCTGTTGCAGTCGGACGTGGATCGCATGGAGCTGATGGTCGACCTGAACGTGACGGCGCCGATGCGTCTCGCCTACGCGGCGGCGCCGGGCTTCGCCGAACGTGGTCGCGGCACCATCATCAACATCTCATCCATCGTCGCGATCGGACCCGAGATCCTGAACGGCGTCTACGGCGGCACGAAGGCCTTCGTACTCGCGTTCTCGCAGTCGCTTCAGCACGAACTCGCCGACAAGGGCGTGCGCGTCCAGGCCGTCCTGCCCGGCGGCACCGCGACCGAGTTCTGGGGCATCGCCGGCTACGGCGACTACGCCGACAGCCCGATGGTCATGCAGGCCGAGGACATGGTCGACGCGGCGCTCGCCGGACTCGATCTCGGCGAAGTCGTGACCATTCCGCCGCTGCAGGATGGCGCGCTGTGGGACGAGTACGAAGCGCAGCGTAGGCGCATCACGGCAGACCTCGCGCACGCGACGCCGGGTGCCCGCTACGTGGCTGCGGTCGCATGACGATCGAGCTCGAGGAGCGCACCATGCCGCTCGGCCTCCCCGACCCCGAGTTCGTGAGCATCGACGGTCGGTCCATCCGGATCGCACGCGGCGGAGCGGCGACGGGGTTGCCTATACTTCTGAGCAGTCCCTGGCCCGAAAGCATCTACGCCTTCCGGAACGTATGGCCTCAGCTGGAAGCCCTAGGGCCGCTGATCGCCGTCGACCTTCCAGGTTTCGGACGATCCGATGCGATCCCGGCCGATCTCACGCCGCAAGGCATGGGCGCCTTCTATGTCCGACTGCTCGACGAACTCGAAATCGAGCGTTGCCACCTGGTTGCCCCGGATGTGGGGACTGCGGCCTCCCTGTTCGCGGCGGCCATGGCTCCGGACCGCTTCGCGACGGTGACCGTGGGGAGTGGCGCCACGGACATGGCGCTCGTCGGTGATCAATTGCGCACGATCATCGAGGGGCCGCGCGAGGCGATCGATCCCGGCGACGACGCAGGCCCGGTCGTCGACGTCATCGAGGCGCTGATCGCCATCCAGCCACCCCAGGACGTGATGGAGGACTACCGCCTCTCGTCCGCCGACGGGCGGTACATGGAAGCGGCGGCCTACGTCCGTGCGTATCCGCAGGATCTTCCGCTGCTCCAGAGACTTCTGGGATCGATCGAGACGCCGGTCCTCGTCCTGTCCGGCCGCACCGATCCGCTGGTTCCGCCCTCGAACGGAGACCTGCTCGAGCACCTGCTTCCGCACTGTCGACACGAGGTGCTCGAAGCCGGCCACTTCGTCTGGGAGGACGCGGCCGACGACTACGCGCGGGCCGTGACGGACTGGATCCGAAGCCAAGGCCGCTTCGGCTGACACCGCTCAAACAATCAGTTCACTTCGAAAGGAAAATCCAATGCAACTCACCGACAACACGATCTTCATCACCGGCGCCACCTCCGGCATCGGACGCGCGCTCGCCGAAGCGTTCCACGCCAAGGGCAACCAGGTCATCATCTCCGGTCGTCGTCAGACGCTGATCGACGAGGTGATCGCGGCCAATCCGGGCATGGCGGGCATCCGCCTGGACATCACCGATCCCGCGAGCATCGACAGCGTCGCGAGCGAGCTGATCGCACGCTTTCCGAAACTGAACGTCCTCATCAACAATGCCGGGATCATGCCCTTCGACGACGCCTCGGGCCCGATCGACGATGCCGTCACGCAGGCGATCCTGACGACCAACCTGTTCGGTCCGATCCGCATGTCGTCCGCGCTGATCGAGCATCTCAAGAAGCAGCCGCGCAGCGTGATCCTCAACACGACATCGGTCGTCGCCTACGTGCCTCTCGCCACGAACGCCGTGTACTCGGCGAGCAAGGCCGCGCTGCACACCTTCACCATGTCGCAGCGCTTCATGCTGCGCGACACGTCGGTGCGAGTGCAGGAGATCGCGCCGCCGTGGGTGGACACCGATCTGATCGTCAAGAGCGGCGATCCGCGCGCGATGCAGCTCGACGCGTTCCTGGCCGAGACGATGGAGAAGCTCGCAGGCGACGACGAGGAGATCGTGGTCGACTCGATCAAGGAGGTCCGGGACAATCCCGGCGCCGGCGAGCACGCGCTCTTCAACAGCTTCAACACGTACATGATCGACAATCCGATCCCGACGGCGCTCGCCGCCTGACCCCGAGGGACGTGCGCTCTCCTCACCCGGGCGATCGCACGTCCTTCCAATCCGCCCGAGGTATCCATGCCGACCAAGACCACCATGGCTCAGCTGGCGAGGCTGACGGCGCTCATCGTCGGCGCGATCGCACTGTATTTCGCAGCGATGCCCGCTCTGCAGGACAGCTACATCGCGTCCATGCTTGCCGGTCTCGCCGTGGTGGTATTGGCGCCCCTGGTGCTCGAGCACGTCCCGTCCGACAGGCGTTCGCGTTCGCGTCGACGCCGTGACTAAGTTCGTCGCGGGCCCGGCCATGCACCGATGCATGGCCGACATGCGCGCACGGCCGTGGAGTCTCAAGCCACCCGGCGCCATCTTCGGCTGCACAGCAAGGAAGTCGAAATGACGAATGATCTCAGCAATGCGCGCGTTCTGGTGGTCGGTGGCAGCAGTGGCATCGGGTTGGCGACGGCCGCGGCGTTCAGCCGTGCCGGAGCGGCCGTGACGATCGGCTCCCGCAACGGATCGAAGCTCGAAGAGGCAGCAGACTCGATCGGCGTTCGCTCGGTCGTCCTGGACACGGGCAACAACCAGGCGATCGAGGACTTCTTCTCCGTCGAGCAACCGTTCGACCACATCGTCGTCTCTGCCGCGCAGACGAAGGGCGGCGCGGTCGGCACCCTGTCCCTCGAGGACGCCAAGGCCTCGATGGAGAGCAAGTTCTGGGGAGCGTACCGGATCGCGCGCGCCAGCCGCATCAGCGAAGGCGGCTCGCTCACGTTCGTATCCGGTTTCCTGTCCCATCGGCCGAGCGCGGCTTCGGTCCTTCAGGGCGCGATCAACGCCGCGATCGAAGCCCTCGCTCGCGGTCTGGCGCTGGAACGCGCGCCCGTGCGGGTCAACACCGTCTCTCCCGGGCTGATCGACACGCCGATCTACGGCGGAATGGCGGATGCGGACCGGGCCGCGATGTTCGAGCGCACCGCCACCCGGCTTCCGGTCGGGCGCGTCGGAAAGCCGGAGGACATAGCCTCCGCGATCCTGCTCCTCGCAACCAACCCTTTCGCCACCGGCTCGACCCTGACGGTCGACGGCGGCGGCTCCATCGCCTGAAGGGAACATGATCATGCGCCTACTCGCAGTCGCGCTGGCCATGGCGGCCATCACCTCACCGGCGATCGCCCAGACGCCCGGCGACGCCGCCGCGGTCGCTGCGACCCGCCCCGCGGAACTCATCGTCTCCGGCGACCTGTCGTCCCGGCAGCGTGCAGAGATCCTGAAGCCCGTGGACGCGTTCTACGGCTTCTGGGCGAACGGAAGCGCGGCGCTGCTCGACGCCGCGCTCGCACGGAACTTCGTCGACCACACTCTCCCACCCAACCGTCCGCAGGGCCCTGCCGGTCCAATGGCCGCGTCCAAGAGCTTCCTCGCCGCGGTTCCAGACCTGCGGGTCAAGGTCGTCCAGCGCCTCGTGGTCGGTGACCGGGTCGTATCCCACCTCCGGTTCTCCGGACACTTCACCGGACATCTCAGCGACAAGTCCGGTTCGGGTCAGCCCATCGACTTCATCGCCACGGACATCGTCCGCGTCCAGGCCGGCCGCATCACCGACAACTGGCATCTCGAGGACAACCTGACCTTCCTGCAGCAGGCCGGAGTGGTCGCACGGTGAGCCATCAAACCAAGGAATCAGCAATGCCAAGACGTTCCATGACCGCGCTGGCCCTCGCCGCCGCCGCACTGTCGGTGCCGATCGCCGCACAGCAGAAGACCGCTCCGGTGGAAGTCGTCGCCGATCTCAATGGCGCCATGCCGACCGGCGTCACGGTCGCCCCCAACGGCCGCATCTTCCTCAACTACCCGCAATGGGGCGACAATCCGCCGTTCGCGGTCGCCGAACTGAAGGGCGGCAAGCCGGTGGCCTATCCCGACGCCGCCAGCAACGATTCCGGACAGGGCGAGACGCGGGATCATTTCGTCAGCGTCCAGAGCGTCGTCGCGGACGGTGCCAACCGGCTGTGGGTGCTGGATACGGGGGCGCCCGGCTTCTCGGCCCCCGTGCCGGGCGGCGCGAAGCTCGTCGCCATCGATCTGGCCACCAACAGGGTCGTGAAGACCCTGGTTCTCGATCAGCCAGACGTCGTCCTGCAGACCACCTATCTGAACGATGTCCGCTTCGACCTGCGGCAAGGCGCCGAAGGCGTCGCGTACATCACGGACAGTTCGATCAAGGGTCCGGGCGGACTGATCGTCGTGGACATCGCCACCGGCAAGGCGGTACGCCGGCTGTCCGGTCACCCCTCGACCCTTCCCGATCCCGGCTTCACGCCCACGATCGAGGGACAGGTGCTGATGAACCGGCCTGCGGGCGGCACGCCCTCCCCCTGGCTGGTCGCCACCGATGGGATCGCGATCTCGCCGGACGGCACCACGCTCTACTACTGCGCCCTTTCCAGCCGTCACTTCTACAGCGTGCCCACCGCCCTCCTCCGCGATCCGGCGGCGACCGACGCGCAGATAGCCGCGGCGATCCGCGACCTCGGCCCCAAGGCGCCGTCGGACGGTCTGGCCGAAGACGCGAAGGGCAACGTGTACGCCGGCGACTACGAGCATGGGACCATCCGACGGTTCTCAGGCGGCAAATGGCAGACGATCGCGCAGGATCCGAAGATCCTATGGCCGGACACCCTGTCCGTCAGCAAGGACGGCTGGCTGTATTTCACCGCGAACCAGCTTCAGCGACAGGCCGGATTCCACGAGGGTCGCGACCTTCGCAAGCAACCCTATCAACTGCTGCGCGTCCGCATCGGCGCCGGCCCCGTCCTTTTGAAGTGAGGAAGACAATGACCGACACCGACCAGATCCAGGTGGTAGCCTATCTCGTGGCGAAGCCCGGCAAGGAGCAGGCCCTGACCGACGCGATCCTCGCGATCGTCCCCGAAGTCCGCAAGGAGGAAGGCTGCATCGCGTACGACCCGCATGTGATCCGCGGAACTCCGGGTACCGTGGTCATGTACGAGATCTGGGAAAACCAGGCCGCGCTCGACGCGCACGGCGATGCGCCCAACCTGAAGTCGCTTGCCGCCCGTTTCGATGAACTGCTTGGCGAACCGCTACGCGTCGAACGACTGCAACGCCTCGACTAGTCGATGAAGCCGTTTCCGACGGCGAAGGCCTGGCCTTCGGCCCTAAGCGCCGCATTCCCGCGGAGCTGACCGGTCAAGGCACGGGTGCATGACAATGGAAGCCGAGACGGCGACCATCGCCGTGGTTCCTAACCAGCGCGCCGAACGGCGCGCTGGTTCGACCCTTTCGTTATCGAACCAGACCATCCTCTGACAGGACCCGCATACATACCTCCGTCGGGGATGTTCGCGTGAGCCGGGTTTCCTAGTCTGTATCCGTGCCACACAATGCCCTCAAACCGACTGGGTCGGACGAATCAAGCGCGACGCAGTCCAGTCTCGCGCCGCGGAGTGCCACGGGCGTTCCGCCAGCCGAAAGCGAATGGAGCGACGCCTGGTATCGGGTGTTCATGCAAATTTCGGCGATCTCGTTCGTAGTCGTTGACGCCCGTCGGCGCGTGCGCCGCGCCAAGGAGCTCAGAGCGGCCGGCGTCACGAACCTCCTCGAGCATCTCAAGGAAAGCCCTGAGGATCTGGCGATCATCCGGAACGGCGCCGTGATCCTGGACCTCAACGATACCGCGGTGCGGGTGTTCGGCGGCACCGCGAAGGCGGAGTTCGTGGGACAGTCGACCGACCGCTTCTTCTCGCGCGACTGCACCGCGCTCGGGAACGTCTCCGATGCGTACGTCCAGGGCCAGAGGGAATTCCAGCAGCAGGCGAGCACCCTCCGGCTCGACGGGACACCGTTCGATTCCCTGTTCTGCGTCGTCTTGAACGTGCCGCGTGCCGAGGACGGCATCTGGTTGGCCGGCTTCATCGACATCACGGAGGAGCTTCGGCACCGAGCGGTCACCGAGGCTCTTCGTGACGAACTCGCGCACGTGTCGCGCATCTCGTTGCTAGGCGAACTCTCGGCGTCCATCGCTCACGAACTCGGCCAACCGCTGGGCGCGATCGGAATAACAGCGCGGACGGTGCTGAACATACTCGATCAGCCGGAACCGGACCTGCAGTCGATCCGGGGCGCCACGGAACGGATATCGCTTCAAGCCACTCGCGCCGGCGAGGTGATCCGGCGGGTCAGAGGAATGGCGGCACGACGTCCTGGCCGGACTTCGCTCGTCCCGATCGGTGAACTCCTGCGCGAAGCGGTTCGGTTCGTGCGTCATGAGCTCGAGCGCAACGCGATCGCGCTGTCCATCGGCATCGACGACGAGGATGCCCACGTCGCGGTCGACCGCATCCAAATCCAGCAGCTGCTCGTGAACCTCATCATGAACGCCATACAGGTCATGAGGGATCACGGCACCGAAGCGCCGGCGATATCCCTTAACGGAAGGCACGAGGGCGGAAGGCTGGTGCTCGACGTACGGGACACCGGCCCCGGCATTTCGGACGAGGACCTCCCCCTTGTCTTCAAGAGCTTCTTCACCTCGCGGTCCGATGGACTGGGCCTCGGCCTCAGCATCTGCAAGACCATCGTCGAGGCGCATGGGGGTACAATATCGGCGACGAACCGCACAGATCGTCCAGGGGCCGTCTTCGTCATCGAGATGCCGCTCCCGACGGGCGGTTGACGATTGACCGTGATGCCGCCGCCGGTGTCCGGCTAGATCGACGCCCACTCCTCCGCTCCGTCGTTTCGCTGGGGCCAGACAACGCCTTCGGCCGGGACCTCGTAGCTGCCCAGGCCGTCCATGATGTACGCGCGCAAGATTGGCGTCTCCTTCGCCGCCACCCGGATGACCGCGCATTCGCTCGTCCACTGTGCCATCAGGATCGGCATTCCCGCCCCCATGTCATCGTCGATCTCGGCACAGTTCAAGGAGTAGTTCGCGCCGGTGACGGCTAGGCCAGCAACGGCGAGGCTCGCGAGCAGGTTGCGCGCGGCCATCTGCTGCTTCACCAGCGTGACCGCCCCAGGTGACGTTCGCGCTGCACCGCTGGGACTGCAGAACGTCTCGAGTTCCTCGATCAGCTCGGCCGTGGCCAGATCGTCGATCTCGCCGAAACCGAAATCCAGGCGGTCCGCCACGGCGAGCAGCGATTCGAGCTGCCTACCGGTCGTGATGGAGGTCAATGGGACGTATGGCTGATGGTCGGGGGTGTCATTGTCGCCGGTCAGGTCCGAGGCGGTCAGATCGAACGCCGCGGCGAGAGACGCGATGGTCCCGGCCGCGGCTGGCAGACCGCGTTCGACGCGCTGGATGGTGGCGAGGCCAAGCCCAGCGATGCCGGCGAGATCCTCCTGGGTCATCGCGCGCGATGCGCGGAGCGCCTTCACTCTGTTCCCGATGGTCATTTCATAGCCGTCGCTGCCGTTCATGGGTCGCTCCTGGTTGATGCCACGATCCTGCAGGAGTTCGTAGCCATCAGACCACGTCATCGCCCCATCATCGAGCCTGCGCAGCACGTCAGCCGCCGTTCGAGTCAGCCCGCTCGACAACATGATTCTGGAGACGACCAGGCTGCCGATGGCGAAAGGTGGGATCGCAAAAGGCTTTCTGGATCAGGCCGTTCTCCCGCAGCCCCAGCAGGCGACTGGCGGCGGCACCATGAAGGGGCTTTCGCTGGCGGTCCCTTCCTATGTCTAAGCGCCCCCCCCTCGAAGACGTTAATGCCGCGGGGCGGCTGAACAGACGCCCCCGCCGGGCGACGGCAACGCGGTCGTGCGCTGGGGCCACGGGGCGCTTGCGTCATGCAGGGAAACTCGACGACCGCTATTTCGTGTTTCCCTGCACTGGGGGGAGCGATGATCGTCGATCCTTCCGATATTGCCTGCTCACGGCTGACGGGGGAAGACGCGCTCGGGCACACCGCGAAGAAAATCGCCGTCAGCCATCATTTCCAGGTGACGACCGCCGCCTGTAGGCAACTCCGGAGGTAGCCGATGCCAGTGTCCGTCGGAAAGGCATTGTGTACGTAGGTGCCGCCGTAGTGCTTGATGAGCGTCCGGATCGTCTTGGCGCCCTCCGCGCGGGATACGAGAAAGGGATGTATTGAGGGGCAGTCGCACTTGAGCCCGACGATCGCCCGGCCGACGCCCAGCGACAGATCGGCCTTGTGGAACTTGGCCTCGACATGCAGCCGTGTCCCCGAATGATGGGGATGGGTACCCTGTTGGCGCGAGAGCGTCGCGTGATGCTGATCGATGCCGAGCACGTCGAACTCGTGGAGGACGCCCGAGTTGCCCTTGACCCTTATGCCGATGTGCAGCTCGCCCTTGTCTATCACACCGGCCTTGAAGCGGGCAAAGGTGAAGGGGGTCGCACTCTTGAAGATCCCTGGACCCATCCTGAACTTGAACTCGTTGCTCGCGGCGCCGGCATTTAGAAACAGGACGGTCCATCCCGCGCCGCGTGCCGCTTGGACGGTCTCGGCCCAGAGATAGGCTTCGTAATAGTCGTCGAGTTTCGGATTGTCCTTCGGACTCGGCCAGAATTTCGCCGACGCGCCGAGCATTGCCTTCAAGGCGGTTTCGAGATCAGCTTTGGTAGCCATCGAGCATCCTTCTGACCTCCGCAATGATCGTGCTGGCATCGGAGGCGATGCCCATCCATTCCGCCAGCCCATCCGTGGTGATGGCCACGCCTCCGGCCGAAGATGCCGGTCGCCGGGCCACATCGGTCCGCGCGTTCGTGAACCGCAGGTCGGCGGGGTCTGGCACGAACTCGATCGAGCGGGCGTCAAGGACGCGCATGGTCTCAGCCATCATCTTGGGCGCGAGGACCAGGATCGCTTCATACTCCTCGATCACCCGCAGCAGCTCTCCACGCCCGTCGAGCACCGGGCCCTCCTCAGAGGGCGCGTCGCGAGACAGTCCCGCCGTGCCGAAGCCCGCCTCCCCCAACGCACCGCGCAGGGCGCGCAGCATCGACTCGATCTCCTCGTCGTCCAACCTTCATCCCCTCGTCGCCCGGAGCAGCTGTCTGTGGAGGACGAGCGATCGTCAAGCAGTCCACCGTTCCTCGACCAGCATCATCGCCGTCCTCCGTAGCGGGATACTGGCACCTTCACGACACCTACCATCGTACGGGGCGGCACCACACTGCGTGGAATGGCGGCACAGCGCGCACGGCGCGCAATACCGTCTCCAACAAAGGTGAAGGAGGACCGTCCGCCTTCGCCGAACCCGGAGACAAGACATGCGATTTGGTCGAGCAGCGAGCCTATTCCTCACGTCGGCGGCTGCGGCACTGGCGGTTGCCAGCGCTGCTGCCGCCCAGACTGCCCCATCGCCCCGCCTTCCCATCGAGCGAGGCTCCCCAAACCTGTCGCTGCGCGGCGAGACCATCGACGAGCTGATCGCGACATTCATCGCCAAGCACGAGCTGCCGGGATTGACCCTGGCCATCGTCCAGGCGCCTTACATTCCGCGCTCTTCCGGCTACGGCAAGACCAACCTCGATCTCGACGAGCTCGCTTCGACCAAGACGATGTGGAACATCGGTCCCATCACCCAGGCCTTCACTGCCGTCGCGGTCATGCAGCTGAAGGAGCAGGGCAAGCTCAACCTGTCGGGTCCGATATCGCGCCATGTCGACGGGCTTCCCGCGGCATGGGGTCGGGTCACGATCCTCCAGCTCATGCAGCATAGCTCGGGCATTCCCGACTACCGGGGCAAGCTCGACAACGCGAAGCGGTACGCCCCGCGGGACCTGATCGATCTCGTGCGCGGTGACCCGCTGCTGTTCAAGACCGGCACGCAGGTCCGCCTGAGCGCGACAGACGCGACGTTGCTCGCCCTCGCGATCGAGCACGCCAGCGGCATGCCCTACCGCGAATTCGTCCGCGTCAACCAGATCGAGCGCGAGGCCCTGGAGAGCACGATGTTCGCCGACGACTTCGCGAAATCCGCGAAGATCGACCGGCCGGCGTCGCATCCGGGGGACAATCAGCATTCGCGGTTCAAGTCCGAAGTACCGTTCATCAACCCGGTCGAGCCCGCGACCGGCTACCAGCTCGTCAACGGCCGCATGGTGGCGGTCGCGCCAGAGGCCTCCTCGAACCTCTTCGGCTTCGGCGACCTCTGGTCGTCCGCGGAGGACATCAGCAAGTGGGATATCGGCCTCGCCGGTTCGACCCTGATCAAGGAGGCGGCTGACCGCGACGTCGTCTACATGCCGACGAAGCTGGCCAACGGGACGGTCGTTCCCGCCATGATCGGCTGGGAGTTCACACATCACCCCGGCTTCATGGAGGTGAAGGGCGACTCCCCGGGCTTCAGCTCATACCTCAGCCGTTTCACAGAGTCCGACGAACTCGTCTGCGTCACGCTCCTGTCCAACAAGCAAGGCGTCGACCTCACGGTCCTCGCGCGCCAGATCGCCGCGGCCTATCGTGGCGAACTCGGTCCCGACATCGATCAGCGGCAGATCGTGGCGCAGGAGAGCAAGTACGGCCCGTCCGAGACCGTGGCACGGCTCAAGAGCGGGCTGGCGACCGCGAAGGTGCCGGTGTTCGCGACCTTCGATCACGCCGAGAACGCCCGCGGCGTCGGCGAGCAGCTCGGTGCCACGACCGTGGTCGTCTTCGGCAATCCGAAGGTCGGCACGAAGCTCATGCAGCAGGATCAGGCGATCGGTCTCGATCTCCCGTTGCGGATGCTCGTCTGGCAGGACGCGCGCGGCCGGACGTGGATCGGCTACCCGAACCTCGACGCCCTCGCCGGTCGGTATGGCTTGAAGGACGCCGGGACGATCAAGGCGATGACCGGCTTCATGGACGGGGCCGCGCGCAACGCCGCCAACGTCTACGCCTACTAGCAGGGAGCGAACCGATGCTCGATCTTCCCATCACCCGCCGCCGGACCTTCGGTCTCGCCGGAAGCGCGGCGCTTCTCGTGGCGGCACCACAGGCGCTCTGGGGTGCGACGCCGTCCGTCGGACCGAGCGGTCTGGCACCCGGTGCAAGCCTTCTGGCCGCACTTACCCGGGGTCTGGCCGCAGCCCCGCGCAGACGTCGTTTCACGTCCGTTCCCTTCATGATCGATCGCGACGACCTGTGGGACCACGAAGCGTCCGACCTTCTTCTCGCGTATCGCGGCGCGTTGACCCAGGTATGGGAGAACTCCGACATCGCGGCGCCGTGGCTCAACCTGATGCGCGAGGCGATGAACGGACAGAACTTCGCCCACGGCCACCCCGACTTCCTCGCAGTTTCGGCCACGCACGGCACGGCTCACCTCGCCCTGTTCAGTCAGGACATGTGGACGAAATACGGCCTCGCGGCGAACACGGGCGGCAAGTTCACCGAGAACACCCTGATCCGCGAGGCGCCCGGGGTCTCCCCCGGTGACGGCAGGCAGCGACTGGACGGCTTCTACGGGCCCGCGAACAACAACATCGTCACGCTCCAGCGCCGCGGCGCGGTCATCGTGGCCTGCCACGATTCGATCCACGCCATCGCGCGCGGCATCGTGGCCAAGGCAGGCGGAGACGCGGATGCGGTGGCGGCGGACCTGACGAACAACTTGATCCCCGGCGCAGTGCTCGTCCCGAGCGTCGTGGCCTATCTCGTCGAACTCCAGCACGCCGGATACACCTATGCAAAGGGGTCCTGACGACTTGCCTCTCGAAGGCTTCGCGGACCGCCTCGCCCGGAACCTGCCGGATCCAGGGGGCGTGCTGGAGCCGGGTAGGTGGCGCCCACTGCGCAGTCTGCTGTGGATGGCCGCCATGCTCGTGGTCCTGGTCGCGATCCTGTCGCTCCAGTCGGTCGTCCGCAGCGTCACGTCCGACGCGACGGCGATCCTCGCGATGGCCTTCGTCACCGTGGTTCTCGGATACGGCGCGTACGCGGCGCTCGTGCGGTGGGGGGAAAAGCGCGCGCCCGTCGAACTGCGCCTCGCGGCCCTTCCCGTCGAGCTCGCGATCGGCGTCGCCACGGGTGCCGCCATCATCGGCGCGACGATCGGGTTCCTCGCGCTTACCGGTGCATATTCGATCACGCCCGGCGTCTGGGGCGACAAACTGCACGACGTCCGCGAGACGCTCGGGACGGGGTTGCTCGAAGAGCTGTTGGCGCGACTGGTGATCTTCCGCCTGCTGGCGCGGGCATTCCGGGTCGATGTCGCGCTGGCCCTTTCCGCGGCACTGTTCGGCCTGGCCCATCTGGCCAATCCGGACGCGTCGACCGGTTCGGCCGTTGCCATCGCGATCGAGGCGGGCCTGACCTTCGCGGGCTTCTACCTCCTCACCGGACGCATATGGATGTCGGTCGGCGCGCACGCGGGCTGGAACTTCACGCTCGGCGCGATCTTCGGCGCCCGCGTCTCCGGGATGCCCGGCGAGGGCAGCCTGTTCACAAGCCTCCCCTCACCCGGCGCGCCGGTCTGGTTGACCGGCGGAGGCTTCGGACCTGAGGCGTCGCCGGTCGCGGTCATCATCGGTCTCGCGGTTTTCGTCGTCGTTCTGAGGCTGACGTTGGCGGGGAATGCCTGGTCGAGGTCGTCGCGACCGCCCTTGAGGAAGGGCAAACCCACCAAACGCGACGCCTGCTGACGCCATCACCACCGCGAAGACAT
Source organism: Sphingomonas sp. R86520 (assembly GCF_042466285.1). Taxonomy (NCBI): domain Bacteria; kingdom Pseudomonadati; phylum Pseudomonadota; class Alphaproteobacteria; order Sphingomonadales; family Sphingomonadaceae; genus Sphingomonas; species Sphingomonas sp. R86520. The sequence continues at coordinate 3,122,874 of NZ_JAXHBZ010000001.1, forward strand.
GGAAGCGGGTGACCCTACGCAGGGGCACCCGGAAAGAATGCGATCGCTCCCACCCTGACAAAATACGGAGACAACCCATGTCAAGACTGATCGCATCGATCATCGCCGGCTGCGCCGCGGCATCAGGAGCAATCGCCTTCGCCCAGACGCTCCCGGCACCGGACCTCAACGGGTCGCCAGAGGTGACTGCGGCCCCCACGAAGGGGCTGATCCCCTCGATCAGCGGCCACACGGCCGCCTCGCCCATGCTCTACGCCCTCGACGCCCAGCCGAAGGAGCAGATCTCCCCGCTGGTGCAGCGGCAGTATCTGAGCGGCGCCCAGTCGACGTTCGTCAAGTGGACCGTGAAGGCGGGCGGCGTCTTCCCCCTCCACCATCATTCGAACGAACAGATCACCTGGATCGTCTCCGGGCGGTGCGACGTCTTCTCCCAAGGGCGCCGCTTCACGATGAAGGCCGGGACGATCATGGTCATCCCACCCAACGTACCGCATGAATTCCACTGCCCCGAAGACACGGTCGACATCGACTTCTTCGCCCCGGGACGCCAGGATTGGGCGGACGGCGCCCCGTCGATCGCGGCCGGCAAATAGCAATGCGCCACCGGATCAAAGCAGCAGGCTCCGTCACCGCTCTGGACATAATGCGTAGCGCCCGTACCGAAGATCGGGGATGGTCTTCGTCGGCCGTCCCAAAAACGGAGATGGGGTTTGGGTGTCTCGACAGGTTATCATGACGTCAACCCGCCAAGGGTGATAGTTAGTCACTTTAGGACTTTACCTTGACGCGTCCCCTCGAGTCCGATGGTCTTGGAGAAAAGGGTGAACGCCGGTTTGCCGAGCTCTGTGCCGACGCGCGCCTCGTCGCCAACAAGTCCGACCGGGACAGAGTCGGTTGGGACTATGTGGTCACGTGGCCGCTCGACAATGACGCTCCACTCGACAGCCGCCCCGCCCCGATCACCTGCCACGTGCAGGTGAAGACGGTCTGGGTCGGAAACGACACCATCACCCTCAACCTTGGCACGTTCGAGAACATCGTGAAGGACAGTCGGCCCGCATTCATCGCGGTTCTCGAGGTGGAAGACCCCGACTTGACCTTCGTCGGCGTTCGTCTGATCCATGTGGCCGGGAATTTCCTGGCCGAAATCTTGAAGCGCTTGCGACAGGCACAGGCCGATGGCGTGAGATCGGTCGGCCTCACCTACCAGGCATCGGCGGCCAAATGGGGAATGCCACTGGGTTCGGTCACGGGGGCGGCCCTTAGACCGGCGATGGACCACCATGTGGCTGACGGGATGGTCGCGTACGCGCGAGAGAAGGAGCGGCAGCTCGCTGAACTCGGCTACCAGCGCGGTCGGCTCAAAGTACGAACCACGGTAGAGGCAGCATCGATCGACGAGGCGATTGACGGCTTTCTCGGCCTTCGACCGCTTCGCGTGGCCGGAACCCAGTACAGCGAGACCAGGTTCGGCATCGCGATCGATCAGGAGAGACTGCCGTGGACCGGGAAGCACGGTGGGGACGAAGAACCATACATCGCCGTCAGTCCGCGTCGCATAGACCGTTGCGAAATCCGTGTGGTTCGCGACCGTGATGGCGAGACGGTGCCGATCGCGGCGGACCTCTTCAAGGTTCCGGTCCAGGTCACGGGTCCGAACCGCCTGGTTTTCGAAGCCCGTGGACCTCTCCTGAGGGTGCGGCTCGACGTCAGCGACTCGTCGAGTGCCGTCGCGTCCTCGATTCTCTTCGCCGCCACCGCCGGGATCGAGGAAGCGGCCGCAACGACGGCTGACTGGGCTGCCTTCTACCGCATCGGCGCCTGGGCCATCTCCGAACCGTTGACGATTCAGATAAGTCCCCGGCGCGGTGATGGGCCGCCGCCCATCAGGGGTGGCGTCGCTCCCGTCCCGGATGTGGAAGAGGCGCGCCACTATGAGCTCATGGCGTACGCCGCCGATGCGGCGCACTGGGCAATGGCACGCGCTCAGGCTCCGGACACCAAGCTGACCTCGCACCAACTGCTCGAAGCCGCCGAGGATTTCGAACTGCTTCGGCTGATGGAACAGTCGCCGAACGACTTGTCCCCGCTGACCTTCACGACAGACGCTGCGCCAACGCAGCCGAGCGATCACTACGACATACTATACATAAATCGGATCGTGTTCGGCGATCGCTCGCTTGCATACGCCGCCCGTACCCGAATGAGCGCCATGAAGGACGGGAACGTCATAACCTGGACTTCCGGGCCACTTCATCTGGCAATCGTTCGCAAGGTGAAGTCGAACGAGGAGGCGATGGCGAAATTCGCGAAGAACGCCCGTTGGCTGACGGGGGTCTCGGCGTCGTTCGGCCCCAGCGAGACGATCTCCATGCCCTGAGCCAAGGGATGAGATAGTGGTTCACAGACCAGCAGCAGCCACGTCCCGCGATGCCGATCGTCTATGTTCACGATCCGAGACCATGAAATGGAACATCGATGACTTCCATAGATCCGAAATCGACCAGTTGGGCGGCGCGACGCGAAAAGTGGGATCCGCAGAAGGAGGACGCTCGAGACGGTCCCGCCACCGACTATGCGCGCGTGATCCACTCGGCCTCCTTCCGTCGCCTTCAGGGCAAGACCCAGATCCTGAACCTCGGCGACAGCGACTTCTACCGGAACAGGCTCACCCACTCGATCGAGGTCGCGCAGATCGCCGGTGGCCTCGCCCGTCAGATGAAGAAGGACTTCGCGGAACATCCGGCCTTCGCCTGGATCCCCGAACTCGCGATGATCCAGGCGATCGGCGCCACACATGATCTGGGGCATCCGCCGTTCGGACACGGTGGCGAGTACGCTCTGAACTACGTCATGAGGGATGCCGGCGGATTCGAGGGCAACGGTCAGACGCTTCGAATTCTAGCCCGGCTCGAGCGCTTCTCCGAGAACGCGGGGGCCAACCTGACGCGCAGGACCATGCTCGGCGTCCTGAAGTATCCAGCGCCCTACCTGTCCATCCGCAACCCCGATCGAAAAGCCGAACCGCGGCTCATGAAGGGCACGAGCGTCGTGCAGCTAATCGACCGGGGGAGTTGCAAGCCGCCGAAATGCTACCTCGACACCGAACAGGACGTCGTCGACTGGCTTCTGCAGCCACTGAGCGACCAGGATCGCGACCGCTTCACGAGCTGGGACGCCGTTCCGGGCAAGCACGGCAAGACCAGACACAAGTCCTTCGACTGCAGCATAATGGATCTTGCCGACGACATTGCCTTCGGCGTCCATGACCTCGAGGATGCGCTTGCCATGGGGTTGATGGACGCCGACGATCTACGGGAGATGATCCCTGAGAACGTCTCCGGATGTTTCCTGGACGCGCTGAAGGAACGCTATCCGGACGAATTCGGAAACGACGTCCATGATGGCTTCATAGCAGCGCTAGCGGACGAAGGTCGTCGCAAGCGCTGCATCAGCCGAATGGTGCACCACTTCATCACCCACGTTCAGATCATTACAGACGAGGCGTTCGAGGCACCGTTGCTGCGCTATCGTGCCGATCTCCCGCTTCGTCAGCGCGTCTTCCTCGAAGCGCTCAAGGACGCGGTCATGATCAAGGTCATTCAGAGCGCGTCGGTCCAGCACCTCGAATTCAAGGGCCAGAACATGGTCGTCGCGGTGTACGACGCGCTGGCGTCCGATCCCGAGAAGCTGCTACCGGACTCCACGCGCGCGCGATACGCCGCCGCGGACGACAAGCGGCGGGTGATCTGCGACCACATCTCAGGCATGACCGACAGCTTCCTGCTCAAGACGTACGAGCGCCTGTTCAGCCCGCGCATGGGATCGGTGTTCGATCGAATCTAGCCGTCAATTGACGCTAGGCGCCAACGGCAAACATTTGGGGACCTACCATTGCCGGACGCACGGTTCGTTCACCGTGTGCCTATGACCTGCGAACGTAATGGGCGCGACCGACTAGCCGAACCGTTCAACTTGCAGCGGACATGATCTTAACCGTTGATCAACCGTGACCGCATAGCCGTTCCATGATTACCTAAGGACGGCCAGATGCGTTTCTACGCCAGCACTCGATTCCTGTTTCCGCGCAGTTTTCAACTACGGGTGTTCACGGTGTGCTTCGGCGCCGTGCATCTGCCACTGATCGCGTTCTGCGTGACGCAGATGATCGTGAACGCTTGGGACTGGCGGCTCTTCCTATCTCTGCTGGGGGCCACGCTAGTAGGCACGGCCGCCGGCATCGCAGGGCTTTCGGCGCTGCTAGCGCCGATCGCACACGCCACGAGCCTGCTGCGCGCGGTGCAACGCGGCGAGCCCATCGGACCGGTGCCTACGGGCGGCGAAGACCTGGTCGGCGCGCTGCTCGCGGGCGTTTCGGATGCCGCCGCCGAGACCGCCGCGCGGATCGACCGGCTGGCCGAAGCTGCTGAAAGAGACGTGCTGACCGGACTGCGCAACCGCCGCGGGTTCATGGACGCGATCGTCCCGCTGCTTAATGACGATCGCAGTTCGGTGGTCGGAATGATCGATCTCGATCACTTCAAGGGCATCAACGACCGCTTCGGGCACCGCGAAGGCGACCGCGTTCTCCGCGCGTTCCTGGAACGTGGCCTGCGGCGAACCGATCTGGCTGCGCGCTGGGGTGGTGAGGAGTTTGCCATCCTGCTGCCGGACACGGATCTGGACGAGGCCAACAAGATCGTGAACCGGCTGCGCGTCACGCTGAACGGGGAAGGCTTCGGTGTCTCGCCGAACGGTCCCGTGACCTTCTCGTGCGGCCTCGCGATCGTCCGCAACTATGCCTCGCTGACCGGAGCGATGCATAAGGCCGACGTCGCGTTGTACGACGCCAAGAGGGCCGGCCGGGACCGGGTTATCGCCTGCCCCGACGCAATACTCGCCGAATGATCGGCGAGCATCAAACCGATTACGCACGGACAGAATTAAGGCATCTTCCATGAGGTTCTCGCCGTCGCCGAGAACCTCATGTCAGTTTCCGTAGGGCCGCTTTGCCGACTCCCGCATGATCGGGATCTTCGGGCGATGGCTGCATTGAGGAAGGTAGACGTCTCTACTAACGCGGGCCGCTATCCTCTGTTGAGGGAAGATGCATCACATCAGGTGCCGAACGGACTCTTCAGTCGCGTTCGATCACTACCTTGCCGATCGCCTTGCCGGACTCGACACGCTCATGTGCCGAACGCGCACCTGCGACCGTGAACGGGTGCCGGCTGTCGATCAGGGGGGTGACGGCGCGTGCGTCGATCAGTTCGGCGAGACGCCGCAGGATCTCTCCGTGTTCATGGCGGTCGACGTTGTGGATGAGCTGGATCGGCATGAAGACGAGGTCGAGCCGAAGCGCCTTGAAGTGCATGTCTGTGAGATCGTAGGTGTCGTAACCGATGATGGTGACGACATGACCCTTCATCCTGGCCAACTTCAACGCCGACTGCAGGGAGCTGCCCCCGACGGTGTCGAAGACGATGTCGAAGCCGTCGCCCGCGGTGATACGCTGCACCGCGTCCTCCGGCGCTTCGCTGGGGTAGAGGATGATCTCCTCGGCTCCGAGCCCGCGGGCGACATCGCCCTTCTCCGGCGTCGAAACAGCCGCGGTCACCCGAGCTCCCATGGCCCGCGCGATCTGCACGGCGATGTGGCCGACGCCGCCGGTCCCGCCCTGGATGAGCACGTTGGACCGCGGCGTGATCCTAGCACGGCCAACCAACGCCTCCCATGCCGTTATCCCGACAAGCGGCACGGCCGCCGCTTCTCCGAAGCTCAGGCTCGATGGCATGAGGGCGAGCAGGTCGGCATCCGCCTCCATCTGGTCGGCGAGGGCACCCGGGATCCCCACGACGCCGCCGGCGCTGCCATAGACCTTGTCACCAGGCCGGAACTTCGTAACGCCAGCGCCGACCGATCGCACGATACCCGCGACATCGAAATGCAGGATCGCGGGGAAGGTCAGTCCCTGGGTGCCCTCCGATCCCTCGCGGATCTTGGTGTCGACGGGATTGACGCTCGTCGCCTTCACATCGACGATGACGTAGCCCGGGCGAGGCTGCGGATCGGCTATCTCGGTGTCTTCGAACACTTCGGTGGAGCCGTGACGCTGAATTACTATCGCTCGCATAATTCGTTCCAATCAGTTGCTACCGGACTGATTTAATGATTACCGAGCGTCGTCCATCACTCCGAATTTGCATGTCATTCCTTCCAATGCGGCGATAATGATGCTGAACTCGATCAGCGACCTGAGGCTCTTCCTGGCGATACTGGAACAGGGCTCGATCGCCGCTGCGGCCGCGCAGTCCCGCCTGACCGCCGCGGCTGCCAGCAAGCGGCTCATGGCGCTCGAGGACGGGATCGGAAAACGTCTGTTCCACAGAAGCACCCGCGCGCTGCGACCGACGTCCGACGCGCTAGAGTTCCTTCCCCTGGTGCGGGCGCTGGTGGCCAGAGCGGATGACGCGGATCGGTTCCTTGGCGGCTCAAGCGAGGTCTCCGGCCACCTCCGGCTTACCGCCTCGGCGACTTTCGCCGACCGCTTCCTCGGGCCTGTCCTCGACACGTTCCTCCGCCTCCATCCGAAGGTCACCATCGATGTCGATCTTACCGACCGCGTCCTCGATCTGATCAGCGAAGGGGTCGATGTCGCGATCCGCTACGGCAATCTCGAGGACTCGAGACTGGTAGCTCGCAGATTGCTGAAGGGGCGACAGATCCTGTGTGCCTCGCCGCAGTATCTCGACCAGTTCGGTCGCCCCGAAAAGCCTGACGATCTTCTTTCCCATCGCTGCCTCGTCCTGGGAAGCAACGACCGGTGGCGCATCGAGCAACACGGTCAGTGGGAGACGGTCCACGTGTCGCCGGCATTCACGTCGAGCATGGGCGCGATGGTGCGGCACATGGCGATCCGCGGCCACGGTATCGCGCTTCTGGCGGACTGGCTGGTTGACCAGGATCTGTCCGAAGGCGCGCTGGAACAGGTTCTGCCGGGCCTGATGACTCCCGAGGTCGGGATCTACGCGGTCTATCCGAGCCGGGACCATATGCCGGTCCGGCTTCGCATCCTGATCGATCACCTGGTGACGAGCTTGGGTGACGGGACCGAAGTGACGCCGACTGCGATCGAGCGCGGATGACGGTTTCGGCCCCCACAGTTTCGCATAATTTGGTCGCAGATACGGCGTTAGCGCAGAGTATTGGTCGACCTGCTTTCGACGATACTTCAGCCAGGAAAGAGAAAATGGGCGTGCCAGCTGCCGTCGGGCTCTTTGAAAAGGCTGACGCCACCCGAAGCAAGCGTCTCGCGGATGATCTCGACGACAGGGGCGAGAATGTCGTCGTCCTCATTCCACTGATCCCGCGTGTCCCACATCCGCCGCAGCGCACGGTGCAGGTCGTCGACCAGCTCCCCGTAGCCAGCCGCGTCGATGATCCGGCGCACAGCGGCGAAATCCTCCCACCCAGCCCCGTCAGCATCCATACCACCAAGAAGATATGACACCGTCTTAAGCGGTGTCACGAGTTCCGTTGCCGTCTCTCCTAGCGTCCGCAGATGGTTCTGATGGAGCCGGTGTGTACGGATGTGCGCATCGCTGCGACCTCGTGCACCGGGCGTGACGGCCGCCATGCTGTCGGCATGCAGCGTGTTCTGGCTCTTCGCGAATGGTGCTGAGAGGCGGCACACGGCATACTCGTCCCAGAAGACGACGGCGGCAGGGAACATGATGGCACGGTCGTACTCGGCGATCGTCGCTCCAAGCCGTGCATCCGGCACGAACCGCTCGTTCATGGCGTTCACCTCGACATGTCCGCACTCGTGCGCGATCAGACCGATGGAGAATTCGCGATCAGCCGGCGTGAGGGCATCACCGGCGATCAGCGGCACAAGCTGCTCTGCGCCGAAGACCAGATGGGTCTTCACGACGCCATCGCGTACGACGCGACACGCCTTCGCGACGCCGGTGAGCTCGTCGGTGTTCGTCCGATCGAGCGGGGGTAGACCGGCCATGCCCTGATCCACCGACGCAAGGGCGTCGTCGTAGTCGAAGCCCACTGTGATGCCATCGATGGTCGTCAAATCGATGAAAGACCCGAACAATGCCACGGCCTCGGCGACGGCCTGTCCAAGTTGCGTCGCGGCTTCCATGTTGTCGAAACCGATGACGCGGACGTTCAGCCCGGCGGGCGTCGTGCTCTTTGGCAGGTTGTCCCAATCGATTTCGTCCAACAATATTCTCCGGCCGCGGCCAGGTACGTGAAATCCTGGGACCGCGGACATGGGAATGACACTGGCCGGCGGCAAGTTGGCTCGATCAGGCGCCTAGCGCTCCGAAACCGAAACTATGCCGGTGCGACCTCGCGGTGATCTATATTGAGCGGAAGCGAAGCACCGTTCAAATGGATGCGTGCCCACACCGCCCAGCGATCAGCCGCTATACGACATCAGATTGGCGAACATTATCGGAGGTTCTTGATTTACGTGACTTCACCAGAACCAAGTCGAATTTCGCCGACCACTGATGCGGCACCTGACAAATCAGGCTGGATCCTCGCGGCGACCATGCTCGCGTCCAGCCTGGCCTTCATCGACGGTTCGGTCACCAACGTCGCGCTGCCGTCGATCGAGCGCGACCTGCACGGGGACGCCGCGTCGCTGCAATGGATCGTCAACGCCTATCTCCTGCCACTCTCGGCACTGCTGCTGGCAGGCGGCGCGGCGGGCGACCACTTCGGTCGCCGACGCATGCTGATTCTGGGCACGGCCGTATTCGCCGTGGCATCCATCCTCTGCGCGCTTGCGCCCGATCTTCGCCTTCTTCTCGCCGCGCGTGCCGCACAAGGCGTCGGCGCGGCCATGCTGATGCCCAACAGTCTCGGCATCCTCGGTTCCTCCTTCAAGGGCGAGGCGAGAGGTCGGGCGGTCGGCACCTGGGCGTCCGCCGGCGCGATCGCCAGCGCGGTGGGACCACCGCTCGGCGGCTGGCTCGTTGGCGCGGCGGGCTGGCGTGCGATCTTCATCATCAACGTGCCGGTCGCGCTCGCCGCGATAATCATCGCGTGGCGCTATGTGGAGGAGAGCGCTGAAGGCGAGCAGCCGCTCGACGTTCCCGGCGCGGTCCTCGCGACGCTGGCGCTCGGCACGCTCACTTGGGCGCTAACCCTTTGGTCGAGCGCCCACGCCGGGTCGCCGGAGGTATGGGCGGGACTTGTCGGCGGTGTAGTCCTCCTGGCGCTGTTCGTGTGGATCGAGCGCGGCCGGCGGAGCGACGCGATGATGCCGCTCGCGATGTTCGCGTCGCGCCCGTTCGTCGGTCTGACGCTGCTGACGTTCCTGCTCTACGGAGCGCTGGGCGGGCTGCTCGTACTCCTGCCGTACCTGCTGATCGTCGGCGGCGGCTACTCGCCGCTTCAGGCCGGCCTGGCACTTCTACCCTTCTCTCTGGTCATCGGCGCGGCATCGCGGCTCATGGGGAGGACGACCGAGCGGATCGGTCCGCGGTGGCCGCTGACTATCGGGCCGATCGTCACGGGTCTCGGCTTCCTGCTGCTGGTCCGCGTCGATCCGAGCGGCAGCTACTGGACCACCGTGATGCCCGGGATGATCGTCGTCGCGCTCGGCATGGCGGGCGCCGTGGCTCCGCTCACCACCGCAGTACTATCATCGGTGGATCAGTCGCACACGGGCACCGCCTCCGGCTTCAACAGCGCGATCGCGCGGACTGGCGGGTTGATCGCGACGGCGCTTGCCGGAGCGGTGATTGCCCAGACCGGCACCGCGCTCGTCGAGACGTTCAGGTACGCGGCAATACTTGCGGCCTTGTTCGCCATTGCCTCCGGCTGCGTCGCATTCGTCACGTTGGGGTCTTTGACGCCAGTCGGGGACGACCGCCCGGGGTAAGAAGAACGGCCGGATGTCGAACTCCCGCCGCGACGATGGCGCCGCGCGGGGGCGAAAGTGCTCGTGAGAACGGCGCTAATCGCAGTCTTAGGTTAGGCAGCGGACATCTCCCCTTCATGGCTCAAGGTCGCGGCCCGCGGTGATGGCTGTGGTTGTCCAACATCCTAGTCAGGCAGTATCGGTGAGCGTCTCAATCCTGTCGGCGGCGCTCGCCATGGCGGCTTGGTCCTGCTCCGGTCCGTAAGCGACACCCTCCGCTCGGATCACTTCGACATCCTTGACGCCGAGGAAGCGGAAGATCGCCTGAAGGTAGGTCGAAAGGTAGTCGTTCGCGGCGAACGGCCCTTGTGAATAGATCCCGCCCGATGACAGGACGAGATACACCTTGCTGGTCAGCAGCCCCTGTGGTCCCTCGGCCGTGTAGCTGAAGGTCTGGCCCGCAATCGAGACATGATCGATCCACGCCTTCAGGGTCGAGGGTACCGAGAAGTTGTACATGGGCGAACCGACCACCACCACGTCAGCTTCCTTGAGCTCGTCGACCAGCTCCTTGGCTCGGTTGATCGTACCGGCAAGTTTCGGGTCGGTGCTATTCTCGGGCGTCCATGCCTGCCGGATCGTCATGTCGACGTGAGGAAGCTGATTGGTGGCGACATCGCGGTACACGACCGTTGCACGGGGGTTCGCCGCTATGAGGCGCTCGACAAGTTCGCTGGAAAGGCGGCGTGTATGCGAGGTTTCGGTGTCGCTCGCGCTGGCGTCGACGTGCAGGATCCTCATTGGGGCGTCTCCGGTCTGGAATTGTGACCTGCACCAGCTATGTGACCCAAACCGCTTCGCCAACAAGGCATATTGGAAGGACCTGGTCACATGGAGCTGACTGCCCCGGAACCGATCCACGGCGAATGCCGCCGGTTCAGCAGCGTCCTGAGCCTGATCGGCGACAAGTGGACGGTGATGATCGTGATGACTCTGAACGACCGATCGCGTCGGTTCAACGACATCAAGCGAACGATCGGCGGCATCAGCCAACAGATGCTCGCGCGGACGCTGCGCGCTCTCGAACGCGACGGTATGGTGTCGCGTACCGTCCACCCGACGGTACCGCCCCAGGTCGAGTACGCCCTCACGGATCTTGGACGATCGCTGGCCGGCCCGATCCGCGAGCTCGGCTACTGGGCCGGCGCCCATATCGCGGAGATCGAGGGCAACCGGTTGGGTTTCGACGAGGCGAAGGGCGTCCCGTAACCACGAACGTGTGTCTCCGGCCTCTTGTCGGAGACCGCATTGGATCGACGATGTTGCTATGCATTCTCGTGCCACCGACCACTTGTGGCCGTTTGGAGTGCCTTCCCCCCTCCCCAGCTGCGAACGTCCGTTCATCATCTGAAGCCCTGCAGCCCTTCCATCAAACACGAGCTTGAGCGGAAATTCGCTTGCGTAGAACCCCCTCGCTCCGTCGGTCTGGAGGACCCAATCCATGCCGCATCGACAGTCTTAGCCAAGTTCGGTCTGGACCAAGTAGGCGGAATGGGGTGAGAGCGATGGACTCTGCATCGAAGGGTTACCACATGCGACGGTCGTTCCTGCTTTACGTCTGCCTGCTCGTATCGGCCTGCAATTTCGGCCGTGATGAGCCGACCGTCATCGACGGTACTAGCGCGGAGGCGTTCGATCGAACGTTAGGCGCCGCCAAGGCCGATCTGGGCCCGAAGGACCGCCTGAAGTTCGAGGCCGCCCTCTCGGAATTCAAAGCCCGAACCTTCGCCAAGGCAGATAGCCGTCAGGAGTATAACCGGCTCGTGCGCAAGGGGTTGAACGGGTTGACGGCGCCTCGCATCGTCGCGCAGTTCAACAAGGATGTCGATCGCGTCGGGGGCAAAGCCGCCGATGCCGTGTTCGACGCGAAACGCGTTTTCAACGGCAAATAGCGCTTTGCGAAGCTGACTTTGACTGTCGCGTGATTGATTTGGCGGGTCAGGTCGTGTCCGCTGGTGGTGAACGTCGGTCCCGGTCGCCACGATCGCGGCCGGAGCGCTGCCAAGGCCAGCAACCCTCGATCTCGGTCTCGAGCGAGAAGCTGAGGAAGGTGCGGATCATGACGATGCCACCGAGGAGGGCGACGCTCTGGAACGTGAGCGGTGCAGTGATCGTCGAGATGATGTCGGCGCCAACCAGCAGCTCCAGCCCGAGGAGGATGCCCCGCCCAAGGTTGGACCGGCAAGCCTGGTAGGCGGCTTGCCAATCACCACCTCGAAACCCTGATCGTATGAAAAGGACGGCCGCAAGAACGACGCCGCATATGATGATCACGACGCCGACCAGCTCAAGGAGCTTGGCGAGATGATCGACGAAGGCGTGGGCGACTTCGGTGTTCAATTGGATACTCCCGTTCCGCACCGCAGCGGCGTACAGAGCCTAGCCGACCTGAACGACGTTGAGCGTTCCAGCCGGCAGGGTGCGGATGATGTCGGCAGCCGGCACGGTCGGGTCCAGCCAGTCGGCCCACTGGCTGCGATCCAGGACCACTATCTGACGATCATGGTACGGTGCGATGTCCGGTCCGGGTGGCATCGTCAGCATCGTGAACGCCTCCCCCACCTCAGGCGTACTGCGCCAGATACCCGCAATGCAGAAGATCGGTTCATCGCGCTTGGTGAAAAGCCACTTGTCCTTGACCTTCTTCTTCGGGTCGCTGGGCTTCGTGAATTCGTAGAACCCGTCGGCGACGATCAGGCAACGGCCGCTGGTGAATTCGCGGCCATCCGAGCGGAAATTGTACACCGGCTTGCCGGTCGGACCAGGCCAGCTCCAACGCCGCTGCACCAGGTCCCCCACCCCGCGGCCGGCAGCGGTGCGCACGATGACAGCGGGGTCGGTGATCTTGATGTCAGCACGCGCCTCGACGTTGGGAACGCCTTCGGAGAATTCGATCCTGATCTTTAGATCAGAAAAGTCCTCGGCGATCGAGGCAATGTCCACTTCCAAACGGTAGTCGTTGCACACGGTTGAAACGCCCCTTCTTGTAGGTTCCGATCATACCCCTAGCTTTCGACCATGGACCGGAAGCCCACGCCCTTCAATTCGGACGCGCCGCTCGGCGATCGCCGCGCCATAATCCGGCGAAACCCCGACGATAATCAAGAGATCGAACTGATCGAGGCGGCATGGGGATCCGCCCCCCGGTTCGGCGCCAGCGGCCCAAATCGCTTCGTCCGGTCGGAAGGGAGGTCATTCCCAAACCGCCGATGCCTCATCGCGGCCTCAGAATTTCAAATCACGGCCGGTGGCAAGCGCTACCGTGTCACCCTCATCGGCGGGGACTTCTTCTACCTCGCCGGCGTCTGGGAGACCGTTATGACTGGATGCCCAGTCGGCTACAGGATCGTTACCGTTCAAGCGAACCGCGAGGTCGCGCGTTATCAGGACCGACAGGGAGCCATCATCCTGCGCGGACAGGTGATGCAGTGGCTCGACTTCACGGTGCCCGAAGTAGAACTGCTAGCGATGCCGTCTGATCGGACCTTTCGCGTGAAGCAGATCGGCGCCGGCGGACAGGCAACGCTCCCCTTCTAGAGCCGCAGCGTCGATCGTCGACTACATCCGATCACTTGCCGATCTCACGCCAGCCCTTCTCGCTCACCTCCACGTCGAACTTCTTCGCAGCGGCTTCAATGCGCTTCCACGCCGCATCGCGCTCGTCATCCGTGACGTCCTTCACCTGATTGAATCGGGCGATGGCGTTCCGGACGTGGCTGGCGTTCTCGAGAGGCTCCTTCTCCTGCTCGGGAAAGGCGAACGATCCCTTGTCCAGCTTCTTGCGGTCCTTCGGGCTCAACTCGGCCATCACCATCTCCATCGCGTTGCGGAGACCAAACGCACGAGAGACGTAGTGGATCACCGGGGCGCCTTTGGATCTTCGGCAATTGGTTCAAACTCCATTTCCGGACACGCCGGACCGAGTCGGTGTTCTCACTATGTTCGACATATGCTACTCTCGCCGCATGATCGTCGAACCAGCCATCAGGAAGGTGATACACGTCGACATGGACGCCTTCTTCGCGTCCGTGGAACAGCGTGACGATCCCTCGCTCAGGGGCAGGCCGGTGGCCGTGGGTCACGGCGCGTCGCGCGGCGTGGTCGCAGCCGCAAGCTACGAAGCACGCAAGTTCGGAGTCCGGTCCGCCCTGCCCTCCGTCACCGCCATGAGGCGCTGCCCCGAGCTGGTCTTCGTCCCGCCCCGCTTCGAGGTGTATCGCGCCGTCTCGGCGCAGATCCATGCTATCTTCGCGGAGTTCACCGATCTGATCCAGCCGCTCTCGCTCGACGAGGCCTATCTCGACGTGACCGCCAATCGCCGCGAGCTGCCGACGGCCTGGCTCACGGCAAAGGCGATCCGGGCCCGCATCCTGGAAGAGACCGGGCTCACGGCGTCGGCCGGCATCTCATACAACAAGTTCCTGGCCAAGCTGGCATCCGATCACCGCAAGCCGAACGGTCAATTCGCGGTCACCCCCGACATGGGTGCGGCCTGGGTCGAGACGCTGCCGGTCTCGCGCTTCCACGGCGTCGGCCCGGTCACCGCGGACAAGATGAAGCGGCTTGGCATCGAGACGGGCGCCGACCTGCGCGCAAAGTCGCTCGCCTTCCTTCAGCAGCACTTCGGCAGCTCGGCCAACTGGTACCACGCGATCGCGCGCGGCGAGGACCACCGGTCCGTCAATCCCAACCGCGTGCGAAAATCGTCCGGCTCGGAAACCACTTTCCGCGAGGACCTGACATCCGACTCAGACATCGAGGCCGGCGTGCTCCGGATGGCTGAGGACGTCTGGTCCTGGTGCGCGAACCGGCGGGCCTTCGGGCGGACCGTGACCGTAAAGGTGAAGTACGCGGACTTCCAGCAGATCACCCGCAGCCGCAGCCGCCCGACCGCGATCACCTCGGACGGCGAGCTTCAGTCCGTCAGCCTAGAGCTCGTCCGGTCGGTCCTTCCCACTACCAGGCCGATCCGGCTTGTCGGCGTGACCGTCTCGAACTTCGAGACCGGCGCGTCATCAAACGCACTCGAACTGTTCGATGCGGCCCCGATTGCGGCCTCCGTGCTGATTTCTGATTAGATGTGGAGGTTACGCGCATTATACAGTAATTGTAAAAGAATATGCCTCGCTACTGGCCAAAGTGAAGCGCAGCCGGCCCTCCTTGGATTAACTATTCAATTGTTAGGCAGGTTGCCCTCTATGAATATTACGCTTATTGGCGGAAACGCCATCCATATTACGTCCCGATAATACTTTGCTTGCGAATGCTGTTTTTTGGTAAGATGCGCAAAATTGATGAACATTCTAAGTTCGGTCGAAAAGCGGATTGGCTGACTTGTGCAATCCGAGCGCCGATTTCAGCAGTAGCCGATGCTCGCATCGCTGACGCTGAATAAACAAATCCGGTCGACTTCTGCTATCGAAAGATTAACTCCGATAAGATCCTGTTGTGAACACTCAGACAACCCTTCCCCGCCCACAACGTCGACATTCGTTAAAGTGTTATAGAAGGGAGCGGTGAGACGCGCGTCCCGAACCGTCTCAAAATCGAAAACTTGCCCATAAGGCGGCGTAGGACGAGTCCCGGTATCCCGCCGCGGTCAGGCCGTTTTTGGCAAAAGCGTGCTCAAGACGGCCGGTCAATGACAACCGCGGACTGACGGTCCAGATCGTTTGCAGCCGTGCGACGTCGACAGTGCGTCGACCACCAGCGCCAGCCGTGCCCGCAAAGGGGGTCCCGTTCGATCGGTAGACGGCATCGCTCGTCGTCTCACGCCAAGTGAACTGGTACTCGCCAGTCACACGAATTGCCTTGGCCGGCGTGACGGTCAGGCTGGGCGCGATGGCGACCAGGTTGGTCGGGGTCAGATAACCCTGATAGCTGTAGTAGATATTGTTGCCGTAGGGTGCGAACGCGTTTCTCAGCTTCCCCTTTCCGTTGGCGCCGCCACCCGTTGCATAGTCGAAGTGCAGACCGAGCCGGGGAGCCGTGTTCGCTTTGCCCAGCCGGTACGTTCCAGCCAGGAGTACTTGCCATGCATCGAGATCCCGGCCGCCATAGCTGCCGCCCTGATGATTGGCGGTCCAGTCGATCGTGACCGGTCCCGCCTCACCCCATAGATGCGCGCCGACATAAGTCCGCTCTTCGCGTTCCGTCTCGGCCCCCCATACAACCGCCCTGTTGCGGAGACGCCAGACGAACGGATCGAAATAGAGCTTTGAACCGCCGAACAAATGCTTGGGAAGCACGATGCCCGCGGTAACCCCGGTGAAGCGACGTCCCCAATCGATGGGGTCATCACCGATGCCGTCATTGCCGTAGGTCGTGTAGTAGAGGTCGAACACGTCGGCGCGCAGCGTCGATCCGCGTGCCCATGCCCGCACACCGGTCAGGCTGGTCTGCACCGTGTTGTTGTCGCGGTTCGCGAGCAGCAGGTTCGAGCCATCTATGAAGACCTGTCGGCCGACACGCGCGCCCACATCGGTCTGGCCGACTTGCCACGTGCCATCGACGAACGCCTGCTGGACGAGCAGCTTGTTCGACAACGTGCCCGAGGGCGAACCGATGTTCCTGCCATCCATCGGCCCGCGCGCGAGTTCGCCGTACGCACGAAAATGTTCGCCCAGATGGAGGTCGGCGGCGAGGAAGATGCGGTAGCTGTCCTGGCGTTGATGCTCGGACTTGCGGCCTTGCGGGTTGGAGAAGTAGTTTACGCGCGTGCGCAGTTCGCCCGACAGGGTCAGGTACACGTCGTCTGAACCAATCGGGATGAATTTCAAACGGTCGAAGACGTCGTCGCGCTTGGCTGGATCGCGCATGCTGCGCCAATCTTCAGCCCAACGCAGTGGATTGTAGCCTTGCTGCGTATTGCCGTCGCCGGCAGCTGCGTCAGGATATGGGGTGGCGACCGGTGTCGCCGGCACCTGCGTGTTCTGCGCCTCGACCTGAGACGGAGGCTGCTCCTGTGCGGAAGCGTGGTGCGTGGCGCTCAAGCCTACGATCGCAAGGCCGCAGCCCTGCAGTAGCGATAGCCGGTTCATGCCGTACCTCTCCGCCGACCGGTCAATGCCAAGCCGGTCATATGTCTGCTGGAAGATCGGCAGGGCGGAGTCGTGCCGCCCTGCCGAGCCCACGTCATTCCGCGAGTTCGCGCATCACCTTGATGAGGTCGGACTTGCCCTCGAAGCCGATGCCGGGAAGTTCCGGCATCGTGATGTGGCCGTCGATCACCTTCACGCCGTCCGGGAACCCACCATAAGGTTGGAACAAGTCCGGATAACTCTCATTGCCGCCAAGCCCGAGGCCGGCTGCGATGTTGAGCGACATCTGGTGACCGCCGTGCGGAATGCACCGCGATGGCGACCAGCCGAACTGCTTCAGCACCTCCAGCGTCCGCAGATACTCGACCAGCCCGTAGGACAGCGCGCAGTCGAACTGCAGCCAGTCGCGATCCGGGCGCATACCACCATGACGCAGCAGGTTGCGGGCGTCCTGATGCGAGAACAAATTCTCGCCGGTTGCCATAGGCCCGGGATAATATTCGGAGATCGCCGCCTGCAACGAGTAGTCGAGCGGATCGCCGATCTCCTCGTACCAGAACAACGGGTATTCACGCAGCATCTTGGCGTAGGCGATACCGGTCTCCAGATCGAAGCGGCCATTGGCATCGACCGCGAGCTGCGCTTCCGAACCGATCTCCTTCAGGACGGCTTCGATGCGGCCACGGTCTTCCTCGATCGAAGCGCCACCAATCTTCATTTTCACGACGTTGTAGCCGCGATCCAGATAACCGCGCATCTCGGCGCACAGCGCGCCGTTGTCCTTGCCGGGGTAATAATACCCACCCGCCGCGTAGACGAACACGCGTGGGTTCGCCTCGCGGTCGTGGCGCTCGGCCAGCAGGCGGAACAGCGGCTTGCCCTCGATCTTGGCGGCGGCATCCCAGATCGCCATGTCGAGCGTCCCGACCGCGACCGAGCGCTCGCCGTGGCCGCCGGGCTTCTCGTTGGTCATCATCGCCGCCCAGATCTTGGTCGGATCGAGATTGTCGCGCGTGTCGTCGAGCAGGCTGTCTGGTGCAGCCTCCAGGATCCGGTCGCGGAAGCGCTCGCGGATCAGTCCGCCTTGGCCATAGCGACCGTTGGAATTGAACCCGTAGCCGACGATGCGCTTGCCGTCGCGAACGACGTCGGTGACGACCGCGACCAGGCTCGCGGTCATCTTGCTGAAGTCGATATAGGCGTTGCGGATGGGGGACGAGATCGGCTGGGTGATCTCGCAGACGTCGATAATACGCATGATTGCTCCTTTTGGATCGATGATTGTGGGTGGTCAGGAATGGGTTTCGGTGGGGCCGGCGGGATGAAGGGTGATGCTGCGTGGCACCTCGCCCTTCTGCTCCGCGATCACGGTCCGCACCGTCTCGGCATCGAGCGCGCCCTCCCATTTCGCGATCGCGATCGTGGCGACACCGTTGCCGATGAGATTGGTGACGGCGCGCGCTTCGTTCATGAAACGGTCGACGCCGAGGAGCAGGACGAGCCCCGCTGCCGGGATGTCGGGAAAGGTCGACAAGGTTGCCGCCAGCGTGACGAAGCCACCGCCCGCCACGCCCGCCGATCCCTTCGAGGTCAGCAGCAACACCCCGAGGATGACGATCTGGTGCCACAACGTCAGCGGTGTGTTGGTCGCCTGCGCGATGAAGATCGCTGCCATGGTCAGGTAGATGCACGTGCCGTCGGCGTTGAACGTATAGCCGGTCGGCAGCACCAGACCGACGACCGGCTTGGCGACGCCGAGGCGCTCCAGCTTCGTCATCATCCGCGGCAGCACGGCTTCCGTCGAGCAGGTGGCAAAAGTGACGAGAAGCTCGTCCTTGAAGTACCGGAAGAATTGCAGGAGCGGAAAACCGGCCCAGCGCGCGACGCTGCCGATCACGAACACGACGAAGATGATCGAAGTGAGATACACCGCCAGCATCAGGTGACCGAGGCCCCAGAGCGAGCCGAGGCCGTGCCTGCCGATGGTGTACGCAACACCGGCACCAGCGCCGATCGGCGCCAGCTTCATGACCATGCCGACGATGCGGAACAGCGTCTGCAGCAGGGATTCGATCACCGCCATCAGCGGCTCGCCCCGCTTGCCGATCGAGACCAGCGCATAGCCAATCAGCACGGCGATCAGGATGATCTGCAGCATGGCGCCCTGTGCGAAGGCATCCGCCATCGTCTTCGGGATGATGTTCAGGAAGAAATCGACAACGCCGTGCTGCTCGCCGGCTGTCGGCTGGTATTTGGCGATGCCGCTGGCGTCGAGCGTCGAGACGTCGATGTTCATCCCCACGCCCGGCTTCATCACGTTGACGACTACCAGGCCGATCACCAGCGCGAGCGTCGAGACGATCTCGAAATAGATCAGCGCGCGCACGCCGATGCGCCCGACCTCCTTCACGTTGCCCATCTTCGCGATGCCAAGCACCACGGTGCCGAAGATGATCGGCGCGAGCAGCATCTTGATGAGCTTGATGAACGCGCCGGCAAGCGGCTGAAGCGAGACGGCTATGTCGGGGAACACAACCCCGATGAGTGCACCGATGGCGATGCCGATCAGTACCTGGATATATAACTGGCCTAGAAGGCGTCGCACCATGGCTTCTCTCCGGCTCTCTCGCTAAAACGACTTTTCTTATTTTTCTGCGAGCGTTCTCGACGCTGTAGCCATCGCGATCAAATGCTGATGTGGTTGCGGGTTATGCTCGATCGGCATATACGTATTTCGCGGTCTGAGGTTTGGACCGCAAGTTAGGACGAGCCGTGCAACTGGATTGGCTGGAAGACTTCCTTACGCTAGCCGAAGAGCGTAATTTCTCGCGCGCGGCACAGCGTCGCAACATCACGCAGCCCGCTTTCGGCCGGCGAATCCGATCGCTGGAGCAATGGGTCGGCGCTGCCTTGTTCACGCGCACGACGGCGGGCACCACGCTCAGCCCTGCCGGCGAAATGTTCCGGGGTTATATCCAGGTATCGGTACGCGACCTGTATCGCGCACGTGCCGCAGCGCTGGAAGTCGTGGATCAGGCGGCGTCGGTCCTCACCGTCGCCGCGACCCACGCTCTATCGTTCACGTTCTTCCCGCACTGGATCGTCGAGCACGCGCCGCACGAGCCGATCAACCTGAAGTCCGACAGCATGCAGGCTTGCGAGCGCATAATGCAGCGCGGGGAAGCCTCCTTCCTGCTCTCGCATCATCATCCGCTCCTGCCGACGTCGCTCGACACGCCGGATTTCCTCCGCGTCGAGGTGGACGAGGATCTGCTCGTGCCGCTGTGCCAGCCCGACGATACCGGCGCGCCACGATGGACACTGGACTCCCCCGAGGTGCCGTACCTGGCCTACAGTTCAGAATCCGGCCTGGGCGGAATCCTGAAGGCGGATTGGGAGGCCCGTAGCCTCGCCCCCCGCCTCGAAATGGTGCTGCAATCGCGGCTTGCAGCCGCGCTGCTATCGATGGCGATCGACGGGCGCGGTGTTGCCTGGGCGCCGCTCTCGCTGGCGCAGTCGGCGCTCGGATCGGGCAAGGTCGTGCTGGCTGCCGATGACATATATTCGACGAAGATCGCGATCGCTCTCGTACGGCCGGCTATATCGTTGTCGAAGGTATCCGAGGCGCTGTGGGCATCAGCCTGCGAACCTGCCGGTTCGAAGGGGGGCTGCACCGCCCCCCTCTCCCACATCATCCCTGAGCCGCAGTGACCTCACGGTTTCGGGCTACGATCTGCTTGTGGCTGAGCGGAGTCTTCGTCTCCATAAACCCCTTGATCAAAACGTCGCGATCGACCGGCGCCCTTGCCTTGTCCGCAGCAGACAATACGACCTGAAGCTCGGGCAAAGTCAGTTCGGTGCAATAGGCGGGCGTTCCTGGTTGCTGGTGCCAGGAGTGCGCAAGGTCGCCAGCATCCAGCGCATCGAAACCTGTCTCGTCCACCAGACCGCGCGCCACAGCCATGGCATGAGCATCATCGGCCGCAACGGGAATGGCAATCCGATGAGCCGTTCCGCTAGGCGTACCGCCATTCGCCAGCGTCTCGGCGAGAACTGCGTTGAACGCCTTTACCACCGGCCGGCCGAGGTGCTCGCTGACCCAGACGCTCTCCGGCTTGCCGCCGTCGACGTCTGCGATGTTGCCGTCGCGCATCGGATAATAGTTGGACGTGTCGATCACGACCGTGTCGGCGGGTACATCGACAAAAACACCGGCGACATCGGGTATCTTCGCAAACGGGATCGAAAGGATGATCACAGCGACATCCTTGACCGCGTCCTTGGCAACGACCGGGACAGCGCCGACCTCCGCTGCCTTATCGCGAACGGCTTCCGGCCCTTTCGACCCAGCGAGCTTCACCGTGTGTCCCGCCGCGACGAATTTCCGCGCAAGCGTAGCGCCAATGTTTCCCGCGCCGATAATGCCGATCTTCATGGTGATCCTTCCCAATGGTATGTGAGCTTAGCTGGCGTGACAGCGACGCCTTGGCAATCGCGGTCAGTTAATCGTGGAAATGGACGCTGTCGGCGACTGGTACGCGGTCCATCCGCATCCGGTTTCCCGGCGCCGCTTCGTCGGGATAGCCGAACGACATGCCGAACAGCATCTTCATCTTCGCGGGGATGCCGAGAACCTCACGGATCGTACCTGCGTAGAAACCTAGTGACGTCTGTGGGATACCGCCCAACCCTCTGGCCGCGAGCGACAGCAGGAATGTCTGGCCATACATGCCGATGTCGCCGGCTGTTCGCACGTTGTCACCAAAGGACGGCATGAACAGCAGCGCGACCTGCGGTGCGCCGAAGAACGAAAGGTTGAGCGCGGCCGCATGACGCCGCCCCTCCTTGTCCTCGCGCATGACGTTCATCGCCTCGTAATAGGCCTTGCCCTGCGCGTTCTTGCGCTCGCCGTAGCAGCCATAGAAGGCGCCCATGTCGAACGAGAAATCGGGCGAAAAGTCCGCCGCATCGTTCTTCTCATGCAGTATCCGCGAAAGCTCGGCCAGTTTCGCGCCACGGACGATATGCACGTCCCAAGGCTGCGTATTGCAGTTCGACGGGGCACACTGCGCGTCCTGCAGAACTGCGTCGAGAACGTCGTCGGGAACGACCTTGTCGAGAAACCCGCGATAGGAGCGACGCGTGCGTGCCGTCTCCTGGAAGGACAGCGTGCCGTCCGGCGATGTGCCGTTGTCGGAAGCGCTTAGCGTATTGGTCACGGGGTACCTCGTTGATTTTGATGGAACGGAGCCGGAATCTTTTTAGGCCGGCAGCTACTGGAGGCGGGGATCCCGGCCATATTGCGCGGGCACGCCAAGATGATCGCGCAGTGTCGCGCCCTGATAGTCCCGGTGGAACAGGCCGCGCTCCTGCAGGATCGGCACCAGCTCCTCGACGAGCGGGGGCAGACCGTCCTCATAGACGTCGGGACATAGCCAGAAACCGTCTGCCGCCCCCGCTTCGAACCAGGTCTGCATATGGTCGGCTGCTTCCACCGCTGGCCCGACGATCATCGGGTGATAGTCGATGACGCCGTGCGCCAGCACGTCCCGCAACGACCAGCCTTCGCTCGCGACCTTGAGCGCGTACGTCGAACGCGGGTCTTGTCGCGACGGACGCGCGGCGGCGAGCTGCGCTTTCGTCAGCGGCGCGCCGAGCTGCGCCGGATCGAGTGCCAATCCGAGCATCTGACCGAGATAGCCGACACGTGGCTCGAAGCTGAAACCCGACATCGCAATCCGGCGGTCGAGCGCCGCACGCCGGTTCGGCGCGATCGTCGTCATAAGGCCAGCGAAAAACTTGATCTCGTCCGGATCGCGACCGGCCCGTTCGGCCGCAGCGCGTAGCGCCATCCGCTGCGCGCGGGCGTCTTCCATCGTGAAGACGGCCCCGATCACGCCGCTCGCATACCGTCCGGCTACCTCGAGACCCTGATCGCCTCCACCTGCCTGGAAAATCACCGGCTGCCCCTGTTCGGACGGAGGCAACGGTAGCGGTCCGCTGGTCGCAAGATGGCGGCCACGTAGATTGACCGGCTTGATTTTGGCTGGATCGGCGAAACGTCCCGACGCCTGATCGTGCAGCCAGGCGCCTTGCTCCCAACTCCCCCACAGGCCTTGCACGATCTGGACGAACTCGTGCAGCCGTTCGTACTTCTCAGCGCGCGGCGGCAAGGCGCGACCGAAATTGGCGGCGACCACAGGATCGCTCGTCGGCACCGCGTTCCAGCCTGCGCGGCCGTGACTCATCAGGTCCAGCGCCTTGAACTGTCGCGCTAGGTTGAACGGCTCGCTGAACGTCGACGACCCCGTGGCCACCAAGCCAATCCGTTCCGTCCCGCGCGCGACCGCTGCGAGTGTCATCATCGGTTCGATGTTCAACTGCTGAGCATCGGTGCCGATGTCGGCCCTCAATGCCGGGAAGTCGGGCATGAACAGAAACTGGAATTTGCCGCGCTCGACAAGCTGCGCGTAGCGCACCAGGGTATCGAAGTTGGTGAAGCCAGTGGGATCGACGCCCGGCATGCGCCACGCCCCCGCCTGAGAGCCGTAGCCGTTCCCGAAGACCATGCCGATCAGCATCTGTTTGGACGTAGTAATGTCGCGTTGCTCCCCACGACGAATGATGCCTGTTCCCAGACACCGAAGTCTATTACTGGGGACACTCCCCGATTACAGGTCAGATATGGGGAGCCTCCCCGTTTATCAAGAAAGAATTTCGTGGCGCCATCATCGACCGCTCGCACGCCTCGCAAGGACGCTCAGGAAAATCGCGCGCATATTCTGGTCGTTGCGGGTCAGGCGTTCGATACCGAAGGCATCGATGTATCGATGGATGCGATCGCGAGACAGGCAGGCGTTGGCTCTGCGACGCTATACCGCAACTTCCCCAACAAGGATGCCCTTCTGGTTGCCCTGCTGGCCCCGCATCATGACAAATTGATGCGGGAAAGGGCTGCAATAGACCAAGAGGACGGTCATAGCGGTCGTAAGCTTCAGCGATGGATCGACGCCCTTGGCGACTGGATGCTTGCCTATGACGGTCTTTCTGCGCCGTTGCGGGACGCTTGGTCCACCACGACCTCCCCTCTTAGACCGACCTGCGCAAACCTAATCGAAATCACCGATCGATTTTTACGGGGTGCGCAGACCGATGGCTTTGCTCAACCGGACTTCTCAGGTCAGGATATTTTCCTTGGAGCTCTAGCGATAGCGTGGGCAAGCGGACGATCAACCACGCATCCAGAAACGCGAAATGTCCTGCGGAACCTGTTGCGAAATGGATGGACCGTTTCGGTACGAGGGCGACGCTAAACGACGCCTGAAGGGCTACGTCCTAGCTCACGGCAGAGAAGTGCCCGCCTTTCCACGAGGCCCCATAGTCGGCCATTCGCGCGCTCTTCCCCGTTTCCCAACTCCAGACACTCATTCATCCGCCAACTGCGACCACAGCTCAACCCGACATCCCGGCTGGCAACGTTGAGACGAAACCGCGAGTACCCCTGATATCACCGACTGTGTATCGGGGGGCATGCAGCTGACCTCATCACCTCCAGCACTCAGGTCCGAAACGGGCGACAGCCTGTCACCTCGGAGCAGCTGAATGGTAGACGGCGTGAGACAAGGGCGCGGCAGTGTACCCGGCCGTCCTACCACCTGGCGTGAACGGCTGGGCGCACTGCGCAATCTACCCCCCTTCCTCGCCATGGTGTGGGGTAGCAGCAGGGCTCTTACCGCCACGACGGTCGCCGTACGGTTGGTCCGAGCGCTTTTGCCCGTGGCAACGCTGTTCGTTGGCAAGCTCATCATCGACGAGGTCGTGCACCTGACCCATTTAACGGCCCGTCCGGTCGGACTCACGGGATGGCTGGGCTCCGGCCTGCTCGATCGGCTGGAAGCACTGCTGCTGGCCGAGTTCGCTCTGGCGGTCGCTTCCGACCTCCTTGGCCGGATCGTGTCGCTCGTTGACGGACTCCTCTCCGACCGTGTCAGCAATGACGCGAGCGTTAGGTTGATGGAGCACGCTGCCACCCTGGATCTCGCCGACTTCGAGGACGCAGCCTTCCAGGATCGCATGGATCGCGCGCGCATGCAGGCGAGCGGCCGCATGTCGCTGATGGGACAACTGTTCGGCCAGGCCCAGGACATCATCACGGTCGTGACCTTCGCCGCGGGCCTGGTCGTTTACGCCCCGTGGCTGATCGTGCTGCTCGCCGTTGCCCTGGTGCCCTCGTTCCTCGGCGAAGCGCACTTCAACGCGCTGAGCTACGCGCTCAGCTACATGCGCACGCCGCAGCGGCGCGAACTCGATTACGTGCGCCAGGTCGCAGCCAGCGCGGACACGGCCAAGGAGGTCAAGATCTTCGGCCTCAGCCCGTTCCTGATCGACCGCTATCGCACCATCTCACGCGACACCTACAGCGCGAGCCGACGGTTGGCGCTGCGCCGAGCGATTTGGGGCTCGGGCTTCGCAGCTCTCGGCACGATCGCCTATTACGCCGCCTACGCCTACATTGCTTGGCGCGCGGTAACCGGATCGATCTCCATCGGCGACCTCACCTTCCTTGCTGCCTCGTTCCTGCGGCTCCGCGGACTGCTGGAAGGACTGCTCACCGGCTTCTCGTCGACCGCCGGCCAGGCATTGTACATCGACGACCTGTTCTCCTTCTTTCGGACCGAGCCCGGCATCCGCTCGCCCGAGGGAGCGCTGCCGTTCCCAGATCCCGTCCGGCAAGGCTTTGTCTTCGAGGATGTTGGCTTCCGCTATCCGGGCGCCGAGCGATGGGCGGTGCGACACCTGTCCTTCACGTTGGGATCAGGCGAGGTTGTCGCACTGGTCGGCGAGAACGGCGCAGGCAAGACCACGCTCGTGAAGCTGCTGGCCCGGCTGTACGATCCGGTAGAGGGCCGTGTCCTGCTCGATGGCCGCGACCTGCGCGAATACGATCTCGACGGCCTGCGCGCCGCGATCGGCGTGATCTTCCAGGACTTCGTGCGTTACAACCTACCTGCCGCGGACAACATCGCGGTCGGTCGCATTGAGGCGCGCGGCGATCGCGAGCGGATCGAGGCAGCAGCGTCCGCCGCGCTCGCCGACAGCGTTGTTGCCAAACTGCCCGACGGTTACGACCAGATGATCGGCAAGCGGTTCCGGAACGGTGTCGACCTGTCCGGTGGCGAATGGCAGAAGATGGCGATCGCTCGCGCCTATATGCGCGATGCCCAGGTGTTGATCCTGGATGAACCCACAGCCGCACTGGATGCGCGCGCCGAGTACGAGGTGTTCCAGCGCTTCCGGGAACTGAGCGCAGGACGTTCGGCGGTGCTGATCTCGCACCGCTTCTCCAGCGTGCGCATGGCGGACCGTATACTCGTGCTCAGCGACGGCAGGGTGGAGGCATCGGGTACCCATGACGATCTCCTCGCTGCCAGAGGCCGCTATGCCGAACTGTTCGAGCTTCAGGCCGCAGGCTATCGATGATCCGCGGGCACCCGGCGTCGTCCTCCCTAGAGAGCGAGGCATGGGATTGTGGGGCCGGAAGTCTGCAGCCCTCCAAACCGAGCGGTAGGCGACTGCGTCCCGTGCGAGCGTCTGGTGCCGTTGCCGTCTGATTACCGGGCGGCAACGCCTACATGTCCATCTTACCCGCCAAGAGCTTGCGATCACGCACCGCAAGCTCGGTCTCGTCGACCGGAAACATCATCGCCAGGCCATTGGTAGCGGCGCGCTCCTGAACCTCTTCGACGAACGGCCGCAATTCGTTTTCGTAGTGGCGAAAGGCTGCACCGTGATCGTCGGGATACCGCCCGAGTGCGTCCGCTAGCCGGCCCGCGCCGATGATCGCCATCGAGCCGCCGAACCCTGCGAGCGGCGAGACGCAGTAGCCCGCGTCGCCGACCAAGGTCACACGACCGCGCGACCAGCAGGGCATCCTGATCTGATTGATCCTGTCGAAATAGAAGTCGTCGTCCCCGTCCACGCTGTCGAGCATTGCCGGGACTTTCCATCCCAAACCGTCAAACTGGTCGTGGATAAGGCGGCGTTGTTGCGCGCGATCGCGGTAGTTATAGTCGATCTCGCCGATCGTCCGAAAACCGAAGCCGATGTCGGTTCGATCCTCATAGCCGTTCAGCATCGCCATACGCCCAGGCACGCTGAAAACTTGTGACATGTTGGCGGGAAGCAACCCGATGTGCGGCACCACCTTCAGAAAGAAATAGCCGCCCAAGAAGTAGGCGAATTGCTCGCCCTCGCCAAAAACGAGCTTGCGCGTGTTGGACCGATTGCCGTCGCACCCGAAGACCAAAGCATAGTCGAGCCGGTCGCCGTTGCTCAAGCTCACCGACACGCCGTCTGTGCCCTCATCGAGCTCGACGATCGATTGGCCAAACAGGATTTCGACGTCGTCCTTCACCGCGGCAGAAAGGATATCCAGCAGATCATCACGGTGAATCTCGTATCGTTCGTGCGCCTCTGGTTCGTTGCCGATACCGATCGATCCCAAGGTGGCGTCATCGGCGTCCTTGAACTCAAAACCACGCGGGGGCAGCGCCTTAGCGCGCACCGCATCTGCAAGTCCCATGCGACCCAGGATTTCGATCGTCTCTCCTTCGATATCGACGGGCGTGCCGCCCCGCCGCAGTTCAGATGCCGTTTCGACGATCGTGACGCTGTGCCCGAGGCGGTTCAGCCAGTAGGCAGTAGCGAGGCCGGCGAAGCTAGCGCCGCTGACGAGCACGGATTTATGGCCTGCTTTGATCGCAGCTGGCATGACGGTTGACGAAGGCATAGGAACGTCCTCAAAATTGGATACGCTACAAATCTATACTGAGTATATATTGATGTTCAAGCCATGACCGGACCGACCCCAGACCGTAGAACTCGCAAGAGGCTCGTGACCCGACAAGCCATATCTGATGCCGCCACGCGCCTGTTCATGGAGCGTGGCTTTGACCGGGTGACGATCGACGAGATCGCGGAGGCGGCCGATGTCGGACGCATGACGGTCTTCAATCACTTCCCACGAAAGGAAGACATGTTCTTCGACCGCGAGCAGGAGGCTCATGATGTCGCTTTCGAGGCCATCAGATCGCGCCCACCGGGCACGTCGCCAATCGATGCCCTTGGCGAGCTTGCCCATCGCATGGCCGACCAGCGTGAACCGACCTTCCCACTGTTTGCGGATACCCAGTCCTTTGTCGAGACGGCACAGGCAAGCGAGGCGCTGAAGGCTCGCGCACGGCAGATGCGGGACGACTTTATCCGCGCTCTGGCCGTTGCTTTGGCGGAAGCTGTAGATCGCCCCAGCGATGATGCCGATGCCTACCTTGCTGCCGCGCTGATTACATCGGCGTGGAGCACCGCATTCGTACAGTCGCATGCCGAAATGAGCGAAACGGGCGACCTCGATGCAGCGAAGGGCACTTTCCTGGCATTGGTCGACCGAGGAGTGCGGGGCACGCGTGCTGCTCTGTCTGATACACCTTACGCCGCAGGTTCTTGACCCAGAAGGCGACATTCAACCCAACTTTGCCGATCCCCAACTTCGGACGTTCGTTCATCCGTTCAAAGGGATTGCTAACCCGTTTCGCAAAATGGATGTGTCGATTCTAAGATTTGGTGAACTCCTATGTTAAAAGATATTCTTAAAATTTCGATTTAATAAAAGTCCTGTAAATATACAGATCCGTATAACGTGATATATTCGATACGCCTAAAACTAATATTCCAACCTAAATAAAGCTAACATTCACAGACTCAGTATTTATCTTGACACAATTCTATCAGTTCACAGATATTTCGGACAATCCTCCCGCAGAAATCCTCCGTTCTTCCATATTGGGCTGCCCGCCTCCAATCCATATGAATAGCTTTCCCGAAAGGACGCGGCGCTTTCCATCCGATAGAACCGAACTCATGGCATCATTGTCCAGTAGAAATTGCACCTTACGGCTTTCACCGCGCGCAAGATGTATCCGCTGGAAGCCCTTGAGTGCTCGTATCGGCCCTTCTGCCTCATTCCGCGTAATGTAGAGCTGGACCACTTCGTCGCTGTCCATGCCACCTGTGTTCGTCACCTTCGTCGATACGATCACAGATCTGCCCGGGATGAGCCGTGTGGTGCTTGTTAGCGGCTTGGCATACCTAAACCGTGTAAAGCTCTTACCGTAGCCGAAAGGATAAAGCGGCCGACCTTTGAAATACCGATAGGTTCGGTTCTTCATCGTATAATCTTCGAAAGCTGGAAGATCGGCCACAGATCTGTAAAACGTCACCGGCAAACGGCCCGCGGGACTGAAATCGCCCGCGATGAGGTCTGCGACGGCGCGACCACCCTCGCCGCCCGGATACCAAGCTTCCACGATCGCCGGGATGTTGCGGTCGGCCCATTCGATCCCGAGCGCACTGCCGTTCATCAGTACCAGGACCAGCGGCTTGCCGGTGGCGTGCAGCTTCTCGAGCAGCGCCTGCTGCGGCTCTGGCAGATCAAGGCTCGATCGGTCTCCCCCGACGAAGCCCGGTGCATGGACGCGCATCTCCTCGCCCTCGACGTGCGCATTCAGACCCGCTGCGAAGACAACCAGCTCCGAGTTCCTGGCAGCGGCGATGGCTGCTTCCTCGCGCTGGCTGAAATTGCTCCAGAATAGGCGTTGATCGCCCCGCTGGCCTGACTGCCGCGCCTCAACTGTGATGGCGTATGGCTGTCCCGCACGAAGCGAGATTTCGCCGTCCGCAATGGTCGAGGGGTCGGCAGCGTCCCAAGCCCCAACCACCTCCTTGCCATCGATGAGGACGCGGTAACCGTTCTCGCTCTCCAACCTGAAGCGGTACGGGCCGCTTTCCGCTGGCGTCACGAAGCCGCTCCACCGGATCACCGTGCTGCGCTCCACGCGCACTGGTCGCCCCCAAGCGAACGCTACGGTACGGTCGACGGAGGTCTTTACCGGCGTACCCGCTGGGTCGGCACCGGCGAACTCCTCGCGTTTCAGGCCTCGAGCCGTGCAATCGCGGTCCAGGCAAAACGCCGCCTCGGGCACCTCTTTCAGCGGCAACCCGATCGTTCCGGTACCTTCGACGAACGTAATGCTGGCACCAGGAAATCGTGCCTTCAAGCCGGCAAGCAAGGTTACCGGCTTCGACGGCGTGCCGCTGTAGTTGCCGACCAAAGCATCGATGCTGTCCGCGTTCGGCCCGATCACCGCGATCGAACGGGGAGCATTCTTCAGCGGAAGGAGTCCGTCATTCTTGAGCAGCACCAGCGACTCGCGCGCTATGCGGGCATTGAGTTCGGCGTTCTCCCGCGTGTCATTGGCGGACGCGACGATTGCGGAATAGGGATTGTCCGGAGACCTATCGATCAGACCAAGACGCAGGCGAGCCTCCACCATCCGACGGACCGCTTGGTCGAGCAGCGGCTCCGGCAGCAGACCCTGCCGGACGGCGGAAACGATAATAGCCGGATCGCTGCTGTGGTTTTCGCCGAATTCTGAGCAGAACATGTCGGTGCCGGCTTTGATCGCAGCTGCGACCGCTTCCTGCGGCGTCCTGGTGTAGCCATGCGCGTCTGGTCGAAAGAAATCGGCGATGCCCGAACAGTCCGAGACAATATGCCCCTTCAATCCCCAGTCTGTCCGCAAATGGGATCCCAGCAGGGGACTTGCACAAGCTGGAACACCGTAAAGTGCGTTGTATGCGCACATGACCCCGCCCGCCTGCCCGATGGTCACGGCTGCGCGAAAGGCCGGCAGGTAGGTGTCCTCGAGATCGTAAGGCGAAGGCGCCACATTCTGCTTGTGCCGATCAGCTTCGGGGCCGCTGTGGACGGCAAAATGCTTTACGACCGCCAGCGTCTTGAAATAGGTCGGATCGGCACCTTGCAGGCCCTTGATGAAGGCAACGCCGAACCGGCTGGTCAGATAGGGGTCCTCGCCGAACGTCTCCTGACCGCGTCCCCACCGGGGATCGCGGAAGATATTGACGTTAGGCGACCATACGGTCAGCCCACGATACAGTGTCGAGCTCCCATCGAGGCCGACGGATCCGGCATATTTGGCCCGGAATTCGGTAGAAATGGCGTTCGCCGCCTGCTGGATAAGCTCAGGATGCCAGGTCGCGGCAAGACCGATCGCCTGCGGAAAGACAGTTGCCTCGCCGGCGCGTGCTACGCCGTGAAGGCCCTCGCTCCACCAATTGTACGCGGGAATGTGCAGCCGCGGGATTGCCGTGGAGTCGTTCTTAAGCTGGCTGGCCTTCTCTTCGAGCGTCATCTTCGCGACGATCGCAGCGGCACGTGCTTCGAAGCGTGGCGCGCCCGCGGTTCCGACCTGGATCGACTGGGAGTTTGCCGGAGCGGGTCCGAGCGCTGCCGCGACCGCGATCCACGATGCGATATATCTGCCAGGTGCGTTCATGACGAACCCATCTCCCGTTGCTTGTGTTTCGACCGGCGGAACAAGTGCGCGTCACGCGTGACGCCCTATTGTGCGTTCTTATCGTTCAATCGGTACCGTTCGATCCGCCCCACTAGAAGCCAATATGCAGCGACAGCCGCCAGGACGTGGCACCCGACGTAGATCAGCGCGCCATCATACGAGCCGGTCCGGCTGACGATCGCGCCGATTGCTATCGGCGTGATGATGCCGCCGACGCTGCCTGCCGCATTGAAAAGCGCGCCCGTGACGCCAATCGCCTCCTTGGGCGCGGTATCGGCAATCACGGTCCAACCGAGTGCACCGAAACCCTTGCCGAAGAACGCCGCGCACATGATCGCGACGACGACGGCATTGGCAGCGGTATAGTTGCACAGGATGATGGTGGCGCTAAGCCCGAGCCCGAGGGTTATCGGCAGCTTACGCGCGATCGTCAGCGAGCCCGTACGACGGAGCAGCCAGTCCGAGAAGAAGCCTGCGGACACGCCGCCAAGGCATCCGCAGACCGCCGGGAGAGCCGCGACGAACCCGGCTTGGAGCATCGAGAAATGCCGGGCCTCGACAAGATAGCTTGGGAACCATGATATGAAGAAGGTCGACAGGGAAGCGACGCAATACTGGGCGAAAAAGATCCCTAGCAGCATCCGGTTGGACAGCAGGCTTCGGATGACTTTCCCCGCCGGAACCATGTGAGGCGCATCAACCTTCGACGACGCGCTTCCGAGCTGCGTCAGCGCGCCCCGTGCAGTGATGTCGTCATACTCGTCGCGCGAAAGCCGGGTGTCGCTGTCAGGAGCCTGATACTCCCACCACCAGATCATGGCGAGGATCAGCCCCAGACCGCCCATGACGGTGAAGATGTGTTGCCATCCGGCGTAGTGGAAGAGAAAGCCCATCAACGGTGTGAAGACCGCCAGCGAGAGATACTGCGCCGAATTGAAGATCGCACCCGCGACGCCGCGTTCGTCTGAAGGGAACCAGGCGGCGATGATCCGCGAACATGCAGGAGTCACCGGCGCCTCCAGCACTCCGAGCAGAAGGCGTAGCGCGTAGAGCACGACGATCGGCGCTGCCACATACCCTACGCCGCTCGTCAGGATCGTCGCGATCGACCAGCCGACGAGGGCCACGAGGATGGCGATGCGCGAGCCTATGCGATCGACCAGATAGCCCGCGGGTATCTGCGCGAGGAAGTAGCTCCACGAAAATGCCGAGAAGAGCCAACCCATCGACAGCGGATCGATCGCGAGATCCTTTGCGAGGCCGGGCGCCGCCACCGAGAGCGTCGCTCGGTCGCCCGTGCTCAACGCGAGTACGGTCGTGATCAAGGCCAGCACTAGGAAGCGGCGATGCCGCCCGCGCGGCTTGCCATCGGAGTCCGGGTGTTTTGACGTCTCCGGATCTGTTCTATCCATGGCTCAGGCGAACGCTATCGAACCGTCGGGCCGTCTGGGAACGCGGCGTTCCCAGTGGACGTATCGGTCGGTCGCGAGATGGGCTTCGTCGATCTCGACGCCCCACCCCGCCCGATCCGCGCGCAGTTCCAGATGGCCCTCGCGTGGCAGATAGGGGTCGGTCACATAGTGCGCGTCTCCGACCGCCTCCCCTACCATCCCGGCGCGGCCTGCGGGTAGGACGTCGGCGTTCGGCAACCGATATTCGAGTATCTTGAAGTTGGGTTGGGCGGCGCAGAAGTGCAGGTTCACCGCGGTCGCGAGCGGTCCCATCGGGTTATGCGGTGCGACGGTCACGTAGTGTGCTTCCGCGATGGCAGCGATCTTGCGCATCTCCAACAGGCCCCCGACGACGCAGATATCGGGTTGGATGATATCGCATCCGCCGACCTGGAGCAGACGCAGAAACTCGAAACGGCTGTAAAGGGATTCACCGGTCGCCAGCGTGCAATTCAGACCGCGATGAAGTTCCCCCCATCGTTCGAAGTTTTCGGGCCTGATCGGCTCTTCGAAAAACAGCGGGTCGTACGGCGCCAGCGCATTGCCGAGTTGCGCAGCTAGGCGTGGCTCGAAAATTTTCGCATGCGCATCGAACGCGATATCGAAGGTCGGATCGGCCGCCTCGCGCAGTGCCCGGAAATACTCCGCGCTGGTACGGACAACCTCGCCCCAGCGGTTCGCGTGTATATCTATCCTGTACGGGCTGAGCTTGAAGGCATTGAAGCCCCAATCCTCGTTGAGCATAGCCATCGTCTCAGCGGCCGCGGGAACGTCGGGCGCTGTGTAGACACCCGAATAGACTCTGATCCGATCGCGTGCGTGGCCACCGAGCAGCATGTAAACCGGTACGTTCAACGCTTTTGCCGAGATGTCCCATAGGCAATGGTCGATCGCGGAGATCGCCGCCAACCCCAGAGCGCCCGGCGGAAAGCGCGCTTGCTGAACCAGCAACTGGATGAGGTACTCGATCCGGCGTGGATCATGTCCCGCGATAAAGTCGGCCAGATAATCGAGGATCGGCAGCAGGGCGCGATCGGGTCCGTGATTGTAACATTCGCCCCAACCGGTGACCCCCTCGTCGGTGTCGATGGCCACGAGGACCCTAGGCCGCCCGCCGTCCCTGGTCATGAATGCGCGGAGCCGATCGATCTTCATAACGCCGTCTCTATCCTTAGCCTGTGGGTGGTTGCGCCGTTTCGTTTCACGCGAGATCTGGCCCGGGAGGTCAGCGCCCCGCGGACAAACCGGCGGAGGCCGAGGCGGGAATCTCGTGGAGCAGCTGACGCAGCGCTCGCCACGTGTCGTCGGGCAGCGGCCAGGCCGCGGGGACGCGTGGCGATCCGCAATCGTCGCCGAGGATCTGCAGCGCTGCCTTCACGACCGACACATTCGCGCCGTTCCGCTCTTCGGACCGCAGGACCTCGAAGCCGGCAATACCCTCGATCAATGATCGAGCCTGCGCGTAGTCGCCCGATTCCAACGCAGTGCTAATGGCGACGGAGCGCTCGGGCCATACGTTGATCAGACCCGACGTAAAGCCACGTGCCCCTACGGCGTAGAACGCAGGCGCCCAGGTTTCGGCGAGTCCGCCGCTCCATACCAGCCGCGGATCGGTCGCCCTGATGGCATCAGCCAGCTTCAACGGCGTCGGACACGCCCATTTCACTCCGACTACCCCAGGAATGCCGCAGAGATCGACAATCGCGTCCAAGCCGATGCCGTCGTCGCGCAGATAGAGCAGCGCCGGAAGCCCCTGCGCCTCCTCGACGATCCGGGACACATACGCGACGACGCCGCGCGGTGCGACGAACGGGTCTGGCGGCTGATGGATCATCAGCGCACTCGCGCCCGCCTTCCGCGATGCGCGCGTCAGCGCGAGTGCGTCGCCGATGCCGCGACCGACACCGGCAACCAACGGTACCCGACCGTCGATCAGTTCGGAGGTCGCGTGAACCATGGCCTCGGCCTCGTCCGTCGTCAGCGCGTAGAATTCGCCGGTATTGCCGTTCGCGACGAGAACCGACACCCCTGCCTTCACCGCACGATCCACCACCGGCGCCAGCCGCAAAGGAGCGATCACGTCGTCAGGGTCGAAGGGGGTGACCAGAATGCCTGACACGCCCCGCAGCGCCTGCCGCAGGCGATCTTCCGCTTCCGTGGCCATCACGCTACCCCTCCCGTTGATCCATCTTGTAATCCTTATTTACAGGTGCGCGTCCGCTGTCAACTCCGTGCAATCGTGCTAGCTATCGTCGGGATGTTCCCTGAAGGTGTACTGAATTGAGCAATCTGATCTTGGTGCCCGAGAAGAAGGAACGTCTCGGGGACAGGCTCTACGGCCAAATCCTCGAACAAATCGCGTCCGGCACCCTTCGCCCGGGAGATAAGCTGCCGTCTGAGAACAAGCTGTGCGAGTTGTTCAACGTGTCGCGGCCGGTTGTCAGGCAGGCACTCGTCCGCCTTCAGGCGGACGGTATGGTGCTTACGCGCAAGGGACTCGGCACCGTCGTCCAGAACGCGCCTCCCGAAGGTCTCACGCGATTCTCACAGCCCAGCGACGTCGCACACATGCTGCGCTGCCTGGAACTGCGCCTCGCCATCGAGGGGGAGGCTGCCGCCTGGGCTGCTACCCGTCACTCCCTGCCCGAACTGAAACGCATTGGACGCGCGCTGGAACTCCTGGAGCAGCAGATGCAAGATGGCGCGATCACCGCGTCGGCCGATTTCGCCTTCCATCAGGCCGTTGCCGCGGCGAGCGGCAACATCCTATTCGAGCAAGTGCTCCAGTCGCTCGACGACGCCATCCGCCGTGGCATGGTCATCGCGCTAGGACTGACGAAGGAGCGCAGCCCGGAGCGCGCGAGACGCGTCCTGGATGAGCACAGGGCGATCTACGACGCAATTGCACGTCACGACTCGCAGGGCGCGAGCCTGGCGATGCGCTATCATCTCGACCGCGTCCGACAACGCGTGACGGACGGATCACGGGACCAATAAACGACTATTGACGCCCGCCACCTGTTAGTTCACTTTACATGTGGCTCCGGGTCAAAGGTCACATCGTGTCGGCGAACGCGCCGAGGCGATGAACTCAACCCCTGCTGAACATTGCCGGCGGGAGGGCCTAGCCCTCTCCAAGGCGATGTTCGCCGTACGTTTCCAACAGGTCCGTACGCAACGAACGGATCGGCCAACGAAGCCGCACGATAGGGGAGAGATGCATGAACAAGAGTCTCGTAATCGCACTGCTCGCAAGCAGCGCCTTCGTTCCGCCTGCTGCGCACGCGCAGGCTAACCAGACGCAAAACTCCCCGGCCGCTCAGCGTGATGCGGCAACGGTTGCAGCCGAACAGTCGGTCGATGCGCCCCTCGAAGCTGATGTATCGGCAGGCCCGCAGGCCGGTCAGGGCGATCCAGCCGCCGCTGCGGTCGAGGACATCGTCGTCACCGGATCGCGAGTGGCCCGCGCCGGCTATTCGGCTCCAACGCCCGTGACGATGCTGTCCACCGACAGCTTGAACGCGAAGGCGCCCGGCACGTTAGCGGACGGGCTGAACCAGCTGCCCGTCTTCACCGGATCGATCAGCAACGCACAGGATCGTGGCTCCAATGCCGGGCGGGTGAGGACCGGAAACTACCTCAATCTGCGCTCCCTCGGTCCACAACGGGTTCTGATCCTTCAGGACGGACTCCGCCTGCCGCCGACGGGCAACGCGGGCGGCACCGACGCCAACATGATACCGCAACTGCTGATCGAGCGGGTTGACGTCGTGACCGGCGGCGCGTCCGCCGCCTATGGCTCGGACGCGGTATCCGGCGTGGTCAACTTCGTGCTGGACAAGAAGTTCACCGGCTTGAAACTGCTGGGCCAGGCTGGCATCTCGACACGCGGCGACAGCGGATCGACGCGCATCGGTGCAGCCTTTGGCAAGAGCTTCCTAGACGACAGGCTCCACGTCA
This sequence comes from Sphingomonas sp. R86520, assembly GCF_042466285.1. Taxonomy (NCBI): domain Bacteria; kingdom Pseudomonadati; phylum Pseudomonadota; class Alphaproteobacteria; order Sphingomonadales; family Sphingomonadaceae; genus Sphingomonas; species Sphingomonas sp. R86520. The sequence continues at coordinate 3,159,703 of NZ_JAXHBZ010000001.1, forward strand.
TCGGGAGTGCGGAGCGGTATCATTCGGATGGCATCACGCTCAAATCATCACGCGCCGGTATCAATGAGAACTATGCGGTCATTGGTTCCGGCACGACCGCGGATCCGTTCAGAAACGTCGCCAACGTCCGGTTCTCTGCGGTATCGGACGGCAGCTACATCGTAGATGGGCCGCTTCGCGGACAACAATTCCTGCCGAACGGACGGGTCGGTCCGTTCAACGCGGGCACGCCTACGGGTCGCGCGGGCCTTGCCTTCGGCGGCGAGGGGGCAGTTTTTCCCGCGAACCGGAGCACGTTGAGCGCGGCAGCGACGACTGAGCAGTATTTGGGCCGCGTATCCTACGAGCTCGGCAGCGACGTCACCGCATATATTCAAGGCACTTACAACCGAGCGGTAAATTCGGACACGCCCCAGCCTGTCACTCGCAATGGCGCGACCGCCAGCACGCGGATCTTCGCCGAAAACGCGTTCTTGAACCCCGCTGATCGCGCTCTGCTTGGAGCAACGCCCAGCTTCACGACAGGCCGTTTCTTTACCGACTTCCCGTTCTATTCGGCACGGCAGAAGACCCAGTCCGCGATCGGCACCGCCGGTTTGGATGGACGGTTCGGCAGCAGCAGCTTCAAGTGGGATCTGAACTACACCTATGGCTGGACGCGCCTGGACTCGTCCGCCCGCGATCTTAATTTGCCGCGATACTACGCCGCAGTCGACGCCGTGCGGAATTCCGCAGGACAGATCGCGTGTCGGATCACCGTTACCAATCCCGGACTGCAGGATGGCTGCGTTCCGCTTAACGTTCTTGGCGTCGGAAACGCGTCGCCCGCGGCGATGTCGTATGTCATGCAACAGACGTTCTGGCGCGCGACCAATACCATGCATGACGCGCAGGGAAGTATCTCTGGCGAACCGTTCTCGACGTGGGCCGGTCCGGTATCGGTCGTCGTCGGCGGAGAATACCGCCGTCAGACGCTGGATCAGGTCAGCAACAGCAACCCGGCGACGCCACCCAACTTCACCGGCATTCGGGGAGTGCCGACCAACGCCGGTGCATTCTCCTTCACCAACGTCCCGTTCGCCATGGGCAAGTACACCATCAAGGAAGGTTTCGGCGAGATCGTCCTGCCGCTTGCCAAGGACTCGGTCATCGGCAAGTCACTCGATCTCAACGGTGCGTTTAGATACACCGACTATTCAACATCCGGCTCCGTCCAGACATGGAAACTGGGTGGCACCTACGAGCCGGGCGCAGGACTTCGGGCGCGCGTGACACTGTCCCGCGATATCCGAGCGCCCACACTATACGAGCTGTTCGCCGGCCCGTCGCTGCGGGTTCAAGGCTATTCGGACAGGCTGACCAATCAGCTTGCTCAGTACAATGAAGTGAATCAGGGCAACCCGAACCTGACGCCTGAGATCGGCTCCACGCTGACCGCGGGTTTGGTCTTCCAGCCGACGTTCCTGCCCGGATTTGCGATCTCGGCCGATTACTACCGGATCAAGATCAGGGACGCGATCGCCAGTCAGTATACGAGCGTCCAAGTGCTCGATCTGTGTGCCAACAGTAACTACGCCAGCCCGGTCTGCAGCCAGGTCATCAGGCCGCTCGGTCCGACCAACACCTCGCCTGCCAACTTCCCGAGCCAAGTCAACATCTTTCAGACGAACGTCGCCAGCGTCCGCACTAAGGGACTGGACGTCGAAGCATCGTACCGCACGCCTTTGTTCGGTGGCAGTCTTTCGAGCCGGCTGCTGACGACGCGGCTGTTCAGCTACACTTCGCAGAGCATTCCTGGATCCGCCCCGATCGAATACGCAGGCAACGCAGACTTTTCAGATACGGGAAACCAACCCTTTCCGATGCCGAAATGGCGGGGCACACTTGATCTGACCTATACCAATGGCGGCTTCACGATCAGTGGGCAAGAACGCTACATCGGCAGCTATAATCGTTCGAAGATTTTCGTGTATGACAAGAATAAGGTCGGCGCCGTCGCGTACACCGATCTAAACATAAGCTACGATATCAAGACAGCGTCCGGAACATTCCAGGTTTTCACCACCGTGAACAACCTGTTCGACCGGGGATATCCGATCACCGCGATCGGGTCGAATCCCGGTCTCGCCATCTCGACGTTCCGTTCGATCTACGACGTTACGGGCCGATACATAACAACTGGCGTCCGTATTCGCCTTTAGGCCTGATCTCCGGCGAAGGCGATCGCTTTCGCCGCAGCATTTTCGAACGGACTGCGGAACCGAATACTCGTCGGAATCCTATCTGAATTGACCGGCGGCGCCAGGATGACCAGGCGTCACCGCTGGAGACCAACAGCATGTCATCTCTTTCAAGTTTCGCCTCTTTCCGGGCGAGCTATCCTAGCCTTTCGGGCAAGCGGGTGCTCGTCACGGGAGGCGGTTCCGGTATCGGCGAAGGTCTCGTGGAAGCCTTCGTCGCACAGGGATGTCGCGTCGCTTTCGTCGACATTGCGGACGATGCCAGCAAAGCCCTGGTCTCCCGCCTAAGTTCCGAGGCAACATATGTCCCTATCTTCCGTCACTGCGACCTCACCGATCTTTCCGATCTGCGGACGGCGATCACGGACCTTGCCGCATCCCTCGGGGGGATCGACATCCTCATTAACAATGCCGGTAACGACGATCGGCATGCGCTGGAGGACGTGACGCCAGAGTATTGGGAACAGCGCCTGAACGTTAATCTCCGACATCAGTTCTTTGCAGCCCAAGCCGTGGCGCCGTCGATGAAGCGAGCCGGTGGAGGTGTCATCCTCAACTTCGGATCGATAAGTTGGCACCTCGGCCTGCCCGAGTTGGTCCTCTACCAGACCTGCAAGGCCGCCATCGAAGGCCTTACCCGAGGTCTCGCGCGTGACCTCGGATGCGATAACATCCGAGTAAACACGATTGTACCGGGAAACGTTCAGACACCCCGTCAAGAACTCTGGTACACGCCCGAAGGTGAGGCTAAGATCGTTGCCGCACAGTGCCTGAAAACCAGAGTTCAAACCGCCGATGTTGCGGCTCTAGTATTATTTCTCGCTTCGGATGACGCAAAAATGTGTACCGGCCACGACTACTTCGTCGATGCGGGATGGCGATAGCCGGAGGCCGGCGCGAGCACATGGTCGACACGGTGCGCCTGGACGCTGGCGATCGACATGCCTTCGGGAACGCGGGCAAGGGCTGCCCGCGGTAATCTCATACTCACGGTTCAGACACCTCTTCAAAACAGCCGGCGCGGCGCAGCTGCCGGACGATCCCGTTGAACGCCGCGGTCACACCCTGTGCCCTGCCGATCTCGTTCTCTTGGGCTGCGGCATCCCAGTAGAGTTCGAGTGGCCAGCGTTCCGGGCAGTGCGGCAGCAGGCAGCGCAGCGCCAACCGGATTTCGACGACGTCGACGCGAGCGTCCGAGCAGCGCGCAACACCGCTCCGCAAGATATGAACCGATAGCGCGATGACAACGCGCTGATGACGGACGAGCTTGGCCATCAATGAAAGTCGTGAGATTTGAACTTCACGACGGCTTCCGGATCCATGCCGTCCGCATGGGGCGGCCAGTAGGAGTTGCGCGGGTTCGGGCTCCAGCCCTTGTCGCCGCGGTCGGGGGAGCCGGCATGTTTCGCGCCGTCACCGCGGCCGGTCCGGTGCGGGAATGACATTTCGCCGACCCGGTGCAGCAGATCGCCGTGGTCGATGATCCGGTCGCAGATGACGTGGATGACCTCGCCCTCCTTCTGCACCCTGCCCTTCATGCCGATCATCGACGCGGACATCACGGTGCGGCGTTGGCGCTCGAACCGATCGGGCCACAGGATGCCGTTGGCGATTCCCGTCTCGTCCTCGATCGTGATGAACAGCACGCCCTTGGCAGAGCCGGGTTTTTGGCGAACGAGGATGATGCCGGCGACCTCGACATGCCGTCCGTCGCGAATGGTGGCCAGGTCCGCGCATTTGGTTACGCCACGCCTGGCCAGCTCATCGCGGACGAAGGTCAGCGGATGCGCGCGCAGCGAGAGTTGCAGCGCGCGATAGTCCTCGATCACCTCACGACCGTCGGACAGCGGACGCAGTTCGACATCCGGCTCAATCCCCTCCGCACTGACCGCCTGATCCGCGCGGTCGGCTGCAGCGAAAAGCGGCAACGGCGCTTCGCCGAGCCCCCTCACCTTCCACAAGCCCTGCCGACGATCGGCGCCAAAGCTGTGAAAGGCGTCGCCGTCGGCGAGCTTCTCGATCGCCGCGCGCTGCACGCCCGATCGCCGCCATACGTCTTCGACGCTCTCGAACGCGGTCAGCTCGCGCGCGCCGACGATCTTGGCGCCGTCCGCGTTGGACAGGCCACGGATCTGCCTGAGCCCTAGGCGTACGGCGAGGTACCGCCCGCCATACGGCTCCAGCGTACAGTCCCAGCGGCTTGCGTTGACGCAAGGGGGGCGAACCACGACGCCATGCTCACGCGCATCACGGACGATCTGGGCGGGCGCGTAGAAGCCCATCGGCTGCGCGTTCATCAGACTCGCGCAGAACACGTCAGGATGATGATGCTTCATCCACGACGACGCGTAGGAGATCTTGGCGAACGAGGCCGCGTGGCTTTCGGGGAAGCCGTACGACCCGAAGCCCTCGAGCTGGCGGAAGGTGCGCTCGGCAAACTCGCGCGGATAGCCACGCTCGACCATGCCCCCGATGAGCTTTTCGCTGAAGTGCGACACGCCGCCCGTGAACTTGAACGTCGCCATGGCGCGGCGCAGCTGGTCTGCTTCGGCCGGCGTGAAGCCGGCACCGACGATCGCGACCTTCATCGCCTGTTCCTGGAACAGCGGCACGCCGAGCGTCTTCTCGAGCACCGCGCGCAACTCGGGCCGCGGGTATTCCGGCTTCTCCAGGCCTTCGCGTCTGCGCAGATACGGGTGGACCATGTCCCCCTGGATCGGTCCCGGTCGTACGATCGCGACCTGAATGACGAGGTCGTAGAAGCGCCGTGGTTTCATCCGTGGCAGCATCGACATCTGCGCGCGGCTCTCGATCTGGAAGGTGCCGAGCGTGTCGGCCTTGGAGATCATCGCGTAGACGTCCGGATCATCGTCCTGCAGATCGGCCAGGCCGACGCGCAGCCCCTTGTCCGCCTCGAGCATGTTGAAGGCGCGGTTCATGCAGCCAAGCATGCCGAGACCCAGCACGTCGACCTTCATGAACTTCAGCGCATCGATGTCGTCTTTGTCCCATTCGATGATCTGCCGGTCTTCCATCGCGGCGGGTTCGATCGGGACCAGATCGTCGAGACGGTCATGGGTGAGCACGAAGCCGCCTGGATGCTGAGACATATGGCGCGGCACGCCGATGAGCTTGCGAGCAAGCTCGAGCGTCAGGCGCAGGCGACGATCGCCGATGTCGAGGTTCAGCTCGTTGACCTGCTTTTCGCCGACGCCTTCGGCCGACCAGCCCCACACCTGGCCAGCTAATGACGAAGTGAGATCCTCGGGCAGGCCAAGCGCCTTGCCGACGTCGCGCACGGCGCCGCGGGCGCGGTAGCGTGTAACGACCGCGGTCAACGCCGAGTGGTTGCGGCCATAGGTCTCGTAAATCCACTGGATGATCTCTTCGCGTCGCTCATGCTCGAAGTCGACGTCGATATCGGGGGGCTCGCGGCGCTCGCCCGATACGAACCGTTCGAACAGCAGCTCGTGCTTGATCGGGTCGATCGAGGTGACGCCAAGCACGAAGCAGACGCAGCTGTTGGCAGCCGAACCGCGCCCCTGGCACAGGATGCCGCGCCGGCGCGCCTCGCGGACGATCGCGTAGACGGTCAGGAAATACGGCGCATAGCCAAGCTCGCCGATCAGCCGCATCTCGTGTGCAATCTGCTCGGTATAGGCAGCTGGCACCGTACCGTTGAACATTACGTCGACGGCGTCTTCCGCCAGCTTCTGCAGCGCCTCTTGCGCGGTCAGTCCGTCGATCAGCCGCTCATGCGGGTATTGATAGGCCAGTTCGCCCAGATCGAAGGTGCACAGGCGGGCGATGTCGACGCTGGCGCGCAGCGCATCGGGATACGCCTTGAACCGCCGGACAATCTCGTCGGGGGATTTGAGCGCACGGTCGGCATTGACCTCACGCCGGTAGCCGAGCTCGTCGACGGTGCATTTCTCGCGCACAGCCGTCACGACGTCCTGCAGCAGCCGTGCTTCTGGCGCGTGGTAGAGGACATCCCCCGTCACCACCGCGCGAACGCCAGCGCCGCCCGCCTGCCGCGCCAGCGCGTCGATCCGCACGGCATCGTCCGGCCGGCGCCGCTGGAACAATGCCATATACCCACGCCGGCCATAGACCGTCTTCAGGTCGGCGAGCGCTGCCAGATTATCCTCGTCCGGCTCAACGGGCAGCAGGATGGCGATCATGCCCTCCGACCAGGGCTCGAGGTCATGCCAGTGGAGAAGACAGCCACCCTTCCCCGCCCGCTTCTTGCCCACTGTCAGCAGGCGCGTCAGGCGTGACCAGGCGGGGCGGTTGGTCGGGTAGAGCAGCAACTGCCGGCCACAGGACAGATTGACGCGCGTACCGGCGATCGAGCGAACGCCCGTCGCCTTCTGCGCTTCCCATGCGCGCACCACGCCCGCGACGGTGCCGATGTCGCTGACCCCGATCGAGGGATAGCCAAGCAGCGCCGCAGCCGCGAACAGCTCCTCGGGGCTCGACGCGCCGCGCAGCAGTGAGAAATGCGTGAGGACCTGAAGTTCGACATAGTCGGTCATGCGAACACGCCGTGCATCCACCAGCTGAGATCGCCGGTATCCTCGACGAACCCGTCGCCACGCCGGAACACCCAGTAGCGACCGCCGGTATCGTCCTCGACGCGGTAATAGTCGCGGACAGCCCACACTTCCGCGTCACGGCGCCACCACTCACCGTGGATCCGCTCGGGGCCGTCGCCGGCCACGACCTTGTGCGGCCGGCCGCGCCATTCGAACCGCCGAGGCGGCTGATCGGGCATGAGCGCGATGACGCCCCATAGCGGTTCGGGCCTCGCCAGCAGGCGCGTCGGTCGGCGCCATTTCGGCCAGCCCGCGGGCGCTACCACCGGGTCGGCGCGCATGACGGCACGCTCGGGCACGTGGCTTTCAACCGGCGCAATCCGAAACACGGCATCAGCGCCAATGCGGCCGGCAACGACGTCGACGAGACGGGCTGGATCACGCACGAGCACCTCACCGGCGAGAACAGCGCCGAGATCGACAGCGTCGAGCGGCTCGGTGTGCGGCGCCGCCAGATAGAATTGCTCGAGCCCCAAGCCCGGATCGATCCGTTCGATCCTGAGCTTCATGAGCCGCAACAGGTGCGAGACCTCGCGCGTCGGGCGTGAGGTGCCGACGGCTACGACCTGCTCGGTGCCATCGACGCGTAGGCCACCGAGCCGCAGTGATCGTACGCCAAGCCCCTTCGCGCGCAGCAGTTCGGCCATATCGCCGAGGAGATCTTCCATGACCTGCGCGATCGCGTCTGCGGTGACGATCGGTTCGAGCAATCGGCGCTCGACGATCGGCATGGCCTGGTCGGTCCGCGGCGTGATGGGTTCGGCGACCGCGCCGAGGGCCTGATCGAGCCGCGTGATCGCGGGCAGCCCGAGCCGACGTGCCAATGGCCCCCGCGCGACAGGTAAAAGATCGGCCACGCGTTCGAAGCCGAATTTGCGGGCGGCAGTGAGCGCCGTGCCTGCGAGGCGCAAGGCAGCGACCGGCAGGCCGCTGATCGCGTCGACGGTCCGCCCTGCCGGGACGATCGCGATGTCGGCAGACCCGAACCGGGCAACGGCGTGGGCCGCGCCTGCTGTGTCGGCGACCGCTACGCGTGCAGTGAACCCCGCACGCTGGCAAAAGGCGCGCAGACGCCGACAGAACCGCTCTTCGCCGCCATGAAGATGCGCGCAGCCGGTCAGGTCGAGCCATAGTCCATCGGGTGGCGTGGCCGCGGCGATCGGCGACCAGCGGCGCACCGCGCGCAGCGCGAGCTGGTCCAGTAGCGCGGCATCCGCCTCCGTCTCAGACGGTCGGATGTCGAGATCGGACACCAGCGCACGCGCGTGGGTCGCGGCCATCCCGATCGTGATCCCCAATGCGGCCGCGCCATCGCAGGCGGCCACCACCTCTTCGCGCCGGCCAACCTTGCCGACCAGCGCGAGCGGTGCCCTGTGGAACGCCGCAACGGTCTCTGCGACCCTGTCGTGACTGTCGGCTTGCGCTGGTCGGTGAAACGGATGGTTTGCCGCTTCCGAACGTCGGCCAAGTTCACGCATGGGTGGCTTGGCATGCACGGGCAGCGCTGCGATCTGGCCTTCCACATCCTGCCTGGTCGTTACGTCAGCGCGAGCCCAGCGCGCACCGGGCCGCCACCCGCCGCCCCGCGGTACGGAGCACGCACCGGGATCGTCGTCGACGGGAGGCTGAAGGGCGGGCCGCTCAGGCGGCCGCGTAGCGTGCCGGTCCAGCCGTCTCAGCCGCTCGATGGCTAAGTGCGGCAGGAACAGCGAGACAACCCGTCTCATCGCAGCCCTCCAAAATCATCGAAAATGCTTCGCCGCCACGCTGTCGTGCGACCTCGACCTGCCACCGTGACCGTCCGACGCCGGCAACCCCCAGGCGCTCGGAGGACGCACTGGCGATCCGCCAGCGCGTCCAGGCCGCGGACGGTTCGGCGAGCGGATCCTGGTCGCGGTTCCGTCTGCGTCGCAGGATGAGAACGGGAATGTCGGCGTCGGCCGCCACGAGTTGCAGGCGCCGGGTTGCTACCATCGACATCCGGCTTACCTCCGCGATCACTGCCGACGGCGTTCCGTCGCGCACCGCATCCTCGACGACGGCAAGTAGCGCCGCGTCGTCGCGTGGCTGTGCATGGATCAAGTCGGCAGGCGATAGCCCCGCCTGCTCGAGACCAGGTGCATAAAGATCGTTGCGACAGCTCACCCACAGCACCGGTCCGCCGGTATGGGCGGCCTCCCGCGCGGCTATGCCCGCCAGGAACAGCGTGGCCGCGGCATCGTCGACCATCGAACAACTTTGTGCGGCGACCTCGTGGAGCGCGCCGGCGCGAAGGCCCCTGCTCGCGAGGCGATCGTCCAGCGCAGAGATACCGAACGGCATGATGCGGTGATCCACCACGGGCGTAGCGATTGTCCGCAGGTGAGCGATGGTGGCCGGCAGGGACTCGAGGGCGGTGATCATGATGTCTAGACTCTACCTGTTCCCCTTATGTTCCGTTACCAGAACCGTTTGGTCAAGCGTCAGACTCGAGACTCCTGTGGATAAGGTGTTGCTAGGAATGCGATGTCAGGGCGTACCGACGCGACGACGACAAATGTCAAATGCTGCTGGCGATCCCTCACGCAGCGGGGATCCAGGCGCCGGTCCATCGGCGTGTCCCTGATCAAGGTCGGCGTGCAGCGCCTTCGTTGGATCCGGGCGCAATTCGGATCGAAATGCGCTGAGCATCGCATCCTGCCTCCCCGTTGCCAGCAGGCGCCCTACAAGCTCGGCCACCAGAACACTGGTCGCGGGCTTCGGATCGATCGACGTCTTGGACAAGCGGTGTCGCCCTTTGGCGCGATATGGTGTCTGCCTTGGAGCGAAAACGTACGATCCAGGCCTCCACGGTCCCTGCCGCAGGTCCTGAACAATAGCATTGCCGTAGCAAGGCGGAAGCGCGCGGGTTGCCCTAGCCTGCCACCGTTCGGTTCCGATCGACGTCTAAGCAACGATCGTTGGACCATGGATCAAAGTGTGAGGGCTTCGATCGAAACATCAAAGCGCGGCTCGGGGGGACACTCTTCGATTCTTCGGACCGCGACAATTGCGGTCGCAGCGACGGGCAGCATGACCTTGAAGGCCGATCGAAAAAGCGTGGCGGACTTGCCTCTTATCAGAAGACGGTTCGCATGATGCGCCGCGACGACCTCCGGGTCCCAGACTGCAAGATCACAGAGCGTAATGCGCAACTTGGGGTCGTCAGTCGCCCAGGCGCGCTCGGCATAATCGAGTATGGCCTTGCCATAGCACGCCTCTAGCACCGGCCTCGCCGCCTCGATCCGCGCGTGTCGAGAGAACATGACGTAGAGCAGGTCATTTCCGTCCACGCACACCTCCTGCGACGGCGCATCGAACTCGATCATGAGCGGTACGTATTCGCGGGCGCTCCCATTGTTCCGACAGGCATAATGCAGCGCACCGGAGGCGTCGGCCGCGTACACAGCCGGTCGCGCTTCGCCCGGACGCGGATCGATCGAGTGAACGTCGCCGTCAAGAAGCATCCGCGGACCGGCCAACGGCCAGACTTCGACCGGGCGTCGCGGCCCAAGGGCCGTAAGTCCCTTTTCCATGATCGCCGCGATGACCTTCCCAACATCATCCTCTGCGACGGCGATGCCACGATGCATGCGAAGCACGGCGTCAGCCGATCGACACGACAAGAGGAGGCTCCTGCTCGTCGTGCGGCTGAATGACGTCGATGGCGCTGGCCTGTTCCGCATCGCCGGGCGGTGGCTTGTCGGACTTGACGGCGAATGTAACGGTCCGGCCTGTCGCGAGGACCTCCCTGATTAGCCGCTCCAACACGTCCGACTGCTCGACCGTGGTCCCGACCCAGGCGTCGGCGACGAGGCGGACGAAAGCGCTATTGTCGAGATGTCGTCCGACGTTGCCGTAGGTGACGATGCGACCGCCGCGTGAACCGACCATCGTCTCGTCAGCCTCGATGAGCTTCCAGTGGTCGAGTGTCAGGTACATGCCCTTCACAAGGGCCTGGCTGTCCGGCGTGAACTGCATGCGCGGACATAGTTTCAAGAAAAACGGGTTCTCCAGCATCCGGTAGCCTTGCCGGGTCGCATTCTGCGGGCACCCACGCAGTAGCTCAAGGTGCCGCTCCATCCGCTCGAGCTCGAGCGCCAGCTGAGCGCTCGGGAGTCGGAACACCGCCCCGTCATCGTCGTCACCCTCCATTGCCTTGTACTGGACGATCACGAACGAGCGGTAGGTCTCGTTGAAGTAGACGAGATCGGCACCGAGCTGCTCCTCGAGCGGCAGATGGTTGGCCATGACCACGGTTAGCCTCGTGCGCTCGCTCTCGAACTGAGCCGCGCCGTGCGCCACCTCGCGTACGAACTCGAACCCAGGCACCCGCATGAGGTCGGCGACGACCATCAGGTCCTCGCGCTCGCGCATCTGCGGAAGCCCATCTAGAAACGACGTCGCGCGCTCACCGTCGACCGGTGGCTCCCACTCCTGGACGGGCGCGCGGTCGATGTCGGCGATGGCCAGGGCGGTGGTCAACGTGTCCTTCTGCATGGCGAGCGAGCGCCGTTGCTCCGGTGTGAGCCGTGCCAGCCGTTCCCGTCGAGTGGAACCGAAGCGGACCAACGCAGGACGGACGTCGGCCGCCAGGTCCATCAGCGCTTCGACCGCTGCGGTGAAGGTCGCCGGCGGCATCAAGCCGCCGACGCGCAGTCTCTGAACGAGGTGCCGACGAAACCGCGGGCCGACCGCCGCCGTCAGCGCGCGCTTCGATACCGGCGACGTGAGCTCGATCATCGGGCCGATGTTTAGCCGCCTGAAGCCGACTCCAGCGCGGAAGCCTCTTCTCGCCGGCGCGACGTGCGTGATCGACCGGCCGCCGACACTGATCAAGCAAGTGAGCGGGACGTTCCGGCTATGCGCGAAGTCCGGCACGACCTCGGGGAACACCCCCCTCCCATCGGCCTCCGCCTGCAACTGCTCTGCCCGCCCGACACTGAGATTGAGCACAAAACCCGCCGCGTCCGACATCGCTACTTCTTCTTTTTTCTAGCTTGCTCGGACGAATGCTCCGGCAGGAGCCGCTCGACGAACTCGCCGTCAGCACCCGGCCGGACCAGCCGCATCTGCCGAACCACTGTCGTCAACATCGTCATCGTCCCCATCATTCACCGCCTTACCCTCTTTGATCAACAGGATCGACGCTCGGATGCCCGACGGCGGCCATTCCGCCTCCGCAATCATGGCCATGATGGAAACATACCGCGGTGGTGGCATTCACAGCCTTCTCGATGTCTCTGAGATCACCCCGTTCCGCATCCTCGACCACACCTCTTGCGGACCCTTAGCACGCGCCGACTTTGGTCTCAGACTGCATCGAGACTGAAGTCGGCGAGAGCGGACCAATCGCGGTCGCCCATCCCGGCTTCGACCGCACCCGACATACGAGCCTCGGCGGCGGTCAGCATCGGCAGGCTCTTGCCCGTAGCCGCGGCCGCCGCAGTCGCGAGCCGGAGGTCCTTGAGCCCCAGGGCCATCCGGAAGCCGGCCTCGTAATCCCCCGCAACGATCTTCGCCCCGTAGTTCTCGTAGGCGCGACCGCCGAACAGCGTCTGCGTCATCAGGGCAAGGAAGGGTTCGGCCGCCAACCCGTTGGCACCGGTCAGGGCGACAGCCTCCGCCATCGCTTCGATCGCCATCGCGATCATCATGTTGCCCGCGATCTTGGCAGCGTTGGCCTGCCGCGGGTCCTCGCCCATGACGAAAGTCTTGCGGCCGATAAGGTCGAACAGCGGCTGGACGCGTGTGATAGCGGCCTCGGCTCCAGCGGCGATGATGTTGAGCTGCGCGGCCTCGGCGACGTCCGGACGGCCGAACACGGGCGCCGCGACATAGCCGATGCCGGCCTCGCCATGCAGCGTCCGCAGTTCCTCGACCAAATCGAGCGAGATCGTCGCGGCGACGACATGTACCAGCCCGGGCCTGGCCCGTTGCAGCACGCCGTGATTCAACAGCACCTCGCGGATCGCGTTGTCGTCCGAAAGCATCGTGAAGACCACATCGGCCTGGAAGACGTCGTCCGGCGTCGCGACGATGGTCACGCCGTCGACCGATCCGTCCGCGACCGGCGACCGGTTCCACGCGTGGACGGTATGCCCACCCCTGGCTAGATTGCGCGCCATCGCGCTGCCCATCTTCCCCAGCCCGATGAATCCAATGTCCATGGTCAATCTCCTAGTCCGAAGGCAACGCGCGGCGGCACGCTTACGTCGCAATGCCGCCGCCGATCGAGGCGCGGATCGCCTTCTTGGTCCCGCGGCCGTGAGGCGGACAGGATGTGCGATCAGGCTCACCCCTCTACGGCAGAGGTCCGGCCTGATCGCGATCGCCTGGCGCATCCCCATCGAAGGTTGCCTCGGCGCAATCACCAGTCCTCAGATCTCACCGGATGCCGAGAAAGCGTCCATCGCACGGGTCGAGTAGACGAGGCCAGCGCCGGCATTCAGCGCGATGGCGACGCCGAGCGCCTCGGTCAGTTCGTCTTCGCTCGCGCCGGCCTGACGGGCCGCCTTGGTATGCACGGTGATGCAACCATCACACCGCAGACTGACCGCGCATGCGACCGCGATGAGCTCCCGCGTCTTCTCGTCGAGATGTCCGGTCTTCGCGCCAGCGCCGCTCAGCGTCGCGTAGCCACGCGTGGTGTCCGGCGAGATCTTTCCGATGGCACCGACGCCAGCAAAGACCTGGTCGCGGTATCCGTTCCAATCCATCATGTGCATGCTTCTTCTCCTTAGGTGGTGAGTTCGGTTGTCTACTCGTCACGCATCTTGCGGACTTCGCTGGCGGTCACCCGTGAGGGCTTGGCGCCGTATCTCGCGGTCACGTAGTTCGCCGCGGCTGCGATCTCCGCGTCGGTGTAGGCCGCCCGGAAACTGGGCATGAACGCGCCGGCATGTTCGGGCGAACCGGTCCCGTTCAAGATCATCATCGCGACGTTCGCGGCGCTGGCGTCGTTCACGGCGCGGTTGCCGGTCAACTGCTGGTCCGAGGTGACCGCCCCTCGCCCACTCCAAGCATGGCAGCTCGCGCACGCCCCTTCAAAGATGCGCTTGCCGGCCGCATTGCCGACCGGGCCGACACTGGCGACCGCCGCTGCAGGTCCCGCCATAGCCGGCGACGCCTTCGTGCTGACAGGCGGCACGGTGCGCAGATAGGTGACCATCGCCGCGATGTCGGACGCCGTCATGCGGCTCGTGCTCAGTTCGACGGCTTCCGCCATCGGCCCGGACGCGACGCCGTGGCCGGGGGCGTGACCCTTCGCGAGATAGGAGGCGAGATCGTCGGCCGTCCACGCGCCGACGCCGCTCAGACGGTCGCTGGTGATGTTGTAGGCGTTCCAGCCCTCGGCCTGTCCACCGGCGAACTTCCGGCGGGTGTCCATCGCCTGCATCAGCGTTCGCGGGGTATGGCACTCGCCGCAATGCCCGGCCGCCTCGACGAGATACGCGCCGCGGTTCCACTCCGCGCTCCGCTCGGCGACCGGGCGGAAGCGCTGGTCGGGACTGAAGAACGCGCTCCATATCGCCATCAGCCACCGCTGGTTGAACGGGAACGCGAAGGTGTTGGGGATGTTCGCCTGCGCCACCGCGGGCAATGTCGCCAGGTAGCCTCGGATCGCCAGGACGTCGTCATCGGTCAGCAGCGTGTAGGAGGCGTATGGAAAAGCCGGGTACAGCCGCTCGCCCTGCCGCCCGATGCCCTTGTGGACCGCGCGCAGGAACTCCGGGTTCGTCCAGGCACCGATACCGGTCGCTCTGTCCGGCGTGATGTTCGGCGTGTAGATCGTCCCGAACGGCAGCTTGAACGGCCGCCCTCCCGCAAACGGCTTCCCGCCCTTCGCCGTATGACATGCCGCGCAGTCGGCGGCCTCCGTGAGGTACCGGCCCTTCGTAAGTGGATCGGCATTCGCGAGTTCCACGGGGACGCCCGTGACCTGCGAACCGCGGTAGGCGGCGAGATCGACCTGCGTCCCGCCTGCAAACGCAAGTGCGCCTGGAAGAACGAGCAGGCGGTATGCCACCACCAACGCGAAGATCAGCGCGGCAGCGAAAGGAAGGACCCATTTGCGACGTGCGAGGGTCATGCCCGTGCGTCCTTGGCCAGCAACGCCGGTTCGATCGGCATGCGCGTGAGATGGACGCCGGTGGCCGCATAGATCGCGTTGCAGACGGCGGGCTGCACCGACACCGTTCCCGGCTCGCCGATGCCGCCGGGGGCCTCGGCGTTCCGGACCACATGGACGTCGATCCGGGGAGTCTCGTCGATGCGCACGACGCGATAGTCGTGGAAGTTGCTCTGCTGGACCCGACCGTTCTCAAGGGTGATGCGGCCGTGGAGGGCCGCCGACAGCCCGAATACGACGCCGCCCTGGATCTGCGAGACGATGCCATCGGGGTTCACGGGGGTGCCGCAATCCACCGCCGTCGTCATCCGGGTCACGGACACCGCCCCATCGTCGTCGACCACCACCTCCGCGACCGTGCAGAGGTAGGTGCCGAATGCGAACTGAAGACTGATGCCGCGACCGGAACCGGCCGGCAGCGCCGTGCCCCAACCGGCCTTCTCGGCGGCGAGGTCCAGCACGGCGCGCGCGCGTGGATGCTTGCCGATCATGTCGCGTCGGAACGCCAGGGGATCCCGCCCCGCTTCGCGTGCCACGCGGTCCACGAAGCTCTCAGTCGCGAACACGTTGAGGTTCGGACCGACGCCCCGCCAGAACGCGGTCTGCACGCCACGCGGTTCGTGGCGCACCCAGTTCACGTAGCTCGCCGGGAAATCGTAAGGCGTCTCGGCCGCACCATCGACGGCATCGTTGTCGACCTTGCCGTCGAAGGCGGGCGGAAGCCATCTGCCCACCACCGTCGGTCCGACAGTCTTGTGGTACCAGGCGATCGGCCTGCCATCCACGAGCTTGGCCTGCAGCCAGGCACCGTACACGGACCGGTACGGCGCCTTGCCGATATCCTCCTCGCGGCTCCACACGACTTTGACGGGTCCATCCACCTGTCGGGCGATGCGTACCGCCTTGCGGATGCCGTCGACCTCGAGACGACGTCCGAAGCCGCCACCGATCAGGTGGTTGTGGACGACGACCTGGTCGGGGGTCAGCCCCGCCTCCTCGGCGGCTGCACGCTGCGCCATGGTCATGACCTGCGTTCCGACCCAGACTTCGCAGTGGCCTGGCGTCAGATGCACCGTGCAGTTCATGGGCTCCATCGGCGCATGCGCGAGAAGTGGCAGTTCGTATGCGGCGGAGACCACCCCGTCACCGACGAGCTTCCCGCGGGCACCAGTGTCGACGACGGTCACGCCCTTGCTCCGCCCGGCCGCCTGCAGGCCGGCGCGCAACGTCTCCGTCGAGACGTCGGCGAACTCGCCGTCATTCCACCTGATGTCGATGGCCGCGAGGCCACGCAGAGCCGCCCAGCTCGTATCGCCGACCACCGCGACCAGATCGTCGAGGACGACGATCTGCTTCACCCCGGGCAGACTGCGTGCCTGCGAGTCGTCGACACCAGCGACCTTCCCGCCGAGCACCGGTGACGACGCCAGTGCGGCGAAGCGAACGCCCTCCGGCATCGCATCGATGCCGTACTTCGTCGTCCCGTTGACCTTGTCGGGCGTGTCCAGACGGTGATGCGCGCGCCCGATCAAGCGGAACGCCGCCGGATCCTTCAGGACGGGATCGACAGGCGGCTTCTCGCGCATCGCCGCCCCGGCGATCTCACCGTACTGCAGGCGCCGGCCGCTCTGATCATGGATGACGGCGCCGGCCTCGGTGCGGCAGCTCGCGGGATCGACGCGCCACCGGCGTGCGGCCGCCGCGACGAGCATGGCGCGTGCACTGGCGCCGACCTTGCGCATCGGCAGCCAATAGCCCCGCATCGAGGTGGAGCCGCCCGTCGCCTGCACCTTGAAGATCGGGTTGCCGTACAGCGCGTCGCTCGCCGGCGCAGCCTCCAGCGTCACGCCCTCGAGCGGTAGGTCGAGCTCCTCGGCGATCAGCATCGCGAGACCGGTGTATATCCCCTGCCCCATCTCGGTCTGCGGCATGATCAGCGTCGCGCGACCATCCGTCGCTATGCGGATGAACGCGTCCGGCGCGAAGCCGCCCGCGGCGACCGGACTGGCCGCCGCCACCTCCGCCGAGCGAAGATTGACGCCGAGGAGGAAGGCCGCGCCGCCAAGCGTACCGGTCCGCAGCAGCTGACGCCGCGAGAGGGCCGCCTCAACCATGAGACGCGGCCCGTTTGATCCCGTCGCGGATGCGGACGTAGGTCCCGCACCGACAGATGTTGCCCGCCATCGCCGCGTCTATGGCCTTGTCGTCGGGGGTCGGATTGGCGGTCAGGAGCGCGGTCGCGGCCATGATCTGACCTGGCTGGCAGTATCCGCACTGGATAACCTCGAGGTCGAGCCACGCCTTCTGCACGCGCGCTCCGACCGGCGTCGCGCCAACCCCCTCGATCGTACGCACGGATCGGTCGCCCACCTCGCCGACCGGCAGGCGGCAGGACCGGACCGCGACGCCGTCCAGATGCACCGTGCATGCACCGCATTGGGCGATGCCGCAGCCGAACTTGGTGCCGGTCATGCCGAGCAGATCGCGCAGCACCCAGAGAAGCGGCGTGTCGCCGTCGACCGCCACCTCCCTGATCTCTTCGTTCACCCGCACGCTGACCATCGCAACCTCCGCTTCCCGGCGGTGCTAGGTCAGAGGGATCTCGCGAGGCAGACGTACATCGGTATGGGGAGCACGCGCGTCGGGCTGGGTGCCTGCCATGGTCGCGTCTCACCCATACCCTCGTCCAGTGGAAACCCGCCCGCGATGGCCCGATCCTCGCGCGGTTCCCTCTGGAGACATCACAACATGGCCTATCGAACGACCAACCCCGCGACCGGCAAGGTCGAGAAATCCTTCGAGACGATCACCGACGCGGCGCTCGCCGCGATCCTGGATGAGACCGGTCGCTGCTACCGCGAGGATTGGCCGCAACGGCCGATCGCCGAGCGCGCCGCCATCATAAAGCGCGCCGCCGCGATCATACGGAACGAACAGCAGGCTCTCGCCGAAGTCATGTCGCGCGACATGGGCAAACTCGTGCCGCAGGCGATCGGCGAACTGCAGCTCTCGGCAGCCATCCTGGACTACTATGCCGACACGGCTGCCGAATTCCTGAAGCCGAAACCCCTTCCCGGCGCACCCGGTGCCACGCTCCATCCGCAGCCGCTCGGCGCGTTGCTGGCGGTCGAGCCGTGGAACTTCCCCTTCTTCCAGCTCGCCCGCGTCGTCGGGCCGCAACTTATGGTCGGCAACGTCATGGTCGCCAAGCACGCCAGCAACGTGCCGCAGTGCGCGCTCGCGTTCGAGGACGTCATGCGCCGCGCGGGCGTGCCGGCCGGCGCCTATGCCAACCTCTTTGTCTCGACGGACCAGATCGGAACCGTGATCGACGATCCGCGCATTCGTGGCGTGACCCTGACCGGCAGCGAGAAGGCCGGCGCGACCGTCGCCGAGCGCGCCGCCAGGAACCTCAAGAAGTCCGTCCTG
The DNA here is from genome assembly GCF_042466285.1 of Sphingomonas sp. R86520. Taxonomy (NCBI): domain Bacteria; kingdom Pseudomonadati; phylum Pseudomonadota; class Alphaproteobacteria; order Sphingomonadales; family Sphingomonadaceae; genus Sphingomonas; species Sphingomonas sp. R86520. The sequence continues at coordinate 3,178,119 of NZ_JAXHBZ010000001.1, forward strand.
GAGCTCGGAGGCTCGGATCCCATGATCGTCCTCGAGGACGCGCCGGTGGAGGCCACGGTCTACAACGCCATGGTCGGGAAGATGAACAACACGGGCCAGAGTTGCGTCGCGACCAAGCGCATGATCGTCGTCGGCGAGGAGCGAGGGCGGGTCTTCCTCGAGGCGATGAAGGCGGCGATGGGCGCGCTCCAGGCTGGCGACCCCCTCGACCCTGCAACGACGCTCGGGCCCGTCTCGTCGGAAGGCGCCCTCCAGGGACTGCTTAAGCAGATCGAGGAGGCCAAGGCGGCAGGTGCCGACGTGACCCTCGGAGGAAACCGAATCGATCGTCAGGGCAGCTATCTGGAGGCAACGATCCTGACCGGCATCACGAAGGCCAATCCGGTCTACGCGCAGGAGATCTTCGGCCCCGTCCTCTCCTTCTACGTGGTCCCCGACGAGGCGGCTGCTATCGCGTTGGCGAACGACGTGCCCTTCGGCCTCGGTGGATCCGTCTTCACGGCGGATCTGGAGCGCGGGGAGCGGGTCGCGCTCGCCATCGAGAGCGGCATGGCCTTCGTGAACAACCCGACCTGGTCGACCCCGCAGATGCCGTTCGGCGGCATCAAGAACTCGGGCTACGGCCGGGAGCTCAGCCAGCTGGGCTTTGGCGAGTTCGTCAACTGGAAGCTGGTGGCGATCTCGCCGGCCGGAGCCCTTCCCCCCGGTGCGGACGCCGCGGGCTGACGCCGCGACCGGGGCTGCACGGTGCGGCCCCGGTCTACAGGCTAAGCAGTTCGACCTTGCGAACCATGTCGGCGACGGAGACGGACTTCAGCTTCCGCCCGGCGCTCGATCGATGCATCTTCACGGTTATCTCGGTGATCCCAAGCTCGTAGGCGATCTGCTTGTTCAGCAGGCCGCGGGCGACCCCGCGCAGGACGTCGATCTCGCGCGGCGTCAGGTTCTCCGCGAGCACGCGGACCTCGTTGCGCTCGGTCTCGTCCAGGCGACGCAGACGGTCGCGACGCAGGGCGTCGCCAACCGCGTCGAGCAGCTCCTGCTCGCGAAACGGCTTGGGCAGGAAGTCCAGCGCTCCCGCCTTCATCGCTCGAACCGACGTCGAAACGTCCGCATGTCCCGTGATGAAGATGATCGGGATCAGCACGCCGTCGTCCGCGAGCCGGGCCTGCAGATCGAGACCGCTCGACCCCGGCAGCCGGAGATCCAGTACGAGGCAGCTCGGACGGTCCGGCACGCCTTCCTGCAGCATCTCGGCGGTCGACGCATAGACCACCACGTCCATGCCAACCGAATTGAACATGTCCGTCAGGCTCGCACGAACATCGGGATCGTCGTCCACGACGAGCACGAGCGGCGAGTCCTTCAGCGATATGGGTTCTGAGCCGCTCGATGCGGCCGACGTTGCTGCTGTCACGAACGGCCTCCCTCGACACGTCTTTTGGAGTCCAATCCTAACCCGGCGGCGGCACCGTTTCCAGCACTTAGCGTGGGCGATCCCCCATACATGAGTATGGGGCCACCACCGCGCCGCATACCGGAAGCGGTCATCCCCATACCTCGGTACGGCTGGCCGCAATCGCAGAATCCCTCATCCTAGAGACCAGGACCGGCGCTCCCCATTCGGGCGTGGGCATCTCAGGAGCGCAGAACATGAAGGCCGCAGTACTCAACGCCAACGAGGGACGGTTCGACATCGAGGAGGTCAGCATCGACGCGCCGAAGGGCCGCGAGGTGCTCGTCGAGGTGAAGGCCTGCGGCCTCTGCCATTCGGATCTCCATCTCGCCGAGGCGAACTACGGCACGCCACTCCCGGCGGTTCTCGGCCACGAGCTGGCCGGCATCGTCAAGGAAGTCGGACCTGACGTGCGCGAGCTCAAGGTCGGCGACCACGTGGTCGGATCCCTCGTCCAGTTCTGCGGGCACTGCGTGTCCTGCCTGTCCGGGCGCACCTATCAGTGCGAGAATCCCCAGGAAACCATGCGGGCGGCCGCGGACGGCCAACGCCTGACGCGCACGTCGGACGGTGAACCCGTCTACACCGGATGGGGAACGGCCGCGTTCGCGGAACAGACCCTCGTGCACGAGAACCAGCTGGTGAAAGTTCCCGACGAGGTCCCCTTCCCGCAGGCGTCCATCCTCGGCTGCGGCGTCATCACCGGTGCCGGCGCCGCGATCAACACGGCCGACATGCGTCCGGGCGAGACCGCGGTCGTCATCGGTGTCGGCGGCGTCGGGTTGAACGTCATCGCCGGGGCCAAGCTCGCGGGCGCGGAACGGATCATCGCGATCGACACGCAGCCACAGAAGGAGGAGCTCGCTCGGAAGTTCGGCGCGACCGACTTCATCAACGCCAAGGACACCGATGCGGTCGCGGCCGTGAAGGCGCTGCTCCCGCGCGGTGCCGATCACGCCTTCGAGGTCATCGGCCTGACCTCCACGTCCGAGCAGGCGATCCAGATGGTCCGTCCCGGCGGGGGAGTCTACCTCATCGGCCTGCATCGCCCGGGTCAGACGTTCCCGCTAGCCGGTCTCGACGTGATCGTACGCCAGGTAGACCTGCGCGGCGTGTTCATGGGCTCGAGCAACATCAAACGCGACATCCCGATGTACGCCGACCTCTACCTGCAGGGGCGCTTCAACCTCGACGATCTGATCTCGCGCGAGGTCAACATCTCCGAGATCAACGAGGCCTACGAGGACCTGAAGCACGGCGCGATCGCCCGGTCCGTCATCACCTCGTTCTGATCAGCGCGACTTGAAGCTCTTCACCCATCCCGGCGCCAGCTCGCTGTCGGTGCACATTCTCCTCCGCGAGATCGGCGCACCGTTCGAGCTGGAGGTCGTGAACGTCACGACCAAGATGCGGACGGACGGCTCGGACTATCGGACGGCCGCACCGAGGGGCATGGTGCCGCTGCTGGTCCTCGAGGACGGCGCGCACCTGTCCGAGAACCTCGTCATCGCGCAGTACCTGTGCGACCGGGCGGACCGCCACGATCTGATGCCACCCTGTGCCTCCATGGCGAGATACCGCGTGATGGAATGGCAGAGCTTCGTCGCGGCCGAGCTCCACAAGAGCTTCATCCCCCTGAACTGGCAGATCGACGACGCGATGCGCAAGCTCGTCCTCGCCAGGATCGCAAACCGCCTCGCCTTCGTCGAACGCGATCTGGTCGGCCCGTATCTGACCGGCGACGTGTTCACGGCGGCCGACGCGTACTTCTTCGTCATCGGTAGCTGGACCCGCTTCTACGGCATCCCGCTCGATCCCTTCCCCAGGATTGCCGTCCTTCTCGCTTCGGTCGGCAACCGTCCATCCGTGAGGGCCGCGCTCGCGGCCGAGGGACACGGCATGGTCGATGTGCCCGATCCCGCCCCCCAACCATAGAGGTCATCATGAGTCAGCTTGCCAGCACCCGCTCCTCCGCCATCGACGTCGATGGCGTCCGCATCCACTTCTGCACTGCGGGAAACGATGACTCGCCGGTCCTGCTACTGATCCACGGCTACCCCGAAATGGCCATCGCATGGCGGAAGACCGTTGCGCCGCTGCTCGCCGCCGGCTTCCGCCTAGTCATGCCCGACCTTCGAGGCGCGGGCGGTTCGGCCCGCCCCCAGGGCGGGTATGACAAGCGGACGCTTGCGGCCGACCTGGCCGGCGTGCTCGACAGCCTCGGCATCGAGACGCCCGTGACCGTCGTTGGTCACGACATCGGAGCGATGGTCGCCTACGCGTTCGCGCGGCGGTTTCCCGAGCGCACCGCGCGGCTCGCCATCCTGGATTCCGTCATCCCGGGAACCCGGATGTTCGACGAGGCGTCGCGCGACGGCACCAAGGTCTGGCACTTCCACTTCCATCAGGCGCCGGATCTGCCCGAAGCCCTGACCCAAGGTCGAGAAGCCCTCTACCTCGAGCGCTACTACCACGACATGGCGTTCGACGCCGCCGCGATCGATCACGACACCTTCCAGACCTACGTCCGCCACTTCGCTCAACCAGGCGGCATGCGCGCGGGCTTCGAACTCTACCGATCGTTCGCGCAGGACATAGCCGACAATCGTCGTCTCCAAGCCGAACAGGGGCCGCTGACGATGCCGGTGCTGGCGCTCGCCGGCGCCGGCGGCCGTTACGCCGACCGAATAGGCCCGATGATGGAGGAGGTCGCCACCAACGTGTCGGTCGGCGTGATCCCCGGCGCCGGTCATTGGCTCGCCGAAGAGAATCCTTACGCGGTCGCCGAGGCCCTCACCGAGTTCGCGAACGCCACTCAGGAGAAAACGAAGTGATCCACCGCCTTCTGATCGATGGCCGACTGGTCGACGGCACGTCGACGCTCGACGTGATAGACCCGACGACGGGCGAGCCCTTCGTCAAGGCGCCGCGCGCCAGCGTTCAGCAAGCCGAGCAGGCGATCGCCGCGGCGAAGCGTGCGCAGCTCGGATGGGCGGCGCTCGGCTACGACGGTCGACGTCCCTATCTCGAGCGCTTCGCGGATGCCATGACCGCCAACCTCGACCGCATCGCCGAGACGCTCACGCGCGAGCGCGGCGGGCCGATCGCGGACTGCCGCTTCGAAGTCGGCCGGGCCACCGACGCCATCCGCCATTTCGCAGGTCAGCGGATCGAGGACCGCGTCATCCGACGGAATGCGCAGGAGCTCATCGTCGAACAGCGCTACGCGCAGGGCGTCGTCGTCGCGATCATGCCGTGGAACCGGCCGATGACGCTGCTGTCCTTCAAGCTCGGGCCGGCGCTCATCACCGGCAACACGGTGATCGCGAAGCCGGCGCCTTCCACCCCCCTCTCGACGTTGATCCTGGGCGAGCTTGCCGCCGACATCTTCCCGGCGGGCGTGTTCCAGACGCTCGCCGACGCGAACGACCTCGGCCCGCTGCTCACCAGCCACCCGGACATCGCCCATGTGAGTTTCACCGGATCGACGCCCACCGGCAAGAAGGTCCTCGATTCCGCCGCGGAGACGCTCAAGCGCTTCACGCTCGAGCTCGGCGGCAACGACGCGGCGATCGTACTCGATGACGTCGACATCGAGTGGGCCGCCGACAAGATCTATGCGGCCGCCTTCATCAACGCCGGACAGGTCTGCTACGCGACCAAGCGCGTGTATGCACCGGCCTCGCACGTCGAGGAGTTGGCGGCGGCACTTGCCAGACGCGCCCGGGCCGCAGTTCTCGGCGACGGCCTCGACCCGACCACCACGATGGGTCCGCTGCAGAACAGGATGCAGTATGAAAAGGTGCTCGGCTTCATAGCGAGCGCACATGCGGAGGGCGGGACGTTCGTCACCGGCGGGCAACCGACGGGAGATGGCTATTTCATCACCCCGGCGATCGTCACCGGTCTGCCGAACGACGCCCGGCTCGTGCGCGAGGAGCAGTTCGGCCCGATCCTGCCGATCCAGTCCTACGACCATGTGGACGAGGCGATCGCGGAGACCAACGCCAGCGAGTTCGGGCTCGGCGGCACGATCTGGACCGGCGATGTCGAGCGCGGCATCCAAGTCGCCGGACGCATCGAGACCGGCACCATCTGGGTCAACCAGCACATGGCGCTCCCGCTCGACGTGCCGTTCGGTGGCGCGAAGGAGTCCGGCATCGGGCTCCAGAACGGCGTCGAGGGCATGGAGGACTTCACCCAGCTCCGCATCCTGAACGCTAAACTGGCAGCTTGAGGAAAAGAGAAATGAAACCGACCTTCGACATCGGCGGCGACATGACCGTGCGCCGCCTCGGCTTCGGATCGATGCGACTGACTGGCCCCGGCGTATGGGGCCAGCCGCATGACCGTGACGCCGCCCTGGAAACACTGCGCCTGGTGCCGGAACTCGGCATCGATCTCATTGACACCGCCGACAGCTACGGTCCGGACGTCACCGAGCCGCTGATCCGGGAGGCGCTGTTTCCATACACCTCCGGTCTGCACGTCGCGACCAAGGCCGGCCTGCGTCGTCCGAGCCCGGGCAACTGGCTTCCTCACGGCGATCCGGACTATCTGATCGGGCAGGCGCACCGCAGCCGCGAGCTGCTGGGGGTGGATCGGATCGACCTGTGGCAGCTCCACCGGATCGATCCGGCCGTGCCGGCGGACGAGCAGTTCGCCGCGATCCGCACGCTCCTGGATACCGGCGTGATCCGACACGCGGGCCTCAGCGAGGTCGGCATCGCGGACATCGAAGCCGCCGGGAAGGTGTTCCCGGTCGCGACCGTGCAGAACCGGTACAACCTCGCCGACCGTGAAAGCGAAGCCGTCCTCGACCACTGCGAGGCGAACGGGATCGGCTTTATCCCCTGGTTCCCGCTCGCCGCCGGGCGCCTCACCCAAGCGGGCTCCGTCCTCGACCGCATCGCGCGGGCCCACGACGCGACGCCCGGGCAGATCGCCATCGCCTGGCTGCTTCGCCGCAGTCCCGTGATCCTGCCCATCCCCGGCACATCGAAGGCCGCCCATCTCCGCGAGAATGCGGCGGCGTCCGCCCTGATCCTCTCCGACGACGACTTCGGTCAACTCGACCGCGCAAGCCGCCCGAAGGGCTGACGCATTCGCGGAAACGCACCCCACCATCGCCGCCGAAATTTCTCAACGCGCAACTTGCCGCGTCGTCGAGACGCCCTATCTGGCGCTTGGTTCACGATATGCGAACTTACGAACATAACGTTTCTGGACACGAAGGACCTGCCATGACCCCGAAGCTACTCATCGACGGCGCGCTGGTCGATGGCGCAACCACCATCGACGTCATCAATCCCGCGACCGGCAAAGCCTTCGCGACCTCGCCAAAGGCCGACATCGCTCAGGCGGAAGCCGCGATCGCGGCCGCCAAGCGTGCGTTTCCCGCCTGGGCGGCACTGCCGTTCGCCGAGCGCGCGAAGAGGGTCGGCGAGTTCGCCAAGGCGATCGAGGCGCGCAAGGACGAGTTCGCGCGTCTTCTCACGCAGGAGGTCGGCAAGCCGCTCATCGAAGCCGGCTTCGAGGTCGCAGAGACCGTCGACGCGCTCGAGTTCTTCGCAGGCCAGGATCTGCAGCCCAAGGTGCTGCGTGACAACGGAGACGAGCTGATCGTCGAGCAGCGCTACCCGCAAGGCGTCGTCGCGGCCATCACGCCGTGGAACTTCCCGCTGGCACTGCTGGCGTACAAGATCGGCGCGGCGCTGGTGGCGGGGAACACCGTCATCTCGAAGCCTGCGCCGACGACGCCGCTGACCACCCTGCTCCTCGGTGAGGTCGCTGCGGACTTCTTCCCCGCGGGTGTCTTCCAGACCCTGGTCGACCAGAACGAGCTGGGACCGTTGCTGACCAGCCACCCCGACATCGCCCATGTCAGCTTCACCGGATCGACCCCCACTGGCAAGAAGGTGCTCGGCTCGGCGGCCGACACCCTCAAGCGGTTCACGCTCGAACTCGGCGGCAACGACGCCGCGATCGTTCTCGACGACGTCGACGTGAAGGCGATGGCGCCGAAGATCTTCTTCGCGGCCTTCATCAATGCCGGTCAGGTCTGCTTCGCGACCAAGCGGATCTATGCCCCGCGCGCGATGGTCGACGAGCTGGCAGCGGAACTCGCCAGGCTCGCCGACGAGGCGGTCGTCGGCGATGGCCTCGAACCGGGCACGACGATCGGCCCGATCCAGAACAAGATGCAGTACGACAAGGTGCTGGGCTTCATCGAGTCCGCGCGGGATGAGGGCGGCACCTTCCTGGCCGGCGGCCATGCAATCGAAGGCGACGGGTACTTCATCCGCCCGACCATCGTGACGGGCCTATCGCACAAGGCGCGCCTCGTTCGCGAGGAGCAGTTCGGCCCTGTTCTCCCCATTCTGCCTTACGACACGATCGAGGAGGCGATCCAGTACGCCAACGAAGTCGAATACGGTCTGGGCGGCATCGTCTGGGCGGGCGACATCGATCGCGGCGCGGAGGTCGCCTCAAAGATCGAAACCGGTACCATCTGGGTCAACCGGCATCTGGTCCTTCCCAAGGACATCCCCTTCGGCGGCGCCAAGCAGTCCGGCATCGGTGTCCAGAACGGCATCGAAGGCATCGAGGACTTCACGCAGCGCCGCATCCTCAGCGTGAAGAAGGCCGCCTGACCGAACCGGCCGGGAGTTTAGCTCCCGGCCGGTTTCCGCGGATGAACTGCATGACCTCGATCGCCACCCCATCGCGCGATCTGGCGATCGGCGGCGGCCTCCTAGCGGCGAGCCTGGGCGGCATATTCCTCTCCGTCGCGATCGGCATGGCCGCGTTCGGTCTGATCGCGCTTCCCAACCTTCTGTTCAAGGTGGGCTTCATCCATTCCGTTCCACGAAAGACATCGTAACCATGAAACTGTTCACCCATCCCGGCGCCAGCTCGATGTCAGTCCACATACTGCTTCACGAGACGGGTCTACCGTTCGAACTCGAAGTGGTCGACGTGACGGCGAAGACCCGCTCGGATGGTTCCGACTACCGTCTGGTCGCCGAGCGGGGGCTGGTGCCGCTGGTCCAGCTCGACGATGGATCGACGCTCACCGAGAATGTCGTGATCGCGCAGTATCTCGCTGATACCGCCGGTCGGGAGGACCTGATGCCGCGCCAGGGCAGCATCGAGCGATACCGTGTGATGGAATGGCAGAGCTATATCGCCGCCGATCTGCACAAGGCGTTCAGCCCCCTGTTCTGGCCGATCGACGATGAAGCGAAGGCCTTCGCGCGCGAACGCATCGCCGAACGGCTACGCATGATCGAAGCGAAGCTGGGGAATCAAGCCTACCTCACGGGCGACACGTTCACCGCCGCCGATGCCTATCTGTTCGTCATCGCCAGCTGGGCTCTGTTCTTCCAATTCGCTTTCGCCGCGCTACCAAACCTACGTTCCTATCTCTCGCGCATCGGCGCTCGTCCCAGCGTGCAGGCCGCGCTCGCCGCGGAGGGTCCGGGACTCGTCGGGATCATCACGGACTGACGGCGGCCCTCGACGGTCGGTCTTCGGAACACTATCTCACGCCCATGCGACCGTTGGTGCACCCTGCCCTGGACGACATCTCGGTCAGCGAGATCCTATTCGCGCTGGCTGATCCGCTGCGCCTGAGGATCTTCGCGGATCTCCTCGACGCGGACGGTCCCATGGGCTGCTCACCGTATCTGCAGTTCGGCGGCCGCACGGTGGCGAAGTCGACGCTATCGAAGCAGTTCACCATCCTGCGGGAGGCCGGCCTGATACGCAGCGAGCGGAAGGGTCCCGGCCTGCTCAGCGTCACGCGCTGGTCCGAGCTGGAGGAGCGCTACGGCGCGTTGATCCGGGCAGCCATCGAGGCGTTCCGAGCCGAGACCGCGCGACGCGACATGGCAGCCATGCGATTTGGAAAGGGCCTACGCGCTGATACGACCGCGGCGGCTTAAAATGCCGTCATCCAGCCTTCGTGGCTTCGCTGGCTGACTTCTCTGCCTCGACGGAGGGTACTGGAGACAGCGAAACCGGATCGCTCGCGGGAAAACTCTCTTCGAGCGCCTCGTCCAGCAAGTCTTCGCGATGGGACGCTGACACGTCGTACTTCAAATCCGCATTCGTCATGGTGGCACTCCCGAGGGGTTCGATCCTTCGATCTTGCCCGGGCGGCCACCGCCCTTAAACACGTGACTTGGTATGTAGGTGTCGGCGGCGCGACAGCGATGGTGGGTCGTCGCGAGGACGGATAGACACGAGCTGAGATCGGAAAAGTTGTGGCCTTCGACTGGGATGACCTGAGACTGTTCCTCGAGATCGCGCGGGCGGGAACGCTGACGTCGGCGGCGACCCGACTCAAGCTCAGCCAACCGACCGCGGGGCGGCGGCTGCGTGCGCTCGAGCAGTCGGTCGGCGCGGCGCTCTTCCAGCGGACGTCGAGCGGCTTCCTGCTCACGGACGAGGGAGAGGCGATGCTCCTCCATGCCGAACAGATGGCGGAGGAGGCCGTCACCCTCGAGCGCAAGCTCGCCGGAGGCGCGCGTGGCCTGGAAGGCGTCGTGCGCATGTCGGCGTCCGACTGGGTGTCCTCGCGGATCCTCGCGGCGCCGCTGGCCGACTTCGCGATCTCGCATTCCGGTCTCACGGTCGAGGTGATCGCGGACTCCCGGCTGATGGACCTGCAGCGGCGGGAGGCGGACCTCGCCGTCCGCTTCGTGCCTTTCTCGGGCGCGGACATAATCCATCGCCGGTTCCGTCGGATCAGATACGGCCTGTACGCCGCGTCCTCCTATCTCGACCGGTGCGGCGACCCCCTTTCGTCCGACGATGGCGCGGGACACCAGCTCGTCACCATGGACAGCGCGCTCGACCGACTGGTCGACGTGATGTGGCTCCGCTCACGTTGGCCGTCCGCGGCGCCGACCTTCCGGAGCAACAACAGGGAGGCGCAGGGGGCCGCCTGTGCCGCCGGCGCCGGGCTTGCGGTTCTTCCGCGCGTCATCGGGGATGCACTGGATGTGCAACTCCTCGGCGGGGAGGAACCGCCCGCACGCGATCTTTGGCTCGGCTATCATGAGGATCTGCGGCGCCTTCGCCGGTTACGACTCCTCGTCGAGCATCTCGATCAGGTTCTGCCCACCGACATCTGACTGGTCACCATACCCGAGTAGGGGGGACCTGAGGCGACCGTAGGATGGTCGCGCACCGCGTGTTCCGGCAGATTCGCATGACCGCAAGGACTGCGGATGATGCAGGAGCGCCACGATGCCGGTATCCACCGTCGAGGGTCTGCCAATGACGTGCGGTGCCGCGTCGTCGGACGGCTTCACCAGTTTCCAATGGCTCGTCATAGCGATCGGCGCGAGAGACGGGACCAAACCCCTGCAATGGTCGCCGATCGGCCGTTTGCTGCTCTCTCTCGTCGGCGGCGGACCCCAGCCCCTCGCCTCCCCGTGCCTTGAAAGCCTTCGCCGAACCGCGAGCCTCGCCCGCCATCACGGCTGGGCAATTCCAGCCGCGGAGATCGGCGCGTTCCTCGGTGCCGGCTGGTCCGAGCAGCAGCTCGAACAATTGATCGATAGCGTCGGACCGGCCGATCCATTCATCGATGAATGGCGGCCCTGCGAACCTGTCGCTGGCGAGCTGCCGGGGGAACGCCGATTTCAGGACCGAACATTGATGGAGACAGTACAATGAAGGCGATTGGTTATCACGCGGCGGGCAGCATCAACCGCGACGATGCCCTCCTCGACCTCGACATCCCGGCCCCCGAAGCAGGTCCTCGCGACCTTCTGGTGCGGGTGAAGGCGATCTCGGTCAACCCGGTCGACGTGAAGGTCCGCGGCAGCAGCGCCCGCACGGACGGCGACCCCAAGATCCTCGGATGGGATGCCGCGGGCATCGTCGAGGCGGTCGGTGCCGAAGTCAGCCTCTTCAACGTCGGGGACGAGGTCTTCTACGCGGGCGACCTCAGCCGCCCAGGCACCAACGCCGAGCTCCACGCCGTCGACGAACGCATCGTCGGCCACAAGCCCAAGTCGCTCAATTGGGCGGAGGCCGCGGCGCTGCCGTTGACCGCGATCACGGCGTGGGAGATCCTGTTCGATCGTCTGCGCGTACCCTACGGCCAGAAGAAGGGACCGGGCACGCTGCTCGTGATCAACGGCGCGGGCGGCGTCGGCTCGATCCTCATCCAGCTCGCTCGCCGGCTTACCGGACTCACCGTGATCGCCACGGCCTCGCGTCCCGAGACGATCGAGTGGGTCAAGAGCATGGGCGCCCACGTCGTCATCGACCATCACAAGCCGCTCGACGAGGAACTAGCGCGGATCGGACATCCCGAGGTGGACTACCTCGCCGGGCTCACGGCGAGCGACCACTACCTCTCCCTGTTCCCGAAGATCGTGGCGGCGCAGGGTCACATCGCTCTGATCGACGACCCCAAGAGCTTCGACATCGTGCCGCTGAAGCGCAAGTCGATCACCGTCGCCTGGGAGCTGATGTTCACCCGCTCGCTATACCAGACCGCCGACATGATCGAACAGCACAAGCTGCTGGAGGAGGTGTCGCATCTCGTCGATGCCGGCGTGCTGCGCACGACGCTGGCGCAGACCGTTTCGCCGATCAACGCGTCCAACCTGAAGATCGTGCACACGATCGTCGAGAGCGGAAAGTCCATCGGCAAGACGGTGCTCGAAGGCTTCTGAGTCTGTTGGAGGGCGGGCGGTCGACTGGCCTCCCGCCGCTTCAGCCTTTTCCGAGGGTCTCCTTCAGAACCGACGCGAAGGCGCGAAGCGCAGCCGGGACGTGACGATGACCGGGATAGAACATGAAAAGGCCGGGATAGGCAGGGCACCAAGGCTCGAGCATGGCGACGAGCGATCCATCGTCGAGATGGGGCCTGGCCAGCCGCTCGGGAACGTAGGCGATGCCGAGGCCGCCAAGAGCGGCCTCGATCATCAGCTCGGTCCGGTTGAGCGTGATCGTCCCGTCAACCGCTATGGTGGAAGTCTCGCCCGCCTGCTCGAACTCCCATCTGAACGGACGGCCGCCCGGCGTTCTCGAACACACGCACCGATGTCGCCGCAGATCCTCGGGGCATTCCGGGCGGGGATTGACGGCGAGATAGCCAGGCGACGCGACCGGAAGCATCCGGGACGGGCCTCCCAGACGCACGGCGACCATGTCGCGCGGTACGGCATCGCCGAGACGTATCCCGGCATCGAACCCCTCTGCCACGATGTCGACGAAATCCGGGTTCGCGACGAGGTCGATCGTCACGTGGGGAAATCTTGCGAGGAAGCTCGGGATCGCTTCGCGTACGAGCAGCATCGACACCGTCTCGGACGCGGTCACCCGAAGCGGGCCGGTCGGTTCGTCGGGATCTTCGCCCACCTCCATCAGCGCGGCGTCGAGCCCTTGGAGAACCGGCGCGAGACGCTCCACCAGCATGGCACCGGCATGCGTGGGCGCGACGCTGCGCGTCGTCCGGTTCAGGAGCCGGGTTCCGAGCCGACCTTCGAGGAGGGTCATCATGTGGCTGAGCGTCGATGGCGCCAACCCCAGAACATCCGCCGCCCGCCGGAAGCTGCGGTGCGTGGCGACTGCGGAGAGAGCACGCAGCTCGCTGAGGGTTGGTTGGCTATTCATGGTATTTGGCCATCAGTCCATGCCGGATGCGGTGGCTAATCTCAAGCAATGAAGCGAATTACATAGCGCCTGAAAGGAAATCACTAATGCAACATTGGTTCATCACCGGAGTGGGCAGCGGTCTCGGCCGGGCCATGACGGAGCATTTGCTCAAGCGCGGGGACCGGGTCTTCGGCACGGTCCGCAAGCTCGACACCGTGTCCGACATCTCGGCGCAGTACGGAGACCGATTCGAGGTCGCCCAGCTCGATCTGACGGATATCGATGCGATCCGTCCGGTCGTCGACGCAGCGTTCGCCACGGGTCCGATCGACGTCGTCGTCAACAACGCCGGTTACGGGCTGTTCGGCGCCGCCGAGGGACTGTCGCACGAGCAGATCAGGCATCAGCTCGATACGAACCTGGTCGGTCCGATCGAGATCGCACGGGCTGCGCTGCCCCATCTTCGCGAGCAGGGTCGAGGTCAGATCATCGCGATCTCGTCGTACGGCGGCCAGGCGACACACCCGGGCGCTTCGCTCTACCATGCCAGCAAGTGGGGCCTCGAGGGGTTCTTCGACTCCCTGGCGCAGGAGGTCGCATCGTTCGGCATCGGTGTCACCATCGTCGAGCCGGGCGCCTCGCGTACCGGCTTCCGCTCGAATGCCTTCGAGCGCATCGGCGCGGACGTGGACGCGTACCGGGACACGCCCCTGGGCCATCTGCGCACGGTGCTGACCGATCCGGCACGGACGCCGAACGGCGATCCCGAGGCCATGGCGGCGGCCATCGTCGAGAATGCCGACAGCGGCAACAAGGAGCTTCGGCTCGTCCTGGGCAGCGATGCCCAGATGATCCTGGATCGTGCCCTGAGCCAGCGGCTCGAGTCCGTCCGATCGCAGGCGGCTTCGGCGGCGGGGACGGATTTCCCGACGTCCGCATAAGGCTCGGAGGCTCGGGGGCTCGCTCGCGAGCCCCCACAGGCCATCTGTCAGTGACGTTTTACAGCTCTCGCTCCCCGACACGGCCACCTCCGCGTCGGGGGGCCTGGCAGCAAATCCTCGCGAGCTCGCGATCTTCGAAAACGTCGTCAGCCGATCGCGACAGTTCCGTCCGCACCGTGGCGACCGAAGGGCGCGAGGGGCAGAAACAGTGTGGAACGGACTCCGGATCGATCCTCCCGGTTCGCGATCTCGACGCTACCGCCGTGCGCCTCGGCTATCGTGCGACAAATGGAGAGCCCCAGTCCGAGACCGGATGGCTTCGTCGTGAAGAAGCGATCGAACAGCCGGTCGACGTGATCAGCGTCGATGCCGGGCCCCGTGTCCGAGATGACGCAGACGACCTGCCCGTCCCTCGACGCGGTCGTCGCGGTGATCTGGCGTGTCGGGCTCCGCCCGGCCTCGATGGCGTGAAGCGCGTTCGACAACAGGTTCACGATCACCTGCTCGATCTCGATGCTGTCCGCCAGTATCCACAGCTCGTCGTCGCATGGCGATAGCAGCAGCGATGTCTTGAGCGATCTGGCCTGGGGGGCGACGAGTGCCATAGCATCCTCGAGTATGGTGCCGAACGACGAGGTCCGCTTTCGGGTCGCGCTCGGAAGCGTCATCTGCCGAACACGGTTGATGACGGACGTGGCGCGACCGGCCTGCGTCGCGATCCGCGACAGCTGCGCCCTAGCCTCCTCAATGTCCGGCTGCGCCCGGTCCAACCACCGCAGCGCCGTCTCCGAACATAGATGGATGGCGGAAAGGGGCTGGCTCACCTCGTGGGCCAGCGAGGTGGCCAGCTCGCTGATGGAGGCGATGCGCGCGGCATGGGCGAAGTCGGACTGCAGGCGGCTGAGCTCGGACTCGGCCTTCCGCAATTCGCGCAGGTCCACCATGCCCACGATCGTGAGACGCTCGCCTGCATACGCAACGGGAGAGACCGCGAACAGGACATCGATCAGTTCGCCGTCCGCGGCGACGATCTGCGTCTCCTCGTCGAAATACTCGTTGCGCAACCTCGCGGCGAGCGACCTGCGGTAGGTATCCATCCTGGCCGTCCAAACGGGCGCGATCGGCTGCCCCACAAGCTCTTGCGTAGCCGTATGCAGGATCTCCGCCCCCCGCCGATTGACCTCGGCGAAGACCGATGCGCCGGCGATCTCGGCGACCTTGTCGGGATGCGCGACGAGGTAGGCGTCGAGCTGTTCGTCCGGAACGGCAAGGAGCTCGGACACCAGGCTCGGGCACCGGCTCCCGTCGACACGGTACAGGGCGATGGGCATCGTCTCGAAGATGACCTGGAAATACTCCCGGGTCCGTTCGCTCCGGGCGACGGCCTCTCGGAGATCGGTCACGTCGGTGAGGCAGAGGACCATCCAACGGGCCGCCGCCGCGTCGGTCGATAAGAGGGTAGTCGCCCTGCAGACCAGAACACGGCCTTCGGATGAGCCGACCGCCAGTTCGGAACGGCAGCGCTCCTTCCCTCCGAGTGCGCTCCCTAGGATGCTGCCCAGCTCCTGAAGCCCCCCCGGGATGGCCAGGTCCGCAAGCGACAACCCGGCCGGCGTACCGCCATCGAATAGAAGCTCGCGCGCGGCCTGGTTGCAGTCCGTGATCGACGCCCGCGTCAGCAGCTCAAGCGTTTCACCGGGAGCCGGCACGTGTGGATCCGCATCGTTGGACCCGTGTCGGGCGGCCAGGAAATCCATGACCGCACCGAGATCCACTTCGACGATCGCGGTATCCATGCCACCGAGTATCGCCGCCGCGTAAAGGTCCATCCCGGCGCGTCGGTCTTCCTGACGTCCGCCGGCCGCAAGCCGCGTCGCGTCGATGACATGGCTCACCTCGCCGTCGGAACCACGGCACACAGTCCGTTCGAGCTCGACGGTCAATGGCGTCCGGTCGCGATGCCGCCGTACCACTCCGTTGGGTCGAGCCGTGCCGCCCATGATGACCGGCGCGATCGGTCGCGTATGTAGCGTGTCGTCGATCGACTTCCCCACCATCTCGCGCTCGGTCCATCCGTAGAGCCGTTCGGCAGCAGGGGTCCAGCCGAGTACGACGCCTGTCGGGTCGCAGATCGCGATCGCCTCACGACCGGGTGCCGACCCCTCCACCGAATGGTGCTGCGATGACGTGACAACCTCCCCTGAAGATCTTCGGCAGGTTAGTCTCGGCGACGGCAGCCCACCATCCGTACCGAAAACCAAGGCGCCCATACCAAGGTATGGGGTGAAGCCCTTCGAGGACGGTGACACGGAACAAGCAGCACCCGTCCGGCGCTTCTGACACTCCTAGCCGGAAACCACCTTCGTATCATCCATCGATGCGTGACGCGCACCGTGCGCATGCCATGTGAACTGGAGAGTCAGAGTTCGTGCCAGTACCGTCCCAAGATACCACCAGTAATGCTCTGGTCGCGGTCGTCGACGACGACGAGGATGTACGAGCCGCGCTTGACGGCCTTCTCGGGAGTCTTGGATATCGGGCCGTCCTGTTCGACACTGCGGACGCTCTGCTCGCATCGACGCTTCTCAACGAGGTCGACTGCATCATAAGCGACGTCCAGATGCCGGGATCGAGTGGACTGCAGCTTGCGGAAGCAGTGCAGCCCCAGAGCATTCCGATCATCCTGATAACGGCCTTTCCCACCCCGGAAGTGGACCAGCGCGCTGCCGCAGCCGGTGTGATCAGCCTGCTTGTGAAGCCTTTCGAATCCAGCGACCTGATCGAGCAGCTTGCGGAACTACTCGACTAGCTGCGTTCGTTTCCCCGGCAGTCGACGCTCGACGGGAAGGCACGTTCCGCGGCAGCAGAACGCCGAAGAGCCATGCCTTCGTATGGCACGCCCTAGACCGTGATCCCCATCGCCACCCGCCGTCGCCCTGCCCTAGCTTGAGCGGATTGAACGGCGCCCGACCGGGCAGCGGAGGACGAAATGGATCGCAAGGACCTGACGACGGCGGCCGGAGCGCCGGTGGTCGACAATGTCAACATCATGACCGCAGGCCCGCGCGGACCGGCGCTGCTGCAGGACGTGTGGCTGCTGGAGAAGCTCGCGCACTTCGACCGGGAGGTGATCCCCGAACGGCGGATGCACGCCAAGGGCTCGGGTGCGTTCGGGACGTTCACCGTCACTCACGATATCAGCCGGTTCACGAAGGCGAAGCTCTTCTCGGAGATCGGAAAGAAGACGGAGGTCTTCCAGCGGTTCTCGACCGTCGCCGGCGAACGCGGCGCCGCGGACGCCGAACGCGACATCCGCGGCTGGGCGCTCAAGTTCTACACCGAGGAGGGCAACTGGGACATCGTTGGGAACAACACGCCCGTGTTCTTCTTCCGCGATCCGCTGCGCTTCCCCGATCTGAACCATGTGGTGAAGCGCGACCCCAGCACCGGCCTGCGCAGTGCGCAGAACAACTGGGATTTCTGGTCGCTGCTGCCCGAGGCGCTGCACCAGGTCACCATCGTCATGTCCGATCGCGGCATCCCCCGGAGCTACCGTCACATGCACGGCTTCGGCAGCCACACCTACAGCATGATCGACGCGGCCGGCGGCCGGGTGTGGGTCAAGTTCCACTTCCGCTGCCAGCAGGGCATCGAGAACCTCACCGATGCCGAGTCCGGGGCCGTCATCGGCGGCGACCGGGAAAGCCACGGGCGCGATCTCCTGGAGGCGATCGACTGCGGGAACTTTCCCCGCTGGCAGCTCAACATCCAGGTGATGACCGAGGATCAGGCCCGCCGGCATCATCACAATCCGTTCGATGTGACCAAGGTCTGGTCCAAGGGCGACTACCCGCTGATCCCCGCGGGCGACCTCGAGCTCAACCGGAATCCGGACAACTTCTTCGCAGACGTGGAGCAGGCGGCCTTCTCGCCCGCGAACATCGTGCCGGGCATCAGCTTCTCGCCCGACAAGATGCTGCAGGCGCGGCTGTTCTCGTACGGCGACGCGCAGCGCTATCGTCTTGGCGTCAATCATCACAGCATCCCCGTGAACGCACCCCGCTGCCCCTTCCACAGCTATCACCGAGACGGGCAGATGCGGGTGGACGGGAACCTCGGGGCCACCACCTCCTACTACCCGAACAGCACCGGCGTCTGGGCGGACCATCCCGAACTCGCGGAACCGCCGCTCGAGATCGGCGGTCTGGGGGACCACTGGGACCACCGCGTCGACGAGGACCACTTCGAGCAGCCCGGCAACCTGTTCCGGCTTATGGACGCGGCCGAGCGAACCCGTCTGTTCGGAAACACCGCGCGTGCCATCGACGGGGCGAACCTCAGCGTGAAGATGCGTCACATCGCAAACTGCACGAAAGCCGATCCCGCATATGGCGCCGGCGTCGCCGAAGCGCTGGGCCTGGGCATGCAGGCGGCGGGACAGTGAGCGTCGGCCAACCTGTGGCCCGATGCCCCCACGCCGCGTTTCGGGATCGCCGCAACGAGGCGCGAGCGGTCGTCGCCCCCGAGACGATCGACGGCAACCACATCAAGTCGAGGCGATGATCCAGATGGACACGGAACACGAGATCCCCGCGCAGCACATGCATGAGCGGACCGTGACCTGGCACGATCCCGTGCACGGCGCGAAGCTGGCGACGGGGCTGTCGGGTCTCGAGATCATGCGCGGCATCCGCGACGCGCGACTGCCGGCTCCGCCAATGGCGCGCCTCCTGGGATTTCGCTGCGTCGTCGCGGAACCCGGTGAGATCGGAATGCGGCTCGACTACGAGCAATCGCTCGAGAACACGATGGGCATGCTCCACGGCGGAGTGGCCGCCACCATGCTGGACACGGCGATGGGATGTGCCGCCAACACCCTGCTGCCGGTCGGCGCCGCCGTCGTGACGCTCGACCTCTCCGTGACCTATCTCCGCCCGATCACCACAGGGCAGACGCCCATCATGGCCACCGGTCGCGTGGTGAACCTTGGTCGTCGGACGGTGTATCTGACCGGCGAGGTCAAAGGTGCGGACGGGAAGCTGCTCGCGCACGCCGTCGGAAACTTCTCGATCGTCGGTCCCGCCCGGGGGACCAGGCCCGAAGGGACGCCGCCATCCGTGTGATCGCGGAGTGCCGAATTCGTCAGGAGGGACTCCATGTCACGTACCGGCCGCTACCCCCGTATGATGTTTCGGGAGATCCGCGGCGGCTAGGAAAGCGGCTAGACATCTGCCGGATGCACGAGGCGATGGACCGCTTCTTCATACCCGTCCCCGTCGTCCGCGTCCGGCGCGAGGAACGCGTGGCGCACGGGACGTGCAGCGACCACCGGGGCTAGTGCCCCGACACGAGATCCGGGTCGGACCGATCCGGCTAACCACATCGAAGGAGCAACGCCGCGATGGCCGACACGGAAACCGCGGTAACGCTGGCGAGAGCGCAGTTCGCGTTCACGGTGATGTTCCACTTCGTCTTCCCGAGCTTCTCGATCGGCCTTGCGAGCTATCTCGCCGTGCTCGAGGGCCTCTGGCTGCGAACGGGGCGGACCGTGTACCTAGGACTGTTCCGCTTCTGGCTGAAGATCTTCGCGATCGCGTTCGCCATGGGCGTCGTATCGGGCATCGTCATGTCATACCAGTTCGGCACGAACTGGGCCGTCTTTTCCGACAAGGCCGGCGGCATCATCGGGCCCCTGATGGGCTACGAGGTCCTCACCGCCTTCTTCCTCGAGGCGGGGTTCCTGGGGGTCATGCTGTTCGGCATGGGCCGGGTCGGGCCGCGTCTGCATTTCACCGCGACGCTGCTCGTGGCCGTCGGCACGCTGTTCTCCGCCTTCTGGATCGTCTCCGCGAACAGCTGGATGCACACGCCGGTCGGCTTCGCCATGAATGGCTCCGGCCAGTTCGTGCCGCTGGACTGGTGGCGCATCGTCTTCAACCCGAGCTTTCCCTACCGGCTCGTGCATACGGTGCTCGGCGCCTACCTGACGACCTCGTTGATCGTCGGCGCGGTCGGCGCCTGGCATCTGCTGCGCAACTCCCGCGACGATCACGCAAGGACGATGTTCTCGATGGCGATGTGGATGGTCGTCGTGGTCGCGCCGCTGCAGGCGTTCGCCGGCGACACGCAGGGTCTGAACACGCTCGAACACGAGCCCGCGAAGGTCATGGCCATGGAGGGGCACTACGAGAGCCATCCACACGGCGCTCCCCTCTACCTGTTCGGCATCCCGGACCAGAAGGCGGGTCGACTCCGCTACGCGGTCGGCCTTCCCAAGGTCTCCTCGCTCATCCTGCGCCACGATCCCGACGCCGCACTCGCGGGTCTGGACACCGTGCCACGCCGCGACTGGCCACCGGTTCCGATCGTCTTCTGGTCTTTCCGGGTGATGGTCGGTCTTGGGCTCCTGATGATCGCCTTGGGAGGTATAGGCCTCATCGCCCGCGCGAGAGGCCGGCTCTGGTCGTCGCGTTGGCTCCATCGGTTCGCGGTCGCGATGGGGCCTGCCGGCACCATCGCCGTGCTCGCCGGCTGGACGACCACGGAGGTCGGCCGACAACCCTTCACCGTGTACGGTCTGCTTCGCACGTCGGACTCGGTATCCCCCCTCGCCGCGCCTGCGGTGGCCGCCTCTCTGGCCGCCTTCGCACTGGTCTACTTCGTCGTCTTCGGGGCCGGCATCTGGTACATCCTGCATCTCATGTCGCGCTTGCCGGAACCAGGTGGGCACGCAGCCGACGCCGGCCTCACGGGCCCGATCCGATCGACCGGGATCACCTGCGCGCCTGCGGTGCTCGCCACGTCCGGAGGCAACCCGCATGACCTATAGTCCCGATCTCGCCACCGCATGGGCGTTCGTCATCGCGTTCGCGGTCTTCGGCTACGTCGTCATGGACGGGTTCGATCTTGGCCTCGGCATCCTGTTCCCGCTCATCCCGGAGGGGCGCGACCGGGATACGGCGATGAACTCGGTGGCGCCGGTCTGGGACGGCAACGAGACCTGGCTTGTGCTGGGGGGCGGTGGACTGCTGGCCGCCTTCCCGCTCGCATATGCCATCATCATGTCGGCGCTCTACCCGCCGATAATCGCGATGCTGCTCGGCCTCGTCTTCCGGGGCGTGGCCTTCGAATTCCGATGGCGCGATCCGAGGCACCAGCCTGCCTGGGACGCGGGCTTCTTCATCGGGTCCCTGGTCGCCGCCCTGTCCCAAGGCATCGTCGTCGGCGCCCTTCTCCAAGGCATACGCGTGGGCGGGCGCAGCTACGTCGGGGGCTGGTGGGACTGGGCCACGCCGTTCACGCTGCTCACCGGGATCAGCGTCGCGGCGGGCTATGCGCTGCTGGGCTCCACGTGGCTGATCATGCGGACGGAGGGCCGCCTGCAGGACCGCGCATACCGGTTCGCGCGCGCCCTCGGCCTGGCCTTCGTAGCCTGCCTCGCCCTCGTCAGCGCAGCGACACCTTTCCTGAAGCTCGCCTATTGGCGGCACTGGTTCGCCATGCCGGGTGTGCTGGCGACGGCGCAGGTGCCCCTGCTCGCCATCATCGGTACGATCCTGCTCTTGCGCGGTCTCGCGGGTCGCCGCGAACGGTCCCCCTTCTTCATCACGCTGGCCCTGTTCCTGCTGTCCTACGTCGGTCTCGGCATCAGCTTCTTCCCGGACATCATTCCGGGCGCGGTGACGATCGTGGAGGCGGCTGCGCCGCGAAGCAGCCTCCTGTTCCTGCTCGTCGGCGTCTGCGTCATGGTGCCGATCATCATCGCGTACACCGCCTGGGCGTACTGGGTGTTCCGGGGAAAGGTCGGCCATGAAGGCTACCACTGATGATGCCGGCGGGATCGGGCGCCGGCTCGCCTGGTTCTTCGGACTGTGGCTCGCAGGGGTGACCGCCGTCGGGATCGTCGGTGGCGTGATCCGATGGTGGCTGTTCCGCCATTGAACGATGACCCGTCGACGACGATCGACGCAGTAACCGTGGTGGTCGGCTCGACGGGCGATCGCTCTACGCTCAGACCCGCGCCTTCAACGGTTCGTAGGTCTGCCGGTACCTCTTGGGACCGACGAACGGTAGAAGCGCGTTGCGGACGAACGGCGGTAGCTTCGCCGCCCTCGACATCGCGTCGGTGAGAGCCTGCACGTGCGCCACCCGCGGTCGGCGCTGGGCATCGAAGGCAGCCAGCGCTTCCGAAACCTCCGAGTTTGTCGACACCAGCCGAGCGAGCACGATGGCATCCTCCATCGCGAGGGCCGCGCCTTCCGCCCAGACGGGTGCCGTTGCATGTGCCGCGTCGCCGATCAGCACCGCGCGTCCCGTGTGCCAGCGGTCGAGCCGAACCTCCTCCAACGGCGAATGGTACAGGCCCCCCGGTTGCGCGATCGCGTGGGAGACTGCGCTGCGGACCCGCTCGGGGAAACCCCGCGTCATTCGCTCGAGGCCCTCGACGGAGCCAAGCCCGGGCTGCGGACGGGTCAGCGCCGCCCACCCATAGACCTCGTCGGGACCCACCGGCATGAGAAGGACCATGCCTTCGTCGCCCGCCCAGACGGTCCAGTGCTCGATGCCGGGATTGGGCGCCATGAACCGCCAGCTCGTATCGGCGAGCAGCGCGTGGCCGGATCCCGCGTCGGCACCGAACGCCTGTGCGCGCACCACGGATCTGACGCCGTCCGCTCCGACGACCAGCCGGGCGTTCAACGTCTGCCCGCTGGCCAACGAGAGCTCGCCATGGGTCTGATGAAGGGACATCGACTGCACGTCGCCGCCGTAGCGGACCGACCCGACCGGCAATCCCCGCGAGAGCATCTTGAAGAGCGCGGATCGACGTACACTGCGCGGTTGCAGCGAAGCCCCCCAGAAGCCTTCCTCATCCACTTCGAACAGCAGCTTGTCGCGTGAGGTCCGGTATTGTCGACGCCGCAGCGGAAATCCGGCCTCCTCGATCTCGTCGCGCAGTCCGAGCGTCGTCAGCGCCGCGATCGCGTTGCCCGGCAGATTTATCGCCAGTCCACTGTCGCCAGGCTTCGAGGCTCGCTCGACGATCCTGAAT
The DNA here is from genome assembly GCF_042466285.1 of Sphingomonas sp. R86520. Classification (NCBI taxonomy): domain Bacteria; kingdom Pseudomonadati; phylum Pseudomonadota; class Alphaproteobacteria; order Sphingomonadales; family Sphingomonadaceae; genus Sphingomonas; species Sphingomonas sp. R86520. The sequence continues at coordinate 3,201,187 of NZ_JAXHBZ010000001.1, forward strand.
GGCACCCCTTGCGAATGTAGCGCGCGTCCGAGGGCGAGCCCACCGATCCCTGCGCCTACGATTATGACGGTCTCCGCGTCCAACAGTGCCAAACTCAATTCCTCAGCGATGGGAAAGCGCGACGCCTTTAGTCGCGAGTATTCGAAACCGAACCTCCTGAAGTGTTACATTCGTAGCATTCATCGGACGGAGCGCTCGAGGTGCGGACCGAGGTTTCGCCGTCGCAGTCGGAGACCTTGTCTTGGGCTCGTCGCCTTCACGGAGATTGCGTCATCGATCCGTGGCCATCACCCGTAGGAAGGTCTCGACCATCGCATTGATCTGATCCGGCACGAAGATCGGCGAGAAATGCCCGGACGCCAGCGTTTTTGCGGTCAGCAGCTTCGGGGAATGCACGAGGATCTGCCCGAGGTCGGCCAACGCATTGGCGGCACCGGCATACCCCATTGGTAGGCGTGAACGCGACAGGGCCGGCACCGGATCGTAATCCAGCAGATGGTTCTTGAATGCCGACAACGCGACGTGGTCTGGCGTCTCCGCCACCCTGCTCATGATCCCATCTCTAATCGTTGGATCATCCTGCGGAATGAAAAGAAGGGCGGCTGCCTGAGCAAGTCCGGCTTCCAGACCGGACGTCTCGAGGACGTCGAGAAGCCCGGCCAGCCCGAGGCGCAGATCAAGGGGCGGGAACAGGACCGTGTCGATCATGAACAGACCCGCGACACGCTCGGGACACCTGCGCGCGAGTTCCAATCCCACGGCACCGCCCATGCTGTGCCCGATGACGGTCGCAAGGGTGATATCGAGTTCGTCGAGTAGCCAGACGATGTCGTCGACGAACATGCCGAGATCGTAATCCTGCACCGGCGCATCGCTGGTGCCGTGCCCCCTCAGGTTCGGGACGACGATCCGCCGGTTGCCGCCGAAGTGCTTAGACTGCGCCGAGAACGTCGAGCTGTCGCAGCACCAGCCGTGCAGGAAGAGGAGAACGTCCGCCGACGACCGATCTCCCTCATCGAGAACGGTGAGCTTCACGCCCTCCTTGTGCAGGGTCACCATCGTCATGCCAGCGCGGCCCGCGCGTTGCCCACCATGAACACCGGCATGGACGTCAGGTGGTTGCCCGAACTCGTGCGGTCCGCCGTCACCCCGCCTTCGCGAAACGGTGCCATCATGAGATTATGGCCGATCGCGATCTTCGTGAGTTCGGCAGGTTTCCAGTCGGCCAACACATGTCTCCCCGTGAGGCACCGCCCCTGTCGGTTCGAGATATCCGCGGGTAGACGATACGAACATCATGCTCTCGCGTGGGTCACGCCACACCGCGGTATGGTGGATCCATGCGAGGCACGATGGCAGCCGCCACATGGCCCGCGGCACCGCTCGGAATGAACTCTGGTCGAACGCGACTGCTTTTTCGTACGGTAGATATTAGATTGAACAAACGGCCGGCATGCCAGGTGCGGGGCCCGGCATCCCCTTGTCCGTCAAGCTGGATCTCGCACCGGTCTGCTCAACGACCGAGTGCGAGCATTGGCGTCGCACTCATCCATATAGCCATAGCCACCATCATGACGTTCTCCGTCAACGACAGGAATCCGAGCGGCACGTTGGTGGCGCCGCCGACGCAGGCACACTTCAACTCCCGCCGGTCGACGTAGACCGCCTTCACGACAGAGACGACACCGATCGTCCCGATGAACAGGGCGATCGGCGCCGAGAGCCACGTCAGCACCCCTGCCGCCATCAGCGCCCCCGCCGCCCCTTCCGCGTATGGGTAGATGTAGGAGTAGGGCACCCAGCGTTTCGCAAGCAGATCGTAGTTGAGGAACATGCTTGAGAAGCTCTCGACGTTCTGGAGCTTGAGCATGGCGAGAATACACATCGAGAACGCGATGGCCCATTCGCCGGCACGTGATGTGAACGGCGTGTCGAAGGCGGCATAGCTGGCTGCCAGTGCCATGACCGCCGCCATGGCGAACACTGCGACGACGGGCCGGTAGGTCACTGCCTTGGGATCGCGGACAGTCTTGCCGAAGAACCGGCGCAGGTCGTCGAAGCCGCCGACACGTTCACCGCCGACGAAGGTCTGCGGCGTCGTCTTCACCCCATGCTCAGCCTTGAAGGCATCGGTCTCCTCGCGGGTTCGAAGCCAATGGTCTTCGACCTCGTAACCCTGGCGACGCAACAGGTCCTTGGCCTTCAGGCCGAAGGGACACGTGTGCCCCGGCATCACCATCCGATAGATCGTCGCTTTTCTTGGGGCTGCGGTTGCCATCTGCCTTCTCCATCTCGTTCGCAAAGACCATATAGGATCCGTACCATGGTACGGAGGCAAGCATGTCAGGCATGACGATCGCAGGGCTCGCGCGCGAAGGCGGCGTCGGCGTGGAGACGGTGCGCTACTATCAGCGTCGCGGGTTTCTGAAGACGCCGGACCGGCCCGAGGGCTCTGGTTCAGGCGGCGGTATCCGGCGCTACGGAACCGAAGATGTCCAGCGGCTCCGGTTCATTCGATCGGCGCAGGGTTCCGGTTTCACCTTGGAACAGATCGGAGAGCTGCTTGCGCTGGATGCGACGGATGATCGCGCTCGAGCATACGAACTCGCCAACGAGCGGATCGCGGCTCTTGATGCCAAGATCGAGGAGCTTCAGCGCGTACGCACGTCCCTACACCGTCTCGCAAGGCAATGCGGCAGCGGCTCGGAGGGTCCGTGCCCTATCCTGAAGGCGTTCGAGGACGTCAGTTAGACGCAGTCCGCCCGCCATTGATCGGCGAAGCTACAGCGGCCCTTATCCACTGCTAAATGCGACCGAACCCATATCTCCTTTTGAGCGCGTAATTGCCCAAACGATTCCTCCCTACTCCCAGCTTTCTCCCGCCGGCTTACCGGTGAGAGCGTCGTTTTTCAGGGGCACCGCCACCGCGGGAGCGGCTGACGGAGCGTCGCTCGTAACGGCCGCAGGATAACGGGTTGCGTCATGGTCATGCGCCTGCCCGACGCTCTGCATCAGCTGGTGCCACTGGCAACTCGAAGTCGAAACCGAATTGGTCATCTTCGTCGTCGATGTCATTCCTACAATGCAACAGCCCAAGGTCGTCCTCGTTCCGTTCTGGATCGTCCGGATCGGAGTCCACCGGAGGAGGTGCGGTGCCCGCTACGTCGAACGCCAGCAACTGTATGAGAAGCAGCACCAAGCGGATGTTGACGTGGAATTGGAGCAGGTGAGGATCCTCGTCCACGATCCAGCGGCTTTCGTCGCCCCAGTCCTTCGGCTCCGGCTTTCGCAGGTCGCCATGCGTGAGACGGTTCCGAAACTGCCGCAGGTGTTCGGCGGCGATGCCCGGTAGCGAGCCGAGCGCGAGCATGCGCCGCATCTCGCGGCGACCGAAGTCCGTGCCGTCACCTGCAAGCGCCGCCGCGTCGAGCAGCGTGCGCCGCAGATAAGGCAGATGGCGGGTGTTCGCCGACGCCAGGTCCCGCCCCTTGGCGCCCCTGCCCGCGCGAGCCGGTTCGACCGCCTCGATCGCCCGCTCATACGCCGTCCATGCAAACGAGAAGACGATCGTAGCCGCGAGATGCTTCTCGGTGAACTCGTCGTCGGCCGCTTCGTATTCCGCAGCGGGGCGGCAGTACGCACTGGTCCCGTCCATATCGGTGTCGGCAAAGACGTCCGTGACGGAGTAGGCGAGCTTGAGATTGTAGGCGACGTCGTTCCAAGCAGCGGCTTGTCGAAGGGACAGCTCGGCCATGGCGCGGCTGAGCCGCCGCACGTGTTCCCGCAGACCTACGAGTTCATCCACCTCGTCCACGACGTTCCAGACGGGATCGACCGCCGAATAGCGCATGCGGACCTCACCCTGGTCGAAAGCCGTCCAGTCGAGCCGTGCAGCACCCGGCAGGGCGATGAAGTCCGGGATGGTCGAATGCGGAACGCGCGCGACGGGCTCGAGGCTGAGCCCGTCGGCCAAAGTTCGAAGGAAAGCGGCCACCCGCGCCTTCAGCAAGGCTGCCATTCCGACCTGTGACGACGGATGTCCCGTGGTCCACGTGGTTGTGGCAAGGTGATCGTCGATCGTGAGCAATGGACCCCGGCCGCCACGCAGCGCCGCAGCGTCCCTACGCTCAAGAACGTCGCCTGATCTCGAGAGAGTCCGCCACTCCGTCTCGCCGATCGTATATGAACTCCCGCAGGCCGGATGCGTCGGGGTATTCGATTCCCCAGCGACGACCGAGCAGCGCGCCGGTCCAGTCGACGAGGCGCACGACGTCCCGAAGCCAGGAATGCGTTCCGCACACGATGCCCAACATGCGGAAGATCAGATCGTCATCGACCTTCTCGCAGGTAGCAAGCTCACCCTCGGCCGCCGCCACCGTCCCCGCGATGGCAAGCAGGCGGTCGGCGACCATCACGGGGAATTTCGAACCGGCTTTCAGGATTCCCGCCTCGATCTGCTGCTTCAGCGGATCGATCGAGCGTAGTCGCAGGTCGGCGGCGAAGCCCTCGAGCAGCAGTCCGTGCCCGGCCAGGCCTGCCAGATAGATGATGCCGCTGAGACTCCGAAGGGTTGCAACCCATCGTTCGCCGACGATCTCGCGTCCCGGGGTGAAGGTCTCCGACACGGCGACCGCAACGTTGGCTAAACCAGCGGAGACCAACTCGGCGTCGATCGACGCGAGCAGGTCAGGAGGATCGATGTCGACGAGGGTATGCCCGAGCTCGGACAGCGCGTGCTCCAGATACTCTCCCATCTCGACGAAGAGAAATGTCCGGGCCGCGCTCAGGTAGAGCCGTGCCGCCTCCTCGTGATTGCCAAGCTAACTCTCGCAATTGGCAAGCTGATGCTTCGTCTGGCCTTCGTTGACCGCGATCGATGCGCCGCGCTGATGCTGCAACGCGTGGCGATATTGGATGGCGGCCTCGTCCAAACGACCCAGAGCGAGCAGGGCGAAGCCCATCTGGGAGAGGGCCGATGCCACCGCATTGTGCCGTTCCTCAAGGCGCTCAGCCGATCCTGGCGAAGTGCTCTCCGAAGCCTCGATCTGCTTCTGAAGGCAGTGCCTGTAGTGCTGGAAGGCTATGCGAGCGCTCGCTTCGGCCTCCAGCGCGGCACCCTCGCTCAGGGATACCATCGAACGGCAGAGCGCAACGTCTCCAAGAAGCCTCTCGTCAGTCGTGGCGCATTCCACCTGATCGGCGATGTCCAGCCCTTCGCGGGCGATCACGCGGTCGTTCGTCCGCTGCGCGAGCACGATCGTCTGCATCGCCAGGTCGCTTGCCGCCTCTACGAGTCCGGCTCCGATCGCAAGTCTGGCAGCCTCGCGCATGACGTACGCACCCTGCTCGTGCAGACGTCGCACGAAGAAGTAACGCATCAACGCCCGGACGATCCCCGTCGCGGAACGGACCAGTTCCTTGTCGTCGGGTCGACCACTCGCGAGGTGGAGGACGTGGAGAAGGTTGACGACTTCGTCCGCGTACCGGTCCAGAACATATGGCGTGGCCTCCGGCGTGTCGTACTGGAGCTCCATCACGGCGACCCAGGACTCGAAGTTCTGCACAACGCGACCGACGATGACGAGGTAGTCGGATAGGGATTCCGACTGCGCCCGCGCGATCGCGAAATGCCTCACAGGGGCAAGCACGTCGAGCCGAGCCACCCCATCGCCGATCGACCGCTCGCGCGTCAGATGCCAGCGTCGCAACGTTGCGACCGCGTCCGCATCGCCGGCATCGTTCAACCAGCCTTCGTCCAGGTAGAACGTGTAGACGCCTCCTGGGGCATTGCTCAACGCCCAGAGAAGCGTGCGGGCATCGTCGCCGAGCGCCGCGTAGGCGACGTCCAGACACTCCTCGAGCGACGTGCGGCGGTTCTGGTGTCGACGCCCCGGAATGCGCACGCAAGCGGCACCATGGCGTCGTATGGCAGCCAACGCTCCCGCGGAGCCGCCATAGGCGTCCATCAACGCGCCCGCGATGCGCAGAGTGAGAGCATGTCCGTCGCAGAAACCAACCAGCGCCTCAAGGTCCTCCGCTCGGTCGTCCGCAGCGCGGGCGGTCGCTTGGCCGAGCAGGTCGCGACTGTCGGACGAGTTCAAACCCCATAGGGCGATACTGACTTCCGCTGGAACGACGTAGAGGGAAAGCTGGCTCGTCGTGACAAGCTGTGTGTGCCGAGTGGCCGCGAACAGATCGCGCACCGCATCCTCGAGACCGTCGATGTCGTCCAGGCTCGAGCGTTCCACGCCGTCGAGCACGACGCGGGCATGGAGGAGCTCGAGGTGCGCTGGCAGCCCCGCCTGCGAGCAGGCGACACCCTCGGGACCGACAGCGGTGCGTAGAGCACATATTATCTCGCCGACCGAAGAGAAGCGCTCGACATCCAGCCACAGCACCGGACGACCATCGTTCATCCGCGCCAGGCCCTGGGCGACGAGCTCGGACTTTCCGATCCCTCCCGCACCGCAAACCAGTATCGATCCTCCCGTCGACAAAGCGGTTTCAAGCCTTTCCAACTCGACGATGCGTCCGAAGAACGGAGCTAGCGCTTGCGGGGGGCGGAGCTGATCCAACGGCGCACGGACCCGGAGCATGATGCTCTGCCGCGTCCGCGCGACCAGCCTGTCCTTCAGAGCACGGAGTTGCTCGGGCGAAAGACTGCGATGCAGATCGTGTTCCTTGTGGCAGTTCGAGCAGACGCGGACCAGATTGTCATGGTGGTGCGACCGGCTGATGGCCCAGGCGATGATGTGGGCGTTTTCCACGGCGGTGCCGGTATGGCACCGAGCGCATTCGTTACGGGCCTCGGCCATCAGATGCTCGATCACGGCAGTCGGTATCGCGGGTCTGTCACCGACCGTGGCGGACCACGGTCCGCTAAGCACCAGGCTGAAGCGGTCAAGCTCGTTCCTGCTGAAGCAGGTCCGCCCGTCACGATCCAAAGTCTGCAAGCTGCCAAAACCGTAGTCCTGCGCAAACCTCGCCCGCGTGTAGTTGAAGAGCAGTTCCGGCGTGACGCCCCAGTTGAGAGCGGCCTCGTGCTCGTTCAGTATCACGTCGTGCTTCTGATCTGCTTCCATGCCGACCATCTAATCCGACCCGGAAGATTTGTCGCTCGACGAACCATCTTCTCGAACGAAGGCAGCGGGCCGCCGGATCGGTCTCTAAATTTGTCCCGGACTGGTTATCGTATGGGCGTCAGCAGAGGTCGATCGCCAAAGAACGCCGCCAGGTTGCCGCGTAGCTGGTCGGAGATCCGGCCAAGACTCTCCTGCGTCCTCCCGGCGGTGTGAGGCGTCAGGATAAGGTTTGGAACGTCCTGCCACTTCGACGCCGGCGTCGGTTCCTCCTGGAACACGTCGAGCGCCGCGCCGCCCAGCCGCCCCGATCGAAGGCCCGCCACGAGTGCGTCCTCGTCGACCAGTCGACCGCGCGCTACGTTGACGAGAAGGCCGGCGGCTCCGATCGCTTCGATGACCTTACGGCCGACGACGCCGTGATTCGTGGCGTCGGACCGTGCAGTGACCACCAGCACGTCGCTCTCGTCCGCCAGGGTCAGAAGACTGGCCGCCCGCCGCCACGGGGTATCCTTCTCCCTCGGCCCCCACCATGCGACGTCCATGCGGAACGCGGTCGCCCGCTCGGCGACCGCGAGGCCGATGTCGCCGAGGCCCATGATGCCAAGCCGCAAGCCCGCGAGCGACCGATTGATGCGGGTCCCCGGCGCAGGCCATTCGCCCGAGCGCACGAAATCGCCGCCCCTCACCAGGTCGCGGTAATGGCCGATTATGCAGCCGAGCGCGTGGTCAGCGACGTCACCGTCGTTGACGTGACGTGCATGCGACAGCTGCAGACCCAGGCTTCGCGCCCAGGCGACGTCGATTCCATCGTACCCCGTCGAGGCGCACGCGACGAGACCGAGAGCGGGCATTCCCTGCACGAGAGCTTTATCCAGCGGCACCTCCCCCGCGACGACGAGTGCCTGCGTTTCCCTCAACCTCGGATCGTCCGAGGCCTCCCAGCCGGTGATCACGTCGTAACGATCCCGAAGGCCCGCGCCCAGAAACGAGAGATGACGGTGTGCGAGACAGACTACCGGTTTCGTGTTCACGACCATTCCTCAAATGCACAGATCCCGACCACGCCGCGGCCGCTTCGATCGGCGCCGGTGCCGCATCCCACGACCCGGCGTCTCGATACCTAGCGGCGTCCCGCGCGGCCGACACCCCTACGTGAGTACGGGGACAGGGACACCCGAGGCCTTGCGTCAAGGTCGCACGACCGATCCGCTCCACCTTCACGGCGGACGGATCGGTCGTCCAATCGCATCTCACCCCATGACCGCCTTGGGCTCCAGGTAGGCATCGAGGCCGAACGTCCCGTACTCCCGACCGATGCCGGAATGCTTGAAGCCCCCGAACGGCGCGCTCATCTCCATGGGGGCACCATTGATGATGACCCGACCCGCGACGATCCGTTCAGCGACCCTGCGCGCCCGGTCCTCGTCGGCCCCCGCGACATAGGCATGGAGGCCATAGTCCGTATCGTTCGCGATCTCGACGGCCTGCGCGTCGGTTTCGTACGGGATGATCGCGAGAACCGGACCGAAGATCTCCTCGCGCGCGATCACCATGTCGTTCCGAACGTCCGTGAAGATGGTCGGCTTCACGAACCAGCCATCGCTCGTGCCATCCGGGCGTCCCTCCCCGCCAGCGAGGAGCCGCGCACCCTCCGCCTGCCCCTGCCTGATGTAGGACTGCACGCGGTCCCACTGCCGCCGGCTCACCATCGGGCCGATCGCGATGGCCGGATCGCGCGGATCACCGGATGGGAAGGCACCAAGACCCGCCTGGATCGCCGCCTCGAACTCACCCAATCTACGCGATGGCACCAGGATCCGCGTGCCCGCGATGCACGCCTGCCCGCTGTTCCCGAAACCGGAGTTAAGGACGAAGGGTATGGCCGCCTCGAAATCGGCGTCGTCCATGATCACCATCGGGGACTTGCCGCCCAGTTCCAGCGTCACCCGTTTGAAGGTGTCGGCAGCGCTGCGCAGGATCGAACGGCCGGTCGCGGTCGATCCCGTGAAGGATATCTTCGCGACATCGGGATTGCGGCTCAGTTCCGCCCCGACGACGTCCCCCCGGCCGTTCACGATGTTGTACACGCCTGCCGGAAGACCGGCTTCGTGAAAGGCCTCGGCGACGATCTGCGTCTGCAGGGCGCTCATCTCGCTCGGCTTGATGACGCAGGTGGAGCCGGATGCGATCACCATCGCGAGCTTCCCGGCGATGAAGCCGGGGTTCGCGTTCCACGGCGTGATGAGGCCGACCACCCCGAGCGGCTCCATCGTGACGCGGGCGGTACCGATCTGCCGCTCCAGTTCATAACCTTCCAGAGTCTGGGCCGCGAGGCGGAACACGTTGATGGCATGATCCGCCATCCACGCCGAGCGGGAGATGGGCGCGCCGTACTCCTCGATGACCGCCTCGATGAGATCCTCGCGACGGGTTGTCAGCGCCTCGCCCAGACGGGCGAGCATTTCGAGACGCTGCGACTTCGAGGTCCGCGCCATTTCGGGGAATGCGCGCTTGGCGGCGGCGATCGCGGCGCGCGTGTCCTCCTCGTCGCCGAGGCGGACCTGTCCGATGACGTCCGCGGTCGCGGGATTGTGGAGGTCGAACATCTCGGCGCCGTGTGGGGCGACGAACGCGCCATCGATATAAATGCTGTCAACGATCTTCATGAGAGGTCTCCTTCGGACCCACATCTAGGTGCCTTCCGTATCACCGATTAGGCGGATAATCGTGGATGCGTTGATGAGGAAAGTCGGACAATGAAGACCGGACTAGGTGAATACGAAGCCGTCGTGGCGATCGCGCGCCGAGGCAGCTTCCGGGCCGCGGCGGACGAGTTGGGAGTGTCGACCTCCGCGCTCAGTCACGCGGTCTCGGCGCTCGAGGCCCGTCTCGGTGCAAGGCTGTTCAACCGCACGACGCGAAGCGTCTCCCCGACGGACGCCGGCGCGCAGTTCATCGCAAGGCTCGCCCCGGCGCTAGCGGAGATCAGCGGGGCGATAGAGGAGATCAACAATCACCGCGACACCCCGACAGGCACTCTGCGCATCAACACCTCCGCCGGTGCGGGACGGATGGTCCTGACGCCGCTCGTGCTGGAATACCTCCGCCGATATCCCGAGATGGAGCTCGTACTGGTGACGGAAGGGCGCCTCGTGGACATCGTCCAGCAGGGCTTCGACGCAGGCATCCGTATCATGGAGGCGGTGCCGCAGGACATGATCGCGGTCCCGATCGGCGGTGAGATCAGGATGGTCGTGGTCGGCTCCCCGGCGTACTTCGCGGACAGGGACAGGCCGCAGGTGCCGGCCGACCTGCTGCGTCACCGATGCATCCGCGCCCGGATGGCCACCGGTTCCGTGTGGCGTTGGGAGTTCGAGCGCCGCGGAGAGGCAATCGACATCGACGTTCCAGGCTCGCTCACGCTCGACGAGATGAGCCTGATCCTGGAGGCCGCGCTCGAAGGCGCGGGCCTCTGCTACGTCAGCGAATGGTCGGCCCGAACCCATATCGCCGCCGGCGAACTCATCCCGGTGCTCGAAGACTGGAGCCCACCCTACCCCGGCCTGTGCCTCTACTATCCGGGACGTCGCCACATACCGGCCGGCCTCCGCGCGTTCATCGACCTCATCCGCGAACAGAACCGGGAGGCGGACGCCGACCTTCCCGCGGCGAACTGATACCGCGCCGGATCAATCGGATCGCACTGCGACGCCATCGGCGGCACAGATCGCATCGACTGCGAGATCGATGTCGTCGTCGTCGAGGTACGGAGCCTGCGCGTAGATGATCGAGGGTTCACCGCTGAGGCGCGCCGCCAGATGGCCCAGACCGAGCAGCTGCTCTGCCCCCTTCACGCCCAGCGCGATCTCCGACGTGCCGACGCTTGCCACCTTCAGGATCAGTCGGTTGCCGAGATTGTCCCGCAACTGCATCGGCATGACGTTGGCGTCCGGGCGCTGCGCCGCGAAGATCAGGTGCATGCCGGCAGCGCGGGCCTTCACGCCCAGACGCGACACGTTCGCTGTGACCGCCGTCTTGTACTCCTCGGTCAGCATCCACTCCGCGAACTCGTCGTGGACGAGAAAGACGTACGGAAGCCGCTCGGCCGGGACGACCTTGGTGTTGAAGGCGCGGATGTCGCGGGCGCCATTGGTCCGGAACAGCTCGTACCGACGCTCCATCTCGGCGACGAGCAGCTCCATCACCTCGACCGCCCGCGTCTGATCCACGATGACGCCGCCCTGCAGATGGGGCAACCGTTCGACCGCCGCGTAATCGACGCCCATCTTCGGATCGATCAGATAGATGTGGGCGAGATCGCTGGTGTTCGTGGCGGCGATGTCCAGCAGCAGCGCCTGGATCAGCACCGACTTCCCCGATCCCGTCGCACCCGCCACGAGCGTGTGGGGCTCATGCCCCTGGCCGCCCGCGAAGGGACCGCCGAGATTGAGATAGAGGATCTCGCCGTCGAGCTCCTTCAGCCCGAGCACGAACGACATGTTCACGCCGGCCGCATTCCGGTTCAGCGCCCTCCGGCCCCAGACATCCCACAGCGACACCACCTGTCGCTGTGGTCGGGCCACGCCGACGACGATCTCGCCCGGAAGGGGGGAGATCGAGATCACCCGCATTCCGTGCGTCGTCAGCAGCGCCGACTGCCTGCCTTCGATGTCCTGCACGCTCAGCCGATCGCTGCCCATGAAGCGTATGAGCGCCGCGTTGGGAGTCAGCCGCGTCCCCAGGACCTTGGCCTGCAGGCTGTATCCCATCAACGCCGAGCGCAGCTTCTGGGCCGTCGCCTCGAGCCAGGCCTGCTCATCCGCCGAGTCCTGATGAACCTCCTGCGCACGCGCCTCGATCAGAGGTCCGATGGCGAGCGTCGAGGCCGCCCCGGCCGACGTCGCAGAAGTCGGCGACTGGCTGACCGTCATCTCGACGGCTTCCCCCTGTCCGACGGGAACACCGTCACCGTCCGTGGCCGGTGGCACCTGCGCGACGTACGGATCAACGTGACCCTCAGTCGGCGGGATGCTGGCCCCGCCTCCGATGGCGACCGCGGATGACGGTTCGGCCGTCGTCGGGCCGCCGACGGCCGGCGACGGGGCCCCTTCTTCGTCCTCGTCCTCGTCATAGTCGTGCACGACGGGAGTAATGGGCACTTCGCGCTCCGGCTCGAGCGTGATCGCCTTCGTCCAGTCCACACGGGGCGCCGGATCGCGATAGGACGGCCGCTCCCAGCTGTCGGTCTCCCCCAAGCCGGATCTGATCGGCTTCAGAGGCTTGCCGGCCTCATACGCCTTGATCAACTGGCGGAGACCTTCACGCGTGAAGGTCTCCTGAAGGCCATCGCTCACGCCCGGAACCGGATCCTGCTCGCCCAGACTGCTGCCGTCGGACGCGGGCCCGGAGATGAAGATGTGGGAATAGCCACGCAGATCGATCGGAACGGCGCCGCGCCGGATTCCGTCACGGACCTGTTCCAGCAGCGAGGCCTGTCCGAGAGCCGCGGTGCCGTCCAGGAGAAGGTCCGCGATCCTCGACAGCCACAGGTCGCGATCGAGCCGCCCGGGATCACCGAAAAGCGCGTCGTCGATGCGTGCGACCGTCTGCCGCAGTTGCTGCTGCGACTTGCGGCTGGCCTCCGCCGATCCGGACTGATCGACATACTTCGCCTCGGTGACGATCGCGCGCAGGCGGGGTGCTCCATCCTCACCCTCGACCAGGCACAGCGCAAGGATGTCGGCGATGCCCTCCTCGCGCTGGCCGAGCCACTCGGCGTAGTCATCGAGAAGGAACCAGGCGACCGCGGCCTGAGGGCGCAGCTCCTCCGCGACGAGCGCGCGGCTCAGCACCAGTCCGATCAGCTCGCCGGCCGACACGCCGCGCTTGGCGGCGCGCAGCACGATGTCGCCGGAGATCGAATTCGCGTCGTCGATCATCCGGCGCGCGAGCGCTGAGACGCGCTCGTCATCGAGACCCAGCGAGAGTTCGGTCAGCCGTCTGCGAACGAGCACGTTGAGGATGCGGAGTTCGGAGGTGGAGGACACGACGATGTTGCGCCCGTGCGTCCGTTGCCGCCGGTACCGTATGACGCTGATGCCCTGCGCGGCGAGCTGCCGCTTGTCGAGGAGGTCGTCGTAGGTCGCGACCCATTCGGCCATCTCATGCACCTCGTCGAACATCGCCTTGAGGCCCGAGTCCTGAAAGGAGATCTGCCGCGCCGGGAGGTAGTGTTCGCCCGCGCCGTGCGATTGCCGGCGGATCACGTTCGCGACGGCGTCGACATAGGACCAGCCGGCGTCCGGCTGCCTCGGGCACGTGAGGTAGACCGTCGCCTTCAGCTCGTCCTCAGCCGTCACCCGACGATAGGACCAGCGCGCCGGCACATGCTCGAGCAGACCGGGATTCGAACCTGCCGCCGGGACCGGGAACCACTGCTCGCGCGCCTGGCGCGACACGACGTCGTGAAGGAATGCGACGTCGATCTCGCGGGTGGCGTTCCCCGGACGCACGGTACCGCTGTCGAGCATCACGCCGATGCGGAGCTTGGACATGAAGTTGCGCGAGGTCTCGCTGACGACCACCGCATCCGGATCGCCTTCCGAACGGTCGAGCAGTTCGCCATAGACGCGGGAGAGCCGGGTCCGGTCGCGATGCCGCACCAGGACGTTGCAGTGCACCTCCTCCTGGTCCTGCACCGAACTCAGACCGTTCACCGTCGCGAGCGGCAGGCCGGCCGCATCGCAGTTGAACAGCATGATGGAGAGGTTCGACCTCTCGTGCGGTTGCAGATCGAGATATCGTTCGAGCAGTGCCCGTATCTGCTTGGCCGCCTCGGCCGGGTCGACGTCGGTCGTCGCCTCGGACGGATCGCGCACCGGGCGTTCGAGCAGGCTGTAGTCGTTCACAGTCCCGGTGTCGGAAAGGAGCACGGCCTCGCTGCCGTCGTATCCCACCGCGATCTCGGGGTAGAGCGGATGCGCGAGCTCGTCGCGGAGATCGGAGAAGAACAGGCGGGAGTCGCCGAAATTCACTTCGACGTCGGAAAGCAGGTATCCGGCGAGGCCGGCGACCGACCGCATCTTGACCGCGGATGCCGCGAGCCGAAGCGGATGCCACGGCGCCACGATCGCCGAGGGTGCGCTGCCGGCCACCGGGACGACGCCGAGGCTCAGCACCGGCTCCCACAGGTCCCGGCGGTTGAGGTCTCCGGGAGCGTGCGCGGAGAGCGTGTTCAGCAACGTCCCGTAGGTCGCTGCCTGCTCGATGAGGCCGGCCGATGCGTAGCCCGAAACCTGGAGCGCGCCGATGGCACCGACGTACGCGGTCTCGAAAGCCGTCCAGGCCGAACCGATCGCCGAAACCCCGGACGGATCGATGCGACCGCTCTGCGCGGCGGCCTTCAGCGCCTTGGAGAACGCCTTGCCGACGTCCTCGCCGCTCGCCGTGCGCGGCACCAGGGAACCGGCGTCCTGCCCGAAGGCGGGCTGCAGCGTTCCGACGTCGGCGAGCGAAACCGACTGCAGAGCACCCTTGCGGCTGACCGGCAACCGGGCGACGCTGCTACGGGTCATAGGCCGCTTCAACAGGCGCGCGAGGTCCTTCGGCAGTTCGAACCCGATGGCGTTCGGCTGCGCTATCCAGATCAGCTGGACCGTCGCACGCTCGGACCCCGAGGTCAGCACCACGTCGAACTTGATCTGGAGCGCGGCCCGCGAGCTCGACTCGTTCCGGCGATACTTCTTCCGCTTCTTGGCCCTGTCGAGCAGTTCCTCATACTCGAACAGGTAGGGCACATCCCACTCGACGGCCGTGCCCATGAGCGCCGGCAGGCCACGATAGCGGAGCCCGAACGCCAGGCCGACGTCGGCGTTGATGTCCAAGACCTGGGACCGACTGCGCCGAGCGGCACGGATGGTCAGCGTGCGCTTGCTCGCGAAGTTGATCTGTCCGAACAGGCGCTCCAACGCACGCAGAACTCCTTCCAGGAAGTCGTTGCACTCGATCGGCCGGCCGAAGATGAAGCGCTCCCACTTCACGCGGAGCGCCTTGTCCTGGCTCAGGTCGTCGCGGTGGGTCTCGAAGAATTCCCGATCATCATCCCGCGTCTCCTTCAGCGACCTCGACTTCAATGCCTCGAGGTAGTCGACGTCCTTCGGACTGAGCCGATCGGGCAAGGTGAACTCGAAGAAGGACAGCGTCTCCTGCGGCAGCGTGGTCTTCTTCAGCTTGATGCCGGAGAAGAGCTGGAGGACACTCTGTCCTTCCCATTCGAACTGCGCGAGCGCGTCGGCGGCTGCGTTCCAGCCCGGCGTCGCGGCGATGAAGGCCTCGATCGCCGGATGGACCTCGGCCGGGATGTCCTCCCTGACGCCCTCGAACTGGCTGCGCAGATCGTCACTCTCGATGATCTGGCGGTTGGGGCGCTGCTTGGCGAGCAGCGGCCGCCGGTCCGACACCAGCTTTTCGAACAGCCGGCTCCAGCTCCGCGACTTCTCGAGATCCTTGTCCCGGATGCCGAGGAAGTAGCCGCTGTCGCGCGGGAGGTGGAGCGCGGGCAGAGCCCAGCCCAACGCGTCGGAGACCGTCGTCGACTCATCCGCGATCCGCTCGCGCGTGAGCGCCACGTAGTTGGAGATCTGATGAAGGGTCCAGTCGTCGGCCGCGTTGAGCCCCTTGAGCGCGGCCCGCCACGCCGAGAGCTGGTTGTCGGGAAGCCCCAACCCGGCCGCCGCTGCTCCGACCCAGGGTTCGGAGTCCTCGGTCAACTGCTTCGCGCCGATCAGCGTCACGTCGCCGAGCGAGGCGCCCTGATCGTCGTCGGTGTTGGCCAGGAGAAGCGCGGGCCGGTCACATTCGGCATGCCGGATCGCGACGGTCCTCTCGTCCGTGACGACGTGGTCGGGCAGATCGAACCCGCCGATCAGCGTTCGCGGCAACTGGATCTTGAGCAACGCGTCGGTCTGGGGATCGACGAGCAGCGCGCTCGTGATCGCCGCCACCTGTTCGCCCGTCAGTCGGTCCAGGAGGTAGCGCGCCACACCTTCGCCATCACCGATGGCCGAAAGTCGCTGGCGGATGGATGCGGCGCCGGCGGCGCCGATGAGATCAGATGGTGTCACGCGGCTTGGGCTCGCTGAAAGGGATTTTCGACATAGGCGCACGAGTCCGACAGCCGCTTCAAGAGGCCAAGGCTCGCCAGCCGCTCCTCGAGCCGACGGGCGTTGTCCGAGAAGTCCTCCTGATCGGCGTCACCGCTCGCCACGAAATCGCGGGCCTGCGCGTCGCCTATCACGATGCCGTAGCGATCGTGGAGCAGTGCGAGGAAATCCCGGAACTCGAGACGCTTCGAGACCGAGCACACCACGAGCGTCTTCAGCAGACGATCGGTCGGGGCGTAGCGGACCCGGCGGCTGGACCGACGTGAGGAAAGCCCGATCGCGCGTGACCACGTCATGTGGATCTTGCCGATGTGCTGCTTGTGCCGACTGAGCGCGCGCGCCGCGAGCTGCTCGATGAGCGCGGCCGGGTCGGGGGCGATGTCGTCGTCATCCGCATCCGGCCATCCGAAGGCCTTTCGCAGAATGTCGCCGGCGTTCAGGACTGGATCGTCGGATGCGGTCGCGGCCTGCCACTCCTCGGTCTCGGCGACTTGCCGGACGAAGCGGTCGACCGCCTGCTGCGGCAGTCCGTTGTTCCGCTGATACGAATCCGCCGAGAGGTCGCGCACCACCGACTTCCTCGGCGAGACGATCTCGCAGACCAGCCGCACCGGATCCTGATCCAGCACATCACGGGCGCGTTCGAGCTGGTAGAGCATCATGTTCAGCCCCGTCATCGTCACCAGATGCGGTATGGCGTCATATGCGGGGATCGGCAGGCTGAGGATCGCGAGCCAGTCCTCGGCCAGACGGTCGAACAGCTTGTGGGACGCACATGGCAGAAACGCGCCTGCGCGCTCCGACTTCGCCAGCTGCGGGTCCCCCTGGATGGCGCGGGCCATGCGGTCGTAGGGTGCCGCGTTCTCGAGGAACCGGCTGACGAGAAGGCCGCGCAGGGCATCCGCATCGCGGCTCCGGCACAGCATCAGGTAGAGGAGCTCGCCGGTGCGGGCGAAGAAGCGGCGGTCGTTCGAGACCCCGCCGCGCGGATTGACGTTCGCATCCTCGTAGAGGGCGTTCGGACCGAACGGAAAGACGAACTTCGAACTCCAGCGCTTGTTGCTGGTCCCTTCGATGGCCGACCCCTGGAGGAAACCTATGACGGCCGCGAAGTCCTGGAAGCTCTCGAAGCGATCGCGGAGATACGTGAAATCCGGCTTGTCGAGACCACCCGCCGTCTCCGTGATCTTTTCGAGCCAGCTCGTCCAGGACGCGTCATCCGCACGATCCTCCGCCAGCACGGTCATGATGTGCGGGTTGTTGAACACGAGGTTGCGCAGGCGGAGCTGCAGCTGCGGACGGTAGGACAGGCTGTTGAGCGCATCCTCGCGAAGCGCGCGCCCCTCCCGGTGCTCCGCGAGCAGCACGGTCATGAACTCCAGGAAGGTCAACCACGGGGTCTGCTCATCGTACAGACGATGCCCCCAGATCGCCTCGTCGATCCAGAAGTCAGGCCCGCTCCGATCGTCGAAGCTCGTCGGGCGCGGCAGTATCTCGATCGTCATATCCGCACCACCACGCGACGCGCGACCGCTCGACCGTCACCGGCCAGGTCGATGAACCGGAGCATCAGCTCTCCCTCGTTGATCTCGTCGTCACCATCCAGCCTGCGCCGGTTCTCCGTCTCCCGGAGCAGCCGCGCCTTGAAGGCGAGGAGGTCCTCGTGACACTCGAGCGAGAAGCTGCTCGGCAGCGCGCCTTCCGCGACGCGCCCGAGGAACTCGAACCGGGTGGGCGACAGTGACAGGGTCACGGGCGGGATCTCGGATCCACGCACGAGTTTGACCGACACGCAGAAGCCGCCGGCGCCGTCCGTTATGATCGACACCTCCTCGCCGCCCTGCCGAGGGACGGAGATCAGCTCGTCGAGAAGCGGGCTGCGCTTGGATTGCGAGTAGCTGCCCGACGTGGCGAGAACCAGCTCGTCCTGGTTCTGGGCCAGCATGCCCGTGAAGATGCGGTTCAGCCCGCGCACGACCATGGACACGGCCTGTCGCGGCACCGCCTGCCTGTCCGCGACCTTGGCCGCCACGTCGAGGTAGAGACCGGCATACCGGAAGACGGTCAGATCCCACAGATCGTACGTCGCGGCCAGTTCGTCGGGCATGGTGAAGAACAGACGCTGCCGCTGCGCGCGGAGGGCGCCGAGGAACGCCCGCCGGTCCGTACCCTCCGCGCCCTCGAGATAGACCCGCTGGGCGCCGACATACGAGGGGGTCGCACCGTAGATCGGATCGGCGAGCACCAGCCGCGCATAGTCGTCCGCATAGGCCGGGTCGTCGGCTCCGTAGACGAGCAGATTGTCGACTCGGTTGCTGGTCTCGGCCCCGATGCCAAACATGTTCAGCTTGCGGAAGAGCTCGGTCTTCTCCGCCTTGCTCGGCCGAAGGTTCTCGCCGAAAATGTTGCGGTAGATGCTCGCGCGGTCCGCCTTTCCGCTCTGGACGATCGCCGGAACCTCGGCGCAGCTCATCAGGCCGTCACGAGCGTCGGGGTGCCCCAGGATGCTGTTGGCGACCAGTGCGAGCAGCTGCCGGACGGGGAAGTGGTTGCCGTTCCGCTCGCTCAGCTCGATGAGAGCGGTGATGCGCCGCCTGAAGGGGTCGTCGGGCGCCTCCCCCGTCAGACGCCGGCGGTTCTCGAAGATCGGACAGATGCCATCGCCCGCATTGGCGGCGCAGCTTCCACATCCCTCCCAGCCATCGTGGGAGGTGACCTCCTCGATGATCTGCATCGCCATCTCCGCGGCCGGCGATCGGCTGAGATCGTCCAGCCCGACGGAGATGCCGGCATCGGGGTTCCTGCCAGTCACCAGCAGTTCCTCGACGACGGCGGTGACGCGCCCGACCTCGGGGCTCGGCGGCGCGGACTTGAGCTTCTCCAGGAGCTGCCCATGATTGGCGGCTAGAAGGTAGGTCGTAGAGGCCGCGGGATCGGCGACGTCGCGGGCGAAGGCGACGATGATCTCGGCGCTCTCGTCCTCGCGAAGTTCGCTCAGGTCCTTGACGATGACGAGCGTCCGGGTGCCGACCTTGAGGGTCTGCACCTTGTCGCCCGCATTCCATACACCCGCGTCCCCGCCGAGCGCGGTCCAGACTTCCCGGCAATGGTACGTCTTTCCGTCACCCGCCGTGCCGGTGATGATGTGCGAGATGGCATTCTCGCCTTCGAAGTTCGCGACCAGCCTGCCAACCAATGGCGCCGGCAGCGTTATCGGGGCGATCTTGTGACGCTTCAACGCACGCTGGATGGACTCGTCGTACATGTTGTCGTTGGTGGGAATGGGGCCGTAGTTGCGTAGAAAACGTACCCATGCCGACGTTGAAGAATGTGCCGACAAACCGTTCCCCCTTGTGCCTACCCGCACTTGTAAGGGATCATCCTACGTAGGCAACGTAAACCAACAACGACTCGCTGAGCCCCTATTCCGCTGAACCGAGCTCAATGCGCGGTGCGCGTCTTCCCAATCGTGTTCAAACCCACTGACAACTACGCCCGAGGGTTTCAGCTCGAACGGCATCATCATGGCCAGCTTCACTGAGAGGGGGGACGGGACGGTCCCTAACCTGTTGGGGCGCCCCAAGCGCTGTCCCCCCTCTTGAAGACGTCTGCTTCTCAGGCCGCCAAGCGCAGAAAAGATCGAGTTTGGACCATTTCCTCGGTCTCGAAGAACAGGACCTCGTCCTGCGACGGGCGCACGAGCTGCCGAGGCTTCACGAGAAAGCGCTCGCCCGCGCGGACGAGCCAGAGCGTACGATCGACGGGCCGGCCTGCCTTCGCGAGAAGGGATGCCGTGTCGATGACCTCCGCATCGATCGCCAGCAGCTGCCCGTCGACGTCGACGATGTGACGGAACCCGATATCCCAGAATGCCATTTCGCTTCTCCTGCTATCCGAGCTTCGACAATCGCACGCGTGCGTGTCAGAACGTGTCACCCCCATATTCACGCAGCATGCAAAGCGCGTTGACGAGCGACATCTCCTCGACCGTCCGGCATGGCGTCTCCAACAGCAGCGGACTCGCGAACACCATCGCCGCCGCCTGCGCCCGCGACACGGCCACGTTGATGCGGTTGAGCGAGAACAGGAACGCGATGTCACGCGGCAGCTCCTCCCCGCTCGAGGTCGTCATGGAGACGAGGCAGATGGGTGCCTCCTGACCCTGGAAGCGATCGACAGTGCCGACGCGGATCGCGGGCGGGAGGTGAGCGCGCAGCGCGTTCACCTGCGCGTTGTACGGCGCCACGACCATGATGTCCCCGTGGCCGACGACGCGCTCGCGGCCGTTGCGGTCGCGGTACGTCGCGCCGACGAGTTCGTCGATGCGGGACGAGATCGCATCGATCTCCTCGGGGCTGACCTGCGAGCGCCCGAGATGGCTGACGGCACGCATTCCGGCACCGACCAGATCGACGCCGGTCGATGAGATGAGCGTCTGCAGGCCCGACGCTTCGTCGCTTCCGAGCCGCCCCTCGTACACCGCGCTCGATATGAACCCGCACACAGTCGGATGCATGCGTCGACTGATCGGGATGAATACGCCGCGATCGGGCGGCACGACGCGGTGCCCATCTATCAGGTACTCCAGACACGACCGGCCGCTGTCACCGGGGTGGCTGCCCTGCAGCGGTTGCGGCAGCTGCATCGGATCGCCCACCAGGACGATGTTGCGCGCGCACCGCGCCATGGCCAGGATGTTGGCGATCGAGACCTGCCCCGCCTCGTCGACGAACAGATAGTCGAAGGTCGGCGCGGCGTACCGCGCGAAGTGCCATGCGGTGGCGCCGACGACATGGGCGGACGCTATCTCGGGCGCGTCGTTGTCGCTGACGAAGACGATCCCGGAGTGGGCGTCGTCGTCACCGTCCTCCGACGCCTTCTGGACCACGCGGCAGTTGACCCCGTCCGTCCGTGCGCGGTCAACCACCGCCTTCAGGAGGTTGCCGATCGCCTTGTGGCTGTTCGAGGATACGGCGACGCGCTTGCCCGCCCGCACCAGGTCGACGATCGAAAGCGCGCTCACATACGTCTTCCCCGTCCCCGGCGGCCCCTGCATCGCCAGCGTCGTGCCCGCCATCGCGGCGATCGCGCGGCTCGTCTCGCTCGGCAGGTCCCCGTCCGCGGCGATGATCCCGTCCGGGCGCGTGCCGCCGACGAAGACCGGCGACGATCGCGACAGAAGATGCTCCACCGCCGGAAGCCGTCCAGAGCCGGCGATGATCTCATCGGTCACGGCCGCGACCGCGTCCTTCAGGATCGTGTTGCGCAGCGGGCGTGGCGGAAGGAGGTCGAGACGATCGGGCAACGGCCCCTTCGCCGTCGAACGGCGCAGCACGAGGGTGCATGCGTCGTTGTCGATCGACCTCAGATTCACGTCCTCCGGCATAGCCGCGGGTTTCACGCAAGGCATCTTGCCGGCGCGGAGCTTAGTCTCCTGCTGCGGGAACCGGTACGTCCGTTCGAACGACTGCCGGGTCACCTGCACGGGCGGACCAACGGCCTCCAGCCCCTGGATGCATTCCAGATCGTCGAGAAGCTCCTCGCTCTCCTGGGCCAGCCGGTCGAAGATCGCCCACCAGGTCGGCTTGTCCTCGCGCTTGTGGAACTGCCCGAGGTCCAGCAGCAGATCGGCGACGCGGTCGCCGAGCCTTTCGCGAACGGGCTGGAGCCGGCCGCGCAGCACCTCGACTTCCTCGTCCTCGGCGGCCACGTTGGACAGCGCCCCTGCATCGGGCACGTCGCCAAGCACCGGCCAGGGCATCGTTGCGGGCCTCGCATCGCGGATCAGCCAGTCGCGGAGCAGCTGCGTCGAGACGCAGTCCGTGCGGTTGTAGTCGTATATGTCGTCGAGCAGTTTCTGGTCACCGGTCTGACGCCATTCCTCGTAGAAGACGACGCTCGCGCCGGCCGTCGCGACGTCCGCGGCGCGCTTCTCCATGTAGAAGGCCTCCAGATCCTTGATGGAGTAGCCCTTCTCCGAAGCGATTATCGCGCCCCCCACGACCTTGAAAAGGTCGACGAAGCGGCGCTCGCGCTGAAGCTGATCCATCGCCGCCTCGCCGGTCCGATGTTCGGCCGTCAACCGCCGGAGAGCGGCGATCTCGTAGTTGGCATAATGATAGATGCGGGCCGACGGATGCCGGCTCATGTGCTCCACGAAGAACGCCAGAAGATCGGCGACGGCGCGCCCCTCCTCCTCGCGCGTATGCGCCCAGAATGCCCGGAACACCCATTCGCCAGCCTCGCGGTACCAGAGCCCATGCAGATACTCGAGGCCGCCAGGATAATAGGGATCGCCCTCGATGTCGTAGAAGATGTCCCCGTCGTCGGGGGCCGGCAGTATGCCGAAGCCCTTACCCGGCTCGGCGTTGCGAAGCTCGAACGAGGGTGGTGATCCCGCGCGTCGAGCGGTCTGCAGCCGAGCCTGTGTCACAAGCCTGCGCTGGGTCTCGACCGCCATCTTGGGCACGCGCTGTTCGCGGACCGCAAGGGCGCCCATCGTCACCACGCCCGCGGCCTCCAGCTTCTGCCGCTGAGACCGGCTTATGCCCGCGACGAGCGAGAGACTGTTCTCCCGGTCCCAGCGCTCGGCACAGGCCTCGCTCCAACGGCACAGCGTGCATGCCGAGACCGGTTCCGGTCGGGTCTCCGGACGGGCCGCGAGGAACTCGTGCATCATGCGCCGCGCATACCGCGCATAGGCGGAAACCTCCGCCAACCTGACCGTGAACCGTTCGCCGCTTCCCAGTTCGAGATGCGCCGCCTCGGGCGCGACGCCCTGCACCGTCGCGAGAAGGTCGCTGTACAGACAGAGCTGGAGGACGTGCTTGGGGTCGGGCTTGCGCTTCAGCTTGGTGTCGGCGACCTCGTACGACCAGGCCCCCAATGCAGAGGGCCGTTCGACCCGTTCGAGGAAGTCTGTGTAGCCGCCCCAGGCCCCTTCGAGCAGCGCGCCCTGGAAGATCACGTCGGGCCCTTCGGCCATCGCCGCATGGGTGAGCCGCACCGACTCCTCGAGCGGAATGCCGTCCTTGGGAATCTCCACGACGCTGCGTCCCTCGGCCTTCAAGCGCGCCAGGAACGCGAGTTCGTGCTCGTCGCCCTGTCGTTGCAGCAGCTCCGCCTCCGCGCCGTCCCGGCGCGGCCGGAGATCCCCGATCTCCATGAGCCGCAGGTCCAGCGTCGTCGCATGCCGACAGCCCTTGAACCGCATCAGGTCGGACGCGGAGAGCCTCAGGACGTCGTTGATCATACGCATGCGCAATCCCCTTTCCTCTGCTATAGCACACATGGGTGACAAAAGCTGTCAGGGTATTCTCCATGTCGTTTGCCAAGGCCCAGGAACTGCTCAAGCTGGCCATGATGGCGACGCGACGGAGCGGCGTGTCGCTCGAGGAGATCATCGAGGAGTTCGGCTGCGTGCACCGCTCGGCGCAGCGGATGACCGTGGCGCTCGAGGCGGCCTTCCCCCAGACGCAGGCCGACGACGGCGAAGACCGGAAGCGTCGCTGGCGAATTGCCGCGCGTGCCATCGCGCCGCTCCTTACACCCTCGGCCGAGGAACTCGCGGCGCTGACCACGGCGATCAACGAGCTCGACGTCGCGGGTCTGACTACCGAGGCGACCGCCGTGCGAGGCCTCAAGCAGAAGGTGCGCGCCCTCATACCTCCCGAGGCGGGAACGCGGCTCGCCGTCGACGAGGAGGCGCTGGCCGAAGCGCTCGGTCACGCGGCCCGCCCCGGACCACGGCCAGCGCAGAACGGCGCCGTCGATGCCGCCATCTACGAAGCGCTCAAGGGCCCCTTCCTGCTCCGGTTCCCCTACCGGACCCGCAGTCAGCCAAAACCCAGGGACAGGATCGTCGCGCCCCACGGCCTGCTGCTCGGAACGCGGCGCTACCTCGTCGGTCGCGACACGGCGAAGCCCGCATCCTCGCCGCTTCAGCACTACCGCGTGGAGGAGATCACGCGGGCCGAGGTCCTGCCGGACAGCTTCGAGATCGATCCGGGCTTCGACATCCGGACACATGCCGAGAAGGGGTTCGGCTCCTTCGAGAACGAAGCAGAGCACGGCGACGTCGTCTGGCGCTTCTCGCCGGATGCCGCTCCCCATGCACGGCGCTTCGTCTTCCATCCCACCCAGACCGCGGTCGAGGAGCCGGATGGGTCGCTGCTCGTGCGCTTCCGGGCCTCGGGCCACCTCGAAATGTGCTGGCACCTCTACTCGTGGGGCACGTCGGTCGAGGTGCTGCAACCGGCGGCGCTGAGGGATCTGGTCCACGGACACCGGCGGACATTCGGCGCCCTTCCGTGATCAGCCGGACGAACGTGTGAAGCCGGGTAGAATGATCCGCATCGGATGCGATCCGACGTACCGTGTCGACGCATGCCCGAGGAGACGATACCGACCGCCTTCACATCCCTTTGAGGCTGAGCCCAGCATACTCGTCGCACGGTCTTTTCGGACGCGCGATTGCTTTTCGGTCGCGCCATCTATCTCCTTAGCCTCACGATGAGGATCAATCGCCTCATATGATCTATTTCCCACTTCTAATGCAGGCAGTTCACGACTATGTCTGATCCCAGCGATGTCGAATCGCGTCGGAACGGTCTACGGCAGCTCTGCTCCCTGCCGACGGGCCGTACGAACTTTCCTCTCATCGGGGGCGCACATCGTTGGCATCCGCGGACCGTTCGGCATCCTCAGACCATGACCGTATTCGGGGACGAGACCGCATGGGAGTTCATCGCCGACTGTCTCGGCTCCGGCATGGAGATAACGTATCGCGCGCCCAACAAGCCGGAGAACGGCGACGCGTACGAGTTGATCGCCCCCCCCGAGGGCGGATCCAAAGGCATCTATATGAAGGTTGCTCTGGTTCCCGGAGTGAAAAAATTGGTAGGACTGAGCTTCCACTATGAACGACATTAACGCGATGATCGCTGCGGCCCATGCCGAGGCCGCTGCTCTGGCGCGTGGCGAAAGCCATGCCGCCGGATGCACCTGCGCCACCGGCCGGACCGAGGAGAGATACGTCACGGAGACGATCCCCTACGGCGACGGCGGCGACACCTTCCAGGTCGAGGTCCCCGTGATCCATTGCCTGGATTGCGATCTCGGCTTCACCGACCAGCGGGCCGAACGACTGCGGCACGCCGCGTTCTGCCGCCATCAGGGCTTCCTGGCCCCGGCGGACGTGAAGGCGCTTCGCGACTCGCTCGCCATGTCCCGGCGCGAGTTCGACGAGGCGTTCGGCATCCCGCCCGCTTCGATGGAACGCTGGGAGAATGGTCGACTCATCCAGAACCGTAGCATGGACACGCTCCTGCGCGCGCTCGCCAACCCGGCGACCGCCAACCGCGTCGATCGGCGGATCGTCCGCCGGGCGCCGTCGGAGACGAACGGCAACGTCATCACGGGGAAGTTCGGCGCGCTGGCGGCGAAACCGAGCGCCGAGCAGGCCGATGCCATCCGCCGGCGCGACGAGTTCAGACTGCGGAAGTACGGCTGAGTGTTCTGCGCGACGTTCTATTCGTACAAGGGGGGCGTCGGCCGCACCCTCGCCCTCGCCAACGTGGCGGTGCTGCTCGCCCAACGTGGCAAGAAGGTCCTCGTCGTCGATTTCGACCTCGAGGCGCCGGGCCTGACGACACTCGAGCCCTTCGTCGACGCCGACGGACTGCCCGGTATCGTCGACCTGGTCACGGCCTACGTCGATGACGGCGCCATGCCGCCTCTCGACGACTACGTGCATCGCTGCGTCATGCCCGTCGAAGTCATGGGCGAGTGGGTCGAAGACATAACGCTCGACATCCTTCCGGCCGGGCGGGACGACGACGACGGATACGGAGAACGCCTGAACCGGATCGACTGGAACGAGCTCTACGACAACCAGGACGGCTTCCTGTTCATGGAGAACGTCCGGGCGTCATGGGAATCGGCCGGCTACGACTATGTCCTCATAGACAGCAGGACCGGACACACTGACGTCGGCGGCATCTGCACTCGTCAGCTCCCGGATGCCGTCGTCGCCGTGTTCTTCCCCAACGAGCAGAACCTGATCGGATTGAGACAGGTCGTTCGCGGCGTTCGCCAGGGTGGCGGACGTCCGCAGCCGATCGAGCTTCTCTTCACCGCGTCGCGCGTGCCACGCCTCGACGACGAGCACGGCCACCTCAAACGCCGTCTCAACCGCTTCCAGCAGGAACTCGGCTACTCCGACGACCGCCTGGTCACGATCGAGCACTACGACAGCATGATGCTGCTCAACCAAGCCATCTTCGTCGTGGACAGGCCGACGTCCGGCCTGGCGGTGCAGTACCGCGAACTCGCGGCCCAGCTCGCGCAGTTCAACGACGACGATGCGGACGGCGCCTTCACCTACGCGAACATGGTCGCCAACACCTACAATTCGTCGCGACTGAGCGTCGACGGCGCGCGCGAGAGATCGCCCGAGGCCCGCCTAGAGCGGATCGGCAAGCTGCATGCGGACGACTGCATCGTCCAGTATGCGCTCGCACGCGCCTTCTACAGACTACGCAACCTGACGAGCGGGGCCGACGCGGCCGATGCGGCACTGGCGTCGATGGGGTCTACGCGGACGACGCGGGAGATCCAGCCAACGCTGCCGTCGAGCGCGCACCGCCTGCGGCTGAAGATCCTTTCCGAACTCGACCGTCACGGCGAGGCCATCGAGAGCGCGCACGCCATACTCGCGGACGATCAATCGACCGAGACCATGGTGATCGACGCAACGCTGGCATTCGCGAGCATCTCTCCGGAAACCCTATCGGCCACTCGCGACATGCCCGCGATCGCCAATGCGAGCCCAACGGCACTCCTGTCGGTCGCCCGCCAGCTGGCGCAGTCGCCCGCGGGGGCGGTAGCCGCGGCGGAGCTCGTCGAGATGGCGTTGCCGCGCATACCGCGACCGATCCCCGACGACGAATTCGACATCCATAGCATGCAGGTTATCCTCATCGCGGGAGGGAGCTTCGCGCGCGCGGTCGAACTAGCGGGGCCGATCGCCTCGGACACCGACGACCTGCAGACGGTCTTCAACACGGCGATGGCGAAATGGGGTCTGGTGGGCGAACCGGACATCGACGCTTTCATGCACGTCGCCCAACTGTTCGAACGCGTCACCGACGAATTCACCAACCCGAACTGGCACCAGTGCCTGGCTCTCTGCGACGCCGTTCTCGGCCGCGTCGACGCGATGCATGAGGCGGCACAGGCCGCGCGCTCGGCGATTCTGGAGACGAATCGCCGCGACTTCAGTTGCTGGCGGTACTTCGTCGTCAGCCCGGCGGAGTTCAACGAGGATCTGGAGGCGATCATTCGCTTTGGCGCAGAAGGCGGCCCCGCTCCCGCCGTCGTGGCGAGAGCCGTCAACGGCTAGGAGGCGGTGATGGCCGCCTCGGAGACGTGGCTGCCATCGCTTTCCAGTCGCTCGCCCCGCCGAGAGCGTCGCAACGAGGTCGACGAACAGGCAAGTGCGATCGTCCACGACCTACGGCGCGACCTGTCGTGTTCGGTCGTGGACGCCCGTCGCGAGTCCGTATGCCGCGGCTCGGCCCCCGGTCGCCTTCCCAGTCGGCGTCTCCGCCGGCCACCTGCGAAATTCCGTAAAGCCCCCCCGAACGCATCCGATCCGGCATCAACTCTCGTTGACAAGAACCAGATCGGATCGGCCTATTCCGGGTCAGCCCAGATGCGAAGACGAGGGGATGGCCATGCCAGAGGATGGATCCGAGGGTGTCGCTCACGAGCAGACGACCGACCGCCGCGCGAGACTGAATTCAAACGCCCGGAGGATCCTGACGGCGCGAACGATCCTCTGGGACGTCCTGCCGAAAGGGTACGCGCATGGACCGCTGCCGGACATGCTGCTGTGGCTCTACCTACACGTGGGTCGGTCGGAGGAGGCGTTGTACGACGCCACGGTCACGCCCACGACGAGGTCCAATGCCTTCCGCTGGACGAAGGTCCTTCTGCAGGACGGGTTCGCGGTCCGGACGGCGTCGGGCCTGGCTCTCACCCCTGCCGGCGTCGGAGTCGTTGAGACCGTTCTCGAGGAGCTTCCACCGATCGACTGGCCTCCCGTCCTGCAGTGACGTCGAAACATCGACGTCGAACGACCTGCCTGACGATGTCCCGGCGCCCGCACCGGGCGGCGAAGCATTCTCGACCGGTCTGGGGGTGTTCGCTCCGACGTGGCATGCCGACGGGATGAGGCCCCGGCAGATGCGTCGGCGAAGGCGCCGTCCATGGCCGTCCGCTTGGACTTTTCGAAATAGCGTCAGTCGTCCGATCGGTGGCATAGGCGAGCGACGATGGACCGCGCCGCCTACGATTCGCTGACGCCCATGGAGCGCAACTGCCTCCGCCTCGCGCATCACGAACGCAAGACCGAGCATATCGCCCACGAGCTCGGC
The DNA here is from genome assembly GCF_042466285.1 of Sphingomonas sp. R86520. Lineage (NCBI taxonomy): Bacteria > Pseudomonadati > Pseudomonadota > Alphaproteobacteria > Sphingomonadales > Sphingomonadaceae > Sphingomonas > Sphingomonas sp. R86520. The sequence continues at coordinate 3,229,867 of NZ_JAXHBZ010000001.1, forward strand.
ATCGCCGCATCGACCGTCAACACGCACATCTTCGCCGCACGTCGCAAACTCGGCGGAATATCGCGGCTGACGGCGGCGGATCAGCTGCGAACGTTGGAAGCCGGCCTGGCACCGCTTCCCCACTCCGGCGGGACGGGGCTGACCGACGAACTAGAGTTCGAGAGCGATCGGCTGGCCCGGGAGGAAGCGCCTCCACAGACGGTATCTAGACCGCCGCTGTCGATTGCCGAGATCCCCACGATCGAGGCAACCCTTTCCACGCCCACCGAAGTTCGGGAGGAACGAGCGACCTTCGTCTTCGACGACATCGCTCCGAGACCCGGTGAGCGGGATCATCATGGCACCGCATTGCAGCGCGTGTTGATGATCCTCGCGATGGCGGTGCTGATTGGCCTCGTCCTGGTCGCCGCTCCGGCGATCTACGACTCCACGGCGCAGCGCATCGCGAACAGCCTCGAACGGCCCCACGCCAAGTAACCTCGGGTCCAACCGCCCGAGGCGGAGACCAGCATGCCACGCGTCACTTCGGAACACGTCGAGTCCACCCGCAAGGCCGTCATCACCGCCGAACGGTCGACGAACCGCGGCATAACCGACACGCTGACCTGCCTGCTCGCAATGCAGGGCGAGCGGACCGACGCCCGCGTCTTCATCGACACGCACTCCATCGAAGCGATGAAGCTGATGACCGAAAGCCTCGACATGCAGCTCGTTTCGCAAGCCCGGATCGCCCAGGCACACAGCGTGATGACGGGAATGATCAGCGCGTTCGAGGTACCGGGCTATGGCCCGGGCACATGCGTGCCGAACGAACCGGGCTCCGGCCGGAACGGGGTGGGTGACGAGTCCCGCCAAGAACTCGTCCGCGCCGATTGATTCCGGCGAACGGTCGTGATCGAACGCACGGATGCATCTGTACATCACCGGCTTCTGGATCCTGCTGCTCACGCTGACGGCGATCGCATGGCTAGGTCGACCCCGATCGACCACCGTGGCGACGGCATTGCGGGAACCCGAGACCGGCGTCGCCACGCTGCTGCTGGCGGCTGCGGTTCTGACCGTTCTACTACGACCGTCCGTCGCGACGCGGTTCGTCGGCATCGACCCGAGCATGGTGCTCATCGATGCCGGCCTGTTCGTCGGTCTGGCCTCCTACGGCGTCCGCTCCGGTAGATGGTGGGTCCTGTGCGCAGCAGCCCTCCAGCTGATCTCGACCACGGCACACCTGGCGCGGGTGTTCACGCCGGACATGTGGAGACTGGGGTATCAGGTGATGGAGGAAGCCTCGAGCTATCCGACGCTCATGCTTCTGGCGTGGGGCGTCTGGTCGCGCCATCGGCGTGCGAGGAGCGCAAGGCGATCGAGCAGCTTCTCCGTCATGCCGGGTCGGGATGCCAGCCCTCGGCGGTGACGGCGACCCTGCTGCTGCAGGAGTTCGGGTCGTTCGCCGCGGTGCTGGATGGCTCGACGGCCCGCCTGCGCCGCGCAGGTGCCGACGACAGGGCGATCGACGCCCTGCGTTGGTGCCGAAATGCCGTCCTTCTGTCCCTCCGGCGGCGGGCGTTCGAGCGGCCAATGATCGGCAGCTCGTCCGCGCTGCGGGACTATCTCCGCGTCGACATGGGGACCGGCAGCCGAGAACGGCTCCGCACCCTGCATCTCAATGCCAGAAACGAACTCCTGTCCGACGACGAGACCTCGATCGGCACGATCGACGCCGCACCGTTCTACCCCCGCGAGATCATCGGCCGCGCAATCGACGTCGGCGCCAGTTCGATCATACTGGTCCACAACCATCCGAGCGGAGATCCACGGCCCACACCCTGCGACGTCAAGGCGACGATCGCGCTGGAACGTCTGTGCGCAGGGCTCGACATCACGCTGCTGGACCACCTGGTCGTGGGTCGGCACGAGATCGTCAGCCTCCGCTCGCTCGGCCTGCTCGCTCGATGAACCGCCGTCGCCTGCGACTGGCGAGTGTCGACGACGCCATCGATCCGGGCCAGGCCCGGATCGACGACGTTCCCACGGGTTTCACGAGCACGCTTCTGCAAACCGACGGGGCAGCACGGGCTCACCGGCCTTCCCACCGCGAACTCGCGCAGACCTTGTTCGACCACCGGCGCGCCAGAGTGCGCTGGTTCGGCAAGCATACCAAGGTGTTCCAGGAGTCGGCGTGGGATGTCCTGCTCGAACTGTTCCTGTGCCACGAGGACGGACGGAGTCCCTCGACCACCAGTGTCGCATACGGCGCAGGGGTGCCGATCACCACGGCGTTGCGGGCGCTCAAGAAGCTCGAGGCGAATGGACTCGTCGAGAGCCGCATGGACGACGTCGACACGCGCGTCCGACGTATCGCGATGACGACCGACGCCGTACGCATGATGCGGGGCTATCTGGATGAAGTGTAGACGTTCCGGCACTGGCCCCGCCGGTCGTCCGGAAAGTCGGCCCCGGGGTCCGACGCCAGTCCCGGTCAGGAGCCTGTGAAGAGCTACGAAACGAGACTGCGCACCACAACCGTGCCGCCTAAGCGGACCTGACGCGGGCATACAGATATTGGGAGACGAGACGTGCTGATGATGGTGGAGGAAACGGCCGACAAGCGCCGGGCGCAGCGCGATCTCGAACGATCGGTGACCGCACGCCTGAAGTCGCAAGGCGTTCGGAACATCGGCTTCCCGAGCGGAAACCGCGATGAGACCGTCTATTCGAACGGATCCGGTTCTCTGTGGTGCGCATTCGGATCCGCCGAGGACGCGAAGATCCCCAGGCGTTGGAACGCCTTCGGTGTCTTCGACGACAAGCGACACGCTCAGATCATCACGGTCGAGATCAACATCCCGACGTTGACGAATTCCGGGACGGTCGCCGGCTTCTTCGCGCGGGATCCCGCGACGGGCATCGTCTACCTGATGCATGACGGCGGGATCGGCGGCGGCAAGCCCGGGGTCGGTCAAAGCGCCTTCCTCGCATGGTCCGACCACGAACTCATCGAGGTCGGCCGTTCCAACGGGGATGTCCGCGAAGGCATCCTGATCGGCCGCGTGGACGCGGGCGACATCACGTCTCGGATCTGGCGCTACGTTCAGACCGTTCGAGACTTCAAGGATGCGGTCGAAAGCGGCGCGCTCGACACCGACGCCGTGCGGCGGCGCGTCGCCGAATGGGACGCCTATCGCAAGGAGGCTCGCGGTCGACGGCGCGGGACGCGACGGGCCGAGATCGACTACATCTCGTACCACGGCGACGTAGTCGATCTGCTGCGCGACGAGCGCGAAGGTCGCAAGACCAAACGGGAGGAGGTTCTCAACAGCCCCCTCATCGACCTGTACGTCAGGGCCGGCGGGATGATGACCGAGCTCTTCGAGGTCAAGACCAGCATCAGCCGACAATCGCTGTACACGGCCATCGGCCAGCTCGTGACGCATTCGGCGGATGGCGGCGCAAACGTCCTGAAGACCCTCGTGATACCCGAGGGCGACCTGCCGGACGATCTCGTTCGGAGCATCGCCGCGCTGAACGTCGATGTCCGCCGCTTCCGCCTCAGCCGAGGCGCCAAACCCAAGATCTCACTGCTCTGAGCGCGGTGGCGGGCTCGCCGGTCGCCAACGCCGCCGACGCGAGCCGGCGTTATCAGATGACATCGAGACCCAAAGACATCTGACTAGAGGAGAGCGTTGCATGGATTCCGGGTTCACCAGGGAACAGTTCGATCTACTGCGCGACCACGCGGGAAGCCCAGCGGAGAACGGTCCGTCAGGACACGTCTACGCGGTGCTCAAGGACGCGCACTACGCCACGCGGGACTGGGCCGACGATCTTCAGTCGGCACACTTCCCGATAGGGCGGGTCAAGGCTCGGCGAGCGCCGATCAATCAGGGGGGCAATTACACGCCCTACACTTGGGCGAAGATCTACCCGCGCCCCGACGCCCCGAAGGTACTCGCCTACACCGTCGGCATCGACGCCGTCGGCGCGTTCATCGTGAAGATCGACACCGTGAACGGGGGTGGCGCCCTGCAAACGAAATTCGAAGCCGTGCGGGGGCCCACCAACGACGGAGCGCCGATCGCCGCGGTGATGGACGCCGCGACCGGCTTGGCGATGAGCCGGGAGGGTCTCGTTTCGTGGAGCGCGAAGGCCATAAGCGGCTTCTCGCCGACCTATGACGAACTGGTGCAGATGCTCGACCTCGGAGGACCGCTGCGCCTCATCACGGAACCCGACGCCGCACGGACGGCCGCGGCTGACTGGCGGCGGGCGATGACGGATGGCGTGGTCCGGCGGGGGTCGACGCGCTGGGTGCCGGACGGTGAGATCGTGCTCAAAACTCCGAAGGTGGAAGAGGACCGGACGACGCTCACCATGGGCGTGCTGCCCAAGGGAACCGGCTGGACGGTCGGCATCGCCGATCCGCTGGAGCCGGGATCACAAAACCCGCTATCGAACTTCGCCACGGACTCGACTGGCCGCCGCTACCTCGTCCACCAGGCCCGCCTCGGTTCGAACACGAAGAACATCCTCGAGACGGAGTTCCTCGAGGTCACCGGATTGACCCCGGTGGACGTCGAGGTGCCCGACGAGGGCCTAGGGCGCAAATGGGTCATCGTCGCCGACCTCGACGCCGATCCGGTCCAGATCCGTCGATCCACCGGCCGCTTCGTCCACCTGTGCGCGCTGGTGCGAGCGGCTCGCGTCTCCGCGAGCCAAGCCGGAGAGCAGGGAGACCAGAGCGTTCATTCGAAGACCGATACGGACTGGGTCGTTCGGATCGCGCCGGACGAGGTCGGCGGAACCTACGTCATCGCCCCCCGCCCCGCCCTCGACGAACGCCTCGTCATCAAGCGCCACGGCCTCGTCTCGATGACGCTGCACGATCACCTGGCCAAGATGGACGTTACGATGCGAAAGCTCCAGCATCCCCTCGGCTTCCAGATCGACGGAGAGATCCTGCGGCAGGACTCCAAACCGCTTCTCATCGAGATAAAGACGAGCATCTCGGCCGCCGACGTGCACACCGGCGTCGGACAGCTGCACCTCTACAGCCGGCTGATCCCAGGGCTGGATCAGCATGTGAAGGTGCTGCTGCTGCCGAAGATACCCGCCGCACAGGTGGTCGACGCGATCGCGGCAACCGGCATAGTCGTGCACACCTATTCCCTGACCGACACGGCGGAGGGTGGCGAAGCCGTATTCTCCAGCGCCTTCCTCGCTGTGTGCACGACCGGCTGAACCCGTTCGAAGTCGTGCGGATTTCTCCGCTCGGGGCTCGCGCCAACCTTCGGCCGAGCCCCAGCGCTGCGGATCATGCCCCCGAGCGGCGCAACCAACCATTTACCCGTTCCTGCTACGTTGTTCCCGTGTCCACACGCAGATCCTCACGCTCGGCATCGTCGCGCATCTCCAGTCCCATGAAGGAGCCTTCCAGGCCGCCGTCCGCGGCCACGTATCTGGCCTGGGCGTCGCTGCTAGGACTTGGAGTAGGGATCGGGAGCGTCGCGGTGGACCCGGGCGGTCGGGCACGGCTCGCGGCGGTCGTGAGACCGCTGGCGGTCCGGATGGACATGGTGCGCGCACGGGAGCCGCAGCGTGGCGACTTCTGGGCTGGGTGCGACGACGCGAGGGCGGCGGGAACCGCGCCGATCTATCGTGACGAGCCAGGGTATCGGACCACGATGGATGGTGACGGTGACGGCATCGCGTGCGAGCCGTATAGTTGACGCTACCGAGCCGTCCGTGTCGGTGAACGCCGTCTGGTAATCAGGCCGTCCGGCACTACCAACCGCGGCCAGGTGCCGCGCCGCCGACGATCTGCTTCCCCCCATCGACGTGTTCGACGTCGCGAGCGCGAGCTACCGAAAATCGGCCATGAGGTCGTCGATGGTCGGGTCCTCGTCGCTGACGAATGCCACGCCCCGTGCCGTGATGCGATGGCATCCACGACCGGCGTTCTCGACCTGCCCCTTTGCATAGAGCGACGACGAGCGCGCGGGCGCAAGCGCGTTGTTTATCCGGTTCTCCCAGATGTGCTCGTTGGGCCGGGTCGGTGATGCGGCACGTTCCGACGGGGTCCACGGAAGGGCGGCGGCGAGACGCTTCTTCAGTTCGCCATTCGTCCAGACTCCGCCGTCACGCATGACTTCGAGGATCGCGATCTGGATCGAGAGTTCGTCCGTCTCGAGCGTTGAACCAGCCATGCGACCTCCTTTCAATGATGCACCCGACACCAACACCGAAGTCCGGAGCGGTCCTTGCCCGGAACACACTCGAACAAGAAGAACGCCGGTTCGGCCTCGGCGACGGAATTCAATTCGAAGTTCTGGGCGCGATCTCTTGATCTTCCGGACGATTGCGGCGCAACCGTTCTTCCGCACAGTCGAGAGCCGCGGCAAGTTGAGCGGCGAGTAGCGACTCCCCAGCATCGTCGGCAGCCTGAACGAGCTTATCGAGTGCGACCTTGATTTCCTGCACGACGCTCACGTTCATGCCCCACCTCCAAGCCGGAAAGAGCACTGCATAAGCGGCCACGACCGACGACCACAATTGAAAAATGCTTCACGCAGTTGCTAGGAACCTGAGTCCGCGTACCGGGAACGTTGCATAACTTGGACCTGCGATGTGTCCGCTCGATTGTGGGAAGCTGCAAGAGAATCGTTGTTCGATACTATGTCAGTCGGGACTGGGTATGGGCAGCACGATGGAAAAGCGCGCTCCCTGTGCCATTCCCTCGGCTTCGATCGTGCCGCCGTGGCTTTCGATGATGGAGCGGCATACCGCGAGACCGATGCCCATGCCGCCGTTCTTGGTCGTGTAGAAGGATTCCCAGATGCGCTGCTCCTCCCCCGCGGGCAGCCCAGGTCCGCCATCCTCGATCGTCAGACGAACGCCACGATCGTCCGCAACACCGACAATTCCGAGACGCCGCTGTCCCGGCTCGATCACCTGCATGGCCTGCACCGCGTTCAGCACGAGATTGACGACGACCTGCTGCAGCTGGACGCGGTCACCTTCGATCATCGGCAGAACCGGGGCGAAGACGATCGTCGGGCTGATGCCGGCATGCTGAAGCTCGTTGCGGACGAACGGAAGCGCCTCCACTACGACCTCGTTTAGATCCAGCGCGGTGCGCACCGGCATCGCGGGCGATGCGACCGAGCGGATGCGCGCGACGATTCCGACCGCTCTCTGGGAGGCGTCCAGCGTCCGGCGGTTGAGCGAACGCAGGAAGGGCATGTCCGGCGGGTCGCGATCGAGCATGCGAACCGCCGTCTCGGAGTTCGTGCTGATCGCCGTCAGCGGCTGGCTGATCTCGTGCGCGACGGTCGCGGCCAGCTCCCCCAGCGTGGCGATCCGCGACGCGTGCGCGAACTCGGCCTGCACCTGCTCCAGTCGCGAGTACGCGGCGACGCGTTCGCTGATGTCGACGATGCCGCAGAGCACCGGCTGGTCCGAACGCCGTTCGGGTTCCGCCCATACGGTGAAGGCGACGTCGATGACGCGACCATCCACACGCTGAAGGCGGGTCTCGACCGGCGGCATCGTCCGACCCTGATAACGGCCGTCGATGGCGCGGGCGATCGTCGGGTAGCCGCTCGGCGGCCAGAGCCAGCCGACGCCCGACGGCATCCGGGCTTCCGGTGGAAGGCCGAAGATCTCCAGGGCGCGATCGTTGACGGCTGAGACCCGGACGGCCTGCAGCATCTGCGCCATCCGCCCGGCGTCGGCCAGCAGGTGCCCACCGAGATCCACCACCCCCTGGCTGCGATACGCCTGCAGAAGGCGGTCGGCGTCCGAGAAGTCGTATTCGACGAACCCGATGGACATGGCGTCGAGCAGCTTCCGGTGCTTGGTCTCGCTCCGCTTCAGTTCCGCGAACGCCCGGTTCCTGTCCCCGAGATCGACGACGCCGACGATCATGATGCCGCGCTTCGCGCTCTCCGGGGACCAGGCGACCGTGAACAGCACGTCGAGCAGCCGGCCATCGAGAGTGCGCAGCTTGGTCTCGCACACGAACTGCGGCTGCTTCTCCATGACGGCGATTAGCGCCTCGACGTAGTCCGGGATGCTCTCGTCGGGCCAGTACCGCGTGCTCCGCGGCCCCTTCAGGTCCTCGACGTCGTCGGCCGCGAACAGCTTCACGGCTGCCGCGTTCGCGTCGAGGACGTTCTCGAAGTTCATAAGCTCGCGCACATAGGCGGGGTTCGCGAGAAGATATGATCGGAGGTCCGTCACCCCATCCTTCCAAAGGCGGATGAGCTCGCTACCGACCTGCCGGAAGTCGGTTTCGAAGAATCCGACCGCGAGCGCCTGGAAGAGGTTCTCGTAACGGTAGGTGCTTTCGCGCGCCTGCTGACGCAACATCGTCAATTCCGAGGCGCTTCGGCCGGTCTCGAAAACGTCGACGACCTCGCCTGCAGCGTCGCGTCGTGCCGCCCACCGAACCTGGATCGGCATCGGGCCGGAAGCGGTGGGTCTGACGACTTCGCCTTCCCATGCATCGACACCGGCCAGACGCTCCGGCCAGGCACCGTCCTCGCCCAGCAGGACCGGGAGCGACGCGCCCAATGCCGCCGGTTTCGCGATCCCGTAGAGGATCTCCGACTGCATGTTCCAACCCAGTATCACGCCTGCCGCGTCGAACCTCACGACGCTCTCGTTCAGGACGTCAAAGCTGTCCACACCGTCTCCACCGTCCACCCCGCCGCGCTGCTGTGCTTCACGACGGCCCAAGCCGTCGGGGCCGGCGGTCCGACGGCGGCGGGACGCACCTGACCGACCCGCCCCGTCGCAGGCCCGCCCGGAGGAGGACCGCCGGAATCGTCGCCAACATCGATGCCGATCACGGCCTGCTCTACTACAATCAGGCCGTGACTCCACCATACCGGCGTATGTCTTGTTGGAGGACGTTCCGCACGTAGAAACAGGACCGTGCTCCGAGGCGGGGCTGAATGGTCGTGGAGCATCCTCTCCATCCGGAGCGCATGTCGGATGTCCGCAGAACAGCACCATTACCGGTTCTCGCCAGAGGAGAAGCCGCTGTTCCCCGGGGCGCCCTACTCGCCTCGGCACACTCCTCGAAATCGCGTGATCTACGCCGTGTCCGCGCTGGTGATGGCGATGGCCAGCGGCCTCGGGAACGGGCTGATCACCTCGAACATAAACTCGATCGCCGGGGACATGGGACTCTATGTCGTGGAGGCCAACCTCCTTGTCGCGGTCTACGTCGCGTTCAATGCGACGGCGAACCTTCTCCTGGTCAAGGCCCGCGTGCAGTTCGGCATTCCAGCGACCATGCACGTCGTCCTCGGCAGCCTGATCGCCGCCCAGATCGTGCAGATCCTCTCCCCGTCGCTCGGCACCGCGATACTCGCGCGGGCGGTCAGCGGGATCGCCGCGGGCGGTCTTACGACGCTGTCGCTCTACAACATATTCCAGGTCTTTCCGCTTCGCCTGCGCCCGGTCGCGGCGGTGATCGGCTTCACCCTTCCGCAGCTCGCCGTGCCCGTCGCACGCATGTTCCCGCTCGCGTCGATCGCGATCGACAGCTGGCGCGGCCTGCACCTCGTAGAGCTCGCGATGGCCATCTCCGCATGGGCGATGCTCAATCTCATGCCGCTTCCGCCGAACGTCCAGGAACGCGCCTTCGAGCCCCTCGACATCGTGACGGCCGCGCTGACGATCGTTGCGATGCTGCTCATCTGCACGGCGCTGGCGCTCGGACGGTACTACTGGTGGACCGACGCGGCCTTTCTCGGCTGGGCCTTCGCGGCGGGCCTGCCCCTTCTGGGATTGGCGCTCCTCATCGAAGACCGCCGCGCCAGACCACTCCTCTGGGTACGCTGGTACGCGACGCGCGACATTCTGTTCTTCACCCTCATCGCCGTCGTCATCCGCATCGCGCTCACCGAGCAGACCTATGCCGCCGTCGGGCTGCTGACGCTGGGTGGACTCACAAGCGACCAGCTCCACCCCTTGTTCGGCGTGGTGTTCCTCGCGATGGCGGCGGGCATCGCGACGGCGGCGCTGCTGCTGCGTCCCGAACGGATCGGCCCCCTGATGATGGCGGCCGCCTTCATCATCGCGGCGGGCGCGTGGTTGGACACGCATTCGACCAGCGTCACGCGGCCGCAGCAACTCTATCTCAGCCAGTCGCTCCTGGGGTTCGGGACAACGCTGTTCCTCGGCCCCGCCCTCATGTTCGGCATCGGACACATCATACGGCGCGGACCGAACTACCTTGTCAGCTTCGTCGTCCTCTTCAGCACGACGCAGAACGTCGGCGGCCTCGCCGGATCCGCCCTTCTCGGCAGCATTCAGCTCGCGCGCGAACGGCTCCATGCGGAGCGGCTTGCGGAGGCCCTGTCCCTCGGCGATCCGGTCGTCACCGCCAGGATAGCACAATATGCGGCTGCCATCGCGCCGCGCCTGACCGACCCGGTGGCCCGGGCGCAGCAGGCGAACGCCCTCCTCGGACAGGCGCTGCACGCGCAGGCGAGCGTGCTGGCGTTCAACGACACCTTCTGGGTGGTCACCCTGGTCTCGCTCGCCATCGGACTCTTCATCGCCGGCATCACCATGCTCGACCTGTTCCGGCAGCGCTCGGCTCCGCAGGCGGCGAGCCCGCGATGAGCGACGCCGAAGCCCCTGGCCCCAAGACGGGCGATGCCGAAACACCCAACCCGCCGGTGAACGACGAGGGTCCGGACCCCGCGACGAAGATGCCGGTCTGGCATCCGCCGAAGCAGAAGCCGTGGGTCACCGCCGCCCTGGCGCTCGCGCTGGTCGCCGCCGTCGCGATCATCCTGCAAGTATGGGGCATCGGCCCCTGGAGCGGCCGCGTCGAGCGAACCGACAACGCCCTCGTCCGCGGTCGGACGGTGGTGATGGCACCGCAGGTGAGCGGATACGTCAACCGGGTGCTGGTGCGCGACTTCGCGACGGTTCAGGAAAATCAGCTGCTCGCCATCATCGACGACGACATCTACCGGGCTCGCGTCGCCCAGGCGCGCGGCAACCTCGACGTGCAGCTCGCGGCGTTCGCCAACAGTCGACAGGCGCACCGCGCCCGCGCGGCAGGGATCGCAGGCGAGGACGCGACGATCGCGGACGCGTCGGCGCAGCTCCTGCGGGCGAAGGCGGACATGAGCCGAGCGCTCGATCTGGTGAGCGACGGCTCGATCTCGATCAGGGAGCGGGACCAGACCGCGGCGGCACTCGCTCAGGCCGAGGCGGGCCTGCGCCGCGCGACCGCGAACACGGAGATCGCCCGTGAGGACCTGCGGACCGTGGACGTCGGCCGTGAGGGTCTCGCCGCACAGGTCGAAGTCGCACGGGCGCAGCTCCGGCTCGCCGAGATCGACCTCCTCCACACCATCATCCGGGCGCCCGAAGCCGGGCAGCTGGGAGAGATACACGTCCGCCGGGGACAGTTCGTGACGAACGGGACATCCCTCGTGGAACTCGTGCCCCCCGATCGGTGGATCATCGCCCAGTACAAGGAGAGTCAGACCTACCGCATGACGGTCGGACAGGCGGCGACGTTCGCGGTCGATGCGCTGGGCGGCCAGCGGCTCAAAGGGCGCATCGTCCGGATCGCCCCGGCGACGGGGTGGGAGTTCGCCGTGCTCAAACCCGACAACGCGACCGGAAACTTCGTGAAGGTGCCACAGCGCCTTGGCGTGCTGATAGCGGTCGACCAGGGTCAACCGCTGGCTGGCAGACTACGCCCGGGCATGTCCGTCGAGACGCGAATTGACGTCGCGCCATGAGAACCTGCGGTTATGCGATGCTCGGCGTCGCCCTGTCAGCCTGCGCCGGCCCCAAGCCCGCACTCGCCCCCGGCGCGGCGATCGTCGTTCCAGCGGACTGGCGCTCCGGCGGCCTCGGCACGCGGGCGATCGAGGCACGCTGGTGGGAGCAGTTCCAGGATCCGGCGTTGAACGCCTTGGTGGAGCGGGCGCTTGCGGGAAACGTGGATCTCCTGATCGCCGGTTCGAGGATCGCGGAGGCCCGCGCGCAGTTCCGCCTCGTGGCAAGCCGCACTCGGCCATCGGTGGATCTCACGGTCGGTGGCGGTGAAAGCCGTAGCGTGAATGCACTGGGAAAAGGCCTGGATCAGACCCAGGCGAGCGGCGAGCTGTCCGTGGCGTACGAGCTGGACCTGTTCGGGCGGCTGTCCGCCGCGACCGACGCGCGGCGGCAGGCCTTGAAGGCGACCGGGTTCGCGCGCGATGCCACCCGCATAGCGCTGATCTCGACGGTGGTGAGCGGATACGTCGGTCTGCTGGCCCTGGACGAACGACTGCGGATCGCGATCGACACCGTCAGCTCTAGAGCAGAGGAACTCACGGTCCTGCGCAGACGGTCGACGAGCGGCTACGCGTCCAGCCTCGATCTCACCCGCGCCGAGGCGGAATACCAGGCGGTCGCACGGCTCGTCCCGGCGGGCCGGCTCGCGATCGCGCGACAGGAGAGCGCCCTCAGCGTCCTCGTCGGCGCCGCACCGGGCGCGATCGCGCGAGGCGCGGGCTTCGATCGGCTACAGGTAGTCGACATTCCGGCATCGCTGCCATCGACAGTGCTGCGACAGCGACCCGACGTCGTGGAGGCCGAGACGCAGATCGTAGCCGCCGACCGAAGTCTGGACGCGGCACGGGCGGCGTTCATGCCCCGCATCCAGTTGTCCGCCGGCGGCGGAGGAGTCGTCTCGACGGCCCTTGCCGGTCCGATCAGCCTGTTCTCCATCGGCGGATCGATACTTGCCCCACTGTTCCAGGGCGGAGCGCTGCGCGCCGAAGCCGACGCGGCCGCCGCCAGGCGCGATCAGGCAGCCTTCGCCTATCGCGGGACCGTCCTGGCGTCTTTCAAGGACGTGGAGGATGCCATGGCCGGCGTCGAGCGCGTCGGCGAGGAGCAGAGGACGGCCGAGCGGCAGGTCGCCTTCGTCAGCACGGCGTTCGACCTCTCGCGGCGAAGCTACCGCGCCGGCTATTCATCCTATCTCGATCAGCTGGATGCGGAACGTTCGCTGCTCGAAGCACAACTGCAGCTCGTCGATCTCCGTATGGACCGGATGGTCGCCGTCATCGCCCTGTACCGGAGCCTCGGCGGCGGCTGGCGGCAGTGATCGCAGCTAGCGTCGCGCGCTTTGACTTTCGATCGCGACACCGGAACCGATCGCGATCCGCCCCGCGCGTTCCGGCACTCACGCGACTTCGGCAACCAACGCCAGCGGAGCATGGTCGACCGCGTGCAAGCGGTGCGCGATGTGGGTCTCCTCGACGGCGAGATAGTCTCGCGTGATCGGCAGCGCATCGGAGTCGGCGGCGATCTGCAGCTGCATGACCATGAGGCCGTTGTAGCGAAACCCCATCTCGCAGAGCGCGAGATAGAAGGTCCACATGCGGTAGAACCGCGCATCGTAGAGATGTTCGATTTCACGCCGCTGACGTTCGACCCGCTCGCGCCAGTGGCGCAGCGTCTCGGCGTAGTGGGTGCGCAGCACCTCCATGTCCGTGGTCCACAGACCGGACCGCTCGATGGCGTCGAGTGCCTGGGATGCCGCGGGAATGTACCCGCCGGGAAACACGTGGCGTTCGATCCACGGGTTCACCCCGGGACCCGGGTCCTTCCGGCCGATCGAGTGGACCAATGCGAGGCCGCCGGGCTTGAGAAGCCGCTGGATGGCACCGAAATAGGTGTCGAACTCGGAACGGCCGACGTGCTCGAACATGCCGACGGACACGATGCGATCGAAGGGTCCTGCAACCGATCGATAGTCGATCAGCTCGAACCGGACGCGGTCCGCGAGACCCTCGGCGACGGCCCGCGCGCGCGCGACCCGCAGCTGCTCCCTGGACAGGGTGACGCCGACCACCTCCACGTCCGCGACCTTCGCCAGCGAGAGCGCCAGACCACCCCACCCGCACCCGATGTCGAGGATGCGCTGACCGTCGCGGAGCTCGAGCTTGGCCGCGATGTGCGCCTTCTTCGCGACCTGCGCCTCTTCGAGCGTCATGCCCGGACGGGAGAAATACGCGCAGCTGTACTGCATGTCGTCGTCGAGGAAGAGCCGGTAGAACTCGTCCGAGAGGTCGTAGTGATGGGCGACGTTGCGGCGGGAGCGCTCGGGCGTGTTCGTCGCCATGAACCCGGCCAGGGACCGCTTGAGCGAGGTCATGAGCCCCATCTGCGGTCGTCGCACGCCATTGCGCCCGATCAGCTCCATGAGCGACCAGAGCGAACCCGCCTCGATCTCGAGCCGCTCGTCCATGTACGCCTCCCCCAGCTGGAGGTCCGGGTCGGCGGCGATGGCGGCCGCGGTCCACGCGTCCGCGATGTGGATGGCGACGTCGAGATCCGGTCGCCTAGCGATCAGGCTTCCCACGGTGAAGGGCGCGTCTTCGCCGATCCGAACGGTCAGTCGCCCGACCGTGACCATCTTCGAGATCAGATCCTTGAACGTGTGCGAGATCGTCATGCGTCGTTCCTTCGCCAGAGAACCAGGCGTCGTGATCAAGCGGCGATGGGTGTTGCCCGCCTTGCGCACGAACCACGCTGGGTGCTGGTCGAGGATCAGACATTTCATTATCCAATCGCCATTCTACCTTGGAACGCCGTCCCCCGAACCATGGGATTAGCCACTACCTACCAGGGTCTTGGCGACACGATCGACCATGCCGGCGAGACCTGCGACGACGACCGGATGGACGAGCCTGCCGACCGGTTCGCTCGGCCGGCATACCCATGCTCGGCACGTCTCACCCCGCCGGGCACATTCCCACGTGCACGGGATTGGTGAGTGTGACCAACGCCCCCGTCCCTTAGCGGCATCGCCACGATCCTTCATACCGGATCACGTAGCGGTAGGTCCTTTGGTCCAAGGGGAATGCTCGCCCGTCCATGCGATAACGTTGGAAAGGAACTGGTGATCCGCACTGACCGGAACGTGGCACTCGAACAGATGAAGAGGATGCTCGTCTGGATCTGCGTCGTCGGCGTTCTGATGGTCATCGGAGCGCTTTGGTACATCTCGCAGTTCGGCCCCCTGACGATCGTCGTCGTGACGGCGACGATAGCCGGCGTCTTCGGGTCGGTCCTGCTGGGCTGCGGGCTGTTCGCTCTAGGGTTCTACAGTGACAAAAGCGGGTATGACGACATCGTCAGCAATGCGACCCATGGCCAGGACGCCAGAGGCGACGATCCGCGACGGTGACAGCGGAACGGTTGCACAACGCAAGTCAGTCAGATGGCCCAGGGACGGTAGCGTTAAGCCGTGGCGTATAGAGAAAAGGCAGTCATTCTGATCGTCGTTAGTTGTCCGCCACATATGGTTCACCTACCTCGAATGACGCACATCACATGCCACGCATCATCGAAGCCGTCGCAACTGTATCGAAGATACTCCAAGACCGGAACATTCCAAAACGGCGTTCGGACTCCGGCCTGTTGCGCAGCTGCACCAACCGCTAGTCGAACCGCAGTTTGTCCACCGCGGCCGTTTCGTCCGCTCGCTTGGCATCCCCCTCCCAACGGTCCGCGATCGTCCCGAGCATCGCCCTCGTTCGGAGATTGCGCCCCGGCTGGGCGTAGGCCCATTCGCGAGCCTGCGTCGCAAGGTCCCGCTCCTGGATGCCGCCTTCGAAGATCGCCTTCGTATAAACACCGCGCATATTGAAGCGCTCTATCATCATTCCCTGCTCGACCTCGTCGCTTGCCAAGCGTTCGACGGCGACCGCAACCGCGGGTTGAGGCCATACGCCGTTCAACTCCGCCGAATGAGCCAGGACGCGCCCGACGTAGGAAAGAACGACGTTGGTCCGCCTCACGACGGCAGCCTCCCGGATGACACCTTCGATCCACCCGTCAAGGAGCGCGCCGTCGACCACGCCGTCTCGCTCCCCTGGGACGGCCTCGAAGGCCATGAGGATGCGGTGCGAGGCGGTCGCGCGGGCGCTTTCCTCGGGGGTGGGCTCCGTCGCGTCGGCATCAGCGCCGTCGGCGACGTAGACATGGGTGAGCATGTCCACGAAGAACTCGGGGTCGCTCGCCATCAGTTCAAAAAGCGCGAGATCGCGGTGATGATGTTCAAGCAGCGGGAAGAAGTCGTACTCCAACCGAGCAAGCTCGATCTTCGGAACGTTCGGCCGCACTCGCAGCGACTTGAACAATTCTTCCAAGAGGTAGGCGTCCATGTCGCTTCGCATCGATTTCTCCGTCGCGACCTCGGCCTCCGCGACAAGGATCGATCGAAGAAGCGGCCAAGCGAGATCGTCCTGGCGACCGTAAGTGGCGTCGAGCGCCGCGCTTGGACGGCCGGCGGCTAGGAACAGGCCGACCAGCCTTGCGAGGTCCTCGGTAGCTCCGTCGAACCCGCGCGGCCGGCGGCGGGACCAGAACGCCCTGACGGCATCCTCCCCCTGGTCCTCGACGAGATCCCACGTCGATGGCTCCTCCGGCCATTCCGACAGCAGGAGCCCGACTTTCTCCTCAGTCCAGCCGCGCGCGGTCGCGATCGCGAGAAGGTCTTCATCGAACCCCTTCCCCCTCGCCGCCCGGATCTCACCCGCCAACGTGATTGCGAAGTTGGTCGGTCGACCAGCGTCGTCCGCGTCGGCGATCAGGTCTCCGACCATGCCACCCGGAACGACCGCAGCCGCCGCGGCAGCGACCAACCCAGGCAGGCGCACCGAGCGCGCGAGATCGAGGACCGCATCGACACCGCCAATCTCGGCGACCCTCGCCACCGCTGCGCGCCTCGACAATTCCAGATCGGCTCGGGCCGTAGCGGGATCAACAGCCATACGCGGTATCCACTCGTCGAAGAGCGCCCGTGCCCTGTGGAGCGGATCCTTGCCTTCTAGGGCTTCGGCGATCCGCCGAAGCCCTTCGACTTCTGAGGTCGGCAACGACCACTCGGCCTCGGGGAAACGCGCGTGCCGGTCGGCAAGCATCGTCAACTTGCGGCGCAGTTCGTTCCGCGTCTCGCCCTTGATAGTTTCAAGCGATCCGTTGAGGAGTTCGAGAAACTGCGCGCGGCGGGTCGGCGAGAGGAACGGAAACGCTTCGACGACCTGCGCCCAGCGGCTAGTGTCATCCACGACAAGCTCAAGGACGCGGTCGGCCACGGCGTCGTAGGTTTCAGCCACCAGCGCACGCGTGAGCATATCGCGGGACGAAGCGCCTGCGTCACGAAAGCGCGGCCTCTGCGTCGGCCCCTTGGCGTCGTGGATCTTCGGGAGGAGCTGGACGAGAAGGTTCCAGCCAACGGTAGGCTGCGCCTCGACGATCGCGTTGAGCGTGGCGAGCCGTTGATCCAATGGCGCATTGGTGCCTGGATCCCAAGCCACGAAGATGTCTCGCAGGGCGTTGATCGGACGATTGCCCGACCGGTCGTCAGGGTTGAGGGCCGCAAGCCGGGCTAACGCGAGCGACGCGCGCAACAGCCGACGGGGGTCCCACGCGAGCATTTCAAGTGCCCACAGCAGGTTCGACGTCGCGTTCCGTGGCGCCCCGAAGGGAGGCCTCTCTCCTAAGACCGCGCGAATGCGCTCGTCATCGCCCCCGAGCTGGCGCTCGAGGGCCGAGAGCAAAGGGTCGGGGGCGGCCTCCATGAGATAGGGCAGCTGTCGCTCCAGTGCGAGGATGACACCAATGTCGTCCGAAAGGCCGGGAAGTGCCGCCACGACTTCGTTGACAAACGAAGGTAGGTCTTGTCCGACGTCGAGGTCGGCCTCACCGTGCAGCGTTGCCAACATCAACAGGGTCCCGCTCAGTCCGTTTCGCAGCCATGTGCTGTGCGGGGCGTCCGAGGCGTTCAGGCGCTCCTCGCCGATCCGCGGCGGTCGCCCGTCGCCGAACACCTTCAAGGCCGCCCGCGTCAACAGATCCAGATGCTCGGGCCCGAGTAGGTGGGCGACGTTGACGAAGGCGTCAACGGGCGCTCGCAATTTCCAGATGCCCCCTTCGCGATCGAATGGCGCGTCGGCGATACTCAGTAGCGGTCGGATCCGCGACTCATAGGTGGCATAGTCCGTGCCAGCGAGTTCTGCGAGAACCGCTTTGTCCCCATCCCGTCCAGCGTCCCACCCACCTGCCAGAAGCGCGGGAAGCACGTCACCAGCTTGCGCCGTCCAAGCCGGCGGCTGGAACGTCGCCGACGGAATCTGCCGCTCGAGGATGGTCAGGCTACGGCCGGACCTCGTCGAAACAGCTGACGCTTCTTCGTCACCGTATCCCATTGTCTTCAACGCTTCGGCCATGTCGCGCGTCGAAGGCCTCTCAAGCCTGTTAAACCTCGCACCGCCAGCCTTGAACCCGATCGAACCGACGACCGGTCCGTAACCCGCGAGCATTCCCGCAACCGGCTGCGCCGGAGGCGACACGATGTATCCGTACCGCTCGTTGATCGCGAGTACGCGGCCCGCCTCGCTAGTATCGACTACCAGCGTTCGAGCCTCCAGGAACTCTCGCCGCTTGGCGTCAGCTGAGCGAATGGCCGCCACGGCGACGGCGTTCACCTCCTCCGGACCGTCCCCGACGTAGACGATCGAGCCCGCCTTCCCCAGCAGATGCGTGACGATGGCATCCGCCTGAGCAGCGCGCCCGCTAAGCACCACCTGTTCTGTCAACGGAGGCTTGAAGCGACGCGAGTACTCGGCCCAGAACTCGTCGGTGCTGCGCGCACCGGTCTGGGGAATTCGCCCGAGTACCTGTCGCGCATGCTTCGCGCCGACGGCTGCGTGTTGCTCCAGCCACTGCTCGAGCTGGGCACCATCAACGTACCGCACGTCGGCGAAGTCCCTGCTCTCCTTGTAGGGCTTGATGAAGTCGGGCAGCTTCTCGGCCGCCTTGTCCCAGCGGCGCGGGGTGGCGAACACGAACGTCATGTCCTTGCGCTCGGAGGGGCTCAGTTCCCCCACCCGCTTGTCGTAGTCGTTGATGAATTTCGACCGAGGATCGGCGTTGACGCCGAACTCCCAGATCGATCGTCCCGCCGGCACATAAGGTGGCGCCCCGGTCGCGTCGAGGACGCCGTCAAAGCCGCGGATCTGCCCTGACTCTCCACCTGGAAAGCGAAGATCCGTCACATCAGCTGCGGATGCGACAATAAGATCGCGGACTAGAACCGGGAAAGCGATGCGGGCACCGATCTGATCGGCCCATTGCTTCAGGTCCGTCGATGTTATCCACTGCAACTTTCAAATCCCCCTGACTCGCGACCGCTATTCGCTTGATTCGTCGGTCGGGTCCACTGCCATCGAGCCCCTCCGGACCTACGAAATCAGAGGCACGAGCCGGTCTATCATGTCGCATCGATGCCCAGCAGGATCGTCCCCCGGTCGAAATCGCCTTTGTCGGGACGCTCTCTTGCTAAGCTGGCTACCCCGATTCAAACTGTGCCCAACGACATCAGCTACGTAGCCAGCTACGCAGATCCGACGCGGCCGCGTGATCGCACGGCGGATCTTGCTCTGTACATAACCGTGGCGGGCTGAGCCATGGCTTCGGACATGGCCGTCCTGACCACCATTCGGCAACGTTTGCTTAAGCCGTATTGATGGATACCATTGGGAAAACGCTTGGAGAGGCGCCATGCTCATCGGCCATTCGCTGTCGGATGCCACCGGACGTATCCTGGCCGTGGATCACAACATCTGCGAGCTATTGCACCGTGACGAGGCCGAGCTTCGGGGAATGCTCTACGCCGACATCACCCATCCCGACGACCTGTCGTGGAACGTCGCGCTGATCGATGGTCTCGCAGCGGAGCACAAGCCGATCACGATCCGGAAGCGCTATCTTCGACCATCGGCCGGAGTGGTCTGGAGCGACGTGCACGTTTCGCGAATGTCCTCCGGTCCGGAACGCGGACGACTGATGGGTACGATACACCGCGTCGAGACGCACTCTCTGCGCAGTTCTCCCGAAAAGCTCTGGCGTGCGGCGTGCCGGGTCGATGCGAACCTGCAACGCCGTCGCGCCCTCCTCGGAGACGACCTCTTCACCGATCACGCCTGGTTGATCCTGGTCAGCCTGTACAGGACGGAGGCGGAAGGAAAATGCATCGATCTGCCCACGCTCGTCGAACGGGTCGCGCTACGGTCGACCAATCTGCAGCGCTGGCTGAAGGTTCTCACCGAACGCGGGTTCGTTGATCAGTTCGACAACCAGGTTTGCGTCGCACAGCTGACGGCCACCGGGGTCAACCATGTCGAGCAGCTTCTGGAAGAGACCTCCGGCGTTTGAAGCCGTCGCCGATGGCAGCCCCGAAAGAGCGCGACGGCGTTCATTCTTCACCCGTCACCTGTCAGCTGCCTTAAGCCGGTCCAGCCAGAGCCTCGGCGAAGCCGATAGGCAGTACTCCTCCATGTCCTGGACGTCGGCGAAGCCAAGCGCCGCGGCATAGCCGTCATTGATCATGCTGCCATCATCGACGATCATCGGCGTGTCGCCCATCTCGCGCTCGAAGCGCGACAACGTCGCCGGACTCACTCCCGCGGCTCGAGCGGCTGCCACCTGGGTCAATCCCCTGGCCAGGCGCGCGAGCCTCAGCCGTGGACCGAACGAAGGCGCCCCCGGCAGCGCCGGGTCGCGCCAACCGGGGACGAGCTGCACGAGAGACAGTCTCTCCTCGAGCGAGTGCACCAGATGCGACGTGGGTCGATGGGATCCCTGCTCAAGACGTAGGATGGTCCGCCTATCGACCTGCACGTACCGGGCGAGCTGTTCCTGAGACCATCCGCGCGCCATCCGCGCGTGACGAACCCGTTTGCCTATAGCGGACGGAATGGCCGTGCGGGGGAAGAGCCTGTTGATTCCCGAACCCATCGGGGACCAGTGCCATTTGCAGAAACCTGTGACAAGTTTTCACGACCTTGAGGCTCCCATTCCACAAGGTGGGCATGCCGGTCACCCCCTTCCCCAAAGCCCTCGGACGCCGTGATCGCGCCATCGAGGAACTCGTTCGGCTCTTGGCACGGCAGGCCGCCGCGGAGTACGTTGCGGGCGTGGGTCAGGCCGCTGCCCGCGAGACCGTTCCAGGACGCCGATGAGACGCCTCCCCGCCATGAACGATCATTACCGGGTCAATCCTCGGACTTGTCGCGGAGCCCCGCGACGGGCTGCCGCGTCCGGGCGTCTAATTCGCCGCGGTCAGATCTCGGCACGGCGAACAGGATGCACCACAACCCTGCAATCAGGACCTGGCGCCTTTCGTTCGTACGCCAGCGAGTTGCGCGAACCGGCGACGGTCTCGTCGTGACGTTGCGGATCGCCATCTACGGTCGCCATTCGACGGACAAGCAGAACCCCACTTCGAGTGCGGATCAGGCCGACGCCTGCCAGCGTGTCGTGGACTATCTCGGCGGGGAAATCGTCGAGACCTACCTCGATCCCGAAATCTCAGGCTACCGCCGGGACCGCCCAGGCCTTCAACGGATGCTCCGCGACGTGAGGGACGGCCGGATCGACGTCGTCGTGTGCGAGGCGCTCGACCGCATCGCCCGCGATGCAGAGGACGTCGCCTGGATCGGAAAGAAGCTGAAGTTCAGTCAGGTCAGGCTTCACACGGTCTCGGAGAACGAGATCGACGACATGAAGCTAGCGGTTGCCTCCATGCTCGGTTCGATCTTCCTTTCGCAGCTTCAGCAGAAGACACTCCGCGGCATGAAGGCGGCGGCGCTCGCTGGCCGGTTCGTCGGGGGCAAGGCCTACGGCTACCGCAAGGTCAACAGGATCGATGAACGGGGCCAACCGGTAAGGGGTCTGCTGGAGATCGTTCCGGAGGAGGCGGAAGTCGTCTGCCGGATATTCACCGAGTTCGCTTCAGGTCGGTCGGCCAGGGACATCGTCAAGCGGCTGAACGAGGACGGCGTACCGTCTCCGCGCGGTGGCCTCTGGAACCAGTCCACCGTGCGCGGCGACCCGAAGAAGCATGTCGGCGTCCTGAACAATCCGCTCTATCGCGGAGAACTGATATGGGGACGCCGCGAGTGGCGGAAGAACCCGGACTCCGAAAAGCGCGAGCGCCGCTATCGTCTGCGCGCGGAGGCCGAATGGGTGCGGATCGGCGTTCCCGACCTGCGCATCGTCAGCGACGAACTCGCCCTGCAGGCTGGTGCCGAACTCGAACGTCGCGCGCTTCCCGCCGGCAGTCGGAGCGCAGTGGGCGCACGGCGCAGCCGGCATCTTCTGTCTGGTCTGATCAAGTGCGGCGTCTGCGGAGCGAACTACGTCGTCGGCTCGAAGGACTACTATCGCTGCGCGTCGGTAAAGGAGCGTGGCACGTGCTCGAACACGACATCCGTGAAGATCTCGCGCATCGAGGACCTGGCGCTCTCGACGCTTCAGAGCGAACTGCTGACCGACGCGTCTGCCGAACTGTTCGCGGTCGAGTTCAATCGCGAGGTCGAGCGCCTGGCCAAGCTGCAGGGTTCGCACGAGACCGAAGCCGAGGAACGGCTGCGCGAGTTGGAGCAACAGATCGAGAACCTCGCGGCGAACATGCTGGCGGGTGTGGTGAGCCCGACGATCGCGCGGATGCTTCAGGAGCGCGAGGACGAATGCGAGGACCTCCGCCGGCGGCTGGCCCGGAACGCCGTCCAGGCGCCGACCGTCCTCGCCCACCCGATGCTTCGTAGGAGGTTCGAGGAACGCATCCGTTCACTGCGCGAGAGCCTGTCCGATCCCGACAACAGGTCCGCCGTGGCCAACGTGTTGAGCGAGCTCATAGAGGAAATCGTGATCCATCCCGCTTCGGGAGGCGTCGAGCCTGAGGCGGAGGTGGCTGCCAGCCTGTCCAAGCTGGTCAGCTTCGCAAACGCCGAAAGCCGGCCCCCTGTAAGGGACCGGCTTTCGAAAAGTGCGATAAAGGTGGTTGCGGGGACAGGATTTGAACCTGTGACCTTCAGGTTATGAGCCTGACGAGCTACCGGGCTGCTCCACCCCGCGACAGGGTACCATCTGGAGTGATGGGACCCGGGTTCCCGTTTGGGGAAAGGGTGTATGAGACATTGTGATGGGTTTTGGATATGGTGCGTTTAGCATGTCGCACGGGCTTCAATGCCTGGCGACGACCTACTCTTCCATCGCTTGAGCGATAGTACCATTGGCGCAGTCGGGTTTCACGGCCGAGTTCGGAATGGGATCGGGTGGGACACCGACGCTATAGCCACCAGGCAATGGAGCCGGTGCGACATGCGTTTGCGTTCATATCTGGGCCCCTCGGGTTTCGCGTTTCGGCGAAGCCTGAGGGTTTTAAAATCGATACCGTGCATGGTTTGTAGCCAGCCTCTCGGAACACCGAGTGCTGGTGTAGTGGTATTCGACCAATCCCTCGACGGCGAGGGGATTGGCAATCTGGCGTCGTCTTAATCATCCGCACTATCGTTGGCTAACTGGGTTACCCCAGTGTTGTCATTGATGGTGTGAGACTCTCAAGCGCGAATAGAGCAATTAGTATCGGTTAGCTCCATGCGTTACCGCACTTCTACATCCGATCTATCAACGTCGTGGTCTCCGACGGCTCTATGAAATCTTATCTCGAGGGAGGCTTCCCGCTTAGATGCTTTCAGCGGTTATCCCGTCCATACATAGCTACCCTGCTGCGCTCCTGGCGGAACGACAGGTACACCAGAGGTATGTTCAACCCGGTCCTCTCGTACTAGGGTCAACTCCTCTCAAATTTCGACGCCCACGGCAGATAGGGACCAAACTGTCTCGCGACGTTCTGAACCCAGCTCACGTACCACTTTAATTGGCGAACAGCCAAACCCTTGGGACCTGCTCCAGCCCCAGGATGTGATGAGCCGACATCGAGGTGCCAAACAACCCCGTCGATATGAGCTCTTGGGGGTTATCAGCCTGTTATCCCCGGCGTACCTTTTATCCGTTGAGCGATGGCCCTTCCACGAGGGACCACCGGATCACTATGACCGACTTTCGTCTCTGCTCGACTTGTCAGTCTCGCAGTCAGGCGGGCTTATGCCATTGCACTCTAACAGACGGTTTCCGACCGTCCTGAGCCCACCATTGCGCGCCTCCGTTACTCTTTAGGAGGCGACCGCCCCAGTCAAACTACCCGCCACAGAGGGTCCCTGTTCCGGCTTACGGAACGAGGTTAGACATCAGAAACAAACAGGGTGGTATTTCACCTATGGCTCCACATCAGCTGGCGCCGATGCTTCAAAGCCTCCCACCTATGCTACACAGTTTCTTCCTAATGCCACTCTGAAGCTGCAGTAAAGGTGCACGGGGTCTTTCCGTCTAACCGCGGGTACTCCGCATCTTCACGGAGAATTCAATTTCGCTGAGCATGTCCTGGAGACAGTGGGGAAGTCGTTACGCCATTCGTGCAGGTCGGAACTTACCCGACAAGGAATTTCGCTACCTTAGGACCGTTATAGTTACGGCCGCCGTTTACCTGGGCTTCATTTCAGAGCTTGCACCCCTCCACTTAACCTTCAGGCACCGGGCAGGCGTCAGGCCCTATACGTCGTCTTGAAGCCGACTTAGCAGAGCCCTGTGTTTTTGCTAAACAGTCGCTACCCCCTGGCCTGTGCCCCCTCAAAGTGCTTGCGCATAGTGAGGGCCTCCTTCTTCCGAAGGTACGGAGGCAATTTGCCGAGTTCCTTCAGGACACTTCTCTCAAGCGCCTTGGTATACTCTACCTGACCACCTGTGTCGGTTTCGGGTACGGTCTATACGGTGGGGCTATTTCCTGGAACCATTTCGAAGCCATCCCAATCCGATAAGGGATGACAACACACATGATCCGTCACACACCACCAGGCCCACGAATATTAACGTGGTTCCCATCGACTACCCCCTTCGGGCTCGTCTTAGGGGCCGGCTCACCCTGCGCGGATTAGCCTTGCGCAGGAACCCTTGGTCTTTCGGCGAGAGGGCATCTCACCCTCTTTATCGCTACTCATGTCTGCATTCGCACTTCCGATACCTCCACGACCCATTACCAGATCGCTTCACAGGCTTACGGAACGCTCCGCTACCGCGTACCACATAAGTGGCACACCCTAAGCTTCGGCACGTATCTTGAGCCCCGTTACATCTTCGCCGCAGGACCTCTTGTTTAGACCAGTGAGCTGTTACGCTTTCTTTAAAGGATGGCTGCTT
>NZ_JAXHBZ010000001.1:3260000-3722500 GCF_042466285.1 Sphingomonas sp. R86520
CACGCCTTGATGCCGTACAGCTTGGCAAGCCGGTCGGCCTTGACCGGGTCGCCGGTGACGAGCGCGACGAGTTCGGAATTGTTGGTGCGTCCGATGCCCGGCATGAACGCTTGTTGAGAAATCTGCCCGCCGGCGACGACGGCGTAGCGAATCGTTTTCGTATGTCCGAACATACTCGGCCTTTCGATCTGTGAGCTGGGTATGCGGGACGAACGACGCGGCGCATCGATCGTTGCATCACGCCCTGCGGCTCGGCTGTGACGGTAGCGAAGGATGGCGATCATGACTCGCACCGACGTGCCGCTGGGCAGGAGCGCGGCGTCGGCACGACGCAGCACGCGCTGGCCGCAGGCGGCTCTTCTTGTTCGACCGTCAGGACAAGCCTTGCGCAATCCGGTCGTCAGCAGGCCGATCCGACCTGGCGACGGAGCATAGAGCCGCCGTCCGCTATATGCCGAGGTTTCAGCGGGTTTGTCCGAGCCCGGTGACGGCCCAATACAGGCCACCCAGCAGATGCTGCAGGTACCGGTCATCGCGGTACATCTCAGGATCATGCCCGAGAAGCGTGACGAAGACCCGGCCCTTCTCGTATCGGTGATACCATGCTTCGGGGTGATCCTTCCCCATCGGCTTCGCGACCTGGCCCGGCCAGATCCTGGTGGGATCGTAGCTCGTCTCGTCCACCCTCAGCACCGTATCGATGCGGACCGCGTACGGATTGCTCGTGACGTAGAATTCGTCGCTCCAGATCCAGCGGTCGGGTAGACCGAACGTCGCGGGAAAGGTCTTGTCGACGACGGTGACGACCCCGGTCTGCAGCATCGGGTGGTTGATGAAACGGCGTCCGACCAGTTTCTCGTGCCAGGGCCAGTCGTTCGGCGGGATGATCGCGGCACGGTGGACGATCATCGCATTGCCGCCAGCGCGCATATACGCCTCGAAATGGTCCCGCTGGGTCTTGCTCAGCTGCTCCGCTGGCGTGTTGAGGAACATCACGGCCGCATAATGCTGCAGGTCGCCGTCGAATACCGCCGGATCGCTGGTCCATTTCACATGGAAGGCATGGAGCTTCGCGAGCCGCTCGATGCTGTCGCGGGCGACTGGGATATACTCGTAATGATATTTGCTGGGGGTCGCGATCACCAGGATCTCGAACTGATCGTCCGCATAGCTTGCCGATGACGCAAGCAGGAAACCCAGACCCAGAAGCGCTCGAAAAACCGTCTTCACCCTGCGCTCTCCCGCTATCGCCGACCAAACGCCTTGTAGCGATCGGTACGGCGATGACGATACCACCACGTCCGGCAGGTCGAGGTTGCGAAACGCTGCGTTCGCTGCAACTCTGCCGTCATAAGACGATCAAGGGGATGACGATGCGCGCGACCGGTTGGCTACTCACGGCAGCGGTTCTCGCTGCGCCCGTCTCCGCACAGGCGCAGTCGCGGCCCGACCAGAAGGCGTTTCTCGGGCTCTACAAGGAACTGGTGGAGACCAACACGTCGCTGTCGGTCGGCAGCTGCACGCAGGCCGCGGCGCAGATCGGCGCGCGGCTGAAGACGGCGGGCTATGCGGACGGCGACATCACCTATTTCTCGGTGCCCGAGCATCCCAAGGACGGCGGACTGGTCGCGGTGCTGAAGGGGTCGGACGCGTCGATCAAGCCGATGCTGCTGCTCGCGCATCTCGACGTGGTCGAGGCCAAGCGCGAGGACTGGGTGCGCGATCCGTTCAAGCTGATCGAGGAAGGCGGCTATTATTACGCACGCGGCACCGTCGACGACAAGGCGCAGGCGGCGATCTGGTCCGACGCGATGATCCGCTTCAAGACCGGCGGCTACACGCCGAAGCGGACGATCAAACTCGCGCTGACCTGTGGCGAGGAGACCACGTTCGCATGGAACGGCGCGCAGTATCTGGCGAAGACCAGGCCCGAGTTGATCGCGGCCGAGTTCGCGCTGAACGAAGGCGGCGGCGGGCGTACCGACGACAACGGCAAGCGCCAGTTGCTCGCAATCCAGGTCGGCGAGAAGGCGGCGCAGAATTATACGTTCCTCGCCACCAACCCTGGTGGGCATAGCTCGCAGCCGACGCCGGAGAACGCGATCTACGAGCTCGCCGATGCGGTGAAGGCGGTGCAAGGCTACGAGTTTCCGGTGAAGTTCACCGACACGACCAAGGCGTTCTTTGCGGCGAGTGCCAAGGCGATGCCGGGCGAGATGGGGAGTGCGATCACGCGGTTGCTCGCCAATCCCGAGGACAAGGCGGCGGATGCGATCGTCAGCCGCGACAAGGCGATGCACTCGACGCTGCGGACGACATGCGTGGCGACGTTGCTGAGCGCGGGGCATGCCGAGAACGCTTTGCCACAGCGCGCGACGGCGAACATCAATTGCCGCATCTTTCCGGGCGAGACGGTCGAGGGCACGCTCGCCAAGCTGAAGGAACTGGCGGGGGCGAAGGTGACGGTGACGGCGAACCAGCCGGTGCGGCCGACCGCGATCCCGCCGACGCTCGATCCGAAGATCATGGGGCCGGTGACGAAGGTCGCGGCGGAGCATTTTCCGGGGCTGCCGATCCTGCCGCTGATGTCGACCGGGGCGACCGACGGAATCTTCTTCGAGGCAATCGGGATCCCGGTCTATGGCGCGCCGGGCGTATTCATCGACAAGGACATGGGCGGCATCCACGGGCTCAACGAGCGGATCCGGGTGGAGTCGCTGTATGATGGCCGGGATTATCTGTTCGATCTGGTGAAGGCGTTTGCGGGGTGACGAAGCATTCCCTCGCCCCTTCGGGGAGAGGGAGGGAGGAGCCGTCGGCGACGGAAGGGTGAGGGGCGTGAGGCTCGGGACGGTGCCCAACAACGCCCCTCACCCTTCCCACGGCAAGCGCCGCGGGCCCCTTCCCTCTCCCCGGAAGGGCGAGGGAGTTCAGACGGTGACCTGTTCGCCTAGTTCCAGCACCTTGCCCGGCGGGATCTTCAGGAAGTCGGTGGGATCGCTGGCGTTGCGCTGCAGGAACATGAAGATGCGGTCCTGCCACGGCGGCATGCCCTTCTCCGCATCGGGCTTCAGCGTGTTGCGGCCGATGAAGAACGAGGTGCGCATCGGGTCCAGCCCGAGCTGTTCGGCCTTCGTGCCGATGCCGAGATCGCGCGGCACGTCGGGGGATTCCATGAAGCCGTAGGTCAGCACGACGATCGAGAAATTCTCGTCGACGCGCTCGACCTTCGCACGCGCCGCCTCGTCGACGAACGGCCGGTCGGCGGTGCGGATGCTGACGATCAGGTTGCGCTCGTGAAGAACCTTGTTGTGCTTCAGGTTATGGAGCAGCGCGCCGGGCGTGGCGTGCGGGTTGGCGGTGAGGAACACCGCGGTCCCCGATACGCGCTCGGGCGGACGCTTCTCCAGCGCGGCGGCGAGGTCGGTGAGCGGAATGCTCTGGCGCTTCTCGAACGCGCTGACGATCTTCTTGCCGCGCACCCAGGTGAAGATGATCAGCCCGATCGCGGCGGCGATGACGAGCGGCACCCAGCCCCCCTCGATCACGCGGAGGATGTTCGCGCCGAAGAAGATCAGATCGAGCGTCAGGAACGGCAGGATCGCCGCGAGCGCCAGCGGACGCGACCAGTTCCAGCGGTGGCGAACGACGATGTACGCGAGCAAGGTCGTGACGACCATCGTGCCCGTAACCGCGATGCCGTACGCCGCCGCCATCGCCGACGACGTCTTGAACTGGATCACCAGCACCAGCACGCCGATCAGCAACAGCCAGTTGATCGCGGGCAGGTAGATCTGGCCGGCGAACACGGCCGAGGTCTGGCGGATGCGCAGGCGCGGGAGCAGGCCGAGCTGGATCGCCTGCTGAGTCAGGCTGAACGCGCCGGTGATCACCGCCTGGCTGGCGATGACGGTCGCGAAGCCCGCCAGAATGATCAGCGCGGGACGCAGCGATTCGGGCGCCATCAGGAAGAACCAGTCCTGGTTGACGAACGGCACGCCGCGCGCCGCCGCATCCTCGAGCCTGGCCAGCGCGAACGCCCCCTGCCCCAGATAGTTGAGCGCGAGTGCCGGGAAGACGAGGAAGAACCAGCCGATGCGGATCGGCAGCTTGCCGAAATGGCCCATGTCGGCGGTCAGCGCCTCGGCGCCGGTGACCGTCAGGAACACCGCGCCGAGCACGAACAACCCGGTGACGCCGTGCGTCGCGAGGAACGAGATGCCGTAGGTCGGCAGGAACACGCGGACGATCGAGGGCTCGTCGGCGATATGCCAGATGCCGAGCGCGCCGATCGACACGAACCAGAGGATACAGACCGGGCCGAACAGCTTCGACACCTGCGCGGTCCCGCGCGACTGGATCATGAACAGCGCGATCAGGATGGCGATCGTCAGCGCGCGGACAGTGCCTTCGTCGAAGATGTGCGCGGCGCTCGGGATCGTGCGCAGGCCCTCCATGGCGGAGAGTACCGACAGCGCGGGCGTGATGATCGCATCGCCGTAGAACAACGACGCCCCAGCCGCGCCGAGCACGATCGCGATCTTCGAGCGCATGCCGAGCGCGCGGCGGGCGAGCGCCGCCAGCGCCAGCACGCCGCCCTCGCCCTGGTTGTCGGCGCGCATCAGGAAGATGACGTATTTGACGGTCACGACCAGGAACAGCGACCAGAGCGCGAGGCTCAGCACGCCGACGATCTCGCTCGGATCGATGCCGTTCTCCGCGGTCTGGCCGAGCGCCTCGCGGAACGCATAGAGCGGGCTGGTGCCGATATCGCCGAACACCACGCCGATCGCGCCGACGGTGAGTGCGGCGAGCGCCGGATGCGGATGCAGATGCGCCGCCGACAGATCGGTCGACGGTTCTGAAGGCACGGCAGTTTCGGGTGTTCCGGCTACGGACGACATGGCGCGAGACGCGCTCCTCCTGGAGGGACGGGGCGCTTTACGCCGATTGGGGCCGCGCGCAAGTCCCGCCCGGTGACGACCCGGTTGGCGACCCGTCTGGAGACGTGGCCGCTTGATTCATGCGGAGCGGAGCGGCATGGCTGGCGGATGGTTCCCTTTTCGTTCGGTGGACATGCGCTTCTGGCGCTGCCTCAAGGCGCGCTGTTCTGGCCGGAGCGCCGTGCGCTGCTGGTCGCCGACCTGCATTTCGAGAAGGCGAGCTGGTTCGCCAAGCGCGGCCAGATGCTGCCGCCCTATGATTCGATCGCCACGCTGGCGGACCTGACCGCGCTGGTCACCGCAACCGGCGCGCGCGAAGTCTGGTGTTTGGGCGACAGCTTCCACGACAGCGACGGGTGCGAGCGGTTGCCGCAGCGGGCGCAGGATATGCTGCGGGCGATGACCGACGGCACGCGCTGGACGTGGATCACGGGCAATCACGATCCGGCGATCCTCGATCGGTGCGGTGGCGAGGTGGTGGACGAGGCGGTCGTCGACGGGCTGGTGCTGCGACACGAGGCGGACCGGGCGGAGACGCGGCCCGAACTGTCGGGGCATTTCCATCCGAAGCTGCGGCTGTCGGTGCGCGGCAAGCACGTGGCGCGACGGTGTTTCGTGGCGACCGCGACGAAGCTGATCCTGCCCGCGTTCGGGTCGCTGACCGGCGGGCTGGACGTCGATCATCCGGAGATCGTGCGCGCGGTCGGGGTCGGGGCGCAGGCGCTGGTGCCGGTAGCGGATCGGATGTTGCGGTTTCCGGTGGCGGCTTAGCGTCGGTAATCCGTTCGCGCATTCCCGAACCGCCTGCGTCGGCACTCCAACCGGGTACCGCCCCCCACCCGTCACCCCAGCGAAAGCTGGGGTCTCCCTAGTGGCTCGGGACCTTGGCCGAAACCGGGATATTCCAGCGTTCGCTGGAATGACGTGCTTCAGGGCAAACGTCTTTTGACGCTTATCGCCTCAGTTCGAGATCGTCGGGAACGCCGCGCGGAACGCCGCCAGCTTCGGCTTGTCCCACATCACGATGTACGGATGCGTCGGGTTCCGGTCGAAGAAGTTCTGGTGATACGCCTCAGCCGGATAGAACGCGCCGGTCTCCAGCTTCGTCACGATCGGCCCCGAGAACGCATGCGTGCTCCCGAGCTGGCCAATATACGCACGCGCCACCTGCGCCTGGACCGGTGACTGCGGGAAGATTGCCGAACGATAGCTGGTGCCGCTGTCCGGGCCCTGCCGGTTCAGGCTGGTCGGATCATGCGCGATCGAAAAATATACGCGGAGCAGCGTACCGTAGCTGACGATACGCGGGTCGTATGCGATCTTGATCGCTTCGGCATGGCGAGTCGCTTCGGCCGAGACCTGGTCGTAAGTCG
Source organism: Sphingomonas sp. R86520 (assembly GCF_042466285.1). Classification (NCBI taxonomy): domain Bacteria; kingdom Pseudomonadati; phylum Pseudomonadota; class Alphaproteobacteria; order Sphingomonadales; family Sphingomonadaceae; genus Sphingomonas; species Sphingomonas sp. R86520. The sequence goes on from NZ_JAXHBZ010000001.1 coordinate 3,266,317, forward strand.
CGGTATCCCGGGTGCCGCCTGCGTACCCGGCGGTGACCGACTTCACGCCCTTCACATGCTCGAACACCGCCTCCATCGTCCAGAAACAGCCACCGGCCAGCACCGCGGTCTGGAGACCGGGCGCGGCGGGAACGTCTGTTTTGGCGGCGGGGATGACGATCGCTCGGGCACCTTGCGCGGCACCGGAGGAGAGGATCGCACCGGCGATACCGGCAGCGGCGAGGGTGGCGAGGAGCGGCTTTTTCATGTGTAGATACATGGGGTTGCCGTGACCGTTCGCCAAGTCTCCGAAGATTGCGGCCTTCGGTAAGCTTAGCGCGTGACGGAGGCGCTGTGCTCGAAATGGCTGGCGAAGGTCTGGCGTGCTTCGGCAGGCTGCAGTGCGAGCAAGCCGATGGCGCCGAGGACGAAACCGCCGCTGAACTGCCAGAAGAAACTCGACTTTACGATGCTGCGCATGATGCGATCCCAATGAACCAAATGACGACGCCGACCGGATAGGTCAGCATCAGCTACGTACCGGCATGTCGTAGAGATGCCGGCCAACCACAATGTCGTTTTTAGAAACTCTCGATTAACGCGCCGTGGCAGATGCGTTCATCGTGCAGCAGACATCCCCCGGCAGGATTGCCGGGATATGTCGCTGTGTGTCCCCAATGTTGCCGGTGAGAGCTTTTGCAATCCTCCCCCGCCAGGGGGAGGTGGCTGGCTCTTGCCAGACGGAGGGGGAGGAAAGCGAAACGCCTGTTCCGTGTCCTCCCCCTCCGTCGCTTCGCGCCACCTCCCCCTGGCGGGGGAGGATCGTGGCGGAATTTACTTCAGCGCGGCGCACGCCGTCTGGATACGCGTGCAGGCCTCGCGGAGCAGCGCGTCCGACGTCGCGTAGCTGATCCGGAACGCCGGCGAGAGGCCGAACGCCGCGCCCTGCACGACCGCCACCTTGGCGTCGTCGAGCAGATAGCCGACCATCGCCTCGTCGGTGTCGATCAGGCGGCCGTTCGGCGTCGTCTTGCCGATCAGCGCGGCGAACGACGGATAGACGTAGAACGCGCCCTCCGGCGTCGGGCAGTGCATCCCGTCGATGTCGTTGAGCATCGCCACGACCAGATCGCGGCGGCCCTGGAACGCGGTGTTGCGCTCGGCGAGGAACGACTGGTCGCCGTTCAGCGCCGCCACCGCCGCCGCCTGCGCGATCGAGCACGGATTCGAGGTCGACTGCGACTGGAGCTTGGCCATCGCCTTGATCAGCCAGGCCGCGCCGCCGGCATAGCCGATCCGCCAACCGGTCATCGCATAGGCCTTCGAACAGCCGTTGACGGTCAGCGTGCGCTCGAACAGTTCCGGGCAGGCTTCGGCGATCGTCGCGAACTTGAAGCCGTCATAGACGATGTGCTCGTACATATCGTCGGCGAAGATCCACACGTGCGGATGCTTCGCGAGCACCGCGCCGAGCGCCTTCAGCTCGTCGATCGTGTAGCCGGCGCCGGTCGGGTTCGACGGCGAATTGAGGATCACCCACTTGGTCTTCGGCGTGATCGCTGCGTCGAGCGCGGCTGGGTCAAGCTTGTAGCCGACCTCGGGGCCCGCCTTGACGATGACGGGTACGCCGCCAGCGAACTGGACGACGTCGGGATAGCTGACCCAATACGGCGCGGGGATGACGACCTCGTCGCCCGGATCGATCGTCGCGACCATCGCGTTGAACAAGGTGTGCTTGCCGCCGACGTTCACGGTGATCTGGTCGGTGGTGTAGGTGAGGTTGTTGTCGCGCGCGAACTTGGCGACGATCGCCTGCTTCAGCTCGATCGTGCCGTCGACGTTGGTATACTTCGTCTTGCCGTCGCGGATCGCCTGGATCGCGGCCTCTTTGACGAAGTCCGGCGTGTCGAAATCTGGTTCGCCCGCGCCCAGCCCGATGACGTCGACGCCTGCGCGCTTCAGTTCGAGAACGCGGCTGGTGATCGCCAGCGTCGGCGAAGGGCTGATGCGACCGAGCGCGGCGGATGCGTGCATGATGGAACCTTTGCGGTTGTCCGCAGTTCTCGGCCGCGGAATTCGCGCGGGCTATACGCCCCGATCGCTTGAATTCGCAACCGCAACAATCGCCGGAACGAGGCCGCGGACCGCATTTCCGATGAAGAAGCCGTCGACGAGGTCGCTGCGAGTGAGCGAGGCCTCGGTCGCGCGGCCCGATTTCAACAACTCCGCACGGAGTATACCGGGGAGCAGGCCCGAAAACTCACCGGGCCGTAGCGGCGGCGTCACGAGTCCCGTTCCTCGCGGTACGAACACATTCGAGAAACTGCCTTCGGTCAGGAAACCATCGGCATCCTCGAACACGATCTCGAACGTCCCCGCTGCCTTGCGGGCGTCGTCGTAAAAGCCGCGCGCGCTTGTCTTGTGACGCAGGCGGAAGTCGGTCGGTGCCACGGGCAGCGGGACGATCGCGACGGTCGCCCGTGTGGGCGATTGCGGAAGCGGCGCCGCCTCGATCGCAACCGCGCCGCTCGCGCTGAGCAACAGGCGGATGCGACGGGGCCCGCGCAACCGGAAGGTCGCGGCCTGGAGCTCGTTGCGCGCGGCGTGGCGGTCGAAGACGAAGCCGAGTGCATCTGCGCTAGCCTTCATCCGCGCGAGATGCGCTTCCAGGCGGGCAAGGCCTTCGTCGGGATCGAACGCCATCGTCTCGATCAGGTCGAAGCGGCGTTGACCGGCTGTGATGAACGCGCCCTTCGCCCGGCATTCCTCCCATTCGGCATCCGCATCGCTGTCGGCGACGATGCCCGAGCCGAGACTCATCGTCGCCGTGCCGTCTGCGATGGCGATCGTGCGGATCGCGACGTTGAAGATCGCGTCGCCATCCGCGTCGAAGCGGCCGATCGCACCGGTGTAGATGCCGCGGGTGCGCGCGTGCTCGACCTCGGCGATGACTTCCATCGCACGCTGTTTCGGCGCGCCGGTGATCGATCCGCAAGGGAACAGCGCAGCCAGCACGTCGACCGCGTCGCACTCGGGCTTGCGCGTCGCGGTGATCGTCGAGGTCATCTGGTGGACGGTCGGATAGGTCTCGACGGTGAACAAATCGGGGACCACGACCTGGGTAGCGACCCGCGACAGGTCGTTGCGCATCAGGTCGACGATCATAAGGTTTTCGGCGCGCTGCTTCGGATCTGACGCGAGCGTCTCGGCGAGCGCGCGGTCCGTGTCGGGCGTGGCGCCTCGTTGTGCCGTGCCTTTCATCGGGCGGCAGGTCAGCGTGTCGCCGTCGAGCGCGAAGAAGAGTTCGGGGGAGAGCGACAGGAAGCGCGTCTCGCCGGTGTCGATCAACGCGCCATATCCCCCCCCGGCCTGAAGGCGCAGACGAGCGTAGAGCGCGAGCGGATCGCCGACGAACGGCACGGTTGCGGCGAAAGTCAGGTTGGCCTGGTAGATGTCACCCGCCGCGATCAGGTCGAGAACGCGTGCAAGGCTGGCGTCGTAGGTCTCGCGGTCGATCAGCGGCTCGGGCGGACCGGTCCAGGCGCCGGCGGGGTCCGGGAGCAGGGCGGCGACGTCTTCGCGCGCAATCGTCCGGTACTGGGCGAACAGCCCAAACCAGAGCAGCGGGCCTTCGGTGCGGACCTCGACCGGCCTCGAGGCAAGTGCGGCGCCGGCCTCGTAGGTCAGGTATCCGGCGGCGTGCAGCCCTTCCTTGCGGGCGTTGCGCAGGGCATCGAGCGCGGGACGGATTTCGGCGAGCGTATCGGCTCGGACGATCCTGACGGGGTCGCGGTACAATCGCGCCGGGGCTCCTGCCGCGCGGGCATCATCGAGCAACACGTAGGGCGCGGTCCACATCACCGCGACTGTTGCACGGGGCACGGGGCAAACCGCAAGCGCCGATTGCTCCGACGGGCGCGCTATCCTATTTCGAGGACATGACAAATCCATCACTCCGCGCCGCGATCGTGCAGGTCACGCCGATCCAGCAGAACTGCACGATCATCTGGTGCACCGCGACGATGAAGGCGGCGGTGATCGATCCCGGCGGCGACCTGCCGCGGATCATGGCGGCGGTCGAACAGGCGGGCGTCACGGTCGAGAAGATCCTGCTGACGCACGGCCACATCGATCACGCAGGCGGGGCTAAACGACTGTCGAACGACCTCGGCGTACCGATCGAAGGCCCGCACGAGGCGGATCGTTTCTGGTTGCAGCGGCTCGATCAGGATGGGCCGAAGTACGGGATCTCCGGCGTGAATTTCGAACCGGACCGGTGGCTGGTGGAAGGCGACACGGTGTCGATCGGCGACCTCGTGCTCGACGTCTACGAAACCCCCGGCCACACCGAAGGCCACGTTATATTCCACCACGCGCCATCGAAGTTCGCGCAAGTCGGGGATGTGCTGTTCCAGGGGTCGGTCGGGCGTTCGGACATGCCTGGGGGAAATCATCAGGTGCTGGTGAAGTCGATCGTCGAGAAGCTCTGGCCGCTTGGGAGCGATACGAGTTTCATTCCGGGGCATGGACCGGCGAGCACGTTTGCGCATGAGCGGGCGACGAATATGTTCGTCAGCGATCGGGCTTTGGCGGTTTAATAGCGTGCCCCGCCCTCGCGAAGGCGGGGGCCAGGGTACCAAGCGGCGCGTTCGTGACACTGGGCTACCGCGTTCGCGGAAGAACACGACGGACGTGGTCTGCGTTCTAGCCCGCTCCGGCGGAGGCCGCCGCCTAACAACTATCGCTATTCGCTATGCAGCAGCTACTGCCGGTTGTTCAGGAAAGTAGGCTAGCTGCGCGAACTCGAGCCCTGCGCCGTTACATCGCCGCCAGCCCGCATCATCTCCGCAACTTTGGCCGCCAGCCCCTGCATGGTGAATGGCTTGGTTAGCAGTTCCATGCCGGGTTCGAGATGGCCGTTGCCGACCGCGACATTCTCCGCATAGCCAGTAATGAAAAGCACCTTGAGATCAGGGCGCAAAGAACGTGCCGCGTCAGCGACCTGCCGTCCGTTCATGCCGTTCGGCAAGCCGACATCGGTGATCAGCAGCTCGATCCTGGCACCCGACTGCAGCACCTTGATACCGGCTGCACCATCTGCCGCGCCGATCACGGTATACCCCTGCTCGTCGAGCACTTCGTCGATCAGGTGCCTGATCGTGGCTTCGTCATCGACCACCAGGATCGTCTCACCGCTGGCCACGGCGGCGATCGCAACTGCCGAATCCTCCTCACTCGGCAGGGCATCGCCAGCATAGCGAGGAAGATAGATGCAGATCGTCGCGCCCTGCCCTTGTTCTGACTGGATGCTCACCTGACCACCCGACTGGCGAGCGAAGCCATAAATCATCGACAGGCCGAGCCCCGTGCCCTGACCGATCGGCTTGGTCGTATAGAAGGGCTCGAAGGCGCGCTCGATCGTCTCCGGCGCCATGCCCGTGCCGGTGTCTGAGACGCAGATCGACAGATAGTCACCGGACGGCAGGTCGCGCGCCCGGGCCGCGTGGTCGTCCAGCCACGTGTTCGCCGTCTCGATAGTGATCCGGCCGCCACCCGGCATGGCGTCACGTGCGTTGATACACAGGTTGAGGATAGCGCTTTCGAGTTGAGTCGCGTCGATCATGGCGGGCCACAGCCCAGCGGCGCCCACCACCTCGATATCGGCGGTCGCCCCTACCGCCCTGCTCAACAGGTCTTCCACTCCGGCGATCAGGCGATTGACGTCGGTCGGCTTCGGATCGAGCGTCTGTCGCCGCGAAAAGGCGAGCAACCGCTGGGTGAGGGAAGCCGCACGGCGGCCGGCGCCTTGAGCCGCGTGAATGAAGCGTTCGACGTCGTCGAGCTTGCCTCGCTCCAGCCGCATCTGAAGCAGTTCCAGATTGCCCATCATGCCGGTCAGCAGATTGTTGAAGTCATGGGCCAGCCCCCCGGTGAGTTGCCCCACCGCCTCCATCTTCTGCGCTTGGCGTAACTGGTCTTCGAGCTGTCGCTGCCCGGTCATGTCGACACCGACGCCGGTCCGCCGCACAGGCACGCCGCTCTCGTCGAAGTAGGTGTGTCCACGGGACAATACCCAGCGGATCGACCCGTCGGGGTGGACCAGCCGGTATTCGAGTTCGAGCTCACCTAAGCGTTGTAGGCCGCCAGACATCGTTTTCTGGAGGGAGATACGGTCTTGCGGATGGACGTTGGCCAGAAACTCCTCACGAGGCAGCCCCACGGCGCCGCGTTCCGCATCGAGCGCGTACAAAGCGGCTATTGCCGCGTCGCAGAAGAAGCAGTCGGATGCGACATCGTAGGTCCACACGCCGACCCCGCCCACGGCCGAAAGGGCAAGGCGCGCGAAGTCCTGCTCGTCGTGCAGCCGTGATTCCATCTCCCGCTCGACTGTGATGTCGCGGCCCGTCGCATAGGTGACGGTGCCCGCTGGCGCAGCGACCCACGAGATCGTGCGGATCGCGCCATCCTTGTGCCGGTAGCGGTTTTCAAGCCTCAGCTGATAGCCGGCCGCGGCCGTTTCATAGGCTCCGACCGTCTTGCGATGATCATCCGGAACGACGAACTCGTTGACATGGTGTCCGACCAACTCGTCAGGCGCGTAACCCAGAAGCGCGGTCCAGGCCGGGTTGACGCGGTGGAACACGCCTTCTAAGTCGACCACCACGAGCAGATCGGGTGACGTCTCCCACATGCGGTCACGCTCGGCCGTGCGCTCCTCGACCTGCTGTTCGAGCGTCGCGTTCAGCTGCCGGAACTGCGCCTCGCTTTTGCGCAGGGCGGCTTCCGCATCGCGACGGGCACTGATGTCGCTCGCGGCTCCGAACCATTCCACGATCTCCCCGGCCGGGTTCAGGAGCGGAACGGCACGGGACAGCGTCCAACCGACGGTGCCGTCCGCACGAACAACACGATGTTCGAGATCGAATGTCTTCTTAAGCCGGATCGCTTCGTCGATGGCGCCGGTTACCGCCGCCCGATCGGTCTCGGGAATATACGCCAGCAACCACGAGCGGTTCGGTTTCGACGAAGCGGTACTGGGCAGAAAGCCGCCCCCGTCGAGCTCCTTCATTTCTCCCCAGTCCGGACTCATCCGGTACAGGACGTCTGAACTCGCTTCGGTCAGCAGGCGCAGGCGGACTTCGCTCTCACGCAGGCGCTGTTCAACGCCTGCCCCGTTTTCGGTCCGGTCTGTCATCAAGGTCCTCAACGCGCCTATCTACTTTCGGTCTCATCCACCTGCCAAGTACAATGCAAAACACACCTGGCTGCCGTGCGGTTCAGGGACCTCGGCGCGCGTTGGCAGAGCGACGCCAGCGGCTTCGAGTCCTTTCAACTGCTGAGTCAGCATCTTGTCGCTGAGCCCACGCATGGCCGGGATAGTACGACGAGGCGGAACGCTGATTTGTGGCTATGCGATGTTGGGAGACTACTGGCCGACGACCACGTATTCTCGAATGAACGCGGTTTCAACGGGTTAGCAAATGGGTGGCGGAGCGGGAGGGATTCGAACCCTCGATACGCTTTTGACGTATACTCACTTTCCAGGCGAGCGCCTTCGACCACTCGGCCACCGCTCCGCATTGCTCTGGAAGGCCGTCTGCTAGTGCGGGTTTCGCGCGCGCGCAAGCGATTGCGTGCGGGGACCGGCTCGGGCAGTCTGTGCGAATGCTGAATCTTCTCCTCGCCGTCGCGCTGGCGCAAGTCGCACCTGCGTCCACTCCGGCCGCGGCGCCCCTCCCGTCCGATCCGCTGCCAGCCGACTGGGTGGCGGTGCCGGACGACGAGTTGCTCGTGTTCACGCTGGCCAACGGGCACAGCTTCACGGTTCGGCTTGCTGCGAAATATGCGCCGGCGCACGTCGCCAACATCCGCAAGCTCGCGGCCGCACGTTGGTGGGACGTTGGAACAAGCGTCTACCGGTTGCAGGACAATTACGTCGCGCAATGGGGCGATGCGACCGAGAAGAAGCCGCTTGTCGCCGGTGTCGTCGAGGCTCCGCCGGCCGAGTATTCGCATGCAGGACCGACGACCGTGGCGCGGCTATCGCAGCGTGATCCTTACGCGGAATGGGCGGGGTACAGCCGCGACGGGTGGCCGCTGGCAGGCAATGGTGCGACCGAATGGCTGCCGCATTGCTATGGGATGGTCGGCGTCGCACGCGATCTGGCGCCAAGCACGGGGAGCGGCGCAGAGCTGTACACCGTGATCGGCCATTCGCCGCGCGCGCTGGACCGCAACATTGCGGTTGTCGGACGAGTGATCGACGGAATCGAATGGCTGTCGTCATTGCCGCGCGGCACCGGCGATCTCGGTTTCTACAAGACCGAAGGCGAGCGCAGCCCGATCGTCTCGGCACGGTTCGCAAGCGAGTTGCCTGCCGCTACGCGTCCGCACTTCGAGTATCGCGCGGCCGACAATGCCCGGTTCGTCGCGTGGATCGGGTCGCGCGAGAACCGGGCGGGACCGTTCTTCACGGTGCCCGCCGGCGGCGCCGACATCTGTGCCGCGCTGCCCCCGGTGCGCAGGCGCCCTAACGAATAACCGGCGGCTTGCCGAACAGGCCAGCGTTATAATCCTCGATCGCGCGAACGATCTCTTCGCGGGTGTTCATGACGAAAGGGCCGTGGGAGACGACCGGTTCGCCAATTGGGTCGGCATGGCCGTAGACGATCGTGGCTGCGGCTTCGGTCGTGACGGTGATCGTGTCACCGTCCACCGCGAAGGTGGCGAGGTGGTGCGGCTTGATCTGTGTACCGTTGGCCGTGGGGGTGCCAGCGACGACGTAGAAGAAGACCGCGCGGCCGGCTGGGGCTGGCAGGTCAACCCTGGCGCCGGCTTCGAGTTCGACGGTCATCATCGCGACGCCGGTCAGCGATTCGATCGGGCCGCGCTCCGTTCCGAAGTTGCCCGAGATCAGGTTCACGGTGCCGCCCTCGACCAAAATCGTGGGAATGTCCTCGCGCTGGAGGCCGGTATAGGCGGGCTTGGTCATCTTGAGCCGACCGGGGAGGTTGACCCAGAGTTGCAGGATCTCCAGCGGGCCGCCGTCGCGTTTGAACGACGCAGGCGATATCTCGGCGTGAATAAGCCCCGAGCCTGCGGTCATCCACTGGACGCCGCCCGCGCGGATGACGCTTTCATGGCCGCCGCTGTCGAGATGCGCCATCTCGCCCCTCAGGATGAAGCTAACCGTCTCGAATCCGCGATGCGGATGCGGACCGAACGGCAGGCCGCTATTGCCGGGACGATAGGTCTGCGGGCCGTGATGGTTGAGGAACAGGAACGGATCGACCTGCGGCAGGCCGGGACCCGGTAGCGGACGTCGTGTCACCAGGTCGGCAATGTCGTCGCGCTGGGCGGGATACTGGTCGAGGACGTGGCGCATGTCAGGAGGCCTCGCGGTCGGCGGCGGTCGGGCGGGCGATATCGGCGAGCAGATCGTCTACGCCAGCGACAAGGAAGTCGAGCGTGCGTTGATCGGTCAGGCGACCGTCGGCGATCTTCTCGTGGACCGCGCCGACGACGGCTTGGGGGCGCAGGACGGTGCGGGCGCCGATCGAGGCCAGCGTCTCGTTCAGTTGCGCGTGCGCGCGTGCGCCGCCGACGGCGCCGGGTGACGACGTGAGCGTGAAGACCGGCTTGCCCGTGAGCGTCGCCTTGCCGTGCGGGCGCGAAGCCCAGTCGAGCGCATTCTTCAGGACGCCGGAGATGCCGTGGTTATATTCGGGGCTGGCGATGACGATCCCGTCGGCCGCGCCGATTGCCGCGCGCAGGGCGGCGACGGCGGCGGGGGGCGTGTCGGTGTCGGCGTCCTGATCGTAGAGCGGGACGTCGTTCAGCGCGAAGACCGTCAGCGCGGCCTGGTCGGCGATAGCTTCGCCTAGCGTGGTCAGGATCGCCGTATTGTACGAGCCGCGGCGCAGGCTGCCGGAGATTGCCAGCAAAACGGGGAGGGCCATGGGAATTCCTTTAGTTGAAGCGGTAACCGGAGATCGCAGTTTGCAGGACGTGTTGGCTGTAGACCTGCTTACCGGGTTGGTCGGAGGCACCGGCGGCGACCATCAGCGGAAGGAGATGCTCTTCGCGGGGGTGCGAGAGGCGGCCGGCTGGGGCTTTCGCCCAACCGGCTAGCGCTTCCGCTCGGGCGGTCGGTTCAGCCGCGACCGCTGCGGTGAGCCATTGGTCGAAGGCTTCGGACGGCGCGCTGAAGCGGGGGTCGCCGTAGCCGCGCATGTTGTGGAAGCTCATGCCCGACCCGACGATCAACACGCCTTCGTCGCGCAACGGGGCAAGCGCGCGACCGGCGCCGCCGTGGAGCTCCGGATCGAGATCGCGGTCGACCGACATCTCGACGACCGGGATATCGGCGTCGGGGAACGCGACTTTCATCGGGATGAAGACGCCGTGATCGAGGCCGCGTGTCGAGTCGACGGCGGCGGTCAGCCCGGCACCGCGGAGCAGGTCGGCGGCGCGGGTGGCCAAGGCAGGATCGCCGGGGGCGTCGTAGCGCAACTCGTATGTATGCGCGGGGAAGCCGCCGTAATCGTAGATCAGCGGCGGCGTTGCGGCGCCGGTGAACGCAAAGCCGCGCGTTTCCCAGTGGCCGGATACAACGAGGATTGCCTTGGGCTTTTCGGGCAGCGAGGTCGCGATCGACCGAAGGTACGCGGCCATGCCGGTCCAGATGCCCGCAGGGTCGTCCATGAAGAAGCAGGGTCCGCCACCGTGCGGGATGAAGAGCGTAGGCTGGCGGGAGTTTGTCATGGTCTCGAGGTAGGCGGCGGTGGCGGCGATCGGAAGGCCGCGAATGGCAACGCTGCGTTGCCGGTTGGCGCAGCGGTCAGGTCCAGTAGAGGATACGGGCCTGCGGAAGCTTGGCGGCGATCTCGTCCTGGAAGAAGGTGCGGAGCGCGCGCATCGTGTCGGCGTCGTAGACATATTTGACCGAGCCGAACTTGGTCCGCTTTTTGGTGCGGTTGGCCATGCTTAGGTCTAGCGACGAGCCAGGGTACCAGGTTTCGAGCACCGCTTTCGACCCTGGCGTGTAGCGGTGGGTTATAAGCTCGATCGTCACGTCGGGAATGTCGGCGAGCACGCTGCCCGCCTCCGCCAGCAATTCGCCATACGCCTCGCGCCAGCCTTCGGCGGCGATGATCGGGGCGACGGTCAGGCCGATCCTGTAGCCTGCGTCCGCCATCCTTCGCAGCGCGACCAGCCGCGCGGCGACGGGGCTCGTGCCGCCTTCGAAGCGTGCATAGGCGGCGGGGTTGATCGAGGCGCGCATGCGGGTGCGGCCGCGGTGGTCGAGCGTGAGTAGTGGGTCGACCGCGTCGAACTTGGTGGTGAACCGTAACTGCACGTCCGCCTCCCATGCGCCGAAATGCGAAATCAGCGCGGAGAGCGATCCGGTGACGTGCTCGATGCCGAGCGGGTCGGTGTAGCAGGAGGCCTCAAACGTGGTGCCTTCATGCGCGCGGGCGGCCGAGCGCGAGGTGACGGTGCCCTGGCCGAGATGCGCGGGAAGTTCGGCGAGGATCTCGGGCAGGTTCGCGTAGACGCGGGTGATAGGCGGGCCTTTCAGCGAGCCCGCCAGGTAGCAATAGCCGCAATGCGCGAGGCAGCCCTCGGCGAGGTCGATCCGCCAGTCCGCGCTGGGGGCGATCGGCTGGAGCTTGCGCTTCGAGGGCGGCGCGACGACGAGCGCGAGTGTCGCCTTGGCCTCGGCATAAGCGCGGCGGGAGTCTTCGGGGAGATCGAGCTTTAGGCGGTCGCTTGGCAGCGTCGTGACGGGTACGCCGAGTGCGGTTGCGCGTGCGACAATCTCCGCACCATGCTCCCAAATCAGCGCAGAGGGGGTCGCTAGCAGTCGCTTTGGCTGCCAAAGTCGTGAGGGTTTCGGCACCAGCATCGAACGACAACGCGCGCCTTCGGCGAAGCGTTGCGGTTATTTTACCGGGCGTTTCTCGAGCTTTCGCGCGAGCGTGCGGCGGTGCATGCCGAGGCGGCGTGCAGTCTCGGAGATATTGAAGTCGGTTTCGGCGAGCGTGGTGTGGATCCGCTCCCATTCGAGCGTCTTGATCGACGTCGGACGTTCGGAGAGTTCGGTGTCCACGCTGCCCTCGGTGCGATCGAACGCGGCTTCGATGTCGTCGGTGTTCGAGGGTTTGACGAGATAGTGCGAGGCGCCGAGCTTGATCGCCTCGACCGCGGTGGCGATGCTGGCGAAACCGGTGAGGACGACGACGAGGATCTCGGGGTCGTGCGCGTGGAGCGTCTGCACGCAGACCAGGCCCGATGCGCCGCCTAGCTTCAGGTCGACGACTGCGTAACGGGGCGTGCGCTCCGCCAGTTGCTCGACGAGCTCCTCGTGGCTGGCGGCCTGCATCACCTCATAGCCGCGGCGTTCGAACGAGCGACGGAGCGTGCGGGCGAAGGTCTCGTCGTCCTCGACGATCGCGAGCAGCTTTGGTTGGGTCGTGATGTCCGTAACGGTGCTTGTCATGACAAGGCGATCGCGGAGAGAGGCATGGTGATCGTGACTTCCGCGCCACCACCCTCGCAGTTCATGACCGACACGCCGCCGCCGAGCTTGCGCATGACGTTGACGGCGAGGAAAAGGCCGAGGCCGTGGCCGGGTTCGCGCTTGCTCGACTGATAGGGTTTGCCGAAGCTTGCCAGCCTTTCGTCACTGAAACCGGGGCCGCGATCGCGGACGATCAGGGCGAGGTCGCCGTCGCTGCGTTCGCCGCGAAACGCGACCCAGTGCGGCGAGGCTTCGGCGGCATTGTCGAGCACGTTGGCGATCACCTGTTTCAATGCGGGGTCGGACACGACCTGCGGATCGTCGCCGACTCGCGTGGTATAGTCGAACTCGACGCCGACGTGCACGGCGCGCCATTCATCGACGATTCCGTCGAGAAGCTGGTGGAGTGGCATGATCTCGGGTGCTTCGCCGCGCGCTTCGCCGGCGGACAGGAGAATCCCGGTGACGATCGCCTTGCAGCGCTGAACCTCGGACTGCATCTCGACGATCTCGGACTGAAGGTCGGCGTCCTGGGCCAGCGTCGGCATGCGACGCCAGTCGGCGAGGATCACGGCGATCGATGCGAGCGGCGTGCCGAGCTCGTGCGCGGCGCCCGATGCGAGCAGACCCATGCGGACGATGTGATCCTCTTCCGCGGCCTGCTGGCGCAAATCCGCAAGGCGGGTGTCGCGGGCGCGAAGGTTGCCAGTGATGCGGGTCATGAAGAGCATCAACAGCGTCGCGATCAGCATGAAGCAGAGCAGCGAGCCGATCGTGTACAGAACGAAATACTCGCCGCTGTAGTTGGGCGGCAGGATCAGCGGGTGGTAATAGAGCGTGAGCAGCCCGAAACAGGCCGCGGTGACGGCAACGATCGCCCAGCTCGACCAGCGATCGAGCAGCACGGCCCCAAGCACGACATGGAGCAGATACAGGGAGATGAACGGGTTGGTCGCCCCCCCCGCGAGATAGAGTTGGGTGGTAAGCAGGCCGACGTCGAACAGGAGCGCGAGCAGGAGCTGGACGTTCGCCCCCTTGCGCCAGCCGTAGAGCGGCATGCTGGCAAGATTTAGCCCTACTCCTGCCGCCAGTGCCGCCATCATCGGCACCAGCGGAAGATCGAAGCCGAGCACGAACCGCGCCACCAGGATCGTCACGAACTGGCCGGCAACCGCGATCCAGCGTAACGTGACGAGCTGACGCATATTGGCGTTGCCGGTCGCGTCGGTGCGCGCGGTGGCCAGGGCAAGCCAGCGTTGCCAGCTTAGACGTGCCGATTCCGAACTCATGCCCCACCTCGCCGCTTGCGCGCATCCTGGCGCACGAAGACAACGAACGCCCCAACCGTCATCGCGGCGAGTGTGAACCAGGTCAGCATGTAGACGAGGTGGTTGTTCGGGAAGGCGATGATCGTCAGTCCGCCGACCGGCGCCCCGGTGCCGGACCGGTCCGCATCGACGAAATAGGGCGCGACGTTCGAGAGACCGCGGGCCTTGGCGATCGCGGCGATGTCGCGTGAATACCATTTACCGGTGGCGGGATCGTTGCTGCGGAGAAAGCCGCCGCTCGGTTCGGTTATGCGCAGATAGCCGGTGATGGTGACCGGGCCAGCCGGCTTGCCATGCGCAACGCGTTGCTCGGGCGAGACGTAGCCGCGGTTGACGAGGACGGTGAAGCCTCGGGCGGTCCGCAAGGGGGTCATGACCCAATAGCCGCTGCCGAGCGCGGTAGCCGCGCGCACCAGTGTTTCGCGATTGTTATCGAACGTGCCGTAAAGACGGATGCGGCGATAGGCGTCGGTGGCGGCAGTGACCGCGCCCCAGGACGAGGGTCCGGGTGGTGCGACCGGCGCGGCGTGTGCGCGGGCTGCGACCTGATCGATCAGATTAAGCTTCCAGGTGCGGCGCTCGACCTGCCAGATGCCGAGCGCCATGAACCCGGCAAAGAGCAGCAGTGCGACCAGGCCTGCGACATAGACTGCAGGACCCGGTCGCGTCTGCATCACATGTCCGCCGCGGCCTGCATCGGCATCATGTTGCTGTTCATGTGGTACATCACCCAGATCGATCCGCTGAGCGTGATGAACACCAGGATGATCGTGAAGATCAGCGCCATCATCGTCCAGCCACCCTCCGACTTGCCGCTCATGTGCAGGAAGTAGATCATGTGGACGACGATCTGCGCGACGGCGAAGACCATCACCACGAGCGCGGCGGTCGACGGATCCTTGAAGGCGCCGGTCATGACGGCCCAGAACGGGATCGCCGTCAAAATGACCGAGAGGAAGAACCCCTTGAGATAGCTGCCACGGGTGCCGTGCGCGGCGCCGTTGTCATGATCGTGATCCGCGTGCGGATTGTTCGCCGGTGCGTGGGGGTCGCTCATCGTAGGGTGCCCATCAGATAGACGAAGGTGAAGACGCCGATCCAGATGACGTCGAGGAAATGCCAGAACATGCTGAGGCACATCAGGCGGCGCTTGTTGGCGGCGATCAGGCCGTGCTTCTGGACCTGCACCATCAGCGTTACGAGCCAGATCAGGCCCATCGTGACGTGAAGGCCGTGGGTGCCGACGAGCGTGAAGAACGACGACAAGAACGCGCTGCGGGTCGGGCCCGCGCCCTCATGGATGAGGGTGGCGAACTCGTACATTTCGATCGACAGGAAGCAGAGCCCGAACAGGCCGGTGAACACCAGCCACATCTGCATGATGCGCTGGCGCCCTTCCTCCATCGACAGCATCGCGAAGCCGTAGGTGATCGACGAGAACAGCAGCATCGCGGTGTTCACCGCCACCAGCGGCAGCTCGAAGATCTCCTTCGGGCTGGGCCCGCCGGCGTAGCTGTTGCCGAGCACGGCATAGGCCGCGAACAGCACCGCGAAGATGAGGCAATCGCTCATCAGGTACATCCAGAAACCCAGCATCGTGCTGCCGCCCTCGGGATGCTCGTGCTCGTCGATGTCGTAGAACGAGACCGGCTCGCCGTCCTTGGTTATCGGTGTAGCGGACATCGCGTCAGGCTCCCTGGGTCGCGAGCTGGCGGGTGCGCGCGTCCTCGCTGGCGATCACGTCCTCGACCGGGATGTAGAAGTCGCGCTTGTAGTTGAAGGTGTGGAAGATCGTCGTCGCGAAGATGCCGACCAGTGCGATGACGGCAAGCCACCACATGTACCAGATCATCGCAAAGCCGAGTGCCACGCTGAGGCCGGCAAGCACGACGCCCGTGCCAGTGCCGCTCGGCATATGGATCGCCTTGAAACCGGAGACCGGGCGCGTGTGCTTGCGGTCCTTCATGTCGTACCAGGCATCCAGATCGTGGATGATCGGCGTGAACGCGAAATTATATTCCGGCGGCGGCGATGAGGTCGACCATTCGAGCGTACGGCCACCCCAGGGATCGCCGCTGTGATCGGCCAGCGCCTCGCGGTTACGGATGCTGACGAAGATCTGCATCAGAAACGCACCGATACCGGCTGCGATCATCGCTGCACCGAAGGCGGCGATGACGAACCAGATCTGCAGGTTCGGATCGTCGAAATAGCGCATCCGGCGAGTCACGCCCATCAGGCCGAGCACGTAGAGCGGCATGAACGCGAAGTAGAAGCCGACGACCCAGCACCAGAACGAGATCGTGCCCCATTTCTTGTCCAGCTTGAAGCCGAACGCCTTGGGGAACCAGTAGTTGATCCCCGCGAACATGCCGAACAGCGTGCCGCCGATGATCACGTTATGGAAATGCGCGACGAGGAACAGCGAGTTATGCAGCACGAAATCGGCTGGTGGCACCGCGAGCAGGACGCCGGTCATGCCGCCGATCGTGAAGGTCACCATGAAGGCGATCGTCCACATCATCGGCAGTTCGAACCGGATCCGGCCCTTGTACATCGTAAACAGCCAATTGAAGATCTTGGCCCCGGTCGGGATCGAGATGATCATCGTGGTGATGCCGAAGAACGAGTTTACGCTAGCGCCCGAGCCCATTGTGAAGAAGTGGTGCAGCCAGACGAGGTAGGCGAGGATCGTGATGACGAGCGTCGCATAGACCATCGAGCTGTAGCCGAAGAGCCGCTTGCCCGAGAAGGTCGAGGTGACCTCCGAGAAGATGCCGAACGCCGGCAGGACCAGGATGTAGACTTCGGGGTGACCCCAGATCCAGATCAGGTTGACGTACATCATCGGGTTGCCGCCGGCGTCGTTCGTGAAGAACGCGGTACCGATGTAGCGATCGAGCGACAGCATCGCGAGCACCGCGGTCAGCACCGGGAAAGCGGCGACGATCAGGATGTTGGTGCAGAGCGACGTCCAGGTGAAGATCGGCATCTTCATCATGGTCATGCCGGGCGCGCGCATCTTGACGATGGTCGCGACCAGATTGACGCCGGACAACAGTGTCCCGATGCCCGCGATCTGCAACGCCCAGATATAGTAATCGACACCGACATCAGGCGAATACGCCAGTCCCGAAAGCGGTGGCATCGCGAGCCAGCCGGTCCGCGCGAACTCGCCGATGAACAGCGACATCATGACGATCACGGCACCGGCCGTGGTCATCCAGAAGCTGAAATTGTTGAGGAACGGGAACGACACGTCGCGCGCACCGATCTGGAGCGGGACGACGTAGTTCATCAGGCCCGTGACCATCGGCATCGCCACAAAGAAGATCATGATCACGCCGTGCGCGGTGAAGACCTGGTCATAGTGATGCGCGGTCAGATATCCTTCGGAACCGTTGAACGCCATCGCCTGCTGCGCACGCATCATGATCGCGTCGGAGAACCCGCGCAGCAGCATGACGATCGCGAGGATCATGTACATGATCCCGATCTTCTTGTGATCGACGCTGGTGAACCACTGGTTCCACAGATAGCCCCAGACCTTGAAATAGGTCAGCGCCGCGACGAGACCGAGGCCGCCGATCGCGACCATCGCGAAGGTGGCGACGACGATCGGTTCGTGCAGCGGCAGCGACTCCAGGGTCAAGCGACCGAAGATAGTCTTCAACAGAGTGTCGTTCATGATGGTTCTCTAGCCGTTCGCGACGGGGCGCGTGCCCGGCATGGTGGAGGGGGTCAGCATCGTGTGGTTGCGGTTCTGCTGCGAGCCGGGAGCGCTGTTGGCACCGTCCTGCTTGATGTCGGCGGGCGCGGTCCAATGGTTGCCGCTACCCTTCTCGCCGGGATCCTTCATCAGCGCGCCTTCGGGGCGTTCCTTTACGTCCTGCGGGCCCTTGCCGCCGTTGACGCCGGGCATCGCCATGTTGCTGTGCGAGTCGCCGCCGTTCTTCCCGCCGTGCATCATCTGCGACATGCAGACCTTGCCGGGCTGGACGCACTGTTCGACGACCAGCTTGAACATGTTCGCCTCGACCGCATTGTAATAGCGGACCGGGACCTTCTCGCTCGGCTTCTCCAACTGGAGATAGCTCGCCCGGTTCAGGCCCCCACCGCGCTGCTTGACCTGGTTGACCCAGGCCTGGAAGCCCGCATCGTCGACGCCGTGGAAGCGGAAGCGCATGCCCGAGAAGCCTGCGCCGCTATAGTTGGACGAAAAGCCCTCATAGTTGCCGGGCTTGTTGATGACCGCGTTCAACGTCGTCTGCATGCCTGGCATCGTGTAGATCATGCCGGCGAGCGCGGGGATGTAGAACGCGTTCATCACCGAAGACGAGGTCAGCTGGAAGCGGATCGGCCGATCGACCGGCGCGGCCAGCTCGTTGACCGTGGCGATGCCGTATTCCGGATAGATGAACAGCCACTTCCAATCGAGCGCCACGACCTGCACCTCGAGCGGCTTGCCCGCGCCATTGGCCTGCTGCTGGTTGTCGACCAGATTGCCGACCGGCACGTTATTGGCGAGCGTCGGCGTATCAGGCTTGATCCGGCCAAGCGGACGGTACGGATCGAGCAGATGCGTGCTGGTCCAGGTCAGCGCGCCCAGCGCGATGATAATCAGCAGCGGCGCGCCCCAGATCATCAGCTCGAGCCCGACCGAGTGATCCCATTTCGGCTCGTAGCGCGCGGCCTTGTTCGACTGGCGATAGTGATAGGCGAAGAACAACGTCGCGCAGATCACCGGCACGATGATCAGCAGCATCAGCCCCGTGGCGATGAGAACGAGATCGCGTTGCTGCACCGCGATATCACCCGAGGGGGACATCACGACCCAGTTGCAGCCGCTGGTAAGCAGCGCCAACGGCATGGCAGCAAGCCACAATTTCAAGCGGGAAAGCGATTTCACGACGGTCATTGTGCCCCCCTACGCCTCGGTTGCGCTGCACTACAGTGGACAATTTGTCCAATGGGCGCTGCACTGCAACATCGGCATGGCTTTATCATTACGCGGGGTAGCATAGATTGCCCCTGCCCGCATCCGTCGGAACAGCGTATCGTCGGGGTATCGTCGGGCTCGGGCCCTGCAAGAGCGAGTTGAAGAATGACTGCAAACACGGTTCCCGAAACGAGCTTCGAGAGCGACGCTCGCGAAATCCACAGCGATGGCGAGCATGTCTCGCCGGGTGTGATCGCGATCGGCGTCGTGATCGGCCGGACGTCGGAATTCTTCGACTTCTTCGTGTACGCGATCGCCTCCGTGCTCGTGTTCCCGACGCTGGTCTTCCCGTATGTCGACCGGTTGCAAGGCACGCTGTACTCGTTCGCGGTGTTCGCACTGGCGTTCATCGCCCGCCCGATCGGCTCGATCATCTTCATCGCGGTCGATCGCGCGTACGGGCGCAGCGTCAAGCTGACGATGTCGTTGTTCCTGCTCGGCACCTCGACCGTCGCGATGGGGTTCATCCCCGGCTATGCCGAAGTCGGCAACTGGTCGGTGGTGATCCTCGCGCTCCTGCGAATCGGCCAAGGCGTTGCGCTTGGTGGCGCATGGGATGGCCTCGCCTCGCTGCTGTCGCTGAACGCACCTGAAAAGCATCGCGGGTGGTACGCGATGCTGCCGCAGCTCGGCGCGCCGTTCGGCTTGCTGGTGGCGAGTGGCCTGTTCGCGTTCTTCGTCGCCGCTCTGCCGACCGAGGATTTCTTCGCCTGGGGCTGGCGCTATCCGTTCTTCGTCGCGTTCGCGATCAACGTCGTCGCGCTGTTCGCCCGTCTCCGCCTCGTCGTCACTCCCGAGTTCGAGGACATGTACGAAAAGCGCGAGCTTCAGCCGGCGCCGGTCGTGGATACGATCCAGTCGGAGTGGAAGGCAATCTGGCTTGGCTCGTTCGTGCCGCTCGCCAGCTTCGCGCTGTTCCACATGGTGACCGTGTTCCCGCTGTCGTGGATCGTGCTGTTCACGCGCGAGGCACCGGGTGAGTTTCTGGTCGTCGAGATGATCGGCGCCGTGATCGGTCTGGGCGCTACGCTGGTGTCCGGACTGCTGGCCGATCGCTTCGGTCGGCGGACGATGCTGGGCACGATCGCCGTCCTGATCGCGTTGTTCGCCATCGCCGCACCCTCGCTCCTCAACGGCGGCGACGTCGGCGAGCGCCTGTTCATGGGCATCGGCTTCCTGTTGTTCGGCCTTTCATTCGGCCAGTCGTCGGGCGCCGTGGCGTCGAGCCTCAGCCCGCAGCATCGTTACACCGGCTCTGCGCTGACGACCGATCTCGCCTGGTTGTTCGGGGCGGGCTTTGCCCCGCTGGCGGCATTGCTGCTGTCGAGCAAGCTGGGTCTGGCCGCGAGCGGCGCGTACCTGTTCTCCGGCGCGGTGTTCACGCTGATCGCACTGGGCCTGAACAAGCAGCTCGCCAAGCGCGATATCGCGCGCTGAGGGGGGCGAGGCATCCTTCGGATCGAACGGTCGCTGCGATCCTGTCGACAAGACGCCGCCTGATACCCCTCATCCAAGTACCGGTTACGCCAGTACCCGTCATTTCAGTACCCTCATCCCAGCGAAAGCTGGGATCTCCCCATTCGGGTCGCAGCATTCGCCAACAGGCATACCCCAGCTTTCGCTGGGGTGACGTGCGTGTGGGGGGCTAAGGTGACGTGTGTGCGCGCGCTGGGGTTAGGTGACGATGCTGGGGTTAGGTGACGATAGCGTAAGAGCTACTGCGTCACCCTAGCGACCTTAAGCCCGCCGACGGTCCAGCCCCCAGGACAACGCCCAGATCGCGAACCCACCGAGCGCTAGCGCTGTCCCGACCCAACCGGTCGACGGCAGACCATAGCCTCCAGCAATCGCGAGACCTCCGAGCCACGGCCCGATCGCATTGGCGGTATTGAACGCCGAATGGTTGAGCGCCGCTGCCAACGTCTGTGCATCCTCCGCGACATCCATCAGCCGCGTCTGCAGGATCGTCGACAAGCCGCCGCCACAGCCGATCAGCACCACGACGGGCAGGATCGTCCAGAGATGCGGCGTGGCCGGGGCGTAGAGCGCGAGCGCCCCTGCCCCGAACAACAGCGTGATTCCCGCCGCCGGCATCAGCGCGACGTCGGCGGCCTTGGCGCACACCAGGGTACCGATCGTCATCCCCACCCCGAACAGCGAAAAAGCAACCGGCGTGAACGCGGACGACACGCCGGTGACCTCGGTCAAGGTCGACGCGAGATACGTATAAACGCAGAAGATACCGCCGAACCCGACCGCGCCGATCGCCAGCGTCAGCCACACCTGGCCGTTCCGCAACGCTGCGAGCTCCCCGAGCGGGCTAGCATCCCTGGCGGGGCGGAGCACCGGCGCGAACTTCAGTAGCATTGCGACGGTCGCGGCCGCGATGATCGCAACGACGCCAAAGCCCCAGCGCCAGCCGACCCACTGCCCGATGGCATTGGCCAACGGCACGCCAGCAATCGTTGCTACGGTCAGCCCGAGCATCATCCGCGAGACGGCGCGCGACCGCTTCTCGCGCGGCACCATCGAGGCCGCCACCAGCGACCCGACGCCAAAATACGCGCCGTGCGGCAGGCCACTGAGGAACCGGGCGAGCAGCATCAGGTGGTACGTCGGCGCAAGGGCGGACAGGCCGTTGGCGATGCCGAGAAAGGTCATCAGCCCGATCAGCAGCACGCGCCGCTCGATCTTCGCGGCCAGCACGGCGATCGTCGGCGCACCGACCACCACGCCGAGCGCATAGGCGCTGATGACGTGCCCGGCGGTCGGCTCGTCGATGCCGAGCCCGCGCGCAAACTGCGGCAGCAGGCTCATCGCGGCGAACTCGGTGGTGCCGATCGCGAACCCTCCTACCGCCAGCGCCAAGAGCGCCATGCGCGTGGCGAGAGGACTCATGGCGGTCGCCATCAAGTCGGCCGCCGCATCTTGAACAACGAGTCTTCGGTGATCGTGAAATAATCGGCCGGACCGCCGCCGCGCAGGATCGGTTGCGCGCGCGCCGTCTGGTAGACGCCGCCCTCCAGCATCGCCGAGTCGATGTGGATCGCGACCGCCTCGCCGAGTACCAGCCACTGATCCAGTTCGCGACCTTCCTTGGTTTCGAGCCGGATGAGCTGCGTCAGCTTGCATTCGAACTGCGCGCGGCTGGCGGCGA
Organism: Sphingomonas sp. R86520; assembly: GCF_042466285.1. Lineage (NCBI taxonomy): Bacteria > Pseudomonadati > Pseudomonadota > Alphaproteobacteria > Sphingomonadales > Sphingomonadaceae > Sphingomonas > Sphingomonas sp. R86520. Next base: position 3,288,303 of record NZ_JAXHBZ010000001.1, read on the forward strand.
CGCGCGCCGGCTTGACCTTGGTCGATGCCGCCATCTCGAGGCCGGCCAATGCAAACTCGTCGACGTTTGCCGGAACGCCGGCAGACGTCGCGTTCATCGCGTCGCCGAGATCGCGCGTGACGAGGTTCCAGACGAACTCCCCGGTCGCCTCGATATTGGCGACGCTGTCCTTCCAACCCATCGACGAGAAGCCGATGAGCGGCGGGTTGTAGTTGAACAGGTTGAAGAAGCTGTACGGTGCAAGGTTCGGCACGCCGTCCGGGGAGACGCTGCTGACCCAGCCGATCGGTCGCGGGGCGACGATCGCGTTGAGGGGATCGTGCGGCAGGCGGTGGCCGTTCGCGGGTTCGTAAGAATGCCATTCGGTCATGCGGATATCCCTGCTAGGTTCAGGTTCGACTGGCTAGAGCGAAGACCAAGCATGAACGATCCCTACCTTCCCCCGACTTCCGTGGTTGTCATCAAGCGCCACCGGCTGGCGACTCGCGTCTGGCACTGGGTGACGGTGGTGACGATGTTCGTCATGATCGGCAGTGGGATCGGCATCTTCAAGGCGCATCCGAGGCTGTACTGGGGGCGGTACGGCGCGAATTTCGATACCGCGTGGACGACACTCGACCAGTGGCCAAGTTGGATCGTGACGCTGCTCAACCTGCTGACGATCCCCACGAGTTATAATCTGGCGATCTCGCGGCGGTGGCATCTGCTGTTCGCACTGGTGCTCGCGTTCGCGTTGCTCGGGTTCATGATCGTGAGCCTGATCAACCGGCATTTCCAGCGCGACCTGCGCGTGCGCGCCGCCGAGCTCGCGCCGCAGGCGGTCGCGCATGACGTCCGCGAGCATATTGCCTTCCGCTTCCATGATCCGAAGCGGCCGGGCGCATACAACATTCTCCAGAAGCTGTCGTACGTGGCGACGATCTTCGTGTTGATCCCGCTGATGATCCTGACCGGGCTGACGATGTCGCCGGGTATGGATGCGGCATGGCCGTGGTTGCTCGAGGTGTTCGGCGGGCGGCAATCGGCACGCTCTATCCACTTCATCGCCGCGACCGGGCTGGTGCTGTTCATCGTCGTCCACATCGCGCTGGTCATTCTGGCGGGCGCCTGGAACGAGGTTCGGTCGATGATCACCGGGCGTTGGGCAGTGCCCGCTCACCCGCCGGAGGACATCGCATGAGTTCGCTGATTACCCGCCGCACGCTGGTTGCCGGTGCGACGATCGGCGCGGGCGCGCTGCTCACGGGCTGCGACAAGGTCATCCAGAACCCGTCGGCGCGGAAGATCCTGTTCATGGGCGAGGACATGAACCGTGGGCTGCAACGCGCGCTCACCAACCGCAATGCGCTCGCGCCCGAGTTCACCCCCGCGCAGATGTCGCCGATCTTTCGGTCGAACGGCACGCGCGATCCGGGCACGGCGGATTATACCGCGATGGTCGCGAACAATTTCGCGGATTACCGGCTGAAGATCGGCGGTCTGGTCGATCGGCCGTTGTCGGTCTCGCTGCCGCAACTCCGCCAAATGCCGTCGCGTGCGCAGATCACGCGGCACGATTGCGTCGAGGGCTGGAGCGCGATTGGCAAATGGCAGGGGCCAAAGCTCGGCGCGCTGCTGACCGCTGCCGGGTTGCAGAGCAGCGCGCGCTACATCGTCTTCACCTGCGCGGACCTGTACCGCGGCACGCCCTATTATGAATCGATCGACCTGATCGATGCCTTCCACCCGCAGACTATCCTCGCCTGGGCACTTAATAACCGCGTGCTCGACGTCGCGCACGGGGCACCGGTGCGGCTCCGGGTCGAGCGCCAACTCGGTTACAAGCACGCGAAGTACGTCATGGCGATCGATGCGGTCGCCAGCCTTACCGGGATCGGCAAGGGCAAGGGCGGCTATTGGGAAGATAACGTCGATTATGACTGGTACGCCGGGATCTGAGCCGTCCCGAGGGGTAGCGCAATTCCATACCAGTCATTAGCTAACGCGGCATGGCACTTTTCGATCGTTTCCTGGCTCGGCAGGTTAAAACCGGCGAGCTCACGCTCATCCACGCAGATGGCACGACCAAGCACTTCGGCAAGCCTGATCCCGCCTATAATCCGGTTACGATCCGCCTGACCGAGCCCGGCGTTGCGGGCGCGATCGTCCGCCATCCGGCGCTTGGCGCCGCGGAGGCGTTCATGGACGGTCGGCTCGCCATCGATCGCGGCGACATCCGTGATCTGGTCAACCTGCTCAAGGGCAACAGCCCTTGGGAGCGTGGCGGCGGGCTCAATCCGTCGCTGCCGATCAAGCTGCTTGGGAAGGTCGTGCACCGCGTCGACCGCGTGAACATGGCGCGCCGGTCGAAGAAGAACGTCGCGCATCATTACGACCTTTCGGACCGGTTGTACGACCTCTTCCTCGACGCGGACCGGCAATATTCCTGCGCGTACTTCACCGACCCCGACAACAGTCTCGAGCAGGCCCAGGACGACAAGAAGGCGCATATCGCCGCCAAGCTTGCGATCGAGCCGGGGATGCGGGTGCTCGACATCGGCTGCGGCTGGGGCGGGATGGCGTTGTACCTGCATGCGAAGACCGGTGCCGAGGTGCTTGGCGTGACGCTTAGCGAGGAGCAGTTGAAGGTCGCGCGGCGGCGGGCCGAAGAGGCCGGCGTCGCCGACAAGGTGAAGTTCGAGCTGATCGATTACCGCGCGTTGACGGGGAGTTTCGACCGGATCGTGTCGGTCGGGATGTTCGAGCATGTCGGCCCGGCGCACTACAAGGCGTTCTTCCGCAAATGCCGCGACCTGTTGACGCAGGACGGCGTGATGCTGCTCCACACGATCGGCCGGATGGGCGGGCCTGGCGTGACCGATACGTTCACGACCAAGTACATCTTTCCGGGCGGCTATAATCCGGCACTGTCGGAAATCGTGCGCGGGTATGAGGGGCTGAAGCTCTTCCCCACCGATATCGAGGTGCTACGCGTCCACTACGCGCTGACGCTCGATCTCTGGTACGATCGGACCGTGGCCGCGAAGGACGCGATCGTCGCGCTGTACGACGAGCGTTTCTATCGGATGTGGACCTTCTACCTGGCGGGGGCCGCGGCAGCGTTCCGCACCGGGGGGATGGTCAATTACCAGATCCAGCTGTCGAAGAGCCGGATGACCCTGCCGTTGACGCGCGACTACATGATCGAGGGTGAGCGGGCGTTGCGGGAGGGCTGACCCGCGCTCGCACCGTCCCCTGTACACGTCGGGCTTGGCGCAGGACGCCGCCCGTCAACCTCCGTGTTCCCCCGCGGAGACGGGGGCCCAAGACCAAGCAGGGATACGGTACTTAGCTGGGCTCCCGCGTCCGCGGGAGAACAACGATGTTAGGCGAATGGAGTTAGCGCGGGCCCTGTACGTCGGCCTTGGCCGCAGCGCGCTCGTCGCCGCCGATCTTGCCGTCGTGGTTGGCGTCGTACTTGGCGAACGTCGCTGCCAGCAGCGCCTGCGCTTCGGCCTGCGTGACCTTGCCGTCCTTGTTCTTGTCTGCGCTGGTGAACCACAGATCCGCGAGACGCTTGGCGTGCACCGGATCCGGACGGCCTGGCCCCACCTTCATGTTGCCGATCCGTGCCTGTACTTCGGCACGCGTCAGCACGCCGTCCTTGTTGGTATCCGATGCCGCGAACTCCGCCTTGAACTTGGCCGAGGCAGACGCGCGGGTTTCCTGCGCGAGCGCCGGAGTCGCGAGGCCGGCAAGGACGAGGAGGGTAAGGCTTTGGCGTAGCACGGTGGGTAAACTCCAGAGGATTTGCGGCGCGAATAGACCGGTTCGGTTGTACGCGCCATTAACGCCGGAGTTGCATGGCGCGGTTGCATGCACGGTCCCCAGCGCATAGGGGCGCGGGCATTGGAAATTCCCAAAGGATTCTGCCCGTGACCGATCAGATCAACCGCGTCGTGCTCGCCTATTCCGGTGGCCTGGACACGAGCGTGATCCTGAAATGGCTCCAGCAGACGTATAACTGCGAAGTCGTGACCTTCACCGCCGATCTCGGCCAGGGCGAAGAGCTCGAGCCGGCGCGTGCCAAGGCCGAGATGATGGGCGTCAAGCCCGAGCATATCTTCGTCGACGACCTGCGCGAGGAGTTCGTCCGCGACTACGTGTTCCCGATGATGCGGTCGAACGCGCTGTACGAGGGGCTGTACCTGCTCGGCACGTCGATCGCGCGGCCGCTGATCGCCAAGCGCCAGATCGAGATCGCCAAGATGGTCGGCGCCGACGCGGTCAGCCACGGCGCGACCGGCAAGGGCAACGACCAGGTGCGGTTCGAACTCGGCTATTACGCGCTGTCGCCCGACATCAAGGTGATCGCGCCGTGGCGCGAATGGGATCTCACCAGCCGCACGCGCCTGATCGAGTTCGCCGAGCAGCACCAGATTCCGGTCAGCAAGGACAAGCGCGGCCAGGCGCCGTTCTCGACCGATGCGAACATGCTGCACACGTCGAGCGAAGGCCTCGTGCTCGAGAACCCGTGGGACGAGGTTCCCGACTATGTCTATTCGCGCACGGTGAACCCCGAGGACGCACCCGACGCGCCGGAATACATCACGATCGATTTCGAGCGCGGCGACGGCGTCGCGATCAACGGCGAGGGGATGAGCCCGGCCACCCTGCTGTCGACGCTCAACGAGTATGGCCGCCGCCACGGCATCGGCCGTCTCGATCTCGTCGAGAACCGCTTCGTGGGTATGAAGAGCCGCGGCATGTACGAGACGCCCGGTGGCACGATCTATCACCTCGCACACCGCGGCATCGAGCAGTTGACGCTCGACCGCGGCGCCGCGCATCTGAAGGACGAGCTGGCGCCACGTTATGCCGAGCTGATCTACAACGGCTTCTGGTTCAGCCCCGAGCGCGAGATGCTGCAGGCGGCGATCGATCACAGCCAGGCGAAGGTATCGGGCACCGTCCGGTTGAAGCTCTACAAGGGCGGTGTGTACGTCGTCGGCCGCAAATCGGCGAACTCGCTATACTCCGAGAAGGTCGTGACCTTCGAGGACGACCAGGGCGCGTATGACCAGCGCGACGCGGCGGGCTTCATCAAGTTGAATGCGCTCCGGCTACGCTTGCTCGGACGGCGGGACCAGTAAGCCCGCTCCTGGAATCATGCGGAAGTTTGCCCAGAAGGTGATCGACTCGTCGCGCGCGCACTTGTCTCGTGCGCCCGTCCGCCCCTAGGGTCGGACGGTATGAATATTCAGGGGGAAAAGCTGCACTGGTGGCAGACGCGCGGCTTCGTCGTCGCAGTCGCGCTCGCGTCGATGATACCGCTGCTGTGGCCGGAGGTGCCGCCGCTCGTCGACCTTCCGGGGCATATGGGGCGGTACCGCGTCCAGCTCGCGATCGCCGACAACCCGTGGCTTTCGAACTGGTACAATTTCCACTGGCAGATGATCGGCAACCTCGGCATCGACCTGCTGATCGTGCCGCTCGCGCCGATTTTCGGGTTGCAGCTCGCGGTGAAGCTGATCGTGATCGCGATCCCCGTGCTCACGGTCACCGGCCTGTTGTGGATCGCGCGCGAGGTGCATGGGCGCATTCCGGCGACCGCATTGTTCGCCCTGCCCCTCGCCTACAGCTACCCGTTCCAGTTCGGGTTCGTGAATTTCGCGCTATCGATGGCGCTGGCACTCAACCTGTTCGCGCTGTGGCTGCGGATGGGCCGACTGAAGCGCGTGCGCCTGCGTGCGGTGATCTTCGTGCCGATCTCATGCCTGTTGTGGCTGTGCCATACGTTCGGCTGGGGCGTGCTGGGCGTGCTCGCCTTCTCGGCCGAGCTCATTCATCAGCATGATATCCGCCGGCAGAGCGATCCCAAAAGCTGGGCACATGGCTGGTTCAACGCGTTCGTCCGCGCCGGGCTGAACTGCCTTCCACTCGCGCTGCCGATGGTGATGATGGTGGTCTGGCGGTCGGGCGATCACGTCGGTGGCAAGACGCAGGACTGGTTCAACTGGCGCTGGAAGATGAACTGGATCACGATGGTCCTGCGCGATCGATGGATGACGTTCGACATCGCCTCGGTCACCGTGCTGTTCGTGATCCTGTTCCGCGGCGTGCGCGACCAGACCATCGAATATTCGCGCAACCTGGGACTATCGGCGCTGTTCCTGCTGGCGGTGTACATATTGTTGCCGCGGATCGTGTTCGGCTCGGCCTATGCCGACATGCGGCTCGCGCCGTTCGTGCTGGCGATCGCGTTGATCGCTCTCCGGCCGCGGCACGGCGTTTCGCTGCGCGGCGCGGCGGTGCTGGCGGTGATCGGCTTCGCGTTCTTCGCGGTGCGGCTCGGCGGGACCACGATCAGTTTCCTGATGTACGACCGCAGCTACGACCAAGCGATCGCGGCGATCGATACCGTGCCCGAGCGTGCTCGCGTCGTATCGTTCGTGGGGCGCCGGTGTCGCGACGACTGGGCGTATACCCGGCTCGAGCATGTGCCCGCGCTACTGCTCGAACGCCGCCTGGCCTTCACCAACGATCAATGGTCGATGGCCGGCGCGCAGCTGCTGACGACGCAATATCCCGCGGCGAAGGGCTTTGCGCACGATCCCTCGGAGATCGTCAGCGACATCAAATGCCGTGGCCAGTTCTGGCGGCCGATCTCGATGGCGCTCGAGAAATTCCCGCGCGCGGCGTTCGATTATGTGTGGCTGATCCACCCGCCGAAATTCGATCCGGCGCTGATCCGCGACCTGACCCTGATCCGCCGCGATGGCACCAGTCTGCTTTATCGGGTCAACCGACCTGCTGCTCGCCCCGCCGGAACGGAGTAAGTTCGCCTAGATACTCCTGCTGTTCGGCAACGGCTTCGCGCTCACGGACTAGATAGTCGGCGATCGCGCGTCGGAAGCTTGGATCGGGAATGTAGTGGGCGGAATAGGTCGCTACCGGAGCATAACCACGCGCGAGCTTGTGTTCGCCCTGCGCGCCGGCCTCGACGGTCTGCAAGCCCCGCGCGATGGCCGCATCGATCGCCTGGTAATAACAGAGCTCGAAATGGAGGAACGGCACCTCCTCGGTTGCGCCCCAATAGCGGCCGTAGAGCGTGTCCTCGCCGATCAGGTTGAGCGCGCCGGCGATGGCCACGCCGTCGCGTTCGGCGAGGATCAGCAGGATTTGGTCGCCCATCGTCTCGCCAATCCGGTCGAAGAACGCGCGCGTCAGGTATGGCTGGCCCCATTTGCGGCTGCCGGTGTCCTGGTAGAACACCCAGAACGCGTTCCAGTGCGCAGGCGTGATCTCGGCGCCGGTGAGATGGCGGATCGTCAGGCCTTCGACTGCCGCGGCGCGTTCCTTCCGGATTGCCTTGCGCTTGCGGCTGGCGAGGACGGCGAGGAAATCGTCGAAGCTGGTATAGCCGTCGTTCTTCCAGTGGAACTGCGTGCCTTGGCGGATCAGCCAGCCTGCCGCCTCGAACAGCACCACTTCGTCCGGGTCGATGAAGGTGGCGTGGGCCGAGGACAAGCCGCTCTGGTCGGTCACCGCTTCCAGCGCGGCGATCAGCGCGGGGGCTTGGTCACGGTCACGGAGCAGCAACCGAGGCCCCGGCACCGGGCTGAACGGTGCGGCGATCTGGAGCTTGGGGTAATATTGACCCCCGGCCCGCTCCCAGGCGTCGGCCCAGCCCTGGTCGAAGACGTATTCGCCCTGGCTGTGGCTCTTTGCATAGGCGGGCGCGATTGCGGCCGGCTTGCCGTCGGGGCCGTCAACCACGACCGGCAGCGCCTGCCAGCCGGAGCGGCCGCCGACGCTTTTCGACGTTTCGAGCGCGGAGAGGAAGGCGTGTCCGACGAGCGGGTTGGCGGTGCCGGAGCACGCCTCCCAATCGTCGGCCGCAATCGAGGTGACGCCTTGGGCGATGCGGGCTGTGACGGCGTTCATTGCCGCCTAGGTAGAGACCCGGGGGCGCGCCTCCAAGGGCCAGAGGTGGAGACGCGTGCGCGCCTCCGGTAAGGTCAGGCGGAAACCTGTACGATCGCATCGATCTCGACTGCAGCGCCGAGCGGGAGGATGGGGACGCCAACTGCCGAACGTGCGTGCTTGCCGGCATCGCCGAACAGCGCGACCATCAGGTCCGAGGCGCCGTTGGCGACCTTGGGCTGATCGGTGAAGTCGCCGGCGGAGTTGACGAATACGCCGAGCTTCACGATCCGTTCGACCCGACCGAGCGTGCCAAGTGCCGCCTTCATCTGCGCGACGAGCATGAGCGCGCAGAGCTTGGCGGCTTCCTGCGCGTCTTCGAGCGACACGCCGTCTCCGACCCGGCCGGTGACAAGCTGCCCTTCCTTGAACGGCAACTGGCCGGAGATGTGGAGCATGCCGTTCGCCAGCACGGTCGGAACGTAGGATGCCACGGGTGCGGCAGCCTGCGGGAGGGTGAGGCCCAGCTCTTCGAGCTTGCGGTCGATACGATCTGTCATGCGAGAGCATCACCACAGCGGCGGGGGATGGGTCAAGGGACTCGCCCGCCCGTCCGTCATTCCAACGCAGCCGGGACGCCATATTGGTGGGTGGTCATGATCGAAGCGGTAGCGCGTATGGGTCCCCGCCGCCGCGGGGATGATGGGGAAGCCAGGACGGTTTTACTCACTGCCCTTCCTGTTCTCCCGCGAAGGCGGGAGCCCAGGGTTACGGACGATGTCGCCTTTGGTTCCTGAGCCCCCGCGTTCGCGAGGGAACAAGAACGGCTCAGGCGTCTGCCGGCACCCCAGCCTCGAACCGTGCGGCAATCCAGTCCGCTGCCTCGCGCCAATCGTCGATCCGCGCGTGCGCTTCGGGCGCTTTCGGCACGTTCACCGCCAGCGTCGGCTCGGAGACCATGTGCAGCCGGTGCACCCCCCGTGCGTGCTTGGCGACCGATTCGTGATGCACCGCCAGATCGTCGACGAACACCGTGACCGGGTTCCCGTATTCCTCGACCAGCCGCAACACCGGCGTGCCCTTGCCGCCCTGGTTGCACTCGACCCGGTGGGCGATGCCGAACTTGGCCAGTTGTTCGATCCGCGGCTGGCGGCATTCGTCCTGCAGGTTGGTCAGGATGACGATATCCGCCACCTCGCCAAGCCGCGCGAGCGCCTCGACCGCATGCGGCACGAGCGTCTGGCGGTGCATCTCGGCGGGAAAGAACTCGCCGAGCATCGCCCACATATCCTCGCGTGACGGCGGCGGGCCACCATCGCGCCGCGTCATTGCGGTCGAGAAATCGCCGTGCTGGATCGCAAAGTCGATGTCGTGGCGCTCGTCGAGCCAGACGCCGAAATGCTTGACCATGTGCAGCAGCACCTCGTCGCAATCGCTGATCAGCAGCGGCCTCATGCGTCCAGTTCCATACGGGCGCGGACGAGCGCCTCGGGCTTCACGCCGAGCGATGCGGCGCACGCTATCAGGTCCGGCTCGTGGTTCTCGAGGAAGCCGAGCGCCGCCGACAGCACCGTCGGATCGCTCGCCCGCGCGCGCAGATCGTGCGGCTCGAGGCCGGTGACCGACAACAGCCGCATCGCGCGGTCGGGCTCGACCAGGGTCCATACCAGCGCGCGCAGGGCGAGCGCTTCGGCGTCTTCGTTTGAATCGCGGTCGCGCATTGCCTATCGTGCCCCTCTTTCCGGATAAGGTGCGGCGGTGACAAAGAAGGTGCTCGTTGTCGAGGACAACGAACTGAACCTCAAACTATTCTGCGATCTGCTGCGCGCGCATCAGTTCGCCGTCGAACCCGTACGCGACGGCCGCGAAGCCGTTGCGCGGGCTCGCGATTTCGTGCCCGACCTGATCATCATGGACATCCAGATGCCACACGTCACCGGCTACGAGATCATCCTCGAGCTAAAGGCGGACGAGGAATTGCGTGCGATCCCGGTGATGGCGGTGACGGCGTATGCCGGGCGCGACGACGAGGAGCGGATCCGGGCTGCGGGGGCGGATTCGTACGTGTCCAAGCCGATCAGCCTGGCGCGGTTCATGGATGCGGTTGGGGCGTTGATCTGAAACGGCAGGCGTATGCTTTCCGTCCTAGTATTTCCCCACTCCGTTCGTGCTGAGTAGAGACCGAGTAGCTGCGCCAGCAGCGTATCGAGGGCTCGTATCGAAGCATGGGTTCCGCGCGCCAACCTGTCCTTCGATACGCCGTCTCGATACGCCGCCTGCGGCGACTACTCGACGGCTACTCGGGACGAACGGGAGGGGGAGCGAACATGCGACGGATGGAGCCGAACGGGGAAACGCGAGCGCAAGCATGCGGGAACGGGAAGAACACACCACGCGTCGCGCGCGCCTCACCCCCCTCAATTCGTCACCCCAGCGAAAGCTGGGGTCTCTCCGTTTCGAGCACGCCCTCGCGGCATGAGATCCCAGCTTTCGCTGGAATGACGAGGTTGAAGAAGATCAGCCGGAAATTCCCCGTCTCGAGCGCGCCCCCGCGGCACGAGATCCCAGCTTTCGCTGGGATGACGGGGTTTGGAACGGATGACACAAACGCCAAAAGCCGCCGGTATCGCTACCCGCGGCTTTCCGGATCGTCGCAATCAGACGGCGGCCTTGACCGCCGGCCGGATTACTTGATCTTGGCTTCCTTGAACTCGACATGCTTGCGCACGACGGGATCGTACTTCGAGAAGGAGAGCTTCTCCGTCTTGGTACGGGGGTTCTTCTTTGTGACGTAGAAGAAGCCGGTGTCAGCGGTGCTGAGCAGCTTGATCTTTACGGTGGTCGGCTTGGCCATGAGCCCAATTCCTATGGCTTGAAAATGCGAAAGCGGCGAACTCGCGCCGCCGCTCCATCAGGGGCGGCGCATGGCGGACGCAGCGGGCGAAGTCAAGCTTTACGCCCTCCACGCACAGCAGAACGCACCATTTAACCCGCTATTCACTACCCTAAGCGCATTCTATCCTCAGATAAAATGGAGTGGGGATCATGGGGCAGGCGTTACGAATCGACGACCTAGGACGAATCGATGACATGAGCGCCGTAAAAGCCGACCTCGCCGCGCGAATCGCCGCGATGGACGTCCGCGCGCCCTATTCCCGCCCCTGCGACATCGCGACCGAAATCGATGCGATCCGCGTGATCGCGCACAGCAATGGCCTGAACCCCGCGGTCACCGTCGCGCATTTCGTCGATTCAGCGTTGTCGCGCGGCGAACATGGCGCGCTGGTCCATGGCTGGTTGTCGATTCTGCGCGATGCCGTCGGCAGCGACCGGCAGGATGTCCAGGCGTGCCACGCGTTCGCCGCCGCCTGTTCGGTGCGCCTTGCGGGATAATTCATGGACGCATTGATGGCGGCACTTGTTGCGGCCGCGCTGGCGCAGGTTGGCGATCGCACCGCGTGGCTCGCCGCGATCCTGGCCGACCGCTATGCCAAACCAGGTCTGGTAATCGCGATGGCCACCATTGCGATGCTCGCCGCCAGCGGACTGGCGGCGACGCTTGGCGCGGTCATCGGGCCGAAGCTCGCACCCAATGCGCAGCAACTGATGCTCGCGCTGGCGTTGCTGTTGCAGGGCGGTGGCGCGTTCTTTCCCGCCAAGCCGCCCGAGCGACTGACGGGCTGGAACATCGGCGCGATCGCGACGGCTGCGCTCGGTCTGTTCATCCTGGCATTCGGCGACGGCGTGCAGTTCATCGTCCTGGCGCTAGCGGCGCGCACCCCCGTCCCAGCCCTCGCCGCGATCGGTGCGACGATCGGCTCGCTCGTCGTCATCGTACCCGCCGCGTTGATGGGCGAGGCTGCGTGGCTGAAGCTCCCCCTCAAGACACTGCGGATTGTGGCCGGCGGTCTGTTCGTCGCGTTCGGCCTTATCCTGGCACTCGGTGCACTTCGGCTGGTGTGACCACTTGACGCAAGGGAGCATTTCGGCTTTCGGTTCGTTTACGCAACGACTTTAAAACCGGAGCTTCCCATGGCCGATATCAACCCTGCCCTCGACACGCCGACCGATCTGGCGAGCAACAGCACCAAGTCCGTCGCCGACGCGCTGAACGCCGCGCTCGCGGATTGCTATGCGCTGTATCTCAAGACCAAGAACTTCCACTGGCACATGTCGGGGCCGCATTTCCGCGATTATCACCTGATGCTCGACGACCAGTCCGCGCAGATCCTCGCCATCACCGACGCCATCGCCGAACGCGTGCGCAAGACCGGCAACACCACGCTGCGCTCGATCGGCGACGTCTCGCGCCACCAGACCATCGCGGACAACGACGCGGCGTTCGTCGGCCCGACCGAGATGCTCGCCGAACTGCGCAAGGACAATGTGAAGCTCGTCGAGCAGTTCCGGATCGTCAAGGATGCCGCCGACGCGGCCAAGGACAATGCGACCAGCGGCATCGTCGACGAGTGGACCGACCAGGCCGAAGAGCGCGCCTGGTTCCTGTTCGAGGCGAGCCGCAAGAGCTGATCGTTACGCGCGAGGAACCAACCGGCCCGCCAGCCGGTTGAGCGATCCTTGCCAAATAGGAGGCCGTCATGCTGAAGCTCGCCATCACCTTTCTCGTCGTCGGCCTCGTGCTGGCATTGCTTGGCTTCGGCGGCATCGGCGGCGCGTTCATCGGTATCGCCAAGATCCTGTTCTTCATCGCGATCGCTTTGTTCGTGATCTTCCTCGTGCTCGGCCTGCTCGCGGGCAAGGGCATCAAGAACGCAGTCGACTGACGCAACAGGCCTGACTGTACGGAAACGACCGTCGTCGGAACATCCGACGGCGGTCGTTTCGTATCTGCATCCCTTCGCCTCGCCGGGGCGTTTGAGGGGAATGCATGCTTTTGCCGCCCTGCTCGATTCGCTCACCTACACGCGCTCCCGCAATGCCAAGCTGAAGCTGATCGCGGATTATCTGCGCGCGACGCCTGATCCGGATCGTGGCTGGGCGATGGCCGCGCTGACCGGCGATCTCGATCTGAAAGGTGTGAAGTCGGCGGTGATCCGCGGGCTGATCGAGGAACGCGTCGATCCGGTGCTGTTCCGGATGAGCCGCGATTATGTCGGCGATACCGCGGAGACGGTGGCGCTGCTCTGGCCCGAGCCGGTCGTGCCGGTCGACCCCACGCCCTTGTCGATCACGGACGTCGTCGAGCGACTGGCGGCGTTGTCGCGCGCGGATGCGCCGGGTGCACTGGCCGAGATGCTCGATCGATCGGACGCGGAGGAGCGATTCGCGCTGCTGAAGATGGCAACCGGCGCGTTGCGAATCGGCGTGTCGGCGCGGCTGGCGAAGACCGCGCTCGCCGACGCGTTCGGGCTCGATGTCGATGCCGTCGAGGAGGTGTGGCACGGGCTGGATGCGCCGTATCCGAGCTTGTTCGCCTGGGCGGAGGGCAAGGGCGCGCAACCGACGCCGGCCGACGTGCCGGTGTTCCGGCCGTTCATGCTCGCGCACGGACTGGAAGACCTGCGCGTCGATCTCGCCGACTATGCCGCGGAGTGGAAATGGGACGGCATCCGCGTACAGATCGTCCATGTCGCGGGTGAGACGCGGCTTTACAGCCGCACCGGCGACGACGTGACGGGCAGCTTCCCCGAAGTGGCAGCTGCGTTCCGGACACCCGGGACGGTCGATGGCGAATTGCTGGTAAAGGGCGAGCATCAGGGCGGCACGCTGGAAGACGGCGGCGGCGCGGCGAGCTTCAATGCGCTCCAGCAAAGGCTCGGGCGCAAGACGGTCTCGGCGAAGATGCTGGCCGAATACCCTGCGTTCGTCCGGCTCTACGACCTGTTGCTCGACGGTGAGGAGGATTTGCGCGCGTTGCCGTGGACCGAGCGGCGCAAGCGGCTGGAGGCGTTCGTGCCGCAGCTCGATCCCGAGCGATTCGACCTGAGCCTAGTGATCGAGGCAGACGATTTCACAGCGCTGGAGGCGATCCGCGCCACCGCGCGCGATGCGGCGATCGAGGGCGTGATGCTGAAGCGTCGTGATTCGCCGTACGTCGGCGGGCGCCGCGCCGGGCTCTGGTACAAATGGAAGCGCGATCCGCTGACCGCCGACTGCGTGATGATGTATGCGCAGCGCGGCTCGGGCCGGCGATCGTCATATTATTCGGATTACACGTTCGGGTGCTGGACCGAGGAGGGTGAATTGCTTCCTGTCGGCAAGGCGTATTCCGGGATTACCGACGAAGAGCTCAAGATGCTCGACAGCTTCGTGCGCAACCATACGCAGAACCGCTTCGGCCCGGTGCGCGAGGTGGAGAAGACGCTGGTCCTGGAGATCGCATTCGATTCGCTGCACGAGTCGAAGCGGCACAAATCGGGCGTCGCGATGCGCTTTCCGCGAATCGCGCGGATCAGGACGGACAAGCCGGCGGCGGAGGCGGACCGGATCGAGACGCTAAAGCGGATGATTACGTAATTCGCCTGTCATCGAAGCGGGTGGCTGCGTGAGGTATCGCGCTCGATCTTGGTACACGTAAGGATGGTCCGGTGAAGAGTTCGAGACATCCCCGCACGATAGCGGCACGGCGTTGGCGGCGCGGTGCGTGGGTTACTGGCATCCTGTCCGCGATCGTCGTGCTGTTCGTGTATCTGGCGGGGTATTTCGACCGCGATCCGGTGCATGTGTATCCTGCCGTCGGCGTGCACGCGGCTGCGGCGCCGCCAATTGTAGTCGTCAATTTCTCCGGCGACATGGGGCTGCGCTTCCTTCTCGGTGCGTCGACGTCGCGCGGGCTGACCGAGCACGGGATCCCGGTCGTTGGAATCACGACGCCGGCATTGTTCGCGCATCATCGGACGCGGAGCGAACTGGATTCGATCGTCGCGGACGGGGTGCGGGCTGCGCTCGCGCGGACCGGGGCGAAGCGGGTCGTGGTGATGGGCCAGTCCTATGGCGCGGACATCGTCCAGACCGGGCTGGCGAACCTGTCTCCGTCGTTGCGGACTCGGGTGGCGGCGATCGTGTTGATCCTGCCAGGAGACTCGGTCTTCTATCGCGCCGATCCGTCGGGGCTGCTCTATGATCACGGCACGCTCGACAGCGTGGGCGCTCAGACGGGCAACCAGCTGGGCTGGGCGCCGTTCACGTGCATCTACGGGGTCGAGGAGACGGACAGCCTGTGCCCGTTGCTGACGCTGCCGAACGTGCGAAAGGTCGGGATGCCCGGGGGGCACAACATTCATCACGATGCGGACGGTTTGCTGGCGCATGTGCTGGCAGCGATCCGGGCGGTGGCGCCGGGGGCGGGACGGGGGTTTTAGGATAGGCCACGCGACCGTTGCGTCCTCTCGCCTTGGCTCGCCTTTCCTTTCCTTTCTTTTCCTTTCCATTCCTCTTCACCCCCGCCCCCGCCGTCATCCCAGCGAAAGCTGGGATCTCATCATGTGAGGCACGGCGCCCGCCAACGGGGATACCCCAGCTTTCGCTGGGATGACGGGAATTGGGGGTGACGGAAGCGGGCGTGATGGAAAGTGGGGCATTAGAGGTAAGCCGGAGCTTCGTGGCCGACCGCTACGAGTTACTGTGGCGCGGCGGCGATCTTGATCTCGAACAGCGTGGGCCAGTATTTGCCCGTCACGAACAGCCGGTCGGCCTTTGCGTCCCAGGCGATCCCGTTCAGCACCGCTTCTGGATCGGTCGCTGCGACTTCGGCGACCAGCGGGCGGAGATCGATCACAGCGGTGACCTTGCCGGTTGCGAGGTCGACGCGGACCAGGAAGCCGGTGTGCCAGACGTTCGCCAGCAGCGCGCCGTGGACATATTCGAGTTCGTTGATCTGGCTCAAAGGGCGGCCGTCGATCGTCACCGCGACGCGCTTGCGTTCGGCGAGCGTCAGCGGATCGCGAAAAATGATGTCGGGGCTGCCGTCGGACTGGAGCAGCGACACGCCGTCGCTCGTCAGGCCCCAGCCCTCGCCCTTGTAACTATTCTGACCCTTCGGCTTCAGCGTGCGAGCGTCCCAGCGATGGGCGATGCCGTCATGCCAGGTGAGGCTGACGAGCTGGTTCTTCCACAGCGCAAGGCCTTCGCCGAACTCGGCAGGGTCAATTCGGGCCTTGGCGAGGATCTTGCCAGTGGCGAGCGAGACGCGGCGAACGTCGGATTGACGCTCCTGTCCCGTACTCTCGTACAGCGCACCGTCGTGCCACAGGAGACCTTCGGTGAACGCGGTGCGATCATGGGGGTAGCGTGCGACGATTGCCGCCGAGAACACCGGCACCCGGGTCGGCTCGCGGGGGGTAGGCCCGCGCGGGACTGGCGCCGCGACCTGCCCGGCTCGGGCCATCGACGACAGCGACGATGATGAAACGAGAACGGCCGGCCCCGCCAAAGCGAGACCGGCCGCAATCATTATCCTACCGAACACGGTACGGATCAGCGTTCTGAGTCAGTCAGCTGGATCAGCCGCCTGCGCTCAGGTTTACCGCTGCGTACTTGCCGCGACGATCGACTTCGAGCTCGAACTCGAGCTTGTCGCCCTCGTTCAGCGTCGCCATGCCGGCGCGTTCCACGGCCGAGATGTGGACGAATGCGTCAGGCTGTCCGTCGTCGCGCTGAATGAAGCCGAAGCCCTTCATCGCGTTGAAGAACTTGACCGTACCGGTCGCCTTCTCACCGGTGAGCTGACGCTGTGCGCCACCTGCACCACCATCACGGTCGCCACCACGGGGCGCGCCCGGGCCGGCATCACGGTCACGCGGCGGGCCGCGATCGGTGACGGCCATCGGCTCGCCGTCGATCTTCAGATCGGTTGCCGAGATACGGCCACCGCGATCGACGAGCGTGAAGCCGAGCGGCTGACCCTCGGCAAGAGCGACCATGCCGGCCTGCTCGACGGCGCTGATGTGGACGAACACGTCCTCGCCGCCGTCATCGCGAACGACGAAGCCAAAGCCCTTCTGCGCGTTGAAGAACTTTACGACGCCGGTGCCTTCGCCGACCACCTGGGGAGGCATGCCGCGACCACCGCCGCCGCCGCCACCGCCCGAGAAGCCGCCGCCACCGCCGCCGCCGCGGTAACCACCGCCGCCGCCGCCGCTGCCGCCACCGAAGCTGCTGCCGCCGCCGTAGCTGCTGCCACCGCCGCCGCCATAGCTCGAGCCACCGCCGCCGCCATAGCTGCTACCGCCGCCGCCGAACCGATCGCCGCCACCGCCAAAGCTGCTGCCGCCGCCGAACTCGTTGTCGCCGCCGCCGAAGCTGTCGCGCTTGTCGCGGCCACGCCCGCCACGGTTCCCGCGGCCACCTTTATCGAAACCCATAAGCTCTGTTCGTCTTCCCGGTTCGCCCGCAAATTTCTCAAAACCCTTGTGCCGGACGACGAACGCGGGTTTTCCAGCGCGAAACCTTTTGCGCCTTGAGGGGACCCTTAGCGCAAAATACAAGCCGTCGCGAATAGATTCTGACGTATTAGGCGGCGATATGGATCGATACTGATACAAGTGTCGCTCATCAGCCACGGCTCGTCGCAGACGTGATCAAAACGCCATTTTCTCGCCCGATTCCGATACGCGGCGGTCATTACGGCCATTGAGCGTTCGGCGCCGGGCCGCTACGGCCAGCGTCATGACAGTTCATCTCTACGAAGGCGATATCCCCGCCGATCTGTTCGCGGCCGGCGCCGCGATCGCCGTCGACACCGAGACAATGGGACTCATCACGCCGCGCGACCGGCTTTGCCTCGTCCAGCTATCGGACGGCGGTCCGGACGAACATCTCGTCCGATTCGCCGCCGGTGCCGGCTACGACGCACCCAATCTGAAGGCGCTGCTGGCGGATCCAGCGCGCGTGAAACTCTATCATTTCGGCCGATTCGATATCGCTGCGGTCCAATATTATCTCGGGGTCGTCGCGGCCCCGGTCTATTGCACCAAGATCGCCTCGCGACTGATCCGCACGTATACCGATCGCCACGGCCTGAAGGAGCTGGTCCGCGAACTGCTCGGCCAGGACATTTCGAAACAGCAGCAATCGTCGGACTGGGGCAGCCCGGAGCTTTCGGACGCGCAGAAGGACTATGCCGCCTCCGACGTGCGCTTCCTCCACCGGTTGCGCACCGAGCTCGACAAGCGCCTGATTCGCGAAGGCCGCATGGAGCTTGCCCAAGCGTGCTTCGACTTCCTGCCGACTCGCGCAGCGCTCGATATTGCGGGCTGGCCCGAGATCGACATCTTCGCGCACGCCTGATGGATGTGCCGCCGCCTTCTCCGGTTGCCCGTCGTGCCCGTACCGCGCGCCAGGACTGGGCTGCGCCGGGAGGCAGTCATGACCGGCTGGTCGCGATCGCGCGACTCGGCCTGCCGACCGCGATCGGCGTGCTGGCGGCATTCCTGGTAATGGCGCCGTTGACGGCAGGAGGCGACGTGTCGTTCCTGCTCGACAAGAACAAGGTCGACGTCGCACAGGAGCGGATGAAATTGCAGGCGGCGCAGTATCGCGGCGAAGACAGCAAGGGGCAGGCGTTCACGCTCGATGCGAAGTCCGCGATCCAGAAGAGCTCGGCCGAACCGATCGTGCAGCTCAACCAGCTGGCGGCACGGATCCAGCTGACCGATGGTCCCGCCAATATAAAGGCGAATACAGGTCGCTACGACATGGACACCGAGAAGGTGCAGCTGTTCGGTCCGCTGAACGCGACTGCGGCCGGCGGATACGACCTGAAGACCACCAACGCGACGATCGACATGAAGGCGCGCACGCTCGAAAGCGGAGGTGCCGCGACCGGTACCGTCCAGCAGGGGACTTTCAGCGCGAACAAGCTGCGCGCGAACCTCGAGGAACGTACCGTCACGCTCGATGGCAATGCCCGCTTGCGGATCGTGCCCAGAGGGCCGAAATAGCCGCCATGCGCGCGCCCCTCATCTTAATAGGCCTGTCCGCCCTGCTTTCCACGACCGCGGTCGCTCAGCAGGCGCACAACTCCAACGCCCCGATAAACTTCGGCGCGGATCATATCGAACTGCAGGACAAGGCGAACCGCGCGGTGCTGTCGGGCAATGTGTCCGTGAAGCAGGGGGAGATGACGCTCAATTCGGCGCGGATGACGGTGGCGTATACGGGCCAGGTGATCGGCGGAAACCCACAGGTCTCACGCCTCGATGCATCGGGCGGCGTGACGGTGAAGCGTCCCGACCAGACTGCGCGCAGCCAGTATGCGATCTATGATCTCAACCGCCGGGTGATCACGATGCTCGGCGCGGTGACGCTGACGCAGCAGGGCAATACCGTCAACGGCGGTCGCCTCACGATGAACCTCGATACCGGCCGCTCGGTGATCGACGGCTCCTCGGTCGGTGGCAGCGGCGGCGCGACCAACGGAGGAGGCACGGTGACACAGACCGGCGGGCGCGTGACCGGCACCTTCTCGGTCCCCAAGCGCGACTGAGTCTGCACTAGACGGCGTTGGGGCTTCCCTCCGGCGGCGCGGTCATGCATGTTTTCTGCCAACCCGTGCCGAATTTTCGGCAGATGATCTTTGCAAGGGCCTGATCCCATGGACGCCACCACGCTGCCGCCGATCGAAGCGGTAGAACCGATCAGCGAACAGCCCGTCAGCAACGGGTTGCAGGTGGTCTCGATCGCCAAATCCTATGACAAGCGCGTCGTGTTGACCGATGTGTCGGTGTCGGTCGGGCGCGGCGAAGTCGTCGGTCTGCTCGGCCCCAACGGCGCGGGCAAGACGACGTGCTTCTATTCGGTGATGGGCCTCGTAAAGCCAGATTCGGGTCGCATCATGCTCGATGGTGAGGACATCACGAAACTGCCGATGTACCGGCGCGCGATCCTGGGGCTCGGCTATCTGCCGCAGGAGACCTCGATCTTCCGCGGGCTGACGATCGAGAAGAACATCCTGACCGTGCTGGAACTGTCGGAGCCCGACAAGGCCGCGCGGCAGCGCAAGCTCGATACGCTGCTCGACGAGTTCGGCCTGACCCGGTTGCGGGCGGCACCGGCGATGGCGCTGTCGGGGGGCGAGCGGCGGCGGGCGGAGATCGCCCGAGCGCTCGCGGCGGATCCGTCGATCATGCTGCTCGACGAGCCGTTTGCAGGCATCGATCCAATCTCGATCGCCGACATCCGCGATCTGGTGAAGGACCTTAAGCGCCGCGACATCGGCGTATTGATCACCGACCACAACGTCCGCGAGACGCTCGAAATCGTCGACCGCGCGTACATCATCTACGACGGCCGGGTGCTGTTCTCAGGTTCGCCGGAAGAGCTGGTCGCGGATGCGAACGTGCGGCGGTTGTATCTCGGCGAAGGCTTCTCGCTTTAAGACTATGCAAGCCGCCCCGCCTCTCAACCGTCATCCCAGTGAAAGCTGGGATCTCCCGGCGAGGGCGCGTGCGCTAGCCGCGGGAGACCCCAGCGTTCGCTGGGGTGACGGATTTTGGTGTGAGGGAGCGGCGATCCAGCAGGGTCGGCTGGGTTATCGGCTTGACCAGCAGCGCCCGGCATGAGTCTCGCCCCCCGCCTGGACATCCGCCAGTCGCAGTCGCTGGTGATGACCCCGCAGCTCCAGCAGGCGATCAAGCTGCTGGCATTGTCGAACCTGGAGATCGAGGGGTTCATCGCCGAGGAAGTCGAGCGAAATCCTCTGCTCGAGGCAAGTGCGGCCGAGGACGGCGACGCACCGGACCGTGAACCTATCCCCGAAGTTCGGGACGAACGCGTGGCCGCCGACGACCTGGTCTCCGGTACGGGTGCCGGGGACGAACCGACGCTCGACGTCGACTATGCTACCGAAAGCCACCAGCAGGACAGCGTCGCCGACGGCGGTAGCGGGATGGATGGCGCACTCTCAATGACCGACGCGAGCGCTGGCGGCACAGGCGGCGAGGACGGGCCGGATCTCGACGCGTTTGCGGATACCAGCCTTAGCCTGGCGGATCACCTGCTCGCTCAGGCTGGCCCCGCGGTACACCGCGACGATGCGTTCATCGCCGCGCATCTGATCGATCAGATCGACGAGGCGGGATATCTCACGGTATCTTTGCTCGATATCGCCAATCGACTCGGCGTGGCGCTGGTGCGGGTCGAGAGCGTGCTCGCGATCATTCAAACGTTCGACCCCACCGGCGTAGGCGCGCGCGACCTAGCCGAGTGCCTAGCGTTGCAGGCGCGTGACGCGGACCGCTACGATCCCTGCATGGCGCGATTGATCGACAATCTTGACCTGCTTGCGCGCGGCGAACTGACGCGCCTCAAACGGATGTGCGACGTCGACGACGAGGACATGGCGGACATGATCCGTGAACTGCGTGGCTATGATCCCAAGCCGGGCTGTCGCTACGGCGGGGAACCTGCGCAGTCAGTAACGCCAGACCTGTTCGTCGCGCGCACCAAGGCTGGTTGGGCGATCGAGATCAACGCATCGACCCTGCCCCGCGTATTGGTCAATCGCAGCTACTACACCGAATTATCGGGCGGGCAGCAGGACAAGACGTCCAAGGCATGGCTGAGCGATTGCCTCGCCAGCGCGAACTGGCTGGTGAAGGCGCTCGACCAGCGCCAGCGGACGATCATCAAGGTCGCGACCGAGATCGTGAAGCAGCAGGAAGCGTTCTTCCTGAAGGGCGTCGCGCACCTCCGTCCCTTGACGCTGCGCCAGGTGGCGGACGCGATCGAAATGCACGAATCGACCGTCAGTCGCGTGACGAGCAACAAATACGTGTCGTGCGCGCGCGGGCTGTACGAGCTCAAATATTTTTTCACGAGCGCGATTCAGTCGGCAGACGGCGGCGAGGCGGTCTCGGCGCAGGCTGTGAAGTCCGCGATCAAGGCGCTGATCGACACCGAAGGCGCGAAAATCCTGTCGGACGACACGCTGGTTGAACTACTTAACGCCAAGGGCTTCGACATCGCGCGAAGGACCGTGGCAAAATACCGCGAGGCACTTGGTATCGGGAGCTCCGTGCAGCGGCGGCGCGCGCGGACGCTGGAGGGCGCCGGCTGACGCTTGCCTTACCCCGCGATAGGCCTAGCGTGGCGCCAGTCATCTCGGGGGGGGCCCAGAGCGATGAACGACCAAGCCATAGGCGACGAGGCTGCACGAGCGGTACTGAAGGCGACCGAGCCTGACGGGGCGCCACGGATTGCGGTGCTAGACATTCTCCGGGGGATCGCGATCCTCGGTATATTGTTCATGAATATCAACGATATGGGCGGCTCACTCTGGGCATCGTTCAGTGATTTTCGGCTGCTCGGCTGGACCGCCGCCGATCAGGTCGCGTGGTATCTGCGCGAGGTGATCGCGAACGGCACGGCGCGCTGCATGCTGGAGATGCTGTTTGGCGCCGGGATGGTGATCCTGACCGACCGGGCCGCGCTGGCGGCGGGCAAACGCGTCGTGATGAAGCGCTATTATGTCCGCAATCTGCTGCTGGTCGGGTTCGGACTGGTCCACATCTTCATCCTGTTGTGGCCGGGCGACATCCTCCATACCTATGGTCTCGCGGCGATGATCGCGTTCCTGTTCCGTCGCATGCGGCCGCGCTGGCTGATCACGATCGGTCTGATCGCCGCCGTGGCGCAGTTCGGCGGCGGCGGATATTTTGGCTATTATCAGGGCATGCACGAGCGAACGCAGGTCGCCGCGATCGAGGCTGCGCACGCCGCCGGCCGGCCGGTCTCGGCGGACGACCGCAAGCTGCTGGCCAAGGTCCAGGCCAGCGCGGCGAAACGCGCAAAGTCCAAGGCCGAGGACCGCGCGAAGGTCTTTGCCGAGAACACCGCACGCACCAACAGTTTTGCGAGCTGGGCGGCGATGCAGTGGAGCGTCATCGTCTATTTGGAGACGCACGGGTTCGAACTGCTGTTCGTTTGGGAAGCCGCCAGCGTGATGCTGATCGGTGCCGGGCTCTACAAGCTCGGAATCCTGCAAGGCGCCCGATCCCGGGGTTTCTATATCCGCATGACGGTGATTGCCTACGCCGTCGGGATCTCGCTGAGGGTGATCGGCGCGATCGAGCAGACGCGCTTCGACGACGCACCCAAGACGATGTGGGCAACCGTCGAGATCGCGCGCGAGGCGACGACGCTCGGCCATGTCGGCGCGGTCAACCTGCTGGTGGCGACGGTCTTCGGCGCGAAGTTGCTACGCCCGTTCGTCGCCGCAGGACGGACTGCGCTCTCGATCTATATCCTGCAGACGATCATATGTCTGTGGATCCTGTTCCCGCCTTTCGGCTTCGCCTTGTACGGACGCTTCGGCTGGGCCGGGCTGATGGCCACCGCAGTGGTGGTGAATGCCGCATTGCTGTGGCTTGCCAACGTCTATGTGCGGACATTCGACATTGCGCCGGTCGAATGGGCATGGCGATCGCTGGTCGAGCGCCGCAAGCTGCCCTGGCGAAAGCCGGCGGCGCGCATGTTACCGGCCGAACTCAGCCTGGCCTGAAATCGGGGACGCTCAGTCGTCCTCATCCTCGAACCCGACCAGCGCCAGCGCGCGCGCCTTTATCTGGCGGGTCATGCACCAGTGGACCAGCGCATCCTCGCGGCCGTGCGTGACCCATACTTCCTGCGGGGCAATCTCGGTCAGCGTGGTGATCAGTTCGTCCCAGTCGGCGTGATCGCTAAGGATGAGCGGCAGTTCGACGTTCTTTTGCCGCGCACGTCCCCGCACGCGCATCCAGCCGCTCGCCATCGCGGTGATCGGGTCGGGCAGCCGCCGCGACCAGCGATCGTTGAGTGCGCCGGGCGGGCACATCACGACGTGCCCGGCCATGTCCGCCTTCTTCGCGTCGGCAACGGGAAGGAGTTCGCCGAGCCGGACGCCATGCTCGGCATACAGGTCGCAGAGGCGTTGAAGCGCGCCGTGGATGTAGATCGGCGCCTCGTGGCCACGCTCGCGCAGTTCGGCGATCACGCGTTGCGCCTTACCGAGGGCATACGCGCCGACGACGACGCAGCGATCCGGATTAGCATGGAGCGCGGCGATCAGCTTGTCGATTTCGTCGCCAGTGTCGGGGTGGCGAAACACCGGCAGGCCGAAGGTGGCTTCGGTGATGAAGACGTCGCATTTGACCGGCTCGAACGGCGTGCAGGTCGGATCGGGACGGCGCTTGTAATCGCCCGAAACGACAATCCGCTCCCCGCGATAGTCGAGGACGATCTGAGCCGAGCCCAGAACGTGGCCCGCGGGAACAAAGCCGATATCGACCTCTCCCATCCGGATCGTCTCGCCGTACGCGACCGGGTGGCCAGCTTGCGGGCCATAGCGCGCGTCCATGATGGCTAATGTCTCGGGCGTGGCCCAGACGGCATCGTGACCTCCACGCGCGTGGTCGGCATGCCCGTGAGTGACGAGGGCCTTGGCGGTCGGGATCGAAGGATCGATCCAGGCGTCGATCGGCTTGACGAGAATGCCGTGCGGGTGCGGTTCGAGCCAGTCGCCAAGTTTTGCCATGGGGGTAGTACGCGTGAATGGGGGAAGCGGTGCCGCGGGATCGCCAACGCTTGAACATCTGAGTCCCCGGCTGCGCTGGGAAGACGGATCAGCGCCGCCGCCCGACCTTTATCGTCGCCAGGATCGCGTCCATCTGCCCGGCCGCAACCGCCTGGGTCGCCGCATTGCGTGGCGGGGGCGGACCCGCCTTTACCGCATAGGTCACGCGATCGATCGTATAGCAGGCGCCGTTTATGACGCTGCGCAGGTTCGTCGCGCTCACCTGCTGGCTCATGCCGGCGTCGCCATTGGTGTAGACGGTCCAGCGGTGGCCGCCGAGCATCCTGTCGGGCAAGCGCCGGCCGTTGCCCGAAACCATCCCGTCGGTACCGCATTTCGCGACCACCGCCGCGCTTCGGCTGAAGCCCATCTGGATCATTTCGGTTACCTGCCCCTGGCCATCGGTCGGCTTGGCAACCTGCCAGAAGCGAACGATCCCGACGCCGCGGCCGATCGGCCTGCCGTCCCACATCTGTCGCCATCCGCTGTTCATCAGCGCGCGGCCCGCGAAGTTGCGGGTCGGGGTAACGCTCGACGAATGCGACAACCGTACCAAACCCCCTGCACCGACGAACGACTTGGTCTGCGCAGTAGCGTTGGCGAACGGCAGGAACGCGAGCAATGGCAACGGCAGAAGGTAGCGGAAGAGCGACACCGAGGGTCTTTCGATAGAGAACGCGGTCAAATTGGCGGTCGTTATGCGGGCGGTCCATAGCGGTGCGGCGCGACGCCCCCATATGACGACGATGCGTGAACAGGCCGTGAGCGACCTTCCCCCCCTCCTGGAAAACTGGTTTGTCACGCGGGGTTGGCGGCCGCGTCGGCACCAGCTCGACATGCTCGCCGAGGGTCGCGCGGGGCATCATGCACTGCTGGTGGCGGCGACCGGCGCGGGGAAGACGCTTGCCGGATTCCTGCCAACGCTCGCCGAACTGATCGAGGCACCTACGCGCGGGCTGCACACGCTGTATGTCTCGCCTCTGAAAGCGCTGGCGGTCGACGTACAGCGCAACCTGCTCACCCCGATCGAGGAGATGGGCGCCGACATCCGGGTGGAGACGCGCACCGGTGATACCCCGTCCGATCGGAAAGCGCGGCAGCGGATCAAGCCGCCGCAAATCCTGCTGACGACGCCTGAATCGTTGTCGCTGCTGCTGAGCTACCCCGACAGCATCACGATGTTTGAAGGCATTCGCACGATCGTGGTCGACGAGGTGCATGCGTTCGCGACCGGCAAGCGCGGCGACCTGCTCTCGCTCTGCATGGCACGGCTGCAGAAGATCTCGCCGGGGATGCGCCGGGTCGCGCTGTCGGCGACGGTCGCGGATGCCGATGGCTATCGGGCATGGCTCGCACCCGATGGCGATATCGACCAGGTCGCGATGGTCCAAGGCGAACCCGGCACGGATCCAAACATCACGATCCTGCTGCCCGAGGGTCGCATCCCCTGGTCGGGCCATTCGGGCCGCTACGCCGCGGCGCAGGTGATGGCGGAGATCGAGGCGCACGGCACGACGATCGTGTTCTGCAATACGCGCAGTCTGGCCGAACTGATCTTCCAGGATCTGTGGAAGGCGAACGCGAACAACCTGCCGATCGGCGTCCACCACGGCAGCCTCGCGCGCGAAGCGCGGCGCAAGGTCGAGGGCGCGATGGCGGAGGGGAAGCTGCGCGCGCTGGTTGCGACCGCCAGCCTCGATCTCGGGGTCGACTGGGGCAATGTCGATTGCGTGATCCAGATGGGCGCGCCGAAAGGATCGTCGCGATTGCTGCAGCGGATCGGTCGCGCCAACCACCGGCTCGACGAAGCCTCAGAAGCGATCCTCGTCCCCGGCAACCGCTTCGAATATCTGGAATCGCGCGCGGCGCTCGACGCGGTCGAGGCAGGCGAACTCGATCCCGACCAGTTTCGGGTCGGCGCGCTCGACGTGCTGGCCCAGCATGTGATGGCATGCGCGTGCGCCGCGCCGTTTCGCGAGGCCGATCTGCTCGACGAGATCCGCTCCGCGCTTCCCTATTCCGCGCTGCCGACCGAGACGTTCGAGCGCGTGCTCGGCTTCATCAGCGACGGCGGCTACTCGCTGAAAGCCTATGACCGCTTCAAGCGGCTGACCAAGGACCAGGATGGAACCTGGCGCGTCAGTCACCCGAAATTTATCGGCCAGCACCGCCTGAACGCCGGCATCATCGTCGAGGCGACCATGCTCAACGTGCGGTTCGGCAACGGTCGCGCGCTGGGCCGGGTCGAAGAGGCGTTCGCGGCGCAGTTGAGCAACGGCGACACGTTCTTCTTCGCCGGTCTCAGCCTGGAGGTCGTGAAGATGGACACCGAGGATCTCGTCGTCCGCGCAACCTCGAAGCCCGCGCGGATACCGACCTATGGCGGCAGCCGGATGCCGCTGTCGACCAACCTCGCCGACCGGGTCCGTGGATTCCTGGCGCAGCCGGACGAATGGGCTCGCTTCCCCGACGACGTGCGCGAATGGCTCGAATACCAGCGGCTTCGATCGGTATTGCCCGAACCCGGCCAGCTGCTGGTCGAGACCTTCCCGCGCGAGGGCCGCAACTACATGGTCGCGTACAGCTTCGAAGGGTGGAACGCGCACCAGTCGCTCGGCATGCTCATTACCCGCCGGATGGAAACGCAGGGGCTGAAGCCGCTCGGGTTCGTTGCGAACGACTATGCGCTCGCGACCTACTCGATCGAAAAGGTGACCGACCCGGCGTCGCTGTTCTCGGCTGACATCCTCGAACATGAATTCGTCGACTGGGTGCAGCAATCGAACCTGTTGAAGCGCGCGTTTCGCGAGGTCGCGGTGATCGGCGGGCTGGTCGAGCGGCAGCATCCGGGCAAGCGCAAGACCGGTCGGCAGGTGACGTTCTCGACCGACCTGATCTACGACGTACTGCGCAAATACGAACCGTCGCATCTGTTGCTGGAAGCCGCCTGGGCGGATGCACGGGCTCGGATGACCGATGTCGGACGCCTTGCCGGGCTGCTCGACCGTGCAGCGGCAACGATGCTGCACGTCGATCTCGAGCGTGTAACCCCGCTTGCCGTCCCGGTCCTTACGTTGATCGGGCGCGAGAAGGTGTCGACCAGTTCGGCTGACGACGCGCTGTTGATCGAGGCGGAGGCCTTGGCAGCCGAGGCGATGCGCATCGACTGACCGCGCAGGCGGGGCGGTGACGAGATGGTGGCGCGAGAGTCATATCTCACCACTTCGGCGCAGGATGGAACGCAACCCCTGTCTGGCCGAGACCAGCCTAGCTCTCGGTGAGGAACCGTATAAGCTGCAAGCGTGAGCCACGAAGCCCGACTGGCCGAGAAAGCGCCGCGCGGGTCGCGACGTCGTCCTCCTGATCGTTCTGCGCTTGCACTGGCGGTCGGCGTGCATGGCGCGGTGCTTCTGCTGTTCCTGACGGCACGCGAGACGGCGCCGCCAAAGGCAGCATCGCCGGCCGCGCTCGCGGTGTTCGACATCCTGCCACCTCCGCCCGCCCCGACCACAAGCCTGCGCCCGCCACAGCCTCCAGAACCACGAGCACGGCACGTGTCGAAGGCTGCTGTTCACGAGGCTGGGGAATCGCCATCCGCGGCGCCACGCCAGCGCACGACTTCGGTCGATGCCACGTTGTCGATGCTGGTATCGCTCCGCTCGTCGGCGATGACGTCGTCGTTCGGCAATATCGATGCGACGGGGGTCTTCCCGTTAGGATCGACCGGTGCCGGCGACGGTGTGGGCGACGGCAGAGGCGACGGTGATGCGGTTGGCATAGGGATAGGCAAGGGCTTCGGGTTGGGCCCGCCGCGCTATGCCCGTGCCGAATGGATCCACACGCCCAGCTTCCAGGAGATGCTGGGGTATTGGCCTGCTGGATCGCGGGAGCGGCGGATCGGCGGCAGCGTCGAATTGGCCTGTATCGTGCCGAAACCGGGCAAGCCGAAGCGGTGCTGGATACTGTCGGAGCTTCCTCAGGGTATCGGATTCGGTCGAGCGGCGCTTGCTATGTCCAGTATATTCCGGATCAAGCCCGTGCTTCGTAACGACGATGTCCTCGATATGCCCGTCATCGTTCCCATCGTCTTCCAAGTTCCACCGATACCGAAGGGTACGGCGCCTAAACAGTGATCCCGATCAGTACGAGTTTCCGAAACCAAGACCGTGGCGTGACGTTGTCTCGGTCTGGAAACACTTCATGATGGAGCATCCCATGGCCACGCCGCGTAACGATGTCCTGCAATCCGTCTTTATCACCGGTCTCAAGAACGTTCACGGCGTCGAGCACCAGGCACTCGCACTGATCGACCGACAGCTGAACCACCTGACCAACTATCCCGAGGTCGCCGACAAGCTGCGCAAGCATCGTGTCGAAACCGAACAGCAGATCGTTCGGGTCGAGGAAATCCTCGACGGTTTTGGCGAGAGCCGGTCGCTGCTGAAAGACGCGGCGTTGACGCTGTCGGGCAACCTCGCGGCGATCGCGCACGTGTTTGCGCCCGACGAGATCCTGAAGAACAGCTTTGCCAACTTCGCCTTCGAGAATTTCGAGGCGGCGAGCTACAACTCGCTGATCGCGTTGGCCGACGCCGGCGGCTTCGGCAAGGCAACCCCATTGCTACGCACCTCGCTCGGTGAAGAACAGGCGATGGCGGCGTGGCTCGACGAGCATAACGCTGCACTCACGTTGCAATATGTCGAACGGCGCGCTGCCGGCGAAACCGCCAGTCATTGAGCCAGGCTGGGTCGGCGCGCGCGGCGGAGGCAGATGCGACCGGCCTGCTGGAATGCAACGGTCCGCCGCTTGACGACGTGGCGACCCGTCGAGGCGTATCGAGGGAGACGAAGGCGTGAACTATCCGGAAAGCGTGACCGTTGGATTGCAGGGAGGCGGTGCGTGACCGGTGCGCGCTGGCCAAGCCGACTGTGGATCGTCCGGCACGGCGAAAGTGCGGGGAACGTCGCGCGTGATGCGGCGCATCTGGACGGCGCCGAACGGATCGTGCTGGACGCTCGCGACGTCGACATCGCGCTATCGTCGCGTGGCGAAGACCAGGCACGGGCACTAGGTGCCTGGTTTGCCGCCAAACCCAGCAACGAGCGACCGGACGTTCTCCTCGCATCGCCCTATGTGCGCGCCAGGACGACTGCCGAACTGTTCCGGGAGGCCGGGGGTGCAGACCGCGGCGAAGCGATCTGCACCGACGAGCGACTGCGTGAGAAGGAGTTCGGCATCCTCGACGGATTGACGACCGCGGGCGTCGCGGCGCTCGAACCGCAGCAGGCCGAATTGCGCAGGCTTCTCGGTAAATTCTATCATCGCCCGCCGGGTGGAGAGAGTTGGTGCGACGTCATCTTCCGCTTGCGATCGGTGATGGACACCGTGGCGCTGCATTATGCCGAGCGGCGGGTGATGATCGTCGCGCACCAGGTGGTGGTGCTATGCCTGCGGTATGTGATCGAAAATCTCAGCGAGGAGCAAATTCTCGCGATCGACCGGGAGGGCGATGTCGCCAATTGCTCGGTGACGGAATACAGGTTCGATCCGACCGTCGGTCGCGATGGCGGACTGGCACTGCAGTCCTACAACCTGACGACGCCGGTCGCGCACGATGCAGTCGATATCACTGCCGAGCCTGAGCGAACCGTGGGTGTCAGGGGGTGACCGACGCCCAACGCCTCGACAGCCGCTGGATCGCCGCGAACCCGCCGCCCGTCCACGGCGACGGCACGACCAAGAACAGCCGCGGCCGGGTTCTGGCGATCGGCGGCTCACGCATGGTGCCGGGTGCGCTACGCCTCACCGGCGAGGCCGCGCTTCGCGCCGGGGCGGGCAAGCTTCAGATGGCGACGATCGAATCCGCGGCCATGGGTCTTGGTCTACTGGTGCCCGAGGCAGCCGTTTTGGCGCTTGGCGAGGACAGCGACGGCGAGATCGTCGGGGAACGCTGCGAACCGCTCGAAAAATCGCTGGACACCTGTGACACCGTGGTGATCGGCCCCGGCATCGGTTCGTCGACTGCCGCGGCCGCAGCGCTTCGCTTGGCGCTGTCCAATCGACGCGACGACATGA
This sequence comes from Sphingomonas sp. R86520, assembly GCF_042466285.1. Lineage (NCBI taxonomy): Bacteria > Pseudomonadati > Pseudomonadota > Alphaproteobacteria > Sphingomonadales > Sphingomonadaceae > Sphingomonas > Sphingomonas sp. R86520. Next base: position 3,318,793 of record NZ_JAXHBZ010000001.1, read on the forward strand.
CGCTCGTCGTCGATGCGATGGCGATCGGCTGTGCTCGCGACCTGCGCGGCGCACTCGCCGGGTTCCGGAATCGTCTGGTAATCACGCCCCATCACGGCGAGATGGCGACGTTGACCGGCCGCGACGAAGGCGAGATCGCCGACGCGCCCGAGGCCATCGCGGTCGAAATTGCCGCAGAGTACGGCGCCATCGTCGTCCTCAAGGGCAGCGAAACGGTGATCGCGGCGCCCGATGGCACGGTATTGCTCTATGGCGGGGGCGGAACGGGTTTGGCGACCGGCGGCTCCGGCGATGTCCTGGCGGGCGCAATCGGCGGACTCCTGTCGCGCGGCACGTTACCACCGGTGGCCGCTGGCTGGGGCGTATGGCTTCACGGGCAAAGCGGTCGCCGGGTAGCCACGACCAGCGGGCCAATCGGGTTCCTGGCGCGTGAAGTGCCTGGCGAATTCCCGCGCCTGCTGCCGCAATGATCCCGTCCGGACCACTGATAACTACAGGGGACGCGGGGCAAACCGGCGCCCAGATCGATCGAAAGCTCATTTCAGGACTGGCAGAATGGTAGACATCGCAGGCTGGATCGCGCTGGTCGCAACGTGCGTCGCAGCCCTCATGACAGCTTCCAACCTAGGCGCGCGCGTCACCGGCTGGGGCTTCGTCATCTTTACCGGGGGGGCGTTGGCCTGGATCGTCGTCGGCTTCATCACCGGGCAAACCCAATTGCTCTACTCGAACCTGTTCCTCGCGGCGGTCGACATATTCGGCATCTGGCGGTGGCTGGGACGGCGAGCGCGGATCAGCGATGCATCGCGAGCGGAAGAAAAGCTGAGTGCCCGTCAACCAGGTGACGACCTATTCTCGGTAGCCGGGCTGGATGGCCTGCCGGTCAAGTCGCAGGACGGTGTTGTGGTGGCTCACGCGGTCGACGCTCTCGCTGCCTGTATCGAGGGAAGGATAGGCTATCTCATCGTCCGCGTGGGCGGGGTCGGCGGGGTCGGTGAAACGCTGCACCGCCTCCCCTGGGCGGAGGTCACCGTGACGGACGGAGAGGTACGCACCGATCTGGCAGCCGCCGCGATCGCGCGCCTTCCGGAAGCCGCCGCGAGATGAACGCCAGTAGCCTGATCTACCGGCCCGTCAGTCCGAGCATTGGTCGCGTCGCCTGAAGCGCTGTCTCGAACGGTACCTCGGTGCGGACGATCTTGACCATCACGCTCGCGCCCAGCCACAGATAATAGAGGGAGGTGGCAACGTCGGACGCCGGTTGCGTGACTGAAATCGTTCCGTCCATCACACCGTGGTCGATCGCCTGGGTCATCCGCGTTATGATGCCGTTCGTCCCGGACTTGAGCGCAAGGCGCATGGGTTCCGACAGGTCCGCAACCTCGGCCCCCAGTTTCACCGCGAGGCAGCGCCCCTGGCAGTCCAGGGCTCCCTGGTTCTCGCGCCAGGCGGCGAAATACATCATCAGACGTTCGCCCATGGTCAGCCCCGGCTTTGCGAACAGCGCGTCCATGTCGTCATGATAGCTGGTGAAATACGTCGCCAGCAGCGCTTCGCCGAACGCGTCCTTCGAGCTGAAATAATGATAGAACGACCCCTTGGGTACGCCCGCATCCTTCAGGATCTCGGTCAGACCTACCCCGGAAAACCCCTTTCGGCTCATGATCCGCTGACCGGTCGCCAATATCGTCGACCGCGCATCCTGTTCCTGCATTGCTGATACCATGCTGCGCCAATACGCCGCGTTAGACCAGTTGTCTATAACCAAACGACCAATCGTATACTCACTAGACGACCGGTCTATTTTACTCTAGCTCGTGGCTGCGGGCGATCGGTTGAGACGGGGCGATCGCTGGAAACGAACGTCGCGGATCCTCCAGCCGCACAACATAAAGGAAGTCGCATGAAGATCCTGATGGTCCTCACCTCGCATGACCAACTCGGTACTACGGGCCGCAAGACCGGCTTCTGGCTCGAAGAGCTTGCCGCGCCATATTACACCTTCAAGCAGGCTGGTGCCGATATCACGCTAGCTTCGCCCAAAGGCGGCCTGCCGCCGCTGGATCCTAAGAGCAACGAACCCGAAAACCAGACCGACGACACGCATCGTTTCGAGGCGGACGCGGAAGCGATCGCGGCACTTGCGAACACGCTCAAACTGTCCGACGTCACGGCGGCCGACTTCGACGCCGTCTTTTATCCAGGCGGTCATGGTCCGCTGTGGGATCTGGCGGAGGACAAGACGTCGATCGCTCTCATCGAAAGCTTCCTTGAAGCTGAAAAGCCGGTCGCTCTAGTCTGCCATGCGCCCGGCGTTCTCCGTCACGTGAAGACGCCAGCGGGCCGCCCCCTGGTCGAGGGCAGAAAGGTCACGGGCTTTGCCAATTCCGAGGAAGACGCTGTCGGCCTGACCGACATCGTGCCGTTCCTTGTCGAAGATGAGCTCAAGGCACGAGGCGGTATCTACTCACGGGGCCCGGACTGGGGTTCGTATGTGATCGAGGATGGCTTGCTCATCACCGGGCAGAACCCCGGCTCATCGCCCGCTACCGCACGGGCGTTGATGAACGCGCTGGCGTGATCGTCGTGCCGAACGCCGCGGCGTAACGTAGGTTAGCGGTCCGATACCGACACGTACGCGGTATCGGACCGCTAAAGCCCAACGCACTCAATTCTCCAGCGCTTCTTCAACACGCATCCAAGCCGGCAAGTCCGGTGTGCCGGGCTTTAGCGGACGATGCGCGTTACATGACCCATCTTGCGGCCGGGCCTGGCCGTGCCTTTGCCGTAGAGGTGCAGGTGCGCACCGGACTCGCCAAGCAGTTCTTGCCAACGATCGGCATCGTCGCCGATCAGATTCTCCATCGCCACGTCGCGCCCGGTCAGCGTCGTCGCGCCCAGCGGGAGACCGCAGATCGCCCGGATGTGGTTTTCGAACTGCGAGCATTCCGCCCCCTCGATCGTCCAGTGGCCGGAATTGTGCACGCGGGGTGCCATCTCGTTGAAGACCGGGCCGTCGGCGCCGACGAAGAACTCGCAGGCCAGTACGCCGACATAGTCGAGTTCGGCCGCGATCCGCTCGGCCAATGCAACGGCCTCTTCGGCTTGGGCCAGCACGGAGGCGGGTGCTGGGACGGTGGAGTGGCGGAGGATCGCGTCGCGGTGGACGTTGAGCGGCGGGTCGTAGCGTGAGACGCTGCCGTCGAGACCGCGGGCGATCAGGATCGAGAATTCATGGTCGAACGGTATGAACGCCTCGAGCACGGCCGGGCCGCCGATCGTGTCCCAAGCCGCCTGAGCCGCGTCTGGCGTGTCGATCTTGACCTGCCCCTTGCCATCATAGCCGAACCGCGCGGTCTTGAGCACGGCGGGCGTGCCGACCGCCTCCAGGCCACTCAGGAGCGATGCGAGGCTGTCGACGGGCGCCCAAGGTGCCGGACGGCCGCCGACGCTTTCCACGAAGCGTTTCTCGCCGATCCGCTCCTGTGCCACGCGGAGGGCGCGCGGGCTCGGATGGACGGGGACGCGCTCGGCAAGCCATTCGACCGGCTCGACCGCGATGTTCTCGAACTCATAGGTCACCACGTCGCAGGCGTCGGCGAAATCGGCGAGCACGATGCGGTTGTGATAATCGGCGCGCGTCATGGTCGAGGCGGACTGCGCGGCGACGCTCTCCTGGTCGGGCGCGAGGACGTGCGTGTGATAGCCGAGCTGCGCCGCGGCGGTGGCGAGCATGCGGCCGAGCTGACCGCCGCCGAGGATGCCGATGGTCGATCCGGGGGGAAGCGGCGTCATGTGAGCGTCTTTCAGGCGGGGTCGGTGGCGACGGAGTCGGTCTGCGCCGCACGCCACGTCTTCAGGCGAGTGGCCAGCGCGTCGTCGGCGGTCGCGAGGATCGCGGCGGCGAGCAGCCCGGCGTTGATGGCGCCCGGCTTGCCGATCGCGAGCGTGCCGACGGGGATGCCGCCGGGCATCTGGACGATCGAGAGCAGGCTATCCATGCCCTTCAAAGCCTTCGATTCGACGGGCACGCCAAGCACCGGGAGGTGAGTCATCGAGGCCGCCATGCCGGGCAGGTGCGCCGCCCCGCCTGCCCCGGCGATCACCACCTTGAGGCCGCGGTCGGCGGCGGTCGTCGCATAGTCGTAGAGGCGTTGCGGAGTGCGGTGCGCGGAGACGACCTTGGTCTCGTAGGTGACACCGAGTGCGTCGAGCGTCTCGGCGGCGTGGCGCATCGTCTCCCAATCGGAGGTGCTGCCCATGATGATGCCGACTAGAGCCACTATCGCCCCCCTGTTCAAGGAGCGCCGTGCCTAGCGACGGGAGGGGCATTGGGCAATGTTGTTGGTGGTCTACGTGTGATGCGATCGTGAGGACCCAAACCCGTTCCCCCGCGGAGGCGGGGGCCCAGGATCACGAACGGTATCGTCTGTAATCCTGGGCTCCCGCTTTCGCGGGAGAACAAGACAAGAGAGGTCGGCAGTATCAGCGCTCGCGGAGGTAGTAGCGGTCCGTCGCGTTCAGGTCGGCGTCCAGCTCATACACGATCGGCTGGCCGGTAGGGATCTCCAGCCCGGTGATCTTGTCGTCGGGGATGTTCGACAGGTGCTTCACCAGCGCGCGAAGTGAGTTGCCGTGCGCAGAGATCAGGATGCGCTGGCCGTCCTTCAGCGCAGGGGCGATCCGCTCGTCCCAGTACGGGAGGACGCGCGCGATCGTGTCCTTGAGGCTTTCGGTCTTGGGAATCGCGATGCCGTCGTAACGCCGGTCCTTGGACAGGTCGAACTCGCTTCCGTCGTCAAGAACGGGCGGCGGGATGTCGAAGCTGCGGCGCCAGACGTGGACCTGTTCCGCGCCGTGCTTGGCCGCAGTCTCCGCCTTGTCGAGGCCGGTGAGGCCACCGTAGTGCCGCTCGTTCAGGCGCCAGTCCTTCTCGACCGGGAGCCAGAGCCGGCCCATCGCTTCCAGCGCGATGTTGAGCGTCTTGATGGCGCGGGTCTGAAGGCTGACGAAGGTTTGGTCGAAGTCGAGGCCCTTGGCGGCCATCAGTTCGCCCGCGGCCTTGGCCTCGGCCTCGCCCTTGGCGGTCATGTCGACGTCCCACCAGCCGGTGAAGCGGTTCTCGAGGTTCCAGGTGGACTGGCCGTGGCGGATCAGGACTAGGGTCGGCATTTGGGCTCCCGTAAACAGAAGGTTAGGCAGGGTTAGGCCGACGCACGGTCCGATGTCTCGATGACCAGCGCAACCAATCCTCCACTAACCCATTCAAATCGTGTCAGATTTCGTCGATCATGCCGGCGAGCGTCTCGAGCATTGCATGCGCAAGCTGCTTCGAGCGCTCCGGCGACCAGCCGAACGCGGGATCGGGGTTCGCGTCGTGATCCTTGAACGGCATCTCCAGCGTCATCGACACCGCGCCGAAGCGCTCGGCGACCTGGTTGGTCGACATCGACAGGTTCGCCGAGCCCGACGAGGACTTGGGATAGCCCTGCTCGGTCTGGAAATCGGGCGTGTGCGCTGCGAGACGCCGGCCGTACTCGTAGAATTTCTCGCCGTGCGCATCGGTCCAGGACGGGATGCCCTCGAAGCCGGCGATGAAGTTCGCGGGAATTGCCTCGTCACCGTGGATGTCCATCGCCACGTCGACGCCGGTCAGGTCCATCGCGTTGCGTACGCACAGGACTTCGGGGCTCTTCTCGGGCGTCGGGGTGTGCCATTCGCGGTTGAGGTTCACCCCCACGGCGTTGGTGCGCAGATGACCGCGGCGCGTCCCGTCCGGGTTCATGTTGGGGACGACGTTGAAGGTCGCCTTCGCCAGCAGGGCCGCTGTGATCGGATCAGCCGAATCGGTCAGCCGCTCCAAAGCGCCTTCCATCCACCATTCGGTCATCGATTCGCCGGGATGCTGGCGACCGTAGATCCAGACCTGCTTGGGCCCCGAGCCGATCGTGAAGCAGTCGATCGCCTGGCCGTCGAGCGACTGGCCCAGTTCACGGTGCGCGACGCCCGGCAGCAGCGCGGTGCGCGCCACCAACGTCTCGTGCATTTCCATCGTGTAGGGCGCGAAATACGCGAACCAGGCGAGATCGGTGTCGGCGGTGAACTCGAATTCGAGCACGCCATTGTCGTAGCGTGTCTCGATCATCCGCCACGCCTGTCGATCGGTGCTGGCGCGCGTCTTGTAGCCCGGCCAGCCGAACGGATAGGCCGACTTGCCCGCGTTCAGGATGCGGTAGGTCAGCGCGCGACCAGCCGCGCCTGCCACGCGGAAGTAGAACCACTGGAAGAAGTCGGACTGGAAATCGGTGACGATCTCCAGGTCGATTCGGTCTCCCTCGATGGCGACAACACGGATGTTGCCGCCATCAAAGGCTGCGTTGATGGTCGGGATCATGGTTTGCGCGTTCATTTCACCTGAATAGTGCGACCGGACTCGCCGGGGAACCCCATGAACAGCGCGCGGGCGAGCTTGCCGGCCTGGATATCGGTCGTCGCATCTTCCTTGCGCGCATCGGCGAACGACTGGGCGCGGCCTTCCCAGACCGGCGACTGGTCGGCGCTACGCTTGATCGTCACCGACAGTTCGGAGACGAGGATCGCGGTGCGCCCGCCGCCGCCGATCGGGAAGCCGACCCCGCCGCCAAGCCCGAGACCACCACCGCCGCCGCGGCGCCCGCCGCCGCCGGTGAAGCCACCGCCGCCGATGCCGATGCTGATTGGCGACTGCTTGGGCGGGCCGGCCTGCGTCGTCCGGGTGAAGCCGACGGTCGCGACCAGCAGCGGCTTCGCGCCAGGCGCGGGCACGCTATAGCCGGCCTGGAGCAACTGCCCCTGTACGGCGGCGGCGTACGTCTTGAACTCGATGCTGGCAGGGCCACCCCCCGAAAGCGGCTGCACCGCGATCGTGCCGCGGTCGATCGGCTCACCCAAATGGTAACGCAGCACCTCGGTCGGCGGCAGTGACGGGCCGGTCGCGCATGCGGTGAGGGATGCGCTTGCCAGCGCCAGGATCAGGATCGAACGAACCGCCATCGGGACTTCCTTAGAATGTTGCGCTATAGTAACGCTCCGACCAGCCGAGTGGGTTCCCGGATGGCATGAACGTGTCCGTTGCTTGACTTGGACACACCCCGCCATTAGGCGATCCCGTCTTTCCGCACACCTAGATTTGAAAAGAAGCGAATCGATCATGAAGATCCGCAATTCCCTGAAGTCGCTCAAGGATCGTCACCGCGATAACCGCGTGATCCGTCGTCGTGGCCGTACCTACGTCATCAACAAGACCAACCGTCGCTTCAAGGCACGCCAGGGCTAAAGCCCTGATAACGGCCGTCATCTTCGACGTCGGTCGTGTCCTTTACGACTGGGATCCCCGGATCCTGTACGAGCGCCTGATCGACGACGATCGGGCGCTCGACGCGTTCCTGCGCGACGTCGTGACGACCGAATGGCACTTCCAGCACGATGCTGGCCGCAACTTCGCCGACACCTCGGCGGAGCTCGCCGTGTTGCATCCGCAGCACGCCGCGTTGATCGCCGCATGGGGTCCGCGGTTCAACGAGAGCATCGGCGCTGCAATCGCCGGCATGCACGAGATCGTCGCCGACCTGGACGACGCCGGCGTGCCACTGTTCGCGATCACGAACTTCAGCCACGAATTCTGGCCACCCTTCCGCGCGCGTGAAGCGCCGCTGTTCGACCGGTTCCGCGACGTGGTCGTGTCGGGCGAGGAGAAGATGGTGAAGCCGGATGCAACAATCTACCGGCTGGCGCTGGAGCGATTCGGGTTGGCGGCCGGGGATGCGGTGTTCGTCGACGATAATGCGGCGAACGTCGCAGCGGCGCGGGCGTTGGGAATCGAATCGGTGCTGTTTACGGATGCCGCTGCTTTTCGGGCACGGTTGGTCGAGCTGGGGTTCCCGATCGCGACGTAGGGTTTTTCGTCGGTCCAGCCGTGTTCGGCCCATTTGCATACATTATGGCCTCACTCCGCGCAGCGGGGAGCCCATATTGGCAAGCTTCACGGTTTTTCGCAGACATTCAAGGATACGCGTCTCTCCTCCGCGGGGATCACGATGAGTTAGGTGATCAAGCGAAATAGCTTTCTGACAAACTCACTTTTCCAGCGACACAGACTGTCGCAGGTTCGCGACCGCGGTTTCCTGATCCACGACCGGCTCGTAAGGCACTGCGCCACCTTCGAAATCGTCAGTTACCGTCACGGTGGTGCCCACTGACGTCACCCCGAACAGCTTCTTAGCGAACCCCGTCGGCACGCGGATGCACCCATGCGAATCGGGGAAGCCCGGATTATTGCCCGCGTGAATCGCGATGCCGTCCCAGGTCAGGCGCTGCATGAACGGCATCGACGCGTCGTTATACAGGTTGGACTTATGCTCCTGCTCCTTCTGCAGGATCGGATAGGTGCCGAGCGGGGTGTCCTTGCCATCCTTGCCCGACGAGATCGTGGTTGCAGCCACCATCGTCGAGCCGCGGTAGACGAACGCGCGCTGGGTCGAGAGGCTGATGACGATGCTGACCGCCTCGCCGGTGTTGGAGTCCTTCCAGACGAATTGATTGGCGGACAATTCGGTGGCGGCCTCCTCGATCGGCAACGCGATGCTGTCGACGCCCGACGCACTCGCGGCTAGTGCCGGCGGCGCGGCGGCCAACAGTGCCAGCGCCATGCCGAATCCAATTGCCGATCTCGCCATTCTGATCGTCCTTCCGTCGCCTCGAACCCCCTTGCCCGACAGAACGCGCGATTCTCCGGATCGTGCCATCCGCAAAAACGAGTCGATGAACCGACCCTAGATCGGGGTGGTTAGAGGGAACAGACCCACAACCAGTGGAAATCGTTGCAGAATATTCACGAAAAATCCGCTATACCCCTGTCTACGGGAACTGGGGCAATTTCGGGAAAATCGATGCACGACGAGCAAGGTCTTGTGCGCGAACGACGCGCGCTTCTGAAGAACGGACTGGTTTTGGCGGGGGCGCTGGCAGTGCCAGGCGCCGTATCCGCAACGACACGCTTTTCGCGGCCACTGACGGCACGCGACCTGAAGCCGATGACGCAGCCGCCGCTGCCGCGCACCACGGTCGCGCTGACCTCGCCGAGGGTGGTTCGGCCGGACCTGCTGCGCCAGGCGATGGCATCGCTCAGCCGTCACGGCAGCCGCATTCCGAACCATGACCGTATCGCAATCGCCGATTTCGCGGCGGCTTCGGGCAAGCCGCGCTTCCACTTCGTCGATCTCGCCAGTGGCCGCAGCACGTCGCTGCTGGTCGCGCATGGCAGCGGGTCGGATCCTGCGCATACCGGGTATCTGGAGCGCTTCTCGAACCGCTTCGGCTCGAACGCCTCCTCGGAAGGCGCGTTCGTCACCGACGACTATTATGTCGGCAAGCATGGTCGCTCGCAGCGTCTGATCGGGCTCGATCCGACCAATAACAACGCGCTCGAGCGTGCGATCGTCGTGCATTCGGCATGGTACGCCAACAAGGACATGATCGAGAGCCACGGCATGCTCGGTCGCAGCCAGGGCTGCTTTGCAGTCGGCGAGCGCGATCTCGATGAAGCGTTCGCGCGGCTTGGCGTCGGGCGGATGATCTACGCCGCCAAGGTCTGACCTAAATTACATAAGTCCCGTCATCCCAGCGTTCGCTGGGGTGACGGATGTGCGTATGGGGGTGATAGGGCAGAACCGGGAACGACGGTCCAAGGTCTAGCCAGAAGTCTGCGCCATCCGGCTCTGCTCCATGCGTCGGCGAGCGCGTCGTACACCGCCGATCATCCCCGACCACAGCAGCGCCTCCAGACCGGCATAGCCGAGCCCGAGATGGTCGGGCCGTACCGCGAGCACGTCCGCCAGTCCGATCGTACCGGTACGCAGGCCCGCCCGGGCGATATCACCCCAGCGACGAGCGGTCTCCCAACGGATCAGTCTGATGTCGTGCGCGGTGCAGTCATGCGTGGCCAGGAAGTCCGCCTGGATCACGCTTAACGCGCTACCCAACGCCGCGAGCGTGTCACGATCGGGCACGGGTCGCTTGCCCATGTTGTACGTGACCAGCAAGCGCGCGACCCGCTCCGCACGCGCGTCGAACAGGCGTTCGTGACGCTCCGCGAGAACGCGCGTAGCCGACGTCTCCATATTATCGACGAACCGCTTCGACAGCCCGCCGGCATGGACTCGGTACAGCATCAAGGGTTCGTCGAGACGGGCCACCGTGCCGTGGACCTGCATCCGCTGGTACAGGTCAAAATCCTCTGCGTAGAGGAGCTCGGGACGTGTGAAGGGCTCCAGCCGCCGCGCGACGTCGGTACGCAACATCACCGACGACCAGACGAGCGGGTTTTCGATACAGGTCAACCAGGTCGTGAGCGCGGGAGTCGTCACCGGAGAGTAGGTCGATGGTTTGACGACGCCATCGAAAAGCAATTCCGCTGCGGTGCCGAGCAACACCGTTTCCGGATGGGCGTCGAGATACGCGACCTGCCGCGCGAACCGTTCCGGCCGGCAGAGATCGTCCTGATCGAGCGCGGCGACGTAGCGCCCCCGCGCGACCGCGACCCCGCGGTTGCGGGCGATGACGGGACCTCCATTCCTGTCGAGCGCGATCAGGCGTACGCGCGCATCCGGCCAAGCCGCGACGACCTCTCGCGTCGTATCAGTCGAGCAATCGTCGACCACGATCACTTCGAAGTCCGTGAACGTCTGCGCCTGGAGGCTGGCAAGCGTCTCCTCGATGATGCGGGCGCCGTTATACGCCGCGATGATGACGCTGATGACGGGATCGGACGCCAAGGTGGTCATGCGGCGGCCTTGACCTGCGCTGCCATCACCTGATCAATGATCATCGACCCCACGTCGTTCTGCCATAGCCACAATCCATTGGCCTGGCCGGTAAAGCTCGATTCGCCGCCAAGCGGACCCCAGGGTACGAAGCCCGCTGCGAGTCCGAGCCCGTATAGGCCGTCGATAGGCGCATTCCGGGCATCCAGTATGCGGCAATGGCGATCAACCATGGGTCGGCCGTCAGACGCAGCCAGTGCCAAAGCGCTGCCGTCGCGCTCCGTGATGGGCATCCCGATCGGACGATAGCCGAGTGCCGCAATGACGATGTCGGCGTGCTCGATATAGGCGCGTGCCGTCGCATCGTCGTCACCGGTGATCCGGTGCAGCGCCACGCGTGGATCGGGCGCTCGTCCATCGATACCCAACATCCTTACGACCAGATCCCGGGCTTCCAGACGGAACCCGGCGAGACGGTAGACGAAGCCGGACACCGGGCAGATGTCGTCCGCGCCGAATTCGGTGAACCCTTCGGCATGGGCGGCTTCGACCGAATGATAGAATGGCCGGAGCGGCCGGCGGTGCAGCAACGTCACCGCGCCCGCGCCGAGCGGCAAGGGCGGCTGGCTTTTCAGGAGAAGTGCGATCGTAGTCAGGGCGCTGGTCGACCCGCCGATCACCGCGATCTTCGGATTGCGTTTGCCTGCAATAAGATCCGCGACCTTCTCGAAGCCGCCCACCGTCAGCACGTCGTCCGACTGCAGCAGGCGCCCGTTCGCCAGATCGACCAGGCCGGCGCCGGCAACCCGCTGAGCGGCAAGTCGATCGAGCGGCTGATTCCCGCCGGTCGCCACGACGATGCTGCGCGCGAGCTGTTCGAAGACGTGGCCATCGGACAAACGACGCAGCCGGACGCTCCACAGTCCGCTGCCGACGCGGGTGGCGCCCAACGCTTCGTGTCCGGTCAGAACGGCACCGCCATTGTCGCGAACGATGTCCGCGAGACGATCCCCGATCGCGCGCAGGAATGGTCCGACTTCAACCAGCGGCACGCCCAGCGCACCCTCGTGCGCCGCGACCGCACGTCCCGCGGGATGATCGACCAGTCGCGCGAGTTCAGGATGGATGTTGTCGCGCACGGCGGTCAGGAACGTCTGCGCCGTCGAATCGGATGTGATCGCGTAGCGACCCAGCCGCCCCCCGCCGATCGCGCCACCGCGCTCGACCATCATCAGGCCCGACGCGGCCAAGTCGGGCAGCAAGCCGCGCTTGGTCGCCGACGTCAGCATCGCCGTCCCGGCCGGGCCGCCGCCGATCACGATCACCGACGCTATCTTCCCGCCAGCGCCGCGTACCGATGCGCGCCGATCAAGCGGGCGAACGATCGCCGCGCACGCGCTCACAAGGGTTTGTGCGGCACGGCGCGCGTCGTCGACCGTCATCGCGTCGGTGATCGGCAACGACAGCATCCGGCCGGCGATCTTGTCTGCAACCGGCGTCGGCTCGATCATCGCGGTCGCCTGGAACCAGGGCTGTTCACCCAGATGCGGGCTGAAATACCGGCCGCAGCCGACGCCGTCCCGTTCGATGCTTTCGACGATCGCATCGCGGTGATGGGCCAGCCGCTCGGGCAGCAACACGGGCATGAACTGCATCGCGCGGCGTTGTCCCGAGACGGCCTGCAGTTGAAACTCCGACAACGCCTCGCGGTAGGTTGCCTCGAGCGTTGCGCGGTGTAGACCGATGCCGTCGATCTCGGCAAGCTTGGCCTGTGCCATGATCGCAAGGACCTCGGGCAGCTTTGCGTTGATCCCGGGGAGCGTCGCGTTGCGGCTACCTTCGAATCCGAAATTGCCCATCGCCCGAAGCGTCGCGATCAGGTCGGCATCGCCGCTGTGGACGAGGCCGCCCTCGCCGACCGCAAACGTCTTGGTCGCATGCATCGAATGGACCACCGCAAACGGGGCCTTCGCGCCGAACCCGGCGCCCGTATCGTCGAGCGTACCGAGCGACGACGCGGCATCGATCACCACGCCGACACCGTAGCGCGCCTGATACCGCGCGTACCGGTCGAGGTCGATCGCGTTGCCGAACGTTGCATAGGGCACGACGACGCCGATGCGCTCGCCATAACGCTCAAGCAACCGCTCCTCAGCGAGTGCGCAAGCGCCCCAGTCGGCAGGATCGATATCGCAGATCAGCGGTGTCAGCCCTGCCCATGCCGCAGCCTGCGCGGTCGCCGCGAACGTCAGCGCCGGCATCAACGCGAGCGTGCCCGGCTTGGGGTTCAGCCCGCCGGTCCGCATGCCCGACGCATGGCGTATCGCGAGCATCAATCCAAGCGTGGCGCTACCGACCGCAAGGCTGGCGCCATGGCCGCCGAACAGCTGGTCGGTGACCCCTGCCTCGAACGCACGGACTTCCGGACCGTTGTTGCTGAACACGCCCGATGCCTCGACCCGGCGCAGCGCATCGAGATGCTCACTCAAGCGCGGAGGGTTCGGAGCGATCAGGGGGAGTCGTTTCATCGGCGGATCCGGCTGCTGTTCGCGCGGACCTTGGCGTACAGCCTCCTAAGAAGCAGTTACACTGTCATAATACGGAGTTTTGTACAGTTCACACGAAACCGCCGCGCGGGTTCGAGAGCGCCCGCTGGCGTGGTGGGCTGTTCGCCGCAAGAATATTCATAACGAAGAAGCCCGCGCCTCCCGATCGGAAGCGCGGGCATTCGCGGTATTGATCCGCAGATCAGCCGACCCGCGTACCGGTCAGCGGGAAGCTGCCAAAGGCGCCGGCGGCGACGCTACCCTTGAGGACGTCGTCCTCGACGGTCGCCTTGCAGTCGAGCGTCATCGGCATCGGCACGGTCATGCTCTGCTTCCAGGTGATCGTGTCGCCATCGACGTCACCCGTGACGTCCATGCCGCCCATCGCGCCCGACACGGCACCAGTGAAGGTGCTGCCAGCGCTGTTCACGGTCAGCGTCATCTTCTGGTCGCCCAGCGGCGACTTGACCACGCAATCCCAGCTGCCATCGACGTTTGCCATTGCACTCTCTCCTGAATTACCCTCCCGGCAACGCCCGGGCTCTTAAACCTAATTGGCGCCGGCAACCGACGCCGCAGGGATGACCTCGACCGGCAGGCCGATGCTGTCAAGCTGCGGGCGAACGGTCTTCGCATCGCCGACCACGACCCAGATCGTCTTCTTCGGGTCGAGCGCCTGCTGGATCGCGGTGTTAAGTTGCGGCAGGTTAAGTCCTTGGTATCGCTGCGTGATCGTCGCGTAATAATTGTCGGGCCGCTTGAGCAGGTCGTTCTGCTGCATCGCTCCCAGCACCGCGTCCGACGTCTCGAAATTACCCGACAGCGAGCGGATCGCACCGTTGATCGCGCGATCGAACTCTGCCTGGGTCATCGGCTCCTTGCCGAGGAACGCACCGACATCGCTGCGGAGTGCGGCGATCGACGGACCGGTCTGGTCCGCCTGAACTGGCGCCGACAGGATGTACGGCGCGGCATATTCAGACTGCTGGAACCGTCCCGACACGCCGTAGGACCAATGCTTGCTCTCGCGCAGATCCATGTTGACGCGGCCGAGGAAGCTGCCGCCGAGCGCATCGTTCGCGGTCGCGACCGGCAGCAGGTCCTGCGTGCCCTTCACTGCGGTCGGCACGCCCGCGATGATCAGCGACTGTGGGCTGTCCGGCCGGTCGATCAGTACGATCTTCGGCCCGGACGGCGTCACGGTCGCGGGGAACGCCTTGACGCCCGCCGTACCCGTCGGCCGCCACGTCCCGAAACGTGCATCGAGCGCGGCCTTCACCTCGGCGAGCGGACGATCGCTGACGACGAAGATCTTCGCCTTGTCCGGCCGCAGCCATGCCTGCTGGAACGCGACCAGGTCGGCACGCGTCAGCGCCGCCACCGCCTTCGGATCGCCGCTGCCCTCCGCCTTGGCGTAGGGCGAGGTCGGCCCGAGCAGCTTCGGCAGGACGCGCGTCGCCAGCCCCTGCGGGCTGGTCAGTTCCTGCGCGATCTGTGCGAGCTGCTGGTTCTTGACGCGCGCGACCTCGGCATCGGCGAAGGCCGGGTTCTGCGCGATGTCCGCGAACAGGTCGATCGCCGGTGCCAGGTTCGCGCTCGGTACCTGCAACGACAGGAAGGTCCGGTCGTTCGACGCACCCGAGCCGATATCTGCGCCAAGACGCTCCTTCGCTTCGGCCAGCGCGACCGAATCGCGGGTCGGCGTACCCTCGTCCATCATCGACAACGTCAGCTTCTGCGTGCCGAGCTTGGTCGGAATGTCCGCCGCCACGCCCGCATCGAAGCTCAGTACCGCCTGCGTTACCGGCACGGCGGTGCGCTGTGCGTAGACGACCTCGATACCGTTCGACAGGCGCGTGCGCTCGACACTCGGGAAGCTCAGGCCGGCAACCGTGCCGACGCCGGGCAACGGGCCACGCGTCCCCTTCGGTGGCGCCTCGGCCGCTGGCACGACGTCGACCTTGGGCGGCACGACCGCGTTGGCATAGGCATCGCGCGGCCCCGGCACGACGGTCAGCGAATAGGCCGGACGCGACAGCCACTTCGCCGCGGCGGCCTTCACGCTCGCCGGCGTCTCGGCCGCCAGCTGCAACAGCTGTTTCTTGTAATAGCCGGGATCGTTCGAATAGAGCGCGCCCTCGGCGAGCGTCACTGCCTTGCCGCCGAACCCGCCGACGGACTCGAGCCCCTGCATCGTGCGCGACGCGGTCGTCGTGGCGACCCGGCTGACCTCGTCGGCGGTCGGGCCGTTCTTGAGGAAGTCGGCGAGGATCTCGTCGATCCGCTTCGATACCAGCGCGGGGTCGACGCCATCCCGGACGATCGCCTCGATCTGGAACATGCCGAGCTGGCTGAAGCTGTTGTTCGACGCGGAGATGCGCGTGACCAGCTTCTCCTTCTTGACCAGCGCAGTATCGAACCGGCTGCTCGCGAGTCCGCCGAGCACGCCCGCCGCGACGCTGAGCGCGGTGCCGTCCTTGTCGTTGAGGCCGGGCACCACCCAGTTGCGGCTGATCATCACCGCTGCGACACGGTCCTTGATCGTCTCGCTGACGGGCGCTGGCAGCGTCGGAATCGGTGCAGGCGGAACGATGCTCTCGGCGCCCTTGGGAATGCCGCCGAAATACTTCTCGGCGAGCGCTTTGCCGGTGGTCGCATCGACGTCGCCCGCCAGCACGAGCACCGCGTTGTTCGGGCCGTAATGGTCCTTGAACCAGTCCTTCACCGTCTGCAGCGAGGCCGCATCGAGATCCGCCATCGAGCCGATCGTGGTGTGGCCGTAGGGATGCGTCGCGGGGAACAGCCCCTCGGTGATCTTGTATTCGGTCAGGCCGTAGGGCTGGTTGTCGCCCTGGCGCTTCTCGTTCTGGACGACGCCGCGCTGCTCGTCGAGCACACCCTGCGTGATCGCGCCGGTGAGATAGCCCATGCGGTCGGATTCGAGGAACAGCGCGCGGTCGAGGGCCGCGGTCGGCACCGTCTCGAAGTAATTTGTGCGGTCGTAATAGGTGGTACCGTTGAAGTCGGTCGCGCCGACCTGTTTCAGCGGTTCGAAGAAGTCGCCTGGTGCGTTCTCGGAGCCGTTGAACATCAGATGCTCGAACAGATGCGCGAAGCCGGTCTTGCCCTTGGGTTCGAACTTCGACCCGACATTATACCAGACCGAGACCGCCACCACCGGCGCCTTGCGATCGGTATGCACGACGACGCGCAAGCCGTTCTTCAGCGTGAACTGTTGAAACGGAATGTCGACCGACTTGACGAGATCGGCAACCGGTGCGGGCTTTGCCGATGACGTGGCGGAACGCTGGACCTGACCGGCTGCGGGCGAGACGAGGGCGATTGCAGCGACGCCGGCAAGCGCGGTCATTTTCAAAGCCATATGCGAACATTACCCTTGGTTTCGGATGATCTGGTCGCACCATAAGCGCGCTTCGTCGCTGGGCAATAGGATAGATATGGCGGCCTCCCACGCCCGTCGCCGGCGCTTCACGGACGCACCGCCACTGTCGGATGGCGACGCATGTAAAGCCAAGCTGCACGATCGCGGTGGTCGCACGCCAGCTCGGCCCGAGGCCTAGAAGAACAGTTTGCGGATGCTGAGGCGTACCGTCCGACCCAGCGGGTTGAGGTAATCCGGTTGATACGTGTTGGGCGTCGCGCCGGTGGCGTCGGTGACGCGCTGGCGGGTGTTGAGGACGTTGTCGACCGACAGGCTGACCCGCATGCCGCGCAGCCACGGGTGCGATTTCACCCATTCGAGGCGCTGACCGAGGTCGGCGAACAGGCGGAGGTTTGCGGTCGCCAAGCCCCCGAAGTTCAGCGTCTCGGGTGCTGCAACCGTGCCGCCGTTGACTCGCGTTCCGGTCGCGTAGTTGGCGGACACCCGCGCGCCGAGGCCGTTATTGGTATAGCCCGCCTGCGCCTCCAGTTCGTGGCGCGCCTGACCGCCGCTGTTGCCGATCGCATCGCCGTCGAGCAGATTCAGACTCGGGCCACCATCGGCGACGAGTACGCGATCGGTGAAGTGCCAGGTGTGATAGACCGCGAACTGGATACGGCCGCCGGCCTGGCCGCCACGACCACCGAAGCCGCCGGGACCGCGTCCGCCGCCACCTGGGCCGCCGCCACCTGGACCGCCAGCACCCGGGCCGCCAGCACCTGCAGCGCCGCCGCCGGGACCACCCTGCCCGCGCGGACCGTCGCCGCTCGCGCCATCGGGACGACGGAAGCCACCGGGGGGTTGCAGGCCCTCGAACGGATTGGGACCGGTGCCAGCGCGATAAGCCTCCAGTTCCTTCTGGATCCTCGACTTGAGCGGCGCGGAGAAATTGATGCCCCACCGCAGTTCGGAGCGTTCGCTGCGCGCGAAATTGATCGGGCGGCGGTCGACCTGCAGCAGGGTCCCGCCAGCGTCGCGCACGAACCGGTCGGGGAAGGCGGCTTCGATCGCCGCGGTAGCCGAGGGGAAGGCGGCGATCGGATTGTCGGTACGGCTGTCGACGTAATTGGCCGTGATCGAAAGGTCCTTTGCGGTCCACGGCTTCAACGTCAGACCGAGCTTTCGAACGTGGTTGTTGTCGGCGACAAGCCCGGGGTTGCCGCCGCTGATCGTCGTGACGGTTGCGGTCGTGCCGCGCACGTAGTCGAAGATACGGACGTTGGGCGTGGTGATCGAGGGGTTGCCGAGTTGTTGCGAAGTCGGTGCCTCGTCGGTGTCGGTGACCGAAGCGATCAGTCGGACACCATCGATCGGCGACCAGTTCGCGCCATAGCCCAGCGTCGTCAGCGTGCCGAAGTCCGACAGATGGTCCTCGGCCAGATTGAAGTTCGCCGACAGCGTGCCGAGGAACGGCAAGACCCCCTTCGACCGGCTGGTCAGCGGCAAATCGACGTTGACCTGGCCGTTCACGGTATCGCGCGACACCTGACCGGTCTGTGCGACCTGTCCGGCGAGCAGGCTGTTGGTACGGTACGACCGGCTTTCGAAATCGGCGGTCTCGGCACCGAGCTTGATCGTCGTGGAAACTGCGCCCGCCGGCAGGCTGAACAGATTGCCGTTCACCACGGCGTCGACGCCGCCGGTGCTCTGCGTGGCATAGGCCCGATTGCCGGGTGCCGCACCGATGTCGCTCGCCGTCAGCCGGGCAAACGGATTGGCCGTCGGGTCGCCTGCTGCGAGCCGGGCGTTGAAGGCGGTCGCATCGACGCCGGTTTCGGTGAAGGTCTGCGTATCGCTGCGGTCGTAATTGCCAGTGACGTTCCACCGCCACGTACCGATGTCGCCGTTGAGCGTCGTGCCGAGATGGGCTGCGATCGACGAGGTCCGTTGGGCCAGCGGTAGGAAGTCGTCGTCGTCGAGCGCGCGGTTGACGGTCGTGCCGTCGGCCAGCGTCAGGGCGGCGACAGGCAAGCCGTTGAGACTGCGGCTGTCGGTCGATTCGAGGCGACCGTTGATGGTCGCGCCGATGTTGCCGAAGATGTTGCGGGCATACACGCTGTTCGCGGTAAAGGTGCTGGTCTCGGCCTGAAGGCTGCGAAACGGGGTCGGATCGACGATCGCACCGTTCGCGCCGACCGCCGTGGTCGCGGTCGGCGTGATGGTGCGTTCGGCTTCGGTCAGCCCGGAGGTCGAGGTGTATTCGACGTGCAGGTTGACGCGACGATCGCGGGCGATGGTGAGCATGTCGAGCTCGCCCTGCGGCGTGTTGCTACCCCCCTCGGTCGGCACCTTGTCGGTCGCTTCGACGGTGACCGCGCGGAAGCGGCGGCGCAGGACGAAGTTCACGACCTTCTGATCGGCACGATAGCCGTATTTGAGCGCGACCTCCTCGGGCAGGATCTCGACGCGCTGGATCGCCTCGGTCGGGATGTCGCGTATTTCCGAGAAGCTCGAGATGCGGCGACCGTTGAGCAGCACGACCGGCGCGCCGCCACTGCCGCGCCCGCTGGTCGTCTGCGGGCTGAGTTCGGTCAGGAGATCGGAGATCGAGCTGACGCCGTAGGAACGGATCTCGGCCTGACCAAGCGTCTGGTCAGGCGGAATGTCGCCGATGACCGAACCCGGCAGCTTGCGCGAACCGGTCACGACGATCTCTTCGGAGTCCGCGGCTTCGTCCTGTTCGGAGGCCTGCGCGACGGGGTGCGCGACCGGTGCAGCCGGCTTTGAAGGTGCCTGTTGCGCAACGGCCATCGCCGGCATGCTCGCCGCCAGAACCAGACTCAATTTACGCATACCCGTTCCACCCCGATGATCGTCGGATCGGACTAGAGGTAATTTGTCGCAGGATTGTGCCGGGTCGGCAGCGAATTATCGCGTCGTTTCTACGCTCTTTTCGGATTTATAGACCCGATTGCCGACCTTGAAGACGGAGTTGACGCCGGCTTGCCTAACCGGCGACCTCTGGCGACGGGACTTGCTGACCGGGCACGCCGCCCACGATCTCCATCTTCGTTGCCGTGGTCCCGACTTCGATTCCCGCCTCGCGGAACTGGCGGAGCAGCGTGAACAACAGTTCGCTGCGCATCGGATAGGCGTCGCGCGGGCTCGCCACATAGGCGAAGCAGTTGAACTTGGCGCGGCCGGCGTCGATCGAGTCGATGAACACCTTGGGTTCGGGATCGTCGAGTACCTCGTGCTTCTCCGCGAACGCGGCGAACAGCATCTTGCGCACCCGATCGAGATCCTCTTCGAGCGGCACCGAGAACTGCAGCTGGATCCGGCCGATCGGTGCGGCCAGCGTCATGTTCTGGATCGTCTTGGTGATCAGTTCCGAATTCGGCACGATCAGCGTCGAACGGTCCGCCACCTGGATCTCGGTCGAGCGCACGTTGATCCGCTTCACGTCACCCTCCATGTTGCCGATCCGGACGAGGTCGCCGATCTTCACCGGGCGCTCGGCGAGCAGGATCAGCCCCGAGACGAAGTTCTGCGTGATCGCCTGCAAACCGAAGCCGATCCCGACCGACAGCGCGCCGAGCACCACGGCCAGCTTCTCCATGCCGATGCCGAGCGCGCCGAGCGCCCACAGCACCGCGGCGATGATCCCGGCATAGCGTGCGACCATCGTCACCGAATTTTGCGCACCGGCATCCATCGCGGTGGTCGGCAGGTAGCTGTTCACCAGCCAGTGCTGCAGCCCGCGCATGATCGCCAGCGCGACGAACAGCACGGCCATCGAGCGCAGCACCGCGCCGGGAGATATCGTGATCTCGCCGACGGTGACGCCGCCAGCGACCGTGCCGAACAGCTCGAACACCGAACCGACATTCGCCCCGAACGGCGCCATCACCGCGCCGAGCGCGAGCATGATGAGCATCAGCCGCAGGAACGCCGACAGCAACACGCCGATCTGGTCGACGGTTTTGTTGCCGACCCCGAACCCGCTATTCGCCGACCGACCGAGCCGGTTGCCGCTCGACAACAGGGTCCGGCAGGCATCGTCGGTGAAGGTCATCATCAGGTACAGCGAGGCGCCGACGATCGCGCCCCATAGCATCCACTGACCGGTCTTGAGCGCGAAGTTGACGTACCCGATCAGTCCCGCGACCAGCGCAGCGACGACCGCAAGCCAAACGACCATCGCGACGATCGCGAGCAGACTGTTGCGGGCCGGTTTCTCCGGATCAGGCTGCGCCGCCGCGCGCAGCCGACCGAGCGCGACGAGGAGTGCACCGATCAGCACGAGATGGAGCAACGCCACCAGCGCATTGGCGGCGGTCGACGCCGGCGCACTCGCCCCGATCAGCATGTTCGTCGCGGTCAGCAATTGCCCGAAAAAGACGAGCGCAGCGGCCATCCAGCTATACGGACGCAGCGTCTGCGCGGCGGTATCGCCGATCGGGAGCAGCCGCCACGTCGATTGCGCACGGAGCAGCAGCGCGCCGCCCAGTGATGAGACAAACGCGGCGAAGAACGAGACACCCACGAAGATCGATCCAGCCTGGTTCCAGGCCGGCGACAGCAGCAGCGACCAGCGTAACGACTGGACGAACGCGAGCGCCGCCAGTCCCGGCAGCGCAGTACCAATGACGACCAGCCACAGCGCATAGGCAGAGCGGCGGATGCGCCCCCCCGGCGCGTGATTGGTCGCATATTGCCGACCGATACGGTGGAGAGCGCCTCGGAGGGGCACCGCAATGACCAGCGCGAGCAGCAATCCGGCGAGGGCAATGATCCCGGCGCGCGCGTCGAACCGCTGGGCGAACTGCTTCGCGCCGATTCCCGCGAAACGATTCAACCGGGCCGAGTCGCGCGGCAGATGCTCGACGATTGACGCCCAAAGGGTTGGCGACAGCGGCGAGGCGGTCTTCTCCGACAGCTGTTGGCCGAGCTCTTCGGCTTCCGCCGCACCAATGTCGTCGATCTGTTGCTTGGCCTCGACCCCGATGAGGCGTGCGCGCTTGATCGCGGAATCGAGCGCGGACTGGCTCTGTGAGAGGAGGCGGCGTTGCGCGCGGATCTCTGGCGCCTCGACGACGCCGGGAGTGGCGGCGCCGAGCTCGGTGACGCGCGCCTGGACGAGCGCCATCTCGGGCGTGAGCACGCGGACCGCGTCGGCGGCGGTGGTCTGGACCGCCTGAGCGCGGGTGCGGAGCGTTTGGCGGGTCGTGTCGTCGCGCGCGTCGACGGTGGCGTCGTCGATCGCCTGAAGTTCGGTCGAGGCCTGGGTAAGACTCGCCGCGATGGTCGCGACCTTGGGCTCGTCCTGCGCGATCGCTGGAAGGGCGGCGACGGCAAGGAGGAGCGCGAGGAGGTAACGAAGGACTGTCATCCGCGCGGCTTTACAGCTTTGGGAGCGGAAGCGGGAGGGGGACCGGTTTCTCCATCGCGCCCGGCGCCCGCTTAGATATCCAGATCGCGTCCCAACTCACGCCGCCACCCCGGCGGAGGCCGGGGCCCAGTTGGAAAGGTTTTTGTAACGGTGCGCTGCGCTTCGTTAGCGCCGTCCCCCAACTGGGCCCCGGCCTTCGCCGGGGAGGTGTGACAATGGTGAACTCGGCACGACCACAAAGAGGCGTCCCGTCCTTGTTCTCCCGCGAAGGCGGGGAGCCCAGTCCGGGTTCTCCGCCTTCGCAGGGGAAACAAGCGCGGCTCAGTCGAGCTCGAGGATCACCTGATCCACCGCGAGGCTGTCGCCCATCTTGGCCGCGACGGATTTCACCGTGCCTGTCTTCTCCGCGCGCAGGATATTCTCCATCTTCATCGCCTCGACCACCGCGAGCGGTTGGCCCATCTCGACCTTGTCGCCCGCCGCCACGTCGAGCCGCACCAGCAGCCCCGGCATCGGGCAGATCAGGAACTTCGACAGATCGGGTGCGACCTTCTCCAGCAGGTGCGCGGTGTACGGCGCGACGCGGGCAGGCAGCACGCGGGCGACGTGGCTCGCACCGCGGGTCGTCAGCTTGAAACCGGCCCGGGCCTTGGCGATGCGGATCGTGAGATGCTCGTCGCCGTCTGCGCCGTGGCCGTCCGCGACCACCATGCGGTCACCGGGGGTGTATTCGAGCGCCAGATCCAGGTCCTCGCCGTCGACCATGATACCGTCGGTCGAGATCGTTACGGCGTGGTCGATCGTGTCGATCGTCACCGACCAGTCGGCGGGCGGACGCAGGCGCTTGCCAAGTTGTCCGTCGATGCGGCGGGCGCGGTCGGCTTCGGCAGTAGCGGCAAAAGCGGCGACGGCGGCGAGCGTCTTCAGCAACGCCGCATCAGCCGGCGCGCCGTGGAAGCCGTCGGGATATTCCTCGGCAATAAATCCCGTCGTCAGCGCACCCGACTGGAAGCGCGGATGCTGCATGATCGCCGAAAGGAAATCGATGTTGTTGCCAGGCCCCTCCAGCTCGAACGCGTCAAGCGCGGCGATCTGCGCCGCGATCGCACCATCACGCGTCGGCGCCCAGGTGATGAGCTTGGCGATCATCGGGTCGTAGAACATGCTGACCTCGCCGCCCTCGCGCACGCCGTCGTCGACGCGGACCCTTGCTTCCCCCCGCCCGCTTGCGGGAGGGGGCTGGGGGGTGGGCTCGCGCCATCGTCAAACGCAACGTCAGCGGTGGAGGAGAACGCGTGCCCACCCCCGGCCCCTCCCGCCTGCGGGAGGGGGGAAGTCTCGGGCGGATTGTAGCGGACGAGGCGGCCTATCGAGGGCAGGAACCCACGATACGGGTCCTCGGCATACACCCGGTTCTCGATCGACCAGCCGTTGAGCTTCACTTCGTCCTGCCCGAAGCCGAGCGGCTCCCCTGCAGCGACGCGGATCATCAGCTCGACCAGATCCAGCCCGGTGATCTCTTCCGTCACCGGATGCTCGACCTGGAGCCGGGTGTTCATCTCGAGGAAGTAGAATCCCTCCCCGGTCGTGTCCGCGCCCGACACGATCAGCTCGACCGTCCCCGCCGAATAATAGCCGACCGCCTGCGCCAGCGCGACCGCCTGCTCGCCCATCGCCTTGCGCATCTTTGGCGTCACGAACGGCGACGGCGCCTCCTCGACGACCTTCTGGTGGCGGCGCTGGATCGAGCATTCGCGTTCGTTGAGATAGACGATGTTGCCGTGCTGGTCGCCGATCAGCTGGATCTCGATGTGACGCGGGCTTTCGATGAACTTCTCGATGAACACGCGATCGTCGCCGAAGCTGGCAAGTCCCTCGCGCTTGGTCGCCTCGAAGCCTTCGCGGACGTCCTGTTCGCTGTACGCCAGCCGCATGCCCTTGCCGCCGCCGCCGGCCGACGCCTTCATCATCACCGGATAGCCGATCCCGCCTGCGATCTCGACCGCGTGATCTGTGCTGTCGATCTCGCCGAGATAGCCCGGCACGACGTTGACGCCGGCGGCCTTGGCGAGCTTCTTCGACTCGATCTTGTCGCCCATCGCCGCGATCGCTTTCGGCGGCGGCCCGACGAACGCGATCCCGGCCTCGGCGCAGGCCAGCGCGAAACTTTCGCGTTCGGAAAGAAAGCCGTAGCCCGGGTGGATGCAGTCCGCGCCGGTCTCCTTAGCCGCCAGCAGGATGAGTTCCGCCTTGAGGTAGCTCTCGGCGGCGGGTGCGGGCCCGAGCCGGACGGACTCGTCGGCCATCAGGACATGCGGTGCGCGTGCGTCGGCATCCGAATAGACTGCGACGGTCTTGATGCCCATCGCCTTGGCGGTCCGCATGACGCGGCATGCGATCTCGCCGCGATTGGCGACCAGGATTTTCTTGAACATTATTGACCGCCATCACCCAAACTGTTGAGAAATTTCGTACGCTGTTTCGTAAGGCGAGCGAGGCACTGACCGGCGAGCATCGGCTCGCCCGAGCCACCGCGCATCGCCTGTCCCTCCACGACGCATTGCGCGTCACGGAACGCAACCCATGCGCGTTGCGATTTCGTCATCGCCTGCACATAGGTCGGCGCATTGTCGCGTTCGGTAAGATTGTTCCTGTCGAGCTTCGCCCAATATCCGAGCGCCTTCTTCCACGCGACGTTCAGAGCCCGGTCTGCCCGCGCAAAATCCTTATATGCACACGCGGTCATCGTCGTCTGGTCGAGCGGATTGGCGCAGCTATTGGGCATACCGGTCCCCTGCGCCAACAGCATTGCCAGAGCTGCGATCACTCCGCTGTAGCCCGCATCGGTTCGGGGCCGACCATCGGCTTCATCCCCAACTTCGCCAGCAGCGTCGCATCGGCGCTATCGCCAGCGTTGCCGGTGGTCAGCAGCTTGTCGCCGGTGAAGATCGAGTTCGCGCCCGCCATGAAGCACAGCGCCTGAGTCGCCTCGGACATGCTCTCGCGCCCGGCGGACAGGCGAACCATGCTCAGCGGCATGGTGATGCGCGCGACCGCGACCGTCCGGACGAACTCGATATCGTCGATCTGCGCCATCGGCGTGCCGGCGAGCATGTCGCCGAGCGGTGTACCCTTGACCGGGACCAGCGCGTTGACGGGGACGCTTTCGGGATGGCGGGGCAGCGTGGCGAGCGCGTGGACGAAGCCGACGCGGTCGCTGCGTGTTTCGCCCATCCCGACGATCCCGCCACAGCAGACCGAAATGCCGGCATCGCGGACATTCGCCAGCGTCTCCAGCCGATCGCCGAAGGTCCGCGTGGTGATGACGTTGCCGTAATTCTCCGGCGAGGTGTCGATGTTGTGGTTATAGTAGTCGAGCCCCGCCTCGGCGAGTTGCTTCGCCTGGTCCGCGTCGAGCATGCCGAGCGTCATGCAGGTCTCAAGCCCCATCGCGCGGACGCCCTCGACCATGGCGACGACCTTCGGCATGTCGCGCGGCTTCGGGTTGCGCCACGCGGCGCCCATGCAGAAACGCTGCGATCCGGCGGCCTTGGCCTGCGCGGCGTCGGCGAGGACGGCGTCGACGTCCATCAGCTTTTCCGCCTTCAGGCCGGAGTCAGACGACGCTGACTGTGAGCAATAGCCGCAATCCTCGGGGCAGCCACCGGTCTTGATCGACAACAATGTG
Organism: Sphingomonas sp. R86520; assembly: GCF_042466285.1. Taxonomy (NCBI): domain Bacteria; kingdom Pseudomonadati; phylum Pseudomonadota; class Alphaproteobacteria; order Sphingomonadales; family Sphingomonadaceae; genus Sphingomonas; species Sphingomonas sp. R86520. Next base: position 3,344,600 of record NZ_JAXHBZ010000001.1, read on the forward strand.
CACAGCTGCACCTCGCCGATCGCGTGGTGCGCGCGGTGGACGGTCTGCGCGCGGTACATGAGTTCGTCGAACGGGAGATCGAACAGCGTGGCGATTTCCGGGCGTGTCCAATCTATGCGAACGCCCGGCGCAGCAGCAGCAACGGCAGGCTCGACGCCAGTCGCAACGGGGGAGCGGAGGAGGGTTTCGATCATCATGCGGCCTTTAGTCTCTGGTCGTTTCGCGTCGCTGCATAGCGCGTGCGCGCGGCGGCGTAACTGGCGCGCGGTGTCACTTGGTGGCCATCGCACGCTTTACGCGCGCTTCGAGCTCGGGCCCGCCGCCGTCGCCGAAGCCATAGGCGGTGTGAACCTGCCGCCCCTTCGCATCGAACAGATAAACGCGCGGAATGCCGACCTTGCCTTCGGGGATATCCTTGATGTCCTTGCCGATGATCTGGCGGTACGCATCGACGTCCGCGACGACGTAGTCGATGTCGCTCATTCCCGCGCGCTGCAGGAACTGCGCGATCTCGGCGGGAGGCTGGGTACGATCGGGACTTCCCTCGCTGCGGTTGATGTAGAGAAAGTTGTAGCCGCTGCTCAAGTCCTTGCGAATCTTGTTCAGATACGGGGCTTCGGCGATGCACGGCGGACACCAGCTCGCCCAGATCGACACCAACGTGGGCTTACCCGGCTTTATGCGCGAGCCGAGCGGGATCGCCTTGCCACCGCGCGTCTTCACCATCACCTGCGCGATCGTAGAGATCGAGCGACCCGTCGTTGGCGCGGTTTCCTGCGCCACGGCAGGCGCGATACTGAAAGCGGTCAGCGCCATCGCCAACACCGTGGTGCGCATGTTCATACCCGTTCCTCTTGCGGTGCCATGTTGTGGCCGAGGAGTTTCAACACGTCCTCGGCGGCCTGGATCAGGTTGGTGCCGGGTCCAAAGATCGCCTGGACCCCGGCATCGCGCAGCGCCTGATAGTCCTGTGCGGGGATAACGCCACCCGCGATCACCTTGATATCCGCGCGGCCCGCCTCGCGGAGATAGCCGATCAGCTCGGGGATCAGCGTCTTGTGCCCGGCGGCGAGCGACGAGGCACCGACGATGTCGACGTCCTTTTCGAGCGCGAGTGCGGCGGCTTCGGCGGGGGTCTGGAACAGCGGGCCTGGCACGATCTCGAAGCCCAGGTCGCCGAACATCGACGAGACGAGGTTGGCGCCGCGGTCGTGGCCGTCCTGACCCATCTTGGCGACGAGCATGCGGGGTTTGCGGCCGAGGCGGCGTTCGGTCGCCTCGACGCCGTCGGTGAGGCGGGTCCAGCGTGCGTCGTCCTCGTACGCGCCGCCGTAGATGCCGGAGACGGGGGTGGGCTGCGTGCCGTAGCGGCCGAACACGTCTTCCATCGCGGAGGATATTTCGCCGAGCGTGGCGCGGGCGCGGGCGCAATCGACGGCGAGGGCGAGGAGGTTCTCGGAGCCCTTCGCACCTTCCCGCAACGCATCGAGCGCGGCCCGGCATGCTGCCTCGTCGCGCGTAGCCTTGACCCGCTCGATGCGTTCGATCTGGCCCGCCCTCACCGCGACGTTGTCCACGTCGAGGATCTCGATCGCGTCCTGTTCGGCGAGCTTGTACTTGTTCACGCCGACGATGACGTCCTCACCGCGATCGACGCGCGCCTGGCGGCCGGCGGCGGCTTCCTCGATCATCGCCTTGGGCCAGCCTGCCGCGACCGCCTTCGCCATGCCGCCCTCGGACTGGATCCGCTCGATCAGGCTCCACGCGCCATCGACCAGGGACTGCGTCAGGCTCTCGATATAATAGCTGCCACCCAAGGGATCGACGACCTTGGTCATCCCCGTCTCTTCCTGGATCACGATCTGCGTGTTGCGGGCAATGCGCGCCGAGAAGTCTGTCGGCAGCGCGATCGCCTCGTCGAGCGCGTTGGTGTGGAGCGACTGCGTGCCGCCCAGCATCGCCGCCATCGCCTCGATCGTGGTGCGCATGACGTTGTTGTACGGGTCCTGCTCGGTGAGCGACACGCCGCTCGTCTGGCAATGCGTGCGCAACATCTTCGAGCGCTCGTCCTGCGCACCCAATTGCGTCATCGCGCGGTGCCAGAGGACGCGGGCGGCGCGGAGCTTGGCGATCTCCATGAAGAAGTTCATGCCGATCGCGAAGAAGAAGCTCAGGCGCCCGGCGAACTTGTCGATATCGAGCCCGCTCGCGACGCCGTATTTCACATATTCCATGCCATCGGCGATCGTGAAAGCGAGCTCGTGGAGCTGCGTCGCCCCCGCTTCCTGCATGTGATAGCCGCTGATCGAGATGCTGTTGAACTTGGGCATCTCGCGGCTGGTGTAGCCGAAGATGTCCGAGATGATCCGCATGCTCGGCTCGGGCGGGTAGATGTAGGTGTTGCGGACCATGAACTCCTTGAGGATGTCGTTCTGGATGGTCCCGTCGAGCAGCTTTCGGTCGACGCCCTGCTCCTCGCCCGCGACGATGAAGAAGGCGAGGATTGGGATCACCGCGCCGTTCATCGTCATGCTGACCGACATTTTGTCGAGCGGAATGCCGTCGAAGAGGATCTTCATGTCCTCGACCGAATCGATCGCGACGCCCGCCTTGCCGACGTCGCCGGTTACGCGGGGGTGGTCGGAGTCGTAGCCGCGGTGTGTCGCGAGATCGAACGCTACCGACAGGCCTTTCTGCCCGGCGGCGAGGTTGCGGCGGTAGAACGCGTTGGAGGCTTCGGCGGTGGAGAAGCCGGCGTACTGACGGATCGTCCAGGGGCGACCGGCGTACATCGATGCGCGGACGCCGCGGGTGAAGGGGGCGAAACCGGGGAGGCCGGGATCGGCGGTCACGTCTTCCGCGGTGTAGAGCGGTTTGACGTCGATGCCCTCGGGGGTTGGCCAGGTTAGGTCGGCGCCCTTTACCTCCTTGGCGGCGAGCGCCTGCCAATCGGCGAGGGTCGGGCCGGTTTCGGGCGTGTCAGTCATTACCTAGTTCCCCGGCGAAGGCCGGGGCCCAGCCCCTCAAACAAATCGCGCGCGAAAGCGCGTTCGATGCTCCGCATCGAGCCTGGGCCCCGGCCTTCGCCGGGGAACGAGAAGTAAAAGTCATCACTTGCCCGTGAACACCGGCTTGCGCTTCGTCAGAAACGCGAGGCCGCCTTCCATCGAGTCCGCAGAGCCGCGCGCGGCCTGTTGGTTCGCCGCCTCCGCCTGCATGGCAGTCGCGTAATCCGTCTCGTACGCAGCCGTGATCGCCCGCCGCATCAAGCCGAGCGCGACCGTCGGCATCGCCGCCAGCCGTTCGGCCAGCACAAACGCCTCGGCATCGAGCGCGTCGTCGGCCACGACCTGGTGGACCATGCCCCAGTCGAGAGCCTTCGCCGCTGGCACCCGCTCGCCGAGCATCATCATCTCGGTCGCCCGCGCGCGACCGATCAGCCGCGGCAGCATCCACGACGCGCCGCCGTCCGGCACCAGCCCGATGTTCACAAACGCCTGAAGGAAATACGCACTTTCGCTCGCGACACAGAAATCGACAGCAAGTGCGAGGCTGCAGCCGATCCCCGCCGCCGGCCCGCGCACTGCGCTCACCACCGGCACCGATAGGTCGGCGATCGCAGCCATCGTCGGATTGTAACTGCCGGTCAGCGCCGCGAACGTCGCCTCGCCCGGATTATCCGAGCCAAGCGCCCCGCCCCCGACATCCGCCCCCGAACAGAACGCGCGCCCTGCGCCAGCGATCAGCACCGCCCGTGCCCCAGCCAGATCAGCCAAAGCCGCGCGCAATTCCTCGAACATCGCCGGTGGCGCTGCGTTCAGCCGATCGGGCCGGTTCAGCGTCAGCACCAGCACGTCGCCGCGCCGCTCGCTCAGAATATGCTCGTACGCGGCCATCAGATCTCTCCTAGTGCGCGCCGGTATCGCCCGGCGTCTCCATCAACTCGACCAGCATGCCGCCAACGTCCTTGGGATGCACGAACACGATCGGCGTACCGTGCGCCCCGATCCGCGGCTCGCCCAACACGGTCGCGCCCTTCGCCCTCAGGTCGGCGACCGCAGCGTGGATATCGACGACTTCGAAACAGACATGATGCTGCCCGCCGGCCGGATTTTTGCGCAGGAACCCAGCGATCGGGGAACTCTCGTCATACGGCTCGATCAACTCGATCTGCGTATTGGGCGCATCGATGAAGCAAACTTTGACACCCTGCGCGGGCAGGTCGAACGGCTCGCCGATCGCGGTGGCGCCCAGCAATGTGCGATACGTCTCGACCGATTTGGCGATCGACGGCGTCGCGACCCCGATATGGTTGAGGCGGCCAAGCGTAGCAGTCATCCTTCGATCCTCGGCTGATCGGGCATGCGGCGCGCCATCGCCGCACCCTCGATGATTCCCTCAAGCCGGCTGACTCGGTCGCGCAATGCGCCATGCGCCTCAGCAAGACGTGCGAGCCGGTCGCCCTGCGCGTGCGCGGCGTCCTTCATCACGCGCAGATCCTCCTGCATCAGCAGGACGGTCCGCATCGCCTTCAATGCATCGCCGACGACGCTCATGCGCGAGGTCTCTCACCGGCCAGGACCGCGTCGACGGCATCGTTGGCGCGCTGGATCGAGGCGATTGTGTCGCGGATATCGGCGCGCATCGCGGGGACGGCAACTTCGACTTCGCGGACGAGCAATGCCAGCGCAGCCTCCTCATCCGCTTCGCCTTCGACGAGGTACCGGGTCGAGGCGGCACGGAGCACGTGGCCAACAGATTTGCCGTTACTCGCTGCGAAGGCATCGAGCGCTGCCTTGTGATCGGGCGAGGTCAGAAACGTCACGCGTTCGGTCTGCATGTCACGACTCCTTATCATGACATGATAATGTGCCGGGGGCCGGGGTACAACGCGTCATTCCGTAGGCGCTGCGGCTGGCTTGGCGGGAAGCGGCGGGACGATCCCGAGCGTGTAGCCGCAGACCCCGAGCACCTGACGGATCATCGCATCGCTTGTCGGCGCGACGAAGTTCGCCTGCACCGCGAAGTTCGCACCGTTGGTAGTTTCAACCCGCACCGTCTTCGACTTCACGAGGAACGTGGTTAGCCTGGTGATCGCCTCGGGATCGGTGACATACGTGCCGGTTCCCGGAAACTGCCAGTTGTAGGTAAACGCCGGGCCGCCATCGAAACGCACGGCGACGGGCTTGTCCGCACCCGACCCAAGCGGCTGCGGCTGGATGAACTGGATCGACACGATGGGCTCGGACGCCACGTCGCACTTCACCACGAACCGGGAGAGACCATCATTGCCGATCACTGCCGCAGAGACGCTGCGGACGCCCGCCGGACTGGTGCGGTCGGTCAGCTTCCAGGCGGGGGCTGGGGCGGCGGCTTGAAGGAGCAGGAGAATCGCGAGCATCATACCTCCGTGCCCGTACGCGTCGTCACCCCAGCGAATACCGGAGTTTCAGCACGCGAACCGGCGCCCTGCCGCTCCAGATCCCAGCTCTCGCTGGAGTGACGGGCGGCAGGCCGGAACGCGTGACGGGCAGGGTCACAGCGGGATGTTATCATGCTTCTTCCACGGATTCTCCAAGGTCTTGCCGCGGAGTTTCCGTAGGCCGAGCGCGATGCGGCGGCGGGTCGAATGGGGCTGGATCACCTCGTCGATGAAACCCTTCGACGCGGCGACGAACGGGTTGGCGAACCGCGCCTCGTATTCCGCGGTGCGCTCGGCGATCTCTTCGGGCGTCTTGCCGCGGAAGATGATCTCGACCGCGCCCTTCGCGCCCATCACCGCGATCTCGGCGGTCGGCCATGCATAGTTCAAATCGCCGCGCAGGTGCTTCGAGGCCATCACGTCGTATGCGCCGCCATACGCTTTCCGCGTGATGACGGTGATCTTCGGCACGGTCGCCTCGGCATAGGCGAACAGGAGTTTCGCGCCGTGCTTGATGATGCCGTTATGCTCCTGCGCAGTGCCGGGCAGGAAGCCGGGGACGTCGACGAAGGTGACAATCGGGATTTCGAACGCATCGCAGAACCGCACGAACCGCGCCGCTTTCTTCGAGCTGTTAATGTCGAGAACACCGGCAAGTACCATCGGCTGGTTCGCAACGAAGCCGACCGTGCGGCCTTCGATCCGGCCGAAGCCGGTGATGATGTTGGCTGCATGCGCCGGCTGCGTCTCGAAGAAATCGCCTTCGTCGACGGTCTTCCGGATCAGCTCGTGCATGTCGTAGGGCTGGTTCGCCGACGCCGGGATCAGCGTGTCGAGGCTCTCCTCGATCCGGTCCCATTCGTCCGCCGTCGGGCGCTCCGGAACGCCTTCCCGGTTCGACGCCGGCAGGAAATCGAAGAAATCGCGCGCCGCAAGCAGCGCTTCGATGTCGTTCTCGAACGCGTTGTCGGCGACTGACGTCTTGGTCGTGTGCGTCACCGCGCCGCCCAGCGCCTCCTGCGTCACGACCTCGTTGGTCACCGTCTTGACCACGTCGGGGCCGGTGACGAACATGTAGCTCGAATCCTTCACCATGAAGATGAAGTCGGTCATCGCGGGGGAATAGACCGCACCGCCAGCACAAGGCCCCATGATCAGCGAAAGCTGCGGCACGACGCCGGACGCGAGCGCATTGCGCTGGAACACCTCGGCATAGCCGCCGAGCGAGGCGACCCCCTCCTGGATGCGCGCGCCGCCGCTGTCGTTGAGACCGATGACCGGCGCGCCGACCTTCAGCGCGGTGTCCATCACCTTGCAGATCTTCTGCGCGTGACGTTCGCTGAGCGACCCGCCGAACACCGTGAAGTCCTGGCTGAAGACGAAGACGAGGCGGCCGTTGATCGTGCCGGAGCCGGTGACGACGCCGTCGCCCGGGATCACCTGGTCCTGCATGCCGAAGTCGACGCAGTTGTGCTCGACATACATGTCGAGCTCCTCAAACGATCCCTCGTCCAGCAGCACGTCAAGGCGCTCCCTCGCGGTGAGCTTTCCCTTGGCGTGCTGCGCTGCGATCCGCTTTAGGCCGCCACCCACTCTTGCGGCTTCGCGGCGGCGTTCAAGCTCTTCGATCGTCGATGACATCGTCTCTCCGTCCTGCTGATTGCCTTCACAGAGCGGGATGCGATGCGCAAATGCAATGTTGCAAACTTGTATGCGATATGTTTGCAAACTAGGCGGAAGGATGACCCTGCCCGCACGCCGCCTCTTCGTCGGACACCGCCTGCGCGACCTTCGCCGTGTCCTCGGCATCAGCCAGGCAGCGATGGCCGCGCGGATCGGGCTGTCGGTGAGCTATCTGTCGCAGATCGAGAATGGCGACCGTCCGGTAACCGAGGGCGTGCTGATCACACTGGCGCGGGAATTTCCCGCAGACTGGGGCAGCATCGATGCGGCCGACGATACCGCGCTGCTGGTCGCGACGCTGGAGGCGGTGTCGGACACCAGTGTCGAGGCGCCAGCGCTCGACGAAACGGCGGTACGGCGGGCGGTGAAGCATCAGCCGCTGTTGGCACAGCGTCTGGTCGCGATGCACGATGCGTATCGGCGCGCGCAGGAGCAGTTGCGCGCGCTCGACGATCGGATCGTGGCCGGTTCCGGCGCGCCGGGGTTGCTGCCGTGGGAGGACGTACGCGACTGGTTTCATGCAGCGGGCAATTACGTCGATACGCTGGATCGCCGTGCAGAGGAGATCGGTGAGACGTTGGGGGCGGACCGGATCGCAGCGCTCGAGGCCCGACTGGCCGCGCGAGGCGTGTCGGTCGCAATCTCCGGCGCACTCGCCGCACCTTTGCGCGACTATGATGGCGCGACCTTGCGGCTCGACGGCTCGCAACCCGGCGAGACCACCTTGTTCTCGCTCGCACACCAGGTCGCACGACACGAGTTCGGCGACGTCATCGAGGGGATCGTCGCGGCGTCGGAGATGGCGTCGGAAACCGCGCGCGCGCTGCTGGCAGCGGGACTGACCAATTACGCGGCAGGGGCGATCATGATGCCCTACGCGCGCTTCCGGACAGAAGCGCGCACCGTCCGCCATGACATCGACCGGCTGCGGCGGATCTTCGGGACCAGCTTCGAGCAGACGTGCCACCGGCTGTCGACGCTGCAGCGACCGGGCGCACTCGGCATTCCGTTCTTCTTTTGCCGCGTCGACATGGCGGGGAACATCACCAAGCGGCATTCCGCCACGCGGCTGCAGTTCGCGCGGTTCGGGGGGGCGTGCCCGTTGTGGATCGTGCATGAGGCGGTAGCGATCCCGGACCGGATTCTCACGCAGTTGATCGAGACGACCGACGGCATCCGCTACGTCTCGATGGCGAAGGGGCTGGTGAAACCATCCGACACGTACACGCGGCCGGCGCGGCGCTATGCGGTAGCGCTGGGCTGCGAGGAGGCGAACGCGTCGGAGTTCATCTATGCGGACGCGCTGGGCACGGGCGGGATCGCGACACCGATCGGGTCCTCGTGTCGTATCTGCCTGCGTACGGACTGCGACCAGCGCGCCTTTCCGCCGGCGGCGAGTGAGATACGCGTCGATCCTGACCGGCGCGGCGCAGTCCCGTACGAGGTCGTCTAGAACCGCCGCCGCGTAGTCGATCAAAGTATCGCTCCGGCGACCGACAAAAAAGGCCCGGTGTGTTTCCACACCGGGCTTAGGATGTCCGCAGGAGGAACGTCGTGGGTGTGGGCTCGGTTGGCCCGCTACCGATTAGTTGTAGGCGCGTTCGCCGTGTTCGCCGATGTCGAGACCCTCGTGCTCGACTTCCGGCGAGACCCGCAGGCCAGTCACAGCCTTGGCGATGAAGATCGCGATTGTGGTGCCGACTGCGGCCCAGATGATCGTCACGACCACTGCCTCGAGCTGCACCAGCAACTTGGCGCTCATCACGTAGTCCGCTGGGCCAGGGCCGCCGAGCGACGGGGCATAGACCACCGCGGTACCGATTGCGCCGATCATGCCGCCGATGCCGTGGATCCCGAAGGCATCCAAGGAGTCATCATAGCCGAGCATTGGCTTGAGCTTCGACACCGCCATGAAGCAGACGATCGAGGCGATCGCGCCGAGGATGATCGCGCCGAACGGGCCGGAGTTACCAGCAGCAGGCGTAACTGCGACGAGGCCGGCGACGATGCCCGAGCAGAAGCCGAGCGCCGAACCCTTGTGACCCGAGAGCTTCTCGGCGAGCATCCAGAACAGGCCGGCAGAGGCCGTGGCGACGAACGTGTTGAGCATCGCGAGCGCGGCCGAACCATTCGCCTCGAGTGCGGAGCCCGCGTTGAAGCCGAACCAGCCGACCCAGAGCAGCCCGGTGCCGATGCCGGTCATGACCAGCGAGTGCGGTGCCATCGGCTCCTTCGGGTAGCCGATGCGCTTGCCGAGGATCAGGGCTGCGACCAGCGCCGAGACACCGGCGTTGATGTGGACCACGGTACCGCCGGCGAAATCGAGCGCGCCCGCCTTGAAGAAATACCCGGTCGAAGCCCATACCATGTGTGCGACCGGAAGATACACGATCGTCAGCCAGACCAGGCCGAAGACCATCACCGCTGAGAACTTCATGCGCTCGACGACCGAGCCCAGAACCAGCGCGATGGTGATCGCGGCAAAGGTCATCTGGAAGCAGATGAAGACATATTCGGGGATTTCGACGCCGGCAGTGAAGGTCGCCGCCTGCGATGCCGGCGTGACACCGGCCAGGAACAGCTTGCCGAAGCCGCCGATGAAGTTGCTGAGCAGTGGGCTGCCATTGTCGCTGCCGAGTGCCAGCGAATAGCCCCACATCACCCAGATGAGCATCGCGAACGCCGCGACGGCGCCAATCTGCGTCATGGTCGACAGCATGTTCTTCGACCGCGTAAGGCCGCCGTAGAACAACGCGAGACCCGGCAGGATCATCATCAGGACGAGGATCGTCGAGGTCATCATCCAGGCGGTGTCGCCCTTGTTCACGGTCGCCACGACCGGCGCCGCTGCCGCCTGAGCCCATGCGGGTGCGGCGGCGATCATCGTCGCCCCGAACCCCAGAGCCGCGATGGCGGCCTTCTTTACGTCATGCTTCATCTCGTCCCCCCTCAGAGCGCTGAATCGTCGGTTTCGCCGGTGCGGATGCGCACCGCCTGGCCGACATCGAGCACGAAAATCTTGCCGTCGCCGATCGCGCCGGTGTTCGCCGATGCCTGGATCGCCTCGACCACGCGGTCGGACAGGCTGGCGGCGCAGACCACCTCGATCTTGATCTTCGGCACCATGTTGGTGCTGTACTCGGCCCCGCGATAGATCTCGGTCTGACCCTTTTGACGGCCGAACCCCTTGACCTCGGTGACCGTCATGCCCGCCACGCCGATCGTGGTGAGCGCTTCGCGCACCTCGTCGAGCTTGAACGGCTTGATGATGGCAATGACGAGTTTCATCGCGCCCCTTCCCCTTGTTACGGGAGGTGCCTCGCAATGTGCGTGCCAGTTGCGGTGTGGAGGGGTGGGAAGTGCTCGGCGAGCGGGCAGCGGGGAATTGTGGGTTAAAACTTGTGCAGTGCGATGCTGGTGCTTGAAAAACGGGCACCTCCCCCGTCATGCCGGGCTTGTTCCGGCATTCACCGATCGGCGTACTCGCCAGCGTTTGGTTTGCGGGACCGTGGATGCCGGAACGAGCCCGGCATGACGGAGTGGGTGGGGGCGACGGGGTTTGCTTGCCCCCGCCGGCCCCATGCCCAACTCAGTGGCGGAAGTGGCGCATGCCGGTGAAGACCATCGCGAGGCCGGCTTCGTCCGCTGCGGCGATGACGTCGGCGTCGCGGATCGAGCCGCCGGGCTGGATCACCGCTGTCGCACCGGCCTCTACCGCGGCGAGCAGGCCGTCGGCGAAGGGAAAGAATGCGTCGGAGGCGACCGCCGAGCCGATCGTGCGCGGGGTGGACCAGCCGGCCTTCTCTGCCGCATCCTTCGCCTTCCATGCGGCGATGCGTGCGGATTCGAGGCGGTTCATCTGGCCGGCGCCGATGCCCGCGGTGCTGCCGTCCTTCGCGTAGACGATCGCGTTGGACTTGGTGTGCTTGGCGACGGTCCAGGCGAAGCGGCAGTCGAGGAGTTCCTGCTCGGTCGGCTGGCGCTTGGTGACGACGGTCAACTCGCCGGGCGTACCGTTGTCGCGACCCTGGACGAGCCAGCCGCCGGCGATCGACTTGGCCGTCAAGCCAAGGCGGGCGGGATCGGGGAGGTCGCCGGTTAGCAGCAGGCGGAGGTTCTTCTTGGCGGCGAACAGCGCGATCGCCTCCTCGTCGGCATCGGGGGCGACGACGACTTCGGTGAAGATGCCGGTTATCTGGCGCGCTGTTTCGGCGTCGAGCGTGCGGTTCACGGCAATGATGCCGCCGAACGCCGACACCGTGTCACAGGCGAACGCCGCAGCATAGGCGTCGGCGAGCGTGGCGGCGGTGGCGACGCCGCAGGGGTTGGCGTGTTTAACGATAACTACGGAGGGGGCGGCGTCGCGGAATTCGGCGATCAGCTCGAGTGCGGCGTCGGCGTCGTTGAGATTGTTGTAGCTGAGCGCCTTGCCCTGGAGCTGGCGGGCCTGGCCGATGCCGCGGACCGAGTCGGTCGCGGTGTAGAAGGCGGCGGACTGGTGGGGGTTCTCGCCGTAGCGCAAGCTGTCGCCGCGCTTGAGCGTGATCGGCAGGGTGGCGGGAAACTGCTCCGCCTGGTCGACGGTGCCGAACCATGTTGCGATGGCGGAATCGTAGGCGGCGGTGGTGGCGAAGGCCTTTGCGGCGAGTTTCTTGCGGTCGTCGAGCGTGGTCGTGCCGCCCGAGACGAGCGCGTAGTCCGCAGGGTCGGTGACGATCGCGACATAGGCGTGGTTCTTGGCCGCCGAGCGCACCATGCTCGGGCCGCCGATGTCGATGTTCTCGATCACGGTGTCGCGGTCGGCGCCCTTCGCGACGGTGGCCTCGAACGGGTAGAGGTTGACGATGACGAGGTCGATCGCGCCGATCTTATGCTCGGCCATCGAGGCGGCATGGCCGGCGTCGTCGCGCACCGCGAGCAGGCCGCCATGGACCATCGGGTGGAGCGTCTTGACGCGGCCGTCCATCATTTCGGGGAAGCCGGTGAGTTCCGACACGTCGCGGACTTCGAGACCGGCGGCGCGGAGGGCGGTGGCGGTGCCGCCGGTCGAGACGAGCTCTACGCCGTTTGCGGCCAGCGCCTTGCCGAGATCGACGATCCCGGTCTTGTCGGAAACGGACAGGAGCGCGCGCTTGATCGGGATGCTGGTCATGGGAGTCTTTCGTGTTCCGGGGAGGCCACCGTGCGGCGGTGCCTTAGCGTCGGTTGGGGTTTGGGAACAGAGCTCCTCTGCTCTGTCGAGCCACTCAGGAAGCTTGCACCTCCCCGGCGGAGGCCGGGGTCCAAATGGAAAGGTGGCAATAACGGAGTGCCGTCCCCGGTTAGCGACGTTTCCCAATTGGGCCCCGGCCTTCGCCGGGGGGGCGCTTTACTCCGGGTGGGTTTGTTCTAGACCGCCTTCTTCAGCGCCCAGCTCACGCTCGCGCCGCCGGCCGCGGCTTCGCCCGTGATCATCAGCTGCTGTGTCGCGACCGGGCGGCCGTCCGCGTCGATCCAGACGCTGTCCTCGACCACCAGCGCGCCGCCGCGGCAGCGGAATTGCCAGAGCGGGCCGCCGGGCAGGCGGAGGATCGCGCCTAAGCCATCGGCGGTAGGAGAAACCTGCACGCCCTCCCCCAAGTGGAAGCGGATCGCGAACAACGACAAGCCGGCGCGGCGCTTGCGGCCCTGCGGTAACAGCGCGTCCTCGCCGCGGAGTTCGCGGCCGTCGCCGGTCAGCATCAGTTGGCGGCGGTGGAGGAAACCCCAGCGGCGGACATAGCCGTCGTGGCTCGCCTCGATCCGGCTGGCGGCGTCCGATTCCTGGCGGCTGAGCTCGACTTCGCCGACGCCGCGGCCAAGCGTGCCATCGGCGTGGATCGCGGTCGAATTGCTGTCGGCGATTGTCAGCGTGGAGTGCGCCGCCGTCGAGCGCAGGCCCTCGACCATCGCGGGCGGGAGCTGCGCGATGCCCGCGCGCGCGCCGCCGCAATTGACGACGATCCGCGCCGCGCCGTCCGAGAATTCAAATGCGAGCGTCGAGGCGCAGCCGCCTTCGACGAGGCGCGCGATCGGCGGCGGGGCGGCGTCGACAATGAGCACCGCGGTACCGGCGGCGAGGCGCTGATAGCCCCAGTCGCGCGCCTGGCGGAGCGGGCGCGTGCGGACACCGCTGGCTTCGATGACGGCTGCGACCTGCGTTTCGCTGGCGGGGCCCCCACCCTGCCAGCTCGACAGGCCCCGATCGGCGTGCGCGACGCCGAGCAGCGCCGCGACCATCCGGGTCAGCGTAACCGCCACCGTCTCCGGCAGTTCGGTGCCACGCGCGGCGTAGCTTTCCTGAAGCAGCGTCAGCAACTGGATCGAATCGAGCAGCATCGCCGGGCTGCGCGAGACCGAGCCGCCATCGTCGAACAGGCCGGTGCCGAGCGCGCGGAGCAGGCCGGCCTCGCCGAACGCCTGGCGGGGTTCGCCGCCGGGGATGAGGAGTCCGGCCGCGACGACTCCGCACCATGCAGCGATGCGGGGCGCGCCGGCGGGGGCCTTGTCGGCATTGCGATCGAGGTGAAGTGCGCCCTTTGCGAGCGCGTTGAGCACTTTCGAGCGGTAGATCTGGTCAGTGGACGACAGGATCAGCGGCGCGTGCGCGGTCCAGGCTAGGATGCGGCGGCCCCACATGTCGGGGCGCCAGGCGATCCCGCCCTGGGTGTCGGCGTGCGCGGTCAGCCAGAGGCCCATGAGGTATTCGGCGATCGGTGCGCCCCGCGCGCGGGTCGCGACGGTCGAGAGATCGCGGAGCCACGCGAAACTGTGCAGATATTCGGCGAAGGGTTTGGGAAGCGGCTTGGCAAGATCGAGCGTCTCGATATCGCGCGCTTCGCCGCGGAACGAGAGGACGCCTTCCAGCAGCATCGTGCCGCGGGGAATGTCGCCGAGGATGGGGTCGTCGGGAACCGCGATCAGCTTCAGCGGATACCGCCCCTTGAGGCGCAGCGTGTGGAGCGGGGTGCGCCATGTCAGGCGGTGGAAGCGCTCGGCGAGGCGATCGGCGAGCGACAGTCCCTTGTCGCCGCCGAGACGGATCAGGCGGCGGCCTTCGTCGATTCCGTCGGGGGCGGGATCGGTCACGGGGTCGTGCGGTTCGTTCACCCCCGCAACGCGGCGATGTTGGCGGCGTAGTGGTCGGGGCCGCCGCGGAAGACCGAGGTGCCCGCGACCAGCGCATCGGCGCCGGCCTCGATGCAGCGCTTGGCCCATTCCGCGTCGACGCCGCCATCGACTTCGAGATCGATCGCGCGGCCGCTCTTTTCGATCATCGTGCGGATCGCGCTGATCTTCTTGAGCTGGCTCGGGATGAAGCTCTGGCCGCCGAAGCCCGGGTTGACGCTCATCACGAGGACGAGGTCGACCATGTCCATGAGGTAGTCGAGCATCTTCGCCGGCGTGCCGGGGCAGATCACGACGCCGGCGCGCTTGCCGAGGCCCTTGATGTGCTGGAGCGAGCGATGGATGTGCGGCCCGGCCTCGTAATGCACGGTGATGCAGTCGGCGCCGGCCTCCGCGAACGCGTCGAGATAGGCGTCGACGGGCGAGATCATCAGGTGGACGTCGAACGGCTTGGTCGTGACGCCGCGGACCGACTTCATGACCGCGGGGCCGAACGAGATGTTGGGGACGAAATGGCCGTCCATCACGTCGATGTGGATCCAGTCGGCGCCAGCCGCGTCGATGGCGCGGACTTCCTCGCCGAGTTTCGAGAAGTCGGCGGAGAGGATCGAGGGGGCGATGCGGACGGGTTGCATGGTTTTGTCCTAGCGCGGGATTCGTGCGGTGCGAAGTGTTTCAATCCTCCCCCGCAAGGGGGAGGTGTCACCGTAGGTGACGGAGGGGGAGGACACGGACGCTGCGTTGTCGCCCCCTCCCCCTCCGTCTGGCAAGTGCCAGCCACCTCCCCCTAGCGGGGGAGGATTTCTTAGCTGCGCTTCAATCTCGCGATGAAGAAACCGTCGCAGCCGCCTTGGTCTGCCAGCATGCCTGGGAGGGTGCGGATGGTGCCGGTTTCCGTAGGGCTGATGCCGGCGGGGAGTTCGGACTGGTCTACCGGGGCGATCGAATAGTCGCTGCGGGTCGCGAGGAACGCGTCGAGTTGCGCTTCGCCTTCCGACGGTTCGAGCGAGCAGGTGGCGTAGACGAGCGTGCCGCCGGGCTTCACCCAGTCCGCCGCCCGCGCGAAGATGCGCGCCTGCAACGCCGCAGTCTCGGCGATGATCGAGGGGCGGACGCGGTGGAGGACGTCGGGGTGGCGGCGGAAGATGCCGGTGGCGCTGCACGGCGCGTCGATCAGGACCCTGTCGGCGGGCTCGGTCGGCGCCCATTCGAGGATGTCGGCATTGACGACCTCGGCCTTCAGATGCGTGCGGTAGAGATTCTCGCGGAGGCGCTTGATCCGGCTCTGCGAATTGTCGACCGAGGTGACTGTCCAGCCGGCGCTCGCGAGTTGGAGCGTCTTGCCGCCGGGCGCCGCGCAGAGATCGAGGACATGGCCCTCCCCTTTGCCGAGCAGACGTGCGGGGAGCGAGGCGGCGATGTCCTGCACCCACCACGCGCCGTCGCCGAAGCCGGCCATGTCGGGGACCGAATCATGGTCGCCCAGGCGCAGGTGCCCGGGCATGAAACTTTCGCCGCCGAGTTTCTCGCGCCAGCCTTCGGTCTCGGACGGGTCGGCGATCGTCAGGTCGAGCGGCGGCACCTGCGCGATCGCGCGGCCGGCGGCGTCGACCATCTCCTCGCCCCACGCGGCTTCCCAGCGGAGTTCGACGGGAGCCGGCAGCGTCGGCACTTCGGGCAGCAGCATGTTGGCGCGGAACAGCGTGCCGAACACGCCGTGGACGAGTTTGCGCGGACCGCCGTCGACCAACGGCAACACGGTCGAGATCGCGGCGTGCGAGGGGGTGCCGAGGATCAGCACCTGGACCAGCGCGATCCGCAGCGCCATCCGCGCTTTCGCGTCGTCGGGCAGGTTGGTCTTGGTGACCGAATCGATCATCGCGTCGAGATCGGGCAGGCGACGCAGCGTCTCGGCGGCGATCGCATGCGCGAGGCCGCGGTCTGGGCCGTGGATCGCGCGGGTCGCTGCCGGCAAGGCGGATTCGAGCGACTCGCCGCGACGCAGGACGGCGTCGAGCAGGCGGAGCGCGGCGCGGCGCGTGGGAACGCCGAGCGGCTCGGGGGCGTGGGTATAGTCGGGCATATGAAGGTCCTTCGCGTTCGGTTTGCGGCGCGGCGGCTGTGGCAAAGCGGCGCGACAGGGCCCATGTGGCGGTTACGACGCCAACACGCAATCCGGAGAGCCGCGATGGGCCAGCGCCCCGATCACGTTAAGCCACCTGAATATCTGGCGAAGAATACGCCGGTGCCGCAACCCGAGGCGATCGTGCCGGACAAGGATCCCGAGCCGCGCGACCCGACGCGCTATGGCGATTGGGAGCTGAAGGGCATGGCGATCGATTTCTGAGAACCGATCGCCCGAGGCCTAATCGTTTAGGGACCGTCAGTCCCTGAGGTCGGCCTTTGGGAAGAAATGCTCGACGACGCTGTTCGCGAGGCGCGACGGGCGGAGCGTCTCGGCATCGAGGCAGCACCAGCTCGATTTCACTTCGGCGAGCACATCCTCGCCGCGCTTGATGATCGTCTCGTAGAACGCGCGCGCGCCCTGCACCTTCTCGAGCAGCACCGTCGCAATGACGTCGTCGTCGAGAAACGCCGGCTTGCGGTACGTAATCTCGTGCTTGAGCGCGACCCACAGGTGCCCGGCCACCGCCTCGGCGGGCGCGAGACGCTGCCAATGGTCGATCACCGCGGCCTGTACCCACTTCAGATAGTTCGCGTTGTTGACGTGACCCATGAAGTCGATGTCGGCCGGCTCGATGCCGATGGCGTAGGTATGGGGGAGCGCTGTGGACACGTGCTGCATATAGCATGCGAACCTGAACATAGCGATGACGGGGCGGCTTCGATACCGACAATAAACGCTATTCCTGGCGTGACGCCGGGGCCCTAGCATCCGACCTGCGCCCGCCTCTTGTGTTGCCCAAATACAACACCATCTTTCGGCCAACACCGACCCACTTCCACAGGAATTCGTCATGAACATCGACAAATTCACCGACCGCGCGAAAGGCTTCCTGCAATCCGCGCAGACCGTCGCGATCCGCATGAACCACCAGCGGATCGCCCCCGAGCATCTGTTGAAGGCGCTGCTCGAAGACGAGCAGGGCATGGCCGCAGGGCTGATCGCAGCGGCGGGCGGCGATGCCAAGCGTGCGACCTCCGAGACCGATCTCGCGCTGGCGAAGATCCCGGTCGTGTCGGGCTCGGGCGCGCAGACCACGCCGGGGATCGACAACGATGCGGTGCGCGTGCTCGACCAGGCCGAGCAGATCGCGAACAAGGCGGGTGACAGCTTCGTCACCGTCGAGCGGCTGCTGGTCGCGCTGGCGCTGTCGTTCAACACCGCGGCGGGCAAGGCGTTGAAGGCCGGCGGGGTGACGCCCGAGGGGCTGAACACCGCGATCAACGGTTTGCGCCAAGGCCGCACCGCCGATACCGCGGGTGCCGAGGATCGCTATGATGCGCTGAAGAAATTCGCGCGCGACCTGACGCAGGCGGCGCGCGACGGCAAGCTCGATCCGGTCATCGGCCGCGACGAGGAGATCCGCCGCACCATCCAGATCCTCGCGCGCCGGACCAAGAACAACCCCGCGCTGATCGGCGAACCCGGCGTCGGGAAAACGGCTATCGCGGAAGGGCTGGCGCTGCGGATCGCCAATGGCGACGTGCCCGATACGCTCAAGGACCGCCGGCTGATGTCGCTCGACCTCGGCTCGCTGATCGCCGGCGCGAAATATCGCGGCGAGTTCGAGGAGCGGCTGAAAGGCGTGCTCGACGAGGTGAAGGCCGCGGAGGGCGACATCATCCTGTTCATCGACGAGATGCACCAGCTGATCGGCGCGGGCAAATCCGAAGGCGCGATGGACGCGGGTAACCTGCTCAAGCCGGCGTTGGCGCGCGGCGAGCTGCATTGCGTCGGCGCGACCACGCTCGACGAGTACCGGAAATATGTCGAGAAGGACCCGGCGTTGCAGCGGCGGTTCCAGCCGGTGATGGTCGGCGAACCGACCGTCGAGGACACGATCTCGATCCTGCGCGGGCTGAAGGAGAAGTACGAGCTGCATCACGGCGTGCGGATCACCGACGGCGCGATCGTCGCCGCGTCGACGTTGTCGAACCGCTACATCACCGACCGCTTCCTGCCCGACAAGGCGATCGACCTGATGGACGAGGCCGCGTCGCGGATCCGCATGGAGGTCGAATCGAAGCCCGAGGCGATCGAGACTCTCGACCGGCGGATCATTCAGCTCAAGATCGAGCGCGAGGCGTTGAAGCGCGAGACCGACGACGCGTCGGTCGATCGGCTCGACACGCTGGAGGGCGAACTCGTCAATCTGGAGGAGCAATCTGCCGAGCTGACGACGCGCTGGAAGGGCGAGAAGGACAAGATCAACGCCGAGGCGCGGGTCAAGGAACAGCTCGATGCCGCGCGGCTCGAGCTGGAGCAGGCGCAGCGGTCGGGCGATCTCGCCAAGGCGGGCGAGCTTTCCTACGGCACGATCCCCGGGTTGCAGCGCCAGCTCGACGAGGCGGCGGGGGCGACCAAGGGCGCGATGCTGCGCGAGGAAGTGACCGCGGACGACATCGCTGGCGTCGTCAGCCGCTGGACGGGGATCCCGGTCGAGCGGATGCTCCAAGGCGAGCGCGACAAATTGCTGGCGATGGAAGCGACGATCGGCAAGCGCGTGATCGGCCAGGCGCATGCGGTGAAGGCGGTCTCTACCGCGGTCCGTCGTGCGCGCGCCGGGTTGCAGGATCCTAATCGACCGCTCGGATCGTTCCTGTTTCTTGGGCCGACGGGTGTCGGCAAGACCGAGTTGACCAAGGCGCTGGCGGAGTTCCTGTTCGACGATCCCTCCGCGATGGTCCGCATCGACATGAGCGAGTTCATGGAGAAGCACGCGGTCGCGCGGCTGATCGGTGCGCCTCCGGGCTATGTCGGGTACGAGGAGGGCGGCGTGCTGACCGAGGCAGTGCGCAGGCGGCCGTACCAGGTGATCCTGTTCGACGAGGTCGAGAAGGCGCACGGCGACGTGTTCAACGTGCTGTTGCAGGTGCTCGACGACGGCCGGCTGACCGACGGCCAGGGGCGCACGGTGGATTTCAGCAACACGCTGATCATCCTGACGTCGAACCTCGGCAGCCAGTATCTGGCGAACATGGCGGAGGGCGACGACGTGTCGTCGGTCGAGCCGCAGGTGATGGAGATCGTCCGGTCGCACTTCCGGCCGGAGTTCCTCAACCGGCTCGACGAAGTGATCCTGTTCCACCGTCTGGGGCAGGCGCACATGGCGCCGATCGTGGATATCCAGGTGTCGCGCGTCGACAAGCTGCTGGCGGACCGCAAGATCGTCCTAGACCTTACGGACGCCGCGAGGGCGTGGCTGGGGCGGGTTGGCTATGATCCCGTCTACGGTGCCCGGCCCTTGAAGCGGGCGGTCCAGCGGTATCTGCAGGACCCGCTCGCCGACATGATCCTACGCGGCGAGGTCAAGGATGGCTCGACGGTCAAGGTCGACGAGGGCGACGGCAAGCTGGTGCTTCGGGTGGCCTGATGCCAGCTAGACCTGGTCGATACTGCCAACAAAAAAGGGGCGGTTCCTTGCGGAACCGCCCCATATTTTTGCCGGTGCGTAAGGCTTAGAAGCCGAACTTCGCGCCTGCACGGAACTGACGACCGAAGATGCCGTCGCCGCCCTGGATCGCATTGTACAGATACGCACCGTAGGTGACGGTATCGACTGGCGGCAGGTGGTTAAACACGTTCAGTGCGTTGACGTAGAAGCTGAACTGGTCGGTGACCTTGAAGTTCACGTTCGCATCAACCGTGATGTACTTCTTCACGTGGCAGTCGGTGTACACCTGTGCCTGGCCGCAATCCTTATAGTCGTCGCCCTGATCGGTTGCCGACAGATCGTAGCCCGACGTGTAGTTGACCGTGCTGCTGAGCGCGAAGTTGCCGAAGTCGAAGGTGTTGAGCCAGTTGCCCTTCCACTCGAACGTGCCCGAACCGGCGGTCAGGTTGAAGTTGCCGAGCGTACCCTCGTAGCGCTGCTTCACGCCGTCGACCGTCGTGCTCAGCTCGATGATGTAGCTGGCGTTCAGGTTGGAGGTCCACTTGACCGGACCGAAGTCGTACGCACCGTTGATGCCGAAATCGATGCCCGACGACTTGATCGTGTCGGCATTGATCAGCTGCGAGCGGACGAAGGCGATCTTCGGACGCGCGTTCGGGTTGTTGACGTCGACCGCGTCGGCGATGACTTCGAACCCGGTCGGGATGGCCTGGCCGGCATAATAGGCGGCGATTGCCGGGGCATTGTTGGCGGTCGTGATCGCGCCGGTCTTCTTGATGTTGTAATAGTCGACCGTGAACGACACGTTGCGGATCGGATCGAACTTCAAGCCACCAGTGAAGCTGCGCGACTTTTCAGGCTTCAGGTTCGGCGATGCCAGCGTCGTCTGACCGATCGAGTAGGTCGTGATGTACGCCGGGCAACCGTTCGGTGTCGCCTGCGAGCAGCCAGCGCCGTATTGCGCGAGGAACGAGTTCGGGATGGCGTTGACCGACTGCGTTACATAGCCCGTCGTCGGCAGCGCGTTCGCTTCGCCGAAGCTCGGAATACGGAAACCGCGCGAATAGGTACCACGCGCCGTGATCTGCTTGACCGGCGTGAAGATCGCACCGACCTTTGGCGAGAAGTTGCTCTGGCCGGTCGAGTAGTGATCGTAGCGGCCCGAACCGTTGAGCGTCAGCACGCTCAGGATCGGCGCGTTGATTTCAGCGAACGCCGAGCTGACCGTACGGTTACCCTTGGTACCAAACGCATTCAGCGTGAAGTAACGCTGCGTCGGGCCATTGTAATCGTCGTTGGCGCTGGGTGCGTCGACTGCTTCGTAGAAGATCGAGCCGCCGACTGCGAGGCGAAGGTCGCCGCCGGGCAGCGTCGCGAGCGACTTCTGCACCGTCAGCTGTGCCTGGTAGAGATCCGACGTCGTATCGGTGATGTTCTCCGGCGACAGATAGTCGCGCACCGCCTGGGTGTTGAGGCCGGGGTTGACGAAGTTGTAGCTGCCGTCGGCAATGACGTCGAGCAGATGCTGAATGTACACGTAGCCGTTGGTCTTGATGCGCAAGTCGGTGTGCATCGCGGTCGCGTTGAAGTCGTAGTCGATATCGTCGAGCACGGTGCCCTTCATACCGAAGGCCGCACGGTACACGCGGCTGCGTGTCGCGTTCTCCGTCACCGTGTCGGGCAGCGCGCCGACGAGGCGAGCGAGCTGACCCTGTGCTGCGAACGGATTGTTCGGGTTCAGCGTGCCGTTCGCGGCGGTGCAGTTCACGCGAGCCGCGCAAACATAGACCGGCAGGGCCAGGACGGCAGACCCGGCGGCCAGGGCCGGCGTCTGGTTCTGCGACGTCGAGAACTGCGGGAAGAGAATGCCGGCCGGCGCGTTGCCGCGGATAGCGGCAGGACGACCCGTGTAGTTGCTCGACGACTGCTGGAAGTTTACCATCAGGTACGCTTCAGAATTGTCGCCGACCTTCGCCGTGAAGCGCGCCGAGCCGCCAAAGCGCTCGTTGTTCGGCGTCACCATGTCGTACTTGTTGGTATTGTCGACCTGACAGACCGTGGTCGGCGCCGTTGCGTTCGCAGTGGTCGCCAACTGAGCGGCCGTCAGGTTGTACGGCGTGCCGTTGAGGCAACCCGCAGCCGGGTTCAGCAGCTGATAGCGGCCGGTCGCGACGGTGTTTGCGGCGTTCGCGGGACGAACATAGTAGTTCCCCGTGCCGATGGTGAAGCCGTTGAGGGTGCCATCCGACTGAAGGCCGTTCGAAATATTGTTCGGGCCGCACTGCTGGCTGCCGGTACGGCTGCTGCAGAGACCGGTCAGGTTGTCCGAATTGAACGGAGCAGGCAGATCGCGCTGGTACACGCCTTCGGTGCGGTAATAGAAACCGCTGACGTACGCGTTGAAGCCCTTCTCATCGAGATCGCCGGTGCCGGCAGTCAGTGTCAGGCGCTGGTTGGCGTTGACGCCATCCTGCGAGATGCCGGCTTCGGCGCGACCGGAGATGCCGCTGAACTTACGCTTGGTGATCACGTTGACCACGCCGGCGATCGCGTCGGCGCCGTAGCTCGACGATGCACCGTCGCGCAGCACGTCGATGCGCTCGACGACGTCATCCGGGATGGTGTTCAGATCGACGAAGTTACGCGAACCGTCATCCGACAGCGGGTAATAGGCAGCGCGCAGACCGTCGAACAGCACGAGGGTCGAGTTGGTCGACAGGCCGCGCAGCGACACCGACGAGGCACCGGCTGCGAACGCGCCATTGGCAGTGAACGAGTTGGTCAACGCCGGACCGTTATTCGACGACAGGGCCTGGATACCGGCCTGAACCGTGTTGATGCCGCGCGAATCGAGATTCTCGGTGGTCAGCGTGGTGACTGGCGAGATGCCCGTATCGGTACCGCGGATGATCGAGCCGGTGACGACGATTTCCTGGCCGGTTTCCTCAGCGGGCGTCGCAGCCTGCGGTGTTACCGTCGCCTGGGTATCGGTCGTCGCGGCTGCGTCCTGCGCAAAGCCCGATGTCGCCGAAAGGATGAGCGCCACTGGCGTTGCTGCGGCAAGAAGCAGTGCCTTGGACGTGAAACGAGACGTGGTTACCAAGTGAAATCCCCTTTTGCGTAGCCCGCAGCGCTCGCTTCGCGATCTGCTGCGGAAACACCCCGGCTGCTGTCATCAGCTCCCGGGGACATGGTGGGACGATGAAGCCGCCGCTTTCAGCTGTAAAGACACGCCCTGACGCAACGTGTAATTTGCAAGCCTCTAGTGTCCAAAATGACACAAAAGACGGGCTGTACCGCCAAGCATGCGATATTTTTAATCGTTTGGCGGGTCTCGTGAAACAAAATGAGGCTAGATGCTCAGGGCATCGCACCCGCGACCAGCATCGGATCGAGCTTTGCGGCGTTCCAGCGCAGCGACCAGTGGAGATGCGGGCCCGTCGCGCGGCCGGTTATGCCGACGGCGCCGATCGGTTGACCCTTCGTGACGTGATCGCCGACCTTCACGTCGATGCGGGACAAATGCAGGAACGCGCTGTTGAGGCCCATGCCATGGTCGATCATCAGCAGGTTGCCCTCCAGCGTGAAGGGGTGATCTGCGGCGAGGATCACGACGCCGTCGGCGGGGGCGGTGACGATCGCGCCGGTGGGCTTCGCGATGTCGGTGCCCGAATGATAGCTGCCGGGTTCGCCCTTGTAGATCCGCTGGGCGCCGAACAGCCCCGAGACGCGGCCGGTGGCGGGCCAGGCGAACGCCTGGCGCCAGCCTTGGGCGTCGGTGATGCGCGCGCGGGCGGCGGCGATCTGGGCGAGTTCCGGGGGGCGGAGTCTTGCGATGACGGGGTCGGGCGCGGGGAATTTCGGCAGCGTATCGAGCCGCTCGAGCCGCCACGCCCTAGGCGCAATCGCCAGCGGCTGAGTGACGGCGCGACCGTCCGGGAAGGTCGCGACCAGGGTCGCTTGCGCTCCGGCGTCGCGGTCGAAGCCGGCGAGGAAGCGGCCGTCGGGGGACAGCGCGATCGGCTTGCCGTCGAGTGTTACCGCGCGCGTACCGGCGGGAGCAGTGCCGAGCATCAGGCCGCCCTGGCTGAGCGTGCCGGTCCAGCGGAAGGCAGTCTGGCTGGCCGTAATCGGGGGCGGCGCCTGCTGCGCGACCGCGCGCGTCGCGGCCAGCAGCAGGAGTGCCCCCGCGCGCTTCATCGTGGCGCCATCGCTTCGCTGGCAGCAGCGGCGGTCGCATAGGCTTCCTGGCGGACGACGCTCCAGTAGCGCAGGTCTTCGAGCGCGATGCGGTGACCGGTCGCCGCGCAGGGGACGTGATCGCCGGGGCTGAGCACGCGGAAGCCATTGGCCATATAGTGCAGGCGCGCGGCGCGGTCGGAGTTGGACATCAGCATGGTCGGGCTCTTCTATAACAGGGTCGGCTGGCGCGGCGTCGCGTCCGGCGCGGGCTTGGCCTTGGGGGCAACATAGGTTTTGGCGGTGGGCCGCTCAAGGCCGGTGTCGGTGAGCGCGTCGACGGTGCCGTCGCGGAAGTGGAGAGTCAGCGAGCCCGCCCCCTGCGCGGCCTTGGCAGAGGCGAGCGTCTCGCCGCCGGCGCGCGCGGTGACGCGGGCATAGCCGCGGTCGAGGATCGCGTCGGGGTTGAGCGACCGGACGAGGCGCCATGTCGCGTCGAGCTGCGCGCGTTTGGCTTCGAGTTTGCGTTCGAGGGTGGCGGGACGGAGTGCTGCGCCCGAGCGGTCGAGACTGCCGCGCGCCAGGGTCAGGCGGCGCTCCAGCCCGCGGTCGAGGCGCTGGGCGAAATCGTCGGCGCGCTGGCGTTGGGGGCCGAGCAGCTGGTCGCGCTTCGGGAGCAGCCGGGCGAGCGCATCGAGCCGTTCGCGACCGCGCTCGACGTGCCGGCGCGCACAGCGTTCGGTGCGGTTGCGGTGGCTGTCGAGCGTCAGGCGCAGGTCGGCGAGCACCGGCACCGCGATCTCGGCGGCCGCGGTCGGCGTCGGCGCGCGCAGGTCGGCGGCGAAATCGCACAAGGTGGTGTCGGTCTCGTGGCCGACCGCGGAGATGATCGGGATCGTGCAGGCGGCGACCGCGCGGACGACGACCTCCTCGTTGAACGACCACAGATCCTCGACCGAACCGCCGCCGCGCGCGACGATGACGAGGTCGGGAAGCGGCACCGGGCCGCCAGGGGCGATCGCGTCGAAGCCGCGGACGGCGGCGGCGATCTCGGCAGCCGAGCCCTCGCCCTGCACCTTCACTGGCCAGACGATGACGTGCGTCGGGCAGCGGTCCTCGAGGCGGTGGAGGATGTCGCGGATCACCGCGCCGGTGCCCGAGGTGACGACGCCGATCACCTGCGGCAGGAATGGCAGGGCTTTCTTGCGAGTGCCGTCGAACAGCCCCTCGCCTGCCAGCTTGGCCTTTAGCTTTTCCAGCAGCGCCATGAGCGCGCCGGCGCCGGCCAGCTCCATGCGCTCGATGACGATCTGGTATTTCGAGCGGCCGGGATAGGTGGTGAGCTTGCCGGTGGCGATCACCTCGATGCCGTCCTGCGGCACGAAGGCAAGGCTCGACGCATTGCCCTTCCAGATGACGCCGTCGATCACCGCCTGATCGTCCTTCAACGACATGTAACAATGCCCGGAGGCGACGCGTTTCCAGCCCGATATCTCGCCGCGCAGGCGGACATGGCCGAACTCGCCCTCGACCATCCGCTTCAGCTTGAACGCGAGTTCGCCGACCGACATGGCGAGTGCGTTGTCGCCGGGGACCTGCTCGGCTACCAGCCGCCCCATGTCACTGGACACGTCATCGGAAAAAGGATCGGGCATGAACGTCCTGCTGCTGGGCTCGGGGGGTCGCGAACATGCGCTCGCGTGGAAGCTGGTGCAATCTCGCGGCCTCGATACGCTGTATGCGGCGCCGGGCAACCCCGGGATCGCGCGGCTTGCGACGCTCGTGCCGCTGGATGCGACGGATCACGCCGCGGTCGTCGCGTTCGTGCGCGAGCACGGCGTCGGGCTGGTCGTGATCGGGCCCGAGGCGCCGCTGGTCGACGGGCTGGCCGATACGTTGCGGGCGGCGGACATTCCGGCGTTCGGGCCATCGAAGGCGGCAGCGCAACTGGAAGGGTCGAAGGGCTTTACCAAGGATCTGTGCTTGCGCGCCGGCATCCCGACGGCGGGCTATGTCCGGGTTCGTAGCCGTGCCGAGGCGGAGGCGGCGATCGCCACGACCTTCTCGCTGCCGGTGGTCATCAAGGCGGACGGCCTGGCCGCGGGCAAGGGCGTGGTCATCGCGTTCTCGGCAGGCGAGGTCACCGGGGCGCTCGACGCGCTGTATGCTGACGACGCGAACGCCGAGGCGGTGATCGAGGAATTCCTGGAGGGCGAGGAGGCGAGCCTCTTCGTGCTGACCGACGGCGTGTCGCTGATGCCGTTCGGCTCCGCGCAGGATCACAAGCGCGTCGGCGAGGGCGATACCGGGCCGAATACCGGCGGGATGGGCGCGTACAGCCCTGCCCTCGTCCTCACGCCCGCGCTGGAGAAGCGCGCGATCGACGAGATCGTCGCGCCGACCGTGGCGGCGATGGCGGCGGAGGGCATGCCGTTCTCGGGCGTGCTGTACGCGGGCCTTATGCTGACGCCGCAGGGGCCCAAGCTCATTGAGTATAACGCGCGGTTCGGCGACCCCGAGACGCAGGTGCTGATGATGCGGTTCCAGGGCGACCTGCTCGCGACGATGCTGGCAACCGCGGAAGGACGACTGAGCGAGATGCCGGCCGCAAAGTTCAGCGACGAGACCGCGTTGACGGTGGTGATGGCGGCCGACGGGTATCCGGGGACGCCCAAGGCCGGCGGCGCGATCGTCGGGCTCGATTCCGCGCGTGCGGCGGGGGGCATCGTGTTCCATGCGGGCACGCGGATCGAGGATGGCGGTCTGGTCGCATCGGGCGGGCGCGTGCTCGCGGTGACGGCGGTGGGCGACGACGTCGCGGCGGCGCAGGCGAACGCCTATCGCGCGGTCGAGGCGATCGACTTCGCGGAAGGATTCTACCGCCGCGACATCGGTTGGCGGGAGATCGCGCGCGGGGCCTGATGCTTGCAGCGCGCCCGAAGCCGATTTGGCCTCGCCGCCTACGGCTCGTGACGCTACGGTATGGGAATGAACGAAACTTCCCCGGCCTCCGCCTCGGGCCTGAGCCTGTTGCCCGACAGCATCGCCACGCTGACGGCGATCCATTTCACGATCATCGGCGTGCTCGCGCTTCTCGTGATCGTCGGGCTGTTGTGGGGTATCCGTGCCAAACGGAGCCGCGTGAAGGCGTCGCGCGAGGTGATCGCGAACGCCGAGGAAGCGGGCGTGCCGCCAGAGCCCGTCACGCCGGCGGTCCAAGAGCGCCAGCCCGCGCAGTCGCAAACGCAGACGGTCGCACCCGCCCCCGCCGCCGCCCCTGCCCCCGCCCCTGCCCCCACGGCGCCCGCCGCGGCACCGAGCGCGCCACCCGTCCAGAGCGCCCCTGCGCCGATCCCGGTCGCGCCGTCCTTGCCGCCGATCGCCGACGCGCCGGTCGCTGGCGTTCCCGAGACGCCCGACCGGCTCGTCGACGAGCCGATCGCCGCGGCGTCGCCGCTCGAGGCCAGCCCGGCTACGGAAGTCGCTCCCGCCGCGCCTGTAGCAAGCGCACCAGTAGAACCGGCTGCGCCTGCACAATCCTATGCGGACGGGCCGATCACGCAGCTCAAGGGGCTTGGGCCCAAGGTCGCAACGCGGCTCGGCGAACTCGGCGTCACGACGGTCGGCCAGATGGCGGCGTTGTCCGACGGCGAGGCGCAGACGATCGATGCGCAACTCGGCAACTTCACCGGGCGCATGGGGCGCGACCGGTGGATCGAACAGGCGCGCCTGCTGGCAGCCGATGACAAGGCCGGCTTCGAGGCGGTGTTCGGCAAGCTGTAACGCGAGACGGGTGGGCCGCCGGCCACGACGCCCGATCGGCGGAATGTCGATTGGCTCTATGCCCCGCACGCGGCGACGGGCATGTCAGGCGCGTTGCACCTCGAACTATGGGGGCAGCCGATAGACAGGGCGATGAGTGCACATGCTGGCGATGATGAGTGCGATGCTGTTGACCGCCGTGCCGGTGCATTCGACGTCCGCGCCGATCGCGTTGCCCGGCGCGACTCCATCGCCGTTCGCAGGGGATTTTCCCGTACCGCCAATGCCGACGTCGATGGCGGTCTCTCCGCTGGCGTTGGTCGCTGCGCTTCCTGCGGTGGCGTTCGTGCCTCAGGTTCCGACCCAATCGATCCCCCCAGTCGGTCCGGCGCCGCTGAACACCCCGTCGACCGACCATGCCTTGCAGACCGATATCATCGTCACCGGCCGCAAGGAGCCGGCAGGCGATCCGTTACGCGCGGTCAACGCTGAATCGTTCGCGGTCACGCAGAAGGTCGACGATGCGGTGATCGGCCCGGTCGCGCGGACCTACAAGAAGACGGTGCCGAGCCCGATCCGGCGCGGCATTCACAACTTCCTCTATAATCTGCGCGAGCCGATCGTCTTCCTGAACTTCCTGCTTCAGTTCAAGCCCGGCAAGGCCGCGGAGACCGTCGGGCGGTTCGCGATCAACTCGACGATCGGCGCGGTCGGCGTGCTGGACATGGCCAAGCGCAAGCCCTTCCACCTGCCGCGGCGCTCGAACGGGTTTGCCAATACGCTTGGCTATTACGGCGTGAAGAACGGGCCGTTCCTGTTCCTGCCGCTGGTCGGCCCGACGACGATCCGCGACCTGCTGGGTGGTGCGGTCGATCGCCTGATCCTGCCGATCGGCGTCGGCAAACCGTTCACCAGCGCGACGTACACTATTCCCGCGGGTATTCTGGGTGCGCTCGATCACCGGTCGGAGTTCGATGAGACGCTGAAGGACCTTCACGACAATTCGCCCGATCCGTATGGGGCGACCCGCGCCTTCTATCTCAACCGGCGGCAGGCGGAGATCGATCATCTGCACGGGCGGGTCGAGGGCGATCCCGCGGGTATGTCGGGTCCACCCCCCAGTGTCGTGCCGTTCGTGCCGAGTGATCTCGAGCCGGGAGCCGTACCGCCGACCGACGGGGCGGCAGCGACTCCGGTGGTCGAGGCGCCTGTCGTCGATGCACCGGCCGTCCACGCAACGACCAGGCCTTAACGCGCCATCTCCGGCCAGAACCGTCACCCCGGCGCATGCTGGGGTGACGGTTGGGATATGTCGTGCATCAAACGGGGAGATCCCAGCGTGCGCTGGGATGACGGATTGTGAGAGCGGCGCCCTACCCCGAAGCATGGGGTCCGCGCGCCAACCTGTCCTTCGATACGCCGCTTGACGAGCTCAGCCGCTACTCGGGAGAACGGAGTGTGATGGCCGCTCCAATACCCGTCACCCCAGCGCGTGCTGGGGTCTCCCGGTTGGGATATGTCGCTTACCAAACGGGGATATCCCAGCCTGCGCTGGGATGACGGGCCTTGGGGCCGTCTTCCCTGCCCGTTCGTGCTGAGCGAAGTCGAAGCACCTGCGCTCTAGGCTTACCCTTCGACTTCGCTCAGGGCGAACGGAAAACGTGGGCGCCCAGTATCATCCTGCGTCGACGGAAGAGCAGCCCTCAGACTTCGCTCACCAGCAACTTGTCGATACGGCGCCCGTCCAGGTCGACGATCTCGAACTTCCACCCCTGTTCGACGAAGCTCTCGCCCTCGCCCGGCAGGTGACGGAACACCGACAGCGCCAGTCCCGCGACGGTCGCGTAGTCGCGGTCCTCGGGGAGGTCGATACCGAGGCGGTCGGCGAGCGAATCCGCCGCCATCGTCCCCGCCACCAGCAACGAGCCGTCTTCGCGGACCACTACCGAAGGCGCATCGTCGGGATCGGCATCCGACTTGAACTCGCCGGCGATCGCCGCGAGCAGATCGGCCGGCGTCACTATGCCTTCGAAATGACCATATTCGTCGTGGATCAGCGCCATCGGCACTTCGGCCTCGCGCAGCGCGAGCAGGGCGTCCATCGCATCGATCTGGTCGATCACCACCGGGGCCTTGCGCATCAGCGCGCGCAGGTCGAGCGGGTCGCCGCGAAACAGGGCCGCGGCGATGTCGCGGGCCTGGACGACGCCCTTGACGGTATCGATCGAGCCTTCGCCAACCGGCAGACGCGTATGCTGCGACGCGAGCAGGGTAGCGCGGATCTCGTCCGGCCCCCAGTTGCAGTCGAGCCAGTCGATCTCGGTGCGCGGCGTCATCACTTCGCGGACCGGGCGATCGGCGAGCCGCACGACGCCCGAAATGATCGAGCGCTCATGCTCCTCGATCACGCCCGACTTCGAGGCTTCGGCGACGATGAGGTGAAGTTCCTCGGCGGTGACATGCTCCTCGGTCTCGCGGTTGAGGCGGAGGATGCGGAAGATCAACGCGCTGGTGGAATCGAGGACCCAGACGACCGGCGCCGTACCGATCGCGAGCCAGCGCATTACCGGTGCCATGAAAGACGCGATCGCTTCGGGTGCCCGCAGCGCGAATTGCTTGGGGACGAGTTCGCCGATGATCAGCGACGCGAAGGTCGTGAGACCGATGACGATCGCGAACCCGGCGGTTTCCGCGGTCGACGCGGAGAGCCCCCAAGCCTGTAGCCGCGCCGCGGTCGGCATGCCGAGGCTGGAGCCCGAATAGGCGCCGGCGAGAATACCGATCAGCGTGATGCCGATCTGAACCGTCGACAGGAACTTGCCGGGGTCCGCCGCAAGGACGATCGCAGCGCGCGCGCCCTTCTTGCCCGATCGCGCCATCGCCTCGAGCCGGGCTTTGCGCGCGGAAACGATCGCGAGTTCGCTCATCGCGAACACGCCGTTCAACGCGACCAGCGCGAGGATGATCGCGACGTCGATCCAGGGGAAGGGGGAAGCGGTGCCATTGGCTCAGCGTCTCTTTGCAGGACAACGGCCCGGCGCACAACCATGCTCGACACATGCTCGCCGATATGGTCATCCCGGGTTCAGTGCGGATGCGGAACAATCGCCACCGACACCGGGTTATCCGGCACATGCCAAAGGGAGAAATTTCGTGAAGACCAAGCTGATCATCGGTGCGGCACTGGCCGCGCTCGTCGCCACCAGCGGCTGCACCACCGATCCGGAAACCGGACGCCAGACGATTTCGAAGACCGCGCTTGGCGGCATCGGCGGCGCGCTCGGTGGCTATCTGCTCGGCGACGTGGTCGGTGGGCGGCACGACCGGACCGAGAAGCTGCTTGGCGCGGGCATCGGTGGTCTCGCTGGTGCCGGGATCGGCGCGTATATGGACAAGCAGGAGCGCGACCTGCGCGCACGCACCGCCGGCACCGACGTGCAGGTGATCCGCCAGGGCGACGACTTGGTGCTGAACATCCCGTCGGGCATCACGTTCGCGTATGATAGCGCCGACGTGCAGCCGCAGTTCCAGCGCACGCTTGACCAGGTTGCCGACACGCTGTCGCAGTACAACCAGACGTATGTCGACGTGTACGGTCACACCGATTCGACCGGTAGCGATGCGTACAACCAGACGCTGTCGGAACGTCGGGCGCGGTCGGTTGCGGACTATCTTTCGGGCCACGGCGTGCAGAGCGCGCGCATCGGCACGCGCGGCTATGGCAAAACGCAGCCGATTGCGTCGAACGATACCGATGCAGGTCGTGCGGCGAACCGTCGCGTCGAGGTGAAGATCGTGCCGATCACGCAGAACGACCTGCGGTCTTAAGGGCCTCTATCGAGAGGCGTCTCCCCGCCAACCGTTCCCCCGCGAAAGCGGGGGTCCAGGAACCACGGGCGTTGCGCTTGGTACCCTGGGCTCCCGCCTTCGCGGGAGAACAGAATCAAGCGGGGATTTGACGGTTCAGAACAGGCGACCACCGTTCGGGACCTGTCCGGTCGGCGAAATCAGCACCACTTTCCCGTCCGCGTCGGGAAAGCCGAGCGTCAGGACTTCGGACATCATCGGGCCGATCTGGCGCGGCGGGAAGTTGACCACCGCGGCGACCTGGCGGCCGATCAGCGTCTCCGGCGTGTAGTGTTCGGTGATCTGCGCGGACGAGCGCTTCACGCCGATTTCTTCGCCGAAATCGATCCGGAGTTTGATTGCGGGTTTGCGCGCTTCCGGGAAGGGTTCGGCCTCGACGATCGTGCCGACGCGGATGTCGACCTTCTCGAAGTCCGGGAACGCTATTTGTTCAGAAATCGACATTGTCGTAATGCGCCGGGGGTGAGATCAGCTCCATCCGTTCGGACAGCAGCGGGCGGAAGCTCGGGCGGCTCTTGAAGCCGCGATACCAGCGCGCGGTCTGGTCGTGGCCCTTCCAGTCGATCCCGCCGAGGTAATCGGTGACCGAGATCTGCGCCGCCGCCGCGAGATCGGCGAGGCTCATGGTCGCGCCGCCGAGCCAGTTCCGGTGATCGAGCAGGTAATCCATGTAATCGAGATGCCCGACCGCGGCCTTCATCGCTTCCCGGAGCCCCTTCGCGTCGGGAGCGGTGCGGTGGGCGAGGCGCTTGACCATGCGCTCGTGGAGCAGCGGGCCGGTGACGTCGCGGTAGAAATGCGTGTCGAACCACGTGACCAGGCGGCGGATTTCGGCGCGGTTGGTCGCGGTGCCGTTGATCATCGCCGCCTTCTCGACGGTTTCCTCGAAGAACTCGCAGATCGCCATCGAATCGATCAGCGGGGCAACGCCGCGCGACGCGTCGACCATCACCGGGGTCTGGCCGGCGGGGTTCATGTCCATGAACTCGTCGCGGCGATCCCAGGGCGATTCGCGCACCAGTTCATAGCCGACGCCCTTTTCACCCAGCAGCAGGCGGACCTTTCGCGAGAAGGGACACAGGGGGAATTGATAAAGCTGCCACATGCCCATCGTTTAGGCGGTGGGGGGCGGGTGTGTCACTAGCGCGGGTTGGCGCCGCGAAGATTTGGTTCACGCGGAGGCGCGGAGACGCGGAGGTGTTGCGTTCCCTGCGAGCGAAGCTCCTTCACCACCGATCGCAATAAGAGAGATGCAGAGGGACTTTAGCTCCGCGTCTCCGCGTCTCCGCGTGAACCCATCTAACTTACACCACCCCAGCGGGCGCCCGGGTGGTGTAAGGGCTGGGGATTATTCCGCGGCAACCAACTCCGCGCTGTCGTCGAGCGGATGGCTCAGGCGGGTCAGCATTTCCTTCGGCACGATCTGCCAGAAATGGCCGGCTACCCGGTCCCAGTCCTCGAGCAGGCCCTTCGACCATTTGCTGTCGGTATGGTCGGCGTGATCACGGACCAGGTCGAGCAGCACGTCGGCCCAGTGGAGCGACTTCACGCGGTCCCAGGTGATGTTCTCCGGGTTGGCGCGCTTTGCGAAGACGCCGTCGGGATCGTAGACGAATGCCATGCCGCCGGTCATCCCCGCACCGAAGTTCGCGCCGACCGCGCCGAGAACGACCGCGATGCCGTTGGTCATGTATTCGCAGCCGTTCGCGCCGCAGCCCTCGACGACCACGGTCGCGCCCGAGTTGCGGACCGCGAAACGCTCGCCCGCCTGCCCTGCCGCGAACAGCCGGCCCGATGTCGCGCCGTAGAGCACGGTGTTGCCGATGATCGTGTTCTCTTGGCTCGCCAAAGGCGAACTCACCGCCGGACGGACGATGATCGTGCCGCCCGACAGTCCCTTGCCGACATAGTCGTTCGAATCGCCGAACACTTCGAGCGTGATCCCCTTGCACAGGAACGCGCCGAGCGATTGGCCCGCCGAGCCACGCAGCCGGATCGTCACGTGGTTGTCCGCCAGCGTCGACATGCCGAACTTCCGCGTGATCTCGCTCGACAACCGCGTGCCGACCGCGCGGTGCGTGTTGCGCACCGAATAGGTCAGCTGCATCTTCTCGCCGCGCGAGAACACCGCGGACGCGTCCTTGATGATCTGCGCGTCGAGGCTGTCGGGGACTTCGTTGCGGAAGGTCGACAGGCTGAAGCGGCGCTGGGAATCATCCGCATCGACCTTCGCCAGGATCGGGTTCAGGTCGAGATCGTCGAGATGCTCCGCGCCACGGCTGACCTGGCGCAGGAACTCGGTGCGGCCGATCACGTCGTCGAGGCTCTTCACGCCGAGCCGCGCGAGGATGTCGCGGACTTCCTCGGCGATGAAGGTCATCAGGTTGATCACCTTCTCGGGCGTGCCGACGAACTTCTGGCGAAGCGCATCGTTCTGCGTGCAGATGCCGACCGGGCACGTATTCGAGTGGCATTGGCGGACCATGATGCAGCCCATCGCGACGAGGCTCAGCGTGCCGATCCCGAACTCCTCCGCGCCGAGGATCGCGGCGATGACGATGTCGCGACCGGTCTTCAGCCCGCCATCGGTGCGCAGCCGCACGCGACCGCGCAGTCCGTTGAGCGTCAGCACCTGGTTGACCTCCGACAGGCCCATTTCCCACGGCGTGCCGGCGTATTTGATCGACGTCTGGGGCGAAGCGCCGGTGCCGCCGACATGGCCGGCGATCAGGATCACGTCGGCATGGGCCTTCGCGACACCCGCCGCGACCGTGCCGATGCCCGCCGAGCTGACGAGCTTAACGCAGACGCGAGCGCGCGGGTTGATCTGCTTCAGGTCGTAGATGAGCTGGGCGAGATCCTCGATCGAGTAGATGTCGTGATGCGGCGGCGGCGAGATCAGCGTCACGCCGGGCGTCGCATGACGCAGCTTGGCGATGAACTCGGTGACCTTGAAGCCGGGCAGCTGGCCGCCTTCGCCGGGCTTGGCGCCCTGTGCGACCTTGACCTCGATCTCCTCGCACGCGTTCAGATATTCCGCGGTGACGCCGAATCGGCCGGACGCGACCTGCTTGATCGACGAGTTCGCGTTGTCGCCGTTGGCGTAGGGTACGAAGCGCGACTTGTCCTCGCCGCCCTCGCCCGAGACGGCCTTGGCGCCGATCCGGTTCATCGCGATCGCCAGCGTCTCGTGCGCCTCGGGCGACAGCGCGCCGAGCGACATGCCGGGGGTGACGAAGCGCTTGCGGATCTCGGTGATCGCCTCGACCTGATCGACCGGCACGCCCTCCGCGGGGAAGTTGAACTGGAGCAGATCGCGCAGGTACACCGGCGGCAGATCGGACACGCCGCGGGAGAATTGCAGGTAGCTCGTATAGCTGTCGGTCGCGACCGCGGTCTGGAGCAGGTGCATCAGCTGCGCGGAATAGGCGTGCGTCTCGCCGGTGTGGCGCTGGCGATAGAAGCCGCCGATCGGCAGCGTCGCCACCGCCGGATCGAACGCGGCTTCGTGGCGGTCGGTCGCGTTGACGTGGAGCGAGGCATAGCCCTCGCCGCTGATCTTGGCGGGCATGCCGGGGAACAGGTCGTTGACCAAGCTGCGCGAGAGGCCGACGGCTTCGAAGTTGTAGCCGCCGCGGTAGGACGAGATGACCGCGATGCCCATCTTCGACATGATCTTGAGCAGCCCCTCCTCGACCGCGACGCGGTGGCGGCGGAGGCATTCGGCGAGGTCGAGATCGCCGAACAGCCCGCGCGACTGGCGATCGACGATCGCGGCCTCGGCGAGATAGGCGTTCACGGTGGTCGCACCGACGCCGATCAGCACGGCGTAATAATGCGTGTCGAGGCATTCGGCGGTGCGGACGTTGATCGACGCGTAGGAGCGCAGGCCTCGGCGGACGAGGTGCGTATGGACGGCGGCGACCGCGAGCACGCCGGCGATGCCGACGCGGTCTTCGCTGATCGCCTCGTCGGTGAGGAAGATCTCGCTCTTGCCCTGGCGGACGGCTTGCTCCGCCTCGTTGCGGATCCGCTGGATCGCCGCGCGGAGCTTTTCCGGGCCGCCACCGACGTCGAACGTGCAGTCGATCTCGGCGACCGCGTTACCGAAATGCGCCTTCAGCCGCGACCAATGCTCGCCCGTCAGGACCGGCGAATCGAGCACCAGCACGCGTTCGCGCTGGTCACGGACGTCGAGGATGTTGGCGAGGTTGCCGAACCGCGTCTTGAGCGACATCACGTGGCGCTCGCGCAACGGGTCGATCGGCGGGTTGGTGACCTGCGAGAAGTTCTGGCGGAAGAACTGGCTGATCAGCCGCGGCTTGTCGGAGATGACCGCGAGCGGAGTATCGTCGCCCATCGAGCCAATCGCTTCCTTCGCGGATTCGACCATCGGCGACAGGATCAGTTCCATGTCCTCCATCGTCTGGCCCGCCGCGACCTGACGGCGTGCGAGCTCGGCGCGGTCGTAGCGCACGACCGCGTCCTCGACCGAGGGCAGGTCGGCGAGCGTGTGGAATTCGCCGATCATCGCGGCGTAATCCGCCTCGCCCGAGATGCGATCCTTCACCGCGCGATCCTGCAACAGGATGCCCTCTTCGAGGTCGACCGCGATCATCTCGCCCGGTCCGAGCCGGCCCTTGGCGACAATCGTGGATTCGGGAACGACGACCATGCCGCTCTCCGACCCGACGATCAGCAGACCGTCGGAGGTCAGCGTGTAGCGCAGCGGACGCAGCGCGTTGCGGTCCATGCCGGCGACTGCCCAGCGGCCATCGGTCATCGCGAGCGCGGCGGGTCCGTCCCATGGCTCCATCACCGACGCGAGATACTGGTACATCGCGGTATGCTCGGCCGGCATGTCCGGGCTGGCGGCTTCGGGGACGAGCATCAGCTTGGCGGTCGGCGCATCGCGGCCCGAGCGGCAGATCGCCTCGAACACCGCGTCCAACGCGGCGGTGTCGGATGCGCCCGCCGGGATCACCGGCTTGATGTCCTCAGAATTATCGCCGAACGCGAGGCTCGCCATGCGGATCTCGTGGGAGAGCATCCAGTTCTTGTTGCCGCGGATCGTGTTGATCTCGCCGTTGTGCGCGAGGCAGCGGAACGGCTGCGCCAGCCACCATTGCGGGAAGGTGTTGGTCGAATAGCGCTGATGGAAGATCGCGACGCGGCTCTCGAAGCGCTGATCGCAGAGATCGGGGTAGAAGACCGACAGCGATTCAGCGAGGAACAGCCCCTTGTAGATGATCGAGCGGCACGACAGCGAACAGACGTAGAAGCCCTGGATCTGGGCGGCGATCACGCGCTTCTCGATCCGGCGGCGGACGAGATAGAGCGTCTTCTCGAACTCGGCGGCGTCCTGCTCCTCGGGCAGGGGCCCGGCGATCATGATCTGCTCGATCTCGGGACGCGTCAGCTGCGCCTTGGTGCCGATCACCGACACGTCGACCGGCACCTGGCGCCAGCCATAGATGGTGTAGCCCGCCTCGATGATCGCGCTCTCGACGATCGTCCGGCAATCCTCCTGCGCGCCGAGATCGGTGCGGGGGAGAAAAATCATGCCGACCGCGAGACGGTTCGGGCGGACCTTGTGACCCGAGGCGGCGACCGCATCGTCGAAGAACCGGACGGGCAAGTCGATGTGAAGGCCGGCGCCGTCACCGGTCTTGCCGTCGGCGTCGACCGCGCCGCGGTGCCAGACGGCCTTCAGCGCATCGACCGCAGACTGCACGACACGGCGCGAGGCGCGGCCATCGGTGGCGGCGACGAGACCCACGCCGCACGCATCGCCCTCGAATTCAGGGCGGTACATGCCTTCAGCGGCGAGACGAGCGCGTTGATCGATCATCGGGGAACCCTGTTCGTTGCTCATGCTGCCACCTTCGCGTTGGCTGCCTTGGTCTTCAGCCACTTGTGCATCGTCGCGGCGACGTCGCGGCCGTCGCGGATCGCCCAGACGACGAGGCTGGCGCCGCGGACGATGTCGCCCGCCGCGAACACGCCGTCGAGCGAGGTCATCAGCGTCTTGCCGTCGACCAGCACGGTGCCCCAGCGGCTGACGCCCAGTTCGGGGGTGGCGAACAGCGTCGGCAAATCCTCGGCGTCGAAGCCCAGCGCCTTGATGACGAGGTCCGCGTCGACCGAGTAATCGCCGGCGGGATCGGGTTCGGGCGCGCGGCGGCCGCTCGCGTCGGGCGCACCGAGACGCATTTTCCGGACCTTGACGCTCGACACGGTATCCCCGCCGTCGAAGCTTTGCGGGCCGGAGAGCCAGACGAACTCGACGCCCTCTTCCTCGGCGTTGGTCACTTCGCGCTGCGAGCCGGGCATGTTGGCGCGGTCGCGGCGGTAGAGGCACTTCACCGACTTGGCGCCCTGGCGGATCGCGGTGCGGACGCAGTCCATCGCGGTGTCGCCGCCGCCGATCACGACGACGTCCTTGCCCTCCGCATTGAGGCTGCCGTCGTCGAAGGCGGGGACGGCGTCGCCAAAGCCCTTGCGGTTCGACGCGACGAGGAAGTCGAGTGCGGCGACCACGCCGTTCGATCCACCGCCGGGAAGATCCATCGCGCGCGCCTTGTAGACGCCGGTCGCGATCAGGATCGCGTCGTGGCGCTGGCGGAGATCGTCGAGGCTCGCATCGGCGCCGACCGCGAAGCCTTCGTGGAAGACGATTCCGGCCGCCTTGAGCCGCTCGACGCGGCGCATGACGATCGGCTTTTCGAGCTTGAAGCCGGGAATGCCGTAGGTGAGCAACCCGCCCGCGCGGTCGTAGCGGTCATAGACGTGCACGTCGTAGCCGTGGCCGCGCAGATATTCGGCGGCGGTCAGGCCTGCCGGCCCTGCACCGATCACGCCGACCGACTGGCCGCGCGACTTGCCGGGGACCAGCGGCTCGACCCAGCCATTCTCCCAGGCGGTATCGGTGATGAACTTCTCGACCGAGCCGATCGTGACAGCCCCGTGCCCGGTGAACTCGATGACGCAATTGCCTTCGCACAGCCGGTCCTGCGGGCAGATCCGACCGCAAATCTCGGGCATGGTCGAGGTCGCATTGCTGAGCTCATAGGCCTCGCGCAGCCGCCCTTCCGCGGTCAGCCGGAGCCAGTCGGGAATGTGGTTGTGCAGCGGGCAATGGACCGAGCAATAGGGCACGCCACATTGCGAGCAGCGTCCGGCCTGCTCTTCCGCGGGCTCGACGGCATAGCGTTGCGCGATCTCGCGAAAATCGTCGGCCCGCTCGTGGGCGGTGCGCTTGTCAGGATAGGATTGCTCCCGGCCGACAAATTTGAGCATCGAATCGTTCGCCATGATAGCCTCCGACAGCCGCGTTATTGCGCGATCGAAGGCTTGTCACGACTAAAACAGCACATAGGTCAGTTATACTGCCTAATAAAACCAACTAATGAGCCCAATTTCGTGCGAGCAGTTCTCAAATAGGCTTATTGATACCGCAACGGCCCTAATTGCTGAGTAGCCAGATCAGCGCAGCCGAACCGGCGACGACGCGGTAGAGGGCGAACGGCACGAACCCGTGCTTCGTGACGATCCCGACGAACCACTTCACCACCAGCAGTGCGACGATGAAAGATACCGCGGCGCCGATCGCGATCGCGCCGAGGCCGACACCGCCGCCGCTCGCGATCGCATCGCGGTTCTTCAACAGCTCGAGCGCGCTCGCCCCCAGCATCGTCGGGATTGCGAGAAAGAAGCTGAACTCCGCCGCGGTGCGCCGCTCGACGCCCAGCGCCAGCGCGCCGAGGATCGTCGCACCGGAGCGGCTGACGCCGGGGACCATCGCAAGGCACTGCAGGAAGCCGATGCCGATTACCGTCTTCAGCGGGATGTCCGCAACGCCGCTGATGTCGCTGCGCGGCGCGAACCGCTCGACCGCGAGGATCGCGAAGCCGCCGACGACCAGCGCGATCGCAACGACTTCGGCGTTCCCGAGCAGCGCCTCGATATGCTTGTGGAGCGCGAGGCCGATCACCGCAGCCGGGATGAATGCGACCACGAGGTTGCGCAGGAACAGCCACGATTTCGGCTCGCGGCGGATCAGCCCCATGCCGACCGCCCAGAACGTCCGCCAATACAGCACGACGATCGCGAGGATCGCGCCGAGCTGGATGACGACGTTGAACACCTCCCAGCGCCCCGCATCATACCCGAGCAGCCGCGTGGCCAGGATCAGGTGACCGGTCGAGGAGACGGGCAGGAATTCGGTGATCCCCTCGACGATGCCGAGGAGGATGACGGTGAGAAGTTCGGTCAAGCGGCAGCTCCGGCGCGGTAGGTCAGGGCGATGTCAGGGCGGTGTCAGGGTAGCGTAGCACGCGCAGGTTCAGGTGACAGGGACTTCCGCATGCGTCTCGGCGCGGCGGCCGAAGCGTCCGGCCTTGCGGAAGCGGACCAGCCAGCCCGGCGCGACCGTCGACAACGGCGTCGCATCGATCCCGAGCGCCGCCAGACCATCGGTGCCGGTCACGACGTTGTCGGTCTGCAGCATTGCCCACTGATCCCTGGTGATCGGCATGCCCGGCAGGAAACCGGCCTTGGCGATCATCGCCCCGGCGAAATCGGGAAGCTCGACGATCGAGGGATCGCGGCCGATGGTCTTTGCGATCCAGCGGATCAGATTGCCCATCGTGATGACGTCGGGGCCGCCGAGCTCCAGCGTCTGGCCGCCGAATGTCTCTGGTGCCGCCGCTGCCGCGACGATCGCGTCCGCCACGTTGCCGACGAACACCGGCTGGAACTTCGCCCCTGCACGCAGGACCGGGACGACCGGCGCCTTGGCGATCATGCCGGCAAAGCGGTTCACGAACTGGTCTTCCTGGCCGAACACGATCGATGGCCGGAGAATCGTCGCGTTCGGGTACGCGTTGAGCACCGCTGCCTCGCCCTGCCCCTTCGACTTGCCATAGGCCGATGCCGAGTCAGGATCGGCACCGATCGCCGAGACATGGACCAGCGCGCCCACGCCGGCCTTGGCAGCGGCTTCCGCGACCGTTTGCGCACCGAGCGCCTGTACGCGCTGGAAATCGCCCGCCAGTACGCCGACCAGGTTCACCACGACGTCCGAGCCGTGCACCGCATGCGCGATCGTCTCGGGCTTGGTGACGTCGGCGCCGACGAACTGCGTCTGGCCGAGTCCGCCGAGCGGCTTCAGGAAAAACGCCTGCCGCGGATCGCGCTGCGCGATGCGGACGCGGGCGCCCGTCGCCAGCAGCGCCTGTGCGACATAGCGGCCGACGAAACCGCCGCCCCCGATCAGCGTCACCAGTTTGTCGTTCATCGCCGTCCGTCCAAT
The DNA here is from genome assembly GCF_042466285.1 of Sphingomonas sp. R86520. Lineage (NCBI taxonomy): Bacteria > Pseudomonadati > Pseudomonadota > Alphaproteobacteria > Sphingomonadales > Sphingomonadaceae > Sphingomonas > Sphingomonas sp. R86520. The sequence continues at coordinate 3,385,551 of NZ_JAXHBZ010000001.1, forward strand.
TTCTTTTGCCTCCGCGCCCCTTGCCCCAGCAAGAGGTGTGTTGACAAGCATCGCGACCGTCCACTAGAGGCGCCCTCCTACCCCGTGCCCGGATGGCGGAATTGGTAGACGCACCAGCTTCAGGTGCTGGCGATCGCAAGGTCGTGGAGGTTCGAGTCCTCTTCCGGGCACCATTTTCCCCGTAAGGGGTTGAGGCGACGAGAAAAGTCCACATTCCCGTGAGTTACCCTCCCAAATCCGGTACAAGGAATGGGACAAACTCCGTCATGGGCAAGTCGCTCAATTGGGTTCGCGAAGAACCAACAGGCCGCCTCATTTTCCGCCGCGCCTACCCCGAAGCCATCCGAACTTTTCTGCCGAAGGCCGGACAGCGGGAGCTGAAGGTCCCATTGCGGGCCAAGCGTTACATGACGCCGGAAGCGTTCCGACTGTACGACCAAGCCATCAAGCGCTTCGAAGCGGACGTGCGCCACGCCCTCGCCGCTCAGGCCGTGGAGGACCGGAAGGCTACCGGCACGGTCGACGCACTCACACCGGACCTAATCGCCTACCTCGTGACTGCCTTCAAAGCCGACGACCTGGAGCTAGAACAGGAAGCCCGGTGGACCGCTCGCCCCCTTGAAAGGAAACTGGAGGCCCGTCAGCGACTGGAGGAGAATTGCCGGGCGGACCTGACGGAAGCACTCCAGCTTCGCGCCCTTGGGGACATGGAAACGATCCTCAGTCAGTGGGGAGGACCGGCCTTTGACCACGCGGAACTACACGGCGTCTTGGTAGACCGCACTGGGGCGGAGTTTATCGGCTACGTCCGCGCCTTCCATGATGCCCAGATTGAGACATGGCAGGCCATCCTCCGGCGCCTCCAGGGCGAAGACGTCCCCACGCCCGTCGTCCCGCCGCGCCCAGCCGAGCCCGCCAGCGTCGCCCCGCTGCCAGCGGCCCCCGCCCGGACCGGCCAGACATTCGAGGCGATCGTAGAGGCACTCATGGAGAGCCCCACAAAGCCCATGAGCGCTACGACGAAGGAGAGTGTGAGGACGGCGCTCCGGTTCTTCCGGGAGTCCGTAGGCGCCCCCCGCCCCGACGAGATCAACCGTGCGATGGTAGCTGATTGGCTTGAACTCCTGGCCCAGCGCCCCTCCAAGCTGCCCCAAGAATTTCGCAAGGTCCCACTGCCTGCCCTAATCGAACTCTACCACGACCGGCCTGAGGTTCCCCGGCTGTCCGCCAAGACGCTCGTGCAACACCTCAGTGCTCTCGGGGCACGCTGGACCCAGGCGGGCCAACGAGGCCGGCTGGACCGAGAAGCACCCAACCCGTTCAAGGACCATGACCTGGACCGGACAAAGAAGCCCCGCACGCCCAAGGGGTTCTCCAGCGGCGAGCTGGCGGCGATCTTTGCGCTCCCGCTGTTCACCGAAGGCTCTAGGCCCCTCGGAGGCAAGGGGCACGCTTCTTACTGGGTTCCGCTTCTCCTCCTCTTCACGGGGGCAAGGCCTGAGGAAGCCGCGCAACTCCTAGTCGACGACATTTACAGGGACGCCAAGACTGGCCGCTGGGTCCTTCGCATCACCGACGAGGGCGAACACCCCCACAAAGGTCGACAGGGCTTGAAGACCGACGAGAGCCCCAGGAGCTTCCCGATCCCCCAGCCGCTGATCGACCTGGGCCTACTTCGCTACCGCCAAAGCCTGCTGGACTCTAAGGAGGTCGCGCTTTTCCCAATGCTCAGGACGAAGGGCCGAAGGGGCTACCTCTTTTCCGGCTTGGGCTTGTGGTGGAGCGACTACCTGACAGCGAACGGCGTTCACCTACGGGGGACGGGACGGCAACCTACACGCGAGTTCCGCCACACCTGGAGCACGGCGGCCCGAGCCAGCGGCATCCCTCGGGAAAACATGGCGTACATCCAGGGCCACAAGCTGCCCGACGAGACGGCAGGGGAAAGCTACGGCGACCTGAGCCCTCTAGGGTTCGCACTCGACCGACTACGGTTCGACGGTCTCGACCTGAGCGGTGTGAAACCCTGGACATGAGCGTAAACGCCGACCATTTCCCCGCACTGTCAAATTTGACACGCCGAGCCGAAAGACATGAGGTTTTCTGCGGGTTTCCGCCTGTTTTACCGATAACAACATCCTGAGGCCCCTGAAGGCCCCCGCCGGCCTCCTTAGAACGGATGGGCGACCGCCGGCTCCAAGGGTCTCGCCGGTCCCTCGCCGTTCTCCCAGGCCGCCAGCAGGGTCCGGGCGGCGGCCAGTAGTCCCCTCCGGTCCTCCTCTTCAAGTGAATGGAGTAGGGCCGCGAAGGCCTCCAGGTGCCGGCCAGCCTCGTCAGTCCGCCACGCCGTCAGCAGATCGATCGTCGGGCCCTCCAGATCGTCGCCGTCCTCCTCCGGCCCCTCCCCGTCACTCCACGGCTTGAAGGTAGGCCCTTCATTCAATTCCAAGCCCAACTCCCTCAGGCGAGCACGAACCGTCTCATGGCTGTACATGCCGTTAAGGGCCGCCGAGATCACGCGGGAGGACTTCGGGACCTCAGGCGACTCTAGGTGCCGGCCAGCCTCCACGAAGGCCTCCCAGACCTTCCGCTTGTCGGCACGGCCCAGGGCCTTCCCGTGCGTGGTGTTGGCGATCATCGCCTCCCCTCGGGCCTCCTCCAGGCTCATCCGAGCGACGGACGCTTCGATCCCTGAGACCCCGTAGTCCTCATGGGCGAAATAGCGATGGAAGCCGTCGACCAGATACAGGGCTTTGCCAATCCGGGCGACCTTCACGGGCGGAAGGGGCTTGCCGGCCTGGAGCATCCCGAGAAGCGTGCGGACGTGCTGGCGATCAATCCCGCCCGCCCGGAGCTGGAAATCCTCTCGGAGGATGACCGCCTCCAACGCCAACGTCTCCTCCTGCCATTGCCGGACTGAAGTCACGCCGCGTCCTCCTGGGCGTCCTGAGGCTCCAGCCGTGCCATCAGGTTCCGCACAGACGAAGCGTGCCACCGTCCGCCCCTGGGTGTGAGAATACCTTCCTCATTCAACGCCGCCGCAAGGCCCCCGAGGGACGCAATGCCGCCCGCCCGGAGCCGCTGGATGACCGGACGGAGCTGGTCGGCCCTGGAGGTGGCATTGGCGGACACAGCGGCGATAGCGGCTCCAGTGCCCTTGCCGGCCCGCCGGAACGCTGCCGCCCCGTTCGGGTTGCCCAGGCGGACCCCACGGGCCTTAGCGACCGCAAGGGCCTCCTTGGTCCGCCGGGAGATCGCCTGCCGCTCCTGCCGTGCCACAAGGGCCATGATGCCGACCGTGAGATCGTTAGCGTCCGGCATGTCAGCAGCGACGAACCGGACCCCGCTGTCCTGAAGGGTGAGGAGGAAAGTGGCGTCCCTGGACAGCCGGTCGAGCTTGGCGATCACCAGCCGCGCCCCGGTCAGCTTCGCCTGCTCCAGGGCCTTCAGCAGCTCCGGGCGGTCCGAACGCTTGCCGCTCTCGACCTCTTGGAATGGTGGAGCAACGATCGACCAGCCCCGCGAGGCGCACAGGGTCTCTACGGCTACCCGCTGGGCCTCCAGGCCAAGGCCCGATGCGCCCTGCCGTGCGGTGCTCACCCGATAGTAAACCACAGCCCGTTCGATCACTTTACCGCTCCGTTCAAATCTGTCTGACGTTCGTTAGACAGTTTTGTATGGTATGGTCAAGGGCCTTTTAGGAGTGCGGCTCGGGAACGGCAGTCCGACGATTGGGTTACGCGATCATGGACACGGCACCGCACATGGTAGCGCTTGCTCAGCGGCAAGGCATTAAGGCGGCCTACGAGCCCCACATGACCCCTATGGACTGCCCTTGGCCCCCCGAGATGCACGAGGAGGTCCATGCGTGGCTTACAGGCTACAGTGTGGGAAGGCTGAGACGGCAGGGGGCGGAGAGATCGGTAGGGAGTTAGGCCGGGCACGGAGCGAACTGAAGGGCCTCAGGTCCTATCCTGGCCTAGCACCGCTATGTTACAATGTCACATCAGCACACAGGCTACGGCTTTCAGGCCTAATGTCCCCGGCGGTTCGCGACAGGGCCGGACCGAAACGCCAATGTCCTCGACGAAGGCCGCCAGTCCTCTCCAGGTCCCTACGCTCGGCGGCGGCGCCCGTCATCCGGCTGACGTCACGGGACAAGGAAAACCTCAGCTCATTCAGACATTTAGGGTCCCCTTGGGTCCCCTACTGCCCAGCCGGGGGAGCCCATTGCGATCGTCATCAAGCGGGTTCGAAATCGACGGCTTCGCTCGCGCCGCCACAGCGCCAGTCCGACCCTGAGTACACCCGCCGGTCCCTGGAGGATCGCCCAACGCGAGCGCCCGAATATTTCTGGAAAACGGTAGAGTGGAGCAGGAGAGGCTAGGCGCCCAGATCGGGGCCTATTGGCCTGCCGGATCGAATGGGAGATGGTAGTCAGATTAAACGGGGGGCTTCATGAGTACAGGATTTGTCACGACCTACTGGACGGCGATCACGATCGTCATCGCCCTGTATGTCCTCAGCGTACCAATTTGCACGGCGCTAGTCGCGTCAAGCAGGGGAAGAGACTGGGCCAACTGGTTCTGCGTGGGCATCTTGATCGGGCCTCTGGGACTAATTGCAGCGGTGGGTTTGGCACCGATCGACCGGGAGGAGAGACGGGCGCGTACCGGATACCGTTCAAAGAAGCGGACTTGCCCTTGGTGCGCCGAGGCTGCCTACTTGGAGGCCGTCGTGTGCCCCCATTGCCGCAATGATCTGGAACCGGAGGAGGAGGAGGAGGAGGACAACAACCGGAACGGATCACGGCGATAATGCTTGGGTCCCCTATCGCCCCCTCAGGTTCCATCCAGGCCGGACCGAAGGCCGCTGAGATCGATCGGGCCGGCTGTTTCCCGAGGGGGTTCCTGAGGGCTCCACGGGTCCCATTCGGGACGATCTAGAAAACGGCAGAAATCCGCCATTCCTGAATTAGTACGACCGTATAGAGGAACCGATCCTCCGGCGCCGTCCCGCAGATAGTGCCACGTATAGTACAACCAGCCTGCGCAGGCCTTTCGAATATGGACCATATTATGCCTACCCGTTCCGCCCCCATCAATGGCGCTCTCACCCCCTTCTTCCGTCCCGCACCCGGCGGCGGCGCCCTCTCGGACCAGGAGCGCCAGATCGCCCTCCAGCGACAGCGCACCCAGGCCCTCCAGTCCGCTGAGCTTCCCGGCATGGGAGCTATGACCGATCGGGAGCACCAGCTCGCCACCGCACACGCTGCGAAGGTTCCCGGCTTGGGCGCCCTGACCGACCGCGAGCGGTGGTTGATCGCAAACGCTCACCGCTACTGAGCATCACGCCTACCCTCAGTCTCCTTCGGGAGGCTGGGGGTTTCTTTTTGTCCTGTGTACACGCCGCCTTAATCGCAGTTCCAGTCCTCGGTCGTGCCTTCCTCGGATCGCGCCGCGCCGAATGTCGGACGCAGGAAGAGCCACAAGCCGACGACTACTGCTGCGATAAGGCCGCCGGTTTCCAGATTAATCATACCCTATAGTCTCCATCCACACGCCAGAAACGTCTTAGCGGGCGATTGATGCTTTGGCCGTCTTCCCCGCTGGGGTTATTTTTCGACTTCACGCTGACTCACTGATGCGTAAGATGCCGGCATGGATACCGAACGCCAACCGGCCCTGCGGACTTGGCAGGATTGCCTAGTCGACACGATCCTGGAGGAGCTGGCCCTGGGCATGAGCGTCGCCATCCAGCTCCCCGGTTTCTCTGGGCCCATGCTGGTAGAGGATGCAGTCGTGGAAGGCGCCCTGGTGCTCCTCAGCGACCAGCCGGGCACTCGGCACTACATCGGCTCGATGGCTGGCGTTGTGCTCCTCGCTGCACCCCTGGAGGGCAAAGGGACGGGGACGTGGCGCCCCCACGCCTGGACGCCGACCATGACGCTCGACGGGAAACGACCGGACATCAGGTCCATCAGGCCAGTGCCGGGATCGCACGACGTCTGACCGTCACCCCAGGGCGCCTAGATCATAACTAAACGAGGCGGGTGTAGTGAACTCCGGGGTCCTCCAGGTCCTCCGCAAGCTCTTCTAGGGCTTTCGCGGTCTCCAGTAGTGCTTGTGTCATCGCGTCTCCCTCAAAGGTCTCAGCGAGAGCGCGGTATTCGGTAGCCTCGGCCCGAAGCTGTGGGACGGTCTTACTCATTCCGGCATGATAACAACGCGGTAGTCGGTCGGCTAGGCGTTTGGGCACGGGAGGAGCGACAGGGCAGGGCCTCGTTGCATTTAAGGTAAAGGTTGTTAACCTACATCACGTTTGCTGCCGTGAAGACGACGGAACGCACCCGGAGAGTTAACGCGAGTCGACTTCCATGCCCGTCAATCCCGATGAGACCGTAGAGGACCTGAGGATACGGCTGGAAGAGGCTATGGCGCTCGCCGATAGGCTGGATTTGGCGATCGTCAGCGCCTGGATAGCCCACGCAGTCGATAGCGTGAACAGGCTGAGACGGTAGGGCACGCGAGGGAACATGAAGCCCTCCAGGTTCATCGCGCACCAGGAGAGACGCCTTGGTCGCTCGCTCTCAGTTGAAGAAGTCGCGGCAATCCAGGCTGCTAGAGAGGCCTGCGTCGGGGGGAGGAGCGTGACTGTGAAGGCGATGTGGGCGGCGGTGGCGCTATTCCCCGGTGGCGGTAGGTGCATCAGTCCCTCGCCGTCCTGCGAATGTCTGGGGTGTGCCACAGGCCCCTCCAAAGGGCCTTCGCCTGAAACCGACCGGAAGCCTCACTGAGCCCCATGCGGGAGCCGCCGCTACCCTTCCCCCAGATAACTACCATAGGCTCTCAGTGACTCTCCAGGGCCTTTCTAGCCCACCCAGGCCAGCAGGGTCTCCAGGTCCTCCAGTGTAAGCACGATCCGCTGTGCCCCTGAGCCGTCAGCCGGGACCTGATCGACGACGTAAATGCCGCATCCCATGTAATGGCCCGTAGTTCCCTCCCCCAGGTCGACCGTCGCGCCGCTGAAGGCCCGCAAGGTCTCCAGGCCCGCCGATGTCAGCACGGCCTCTTGGCCTTCCTGGGACTCAGGGTCGACTTGGTCGATCGCGACGACGCCGCAGCCAAGGTGATCCGCGAACGTGTTCCCGTCGCCCAGGTGAAGCTCCAGGCCCCCTTCAGATAACTCATTGACCGGCTCCAGGACATCGCAATCCAGGCCTGCATTGATCGGCGTCATCAGCATCTCTTACCTCTTCCGTGTATACGCGGCTCCCCGCGACCACCCCTTGATTACACAGTTCGAAATCCGGTACAAGACATGGGACAATCACAGCCGAAGCGGAGTCGATAACCCGCGGATAACTGTGGACTTTCGGTCACTGGAGCCCCGTCCTCTTCCGGGCACCATTTTTAGCGCCGAGGCGATGCCAAGCATCCAGCCTGCGCCGAGCATCATGATCGATGCGATATTCATACCTTACGCGAATTGCGGCGAGCGGTGTTTGTGTCATGTCCCGCGACCATGCGGGTAAACGCGGTCGACCAGATTCATGGCTGGCGACGCGCCCGACGCTCGTTAGACGCCGTCGCCTACACCCAGGATGCGATCTGAATTCGTGCGGGAATGCCTCGACCGCTCAGGCGGGAAGCGCTGGATGCCCCGTGAGGATTCGAACCTCAATAGGCGGTATCAGAAACCGCAGTCTTACCATTAGACGACGGGGCATCAGCGAGGGCGGGCTCTACGGGGGCGGTTTCGTGCTGTCAACGCCAAGATGATGCCGTTCCGCCAGTTCGCTTGCGTAATCGCGCCGCGGCGCTACATTCGTATCCAAGCACCGGGCGGGTATTTTCCCGCGGCGGCAGACATAGATAGCGAGTTTTACGGCGATGGGGGATGTTTCCACCCGAATGCCGTTCCGGCAGGGCAGTCCTGCCCGTCCGGCGGCGACCCGGCCCTCTCGTGGGCGGTGGGCCGATGCGCAGGCGTTTGCCGCGCTCGATCTTGGCACCAACAATTGCAGATTGCTGATCGCGCGACCGCAGGCCGGCGGGTTTGCGGTGATCGATGCGTTCTCGCGAATCGTGCGGCTGGGCGAAGGACTAGCCTCGACCGGCAAGCTGAGCGATGCGGCGATCGAGCGGACGATCGCGGCCCTGCGCGTGTGTTCGGACAAGCTTCAGCGGCGCAACGTGACCTTGGCGCGGTCGGTCGCGACGGAAGCATGTCGGCAGGCGTCGAACGGCCCCGCCTTCATCGCGCGCGCGCTGGCCGAGACGGGAATCCACCTCGACATCATTTCCGCCGAGGAAGAGGCACGGCTGGCGGTGCTCGGCTGCCATGCGCTGATCGAGCCGGGCGAGGATCCCGCACTCGTGTTCGATATCGGCGGCGGGTCGACCGAGCTCGTGCTGGTCGATACCTCGACGCCGATCCCGACCGTGCTCGACTGGCATTCGGCACCGTGGGGCGTGGTGTCGCTGACCGAACATGCCGGCGGTGGTGAGGGCGAAGACGGCCGCCGCGCCGCCTATGCGAAGATGCGACAGGTCGTCGCGGACAGTTTCGCCGGGTTCGCCGCACGGCTGCCCCGGCATATCGAGCGGCCGCGGTTGCTCGGCACCAGCGGCACGGTGACGACGCTTGGCAGCGTGCATCTCGGGCTCAGCCATTACGACCGCTCGGTGGTTGACGGGCTCATCGTGCCGGCGTCGGCGATGCGGCGGATCAGCGCCGACCTTTCCCATATGTCGATCACGGAGCGCGCCAAGCTGCCGTGCATCGGTAACGAGCGCGCCGACCTGGTGGTCGCGGGCTGTGCTATTCTGGAGACGATCATGGATTTGTGGCCCGCCGAACGGCTCGGCATCGCCGACCGCGGCATTCGCGAGGGCATCCTCCGGCGCCTGATGGGCGCACCCAAGCCCGGAAAAGCCTCAGGAGTGGCAGCATGAGCCGGGGCGGGTCCGGCGGTCATGTCCGCGTGCTCACCGCGCGCAAGCGGACCGCGCAGTCGACGCGCTGGCTCGAACGCCAGCTCAACGATCCGTATGTGAAGCGCGCCAAGGCCGACGGCTATCGGAGCCGTGCCGCGTACAAGCTGATCGAGCTCGACGAACGGTTCGAGCTGATCCGGGGCTCGAAGCGCGTGGTCGATCTCGGCATCGCGCCGGGTGGCTGGGCGCAGGTGATCCGCAGGCGGATACCCAAGGCGGCGGTGGTCGGGATCGATTTGCTCCCGGTCGATCCGATCGAGGGCGTGACGATCTTCGAGATGGATTTTCTCGACGATGCAGCCCCTGGCAAGCTGATCGAAGCGTTGGGTGGCGCGCCCGATCTGGTGCTGTCGGATATGGCGGCGAATACGGTCGGGCATCCGCAGACCGATGCTTTGCGGACGATGGCGCTGGTCGAGACGGCGCTTCACTTTGCCTGCGAAGTGCTGGAGCCGGGCGGGACGTTCGTGTCGAAGGTGTTCGCGGGCGGCGCTGATTCCGAGCTGGTTGCGGAGATGAAGCGGAACTTCAAGACCGTGAAGCATGCCAAGCCGCCGGCTAGCCGTAAGGGGTCGGTCGAGTGGTTCGTGGTTGCGCAGGGGTTTAAAGGCCGAGACCCGAAATAGCGCTGCTATTTCGGACCGGTCGAAAGCCCGGCCAGCGTTGCGCAGCAACAACTGACGACGCGGCTTAGCCGCGGCGCCCTGCCTCAGGGTGGTCGCAAGCAATGCGGCTGGAATGAATCATAAGCATGTTTCCCCGCGAAGGCGGGGATCCAGACTGGGCTCCCGCCTTCGCGGGAGAACAAGGAGAGGGCGTGGGTCGGCGGTTTGCCTGAAGCACGTGCCCTCACCCTTCCCACGACAAGTGCCGCGGGCCCCTTCCCTCTCCCCTTCAGGGAGAGGGCATAAACACAAGAAGAAAGCCCGCGAACCTCTTGGGTCTGCGGGCTTTTCTATTTCACGCCGCGGCAAAGCCGCGTCGTCGGCCGGGCTATGCTCGCCGGCCGGGGTTTCGGCCGAGACGCAGATTAGCTTTCGCTAATCCTGCTGCCTCAACCCTCGTAATCAGCCCCGAGATTCTGGTTCCGCGGTGGGGCCGCAGCGGTAAGCCGCAATGCCTCGGCCGAAGCAGCCAGGCTGCCGACGGCATCGACCTCGTCGTCGTCGTCGACGCGAACCTTCTGCAGGCCCTGGATGACCTGTTCCTTGAGATGCGTCGGCTTGACGTTCTCGTCGGCGATCTCGCGCAGCGCGACGACCGGGTTCTTGTCGCGGTCGCGGTCGAGCGTCAGTTCGGCGCCGCCCGAGATTTGGCGCGCACGCTGGGCCGCGAACAACACCAGGTCGAACCGGTTGGGGATCTTGTCGACACAATCCTCGACGGTAACGCGCGCCATGCGGCTTCCTTCGTAACAACGATAGAATGAGAAAGCGTCGCCTACGGGCAATGACCCGCTAAGTCAAGAAAACCGCCGCGAGGCGGGCATGGACCGGGCGCGGGTTGCCACCGGAGGCCCCCTTGTCCATCACGCCGGCCATGGACGATCCCGAAGAACAGCCGACTTTCGCCGTCGATGGCAACCAGATGAGGTTGCTCGATACCGGCCCCCGCCGCCTCGACGCGGTCCTCGCGCTGATCGATGGCGCCGAGCGCACCTTGCGCGTGCTCTACTATATATACGCCGACGACGACACCGGCCGGCGTGTCAACGCTGCCCTGATCGCGGCCGCCGAACGCGGCGTGGAGGTCGCCCTGATCGTCGACGGCTTTGGCAGCGACGATGCATCGAAGGCCTTTTTCGAGCCCCTGGAGGCAGCCGGCGTTTCCGTGTGCCGGTTCTCCGCGCGGTTCGGTCGGCGCTATCTGCTCCGCAACCACCAGAAGCTCGCGCTGGCAGACGAGACGCGGATCATCATCGGTGGGTTCAACATCGAGGACGATTATTTCGGCACCGCGGCCGAGCAGGCTTGGCGCGACCTGGGCTTGCTGGTCGAGGGCCCGGCGGCGGGGCGGCTCGCCGGCTATTTCGATGCCCTGAAGGACTGGATCCACGAACCCAAGGGCAAGCTGCGGCGACTGAACGCCGCGCTGTCGCATTGGAGCGAGACCAAAGGCGCGACACGGTGGCTGATCGGCGGACCGACACGGCGGCTATCGCCCTGGGCGCGCGCGGTGCGCGACGACATGCGGCGGGGGCGGCGGATCGACGTAATCGCGGGGTATTTCACGCCAAGCCCCGCGCTGCTGCGGCGGCTCGACAAGGCCGGGCGTAGGCAGGCCGACGTGCGGATCGTCACCGCCAGCAAGTCGGACAACAACGCGACCATCGCCGCTGCGCGGTTCACCTATGCGGGGCTGTTGCGCAAGGGCGTGCGCGTGTTCGAATACCAGCCGACCAAGCTGCATACCAAGCTCTACGTGATCGACGATGCGGTCCATATCGGCTCGGCGAACTTCGACATGCGGAGCCTCTTCATCAATCTCGAGCTGATGCTCCGGATCGAGGATGCTGCGTTCGCGGCGCATGTCCGCCGGTATATCGACGGCGAGGTCGCGAAATCGATCGAGGTGACCAAGGCGCTATACAAGGCGAACACCGGCTGGGTGCAGCGGTTGAAGCAGCTCGGTGCGTATTTCCTGGTGGCGGTGGTCGACCCGGGGCTGTCGCGTGGACTGAACTTCGGGATCGACGAATAGGGGGCGACGAGTACGACGAACTCGCTCCACTCCCAAACTCCGTCACCCCAGCGAAAGCTGGGGTCTCCCCGTTGGCACGTGCCGAGACTCGAACCGGGATACCCCAGCTTTCGCTGGGGTGACGGCGCGAGTTTGGGAGTTGGTGGGGCGTTCGGATTGGCATTCGCGCTGGTCAGCGCACTCAGCGCCGACGGCAAAGCCGCCGTCGGACGGGTTCGGCTATTTTAGCCGACCCGCCGGCCGGGCCTGACGCTACGCGGCGCTTTGCTTGCGCATCGACGCGGATGTGACCGCGCCTGCGTCAGTCCTTCCAAGCCCAGTACAATTGCGCGGGCGGCACGTTCCACCACTCCATGTCGTGATCGATCGATTCGAAATGCGGGGTCAGGAAGTCCTTCACCTTGGGCGAGAACTGATAGACCAGGAACGCTCCACCGGTGCGCAATACCGCCTGCGTCGCCTTGGCGATCGCCGGACCGACGCCGGGGGGCAATGTCGAAAAAGGCAGCCCCGACAGGACGTAATCCGCTTTCTCGAAACCGTGGTCGGCGACGATCGTCTCGACCTCGTCCGCCGACCCCAGCACCGCGAAGAAGCGTGGATCGGTGATCGTGTGACGGAGATAGTCGATGAAGTCCGGGTTGGTGTCGATCACGACGAGCTTCGCATCCGACGCCATGCGATCGAGAATCGGACGGCAGAAGGTGCCGACGCCCGGGCCGTATTCGACGAACAACTTGCAGTTCGCCCAGTCGACCGGACCCAGCATCTTGCGGATCAGCTTGTCGGACGACGGCACGATCGAGCCGACCATGACCGGATGTTTCAGGAACCCTGAAAAGAACATCTGCCACGGGGACGGCACGCCGGCGGGTCGGCTGCGTGCACGCCGGGTGGCGGTGGTCGAACTGGGCATCGCGTTCCTTACGGTCAGGGGTCCCGCGCGCTGGCGAGGCTTTGGCCCTCCCGTCGCACGAATTCCGAACGCGTTTCAAGACCCGCAGGTTGCATCGGGCGACGAACCGATGCGGAAGTCGTGCGGTGCCAAGTATTTCCGCGCGCTTTGCCAACCGCACGCCATCGCTTAAGCACGGACCATGAACCAGGGACGAACGGGGGAGATAGCGGTCATTTTCGTATCGTTCCGTAACGATGCGGACGCGATCGGCTATGGCGAGGCAGCTACAGCGATGGGCGCGCTCGCCGCTGCGCAATCGGGGTATCGGGGTGTCGACAGCGCGCGCGAGGCAGGCGGCATGGGTATCACCGTCAGCTACTGGGCTGACGACGCGGCCGCGATCGCCTGGCGCGACAACCCCGATCACGCCGCGATTCGCGAGTCCGGCCGGGACCTCTGGTACGACAGTTATTCGGTGACGGTCGCGCGGATCGACCGTGCCTATAGCTGGGCGCGTTCATGACCGGCGCCGCCCAGGACGGGCCGAGGATCGACCGCCGGTTCGCGCTCATGTTCCTCGTCATGCTGACGATCGCGGCAGGCAATACCGCGTTGCAGTCGGTGCTGCCCGCGCTCGGTCGATCGCTCGGCGTCGCGGACAGCGCGGTGGCGGCGGCGTTTTCGGTGTCGGCGTTGCTGTGGGTGATCGCCGCGCCGTTCTGGGCGAACCGCTCGGATCGGCATGGCCGGCGGGCGATGATCCTGCTCGGGGTCGGCGGGTTCAGCGTCTCGCTCACCTTGTGCGGCGTCTTCCTGCTGGCGGGGATCAACGCGTGGATCGGCGGCACCACCGCATTCCTGTGCTTCATTGGCGGACGGCTGATCTACGGGACGTTCGGCTCGGCCGCACCGCCCGCGGTGCAGGCGCTGGTCGCCGGCGAGACGACGCGCGAGGAGCGGACCAAGGCACTGACGTTGCTCGCCTCCGCATTTGGGCTCGGCACCATCCTGGGGCCCGCGATCGCGCCGTATCTGATCCTCGGCTCGATCGGTGGAATCGAGATCGGGCTGGCCGGCCCCGCCTTCCTGTTCGCGGTGTTCGGCGTGGCGGTGTGGATCACGGTGCGGCGGATGCTGCCCGATGACCGGATCGTCGCCCCGCACGACACGCACGGCGCGAGTTCGGCGTACCCCTCGATCGGTGGTGCGCCAACCGGGGCGTCGGTCGCCGCCGCCACGGAGTCGCATGTCGAGCATGTCGGCTATACCGATCCCCGCGTCCGCGCGTGGATGATCGCCGGACTGGTGATGGGTCACGCGCAGGCGATGACCGGGCAGGCGATCGGTTTCCTCGTCATCGACCGCCTCCACGTCGCGCCCGCGCTTGCGCTGGAGCCGACCGGCATCGTGCTGATGATGGGCGCCGGCGCAGCGCTGCTCGCACAATGGGGGATCATCCCCCGGCTGAACATGAGTCCCAGGCAATTGGTGCTGACCGGGCTGGTGCTGGCGGCCGCGGGCACCGCGCTGACCGGCATCGCGACCTCGCTCTACACGATCGCGACCGCCTATGCGCTGGCGAGCCTGGGGTTCGGGTTCACGCGGCCGGGGTTCACGGCGGGCTCGTCGCTGGCGGTCGGACCAGGGGCTCAAGGCTCGGTCGCGGGCAAGGTGACGAGCATCAACGGCGCGAGCTTCGTGCTGGGACCATCGATCGGCGTCGGGCTGTACGAAGTGCAGCATTCGCTGCCGTATCTGGTCGCCGGCGCGGCCTGCGTGGTGATGATCGCCTACGCCTATGCGACGCTGAAGGATGCGAAGGAAGGCTAGGGTGGGTTAGGCCAAGAACGACTGGTTTCCGGTTCATTACGATTGCGTAACGATTGCCGTATTGTTCAGCGTGGATGACTCAATATTTATCTGAAACCGCCCACTTGTCGTTCAGGCTGGCGACGACGCTTCCCGATTGCCGCCGTTAATTTTCTCCTACATCGTGGCGCAATGACATGGATCGCCGAGATAATCGTCCAAGGCTTCTGGGAAGGTGCTGTCGAAGTTGTTTACGACAAATGGGGATGGGTTGGCGGCGCGGTGGCTCTGTTAGGACCATTCGTAGTTGGTGGAGTGGTGTTGTGGATCATCTTCGGATGACCGCAGACGCCCAATCGCAGACGTTTGAAGGGAAGTATGCCGCTCCCTATTGTGGACGGTCATTCATTCGGTATCGTCGCACAGATGACCGGTAAAGCAGACATCTCGGCTCGGATCGTGGCGATCTGCTACACGCTCGTCATCATCGCAATGGCATGGTTTACGTTTGCGTTCTTTGGATTTGAACTTGGAGGTGACGTAGGCGGGTCGATCGTGTTCGCATTGATCGTGCTATCTCCGATCCCCGTCTGCATTCTCTGCTTCCGAAGAGATTAGCAGCCCGACCGCTTTCCTCCCAAGTTGGCCCCGCCCGAAACTACAAGCTTACCAAAGCTGGTCAGCAAAAGCGCTGCGGCGCCCTGCTTGCGAATCGGTCAGACCGCACCCGCCCCCGGCAAGAGCAGGTTTCGCCCCTTCCCTCCGCCGACTGAGACAGGATGAGGCGCCGGAGGCGGCGACGGGTGCGGAGCGGGTTTAGTCGTCCGTCCTTGCCGGAAAGGCGAAGCCCAGGGGTTGGATGGCGGTGGCGTCCTGTTTCAGGCGGGCGGCCATCTGTTCGTATTCGCGTTCCGTTTCCGGAGTCACGCTGGCGCGGGACTCCTTCAGCGCGCCCTCGAAGTCGGCCATCGTGACTTCGAGCGACTCGATCGAGCGACGTAGCGCGACCAGGCCCGCGCGGCGGACGACGTCCTCCAGGTCGGCACCGGTGAAGCGATCGGTGCGGTCCGCCACGCGGTCGAGATCGACGTCGGACGCGAGCGGCATCTTTTCGGTCTGGATGCCGAGGATGCGGCGGCGCCCCGCCTTGTCCGGCACGCCGACATACACCAGCTCGTCGAACCGGCCGGGACGCAGCAACGCGGGGTCGATCAGGTTGGGGCGATTGGTCGCGCCGATCACGACGACCGATTGCAGCTCCTCCAGCCCGTCCATCTCGGCCAGGATCGTGTTGACGACGCGTTCGGTCACCTGCGGCTCACCCGAGCCGCTGCCTCTTGCCGGCACCAGCGAGTCGAGTTCGTCGATGAAGATCACGCACGGCGCGACCTGGCGCGCGCGCTGGAACAGGCGGGTGATCTGCTGTTCGCTCTCACCGTACCATTTGCTCAGCAGGTCGGACGATTTGGTGGCGATGAAGTTCGCCTCCGCCTCGCGCGCGACCGCCTTGGCGAGCAACGTCTTGCCGGTGCCGGGCGGGCCGTAGAGCAGGAAGCCCTTGGCCGGACGGATGCCGAGACGACGGAACGCGTCGGGGTTCTTGAGCGGGAGTTCGACGCCCTCCTTCAAGCGCATCTGCGCATCGTCGAGACCGCCGACATCGGCCCAGCGCACGGTCGGCGCCTGGACCATGACTTCGCGCATCGCCGAGGGCTGGACGCGTTTCAGGGCGCCGAGGAAATCCTCGCGGGTGACCGACAATTCATCGAGGACTTCGGGCGGGATCGTCCGTTCCTCGAGGTTGAGCTTGGGCATGATGCGACGGACTGCCTCGATCGCCGCCTCGCGTGCCAGCGCGGCGAGATCGGCGCCCACGAAACCGTAGGTGGTGCGCGCCAGTTCATCGAGATCGACGCGGTCGCCGAGCGGCATGCCGCGCGTGTGGATGCCGAGGATCTCGCGACGGCCGCGTTCGTCGGGCACGCCGACAACGATCTCGCGGTCGAACCGGCCCGGACGGCGCAACGCTTCGTCGATCGCCTCGGGACGGTTGGTGGCGGCGATCACGACGAGGTTCGCACGTGATTCGAGGCCGTCCATCAACGTCAGCAACTGCGCGACGAGACGTTTTTCCGCCTCGCCCGACACTTGGCCGCGCTTTGGTGCGATCGAATCGATCTCGTCGATGAACACGATCGAGGGCGCTGCCTTCGCCGCTTCCTCGAAGACCTCGCGTAGGCGCGATTCAGATTCGCCATAGGCCGAGCCCATGATCTCGGGACCGTTGATCAGGAAGAACTGCGCATCCGATTCATTGGCGACGGCGCGGGCGAGACGCGTCTTGCCGGTACCGGGAGGACCATGCAGCAACACGCCCTTGGGTGGGTCGACGCCCAAGCGCTGGAACAATTCGGGGTAGCGCAGCGGCAGTTCGACCATCTCGCGCAACTGGTCGATGGTCTGCGCCATGCCGCCGATATCGTCATAGGTGACGTCGGCGCGGCGTGCGGCCTGCGGCTCCTCATATTCGGAGCGGAGTTCGATCTCGGTATTCTCGTCGATGTGCACGACGCCCTTGGGGCTGGCGGCGATCACCGCGAGGCGGATCTCCTGCAACGCATATGCCGGCGCGTTCATGAACTGCTGGACGTTGGGCGGCATGTTGCCGACGCGCTGATGGCCCGCGGTCGCGACGATATCGCCCTGGCAGATCGGTCGGCCGAGGAACGTGCGCTTCAGCGCGTTGGTCGAGCCCTGCAGGCGAAGGTTCTGCTGCGCGGGAGCGAAGACGACGCGCGTGGCCGGCTTCGACTCGGCCTTGCGAACCTCGACGAAATCGCCCGAACCTACCCCGGCATTGGCACGCTGGAGGCCGTCGAGGCGGAGAATGTCGAGACCCTCGTCCTCGGGATACGGGCCGACGGCGCGCGCGGGGGTGTTCTGCTTGCCGAGGATCTCGATGACGTCGCCCTCGCCGATCCCGAGCGTCGCCATCAACGCGCGCGGCAGATGCGCCAGGCCGCGGCCGCTGTCTTCGGGACGCGCGTTGGCGACCTGGATCTTCCGCGTGGGGGCTTCGCTGTCGGGCATCTCAATTCCTTCGAACTCGAAGCGTGTGAGATGGGGAGCCGGTTCCGCCGGTGCGAGGACTTGAACAGCGCACCGGGTCGTAAAACGACAAAAAAAGGGCCGGCCAATGAAGGCCAGCCCGTGAAAGTTTTTAGGAGAGGATGCCTGAAAGGCGAGGTCTTTTTGCGTCGCGGCGGTTCATGTTGCAAGTGCGAATGAAACCGCTACGATTGCGCTAACTGCAATCGCGTGCATGAATGCGTTCAGCGGTCATTGTCACAATCGTCGAGTCGAAAGAGAGATCATGCGCAGGCTGCCGCCACTGGGGGCTATCGAAGCATTTGTGCAGGTCGCGCGGCTGGGCTCGATCAAGGCCGCTGCCGAGGATCTGGCGCTGTCGGCGCCGGCGCTCAGTCGGCGCGTCCAGAGCCTGGAGCGGTTCATCGCCAAGCCGCTGTTCGCGCGGCGACATCAGGCGATGGTCCTGAACGACGACGGCGAACGGTTGCTCGCGCAGATCGCGCCGGTGCTCGATTCCCTTTCCGATGCCGTCGAGTCGATGACGTCGGGCACCGAGGTGCTGCGACTGCGGCTGGGGATTCTCCCGCTTTATGCCTCGCAGAAGCTGTTCCCGCATCTCGGCGAGCTGCGCACGACGCATCCCGAACTGCATCTCGACATCGATACTGCCGCGCATCTGGTGTCGCGGCTCGGCGACGGGCTCGATGCGGTGATCGCGTTGTCGCGGGAGATCGATCCCATCTTCTACGCGCGACGGCTGGATCGCAATTCGGTGTATGTGATCGGCGCGCGCAGCCTGCTGGAGCGCGCCGATCCGATCACGCGGCCGGAGCAACTCGCGACACTGACCGCGCTGGTCCACCGCGACATGACGGATACGTTCACCGCGTGGCGGACGGCGGCTGGCCTGGAGGACATCGAGCCGCTGGCGATCGACCACTTCGATTCAGGCGCGCTGATGCTGGAGGCCGCGGCGCAAGGGCTCGGCGTCGCATTCATGCATGCGAGCCATTTCGAGGATGCGAACGATCCACGCCTGGTCCGGCTGTTCGATATCGAGGTGGAGAGCCCGTACAGCTACTGGTTCGTGTGCCGCCCGCGGGCGCTACAGACCAAGCCGGTGAAGCTGTTTCACGACTGGCTGATACGGACGGTAGCGGAGGTCTAAGCGGCTTGCGTCACGCTGACGCGAGACTCGCACAGACCCGGCCGGCAGGTCGCTCAGCGAACCTGACCGACGCGGCTTTGCCGCGGCGCAGCCCATAGCTTGAGGTGCCTGCCTATCACAGTCTCCCCAACTACCCGTCACCCCAGCGAACGCTGGGGTATCCCCGTTGGGAAGCGCCGAGGCTCGAACCGGGATATCCCAGCTTTCGCTGGGATGACGGGGTGGGGTGGGATGACGGGATTGCCGTTGACGGATGTGGGGCCTGAGTAGCGAAATCAGGGCAGCGGCCACGACGCGCTTCGCATCCGAAGCGCGCCGCGGCAAAGCCGCGCCGTCGAACGGAGCTATGCTCCGCCGGCCGGCTTCGGCTGTCTCCGGCGCAGCTGGGCTGCGCCGGTGCAGCCTTAAGCTGCCCGTGCCTTCACGATCTTGCCCGGCGCACGCGGCGGCTCGCCCTTGGGCAGTGCGTCGACCAGGTCCATGCCGTCGGTGACTTCGCCCCAGACGGTGTACTGCTTGTCGAGGAAACGGGCGTCGTCGAACACGATGAAGAACTGCGAGTTCGCCGTGTCGGGCTGGTTGGTGCGCGCCATCGAGCACACGCCGCGGACGTGCGGCTCGGCCGAGAATTCAGCCTTGAGGTTGGGCTTGCTCGAGCCACCGGTGCCGTCGCCGCGACCACCGTCACCGCCCTGCGCCATGAAGCCCGGGATCACGCGGTGGAAGGGGACGCCGTCGTAGAAGCCTTCGTTCGCCAGTTCGACGATCCGCTCGACGTGCTTGGGCGCCAGATCGGGACGCAGCTTGATCGTGACATCGCCGCCATCGAGGGTCAGCGTGAGCGTTTCGGGGGTATCAGCCATTCATGTTCTCCTGAATTGATGCGCGGCAGATAGGGAGCCGCACTCCGACTGGCAAATGCACGCCGCCCGCGTTAGGGCCCAACCGCGCATCTTTTAAGGGAGGCAGCCATGAGCGAACTCGAGCTTCCCAAGGTCGAAACCGACACCCAGCCAGAAAATCAACTCGATCGCGACGATCATCTGCGGCCCGAATTCGTCCGCGCCGTGCTCGATGCGGTCGAGGATGGCGACGACGAGGCGGCGCGGGCGCTGGTCGAGCCGCTCCATCCCGCCGACATCGCCGATCTGTTCGAGCTGACCCCGCAGGAGGATCGTGCAGCGCTGGCGCGTGCGGTCACTGACCTGCTCGACGGCGACGTGTTCGCCGAGATGAACGATTACGTCCGCGAGGACCTGATCGATGCGCTGACGCCGACCGAAGTCGCCGATCTCGCGTCCGAGCTCGATACCGACGATGCCGTCGCGATCATCGAGGACATGGACGAGGACGAACAGCGCGCAGTGCTGCGCGCGCTCGATCCCGACGACCGCGCGGCGATCGAGGAGGCGCTGAGCTATCCCGAGGAGTCCGCCGGCCGCCTGATGCAGCGCGAGCTGATCGCGGTGCCCGAGCATTGGACCGTCGGCGACGCGATCGATTATCTGCGCGGCCACGAGGAGCTGACGACCGATTTCTGGGAAATCTTCGTCGTCGATCCGGCGCACAAGCCGATCGGCACGTGCCAACTGTCGTGGATGCTGCGCACGCCGCGCGGGATCGCGATGGCCGACGTGATGAAGCGCGAGCAGACGCTGATCCCGGTCGACATGGACCAGGAGGAAGTCGCGCTGCGCTTCCAGAAATACGCACTGATCTCGGCCGCCGTGGTCGATCATGGCGGGCGGCTGGTCGGGATGATCACGGTCGACGACATCGTCCACATCATCTCCGAAGAGGCTGGCGAGGATACGCTGCGTCTCGCTGGCGCAGGCGATGGCGACATCAACGAGCCGATCGGACTGACGGTGCGGACCCGGTTCACGTGGCTGGTCGTCAACCTCGGCACGGCGATGGTCGCGTCGTCGGTGGTGGGACTGTTCCAGGGTACGATCGCGAGCTTTGCGCTGCTGGCGGTGCTGATGCCGATCGTCTCGGGGATGGGCGGCAATGCCGGCACGCAGACGCTGGCGGTGGTGGTGCGCGCGCTGGCGACCAACCAGCTGACGAGTTCCAATACCGTGCGGATGATCGGGCGCGAATTCCGGATCGCCGCCGCCAATGGCGTGATGCTCGGCGCGCTGATCGGCTGCGGGACGTATGTCATCTTCCGTAACACCGACCTGTCGCTGGTGATCGCGGCGGCAATGCTGACGAACAACCTCGTGGCGGGGCTGTCCGGCGTGCTGGTGCCGATCACGCTCGACAAGTTCCGGATCGATCCGGCGGTGTCGTCCGCCGTGTTCGTGACGACGATGACCGACACGATGGGGTTCTTCTCGTTCCTCGGGCTGGCCAGTCTTTGGGGTCTGCACGGTTGAGCGCCGCGATTTAGCGCCCATATCCAGCCACATGGCGCTTCACCTCACCAAAGTCGCGTTCGGCGCGGAAAGCGTCGATCATCTGGCCGAGCGGCTCCGGCTGCGCGGCGAAGAGGGGCCGGTGTTCCTTACCACGCGCTATCTGCCAAAGCGGCATGAGGAGGTGGCGGGTCAAGGCTCGATGTTCTGGATCCTGAAGCACCAGCTGATCGCGCGCTCGCCCATTCTCGGGTTCGGCGAGGCTGAAGAGGGCCGCGTGGCGATCCATATCGATCCAAAACTGGTGCTGGTCCAGGCGCGGCCCAAGCGCGCGCACCAGGGGTGGCGGTATCTGGAAGGGGCGGACGCGCCGCTCGATCTGGGGGGCGATGCGACCGGGCTGGACGTGATGCCGCCGGCATTGATGACGAAGCTAGCCGAGCTGGCGCTGATCTAGCCGCCGGCGGTTCGGATACTGCTGGCCCCTGGATCGGCATCCAGCGCTGCGCGGTCTAGCCCCTGCCCCCGTGCGTCATCCCGGCAAAATTCGGGATCTTCCCGTGTGGCGTCGGTGATCTGCCTCGAAGATGCCCAGCTATCGCTGGGATGACGGTTCGTGGCGGAGTGGACACCTGCAAAACGCTTGTCCCGCGTTCGAACGAGCGCCCCCTCCTCTGTCACGGCCGAGAAGCCGCCGCCCCCGCCTGCCCGCACGCAACCGGCCCGCCGGCCGCCGCGTCGACCCGGCACTTCGCGTTACCGGCTATCGTTACGGTACCCAGCCCGCTGTTGGTGACCTGAGCCGTATAGCGAGCCGCAGCCTTGATCTCGCCGACTCCGTCGAGATGCGCGATCAGGTCGTTGACCTGCAGCGCCGACGCATCGATCACGCCCGGCCCGCTCGTTATCAGACGTCCCCGCGCAGCCCGGCCGGCAAGCGTCATCTGGCCGGTGCCAATCAGCGTTGCGTTCAGTTGATCCGTATCCGCCGCCGTCAGCGCGAGGCTGCCATTCCCACTCACGGTCACATCGACTCGCATGCCCCGCATCCTGGCGATCGTCAGACGGCCTCCTGCCGCGACGCTTGCAGACGTAAGCCCGGGAGTCGACAGCGTCACGACGATCGGCCCCGCGCTACCGCCGCTGGCCCGTTCACCCCAGCCGCCAGCATCCTTGCGGACCGACAGGGTCGTACCATCGACGCGCACGACGACGGTATCGTCGCCGCGTGGCCCGGAGATCGTCGCGCGCGGCGAGCCGATCGAGACCCGAACCTCGAACGGACCTTCGACGCGAATGCGATCGAAGCTGCCGACCGACACGGTTCGGCTGGCGATCGGAGCCTGCCCGGCAATTGCCGGCGAGGACAGGAGGAGGAGCGGGGCGAGCAGGTATCTCATGCGCGCGATCGTTCCCGCTTCCATCCCCCCACGCAAGTCACTTGCCGCAGCGAACCTCGCCGGAGCCCATTTTCGATGTCGTGCAGCGCGAGTTCGGGCCGAGATCGACATTACCCGAGCCCATCATGTCAACGGTTGCCGCGCCGTTCACGATCGCACGGACGCTGCCCGAGCCACCGATCTCGATCTTGGCGGACGTCGCCTGGAGCTTGGTGCCGTCGACATTGCCCGACCCGGCGATCTCGACCTTGAGATCGCGCGCGGTTCCGCTCGCCCGTGCGGTGCCGGAGCCCGCGACCGAGAACTTGGCGCCATCGACCTGGATCGCGGCAACGATCAGATTGCCGGAGCCGGCGATTCCACCCTTGAACCCGTCACCCTCGACACGGTCGATCGCCATGTTGCCCGAACCGGAAACGTTCGCCTGGGTAAGGCGTGGCAACGTGACGTACACCTTGACCTTGCCGGCTTTGCTCCAGCCGAAGTTCGTCCCGTTCTTCCGACCGATGTTGAGCGTTTCGCCATCGCGGTCGATGCGCAAGCGATCGAGTTGCTCGGTCGGGCCCTCCGCACGGATCGAGAAGCCGGTGCCGACGCGGACGTCGACATCATCCGACCCGCGCAGATCGATCCCGTTGAAGTCGGTGACCTGGTAGATGCGGGTCGTGCCGGCGCCGGAAGCAGCCGCGCCCGAACCTTCGTCGTCGCCGTTCCAGCTGAACGAACATGCCGCCAGAGGAATGATCAGCCCGAGCGCAAGAAAGTTCATCGCATCCTCCTATGTGTGTTGCCGTATCAATACACCGATTCAGCAGAACGCCAAGGGGGATTGCAGGAAGCCACCGCGCCCGGCCGTGCCATCCCGTGGGATAACGCGCCGCGGTCGTTCGAACCACGCGTGGCCCTGAACGAAAAAGGGCGGCCCCGCAGGACCGCCCTTTCGTCTCGGCAAGCTACCCAGCGGTTACGCGGGCACCTTGTCCTTGTTGTAGATCGCGGCCGCGGCGCGGAGGATCTCGAGGATCTTCTCCTGCGCCTTGGGCTCGTCGAGCTCTTCCATCGCGGCCAGTTCGCGCGCGAGGCGGCTGGTCGCACCTTCGAAGATCTGGCGCTCGGAATAGCTCTGCTCGGGCTGGTCGTCGGCACGGAACAGGTCGCGGACCACTTCGGCGATCGACACGAGGTCGCCCGAATTGATCTTCGCCTCATATTCCTGCGCACGGCGCGACCACATGGTGCGCTTGACCTTGGGCTTGCCCTTGAGCGTGTCCATCGCCTCGCGCATGGTCTTGTCCGACGACAGCTTGCGCATGCCGACGCTTTCGGCCTTGTTGGTCGGCACGCGGAGCGTCATGCGCTCCTTCTCGAACCGCAGGACGTAGAGTTCGAGGGTCATGCCGGCGATTTCCGAGCGTTGCAGCTCGATCACACGGCCGACTCCGTGCTTTGGATAAACGACGAAATCACCGACATCGAAGGACAGTGCCTTGGCAGCCATTTGGGGCCTTTCCGGATCAGGCCTCGCCACGACGCCTCGACGAAGGACTCGTCGGTGCTACATCGGGGAGGGACAGGTCTAACTCACGCCAGGCGCACGACATCAGTCATCGCGCCCGTCGCGGACCCAATAGCAGCTTTGCAACAAAATTACCAGCCGAACATGGCAGGCGGCTTGCCCCATCCGGGATTAGCCGTGACTTGTCAGTCGCCTGCGCCGGGTTCTGGCGAGAAATACTTGTCGAACTTGCCTTCGACACCCTTCATCGCGTCGGCATCCGGCGGCGTCTGGTTGTCGTTGCGGGTGACGTTGGGCCACTGCGCCGAGAAGGTCGTGTTCAGCTCGAGCCACTGCTCCAGCCCGCTCTCGGTGTCGGGCAGGATCGCTTCGGCGGGGCACTCCGGCTCGCACACGCCGCAATCGATGCACTCGCTGGGATTGATCACCAGCATGTTCTCGCCTTCGTAGAAGCAATCGACCGGGCACACTTCCACGCAGTCCATGTACTTGCAGCGGATGCAGGCATCGGTGACGACGTAGGTCATTGCAGAACTCCTGGGCCGGATTCCTTTCCGGCGACGAACGCGCCAGCGACTATGCGCGCCTGCCCGTCGCGTCAATCATAGCAAGCCTTCTGCGAGACGTTATCAGGCTTTGCCGCTCTCGTATCCTCCCCCGCCAGGGGGAGGTGGCTGGCCCTTGCCAGACGGAGGGGGAGGTAAGCGATAACCGCTGTGGCGTGGTCCTCCCCCTCCGTCGCCTACGGCGCCACCTCCCCCTAGCGGGGGAGGATAAAGATCATTCCGAAGCAGGATCGCGCACCGTGCCGGCAGGCGTCCGACCGGCAATCAGATCCTGATAGCACCCCTGCGCCTCGGGCGCCGGCCCGCGTCGCGCTGGCAGCGCCTCCACCCGGATCACCCGCACCTGATCGGCCACCGCAAACGTCAGCACATTCCCCACCCGCACCGGGCAATGCGCGCGATCGATCGGACGGCCGTCGATGCGGAGATGCCCCTTTTCCGCGATCGCCTGCGCGGCGCTGCGGGTTTTCGCAAGCCGCACGAACCACAGGAATCGATCGATCCGCATCGCGCCTTCAACCATGGCGAACCAGTGCGGCAAGCCCGGCAAAGGCGTTCTGCCGCGACGGATCGATCGGCGCGGACGGGACGGCACGCGCCGGCGGACGGCCGCGCCAGACCCAGCGCGGCGTCTCCCCCGCCAGCGCCTTGAAGCCGAGTTCGGCCATCAACCGCTCCAGCGACGCAGGGTCGAGTCCGATCGAGGTGGCGAGCGCCGGATCGGGCGCGAACGGCGTACGGCCCTGACGCGAGTCGTGCGCGGCACGGGCGATACGCTCGATCAGGTCCACCCGGACGGCCTGAAGACCGAGCGGACGGTAGCCGGCCTCCAGCGTCGCGCCGTCACTGCCGCGAGCCAGGACGGTGGCGCCCTCGCGTGGTGCAGCGATCGTCCTGCCCGCGGCGCTGGCGAGAGAGCGCCGCCAACGCGCGGCCTCCGGCTTCATCAGGCGCGGATCGAACAGGTCCAGCGCACCGATCGTGATGCCGATCTTGCGCAGCCATTTGCGCTCGTCGGCATCGATCGCATCGAGCGAGAGCCGCAGCGGCAGCCGTGGCACGATCCCGCCCGCCGCCTCGATCGCGCTCGCCACGATGCGCAGCGCGGGTGTCGCCTTCGCATTGCGACTGGCATCGGCGAGCTTGACGAGCACGCCCAGCCGCCGGTCGAGCATGGTGCCGAGCCACGTCGTCAGCCGCGCCTCGATCTTGTCGCGCGCGGGCTTGTCGAGGCAGTCGAGCGAGCGGTCGAGCAGCAGCTTCGGCCGCGCGAAAGACGGCCCTGCACCGAGCTTGGCGACCGCATGCCCCGCCCAGATCAGCTGCGCCGCATCGTCGAGCGCGATGTCGGCATCGGGCGCATCGACCAGCGACTGGCCGCGCCGCGAACGCTCACCGGCGAGACGCTTTTCAGCAGCGGCGAGCAGCAGCCGCTTGTCGCTCGCCCGCGCGTCCGCCGCGACCGTGAAACGGAAACCGTCGAGACGGCCGATCGGATGGTCCTCGACCATCACCTCGCCCTCGGGGCCGATCACCACCGGCAGCGCGCCTGCATCCGCCCCGATCTGGCGCATCAGCGCGGTGGTGCGCTTGTCGACGAACCGCTGCGTCAGGCTCGCGTGCAGCGCATCCGACAGGCGTTCCTCCAGCGCCGCCGTGCGCGCCGCCCAGAGCGTCGGCTCGGCCAGCCAGTCCGCGCGCTGCGCGATATACGCCCAGATCCGCGTCGCGGCGATCCGCCCGGCGATCACCGGCACGTCGCCCGCCACCGTATCGAGCCGCGCAATCTCGTCGGCGAACCATTGGTGCGGGATATGCCCCCGCCCCTCGCTCAGATGCCCGAACAGCCGCGACACGAAGCGCGCATGGGGATCGAGGCCAACTTTGCGGAAATCGGGCACGCCGCACGCCGCCCACAACCGCGCGACCATCGACGGATGCCGCGCACGCTCGCGGACCCACCCCTCTTCGGCGAGCCGCTTCAGTACGCCCAGGTCGAGCGCCTGAGGCGCGGCGCGCAGGACGCCCGCGGGAGGGCGCGCCTCCAAGCTGGCGACCAGCGCGTCGATGCTGGCGAAATCGGGCTCGCCCTGACGCCAATAGAGATTTTCGAGGCGAGGAAACCGGTGCTCCTCGATCGCCAGCACCTCCTCGGGCAGGAACGCGCCGGGGCCGTCGTCGGACAGCGCACCGAACGTGCCGTCGCGCTGGTGCCGCCCCGCACGGCCGGCGATTTGCGCCATTTCCGCCACCGTCAGGCGACGCTGGCGCTTGCCGTCGAACTTGTTGAGGCTGGCGAACGCGACATGCGCGACGTCCATGTTGAGCCCCATCCCGATCGCGTCGGTAGCGACCAGATAATCGACCTCGCCTGCCTGGAACATCGCGACCTGCGCGTTGCGGGTACGCGGCGACAGCGCACCCATTACGACGGCCGCCCCGCCGCGCAGACGCCGCAACATCTCGGCAACCGCGTAAACCTCTTCCGCGGAGAACGCGACGATCGCCGACCGCTTGGGTAGTCGGCTGATCTTCTTCGCGCCGGCATAGGTCAGCGTCGAGAAGCGCGGGCGGTTGACGATCTCGGCCTTGGGCACGAGCGCCTTGATCATCGGACGGAGTGCTTCGGAGCCGAGGATCATCGTCTCCTCCCGCCCCCGCGCGCGCATCAGGCGATCGGTAAAGACGTGACCGCGCTCGGTATCGGCCCCGAGTTGCGCTTCGTCGATGCCGACGAACGCAACGTCCCGGTCGGGCATCGACTCGGCAGTGCACAGGAACCACCGCGCGTCGGGCGGCACGATCTTTTCTTCGCCGGTGACCAGCGCGACGCGGTTGGCGCCCTTGATCGCGACCACCCGGTCATACACTTCCCGCGCGAGCAGTCGCAGCGGAAAGCCGATCATGCCGCTGGAATGCGCGCACATCCGCTCGATCGCGAGATGCGTCTTGCCGGTGTTGGTCGGGCCGAGAACCGCGGTCACGCCACTGGAGGCATCGTCGCTCATGGCAGACAACATCGGGGGTAAAGCGCGCCGGTGCAATAACCTGGCAGCAATTCCATCCCCGTTTGACGGAGGATTTCGGTACGTTTCACGCCACCGCCCTCCGCACATTCTTGCTCAGCCCGGCGGAGGCACGTCTCGGCGCGTGCAGGTAACGGGGGGTGCACGGTTAAGTCGACTTTAGCATATGGCGATCACAACGAATCGACCGGTGCCAGGGTGGTGGCGCCGGTTCGAGATCCAAGAGCTTGGGGCGGCGCGTGTTTCTTCAGAACGATCAGGGCCTGGAACTGGCCGGCAGCGGTGCTGGTCGGGCATTCGGCCGCGCATCCGCGCCGCCAGCACCTGAACCTTCGCACGCGAGACGACTGCGCGATTCCGCGGCACGAATCGACTGGGTCCCCGATCTCGGTGACCGCATCGGCAGTGTCGACTGGTGGCGCGGACTGGCGACATGCACGGCGTTATGTGCCGCGACCTGGGCACTGGCGCCCACGTTCAGGCCGATGGCCGGCGCGGTGCCGGCGCCGCTCGCGGGTGCCGAATGGGACGAGTCCCGGGCGCAGGGCATCTCGCCGCTTGGCCAGGGCGCGGACACGGGACGGCGGATGGCGGCGAACGATCTCGTCGCCCCCCTCGCCGAGGTGCCCGAACGTCCGACCCTCGAGCTCTCCGCGACACTGGGCCAGGGCGACGCGTTCGACCGCGTGCTGATGCGCGCGGGCGTCGGCCGCAACGATGCCGAGAACGCCGCCGCGCTGGTCGCGCAGTCGGTCGATCCAAGCGCGATTCCTGCCGGCACGCGGATCGCGCTGACGCTCGGGCGGCGGCCGGACCGGACGGTCGCGCGGCCGCTGGAGAAGCTCGATTTCCGCGCACGGTTCGATCTCGCGCTGTCACTCTCGCGCAGTGTCGGCGGGCTGAGCGTCGACCGCAAGGCGATCGCGATCGATTCGACCCCATTGCGCATCCAGGGTCTGGTCGGCTCCAGCCTCTACCGATCCGCGCGCGCCGCAGGCGTGCCGGCCAAGGCGGTCGAATCCTTCCTCAAGGCGATCTCGACTCGGCTCTCGATCGGCCGCGACGTCACCGCGTCGGACAGCTTCGACGTGATCGTCCAGCGCGAGCGCGCCGCGACCGGCGAGACGCGGATCGGCGACCTGCTGTTTGCGGGGATCGACCAGGGCCGCCGGAAGGTGCAACTCGTCCGGTTCGCACCCGATGCGGCGAACGTGGATCCCGACGATGAAACGAGCCGAGGCGGCTGGTTCGACGCGAACGGCCAGACCGAGCGCCGTGCCGTCTCCGGCATGCCGGTGCTGGGCCACATCACGTCGAACTTCGGCCTGCGGATGCACCCGCTGCTGGGCTTCACGCGGATGCACAAGGGCCTCGACATCGGCGCGCCCTACGGCTCGCCGATCCATGCGATGACCGACGGCATCGTCGCGTTCGCGGGGCGGACCGGGGGCTACGGCAACTTCGTCAAGCTCGTGCACGGCGGCGGCATGGCGAGCGGCTACGGCCATATGAGCCGTATCGCGGTGTCGTCGGGTACCCGCGTGCGAGCGGGGCAGGTGATCGGCTATGTCGGCTCGACCGGCATGTCGACCGGCCCGCATCTGCACTGGGAAGTGTGGAAGAACGGCGCCGCGATCAACCCGCGTTCGGTATCGTTCGCGAGCGTCGCGATGCTGTCGGGTGAAAAACTTCGCGCCTTCAAGGCGAAGGTGGCACAGTTGCTGGCGGTAAGGGTTGGCGGGTAACGCCCATAGCTAGCCGCTTGAGGCCGCCCTCGCGCGGACCGATTGCGGACGCTCATTCATCCTTGGCGATGCCGTTGAATTCTGACTAGCGTCCGACGATGATCCACTCCGGTTCCTGCCATTGCGGTGGCGTTCGTTTTACCGTGGACTACGAGCCGGTCGAACTGACGACCTGCGATTGCTCTCTTTGCATCAAGCGCAACGCCCTGATGGTGAAGGTGCCGGAGGCTGCTCTTTCGCTTCAGGAGGGGCAGGAGTTGCTCGCGACCTATGAGTGGAACAGTCGGGCGGCCAAGCATCATTTCTGCCGCCAATGCGGCATCTACGTTTTCCATCGGAAGCGGGCCGCACCTGATCATTTCGGGGTAAATGTCTTCTGTTTGGACGGCTTTGACATTGGATCCCTGCCGGTGCGGGCTACCGGAGGCAAAGGCATGAGCGTGGTGTCCGATGCCCCCCGTGATGAATGGCCGGGGCCTCGCACACTGGGATCGAATACCAACGATTAAGTCATTCGAAGCGTCGTAAGCAGCCGGCCCCCTTCCTCGCCAAAGCAGACATCGATTTCGAACGCCTCTACTTCCCCTGTGCTCGCCAGCGCTGGATCGTGCGGCCGATGATCTGCTCTTCGCCGCCGACGTCGCGCCATAGCTCCGAGAACAGCGGGTCGCCCGATGCAGGCCGCTTCGACTCCTCGAGCCCGTCGAAGCTTACGCGGATCGGGATGGTCACGCCTTCGCCGCAGATGATACATTCGCGATTGCGCAGTTCCGGGATCGAATTGAGGAACCCGCGCGCGCCTTCGGGCATGGCGGCGCGGACGAACGCCTGGTCGCGGTCGTTGTTGAGGCGCATCGCGATGATCGTGCCGCACTGCGACAGCACGCCCTCCGCCAGGTCCGACGGGCGCTGGGTGATCAGCCCCAGCGACACGCCGTATTTGCGGCCTTCCTTGGCGATCTGGCCGAGGATCCGACCCACCGAGCTCGTCGTCTCCTGACCCGCCGGAATGTAGCGATGCGCCTCTTCGCAGACGAGCAGGATCGGACGTTGCGGTTCGTTGCGCGACCAGATCGCGAAGTCGAACGTCATCCGCGCCAGCATCGCGACGACCACCGAGGTGATGTCAGACGGCACGCCCGAGACGTCGATGATCGAGATCGGCTTGCCGTCGCCAGGCAGGCGGAAGACGCGTTGGAGGAAGCTCGCCATCGTGTCGGCGACCAGCATCCCCGAAAACATGAAGCCGTAGCGCGGATCGGTCTTGATCTCGTCGATCTTCGACTTCAGCCGGAGATAGGGCGTGGTGTCGCCGGCGCGATCCATCTTGCCCATCTCGGCGTAGATGATGGCCGTCAGGTCGCTCAGCAGATACGGGATCGGCGCGTCGACGGTGAGCTTGGCGATCTCCTGTCCGAGGCGGCTCTTGGCCTTGGCGGCGAGCAGGCATTTGGCGAGGATGTCGGCATCGAATTGTCGCGCCGAGCCGCTGCTGGTCAGGAAGACCTCGCAATGCTCCTCGAAGTTCATCAGCCAATAGGGCATCTGCAGGTTCGAGACGTCGTAGATCGCGCCGTTGGTCTTGAACGCGGCGGCATATTCGCCGTGCGGGTCGATCATCACGATGTGACCCTGCGGCGCGAGCTCGCAAATCCGGTGGAGAATCAACGCGGCGCTGGTCGACTTGCCCGTACCGGTCGAGCCGACGAGCGCGAAATGCTTGCCGAGCATCGCATCGACGTACAGCGCGGCGCGGATGTCGGCAGTGGGGTAGACCGTACCGATCGTGATATTGGCGCGGTCGTCGGCAGCATAGACCTGTTTCAGGTCGCTGGTCGTGATCGGGAATACCTCGCAGCCGGGCATCGGATACCGCGTGACGCCGCGCCGAAACCCGTAGAGCTTCCCGGTCAGCTGCTCCTCGCCCCCCTCACCGAGATAATCGATTTCAGCGGCGACGCAGGTGCCCGCAGCGTCCTCCAGTTTCAACGAACGGATATTGGCAACCAGCCACGTCCGGCCGAGCCGCATCTTGATCTGGCTACCGATCTGGCCAGCGCCGGCGACGACCGGATCGGGATCGTCGCTCAAGACCGTGATCGCGGCACGATCGAGCAATATGCGGCTGCCCGATCCGGCAATCGAAAAGACCACGCCCAGCGGCATCGTGGCAGGACTCAGGCCCGGCAAGCTCCCTGCGCGCGAGGGCGCCCGAAGGAACGCGTCAGGTCCCGGCATTTCGCTCATTCTGGCACTTTCCCCAGTCATTCCAGCGAGCATGTGCCATTCAATGCGTAAATATCCGGTGAGGACGGCGACGGTCTTTTACACGCGACGCGCGATCCAGCCCGCCGCCCAACCCAGAAATACCGAGAGCGCGACGGCCACCAGACCGTAGACGACGGACGAACGATCCGCGGCGCGCGCGACGAAACGCTCGAACCCGGACTTGCGGATATCGATGTCGCGCACCGCTGCCGCGAGCACCCGGCCGTCGCGGATGAGAAAGGTTTCAGCGGTGAAACGGCCGACCGGAACGCGGGCGGGGATCGTGACCCGCGCGCGATAGAGCACGCCGTCGGTAATCTCGACGGCTCGCGGGGCTTCGTAATAGAGACCGGAACGGCGCTTGAGGTCGACTAGGCCTTTCTGGAACCGATCCTGGACCGGTGCGGGGGCGCTCGACGCCGGCGAGAGTTGCAAGCTGTCTAGCCCGAGCTCGTAGATCGCACGCGTGCGATCGTCGACGAGACGGTCGATCGGTTTAGACGAGGCGATCGCATAGAAGCTGGGCGCAGACCGGTAGCGCAGGCGCGATGCGTTGACCCAGATCCCCGCGACCTTCTCCTTCTCGCGCATCAGAATCGACTGGGTCGGCCCTTTGACGACGACGACGATGTCGGTGGGTTGCTCGCCGGTGGGCAAGCGCCCACCCGGATACAGGATCGCGCCGAACAGCAGCAGTTCCGCCCCCGTAAAGCTGTAGGCGATTTCGATATTGCGCTGCGACACGTCGGGGACGAGCACGGGCTTGGCCTGCGCCATCAGCAGCGGGGCGAGCAGCAGGAGCCTGCGCTTCACGAAAGCGTGACCGAGAAGATCTCCTCGGGCCGCCAGACCAGGCCGAGCAGGATCCGCGCACCGACCAGCAGCACCATGACCGCGAGCCCGAGGCGGAGATATTCGGGGCGGAACTTGGTTGCGAACCGCGCGCCGACCTGCGCGCCGACCACCGAACCGAGCAACAGCAGCGCGGCCAGGACGATGTCGACGGCCTTGGTCGTGGTCGCGTGGACCATCGTCGCGACCGCGGTCACGAACAGGGTCTGGAACAACGACGTGCCGACCACCACCGACGTTGCCATGCCGAGCAGGTAGATCATCGCCGGCACGAGGATGAAGCCGCCGCCGATACCGAGCAGGATCGTCAGGATGCCGGTGAAGAAGCCGAGCAACAGCGGCGCGAGCGGCGAGATATACAGTCCCGACGCGTAGAACCGCGTCCGCAGTGGGAGCGCCGCGACCAGCGGGTGATGACGACGCTTGCGGGCCTTGGGCGGACGTCCGGTACGCGCGCGACCGATCGTGCCGATCGATTCGCTGGCCATCATCCCGCCGATCGAGCCGAGCATGACCACGTAGACGATCGCGATGACGGTATCGATCTGCCCGCTTTGCTGGAGCAGGCGGAACAGCCACGCACCGAAGAACGAGCCGAGGATGCCGCCCGCGACGAGCACGCCCCCCATCTTGGTATCGACGCCCTTGCGCCGGAAATGCGCGAACACGCCCGAGACGCTCGCGCCGGTCACCTGGCTCGCGGACGAGGCGGCGGCAACGGTCGGCGGGATGCCGTAGACGATCAGCAGCGGTGTCGTCAGGAAGCCGCCACCGACTCCGAACATGCCGGACAGCAGGCCAACGCCTCCGCCGAGCAGGATGATGACGAGCGCATTGACCGACAGGTTGGCGACGGGGAGATACAGATCCACGCACGCAGCGTTACACTGGATTCTCGCGGGGGGGCTAGGCTGGATGACGGGTGGCGCGGGGCGAATGTCTCAAAAATCGCTGCCGACCGACAGCGCCGGGCCCGACCCAGGGCGCGCGGCCCCTGCAACGCGTTCGCGCCAGTCGAGCGTCAGACGGATCGACTTGCCGACGACCGGCATCGTGGCGACGAGCGAGGGACCGACGTCGAAGCGTTCGGCGGCCCGTTGCGCGCTACCCCAGGCGCCGACGCCGATATCGATCCGCGTGCCGCCGATCTTGCCGAACCGGTGCGTGATGCGCGCGGAGGCATCGACAAAACCCTCGATCCCGTCGCGCGCGATCGCACCCGCCTGACCGTAAGCTTCGAGGCGGATGCCGGGCACGATATCGGTCGGGCCGTAACCCGCGATCACCCCGACCGTTGGCCCGCCGCGTCCGCCGTCGAGCACGAAGCGTCGCTCGGCGACGAGACGGATGGGGAGCCGGGTCGGCTGCCATTCGACACCCAACGCCGCCTCTCGCCCTGCTCCCCGGAGCGGCGTGGCGACCCGCGCGACCAATGCGACCCTGCGACGGCTACCGAGCGCATAGGCAAGTCGCAGGCCGCCCTGCGACGCGCCGAGCTGCCCACCCGACACGGTGCCGGCGGGGCCGCCGCGCGCGAGCACCCAGATGCTGCCCGTCAGTCGACTCGCGGTTTTCGGCACGACCGGGGGCGCGTGCGGCGTGGGAATGCCGTAGACCTGAGCAACCGCCGGGTGCGGCGGGTCGGGACCTGCGATCGCGATTTCGCGCAGCTGTCGCTGCGGTCGCAGCGCCGGCCGCGCCATTGCTGGGGGCGCGATAAATCCAAGCGCCGCCGCAATGGCATCGCGTGCAACAGGCATGCGCGCGACCATGGGTAGCCGGTCACGAACCGCAGCCAGGGCCCTGGGTGCCAAAACCTCGAGCACGCGGGGGATCAGTCCGGATGCGGGCAGCGAGTCGAACTCTGGCACCAGCAGCGCCACGCGGACCATGATCCAGCCACCCAGCGCCACGCCGAGAAACCTCAGCGGGCGTCCGGCACTCATCGCACCGTTGCAGCGATGCCAAGGCTGCGCGTGCAGGCCAATGGGTCCGCCGGCAGATCGGGAAATTCGTGACGCGTCTTGTCCCAGACCGGTGCAGCACCGCGCAGCGTCCCGATATAGGCGATCACGGCGCGCGGCGCAGCGATCAGCGATACGAGATTACCGATCAGGAACCGCGGCAGCGCCCAGAACGCCTCGCGCACGCCGTAACTGCGCGCCGTGAAGATCATTCGCATGCCGAGTCGCCATCCCAACAGCCCGCTGTTGGCGACGAGCAACCAGAACGCGACCGGGTGCCCGTCGCCGGAATAGGGCGATGCCGGACCCGCTTGGGCGTGCAGCAGCAGCGACATCACCCATATCGGGATGGCCAGATAGCCGACCGCGAGGATCACGACGGCGAGCGGCGCACGCCGGTCGCGCATCCGCATCCAGTGGTCGGCGATGGCGCGCGGCCGGGCCCAGCCGGTACGGTCCCAGCCGGCGAGCGCGATGCCCATCATCCACCGCGTCTTCTGCCGCGCCGAACTCGCGAGCGTGCAGGGAAAATAGGCACGAACCGCGACCACCGCGCCGGTCTCGTCCGCAGCGACACGCGCGAAGAGGCCCCGCGCGCCGAGATCGGCGAGCCGCAGCCCGAGTTCGTAATCCTCGGTCAGGCTGGTGGCGTCGAACGGATCTCCACCGCGCGCCTGTGCGACGATCGCCAGGACCGCCGGGGTGATCGCGCACCCCGTGCCGGCGAGTGGCATCGCCGCGCCCAATACGGTCCGAACGACGATCTGCTTGGCGTGCGCCTCCGCAAACTCGTCGGCATAATGTCCCGACACCAGCCGCGCGCCGCTGTGGACGAGCGGCAGGACGGGTAGCTGGACCACGTCGTAGCGATCGATCAGGCTGTCGAAGACACGTAATTCCTGGGCGTGCACGACGTCTTCGGCGTCATGGAGTATGATCGCCTTGGTCCGCCGGCCGTCGCGCGCATCGTCGCGGCACAGCGCGTGCCACAGCGTGTTCAGGCAATCCGCCTTGGTCGTGGGTCCGTTTCGTGGCCCGATCACGAGGCGGATGCGGGTATCCCGCTCGGCGACGGCGACGACCGCATCGATCGTCCCGCGATCGTTCGGATAGGCGCCGACATAGATGTGGTAATCATCGTGGTCGTACCGATCGAGCGCGGTCGCCAGCATCCCGCCGATCACCGCCATCTCGTCCCATGCCGCCACGAACACGGCCATACGGCCGGACGTCACTGGCGGCGGCAACGTGGCGAGAGTCAGGCGGGGCCGGCGGCCGGATCGGATACGGTGACCGACATAGACCAAGTCGACGAGCAGATCGTCGATCCCGCCCAGAAACAATCCCGCTCCGGCGAACAGCAGCATTTCACGCGCGAATGCGTCGATGATCCACAGCGACTCGCCCAAGATCCACCCCCGGAACGAAGGTAGCGCGACCAATGCCCATTACGGATATAGTTCGTATCCGAATCGGATGTTTGTCGAATCGACGTCGCGCGACGAACCAACGCGTCACATGCGCGTTACGCCCGAGATCCCATTCCCCTTTCGGGATCGGCGCCGACCCAAGCCCGGCCCGGCCGCACCTTCGCGTAGCATGAGGTGCGGCCAAACCCTTTGCCGGGTTCGACCACCGGCGCCGGACGTTATGGCTGGTCGCGGCCGCCGGGTGCATTGTTGCCACCACCGCCGGCGCCCGCTGCGCCGACCGTACCGATGTTGCCGAACAGATCCTGGAAGAACCCGCGCTCGCGACCCAGGGTAGGCGTCTTCTTGCCGTACGGCGCGATCGACGAGACCTGGTCGAGCCCGCCGCGACGGATGGTCGTGACGGTTCCCTTCGCGTCGAAGCTGATCTGCAGCGTGATCTGCGCATTCGGCCGCGGATTGCGGAAGGCGAGGTTGCGGCTGTCGCGCGCGAGATAATACCAGTCGCCCTGGTCGAACTGACCCGCGAGCGTCGGCTTGCCGAGCGTCTGGAGCACCGACTGGCGGTTGTCGACGCCCGGCTGGACCGAGTTGACGAGGTCGGTATCGACGACATAGCCCTGGTGCGAGCGCAACTGGGTGCAGCCACCGCTCGCCAATGCGGCAACCGCAAGCGCTGCGGCGAGACCCGTACGGGCGGAAAACACGCTCATATAAACTCCCAACCGGGGCACGCGAAAACACGTGACGGGTCCCATGCGATTGCATCGGCCGCCGATCGCCTCGATATGCGAGGATGCGCGGGCAAACAAG
This sequence comes from Sphingomonas sp. R86520, assembly GCF_042466285.1. Lineage (NCBI taxonomy): Bacteria > Pseudomonadati > Pseudomonadota > Alphaproteobacteria > Sphingomonadales > Sphingomonadaceae > Sphingomonas > Sphingomonas sp. R86520. The sequence goes on from NZ_JAXHBZ010000001.1 coordinate 3,422,155, forward strand.
CCGAAGCGCGGTCGATGTTTGAAGGACGACGGATTGGGCTGGTTCGGAAGACTGCTCGGCGAGAAGCCGGACGAGGCGCTGCCGCTGTACAACGCGGTGGTCGCACGAGCTCGCGCGGAACACTGGTATCTGGCCGGCGCGGTGCCGGACACGGTCGACGGCCGGTTCGACATGATCGCGACGTTGCTCGCGTTCGTGATGCTGCGGCTCGAGGCGGAGCTGGCGGGTGGTGAGCCAGCGGCGAGGCTGGCGGAGCGGTTCGTCGATGACATGGACGGGCAGCTTCGCGAAATCGGGATTGGCGACATCATTGTCGGCAAACATATCGGCAAGATGATGAGCATGCTCGGCGGGCGCCTCGGCGCGTACCGCGAGGGACTGGCGGCGGGCGACGTCGCGCCGGCGCTGGTGCGCAATCTCTACCGTGGTGCCGCGCCCGACGACGCCGCGCTGACGCATGTCCGCGAGTCGGTGATGGCGTTTCACGTCGGGCTGGCGGCGATGCCTTTGCCGAATCTGTTATTGGGAGAATTGCCGTGAAGCCCGAGTTCAGCCGCCCCGAACGCCTCGACACGATCGGCGAGCGAGAGCGGATCGTCGAGATCGTCGCGACCGAGGACGAGCGCGCGGCCTTGGCGAAGCGGTTTGCGATGGTTTCGATCTCGCACCTCGACGCGCGGTTCGCGATCAAGCGCACCGATAGCGGCATCGTGGTGAAGGGTCGCGTGACCGGCGCCGCGGTGCAGCCGTGCTCGGTGACCGACGAGCCGCTCGATACGCAGATCGACGAGCCGGTGGCGCTGCTGTTCGTCGAGCAACTGATCGCGGAGGGCGACGAGGTCGAACTTTCCGACGATGCGCTCGACATGGTCGCGATCGAAGGCGGCACGATCGATCTGGGCGAGGCTGCGGCCGATACGCTGGCGCTGTCGATCGATCCGTTCCCGCGGGGGCCGAACGCCGCGGCGGCGCTGGCGGCGGCCGGGGTGATCAGCGAGGACGAGTTCCGGCCGGCGAATGCGTTCTCTGATCTGAAGGCGCGGATGGCAGGGAAGAGCTGAGCGGTCCGCGCGGTCTAGGGCTTGTTCGAGATCAGCTTGCCAAAAACCTGCACCACCCCGGCGTAGGCCGGGGCCCAATTGGAAAGGTGGGTGTAACGACGGACCACCCTACGCCACTATTCGCTCCCAATTGGGCCCCGGCCTACGCCGGGGTGGTACGCATTTGGGGGCAACCTCCCGCCTCCTTGTTCTTCCACGCTCTTGTTCTCCCGCGAAGGCGGGAGCCCAGTCTGGGTCCCCGCCTTCGCGGGGAAACAAGGAGGTCAGTCGGCGTCCGGCCCCAAGGTTGGGTCGAGATCGCGCGGTCGCACGAAGCGAGTGAGCCGGGCAGTACCAGCCGCAATGTCTCCCCAGTCCCCCTCGAACTGCAATTCCGCTAAACTCGCCGTCGGATATTTGTCCTCGACCGCATCGCGTAGCGGGTCGGCGCCGTCGGCGACCAGCATCAGCACGAGATCTTCCAACCCCGGATTATGCCCGATCAGCAGCGCGCTCTCGGTCTCTGCCGAAAAGCCGTGGACGACATCGAGCAACGTCGCCGCCGAGGCGAGGTATACGCGCCGGTCCCAGTCCGGTGCCAGCCGGCGCCCATAGCCCGACTCGATCTGGTCCAGCGTCTCCATCACGCGCACCGCGGGCGACGCGATGGCGTGGTCGAACTGCAATTCGAGACTGCGCATGTGACGACCGACCATTGCGGCGGCGCGCTTGCCCTTGGCGTTCAGCGGGCGATCGAAGTCGCGTGCGACCGGATCGTCCCAGCCGGATTTGGCGTGGCGCAACAGCGTCAGCGTCTTCATGGGAATCCTCAAGCCGGTTCGTGGCTTTCATGCCCCACGCGCGGGCTGGAGGAAAGCCGGCTTGCGACCCGGGCCACCGCTTCTTCGAGCGTGACGCGCGCGATCGGCACGCCGGGCGGGAACGCGCTGAGCAATCGCGACGGCATCGCGGCCGACAACATCACGAACACACCCGAGTCGTCGGCGCGGCGGATCAGCCGGCCGAACGCCTGTGCGAGCCGGGCGCGGACGAGCCGGTCGTCATAGGCCGAGCCCCCACCCGCGAGCCGCCGCGCCGCGTGCAGTACGGAGGGTTTTGCCCAGGGCACGCCCTCCATTACCACGAGTCGCAGCGACTCGCCGGGGACGTCGACGCCGTCGCGGAGCGCATCGGTGCCGAGCAGCGACGCACCCGGATCGTCGCGAAAGATATCGACCAAGGTGCCGGTATCGATCGGATCGACGTGCTGTGCGTGCAGCGGCAGGCCTTCGCGCGCGAGTCGATCGGCGATCCGGCCATGAACACCGCGCAAGCGCCGGATCGCGGTGAACAGGCCTAGCGTGCCGCCGCGGCTGGCGACGATCAGCTGCGCATAGGCGTTGGCGAGCGCGCCGACGTCACCGCGCTTCACGTCGGTGACGATCAGCACTTCGGCCTGGCGGGTATAGTCGAACGGGCTCTTCGCCTCGAACCGCGCGGCAGGGCGCAGGAGATGCGGCGCGCCGCTGCGGGCTTCGGCGACTTCCCAATCGCCGCCGCCGGTCAGCGTCGCGGAGGTGACGAGCGCGCCGTGGGCGGGCTTCAGGACGATCTCGGCGAACGGCCGAGTGGGGTCGAGCCAGTGCCGGTGGAGGCCGATGTCGAACTCGCGGCCTTCGATCCGGTCGACCGCCAGCCAGTCGACGAAATCGGCGTCGACCGGTCCGCCGACGCGCGCGAGCAGCGACAGCCACGAGGCCACCGTTTCCGCGCGCCAGCCGATCGAGGCGATCGCGCCTTCCACCCGCGCGCGGGCGGGCGCGTCCATCCAGTCGGGTGCTTCGGCGAGCACCGCTTCGAGGCGACGACCGAGCGTCACGAGCGGGCGGACGAGTGCGTCGAGCGCGGCGGCGGCGGGCGCGGCGGCCTCGATCAGCGTCGCATCGGGTTCGGCGAGTTCGGTCTCCAGGCCGTAGCCTGCGTCACCCGGTTGCTCGGCTCGCGCGTAGGTGAGCCCGCGGACGGCGGCGAGCAGCGTCTCGATCGGCCCGAACGGCGCGCCTTCGCCGAGACGTTGCAGCCAGCCATCGGACGCCAGCGCCCCGGCCGCAGTCACCGCGTCGCTGATCGCCCGCGCGCCCTGTTCGTCGTAGCTGGCGAGATCGGACAGCCGTGCGGCGAGGCCGCGCCGCCGACCGCGACCGCTCGATTCGGGGCCGAGGATCCAGCGACGCAGTTCGATCGTCTCGGCGCCGGTCAGCGCGGTCGCGAACATCGAATCGGCCGCGTCGAAAATGTGGTGGCCCTCGTCGAACACGTAGCGCGTCGGCCGCGTCGCGAGTTCGCGGCCTCGCGCGGCATTGACCATCACCAGCGCGTGGTTGGCGATGACGATGTCGGCGTCGGACGAGGCACGGGCGGCGCGCTCGATGAAGCATTTCCGGTAGTGCGGGCAGCCGGCATACACGCATTCGCCGCGCCGATCGGTCAGCGCGGTCGAGCCGTTGCGGCGGAACAGCGTCGGCAGCCAGCCCGGCAGGTCGCCACCGACCATGTCGCCGTCCGCGCTATACGCCGCCCAGCGCGCGACGAGATGCGCGAGGATCGCCGCGCGGCCGGCGAATCCGCCTTGCAGCGCATCCTCGAGGTTGAGCAGGCAGAGGTAGTTCTCGCGGCCTTTGCGCGTGACGACCTTGGCTTTGCGGATCGCGGCGTCCGGATACAGGCGCGCGGTTTCCTGGCCCAGCTGGCGTTGCAGCGTCTTCGTGTAGGTCGAGATCCACACCGCGCCGCCGGCTTTCTCGGCCCAGAGCGAGGCGGGGGCGAGGTAGCCGAGCGTCTTGCCGATCCCGGTGCCGGCCTCGGCGAGAACGAGGTTGGGCGTGTCGCGCATCGCACGCGGCGCGAAGGCTGCGGTCGCGGCGCCGGCATAGGCCCGCTGGCCGGGGCGTTCCTCGGCGCCGTGGCCGGTGAGGTCGACGAGCCGCGCTTCGGCATCGCCCGGCTCGATCGTGACGGTACGCGGCGCGGGTCGCGGCGCGTGCTCCTCCCATTCGGGGAGCGACGAGAACAGCCAGCGTTCGTTGACCGCGGGTTTCTTCAGGCGCTCGGCGACGACCGGCGCCCACGGCCAGCGCAGGCGGAACAGCGACTGCGCCGCCGTCCAGGCACCCTCCCGCTCGGGCCAGTCGCCATCGGTGAGCGCCAGCATCGCCTCTGCCGCACGCAGCAGGAACGGCGCGACGTCGGCATCCTCGGTCGGCACGTCGAGCCCGGTGACTCGCGCGATCCCCTTCGGCGTCGGTACCGCGAACTGCGCGGGGCGGAGGAAGGCGTAGAGTTCGAGCAGGTCGAGCCCCGACAGGTCGGGATACCCCAGCCGCTGCCCGACCAGCGGCGCGTTGAGCATGATGACCGGCGTATCGGCAGCGATCCGGATCGCCTCGCCTCGCCCGATCGGACGCGCACCGTCGGCATTCGCGATCCAGATGCCGGCGTGGCTGGCGTGGAGGGCAGGATAGCGAAGCGGCATCCCGGGGACTTTGCGGGACGGAGAACGAAAGGGCAACCTTTTGCTGCCTTGCTGCCTTGCGAAGGTGGGATGCCCGGGCTCGCCAGCTCTCGCCCCCCCCTACTCCCGTCATCCCGGCGAAAGCTGGGATCTCTCCGTGGCGAGCGCGACACTCGCCCCATGAATATCCCAGCTTTCGCTGGGATGACGAGGGGTTGGGAAAGAGGTGGCCGCGATCTTGTCATCGAGACAGGCCGTTACGCAACTGGCACGGACGATGTGCGTTGCACCTCTATCGATACCGAACTTTACCTACATCAACAGGGACAATCATCATGCGGAAGTTTCTCATGGCATTGAGCGCGCTCTCGCTCGCAATTCCGGCCGCTGCCGTGCTGCCGACCGGCAAGGCCGAGGCGCGGTCCAAGCGTGAATATCGCGGCCACGATCGACGGTATCGCACCCAGCGCTGCCGTTACTCGAGCGGTACGACCGGTTTGGTCGCGGGTGGCGTCGGCGGCGCGGTGCTTGGCAATGCGGTCGGCGGCGGCTTGCTCGGCACGGTCGCGGGCGGCGCAGCGGGCGCGCTCGGTGGCCGCGCGATCGACCGGTCGATGACCGCGAAGAAACGCTGCCGCTAAGGGTGTGCGGCGGTGGGGTGACGGACACGGGCGCAGGCGCTAATCGCCAAACGCTATGACCGATGACATCCGCACCGCCGCCCTAGAATCCAAAGCCTGGCCGTACGAGGAGGCGCGGAAACTCCTCAAGCGATATCCACAGGGCAAGCAGGGCGCGCCGGTGCTGTTCGAGACCGGCTATGGACCGTCGGGTCTGCCGCATATCGGCACGTTCAACGAAGTGTTGCGCACGACGATGGTGCGCAACGCCTTCCACGCGCTGAGCGACACGCCGACGCGGCTGATCGCGTTTTCGGACGACATGGACGGGCTGCGCAAGGTTCCGGACAACGTCCCCAATGGCGACATGCTGCGCGAGCATCTCGGCAAGCCGCTGACGCAGATCCCCGATCCGTTCGGGACGCACTCCAGCTTCGCCGCGCACAACAACGCGATCCTGCGCGAGTTCCTCGACCGCTACGGCTTCGACTACGAGTTCGCGTCGTCCACCGAATATTACACCGGTGGGCGTTTCGACGAGGCGCTGAAGGGTGTGCTCCGTCACTTCCAGGGTATCCAGGACGTGATGCTGCCGACGTTGCGGGCCGAACGGCGCGCGACCTATTCGCCGGTGCTGCCGATCTCGCCGACCAGCGGCATCGTGCTGCAGGTGCCGATCGAAGTGATCGACGCCGAAGCGGGCCTGATCGCGTTCGAAGACGATGGCCAGCGGATCGAACAGTCGGTGCTCGGCGGCAAGGCCAAGCTGCAGTGGAAGGTCGACTGGGCAATGCGCTGGGTCGCATTGGGCGTCGATTACGAGATGGCCGGCAAGGACCTGATCGATTCGGTGACGCAGTCGTCGAAGATCGCGCGCGTGCTTGGCGGGCGCCCGCCCGAGGGCTTCAACTACGAGATGTTCCTCGACGAGAACGGCGAGAAGATCTCGAAGTCGAAGGGCAATGGCCTCAGCCTCGACCAGTGGCTGACCTATGGTCCGCAGGAATCGCTCGCCTTCTACGCATACCGCGAGCCGAAGAAGGCGAAGTCGCTCCATATGGGCGTGATCCCCCGCGCGGTGGACGAATACTGGCAGTTCCGCGGCAATTATGCAGGCCAGGATCTGAAGCAGAAGCTCGGCAATCCGGTGCATCACATCCACGACGGCAAGCTGCCCGAAGGCGAGCTGCCGGTGACGTTCGGGCTGTTGCTCAACCTCGTCGGGGTGATGGGCGATGCGAGCAAGGACCAGGTCTGGGGCTATCTGGCGAACTACGTGCCGGACGCGTCGGCGGAGAAATATCCCGAGCTCGACCGGCTGATCGGCCATGCGCTGGCCTATGGCCGTGATTTCGTCGCGCCGACGTTGAAACGCCGCGCGCCCGAGGGTGTCGAGGTCGCGGCACTGGAGCAGCTGGATGCGGAACTCGCGGCATTGCCGGCGGAGGCAAGCGCGGAGGATATCCAGAACATCGTCTATGAGATCGGCAAGACCGGCGGGTTCGAGAACCTGCGCGACTGGTTCAAGGCGCTGTACGAGACGCTGCTGGGGTCCGAGCAGGGCCCGCGGATGGGCAGCTTCATCGCGCTGTACGGCGTCGGGAACTCGCGCAAGCTGATCGCGGAGGCGTTGGCGCGGTAGGCGGGAACGCCCCTCACGAAGCACCACCCCGGCCCCCGCCGGGGTAGTGAACCCCGTATCCACCTCGACAATCCTCATGGAACATATAAAGAACAGCGCTGTCTTCTCGCACGCGGAAACCGGCATGTTCCATCGACCGATCACCGGCCATCGCCTGTTCTTTGCGATCCGCCCGCCGCTCTCTCTAGCGCGCCAGATCGCCGCGGCGGCATCGTGGTTTGACGTTCCCGAGCAGAAACGGCGACCCGAGCATCTCCACGTGGCGATCGACATTCTCGAAGACCATGACCGTGTATCGACGGCGTTGGAGCGCGATCTCAAAGCGATCGGCGACGCGGTCGAAGCCGCGCCGTTTGCGCTCCAGTTCGATACCGCGGTCGGCAGCGATCGATCCATCGCCCTGCGTCCGCGCCGCGAGAGCGCCTCCCTCGCAGCCCTGCATCAGCGGATCGCCGTGGCTCGCGAGTCCGCAGGGTTGCGCGCCCGCGCGGACTATCGGTTCAGTCCGCACATGACGCTCGGCTACCGCGACGGCGCGCCCTTCACGCAGGATATCGCGCCGATCGGCTGGACCGCGGACGCGTTCGTGCTGGTCCACAGCCATGTCGGCCGGGCGCGGCACGACGTGATCGGGCGCTGGCTGCTGAACGGCAACGACGATCGGCAGCTGGCGCTGTTCTGAGCTGGGTTCTGAGCTGGGTTCTGAGCTGGGTTCCGAATTTGCCGTGCGGCTCGCGTCCGGTAGGAGGATCCTGGGCGCAGGCAATCGGTTGTTCCTCCATGACCGTTGCGTACCAGGGAGCAAAGATGCGGCTGTTCTTCGACGAGTCCCAGCGAACCCATGCGCCCGCGCGCGAATTGCACAACGGCGCGTTCACCGCCTATGCCGAGACACCCGCGCGTATCGACGCGATCCTGCGCGCGCTGGGGCCGGTCGAGGCGCCGGATGATCGCGGCGAAGACCCGATCCTGGCCGTGCATTCGGCCGCCTATGTCACGTTCCTGAAGGATGCCGCGCGGCTGTGGCGCGAGGCCGGGCGCGAGGGCGATGCGATCCCCTACACCTTCCCGATCCGCGGCCGCCGTCCGCTCGATCTCACCCGGATCGATGCGATCATCGGCGCACACAGCTTCGACGCAACCACGCCGATCACGCCCGAGGCCTGGGCTGCGTCCTATGGCAGCGCACAATCCACGCTCGCCGCGACGCATGCGGTGCTCGACGGCGATCGCGCCGCGTTCGCGCTGTGTCGCCCGCCCGGCCACCATGCCGGCGCGGATTATTGCGGCGGATACTGCCACCTCAACACCGCCGCGATCGCCGCGCAGGCGGCGCGCGACGCTGGTATCGCCCGCGTCGCGATCCTCGACATCGACTATCACCACGGCAACGGCACGCAGGACATCTTCTACACGCGAGGCGACGTCTTCTACGCGTCGGTCCACGCCGATCCGAAGACCGATTACCCGTTCTACTGGGGCCATGCCGACGAAACCGGCGAAGGCGACGGGGCCGGCACCACGCTCAACCTGCCGTTGCCGCATGGCACCCGGATCGACGCTTTCCGCGCTGCGCAAACGACGGCGCTCGACGCGATCGCGGCGTTCGATCCAGGCCTTCTCGTCGTCAGCTTCGGCGCCGACACGTGGGAGGGCGACCCGATCTCGCACTTCAAGCTGACCACGCCCGACTATGCGGTGCTGGCGCGCGACATCGCCGGGCGGGGTTGGCCGACCGTGATCGTCATGGAAGGCGGATACGCGGTCGACGCGCTCGGCCACAACGTCGCGAGTTTCCTGCGTGGCTTCTGACGTGCCCGCCGTTTCTGCCGAGATCGCGATCGGCACACCCGCCTATCGCCGGCTGACGCTGGCGATGCTGTTCGCAGGCTTTTCGACTTTCTCGCTGCTGTATTCGGTTCAGCCGCTGCTGCCGCTGTTCGCCGCGCAGTTCGGGCTGACCGCGGAAGGGGCGTCGCTGGCCGTGTCGCTGGCGACCGGGCCCTTGGCGATCGGCATCCTGTTCGCCGGGTTCGTCTCTGACCGGGTCGGCCGGCGGCCGCTGATGATCGCGGCGATGTTCGCGGCCGGCGCGCTCACCTTGGCGGCGGCGGTCGTACCGGGCTGGAGCGGGTTGCTCGTGCTGCGATTCCTGACCGGCGTAGCACTCGCCGGCGTGCCGGCAGTGGCGATGGCCTATGTCGCGGAGGAGGTCGATGCCGGCTCAGTCGGCGCGGCGATGGGACTGTATATCGCCGGCAGCGCGATTGGCGGGATGGCCGGACGGCTGGTGGTCAGCGTCGTCGCCGATCTCGAGGGCTGGCGATGGGCGCTCGCCGCGGTCGGCATCGCCGGCCTCGCGATGGCGGAGGCGTTTCGCCGGCTCGCACCGCCCTCACGCAACTTCACGGCCAGCGTCGGCCGCCCGGGCGCGCTGCTGCGCAGTGCCGGCGCGTTGTTCACCGATCGCGCGATGCCGCTGCTGTATCTCGAGGCGTTCCTGCTGATGGGCGTGTTCGTGACGGTCTATAACTATGCCGGCTTCCGCTTGATGAGCCCGCCCTACGGTCTCAGCCAGGCGGCGGTTGGCGCGGTGTTCCTGCTGTACGTGCTGGGATCGGTCAGCTCGGCGAAGTTCGGCACGCTCGCCGGGCGGCGCGGGCGGCGCAAGGTGTTCTGGGTGCCCGTCGTGCTCCTGATCGCCGGCGTTGCGCTGACCGCGATGACGCCGCTGGTGCTGGTGATCGCGGGCATCGCGGTGGTGACGATCGGCTTCTTCGGCGCGCATTCGATCGCCAGCGCCTGGGTTGGACGACGCGCGCAGGGCTCGCGAGGTCAGGCGGCGGCGTTCTACCTGTTCTTCTATTACATGGGATCGAGCGTGCTGGGATCGGCCGGCGGCTTTGCGTGGACGCATGCCGGCTGGCCCGGGATTACGGCGTTCTGCCTGCTGCTGGGCATAGCGGCGTTGGTGATCGGGCTGATCCTGCGCACGGTGCCGTCACTGGTGGTCGAGCCGCCTGCGCCGCAGCGTATGCCGGATCCGTGAGGCACGATTCCGACGCTGACGATGGCACCGATGGTGCCGCACGCGAACCACTGCTGGACCCGTTCCGCCGACCCGCGCGCGATCCGTCATCCCAGCGAAAGCTGGGATATCGTCGTTTGGCACGCGCCATCTGATACGGAAGGATACCCCAGCGTTCGCTGGGGTGACGGAATGGGGCTGTTCGCAGGACCGGGTTTGATTGGCGTGAAAGTTGGAGTGCAACCAAGGGCCAGTCGCCGCTCTACCGCGACGCCACGTCGGTCGCGTCGATCGGCGGCATACCGGCCATCCCCTTCGCGACGGCGTCGACGCGCTCCATGAGGCGCAACACGTTGCCGCCCGACAGTTTTGCCAGATCGCCATCGCTCCACCCCCGCCGCGCGAGTTCCGCGAACAGCAGCGGATAGCCGTCGACGCCCTTCAACCCGAGCGGCCCGGTCCCCTGGATCCCGTCGAAGTCGCCGCCGATGCCGACATGGTCGTGGCCAGCGATCTTCGCGACATGCTCCACATGATCGGCAACCGTGGCGGCGGTAACCGGCGGCTCGGGATGCGCGGCGTCCCAGGCGACCAGCGGCGCGGGCGATTTCGCGCCATAGACGTTCGCAGGCACGCCGACGCTCTTGGCATACGCCGAGCGAGCGACGTCCCAAGCGCGCCATTCGCCCGAGAGGAACGACGGATAGAAGTTCACCATCACCACGCCCCCGTTCGCGCCGATCGCGCGGAGCAGGTCGTCGGGGATGTTGCGCGGCGCATCGGCAAGCGCGCGGGCGCTGGAGTGCGAGGCGATCACCGGTGCCTTGGTCGCAGCCAGCGCGGCGGCCATCGTCGCGTCCGAGACGTGGCTGACGTCGACGATCATGCCGATCCGGTTCATCTCGGCGATCACCTGCCGCCCGAAATCGCTGAGCCCGTTCGCGCGCGGTGCGTCGGTCGAACTGTCCGCCCAGCTCAGGCTCTTGCCGTGCGTCAGCGTCATGTAGGCGACGCCGAGCGCGCGATATTGCCGCAGGACCGATAGCCGCCCGTCGATCTGGTGCCCGCCCTCGACGCCGATCAGCGACGCGATCCGCCCTGCCTTCTCGATCCGCCGGATATCGGCAGCGGTGCTCGCCATTTCGAAGGTCGCGGGGTTCGCTGCAACGACGCGGCGGACGATGTCGATCTCCTCCAGCGTCATCTCGACCGCACGCGGCCCCGTCGCGTCGGCCGGGATCCAGACCGACCAGAACTGCCCGCCGACATGGCCTTTGCGCAGGCGGGGGATGTCCGTCTGCAACGGGTTCGGCAAATGCGCGGTGTCGGCGGACAGATCGACCGCCTCGACCTTGCCCTCGTGCAGGTCGCGCAATTCCCAGGCGAGGTCGTTGTGACCGTCGATCACCGGTGTCGTCGAAAGGACATGATCGACCCGCCGCGCCATCTGCGGATCGACGCCCGCTTGTGCAGCGAGCAACAGGATTGCAGCGATCATCTCAGGCTCCTGGTCATACCCGGATAGTGCGGGAGCGCCGCGCCGCGGACAAGGGCGTTCCGCGATGGGGTTTGGGTCGAAGGCGATCCGCTTGGCAACCCGCACGAGGCAGGTCGACGGAATCGGCCATGATCGTGGTCGTGACGATCGGTGCGTACGCCCGGCCCCGGGTTCACGACCCGTGCGGGGATCGGTTCGAGGCAGGCGGGAGGGGGTCGAGTTCGTTCACCCATTCCTGATTGTGGACGACGGTCGATTGCACCGGGCGCCCGGCCGCATCGAGCCATGGGCGGTAGCGAAAGCGCTTTTCGATCAGGCGGCACGTCGTCGCATCGAGCACCACATTGCCGCTGGACCGCGTCACCGTGCAGTGCGTGACGCTGCCATCGACCTCGACCGTGTAGCGAACGCCGACGATACCCCCTGCCCCGATGACCGCCTCGGCATTGGGGAAGTCCTTGTTCTTGAAACGGCCTTTGAGCAGACGCGGCGGGGTCTCGTCGCCCCCGTCGCCATCGCCGTCGCCGTAGCGGCCGCTGCCCGTGCCGTTGCCCTCGCCTCCTGCCCCGGTACCGGGTCCGGGAACGGGGGCAGCACCGGTGGTGGCCTGGCTACCGGGACCCGGCTTCAGCGCGGCAACCACCGGGGGTGGCGGGACGATCGGTGGCACGATCGGTTTGGGCACGACGACTTCGGTCGCCTTCGACCGAAGGTTGGCAGGCGACGCGGCCCCTTCCGGACGATGGCTTCTCGCCGGGTGGAGAACGATCTTTTCGGGCGGCGGCGGGGGCGGCTTGGGGCCGACGGCAAAGGTCGTGAGCGCGTCGGGAATCGCCGTCGGAAGGCTGACGCCCAGCCCGAGGATGAGGGCGTAGCCGATCACGGCGCACAGGATCGCCGCGCTGGCTGCCGAGAAGAGGCGATCGCGAGGGTTGGTATGGGCGCCGTACATGCTGGATAGTTGGGGAGGCGTGGGTCGGGCGGCAACGGGGCCGCTCGGCACCGCGCGGCCTGAAGGCTGCGACTTCATCCCGCGGTACCTGCTGGTCCGCTCCAGCTGCTCGCAAGGGTTCCGCCTGGTGAGGCGCCAAGGACGGACGCCCGCCTCGCCGATACGAGAGCGGGCGGCGCGACCGAAGTCCCACCGCCCGTCCCTAGCGCGCATCGCGGGGGTTAAATCCCGCATCGTTGGTCGGCGCTATGGCGCCGCCGGCCGGCCTTGCGCGTGCGAACCCGTGCTTGGCCGGTTCGCAGCGGCGTGCTGCTGCGCCTCGCTCGGGCTTACAGCTTTCCCGTCAACTCCGGCACGATCTTGAACAGATCGCCGACCAGGCCGATGTCCGCGACCTGGAAGATCGGCGCATCCTCGTCCTTGTTGATCGCGATGATGACCTTCGAGTCCTTCATCCCGGCGAGATGCTGGATCGCGCCCGAGATGCCGACCGCGACGTACACTTCGGGGGCGACGATCTTGCCGGTCTGGCCGACCTGATAGTCGTTCGGCGCGTACCCGGCGTCGACCGCGGCGCGCGAGGCACCGACGCCCGCGCCGAGCTTGTCCGCCAGCGGATCGATGATCGCGTGGAACTGGTCGCTCGAAGCCAGCGCGCGGCCACCGGAAACGATGATCTTCGCGCTGGTCAGTTCGGGACGCTCGTTCTTGGCGATCTCCGAGCCGGCGAAGGTCGACAGACCCTTGTCGCCGGTCGACGCGACCGCCTCGATCTCGCCCGAGCCACCCTCGGTCGCAGCCTTGGCGAACGCCGTGCCGCGGACCGTGATGACCTTCTTCGCATCCGACGACTGAACCGTAGCGATCGCGTTGCCGGCATAGATCGGCCGCGTGAACGTGTCTTCGCTCTCGACCGACAGGATGTCGCTGATCTGCATGACGTCGAGCAACGCGGCGACGCGCGGCGCGATGTTCTTGCCGTGTGTGGTCGACGGCGCGACGAACGCGTCGTGGGTGGCCATCAGCTCGACGATCAGCGGTGCGACGTTTTCGGCGAGCGCATGCGCAAACGCCGCGTCGTCCGCGACGTGCACCTTGCCGACGCCAGCGATCTTCGCGGCCTCGGCCGCGACGCCGTCGACGCCCTGGCCGACGACCAGCAGATGGACTTCGCCAAGCTGGCTTGCCGCGGTTACGGCAGAGAGCGTGGCATCCTTGACGGCCTGACCGTCATGTTCGACCCAAACCAATGTCTTCATGACAAAACCTTTTCCAAAATTCCGTTCGGGCTGAGCGAAGTCGAAGTCCTTGGGGCATGCCCCCTTCGGCAAAGCTCAGGACAGGCTTCGACTTCGCTCAGGGCGAACGGGAGATTACTTGGTGACGCCCATTTCCTTGAGCTTGCCGACCAGCGCGTCGACATCGGCGACCTTGATCCCGGCCGAGCGCTTGGCGGGCTCGACCACCTTCAGCGTAGTCAGGCGCGGCGTCACGTCGACGCCGAAATCGGCCGGCGTCTTCTGCGCCATCGGCTTAGACTTCGCCTTCATGATGTTCGGCAGCGAGGCGTAGCGCGGCTCGTTGAGACGAAGATCGGTGGTGATGATCGCGGGCAGCTTCAGCGTGTCCGTCTCCGCACCGCCATCGACCTCGCGCGTCACGTTGACCGAGCCGTCGGCAATCTCGACCTTCGAGGCGAACGTGCCCTGGCCCCAGTTCAGGAGGCCGGCGAGCATCTGCCCGGTCTGGTTGTTGTCGTCGTCGATCGCCTGCTTGCCGAGGATCACGAGGTCGGGCTTTTCCTCCTCGACGATCTTGGCGAGGATCTTGGCGACGCCGAGTGGCTCGACCTTGGTCTCGCTGACGACGAGGATCGCACGGTCGGCACCCATTGCGAGTGCGGTACGGAGCGTTTCCTGCGATTTCTGCTCGCCGATCGAGACGACGACGATCTCGGTCACGCCCTTGTCCTTGAGGCGGATCGCTTCTTCGACCGCGATCTCGTCGAACGGGTTCATGCTCATCTTGACGTTCGCCAGATCGACGCCCGTTCCGTCCGCCTTCACGCGAGGCTTCACGTTGTAGTCAAGCACGCGCTTGACCGGCACCAGCACCTTCATCGGGGTTCCTTCCAAGGTCGATATCGTCTTTTCGCCTTACGGCGTTGGCCGGACAGATGGCCGTTTCGAGCCGTTTTCGCAAGTGCGGTACGGAATCATCGCTGTGCCGTAGCGTCACGACGAGATGCCGGCCGGACCACCTGCCGAGTAGCGTGCAAGATCAACGAAAAAGGGCCCGGACGTTTCCGTCCGAGCCCCGTTTTTCGCAGAATCAGTATGCGTAGTCGAAGGCGGTTACGCCGCGACCTTCTGCACCTCTGCGACGATCTTCTTGGCCGCATCGCCAAGGTCGTTCGCCGGAACGATCGCGAGGCCGGAGTTCGCGAGGATCTCCTTGCCCTTTTCGACATTCGTGCCCTCGAGGCGGACGACGAGCGGCACCGAGAGGTTCACTTCCTTCGCCGCGGCAACGATGCCGTCGGCGATGATGTCGCACTTCATGATGCCACCGAAGATGTTGACGAGAATGCCCTTCACGTTCGGATCCGCGAGGATGATCTTGAACGCCGCCGTCACCTTCTCCTTATTGGCGCCGCCGCCGACGTCGAGGAAGTTGGCGGGGAACATGCCGTTGAGCTTGATGATGTCCATCGTCGCCATCGCGAGGCCCGCGCCGTTGACCATGCAGCCGATGTCGCCGTCGAGCTTGATGTAGGCGAGGTCGTACTTCGACGCCTCGAGCTCGGCGGGATCTTCCTCGGTCTCGTCGCGCAGTTCGAGCAGGTCCTTGTGGCGGAACAGCGCGTTGCCGTCGAACGCGACCTTCGCGTCGAGCACCATCAGCTTGCCGTCGTTCGTTACGGCGAGCGGGTTGATCTCGATCTGCTCGGCATCGGTGCCCATGAACGCGTCATACAGCTTCGACGCGGTGTTCGCGGCCTGCTTGGCGAGATCGCCGGTCAGCTTCAGCGCAGCGGCAACGGCGCGGCCGTGATGCGGCATGAAGCCGGTTGCCTGGTCGATGTCGATCGACTGGATCTTCTCGGGCGTGTCGTGCGCGACCGCTTCGATGTCCATGCCGCCTTCGGTCGAAACGACCATCATCACCCGGCCGGTGGTGCGGTTGAGCGTCAGCGCGAGGTAGAATTCCTTGTCGATGTCGACGCCGTCGGTGACGTACAGGCGATTGACCTGCTTGCCCGCGTCACCCGTCTGGATGGTGACGAGCGTGTTGCCGAGCATGTCGGTCGCTGCTGCGCGAACCTCGTCCTCGGTCTTGGCGAGGCGGACGCCGCCCTTGGCATCGGGGCCGAGCTCGACGAACTTGCCCTTGCCGCGGCCGCCCGCGTGGATCTGCGCCTTGACGACATAGAGCGGTCCGGGAAGCTTCTTCGAGGCCTCGACGGCCTCCTCGACGGTCAGTGCCGCGAACCCGGCGGGGACGGGGACGCCGAACTTGGCCAGCAGTTCCTTGGCCTGGTATTCATGGATGTTCATCGGGAAGGCTCCACGCAATTTTTAGGAAACTCGGGAATTGCGTCGGCGTAAAGCACAGGGCGGGGCGCAAATCCACCCTTAAGGCATTTGCAGTTGCGTCTCGTTCGCAATAGAGCATCGAGACTGCTGGTTTCAGGCGTTTTTCGCGGCAACAATGTAGGACAATTCACCTTTTGCCGTGTTGCGCTCGCGACCCTATATGCGGGGCATGGCGATCTGGCACGGCATCCTTCTGTTTCTCGGTACCGTGATCGGTATGGAGGCGTTTGCCTACGCGGCGCATCGCTGGATCATGCACGGCTTCGGCTGGTTCCTGCATGAAAGCCACCACCGGGCGAGGCCTGGCAATTGGGAACTGAACGACCTCTACGCCGCAATCTTCGCGGTGCCGTCGTTCGTTCTGCTGCTGGGCGGCGCGCA
This sequence comes from Sphingomonas sp. R86520, assembly GCF_042466285.1. NCBI lineage: Bacteria > Pseudomonadati > Pseudomonadota > Alphaproteobacteria > Sphingomonadales > Sphingomonadaceae > Sphingomonas > Sphingomonas sp. R86520. The sequence goes on from NZ_JAXHBZ010000001.1 coordinate 3,438,423, forward strand.
ACTCGGCTGGTGGCCGGGTTTCGTGTGGATCGGCGCGGGGATCGCCGCGTACGGCGCGATCTATTTCGGGTTCCACGACGTGATCGTGCACCAGCGCATTCCGACTCGGTATCTGCCGAAATCGAAATACATGAAGCGCATCGTGCAGGCGCACCGCTTGCATCACGTGGTCGAGACGAAAGAGGGCAATGTCAGCTTCGGTTTCCTCGTTGCACCGCGGCCAGAGGATTTGAAGGCCGAACTGAAACGCCGGTCGCGAGCGGGTATCCGCGCTCCGGCCAAGAGTCGCGCATTTGGAGAATAGTAACCATTTGGAGGGCAGTGTTCCGGACATGACACAGCCCGTCCTCATTCCTCCTGCCGAACCGACCGGCGAAGAGCTTCGTCAGGCGTTTCGCAAAGCCGTAAAGATGCGCGCGCACCTGCGGGATCGCGGCCAGACGCGATTCGAGATCGAGGTGACCGACCTGTCGCTCTCGGGGTTTCGCGCGGAGACGAGCTTTACCTTGTGGCCGGGGACGGTGGTTTGGCTGACGCTGCCCGGACTGGCGGCGCTAGAGGCTGTCGTCGCCTGGCGCGACAAGTTCAAATACGGGTGCGCGTTTGCCAAGCCCCTGCATCCGGCTGTGTTCGACCACATCGTGGCGTTGTCGCAGCGCTGATCAGGGCGTCGCCCGAACTTCCTTGTTCTCCCGCGAAGGCGGGAGCCCAGTCTGGATCCCCGCCTTCGCGGGGAAACACGCTACCTTGCTCAGTCGAACAGGCTCGACACACTCGTCTCGTCCGCGATGCGCTTGATTGCTTCGCCGAGCAGCGGCGCGATCTGGAGATGGCGAATCTTGCCACCCGCGCCCTTGATGGCGTCGTGATTGCCGATCGAATCGGTGATCACCAGTTCGCGCAGTTCCGATCCTTCGACTCGCGCAACCGCGCCGCCCGACAGCACGCCGTGCGTGACATACGCCACGACGTCCTCGGCGCCTGCCTCCTTCAACGCCGCGGCCGCGTTGCACAGCGTCCCCGCCGAATCGACGATGTCGTCGACCAGGATGCAGAAGCGCCCCTCGACCTCGCCGATGATGTTCATCACTTCCGACTCGCCTGCGCGCTCGCGACGCTTGTCGACGATCGCGAGCGGGGCGTTGTCGAGTCGCTTGGCGAGCACGCGCGCGCGCACCACGCCGCCGACATCCGGCGACACGACCATCAGGTTCTTGCCCTTGAACCGCGCGAGGATATCCGCGGACATCACCGGGGCCGCATAGAGATTGTCGGTCGGGATATCGAAGAAGCCCTGGATCTGGCCGGCATGCAGATCGACCGACAGCACGCGGTTCGCGCCCGCGACCGTGATCAGGTTGGCGACCAGCTTGGCTGAGATCGGCGTGCGCGGGCCCGGCTTCCGGTCCTGCCGCGCGTAGCCCATGTACGGGATCACCGCGGTGATGCGCCGCGCCGACGCACGCTTCAGCGCGTCGATCATGATCAGCAATTCCATGAGGTTGTCGTTGGCCGGGTAGCCGGTCGACTGGATCACGAACACGTCCTCGCCGCGGACGTTCTCGTTGATTTCGACGAAGACCTCCTCGTCGGCGAAGCGGCGCACGCTGACGTCGGTCAACGGAATCTCCATGTACGCGGAGATTTCCTGCGCGAGGGGCAGGTTCGAATTGCCGGTCATCAACTTCATCAAATCGCTCCACCCCGAGTCGCACGCCCCTTAGGCCCGGTGCCGCGATCGGGAAAGGGGCCGAAGGGGTTTGCCCGCGCTGCGGTCGCTTCGTACAGCGGCGGAATGACCGTGATCACCCGTTTCGCCCCTTCGCCCACCGGCCGGCTGCACGTCGGCAACATTCGCACCGCGCTTCACAACTGGATGTTCGCGCGCGCGAACGGCGGCAAGTTCGTGCTGAGGATCGACGATACCGATCCGGAACGCAGCGAGGAGCGGTTCGTCGACGCGATCCGCGCCGATCTCGACTGGCTCGGGATGACCCCGGACTCGGAGGAGCGGCAGTCGGCACGGTTCGCGCTGTACGAGGCACGGTTCGCGGCGCTGGTCGCGAGCGGGCATGTATATCCGGCGTACGAGACGACTCAGGAGCTCGACCTCAAGCGGAAGATCCAGGCCGGACGCGGACTGCCGCCGATCTACGACCGCGCTGCGCTGGCGCTGAGCGATGACGCGCGGGCGAAGCTGGAAGCAGACGGCGTCGCGCCGCATTGGCGGTTCAAGCTCGATCACGACTCGGCGATCGCGTGGGAGGATTTGATCCGCGGCGCGGCGCATTTCGATGCGAAGACGATGAGTGATCCGGTCATCCGCCGCGCGGACGGATCGTGGCTGTACATGCTGCCGTCGGCGATCGACGATGCCGAGATGGGCGTTACCCACGTCGTGCGCGGCGAGGATCACGTGTCGAACACCGCGCTCCAGCTGCAGATGTTCGCCGCGATGGGCGCCATACCGCCGCGGTTCGCGCACGAGGCGTTGCTGACGGGCGCCGAGGGCAAGTTGTCGAAGCGGCTCGGCTCGCTCGGCGTCGATCATTTCCGAGAGGTCGGGATCGAGCCGCAGGCGGTCCGCGCGCTGCTGGCGCGGATCGGGACCAGCGACCCGGTCGAGCCGATCGCCGACGCCGCGCCGTTGATCGCGGGATTCGACTTTGCGCGGTTCGGGCGGGCGCCGGCGCGGTTCGACGAGGCGGAGTTGGCGGCGTTGAACGCGCGGATCCTGCATGCACTGCCGTTCGAGACCATCGCCGACCGCCTCCCCATGGGCATGACCCCGGCGGCATGGGATGCGGTCCGGCCGAACCTGGTGACACTGGCGGATGCGGCCGACTGGTGGTCGGTGATCGAGGGGCCGATCGCTGTCGAAGGGGAGGTCGAGGTCGAGGTCGAGTATCTCGACCAGGCTCTGGCGGCGGCGGGGGACATCGACTGGTCGAGCGATCCCTGGCACGCGCTGACTTCTCGCCTGAAGGCGGAGACGGGGCGCAAAGGGAAGGCGCTGTTCCTGCCGCTGCGTCGCGCGCTGACCGGACGCGATCATGGCCCCGACATGGCGGCGTTGCTGCCGCTGATCGGGCGCGAGCGGGCTTTGGAGCGGTTGGCGGCGCGCTGATCTGGCGGTCCCGAAGGTCGCCCCAAAAAGCATGGGCAGGCGCACGGTTGGACGGGACGAAGCAGCCTATCTTTGCCAGCGGTAGAGAAGAGCACTGCCTCAATCCCAAGCACCTCCCCGGCGAGGGCCGGGGCCCAGCTGGAAAGGTCGCAGTAACAAAGCGCCAGCCTTGGTTAGCAACGTCCCCCAACTGGGCCCCGGCCTCCGCCGGGGAGGTGGAGGTGTGGGGCGCGGAATTGCCCAAACTAGCCGGTCTGGTGCGTCAAACCATTCCACCGTGTCAGTCAAATCGCGAAATTAAGTGGCGCCAATGAAACAGCGCTTTCCCGACCCGAACCCCTTGCCCCTGGAATGTAATGATGTACCATCGCAACCGGCGGTACCTATCTCGCCGCCATCCTCAAGGAGATGCGAAGGAGACGGCAATGTACGCGGATCGACTGAACCGGACGGGCGGATTCAATCCCGGAAGCCTCGGCGTTGCGCTGGCGATCAGTGGCGCGATGATCGGGGGGCTGTTCTTTGCGGCGCCGACGCTGTCGCCGTTCACGCCGCCCGACAAACCGCTCGTCACGTATGTGCCCTACACCCCGCCACCGCCGCCGGAGCCATCGCCGCCCGCCGATCCGCTGATCCGTCAGCAACCGCGCCCTGCCCCGCGTCCCGATGCGCCCGCGCCGCTCGTGCCGACGCCAGCCGACACCGGCTTCACGGTCGCACCCGATCCGCTGCCCTACACGCCACCGATAGGCGTCGACGGCGCCGGGATCGGCACCGTTGCGGTCGATCCACCCAAGCCCGCGCCGGTGTTCGTCCAGCCCGGCATCGACCCGCGCTATGCCGCCGATTTCCAGCCTAGCTACCCTTCCGAGGAACGCCGCGCCGAACGCGAGGGGCGGGTCGCGGTGCGCGTCCTGGTCGGCATCGATGGTCGCGTGAAACAGGTCGAGCGGATCAGCGCGACCACCGACACCTTCTACCGTGCGACGCTCGACCGGGCGCTGGCGAAGTGGCGGTTCAAGCCGGCGACGCGCGACGGCGTGCCGGTCGAGGCGTGGCGGGCAATGTCGCTTACCTTCGTGCTCCAGAACTGAAGCTCCGGAAACTAAGCCTCCAGAAACCAAACCTAAGGCGGGCGGGGCTGGCCTAGCCGGCCCCGCCCCCCTATCTTGCGCGCCATGGGCTTTTTCAGTCGCTTCACGCCGATCGTCGCCTATCGCGACCTGCGGCTCTTCCTCAGCCAGCGCCGGCCGTACGAGCTGATTTTTCTCGTGGCGGCGCTCGGCGTCACCAGCTTCCTGATCTACGCGTTCATGAAGGATTCGTACGTCGAGAGGGAATACCGCCCGAAGATCATCTATGTCGAACAATGGCCCGCGGATCGCACCGATGCGCAGATCGTCGCGCAGCAGAAGATCGACGCCCCGATCAAGGCCAAGGCCGTCGCCGAGCAGAAGGCCCGCGAGGATGCGCAGCGCGCCTCGTTCAAGCGCCTGGACGACAAGCTGAAGGCCATGGGAATCTGACCCAGGCCGCGGACGCACGCTGGATGGGCGCCGCGCTGGCACTGGCCGAGCGGAGCCGCGGACGGACCGCGCCCAACCCCAATGTCGGCTGCGTGATCGTGCGCGACGGCCGCGTGGTCGGGCGCGGCTGGACGCAGCCGGGTGGACGGCCGCATGCCGAGGCGGTGGCGCTGGCCGAGGCTGGTCTCGAAGCACGAGGGGCGACGGCTTACGTCACGCTCGAGCCATGCGCGCATGTTTCTCTCCGAGGGCCTGCCTGTAGCGACCTGCTGATCGAGGCCGGCGTCGCCCGGGTCGTCTGCGCGCTCGAAGACCCGGACACGCGCACCGCAGGCAAAGGGTTCGCTCGCCTCGACGCCGCGGGGATCGCAGTAACGAGCGGCCTTCGCGCGAACGAAGCTCGCCGTTCGATGGCCGGATTTCTCACGCGGCAGGCTCTTGGTCGACCCCACGTTACATTGAAGCTGGCAACCTCGCTCGACGGCTGCATAGCCTTGGCGGACGGATCGAGTCGCTGGATCACCGGTCCGCAGGCACGCGCCCACGCGCATCTCGAGCGGAGTAGACACGAAGCGATCCTGGTTGGTCGTGGGACGTACGAGACCGACGCCCCGCGACTCGATGTGCGGCTGCCGGGATTGGAGGGGCGTGGTCCCAGGCGTGTGCTTTTATCCACGACCCTGGCCCTCATCCTCTGCAGCTCCCCCCTCCCCCCGGCCGTCATTCCAGCGAACGCTGGAATATTCCCGTTGGGGAACGCGACCGAGCCTCACCGGGAGACCCCAGCTTTCGCTGGGGCGACGGAATTGCGGCGGGTGATGGAGCCCCAGCGGGCGGCAGAGTTGCACCGAGTGCCGGAGTCGCAGCGGGCGGCGGAGTTGCACCGAGTGCCGGAGTTACGGCGATCGACAGAGCGGCGCGCGGCCTCGCAGACTGGACGATAATCGGAACCCCGCACGACATCGCCGCCCTCCCCAATGTCGACCACATCCTCGTCGAAGGCGGCGCGGCCGTAGCGTCGGCGTTCCTTGGCGCCGATCTGGTCGACCGCCTCCTCCTCTACCGCGCGCCGATCCTGATCGGCGGCGGCAGGCACGCACTCCGCGACATCGGCCTCACCGACCTGACCGAAGCGCATGGTCGCTGGGCGATCGTCGATGCGCGGCAACTTGGCAGCGACCGGCTCGAGGTCTACGAGCGCGAACGAAACGAGGCATAATGTTCACCGGAATCGTCACCGACATCGGCACCGTCACGACCGTGGAGTCGCCCGGCGACACGCGCGTCGTCGTCAGCACCGCCTATGATACCGCCACCGTCGATCTCGGCGCATCGATCTCGTGCTCGGGCGTCTGCCTGACCGTCGTCGATAAGGGCCCCAATTGGTTCGCGGTCGACGTATCCGGCGAGACGATCAGCCGTACGGCGCGCGACCAGTGGACCCAAGGCCGTAAATTCAACCTCGAACGCGCGATGAAGCTCGGCGACGAGCTCGGCGGACACATCGTCACGGGCCATGTCGACGGGCTCGGCACCGTCGTCGCACTGGCGGAGGAAGGCGGCTCGCACCGCGTCACCATCCGCGCCGGCGCCGACATCGCGCCGTTCATCGCGGCCAAGGGTTCGGTGACAATCGACGGCGTCTCGCTCACCGTCAACGCCATTCGCGATATCGATGGGGAGGTCGAGTTCGGCCTCAACATCATCCCGCATACCTGGGCGGTCACCACGCTCGGGACGATCCAGATGGGTCAGTCGGTCAATATCGAGATCGACGTCCTCGCCCGCTATCTCCAACGCATGGAGCATTACCGTGTCAAAGCCAGCTGAACGTACCGCCGAACTGGGGCGCCTCAAGCACGGCTACCTGTCGTCGCCCGAAGAGATCATCGACGAGGCGCGCAACGGCCGGATGTTCATCCTGGTCGACGACGAGGACCGCGAGAACGAGGGCGACCTGGTCATCCCCGCGCAGATGGCGACGCCCGAGAAGATCAACTTCATGGCGAAGTTCGGTCGCGGGCTGATCTGCCTCGCGCTGACCAGGGAGCGTACCGAGGAACTCGGGCTCGAACTGATGAGCCGCAACAACGGCACCCGGCACGAGACCGCGTTCACCGTCTCGATCGAGGCGCTCGAAGGCGTCACGACGGGCATCTCGGCCGCCGATCGCGCGCGCACTATCGCGGTTGCGGTCGATGCGACCAAGGGCAAGCCGGACATCGTCACCCCCGGCCACGTCTTCCCGCTGGTGGCGCGCGACGGCGGCGTGCTGATCCGCGCCGGCCATACCGAGGCGGCGGTCGACGTCGCACGACTTGCCGGGCTCAATCCGTCGGGCGTGATCTGCGAGATCATGAACGAGGACGGCACGATGGCGCGGATGGACGACCTCGTCACCTTCGCGCAGTTCCACAACGTCAAGATCGGCACGATCCGCGACCTGATCGCGTATCGCCGTCGCCACGATCACCTCGTCGAGAAGCGCGCCGAGGCGAAGTTCACCTCCGAATGGGGCGGCGACTGGACCGCGCTGACCTTCTGGAACAAAGCGACCGGCACCGAGCAGGTCGCTCTGGTCAAGGGCAAGATCGACCCCGCCAAGCCGACGCTGGTCCGCATGCACGCGCTGTCGCCGTTCGCCGACATCTTCGGCGAATCGGGCGATCGTGGTCGCATCCTCGCGCGCTCGATGCAGATGATCGCGGACGAGGGCGCGGGCGTGATCGTCGTGATCAGCCGTCCACGTCACAATACTTTCACCTCGGCGGTGATGAAGAAGGCGGGCGCGGAAATCACCCCGGACATGGAGGAACTGCGCGACTACGGCGTCGGCGCGATGATCCTGACCGAACTCGGCGTGCACGACATGGTGCTGATCACCAACACGCATCACACGCTGGTCGGGCTCGACGGCTATGGCCTGTCGATCGTCGGCGAGCGTCGCATTGCCCAATTTGGGGCATCCTTGAACACCGAAGAAAGCCCGAACTGATGGCCCATCTCCTCATCGTCGAAGCGCGGTTCTACGATCACCTCAACGACCTGCTGGTCGAGGGCGCCAAGGCCGCGATCGAAGCGGCCGGCCATACGCACGAGACGATCACCGTGCCGGGTGCGCTCGAAGTCCCCGGCGCGATCGCGCTGGCGGCCGAGAGCGAGACGTTCGACGCCTATGTCGCGCTCGGCGTCGTGATCCGCGGCGAGACCTATCATTTCGAGATCGTCGCGGGCGAGAGCGCACGCGGTATCATGCAGCTGACGATGGACGGCCTGCCGATCGGCAACGGCATCCTGACGACCGAGAACGAAGCGCAGGCGTTGACCCGCGCGCGTCCGGCCGAGGGCGACAAGGGCGGTGGCGCGGCCAATGCGGCGCTGGCGATGCTGGCGCTGAAGGACCGCTTCATCGCGTGACGAACCTCCTCGCATGACCGCGCCGGTGCTCCTCACGGAGCGCCTGTTGCTCCGGCCGCTCAAGCCGGAGGATGCCGAGGCGTGGTATGCGTTCCATGCCGATCCGGTGACGATGCGCCATCTCGGCGGCGTGCAACCCCGCAGCGTCGCGTGGCGCGGGCTGTGTGCGATGGCCGGCGCGTGGAGCATCCGCGGCTTCTCGATGTTCGCAGTGACGTTGCGCGACACGGGGGAATGGATCGGCCGGGTCGGGCCGTGGCAACCCGAAGGCTGGCCGGGTACCGAGATCGGCTGGGGGTTGGCATCGCAGTTCGCTGGTCATGGATTCGCGCGCGAGGCGGCGGTGGCGACGATCGACTATGCGGTCGAAATGCTCGGCTGGGCCGACATCATCCACACCATCGCGCCCGACAACGCGGAGTCGATTGCGCTCGCCGAGCGTCTTGGCTCGACCAACCGCGGCCCTACCCGCCTGCCCGCGCCGCTCGAAACATTGCCGGTCGACGATTGGGGCCAGAGCGCTGCCGACTGGCGGATCCGCAGAGCGGCCAATGGGTGAGGTCGTGAACCTCCGCCTCGCGCGCAAACAGCGCGCCCGTGCCGCAGCAACCGTCCGCGCGGACGAGAATCGCCGGCTCTTCGGACGTAACGCGGCGCAGAAGGCGAGCGACGCTGCGGAGCGATCCCGGCTCGCCAAGACGCTCGATGGCGCGCGACGCAATGACGCTCCATCGGAACCGACGGTGGAGTGACGATAGCGATGTCGCCTCGGATCCGCGCTCCCTCCCGGAACGTCACGAGCGTCGCGCCGTTAAGCCTCCGTAACAAAGGGGCGATCATGATTTCGGACGCGAATGCGACGTTGCTCGCCAAACTCGGGTTTGCCGCACGCGGCGTGGTGTATATTCTCGTCGGCTGGTTCGCAGTCGACGCGGCGCTGCACGGCGGCGAAGTCACCGACAACCAGGGGGCAATCGGGTCGATGGCCGACGGGCCGATCGGACCGTTGCTGTTGGCGATCATCGCCGCCGGCTTGCTCGGCTATGCGATCTGGCGGCTGACCGAGGCGGCGGCGAACCCCGAGCAGATCGGCCGCGATGCGAAGGGTAGCCTGAAGCGGATCGGCCATGTCGTCAGCGGCATCGCGCACCTGATCCTCGCCTGGACCGCGACCAAGCTCGCCTTCGATCTGGGATCGAACAGGGGTGGCGTGTCGCCCGGAGACGAGAGTGCCCGGGACTGGACGGCGTTGCTCCTGGAGCAGCCGCTCGGGCGGTTCCTGGTCGGCGCGGTGGCGCTCGGCGTGCTGGTCGCGGGTTTCCAACAGGCGCTGAAGGCGTGGCGCGGCGATTTCATCCACGACCTGCGCGGCGACGCCCCTGCCCCCGGCTATGTCTGCACGATGGGTCGGATCGGCTACGGCGCCCGCGCGCTGGTGTTCGTGACCGTCGCAGGGCTGTTCGCGCTGGCGGCGTGGAGCGCGCATGCGAGCGACGCCGGCGGCGTTGCCGACGCGCTGGAGATGCTGCAATCGCAACCCGGCGGGAAGTGGTTGCTCGTACTGACCGGGATCGGTCTGGCGCTGTTCGGTGCATACAGCCTCATCGAGGCGCGCTTTCGGCGCATCCATGTCGACCTGCCCGGTACGCACTAGGTCGTTGCGGACTCGGCAAGCGCGGCTTTGACTTCCTCGACGGTGATGCCGAATGCGGCGGCGAGCCCGGACAGCGACGCGCCACGGTCCGCCAGGGTGCGGATGCGCGCGGGGTCGACGATCGTCTTGTAGCTACGCGTGTCGCGCTCCTTCTTGGTCTCCTCGCCACTACGCGCGAGCGCGCCGGAGCGGCGTCGCTTGGAGATCTTCAGCGCTTCGACATCGTTGGTCGGCGGCGCATTCAACCGCGCCTCATGCCGAGCCGCTTCTTCGATCCGGCGGGCCTCGCGGGCACGCTCGCGTTCTTGAGTGAGCGCGTCACGTTGCGCGATACGTGATTCGGAGCGTTGCTCGGCCGCGGCCAGGCGCTCCTGCGCACGGCGTTCTCGATCTTGGGCGCGATCTTGGGCCCGATCTTGGGCGCGGTCCCCTGCGCGACGCGTGCCGCGATCGGACGTGTCGGACAGCGGCGTTCCTGCCAGCCTGTCGCTTTTCGGCCAGCCCCAGCCGTCGGTCATACGTAATCCTGTTTGTCACCGGTGCGCCGCCTAGGGCGCGGAAGCGCGCTGCTAGGCGATGGCCTCACCGGTGACAATCGCCCCAGCCGTCATCCCAGCGAAAGCTGGGGTGACGGGCCTATTTGGGGGTACTCAAAGGCGGAAGCTTACGCGTTCGCGGTTTCGAGCGCCGGGTAGTCGACATAACCCTCGGGGCCCTGGCTGTACCAGGTCTTCGGGTTGTCCTGCGCAAGCGGCGCACCGGTGCGGAAGCGCTCCGGCAGATCCGGGTTGCCGATGAACGTGCGGCCAAAGCTGATCGCGTCCGCGTTGCCCGAATCGAGCTCCGCCTGTGCGTCGGCGACGGTGGCGTAATCCGAGTTCACGACCAGCACGCCCTTGAAGACCTTGCGGATTGCCGGGCTGAGCTTTGGCACGTCGGTCTTGCCGAACGTACCGTTGGGACCGGGCTCACGCAGTTCGAGGAAGGCAACGCCGAGATCGGACAGAACCTTCGCCGCCGCGGTGAACAGCTCTTCCGGGCTGCTGTCGTCGACCCCCTGGGAATCGCCGTTGGGCGACAGGCGGACGCTGGTGCGGCCGGCACCCGCGACCGAGACGACGCGCTCGGCGACTTCGCGCAGCAGGCGGACGCGGTTCTCGACCGAGCCACCATACTCATCCGTGCGGCTGTTGGCGTTGTCGCGCAGGAACTGGTCGATCAGATAGCCGTTCGCGGCGTGGATCTGGACGCCGTCGAACCCGGCCGCCAGCGCGTTCTTCGTCGCCAGCTCGTAATCGTTCAGCAGGCGGGGAATCTCGTTCAGCTCGAGCGGCCGCGCGACCTCGAAGTCCTGCTTGCCCTCATAGGTGTGCGCCTGGCCTTCGGTCGCGGTCGCCGACGACGAGACCGGCTGCGTGCCGATCACCGACGAATGGACCTGACGCCCCATGTGCCACAGCTGCGCGACGATCCGGCCGCCGGCCGCGTGGACCGAGTCGGTGACGGGCTTCCAGGCAGCGACCTGCGCATCGGTCCACAGACCCGGCGCGAACGGCCAGCCGAGCCCTTCGCGGCTGATGCCGGTGGCTTCCGAGATGATCAGGCCGGCGCTCGCCCGCTGCGTGTAATAGTCGACCATCAGGTCGGACGGCACGGCGTCCTTGTCCGCACGGCCGCGCGTGAGGGGGGCCATGAGGATGCGGTTGGGCGCTTCGATGGCACCGAGCGTGATAGGATCGAAAAGGCTAGGCATGAGGGCTCCTTATTGGCCTGACGGGCGGAAGATAGGGCGCTACACGGCGGCATGCATCGCCCTGACCCGCAAAGATTATCTAGCGCACCCGATACGGTACCCGAGCTAGCGCCTGGCCGCGCGAGCATCGCCGCGCCCGGTATGATCGCGTTCGCTGCGCTGATCGTCGCGAACGTCGCGCTGGCGTTCGGGCCGTGGTTCGTCCGCGCGACCGAAGTCGGGCCGGTCGCGGCGGGGTTCTGGCGGCTGACGCTCGCGGTGCCGTTCCTGATCGCGCTCGCGGTCCAGCAAGGCGCACGGCCGACCCGGTTGAGCGGCGGCGTGTGGATCGGGCTGATCGCCGGCGGCGTGTGTTTCGCCGCGGACCTCGGCGCATGGCATCTCGGGATACACCGAACGACGCTCGCCAACGCGACGCTGTTCGGCAATGTGGCGACGCTGATGTTCCCGATCTACGGCTTCCTGATCGCCAAGACCTGGCCGACGCGGACGCAGGGCTGGGCCCTGGTGCTCGCCGCTGCGGGGGCAGCATTGCTGCTCGGCCGATCGTACCAGCTCGATGCGAAGAACCTGGCGGGCGACCTGCTCTGCATCCTCGCCGGGCTGCTCTACACGGTCTACTTCATCCTGATGGCGCGTGCGCGCGCGACGCTGGCACCGCTCTCGGCGCTGACCTTGTCGACGCTGGCCGGGATCGTCCCCTTGCTCGTGTTCGCGCTGGCGATGGACGAGCGCGTGCTGCCGACGCATTGGGGGCCGCTGATCGGGCTAGCCCTTTGCAGCCAGGTGCTGGGACAGGGCCTGATGATCTACGCGCTCGGGCGCTTCACGCCGCTGGTGATCGGGATCGCGTTGCTGATCCAGCCGGTCGTGGCAGGAATGGTTGGCTGGCTGGTCTACGGCGAGCGGCTCGGCCCGGCGGATCTGGTCGGCGTCGTGATGGTCGCGGTCGCGCTGGTGCTCGTCAGGCAGCAGCCACCCCTTGAAGACCCGCTTGATACGCCTGACTTTGAACGGCAGGAGACGGCATGACCCAGGATCTTACGCTCGACGAAATCCGCGCCCTGCTGGCGCCCGGCATCGCGGCTAACGCGGCGTTCGACGGCTGGAGCGATGCCGCGCGCGACATGGCGGCGAACGCTGCGGGGATCGACACCGACGTCGCCGCGCTCGCCTTCAAGGACGGCCCGGTCGACATGATCGATGCATGGTTCGCGCATATCGATGCCGTCATGCTCGCGGCCGTACCGCCCGAGCGGCTCGCGTTGATGAAGATCCGCGAGAAGATCACGTCGCTGATCGAGGCACGGCTCGATGCGACGTCGGCGGACCGCGAATCGCTGCGCCGGGCGGTGACGATCCTCGCGCTGCCGCAGAATCTGGCGAAGGCGGCGCGGCTCGGATGGCGCACGGTCGACACGATCTGGCACGCGGCGGGCGACGTCGCGACCGACTATAATCACTATACCAAGCGGACGATCCTGCTCGGCGTGTACGCGTCGACGATCACGGTGTTCCTCGACGACGAGAGCGAGGGCCTGGCCGAGACGCGCGCGTTTCTCGGCCGCCGGATCGCGGGGATCATGCAGTTCGAGAAGGCCAAGGCCGGCTTCCTCAAGCGGACCGAGCATCGTTTTAGCCTGTCGCGCTTCGTCGGTCGGCTGCGCTATCCGATTGCCTGAGCAAATGCCTGGGGGGCTTCCCTTGCAGATCGGTTACTGATAATCAGTCGCATCATGGACACTCGCCCCGATCGTTCCGTCAGCCTCGAAACCCTGCCGCGCAAGCAGCACGCTATTGTTGCGGCAATTGAGTGGGCGCGGCTCGCCGGGCCGGAAGCACGCCGGTTGCGCGAACTGGGCTTCGACGAGGGTGTCGATGTCGAGGTTCTGCACCGCGCGACGCTGGGCCAAGGCCCGATCGCCTGCCGGATCGGCCGCATGACCGTCGCGCTGCGCCGCGCGGTCGCCGGTGCGATCCAGGTCTCGCCCATGCCAGCCGCAGCAGAATAACCAGCCCTACATTATGAACGCAGCACCGCTGGTTGCGCTGGTCGGCAATCCCAATGCCGGCAAGAGCGCGCTGTTCAACGCGCTCACCGGTGCGCGCCAGAAGGTCGGCAATTATCCCGGCGTCACGGTCGAGCGCAAAGTAGGGCGGCTGATGCTCGACGACGGGCGGCCGGTCGAACTGGTCGACCTGCCCGGCGCGTACAGCCTCGAGCCCTCCTCCCCCGACGAGCGGGTCACGCGCGATGTCGTCACCGGCACGCAGGACGGCGAACGCCTCCCCGATGCGCTGGTTGTCGTCGTCGATGCTGCCAATCTCGACAACCACCTGCGCTTCACGCTCCAGTTGATCGCGCTCGGGCTGCCGGTGGTCGTGGCGCTCAACATGGTCGATCTCGCCGAGCGCGACGGCTTGAAGCTCGACCCCAAGGTGCTCGAACGCGAACTCGGCGTGCCGGTGATCCCGACCGTCGCGGTGCGCAAGCGTGGCCTCGACGAACTCAAGGCGGCGCTGTCCGGCATCGTCGTCAACGGCCCGATGCGGCTCCGCAAATCCGATGGCAGCGTGCAGGACGACATCGTCACGCTCCAGCGCCGCGCCCGTCAGATCGCAACCTCCGCGACCGTGTCCGAGACGACCGTCCGACGCTGGACGCACTTGCTCGACGCGGTCGCCTTGCATCCGGTCGCCGGACCGATCCTTCTGCTCGCGATCATGTTCCTGATGTTCCAGGCGGTGTTCAGCTGGGCACAGCCGTTCATGGATGCGATCGATGGGGGCTTCACCCTACTCCAGGCGTTCCTGACGTCCGAACTGCCCGATTCGCTGCTCCGCTCACTGCTGGTCGATGGCGTGATCGCGGGCGTCGGCGCGGTGATCGTGTTCCTGCCGCAGATCCTGATCCTGTTCCTCTTCATCCTCGTGCTCGAGGCGAGCGGCTACATGGTCCGCGCGGCGTTCCTGATGGACCGGGTAATGGCGAGCGTCGGGCTCTCCGGCCGCGCGTTCATCCCGCTGCTGTCGAGCTTTGCCTGCGCGATCCCCGGCATCATGGCGACGCGGACGATCGACGACGAGAAGGACCGGCTGACCACGATCCTGATCGCGCCGCTGATGACGTGTTCCGCGCGCCTGCCGGTCTACACGCTGATCATCGGCGCCTTCATTCCCAACACGCAGGTGCTGCCGTTCGTCGGGTTGCAGGGGCTGGTGATGCTCGGGCTGTACGTGATGGGCATCGTCGGCGCGTTCGTGGCGGCACTGGTGCTGCGCCGGACGGTGACCAAGGGCGTGTCGTCGGGCTTCATGATGGAGATGCCGAAATACCAGTGGCCGCAGTGGCGCGACGTCGGCATCGGCCTGTGGAGCCGCGCGCAGATCTTTTTGAAGCGCGCCGGCGGCATCATCCTGACCTCGACGATCATCCTGTGGGTGCTGCTGAGCTTCCCCAAGCCGCCCGAGCAACCCGCCGGCGCGCCGAAGATCTCGGCGGTCGATTATTCGGTCGCGGGCCGGATCGCCAACGGCATCGCGCCGATCTTCGCGCCGATCGGCTTCAACCGCGACATCGTCCTCGCGCTGATCCCGGCGATGGCCGCGCGCGAAGTCGCCGTGGCTGCGATCGGGACGGTCTACGCAATCGACGATCCCGAGAGCAACCAGGGCGGCAAGGCGATGGTCGAGAACCTGCGCGGTCGCTGGAGCCTGCCGACCGCGCTCGCCTTCCTAATGTGGTTCGTGTTCGCGCCGCAGTGCATTTCGACCATCGCCGTCACCCGTCGCGAGACCAATGGGTGGAAATGGCCGGCCTTCATGGTTGGCTATTTGTTCGCCGCCGCCTACATCATGGCTGGCATTACATACTGGCTGGCGATGTTCGCCGGCCTCTGAGGGGCATCATGGCAGGCAGCGTCAACAAGGTCATCATCGTCGGCAATCTGGGTCGCGACCCGGAGAGCAAGGCGTTCCAGAACGGCGGCAAGGTCGTCAATCTGCGCATCGCGACATCCGAGTCCTGGAAGGACAAGATGTCGGGCGAGCGCAAGGAAAAGACCGAATGGCATTCGGTCGCGATCTTCAACGAAGGTCTCGCCAACGTTGCCGAGAAGTTTCTCCGCAAGGGTTCGAAGGTCTATATCGAAGGCGCGCTCCAGACCCGCAAATGGCAGGACGCGCAGGGTCAGGACAAATATTCGACCGAGATCGTGCTGCAGGGCTTCAACAGCGTCCTGACGATGCTCGACGGCCCGAATGGCGGCCAGGGTGGCGGCGCAGGCGGCGGCGGTAGCCGCGGCGGTGGCGACGACTGGGCCGGCGGCGGTGGCGGCAACGACTTCGGTGGTGGCTCGGGCGGCGGCGGCGGCGGTTACGGCGGCGGTCGTGGTGGCAGCGCGCCATCGGGTGGCGGCAATGGCGGCGGCGCGCGCGGCGGCAGCTTCGGCCAGACTGGCGGCTTCTCGGACGATCTCGACGACGACGTACCGTTCTGACCTTCGTGGGTACCGTCATCTCTCTACCGGCGACCACATCGTTCGACGAGGCCGCGCGTGCGCGCGTGATCTCGTCGTACGACATGGCGGGTGCGCGCGCCAAAGGGCAGCTGGACGACCTCGTGTCGTTCGCCGCGGAATTGTGCGGGGCACCGGTCGCGTTGCTGAGCCTGGTCGAGGAAGAGTATCAGCGCTTCCTTGCGCGGGCCGGCACCGACCTGGAGCAGACGCCGCGCAGCATGTCGTTCTGCGCGCACGCGATGCACTATCACGACGTGATGGAAGTACCCGACGCTCGGGAGGATCCACGGTTCGTCGACAATGCTCTGGTGACGGGCGAGCCCTATGTTCGGTTCTATGCCGGCGCGCCGCTCGTCTCGACCGAAGGCGTGCCACTCGGCGCGCTGTGTGTGCTGGCACCGGACCCGCGAGAGGGGCTGACGCGGTTCCAGCGCGACGGCCTGACGATCCTCGCCAAGGCGGCGATGGGGCGACTCGACGATCGCCGCACCGCGCGCGAGCAGGCGTCGGCCGAGGCGGAGGCCCGGCGTACGCTGGAAGCGAGCGACCTCAAGTTCCGCACGCTGGCCGACACCATGCCGCAGATGGTGTGGGCGACGCAGCCCGACGGCTTCCACGATTACTATAACGCCCGCTGGTACGAGTTCACCGGTGCGCCTGCCGGCACGACCGATGGCGAGGGCTGGAACGGCATGTTCCACCCCGAGGACCAGGACCGTGCCTGGACGATCTGGCGCCATTCGCTCGCCACCGGCGAGCCGTACAATATCGAGTACCGCCTCCGGCATTTCGACGGCACGTACCGCTGGGTGCTGGGCCGCGCGCTGCCGGTCCGCGATGAAAGCGGCAGCATCACGCGATGGTTCGGGACGTGCACCGACATCCACGAACAAAAGCTGGCGTATGAAGAACGCGAGGTCATCAGTCAGGAACTGAGCCACCGCATCAAGAACATCTTCGCGGTGATCGCCGGCCTGATCGCGTTCGCGGCGCGCGGGAAACCCGAATTCGCGGGGGTAGCGACCGATCTTCGCCACCGCATCACCGCGCTTGGTCGCGCGCATGACTTCGTCCGTCCGCACAGCGCCAATTCCCGACCGGCAGCGGCGCAGAACAGCCTGCATGGCCTGCTCCACGAACTGTTCGAACCGTATCAGCGCGTCGATGGTCTGCGGCTGATCGTCACCGGTGACGATGTGACGATCGACGATCGCTCGGCCACGCCGCTCGCCTTGCTGTTCCATGAGCTTGCGACCAACGCGACCAAATATGGCGGGCTTTCCACCGAACTGGGCATCGTGCGCGTCGCCATCGCCGTGCAGGACGGTTCAGTGATGCTGCGCTGGAGCGAAGAAAATGGCCCGATCATCACCGAGCCCACGACTATTTCTGGCTTCGGTACGCAGCTGATCGAGATGAGTGCCGTTCGTCAGCTCGGCGGTACGGTGACGCGGGCGTGGAACAGCGACGGGCTGATCGTCGACATGACGATCCCGACAGCCGCGTTCAGCCGAGGATAGGCGCCAGGACGACGTCCGTGTGCGGCGCCGCTTCGCCTTCGGAGGCGAGCGCGGCGGCAGCCAGGATTGCGGAATCACTGAACGGCTTGCGGATATAGCCGACGCAATCGGTATCGCCGATCTGCGCCGGGTTTGCGGTCACGAACACGACCTTCACGCCGTAGTCCGCCGCCATCCGCCGCGCGATCTCGGGGCCGGTCGGTCCATCGCGCAGGTTGATGTCGACAAAGGCGAAGCTGCATCCTGGCGCGGCCGCGATCGCACTCTCGCGATCGGCTGCAATACCCGCGACGCCATAACCCGCATCGGTGAGAATTCTCTCCAGGTCGAGCGCGACGAAAATCTCGTCCTCGACGATCAGTGCGGTCTTGGTCATCGCCGTGTTAACTGGTCGCCGCGCGATCGGTTCCGATAATAGGTTGATCCAGATCGGTTGGATTCGCGCTGTGGTACAATTGCCGCCATTACCGCCGCAGCAGGAACACCGCATGCTCGGCCAGCAGGTTGGCCGCGCCCGCGCCGGTACGCTTGTCACCCGACAGGAACCACGCATCCTCGACGATGACCCCCCGCGCCTTCACGAACGCGCGGAAATCGTCGATCGTGACATGGTGGATGTTGGGCGTATCGTACCAGCTCTCGGGCAATTGCCGCGTCACCGGCATCCGCCCGCCCCACAGCAGCGACAGCCGCACGCGCCAGTGCGCGAAATTGGGGAAGCTGACGAATGCCCGCCGGCCGATCCTGAGCAGGTGGTCGAGCACCAGATCGGGTGCGCGCGCGGTCTGCAACGTCTGGCTCAGGATCGCGTAATCGAAGCTGCCGTCGGGATAGCCGGCAAGATCCACGTCCGCATCGCCCTGGATCACCGAAAGCCCGCGCGCGACCGCGGAGGCGACGTTGCGCGCATCGATCTCCAGCCCGCGCGCATCGACGTCGCGGGCATCGCGCAGCGCCGCCATCAGCGCACCGTCGCCACAACCGATATCGAGCACGCGGCTGCCTTGGGCGACGTTCTCGGCGATGACCGCGAGGTCGGTGCGCAAGGTCATGGCGCGCTCCGCAACTGCTCGGCCAAACCGGGAGCAAGCCGCTCCATGTAGCGATCGGCCCGGACCAGCGGATGAAAGCCGAGATCCGCATACACGCCGTGCGCGTCGGCGGTGACGAGCCCGAACCGTCGCAGCCCTGCGAACGACGGATGATCGAGGAACCAGCGCACCATCCGCCGCCCGAGCCCCTGCCCCCGCGCGGACTCTTCCACCCAGACGTCGGCGAGCCACGCAAACGTCGCATGATCGGTGATCATCCGCGCGAAACCGACCTGCTGCTCGTCCCGATATGCGCCAAGGCAATGCGATCCGGCGATCGCGCGCTCCACCAGGCCACGCTCGATCCCCGGCGACCAATAGCTGCTCGCCAGCCAGCCATGGATGCGATCGACCTGCAGCTTGCTGGCGTCGTCCGATAGAATGATCGTCATCGCCCTGCCCTCAGGAAGCCGTCGACGACCCGGTTCAGGTCCGGCGCCTCCAGCAGGAACGCATCATGGCCGTACGGACTCGACAGTTCGACGAAGCTGACCGGCGCGCCCGCCGCGTTCAGCGCCTGGACGATCGCGCGAGACTCGGCGGTGGGATACAGCCAGTCGGTGTCGAAGCTGACGAGGCAGAACCGCGATTTGGTCGCGCGGAAGGCGTTGGCGAGCAGCCCGCCATGCTCCTCCGCGAGATCGAAATAATCCATCGCCCGCGTGATGTAGAGATACGAGTTCGCGTCGAACCGGTCGGTGAACGCAAGGCCCTGGTGCCGCAGATAGCTCTCGACCTGGAAATCCGCGTCGAATCCGAACGATTTCGCATCGCGCGCCTGCAACCGGCGCCCGAACTTCTCGGTTAGCCCCGCCTCCGACAGATAGGTGATGTGCGCCGCCATCCGCGCGACGGCCAGCCCCGCGGTCGGTGCCGCGTCGTCGTGATAGTCGCCCCCGCGCCAGTTCGGATCGGCCATCACCGCCTGCCGCCCGACTTCGTGGAAGGCGATGTTCTGCGCCGTATGCCGCGCGGTCGAAGCGATCACGACGCAGGCCTTGACGCGATCGGGGAAGGTCGCGGGCCAGCTCAGCGCCTGCATCCCCCCCATCGACCCGCCGACCACCGCTTGCAGCACGTCCACGCCGAGATGATCGAGCAGCATGCCCTGTGCGCGGACCATGTCGCGGATCGTGATGACCGGAAAGCTCATCGCCCAGGGCCGCCCGTTCGCCGGGTTGATCGTCGCCGGCCCCGACGTCCCCATGCAGCTGCCGAGCACGTTCGCGCACACGATGAAGTGCCGCGCAGGGTCGATCGGCCTGCCCTCGCCGACCATCCGCGTCCACCAGCCGGGCTTGCCGGTGCGCGGGTGGTTCGACGCGACATGCTGGTCGCCGGTCAGCGCGTGGCAGATCAGCACCGCGTTCGAGGCGTCGGCGTTGAGATTGCCGTAGGTTTCGTACGCGATATCGACCGGCGACAGCAGCACGCCGCCGTCGAGCCTCAGCGGCCCCGGCAGGGTGACGCGCCGCGCAAGACCGAAGCGCCGGTCGGTCGTGCGGTCCGTCTCGCGGTCGGTGGCAGGCGTGTCGAACATCAGCCCCGCTACCACAACCATTTGCCACCGCGCCACACCGACCGCTATGCCCCGCGGCCATGACACGCATCATGCCCGCACCCGCGCCGAAACCCTGGATCATGGGGATCGCGCCCTACACGCCCGGTCGCTCGACGACCGACGATGGCCGCAAGGTGATCAAGCTCTCGTCGAACGAGAACCCGCTCGGCACCAGCGCCGCCGCCAAGGCCGCGTTCGACGCCGCCGACCGCACGCTGGAACGCTATCCCGATGCGAGCGCCGCCGAGCTGCGCGAGGCACTGGCCGCGCATTACGACCTCGATCCGGCGCGCGTGATCTACGGCACCGGCTCCGACGAGATCCTGCATCTGGTCGCTGGCGCCTATGCTGGCCCTGGCGACGAGATCATCCACGTCCGCTATGGTTTCGCGGTATACGAGATCGCGACGCGCCGCGTCGGTGCCGAGCCCGTCATCGTCGACGACCGCGATTACGCGACCGACGTCGACGCGATCCTCGCCGCCGTCACCGAGCGCACCCGCGTCGTGTTCGTCGCCAATCCGAACAACCCGACCGGCACCTTCACCCCTCGCGCGGAAGTCGCGCGGCTGCATGCGAGCTTGCCGAAGTCCGTGCTGCTCGTGCTCGACCAGGCCTATGCCGAATATCTGTCGCCGGAAGAGGACGATGCCGGCCTCGCGCTGGCGATGACCGAGGCGAACGTGCTCGTCACGCGCACCTTCTCGAAGATCCACGGGCTGGCGGCCGAGCGGATCGGCTGGGGCTATGCCTGCGCGCCGATCATCGACGCGATGCACCGCATCCGCGCACCGTTCAACGTCACCACCGCGGGCCAGGCCGCAGCGGTCGCAGCACTCGCCGACACCGGCTTCGTCGATGCCACGCGCACACACAACGACATCTGGCGCGGCTGGTTCGTCGAGCAGGTCGCGCAGATGGGCAATGCGGGCCTGCGCGCAGTGCCGTCCAAGGCGAACTTCGTGCTGATCCT
This sequence comes from Sphingomonas sp. R86520, assembly GCF_042466285.1. Lineage (NCBI taxonomy): Bacteria > Pseudomonadati > Pseudomonadota > Alphaproteobacteria > Sphingomonadales > Sphingomonadaceae > Sphingomonas > Sphingomonas sp. R86520. The sequence continues at coordinate 3,459,565 of NZ_JAXHBZ010000001.1, forward strand.
GTTCGAGGGCAAGCTGACGGCCGACGCCGCGTATCACGGGCTGATGGAGGCGGGCTACATCGTCCGCTGGCTGCCGGGCCAGGGTTTGCCCAACGCGCTGCGCATCACGATCGGCACCGAGGACGAGACGCGCGGCGTCACTGCGGCGCTGCGTGCATTGGTCGAGCGGGCCTGATGCTGCCGTTCGCGCGCGTCACGATCATCGGGCTGGGGCTGATCGGCTCGTCGGTGGCGCGCGCGGTCCAGGAGTCGATGCCGACGGTGCGCGTCACCGGCTATGATGCCGATGCGAGCGTGCGCGAGACTGCGGACCGGCTGAACTTCTGCGACGACGTCGCCGATTCGGCCGGCGCAGCGGTGATCGATGCCGATCTGGTGATCCTGTGCGTGCCGGTCGGCATCATGGGCGACGTCGCCGCCGAGTTCGCGGCCGAACTGCCGGCCGATGCGGTCGTCAGCGACGTCGGCAGCTGCAAGGCCGAGATCGTCCGGGCGCTGACGCAGGCGTTGCCCAACGCGACGGTGATCCCCGCGCATCCGGTTGCCGGCACCGAGCGCTCAGGTCCCGAGGCGGGCTTCGCGACGCTGTTCCGCCACCGCTGGTGCATCGTCACGCCGCCCGAAGGCGCCGACCCGGTCGCGGTCGAGCGCGTCTCGGAATTCTGGCGACGCCTCGGCGCACAGGTCGAGACGATGGCGCCCGAGCATCACGACCGCGTCCTCGCCGTCACCAGCCACCTGCCGCATCTGATCGCCTACACGATCGTCGGCACCGCCGGCGATCTGGAGGAAGTGACCCAGTCCGAAGTCATCAAATACTCGGCCGGCGGTTTCCGCGACTTCACGCGTATCGCCGCGTCCGATCCGACGATGTGGCGCGACATCTTCCTCAACAACCGCGAAGCGGTGCTGGAAATGCTCCAGCGTTTCTCGGAGGATCTGAGCCACCTGCAGCGCGCGATCCGCTGGGGCGATGGCGATGCCCTATTCGACCTGTTCACGCGGACTCGCGCGATTCGTCGGAGCATCGTCGAGCAAGGTCAGGACGACGATGTGCAGGACTTCGGCCGCACGCACGGGTGAGGTGGGTGCCACCATCATCCACCCCGGCGTAGGCCGGGGCCCAATTGGGTAGGCCGGAGTAACGAAGCGCGACGCACGTCAGCGGAGTCCCTCAATTGGGCCCCGGCCTTCGCCGGGGTGGTAGGCTGCTTGGCTAATCCAGCGCGTTCATCGCCGCGTGAACCCGCTGCTCCGCTTCCTCGCGCGGCAGGCCCGGCGGGACCACCTCGCCGAACCGGAAGGTGATCACCCCCGGCAGTTTCGGACCCTTGCGCGGCCAGACCAGCCCGCTGTCGCAGGCAATCGGCACCGTCGGCATCTTCAGCGCACGATAAAGCCCTGCGAACCCGGGCTTCAGCGGCGGATGCTCGCCCGGCGAGACGCGCGTGCCTTCCGGAAAGATCAGGATCGAACGCCCGGTCGCCTTGGCCGCGGTCGCCTCGCGCATCATGCTGCGCATCGCCTTGGCCGACGCCTCGCGGTCGACGACGATCGCCCCGTACCGTCGCGCCGCCCAACCCCAGGCCGGGATATCGGCAAGCTCGCGCTTCAGCACGATCGCCGGGCCGTCGAGCAACGCCTGCAACTCGAGCGTCTCGAACATCGCCTGGTGCTTGCAGGCGTAGAAGGCCGGCTCGGTCGGCCGCGTCCCCTCGATCCGGATATGCACGCCCAGGATCACTCGCGCGCACCAGCGGTGAAAGCGCGTCCAGATCGTCGAATGCACGATCACCGCGCGCGAACCGAACAGCGCCGAGATCGGCACGGTCACCACGATCGGCACCGAGATCGTATAGAAAACGAGCATGAACGCCCAGTTGCGCAGCCAGATCATCCGCCAAATCCAATCCACAGTGCGATCCGGCGAAGGATCAACTTGTTATATTCGTTGACCAGGGTCCCGAGCCGCGGCGTTCCCGGAACACCGTCGCCAAGAATGATCACGTCCTTGCCGAGCGCGGCGGCCAATTCCATCCGGGCACGCGCGAGGTGCCAGTCCGAGGTCACCAGCCGCACCGACCGGTATTGATGGACGCGCACCCACTGCGCCGTCTCCTCGGCGTTCGAGCGCGTATCGACCGCCTCCGCGCCGAGATCGATGCAGCACGCGAACAGCGAAGGCGACGTCCGGTACTCGAGCGCGAGGTCGATCGGCCGCACGCCCGGCGCGACGCCCGTCACCAGCATCCGCTTCGCCTGGTGATCGCGCAGCAACAGGATGCCGCGGTCGATCCGCCCTGCGCCACCGGTCGGCACCACGATCGCGTCCGATGTGAAGCCGTTCAACGGCTTGGGCAGCAGCAGCATGAACACCGCGAACCCGAACGCCCAGGCAAGACCCAGGATGCCGAGGAACCGCACGATCACAGGATATGCCTCAGCGCGCGGACGATCGTCACGCGGGCGGCCAGCGTCGCGAGGACGACGAACCCGACCGGCAACAGCGCGAGCAGCACCCAGTCGACCCCGCCCAGAGTCACGCCACCGAGCAGTTCGGAGCCGAGACCGTGCAACTGGATGCCGACGAATGCGATCACCAGTAGCGCCATCAACCCGCCGCCGATGCCGCCGATCGCCGCATCGAGCGCGATGCGGCGCTGGAACAGCCGCGCGACCTGCAGGTCGGTCGAACCGAGAATGTGCATCACCGCGATCGTCTCGCGGTGCGTTTCGAGCCCGGCGCGCGCGGCGAGCACGACCACGGCCGCAGTCGCACTGGCCATCAGCAGCACCAGCGCAAGCGCCAGCAGCGTCAGCGAGCGCATCACGTCGTTGATCGGCGACATCCAGCTTTCGTGGCGATCGACCCGGACGGCGGGGCTCACCCGGCGGACCACGGCGGAAACGCGTGCGGCGTCGATCTCGTCATGATCGGCAAGGTCGACGTCGATCATCGCCGGCACGGGCAGTTGCGGATCGGCACCGTCCGACCCAAGCCAGGGTTGCAGCAATTTCGTAAGGTCCGCGCGGTCGACCGGCGACGCCTTTGACACCCCCGGCATGCCGCGCAACGCCGCGAGTACGCGCGTTGCAACCGCATCTCTGCGCACCGGGTCGCCATCGACGATCTGCACGGTCAACCGTCCGGCAAGCTGGCGATCGAGCAACCGCGCCGCCCCCGCCGTCGCCAACCCCAGCGCGGCAGCGAGCATCGTCAGGAACAGCATGATCGCCATCACCCACGTCATCGCGCGCACGCCGCCCGCTTCGTCGAGCACGCGACGATCCGCCGAGGACCGGATCCTCAACGTTCGCATCAATCGCGCCGTCATGAATCGGGCCGTGTCGGCGGGTAGCGCAACGAGCCCGTCGGATCGAGCAGCCGACCGCGATCGAGGCGCATCATCTGCGCACCTGGGATACGCCCCAGCAGGTGGAAGTCATGCGTCGCGACCACCACTGTCGTGCCGAGCTTGTTCAGCGATTCGAACAGGTGCAGCAGCCGTTCGGCCATGTCCGGATCGACGTTCCCGGTCGGCTCGTCCGCCACGAGGATCTCCGGCCGCGCGATCACCGCGCGGGCGATCGCGACGCGCTGTTGCTCGCCGCCCGACAGTGTCGCGGGCCGGGCGTCTGCCCGGTCGCTGAGCCCGACCCAGGCGAGCATCTCGCGCACCGGCTGTTCGATCGCCGCCTCGGGCATTCCCGCCACGCGCAACGGCAACGCGATGTTATCCCAGGTCGACAGATGCGGCACGAGCCGGAAGTCCTGGAACACCACGCCGATCCGCCGCCGGAACCCCGGCAACCGGTCACGCGACAAGACTACGGCATCCTCGCCAAACAGCCGGATCACGCCGCGCGTCGGGCGCTGCGCCAGATACAGCAGCCTCAGCAGCGACGTCTTGCCCGCGCCGCTCGCACCGGTGAGGAAATAGAACGCGCCGCTGCGTAGCGTGAAGCTGACGTCCGACAGCGTCTCCGGCCCGGAACCCTCGCCAGACTGGAGGCCGGTGCCGTAGCGAAGCCCGACATTTTCGAATTGGACGATATTCGCCATGACGTGGTTGCGCCCGCTCTCGCCCGCTTGATGCCCTTGCCGTCGCTTTCGCATGAAAGCGCGCGCCGCTTCAAGCTTGCCACATATACGGGCCGCGTGCTTATTCGTCGGCAAGACCGGTCGCGCTCCAGCGATCGCTGGTGAAGCGTATCCATGATCCTCCAATGTCCCGAGTGCAGCACGCGCTATCTGGTTCCCGACAGCGCGATCGGCGCCGAGGGACGCACCGTACGCTGCGCCAACTGCCGACATAGCTGGTTCCAGGCCGCCGCACCGGTGGTCGAGGACGCGTCGGACCTTTTACCATCGACGCCGCTTCCGCCAGCACCGCCACCCCTGACTCCGCTTGCTCGCCCGCCTTTGACAGAGCCGGACACCCGCTTTGCACCATTCGCCGGAGCAGAGGGCGTTGCAGCGCCGGATCTTCCCGCGCCGGCGTTCGACGCCCCGATGTTCGCGGCGCCCGCGTTCGTGGCGCCTGCGTTCGTGGCACCCGTGTCGAAGCCTGTGGTGGACCCGTTGCCGTCTCGCCCGCGGCGAAACATGCCACGCCGCTGGACGATCGTCGCCGTGCTCGCCGGGTTGCTGATGCTGATCGCGGCTGGTGCGATCGTCTATCTCGGCGCCCCCGGCGTGGCGGCGAAACTCGGGCTTGGGCTCGGCACCGACGAAACACCGCTGCGGTTGCGCGACAATCCGATCGAGCGGCGCGAACTGGAAAACGGCTCCGAGCTGTTCGCGGTCAGTGGTCAGGTCACCAACCCCTCCGACCAGCGTCAGCGCGTGCCGGACATTCGTGCCGAGCTGCGCGATGGAAAGGGGCGGCTGGTCTATAGCTGGACGATCACCCCGCAGCAGCGGACGCTGGCACCGGGCGGCGCGATCGACTTCAATTCGGCAACGCTGAACGTTCCGGCGAACTCGAAGCGGCTCGAACTGAGTTTCGCGGGCGAGACGACCCGCTGATCGCCGGCCCTCCGTCTGGTTTGCGGTACCGGAGCGAAACTTTATCGCAAAGGGCGTTGCACGACGCGGAAAGCCTTGCTAGTGGCGCTCGCCTACCAGCTACCGGGTTCGCCCGGGGATGTTTCATGGGCGGCCATGGCGGAACTGGTAGACGCGCAACGTTGAGGTCGTTGTGGGCGAAAGCCCGTGGAAGTTCGAGTCTTCTTGGCCGCACCATTTTCCCGATAGAGTAAATCACCCTTTCGAGGGCCCCCCTTTGCGGGTCGGGCGTTTGGTCGTCAGGAGGAATTTACATGAGTTCGATAGATGAGACGATCATCGAAACCCCCGATGGCCCGATGACGTTCGCGCAGTGGAAGAAAAAGAACCCGGTCCAGCTGCCATCGCGCCGGACCAAGGGGAAGAAGCTCCCGAACAAGGTCAAACTGACGACCGACGAGAAGTAACTGGCGATCGCGTTACGGCAGCGTTCGGCGCGATGTCAGGGACTTACAGACAGCGCGGTGCCTTCAGCGCTTGCCCGCCGACGCAGCTGAACTTGCCTGCGCACGGAACATGCGCGCCTGAAATTTTACGCGTTGCCAGAACGTTGCGTCATCCAGGCGCCATTGGCGGATCGCCTGGGTCGCCAGTTTTTCGATCAACGCCTCGCTCGCCGCCACGTCCTGCTTCGCAAATTCGCGTGCCAGATCCTCGACCGACGGCCCGTGATCGGTAAAATCCCGTGGCAGTATCATGGGTTGTGGCTGGTTCGGCACGGACATTGGTTTTTCCCCCCTGATGTTCATCGTCGTCCCCCACACGCCGGACGCGTCGCGCTGCACGGGGCAAAGCCAACCTGGCTTGATCGAACCGTCATGGGGTCCCCGGCGCGCGCGGTGATTTGGGTTGGGCGCATGGGGCCGACCCACCCGCGCCCGACCAACGACGACGAGCCCGCGCGCATCAGCAATATTGATGACTGGCGTACCCGCCATGGTGCCTGCCGTCCAAGACGTGGCTGGCTTACCCGCAGGGCCGGCTGTGATGCCGATGCGATTACGTAGGGAGGAGACAGACGCAACGCGGCCATGTCGCGCTTGATCAGCACACCTTTAGCCGATGGTCTGATACGCGATAAACCAATGCCGTCCCACTCCGTTGAAGGGGAGCAATGGTCGATCAGCGCTTAATCAAAAGCTACAAAGTCAAATTGGATATGAACGTTGAAGTTCATGGAACCATTGAAACTAAATCCGTTTCGGATACCTCCAGCTTCGACCATTTAACGCGTACACGTCGGCAGAAATTCGATCATACGCCAACGAATACCGCAAAGTTCAACACCATGCGATCACCAGCTCCGAGACAAGCTGTTAACGCAGCCTGCAATTCGTCGCAGCGACCGTTCAGTCAATTACCGGCGAATAAGCGCGCGCAGATAGGCCTTCATTTGCCGATCACCGTCGTGGCTGAGCGAGATTTCGACGCGACGACGATCAGTGGGGTCGATGACACGGTCGATCAGCTTCAGTTTGTAGAGATGCTCGATCCAGCGCTGCGAAGTCGTTACCGGCGCGTCGGACATGCTGACCAGCGCCTTGATGTTCATCGGCATGCGGTCGTCGCGTGATGCGAAGAGAGCAAGAAGCATGTCCCAGGCGGGCTCGTGAAACAGTTCGCCGGGCAGGAACTGACGCCGCATCCGCCGCTCGGCGAGTACGGCGTTGGCATGCTCTACCAATGCCGCGTCGCTTGGCTCGTCGCCAACCGGGGTTTCTTGAGCCGCATGTGCTACCCGACCGTTGAACTCTTCGGCCACCGCCGAAAGTTTTGCGGTCAAGTCTTTGATTAGTTCGACGACGGACTCATTTTTCACCAAAGGCTCCCCATTGCCTTGTTGATACCACGACATCGGACCGGATCTCGTGCCCGCGGCGTCTGCCGCTATCGCACGTCACCGACCGAAGTGAACGTATGCCCGGCCTTGTCAGCCTGACGATCATCATTGTCGACTTCCGTCCCTGAAATTCAACCCATTCCTTCGCAAGGATACAGGTGTGGTGACAATCAATGCATAACGATCGCGATATTTCCGCAATAACATCCAATTTCGCCCGATCAGTTTGTTGCCATTATGGTTTTGATAACTCCGTTTTAGTTCTATTGCCCGATTTGGGTGTTTGGACTGCGGGTATCCGCCGGACGGCCCGAGCGAGCGGACCAGGCGGAGCGAAGCGTCGTCGTGCTGGAACGCAAGCCCGTGACTCAATATCGGTGGCCGCTACAGTCCGTTTGATCGTACCGTGCGTTGGGCGATGATCGCAGGCGAAAGGGTATTGTGTCCGCTTATCTGAATGCCGTTGGATCCGCCGTTCCCGGTCATGACATCCACACGGCTTTTATCGGTTGGGCGCGGACGCGAGTCGATGCGCGCTCCGAGCGCGTGTTCGATCGCATGGCCAGCAGGTCCGGTATCATGCATCGCTGGTCCGTCCTGCCACCGACGGCGAACGGAGGATCTCCCGTCGACGATACAGGGTTCTATGCGGTCGAGCCGCATCCCGGCACGGCTGCGCGGATGACGCTGTATGCCGAGCACGCGCCCGACCTGGCGATCCGCGCGATCGAAGCGTTGCGGACGAAAATAGCGGTCGACGGTATCACGCACCTCGTCGTTGCGAGTTGCACCGGGTTCGTCGCGCCCGGAATCGATCAGATCATCGCCCGGCGGCTCGGCCTGTCCGCCAGCGTCGAACGGCTGCTGATCGGGTTCATGGGATGTTACGCCGCCGTCGTCGCGTTGCGCAGCGCGAGACATATCGTCCGCTCCGACCCCGACGCGCGCGTGCTCGTGGTGACGGTCGAACTGTCCACGCTGCACCTGCAACCGGCGAACGAGATCGAATCGCTGTTGGCGATGCTGCAGTTCGGCGATGGCGCCGCAGCCGCTCTCGTCACGAGCGATACGTCCGGGTTCGCGCTCGACGCGCCGTTCGCCGCATCGTTACCCGAAAGCGAGGCACTGATCCGGTGGGACGTCACCGATGCAGGGTTCGCCATGCACCTGTCGGGCGAGGTGCCGGGGCGCATCGCAACCGCGCTGTCCGATGCAGCGTTTCGCGACGTCGTCAGCGGCGGGCAACCACCCGATACGGTCGATGCGTGGGCAGTCCATGCCGGCGGTCGATCGATCCTGGATGCGGTCGAGCATGCGCTGCGCCTGTCCCCCGATGCCTTGTCGGCGTCGCGACAGGTATTGGCGGAAAACGGCAACATGTCGTCGGCGACACTGATGTTCGTCCTCGAACGACTGCTGTCCGGCCCGCCGGTCGAGCACGGCGTCGCGCTCGCGTTCGGGCCTGGCCTGGCGGCGGAGGGCTTCGGATTCCGGAGCGCGCCATGAGCCTCGCGGCCCGCTCACAAGCCGAAGAGCTGATGGATGCGGACGATCTCGACGCGGCGACTTATGCGGATGTGGTCGGCGACCTTGCCAAGGTGAACACCGTCACGATGGCGCGCCGCCCGACGCTCGATTTCCTCGAACGCGCCACCAAGGGACGAACGAGCTTTCGCCTGCTCGACGTCGGGTTCGGCGACGGCGACATGCTCCGTCGCATCGAACGCTGGGCGAAGGCAAAGGGCATCGCCGCAGATCTGGTCGGCGTCGATCTCAACCCCCGCAGCGAACAGGCGGCGCGAGCGCATGGCGGCGACGTCCGCTACGTCACCGGCGACTATGCCGATCTCGCCGACGAGCCCTGGGACGTGATCGTCAGCAGCCTGGTCGCGCATCACATGAGCCACGAGCAGCTCGTCGCCTTCCTGCGCTTCATGGAGGCACACGCCAGCGCGGGATGGTTCGTCAACGACCTCCACCGCCACGGCTTCGCGCATTGGGGCTTCCCGATTCTCGCCACCGTCGCCCGTTGGCACCGGATCGTGCGGCACGACGGCACGCTGTCAATCGCACGCAGTTACCGCCCCGACGAATGGCCTGCGATCCTTGCCGAGGCCGGTATCACCCAGGCAAAAGTCCGCCGCGTCTTCCCGTTCCGGCTATGCGTCGAACGCCTGCGCTGATCGTCGGCGGCGGGCTTGCCGGCGCCGCGACCGCGATCGGTCTGGCGCGCGCGGGTCTGCCGCATCTGCTCGTCGAACGATCGCGCGAGACCGGCGACGCGATCTGCGGCGGGTTCCTCAGCTGGCGTACCCTGGAAACGCTGGCCGGGCTCGGCATCGATCCCGACACGCTCAACCCCGACCGCGTGACGCGCGCACGTATCTTCGCTGGCAACCGGCGTGCGGATGCAGCTTTGCCTCATCCGGCCGTGTCGGTAACGCGCCACCGTCTCGACACCGTCCTGCTCGACCATGCCGAACGACTCGGCACACCGGTCGAGCGGGGCGTCACCGTCCGCGAGATCGACGGCAGGACGGTTCGCACCGCCGACGGCGCGACGTTCGCGCCCGATGCGCTGTTCCTGGCCAGCGGCAAGCACGACGTTCGAGGCATGGCGCGCCCCGAAGACGCACGCGGGCCTGACCCAACGCTGGGGATACGAGTCCGTATCGCCCCCTCCCCCCCGTTGGCCCGATCTCTCTCGGGCGGCATCGAACTGCACCTGTTCGACCGCGGCTATGCAGGGTTGGCGATGCAGGAAGACGGCACCGCCAACCTGTGCCTCGCGGTCCACCGCTCGCGCCTCCAGGCTGCCGGATCGCCCGCGCAATTACTCGCCCTATTAGGCCGCGAGATGCCCGCGCTCGGCGAATGGATCGCGCTGATCGACGGCAACGCACCGATCGATGCGATCGCCAACGTCCCCTATGGCTGGCGGCAACGCACCGGCGTCGAGGGGGTGTTTAGGCTCGGCGACCAGGCCGGCGTCATTCCCTCGCTTGCCGGCGAAGGCATGGGCATTGCGCTCGCCAGCGGGGTCGCGGCCGCCAACGCCTATGCGCAAGGCGGTCCGGCCGCCGCCTCCGCATGGCAGGAGACCTTCGCCCGCCGCCTCGCCCGCCCGATCGGCATCGCTAGCCTCGTCCGCCGCGCCGCCGAAAGCGAACACGCCGCATGGTTGCTCCCTTTCATGCGCCCCGCCCTGATCCAGATCATCGCCAACACAACCAGAATGAGCCAATCTTGAAATCCGTCCCGTCAGCACGAGATGAAACCCATGGATCAGCTCAATCTTTCCGAAGCCGAATGGCGCAAGCGGCTCACCCCCGAGCAATATCACGTGCTGCGCGAAGCCGGCACCGAACGTGCCTTTGCCGGCGTCCTGAACGACAACAAGGCAAATGGCGTCTACCGGTGCGCGGCCTGCGCCAACGAACTGTTCGACAGCGCCGATAAATATGAGTCCGGCTCGGGCTGGCCGAGCTTCACCCAGCCGATCCGGCCCGACGCCGTGACCGACCATACCGATCGCAGTCACGGCATGACCCGAACGGAAACGCGTTGCGCGCGCTGCGACAGCCACCTTGGCCATGTGTTCCCGGATGGCCCGCCACCGACCCGCCAGCGGTATTGCATGAATTCGCTCTCGCTCGAATTCCGGGCGCGCAAAGCGAACGCCGCGGCTTGATGCCGCTTGTAGCGTAGGGGCATAGCGCGTTATTCCGCGCGTCACATGGCTCGTACGCGTTCTGCTTCACCGTCCCGTCGGCCCCCGCAGCGTCCAGCGTCCCGCTGGCGCCGCCGGGTCGTCATTTTCATTCAGGTCATGGTCGGATTGGGCGTCCTCGCGCTCGGTGCGCTGGCGATCGCGGTCTACATCGCGATGTCGCAGCTTCCCAGTTTCGACAGCCTGAAGTCCTCGCCCAACGGTCAGATGATCCGCGTCCATGCCGCCGATGGCACCGTGATCGTCTCGATGGGCCCGAGCTTCGGCGAATGGCTGCCCTACAGTCAGATCCCGGCAGTAATGCGCGACGCGACCGTCTCGGTCGAGGATCGCCGCTTCCGCTCGCATATCGGCATCGATCCGATCGGCGTCGCGCGCTCGGTGAAGGTGCGCTACGACCGCGGTCACTGGACGCAGGGCGGCTCGACGATCACGCAGCAGCTTGCGCGCACCGTCTTCCTCAACAACCAGAAGAAGTTCGGTCGCAAGTTTCGCGAGGCTATCCTTGCGTTCGCGCTCGAATGGAAATTTTCGAAGGATCAGATCCTCGAACTCTATCTGAACAAGGTTTACTATGGCGGCGGCGCCTATGGCATCGACGCCGCGAGCCGTAAATTCTTCGGCCACGGTGCGGATCATCTGAGCCTCGCCGAAGCCGCGGTCATTGCCGGCCTCGTCAAGGCGCCCTCCAATTACTCGCCGACCGCCGACGCCGAGGCCGCGATGGGCCGCGCCGGCGTGGTGCTGGAAACGATGCAGGAAACCGGCGCGATCACCGCGTCGCAGGCCGCCGACGCCGACGTATCGGGCCTGAAGCTCGCGCCCGAGCCCAGGCAGAACAGCGTCCGCTACTTCACCGACTGGGCGATCCCGCAGCTCGATACGCTGATCGACGAGACCACCGAGCCGCTCGAAGTCTGGACGACGTTGGACCTCAACATGCAGCGCCAGGCAGACGATGCGATCCGCGCCAATGCTCCCCCCGGAGCGCAGGGCGCGTTGGTCGCACTCGATCGCGGCGGCGAAGTGCGCGCGATGGTCGGTGGCAAGGATTACGTCTCGTCGATCTACAACCGCGCGACCCAGGCGGTCCGCCAGCCGGGCTCCTCGTTCAAGCTGTTCGTGTATCTCGCCGCGCTGGAGGCGGGGCACAAGCCGGAGGATTCGATCGTCGACGAACCCGTCACGATCCAGGGTTGGAGCCCGCGCAACGATTCGCGGCATAACTCGGGCGCGGTCTCGTTGCGCACCGCGTTCGCCTATTCGTTGAACACGATCGCCGCGAAGCTTGGCCAGGAGGTCGGCTTCAACACGGTCGCCGACATGGCCCGCCGGTTCGGCATCACGACCACGGTCAACACGCATCCGTCGATGGTGCTCGGCACGTCCGAGGTCCGCGTGATCGATATGACCCGTGCGTTCGCCTCCGTCGCGGCCAAGGGCGTCGCCGTCACGCCGTACGGAATCACGCGGGTCACCGCGAACGGCCAAACGATCTACACGCACGAGGTCGACCGCAGCCACGTGCTCGTCGCCCCTTATGTCGCCGCCGAGATGACCGACCTGTTGCAGACCGCGGTCAACACCGGCACCGGTCGCGCGGCGCAGATCGGTCGCCCGGTCGCCGGCAAGACGGGCACGACCAGCTCGTCGAAGGATGGCTGGTTCCTCGGCTTCTCGAGCGGGATCACGACCGGCGTGTGGATGGGTCGCGACGATGCGAAACCGATCGCCGGCCTCCACGGCGGCACCGCGCCGGCCAAGGCCTGGGCGGCGTTCATGAAGCCCGCGACCGCCAACCGCCCGATCGAGCAGTTCGATACGAAGGTCACGTTGCCCGAATGGCAGCTCGAACCCGACGAGGAGAGCTATTTCGGCCAGCCCGACAATGGCCAGATGGCGGTCGACGCGGACGGCAATCCGATCGAGCAGGGTCAGCCGCCGGTCCCGACCGACGCGCAGACCGGCGACACGATCCCACGGCCCGATGCGGATCAGCCCGAAGCACCTCCTGCGCCGCCGCAACAGCTGAACCAGGACTGGATCGACCGGGTTACCGGCCGCGAGCGGCGCGAGCCGTCACCGGCGGGGCGCCAGCCGATCCAGCGCGACGTGCCGCGCGATCATGTGCAGACTCAACGCTTCCAGAGCGATCGTAGTCAGGAAGATCGCCCGAACCAGTGAAGCCCCGCGCCGTGCGTCCGTAACCATAAGCGGGCCGGCGTCGGATCTTCGCCATAGAGTTGCTCGACCAGCGCATGGAAGACCGGCGCGTGGTTCATGTGGACGCGGTGCGCGACTTCATGCGCGACGGTGGCGCGGCGGACCCAGCTCGGCGCGAGGATCAGTCGCCAGCTGTAGCGGATGACGCCACTCGATGCGCAGCTGCCCCAGCGACCTTTCGCATCGCCGACCGCGACCTGCGCGACGCTGACCTTCGCCTTGGCTGCATACTCGGCGGTCTCGGTCTCCAGAACGGTGAGGGCCGTACGTTTCAACCACGCCTCGACGCGACGGGGAATGGTTTCAATGGGGCCCGATAGCGACAGCACCGACCCCTCTCGGATCACGGTGCGGCGGCTGCCCGGCGCCCACTCGATCGTCAGCGGCTCGTCGGCGACAGTCAGGATCGCGCCCGGCGCGAAGGGCCGCGGCTGGGGCAGCAACGCGCGCTGTTCGGCGATCCAGTCTGCCTTGTCCTCCGCCCAGGCCAGCGCCTGCTTCAGCGCAGCGCGTTTGGGCAGGACGAGGCGCGCCCGGCCACTGGCAGGATCGATCGACAGGCGCGCGCGACGGGCACGGGGATGACGGACGATCTCGAGGCCCTCGATCATCGGCCGATCACAGCTCCCGGTCGATGACGTGATATTCGAGCTCGCCTGCCTCGTCCTCGCTGATCGTCCAGCCGCGCACCGACTGCTTGGCCAGATGCACCGCTTCGCGGTCGCCACAGACGAGGTAGTGCCATTCGGGCAATTGCTCGCCCGCCGCGCGCAGGCGGTACGCGCAGGTCGAGGGCAGCCAGTCGATCCCGTGGACATTGCCGGTCGTCAGCCGCACGCATTCCGGCACGTACGCGTGGCGGTGGCGGTAGTCGGAGCATTGCCCGCTGCGCCGGTCGAGAAGGCGGCACGATACATTGGTCGCGACGAGCTCGCCGGTTTCCTCGTCCTCGAGCTTGTGGATGCAGCATTTGCCGCAGCCGTCGCACAAGGCTTCCCATTGACCGCGATCGAGTTGCTCGATCGGCGTATCTTCCCAGAAGCGCGCGCTCATCGGACCCAGCGCTTGATCTCTGTCGCCACCGCGTCGGGCCCTTGTTCCTGCGGCAGCAAAGCGATTGGCTTGCCGTCCGGGCTCATCAAATAGGTTTGGCGAGAATGGTTTACGAGGTAGCCGCCACCGGGCGAGGCATCGCCCTTGCTGGAATAAACCGCATATTCGGTCTTGATCCGCTCGATCGCCTCGACGCTGCCGGTCAGCCCGACCATGCGCGGGTGAAAGGCGGAGACGAACTGCTTGAGCACCGCCGGCGTATCGCGCACCGGATCCACCGTCACGAATATGGGGACGATCTTCGCGGCGATCGCAGGGTCGCTCGCCTCGAGCTTTTTTACCGCGGCACCGATCGTCTGGACATCCGTCGGACACACATCGGGACAGAAGGTGTACCCGAAATACATGATCCGGTATTTGCCGGCAAAATTGCGGTCCGTAGTTGCATGTCCGTTCTGGTCAGTCAGCGCGAACGGACCGCCGATCCGGGCGCCGTCGAGCGGCGGCTTGGCGGGGGGTGCCGACGGGCTGCACGCTGACAAGGCAAGCGCGCCGAATAGGATGAAACGCATGGTCATGATGCCGCCAGCCTTGATCTGTTAGCTACTGCGGCGCAAGCGTCGCCCGATACCCAGGACGAACCAAGGATGTCTTCGATGCGTATTCGCCTGTTGCTCGCCACTGCCCTCCTGACGCCCGCGCTCGCCAATGTCGCCACGCCGGCCTTCGCGCAGGGCCAGTCGGAAGGGTACAAGTTCCTGACCGCGGTCCGCGATGCCAAGAACAACGACGTGCTGGAGATGCTCGGCAAGCCGGGCAGCAACATCATCAACACGCGCGACGTGACGAGCGGCGAGGGCGCGCTCCACATCGTGATCAAGCGTGGCGACGAGGTGTATCTGCGCTTCCTGCTGCAAAAGGGCGCCGACGCGAACCTGCGCGACGGCAAGGGCAACACGCCGCTGCTGCTCGCCGTGACGCTGGGGCAGACCGGGATGATCCCGATCCTCACGGCAGCCAAGGGCAATCCGAACCTTGCGAACTCCGCGGGCGAAACCCCGCTGATCCGCGCGGTACAGCGCCGCGACGTGGCGATGATCCGCGTGCTGCTGAACGAGAATGCGGATCCCGACCAGGCCGATATCATTGCCGGTATGTCGGCGCGCGACTACGCCAAGCAGGACGCCCGCAATCCGATCGTGACGAAGCTGCTGGCCGACGCGCCGAAGAAGGTGCGCAAGGCCGTCTCCGGTCCGAAGTTCTGAGCTAATCCTCCCCTGTCAGGGGAGGATTAGCTCAGAACGCCAACCCGTCCGCATCCGGGTCCATCTGCGCAATCAACCGTCGCGCCGCCCGTCGTGCGAACGCCAGCGTACACCGCTTGCGAACGTGCGCGGGCAAAGGCGTGGTATGCGCTTCCCGCACGATCGCCGCGTCATAGCGGTCGGCGATGATGATCCCGGTACGCTCGGGCAGGAAAGCCGGGCCGTCGAGTGGCCCGATGTCGAACCCCGCCGGTACAGCCCAGAAATACCGGTCGCAGTGCGCCAGATAGTCCGGCCACTTCCCGTCGCCGAGCAGGTCGGCGCGTGACACCTTGATCTCGACGATAACGATCTGCCCGCGCGCATCGACCGCCATCAGGTCGGCGCGACGGCCTCCGTCGAGCGGCACTTCGGTCATCGCGGTGAGGTCGTGTCGCAGCAACATCCGGATCACCCCGCGCGCCACGTCGGCGGCGCACATGACCGAATCGGGGGGGGATCCAGGTTTGTCGATGCAGGAGTCCGGCGGCATATCGAGCATGGGCCGGAAATAGAACAATCCGCGAACGAGGCAAGCCCATTCGCGGATCGCCCGACCGCAATCAGCCCGCCTCGCCCTTCAGCGGCCGGGCCAGCAGGTCGCCGATGACGTCGCTCACCGGCGCGCCCTCCAACAAGCGGCAGACCGCCTCGGTGATCGGCATGTCGACGCCGACGTCGCGCGCGGCCTCGCGCAGGACCGGCGCAGTGAAGGCGCCCTCCGCGACGGTCCGGCGATCGGCCAGCAGCATCGCCGCCGAGTCGCCGCGCCCCAGCCCGACACCCAGCGAGAAGTTGCGCGAACTGGTCGACGAACAGGTGAGCACGAGATCGCCCAGTCCCGACAGCCCCGCCAGCGTCTCCGCCCGCGCGCCACGTGCCAGCCCGAAACGCGTCATCTCGGCGAACCCCCGCGCGATCAGGGCGGCACGCGCGTTCTGGCCGAGCCCTGCCCCCTCGACCACGCCGCAACCGATCGCGAGGACGTTCTTCACCGCGCCACCGATCTCCGCGCCAGCGACGTCGGTCGAGGCGTAGGTGCGAAAATGGCGGGCCGCGAGGCGCGTCGCGAGCCGTTCGCCAAGCTCCGCATCCTCGCAGGCGAGCGTCACCGCGGTCGGCAATCCGGCGGCGACTTCGTGCGCGAAGGTCGGCCCGGAGAGAACGGCGATCGGCGCCCCCGGATGCACCGCGCGCGCGACCTCACCGACAAGCCGTTTGCTGCCGGCCTCGATACCCTTGGCACAGAGTACGTGCGGTATGCGACCGATCGGGGCGGCGGCCAGGACGCTGCCGACATGCTGAGCGGGCGCAACCACGAGGATCGCATCCATATCGGCCAGCGCGGCGAGGTCTTCGGTGGCGCGGATCGTCGGGGACAACGCAACGCCGGCGAGGAAGAGCGTGTTCTCATGCCGCGCATTGATCGCCCCAACGACGGCGGTTTCGCGCGCCCACAAGATGACGTCGCGACCGCCATACGCCGCAACCTGAGCCAGTGCGGTGCCCCACGCTCCCCCGCCGATAACGCCAATCTTCATATCAGGGGCCTTCATGCCTTCACTCCCGCGCCACGCACCGCTTCAGCGTTCGGATCGAGCGGCCAGCGCGGACGCGCGGCGACATCGAGCGGGTCGGTGAGGCCAGCGGCAAAACGCTCGGCCCCTGCCCAGCCGATCATCGCGGCGTTGTCGGTGCAAAGCCACAAAGGCGGCGCGACGAAGCGGAGACCGTGTGCGCTCGCCAGGCCCTGCAACGCGGTGCGGACCGCGGTATTGGCCGCGACTCCGCCAGCGACGACAAGCGCGGTGGCGCCGTGCGAGGTCCGTAACGCCTTGGTCGTGCGGTCGATCAGGCAATCCACCACGGCCGCCTGGAACGACGCTGCGAGGTCCTCAGGCGAATATTGACCGACGACGCGCGCGACGGCGCTTTTCAGGCCGGCGAAGGAAAAATGCGGTTCGGCCGAGCCCTTGAGCGGGCGCGGCAGGGGGACGGCTTTGGGGTTGCCGAGCGCTGCGGCGCGCTCGACCGCAGGACCACCGGGGAAGCCCAGTCCGAGGAGCTTGGCGGTCTTGTCGAACGCCTCGCCCGCGGCGTCGTCGATCGTCGTGGCAAGGCGACGATATGCGCCGACACCCTCGACCAGCAGCAACTGGCAATGCCCGCCCGACACGAGCAGCAGCAGGTACGGAAATTCCAGATCGGGATCCGACAGCCGCGGCGAAAGCGCGTGGCCTTCGAGGTGATTCACCGCGATCAACGGTTTTCCCGCGGCATGCGCGAGTGCCTTCCCGGTGACGAGCCCCACCATGACTCCACCGATCAGCCCCGGCCCCGCGGTCGCGGCGATCGCGTCGACGTCCGCCAGCGTCAGCTTCGCGTCCGCCAGGGCCGCGACGATCAGCGGTTCCAGCGCCTCGACATGCGCGCGCGCGGCAATTTCGGGCACCACGCCGCCGAACGGCGCGTGCGCCGCCTCCTGCCCGAGCAGCCGGTGCGCAAGGACCTGCCGGTCGCCGGTGACGAGCGCGGCCGCGGTTTCGTCGCAGGAAGATTCGATGCCGAGGATGATCATCGCGCGTCTGTATATGTCTGTACCAAGCTTGTCCCCACGCTTGTCGAATGCCCGACGTTTCTGCATGGCGCACGGATGACTCGTTTTCGGCTCGGTACGCGGGGGTCTCCGCTCGCCCTCACCCAGGCAGGCCTGGTCCGCGATGCATTGTGTGCGGCGCATGGCTGGTCGCCCGATCAGGTCGAAACGGTCGTGATCCGCACCACCGGCGACCGTGTCCAGGATCGCGCGCTCGCCGAGATCGGCGGCAAGGCGCTGTGGACCAGGGAACTCGACCGCGCGCTGCACGACGGCGACATCGATTGCGCGGTGCACTCGATGAAGGACGTCGAGACGATCCGGCCCGACACGCTGAAGATCGCCGCGATGCTGCCCCGTGCCGACGTGCGCGACCGGCTGATCGGCGCGGAGACGTTCGCCGATCTCAGGCCAAATGCGGTCGTCGGCACGAGTTCGCCCCGACGCCGTGCCCAGATGTTGAGGCTGCGGCCCGATCTGGAGATCGTGCTGATCCGCGGCAACGTCGATACGCGGCTCGGCCGGGTCGCGAGCGGGGAGATGGATGCGACATTGCTGGCCGCCGCCGGACTCGACCGCCTGGGTCGCGATGATTGCGGCCAAGCTATCCCGACCGACGTGATGTTGCCCGCGCCGGCACAGGGTGCGGTCGGGGTCGAGATCCTCGCCGGCAGTGCGGCGCACGCGATCATCGCGGCGATCGATCATGCCGACACCAGCCTGTGCGTGCTGACCGAGCGCGCGCTGCTCGCCCGACTCGGGGCGGATTGTCACTCGCCGGTCGCGGCGCTGGCCTCGCTGGCGGGCGAGACGCTGACCCTGCGCGCCGAACTGATCGCCGAAGACGGGACGTGCGACGTTGCCGGATCGATCGAGGGTGGCGCGGACGAGGATCTGGGCACGCGGCTGGCCATCGACCTGCTCACGCGCGCGCCAGCGAGCGTCCGCCGGTTGTTCGCGGCATGACGTCTGCCCACGCCGTCGTCGTCGTGCGGCCAGAACCCGGCAACGCACGCAGCGCTGCGGCACTCCGCGCGCTGGGGCTCGACGTACGTCAGGTTCCGCTGTTCGCCGTGACCTCGGTCGACTGGAGCACACCCGATCCGACGGGGTTCGACGGGCTGTTGCTGACCAGCGCAAACGCGGTACGACACGGCGGCGCGGGACTGGACGCACTCAAGCGCCTGCCGGTGATAGCGGTCGGCGCAGCGACCGCCGCTGCGGCGACCGAAGCGGGCTTCGCGGTCGCGGTAACGGGGTCGAGCAATGCCCGCGATGCCGTTTCCGAAGCGCGCGATCGCGGCTTCGCACGGCTGCTCCACCTCGCCGGACGCGACCGTAACCCGACCGGCGACGGGGTCGAACCGATCATCGTCTACGCGAGCGATGATCTGCCGATCGACGCGGCCCTGGCGCGGTCGTTTGCCGGTACCGTCGTGCTGCTGCATTCCGAACGCGCGGCGGCTCGCTTGAAAGACGTGCTCGATACAGCGGGCGTGGACCGATCCGGAATCGAGATCGCCGCGATCAGCGCCGCGGTCGCTGACGCCGCCGGATCCAGCTGGGCAGCCGTTTCGATCGCGCCGCAACCGACCGATCCGGCGCTCGTCGCGCTTGCTGCTGCACGTGCGAACATACGCGCGATTGACCATCCGGTGCGCGGCGGGGATAAGCACGCCATGAGCGACTACGTGCCGACCGATCGCCCACGGGCACGCGGACCCAGAATGGGCGTCATAATCGCCTTGACCGTCCTTGCGTTCATCGCCGGGATCGCGCTGATGGCGTATGCGACGAAGACGCTGCCGTGGACGGGCGCGACACGTCCGACTGCTGCCGGTGCGGCGGTTGCAGGTCAGAAGCAGGCCGTGGGCAATTCGGGGTACATCCCGTCGCAACCACTCGGTCCGGACGGCGAGCCCCAGGCGAATGCGCCAGTCGATACCACTGTATTGGCAACCCGCGAGGCGACGTTGGCGGGCCAGTTGACGGCACTCGAGGCGCGGACCGCCGTTATCACGAGCGATGCCGCCGCCGCCGGTGGCCAGGCGACGCGTGCGGAAGGGCTGCTGGTCGCGTTTGCCGCGCGGCGTGCGCTCGATCGAGGGGTAGGCCTCGGATATCTCGAAGAACAACTGCGCTTGCGGTTCGGCCAGGCGCAACCGCGCGCGACGACCTTGCTGATCCAGGCTGCACGCCAGCCGGTCACGCTCGAGGATCTTCGCCAGGGCCTCGACGCGATCGCGCCCGACATCACCAGTTCAACCGGGGAAAATTGGCTCGACACGATCCAGCACCAGATCGACACGCTGGTGGTGCTGCGCAAGGCGGGCACCCCCTCGCCGATGCCCGCCGACCGCCTTGCGCGCGCACGACGCCTGCTCGCCGCTGGTCAGGTCGAGGCGGCACGCGCGGAAGTGGCACGGCTACCGGGCGCGGGTCAGGCCGGCAACTGGATGGACGCCGCCCGACGCTACGTCACCGCACGCCAAGCGCTCGATGTCGTCGAGAACACCGCGCTGATTGGTCAGGCAGGGCAGCCGCAGCCGGCGCCGGTAGTAATCCCGGCCCCTGCGGTTGAGACGACCGCACCGGATTCCGACGGAATTTAATCCCCCATCCCGTCGCTGCCCTCTCCGCCTACCTCGCACTAATCTTACACTCGGGCGATCGCGTATTAAGCGACCCCCTCATGTGTTTTGATTTGGCCAGCTATCTATCTCGTTGAATAGATGGACAGAATAGCTGCCTGTCCGCTTTCGGGGCTGCACTCCGAGACCTGCCATCGAATGCGCCCGCCAGATGCATCAGATTTTTGCATCGGCGAATACCGAGCTTTCCAGCCGTTCTCTGGCCAATGCGAAATCCGTGAGTTTTGCATCAATATGGCGAGGCGCTGGAAACCGGCCATTGACCGGAACTCGGATTATGCTGACAAATCGATCATGACCATGCGCATCTCGGCCGCCTTCATCACACTTTTTATCTCTGTATCGGCACCGGTGACGGCACAGCAGACTCCATCAACGGCCGAGATGGAGCGAATGGTGGCCGAGTTACAGGCGAGCCATATCTCAGCAAATGCGCCACCTGACGCAAGTTTCAGCAAAATTCTCGATCGCGATGTTCGAGCCTATCTCGCAGCGCACCGGTTGCCTTCCGGGAAGGTGATGATCGAACCGCTTCGGAAAGGTGCGACACAGAGTGGAGTGTCGTATCCAAAGTACTATATTTGGATTCGTGCCACGGATGCGGCAAAACACCATGTTGAAGGTGCAATGCGTGTCATGGCTATCGACCGGGTTAGGTTCGAAGTTACCGACTTCACGCTTACTAACACGATCCGAACCGATCCGGCGTCACTCGCCGCCATTTATCCATCGTCCATCATACCTGCCATCCGGCAGCACGCTGCAATTCAGTAGCCCCATCCGCTTGTAGGTGATTATCGGCCAGACCTTTACGTCTCGGTGATGCGAAACTTTTGATTTTTGCATCAGGAATGTCCGGGATGGGAAGGGAAGCGGACATTGGCGTAACGGTTCAGGTCAGGCGTCCCGTAAAGCCTCAATCTCACGAGCGGTGCGCTCAGCGGGGTCGGTCGCGATTGTTTCGAGCGAGCGGATCCGGCCCTCCTGGCTCTCCACAAGGGCACGCAATTTCGCATTTTCGGCTTTCATCGGCTCCAGCAAGCTGCCGGAGGTGCTTTGGCTTCCCGGCGCCGCTTTGCTGATTTGGCGCATGGTCCAGTACCTCGTAATATACCAGACCACTAAGCCCGTAAGGCCTATGACCAACAGAAGTTCGCCGTCGCTAAAAACGTTTACGTGTTGCATCTCAAATCGCCCCTGTGATCCGACGAAGTTCGGCGGCGGGCGTTCGGATGTACGCTCGCCCCGCTACCGTGTTACTTCCCTAATACAGACCCACTGCGGTGCTGCAAGAGGTCAACGACCGCTTATGGGCGGAAGCGGAATGGCCGGGATTGGAGGAAAGCGGACATTGGCGTTCCGCAGCGGCTCAAGCCTCGGTCCGCTAAAACAGTTCGTGCAACGATGGTGCCGGCTCAGATAGGTCGCTGGAAGATAACAGGGTGTCCGAGCCATCCTTCTGGTAGTGAAGCTCAAGATGCCCTCGGGGCCCGTCCTCTATTACCCGCGCGCCATCGAGCACGCAGAGCAGCCCAAAGACCGCCGCATTGGCCGCCTCTCGCACAGCATATTCGACGTGAGCGCGATCTTCCGACGACAATGCAGCGAGCCACGCTGCTCGCTCCTTTCGATCAGCAGCGACGTTGCGGCCCGAGGGGCGCTCGATCTGCGTCAGAGTTCCGTCGGCAGCAGGAGCTGCAACAAGATCACGAAGCGATGCTACGAACTTTTCCGCGTCCATAAGACCGCAATAATGCATCGCCTCAATGTCCGCTACTGGGGCGGAAGCAGCCAAACCGTCATCTGACGGCGCTTATCCGGGCAAGCGCTCGATCAACGCCATCGCAGCGTGGGGCGCGCGCACTTTCGCGCCGTTGATAAAGAACACGAACGTTTCGCGCGATTTCTTCGGCGGGGCATGATCCTCGACATACGGCAAGCCTTCGGGCCGGCCGCCCGCCCTCCAGATCTTTGCCTTCTCGGCCCAGTCGTCCAACGCTTCAGGCGCGTAGCCTGCGACGAAGCGCTCCTCCGCGTCTTCCAGCCGCGCATAGACGAAATCGCCGGTCACGTCGGCGATCGCCGGGTATTCGGTCGATTGCGCGAACGCGATGGCCACGCCGGCGTCGCGGCACATTGCGATGAATTCGGGTACTGCAAAGCTCTCGTGCCGGACATGGATCGCGTGCCGCAGCGCGAGGCCGTCCTGTTCGGCTGGCAACAGCTTCAGGAACGCGCCGAAATCTTCGGGCTCGAACTTCTTGGTCGCCATGAACTGCCACAGGATCGGTCCGAGCCGGTCACCCAACTCGACGATCCCCTGCCCGGTAAATTTGGCGATCGACTCTCCAGCATCGGCGAGCACCTTGCGGTTGGTGCAGTAGCGCGAAGCCTTCAGCGAGAAGACGAACCCGTCCGGTACCGCCTTCGCCCAGGACGCGAACGTGGCGGGTTTCTGGCTGCCATAATAGGTGCCGTTGATCTCGATCGCAGTGACCTGCTCGGCCGCATAATCGAGCTCACGCTTCTGCGGCCATTTCTCGGGGTAGAAGGTCCCGCGCCACGGCTCGTAGGTCCAGCCGCCAATACCGATTCTGATCGTCATGGACGTGGGTGTAGCGGCCGACGGACATGCTTGGCGATAACCTATTCGACGATCACGGCGCGCAACCCCGGCAGGTCGAGAATACGGACCTGCGCATAGGCGACCGCGACCAGGCCATCGCGCTCGAACCGCTTCAAATGTCTGTTGAGTGTCTGCCGCGCGATGCCGACCACGCCGGCGAGTTCCTCCTGCCGTATCATGATCTGGCCATCCGCTGCCTGCGACGCCCGCATCAGCGCCTGCGCCAGCCGTACCCGAATCGACTGCCCCACACTCTGGGCGATGAACCGCAACGCGGTACGTTGATGCGCGCACACGAGAAGGCCGAGATCCCGGTAAAGCTCCGGATACGCAGCCGCCGCACGCGCGAACGCCGCCACCGGCACGTGCAGCAGTCGCGCCGCGCCGAACGCCGTCGCGTCATGCGGTCTTGGATGACCATCCAGCGTCGACAATTCGCCGAACCACGTCCCCGGCCGTACGATCAGCGCGAGCAGTTCCGCACCATTGGCGGATAGCCCCTTCAGGCGGACCTGTCCGTCGAGAACCGCCCACAGTCCGTTCGGTGGATCGCCCGAACCGTAGATCCGCGCGCCATTCTCCAGTGCCTCGACGCGCGCCTCCTGCAACAGGCGTTCGCGACGGCCGAGCGGTATCGCGCCGAACCACATGTCGGTCGCCAGTATCGCGTGATCTTGGTCGTGCATCCCTGGAGGGTATGCGAATTTTCGAGATTGTCACCATCGAGACACTCTTCTCGGCAGCGTGCCCGTACAAGGCGGCAACGATGAGGAGCAGGATAATGGCGACGGCACTGAAGGCAATGGAACCGACTGCGGCAACGACCACGATCAAGGACCAGGTATCGGCCGAGGAATGGGCGCTGCGCGTCGATCTCGCCGCCGCGTACCGGCTGGTCGCGCTGTACGGCTGGGACGATTTGATCTTCACGCATCTCTCGGCGCGGGTACCCGGTCCCGAGCATCATTTCCTGATCAACCCCTACACGCACATGTTCGAGGAGATCACCGCGTCGTCGCTGGTCAAGATCGACGTCGATGGCAACAAGGTCATGGACACCCCTGCCCCGGTCAATCGCGCGGGCTTCGTGATCCACTCGGCGGTCCATGCCGCGCGCCACGACGCAGTGGCGGTGCTGCATCTCCACACCCCGCATGGCCAGGCCGTCTCGGCAATGTCCGAAGGGTTGTTGCCGCATACGCAGACCGCGATGATCGCGGGGCATGACGTGGCTTATCACGACTTCGAGGGCATCGCGACGGAGTTGGAGGAGCGCGAGCGGCTTGTCGCAGATCTCGGCACGAAGAATTCGATGATCCTGCGCAATCACGGCACGCTGACGGTCGGCGAATCGGTGCCCCAGGCGTTCCTGCGGATGTATTTCCTCGAACGAGCCTGCGAAGCGCAAGTGTTGATGCTCAGCGCCGGTCGCGAGAATCTGAACAACCCGAACCAGGGTGTCGCCGAGAAGGTCGAGGGTCAATCGAGCGGCACGGGGATGCGCATGCTCGCCGATGGGCTTGCCTGGCCGGCGCTGTTGCGGAAACTCGACCGCGTCAATCCGGGCTATCGAGACTGACCGCAACGACGTTCGGAGGGCGATGCATGCCGCATTACGGCGACTATCAGAACGAGATCTATTTTGCCGGGCTTGCCGGGGTCGTCCCGAAGGTCCCGGTCGACTTCGCATCGCTGGAGGCACGCGCGGCGGCGGCGTTGCCGCCCGCGGTGCTGGGCTATCTCCAGGGCGGGTGCGGCGACGAGTTCACGCAGCGCCAGAATGCCGACGCGTTCCGACATTGGGGCATGACGCCGCGGATGATGGTGGATGCTACCCGCCGCGACCTGTCCATCGACCTGTTCGGCATGACGCTGCCCAGCCCGATCTTCATGAGCCCGGTCGGTATCAACGGGCTTTGCACGCAGGATGGGCACGGCGACCTTGCCGCCGCGCGGGCCGCAGCGATCACCGGCGTACCCCTGATCCAGTCGACCTTGTCGAACGATCCGCTGGAGGCTGTAGCCGACGCACTCGACGATACGCCCGGGTTCTTCCAGCTCTATACGCCCAAGGACAAGTCGCTCACCGAGAGTCTCGTCCACCGTGCCGAAGCGGCGGGGTACAAGGCGATCGTCGTCACGCTGGACACCTGGGTCACCGGCTGGCGACCGCGCGACCTGAACGCCGGCAACTTCCCGCAACTACGCGGTCATGTGCTGGAGAATTACTTCAGCGACCCGGTTTTCCGCGCGATGCTCGCCAAGCCGCCACGCGAGGATCTGCCCGCGGCGGTGCGGCAATGGGCCGGCACGTTCGGCAAGGTCCTGACCTGGGACGACATGCCGTGGCTGCGGTCGATGACGTCGCTACCGATCGTCCTGAAGGGGATCTGCCACCCTGACGACGCCCGGCGCGCGATCGACCTGGGCGCGGACGCGATCTACTGCTCGAACCATGGCGGCCGCCAGGCGAATGGCGGGATTGCCGCGATCGACATGCTGCCCGCGGTCGTCGCTGCGAGTGGGACCGTGCCGGTGCTGTTCGATTCAGGGATCCGGTCGGGCAGCGACGTGGTCAAGGCACTCGCGCTCGGCGCCGCCGCGGTCGGGATCGGCCGGCCCTATACCTATGGACTGGCGCTCGATGGCGCGACCGGCGCTGCGCACGTGCTGAAATGCATCCTCGCCGAAGCCGACCTGCTGATGGCGGTCAATGGTTACCCGACGATCGCGGCCGTTCGCGCCGCGGGTGCCATTCGACAAGGGTAACACCCGCCAGCGCCGCCCAATCAGGTGGAAGCGGCTCCGTCCAGTTGCCGGGCTTCCTCGACCAGCATGACGGGGACTCCGGCGCGGATCGGATAGGCGAGTCCGGCAGCATCGGAGACCAGTTCCTGCGCCGCTTCGTCATACCGCAATGGCGTACGCGTCACCGGGCAAACGAGACGTTCGAGCAGCCACGGATCGAGAGGTTTGGTAGTCATGGCCTTGTACCGCGCGACGGGGGCGCGGCCGCAGCCTGCGCGAATCGGTTTGCCTCGCTGCCGATCCGGCGCTGCGTGGCGATCTGTTCGGTGGCGACGCCTTTCTTGGGATCGAAGAGGTTGGCGAAGAACATGCCGATCATCATCACCGCACCGTGACGGCGGCCTTTGCTCTGGCTCTTCACTGCAGCGTCACCGATTCGTCGCCGTCGTGGCGGCCGAAGAACTGCATCAGCTGGATGATCAATTCCGCACGCTGCTCGACGTCCGGCGCCTCCAGCAACGCCTGTTTCGCGGCGGAGTCGAAGGGGGCGATCTGCGCGATGCCGTTGACCAGGCTCTCGTCGTCGAGCCGGGCGACCGCGTCCCAATCGACCGCATAGCCCTGCAAATCGGCGAACCGCCGCGATTCCAACTCCAGCGACGATCGCCGCCCGAGCGACAACGCATCGTCCTCGATCAATGGCAGCAACTCCGCCTCGACCTGGCGAAATGCGGTCGTCACGTCCAGTTCGCGGACGATCCGGAACAGCGCGATGCCTTCCAGCACGACGTTGTACCGCCCGTCGTCGAGCGCCTCGACCTCGGCGATCTTGCCGACGCAACCGATGTCGTACAGCGCGTCCTCATCGTCGTTTGGTCCGCCTCGCGGCTGGATCATCCCGATCCGCCGATCCCGCGCCATCGCATCGCTGATCATCGCCCGGTAGCGCGGCTCGAACATGTGCAGCGGCAGGTGCATGCCGGGGAACAGCAACGCCCCCGGCAGCGGGAAGATCGACAGCCGCGTAGTAGCGCGCGGGGGGGCGGACTCGGTGGTCATCCGAACAGGATCGCAGACAGGCGGCGTCGCTGTCCAGACACCCACGGGTCTTCGAGACCGACCACCTCGAACAGTTTCAGCAACTGCGTCCGCGCCGCGCCCTCGTTCCAGTCGCGCTCGGTGGCGATGATGCCGAGGAACGTGTCGGCCGCCGCATCGCGGTCGTTCGCCGCCATCTGGCCATTGGCAAGCGCGAACCGGGCCTGCAGGTCGTCGGGGTTCGCCGCGACTGCAGCGAGTAGCGGCGACAGATCCTCGACCGGAGGCGCCGACTGCGCGAGCGCGAGCGCCGCCTGCGCACGGGTGATCGCAGGATCCTTGGCGATTGTCGGATCGAGGTTCGTCAGCCAGTCCGCCGCATCGTCGAGCTGTCCGGTCGCGACCAGCGCACGGACGAAGCCGGCATGGACCTGCGGATGATCGGGGGCGATCTCGGCGATCTCGCGGAAGATGCCGAGCGCCCGCTCACCGTCACCTTCAGCCAGCGCCTCTTCGCCGATCGCGATCAGCGGCTCGATCTCGGCGACCGTCTCGGTCGCTGCAGACTCAATCGGCAGCTGCTTCAGCAACTGGTCGAGGATTACGCGCAACTGCGACTCGGTGCGCGCGCTGGTCATGTCGGCGACCAGTTGGCCCTGGTACATCGCATAGACGGTCGGGATCGACTTGATCTGGAATTGGCTGGCGATGAACTGGTTCTTGTCGGTGTCGACCTTCGCCAGCACGACGCCCTTGTCGGCATAATCGGCGGCGACCTTCTCCAGCGTCGGCGTCAGCGCCTTGCACGGCCCGCACCATTCCGCCCAGAAATCGATGATCACGAGGCTAGTCATCGAGGGTTCGACGACGTCGCGACGGAACGCCTCGACGGCGTCCTTCTCAGCGGGGGACATTCCTAGCGTGGCCAACTTCAACTCCCGTGTGATCCTGACGCGCTATCTGGGGCGCGCCCGGCGCGAATGCCACCTCTAGAGCATCGCATTTGAAATGCCACGCGGGCGGCAAGTCCGTTGAAGCCGCCTGTCGATCCTTGGTCCGTCACCGTCGGTACAGTCCGGCAGCCCGTCCCCGTCAGCCCGTCCTCAAGATCGTCACCTCAAACTCGTCCCCCCACCCCTCACTCCGTCACCCCCCACCCCGTCACCCCAGCGAAAGCTGGGGTATCTCACGTGGCACGCGACGGGCGCCACACGGTGAGACCCCAGCTTTCGCTGGGGTGACGAGATTGTGAGTATCGATCGACCTTAATGAAAGTCGCGCGACTTGGGCAGGACACGCACGTCGCGCGGATGCATCGCCCGCGGGTCCGGGCTGCGCGTCAGGACCGGGCGGATCACCCCCTTGGTATCTGGGTCGACCCGCGCGAGCGGCGGCTGCAGCGCATGATCCTCCGACAACAGCCGCAGCATGTCGCTCCGATCCTGCACCCGCGACGTCATCAGATGCGTGACGCCCTCCTCGCTGCGCTGGATCACGCCCTCCAGCACCATCAGCCGCGACGCCATCACCGCGCGGCGGTTCGCCTCGAAATCGCGTGCCCACATCAGCCCGTTGGTGACCCCGGTCTCGTCCTCGATCGTCACGAAGATCGCATTGCCCTTGCCCGGCCGCTGGCGGACCAGCACCACACCCGCCACCTTCGCCCGCCGCCCGTCCCTGGTGGCATTGGCCTGCGCGCTCGACAGGATGCCCTCGGCGGCGAAGTGCGGGCGCAGGAACGCCATCGGATGCCCCTTCAACGACAGCCGCGTGGTCTGGTAATCGGCGGCAACCTGCTCGGACAGCGGCATCGCCGGCAGATGCGCATCGGGCTCGACGCCAAGCTCGGGCACGTCGGCCGCCGCGAACAGCGCGAGTTGCTTGGGCGGCGTCCGGCGCACGTCCCACAAAGCCTCGCGCCGATCCTTCGCCACCGACCGGAACGCATCCGCATCGGCCAGCAGGTTCATCGCCCGCTGCGGCAGGTTCGCCCGCCGCGCGAGATCCTCGATGCTCGCAAATGGCGTGATGGCGCGAGCCTTGACGATCTCGTCGGCCCAATCCTTCCGAAACCCATCCACTTGTCGAAACCCCAGACGCAAATCCTCCCCGGCACGGGGAGCGGAACCATCGGCAGGATGGTGGAGGGCGCGCGCCGCAAACGTCCCGCTCGGAAGGGTGGCGACCGCAAACGCTTCATCGGGCAAAGGCCCAGCCGCAACCGCTCCGTTTGCGGAAGCCCCCCTCCACCCCGCTTCGCGCGGCCCCCGTGCCGGGGAGGACTCAAGCGAGCTATCCCACCCACTCGCATTCACATCGACCGGGAGCACGACCACCCCGTGCTCCACCGCATCGCGCACCAGCTGCGCGGGCGCATAAAACCCCATCGGCTGCGAATTGAGCAACGCGCAGCAGAACACCGCCGGATGGAAGCATTTGATCCACGACGACACATAGACGAGCCGCGCGAACGACAACGCATGGCTCTCCGGGAAACCGTAAGACCCAAAGCCCTCGATCTGCTTGAAACAGCGCTCGGCGAACTCCGCCTGATACCCACGCGCAACCATTCCGCCGACCAGCTTGGCCTGGAAATTGTTCATCCCCCCGACCTTGCGGAACGTCGCCATCGACTTGCGCAACTGGTTCGCTTCGTTCGGCGTGAACCCTGCGGCGACGATCGCGAGCTTCATCGCCTGCTCCTGAAACAACGGCACGCCATAGGTGAAGCGCAGCAATTGCTGGAGTTCGTCGGGCGGCCCGAACTTGGGATCGGGCGATGGAAACTCGGTCTTTTCCTTGCCGCTGCGTCGCCGCAGATATGGGTGCACCATGTCGCCCTCGATCGGACCCGGCCGGACGATCGCGACCTGTACGACCAGATCGTACAACTCGCGCGGTTTGAGCCTTGGCAGCATGTTGATCTGCGCGCGGCTTTCCACCTGGAACACGCCGATGCTGTCGCCCTTGCACAGCATGTCATACACCCGGTCGTCCTCGGCGACCGCGATCGTATCGAGCAGGTGGTCGCCGTGCCCGTGCATCCGCATCAGGTCGAACGCCTTCCGGATACACGTCAGCATGCCCAGCGCGAGGATATCGACCTTCATCAGCCCGAGCGCGTCGATATCGTCCTTGTCCCATTCGATGAAGGTGCGGTCCTCCATCGCGCCGTTATGGATCGGCACCATCTCGTCGAGCCGCCCCTGGGTGAGCACGAACCCACCGACATGCTGCGACAAGTGCCGCGGGAATTCGAGCAGCCGGTCGACCATCTCGCGCAGCCGCGCGATCTCCGGATTGTCGACGTCGAAGCCGGTCTCGGCAAAGCGCTGTTCCTGGAACCGGCTCGAGAAACTGCCCCACACCGTACTCGTCAGCCGCTGCGTCACGTCCTCTGTCAGCCCGAGCGCCTTGCCGACCTCGCGCACCGTGCTCTTTGGGCGATAATGGATGACGGTCGCGGCGATCGCGGCACGCTCGCGACCATAACGACGATAGATATACTGCATCACCTCCTCGCGCCGCTCATGCTCGAAATCGACGTCGATATCCGGCGGTTCGTCGCGCTCGCTCGACACGAACCGCGAGAAGAGCAGGTCGTATTTCATCGGATCGACCGAGGTGACGCCGAGAAGATAGCAGACGACGGAGTTGGCCGCGGACCCACGTCCCTGACACAGGATCGGCGGATCACAGGCGCGCGCAAAGCGGACAATGTCGTGCACCGTCAGAAAGTAATAGGCGTAATTCCGCTCGCGGATCAGCGGGAACTCCTCGTCGAGCAGCGTGTGCATTTTTGCAGGGACGCCGTCCGGGTATTTCGCCCGCGCCGCCTCAAGGACAAGGTGTTCGAGCCAGTCCTGCGCCTCCCAACCGTCCGGTACTGGCTCATGCGGATATTCGTATTTTAGATCGTCGAGCGTGAAGGCAATCCGCGACAGCAGCCGTGCGCTCTGCGCCACCGCATCGGGACGATCACGGAACAGCCGGGCAATCTCGACCTCGGGCTTGAGATGCCGCTCGCCGTTCGCAGCAAGCAGCCGCCCTGCCTTGTGGATCGTCGTGCGCTCGCGGATGCAGGTAACCACGTCGTGCAGGTCCCGGTCGTCGGGATAGGCATAGAGCGCGTCGGTCGTGGCCAGCACGGGCACGCCCGCCGCATCGGCGATCCGGCCAAGTCGCGCCAGTCGCCGCCGATCACGACCACCACGCGGCATCGTCACGCCGAGCCAGACCGCATCCACGCCCAGCCGCTTCACCGCCTGGAGAATCGTCGGCAGGTCGCGCTCGCGTCTTTGCGGGAGTGCATCCCCCTCCGGCAGCGGCGATACCGGCGTCGCGCCCCGCGCGCTGCTTTCGGGCATCACCACCAGCATCATGTCGGCATGATGCGCGATCAGGTCGCCCAGCCCGAGGATGCACCCACCTTTTTCCGCACGGCGGTTGCCGACCGTCAGCAACCGCGTCAGCCGCCCCCAGCCGCGCCGCGTCGCGGGATAGGCGACGATGTCGGGCGTACCATCTTCGAACACGAGACGCGCGCCGACCACCAGGCGAAAATCGACCGGCGGCATCGTCATCCCGAGCAGCGCGTCGTTCGCCTTCTTCAGCGCCTGGTGCGCGCGGACCACGCCCGCGACCGTGTTCCGATCCGCAATCCCGATCCCGCCAAGCTCCAGCTCCACGGCGCGCGCGACCATCGCACCCGCATCGCTCGCTCCGTCGAGGAACGAGAAATTGGTCGCGGCGACCAGTTCGGCAAACCCCGTCATGGCGCTGTCGCAGTCACGCGAAGACCCCGTGGAGGTACCAGCGCGGCGCCTCCATCTCGGAATACAGGCCGTGGCGGAAGATCCAGAAGCGGCGGCCGCGGCGGTCTTCGATGCGGTAGTAATCGCGCGTCGGAATGTCCTGGCGCCGCCACCATTCGCCGGCAATCCGCTCCGGTCCCTCGCTGTGCGCCACGTCATGCACGGTGCGGCGCCAGCGGAAGCGGTGCGGCGGGCCGTCGGGCACCTCGGCCATCATCGATTCGATCGGCTGGGGCGGGTCGAACAGGTAGATGGGCCGCAGCGGTGGTTCGCCCGTCTCCGGCGCGGTCCACGGGGTCGGGGCAGGGGCCTCGGCGGCAGGCAACATCAGCTCGGCCTGTTCGGGAATATGACTGTCGCGCGCCGAAAACCGGCGCACGCGGGCCCGACCCAGTCGCGTGCCGAGCTGGTCGACGAGTTGCGCGACCTCACCCTTCTGCGCCTCGCCGCCCTCCAGCTTGAGTTGCGACGCATCGAGCTTCTCGGCGAGCGCGACGTCGAGCCGGACCAGGTCATAGCCGAACCCCGGATCGAGCGGATCGGCGAGGCTGTCGATCCGCTCGCGGAACAGCCGCATCAACAGCGCCACGTCGCGCGTCGGCTGGCCGGTCTCGATTCTCAGCCGCTGGACGAGCCCGTCCGCGCGGAACAGCCTCGCCTCCCACCGCCGCCCGCCTTCATGTCGTTCGCTCAGCTGTCCCGCAGCCTCGGTGGCGAGCTCCGCCAGCACCTCCAGCGCATATTCGGTGCGCGCGATCGGTTCGGCAAAGCGGCGCTCGACGCCGATCTTCGCGACGCTGCGCCGCGCGACGATCGGTCCCTTCACCGAACCGTCGAGCCGGCGGATCATCATCGCCGCCTCCTCGCCGAACCGCGCCGCAATCGTCGCGAGCGGCCGCGCCATCACGTCGCCGACCGTCTTCAACCCGGCGCGCGACAGCGCCGTCGTCGCATCCTCGTCGAGCCCCAATGCGGCCACCGGCAACCGCTTCACCGCACGTTTCTCATCGGGCGCAGGCGCACCCGCATACCGCGCGAGCGCGCGCGCCGTATCGGGCGTGTCGCCGAACGCATGCCGCACCAGCACGCCCCGCCGCGCGAGCCGCTCCTCCAGATCGGCGGCAAGACGGCGCTCGCCCTCGAACTCGTGCACGCAACCCGCGATGTCGAGGATCAGGCCATCGGGCTCGTCGAGCGCGACCGACGGCGTATAGCGCTGGCACCCGTCCGCCAGCCGCTCGAGCCATTCGTGATCGGCATGCGCGTCATGCTCGTACACTTCGAGTTCCGGCACCCGCGCCCGCGCATCGGCCAGCGTCAGTCCCGGTTGAAGACCGGCTCGCACCGCCTCGCGGTCGAGCGCCTTCAGCCGGATCCCGCCCGACACCGTCTCGACGAACGCGACCGGCGTTTCAGCCCGTCCGACGAACAAATGCGGCCGCATCGTCCGCAACCGTTCGATCGGCAGCCACGGAAACACCAACGCCAGGTAGCGCCGCGGAATCACCGCCTGTTTCAGTATCGAAGACGGCGGCCTCGAAGGCGGTTTGGTCGAAGATATACGCGTCACGGTCCCACTCCACACGCCAGCGAAGCCCGGCCTGGCCTCCACGTCGACGCAGCAATTCGATGTCGAAGGCAGGTTTGCCCGGCGCGTCGGCCTCCAGAGGCCGGGAACGGCACGCTGCCACCTGCCAGCGCGACGCGGCCGCACTCGGCACCGGCTCGGCGCCGATACGAAGACTGAGGATCGTCACGCCCGAGGCTTCGGCGGCCAGCATCAGTCGCCGCGTCGCGGTCAGGTCGATCCCCGGCGCCCGTCCCCAGGATTCGATCAGCAACGTGCCGAGGCCGTGGCAGCGCGCGGCATCGGCGGCGGCACGCAGCAGGCTCGCCTCGTCCTCGACCAAACCCAGCACCAGCGACGACACGTCCAGCCCCATCTCGACCAGCCCGGTTGCATGCAGCCGCCCACCCTGGCGCTCGCTCGCCTCGGTCCGCAGCCACATCATCGGTGCCGCCCGCGCCGCCAACACCGACGCGACGGCAAACCCCGCGCCACTCGCCGAATCGTCGACGGTGGCGAAAATCTCATGCATCTGTGACGCCGCCATGCCTTGCGTAAGCCAGGCGTCTACCGGGCGGACGTCGCCCTGAGTCGGCATTCCCGTGGTGGCGATCCGCTTCAGGCGGGCAATCAGGGCGGACGACTCGTTCACAACTGTTCTTGTAATGTTCTACAGGTGAAGACGCCAAGCAGAATCTCGCTTCGGCTCGGCGCTTTGTGCATCGCACAACAAACTTCGCAAATTTCATGCGAAAATTGAAAAGGTGCTTGCCGTCTCGGAAACACCGGGCTAACAGCGCGCCTCACCCAGTCACCGTGTCGCTTCAGACCGGAGACATAGGCGCCAGAGCGGGCGTAGCTCAGGGGTAGAGCACAACCTTGCCAAGGTTGGGGTCGAGGGTTCGAATCCCTTCGCCCGCTCCAGTTTCTTTCGGGAAACAGCGGTTTAGCCTGAGGCAACTCGGCGCCGTTTTCAAAAATCTCTTCACCGATACTTTCGCGTTTGATGCTCGAACAGCGTCTTGCATCGCAAGACGACGGGGTCCCTGGTTTCAAGAGAACCTGGATCATCCGCGCACCCGAAGGACATTGCAGAGCGACGCCAGCTACTGCACGTCCTGGCAATGCCTGAAGCCCCTTCCCTCCTTACGGTTCGTGCGCTCGGCAAGTCGGTTCCGGGACCACGACGGTTGTTTCGCCACCTCGATCTGGATGTGCGCGCCGGCGAGCTGGTCGCGATCATCGGCGAATCGGGGGTCGGCAAATCGACGTTGCTGAACATCCTTGCCGGGTTGGACGATGCGGACGAAGGCAGCGTCGCGATCGACGGTATCGATCTCGGTACGCTCGACGAGACCGCGCGGACCAGACTGCGGCGCGAGCGGATCGGCTTCGTCTTCCAGGCCTTCCACATTCTTCCCTATCTGACGCTGCGCCAGAACGTCGCGCTGCCGCTGGCGCTCGTCTCGCCGGATAATGCCGCGGCAACGGTACGCGCCGAAGAGATGCTCGATGCCGTCGGTTTGAACGGCCGCGGTGACGGCTATGCGCGTGACCTGTCGGGGGGCGAGTTGCAGCGCGTCGCGATCGCTCGCGCGCTCGTCCACCGCCCCGCGCTGATCCTGGCAGACGAACCGACCGGCAATCTCGATCCCGAAACCGCAGGGCGTGTGCTGTCGTTGTTCGCCGATGCGGTGCGCGGCAATGGCGCGGCGGGCGTGATGGTAACGCATTCGGACGCAAGCGCAGCGATCGCCGACCGGGTGCTGACGCTGGGCGCCGAAGGACTGGTGGAGCGACGTGGCGCCTGAGCTTGGCCACCGGCGGGCGTTCGGGGCGAATTCAAGCCTTGGCCTGTGGTCGGGACGTCTCGGGCTCGGCTGGTTGATCGTTGGCGAGTGGCGCTTCCATCCTGCCCGCTTCCTCCTGACGGCGGTGGCGATTGCGGTCGGGGTCGCGCTCGGCTTTGCGGTGCATCTGGTCAACGGATCGGCGTTGGCGTCGTTCGATGGTGCGATGCGCGGCGTCAGCGGCGCGGCCGAACTGTCGGTACGCGCAACCAGCCCGCTCGGCTTCGACGAACGGCTCTACCCGCGTGTATCCCGTGCGGGAGGTGTCGGCGACGCGAGCCCTGTCGTCCGCCTCGATGCGCGAATCGGTGCGGTCAAACTGACTCTGCTCGGCGTGGACGTCATCCGTGCGGCCGCAATTACGCCATCGCTGATCGGCATCCGCCCGAATGGTCCCGATAGCGGCAACGATGCAGCGTTCGACGAGGCCACCTTGTTCCTGTCGCACGCCGCTTTGACGCAGGTCGGCGCGAAGATCGGGGCACAAGTGACCGTCGTCGCCAATGGCCGGTCCGTGCCGCTTCGGGTGGCGGGCACGCTGCCCGCGTCGGACGAATCGGTTGCCGTCGGCGTCATGGATATCGCTGCGGCACAGTGGCGGTTCGGACGCCTCGGGCGGCTCGACCGGCTCGATCTTTCGCTGTCGGATCGGACGAAGGCGGAGCCGGCTTTGCGCGCGATCCTGCCTGCGGACGCGATCCTGTCGACCGCCGAGACGCAGAACGCGCAAGGCGATGCACTGTCACGGGCCTACCGCGTCAATCTCGACATGCTGGCCCTCGTCGCACTGCTGACCGGCGGTTTCCTCGTCTACTCGGCCCAGTCGCTGTCGGTGGTGCGACGGCAACGCGCATTCGCTTTGCTGAGGACGCTTGGCATGCCCCGCGCCGGGATCATCGCCGCGGTCGTGATCGAGGGGCTCGCGATCGGGCTGGTCGGCGCAGCGGCGGGTCTTGCGGCAGGGTACGGCCTGGCATGGGCAGCCCTCCACTGGTTCGGTGGCGACTTGGGTGCGGGCTATTTCGGCGGAGGCACCACGCACGTCGTCATCCAGCCCGGTGCCGCGATCGGGTTCTTCGCGCTCGGCCTGCTCGCTGCGATCCTCGGCAGTGCGTTGCCGGCCCGCATCGCCGCCCGCGCCGCGCCGGCCGCGGCACTGAAGAACGCAGGCGACGTGATCGATCCGCGGCAGCCGGTCGCGTGGTGGCCCGCCGCCGCGTTGCTGGTTGCCGGGGGCGTCGCGTCACTGTTGCCGGCGATTGCCGGGTTGCCCGTGTTCGGCTTCCTGGGAATGGCGCTGATGCTCGCAGGTGGCGTCGCAGGGGTCCCGTGGTTCGCCCGCGCCCTGCTGACGCCGTTGGCGACGCGGACACGGGGCAGCGTCCCCGGGCTGCTCGCGGTCCGCCACCTCCACGGCGCACCCGGCGAAGCGGCGACGGCGCTGTGCGGAATCGTAGCATCGACCGCGCTGATGATCGCGATGGCGACGATGGTGACGAGTTTCCGCGGCGCGGTCGACGAGTGGCTCAACCAGGTGCTCGGCGCGGACCTGTATCTGCGTACCACTGCCGGCGCGACGTTCGATCCGGCGACCCGCACCCGTATCGCGGGGACACCCGGCCTCGACCGCCTTGCCTTCAGTCGCCAGATCCCGCTGACCATCGCCGCCGATCGGCCACCGGTCAGCTTGATCGCGCGGCCCGAACGTAGCGGCCGCGATCCGTTGCTGGTGTTGATCGATCGCGGGCCGCCGGTGCCCGCGACCGCCTTGCCGATCTGGGTCTCGGAGCCGGCGCATCGCATTTATGGTTGGGATTCCGGCGAGCGCATCACGCTACCGATCGCCGGCCGTACGCAGTTCGTGGTCGCCGGCATCTGGCGCGATTACGGACGCCAGGCAGGCGCGGTGCTGATCGACGAGGGCGATTACCAGCGTCTCACCGGCGACGATCGCCGCGACGAGATCTCCGCGACGATCGTGCCCGGTGCAGATCCGGCAAAGGTCGCGCAAGCGATGACGGATCGCCTGCCTGCCGACCTGCGTCCCCAGGTCGAGGTCGGCCAACCGGCGACGCTGCGGAAACTTGCGCTGATGCTGTTCGATCGGAGTTTCGCGGTCACCTATCTGCTGGAGGCGGTGGCGATCCTGGTCGGGCTGGCGGGCGTGGCGGCGACGATGTCGGCGCAGACGATCGCACGCGAACGCGAATTCGGGATGCTCAGGCATCTCGGCCTCACGCGCGGCCAGCTGACCAGAATGCTCGCCACCGAAGGCGCGATCGTCGGTCTCACCGGTGCGCTTGCGGGGATCGGGCTCGGCCTGGTCCTGTCACAGGTGCTGATCCACGTCATCAACCCGCAGTCGTTCAACTGGACGATGACTACCCGCATCCCGTTCGGCACGCTGTTCGGCGTCGCGACGGCGTTGACGGGGGCTGCGGCGGCGACGGCAATGCTGGCGGGGCGTCGCGCGACGGCGAAGAGCGCGGTGCAGTCGGTACGGGAGGATTGGTGATGCGGCGACCCTGGAGCCTGCTCGGCTGGATCGCCGCGATCGGTGCTGCCGCACCTGCCGCCACGCCGTATCCGGTCGTGCGACCGGGGATCACGCTGCACTTCCCCGACGATCACGGCGCACACCCGACGTTCCGCACCGAATGGTGGTACGTCACCGGCTGGCTACGCACGGAGGACGGAAAAGACCTGGGCTTCCAGGTCACCTTCTTCCGCACCCGCCCGCCGGTCGACCCGCGCAACCCGAGCCGCTTTGCCGCGCGGCAAGTGCTGTTCGCGCACGCCGCCTTGTCCGATCCGGAAACGGGTACGCTGCTGCACGGCGAACAGGCTGCTCGGGAAGGATTCGGCCTCGCTCAGGCGCGTATCGGCGATGCCGACGTCGCGATCCGCGATTGGCGACTGCGTCGTGCGGGGGATGGCCGCTGGACGACCGGCATCGATACCGCCGGCTTCGGCCTCGCGCTGGACTTTCAATCGACCCAGCCGCCTCTGCCGCAGGGGGTCGGGGGATATAGCCGTAAGGGCCCACGCCCCGAGGAGGCGAGCTATTATTACTCGATCCCGCATCTCCGTGTGACCGGCCGGGTCCGCCGCGGGAGCAAGACGGTCGCGGTCACGGGCGAGGCATGGCTCGACCGCGAATGGTCGTCCAATTATCTCGCCCCCGCCGCGCAAGGGTGGGACTGGACCGGGCTCAACTTCGACGATGGCTCCGCGCTGATGGCGTTCCGCATCCGGCGCAAGGGCGGCGGCACGGTCTGGGCGGGCGGTTCGCTTCGCCGCCGCGACGGCAGCATGACGGTGTTCGGTCCCAACGACGTCGCCTTTCGTCCGCTCGCGACATGGCGGAGCAAGGCGACCGGCGCACTATATCCGGTATCGCAGGAACTGAGCGTACGCGCTGGCGGTCGCATCGAACGCTGGCGCCTCGTGCCGATGTTCGCCGCGCAGGAACTCGACGCCCGCCGCAGTGGACTACCGGTCTATTGGGAGGGCGCCGTTCGTACCAGGGGTGGTCGCGGGTATCTCGAACTGACCGGTTACGATCGCGCGCTGGAGATGTGATGCTTGCGTTCCGGTCGGCTGGGCAACGTGCCGATATTTCTCGAAAGCGACCGGGCGAAACTTTCTGCAGCGCGTTCAGATGCCTCGACCGATGAGGTAAAGGACGAGGTTTGCTACATTTTCTGGTTGCCGAAAGTGAGACCGCCGACGAGCGCGAGGCGCGTCGCCGGGACGTCGGCAAAAGCTCGGGCGAGACCTATGCAGCGACGCTACGCCAGCTTCGGCCCGACGCAAAGATCACGATCGTCGCCCCCGCCGATGACGACGCACAGATATTCGAACCGGCCGCCCTGCGTGCATTCGACGCGGTGTTCGTCACCGGCTCCCCGCTTCACGTCTATGACGACACCCCGGAGGTCCGCCGCCAGCTCGCTTTCATGCGCAACGTCTTCGCCTCGACTGTCCCGTCGTTCGGATCATGCGCGGGATTGCAGCTCGCGGTGGCCGCTGCCGGTGGCAAGGTCCGCAAGATGCCGGCCCGGATGGAGGCTGGCATAGCGCGACGGATCACGCGGACCGAAGCCGGACGCGGCCACCCGCTACTCGTCGGACGCGCGGCAAGCTGGGACGCGCCGGCGATACACGGCGATGAAGTGGAGGCGCTACCTGCCGACGCCATTTTGCTGGCGAGCAATGCCGTGACGGCTATCCAGGCGGCCGAGATCCGGCACGACGGCGGGACGTTCTGGGGCGTACAATATCATCCCGAACTCGCGCTCGGCGAGATCGCGGCGGCGCTGCGCCGGCAGGCTGCGGATATCGTCGACGCTGGTCTCGCGGACACGATCGAGGACGTAGAAACGCGCGCCACGCAGCTCGACGCCTTGCACGACGCGCCCGATCGCCGGTCGATGCTATGGGCGCTGGGCGTCGACAGCGAATTCGCCGATGAAGCGAAGCGACGGATCGAACTGACCAACTTTCTGGGTTTCCTCACCCAGCCAGGCAACGATGGTCGCCGTCTGCGCAACGACGCACCGGCTGAATCCAACTTTGCCTGACCAGCCGGCATCACGAGGCGTTGCGTGTCTCCGGCGAGGCTACGCAGCCTCCCCCGCGGGGTTTATTGTCGCAAACCAATCGGCATAGACCGTCGTCCTGGCCATGTGGCGGTTCAGGTCGGGCGCGCCATCCGTCCACCATACCGGTCCTCGTTCGCCCAACCCGTGCTTCGCGGCGTCGACCGCGGCACGAGCGGTTTTCTCCGCGATGCTATCGTTCGCGCGCTTCGCCGTGGCGACGCCCCGCCTGCCGTCCATCAACGCCGCGACGAGGTGCGTCCGCTCGTCGTCGGGCAATCCCGGATTCGCCGTTCGCCAAAGTCTCCCGCGTACGACGATGTAACGGCCATCCGGCGTCGTCAGTGGAGAAGGCTTGGCCATGAAACCCAAGAGTTAGAGTGGTGCGTCGATTGTGAAGACGACGCCCTTACCCGGATACTCGATCCTTGCCGAAACGAACATCGGTCGCCGTCACGCGGCGATCCGACCAATACCTCCGGCCATGTCGCTCGGCATGTCGGCAAGTACGCCGGGCGGCGCCAGATTGAGCGGCGCGAAGGTATCGGTGAACGGCACGACGGGTTTCCCGACCAGATATCCCTGCACGGCATCGCAGCCGATTGAACGCAGCAACGCGAGTTGCTCCTTCGTTTCGACGCCTTCCGCGTGGGTGATCACGCCCAGTTCCTGACCAATGCCGACGGTCGCCCGCAGTACCGCCATGCATCGCGGGTCCGAAGCGGCGCGGATCACGAAGCTGCGATCGATCTTGATGCGGTCGAACTGGAAATCGCGGAGATGCGCCAGCGACGATTGCCCGGTGCCGAAATCATCCAGTGCGACCTTGATCCCCATCCTGCGGATTCTCTCCAGCATCACCGCGGTTCGCGCCGCATCGTCGATCAGCGCGGTTTCGGTGATCTCCACCTCGACGCGCTCGGCGGCTACGCCGTGGACGAGAATGGCCTGGGTCAGATGATGCAGCAGCGCGTCGGATTTCAACTGGCCCGCCGAGACGTTGATCGCGACATGCAGATGTGGCGACCAACCGGACAATTGACGGCACGCGTCCATGATGACCCACCGTCCGATTTCCTCGATCAGCCCGCATTCTTCGGCGATCGGAATGAATAACTCGGGCGATATCCAGCCCCGAACCGGGTGGTTCCAGCGGATGAGTGCCTCATACCCCGTGGTCATGCCCGACGACAGTTCAACGACCGGCTGGAACGCTAGTGCGAAACCGCCGCTCTGGACGACTTCGTAAAGATCGTCGGTGATCTGCTGCCGGTCCGCCAATCGTTCGGCGAGCCCCGGGACATAGGCATGCGCACGTCGACGCCCCAGCCGCTTTGCCTCGTACAGCGCCATGTCGGCGCGCTTCATCAAATCGTCGGCGGTCTGGTCGTTGGCGAACCCGGCGATGCCGATGCTGCAACTGGGAAGCAGCCGACGCTCGTCGATGATCACTGGCGCGCTCAACCGGACGACGATCTCCTCGGCCAATGCGGTCGCTGCCTCATCGGTCTGCGTCGCGAGTATCGCAATCTCGTCCCCGCCCATCCGCGCGACGAAGCTGTCCGCCGGCAGCAGATCCTGGAGTTCCGCCGCTACATGCACCAGCAACGTATCGCCCACCGCATGCCCGAAGGCATCGTTGATCCGCTTGAAATCGTCCAGGTCGATCAGCAGCAGCGAGAACGGCCTCCCGAGCGCAATCCGCGCCTCCTTCTCCTCGCGTAGCGAGCGACGGTTGCCCAGTCCGGTCAAGGGGTCGTGATAGGCGAGATGCTTGAGCGTATCGAGTGCGCGGCGTTCGGCACTCACGTCGTCGAACGTCAGCACGATACCCTGCCTCGGTATCGACCGACATTGCATCTGGAAGATGCGGCCGTCCTCCAGTTCGCATTCGCGATCGAAGTCGCTGTCCATCTGCACCCACTGCTTCATGCCGCCACCGACCAGGATACGTTTCTCGGACGTCCAACCGCGATACTGCGCGATGACATCCAAGAACTGGTCGATCGTCCAGCCGATGGCGATCGCATCGACCGGCGTGTTGAACAGGTCGAGAAAACGACGGTTGAAATGCCGCAGGCGTCCGTCACGGTCGATGAATACCAGCCCATCCGACATGCTTTCCATGACGGATTTCAGCGTCTGTGCTTCTTCCTCTCGCGTCGTCTTGAATCGTGCGAAGGTCAGCAGGCTGCCGAGGCACGTGACGGAGACGGCAAATGTCATGCACGCGGCGACGAGCCCCGGCGACAGGACGCCGCCTTCGACATCGTTGACGCTCGCGACGACGATGTCGCCCGACAGCGAAACGAAGTGCGTCACGCATATCGCCAGCGCGAACATCAGGCATCCGATGGGATGCGAACCGGACCAGGCCGGGTTGCATTGCCACGACGACAGAAGAATCGTCCCGAGCAGGATACCGGCGATGTTCGTCGGCCAGGAAAAGAAATGCGCGCAGTCCAGCATGCCGGTGATACCGACGGCATGCATGCACCAGATACCTGCACCGGCGGCGGTTGCCGCAACGATCCGCCCGCCATCCCGCCGCAGTCGGGTGATCGCGACCATCGGCATACCGACGGTCATGATGCCGACACAGGCCGACAACGCGGTCACGACGGGATCGTACCGAAGCAGAAGATCGGGACGATAGGCGAGTATGGCGATGAAGTGCGTGGCCCAGACGCCGAGACCCGCCGCCAGCGCGAGCGTCGCATGACGCCAGCCGAATGGTTCGAGCGTGGTCGCATCGGCGCTCGCATTGGCCAAATCGGTGGTCAGCAAGGCAACGGCCCAACTCGCGGTCAGGCATATCCCGATCGCGACCGCGACCAGGGAACCGGAATGCTGAAAATGAAGATTGAAGAGAAAGGGCAAGGTAGTCGCTCGACGGTTTTTTTGAGCCTGTCGCAGGGAGGCGTTAAAAACTCGTGCCGTTTCAATACACTGCTGTAGCCACCGATCGCTTGCGACCCGATTGGGATGGTTGGCGAGCGTGAAGCCGCGACGTCGCCGCGACGGCTAGAGCGAATGTCGTTGGCCGCAGGGATCGAGGTGTCACGTTTCCACTTGCCGCGGTCCTGCAGCCGTCTCCTGCCTGCGAAGCCTCTCGGCGCCTTCACGGCTGCTGCTGTCACGCGTTCACGACAAGCAGATCGAACCCCTCAGATCGTAAGACCCTGCAACAGCTTCGGCAGGTCGCCGCTTTCGCCCCGTGCTTCCGCCATGAAGCGGTCCTTGAGCGGCGGGATCGCGTTGACGGCGCTGATGCCGAACCGACGCACGGCGCTCGCGGTCTTGCCGGGCAGGCCGAACAGGCGGGTGAGCGTGTCGGTGGCGGCGGCGGTCATGAACGTGTCGAGCCCGCGCCAGCGCTGGTAGCGCGCGAGCAGCGCTGCGTCGCCGAGGTCGAGGCCGAGCCGCTTGCCCTCGACCAGCACTTCGGCAAGCGTCGCGACGTCGCGGAAGCCGAGGTTGAGCCCTTGTCCGGCGATCGGGTGGATGCCGTGGCCCGCGTCGCCGACCAATGCGAGCCGCTGGTCGGTAATCCGTGCGGCATGGTGGAAGCCGAGCGGGTAGCTCGACCGCGGTGTGGCCATCGACAGCTTGCCGAGAAAGCCGCCCATGCTCTTTTCCGCTTCGGCCAGGAACGCGCGGTCGCCGAGCTTGAGCATGCCGGGGGCGTTCTTCGCGTCGACCGTCCAGACGATCGCGGAGCGGTGGCCATCGGCATCATCCGGCAGCGGAAGCAGCGCGAACGGGCCGCTCGCATAGAAGATCTCGTACGCGACGTCCTCGTGCGAGCGTTCGTGGTGGAACGCGGCGATGATCGCGGTGTGCTCGTACGACCAGCGCGCGATCGTGATCCCGGCGGCCTCGCGCGTCGGCGAGTTGCGGCCCTCCGCGGCGATGAGCAAGGGTGCCCGGACGACGTCGCCCGTATCCAGCGTGACGGTGACGCCCGATTCGGCGCGATCGACCGAGATCGCGCGCGTCATCATCCGCAGGTCGACCTGCGCCGCGGCGGTCGCGGCGTCGAACAGCGTGCGACGGAGCAGCTTGTTCTCGTACATCGTGCCCAGTGCACCATCGTCGGCATCGGGGACGAAATCGAGCGCACCGGGTTCGAGCCCGTCGCTGACACGGATCTGTCGGATCGCACAGCCCTGCCCCGCCAGCGTCGCGCCGATGCCG
This sequence comes from Sphingomonas sp. R86520, assembly GCF_042466285.1. Classification (NCBI taxonomy): domain Bacteria; kingdom Pseudomonadati; phylum Pseudomonadota; class Alphaproteobacteria; order Sphingomonadales; family Sphingomonadaceae; genus Sphingomonas; species Sphingomonas sp. R86520. The sequence goes on from NZ_JAXHBZ010000001.1 coordinate 3,503,471, forward strand.
ATCGCATCGAGCATGCGGTGGCTCGCGCTCGCGACCGCCGACGCACGGCCGTCGAAGCCGGGGGCCAGCGTTACCGCGGGGTCGGCGGGGTCGATCACGATCGTCGAGATTCCGTGCACGTCGAGCGCCACGGCGAGCGTCGCGCCGACCAGCCCGCCACCGAGGATGATTACATCTGTGTCCATGAGCCCGCTTTATCCCGCCCGCCGGTCGCTGCCAACGACGATCCGGGCGCAGCTTAACGCGTGTTGTCGCGTGGTTACCTTGACGTTCAGCCCGCCTAGCGCGATGCATTTCCGCATTATACTGCAACTGGAGAATACGGGTCATGGCCAGCCGCGCGCAGCCAGCCTTGTGGCGTGAGACGGTGAAGGCGGGTGCCGTCCGCAGCGGCGCGCTGATCGCGGCGATCGCGTTGTTCGTCGGCACGCTGCTGATGGCGCTGGCGCTGGCGAGCTATCACCCGAGCGACCCCGCGCTGAACACCGCGTCGGGCGGCGACCCCGCCAATCTGGTCGGGCCGCCGGGTGCGTGGTTCGCCGATATCGCGCTCACGCTGTTCGGACCGGCGGTCGCGTTGCTGCTGCCGATCGGACCGATTCTGGGGATGCGATTGTGGCGTGACGCGCCGCTCGGGCATTGGGTGCGGATGGTGCGCGGCGCGGCGATCGGCGTCGCGCTGATGGCGAGCGCGCTGGCGTTCGTGTCCGGCACGTCGGTGCTGGCGCTACCCGCCGGCTGGGGCGGCGTGATCGGCCTGTCGGTCTCCAGCGCGGTACACTGGGCGTTGAGCTTCATCGGCCAACCGGTCGCCGAACTCTGGTCCGCGCGCGCGATCGGGCTGGTCGCAGCGATCGCGGGTGCGATCGTCTGGGGCAAGAGCATCGAGATCGATCTCGGCGAGCGCAAATGGCGCCTGCCCCGCCGCAATCGGACGGAGGCGCTCGGCTATGACGGCTTTGCGGAGATCGACGAGGACGACGACGAACCGCTGACGTTGACGCGGAAACCGGTCGAGCCGCGTGCTCTGGCAGAGCCGGACCCCCGCCCTGCCCCGGTAATCGCGGATCGCCAGAACGCGCCGTCGCAGGCCAAGCCCAAGGAGCGCCAGTCGTCGCTCGACCTGCGCGACAATTTCACGCTGCCGAGCCTCGACCTGCTGACGCCGTCGCCGCCGAGCCAGGGCAACGTGATCGACAAGGCGGGGCTCGAGCGCAACGCGCGGCTGCTGGAGAACGTGCTCGACGATTTCCACGTGAAGGGATCGATCATCGAAGTGCGGCCGGGCCCGGTCGTGACGATGTACGAACTGGAGCCCGCGCCGGGCATCAAGGCGAGCCGCGTGATCGCGCTGGCCGACGATATCGCGCGCAACATGTCCGCGATCTCGGCGCGCGTCGCTGTGATCCCGGGGCGCAACGTGATCGGGATCGAGTTGCCGAATGCGCGGCGCGAGGCGGTGTCGTTGCACGAACTCGTCGGCAGCCAGACGTTCGAGGACCAGTCGGCGCAGTTGCCGATCATCCTCGGCAAGAACATCGCGGGCGATTCGGTGATCGCCGATCTCGCACCGATGCCGCATCTGCTGGTCGCGGGCACGACCGGTTCGGGCAAGTCGGTCGGCCTCAACAGCATGATCCTGTCGCTGCTGTACAAGCTGACGCCGAACCAGTGCCGGATGATCATGATCGATCCGAAGATGCTCGAACTGAGCATGTACGACGACATTCCGCACCTGCTGTCGCCGGTCGTGACCGATCCCGCCAAGGCGGTGCGCGCGCTCAAATGGGCGGTCGAGACGATGGAGGATCGCTATCGCCAGATGTCCTCCGTCGGCGTGCGCAGCCTCGCCGGCTTCAACGACAAGGTGCGCGGCGCGAAGGCGAAGGGACAGCCGCTCGGACGGAAGGTGCAGACGGGGTACCACCCGGACACCGGCGCGCCGATGTACGAGGAGGAAAAGCTCGAATACGACGTGCTGCCGCAGATCGTCGTGATCGTCGACGAGCTCGCCGATCTGATGATGACCGCGGGCAAGGAGGTCGAATTCCTGATCCAGCGGCTTGCGCAGAAGGCGCGCGCGGCGGGCATCCACCTGATCATGGCGACGCAGCGGCCGTCGGTCGACGTCATCACCGGCGTCATCAAGGCCAATCTGCCGACCCGGATCAGCTTCCACGTCACCTCGAAGATCGATTCGCGCACCATTCTCGGCGAGCAGGGCGCGGAGCAGCTGCTCGGCAAGGGCGACATGCTCTACATGCCCGGCGGCAAGGGCATCGTCCGCGTCCACGGACCGTTCGTGACCGATGACGAAGTGCGGCTGGTGGCGGATCACTGGCGCTCGCAGGGGCTGCCCGATTACATCTCCTCCGTCACTGAGGAGCCCGAGGAGAGCTTCGCGCTGGAGGGCTCACCGACCGGTGAAGACTCCGCGGAGGACCAGCAATATCGCCAGGCGATCCAGCTGGTGTGCGAGTCGCAGAAGGCATCGACGTCGTGGCTCCAGCGGCAGTTGCGGATCGGCTACAACTCGGCCGCGCGGTTGATCGAGCGGATGGAGAAGGACGGCATCGTCGGCCGCCCGGATCATGTCGGCCGCCGCGAAGTGCTGCGCGACACCGAGGGGCATGCGATCTAACGTCGCAACCTCCCGGGCCGTTGTTTGAGAAACCTTCCCTGTTCCCTCGCGAACGCGGGGGTCCAGGAGCCACTAGCGATGTCGCTTGGAACCCTGGGCTCCCGCCTTCGCGGGAGAACTGGAAGGGGGTGCGCTTTACCAAGGCATAGCTTTGGACAAGGCTTTCGAACAACCGACGTCCGGTCTACGGGGTTGATACAAGTTACGAAGAACAGGTGGGCGTAATGCAGTATCGGCGGTTCTGTGCGGCAGCGGCGGTGGCACTCGCCATACCCGGGCAGGTCTCCGCACAGGATACCGTCAAGCAAACCCCCGGCAGCAGCACGACCGACACCCAGCACCGCCCCCGCTCCGGCGTTCGCCGCGACAGCGATATTTCCCCGTCGGCCCTCACCGCCGATACGCAACGCACCCCGCCGCCTGGCCTGTTCGCGGACTGGTTCGATATCCGCAAACGCCTTGCGGATCGCGGCATCGGCCTCAGCGCGCGCTACGCGTCGGAAAGCGCCTATAATTTCTCGGGCGGCGACCGGAAGCTGGTCCGCGAGACCGGCCAGTTCGACGTCGGCGTGCTGCTCGATCTCGACAAGGTCGTCGGGCTTCAGGGCGGCGCGTTCCAGGCGACCGTCACCTATCGCCGCGGGCGCGATCTGGGTGCCGACGCTAATCTCGGCGTGCTGCAACAGGTGCAGGAAGTCTATGGCCGCGGCCAGACGGTGCGATTGACGCAGCTGTGGTACGAACAAAAGCTCGGCGAAAAGCTCGAACTGAAGGTCGGCCGGACCAATCCCGGCGAGGATTTCGCGGTCTTCTCCTGTTATTTCCAGAATCTGAGCTTCTGCGGTGCGCAACCGGGCAATCTGGCCGGCGATTACTGGCAGAACTGGCCGGTCAGCCAGTGGGGCGCCCGGCTGCGCTACGATCCGAGCGACCAGTTGACGTTCAAGGCCGCCGTGTACGAAGTGAACCCGCGCAATCTCGACAAGGATTTTGTGATCGGCCATTTCCACGGCGCGACCGGGGTGCTGATCCCGGTCGAGGCGGGCTGGGTTCGCGGCGGCGATGACGGCCATGTCGGCGCGTACAAGGTTGGCGGCTGGGTCAGCACCGCGAACGGTGACGACGTGTTCTACGACGTCAATCGCCAGCCGATCGCCATCACGGGCCTCGATCCACTCCGTCGCAGCGCACGCTACGGCGTGTATTTCAACATGCAGCAGCAGATCTCCGGCACGTCGAAGGATGGCAAGTCGGTGACCGGGCTCAGCGTGTTCCTGAACGTGACGCAGGCCGACCGTGCGACTTCGGTGACCGACAACCAGATTGCCGCCGGGCTGTTCTACAAGGGGCTGGTGCCGTGGCGGCCGGGCGACATCCTGGGGTTCGCGGTGGCGCGGACCAACGTCAACGGGCGGCTCGCCAAGGGTGAGACGCTCGATCCTGCCCTTCCCGAGGTGCAGGATGCGGAATATGCGTCGGAAATCTATTACAGCGTGCACCCGACCAACTGGCTGGAATTGCGGCCGAACGTGCAGTTCATCCACAATCCGGGCGGCGTGCACGATGCCAACGACGTCGGCGTGCTCGGCATGAAGGCCGCGATCACGCTATAGGGGTTCACGCCTGACGAGTTCATGCCTGACGAGTTCACGGGCGGTTCAAGCCCGTCGCGGCACTGATGGCGCGCTCAAGGAGATTTCGATGTTCAATACCCGCCCCGCGGTGATCGCGACGATCGCCGCTATGTCCGTCGCTGCCGTCCCCACGCCGATCGCCGCGCAGGCGACCGGCGATCTCGCGGCGGTGCAGAAGCATCTGCAATCGCTCGAGACGATGACCGCGAACTTCTCGCAGGCGGATCGCAACGGCAAGGTGCTGACCGGCGTGCTGTCGCTGAAGAAGCCCGGCAAGCTGCGGTTCCAGTACGAGAAAGGCGTGCCGATCCTGATCGTCGCGGAAGGCGGCGCGCTGACCTTCATCGATTATTCGGTAAACCAGGTGCAGCGCTGGCCGATCAAGAATTCCCCGCTCAGCATCCTGCTCGACCCGGCGCGCGACATCACGCGCTATGCCAAGCTCGTCCCCGGCTATGATCCGCGAATCGTGTCGGTCGAGGCAAACGATCCCAAGCATCCGGAATATGGCCGCATCACTTTGGTGTTCGTGCGCAGCGCCGGCGCGCCGGGCGGGATGATGCTGCAGGGCTGGGTGATGCTCGACAGTCAGAACAACCGGACCACGGTCCGCCTGACAAACCAGAAATTCGGCGCCCCCGTCAGCGACAACACCTTCCGCTGGAACGACCCGCGTCAAAAAGGTGGAAGAAAGTAACATAACTTTCGCGTCATTCATGCAAGCGACAGGTTCAGACCCCTAGAGCGTGGCTTGCGGATGTGGGGCATTCGGGATTTTTCCCCCTGTTGCCCGGATGGTTTCCCCACCTCTCGCCTGCGTGACGAACGCTGAGTTGGCCCTCGCTCCATGCCCCCGGAGCGAGGGTCTTTCGCGTAGAGCGGCAGGAAAATGAATTTTCCTACCTCGCTCAAGCGCGGCCGACGGGCCCCTGTTCTCCCAGGGCCCGGTCGACGACAACGGCTTTGCCGATGGCGCCTCCTGACTTCTCCCTTCTTCCGCACCCCCGGCGGCGTTCCTTGTCCCCACCCCCCCGCAACGCTACATCGCGCTCGTGAAGATCGTCTCCTGGAACATCAACTCGGTCCGTTTCCGGATCGCCATCGTCGAACAGTTTCTGCGCGACGAGCAGCCCGACATCCTGTGCCTGCAGGAGACCAAGGTCATCGACGGGAACTTCCCGTTGGAGGCATTCCGCGCGCTTGGCTACGAGCACATCGTCCTGCACGGCCAGCGCATGCACCACGGCGTCGCGATCATCAGCCGCGTCCCGATCGTCGAGGACGACCGGTTCGACTGGCAGGCGAACAGCGAGGCACGCCACATCGGCGTCCGGCTGGAGAACGGGGTCAGGCTGGAGAACGTCTACGTCCCCGCCGGCGGCGACGTGCCCGACCGCGAGGTTAACCCCAAGTTCGGCCAGAAGCTCGACTTTATCGAGCGCATGACGACCTGGTCGGAAACGCTCCCCGGCCCCACCATCCTGGTCGGCGACTTCAACATAGCCCCGCTCGAATCGGACGTCTGGAGCCACAAGCAGTTGCTCGACGTCGTCAGCCACACGCCCGTGGAAGTCGAGGCGCTCGGCAAGTTGCAGGCGGCAGGTGACTGGGTCGATCTCGGCCGCCGCTTCCACCCTGCCCCCGCCCGCCTGTTCACCTGGTGGAGTTACCGCGCGAAGGATTGGGAAGCGTCCGATCGCGGCCGCCGGCTCGATCACATGTGGGCAACCGGTGCGGCCGCCGAGGCGGCGGTATCGCACCATGTGTATGAACGCTGCCGGAGCTGGCTGAAGCCGTCGGACCACGTGCCGATCATGACCGAGTTCGCGTTTTGAACCCGCGCGCGGCGGCGCGCGCGGTCGATGCGTTGCGGCGCGGCTGGCCGATCGCGATCGACGGGCTGGTGTTGCTGGCGGTCGAGACGGCGGATGCGGAGCGGTTGGCCGCGTTCGATCCGGCGGCGAATGGTGGCGTGCTGATCTCGTCGGGACGTGCGGCGACGCTGAAGCTTGCGAACCAGCTGGCGGCGGCGGACCCGACCGAGCCGGTACTGGTCGACCGCGCGCCCTGGATCGATTTTGCCGCGGCGACGGCGCTGGCCGATCCGCAGTTCGACCTGGCGACTCCGATGAAGGGGCCGTTTCGCACGATCCCGGTGACCGATCCTGCGGCGGCGGCGGCGGCGTTACGGCTCGCGCGGATCGCAGGGCTGTTGCCGGCGTTCTTCCTCGGCACTAGCGAACCCGAAGTGTCGATCACGCATGCCGACATCGACGCGCATGAGGATGCGACCCGCCTGACGCTCGCGACACGCGCGCGGCTGCCGGTCGAGGGCGCTGAAGACGCCGAGATCGTCGCGTTTCGTTCGCCGGAGAGCGCGGACGAGCATATCGCGTTGCTGATCGGCCAGCCCAATGGCCAGCCGCCGCTGGTACGGCTGCATAGCGAGTGCCTGACGGGCGACGTACTCGGCAGCCTCAAATGCGATTGCGGGCCTCAATTGCACGCGGCGATCCACGCGATCCGGGATAGTGGCTGGGGGATCCTGCTCTATCTGCGGCAGGAAGGGCGCGGGATCGGGCTGGTCAACAAGCTGCGCGCGTACGCGCTGCAGGACCAGGGGTTCGATACCGTCGACGCGAACACGCGGCTGGGGTTCGCGGTCGATGCGCGCGACTTCGGGGTAGCGGCGCGGATGCTGACGTTGCTTGGGCAGCGTGAGGTACGGTTGCTGACCAACAACCCGGCCAAGGTGGCGGGGCTCGAGGCGGCGGGTGTGACGGTGATCGAGCGCGTGCCGCATTTCCTGCCGTCCAATCCGCACAACGCGCAATATCTCGCCACCAAGCGCGACCGCACGGGGCATCAGTTCTGACCGAGATCCCTCCTTCACGGCGCCTGATCGTGGTGTTCGGCGCGGCGGTTCGTCCCGATGGCAGCCCGAGTCCGACCTTGGCGCGGCGCATCGCGTTCGCGGCGGCGGCGGCAGCGCGGTATGTCGATGCGGACCTGTTCTGCTCGGGCGCGAAGGGCGCGCATGGACCGTCCGAGGCGTCGGTAATGGCGGATGTGCTCGCCGAGACGGTCGACCGGTCGCGCATCCATCTCGACGAGGCGAGCGTGGATACGTTGCAGAGCGTGGTCGCGGCGACCGCGTTCGCGCGCGCGGGCCAGTATGCGCAGTGCATGATCTGCACCGACGGCTATCACCAGCCACGCATTCGCATGCTGTTCGCGATGCTCGGCATGCCTGCGAGTGCCATCCATGTGCCGCATGGTGGCAGCCGGCGGTATCAGCTCAAGATGCGAACGCGGGAGGCGGCGGCGATCCCGTATGATCTGGTCGCGGGGGTCGGGGCGATCTGGCGGCGGAAGCGGGGTTAGCCGCCGTTCCCTGGCCCGTTAGGTACGCGTGGTCTTGAAGCAAGCACCTCACCGGCGAAGGCCGGGGTCCAGTTGGGAAGGTCGATGTAACGAAGGTACGTCCGCTGTTACTCCCCTTCCCCAACTGGACCCCGGCCTTCGCCGGGGAGTTGAATTTATCAAAACGGTATACCGGTCTACTTATCCGCGGATCCAAGAACCGGGTCAGGCGCTTCCTACCAACCGCGCCACGTCTTCGAAGTTCTCCGCCAGCGCGTCGACACCGATCGCCTTCAGCCGCGCGCCGTGCTCGGCGTTGCAGTGCGAGCCCGCGGACAAACCGATGACGTAGCCGCCTGACGCCACCGCGCCAGTCGCGCCGACGGGCGAGTCTTCGAGGATCGCGGTCCGCGCAATATCCACGCCGAGCTGGCGGGCGCCGAACAGATATAAATCGGGCGCGGGCTTGCCGTGCGTCACATGCTCGCGACCACTGTAGAGGTGGTCGCCGAACGAGTCGCGCAGGCCGATATGCTCGAGGTGGCGGGAAATCCACGCAGTCGAGCTCGACGAGACGATCGCCTTGGGCAGGTCGGCGGGGAGCGAGCGGACGAACGCGACGGCGCCTTCGATCGCATCGATTCCCGCCGCCATGACGCGCTCGTCTTCGGCTTTGCGGGCCGCGTAGAATTCCTCGGGTAGCGGTCGATCGATCCAGCGTTCGATCGCATCGATGAACTGCGGACCGGCGAGCCCCATGAAGTTCGCCATCGAATCCTCGGCCGTCGTCGGATGACCGGCGGCGGTGAGCCATTTGGCGATGTGGCGGTTGCCGATCGACTCGCTGTCGATCAGCACGCCGTCGAAGTCGAACAGGAGCGCGTCGAATCTGACGGGGAACGTCATGCCGGGATGCCCCGTGCGCCAAACAACGCGCTGCCGATACGGACGTGAGTCGCGCCGATCGTCACGGCGGTTTCGAAATCGTCCGACATGCCCATGCTCAGACCGGTCAGCCCATGATCGCGGGCGAGCTTGGCCAGCAGCGCGAAATACGGCGCCGGTTCGATGTCGGCGGGCGGCAGGCACATGAGCCCGGCGAGCGGCAGGCCGGCGGCACGCGCCGACTCGATCAACGCTGGCAGGTCCGCGATCGCGCAGCCGCCCTTTTGCGGTTCGTCGCCGATGTTCACCTGGATGAAGCAGTCCGGTCGGCGATCCGACGCGGTCATCGCCTTTGCCAGCGCCTCGACCAGCGAGGGCCGATCGACGGCGTGGATGCAGTCGAACAGCGCGACGGCTTCCGCCGCCTTGTTCGACTGGAGCTGGCCGATCAGGTGAAGTTCGACGTCGGGATACGCCTCACGCAACGCCGGCCACTTCTCCGCCGCTTCCTGGACGCGGTTCTCGCCGAATACGCGTTGCCCTTCGGCCAGCAACGGTAGGATCGCCTCGGCGGGGTGCGTCTTGGAGACGGCGATCAGCGTCACGTCGGAGGGCCGGCGATCGGCGATCTCGGCGGCCTTGGTGATCCGGGTGCGGATGGACTCGAGCGGCGTGGTGTCGTCAGATATCATGCCGCGCGCTATAGGCAGCGACGTGGCGCGTCGTAACCCTATTCCCGTCCGCTGGCTGATGACGGACGAGCGGATGGGCGACGCCTTGTGGCCCGCGTTGCGGCGACTGCCGCCGGGATCGGGGGTGATATTCCGGCATTATGCGACGCCTGCGGGCGAGCGGCGGGCGGTGGTGCGGCGGGTTCTGCGACTGGCGCGGGCGCGTGGACTGGTCGTGGTGGTGGCTGGCGGGTCTTCGATTCCGGCCGATGGAATTCACGGTCGAGCGGGTACGCGTGGGATCAGGACCTGGCCCGCGCATTCGCGTGTGGAGGCGCTGGCTGGGGTGCGCGCGGGGGCGGATGCCCTGTTCGTGTCGCCGGTTTATGCCACGCGGTCGCATGACGGCGCGGTTGGGTTAGGTGCGGCGCGCGCTATGCGGATCGGGCGCGGGCTCGGGATGCCGGTGATCGCGCTTGGGGGGATGGACGAATCGCGGTGGCAGAGGATGCGGCGGTTCGGGTTTTACGGCTGGGCCGCGATCGACGCCTGGCTTCGGTAGTTCCAAGAGCCTGTTTCGGATGAGATGCCGCCCGCCCCCCGTCATCCCAGCGAAAGCTGGGATCTCATCATGAGGCTATCGTCGCCCGTATCGCGGGAGACCCTAGCTTTCGCTAGGGTGACGGATGGGGCGATGGGTCACGGGTCTAGGGTTTAGGGTTTAGGGTGATCGACACATAGGGCGGCCATCATCCTTCCCACGACCAAGCCGCCGCGGGCCCTTTCCCTCCCTCCATTGGGAGAGGAGACGCCAAAGGCGGCGATGGATGAGGACGAGATATAAGATCGCCTGCTTCCGCGGCGATCAGGTCAGGAATTCCTGCAAAGTACGACTTTGCAGGACGCCTAGAAGCGGAAGGCGGTGCCCAGATAGACGGCTTGGCTGTCGCGGCGGTCGTCGTCGACCTTCACGAAGCGCTCGCGGTCCGAACGATAGCGCACGCCGGCGGTCACCGCGAGGCTGCGCGTCAGGGCGTAGGAGCCGCCCAGATCGACCGAATAGCTCGGCGCGTCCTCGACCAGGCGCGGTGCGTTGGCCAGCGGACGATCCGCCGCAGCCTTCACCGTGCCGCTGAACCGCTTGGCGCTGTAGCTGACGGCCAGGTCGGCGGCTTCGCGGCCGCCCGGCATGACGCCGAGATCGAGCTTGTTGACGTCGCCAGAGATCGCAAAGCGCTTCCAGCCGACCGACATGCCGAGGTTGTAGGCGATCGGTGCGATACCGACGGCTGGCGTCGTCGATGCGAGGCTGGCTGCGTTGGCAACGCCGCGGTTGGTCTGCGCGCGAACCGCGACGGTCACCGCGCGGTTGTCCTGCCGGGTTTCGGCGGGCGTGAAGCGGAAGCTGCCGGCGTCGAAGCCGCCACGCGCGAACATCGCGGCAAGGCGGGGATCCGCGGCTGCGGGGGTGAACGATCCGATACCGCGGACGGCGGCGACGTTGTGCTTGGCGATCCGGGCAGGCTGCTCGCTGGCGCCGAATGCGGGCGCGACGATTGCGGCGGTAGCGACAAGCGCCCCGGCAACCACCCCGAAAATTCCCCCACGCGTCATCACAACGAATCTATTCCTCGAATCCCGTAATCGGATCCCTCGTGAAACATCGCCTATCATGAATTGATCCACTGCAAACACCGAAGAGCGGCATTCTCCACCGATTATGAGACAGTGTTGCAATCAGCACACAGATTCGGGGCCGGAGCGGTGTTGATCGGTGGCATTCCCGCGGTTCCCATGCAGTCTCGCCCGCCCCGCTTTGGCATGCCGGCGTCAGCTTGCGGGCACGCAGGCTCGCCTGTAGAGCAAGGACTGATTTTCTTGCCAGGATGATGCCCATGTTCCGCCGCTCGCGTATCGCAGTCGTGCTGTTTGCCCTGCCTCTCGTCGCATGCGGCGGCGGTTCCGCTCGTCCCAAGGCGGATCTCGCCGCGTCGAAGATCACCACCATCGGCGTGAACAGCTATCTGTGGCGCGCGAGCCTCGACACGCTTAGCTTCATGCCGCTGCTCCAGACCGATTCCAATGGCGGCGTGATCGTCACCGACTGGTATGTGAACCCGCAGACGCCGACCGAGCGCATGAAGGTGACTGTCTCGATCCTCGACCAGGATCTGCGCGCCGATGCGCTGCGCGTCGCCGCGCTGCGCGAAGTGAACCAGAATGGCCAGTGGGTCTCGTCGCCGGTCCAGGCCGCGACCACGCAGAAGCTGGAAGACATCATCCTGACCAAGGCCCGCGACCTGCGCCGCGCCTCGATCGCCGGCTGAGGATCGTAGAATGGCGTCGCGTTTCAATGCGTTGAAGGCGGACGCGGCGTGGCAGAAAATCTGGGACGAGCGCAAGACGTTCGCCGCGGACGACCTGTCGACCAAGCCGCGCTCGTACGTGCTCGAGATGTTCCCCTATCCGTCGGGGCGCATCCATATGGGGCACGTCCGGAACTACACGATGGGCGACGTGCTCGCGCGGTTCCGTCGGATGAAGGGCATGGAAGTGCTCCATCCGATGGGCTGGGACGCGTTCGGCATGCCCGCGGAGAACGCGGCGATGGAAAAGGGCGTGCACCCGGGCAACTGGACGCGCGCCAACATCGCGACGATGAAGGCGCAGCTGAAACGTCTCGGTTTCGCGCTCGACTGGACGCGCGAACTGGCGACCTGCGAGCCTGAGTATTACGGGCATGAGCAGGCGCTGTTCCTCGACCTGTTCGCGGCTGGGCTCGTGTACCGCAAGGAATCGGCGGTGAACTGGGACCCGGTCGACATGACCGTGCTCGCCAACGAGCAGGTGATCGACGGTCGCGGCTGGCGCTCCGGCGCGCTGGTCGAGCGTCGGAAACTGTCGCAGTGGTTCCTGAAGATCACCGATTTTGCCGATGAACTCGTCGACGGCCTCGGCGCGCTCGAACATTGGCCCGACAAGGTCAAGCTGATGCAGGAAAACTGGATCGGCCGCAGCCAGGGCCTGCAGTTCAAGTTTGCGCTGTTGGGCAATGCGACCGGCATCGGCTCGGTCGAGGTCTTTACGACCCGCCCGGACACGATGTTCGGTTCCAGCTTCGTCGCCGTCGCCGCGGATCATCCGATCGCGCGCGCCATCGCCGAGACAAACCCCGACGCTGCGGCCTTCATAGAACTGTGCAAGCGTGGCGGCACCACCGCAGCGGAACTCGACACGCAGGAGAAGCTGGGCTTCGACACCGGCATCCGCGCGACGCATCCGCTTGATAAGACGTGGGAACTCCCGGTCTACATCGCGAACTTCGTGCTGATGGAATACGGCACCGGCGCGGTGTTCGGTGTCCCCGCGCACGACCAGCGCGATCTGGATTTCGCGCGCAAATACGACCTGCCCGTCAAACGCGTCGTCAGCGAAGGCGATGATGAGGCCCCCGTGTTCATCGGCGACACCGCCTGGACCGGCGCCGGCACCATCGTGAACTCGCACTTCCTCGACGGCATGGATATCGAGGACGCCAAGCGCGTCGTGATCGAGCGCGCCGAGGGCGAAGGCTGGGGCAAGGGCACCACCGTGTTCCGCCTTCGCGACTGGGGCGTCAGCCGCCAGCGCTATTGGGGCACGCCGATCCCGATCATCCACTGCGACGCGTGCGGCGCGGTGCCGGTGCCCAAGGACCAGCTGCCGATCATTCTGCCCGAGGACGTCTCGTTCGCGGTCCCCGGCAATCCGCTCGACCGTCACCCGACTTGGAAGAACGTCCCCTGCCCGTCCTGCGGTGCGGATGCGCGGCGTGAGACCGATACGCTCGACACGTTCGTCGATTCGTCGTGGTATTTCATCCGCTTCGCCAGCCAGCCGGACGCGAAGCCGTTCGACCGGACGGGCGCGGAGAAGTGGCTGCCGGTCAACCAGTATATCGGCGGCGTCGAGCACGCGATCCTCCATCTGCTCTACGCACGGTTCTGGACGCGCGCGCTGAAGCATATCGGCATGCTCGACATCGCCGAGCCGTTTGCCGGGCTGTTCACGCAGGGCATGGTCACGCATGAGACGTATAAGTCCTCCGACGGTCGCTGGCTGTCACCCGACGATGTCCGTGGCGGGATCGAAGTCGCGACCGGCGAGGCCGTCAACGTCGGTCGCGTCGAGAAGATGTCGAAGTCGAAGAAGAACACGGTCGATCCCGAGCCGATCGTCGACCAGTATGGCGCCGACGCGGTGCGCTGGTTCGTGCTCTCCGACTCGCCACCCGAGCGCGACCTCCCCTGGAGCGAATCCGGTATCGAAGGCGCTTGGCGGTTCGTCCAGCGTCTTTGGCGCCTGATCGAGTCCGACGATGCGGCAAAGGCTGAGGGCGAAGACATCGGCTTACGCAAACTCTGCCACCGCACGACCGTCGGTATTGAGAGCGATATCAACGCCTTGCAGTTCAACAAGGCGGTCGCGCGACTCTACTCGCTGTGCAGCGCGATCGAGAAGGCAGCGCCGTCCGCCGACCGCGAACAGGCGGTCCGTACGCTGCTGCTGCTCGTCAGCCCGATGGTCCCGCACGTCGCCGAGGAAGCCTGGGCGACCGCGGGCAATGACGGCCTGATCGCCGACGCCGCCTGGCCGATCGTCGATCCGGCGATGCTGGTCGACGACGAGGTCACGATCGCGGTGCAGGTTAACGGCAAGCTACGCGACACCCTCGTCTTCCCGAAAGGAGCACCGAAGGACGAGGTCGAAGCCGCCGCGCTCGCCTCCGAAAAGATCGTCCGCCTGCTTGAGGGCAAGCCGCCCCGGAAAGTGATCGTCGTGCCGGACCGTCTCGTGAACATCGTCGCATGAAGCACCTCGCGATCCTCGGTGCGCTCGCGCTGGCTCCCGCACTGTCGGGCTGTGGCCTGCACCCGCTCTATGCGGGCGGTAGCAGTGGTCCGGTCGCGGGTGCGCTCGGCCAGGTCGAAGTGGCACCGATCGCGGGCAAGAACGGCTGGTTGATGGCCACCGCGCTGCGCGATCGCCTGCCGTCGAACGGTGCGCCCGCGGTGTACCGGATCGACATCCGCCTGGACGACGCAATCAGTGGCCTCGGCGTCCGCACCGACGACAGCGTCTCGCGCGAACGCCGGACTCTGCGCGCACGCTATCAGCTCGTGCGGATCGGCGACAATTCGGTGCTGCTCGACGCGACCGCGGGTTCCGATGCCGGGATCGACGTCGTTCGTTCCGAATATGCGACGATCGCCGCCGAGAACACCGCGCTCGAACGCCTGTCTGGCATCGTTGCCGACCAGATCGTCGCTCGCATTGCACTATACGCGCGCAATACGCCTGCGGTCGCAGCGCCGCAGGCCCCCACGCCCGCCAAATGAAGGCCAGTGCCGGCCAGATCCGCGGTGCGCTGGCCAAGCCGGGCGGCGACATCCGCCTGTACCTGCTCCATGGCCCCGACGAGGCCGGCGCAAGCGACCTTGCCCGCGTGCTCGCGAAGGCGATGGGTGCGGACGCCGAACGCGTCGACCTCGACGGCTCGGCGCTCAAGGGCGACCCCGGCCGGCTAACCGATGAGGCCGCGTCGTTGTCGCTATTCGCCGGTGCACGGTTCGTCCGCGTTGCCTCGGCGGGCGAGGAAAGCCTTGAGGCGTTCACCAACCTGTTGGCGGCAGAGCGCGTCGGCAACCCGGTCGTCGCGATCGCCCCGACCGTCAAATCGACCGCCAAGATCGTCAAGCTCGCAATCGACTCCCCCCGCGCGATGGCGTTCGCCTGCTACGCCCCGACCGCGCAGGACGCCGAACGCCTCGCCACGACGATCGCGGGGGAGAACGGCCTCCGCCCCGCCCCGGGCGTCGCGCGACGCCTCGTCGATACGACCGGCGGCGACCGCGCCGTCATTTCACGCGAAATCGAGAAGCTCGCGCTGTACCTGGACGCCGCGCCCGATCGCCCTGCAGACCTCGATCACCATGCGCTCGATGCGGTCGGCGCAGACCTCGGTGATGCGGAAATGGGCCGCGCGATCGACGCCGTCATTGAAGGCAGGGTCGACGATCTCGGGGCCGAACTCGCCGTGCTCGAAGAGGCGGGGACGTCGCCGATCCCGTGGCTCCGCCAACTCGTCCGCCGCCTGATAGCGCTGGCCGACATGCGCGGCGAGATCGACCGGGGCGATTCGGTCGATGCCGTCATGAAACGCCACCGAGTCTTCTTCAAGGAAGAGGCTAGCACGGCCAGATCGCTACGCCGCTGGACCCCGACGATGCTCGCCACCGCGATCCAGCGTGTACGGACGGCAGAGCGAGCGATCATGGCATCGGGGAATGCCGGCGGGGTAGTCGCGGAGGCGGCCGTAGTCGCGCTTTCCCAGGCGATCGCCCGGCGAAACTAGCGCGCATCCGCAACCGCCTTAGCGTCTGCCTCTGCTTCCTGCCTCTCAACACCCCCCTTCCGTTATCCCGGCGCACGCCGGGACCCATGGATAGGGTGCGATCACTAACGAAGCGGACCGCAACCGTGGGTCCCGGCTTCCGCCGGGATGACGGAGAGTATTGGTCCTCCCTCTCCTTCTACCCTCACCTATTACCCGTTCGTCCTGAGCGAAGTCGAAGGATGGTCCAGCACACAGATGCTTCGACTTCGCTCAGCACGAACGGGAGGGGTTGTGCAGGCGAACTCCCGACCTAGATCGCCCCACCCGTCAATCGCTGGCAAACCATATCGAGTTGGTCGAGTGTCGAGTAATTCAACGTCAACGTCCCCCCGGTCTCGGTATGCGCAACCCGCACCTGCAACCCCAACAAGTCCGCCAACTGCCGCTCCAACGCCGCGATATCCGCATCCGGCACGCGAGGCTCTGACGACCCGCCGCCGCCACGGCTCCGCCCAGGCTTTGCATCTCGCGCCAGCTTCTCGGTTTCGCGCACCGACAGCCCCCTCGACACGACCTGGTCCGCCAGCGACTCCACATCGGGCGACCCCAGCAGCGCCCGCGCATGCCCCATCGACAGCGATCCATCGACCACCTGGGACTGCACCTGCGCCGGCAGCTCCAGCAACCGCAGCAAGTTCGCGACGTGACTGCGTGACTTGTGGACGATCTTGGCGAGCACTTCCTGTGTGTGGCCGTACTCGCCCGCCAGCCGCTGATAGGCCTGCGCTTCTTCGATCGCGTTCAGATCCTCGCGCTGAATGTTTTCGATCAGCGCGATCTCGAGCGTCTCGGCGTCGTCGAAGTCGCGAACGACGACCGGCACCTCGTGCAGCCGCGCACGCTGCGCTGCCCGCCAGCGCCGCTCGCCCGCGACGATCTGATAATCATGCCCATGCGGCCGCACGACGATCGGCTGGATCAATCCGCGCGAGGCGATCGACGCAGCCAGCTCGTCGAGCATCGCCTCGTCGAAATGCCGACGCGGCTGATCGGGATGCGGCGACAGAGAACTGACCGGTAGCATCCGTACGCCAGACGATTGCTGCGCTGCACCATCGGCCGACACCGGCGTCTCGCGTGCCATCTCGCCCAGCAGCGCGTTGAGCCCCCTGCCCAACCCGGGCCGACCACGTTTATTGCCGTCGCTCATGCCGCAGCCTGCGCAGACGCGGGAAGCCGCCCGATCAACTCACGGGCCAGCGCGATATACGCCTGCGACCCCGAGCACCGATAATCGTAGATCAGCGCCGGGAGCCCGTGACTTGGCGCCTCCGACAAGCGCACGTTGCGCGGGATCACCGTTTCGAACACTACTTTTCCCAACACTGCACGGACATCGGCCGAGACCTGGTCGGTGAGCCGGTTACGCCGATCGAACATCGTCAGCGCAACACCAAGGATCGACAAGCCAGGATTGAACCGTTGGCGGATCCGCTCGACCGTACTCAGCAACTGCGACAACCCCTCCAGCGCGAAGAACTCGCACTGCAACGGGACGAGTAACGAATCCGCCGCGACCATCGCGTTGATCGTCAGCAGGCCGAGCGACGGCGGGCAATCGATCAGCGCGATATCCCAGGGGCCCTGTGCGACCTTCATCGCGCGATCGAGCCGGTGCGTGCGCGCATCGAAGTCGACCAGCTCGATCTCCGCGCCCGACAGGTCGACCGTTGCCGGTACGATATCCAATCGCGGCACGCGCGTATGCACGACCGCATCGGCGATCGACGTGTCGCCGACCAGCACGTCATAGCTGGACCGCTCGCGCTGCGAATGACCGATCCCGAGCCCGGTCGATGCGTTGCCCTGCGGATCGAGATCGACCAGCAGGACATGCATTCCCGTCGCCGCGAGCGCGGTCGCGAGGTTGATGGCGCTGGTGGTCTTGCCCACCCCACCCTTCTGATTGGCGACCGCGATGGTGATCATCGCGCGCTTACCCGATCCAGAACCACGATCGACGACTCCGGGTTCGTGACGCTTTGTTCCACGTGGAACATAAACCGCCAATGCTGCTTGAGCGCGGCCAGCTCTTCTTCGTCGAAACGCCCCCGAGGAAGTAACCACCGCGTCTCCGTTGTGGCGCAGTGTGCCGCGCCACGCAAAAGGTTTTGCAAAGATGCGACCGCGCGGGCGGAAATGATCGATGCATCCGCGGCCGCATTTTCCACCTTGGAGGCGTGGACGCGAACTTGGTCGCCAAGACCAAGGCGCGCGACACAGAGCTGGAGAAAGTCGGCACGACGACGACGTGGCTCGACCAGATCCACCGGACCCTCACGGACGAGCGCGACGACCATCCCGGGGAAGCCGCCGCCGGTGCCGATATCGAGCCAGCGTTTCGCCGAGGTGTCCGCGCCTGCGAGCGCCACCAACTGGAGCGAGTCCACAACGTGCCGGTCCCAAATCGTCGGGATCGTCGACGGCGCGATCAAGTTCTGATGTGGCGCTTCCTCGACGACCATCGCCACGAATGCCGCCAACCGCTCGGTAGCCTCCACGCCGAACCTTTCGGTCGTCCAACCCTGGGCGTCGTCTTCCGTCATGCTGGCACTCGTTTCGTATGCAATAATACCGCCGACAATGCGGCCGGCGTGATCCCGCGCACCCGCGCTGCGGCCGCCAAAGAGGTCGGGCGAGCCGCACTAAGGCGGTCGATCATCTCGTTCGACAGCCCGGGCACGCGATCATAGGCAAGGTCCTCCGGCAACCGGATCGCCTCGTCGGCCCGCAGGCGCGCGACCTCCTGCGCCTGTCGTTCGATATACGGGGCGTAGCGCGCGTCCTCCAGAACTTCGTCTACGACGACCGACGGAACGCCTGACGCCGCATCCGGCGCGACGTGGCCGAGTGTTACCCCTTCGAACCGCAGCCAGTCGAAGGCCGTCCGGCGTGCGCCGTCGCGCCCAATCGCGACGCCCTGATCGGCGACTTCGGTCGCGGTCCGTTCGCAGTCAAGAGCAGTCCGAAAGCGGGCACGGTCTTCGGCCAGCGCATGCTGATGCGCCAGCCGTTGCGCCCCCAGGCACCCAGCGGCTTCAGCGATCGCGCCAAGCCTCGTCTCGGCATTGTCCGCACGGAGGGACAGCCGGAATTCCGCGCGTGCCGTCAACATCCGGTAAGGCTCGGTCACGCCCTGCAAGGTAAGATCGTCGATCATCACCCCGAGATAGCTCGACGCGCGATCCAGGATGACGGGCGCGAGATCGCACGCATGCGCCGCGGCATTGAGTCCGGCTACCAGCCCCTGCCCTGCCGCCTCTTCATACCCGGTCGTGCCATTGATCTGCCCCGCGCAGAACACCCCGTCGATCGCGCCGAGTGCCAGTCGCGTATCGAGCGCCCGCGGATCGATATAGTCGTATTCGACCGCATAGCCGGGCATCGTCATCGTCACGCGCTCGAGCCCAGGAATGCTGGCAAGCAGCTCGGCCTGGACCTCGACCGGCAGCGAGGTCGACAGGCCGTTCGGATAGACGGTCGTATCGTCGAGCCCTTCGGGTTCGAGGAAGACCTGATGGCCATCGCGGTCTCCGAACCGATGGACCTTGTCCTCGATCGACGGACAATAGCGCGGGCCTGCCGCCTCAATCGCGCCGGTGAACAGCGGCGATCGGTGGAATGCCTCGCGGATGATGGCGTGCGTGCGGTCGGTCGTCCGTGTGATGGCGCAGGCGATCTGCGGCAATGGACGACCCTGAGTCATCGGCGACATCGTCCAGGGATCGAGGTCAGAAGGTTGCTCGGCAAGCGCCCCCCAGTCGATCGTCCGGCCATCAAGGCGAGGCGGTGTTCCTGTCTTCAAGCGCGCCATGGGGAGGTCGCGAGCACGAAGTTGATCGGCCAATGGCTTGGCCGCGCGCTCGCCGATCCGGCCTCCTTCTTCCCGGTCATCGCCGCGGAAGATACGCCCGCCGAGGAACGTGCCCGTTGCCAGCACGACCGCACGCGCTGCGACGATCGAGCCATCCGCGAGTAGGACACCGGCCATGCGACCGCCGTCGAAATGAAGCGCGGTCGCCTCGCCTTCCACGATCGAGAGCTTCGCGGTGCCGCGGAGCATCGCTTGGATCGCACCCGAATAGAGCTTGCGGTCCGCCTGGATGCGAGGTCCCTGGACGGCCGATCCCTTGCTGCGATTGAGCATGCGGTAATGGATTGCAGCGGCATCGGCCGCGCGTCCGATCAGGCCGTCGAAGGCGTCGACCTCGCGCACCATGTGCCCTTTGCCGAGCCCGCCGATCGCAGGATTGCACGACATCGCGCCAATGTGCCGCGCGTCGAACGACACGAGTGCAGTACGCGCGCCCCTGCGCGCCGCCGCGGCTGCGGCTTCGGTTCCGGCATGGCCACCGCCAACCACCACTACATCGAACATGACATTGCCCTAGAGCGACGTGGTGTGCGCGTCAAAGATGTTCCACGTGGAACATCATTTCCCGATGCAGAACCGCCCGAATAGCGCATCGAGCATCTCCCCGGTCGCGTCGAGGCCGAGAACTCCCGCCAGCGTTGCGCGCGCTTGGCGAAGATGCTCGGCGATGATGAGAGCGTCGGTGCTTCGATGGCGCAGCGCTTCGACCGCTTGAGCACATTGCCGACGCTGATGCTGTTTAAGGGCGATCCCGTCGGTACGCGGAAGCATCGCGGCCGCGCGGACGTGCAGTTCGGACCAGAGCCGGTCGAGCGAACCGCGATCGTCTTGCGCGACTGCCAACGTCCGGCCTGCCGGTAGATCCTCCCTCCCCGGCAGGTCGGCCCGAGCATGAATCCAGATCGCGTCGGCGCGTGGCGGGGTGGTATCGGCGAGCCACAGGACGATGTCGGCTGCGGCCAAGGCCCCTTCGGCGCGAGTTACCCCGATCGCCTCGATCGGATCGAGCGTATCGATCAGGCCTGCGGTGTCGGTCAGTACATAGGCAACGCCGTCGCGCATCACCGGCACATCGATCCGGTCGCGCGTGGTGCCCGAGATTGGCGAGACGATCGCCGCGTCGCGCTCACCGAGCAGGTTCAAAAGGGTCGACTTGCCGCTGTTCGGCGGTCCGCCGATGACCACACGCAGGCCGTCCTTGAGCCGCTCGACCGGTGGTGCATCGACCACGGCTGCAATTTCCTGGGCGAGCGTGTCGATCGCCGCGACGATCGCATCGAACGCTGCGGCGTCGCTCGCGACGTCGTCCTCGTCGGCGAAGTCGAGCATCGCCTCGATCCGCGCCGACAGCATCGCGACCGCGTCCATCCAGCCGCGGACCGCCTGGCTTACGCGACCCTCGGCCGCGGTCATCGCCGCGACCCGCTGGCCCTCGGTCTCCGCTTCGAGCAGATCGGCAAGTCCCTCAGCCTCGGTCAGGTCGATGCGGCCGTTGGTCAGGGCGCGACGCGTGAACTCGCCTGGTGCGGCCGGACGTAGCCCGGGGACCACCGACAGCGCGCGCTCGACAGCGGCGATAACGGCGCGACCGCCATGGCAATGAAACTCGACGAGGTCCTCACCGGTTGCGGTCGTCGGTCCCGGGAAGACGATCACCAGGGCGCGATCCAACAGCGCACCATCGGCAGCGCGCAGACCGCGCAGACTGGCATGACGAGGAACGGGCAACGGGCCCGCCAGTGCTTCGGCTGCGGCGAACGCCCGCGGTCCACTCACCCGGACGACGGCAATCGCCGCGGGTGGCCGCCCACTCGAAACCGCAAAGATCGTGTTCACGTGAAACTCAGCCGCTTTTGGTCGCACCGTCGAACAGACGCTTCCACATCGCCATCCCCGCCTCGCCCATCGGCTGCCAGCCGCGCATCATCGTCTCGAGCATTTCGGGCTTCATCTGGCCGTCGGGGCCAAGCCCGGTCATGGTGTCCATCATCATCGCAATGTAGCGATCGTGGATCGGCGTCAGGTCCGGCAGACCGACCGCACGACGCGCCTCTTCCGGGGTGCATTCGATCTCGATATTCATCTTCATACGCCGCATCCCAGATCAGGCTTGAGCCGCCCATCGGGGCGCTGCATAGCGCGTCGATGTATGCGCGCGATGCAGCCTCGATCGCAACGCCAATCGGGCTGGTCTGCGTGACCGGCACCGCGGACCGGATCGACGCGATCGAGATCCTCGCGGCGGGTGACGTGGTACCGAGCGACGCTGCGGCGGTGCGGGAGGCGCTTCGGCAACTCGAGGCGTATTTCGCCGGGCGACTCACCGCGTTCGACCTGCCCCTGGCCCCCTCGCCTACCGAACGTGGCGCCATCCTCCGTCAGGGCATCATCGACGTCGCCTACGGTGCGACCGCGAGCTACGGCGCGCTGGCCAGGGCGATCCGGTCGAGCCCGCGCGCGATCGGCCAGGCGTGTGCGCGCAACCCGTTTCCGATCGTTGTCCCCTGTCACCGAATTCTTGGCGCTGGCGGGGCGCTTGGCGCGTATTCTGCAGGCAACGGCCCGATCACCAAATCCAGGCTGCTCGACCATGAGCGGCCGCAAGGAGGATTGTTATGACGAATACGACGACCATCTCGACGCTTGCTGGCGATAGCGATTTCCATGCCTATCGCGCCTTGCCGGCGGGCACGCCGAAAGCCGCAATCGTCGTTATCCAGGAAATCTTCGGGGTGAACGCCGGCATCCGTCGCAAGTGCGATACGCTCGCCGAGGCTGGCTATCTGGCGATTGCACCCGACCTGTTCTGGCGGCTGGAGCGCGGCATCGAGCTCGATCCGGATATCGAGCCGCAGCTCCAGCAGGCGTTCGGGTACATGAACGCGTTCGATCAAGATAAGGGCATCGCCGATATCGAGGCGACGATCCGCGCGGCGCGGGCGGAACTTGGCGAAGGCGGCAAGGTCGGCGTGGTCGGCTACTGCCTTGGTGGACGGCTCGCGTTCATGACCGCCGCACGCACCGACGTCGACGCGAGCGTCGGCTATTACGGCGTCGGGATCGACGGATTGCTCGGCGAGAAGCATGCGATCGCGCACCCGGTACTGCTGCATGTGCCGGTCGAGGACCACTTCGTCGACAAGGCGGCACAGGCGGCGATGCATGCCGGGCTGGACGATCATCCCAAGGTGACGATCTACGACTACGCAGGCGAGGACCACGGGTTCGCGACCGAGTTCGGCGAGCGGCGTTCGGATGCTTCGGCCAAGCTGGCGGACGAGCGGACGGCGAAGTTCTTCATTCAGAATCTGGGCTGACCAATCTTCCGTCACCCCGAACTTGTTCCGGCGGCCACGGTTCCGCGTAGTCCCGACTAGCGAGCGTGCGGGACGGTGGTTGCCGGAACAGGCCCGGCATCGCGGGGGCATGGACGAAGACATGAAAAAGGCCTCGCCGGACGATCCCGGCGAGGCCTTTCGTTTATCCAACCAGACCGCGATCAACGCAGCAGCGTGATGATCCCCAGCGTGTCGCCGGTGCCGACCCAGCCCTCGTAGATCATCTTCACCGCGACCACGAGGATCACCGCGAGGCCAATATAGGCGATCCAGCGATAGCGGTTGATGACGCGCGCGATGTAGTTCGCGGCAAGGCCCATCATCGCGACCGACAGCAGCAGCCCGATAACAAGGATCCCGGGATGCTCACGCGCGGCACCGGCGACCGCCAGGACGTTGTCGAGGCTCATCGACACGTCGGCGACAGCGACGGCCCACGCAGCGCTCGCAAAGCCCTTGGACGACTTGATGCCCGAGCGTTCGTCGCCGTGGATTTCCTCCGAGCCGGCGTTCTCCGCGCCCTCGCGGATTTCGCGGTAGAACTTCCAGCTTACCCAGAGCAGCAACAGGCCGCCCGCGAAAATCAGGCCGACAATGCCCATCAGCCACGTCACGATCAGCGCGAAGAAGATGCGCAGGACGAGCGCCGCGCCGATGCCTATCAGGATGACCTTCTTGCGCTGGTCGGCGGGCAACCCCGCGGCGAGTGCACCGACGACGATCGCGTTGTCGCCGGCAAGGACGAGGTCGATCATCAGGACCGATCCGAACGCGGCGAGTGCCTTGGGGTCGCCGAGATTGGAGAAGTCGGCGACGATATGCTGCCAGATCTCGAGCGGCGAGCCGGGGCCCGCGGTGCTCGATGCGGCGGCGGCCAGCATGGCGATGATAGTCAAGATGTCAGCTCCCGGTGACGGATTTGAGGGTGATTAATAGCGAAGCGGCACGCGAAAGCCATTGCTCTCGCGTGCCGCCTTTTGCGTCGGTGCTCTGGGCGGACATGGGCGAAGCCCATGTCGTCGGTCGAGGCTTTGCCCCGCCGGCCGAACCGGTGCGAGTCCTGCTGCAGCTTGCAGCAGGCCGCACTCGGTTATTGATTCATACTATCGAAGAAATTCTCGTTGGTCTTCGAATCCTTCATCTTGTCGAGCAGGAACTCCATCGCGTCGATCGTGCCCATCTGCATCAGGATGCGACGCAGGACCCACATCTTGCTGAGCTTGGCCTTGTCGACCAGCAGCTCTTCCTTGCGGGTACCCGACTTGCCGACGTCGAGCGCCGGGAAGATGCGCTTGTCCGCGACCTTGCGGTCGAGCACGATTTCCGAGTTGCCGGTGCCCTTGAACTCCTCGAAGATCACCTCATCCATGCGGCTGCCCGTATCGATCAGCGCGGTCGCGATGATCGAAAGCGAACCGCCCTCCTCGATGTTGCGTGCAGCACCGAAGAAGCGCTTCGGACGCTGCAGCGCGTTCGCGTCGACACCGCCGGTCAGGACCTTGCCCGACGACGGCACGACGGTGTTGTAGGCACGCCCCAGACGCGTGATCGAGTCGAGCAGGATTACGACATCCTTCTTGTGCTCGACCAGGCGCTTAGCCTTTTCGATCACCATCTCGGCGACTTGCACGTGGCGCTGCGCGGGTTCGTCGAAGGTCGAGCTGACCACCTCGCCCTTCACGCTACGCTGCATGTCGGTGACTTCTTCGGGGCGCTCGTCGATCAGCAGGACGATCAGGAACACCTCGGGGTGGTTGTCGGTGATCGCCTTGGCCATGTTCTGCAACATCACCGTCTTGCCGACGCGCGGCGGTGCGACGATCAGCGTGCGCTGGCCCTTGCCCTGCGGCGAGACGATGTCGATCACCCGCGCCGACTTGTCCTTGACGGTCGGGTCGGCGGGATCGAGCGTCAGCTTGCTCTCGGGATAGAGCGGCGTGAGATTGTCGAAGTTGACGCGGTGACGGACGACGTCCGGGTCATCGAAATTGACGGCCGTGAGCTTCACCAGCGAGAAATAGCGCTCGCCATCCTTCGGCCCGCGGATCTCGCCCTCGACCGTATCACCGGTACGCAGGCCGAACTTCCGCACCTGGTTAGGCGAGATGTAGATGTCATCCGGGCCGGCGAGGTAGTTCGATTCTGGCGAGCGCAGGAAACCGAAGCCGTCGGGTAGCACTTCGATCGTGCCAAGGCCCATGATCTGGTCGCCATTGTCGGCCTGAACCTTCAGGATCGCGAACAGCAGGTCCTGCTTGCGCAGCGTCGAGGCGCTCTCGACCCCCAGTTCCTCGGCCAGCTGGACCAGCTCGGCGGGTTTCTTCTTCTTCAGGTCTTTGAGATGCATGGGGATTTCCGGATAGCAATCAACGGGAGAACGCTCGGTCGGCGGTGCGCTTGGGAAGCGGAACTGGGCGAGACGAGTCTGGCAGGGCACGACCGGGCAGGACGCCAGGAGGCCGTGTTGGGAGAAGGAGTTAGAATTGGGGGGCGGGTTAGTCAAGCGGGGACGGGTGCCCCGCTCTTACCGTTCTTCTGCGAACGCAGGAGCCCAGGGTTACAAGCGGTGGCATTCGTGATCCTGGGCTCCTGCGTACGCAGGAGAACACGCGTTCAGAACGGCTTAACGATCACCAGCACGACGATCAGCGTCACCGCGAGCGCCGGCACCTCGTTCAGCATCCGCAACTGCTTCCCCGTCAGCGTCGGCTTCCCCGCCGCAAGCTTCTTCGCATAGCCGACCGCCCAGCCGTGATACCCCGACAACAGCAGCACCAGCAGCAGCTTCAGGTGCAGCCACCCGAGCCCCGGCGCGCCGTCCGCCAGACCCAGGTTCAGCGCCAGCGCGATCCCCAGCACCCAGACGACGATCATCGCCGGCGTCAGGATGATGTGGCGAATCTTGCTCTCGCGCTCGACCCAGTTCGCCGCCTCGCCCGTGTTGCCGGCCGCCAGCGCCTCCTGATGATAGACGAGGTAGCGCGGGAGCATGAACAGCCCCGCCATCCAGAAGATCACGAAGATCAGATGCGCCGCCTTTACCCAGTCGTACGCAGCGCCCAGAAAACCGCTCATGTCGTGCTCCTTACGCGGGCGATCAGCTGCTCGACATGCGCGATCGGCGTGTCGGGGAGGATGCCGTGGCCGAGGTTGAAGACGTGCGGGCGCTCGACGAACGCCGCGAGGATCCGGTCGATTGCCGCATCGAGATCCGCCCCGCCTGCGATCAACGCCAGTGGGTCGAGATTGCCCTGCACCGGCATGTCCGCGGGCAACGACGCATGCGCCCAGACCGGATCGACCGTCTCGTCCAGCCCGATCGCATCGACGCCGGTCTCACGCGCGTAAGCCGGAAGCTTACCCCCGGCGCCCTTCGGAAAGCCGATGATCGGCACACCGGGGCAACGCGCGCGCAGGCGCTCGACGATCGACGCGGTCGGCGCGATCACCCAGCGCTCGAACTGCGCGGGCGAGAGCGAGCCCGACCAGCTGTCGAACAGCTGCACCACGTCGACGCCCGCCTCGACCTGTCGCGCGAGATACTCGACGGTATTGTCCGCGATCGCATCGATGATCGCACTGAATGCCGCCGGGTCGGAATAGGCGAAGCGCCGCGTCTCGGACTGATCCTTACTCCCCTTCCCCGCCACCATATAGGTCGCAACCGTCCAGGGAGACCCTGCAAAGCCCAGGAACGTCGTCTCGGGTGGCAATGCCGCAGCAACCTTCGCAACGGTGCCGTAGACCGGCTCCAGGCGATCCGGAACCGCCTGCAACCGATCGAGCGCGTAATCGACCAGCGCTGGCTCGAGCCGAGGCCCCTCGCCGACGCCAAAGCTCAGGTCCTGCCCGAGCGCCCACGGGATCATCAGGATGTCGGAGAACAGGATCGAACCATCGAACCCGAACCGGCGGATCGGCTGTAGCGTCACTTCGGCAGCGGCTTCCGGATCGGTGGCGAGCGCGAGGAACCCACCCTTCTCGGCCCGCAATGCACGATACTCGGGGAGATACCGCCCGGCCTGCCGCATGAGCCATAGCGGCGGCACGGCCTGACGTTCGCCACGGAGCGTAGCGAGGAGCTTCTTGGAGGTCGGATCGGTCAGCGGAGCACCCTTCTTCTACTATAAGAAGATTCTAGAAATAGGTTGTTGCAGTGGTTGGGCGGTTGAACCCGGGGCTTATGCGGTGATCCCCGAAATGCCAACAGCTTGACCCTCGCGCACCGGCACAAACGCGCTGATTCAATTCAACGCTCCCCGTTACGCACAGCCTGTGGATAAATACCGTCCCTGTGTGCGGGGATGTGGATAGAATGGGCGTTATCCACGGCGTACCCGTCGCTTGGCGGAGGGGGCGAGTTACGCTAGCCCTTCTCCCCATGTTATCCACAGATCCACACTCACAGGGCCTCGCGATGGGGATAAACCAGCGATGATGCGGCTGCACCTTCACCTGCTGTCGGACTCGACCGGCGAGACGCTGGAGAACATCGCAAAGGCGGCGCTGGCGCAATATGACGACGTCGAGACGGTCCGCCATTTCTGGCCGATGGTGCGGACCGAGGCGCATCTCGAACGCATCCTGCAGGAGATCGCGCAGAACCCCGGGCTGGTCGTGTTTACGCTGGTGAACCCGGCGACGCGGCGCATTCTGGAGCAAAGATGCCTCGCGCTCGGCCTACCCGCAGTCGCGCCGCTGGACCCTGTGAACGACGCGCTTTCAGGCTTGCTCGGGCAGCAGGCCAAGGCGCGACCGGGCCGCCAGCACGTTCTCGACGCTGCGTATTTTGCGCGCGTCGATGCGATCCAGTGGACGATCGCGCATGACGACGGGATTGCGTGGGAGGAATGGGAGGAGGCCGATATCGTCCTGGCGGGCGTGTCGCGGTCGTCGAAGACGCCGACCTCGATCTATCTCGCCAACCGTGGCTATAAGGCCGCGAACATCCCGATCGTGGTCGAAAGCCCGCCGCCGAAGATCCTGTACGGCCTCAAGAACCCGCTGATCGTCGGGCTGACGACGAGTGCCGACCGGCTGATCCAGGTGCGGCGTAATCGGCTGCTGTCGCTGAACCAGCAGCCCGACACTTCCTATGTCGAGGAGGAAGCGGTGATGCGCGAGTTGGCGTTTGCGCGCCGGATGTTCGCGGATAATGGCTGGCCGGTGATCGACGTCACGCGCCGCTCGATCGAGGAAACCGCGGCGGCGATCATCGCTCTGTGCAATCAGCGTCGGGCAGACGCCTCCCCGAAGGTCGAGGGATGAGCCTCATCCTCGCCTCGCAAAGTGCCTCGCGTCGGGCGATGCTGACGGCCGCCGGCGTACCGTTCGAAGCGACCTTTGCCGGCGTCGACGAGGACGCGGCGAAGGCGGCTTTGCGTGACCTGTCGCCGCGCGACCTTGCCGATGCGCTGGCGGAACTGAAGGCGCGGAAGGTGTCGGCGCGGATGCCGGGGTATCTCGTTCTGGGCAGCGACTCGCTGGTTGCGCTGGAGGATGGCGCCATCCTCGACAAGCCGATCGACCGTGCCGACGCAGCAGCGCATCTGCGGCTGATGTCGGGCAAACGCCACGACTTGTGGAGTGCTGCGGTCATCGCCGAAAATGGCCAGGCGATCTGGCGCCACGTCGAGCGCGCGAAGATGCATGTCCGCCCGCTGTCCGACGCGTTCATCGAGACCTACCTCGATGCGGAGTGGCGCGCGATCTCGGGCTGCGTCGGCTGTTACCGCATCGAGGGACCTGGGGCTCAGTTGTTCGCCAAGATCGAGGGGAGCCAGTTCACCGTGCTGGGCATGCCGTTGTTGAACGTGCTCGACTTCCTGCGCGTGCGGGGCGAATTGCCGGCTTAGACGTTGCCGCCCTTCCGCCGCCCGCCCCACCCGACCCGTCACCCCATCCCCGCAACCGTTACCCATTCCCGCAACCGTCACCCCAGCGAAAGCTGAGGTCTCCAGCGAGGCATATGACGTTCGCCAAACCGGGAGATCCCAGCTTTCGCTGGGATGACGGAATGAGAGGCGGCGGCCGTGCATAGCAATCCACGTGCAGTCGACTAAATCATGTTCACCCGCGAAGGCGGGTGCCCAGACTGGATCCCCGCCTTCGCAGGGACACACGGAGCTTCGAATGACCCTTGCTACCCGACCCTATGCAGAAGTGATCGGCGATCCGATCGCGCAGTCGAAGTCCCCGCTGATCCACGGCTTTTGGCTCGACGCGCTCGGCATCGACGCGAAATACCGTCACAAGCTCGTGACCGCGGACGAACTCCCCGCCTATTTCGCCGAGCGCAAGGCCGACCCATCCTGGCGCGGGTGCAACATTACGATGCCGCACAAGCTTGCAGCACTCGACCACGTCTCCGATCCCGGCAACGTCCGCGGGACGATCGGCGCGATCAACACTGTGTTCCGCAATCAGGCGGGCGACTGCATCGGCACCAACACCGACGCCGCGGGTTTCTGGGCGCCGATCGACGACCTCGACATCGCCGGCCAGCCCGTCACGGTGATCGGCGCCGGCGGGGCCGCCCGCGCGATCCTGTTCGCACTGTCCCGAATGGGTGTCGGCCCGATCACCATTCTAAACCGCAATCCGTTGAAGGGCGCGGCGCTGCTGTCGACGTTCGGCCTGAAGGGCCAGGCGCTTCCGGTCGGTCCCGCCGCGCCGCCCTCGCGACTGCTCGTCAACGCGAGCCTTCTCGGCATGGCTGGCCAGCCACCCCTCGACATCGATCTCGGCGCGCTCGATCCGGACTCGCTGGTTTACGACATCGTCTACTCCCCGCTCGAAACCGGTTTGCTCAAGGCCGCGCGCGCGCGGGACCTCGAAACCGTCGACGGCTTGGAGATGCTGATCGGCCAGGCCGCCGTCGCGTTCGAGATATTGTTCCACGTGGAACCACCGCGCGATCGGGATGAGGAGCTTCGCGCGCTGCTCGCGCAATGATTATCGGCCTCACCGGATCGATCGGCATGGGTAAATCCGCCGTCGCTGCAATGTTCGCCGACGAAGCGGTACCGGTATTCGATGCCGATGCGACCGTGCACCAATTGCAAGGCGTCAGCGGCCGGCTGGTCCCTGACATCGAAGCCGCCTTCCCTGGCACGACGATCAATGGCGCAGTCGACCGTGCCAAACTTGGGGCGGCGGTGTTCGGCAACGACGGTGCGATCAAACGACTCGAGGCGATCGTTCATCCCGCGGTTGGCGCAGAACGTGCCATCTTTCTCGCGAAGCACGCTGGCAAGCGAGTCGTGTTCGACGTCCCCCTGCTGTTCGAGACCGGCGGCGATCGCAACGTCGACGTGATCGTCGTCGTCTCCGCTGCTGCCGACATCCAGCGCGCCCGCGTCCTTGCCCGCCCCGGCATGACCGCGGACAAGTTCGCCGCGATCCTTGCCCGCCAGATTCCGGACGCCGAAAAGCGCGCGCGCGCGGATCATGTCATCCGCACCGATACGAGCTTCGAGGAAACCCGCGCGCAGGTCCGCGAGGTGCTTGCGTCATCGGGAATGTGAGCCGATACCATCGTGATGCGTGAGATCGTCTTCGATACCGAAACCACCGGCCTCAGTTTTTCCGGTGGCGACCGCATGGTCGAGATCGGCTGCGTCGAGATGCTCAACAGGGTCGAGACGGGGCGCACCTTCCACGCCTATTACCATCCCGAGCGAGACATGCCGGTCGAGGCGTTCAACGTCCACGGGCTGAGCCAGGCATTCCTGGCTGACAAGCCCAGGTTTGCCGACGCGGTAGAGGATCTGCTCGAATTCGTCGGCGATGCGCCAATGATTGCGCACAATGCCGGCTTCGACTTCTCGTTCCTCAACGGCGAGCTGACCAAGTGCGGCCGCCAGATCGTCCACATGAAACGGATGGTCGACACGCTGCAAATCGCACGCAGCCGGCACCCCGGCGCCAAGCATTCACTCGATGCACTGTGTTCGCGGTTCGGGATCGATCGCAGCCACCGCGTCCTGCACGGCGCGCTGCTCGATGCGCAGTTGCTCGCGCAGGTCTATGTCGAGTTGATGGGCGGTCGCCAGATCGGTCTTGGCCTGCTGAGCGATACCGCAACCAGTGCCTCGACTCCGATCGTCGCACAGGCGCCTCGGGTCGTTCGCCCGCCGCGTGTTTTCGCGGTGAGCGAGGGAGACCTTGCGGCCCATGCTGCGTTTATGAAGGGGATCAAGGATCCGATTTGGGGGGCCGTGGCGTCCGGATGACGCTGGCGGGCGGAGCCAACAGGACCGTTCGAACCTAAGGAGACGAATATGGATATCCGGATTTCTGGTCATCAGGTTGACACGGGCGAAGCGCTGAACAGCCACGTGGAAGACCGACTCCAGGGTATCGCCGATAAGTATTTCTCGCGCGCGATTTCAGCGGAGGTCACGTTCGGTACGGGGCCACACGACGCCGGATTCAAATGCGATATCGTCGCGCATGTCATGAAGGGCCTCGTGCTCAAGGGGCATTCGGACGCTTATGACGCCCGCGCCGCCTTCGATGGCGCCGCCGCCAAGATCGAGACCCAGCTGCGCCGCTACATGCGTCGCCTCAAGGATCGCCATGCCGGCGAAGCCGTCGCGATCGCCGAGAGCACCGGTTACGACAGCCTCGGGACAAATGCCGGCTACACGCTGTTCCAGGAAAGCATCGAGGAGGACGATGTTGCCGACGCACCGCTGATCATCGCCGAAACGCGCGTCGACATTCCCGAGGCCAGCGTATCCGATGCGGTGATGATGCTCGATCTGCGCAACACCGCCGCGCTGCTGTTCATGAATGCGGGCACCGGCGCGCACAACATGGTCTATCGCCGCGGTGACGGCACGATCGGCTGGGTCGAGCCACAACGCGCAGCGAGCGCCTCACCGCAATAAGGCGCCTGAATAAGGCCGATCGCCCGAAGGCGCGGCTTTACGCCCCCGTGCAACTCGCTAAGGCGGACGTGCGCGGGGGCGTCTCGAGACAATGAACAGCATGACCGATTTCAGCGATATGCTGCGTCCCGACGCAGTCCTAACCGGCGTGGTCGTCGCCAACAAGAAAGCCGTCTTTCAGCATCTCGCCGCGGTCGCGGCAGAGATCGTCGGTGCCGATCCGAAGATCATCGCCGACCGCCTGGGCGCCCGCGAGAAACTTGGCTCGACGGGCTTTGGCGGCGGCGTCGCGATCCCGCATGCCAAGCTCGATGGGCTGGCCCAGGTCACCGGCATTTTCGCGCGGCTGGCGCACCCGGTCGATTTCCAGGCGGTCGACGATCTTCCCGTCGATCTTGTCTTCATGCTGCTTTCCCCCACCGATGCCGGCGCGGTTCACCTCAAGGCGCTCGCCCGCGTCTCACGGCGACTGCGCGACAAGGCGTTTCTCGCGAAACTGCGCGGCGGCGGCTCACCCGACGCGCTCTACGCGCTGTTCACCGCCGACGAGATCCGCGATGCAGCCTGAGCCTGCATCCGCCGGTGCGGAGGCCCATTATCGCGCGCTGGAATCGCTTTACGCACAGGCACCGATCAACCGCTTCTTCGAATCCTCGCTGGAGATCCCCGAAGCGGGCATCGCGCGGATCCACTTCACGATCGACGAGCGCTACTATCACGCCGGCGGCGCGGCGCACGGCACGAGCTATTTCAAGATGCTCGACGATGCCGCCTTCTATGCCGCCAACAGCCTCGTCACCGATCGCTTCCTGCTCACGACGGCGTTCAACCTGCTGCTTACCCGACCACTGAAAGTCGGCCCGGTGATCGCCGAAGGGCGGTGGATCAGTGGCAAGCGGCGTGTGTTCGTAGCCGATGCCCGCCTGATCGACGCGGACGGCGAAGAGGCGGCACGCGGCACCGGCACGTTCATGCGCTCGCGGATCGCGCTTGCCGGCCTGCCCGGCTACCGCATTCCCGCATGAGCGGTCGCCTCCCCAGCGGTATACTCGTCAGTGCGCTTCTCCGCCGCGTCAACGATGCCGGTGGCTTCGGTGCAGTAATGGCAAAAGGTGATGCGCAAGGTGGCGCAATCCTCGTCATCGCGGTCGACAAAGGCGCCCTGCCCCGCCTGCTCGAACGGGGAATCGGACCCGACGGAAAGACTGCGTTGATCGACTCGACCCCCGCCGAAGACCTTGACAGCTATTGGCGCCGACGTTGCGCGCGCGACCCGGATCTTTGGGTGATTGAGGTGGACATCGCAGCGGCGGAACGCTTCGCCGCTGAAACGATCCTCGACGATTGACTCCAATGCCCCCCCAATAGAGGGGAATTGCAACATTTATTGGCGTTGTGCTGGGACGGGTGCGATCCGGATCAGTTACGCAGTCGGGGGGATGCCTGGACGATCGGCTCGTACGATCGCCTCCACGGTCCAACCGCATCTGAATAAGTTTGAATGACGATTCTTCAGCGGGCTGCAACGATCGCAGTCATGACGTTTTCTCTTGCTGGCCTGCTCGGCAACAGCGCACCCGGTCAGGCGACCGGTATCGATCGTTCCACGGTCAGCCTCACTGCTCTCGCCAATCTAAACGCCCTTCCCTCGCAAAATGTTCCGCTGGTCGCTCCTGCCGTGACTCCCGTCGCCGCTGTTGAGCCCGCCGTAGAGCCCATCGCCGAGAACGCCGCCACTGTCGAAGCGGAAGAATTCGATACGCTCGCCCAGGCCGTTGCCGCGCAGGATAGCGCCGCCGCCGACGAAGCGCTCCAGTGCCTTGCCGGCGCGATCTATTTCGAATCCAAGGGTGAGCCGCTGACCGGCCAACTCGCAGTTGCCGAAGTCATCATCAATCGCGCCAAGTCGGGTCGCTTCCCCGCCGACGTCTGCGCCGTCGTCAAGCAGCGCGGCCAGTTCAGCTTCGTCCGCGGTGGCCAGATCCCCAACATCAACGCCGGCACCGCCTACCGTACTGCGATCGCAGTCGCCAAGGTTGCGCTCGCCGACGCCTGGAACAGCCCTGCCGACAAGGCGCTGTACTTCAACACCGCCGATCGCCGCCCTGCAGGCCGCGTGATCAAGGTCGCTTCGATCGGCAACCACGTCTTCTACCGCTGATACGGCCAGATCAGCGCTGACATCGGCCCCGTCCCGCATTTAGCGGGGCGGGGTTTTGTGTATCGGGTCGGGGCCTCGCCCTGCCCCACTGGTCGCAAGCTATCGCAGCACTCGCGCTGCCAGCCCGGCGCAGTCTGCATCGCGCGCCGTCGGCCCCTGCCTGCCGGTGATCGCCTGCCCGATCGCCTTGAAGATGTTCCCCACCGACTTCACTTGCGGAGGGATCGTCACGTGGGGCTGCTGGATCGTCCCGGTCATGGAGGCCGACCCCGGCAGTTGCAGCAGGGCATGCTGTTTCGGCGCGCCCTTGAGCGTAATGGCGAGGGTCTCGCCCGGAAACACGACGCTCCCCTGCCCGCGCAACTGGCTGGCGGTGGTATCGACGATCATCGGATCGACGCGCCCCCGTCCCCGCGTCACGTCCAGATTCAGCACCACGCAGCGCAAGCCCGCGCGTTCGCCATCCTTCGCCAGCAACGCACGCGCCGCGTCGAACCCCAGCGCGGCAGCGATCCCCTGCGGCAACTGCCCGTCGCGCGCCACGAACCCGATGGTCCCGTTGGCATTGCCGACGGCGGCACGGATCGTCTCGCCCGACCCCGTCAGTCTGACTCGGGCGCTCACATTGCCGCTGAAGTCCCCGCGACCGCCTGCCAGCGCCTGAACGCTGCTGCCGCTGAGCCTCAGGTCGATCGTCACGGTCGGAGTCTTGCGACCGGCGCGCTGGTTAACGTTGACCTTCCCGGTGACGATCCCCTGCGGCAACCGTGCGACCAGCCGGTCGAGCGTGAGCAGTTGATGATCGATCGCGATCATCCCCTTGGCGGCCGCGATCGGCGATTTGCCCTTCGCGCTGACGATATGCCGGATATTGAACCCGAACTGCGCGTCGGTCGTGTCGATCTTGCCGATATCGATCCGCGT
Organism: Sphingomonas sp. R86520; assembly: GCF_042466285.1. NCBI lineage: Bacteria > Pseudomonadati > Pseudomonadota > Alphaproteobacteria > Sphingomonadales > Sphingomonadaceae > Sphingomonas > Sphingomonas sp. R86520. Next base: position 3,538,292 of record NZ_JAXHBZ010000001.1, read on the forward strand.
GTTCGGTACCAGCCGCGGTCCGATCGTCCGTTCCAGCGCCGCCCCCTTGGCTTGCGCCTCGTCCGACGACAGGTCCGCAAAATCGAACTGCCGCGACACGATGTCGCCGTTTACTTTGCTGCGGCCGTCCTGCTTGTCGACCGTCACATGACCAGCGAAGTCCGATCGTCCGACCACGCCCTTCAGCTGGGTGATCGCCCATTTCGGCAGATCGTGGCGAACATGCGCGCTGAACGATACCGGTTGCGTACGGAACAGCCCCGCCTCGATCACCGCGTCGATCAGCTTGAGGTCGGTGGCGCGCGCCGTCACGTCGAGGCTCATCGCATCGGTATCGAGCGGCCGGTCCATCACTCCCTTCGCAGCGATCGACAATGCGGCGCCGTCGATCGACGCGGTGAACGGCCAGGGCTTGCCCTGCGATCGCTCGACCGACGGGCCCGCCACCGCGATCGTGACTGCGGCACCGCGGATCGTTCCGGTCCCGTTCGCCCGGATGCCCGTGATTGGATCGGACGAGAAGCGCGCCGTGATCTGCCGGCCCTGCTTGGCATCGCGGTAGGAGATCACGCTGTCCCGGATGACCAGCCCTTGCAGGTCGTTCGAACTGCCGCCGCCCTCGGCCTTGCCCGGACGATCCCAGTTGGTCCGTCCACTCTTGTCGCGGACCAGCGCCAGGTACAGCCCCGACGCCTTCACGTCGCGCGGTCCGAATCCGCCTTTGAGAAGTGCGAGCCCGGAAAAGGTTGCCTCCGCCTCACGCAATCGCACGAAGTCGCCACTGCCGGCCCAGTCGGGCTGGGGGATACGGACCTGCGTGATCCGGATCGTCGGAGAAAAGCCGAAATGATCGACCCGCTCGATCCCACCGATCGTCACCGGCCGACCGAACCGTGCGGTCAATTGCCGTTCGATGACGCCCTTCAGCGACCCCCATGGAAAGGCGGCAAGGCCGATCAGCCCCAGCGCGACCACGGCCAGGACGACGATGCCGGTGACCCGCACCCAGCGTTTTGCGAACCATCTCATCTGCTGCGGGGACGCGCCGCCGCGACAATCGTTCCGCAAGCGTCAGGACCGCTGTCGCAATAATCGCGCGTTATGCCGTCCGCTCGCCCAAGCGCCCGAGGGTCGCTAGACCCGAACGCCCTTCGGCGCCAACCGCCGGATATCCAGCACATCGACCTGCGAAAGCATGACCGCGCCCAGCGCGCGATCCCCCGTTTCCACCAGGATACCCTTATGCGTAGCGCGGACCCGCTGCCACGAGACTTCGTACACGGCGAGACGCTTGCCGACCCGTTTCACGGCCGCCACGCGACCATTGCTGGCAATGGCCAGCGCACCCTGGCCATCCGCGCCGACCACCGCACCGGCCGCTGTAAATCCGGCTAGTTGCGTCTGCGCCGCGTCCGCTGCCTCCTCCGGCGTCTCGATCTTCACGACGCGGCGCATCCGAACGATCGCCCAGCCGGCTCCCGCGACGATCACCACAACGACGGCTACGATGCCGCCGACGATAGCAGGTGTCATCGCGGCCCTGCGAGCGCGTCCAGCATCGGTCGGATTCCGCGCAGGTCGTACCCGGCATCCTCGGCCTGCGCGAGGAGCAGGTTCGGGTTGCGCCCAGCCTTGGCGGCCGCCAGCGCCCACAGATTGCAACTCCGCGTCCCCGACCGGCAATAGGCGAGCACAGGCCCGTCCGCATCGGTCAGCGCCTGGGTCATCGCGTCGATTTGCGGATGCGAGAACCCCGAATGTGTCACCGGGATCGCAAAATACTTGAGCCCGGCCGCTTCAGCCGCCGCACGGATCGCGTCGCCCGAAGGCTGTCCCGCATCCTCGTCGTCGGGCCGGTTGTTGACGATCGTCTTGAAGCCCGCCACGGCGATCTCCGCGACCTGCTCGACCGCGATCTGCGGCGCGACCGAAATACTTTCGTTGATGTGCCGTATCATGCGGACTCGCGGATAACCTGGAGGAAGGCATCCCCATAGGCGTCGAGTTTCCGCGCGCCAATGCCTGAAATCAGGCTGAGCTCGGCACGCGACGCCGGCCGCTGCCGCGCAATGTCACGCAACACCGAGTCGTGGAAGATCACATACGGTGGAACGCCCGCTTCCTTCGCCAGATCGCGCCGTCGCACGCGCAGAGCCTCGAACAGCGGATCGTCTACGGGGTTCGGCACGGCGCCAACCGCGCCCTTCCGCCGCCGCTCGCGCTTGGGCGGCACGACGATCGACACTGCCGCCTCACCCTTGAGGATAGCCTTCGCCGCCGGTCCGAACTCTAGCCCGCCATGCGGATTGGTGCGCAGCGCATCCTTCAGCATCAGCGCGCGCGACACGGGTTTGAGCAACGCCACCTCGTCGCCATCGACGATTCCGTACACCGACAGGGCCTCGTGGCCGTTCATCAGGCTCCGCTCCGACGAAACGCCGGTCAGAATACCCTCGATATACCCCACCCCGAACATCTGCCCGGTCCGGAACACCGCCGACAGGAATTTCCGCGCGGTCTCGGTCGCATCCACCGCATCGACATTGCCGAGGCAATTGTCGCAATTCCCGCAATCCTCCAGCCGTTCCTCGCCGAAATGCTTGAGCAGGATTCGCCGCCGGCACCCGGCCGTCTCGACCAGCCCACCCATCGCGGTCAGCCGCTGTCGTTCGCCCGCCTGTCGCTCGGGTTCGACCTCGCCGATCCGCTGTCGCGCGCGCGCGAAATCCTCCGCGCCCCAGAACAGGTGCGCGATCGCCGGATCTCCGTCACGGCCCGCGCGCCCGGTTTCCTGATAATACGCCTCGATCGACTTCGGCAGCCCGGCATGTGCCACGAACCGCACGTCGGGCTTGTCGATCCCCATCCCGAACGCGACCGTCGCGCAGATCACCATGTCCTCGCTCGCGACGAAATCCGCCTGGTTCTTCGCGCGTACCTGCGGATCGAGGCCGGCGTGATAGGCCCGTGTCGGCCGCCCGCTCCGCCCCAGCGCCTCCGCTAGCTTCTCGGTCGCCGCGCGCGTCTGCGCGTAGACGATCCCCGGCCCCGGGATCCTCTCCAGGATATCCGCGATCTGCCGGTTGACGTTGTCGCGTCCGGAGATCGCATAGCGGATGTTCGGCCGGTCGAACCCCGACACGATCAATCCCTCCTGCGAGATCCCCAGCTGCTCGAGGATATCCGCCCGCGTATGCGCATCCGCGGTCGCCGTCAGCGCCAGCCGGGGAACCTCCGGAAAACTGTCGAGCAACGGCCGCAACAACCGGTAGTCCGGCCGGAAGTCATGCCCCCACTCGCTGACGCAATGCGCCTCGTCGATCGCAAACAAGCTGAGCTTGGCCTGGCTCAGCAGGTTCCGAAAACTTTCGTTCGAAGCCCGTTCCGGCGCCACGTATAGCAAGTCGAGATCGCCCGCACGAAACCGCGCGATCGTCTCCTCGCGGTTGGTATCGACGGAGGTAAGCGTCGCCGCCTTGATCCCGACCGCCGTCGCTGCGCGCAACTGGTCGTGCATCAGCGCGATCAGCGGCGACACGACCACGCACGTCCCCTCCAGCATCGTCGCCGGCAACTGGTAGCACAGCGACTTGCCCGCACCCGTCGGCATGACGGCCAGCGTCCGCTGCCCTGCCAGCACCCGATCGACGACATCGCGCTGCACGCCGCGGAAATCAGGAAAGCCGAAGATGCGCTGAAGGTCGGGAAGAGGGTCGAGTGCCATTACCGCCTAGGTAGCGATCCACGGGGCGATGTCGAGGAGAGCGGTGTTATCGTGACGAAGCACCGCTACCCTGGCGCAGGCCCGACCTAATTGTGAAGGGTGGCGTAACCGTACACCGTCTTCCATTGGCAACGCTTCCCAATTGAACTCCGGCTTCCGCCGAGGTGGTTCACAAGAGAACCGCAGGCAAATCTAATTAGCCACATTGCTAATTAGCCAGACTACTAATACAAGCCTCACATGGACTCGGTCTTCGACGCCCTCGCGCACCCGACGCGCCGCCGCATCCTCGAATTGCTGAAAAGCGGCGCGATGACCGCGGGCGCGCTGGCGGATGCGTTCGCGGTGTCGAAGCCGACCATGTCGAACCACTTCGCCAAGCTGAAGGCGGCGGGCCTGATCCAGGCTGAAAACCGCGGCACGTCGATCGTCTACACGCTCGACCTGTCGGTGATGGAAGACGTGGTGATGGGCTTCATGGGCCGGCTCCGCGTCGGCGATACGCAAAAGGGGGAGGACAGATGCGCTACCGAAACCTCATGATCGCGTCGGGACTGACCGCGGTCGGGCTCGCAATCGTCGCCGCCATCGCGCTCGGACGATTGCCCGCCGGCACGCAACTGCCGACGCACTGGGGGCCCGATGGCCTGCCCGATCGCTTCGCCGACGCCGACATCGCGCTGTTCATGCCGGTCGCGCTCACGCTGGTCGTTTCTCTGTCGATGGCTGCCTTGCCCTCGCTCGAACCGCTGCAGGACAAGCTCGAACAGTCTGCACCGCTCTACCGCACGGCCTGGATCGGCTTGCTAGGGATCATGATCCTGGTCGAGACGCTCGTCGCGGCACCCGCGTTCGGCATCGTTTTGCCTGCGACGACGATGCTCGCCGGCATGGGCGTGTTCCTTGCCGCGCTCGGCAACGTCCTCCCCAAATCGCGGCCCGGCTTCTTCGTCGGAATCCGCACGCCCTGGGCGATCATCGATCCCGACAACTGGATTGCCACGCACCGCTATGGCGGCCGGATCATGATGGCATCGGGGCTCGCGCTGATCGTCCTGGCAGCACTCCCGATGCAGAGCGAAACGCGCGCCTCGTTCGTGATCGCGCTGCTGCTGACGACCGTCGCGACCCCGATCCTCTACTCCTTCTTCTACTGGCGCCGTACCCGCCGCACCGGCTAGATCGACGATCGCGGTCGTCTGCCCCCGCGCCTATTCCGCCGCCAGCGCCCCATCATCCTCGCCAGCCCGCTCCTGCGCCTGGCGGTTCCACATTTCCGCATACACACCGTCCCGCCGCAGCAAGTCGGCATGCGTGCCCTTCTCTATGATCCGCCCGGCCTCCAGCACGACGATCTGGTCCGCATGCACCACGGTCGACAACCGGTGCGCGATCACGATCGTGGTGCGCCCGCGCTCGATCGCCTCCAGCGTGTCGAGGATCTCCGCCTCGGTCCGGCTGTCCAGCGCGCTCGTCGCCTCGTCCAGGATCAAGATCGGCGGGTTCTTCAGCAGCGTCCGCGCGATCGCCACGCGCTGCTTCTCGCCGCCCGACAGCTTCAACCCACGCTCGCCTACGCGCGTCTCGTACCCCAGGGGCTGGCGCTCGATGAACCCGGCAATCGCCGCGCCCTTCGCCGCCGCCTCGACCTCGGGCATCGCCGCCCCCTCGCGACCGTAAGCGATATTGTACCCGATCGTGTCGTTGAACAGCACAGTATCCTGCGGCACGATGCCGATCGCGGCGCGCAAGGACGCCTGCGCCACCTGCGAAATATCCTGCCTGTCAACGGTGATCCGCCCGCCGGTCAGGTCGTAGAACCGGTACAGCAACCGCGCGAGCGTCGACTTGCCCGCCCCCGACGACCCGACCACCGCCAGCGTCGATCCCGCCGGCACGTCCAGGTTCAGGTCGCTCAGGATCGGTCGTCCGGCGTCATACCCGAACGAAACCCCCTCGAACCGTACATGCCCCGCACTCACCGCCAGCGCCCGCGCGCCCGGCACGTCCACGACGGTAGCGGGCGTATCGATCAGGTCGAACATCGCCGCCATGTCGAGCGCGCCCTGCCGGATCGTGCGATACACCATCCCTAACAGGTCGAGCGGCCGGAACAGCTGAGCCAGCAGCGTCGACACGAACACCACGTCGCCCGCCGACGCCTCGCCCCGGCTCCACCGCCACACGACGAACCCCATGCCACCCGCCAGCATCACGTTGGTGATCAGCGCTTGGCCGAGGTTCAGCCACGCGAGCGAATTCTCGCTCTTCACCGCCGCCTCGGAATAGGCCGTGATCGCGCTGTCGTACCGCCGCGCCTCGCGCTCCTCCGCACCGAAATATTTGACCGTCTCGAAGTTCAACAGTGAATCCACCGCATGCGCGACCGCACCGGTGTCGAGATCGTTCATCCGCGCGCGCAGGGCGTTGCGCCAGTCGGTCACCATCCGCGTGAACGCGATATAGCCGACCACCATCACCACCGTCGCGACGACCAGAGGCCAGCCGAACTTGGTCCAGAACAGCCCCAGCACCAGCGTCAATTCGAACACGGTGGGCGCGATGTTGAACAGCAGGAAATACAGCATCGTATCGATGCTCTTGGTCCCGCGCTCGACCACCTTGGTGACCGCACCCGTTCGCCTGGACAGGTGGAAATCGAGACTCAGCGCATGCAGATGGCGAAACACCTGGGCCGCCAGCCGCCGCGACGCATCCTGCCCGACGCGCTCGAATACCGCATTGCGCAGATTGTCGAACAACGTCGTCCCGAACCGCGACGCGGCATACCCGACCACCAGCAGCACGACGAGCGTGAGCGCAGTGCGGTCGTTCCCCGCCATCCGGTCGACCGCGTATTTCAAGGTGAACGCCGCGCCAAAGACCTGGATCAGCTTCGAGGCGATCACGAGCAGCATCGCGACAACGATCCGCGCCTTCAGCTTGGGCTGCCCGGCCGGCCACAAGAACGGCAGGAAGCGGCGCAGGGTGGGGAGCAGCGGTTGATCCGTGCGGGTGGTTGAATAGCTGTCAGGGGGCATGGGTCGATGCGATGTAGGTGCAGTCAAGCCCCGGCGAAAGCAGTTGGGGGAACAATCCTGCCACTTCGTCGCTTTAATTACCGTGCCCAACGTCGGGCGCCGCGAGCCACTGGAGAATGAAATGGAACCGCTGTTCTACGTCATGGCCATCATGGGCTGCGGTGACGGCAACGTGAACTGCACTGAGGCGCGGGTCATCCCGGCGCGCTATGAGACGATGGCGCAATGTCGTGCGGCTCTGCCCGACCAGCTCGCGCAGAACACCGACGTTCCGTACCCGATGATTGGTGCGAACTGCCGTGCAAGCGGGCAGTTCATCGCCAAGACCGGCAAGGCCAAGTCGCAGGGCTGAACCAACCTTACTGTCATTCCCGCGGAGACGGGAACCCATACCGGCGAACGTTTCGAACGAATCGATACAGCATGAATTATGGATTCCCGAATTTGCGAGGATGACGAAGTTTAAACCCTAGGTCTGGTCCACAACCGTGCATCCCGCACAGTCCTTGGATACAGTTTCCCCCGTTGCCCTGCCTCTCGTGCTGCCGTCACGATAAATCCAAGCTTCTGTAATCCCGATGTGGTCACGCGGTGATCCCAGGCACGCTCTCCCCGCGCTGCAACGGTCCGCCCGATCGCGCCATAAATTCCCGCCGCCGACAACACTGCCCAGGCCGAGCGGAACGACAGCGCTGGCGTTCCCTGACGGGCACTCGCCTCGAACGCGGCGGCACGGTCGGCCATCCGCTTCGTCAACACCGCGAGCCTCGAACGAAACGGTGGCTTCATGTGCTGCCCCGGCGGGAAGTCCATCTCGACGAGCCATTCCTCAGGCAGATAGCACCGCCCGACCCGGTCATCTTCCTCGACGTCGCGCGCGATATTGGCGAGTTGGAACGCCATTCCCAGGTCGCACGCGCGATCGAGCGTATCCTCGTCCTCGGGATCGACGCCCATCGCCACCGCCATCATGCACCCGACGACGCCTGCGACATGATAGCAATATTTGTAGAGATCGTTCTCGGAGCGAGGCCGCCACTCACGCGCATCCAGTGCAAACCCCTCGACCAGATCGCGCGCGAACCGCTTCGGCAGCCGGCTCTCGGCCGCGAAGATCCTGAGCGCATCGAACGCCGGTTCGCCCACCACGTCGCCAGCCAGCGCCTGTTCGGTCATCGTTGACAGCGCCACCAGCCGGGCCGGGGCGTCCTCGACCACGGTCATCCCGTGCCCATGATCCTGCCCATCGGCGATATCGTCGCACCGACGGCACCACGCGTACAACAGCCACGCGCGCTCGCGCGTCGGTCTGTCGAACAACAGGCTGGCCGCAGCAAAACTCTTCGACCCGCGCGAGATCGATTCATGCGCAGTCGCGACGATCGCTTCGCGGGAGGGCAGGGTATAAGTCACGAGATCACCCCGCCAACTACCACCCCGGCGAAGGCCGGGGCCCAATTGGAAAGGTGAGAGTAATTGCGCGCAACGCTAACCAACTTGCGTTCCCCAATTGGGCCTCGGCCTTCGCCGGGGTGGCGGCGAGCGTTTGGGTGGCAGGTGTATAGGCGAGCCCGGAACCTCACAAATCCGACGCGTTCATCCGCACGATCGGCTGAGTCGGCACGTGCTCAGCCATCCGGTCGAGCAGCACGTCCAGCGTATCCGCGACGATCAGAAGATCCCGGTGCTGTGGCCGCAGAAAGCCGACCTCGCCCATCTTCTCCCAGAACGCGATAAGGTGATCGTAATAGCCAGCGGTATTCAGCAGCCCGACCGGATCCGCATGATACCCCAGCTGCGCCCAGCTCAGCGCCTCCCACAGCTCGTCCATCGTTCCCGTCCCGCCCGGGATCGTCACGAACCCGTCGGAAAGATCGGTGAACATCTGCTTCCGCTGGTGCATGCCGGTAACGACATGCAACTCGGTCAGCCCGCGATGTGCAACCTCAGCATCGACCAGCGCTTGCGGGATGACGCCGATAACCTCGCCACCGCCCTCCAGCGCGCCATCGGCAATTGCGCCCATCAACCCAAGCCGGCCCCCGCCATAAACGAGACCTATTCCCCGCTCGGCAAAAGTCCGCCCCAGCGCCCGCGCGCCCTCGATAAAAACAGGATCAGCCGGCGTCGCCGACCCACAATACACAGCAAGACGTTTCATACCGCCTCGCTACGGGAAGCGCGCGGGGTGCCGCAAGGGAAAGATTTTTCGCGCAGAGGCGCAGAGGAGAGTCGCCCGGAACGGGCATCAATGCCAACCCTAATTTGGCAATAAATCGCTCCGCGACAGGCGCAACACCTCAGCGTCCTCTGCGCCTCTGCGCGAAAAATCCTTCTACTTCTCGCCTTCCAGCATCAACCGCGCGGTAGCCTTGGCACTCCCCACGACCCCCGGAATGCCAGCCCCCGGATGAGTCCCAGCCCCCACGAAATACAGGTTCGGAATGTGATCATCCCGGTTGTGCACCCGGAAATACGCACTCTGCGTCAACACCGGCTCCAACGAGAACGCCGACCCCAGATGCGCGTTCAGGTCCTCCGCGAAATCCTTCGGCGCGTACGAGAATTTCGTCACGATCCGCTCGTGGATATCCGGGATCAACCGCCGCCCGATCTCGTCGAGGATGCGCTTCTCCAGGATCGGCCCGATCTCGTCCCAGTCGACCGGGAATTTCCCGAGATGCGGCACCGGCGCCAGCGCATAGAACGTGGAGTACCCCTCCGGCGCCAGCGAAGGATCGGTCACCGTCGGATGATGCAGGTACAGCGAGAAATCCTCGCTCAGCACGCCGTGATCGTAAATGTCCTCGAGCAGCCCCTTATAGCGCGGCCCGAACAGGATCATGTGGTGCGGAATGCCGGGCCACGTGCCCTTGATCCCGAAATGCACCACGAACAGCGACGGCGAATATTTCTTCCGCTCGAGCGACCCAGTCTTGCGCTTGGCACTGCGCGAGGTCGCCAGCAGGTCGCGGTACGTGTGCATGATGTCGCTGTTCGCCGCCACCGCATCCGCCTGCGCCGACCAGCCGCTCGCGCACGTTACGCCGGTCGCCCGGTCGCCCAGAGTCTCGATCGACGTTACCGGATCGTCGAGCCGCAGCACGCCGCCGAGCCGCTTGAACTGAGTCACCAGCGCCGCGACCAGACGGTTGGTCCCGCCACGCGCGAACCATACGCCGCCGTCGCGCTCCAGCTTGTGGATCAGCGCATAGATCGCGCTCGTCGTCATCGGATTGCCGCCGACCAGCAGCGTGTGGAACGACAGTGCCTCGCGCAATTTCTCCGACTTCACGAAGCTCGACACGATCGAATATACCGACCGCCACGCCTGGTATTTCGCCAGCGCCGGCGCCGCCTTGATCATCGACCCGAAGTCGAGAAACGCGACATGCCCGAGCTTCTCATAGCCTTCCTTGAACACGCCGGCGGAGTAATCGAGGAACTTCAGATACCCCGCCCAGTCGCCCGGATGCAGCTTCTCGATCTCCGACCGCATCAGCGTATCGTCGTTGGTATAGTCGAAGTTCGTCCCGTCGGGCCAGTTCAGCCGGTAGAACGGCAGCACCGGATCGAGCGTCACGTCCTCCGCCATGTCGCGCCCGGTCAGCGCCCACAGCTCGCGCAGGCAATCCGGATCGGTGATTACCGTCGGGCCCGCATCGAAGGTGAACCCGTCCCGCTCCCAGAAATACCCGCGCCCGCCCGGCTTGTCGCGGCTCTCGACGATCGTGGTCTGCACGCCCGCGGATTGCAGCCGGATCGCGAGCGCGAGGCCGCCAAACCCTGCGCCGATGACTATTGCGGTCTTCAAGAGCGTGCTCCGATGATAGCGCGAACGGCGCGCGAAATGGGGACCGGCGGCTTGCCGGTGAGAACTCGGGCCTTGTCGGTCATGGTCGATCGTCCGGCATAGAACCGCCCGATCAGCGCAGGCGACAGGCGGTAGAAGCGTTCGAGGATACGGTAGCGTTCCTCCGGCTCGGCGGCGCGGAACAACATCGTGTCGAGCATCCGGTAGAAGCCGCGGCTCTTCCACGTCGCCCGCGCCATCGCATGCGTCGCATCGTGCAGATTCGCGCCCGAGAAATCGCTGAGGCCAGCCAGCATCGCCGCGGTCCGCACCGCGTCGGGCAGTGAGTAGCCCGTGGTCGGATGAAACATTCCCGCGCGCATCCCGGCCTTAGCGACGCGTGCGCCACCGGACCGCCAATACGCCTCGAAATCGCCCCCCATCGCGACCGGCAGCACGCCCGACTCCTCCCGCACGACGCTCTCGACCGACCAGCCCCGCCCGGCGACATACGCGTCGATCCGACCGCCCAGCACCGCCACGTCGAGATCGGGCGTATCGCTATAATAGGTGTCCTCGACGAACATCCGCTCGGCCGAGAACGGCAGGCAGTAGACGAAGCGATACCCGTCGATCTGCGGAATGGTGGCGTCCATCACCATCGGCCGTGGGCTCGCGTGCGGCACGGCCAACGCCAGCTCGCGCCCGAGAAACTTTTGCCACGCCAAGTCCAGCAGCGACAGATCGCCCGGACCCCGCGTGTCGATAACCCCGGTCGCCTCGATCCGGTCGCCATCCGCCAGCACCACTGCGGTCGCACTCGCGCCCAGCACCTTCCGCCCCAGCATCAGCGCGTGAGCCGGCAACGCCTGGCGCACTTCGCGGTCGAGCCGCTCGCTCTCGATCGAATAATAGGTCGCATCGATCGTCCGCGCATGTGCCGGAAAGCGCACATCGTATCCGCGCCAGGCATGCACCACGAGCGGCGCGACGATCCAGCGATCGGCCTGCGCCACGTCGCTCCCAAAGAACGACCAGAGGTGATTGCCGCCGACGACTCCGGCCGAGTCGATCAGCCGCACGTCGAGCACGGGATGCTTTGCTTTCAGCGCCAGCGCGATCATCCCGCCGGCCAGGCCCGCGCCGACGATCGCAACGTCGCAGGAGATCGTCGATGCCATCCGCTCGGACTAGCGCAAAGCAGGGCCCCCGAAAACAACCTTTCCCGCCCGAAGACAACCTGCGTTGCCGTGGTGAGAGAGGGCAGGGCGGTATGCGGGGACCATCCTCAACCCATCACCGCCTCACGGAGTCTCTCCCTCTTTCAATGGACCAGGGAAGGCGCCCGCGACGGCTTCGTGGTGGGAAGGGTGAGGACGGCCCGAGGCAAAGTCGCTAGCTTGGGCCAATGTCCGTCCCCACGCTCACCACCTCTCGTCTGACCCTGACTGGCCATGCCGCGCCCGACCTCGAAGACTGTGCGACAATGTGGACCGACCCGCGCGTCTATACGATGATCGGCGGCCAGCCCCGCTCCCGCGAGGACGTCTGGATCCGCCTGCTCCGCTCGGTCGGCCAATGGACCTTGTTCGGCTACGGCAGCTGGATCGCGCGCGAAACCGCGACCGGCAAGCTGATCGGCGAACTCGGCCTGATCGAAGCCCGTCGCGCAATCCAGCCGTCGATCGACGCCACTCCCGAAGTCGGCTGGACGCTCACGGGCGACGCGCACGGCCAGGGCTATGCCTCCGAAGCGCTCGCCGCGATCTTCGCCTGGGCCGATGCGCGCATCCCGCGGACGGCGTGCATCATAGACCGCGCCAACGCCCCCTCGATCAAGCTCGCCGACCGCCTCGGCTACCAGTTGCAGACCGAAGGCCGCTACCGCGAAGCCCCGATCCTGATTTTCGGTCGCGACGCTCGTTGAGCGCCGGCGTTACTTCTGCGCGGTGACGATCGCAGGATGTGCGGTCGGGGCAACCGGATCGCCGTGATGGCCATAGAATGCCATCATCAAGACGCCGGCCGCCAGGACTCCGCCGGTGATGGTATAGATCAGGCCCTTATGGTCCTTGCTCGCGATGTCGCTGCGATTTGCCATGCATCTCTCTCCGAATCCGGCAGGTCATCCTGCTCTGATGACCGAAGCTACAGTGAATCCTGCCGTTGCATAGTGGCTTTTTCGCTGGGACTTTCGCATCGTCTCAAGCATTTCGCGGGCGAAACTCTCAGACCTTCCAGTCCTCGATCGCCGCGTCGTAGCGAGTCTTCTCGTCCTCGACGCTATCTCGCGCCGCCGTCAGGTCCGCGTCGCGCGCGTGTTCGAGATCGCGCCGTTCGCGCGCCAAGGCCGCCTCGCGCTCGGCCAAGGCGCGCAGCTTGTTCCGGTACGCTGCTTCCTGCGTTTCGAGTAATGCCTCGGCTGCGGCCAGTTTGGCTCGGCTTGGGCTTGGGCTGGGGCTGGGGCTTGGGCTTGGATTTGGACTCAACCTTGGGTTTCGGTGCAGGATCTGTCTCGCCCTCCGCCTGCGCCTTGACCGATCGCACCGCCCGCGCCGGCAACGCCGCGATCTGTTCCGCCGACGTCCCGCGAGATCGCTTGATGACCACGCCCGGCGACGCGAGTGGCTCCGCGGACAGGGCCGGATCCGTCACCAGTTCGGCGATCCCCCGCGCGAACAGGTCGTGATCGCTACCCCAGGCCGCCAGCGCCGCCTTCTGGCTCGGCGCCGCAACATAGGCGTCGTGGAAACCCGCAGCGGTCCGATACACCTTCAATTTTGCCGCTCGCGCCATGGCTCAGGCTACCGCCACCACGCGAACGAAGCCACCCATTACCCGGGAGGACGAACTCGCCTATAAGAGCGTCATGTGGCTCGCCATCCTCCTCTCCGCCGCGGCGATGACCGCGATCGTCGGTGTTCGGTATCTGATCGTCTCGGGCGCATTCGCGGCCGCCACCCGGGCCCGTCACCCAGGTCTTTACCGCGGTCTCGATACGCAGATGCGGCGCGAGATCCTGTGGAGCATCGCCTCGGCCGCGATCTACGGCGTGCCAGCGGGGATCGTCGCCTGGGGCTGGCAGAATCGTGGCTGGACCAAGGTCTATACCGACGTCCACGCCTACCCGCTCTGGTATCTGCCCGTCTCGGCGCTGCTGTTCCTGTTCGCGCACGATACCTGGTTCTACTGGACGCATCGCTGGATGCACCGGCCGGCGCCGTTCAAGCTGGCACACGCGGTCCATCACGCCAGTCGCCCGCCGACCGCATGGGCGGCGATGGCGTTCCACCCGATCGAGGCGATCACCGGCGCTGTGATAATTCCGCTACTGGTGTTCTTAATTCCGATCAACGTCGCCGCCTTGGGTTTGGTCCTGACGATCATGACGGTTATGGGTGTGACCAATCACATGGGATGGGAGATCTTCCCACGGTTCATGTGGCGGGGAGCATTGGGGGGATGGCTGATAACGGCCAGCCACCATCAGCGTCATCATGAACAATACGGATGCAATTATGGGCTATATTTCCGAGTCTGGGATCGGCTCTGCGGCACCGACCGGGGGCTCGGCGACTTCGCGAAATCGCATGCCAGGGCGCATGCGAAAGCTGTCGCGCGTGGCGGTGGGCGCGGCAATGGCCTGGGCGACACTGGCAGCGGCGGCACCGGTCACGCGGCTTGACGTCCACGTCGACAATCTCCGCTCGGCAAAGGGCCTGATCCGGATCTGCCTTACCGCCGATCCTAAGAACTTTCCTGCCTGTGTCGACGATGCCGACGCGCTCACCCGCTCGATCCCGGCCAGCGTCCATACCACCAGTTTCCCCGGCCTTCCGCAGCGCGGCTATGCGCTCGCCGTGATCCACGACGAGAACAGCAACGCCAAGCTCGACACCTTCGCCGGCATCCCGCGCGAGGGCTATGGCTTCTCGCGCGACGCCGCCGTCCGGTTCGGTCCGCCGCGGTTTGCCGCCGCCCGGTTCGTGCTGGCGGGTGATGCCGAAATGCAACAGGTGAAGATGCGTTACATCTTCTGACGAATCGTTACGGACCGAAACCACTCTTACGGCGTTCCGCGATGGAACCTTTTCTCCGGAGCATTTCCTTGCGCGCATTCTCTCTCATACTGACTGCCGCAACCGCGGCGGTCGCCGTCGCCACCCCGGCGCTCGCTCAGACCGACCCGAACCCGTCGCCGCCGATCACCAACCCGGCGGACAATAACCGCATCACGGTTGCCGTCGGCGTCGCGTCGCTACCCGATTACGAGGGTGCCGACAGCAACAGCTTCACGCCAGCCGGCGCCGTGATCGGCACGGTCCGCGGGCATGATTTCTTCACGCGCGGTACGCAGCTCTACGTCAATCTGATCCCGAACACGGGCAATGTGGGCATCAACTACGAATTGGGCGTCATCGGCGCGGTTCGCACCGATCGCACCGGCAAGGTCGACAATCGTCAGGTTCGTGCGCTCGGCAAGATCGACACCGCCTACGAAGTCGGCGGCTATGTCGGCATCGGCAAGACCGGCGTCATCACCAGCGACTACGACACGCTCACGGCACGCGTCGCCTATGTCCACGACGTGTCGGGCACGTATGACAGCTACGTCATCACGCCGCAGGTCAACTACACCACGCCGCTTTCGGTCCGCACGCTCGTTTCGCTCGGCGTCGCGGCGGACTATGTAGGCAAGGGCTATGGCCGCACCTATTCGTCGGTGACGCCGATCGGCACGCTCGCCAGCGGCCTGCGCACCTATGACATCGACGACAGCGGCTTCCGTCGCGTCAACGCGTCGTTCTTCGTTCTGCAGAGCCTGTCGGGCGATCTGCGCCACGGCTTCGGCATTGGCGCGGGCGTGCTCTACGGTCGCATGCTCGGCAAGTACAAGGACAGCCCGATCGTCGCCGATGTCGGCTCGGCGGACCAGTGGATGGGGGCCGCAGGCCTCACCTACACCTTCTAACCGAAAAATATTTTCGCACGGGTCTTGAACCCTGCATCCAAAAGCCGTCCGCAGTCGTTACTCGACCCGGACGGCTTTTTTTATGTCCGTAACAGAGCGGGTTACGAATGAGTTCCGGTAAACGGGACCGGTCGGATTCTGGGATGTTGCGTCATCGCCGCAGTGAATTTCGACGTCCGCAACAGCAAGGGGAGGACCCTGATATGACCGAGAGCGTGCACCTTATCGAAGCCCTCGATGCCCGCGTAGAGCGACGCAACGACCGGCGTGATTTCTTCAAGAACGCGCTTGGCGCCGCTGCGATGACCGCAGCCGGTGCGACCGCATTGTCCTTTTCCACGTCGGCCTCGGCACAGTCCGTCACCGATGCGGACGTTCTGAACTTCGCGCTCAACCTCGAATATCTCGAAGCGCAGTTCTATTCCTACGCCGCAACCGGCAACGGTCTCCCCAACTCGATGCTCACCGGCACCGGCACACAGGGCGCCGTCCTAGGCGGTCGCCAGGTCGCGTTCACCGACCCGATCGTCGCGCAATATGCCAAGGAAATCGCCGCCGACGAGATCGCGCACGTCAATTTCCTGCGCACCGCCCTCGGCGCGTCGGCAGTATCACAGCCGGCGATCGACGTCAGCGTCACCGCCACCAGCGCCTTCTCGAACGCAGCACGCGCTGCCGGCCTGATCGGCGCCGGCGCCTCGTTCGACGTCTATGCGAACGACGAGAACTTCCTGCTCGGCGCGTTCATCTTTGAGGACGTCGGTGTCACCGCCTACAAGGGTGCTGCCCCGCTGCTGACCAGCAAGGCGTATCTGGAGGCCGCAGCCGGCCTGCTCGCGGTCGAGGCGTATCACGCCGCGATCGTCCGCACGACGCTATACGGCAAGGGTATCGCGACGCCGTCGCTGCGCACGTCGGCCGATGCAATCTCGAACGCACGCGACAGCCTCGATGGCTCGACCGATCTCGATCAGGGTATCTCGCCGGTCACGCAGACGCCGATCAATCTGTCGACAACGCAGGCTGCGGTCACCGCATCGAACATCGTCCCGCTGGACGCCAACGGCGTCGCCTTCAGCCGTTCGACGAGCCAGGTGCTCAACATCGTGTACCTCAACAAGGGCGCAGCATCGGCAGGCGGGTTCTTCCCGGCTGGCATGAACGGCAACGTCAAGACGAGCACCGCAGCAGTCTGATCGCATCAGTCTGACCGCGCGCCTTCTTCGATATTTAGGGGATTAACCCAATGACCGATCTCAATACCAAGCTCGAAATATTCGACGCGATCGCCAGCCGTCGCAACGAACGCCGCAACTTCCTCCGCTTCGCCGGTGGCAGCGCCCTAGCCGTTGGTGGTGCATCGCTGCTCGCCGCCTGCGGCAGCGACGATCAGGACCTCGCGCCTGCACCGACGCCTACGCCGACCCCGGCCGCTGCGCTCAATGACGCGGACGTCCTGAACTTCGCCCTCAACCTCGAATATCTCGAAGCGCAGTTCTACGCGTTCGCAGCGTTCGGCGTCGGCCTGAACGCCAGCCTGCTGACCGGTACCGGTACGCAAGGGTCCGTCACGGGCGGCGCGCAGGTTCCCTTCACCGACACTGTCGTCCGTGAATACGCCCGCGAAATCGCGATTGACGAAGTCGCACACGTCGCGTTCCTTCGCACCGCGCTCGGCACTGCTGCCGTCGCACAACCTGCGATCGATATCTCGGCCGGCACGGCAGCCGCACCGGGTGCCTTCACCGCTGCGGCACGCGCTGCCGGCGTCGTCGGCGCAACCGGGATCTTCAACCCGTACGCGGACGACAACAGCTTCCTGCTCGGCGCGTATATCTTCGAGGACGTCGGCGTTTCGGCCTATAAGGGCGCCGCACCGCTGATCGCCAACAAGACGTATCTCGAGGCGGCTGCCGGCATCCTCGCGGCCGAGGCCTATCATGCGGGCCTGATCCGCACGATCCTGTACCGCAAGGGCCTGACCGTGCCGACGCTGCGTACTGCCGCCGGCCAGATCAGCGACGCGCGCGATAGCCTCGACGGCACCGTTACCAACGCCGCGACCGGCGTTATCGGCGACGACGATCAGGGCATCACCGGCACCGACGCCACCATGTCGAACATCGTGCCGACCGATGCCAACGGGCTCGCCTACAGCCGCTCGACCGGCCAGGTGCTCAACATCGTCTATCTCAACAAGGCCGCCGTCGCGATGGGCGGGTTCTTCCCGGCCGGCGTCAACGGCAACATCAAGACCAGCGCCGCCAATCCGTGATCGCCATCACCGATTGAAACAGAAATCTCGGGTCGCGGCGAACATCGGGAGCGCCGCGGCCCAAGTTTGGGGAATGACATGAAGCACCTTACGAAGCTCACCACGCTCGCCGGCCTTACGGTCGCGGGCCTTTTCGCCGTTCCGGCCCAGGCCCAGATGCTATCGCAGGAAACCACTGCAGACCGCCCGTTCTCGGGCGTCTATGTCGGCGCGGCCGGCGGGTATGACGTGCAGAAGAACGATGTCGGCTCGTCGATCCTGTTTGACCGCAATGGCGATGGCAATTTCAACGAGAACGTCAACACCATCACCGGCGCCAACGCCTTCTCGCCGGGCTTCTGCAACGGCTCCGCACGCACCGGCGCCGCGGCCTATGGTTGCCGCAACGACGACGACGGCTGGGCCTATTACGGTCGCGCCGGTTTCGACGCACAGCGCGGCAACATCGTCGTCGGCGTCGTCGGCGAATTCGGCAAGACCGAGATCACCGACAGCGTCTCGGGCTTCTCGACCACGCCCGCCAGCTACACCATGTCGCGCAAGGTCGACTGGGAAGCCTCGGTCCGTGGCCGCGCCGGCTATGCGATCAACACCACATTGTTCTACGGCACGTTCGGTGCTGGCTACGCCAAGATCGACAATCTGTTCTTCACCACCAACACCGCCAACGCCTTTGCGGCCACCGGTTCGAAGAACCAGTGGGGCATCCTCGGCGGCGGCGGCATCGAGCAGAAGCTGACCAAGCACATCTCGATCGGCATGGAATACATGTACCATCAGTATCAGGACAACGACGCCCGCGTCCGCGTCACCGCTGGTACGGCGCTCGCCGGCAGCCCGGTGTTGCTCGCCAACAACCCGTTCCTGATCGCGCCGAACACCACCGGCACCACCTTCCGCCGCAGCGATGAGTATCTGCGCTGGCATTCGCTCCGTGGTACGGTGAGCTTCAGGTTCTGAGGCGAAGGGCGGCCTGCACCAACTAGGTGCAGGACTCGCCCAATCTCGGGCAGCGCAGCAAAGCACGCCACAAGGCGCAGCTTTGCTACGACTGACGGCGCGCGGAAAAAGGAAGGCCGTTGCCCCAAACCGGGCAGCGGCCTTTCTCGTTTCAGCAGACGTGCGCTCACCATAAAAACGCGCCACCCCCGATACCACCACCACGGCGCAGGCCGGGGCCCAATTGGCGAGGTGGATATAACGAAGCACATCGCGTCGTTATCGCCATCCCCCAATTGGGCCCCGGCCTTCGCCGGTGTGGAGCATTATCGAGCGTGCAATGATCACGGAGCCTCGCACACCCCGCACCGCCAACCCGCTTTTCCCATTGCACCCCATCCCCACGCCCCTATGCTCACCCCACCCCGGGGGAGCGCTTTATCCGCGCTTGAGAGGAAGGCAGGAGCCTTCGACCCGCTGAACCTGATCCGGTTGATACCGGCGGAGGGAGGGAGCGGTCGCCACAGAACCGTAAACCTTGCTCCGAGACCCGTAGGAGCAAGCGCATGGCCGTCGATACGCAATCCAAGACCGCAGACATCGGCGTAACCACCGGCCCGATCCGAGGCTCGCGCAAAATCCACGTCGCAGTCCCGACCAGCCCAGACGTCCGCGTAGCCATGCGAGAAATCGTCCTAGACCCGTCATGCAGCGAACCCCCGTTACGCGTCTACGACACCAGCGGCCCCTACACCGACCCCCGCGCGACAATCGACATCAACGCCGGCCTCCCCCAACTCCGCCGCGCCTGGATCGAAGCCCGAGGTGACGTGGAATCCTACGAAGCCCGAGAACTCCGCCCCGAAGATAACGGCTATCTTGCCGCCAGCCGGCTCGGCACGGACCGCACCGCCCAAGCGGCAGCGCAGGGCGGCAACAAAGACTCCGGCGTCCCCCAATTCCCCGCCACCATCAAGCGCCCCCTCCGCGCGCGCGCCGGCGCCAACGTCAGCCAGATGCACTACGCCCGCCGAGGCATCATCACCCCAGAAATGGAATACGTCGCCACCCGAGAAAACCTCGGCCGCGCCATGCTGAAAGACTACGCCCGAGACGGCGAATCCTTCGGCGCGCAGATCCCCGACTTCGTAACCCCCGAATTCGTCCGCGACGAGATCGCCCGCGGCCGCGCGATCATCCCCAACAACATCAACCACCCCGAATCCGAACCGATGGCGATCGGCCGCAACTTCCTCGTCAAGATCAACGCCAACATCGGCAACTCCGCAGTCGCCTCCAACGTCGCCGCCGAAGTCGACAAGCTCGTCTGGTCGATCCGCTGGGGCGCGGACACGGTGATGGACCTCAGCACCGGCCGCAACATCCACGACACCCGCGAATGGATCCTCCGCAACTCGCCCGTCCCGATCGGCACCGTCCCCATCTACCAGGCGCTCGAAAAGGTCGGCGGCGTCGCCGA
Source organism: Sphingomonas sp. R86520 (assembly GCF_042466285.1). NCBI lineage: Bacteria > Pseudomonadati > Pseudomonadota > Alphaproteobacteria > Sphingomonadales > Sphingomonadaceae > Sphingomonas > Sphingomonas sp. R86520. The sequence goes on from NZ_JAXHBZ010000001.1 coordinate 3,558,516, forward strand.
GGACCTCACCTGGGAGATCTTCCGCGACACGCTTATCGAGCAGGCCGAACAGGGCGTCGATTACTTCACGATCCACGCCGGCGTCCGCCTCGCCTACATCCCCATGACCGCGAAACGCGTCACCGGCATCGTCTCACGCGGCGGCTCGATCATGGCGAAATGGTGCCTCAGCCACCACAAGGAGAGCTTCCTCTACGAGCGCTTCGACGAGATCACCGAGATCATGAAGGCGTACGACATCGCCTACAGCCTCGGCGACGGCCTGCGCCCCGGCAGCATCGCCGACGCCAACGACGAAGCGCAGTTCAGCGAACTCTACACGCTAGGCGAACTCACCCACCGCGCGTGGAAGAGCGACGTCCAGGTCATGATCGAAGGCCCCGGCCACGTGCCGATGCACAAGATCAAGGAGAACATGGACAAGCAACTGGAAGTCTGTGGCGAAGCACCCTTCTACACGCTAGGGCCGCTCACCACCGACATAGCCCCAGGCTACGACCACATCACCAGCGGCATCGGCGCCGCGATGATCGGCTGGTACGGCACCGCGATGCTCTGCTACGTCACGCCGAAAGAGCATCTAGGCCTCCCCGACCGCGACGACGTGAAAATCGGCGTAGTAACCTACAAACTAGCCGCCCACGCGGCCGACCTCGCCAAAGGCCACCCCGCCGCCCAGATGCGCGACGACGCGCTGTCCCGCGCAAGGTTCGAATTCCGCTGGAGAGACCAGTTCAACCTCTCCCTCGACCCCGACACCGCCGAACAATACCACGACCAGACGTTGCCGGCAGAAGGCGCCAAGACCGCGCACTTCTGTTCGATGTGCGGCCCGAAATTCTGCTCGATGAAGATCACGCAGGAGGTGAGGGACTTCGCGGCAAAGCAGAACAACCCAGCCGATACATTTCTAGCGGCCGACGTCGACTCAGCCGACACTAACCGGGCGATCTTCGCCAAGGGCACGCACGCCGACGCCGAGAAAGGCATGGCGGACATGAGTGAGAAATTCCGCGAAAAGGGCAGCGAAATCTACCTGCCGGCGGAGTGATGTCGCGCGGGGGCGGGGGGAATCCCTGCCCCCGCGCGTCAAAAACGCGAAAGCATTACCGCTTGCGGACGAACTCCGCGCGCAGCACCAGCCCCTTGATCCCCTCGTAGCGGCAGTCGATCTCCTGCGCGTCGCCGGTCAGCCGGATCGACTTGATCACCGTCCCGCGCTTCAAGGTCTGCCCAGCGCCCTTGACGGTCAGGTCCTTGATCAACGTCACCTGATCGCCATCCGCCAGCACATTGCCGACCGAATCCCGCACCTCGACCGCGCCGTCATCCGCTGGCACAGCCGTCGCCGAACCACCCGCAACCCATTCGCCAGTCGCTTCGTCGTACACATATTCGTCGCTCATCGGTCGGTCTCCGGCAGCGCCCAGTCGATCGGCGCGCGCCCATGGGTTTCGAGAAAGGCATTGGCCCGGCTGAACGGCCGCGATCCGAAGAACCCGGTCCGCGCCGCCAGCGGCGACGGATGCGCCGACTGGATCACCAGATGCCGCCCGCCCTTCGGAACGTCGTCGACGAACGCCGCCTTCTTCTGCGCATACGCCCCCCACAGCAGGAACACGACCGGTTTGTCCTGCGCGTTCACCGCCGCGATGACCGCGTCGGTAAACTGCTCCCACCCCCGCTTCTGGTGCGACGCAGCCTCGCCCATCCGCACGCTCAGCACCGCGTTCAGCAACAGCACGCCCTGCGCCGCCCAATGATCCAACATGCCGTGAGACGCGCGCGGGATGCTAAGATCGGCCTCCAGCTCCTTGTAGATGTTGACCAGGCTCGGCGGCGTCCGCACGCCTTCGCGTACCGAGAAGCTCAGCCCATGCGCTTGCCCTGCGCCATGGTACGGGTCCTGCCCCAGGATCACGACCCGCACCTGATCCAACGGCGTCAGTTCCAGCGCCCGAAAACGATCCGCATCCTCCGGAAAGATCCGAGCCCCCGCCGCCCGCTCGGCCTTCAGGAACGCGTCGAGCGCGCGCATGTACGGCGCCTCGAACTCGGTCGCGAGCGCTTGCCAGCTTGCGGGGAGAGAGTGATCGATCATCCCCGGCGCATGTCGGAGAGGGCAGGGCAGTGTCAATCGCCGCTCCAGTTCCCCCGCGAAGGCGGGGGCCCAGGATCACACACACTATCGCCCGCAACCCTGGACACCCGCCTCCGCGGGGGAACAGCAAGCGAAGGCTCGCACAACGCGCTTCGCCTCATTATGTGAGCGCCATGACCGAGATCACCGTCGCCGCGCTGCAGCTGGGCTTCACGTCCAACATCGACCGCAACATCGCCAACGTGTCGCGCCTCGTCCACGAGGCCGCCGCGAAGGGCGCGCAGGTGATCCTGCCGCCCGAGCTGTTCGAAGGCGAGTATTTCTGCCGTGTCGAGGACGAGGGGCTCTTCGCCAACGCTGCCCCCGTCACCGAACACAAGGCGGTGCTCGCGATGCAGGCGCTCGCCGAAGCGCTCAAGGTCACCATCCCAACCAGCTTCTTCGAGGCGGACGGCCCGCATCATTACAACAGCCTCGCAATGATCGGCCCCGACGGCAACGTGCAGGGCGTCTACCGCAAGAGCCACATCCCCGACGGCCCCGGCTACGAGGAGAAGTTCTACTTCCGCCCCGGCAACACCGGTTTCAAGGTCTGGCCACATGCGTCGGAGGCGGGGCGTACGACGCTCGGCGTCGGCGTCTGCTGGGACCAATGGTACCCCGAGACCGCCCGTGCGATGATGCTGATGGGCGCGGAAGTGCTGTTCTACCCGACCGCGATCGGCAGCGAGCCGCATGATACCAGCCTCGATACCGCACGGCTGTGGCGTCGCGCGATGGTCGGTCACGCGGTCAGCAACGTCGTGCCGATCGTCGCCGCCAACCGCGTCGGCGTCGAGCACGGCCAGACCTTCTACGGTACCAGCTTCATCGCCGACGAGCGCGGCGACATCCTCGCCGAACTCGGCCGCGACGACGAAGGCGTGATCACCGCGACGATCGACCTCGACATCGTCAAGCGCCACCGCGCCGCGTTCGGCTTCTTCCGCGATCGCCGCCCCGATTTGTACGGCCGGCTGGTCCAGGACATCTGACGACTTGATCCTCCTCCGCGAGGGGGAGGGGGCTGGCGTTTGCCAGATGGAGGGAGAGGAGGCGGTAATGTAGCTTCCGTGTTCTCCCGTCCGTCACCTTCGGCGCCATCTCCCTTGCGGGTGAGGATCAGAACCAGGCCAGCCCCGCCAGCAGCGCACCCGCCAACGCAGCCGTCCCCGCCACCCACAACAGCCACCGTCGCCCGGTGAGCGCGGTGATTGAGGCCAGCGCGATCGCCACCTGCAACGCGGTCACCGCCAGCGCCAGCATCGTGTGCGGCCGCAGCGCGTCGTCCGACTCCGCATTCGCCGCCGCGGACTGCCGATCGAGCACCTGCGCCTGAGTCTTCAACGCCGTCCCTCGAGCCTTGTACCGCGCGATATCCGTCCGATGCGTCGCCAGTAGCGTCGCACTGAACCCAGGCGGCGCAAGGTCCACCTCCATCTCCGCCAGATGCCGCTTCAGGTCCTCCGCCTGGTAATAGCCCCACGCATCCGACGCCTGCGCCTTGATGAGCACCGCCTCGTTCTTGTGCAGCAACGCCTCGTTCTGCGTATGCCCGCCAAGGAAGCTCGTCACCGCCGCCAGCGTCGCCAGCACGGCCGTGAACAACGCGATCCGCTGATCCAGCGCGAAGCCCTTCTCTGCACGCTCCTCGGCCAGTTGCTCATGCAACCCGCGCACTTCGTAATCGTCGTCCATGCGATCTACCGTGGCACCTCGCGCGTGACTGGACGCTGATGATCGGGTGACATAATTTTAAGCGCCTATGACCCGGATCCGCTCCGCACCCATGCTTGCTCTCACGCTCCTTGCCGGATGCACGACGCCATCAATGAAGGGCGTCGCGCCGAGCGATCATTTCGACGGCCAGCGCTTCTTCAATCCGGACGGCGTGCAAGGCAGCGTCGGCGAGCAGAAGCAGGGTCCGGTCGCGCTGTTCCGCAATCTCGTGAAGCCGCCCTATCGCACATGGCCGCAGCACGTGCCCGTCATGCCCTCGCGTCCGCCGGCTCGCGTCGAGGGGCGGACGATGCGCGTCACCTGGATCGGCCATTCGACCGTGCTGGTGCAGACGCAGGGGCTCAACATCCTCACCGACCCGCTCTGGGTAGAGCGCGCGTCGCCCGTCCAGTTCCTCGGCGTGAAGCGCGTCCGCGAACCCGGCGTGCGACTGAAGGATCTGCCGAAGATCGACCTGATCCTGCTCAGCCACGATCATCGCGACCATCTCGACATGCGCGCGATGCGAGTGCTCTGGCATCGTGACAGGCCGCTGATCGTCACCGGCCTCGGCAACGACCAGATCCTGCGGCGCAGCAGTATCCGGGCGATCGCGCGCGACTGGGGCGGCCGGGTGACGCTGCGCCCCGGAATCGACGTGATCGTCGACCGCGCGCATCACTGGAGCGAATACGACCCCGGCGACCGCGACCGGACGCTATGGGCCGGCTTCACGGTGACGCTGCCAGGCGGCAATCTGTATTTCGCGGGCGACACCGGCCCGGGCGACATGCGCTGGGCGATCGAAGCGCGCGCGGCAGGACCGGTTCGCTTCGCGATCCTGCCGATCGGTGCCTATCATTTTGCAGGCCACGAGACCGACAATCATATCGGCCCGGATCAGGCCGTGACCGCGTTCGGGCAACTCGGTGCGGCGTACGCGATCGGTGTCCACTGGGGCACGTTCGAACTGACGTCGGAAGGCATCAACGAACCCCCGGAGCACCTCCGCGCGGCGCTCGCTCGAGAACACGTCGCAGCAGCCCGCTTCCGCACGCCCGAAGCTGGCGAGGCGTGGGTGATCGAGTAGCGTTCGATCGCTGCAAGCTATGCAGAGCCCCGCCCTTCAGCACCTCCCCGGCGGAGGCCGGGGCCCAGTTGGGAAACGCCGCCAATTGGCCGTTGCGCTCCGTTACCGCGGCCTTACCAGCTGGACCCCGGCCTTCGCCGGGGAAGGTACGTCTTACATGACTGAAGAGGCACCGACCGCGGCAGGAATTGCCCTCTGGCGTCAAACCGTCTCGCGCAACTCCAGCGCGCGCTTGAACACCGCGTCGAACATCTCCGCCGTCAGCACACCTGTGTTCACGTTGTACCGCGAGCAGTGATAGCTATCGATCAGGATGCGGCCATCGGGCATCACATGCTCCGCGCCGTGTGCGAACCGCGCCTTGGGCAAGCGTCCGCCGAGCATCTTCACCGCCGACTGGTGCGCGATATGCCCCAGCGCCACGAACACGCGCGCGCTTGGCACCGCATCCGCCTGCGTTTCCAGGAACGGCCGGCACGTGCGGATTTCTTCCGGAGTCGGCTTGTTCTCGGGCGGCAGGCACTTCACCGCGTTGAGGATGATCGCGCCGTCGAGCGCCAGCCCGTCCTCGGCCTTCGCACCGTAGGTCCCGGTCGCAAGCCCGAACCGCCCCAGCGTCTCGAACAGGAACTGCCCCGAATAATCGCCGGTGAACGCGCGGCCCGTGCGGTTCGCGCCGTGTTTGCCGGGCGCTAGGCCGATGATGCCGAGCCAAGCGGACGGATCGCCGAACGCAGGAACCGGTGCGTTCCACCATGTCGGGAACTCGGTACGCAACTGCTCGCGCACCGCGACGAGCCGCGGGCAGAGCGGGCAGTCGTGTGGCGGCTCGGTCTCGGGCAGTGCGGAGACGGGCGCAAAGACGGTCGTGACGTCGATGTCGCCGGCGAGTTCGTCGGCCGAGTCGATCGCGTGCTCGGGAAGCTCGGTGCTGTAAGGTGTGGAATCCATGGGATTGCGCTAGGCGGACCAAATGTCGCCTGCAACCCCGCTCCCGACGATCGCGCCCGCCGCGACCATTTACGCGATCGGGCTCGGCTCCAACCGACGCGGACGCCACGGTGCTCCAGAGCGCGAGATCGCCGCCGCGTTGGAAGAACTCGGCGACGTCGTCGCCCGATCGCCGACCGTCGCGAGCGCTCCTCTGGGCCCCTCGAACCGCCGCTACGCCAACGCCGTCGCGTTGATCGAGACGGCTGAAGATCCCGCCACGCTGCTCGTCCGCCTGAAAAGTATCGAACGCGCGTTCGGCCGTCGCTCGGGACGCCGCTGGGGCAGCCGCGTGCTGGACCTCGACATCGTCCTGTGGTCGGGCGGCGCATGGTCGTCACCCGGCCTCACCGTACCACACGCGGCGTTTCGAGAACGCGGGTTCGTCCTTGCCCCCCTCGCGGGGCTCGTCCCGACATGGCGCGATCCGCTAACCGGCAGAACGATCCGGCAATTGGCGCAATCGGTTGACCGAAAGCGGCCACGCGATTAGGTGCGCGGTCCACGATGGCGGGGGTCCGTAGCTCAGTTGGTAGAGCAAGCGACTTTTAATCGAGAGGTCCCGGGTTCGAGCCCCGGCGGACCCACCATCGATGCCTCGGGCGATGCGCCGAGCAGGCGGAGGCATGTCCCGGCGATTCTCGCGGGCGCATCGGTCGCCGCGGTCGGCATCATCTTCATCCTGCTGGTCGGTCTCGCGGTAGATCATTGGCCGTTCGCGTTCGACCGCGCGATCATCCTCGGCCTGCGCGCGTGGCATGGGCCGTCTTGGCTGCCGAACGTCGCGATCGACGTCACCGCGCTAGGTGGCGGCATTGTGTTGACGATCGTCGTGGTCGTCGTCACGGGCCTGCTGGTCGTCCAGCGGCTATGGCTGACCGCGCTGGCGATGCTCGCATCCAGCATCACCGGGGGACTGATCGTCGATTTCGTCAAGGCGCAGGTCAACCGCCCGCGGCCCGACATCGTCGAGCACCTCGTCACCGTCTCGAACATGAGCTTCCCGAGCGGGCATTCGGCGAACAGCGCGATCGTCTATCTCACGCTCGCCGGTCTCGCCTCGCAGGTGACGGAACACCGCGCGGCGCGGCGGTACTTGCTGGTCGTCGCGATCCTGCTGGTCGGCGCGATCGGGTGCAGCCGCGTATATCTCGGCGTCCACTGGCCGAGCGACGTGCTGGCCGGATGGAGCTTCGGCACGCTCTGGGCGCTCGCCTGGTGGCTCGCCACCGCGCGCGCGCGGCGGGCGATCGGCGGCGAGCGCCACGCGTTCGGCACCCCGCCCGCCGATCTGCCGGCGGACCCGGCCTCCTAGCGACCCTTCTCGGCCAGTGCCCGCTCCCACGCCAACGCGTCGCGGACGATGCCGTCGAGATCGGCATGGCGCGGCGTCCAGTCGAGCCGGTCCAGGATCGCGCTGTTGTCGGAAATCAGCATCGCCGGATCGCCCGCCCGACGTCCTTCGAGACGGCGTTCGATCGTCCGGTTGGTGATCTTGTCGACCGCATCGAGCACGTCGAACACCGAGAACCCCTTGCCATAGCCCGCATTGAGCGTGTGGTTCTGCGCAGGGTCGGCGATCAGGACTTCCAGCGCCGCGACATGCGCGGCGGCGAGGTCGGTGACGTGGATATAGTCGCGCACGCCGGTACCGTCGGGCGTGTCGAAATCGGTGCCGTAGACGCCGACATGGCCGCGCTTGCCGGTGGCCGCCTCGACCGCGATCTTGATCAGGTGAGTCGCGCCGATCGTCGACTGCCCGCTGCGGCCCTGCGGATCGGCACCGGCGACGTTGAAATACCGCAGTGCCGCGTAATTGATCGGATGCGCCGCGGCGACGTCGCGCAGCATCGCCTCGGTCATCAGCTTCGACATGCCGTAGGGGTTGATCGGCACGGTCGGATCGCCCTCCGCGACGGGGACCTTCTCGGGCGTGCCATAGGTTGCGGCGGTCGACGAGAAAATGAAGTGGGGGACGCCCTCGACCACCGCGCTCTCGATCAGCGCGCGGCTGGCGGCGGTGTTGTTGCGGTAATATTTGAGCGGATCGCTGACCGATTCGGGGACCACGACGGAGCCGGCGAAATGCATGATCGCCTTGACGTTGTGCTCGCGGATCGCTGCGCGCACCTTCGCATCGTCGGCGACGTTCGCCTCGACCAGCGTGGCGCGCGGATCGACCGCCCAGTCGAACCCGGTGACCAGATTGTCGAGCACGACGACCTCATATCCCGCGTCTAGCAACGCCAGCACCGCGTGGCTGCCGATATACCCAGCCCCGCCCGTCACCATCACCTTACCATCGATCATGCGCGTCTCCTCTTTGTTGCGCGGTAGCGACTTCCTATCTTGGGAGAAAGGAGATCGTGATGACGGATTATGTAACGCTCGCCGGCGGCTGCTTCTGGTGCACCGAGGCTGTATTCAAGGATGTGATCGGCGTGCAGTCGGCCGAGAGCGGCTATATCGGTGGGCAGGTGCCCAACCCGACCTACAAGCAGGTCTGCGGCGGCGACACTGGCCACGCCGAGGCGATCCGGATCGGTTTCGATCCCGAGCAGCTGAAGCTCGGCGACCTGCTCGACATCTTCTTCGCGACGCACGACGCGACGACGCTGAACCGGCAGGGCAACGACGTGGGGACCCAGTACCGCTCGGCGATGTTCCCGGCGGACGATGCGCAGAAGGCCGAGATGCAGGCGGCGCTGGAGCGGGCGCAGGCCGACTCGCCCAAGCCGATCGTCACGACGATCGAGCCGATGGATACGTGGTACGAGGCCGAAGGCTACCATCAGGATTACTGGGAGACGTCGGGCCGCTCGAACCCGTATTGCATGGCGGTGATCCCGCCCAAGCTGCAGAAGCTGCGGAAGAGTTTCGCCGCACGGTCGAAAGCGGCAGTGAACGCGTAACGGTAGTTCAGTTGTTCTCCCGCGGAAGCGGGGGCCCTTCTAGATACCGTAGTCCGACCTGTCTCCTGGACCCCCGCCTCCGCGGGGGAACAGGTAGTTAGCGATGCGCAGCACGGCGAAGACGATCGTTGACCGCTTCGCCGATACCGTCGAGCGGGATCGGTGCGATAGCGATCTTCGGACGGTCGTTCGCATCGGCAGCATGAAGCAGGTCGAAGAGCTTGGCGGCGGCCTCGACGAGGTCTCCCGATGCGGAGAGGGTTACGTTGCCCGTCACTTCGCCAAACCCGATTAGCCACTCACCCGACCCGGCCTCGGTCGCATTCAAACGAAGCGCTTTATTCGGCGCATAATGGCTCTCAAGCTGCCCCGGCGCAGTGACCACATCCTCACTCCCCCCCGGCGAAGGCCGGGGCCCAATTGGGGGAAGGTCATGACGCAGGCCGTTCCCGGTTACATCCGACGTTCCAATTGGGCCCCGGCCTTCGCCGGGGAGGTGCTGGAGGTGCGTCAGGATAGCCTCCGCAGTAACCGGCCCCGGCCGCAGCACCGTCCGCCCGGCCACGATCGTCGACTCCAACCCCGCCTCGGTAGCCCCGTCGTCGAGGATCAACGGCACGTTCCCCGCCAGACTCCCCGCAACATGAGCAGCGCTGGTTGGACTGATCCCCCCACTCACATTGGCCGAAGGCGCCGCCAAAGGCCGCCCCGACGCCGCGATCAACTCCTGCATAGCCCGATGTCGTGGCACCCGGATCGCGATCGTATCCAACCCTGCCGTCACCAGCGAAGCGATCCCCGAATCCCCCCTTACCGGAAGCACCAACGTCAAAGGCCCCGGCCAGAAAGCCTCGGCAAGCGCCAACGCATCCGCATCGAACACCGCGATCCGCTCCGCCGCCGCGAGATCCGCGACATGCACGATCAGCGGATTGAAACTCGGCCGACCCTTGGCCGCATAGATCCGCGCCACCGCCTCCGCATTCGTGGCGTCCGCCGCCAGCCCGTATACCGTCTCGGTCGGCACTGCGACGATGCACCCTGCGCGGATCAGCGCGGCGGCCTGCGCCAGCGCGGCCGTTCCGTAGCGGCGGATTTGTGGGTGTGGACGGACCATTTCGGAGGCCTATAGCGGGTCCAAACCGTAGCGATAAGAGGATGCGATGGCCTTCACTCCAGCAACCACCGAACAGCGTTTCGTGCTCGACCATGTCGTGCGGATCGGCGAGATCGCCGCGACCGAACGCTATGCCGCCGCCAGCGACGACGTCGTCGATGCGGTCCTCGAAGGCGTGGGGCAGTTGGCCTCGGGCGAATGGGCGCCGCTCAACCGCACCGGCGACACCGTCGGCGCGAAGTGGACCCCGGACGGCGTGGTCATGCCCGACGGTTTCGCGCAGGCGTACAAGGATTATGTCGAGGGCGGCTGGGGCGGAATCGGCGTCGAGGAGGAATGGGGCGGGCAGGGCCTGCCGTTCGCGATCCAGACCGCGGTGCTCGACACGCTCGGCTCGGCCAACATGGGCTTCGCGCTCTGCCCGACGCTGACCGTCGGCGCGATCGAGGCGCTCCAGCATCACGGGTCCCCTGAGCAGCAGGCGCTGTATCTCCCCCATCTCGCGACCGGCGAATGGACCGGCACGATGAACCTCACCGAGCCGCAGGCCGGCTCCGACGTCGGTGCATTGCGTGCTACCGCCACCCCGCTCGGCGACGGCAAGTGGTCGATCAAGGGCACCAAGATCTACATCTCGTTCGGCGACCATGACATGGCACCGAACATCGTCCACCTCGTCCTCGCACGGACCCCCGGCGCGCCGGCGGGTACGAAGGGCATCTCGCTGTTCCTCGTCCCCAAGTACCGCCTTCAGGAAGACGGCACGCCCGGCGACTTCAACGACGTCCGCGTCGTCTCGATCGAGCACAAGATGGGGCTTCACGCCTCCCCGACCTGCGTGCTGAGCTTCGGCGACAACGACGACTGCATCGGCGAGCTGATCGGCGCAGAATTGGGCGGCATCCGCGCGATGTTCACGATGATGAACAACGCACGTCTCAACGTCGGCCTCCAGGGCGTTCAGGTCGCCGAGGGCGCGACGCAGGGCGCGGTCGCCTACGCGCTCGATCGCGTGCAATCCGCGCGCGCAGGCTCGCCGAACAAGGACTCGGTCAAGATCGTCGAGCATCCCGACGTCCGTCGCATGCTGATACGGATGAAGGCGCAGACCCAAGCGGCGCGCGCGCTCGTCTACTACGCAGCGGGCCAAGTCGACCGCGCCAACCTCGGCGACCGTGCCGCGCGCAACCGCCTCGAACTCGTCACGCCGCTCGCCAAGGCGCACGGCACCGATCTCGGCAACGAAGTCGCCTCGCTCGGCATCCAGGTCCACGGCGGCATGGGCTATGTCGAGGAAACCGGCGCCGCCCAGTATTTCCGCGATGCCCGCATCACGCCGATCTACGAGGGCACGAACGGCATCCAGGCGGCAGACCTCGTCGGGCGGAAACTCGGCCTCGACAATGGCGGCGCGTTCGCCGCGCTGATCGCCGACATCCGCGCGGAAGCGAAGGACGAGCGCCTGCTGGCCTTGGTCGACGCGTGCGAAGCGATCGGGCGTAAACTCGTTACCGCGGACGCCGACGACAAGCTCGCCGCGAGCTACCCGTTCCTCACCATGCTGTCGGTTGCGACCTGCGGCTGGCTGATGGAGCGGCAGGGCGGGTTAGCCGGCACTGACGATTTCGGCCGGATGAAGACTGCGGCGGTGCGGTTCTATCTCGATCAGATCGTCCCCGAGGCGATGGGGCTGAATGCGGCGGCGAACGCCAGCGCGGCGGTGCTGTATTCGATCGAAGCGGAGCTGTTCGCGGCCTGAGCTGGGAAAGGGGAGTTGTCGCCTAAACCTCTGCCGTTCGTGGTTCGTATCGAGGTACAGGCCCCGCGCACCTGTCCTTCGATACGCCATCTCGATACGCGGCGTCGCCGCTACTCGACGGCTACTCGGGACGAACGGTAAGAGGGTTCACCAACCAAGGAACCTGACGACCGATGTTCGATCTCGACGCCTACCTCCTCCGTGTCGCCATGCCTGCGCGGCCGACGCTCGACTCGATCGGGCTCGGTCGCCTGCAACACGCGCACCGGCTCGCCATCCCTTTCGAGGACCTCGACGTCGTTCTCGGTCGCGGCATCGCAATCGACAGTGACTCCGTCTTCGCCAAGCTCGTGACCGCCCGTCGCGGCGGCTATTGTTTCCAGCACAACCGCCTGTTCCTGGACGCGCTGAACGAACTCGGATTCGCCGCCCGCCCGCTGCTCGCGCGCGTCTGGATCGCCGCGACCGACGTACCGCCGCTGACGCATACCTTCGCGCTGGTGACGATCGACGGACAGGACTGGATCGCCGACACCGGTTTCGGCGGCAGCTACACGCCGGTCCTGCCGCTGGCGGATGGCGCCGAAGCCAATGCCCCTGACGGCGCACGCTTCCGCCTCGAAGCCACCCGGCAAGACGGGGGCGAACAAGGCTGGATGCTGCTCCGCGACGGCGATCCAATGACGACCGACGGTCGCGGCGAGACGGGAGGATTCCAGCCGCAATACAGCTTCACGCTCGCGCAAGTGTTCGACGCGGACCTCGCCATGTCGAACCACTGGACCTCGACCGCACCCGCCAGCCGCTTCACCCATACCGCGATCGCCAGCATCGTCCTCCCGAACGGCTTCGCGTCGCTGATCGGGCGGAATTATCGCCGGCGCTCGGGGACCGACACGACGGTCGGCGAGATCACCGACCCGCGCGTGTACCGGATTCGCATGAGCCTGTTGTTCGGGATCGACCTGAGCGTCGAGGATGTCGCTGCACTGGGGTTGTTCTGAAGTATGAGCTGACCCTGCCCCCCAATTCCGTTCGTGCTGAGTAGCGACCGAGTAGCTCCGTCGGGAGCGTATCGAAGCATGGGTTCCGCGCGCCAACCTGTCCTGCGATACGTCCTCTCGATACGCGGCTTCGCCGCTACTCGATGACTACTCAGGACGAACGGAAGAGGGGCAGGGCGGACGGCGGTGGGCGATCTGAATAGAGGCGCTCAGGCCCGCTCGCGCTCCAGCAGATCATGCGCATCGAGCCCCAGCAGGTCGATATGCCCGAGGATCCGGGGCCACTGAGTCGTCAAGAAATTCTCGCGCTCGGCCACCCGCAACGCCTCCGCCGCGCCCGGCATCACGAACATGCCGACACCGCGCCGCACCTCGACATAACCGTCGTCCTGAAAGCTCTGATACGCCTTGGCGACCGTCAGCGGGTTGGCCCCCTGCTCGGCCGCGAACGCGCGAACCGACGGCAATTGATCGCCCGCGCGATAGTCCCCGCGAAGGATGCCTGCGGCGATCGTGCTGCGGAGGCGGATATATACGGGGCTGTCGTCGCTGCTGAGCGCTGTCATGGTGGCTTAATACAGTAATTGAGTAGCAAGTCGAGTCGTCAGGATCCCCAATGACTTACCAGCCGTGCCATATCGGGGCGGGGGCGTTCGTCGAGCGGACGGGAAGGCGTGCCGATGAACATGAAGCCGGCGATCTTCTCCGACGCCGAGCCGAACGCGTCGCGAACCACGTCCGAGAACGCCGACCACCCCGTCAGCCAGCCACCCGCAAAGCCTTCCGCGTGCACTGCGTGAAGCAAATTCATGCACGCCGCGCCCGTCGACAGTTCCTGTTCCCACACCGGGATCTTGCTCTCCTTGGGCGACGAAAGCACGACCACCAAGGTCGGCGCCTGACGCGCGAACTGGTCGAGCGACTCGAGCTCCAGCCGCGATGCCTCGGGACGCTCGGCGCGGTACGCGTCGGTGATCAGCGTCGACAGCTCCCCCCGATGCTCCTCGCCCACCACCACGAACCGCCAGGGCGCGAGCTTGCCGTGATCGGGCGTCCGCGCCGCGATCTCGAGGATCGTCGCCAGCTGGTAGGAATCGGGACCGGGCGCGATCAGGTCGCGGGGCTTGCCCGAGCGGCGGGTGGCGAGCAGCGAGAGCGGCGTGGAGCGATCATTGAGCATGCCGGCTGAAATAGGCTTTGGCGTCTGATATTTACAGTCCGGCCTTTGTCGTTAAGCTGCGCGCGCATAACGGCGCCGCGCTCGACGGCACCAGTACGAGTTTCAGGGAGCGTAAAGATGGTGGACACCCCGACCGCGGATACCCCGCGAGAGCCGGATATCACCCATATCAACCCGGCGTCCGGCGAAACCTGGTTCGGGCATCCCCGCCAGCTCGCGCGGCTATTCACCACCGAAGCGTGGGAGCGGTTCGGCTATTACGGCATGCGCGCGCTGCTCACGCTGTATCTCACCAAGCATTTCGTGTTCGGCGACCGCGAGGCGACCGGGCTCTACGGTGGCTACACCGCGCTGGTGTATCTGACGCCGCTGGTCGGCGGCTATCTCGCGGACCAGTATCTTGGCTCGAAGCGCGCGGTGAAGTTCGGCGCGATCATCATGGCGCTCGGCTACCTACTGCTTTGCTTCGGCGGCGATACCGCCAAGCCGTACGCGACGATCGCCAACCAGCGTTACGCGATCGAAGTTGTCGACCAGGCCGACAGCGAAGTCCGCTATCTCGTCGATGGCGCGAACAAGCTGAAGATCAAGGGCAACGACGACGGCACCGTCTCGCTGCTCGCCCCCGACGGCTCGACCACATGGACGGTGGAGAAGGGCGGCTTCGAATCGGGTGCCGAACGCAGCAGCTTCTACGTCACGATCATGCTGCTCGCTTTGTGCATGATCTCGGTGGGCAACGGCTTCTTCAAGCCCAACATCTCGACGATGGTCGGCGAACTCTATGCCCAAGGCGACAAGCGCCGCGATGCCGGGTTCACGATCTTCTACATGGGGATCAACCTCGGCTCGCTGTTCTCGCAGCTGCTCTGCCCGTTCCTTGCGGTCGCAGTCGGCTGGTGGGCAGGCTTCGGGCTCGCGGCGATCGGCATGCTCGCTTCGTGGACGCTGATCCAGTTCGATGGCGGCAAGCTCGACGGTTACGGCGAGCCTCCGGTCCGCACCGGTCCCGATCGCGCGCTCGGCATCTATGCCGCAGCCCTGCTCGGCATCCCGATCTTCTACCTGCTGTTCGTCAACCTCATGAACGCGGTCCCGCCGGTGCCGGGCTCCGGGATCGTCGGCTACATCGTCTCGCTGTCGCTCATGGGCAAACTGCTGTTCGGCACGTTCCTGATCGCGGTGCCGGGCATCCTGATCTGGTCGTTCGTAAACGGCGAGCGTCGCGAGTTCCAGATGATGCTGGCCGCCATGGTGCTAATCGTGTTCAACGTTGTGTTCTGGACGCTGTTCGAGCAGGCCGGCTCGTCGCTGACGCTGTTCGCGGATCGCAACACCGATCTCAGCGTGTTCGGGCTGTTCAGCATCTCGGCCGGCCAGACGCAGTTCTTCAACGCGTTCTTCATCGTCGCGCTGGCGCCGGTGATGTCGATCCTGTGGACCAAGCTCGCCGCCAAGGGCTTGGAGCCGTCGATCCCGGTCAAGTTCGGCATCGCGCTGATCGGCGTCGGCGTCGGTTTCCTGTTCCTGGTCTGGGGCGCGAGCATGGTCGGGCCTTCGTTCAAGGTCGCGATCTGGTGGCTCGCCGGGCTGTATTTCATCCACTCGTTCGCCGAGCTCTGCATCTCGCCGGTCGGTCTCAGCATGATCACCAAGCTGTCGATCGCACGCGTCGTCGGGCTGATGATGGGCGTGTGGTTCCTGTCGATCTCGGTCGCGCAATATGTCGCCGGCGTCGTCGCGCAGGTGGCGAGCGTCGAGACGGTCGGCGGCCAGGTGACCAATCTGAAGGTCAGCCTCGATACCTATGCCGGCGTGTTCTGGACGATCGGTCTGGTCTCGGCCGGGATCGGCGTCGTGCTGCTGCTGATCTCGCCGCTGATCAAGAAGTGGATGCACGGCGTCCAGTAAGGCCAAATTCCCCTCCCGCTTGCGGGAGGGGTTAGGGGAGGGCGCGACGTACGTACTGGCGTCCGGTGTGCGAGGCACGCCCCTCCCCCTACCCCTCCCGTAAACGGGAAGGGAGAAGTCAGATCCGTGTCATCGACAGCGCCTTCTCGCCGTAGCGCGGCCCGGCAGTCCCGCCCCGAGGCGCGGCCGCATCGAGCTTCGTCAGATCGTCCGCCGACAGCGCAACCTCCGCCGCCTTCATGCTATCCTCCAGCGTAACCCGACGCTTAGACCCCGGAATCGGCACGATGTCGTCGCCCTGCGCCAGCAACCACGCGAGCGCTACCTGCGCAGGCGAAGCCCCGTGCGCATCGGCAATCGACTTCACCACCGCGACCATCTCCATGTTCTTGGCAAAGTTCTCCTCCGAATACCGCGGATCGTTCCGCCGATAGTCGCCCTCGGGAAGATCCGACCGAGCCGTAATCTGCCCCGTCAAAAACCCGCGTCCCAGCGGCGAATACGGCACGAACCCGATCCCCAACTCGCGACACAGCGGCAGAATCTCGTCCTCCACATCCCGCTCCCAAAGCGAATACTCACTCTGCAAAGCCGCGATCGGATGCGTCGCCGCCGCCCGCCGGATCGTCTCGAGGCCAGCCTCCGACAGCCCAAGATGCCGCACCTTGCCCTCGCGAACGAGGTCGGCCATAGCGCCGACCGTATCCTCGATCGGCACCCCCGGATCGACCCGGTGCTGGTACAGCAAATCGATCGTCTCGACGCCCAGCCGCTTGAGCGATCCCTCGCAGGCACGCCGCACATTGGCTGGCGTGGAATCGACCCCCGTCATCCCGTTCTTGTCATAGCGGAAGCCGAACTTTGTCGCGATCACGACGCCGTCGCGCTTGCCCCGGATCGCCTTGCCGATCAGCTCCTCGTTGACCAGCGGGCCATAGATCTCGGCGGTGTCGAACAGCGTCACGCCCAGCTCGATCGCGCGGTGGATCGTGGCGATGCTCTCGTCGGCGTTGGCCTCGCCGTACATGCCCTTGCCGATGCCGGCCATCGGCATGCAGCCGAGACCCAGTGCGGAAACCTCGAAATCAGGGCCAAGCGTGCGATATTTCATGGGGAATCTCCTGAGTGCCGTCCGGGGTGACCCCCGTTCTGGCTGACACGGAGATGGTAACGGCGGTGTCCATCGTCACGTTCCCGACGGTGCGAAACAGGTCGGGTATGGTCTCCACTGCGATGAGCAGACCCAGCACCTCGAGCGGGATGCCCATCGCCAGCGCCACCGGCGCGACCGACGCGACGAAGCTGATCGTGCCCGGCAGCGAGATCGACCCCATCGTCGTGATCGCCGCAGTCGCCACGCCCGCCGCCATCTGTCCCGGCCCGATCGGCAGCCCCAGCCAGTGCGCGACGTACAACGCGACCGCGAGGTTCATCGCCGGGCTGGTCGCACGGAACACCGCGACCGACAGCGGCAGGACGATCCCCGCGGTGGCGGGCGACGCACCGAGATCGGTCGACGCCTTCAACATCGCCGGCAGCGAGGCGAGCGACGACTGCGTGCTGATCGCCACCGCCTGCGCCGGCGCGACCGCGCGCGCAAAGCTGAGGAAGCCGACGCGTCCGCCGATCATCCCGATTGGATAGGCGCAGAGCAGGACGATGAAGCCGATCGCCGAGACACAGACGATGTAATGGAGCAACGCGCCGAACGCCGCCGTCCCGGTGCGCGCGCCGACCCCGTAGGCGAGCGCGAAGATGCCGATCGGTGCCAGCTTCAGCACCCATGTGATGATGATCAGCAGCGCATCGACCACCGCCTGGAAAAAGCCGGTCAGCACGCGGCGGCGATCGTCGGGCAGCTTCGTCACCGCAAACGCGAAGGTCAGCGCGAAGACGGTTAGCGGCAGGAACGAGTCGCTTGATGCGGCCGCGACGATGTTGGTCGGCACGATCGTGTCGAAGAACGCGCCGATCCCCGGCACCGGCCCGACCGGCGCGGCGCCGGTCAGTGCGGCGCGCAACGCGGAGCCTAACGCGTGCGGCAACGGGAAGGCATCCAAGATCAACGGCATGACCAATGCCGACATGATCGTCGTGCTCCACAGGATGACGACGATCATCACCATCGCGCGCACCGTGATCCGCCCGGCCCGCGCCGCCTCGGTAGTTGCGCCGATCCCGGTCACGAGCAGCCCAACGACCAGCGGCACGATCACCATCTGCAAGCCATGCAGCCATGCCGAGCCGATCGGCTGCGTCACCGCCGTCACCGCGATCGCGTTCGCCGGCGACCAGGCGGCCGCGGCGATGCCCATCGCGATGCCGCCGATCAGGGCTGCCAGGATCCGTGTAGTCTGCGACATGCTCGCCCTTCGTGTTCGACCGCGCTATCAACGCGTCGGACACCGATACGGGACGGAAAGCGCACGCGATGGCAAGGAAATATTTCGGCACCGACGGCATTCGTGGCGCCACTAACGTCTCGCCGATGACGGCGCAGATGGCGATGAAGGTCGGCATGGCGGCCGGCGCATACTTCCTGCGTGGCGATCACCGCCACCGCGTCGTGATCGGCAAGGACACGCGGCTGTCGGGCTACATGCTCGAATCCGCGCTGGTCGCAGGGTTTACGAGCGTCGGCATGGACGTGGTCATGGTCGGGCCGATGCCGACGCCTGCGGTGGCGATGCTCACCCAGTCGATGCGCGCCGACATCGGCGTGATGATTTCTGCCAGCCACAATCCCTATGCCGACAACGGCATCAAGCTGTTCGGGCCCGACGGCTACAAGCTGTCGGACGAGGCCGAGGAGGCGATCGAGGCGCTGATCGACGGTGACATCCCGTTGGTGGCATCGAGCCAGATCGGCCGAGCGCGTCGCATCGACGACGCACAGGGCCGCTACATCCACTTCGCCAAATCGACTTTCCCCGAGAACCTTCGGCTCGACGGCATGCGGATCGTGATCGATTGCGCGAACGGCGCTGCCTACAAGGTCGCACCCTCGGCCTTGTGGGAGCTCGGCGCAGACGTGGTCGCGATCGGCGTGACGCCCAACGGCACCAACATCAACGACGGCGTCGGCTCGACCGCCCCGCAGACGCTCGCCGAGACGGTGGTCGCGAGCGGCGCGGACATCGGCATCGCACTGGACGGCGACGCGGACCGGTTGATCGTGGTCGACGAGACCGGCACGATCGTCGACGGTGACCAGTTGATGGCGACGATCGCGGCAAGCTGGGCACGGCAAGGGCGGCTCGCGGGCGGCGGCCTGGTCGCGACGGTGATGTCGAACCTCGGCCTCGAACGCCATCTTGCCGCGCAGGGCCTCGGGTTGGTCCGCACCAAGGTCGGCGATCGCCACGTGCTCGAGAAGATGCGCTCCAGCGGCTATAATGTCGGCGGCGAGCAGTCCGGCCACATTATCCTGAGCGACTATGCGACGACCGGCGACGGCCTCGTCGCAGCGCTGCAGATCCTCGCCGAGGTGAAGCGTTCGGGGGCGCCGGCGAGCGAGGTGCTGCACCGGTTCGAGCCGTTGCCGCAGCTGTTGAAGAACGTCCGGTTCGCAGGCGGCAAGCCGTTGGACGACGACACGGTCAAGGCGGTGATCGCCGAGGCCGAGGCCGAACTCGCCGGCAAGGGGCGGCTCGTCATCCGCCCGTCGGGCACCGAACCCGTGATCCGCGTGATGGCGGAAGGCGACGATCTCGCTCAGGTCGAGCGCGTCGTCGACCGGATCTGCGACGCGGTACGGACGGCGGCCGCCTGATGCTCGAGATGCGCCCCATCTGCGAACGCTGCGCTGCCGACCTTCCGGCGGACGCACCCGGCGCGTTCATCTGCTCGTTCGAATGCACCTTCTGCGCGGAATGTGCCGACGCGCTCGACGAGCGTTGTCCGAACTGCGGCGGCGAATTGCTCGACCGGCCGACACGGCTGGGCGAAGCGCCGCCCCAGAGGCCGGCAGCGGGGCGGCGGCACTAGCGCTCTCTTTCGAAAACGGTCCCGACACCTCTACCACCTCCCTTCCTACCACCCCGGCGAAGGCCGGGGCCTAATTGGAAAGGCTGGTGTAACGGAGCGCCACCGTCCGTTAGCGACGTTCCCCAGTTGGGCCCCGGCCTCCGCCGGGGTGGTAAAGGAGGAGCATGACCCTGTCCTACATCCCACCGATCATGACATAGCCCAGCGTATGACCACCAACCGCGCCAAACCCTGCTCAGCGGTCTTGGACAGTCCCGCGACAAAACCGCGCCAGCGTGTGAACTTCCTGCACTTCCGCGCAATGAGCGACACCCAATGACCGCTAGAATCCTCGTAATAGCCGGCTCCGACTCGGGCGGCGGCGCTGGCATCCAGGCCGATATCAAGACCGTAGCCATGCTCGGCGGCCACGCGCTGACGGCCGTGACGGCGATCACCGCGCAGAACACGCTCGGCGTGCAGGCAGTCCACCCTATCCCGACCGACATGGTCCTGGCGCAGATCGACTCGGTCGCCTCGGACATCGGCGTCGACGCGGTAAAGATCGGCATGATCGGCTCAGCCGAAACCGCCAACGCCGTAGCTGACCGCCTACTAAACTTGTTCTCCCGCGAAGGCGGGAGCCCAGCCTGGACTCCCGCCTTCGAGGGAGAACAAGGAAGGGCAGGGCAAGGTCGGCCAGCACGCATCCCTATCATCTTCGATCCCGTCATGATCGCCACCAGCGGATCAGTCCTTGCTGACGCCAACACCATCGCCGCTTTCACCCGCCTCATGCGGATCGCCACGCTTGTAACTCCCAACCTTCCCGAACTCGCGGCACTCGGCGGCGAGTCCACGATCCGCGCGCTCGGCCCCGCAGTCCTTATAAAGGGCGGCCATGGCGAAGGCTCCGACATCACCGACCGCCTCGTCACCGACGCCGGCAAAACCCTCTGGACCAACCCCCGCATCGACACCCGCCATGCCCACGGCACGGGCTGCACGCTCGCTAGCGGGATCGCGACCGGGCTCGCCCAAGGCATGGCACTCGACGCCGCCGTTGACCGCGCCATCGCGTTTGTCCGCGCTGCACTTGCGGCTGCCCCAGGTATCGGCCAGGGGCACGGCCCGATGGGGCACGCGCTCGACACCATCCCCTTTTACCACCTGCTTGCGGCGACGAACGCCGACGGCTGGGATGCGCAAGCTCTCGCCGCGCGATGGAGTTAGTATGCCCGGCATGAAACACGAAAAGCTTTGCGTCGGCCCCGTCGCCGGTGTCGACGAAGCCGGTCGCGGACCGCTCGCGGGACCGGTGGTCGCAGCGGCGGTGATCCTCCCGGCAAAAGGCGTCCCCCGCGGTATCGACGATTCGAAGAAGCTCTCCGCCTCGACACGCGAGCGGCTGTGCGCGCGGCTCAAAGGCTGCGCGATCGTCGGGATCGGGATCGTCCAGCCGGAAGAGATCGACACGCTCAACATCTACTGGGCGACGATGAAGGCGATGACGCTCGCGGTCGACGCGCTGTCGGTCGAACTTGGCTGCGCGCCCGGCCATGTCCTGGTCGACGGCAACCGCCTCCCACGCTGGACCTACCCCGCCACGCCGCTCGTCGGCGGCGATGCCAAGTCGCTGTCGATCGCCGCCGCGTCGATCGTCGCCAAGCACACACGCGACCTCATCATGATCGCCGCCGCCGACGTGCATCCCGAATATAACTGGCATTCGAACAAGGGCTATGGCTGCGCGCACCACATGAAGGCGCTCCGCGATCACGGCCCGACGCCGATTCACCGCCGCAGTTTCGCACCGGTCGCCGCCGCCTATCTGGCGCGCGAGGGACTTTTCGCACAGGAAACGACGAGCTGAGTCTTTCGCGCCACACCGCAAGGGCTTGAGCCTCGAGTCTCCGACGACTCAACATCTGGGCAACGGAGACTCGTTTCGTCGAAGCCACGGAATCCCGCGAAAACGCCGTTAACGAAAGTTTGCTTGACGGAGTCGGACAATTCCGCAGCTATGGGCGCCGACAAGGGGCGGAAAACATGGGTTTGATCGACACGATCGCACGGCCGCGTGCGAAGAAGGCAGCGGAGCCGGCGGTTCAAGCCGTCCTTCCGCTCGACCAGATCCTGCGCGGCGACTGCATCGAGCACATGAAAGCGCTCCCGTCGAACTCGATCGACATGATCTTCGCGGACCCCCCCTACAACCTGCAGCTCGGCGGCGAACTTTATCGTCCCGACGGCAGTCATGTCGACGCCGTGACCGACGACTGGGACAAGTTCGACACCTTCGCCGCCTATGACCGCTTCACCCGCGCCTGGCTCAAGGAAGCACGCCGCATCCTCAAGGACGACGGCGCGCTCTGGGTCATCGGCAGCTACCACAACATCTTCCGCGTCGGCGCGGCGGTGCAGGATCTCGGCTACTGGATCCTCAACGACATCGTCTGGCGCAAGACCAACCCGATGCCGAACTTCCGCGGCACCCGCTTCACCAACGCGCACGAAACGCTGATCTGGGCGTCGAAGGGCGAGAAGGCGAAGTACCACTTCAACTACCGCGCGATGAAGACGCTCAACGACGAGCTCCAGATGCGCAGCGACTGGGAATTCCCGACCTGCGGCGGCGGCGAGCGGCTGAAGAAGAACGGCACCAAGGTCCACCCGACGCAAAAGCCCGAGGCATTGCTGTACCGCATCCTGCTGGCGTGCACGAAGCCTGGCGACGTGGTGCTCGACCCGTTCTTCGGCACCGGCACCACCGGCGCAGTCGCCAAGCGCCTCGGCCGCAGCTGGATCGGCATCGACCGTGAAGGCGATTACATCGAGGCCGCGCAGGAGCGCATCGAGGCCGCGTTGCCGTTGGACGAATCCGCGCTCGCGACGATGATGAGCCCCCGCACGCAGCCGAAGGTCGCATTCGGCGTACTGGTCGAGAACGCGTATCTCGCGCCCGGGGCAGTGCTGACCGACTCGAAGCGACGCTGGCGCGCGACGGTCCGCGCAGACGGTTCCTTGCTCAGCGACTGCGGCACCATCGGCTCGATCCACAAACTCGGCTCGACGCTCCAGAACGCGCCTGCCTGCAACGGCTGGAGCTTCTGGCACTACGAAAGCGACAAGGGGCTGAAACCGATCGACGATCTTCGCCAGACATACTTGTTGGCGAACACTATCTGATCTTCAGCGTCATCCAATCATTCGCGTCATTCAACGAAGGCCCGTCACCCCGGCGAAAGCTGGGGTCTCCCTCCATGAAGCGGCACCCAGGCGGCGGGATATCCCAGCTTTCACTGGGATGACGGATTGCGCTAAGTCAGCGCGATAATGACCAGTCTCCACCTCCGCCCCGTCCAGTTCGTCGACACGCCCGTCGGCCACGAAGACGGTACCATCGCGCGCCTGGCAGGCGGCCTGCAATGGTTCGCCGCGTATGAAGTCATCGAAGGCCGCAGCCGCCGCACGATCCCGGTTGCCGAAGTCGCAACGCTCGGCAAGCGTGCCGCGCATCTCCACGCTGCCATCACCGCCCCCCGCGCGCCACTCCAGCTCGGCGAACGCATGCTCCGCTTCGACCAGCCGATCGTCGCCGGTATCCTCAACGTCACCCCCGACAGCTTCTCCGACGGCGGCAAGCACGTCGATGATCCAGCCGCCGCTGCCGCCGCCGGGATCGACATGGCCGCCGTGGGGGCGACGATGATCGACGTCGGCGGTGAATCGACCCGCCCCGGCGCTCCGACGGTTTGGGAAGGCGACGAGATCGCGCGGCTCGTGCCCGTCGTCGAACGCCTCGCACGAGCCGGCGCGATCGTCTCGGTCGACACCCGCAAAGCCGCGGTCATGGAGGCGACGCTCGCCGCCGGCGCGCATATCGTCAACGACGTTGCCGCGCTCCTCTGGGACGATCGTGCGCTCGACGTGGTCGCAAAGAGCGGCTGCCCGGTCGTCCTGATGCATTCCCCCGACCCGAAGAAGGGCGGCCACGGCGATGGCGGTTATGGCAACGTCCTGACCGACGTGTTCGACCGGCTCGAAACCCGTATCGCTGCAGTCGTCGCAGGCGGCGTCGACCGATCGCGGATCATGGTCGATCCAGGCATCGGCTTCGGCAAGACGCTCGGCCAGAATCTCGCCTTGCTGAACGGCCTTGCCATCTTCCACGGGCTCGGTTGCCCGATCATGCTCGGGGTCAGCCGCAAACGCCTGATAGGCGCGCTTTCGAACGAGGCACCGGTCGGCGAGCGACTGGCCGGCTCGCTCGCGCTGGCGTTCAAAGGCGCCGAGGCGGGCGTCCAGATCCTGCGGGTCCACGATGTACCGGAAACGGTCCAGGTGTTGAAAGTCTGGCGCGGACTACGCGACCAGGCGCTCGTCGGGGGCTGATTGTCGCTGCGTTGCAGCAAAAAGCGTGTTCGCGCATTAGGTCCTGCGTGAACAAGGAGGCTTTCGTTTGATCGTTACAGCTACCCCGCGCATCAGCCAGATCGTCAGCGAAGTATGGCTCCCGCTGCTAGGCCTATTCGTCTGGGACGTCGTCGTGACCGTCACTTACTATGTCCTGCCCTTCCATGCGCCGTCCCTCCCACTGACCCTGTTCGGCACCGCGCTCGCGCTGTTCCTCGGGTTTCGCGATAACTCGGCGTATCAGCGCTGGTGGGAGAGCCGTGGACTGTGGGGGCTGATGATCAATGCCTCGCGCAGCCTTGCCCGTATGACGCGCAATATGCTTCCCGAGCCCGAGGGGCATGACATGAAGCGGACGATCGTGCTTCGCCAGATCGCCTATGTGAACGCGCTGCGGTGCCAGTTGCGGCGTCAGCCGGTCGCGCCCGAGGTCTTGCGCTTCCTGTCGGAGGACGAGGCGGCGTTCGCGCTCGCGCGTACCAACCCCGCAAACGGCCTGCTCGACGGTACCGGGCGGCGTATCGACATCGCGCGACGCAAGGGCTGGATCGATACCATCCAGCAAACCCAGTTCGAGGCCGTCCTAGTCGATATCGCCAACGCGCAAGGCGGCATGGAGCGGATCAAGAATACGCCGCTTCCCAACCAGTATCGCTTCTTTCCCAGCATCTTCACGCGCCTGTTCTGCATCCTGTTGCCGATCGGCCTGGTCGAGACGCTGGGCTTCGCGACGCCGATCGGTTCGACGATTGCCGGGCTGATGTTCCTGGCGGTGCTGCAGATCGGCGACGACCTGGTCGATCCGTTCGCGGACACGATCCACGACGTGCCGTTGAACGCGATGTGCCGGACGATCGAAATCGACCTGCTTCAGGCGATCGGCGACGAGGCGCCGGAACCGCTCACGCCCGTCCAGGGCGTACTCTGGTAGGATAGCGACAACCGGCCGCGGCGTGCGAAGTCAGGCAGCGTTGTCGATGCCGAGTTCGCCGAGCTTTCGGTAGAGGGTCGATCGCCCGATCCCGAGCCGCCGTGCCACCTCGGTCATGCGTCCGCGGTAATGACCGATCGCGAGGCGGATGACGTCCGCCTCGATCTCGTCCAGCGCGCGAAGGTTGCCGTCGGGGCGGAACAGCGTGACGCCACCACCGCCCAGCGCTGCAGCAGCCGGGATGCGCTGGCGATTACCGAGCGAAGCGATCTGGGGAAAATCATCTTCGGTCAGCGCCGAGTCCTCGCACAGCACCGCAGCGCGAAACAGGGCATTCTGCAGCTGCCGGACGTTTCCCGGCCAGTCATATTGCACCAGCAACGCAAGCGCCGCGTCGGTGATGCCCAGCGACCGCAACCCCGGTTGTTCGGCGATGCGCGCGAGCAGGTGGCGGGCCAGCGCAGGAATGTCGCCGGTCCGTTCGCGCAGGGGCGGGATCGATACCTGGACAGCGTTGAGGCGGTAATACAGGTCTTCGCGAAACCGTCCGGCATCCACTTCGTCGATCAGCCGCTTGTTGGTAGCGGCAATGACCCGGACGTCGACTTCGCGTGGGTGCCGCGCGCCGATCGCGTGCACCTCGCCGGTCTGCAGCACGTGCAACAGCTTGACCTGCGCGTCGAGCGGCATCTCGTCGATCTCGTCGAGGAACAGCGTAGCGCCGTCGGCTTCCTGAAAACGACCGACCTTGCGTTCGAACGCGCCGGTGAACGCGCCTTTCTCATGACCGAACAACTCCGATTCGACGAGATTGGCGGGGATCGCGCCGCAATTGACCGTGGTCATCGGCTTCTTGGCGCGGGGAGAAGCGGCATGGATCGCTTCGGCGATGACTTCCTTGCCGACGCCGATCTCGCCCTCGAGCAGGATCGCGACTCGCGCGCGTGCCGCCTTTGCGGCGATCGCCAACGCAGCCCTGAAGTCGGGCGACGATCCGACGATTTCATCAAAGGCGAGCAGCGCCGGGATCTTCTCCGTCAGCGGCCGCAGCTCACCCGCAGACGTGCCGACGACGGCCGCCTCGAGCGCTGCCAGAAAACGATCGGGGGCCAGCGGCTTCACCAGAAAATCGGTGGCTCCGGCGCGCATTGCCGACACCGCGTGCGACACCGATCCGTTGGCCGTCAGCATCAGGATGGGCAGCGCCGGCCGGCGTTCGCGCAAGCTCGCGATCAGGCTCGTGGCGTCCGCACCGGGCGCCCAGTGATCGAGCACGATCGCATCGAGCTGCATTCCGTCCTGGGTTCCGAGCGTCGCGATCGCGGTCTCGCCGTCCGCTGCAAAGATCGCGCGCCAGCCTCCCCGCGCGGCAAGCGCAGCCACCAGCCGCCGCTGCGCGGGTTCGTCGTCGATCAGCAATAGAAGGCGCTGGCCGTTGCGCGTCATGGCGAATCCTGTCCCGTTCCGGTACGTACAATAGCGATGCTAAGTAAAGGGCGACTTAAATGTCGATCCCGGATGTCCGCTGTGTCGGGCTTGGCGAGATCGCATGTGACGGGTAAGGTCCGTTGCACAAGAGGATGACACTCAAGGACTGGGGGCACGAACCATGGCCGGTAACGGGGACATGAAGGCGCACGTCGCGACCTATTCGAGCGTGACGGGAATGATGAAATGGGGTGCCGTCGGGTGCGCGATGGTCGTCGCGCTCGTCATCTGGCTGATCTCGTAACGGCATGAAGATCGCCGTCCTGAAAGAGCAAGCGGACGGCGAGCGGCGGGTGTCCGCGACGCCGGAAACGGTAAAGAAGTTCATCGCGCTGGGTGCTACGCTCGCTGTGGAAACGGGGGCGGGCGATACCGCTTCGATCGCCGATGCGGCGTATTCGGATGCAGGCGCCTCCGTCGGCGACCGTGCAGCGACGCTGGCCGGCGCGGAGATCGTGCTTGGCGTGCAGGGTCCAGACCCCGCGTCGCTCGACGGTGTTGCGCCGGGCGCTTGGATCGTCGCCAGCCTGAATCCTTTTGCAGACCGTGCGCGGATCGAGGCTTATGCCGCGGCCGGCTACGAAGCGCTGGCGATGGAATTCATGCCGCGCATCACGCGCGCGCAGTCGATGGACATCCTGTCGTCGCAATCGAACCTGTCGGGGTACAAGGCGGTGCTCGACGCGGCTTCCGAATATGGTCGCGCCTTCCCGATGATGATGACCGCGGCGGGGACGATCAGCGCGGCGAAGGCGTTCGTGATGGGCGTCGGCGTGGCCGGGCTCCAGGCGATCGCGACCGCGCGGCGACTCGGGGCCCAGGTCTCGGCGACCGACGTACGCGCCGCGACCCGCGAGCAGATCCAGTCGCTCGGTGCGAAACCGATCTTCGTCGAGAACGTCGCCGGGATCGAGGGCGAGGGGACGGGCGGGTATGCCGGCGAGATGTCACCCGAATATCAGGCAGCGCAGGCGGACCTCGTGTCGGGCCATATCGCCAAGCAGGATATCGTCATCACCACCGCGCTGATCCCGGGGCGTCCGGCGCCGCGGCTGATCTCGGCGGCACAGGTCGCGAGCATGAAGCCGGGCTCGGTGATCGTCGATCTCGCGGTCGAGCAGGGTGGCAATGTCGAGGGTTCGGTTGCAGGTGAAGTGGTCGTGGTAAACGGCGTGACAATCGTCGGGCACCGCAACGTGCCGTCGCGGTTGGCGACGGACGCGAGCGCGTTGTTCGCGCGCAACCTGTACAATTTCCTCAACGCCTTCTGGGACAAGGATGCGGGGCGCCCCGTACTCGATGCGGAGATCGGCGACGCGATCCGTCTGACGCAAGGCGGAAAGATCGTGAACCCGCGGCTGACGTCGTGATAATCCTCCCCGGCACGGGGAGTGGGACCGGCGCAGCCGGTGGAGGGGGCGTCCCGCACGCGCTACGTCCCGAAGTAGCGCTTGCGCGCAAAGTATGCCGCAAGATGAGCCGTTCGGAGGTGCTGCTGTGGAGGCAGCTCCGAGGACAGAAGACCGGCTTCAAGTTCCGTTACCAGCATCCTATCGGCGCCTATGTCTGCGACTTCTACTGCGCCGCAACGCATCTGGCGGAAGAGGTCGATGGCGAATTCCACGGACGCGGCGACCGGCCCAAACACGACGCCGATCGCGACCGATTTTTTGAACTGAATGGCTACCGGGTGCTGCGACCGGCGGCAGGCGACGTGCTGAGGGATATCGAAGCGGTAGTGACGATGATCGTATCGTCTGCGGCGCGCCCCCTCCACCAGCCTGCGGCCGGTCCCCCTCCCCGTGCCGGGGAGGAATAGAATGGACTTTATCGCGATCCTGTCGATCTTCGTGCTGGCGTGTTTCGTCGGGTATTTCGTGGTGTGGGCGGTGACGCCCGCATTACACACGCCGCTGATGGCGGTGACCAACGCGATCTCGTCGGTGATCATCGTCGGTGCACTGATCGCCGCGGCGGCTGCCGGCATCGGTGCCGGATCGGGTGTGGCAAAAGCGCTCGGGCTGGTTGCGGTGGTATTGGCGAGCATCAACATCTTCGGTGGCTTCGCAGTCACTGCGCGGATGCTGGCGATGTACAAGAAGAAGGAACGGCCGGTCGCCAAGTAGCGACCGTCATTCCAGCGGACGCTGGGATCTCGTGCGGCTCCAGCTCCGCGCGAGCGACCGGGAGACGCCAGCCTTCGCTGGCATGACGAAGTGGCTTAGTCGGGGTGGCTAAGTCGGGGTGGCTAAGTGGGGACGAACGCGATGCATGAACTGACGGTCAGCCCCTGGGCATCGCTAGCCTATCTGGTCGCGGGGGTGTGTTTCATCCTCGCCCTGCGCGGGCTGTCGAGCCCGGCGTCGAGCCAGCGCGGCAACCGCTTCGGCATCATCGGCATGACGATCGCGGTCGTGACGACGCTGGTGACGCATGTGCCATTGGTTCGGCATCTTCTGGTTTCCGATACCGGACCTGCAATCGTTGCGCTTACAATCGACTGGATCGCTGTCGTCGAAATCGTCGCGGCTATCGGCCTCGGTGCCGCGATCGGCCTCGTCACCGCGCGACGCATCGCGATGACCGCCATGCCGCAACTCGTCGCCGCGTTCCATTCGCTCGTCGGCCTCGCCGCGGTGCTGGTCGGCGTCGCCGCCTATCTCAACCCGCAAGCGTTCGGAATTTCCGACCTCGTCATCCCGCTGATCGGCCAGCCCTTCGCCGTGATCCACCCGGTCAGCCGGATCGAACTCGGGCTCGGCGTCGCGATCGGCGCGATCACCTTTTCCGGCTCGGTCATCGCGTTCCTGAAGCTCAACGGCAACATGGGCGGCAAGCCGATCATGCTGCCCGGGCGCCACGTCATCAATCTCGCGCTGATCGCCGGCATCCTCGGACTGATCGCGTACTTCGTCAGCGATCAGTCGGCGTGGATCTTCTGGACGATCACGGTGCTGAGCTTCGTCATCGGCTTCCTGTTGATCGTCCCGATCGGCGGCGCGGACATGCCTGTGGTGGTCAGCATGCTCAATTCCTACTCGGGCTGGGCGGCGGCGGCGATGGGCTTCACGCTGCACAATAGCGCGATGATCATCACCGGCGCGCTGGTCGGCAGCTCGGGCGCGATCCTGAGTTACATCATGTGCCGCGCGATGAATCGCAGCTTCATCAGCGTCATCGCCGGCGGCTTCGGCCAGTCGTCGGACGCCGGCGGCCCCGCGGCGGCGAGCGATCGTCCGTGGAAGCGCGGCTCGGCAGAGGATGCCGCGTTCCTGTTGAGCCAGGCCGAGCAGGTCATCATCGTCCCCGGCTACGGCATGGCGGTCGCGCAGGCACAGCACGTGCTCCGCGAAATGGGCGACAAGCTGAAGGCCGAGGGGGTCCGCGTGAAATACGCCATCCACCCCGTCGCGGGGCGCATGCCGGGGCACATGAACGTGCTGCTGGCCGAAGCGAACGTGCCGTATGACGACGTGTTCGAGCTCGAGGACATCAACAGCGAGTTCGCGCAGACTGACGTCGCGTTCGTGATCGGTGCCAACGACGTGACCAACCCGGCGGCCAAGACCGACAAGTCCTCGCCGATCTACGGCATGCCGGTGCTCGACGTCGAAAAGGCCAAGACCGTGCTGTTCATCAAGCGTTCGATGGGCGGCGTCGGCTATGCGGGGGTCGATAACGAGCTGTTCTACCGCGACAATACGATGATGCTGCTCGCAGACGCGAAGAAGATGGTCGAGGACATCGTCAAGGCGCTGGAATAAGCCTTGGTCTAGGGATCCTGGTTCCAACGGAACTCGATCCAGTTCGGGTGTAACTCATGGCCTGACGCAGGTTAGTCTTCGCACCACAGCGGAGATCGTGATGACCGGACCCGACGACGCGCCTGACGCGGCAGATTACGATACAGGGATCGACGCGGTCCTGATCGCCGCGCCGGGGGCACCGGACCGGCTTGTCGTCGCGCTCGCTGCGCTCCACTGTCGGATCGTTGCGCAGCGCGACTGGCAAGCGGCGTTCGGCGATCATGCGACGCCGCACGTGATCGTCGTCGAGGCGGCCGGAGTCGATCCGGCGTTGCTTTCCGAAATTCTCCCTTCGATCGTCGACCAGGCGGCAGCGATGCAGGTCGGGCTGGTCATTGCCTTGAGTGTCGACGAGATCGACGTCGTCGCTTCGGTGACGCTGGGCGGCGGGACGCGGTTGCTGGTCGATCCCACCGTCGGCGATTGCGTCGCGGCGATCGTGGTCGCAGCGGAGGCTGCGCGCATCCCGGCGGGCGTGTTCGATGTTCACCGCGAGACCGATGGCACGCGTCTGGAGCGGCTGAACACCGAGGTCGCGCGGATCGCGGAGGCGCTGGCCCGCCTGACGCGCGCGGAGATCGAGGGTGATGTGCCTGCCGCGCCGATCGTCGGGGATCGGACCAACCGCTATGGCGCGCCACCGAGCCTGTCCGAACCAACCGCGGGCGACGTGCGTCGAGCGATACGGGCCCGACGGCTCCGCGACCAGTTCTTCGGCGCGACGCTATTCGAGGATCCGGGCTGGGACATGCTGCTCGACCTCTACGCCGCGCAGTTGGAGCGGACCCGGGTTTCCGTATCCAGCCTGTGCATCGCGGCGGCCGTGGCGCCGACGACCGCGCTGCGCTGGATCGCGCGGATGACCGACACGGGACTGTTCGAACGCCGCCCCGATCTGCTCGATCGCCGTCGTGCGTTCATGGTGCTGTCCGATCGCGCCAGCGAGGCGATGCGCGGGTACATCGTCGCCACGCGAGGCGCGGATCTGCGGATTCCGTAACCCGGCTTCCGATTTTCGTAACGTTGACGGGCCCGGCAGTTGCGGTTGCAGCGTTTAAGGGCTTGCCGAGACCGCCCGGCTTTGGCATCGCGCTGATACCCGAGAGGGGCGATTAGCTCAGTTGGTAGAGCGTCTCGTTTACACCGAGAATGTCGGCGGTTCGAGCCCGTCATCGCCCACCATTCCTACAGTTCGCGGACCAGCCGTACAGCGACCGCGATCCAGGCAGGGTCCTTGATCGCTAGCGCCTGCGTTCCTGCGCCTGGTGGCACTATCGTCAATCCCCGCGGGTCGTGTTGCAGCAGCCTGCCGAACGCGAAGCTGCCTGCGGGTTGCGGCACCAGCACGTCGCGGTTGAGGGCGTTGGCGAACGCCGCTGGCGGGGTCGTCTGGCACCAGATGACGTCGCCGGTGCGATAGTCGCCGACCCCGGCCGCGACCGTCACCGCGATCTGCCCACCAGCGACCTGAAACGGCGGCACGATCGTCGTGCGGCGAGGGGCATGCGCGCCGCGCGCGTCCAGGACCGCCGCTACCGCCAGGTCGGCGCGATCGGGCAAGGTCACGAGGTCGGCCGCCGCGACGTCCAGCGCCGCGGCGATCCGGTTGAGCCAGCCCACGGACACCGTGCGTGTTCCGGTCTCCAGTCGGCCGACCGTCTGCGCCGTCGTCGGCGGCATGCAGCGTCGCGCGACGTCGTCGAGTGTCAAACCTTTGGCGCGGCGGACTTCGCGAATAGCCGTGATCATCGAACAGTTCCAAACCAGATGGGTTATTCTCCTGTCCTACAACCCTGCGGATATGGCAATCGGCAAGCGCAACGGGAGATGGCGAATGCGCGAACTGGTGGAGCGGTCGATCGACTCGGAGGGCGTGCTCCAACCGCCGGGTACGCGCCGCGGCCGCATGGTCACCGTCAACCTCGCCGAGTCGCCGCTCGGCTGGCTGCGGTCGCGCGCGCTGGTCGATGCGCGGCAATTCGAGGCGGGGGAGCGGTTGCGCGCCGATTACGAACGGGCGTCGATCGCACCCAGCGTGACCATGCGCTGGGCGCAGCGGATCGATGGTGGCGGGCATGACGCGCTGGACCCGACGTCGGCACAGATCGCGGCGAAACGCCGGTTCGACGAGGCGTTGGCGGCGGCGGGCCCGGGCCTCGCGGACATTCTCTGGCGGGTTATCTGCGCCGGCGAAGGTTTGCCCGCGGCGGAGAAGGCGCTGCAGTGGCCGGCGCGAGCCGGGCGACTGGTGCTGACGCTGGCACTGGATCGGCTCGCCGCGCATTACGGGATCGGTTAGGCGCTCGCATTGCCGCGTGTGCGTGACTAGATGGCGGGCATGCGCTTCGAACTCGTCAAATGTCATGGCTCCGGCAACGATTTTCCGCTGATCGACGCGCGTGCGTCGGCGCTCGACGACGCGGCATGGGCCGCGGTCGCCCGCGCGCTCGCCGATCGCACGGGGCTGGTCGGAGGCGACGGACTGCTGCTGCTGACTGCCGGCGATGACGACCACGCGTTCGGCATGCGGATGTTCAATTCGGACGGCAGCGAATCGGAGACCTGCCTCAACGGCCTGCGCTGCGTCGCGCGGGCGGGGTTCGCCGCGACCGGGTCGGAGACTGCAACGGCGCTGTTGAAGACGAGCGATGCGGTCGTCGTGCGCGATGCCGATATCGTGCAAGGCGTGTTCACCGTGCGGGAAATCGCCGGCCCGGCCTCACTCGATATCGCGGCGTGGCCGATGGCAGTGGACGCCGACCGCATCGTCGACGTCCCGATCGCTGGTTTGCCGAGCAACCGCAGCTTTACTGCGGTCGCTATGCCCAACCCGCATCTCGTGACGTTCGTGGAGGCGATCGACGAGGCCGAACTCGTCCGCGTCGGCGAGGCTTGCGAAGCCGCGCCCGCATGGCTTCCCAATCGTGCCAATGTCAGCTTCGTCGAGGTCCGGCGCATGGATCTGTTCGTCCGGACGTTCGAGCGCGGCGTCGGCCTGACCGACAGCTGTGGCAGCGCGATGGCGGCGTCGACCTATGCTGCGTGCCTGACCGGGCGGATCGCGTACGACACGCCGACAACGGTTTTCAACAAGGGCGGGCTGGTCCGCGCCGAAGCGAGCGAAGCGGCGATGGTGACGCTGTCGGGCAATGCCACGTTCGAATGGACGGGCACGATCGACGTCGATCTCGCCACCGGGACCGCGAGCGACCTGATCGTCACGCGACATCATGACGAGGAAATCGCGGCTTGGGCAGGGCTTCGCGCGGCGATCTGATCGCCGCCTGCGTCCTTCTCCGCGGGCGCCCGTATCTCCCTGCAGTGGCGCCGCACACCGGCTCCGCACGCAGGAGAGCATGCCATGAACCACTTCATTCGTACCGCGATCGTCGCCACCGCATTTGCCGTCAGCGGCAGCGCGATCGTTGCCGCCCAGACCAACCCGATGGTCGGTGGTGCCGCGATGTATCCGACCAAGACGATCGTCGAGAACGCGGTCAATTCTAAGGATCACACGACACTGGTCGCGGCGGTCAAGGCCGCCGGCCTGGTCGAGACGCTGTCGGGCCCAGGACCGTTCACCGTGTTCGCGCCGACCAACGCCGCGTTCAAGAAGCTGCCGGCCGGCACCGTCGACACGCTGCTCAAGCCCGAGAACAAGGCACAGCTCGCCAGCGTCCTGACCTATCACGTCGTTCCCGGCACGATCACCGCCGCCGACATCGCCGCCAAGGCGAAGGCGAACGGCGGCACCGCGACCTACACGACCGTTCAGGGCGAGCCGCTGATGTTCAAGAAGGTCGGCACCGGCTGGGGTATCATGGATGGCAAGGGCCACAAGGGTAAGATCACGATCGCCAACGTCATGCAATCGAACGGCGTCATCCACGTCGTCGACACGGTAATGCTGCCGTAATCGGCTACCAAGCGAGTTAGCTGCCTCGATTCCCCCACGAGGCGGTTTTCGTCGGGCCCGTCGCCGAAAGGTGGCGGGCCCGATTGCATTTCATGCGCCGTGCGACGGGCTGCGGGGTCAGCCGATCAGCAGGCCTGCGAGCGCGGCGGACATCAGGTTGGCCAGACTTCCGGCGGCGAGCGCGCGAAGGCCAAGCTTGGCGATCATCGGGCGCTGGTTCGGCGCGAGGCTGCCAGTCACTGCCATCTGGATCGCGATCGACGAGAAGTTCGCGAAACCGCACAGCGAGAAGGTGACGACCGCGATCGTCCGCGCACTGAGCCCCTGCTGCGTGCCGAGCGAGATATACGCGACGAATTCGTTCAGCACGATCTTCTGCCCGAACAGCCCGCCGGCGATTCCCGCCTCGTTCCACGGCACGTTCAGGAGGAACATGATCGGCGCGAAGACATAGCCGAGCAGGCCCTGGAAGCTCAGACCCGGCAACCCGATCATGTTGCCGAGCCCGCCGAGCAGGCCGTTGGCCAGCGCCACCAGCGCCACGAAAGCCAGCACCATCGCGCCGACCGCGACGGCGAGGCGCACGCCGGTCTGCGCGCCCTGCGCGGCCGCCATGATCAGATTGGCGGGCTTTTCCTCGTCGTGCGTGGCTTGCGGCATGGGTTCGCCCGCCGACGACTCGCCGGGCATGTCGCCGAGCGCGAGTTCGCCTTCGGGCGGCATCACGCGGTCCGGCATGATGATCTTCGCCATCAGGATCCCGCCGGGTGCCGCCATGAAACTCGCCGCGAGTAGATAATCGATGCGGATGCCCATCGACGCGTAGGCCGCGAGGATCGTGCCCGCGACGCCGGCCATGCCGCTGGTCATCACCGTGAACAACTGCGCGGGCGTTAGCCCTGCGAGATACGGCCGGATGACAAGCGGCGATTCGCTCTGGCCGACGAAGATGTTCGCCGCCGCGCACAGCGATTCGACTTTCGACACGCCGATGACCTTCTCGATCCCGCCGCCGACCCAGCGCACCACCAGCTGCATGATGCCGAGATAATAAAGGATCGAAACGAGGCTGGCGAAGAAGATGATCACCGGCAGCGCGGCGATCGCAAAACTTTGCCCGCCGATCTCGGGTGTCGCCATCTTGCCGAACAGGAACTCGGTGCCCTTCTGCGAATAGCCGAGCAGGTTCGCGACGCCGCCGGACATGCCGCCCAGCACCACTTTGCCGATGCTCGAATACAGCACGAGCACCGCGATCCCGACTTGAAGTGCGAAGGCCGCACCGACGATCCGCAGGCGGATCGCGCGGCGGTCGGTCGATAGCAGCACGGCGATGCCGAGAATGACGGCGATGCCTGCAAGGCCGATGAATAGTCTTTCCATGGACGCCCTGCGCTTTTCTCGGATCACACACGCGGCCCCCCGGCCACGCAAGCGACCGACATGACACGCGAGCGGCCTCGTCGCTAGTTATTTGACGGGGCGGCGGTTTTCGCTAGCGTCCCGGGCGATGGATAAGCCTCCCCCTAGCAATCAGGCCGCCGCGTTTCCGCGTTCGCTCTTCGTTTTCTCGGTCCTGTACGGCGGCATGGTGTGCATCGCCGGCGTGCTGGGGGTGAAGCAGGTCGCGCTCGGGCCGCTCGCGGTGGAGGCGGGGATCTTCGGCTTCCTGTTGCTGGTGGTGTTGAGTAGCGCGATCTCCGAACTGCACGGACAGAAGACCGCGACGTTCCTCGTCCGGCTCGGCTTCATCCCGCTGCTGGTGTCGGCGGCGCTGATCCACCTGGTGCTGGCGCTGCCGCACGATCCGGGAATGTATCCGCCCGCGGTCGACGCGTTCCCGATCGTGGTAGGACAAAGCTCGCGGATGATGATCGCGGGGCTGATCTCCTACGGTATCTCGCAAACGCTCAACGTCCTGATCTTCTCGAAGCTGTCGGGGCAGGTCGGCAGCGGCGACGGCAAGCTGGTGTGGCTCCGGGGCATGATCGCGAGCATCATCTCGCAGATCATCGATACGATCCTGTTCATCACCATCTCGTTCCTCGGCGAACGGCCGATCGTCGGTCTGATGGAGGGGCAGATGCTGACCAAGGTGGTGCTGTCGATCGTGCTGGTGCCGTTCATGATCACGTTCTTCGTGCGGCTGGGGCGGCGGCTGGACCGGGTTTGAGACTTAGTCCCGTCACCCCAGCGAAAGCTGGGGTATTCCCGTTGGCGAGCGCTGTGGCTCGAGCCGGGAGATCCCAGCTTTCGCTGAGATGACGGATGAGGCGACGTGCCTGCGTCACACCGACAAACGCCGTGCACGTTCCCCGGATGACGAACCGCCCGCGACTGGCTAAAGCGCGGGCATGACCGATCACACGCCCGATCCCGCCCTGCTCGCCAAGGCGGAAACGCTCACCGAGGCGCTGCCGTATCTGCAGCGTTACGCCGGCAAGACGTTCGTCGTGAAGTATGGCGGCCACGCGATGGGCGACCCAGAGCTCCAGCGCGATTTCGCCGAGGACATGGTGCTGCTCAAGGCGGTCGGCATCAACCCGGTCGTCGTCCACGGCGGCGGGCCCCAGATCGGCGCGATGCTGAAGCGGCTGGGCGTCGAATCGCGCTTCGTCGACGGTCTGCGCGTCACCGATGCGGAGACCGCGCAGATTGCCGAGATGGTCCTGGCAGGCTCGATCAACAAGGAAATCGTCGGCTGGATCGGCCAGGCCGGCGGCCGCGCGGTCGGCATCTCGGGCAAGGACGCGGGCCTCGTCCTCGCGCAGAAAGTCGGCCATGGCCGCGAGCCGGACAAGCTCCAGGGCATTGAGCGCCATGTCGACCTGGGCTTCGTCGGCGAGCCGATCGCGGTCGACCGGACGATCCTCGACACGCTGCTCGCCGCCGACATCATCCCGGTGATCGCACCGATCGGCATCGGCGCCGACGGCCACACCTACAACATCAACGCAGACACGATGGCCGGCGCGATCGCGGCGGCAATGGGCGCCGCGCGGTTCTTCCTGCTGACCGACGTGGTGGGCGTGCTCGACAAGCAGGGCGAATTGCTGACCGATCTTGATCCCGCGAAGATCGCCGAACTGCGCGCCGACGGCACGATCACCGGCGGCATGATCCCGAAGCTGGAGACGTGCGTCGCGGCGGTCGGCTCAGGGGTCGACGCCGCAGTGATCATCGACGGCCGCGTCCCCCACGCGATGCTGCTGGAGATATTCACCAAGCAAGGCGCGGGGACGCTGGTGAGCGCGAACGGGCGGGCGCGGTAAGGGGGAACTCCCTTCGCGTCCTGCCCGAACATATTCGTCATCCCAGCCTTATTCCGTCACCCCAGCGAAAGCTGGGATCTTCCCGGTTCGGGCCCCTGCTCTCGCCACGCGGATACCCCAGCTTTCGCTGGGGCGACGTTTTGCGGTGGGGGTGGCGCTGCAATGGCGGTGTGACAGGACGCAGGCGGTCCGACGAACGGGCGGGAACATCACAGGGCTTCTCGTTCTCCCCCCGCCCCGTTATATCCGGACCACACCAGCGGAGACCTACGCCCTTGATCGCCCTTCTTCAGATCGTCCAGTTGCTGCTCACCGTCATCTGGTGGATCATCGTCGTACAGGCGATCTTGTCGTGGCTGATCGCGTTCAACGTCATCAATACGCACAGCGATTTCGTCCGTACCGTATGGACCGCGCTGCAGCGAATGACCGAGCCGATGTATCGCCCGATCCGCCGAATCCTGCCCGATTTCGGTGCGCTCGACCTGTCGCCGCTGGTCGTGCTGCTGATCCTCTACATCCTCAGCAACATCGTCATCCCGAACATCGCGCAGAATTACCTCGTCGCGACCTATTGAGCGAGAAGTCCGCTTGGCGCGCGGTCGATGACGGTCTCGCGATCGCCGTCCGCGTGACGCCGCGCGGTGGACGGGATGCGCTCACCGCCGGGACAGACGAGCATTTCGGCACGCGCTTGGCGGCGGCGCCCGTCGACGGGGCAGCGAATGCCGGTCTCGTTGCGCTAGTCGCCAAGACCTTCGGGGTGTCCAAGCGCGCCGTGACCATCGTTGCCGGCGAAACCTCCCGGCTGAAGCGCCTGCACATCGCCGGAGATGCCACTGTGCTGGCGGAAATCGCGTCCGCGCTCTATGGCCCGCGGGCATGAGCGCGACCATCATCGACGGCAAGGCCTTCGCCGCCGGCCTCCGGGCCCGTATCGCAGACGGCGTCACCGCCTTTCGTGCACAGGCGGGCCGCGCGCCCGGTCTTGCCGTGGTGCTGGTCGGCGAAGATCCCGCGTCCAACGTCTATGTCCGCTCGAAGGGCAAAGCGACGCGTGAGGCTGGCATGGAGAGCATCGAGCACCGGCTCCCCGCCGACGTGCCGGCCGAAAACCTGCTCGCGCTGGTCGCGACGCTGAATGCCGATCCGAAAATCGACGGCATCCTCGTTCAATTGCCGCTGCCCAACCATATTGACGAGCAGGCTGTGATCTCGGCGATCGATCCCGACAAGGACGTCGATGGCTTCCACCCGATCAACGCGGGCCGACTTGCCACTGGCCTGCCAGGTTTCGTGCCCTGCACGCCGTTCGGCTGCGTGCTGCTGTTGAAAAGCGTGCTACCAAACCTGAGCGGGCTCGAAGCCGTCGTCGTCGGCCGGTCCAACATCGTCGGCAAGCCGATGGCGCAACTGCTGCTCCGCGAGAGCTGCACCGTGACGGTCGTCCATA
This sequence comes from Sphingomonas sp. R86520, assembly GCF_042466285.1. Taxonomy (NCBI): domain Bacteria; kingdom Pseudomonadati; phylum Pseudomonadota; class Alphaproteobacteria; order Sphingomonadales; family Sphingomonadaceae; genus Sphingomonas; species Sphingomonas sp. R86520. The sequence goes on from NZ_JAXHBZ010000001.1 coordinate 3,597,586, forward strand.
GCCGCACCAAGGACGTCCCCGCGCACATCCGTCGCGCCGACATCGTCGTCGCCGCAGTCGGGATCCCGGAGATGATCAAGGGCGACTGGCTGAAGCCCGGCGCGACCGTCATCGACGTCGGTATCAACCGCACCGATGCCGGGCTGGTCGGGGACGTCGATTTCGCCAGCGCCGTCGCGGTCGCGGGCGCGATTACGCCGGTGCCGGGTGGTGTCGGACCGATGACGATCGCGTGCCTGTTGCGCAACACGCTGGTCTCGGCAGGACGCCGCGAGAACGTCGCGATCAATGAGGCTGCACTGTGATCGAGCTCTTCGTATCCTCGCTGATCACGTTCTTCGTGGTCATAGATCCGCTGGGCTGCGCACCGATCTACGCGGGGCTGTCAGCCGGCGCATCGGCGACACAAAAGCGCGCGATGGCGTTCCGCGCGGTGGGTGTCGCGGCCGCGATCCTGCTGGTGTTCGCGCTGTTCGGCGAGGCGCTGCTGAAGGGCCTCGGCATCAGCCTGGCGAGCTTTCGCATCGCCGGCGGCATCATGCTGTTCCTGATCGCGCTCGAAATGGTGTTCGAGAAGCGTACCCAGCGCCGCGAGGATCGCGCGGCGAAGGTCGCGGAGGATCCCGAGGTCGAGGACGTCTCGATTTTCCCTATGGCAATGCCGATGATCGCGGGGCCGGGCTCGATTGCATCCGTCATGCTGCTGATGGGCCGCAACGAGGGGATCGAGCGATCGGCGGTGGTGCTCGCCGCGACGGCAACGATCCTGCTGCTGACTTTGGTCGCGCTGCTGGCGGCGGGGCCGCTGATGCGGATCCTCGGCGCGAAGATCGAAGCGGTGATCACGCGTCTGCTGGGCGTGCTGCTCGCGGCGCTAGCGGTGCAGTTCGTGCTCGACGGCCTGTCGGTAGTGCTGCGCTAACCGCCGCAACTCTAGCCGTCATCCCCGCCTCAGCGGGGATGACGGCGCGTCAGTCCACCTTGAACAACCGCAACGGTGACTTCGCGGGCAGCGGTAGCGGGGTCAGCCAAGTTGGCACCTCATTCTTCGCCAGTTCGGCATAGAACCCCTTCGGGTTGCGCGCCTTGTAGTTGGTCGATTCGGCCGCGTTCGGGCACAGCAGCAGCATTGTCGCGCCGTGACGCCTGATGATCGCATGTGCCTCGTCCGCGGTCCGCCCGAACGCGTGCTGGACGTCGAGGATCGCGTCGCCGTTGCGGTGATACGGCCCCGCCACCGCATCGTGATGCGTGATCGTGATCAGCCGCGGCCCCATGTCGACGAAGGTGAAGATCGTCTGCGCCGGATAGCGGTTCAGCGCGAGCAGCACGGTGGTGCGCAGGCAGTTGCCGGTCGCCGAATTGACGCGCTTTTCATACGGCTTCGGTCGGTCGATCGGCAGATACTGGAGCACCATCCCGGCAAACAGGCCCGACACGATCAGGAACGCACCGACGGTCCCCAGCACCCGCACGAACACCGATCGGTTGCCAAGAAGCCAGGGCAGGATCACCCAGCCGAGCGCGGTCGATCCCGGGATCGCCAGCAACTGCGCGGCGGGACCTGCACGCACCTGCCAGAGCAGCATCGCGCAGGCGAATGCAGTGAACAGCGCGACCGCCGCCCAGCCGACCGCACGGGCGTCGCGCCGCGCCCGCCACGCCGCGAGGATGGCGCCGATAAGTCCTATGATCGGCAGTGTCGCGAGCGCGAATCCGACGCGGAAACTGTGCTTGTAGATCGGCTTGGCCTCGCGGACATTGTCCAGCCAGTTGCGTTGCAGCTCGGGCGAGATCCCCTCGGGCCGCCCAAGGCATTGCGGGAACACCAGCGCGAAGCCGATGACGATCGCGCCCCCCGCAGCGACCGCCAGCGCCAGCCGCGCGCCCCGCGAAGCCGGCCCGAACCGCGCCAGCAAGAACAGCAGCATCCCCGCCGCAATCATCACACTCAACCACACGGGCGTCAGCGCATCGCACCGCATCGCCTGGTTGGCGTTCGACGCGAACAGCGCGAACCCAAGCGTGCTGCCACCACCCAGGGTCAGCGCATAGATCGACAGCCGGTCAGCCTCGGTGCGGTCCCATACCCAGCGCAGCGCGATGATCGCCCCCGCCATTGCCGCATACGGCAGCAGCTCCAGTCCGATCGACAGCGACACCGCGCTCGCGATCCCGACCATGGCGCCGCCACGACGCGCGTTCGTATCGCACAACCCCGCGACCGTCAGGCTGAGCATCGCCAGCTGCCAGCCATGATGATCGATCCGCTCTGGCATGAACATCAGCATCGTGCCGGTCGCACCGACCATGACCACGATCGCCAAAGGCCACGCATAGGGGCTGATCAGTCGCCTCACGGTCGCCCCGATCCCCAGCATCGCGATCGACAGCGGCAGCAACGGCGCGATCCCGCACGCGAGGCGCTCCGCCCAGCTGTTGCTGGTGAACAGCCGGAAGAACAGGATCAGCCCGGCGATCGGCAGATCGACGATCCGGCTCCAGTGGATGTCGAACCCGAACGGCGGATTCAGCCGGTAGTTGCGCAGATCGTACCAGCCCTGGCCGTCGAGCAGCGCACGCACCTGCATCAGCCGCATGTTGTCGTCGGTATCGCCCAGCGACAGCCAGCGGACCTGCCCCCAGCGATCAAACATCGACCACGCCGCCACCGCCACCCAGGCGAGCAGCGTCAACGCGATCCAATGCCGATCAAGTTCGTCCAGCAACGTCCGTTCCGTCGACGGCTTCGGCGAGGGCCCCTGATCCAAAACGCTTTCCTCCTGCCCGCACGCACACTAGATGCGCGGGCTTGTGTTCGAGGCCGCTCTATCGCGGTACGGGTAAAGAACAAGGCGGGCATGCAGGCGATTTGGCGACATATGGAGCAGATGCGGTCGAGCGGCGTGCTCGGCCAGCTCGTGCGCTTCGGCATCGCCGGCGGGATATCCAGCGTCGTCTATTCGCTCGTCTACCTGCCGCTGACCGCCTATGTCTTCCCGCCACGCCAGGCGGTAGCCGCAGTGCCGTTCGCCTTCGCCGTCGCAGTGGTGGTCGGGTTCTTCCTGCACAGTCGCTGGAGCTTCAAGGGCCACGCGAAGGAGCCGGGCGCGGCGCGGCACGTCAAGTTCGTGATCGTCCAGGGCTCGGGACTCGCGCTCAATGCGGTCATCACGTGGATCGGCACCGCCCTGCTCCATCTGCATCCCTGGGTACCGCTGATCCCCGCCGTCTTCCTTGCCGCGATCGTGACGTTCGTGCTCAACCGTTTCTGGGTTTTCAACTGAAATGACTCTCAATCGCAGGGCCAAATACTGATGGACCGCATCGTCTACGACCGGATGGCCGCGCATGACTCCACGCATTGGTGGTACCGCGCGCGCCGCGACATCCTTGCCGATTACCTGACCCGCTACGGCGCATTGCCGAAAGATGCGAAGATCCTCGAGATCGGTTGCGGCACCGGGCACAATTTGCCGATGCTGGCCGAGTTCGGCGAAATCGACGCGATCGAGATCGATCCCGCCGCGCGCGAGATCGCGAGCGAACGGCTCGGCAAGCCGGTCGGCGCCGCGCCTTTGCCCGAGCTGCCGGGCGTACCGCGCAAGCATTATGACCTGATCGCGGTGCTGGACGTGGTCGAGCATATCCAGGACGATGTCGCCGCGCTGAAGGCGATGGCCGATTGCCTCGCGCCCGGCGGCAAGATCCTGATCGCGGTACCCGCGCATGCCTGGCTGTGGAGCGCGCACGACGTGGTGAATCATCATCACCGGCGGTATTCGAAGGCGACGCTGAAGGCAGCGATCGAGACGGCAGGGTTGAAGCCCGAGAAGCTCGGCTATTTCAACTCGCTGCTGTTCCCGCTGGCGGCGGCGGCGCGGATCGCCGGGCGGATGACGGGGCGCGACGACAGCGATGATTCGCCGCCGCCGAAGCTGGTGAACGGGCTGTTCGAGAAGATTTTTCGGCTGGAACGGCATCTGGTCGGGCGCGTGCCGATGACGCCGGGGGTTTCGATCGTGACGTTGGCGGTGCCGCGGTAACCTGCCTCGTGATCTTCCCCGTTTCCTAACCCGTTCGTCCTGAGCGAAGTCGAAGGACAGGCCTCGCGCGCAGGTGCTTCGACTTCGCTCAGCACGAACGGAGGGGGGGCGGGCTTGAACGCTTTGCGAATTTCACAAGCTACCACCCCGGCGAAGGCCGGGGCCCAATTGGGGAACGTCGCTAATTTCGGGCGCGCTTCGTTACTGCGACCTTCCCAATTGGGCCCCGGCCTCCGCCGGGGTGGTGTGAGGATTGGGGTGAGGAGTATTCGTCACTCGGTGCGGATTGGAGGGGACGCGTCTGGCAACCGCACCGTCTCAACCGGCTCCGCCCGAAACCCCAGAGTAGCCTTGCCCTGGATCGGTCCGGCCACATCCGCGACGATATACAGCGGCCGGCGCTTGGACTCGACGTACAGCCGCCCGAGATACTCGCCGATCATCCCCAGCACGAACATCTGCACCGCGCCCAAGAATACGGTGACTAGCATCGTCGAGGTCCAGCCCTGCACCGCGCTGCCCGAGAGCCAACCGATCGCGATATAGACGAACAGCAGCAGCGACACGCCGGTCAGCGCGAGCCCGGCATGGCTGGCGAACCGCAACGGCGCGGTCGAGAAGCCGGTGACGGCGTCGAACGCCAAGCGGATCATCTTGGCGAGCGGGTAGTTCGTCTCGCCGGCAAGTCGCTCGGCGCGATCATAGGGGAAGGGGACCTGCTTGAAGCCGATCCACGCAACCATCCCGCGGATGAACCGCGCCTGCTCGGGTAGCGACAGGAACGCGTCGAGCGCCCGCCGGCTCATCAACCGGAAATCGCCGGTATCGAGCGGGATCGGGGTATCCGTCATCCGCGTCAGCATGCGGTAGAAGGCGGCGGCGGTGGCCTTTTTGAACATCGTCTCGCCCGCGCGCTGGCGGCGCACCGCATAGACGACGTCGGCCTGGCTCGCCGCCATCGCCGCGCGCATGTCGGATAGGAGTTCGGGTGGATCCTGGAGATCGGCGTCGATGATCAGGATCTGCTCGCCCGCGCACAGGTCGAGGCCGGCGGTGAGCGCAAGCTGGTGCCCGTGGTTGCGCGAAAGGTTGATTGCGACCAGCCTCTGATCTGTCGCGGCGAGGCGCTGCATCACACCCCAGCTGTCGTCGCGCGATCCGTCGTTGATCAGGACGATCTCGTAATCGTCGCCGACCGCGACCTTTGCCGCACCGGAAATCCGCGCGTGCAGGATGTCGAGGCACGCCGCCTCGTTATAGCAGGGGACGACAATCGAGAGTGCTGGCGAGAGTGCTGGCGATAACGCAGGACGGTTCATAGCGTCCATCTAGCGCCCGCTGCGCCCGCCGTCATCGTCGGATATCGGGCTACACCCGCTCCACGGTATGTACTGCATCCGCCGCACGCAGCCCCGCCATCAGCCGCATCAGCTGCTGCACGTCGTGCACCTCGACGTCGATCTCGTTGGTGTGGAAGCTCTTGTCGCGCGTATCGAGCCGCAGGTTGATGATGTTCGCCTTGTGCCCGCCGATGATCGTCGAGACGATGCCGAGCGACCCCGGCTCGTTCTTCACCATCACCGAAATCCGCGCGACGGCACCTTCGGTCTCGTCACCCCAGGCCACGTCGACCCAGTCGGTCTCGTTCTCCGAGCGTTCGGCGAGTTCGGCGAGGACCTTGCAGTCGATCGCATGAACCTCGATGCCGGCGTCGGGCCGGCGCAGCCCGACGATCCGGTCGCCCGGCACCGGATGGCAACACGTCGCAAGGTCGTAGGCCACGCCGGGGGTGAGCCCCTTGATCGAGATCGCGCTCGATTGCGGCGCCAGCGCATGCGTCACGTCCGCACCCGCCGAGCCCGGCATCAATGCTTCCATAACCGCCGCATCGGACAGCGTCCGCCGCGCGATCGCCACCATCAGCGACGATTCGTCGGGCAGTTTCAATCGCTTGAGCGCGTGGCTCAGCGCGTCCGTCCCGATCTGCGCAGGCAACCGCGTGACGATATCCTCGTACAAGGTCCGGCCAAGCGTGGTCTGCTCGACGCGTTCCTTCTGGCGAAGATGGCGGCGGATCGCGGCGAGCGCCTTGCCCGTTGTCGCGACGTTCAGCCATTGCGGCTGCGGCGACTGGCCCTTCGACCGCAGGATCTGAACCTGGTCGCCATTCTCGATCACCGTCGACAGCGGCACGACGCGACCGTTGACCTTCGCGCCGACCGCCTGATCGCCCAGATCGGTATGCACCGCGTACGCAAAGTCGATCGAGGTCGCGCCCTTGGGCAGCTGGATCAGCTCGCCCTTCGGCGTGAACGCGAAGATGCGATCGGTGTACATCGCCATCCGGGTGTGTTCGAGCAGCTCTTCCGGGCTCTCGGCCGTATCGAGAATCTCGACCAGGTCGCGGATCCAGCTCACCTGGCGGTCGTTGCCGGTGATCTGCTGCTTGTACGCCCAGTGTGCGGCGAGCCCGAACTCGGCCTGCGCGTGCATGTCGGCGGTGCGGATCTGGATCTCGATCCGCGCGCTGTCGGCATGGATCACCGAAGTGTGCAGCGACCGGTACCCGTTGCGCTTGGGCGTCGAGATGTAATCCTTGAACCGCCCCGGCACCATCGGCCAGCGCTGGTGGATGATCCCGAGCGTCCTGTAGCAATCCTCCTCGGTCGGCACGATCGCGCGGAATGCCATTACGTCCGACAGCTGCTCGAAGCTGATGTGACGCTCGGACATCTTGCGGAAAATCGAATAGGGATGCTTCTCGCGCCCCGAGATATCCGCCTCGACACCGGCGCGCGACAGCACCAGCTTCAGTCCGGATGCGATCTTGGCGATGCGGTCACCGTCGCCCTTTTTCAGCTGTTCCAAGCGGCGGTTGATCGACTCCGATGCCTCGGGTTCGAGTTGCTCGAACGCGAGTGACTGCATCTCGCGCATGAACTCGTACATGCCGATCCGCTCGGCGAGCGGCGCGTAGATGTCCATCGTCTCCTTGGCGATGCGACGGCGCTTCTCGGGCTTCGCGATGTGATGCAGCGTGCGCATGTTGTGGAGGCGGTCGGCCAGCTTCACCAACAGCACGCGGATGTCGTCGGACATCGCCAGCAGGAACTTCCGCAGGTTCTCCGCGGCGCGTTCGTTTTCGGTCTGTGCTTCGATCTTCGACAGCTTGGTGACGCCGTCGACGAGGCGCGCGACCGAGGGACCGAACAGCCGCTCGATCTCCTCCGGGGTCGCGACCGTGTCCTCGATCGTGTCGTGGAGGATCGCGGTTGCGATCGTCTCCGCGTCGAGATGCAGGTCGGTGAGGATGCCCGCCACCTCGATCGGATGGCTGAAATACGGGTCGCCGGATGCGCGCTTCTGCGACCCGTGCGCCTGCATCGAGAAGACATAGGCGCGGTTCAGCATCGCCTCGTCGGCGTCGGGATCGTAGTCGAGGACGCGATCGACGAGTTCATATTGGCGCAGCACAGCCCCTTGATGGGGCCGGGGTGCGCCGCTTTGCAACAAATTCCTCGTTATTTCGCGTGGTTGTTGCACGCGGCCAGCGCTTCGGCGTCATACGCCGTGCCTGCGACCGTGAAACTGGCGAGTGGACCAACCCGCTTGGCGACTGCGGCGCAGAGGATCACGTCGCGCTGCGGCGCCTTGCTGGACACGAACGCCGCGTTCTCCCAGCGCCACGGGGTGCCGTTGGTGATCAGTCGCGTCGAGGCGGGCGCGGCGGCGGGGACCGCGACATAGTAGTTTACCGGGACCTGTGCCGATGCCGGCGTCGCGATCAATGCGGCAAACCCTGTCGCAAGCGCGGGTGCGGCGGTCAGAATAGCGCGGGTGATGACGGACATCGGTCGACTCCTAAAAGGTTTCTAATTGCTACCTATTCCGATTAGTTGCGAGTTGCAACCTAAAATCGAGGAGCATTTCGCTTCGTGATTTTATGCGGTAACATCGCTGTCCAAGAAGGAAGACGCCGTGGGCAAATTGCGCGAACCCCTGCTGGAATGCAGTCTCCCCGCCGCACTGGAGGCGATGGGCGAGCGCTGGTCGTTCCTGATCCTGCGGGCGTCGTTCAACGGCCTGCACCATTTCGAGGAGTTCCAGTCGGAACTCGGCATCGCGCGGAATATTCTGGCGAACAGGCTGGCGCGGCTGGTCGAGCACGGCATCCTCGAACGCCAACCGATCCCCGAGGATCGGCGGAAGATCGCCTACGGGCTGACCGACAAGGGTTTTGCGTTGCTGCCGACGATGATCGCGCTGCGGCAATGGGGCGAGCGCTGGGAGACGTGTGTGCCGGCGTTCCCGATCCTGGTCGATGCGCGCGACCGGCGGCCGTTGCAGCCGGTCTCGGTGCGATCGCATGACGGGCGCGTGCTGACCAAGGGCGACCTGATCTGGGCGCTGCCGGGGGAAGTTGCTGGAGATGGCGAGCAGGCTGAGGCGGCGGAGTAACCTCCGGCAACTCATGCCTGCTTGTTCTCCCGCGAAGGTGGGAGCCAGTCTGGACCCCCGCCTTCGCAGGGGAACATGCTTTCTTCGGATTATTGAGTAGGTAGCGCGTCCAACACCGCGCGGATCGCGTCGGGCAGGGGCACCGGCCGGCCGGTCTCGAGATCGACATGCACGCTGACCATGGTGATCACCGTATGCAGCGCCCCCGTCTCGGCATGCGCCAGCTCGAAGCGTTTCGTCAGGCTCGTCGTACCCAGCTTCTCGATCCGCACGAACGCTTCCACCGTATCGCCGAGACGGAACGGCTTCAGGTAATCGATCTCGGTCCGCCGCACGTTGAACTCAGTGGTCGGCCATACATCCGGCAGCGCCTCCGCGATCCCGGTCCATTCCCAGAACTCGGTCACCGCGACGTCGGCATATTCGAGATAGCGCGAGTTGAAGACGATGCGCTGGCCGTCGATCTCGGCATAGCGCACGCGAAACCGCGTCGAGAAGGCGAAACCCGGCCGCACGTCAGAAGATCAGCTTCACGCCGACCAGCGCCAGCACGGTCGCGAGCACCGGTACCAGCACGCGGTCGGAAACGCGCGTCGCGATCAGGCTGCCGACGATGATGCCGGGGATCGAGCCGACCAGCAGCGACACGAGCAGGTCGACGTCGACCGAACCGAGAATCCAGTGGCCGATCCCGCCGAGCAGCGTCAGCGGCACGGCATGCGCGATGTCGGACCCGACCAGTCGGTTGATCGGCAGCGTCGGGTACAGAATGAGCAGCGCGGTCATGCCCAGCGCACCAGCCCCGACCGAGGTGAGCGACACCAGCACGCCGAGCACCGCACCAAGCAAAATAGTCAGCCAAGCCTGGCGCTCGCCCCCGACCGTGCCGATCCGCGGAGTCAGCCACGCAACGATCTTACCGCGGAAGAAGGTGGCGACCGCCGACAGAATCAGCGTCACGCCGAGCACGGCGGTGATCGCGTGGCCGGTGCCAGACGATTTCTCGCCGAGATGGTTCAGCACCAGCAGCGTCGCGATCGCCGCGGGAACGCTCCCGGTGGCGAGCCGACGGACGACGCGCCAGTCGACCGTGCCGCGCCAGCCATGCACCGTCGTGCCGACCGTCTTGGTCGCCGACGCGTAGAGCAGGTCGGTGCCGACCGCGGTGGCGGGGTGGAAGCCGAAGACGAGCACCAGCAGCGGCGTCATCAGCGACCCGCCACCGACACCCGTCAGCCCGACGATGAGGCCGACGAGCACGCCGGCCACCGAATATAACGGATTGATATCCACGCTGGCGGGTTAGCCGGCGCCACGCGCGGGCGTGTTGACGCCCATCGACTGGAGATATTTCTTCACGTTGCGCGCCGCCTGGCGGAGCCGCTGTTCGTTCTCGACCATCGCGATCCTCACATAGCCCTCGCCGTTTTCGCCGTAGCCTACGCCTGGAGCAACGGCGACGTGCGCGTGAGTCAGCAATTGTTTGGTGAACTCAAGGCTACCTAAATGCGCCAGCGCCGGCGGCAGCGGAGCCCAGGCGAACATCGATGCGCGAGGGGACGGGATATCCCACCCGGCCCGGCCGAAGCTGTCGACCATCACATCGCGACGCTTGTGATACAGCTGGCGGTTGCGCTCGACGATGTCCTGCGGGCCGTTCAGCGCGGCGCAGGCGGCGGCCTGGATTGGCGTGAACGCGCCGTAATCGAGGTACGACTTCACCCGCGTCATCGCCGCGATCAGCGTCTTGTTGCCGACCGCGAAGCCGATCCGCCAGCCCGCCATCGAGTAGGTCTTGCTGAGCGACGTGAACTCGATCGCGATGTCCTTCGCGCCCGGTACCTGGAGGATCGAAGGCGTCGGATTGCCGTCATAATACAGCTCCGAATAGGCGAGGTCGGAGATGATCCAGACCTGGTTCTCCTTCGCCCACGCAACGAGTCGCTCGTAGAAGGCGAGATCGACTGCCTCCGCCGTCGGGTTCGACGGATAGTTGACGACCAGGATCGAGGGGCGCGGCACGGTGAACGCCATCGCGCGCTCCAGGCTCTCGAAATAGGCCTCGTCGGGGGTCGTCGGCACCGCGCGGATCGTCGCGCCGGCGATGATGAAACCGAAAGTATGGATCGGATAAGACGGGTTCGGCGCGAGCACGACGTCGCCTGGCGCGGTGATCGCGGTAGCCAGGCTCGCGAGTCCCTCCTTCGAGCCCATCGTGACGACGACTTCGGTCTCGGGATCGACGTCGACGCCGAAGCGGCGGCCGTAGTAGTTCGCCTGCGCTTTCCGAAGTCCCGGAATGCCCTTCGACTGCGAATAGCCGTGTGCGCTGGGCTTGCGCGCGACTTCGACGAGCTTCTCGATGACGTGCTCGGGCGGCGGCAGGTCGGGATTGCCCATGCCAAGATCGATGATGTCCTCCCCGCCCGCGCGCGCCGCCGCCCGCATCGCGTTCACTTCGGCGATGACGTAAGGGGGCAGGCGTTTGATGCGGTAGAAATCTTCGGACATGATCAGCCTCGAGCTGGAGGAGCGGGTGCTGTACCGCAGGTAAGGGGAAGCGTCACCCACTCCGTCACCCCGGGCATCGAAGCTGTCGTCATCCCCCGTAGTCGCTACCGCCGCCAACTTCGTCAGGCCGTTACGACCTTCACGCTGAGACGGCCGTGACGTCCGGTATCGCGTCATGCCCGTCACCACCGACCGCCGTCGCGCTCAACCCCCGTCGCCATCAACCCCGTCACCACCAACCCCGTCACCACCAACCCCGGTCACCATCAACCCTCGTCGCCACCAACCCTCGTCACCCAACTTCCGTCACCCCAGCGAAAGCTGGGGTATCCCGGTTCGGGTCGCACCCTTCGACAACGGGGATACCCCAGCTTTCGCTGGGGTGACGGGGTTGGGGGGGCGGGGCAGGCAGATAACGGGATCGAGGAACGCTGCCATAGCGTCAAACTTGTGGCCCAGAATCACGCGCGCGTTCCAGCGTCGCAGACGACAGGATCGCGGCAGACGACGGGATTTGTGGTGACGGTACGTCGTGCGGGGCAGTTAGCTTCCGCTATCCGCGCAACTGCGTTAAGCTACCGAAAAAGCAGAGGATGCCATGGCCGATACGCCTTCCGACGCCCCGACCCTCCCCGATCTCCAGCACTGGACCTGGGTGATGGGCCGCGCGCAGCAGTTGATGATGGAGCAGGGCCTCGCCGCGATGCAGGCCAAGCCTGACGGCATCCCAGCAATTCCCGGCTTCACCGACCCGGCCACGCTGGAGCGCGCCCGCGACTTCTGGACCGAGAGCCTGACGCTGTGGCAGCGCTTCCTCGATCCCGCCAAGGCGCCCGAACCCGCGCCGATAACCGACAAGCGCTTCAAGGCGCCGCAGTGGCGGGAGCCCGTGTTCGACCTGATCCGCCAGAGCTACGAACTGATCGGCGACCACATGCTGCGCGGCGTCGAAGCGGTCGATGGCCTCGACCCGAAGCAGAAGGAGCAGCTGCGGTTCGCCACCAAGGGCTTTGTCGACGCGATGAGCCCGACGAATTTCGCGCTGACCAACCCGCAGGTGATCGAGAAGACGATCGAGACGCGCGGCGAGAATCTGCTGAAAGGCCTGCAGAACATGATGGCCGATCTCGGCCGCGGGCAGCTGACGCATACGCCGGACGGCGCGTTCGAACTCGGCCGCAACCTGGCGATGACGCCGGGCAAGGTCGTCAAGCGCACGCCGCTGTACGAACTGATCCAGTACACGCCGACCACGGACAGCGTGCTGACGACGCCGCTCGTGATCTTCCCGCCGTGGATCAACCGTTTCTACATCCTCGACCTGACGCCCGAGAAGAGCTTCATCCGCTGGGCGGTGGAGCAGGGCATCACGGTGTTCATGGTGTCTTGGAAATCCGCCGACGCCAGCATGAAGGATGTGGTCTGGGACGACTATGTCGCCGCGCAGGTCGAGGCGATCGACACGGTGCGCGGTATGCTCGAGGTGCCGGCGGTTCACACGATCGGCTATTGCGTGGCGGGGACGACGCTGGCGGCGACCCTGGCGCTGCTGGCGGCTCGCGGCGAGGCGGCGAAGGTTGCGAGCGCAACGTTCTTCACGGCGCAGGTCGACTTCGCGCAGGCTGGCGAACTGCAGCATTTCATCGATGACGAGCAGCTGAAGATGGTCGCCACGCTGTCGCCCGACGGGTTCCTCGACGGGCGCTACATGGCGACGACGTTCAACCTGCTGCGCGGGCGCGACCTAATCTGGAACTACGTCACGCAGAACTATTTGCTCGGCCAGGATTACGTGCCGTTCGACCTGCTCCACTGGAACGGCGATACCACCAACCTGCCGGCGAAATGGCATCTGAGCTATCTGACCGATCTGTACCGCGACAACCTGCTGGTCACGGGGACGATGACGGTGGACGGCACGCCGATCGATCTCACCAAGGTCGCGACGCCGAGCTACGTCCAGGCGGGGCGCGAGGATCATATCGCACCGGCCGAAAGCGTCTGGAAACTGACGCAACTCTTTACCGGGCCGTTGAAATTCGTGCTGGCCGGGTCGGGGCACATCGCTGGGGTCGTCAACCCTCCGGCGGCCGGCAAGTATCAATACTGGACCAATCCTGGCGCGCATACGACGCTCGCGGACTTCGTCGCCGGTGCGACCGAGACCAAGGGCAGCTGGTGGCCGGACTGGACCGCATGGCTTCGCGCGATCGATGCGGAGACGGTCGCGGCGGACGTTGCGCGGCAGCCGGGGACGGGCAGTCTGGCCGCGCTAGGCGACGCGCCCGGCGAGTATGTGAAAGCACGGTAGCGCTACCTTACGTTCACGTCATGGTGCGGTGCACAATTTTATTGTGCGCCGCCACGAATCATGTATATCTCGTCGCGACATAACTCCGGAGAGAGGTGCGTGGATGGCGGATACTGAAAAGCGAGCAGCCAAGGCTGTAAGGCCCGTCGCCACTGCGAAAGCCTCGACCCGAGCCGTCATGAAGCCGGCCGCCAAGAAGTCTGCTCCTGTAAAACTCAACGTGGCTGCATTTGTATCGCCACAGCCAAAACTATCCGCCCCGACCCCGGCCGCCCCGATTTCAGTCGCGGCGCCCTCGGGGACCCCTGTCAGCGAAACGAAGGACGCCACGATGGAAACGATTCAGAGCATCACCGAGAAGACCAAGGCCCTCTTCAGCGGCGTGAACACCGCCGATTTCACCGAGCAGGCCAAGGGCGCGATGGAAAAGTCGGCCAAGATGGTCGAGGACATGACCGCATTCGGCAAGGGCAACATCGAGGCGATCGTCGAGTCGTCGAAGATCGCCGCGAAGAATGTCGAAGCGCTCGGCCATGAAGCCGCCGATTACGCCAAGACCTCGTTCGCCAGCGCGACCGAAGCCGCCAAGACGCTCGCCGCGGCCAAGTCGCCGACCGAGTTCATGAAGCTGCAGGGCGATTTCGCGCGCACCGCGTTCGACACGATGATCGCTGAGAGCTCGCGCTCGACCGAGCGTATGCTCAAGATGTTCGGCGAGTTCGCACAGCCGATCTCGAACCGTGTCGCGATCGCGACCGACAAGATGAAGATCTCGGCGTAATCCACGCGGCGCCGTCTGCGGGTGGCGCGAGACGAGAAGGGGGCGGCCGTCGCGCGACGGTCGCCCCTTTTGCGTTTGGGGCTTTTGCCGTCGCTTATGGCGCGCCCCCTTGCTCTTCCCCCCTGGCATGCCATATTTTGACGACATGCTTTTGACCCCTGAAATGATCGCCCCGGACTCAAGGTTGGCCGCGTTGATGGCCGAGCGCCGTGACGATGGCGGTGAGGACGGTACCGGCGGCACCGGCGCCGGTGTCGCGACCAAGACCCGCGCAAAAACCAAGCAGCCGACGCCGTACCGCGTGCTGATGCTCAACGACGACTATACGCCGATGGAATTCGTCGTGCTGTGTCTCCAGCGTTTTTTCCGCATGGACATGGAAGCGGCAACGCGGGTGATGCTGCACGTCCACCAGAAGGGCGTGGGGATCTGCGGCACGTTCAGCTACGAGGTCGCGGAAACCAAGGTGAGCCAGGTCATGGATTTTGCCCGCCAGCACCAGCATCCGCTGCAATGCACGCTCGAAAAGGCATGAATCTCACGATCGTTTAGGGCGGACATTGCCTCGATCCTCCCCCTGGCGGGAGAGGATCGAAGGAAGGAAGCCTACCGCGCGGCCGGCAACCAGCGCAGGTCGAGACCGTCGAACCGGTTGATGTAGTTCGCCGCGCGTGCCAGCTGCGCTTCGTTGGTCAGCGTCACGCGGCCATTGTCGCGCGCGATCAGCCCGTCTTCCTCCAGCTGTCGCAGCATCCGGTTGACGTGGACCGCGGTCAGGCCGGTCGCGTCGCCGACTTCCTCCTGGGTGAGCTTGAGCGTGAAGGCGTTGCCGATCGTCTTGTCGGTCATCCGCATCCGGTTGCGGATTTCCAGCAGCAGTGCCGCGATCCGCGCCTTTGCCGAGGTCCGACCGAGCGCGGCCAGCCGATCGGTCAGCGCGACCTTCTCGATCTGGTTCACGACCATGATGATCGCCGACAGCCGCGGATGATCGGTGATCAGCGCACCGATCACCGACCGATCGAACGGGCACACGGTGCAGTCGGTCAGCGTGACGATCGTTTCCGGGGAATCGCGGTATACCAGCGCGGAAACCGCCAGCATGTCGCCCGGAAACAGGAAGCGCAGGATCTGCCGGCTGCCATCGTCGAGCAGGACATAGCTCATCGCCATACCGCGTTGCAGGACATAGAGCTCGGAGAAGGGATCGTTCTCGCGGAGCAATATCGTCCCGCGCCGCAATTCACGGGGGCGCTCTTCCAGCCGCGCCAAGGCAGCTCTCTCATTCTCTGTCAGGTCTATGAGATCGCCGAGACGGTCGGCGAAGCAGCTATCCTGCACTTTTGATGATTTCCCCACTGATAGGAACCACTCAGAGCAAACGTCTGATTCCCGCGCATTAAAGTCGATCAAGCGCGGCCAAGACCGGCGCGCCCTTGCGCGACGCGCCAGTGACGATAGACACCCTGCATGGACCGTATTCTCATCCGCGGCGGCAACCGCCTTTCCGGGCGCCTGCCCATCTCAGGCGCGAAGAACGCCGCGCTCACGCTGATGCCGTGCGCGCTGCTGACCGACGAACCGCTGACGTTGCGCAACCTGCCGAGGCTCGCGGACGTGGATGGATTTGGACATCTTCTCAATCAGTTGGGCGCCTCAACTGCGATCGAGGGGACGCGCCCCGAGGATTTCGGCCGGGTCATGACGATTCGCGCGGGCAAGCTTACCTCGACCGAGGCGCCCTATGACATCGTCCGGAAGATGCGCGCCTCGATCCTGGTACTAGGGCCATTGCTCGGTCGCGGCGGTGAGGCGACCGTGTCGCTGCCCGGCGGATGTGCGATTGGAAATCGACCGATCGATCTGCATTTACGTGCATTGGAAGCGATCGGCGCCGAACTGGAGATGGCCGCGGGCTATGTAAAGGCGATCGCGCCGGGTGGTCGTCTGTCGGGTGGACGCTATCGTTTCCCGATCGTCTCGGTCGGCGCGACCGAGAATGTCGTGATGGCGGCGGTGCTGGCCAAGGGCACCAGCGTGATCGAGAACGCGGCGCGCGAGCCCGAGATCGTCGACCTCTGCAACTGCCTCGTCGCGATGGGCGCGTCGATCGACGGGATCGGCACCGAGACGCTGACGATCGAAGGCCGCGACCGGCTGCACGGCGCGACCTATGCGGTGATGCCCGACCGGATCGAGGCAGGTAGTTACGCGTGCGCGGCGGCGATCACCGGCGGCGACCTGGAACTGGTCGGCGTGACGCCGTCGGACATGGGGGCGACATTCGATGCGCTGGTCGAGGCCGGCGTCTCGGTGACACCGACCAAGGACGGCGTCCGCGTAGCCTCGGACGGCAAGCTGAAACCCCTGACCCTCTCGACCGCGCCCTACCCCGGTTTCGCCACCGACATGCAGGCGCAGTTCATGGCGATGCTGTGCATGGCCGACGGTGCGAGCATGCTCACCGAAACGATCTTCGAGAACCGCTACATGCATGTGCCGGAACTGGCGCGGATGGGCGCGGATATCCAGGTGCGTGGGCGGACGGCGGTGGTGCGCGGTGTCGACAAGCTCGTTGGGGCGCCGGTGATGGCGACCGATTTGCGGGCTTCGATGAGCCTGATTCTTGCAGGACTTGCGGCGGACGGTGAGACGTCGGTAGGCCGGGTGTACCACCTTGACCGCGGGTATGAGCGGCTTGAGGAGAAGTTGAGCGCGGTCGGCGCGGATATCGAGCGCGCCAGCGACGGGTGAGGGGTCGGGGTCCTGATTAGAGCCGGGGTAGCCCTCTCCCCTCCGGGGAGAGGGTTGGGTGAGGGCCTGTTCCGGGCGATGCACCGCTTGGCTGCCCCTCACCCCGACCCTCTCCCCGGAGGGGAGAGGGAGTAAGATGCCGGGTATTTTGCGGTGGCAGGCTCGTTCGTTGCCCGAGCTGCTGGCTTCGGTTTAAGCAGCGCTATCCTTGACAGCTCCCTCTCGAAGGCGGGGCCCAGGATCAAGCAAGACCGTCCTTGGTAATCCGGTAGACATCTACTTAGCGCCGCCGGCAAAGCCGCCGTCGGTCGGGTTCGGGCTAGCCGACCCGCCGGCCGTGCCGGGCGCTGCCCGCTTCGCTTTGCTCGCTGGCATCGGCTGCGCGTTGCGCTGCCTGCGCCCGTCAGTACATGTGCTGCCCGCCATTGATGCTGAGCGTTGACCCGGTAACGAACCCACCCTCCTCCGAGCACAAGAAGGCCACGCCACGTGCGATCTCCGTAGCCTGACCCAGTCGCCCGACCGGGATCTTCGCGACGATCTTCTCCAGCACGTCCGCCGGCACCGCCGCCACCATGTCCGTATCGATATACCCCGGCGCGATCGCGTTCACGGTCACGCCCGCGCGCGCGCCCTCCTGTGCCAAGGCCTTCGTAAATCCGTGAATGCCGGACTTGGCCGCAGCATAATTTACCTGGCCATACTGCCCGGCCTGCCCGTTGATCGAGCCGATATTGACGATCCGCCCCCATTTGCGCGTGCGCATGCCGGGGAACACCGCCTTGGCCATGTTGAAACACCCGCCGAGATTGGTGTCCATCACCTCTTTCCAATCCTGGTACGTCATCTTCAGGATCGTGCCATCGCGGGTGATGCCCGCATTGTTCACGACGATATCGACATCGCCGAGATCGGCGGCGACCTGCGCGCAGCCCGCCTGGCACGCGTCGTAGTCGGCGACGTCCCATTTATACGCCTTGATCCCCGTGCGCTCGGTAAACTCACGGGCGCGGTCGTCGTTGCCGGCGTAAGTCGCAGCAACCGTAAGACCCATGTCCTGCAATGCGAGGCTGATCGCTTCGCCGATCCCGCGCGTACCACCGGTTACAATTGCGACGCGTGCCATCAGTATCTCTCCCAAGATCAGCCTTTTGCCGGAGGCTAGCCAGCCCGCACCCATCCTTCAAGCTCGCGTGACAAAATGCTGCGCAACATTTCCACGCCGACCGGGCTGTCGTTGAGGCATGGCAGGTACGCGAACTGCGTACCGCCCGCCTGCTCGAAGCTCTCGCGGCCGCGGATCGACAGTTCCTCCAGCGTCTCCAGGCAATCGGCGGAGAAGCCCGGCGCGAAGATCGCCACCTTGGTCTTGCCGGCCTTGGCCAGCGCGACGAGCGTTTCGTCAGTCGCAGGGCCGAGCCATTTTTGCGGCCCGAACCGTGACTGGAATGCGATCGTCAATTCGCGTCCCATGCGTTCACCGAGCAAACGCGCGGTCTTCTGGCAGTGGCAGTGATACGGATCGCCGAGTTGCAACGTCCGCTTCGGCATCCCGTGGAAGCTGGCAACGATCGCGTCCGGCGTGAAGTCGAGCGCCGCGAGGCCCTCCTCGAGCGAGTCCTTCAGCGCGTCGATATACAGCGTGTCGTCATAGTAAGGCGGCAGCGTGCGGATCGCCGGCTGCCATCGCAAACCGGCGAGATGCTTGAACGCCTTGTCGTTCGCGGTCGCGGTCGTTGCTGCGCAATATTGCGGGTAGAGCGGCGCGAGCAGGATGCGCTCGCAACCGGCCGCCTTCATCGCCGTCAACCGGTCTGAAATCGACGGATTGCCGTAGCGCATCGCCCAGTCGACCAGCACTTCCGGCCCGAACGAGTCCTTCAACGCCGCCGCTTGCAACCGGGTGATCGCGGCTAGCGGCGAGCCGTCCTCGCGCCAGACCTGCGAATAGGCATGCGCGGACTTTTTCGGACGCGTGTTGAGGATGATGCCGCGCAAGATCGGCTGCCACGCGATCTGCGGAATTTCTACGACGCGCGAATCGGACAGGAACTCGCCGAGGTAGCGCTTCACCGATTTCGCATCGGGGCCATCGGGCGTACCGAGGTTCATCAGCAGCACGCCGATCTTCGGCCGGGGTATCGGGGGATGGTCTGGAGGCAGGGTCATGTCGTTGGCCTTAGAGGCAAATTGCGGATGCGATAGCCCGTTGCAGACTGGAGGGCATTGGCGATCGCCGGCGCGACCGCGGGGACGCCGAGTTCGCCGACCCCGCCGGACGCTTCCTCGCTGCGGATCACCTCGACGGTGATATCGGGCGTGTCGGCAAGCCTAGGCAGGCCGATCTCGCCGAACCCGCGGACATCTGCCAGGCCACGGGTAAAGCTAGTCGACGCCCCCAACGCGGAGGCCATGCCGAAGATCAAGCCCCCCTCGATCTGCTGGCGGACGATGTCGGGGTTGATCTGCGCGCCGCAATCCACGGCAGCGACGAGGCGGTCGACCACCGGGCGTTGGTCCGCGCCCATATGCGCCTCCGCCATGACGGCGATATAGCTTCCGCGGAAGGCATGACACGCGATGCCCTGGCCACTGCCGGCGACGCCGCCGTCCCAGCCGCCAAGCGCCGCGGCGGTCGACAGGCAGCGCGCGAGCCGCGGTTCGCCGCCGAGCATGGCGATGCGGAACGACATCGGTTCGGACTGCGCGGTGCGTGCGAGTTCGTCGAGAAAGCATTCGGTGAAGAACGCGGTGTAGCCATGCGCGCCGCCGCGGAGGTGGCCGGTGGGGATGCCGATCTCGGCTGGGTGATGCTCGATCGCGTAGGCGGGAATGCGATAGACCGGCGTCGCGCCGCCCACCGCATAGCGATCGCCCTTCGTGCCGATCAGTGCGGCTTCGGTCGCGAGCCCTGGCATCGTCCGCCGCGCCATCTCGGCCCCGGTCGCAGGCGCGGCGATGTTCGCCGACCACCCCATGATCGCACCGTTGGGCGCGAGCCGCGCCGCCATCTTCGCCACCGCCGGCGCGCGGTAATGGTCGTGGAGAGAGTCCTCGCCGCGCGACCAGACCAGGTTGACGGGGCGCTTGAGCTTCACCGCCAATACCGCGGCCTGCTCGGCCACGTCATGCTTGAGCGCCGCTCCGAACGATCCGCCGATCAGCATCGGATGCACGACGATGGCATTTTCGTTGAGGTTCGCCGCGCGTGCCGCCGCCGCTCGCGCGAGTCCCGGTGCCTGGGTCGCAAGCCAGAGTTCGAGCCGGCCGTTCGAGAATGAGGCGGTCGCACTTCGCGTCTCGATCGCCGCGTGCAGGCCAAGACCCGTGCGGTAGGTCGCGGTGACCAGCTTGGCACCCTGGAAGGTCGCGGCGACGTCGCCGGTCTCCGCCATCCGCGTGCCCGGCCGAGCGAGCGCGGCGTCGAGCGCTGCATTGATCGACCCGGAGCCGGGCATGGGAGCGTGATTCTCGAACCGCGGCGCGAGCGCGTCGAGTGCCTTTTGCGCGGCCCACCACGTCGTCGCCACTGCCGCCACCCAGTGCGGGTTCTCAACCACCGACAGCACGCCGCGGATGCGGTCGGCGGCGGCACGGTCGACCCTTGTCAGGCGCCCGCCGACGGGGCCTTGGCGGATCGCGGCGTGGACCATGTCGGCGAGGCGGACGTCGCCTGCGAAGTTGGCCGAGCCATCGACCTTCGACGGGGTGTCGAGGCGGGGGACCGACTTGCCGACCAGCTTGCCGGCGCCCTGGATACCCAGCGGGAGGGGATCGGGAAGTTTGCACTTCGCAGCGTCCTCGGCGAGTTCGGCGAAGCGGATGCGTTTGGTTTGGTACGTGCAGAAGCCGGCGTCGACGTTGACCTGGGTCCAGTCGGCATCCCACCGCTTCGCCGCCGCCATGCAGAGCAGTGCGCGGGCGCCTGCGCCAGCCTCGCGACAGGCTTGCTCGAACATCCGGATCGAGCTCGAGCCGCCGGTGAGCATTGGCGGCTGCATGGTGCCGTGGGGAACACGGTCGAACAGGCCCTCGAACAGGACGTGCGTGGCGATCGGGTTGGCGTAGAGCGGGTTGAGCGGGGCGGGCTCAATGCCGATCGTGCGCCAGTCCGCACCGAGCTCGTCCGCGACGATCTGGGGGAGGGAGGTGTAGACGCCCTGGCCATGTTCGACCTGCGGGACGGCGACCGTGACATGGCCGTCGGTGCCGATCTTCAACCATGCGCCGAACGGCGTTTCGCCGGGGTTGGCGACGAGGTTGGGTACGTAGCTGCGCGGCCACAGGCCCCAGGCGACCACAAGGCCGATCCCCGCACCGCCACCCACCAGTATCCCGCGCCGATTGATCGTCATGCTGAGCGCTCTAATCCTTCTCCCCCACGGGGAGAAGGTGGCGCGGAGCGCCGGATGAGGGGAGTGGGTCTCGGGCGCCGTCCCGGAGACTCACTCCCCTCTCCCTTCCGTCGCCTTCGGCTCCTCCCTCCTTCTCCCCGTAGGGGCGAGGGACGTTAGGCCAGCGCTCGGTATGTGGCTTTCAGCGAAACCTTGTCGATCTTCTCCGTCCCCAGCCGCGGCAAGGGCGCGTCGGAAATCCAGATCCGCTGCGGCACCTTGAACGCCGCGATATGCTGATAGAGAAATCCGCACAGATCTTCCGACGTCAGGGTCTCACCCTCGCGCAGCACGACGACGGCGCCCGGCACCTCGCCGAACTTCTCGTCCGCCAGCCCGAACGCCGCCGCCTCGGCCACCGCTGGGTGCTCGTACAGCGCGGCTTCAACTTCCTGGCACGAGATGTTCTCGCCGCCGCGGATGATGATGTCCTTCTTGCGGTCGACGATGAACAGATAGCCCTCTTCGTCGAGATAGCCGATGTCGCCGGTGCGGAAATAGCCGTCCGCGGTGAACGCCGATGCGGTCGCATCCGGCCGGTTCCAGTATTCCTTGAAGTTGCAGATGGTGCGAATGCAGACTTCGCCGCGCGAACCCTGCGGCTGTGCGTGCCCCGCATCGTCGAGGATCGCGAGATCGACCAGCGGCGCCGACGGCCGGCCGGCGGAATTGGGTTTCGCGAGATAATTGCTGCGCCAATTGCCCGTCCCGACGCCGTTCGTCTCGGTCAGGCCATAGCCGATCAGCGGTGCGCTTCCGCCCATTTCCTCATCGATCCGGCGGACATGCTCCACCGGCCGCGGTGCGCCGCCTGCCGCAAAATCGGTCACCGTCGACAGATCGTAGTTGGCACGGTCGGGGTGGTTCAGGATCTCGAAGCTCATCAGAGGCACGCCGACGAAGTACGTCACCCCCTCCGCCGCGATCAGGCGCATCGCTTCGCCCGCGTCCCATTTGGGCATGAGCACGAGTTTGCGGCCCATTGCGAAGCTCTGGAGGAACACCGGGACTTCGGCGGTGACGTGGAACAGCGGGATCGTCAGCAACGTGGAGGGCTGGCCGACCGGCGGGTTGCCCTGCGCAGTGGCGATGCCGACCATCACCATCGCCTGGCCGAGATAGTTGAAGATGCCCTGCACGACCGCGCGGTGTTCGGACAGCGCGCCCTTCGACTGGCCGGTGGACCCGCTCGTGAACAGGATCGTCGCGTGATCCTCCGGCCCGAGCAGTGGCAGGTCGGCAGTGTGATCGTCCTTGGCGAGCACCGGCGCGAGCGCACCACCAAGTGCGTGCGAATCGTCGATCTCGACAACAGGTGCGCGCAGCCCCGCGATCTGCGCAAGCCGCTTCACACGCGGTGGGTCGGCGAACACCAGCGTGCAGTCGACCTCGCCGATCGCCGTCTCCAGTTCCTCGGACTGCCACCAGCCGTTGAGCAGAGTCGCGACGCCGCCGGCCATGACGATGCCCATATAGAGCACGATCCACGACGGCGAATTGCGCATCGCGATGCCGACGCGGTCGCCCTTCGCGATGCCGTACCCGCCGACCAGCGCCCGCGCGCACCGTTCGGAGGCGGCGTAGACCTCGCCGAACGTCAGCCGCTCGCCGCCCGACACGAGGAAGACGGTGTCGCGGTGCTCGTTGGCGTAGTGCGCGAAATAATAGCTGAGCGCAGGCGGCGCGGCGGCGATGGTCGGCAGCGTGACGCCGAACCGCTCGGCCGAACCGAGCGCCAGCATGCCGTCGGGCGCGGTCAGCGCGGCCATCGTCGAATCCATAGCCACATCGAGCTCGGTCCGCATATCGCTCTCCTACTTGGTCTTATCGTTATCGGCCTTTATGCAGGGGCGAACGCGTGGGGAAAAGCCTTTGATCCTGTCGACCATTTCAGCTGCCGTCGGCAGCCACATCCGCTTCGAGGATCTCGGGTTGCACCCCGACGTCTTCTCGATCGGCTTCTTCACGCTGCGCTGGTACAGCCTTGCCTATATCGGCGGGATCCTGCTCGGCTGGTGGTATCTGCTGAAGCTGCTCGCCCAGCCCGGCGCACCGATGGCGCGGCGGCATGCCGACGACCTGGTGTTCTACGCCACGCTCGGCATCATCCTCGGCGGGCGGCTCGGCTATGTGATCTTCTACGCGCCCGAGATGTTCCTGCATCCCTTGCGCATCTTCAGGCTCTGGGATGGCGGCATGTCGTTCCACGGTGGGGTGATCGGCACGTCGATCGGGCTGATCCTGTTTGCACGCAAACACCAGCTCAACTGGTTGCGCGTGCACGACTATATCGCGTGCTGCGTACCCTTTGGGCTGTTCTTCGGGCGGCTGGCGAACTTCGTGAATGGCGAACTGTGGGGCAAGCCGACGACCGTCGCGTGGGGGATCATCTTTGAGCGTACCGTACCGTTCGGCATGGTCGAGCCGGCGCGGCATCCGAGCCAGCTGTATGAAGCGAGCCTCGAAGGCGTGCTGCTGTTCGCACTGCTGTGGTTCGCGTTCTGGAAGACCAAGGCGCGCTACGATCCGGGCAAGCTCGTCGGCCTGTTCGTGCTGGGGTACGGCCTGGCACGGTTCACGGTCGAGTTCTTCCGCGAGCCGGATTCGCAGTTGCGCGCGTTCGCGGAGCATACCGGGCTGCACATGGGGCAGTGGCTGTGCGTGCCGATGATCTTGGGTGGGGCGTATCTGGTAGCGACGTCGGCCAAGCGCCGCGTGCGGGTCGAGTCGATCGCGGGTACGGCGAGCGTCGCTTAACTCCCCTCCCGCTTGCGGGAGGGGTTGGGGGAGGGCATGGCCGGACCGTCATGGCCAAAGATCTTCCAGCCCCTCCCCTAACCCCTCCCGCGAGCGGGAGGGGGATAGAAGCCGCCCTTCCCGAACGCCTTGCCCGCTCGATCGCGCTCGCGGGGCCGATTCCCGTCGCGCAGTATATGGCGGCCGCCAATGCGCACTATTACGCGACGCGCGATCCTTTGGGGGCGGGGGGCGACTTCACCACCGCGCCCGAGATCAGCCAGATGTTCGGCGAGCTTGTCGGGCTGTGGTGTGCGGATTTGTGGGACCGTTCGGGTCGCCCCGAAGCGGCTTGGGTCGAGCTCGGGCCGGGCCGGGGCACGCTGGCCGCGGATGCCGTGCGGGCAATGGCCAAGGCTGGCTTCGACCCCGAGATCCATTTCGTCGAGACGAGTCCCGCGCTCCGCGCGGCGCAGGCCGAACGCGTGCCCGCCGCGACGTGGCACGATACGATCGACACGCTGCCGACCGATCGCCCGCTGATCGTCGTCGCCAACGAGTTCTTCGACGCGCTGCCGATCCGGCAGTTGGTCAAGCGCGAGCAATGGCACGAACGCCTCGTCGCCGCGCAGGACCTGCTGTTCCTGCCGATCGCCGGGAAGCCGCTGCCCGATGCGGTCATTCCCGAACCGTTCCGCGATGCTCCCGCGGGATCGATCCTTGAAACGTCGCCTGCCGCCGTCACGATCATCCGCGGCCTCGCCAAGCGGATCGCCGCGCAGGGCGGTGCGCTGATCGCGGTCGATTACGGCTATGAAGGCCCCGCGCTCGGCGACACGTTCCAGGCGGTCCGCGGGCACGCCTTCGCCAACCCGTTCGAAGCGCCCGGCGAGCATGACCTGACCGCGCATGTCGACTTCACCACGCTGGCCGCTGCCGCGCAGAGCGAAGGTGCAGTGGCCTGGGGCCCGGTAAGCCAGCGCGACCTGCTGGGTGGGCTCGGTATCGATTCGCGGACGTCTGCGCTGGCGAAGGCATCGCCTGACCGCGCGGAAGCGCTCGGCGCGGATCGCAGGAGGTTGATGGACGACATGGGGACGCTGTTCAAAGCGCTAGCCATTACCGCGCCGGGGTGGCCGACTCCGGCGGCGTTTGCAGGCTCGGGCGCATGATCGCCTATCGCAATGCCGTCCCTGCCGACGGTCCCGAGCTTGCCGAGATGGCGAAGCGCTCGTTTACCGACACTTTCGGTACGCTGTACCGTCCCGAAGACCTTGCCGTGTTTCTCGATTCTGCGTTCGGGGAGGAGGGGCTGCCGGCTCAGCTGTCCGATCCTGCCTTCACGGTGCGCGTCGCGGTGGACGAGGCGGGTGAGATCGTCGGGTTTGCCAAGATCGGCCCGGTCGCGTTTCCCGGCGACTGGCCCGTGACGACGATCGAACTTTACCAGCTTTATGTGCGTGGTGACCAGCATGGTGCCGGCGTTGGCCCGGCTTTGATGGACTGGGCGATCGATGTCGCACGGGCGGACGGCCGGACGGACATGATCCTCAGCGTCTATGTGGACAACCACCGGGCGCATCGATTTTACCAGCGTCACGGGTTTGTCGAGATCGGGCGGTATGTGTTCATGGTCGGGGAGCAGCCTGACGATGACCGGATCATGCGGCTGGTGTTGTGATGGTTGGCGCTTTGCTAACGCGCCAAGAATGCACCTCCCCGGCGGAGGCCGGGGCCCAGGTGGAAGGGTCGCAGTAACGATGCGCTGCCCGTTGCCAGCAGCGTCTCCTAACTGGGCCCCGGCCTTCGCCGGGGTGGCGAATATGTTTGATGTTGGGTGATTCGCTATGACTGTTGAACCAATTCGCGCCAAATCCCTTGGCGATATCCCGCACGGCTTTCTCGGCCGGCGTGGCGGCGTTTCGACTGGCGCGTATGCAAGCCTTAACGTCGGTATCGGTTCCGACGACGACCCCGGGAACATCGCCGAGAACCGCCGCCGCGCGAGCGAAGCGGTCGTCCCCGGCGCGCGTCTGGTCGGCCTGTACCAAGTCCATTCCGCCGATGCTGTCACCGTGATCGAGCCGTATGACGACGCGCTCCGTCCACATGCCGATGCGCTGGTCACCAATCGACCCGGCCTCGCGCTTGGCATCCTCACCGCCGACTGCGCGCCCGTATTGTTCGCCGACCGCGAGGCGGGTGTCGTCGCTGCAGCCCATGCCGGCTGGAAAGGCGCGCTGGGCGGCGTCACCGATTCGACGATCCTCGCGATGGAGGCGATCGGCGCGCGCCGCGACCGGATCGTCGCCGCGGTCGGGCCGTGCATCGCCCGCGCGAGCTACGAGGTCGACGAGGCCTTCATTCGGCGCTTTTGCGAAAGCGATCCGGAGAACGAGCGTTTCTTCGCCGACGGTCGCGCGAGCCATTACCAGTTCGATCTCGAAGCCTATGTCGTCAGCCGCCTCGCCATTGCCGGAATCGGCCGGATCGAAGCGCTCGGGCTCGACACCTATGCTGAAGAAGACCGCTTCTTCAGCTACCGGCGCGCGACCCATCGCGGCGAGCCCTCCTATGGTCGCCAGATCAGCATCATCGGCCTGTAGCGGGTCCCAAATCCCGCATTGCTCGTTTAGGCTTGCGCATATCGGCCCGCGCCAGACGGGCCACGCAGGAGCCAATGATGTCCGATACCCCCAAGACCGAAACGCCCGAGACCGAAGCCGACCTGACCGGCGTCGCCGCACGCGTCGCACCCAAGCCGTCGATCGGCGAGATCGGTGGGCGCAAGCTGAAGCCGTCGACCTTGATGATGGGCCACGGCTACGACCCCGCGCTGTCGGAGGGCTCGCTGAAGCCGCCGATCTTCCTCACCTCGACCTTCGTTTTCCCGAACGCGGCTGCCGGCAAGCGCCACTTCGAAGGGGTCACCGGCAAACGTCCCGGTGGTGCCGAGGGTCTCGTCTATTCACGATTCAACGGGCCGAACCAGGAGATCCTCGAGGATCGCCTCGGCGTGTGGGAAGAGGCCGAGGACGCGCTGGCCTTCTCGTCGGGCATGTCGGCGATCGCCACGCTGTTCCTCGCGATGGTCAAGCCGGGCGATACGATCGTCCATTCCGGGCCGCTCTATGCGGCGACCGAGACGTTGATCGGCCGCGTGCTCGGCAAGTTCGGGGTGAAATGGCTCGACTTCCCGGCGGGCGCGACGCGCGAAGAGATCGACGCGGTGATGACCGAGGCCGCCAAGGGCAGCGTTGCGCTGATCTACCTGGAAAGCCCGGCGAATCCGACCAACGCGCTGGTCGACGTCGAGGCGGTTGCGGCCAGCCGCGACGCGATCTTCAAGGGTGAGAAGCCCCCGATCGCGATCGACAACACGTTCCTGGGGCCGCTGTGGTTCCAGCCGCTCAAGCATGGTGCGGACATCGTCGTGTACTCGTTGACGAAATATGTCGGCGGGCACTCGGATCTCGTCGCGGGCGGCGTGCTGGGGTCGAAGGCGCACATCAACACGATCCGGACGATGCGCAACACGATCGGGACGATCACCGATCCGAACACGGCGTGGATGTTGCTGCGATCGCTGGAGACGCTGGAGCTGCGGATGAGCCGTGCGGGCGAGAATGCCGCGAAGGTGTGCGCGTTCCTGCGCCATCATCCGAAGGTGGAGCGGGTCGCGTATCTCGGCTTCCTTGAGGACGAGCCCGGCATGGAGCGTCAGGCGGACATCTATCGCCGGCATTGCACCGGCGGGGGCTCGACCTTCTCGCTGTATCTCAAGGGCGGAGAGCGCGAGAGCTTCGCGTTCCTCGATGCGCTGAAGATCGCCAAGCTGGCGGTGTCGCTCGGCGGGACGGAGACGCTGGCGAGCCATCCGGCCGGGATGACGCATCTGTCGGTGCCGGATGCGCGGAAGCAGGCGCTGGGGATCACCGACAATCTCGTCCGTATCTCGATCGGGGTCGAGGATCCGGACGATCTGATCGCCGATTTCGAGCAGGCGCTGGAGACGATCTGACACCGCAAGGCTACCCGTCACCCGGACTCCGTTCGGGTGACGGATTTTTGGGTGAAGTCTGCGTCGCGAGCGGCTAGCACCCGGTAATGCCGATCTTCACTCCCATCCCGCAGCACGAATTCGTTGCTGCAATCCATATCCTCGCCGCCAAGCTGGTCGAGGATACCGAATGGAAGCCCGATTTCATCATCGGCATCGGTCGCGGCGGACTCGTGCCGGCGGTGTTTCTCAGCCATGCGATCGGTCTGCCGACGCTGTCGGTGGACTATTCGAGCCAGGTGAAGGATTTCGCCGACGAGCCGCTGGTGAAGCTCGCCAAGCGCACGCGCGACGGCGAGAAGCTGCTGTTTCTGGACGACATCAACGATTCGGGGCGGACGATCACGCATCTGCGCGGCGCGTTGGCGGCGGCGGGTGCCGTGGACGGCGCAGTGCGGTTCGCGATGCTGATCGATAATGTCAGTTCGGCCGAGCGGATCGATTACAGCGCGCGCGTGATCGATCGGACCGAAACGAAGGACTGGTTCGTGTTTCCATGGGAAGCGGTCGCACCGGCGAAGGCGATCGCGGAGGATGCGGCGGCGGTGCCTGAGCGGATCGCCTGAGCGCAGACGAACAAAGGGCCGGCTTCCAACGGGAAGCCGGCCCTCGCCCTCGATACGCTACGCGAGGGAACTGGGAAACTGGTGTGGTGGCCTCGGCGGGGCGCGACGTCGGCTAAGCCGCCGTCGGTCGGGTCAGGCGTCGGTCAGGCCAGGCCTGCCCGCCGACCGTGCCTACGGTGCTCCGCCGCTTTCGCAGCGAGCACCGGCCCGTTGCCGGGCTTACCGCCGGCAATACCCCGGATTATCCGACTTATCGATCGCGTTGCCGGCGAGGCCACCACCGGCGGCACCGAGGACCGCGCCGAGCGTGCGGTCACCGCGACCGGCGACGGCGTGGCCGAGCAGCCCGCCGGCGAGCGCGCCGATGATCGTGCCGCCGGTGTTGTCGCAGCCGCGGCGGCTGCGGGCGTTGTAGCGGCGGTCGTTGCCGCGATACTGGCGATAGCCACGGTCGTCGCGATAGCCACCGTCGCGGTAGCCGCCCTGATAGCCGCCCTGATAGCCATCGTAGCCCCGCTCGTAGCGCGAGCCATAACGCTGCGCCTCGGCGGCGGCGGGAACGAGGGCAGTCGCACCCAATGCGAGGGCACTGGCAGCGAGGGTAAAAGTCTTGAACATCGTGCGTCTCCCGTTGGGGATTTCCGCGGCGGCGTTGGCCGTGCTTCCATCCTCGATGAGACGCTTATGGGTGATTCGCTTTGAGCCGAGCCTGAATGCGTCCGTTATCCGTCGTTCATGCTTCCGTGCTGCGTGCGACCCCCTATGAGGGCGCGATGCGGCGCCTGCTCACACTCCTGTTCGTCGGCGTCAGCGTCTGTGCGATCGTACCCACCTGGTCCGGCGAAGCGCGGCTCGACCTGCTCGGCAAACGTCCGCAACTTACCGCGACCCGCGTCACGCTCGACCGTACCGATCCGGGTCACGTCCGCATCGGCGGGCTCACGTATCTCGGCGGCGTAGCGCTGACGAGCCGGGATCGGGCATTCGGCGGCTTCTCTTCGCTCGACGTTACCGGTGATCGCTTCACGCTGTTGAGCGACGGCGGCAACGTGGTGCAGTTCGACATGGGGCTCGACTGGCGCCCGCACCGCATCGCCTTCACCAACCTGCCCGCCGGGCCCGGTGTCGGCTGGGAGAAGCGCGACCGCGACAGCGAATCGATGGCGATCGACCCGACGACCGGCAAGATCTGGGTCGGTTTCGAGGATAGCAACGCGATCTGGCGCTATTCGCCCGGGTTCGCGCGCTACGAAGCGCGCGTGTCACCGGATGCGATGCGGAAATGGCCGGCCAATGGCGGTCCCGAGTCGATGGCGCGGCTTCCCGACGGCCGGTTCGTCGTCATCAGCGAGGAGGCGCATGAGCGTCGAACCGACTGGACCGGAACGGAGGAGGAGCGGCTGCACACGCGGCAGGCGCTGATCTTCGCGGGCGACCCGACGCAGGCCGGGGTGCCACTGCGATTCGCCTACGCACCCTATGGCCGCTCCGATCCGTCGGACGTCACTGCGTTGCCGAACGGCGACCTGCTGGTGCTGGACCGGGCTTTCCGCCTGCCGTTCCGGTTCTCGGCGCGGATATCGCGTGTCGACCGGAGCGAGGTCGCGGAAGGCCGAATCGCCAAGGGCCGCCTGATCGCGACGATCGACGCTCCGCTGATCCACGATAATTTCGAGGGTATCACGACGACGCGCGAGAACGGCGCGACGATCGTCTGGATCGTGTCCGACGACAACCAGATGGTGCTCCAGCGTACGTTGCTGCTGAAGTTCAGGCTGGAACGGTAGCGGCCCACGTCCGTCATCCCGCCCCCCAACTCCGTCACCCCAGCGGAAGCTGGGGTATTTCGCGGGGCAGGTGATGCCCGCCAAACGATGAGATCCCAGCTTTCGCTGGGATGACGGGAGAGGGCTGGGATGACGGGAGAGGGGCGTGTGGAGACGTTGCGGATTCACGCACAGACAAACGCCGACGGCCCGCCCTGCGAGGTGCAGGGCGGGCCGCGGTGATCGTCTTGTTCGCCGCCATGAGGCGGCGACCGTCAATCGTCGCTGTTAAGCGGCGACCGCCGACGATGCGATCTTCTTGACGACTTCGCGCTTCAGGCGACGAACGCGAAGCGACAGCTTGTCGTCCGAGGTCTTCACCAGCCAGTTGTCGAGGCCGCCATTATGCTCGACGGTGCGCAGGCCGTGCGTCGAGACGCGCAGCTTGACGCCCTTCTCGAGCGAATCGGAGAGCAGCGTGACGTTCTGCAGGTTCGGCAGGAACGTGCGCTTGGTCTTGTTGTTGGCGTGGGAGACGTTGTTCCCGACCATCCGGCCCTTGCCGGTCAGTTCGCAGATGCGCGACATGTGATTACCTATTCAAGTGTCGGGAGGAACCCCGGAAAGGCGCGCGGATAGCTGGCACGCCGGCTTTCGTCAACCGATTGTGCGCAATTACCATTGTGCAACCGGCCGCGTCGAGGGACGTTGTTACGCTATCGAACCGTTCAATGCGAGCCGTTCAAAAAGGGGATGTCCTATGCGTACGCTCTTGTCACTGGTCGCGATCGTCGTGCTGGTCGTGGTCGGCCTGATGTATTTCGGGATCATCAATATCGACCAGACCCGTCCGGGCGTCGTCCAGGCGCCGAAGTTCCAGGCTGATGTCGCCAAGGTCACGCTCGGCACCGAGAACAAGACGGTCGCGGTGCCGACGATCAACGTCGAGAAGCCGGCCAACAGCCAGGCGCCGAACTGAGCTTTACCGCAGGGACCGCGCGGGGCAGGGCTTGAGGCCATGTTCCCGGTCCCTGAACCCATGCGCCGCGCGCTCGACGCGGCCCGCGACGCGGCGCTGGCCGGGGAAGTCCCGGTTGGCGCCGTTGTCGTGAAGGACGGCGTCATTATTGCGACGGCGGCGAATGCGCCGCGAGCGTTGTGCGATCCGACTGCGCATGCCGAGATCCAGGCGATTCGCGCTGCCGCTTTGGTTCTGGAGAGCGATCGGCTCGAGGGTTGCGATCTTTGGGTGACTCTCGAGCCGTGCGCGATGTGTGCCGGGGCGATCGCGCATGCCCGGATCGGGCGGCTCTATTATGGTGCGGCGGATGTTAAGGGCGGTGCGGTCGAGCACGGGCCGCGATTTTTTAGTCAGCCGACGTGTCATCATCGGCCGGAGATTTACGCGGGGATTGCCGAGACCGAGGCGGCGGGAATTTTGCGACAGTTCTTCGTGGATCGTCGGTAGGACGATGCGGTCCATGATCCTCCCTGGCGGGGGAGGATCAGGTTCGGTTCACCCTTCGAGGCTCTTGGACGCCTGTTCGAACAGGTCCTTTGATAGCCCCGGCGTCGACACGATCCGCTCCAGTTCCGCGCGCATCAACCCGGCGCGCGCCGCGTCGAACCGGCGCCACCGGCCCAGCGGCGGCAGGAGTTTGGCCGCGGTCTGCGGGTTCAGGCGGTCGAGCGCGATCAGCTGGTCCGCAAGGAACCGATAGCCGCTCCCGTCGGCGTTATTGAACGCACGCTGGTTCGCCCCGAACGCGCCGATCAGCGAGCGGGCGCGGTTGGGGTTGTTCAACGTGAAGTCGGCATGCTCGGCGAGCGCGACGACGACTGCGCCGGTATCGTCGCGCGACGACTGAGCCTGCGCCTGGAACCACTTGTCGAGCACCAGCGGGTTGTCGCAATATTGGCTGTAGAAGATGTCGAGCACGGTCGTGCGGATGTCCGATGTGCTGCTGACCAGCGTCGTCAGCGCACCCATCCGGTCGGTCATGTTGTCCGCCGAATCGAACTGCGCGAACGCGAGGTCGGGTGCATCTGCCGCACCGCTCGCTGCGATATAGCCGAGCGCGACGGTCCGCAGGCGACGCAGGCCCTTCCCCTCGGGCGAATAGGCGTAGGGCTGACCCTCGCCACGCGCATACGCCTGGCGCCATTGCGTCTCCAGACGCGTGCCGAGATCGCGACGCAGGGCGTCGCGGGCGCGGAAGATCGCGTCGGGATCGACGACGGCCATCTGGTCGCCGATGAAGCTTTCCGACGGCAGCAGCACGGCTTCCGCGACGAACGCCAGATCGAGGTCGGCGTTGGCGAGCGTGTTCGCGACCGCGGCGATCACGCCGTCGTGATCCGCTTGCCCGCCTGCCGACGCGACCAGCGTGTCGAGCATCAACTGCTGCATAGCCTCGTAGCGCGCGAACGGATCGTCGTCGTGCGCGCTGAGGAAGGCGAGGTCGGCAGCGGTGCGGTCGCTTTCGACGACCACCGGGGCCGAGAAGCCGCGGTTGATCGACAGCACCGGGCGCTCGGCGAGGCCCTCGAACACGACCGTGTCGAGCATGTCGTCGAACAGGACGAGGCGTTCGTCGGTCAGCGCCGCGCCCGATTCGGCACCGAACAGCTTCACACGCAACGGCAGCACCATCGGCGATTTGACCGGCTGGCCGGGCGTCGCGGGCACCTGCTGCGCGAGCCGCAATGTCGCGCGATCGCCGTCATGCGACAGGCTCGCCGAGACGCGCGGCGTACCCGCCTGCGAATACCAGAGGCGGAACTGGGTGAGGTCGACCTGCCCACCTTCCTCCATCGAGGTGACGAAATCCTCGCAGGTCGCCGCCGTGCCGTCATAGCGGTCGAAATACAGGTCGGTGCCCGCGCGGAAGCCCTTCGGACCGAGGATCGCGGCCATCATCCGGATCAGCTCTGCGCCCTTGTTGTAGATTGTCGCGGTGTAGAAGTTGGAGATCTCCTGGTACGACTCAGGCCGTACCGGGTGCGCGAGCGGGCCGGAATCCTCTGGGAATTGCGAGGCGCGCAGGCCGCGGACGTCCTCGATCCGCTTGACCGCGCGCGAGCCCTGATCGGCGGAGAAGCCCTGGTCGCGGTAGACGGTAAAGCCTTCCTTCAACGACAGCTGGAACCAGTCGCGGCAGGTGATCCGGTTGCCCGACCAGTTGTGGAAATATTCGTGCGCAACGACCGCGGCGATCGCGTCGTAATCGTAGTCGGTCGCGGTATCCGGGTCGGCGAGGATGTAGCGCGAGTTGAAGATGTTGAGCCCCTTGTTCTCCATCGCGCCGAAGTTGAAGTCGTCGACCGCGACGATGTTGAACACGTCGAGATCATACTCGCGGCCATAGGTCGTCTCGTCCCACGCCATCGCGAGTTCGAGCGCCTTCAACGCGTGGTCGGTCTTGGGCAGGTCGGCTTCGCGGACCC
Organism: Sphingomonas sp. R86520; assembly: GCF_042466285.1. Classification (NCBI taxonomy): domain Bacteria; kingdom Pseudomonadati; phylum Pseudomonadota; class Alphaproteobacteria; order Sphingomonadales; family Sphingomonadaceae; genus Sphingomonas; species Sphingomonas sp. R86520. Next base: position 3,631,416 of record NZ_JAXHBZ010000001.1, read on the forward strand.
AGATACCAAGCGAGACTTCCCGGCCCGACATTGTCGTGAAGCTGCCGCGGTTCACCGCGAGATCGCCGGCGACCAGCGCGAACAGATAGGAGGGTTTGGGAAAAGGGTCGTGCCAGGTCGCCCAGTGGCGGCAGTCTTCGAGATCGCCCTGCGCGACCGGGTCGCCGTTCGCGAGGAGCACGGGGAAGTGCTTCTGGTCTGCAGTCATCTTGACCGAATAGACGCTGAGCACGTCAGGGCGGTCGGAAAAATAGGTGATGCGGCGGAAGCCTTCTGCTTCGCACTGGGTGCAGAGATTGCCCCCCGAAGCATAGAGCCCCATCAACTGCGTGTTGCGATCGGGCGCGATCTCGACCTGCGTTTCGACGACGTGCGCGGTGCCGGTGAGCGGGATGACGAGCTGTTCGCCATCGATCCGCCAGTCGTTGATCGCGACGCCGTCGACCGTGACCGATAGCGGCTTCTGGCCCGCGCCGTCGAGCCGGAGCGGCGCGGCGTGGTCGCCGTTGCGCGTGACCGATAGCGTTGCCGTTACGCGGGTGCTCGACGGATCGAGGTCGAAATCCAGCTTCGTCTCGGGGACCATCCACTCCGGCGGAGAATACTCCTCGCGGCGAATGACGAGCGGGTGGGCGAGACTGTTCTGGATGTCGAGCATATGCTGGGGAATATAGGGCCGCGGCCGCCTATCGCCAGCCAAAGCTTGCGCGGGTGACGGTGGATGCTACGCCGCTGCAACACATTCCCTTTGCAAGGATTTCCGGATGTATCGTCCTCTCGGCGCGCTCGCGTTGCTCGCGCTTTCTACCTCCGCCCTTGCTCAGACTGCGCCCCAGGCTGCCCCCGCGCCGGCTCCGGCGACCGCCCCGAATGCTGCCGAATTGAACGCCAAGCTCGCCGCGCCGCTGCCGGCCGATCAGGCGGCGATGAAGGCGCATGTGCTGTTCCTCGCATCGGATGCGATGAAGGGTCGCGAGGCCGGCAGCCCCGAGTTCGACATCGCCGCGCAATATGTCGCCGCGCAATTCTATGCCGCCGGTCTGCGGCCGGGTGGCGATCAGGGCGGCTATCTCCAGACCGTGCCGCTCGTTTCGTACAAGGCGGCGAGCAAGGGCGATTTCGTCTGGACCGGTCGCGGGCCTGTGCAGCCGCTCGTGTTCGGTGAGGATTACGTGCCTGCCGCGAACGGCGCGAAGGCGGAGACGAGCGTTTCAGCGCCCGTCGTGTTCGTCGGCTACGGCATCGACGCGCCGCAATATGGCCAGGACGATTACAGGGGCGTCGACGTCCGCGGCAAGATCGTCGCCTATTTCGGTGGCTCGCCCGCGCGTTTCGGCGGTGAGGAGCGCGCGTTCTTCGGCTCGGGCGGCACCAAGGCAGCGATCGCGCAGGCCAAGGGCGCGGTCGGCGTGATCACGCTGGAGAGCCCGCGCTCGGCAAAGGTGCGGACGTTCGCCAAGCTGGCCGACTCCTACGCGACACCGCGGATGACGTGGGCGAACCTCGACGGTACCGGCAAGGTCGATGCGCCCGGCGCACCGTCGCTCGGCACGGTCAGCATGGTCGGCGCGGCCAAGCTGTTCGCCGGCGCGAAGACGCCTTGGAGCAAGGTCGTGAAGCAGGCGGACAGCGACAATGCGAAGTTCAAGGCGGTGGCCTTGGTGGGTACGCTGACGGTCGCGACCAAGACGAGCTTCGTGCCCGCCGCGAGCAGCAACGTCGTCGGCATGATCCCCGGCAGCGATCCGGTGGTCGGCAAGCAGGTCGTCGTGCTGTCGGCGCATCTCGATCACATCGGCATTACCAAGCCTATCAAGGGTGACGCGCTCAATAACGGCGCGCTCGACAATGCGATCGGCATCGCCAGCCTGATCGAGGAGGCCAAGCGCTTCACGGCCAGCGGGCAGGGCCCCAAGCGCACGATCATGTTCCTGGCGGTCACCGGCGAGGAGATGGGGCTGGTCGGCAGCGATTACTTCACCAACCACCCGACCGTGCCGCTGACCTCGATCGTCGCGGACGTGAACCTCGACATGCCGATCCTGACCTACAAGTTCGAGGACATGGTGGTGTTCGGTGCCGAGCGTTCCACCATCGGTCCTATCGTCCAGAAGGCGGTCGCGGCGATCGGCGTCGGCCTGTCGCCCGATCCGATGCCGGAGGAGGGCATCTTCGTCCGCTCGGATCATTTCCGCTTTGTTCAGAAGGGGATCCCGTCGGTGTTCCTGTGGCCGGGTCAGAAGGGGCCGGGCAAGGCCGCGGTCGCGTATTTCATGGCGAACAATTACCACAAGCCGTCGGACGACCTGACCCAGCCGATTATGTGGGATCAGGGCGTGCGGTTCGTCGATGCGAACTACCGGATCGCGCGCGAGATCGCCGACGGTGCGCAGCGGCCGGTGTGGAACACGGGCGATTATTTCTGGACTTTGTACAAGGGGCCGATGGCGCCCACGGGGACAGGGAACTGAGCGTATGAGCAGGCTGCTGGTCTTCGGTCTAGGCTATACGGCATCGCGGCTTGCCGAGCGGCTCGCGGCGGATGGCTGGCATGTCGTCGGTACGACGCGGGACGGTCGCGATGGTACGCTCCGTTTCGACGATGTTGATGCGGTGACGGCGGAGATGGCGGCGGCGACGCACATCCTGTCGTCGGTGCCGCCCGAGCATGACGCGGATCCCGTGCTCGGACGCTATGGTTCGCTGTTGCTGCGGACGCGGGCGTGGACCGGGTATCTGTCGTCGACTGGCGTGTACGGCGATGCGCAGGGCGCGTGGGTCGACGAGACTGCGCCGATCGGTGGCGGTCGTCGGAGCGCGCGGGCGGCGGCGGATGCGGACTGGCTCGCGATCGGCGCGCGGACGTTCCGGTTGCCAGGGATCTATGGTCCGGGGCGCTCGCCGCTCGACCGGGTGCGGCAGGGCAAGGCGCACAGGATCGAGCAACCCGGCCAGGTGTTCAGCCGCGCGCATGTCGACGATATCGTCTCGGGCGTGATTGCCGGGTTCGATGCGCCGGCGGGGGCGTATAACCTCGCGGACGACGTGCCAGCGTCGCAGAACGACGTGGTGGCGTTCGCGGCGATGCTGCTCGGGATGCCCGCGCCGCCGTTCGTGACGCTCGAGGAGCTATCGGCGATGGGGCGAGGGTTTTATAACGAGAACCGGCGGGTGGCGAACGGCAAGGCTAAGCGCGTGCTCGGCTGGACGCCTGCATGGCCCGACTACCGCGCCGGTCTGCGTGCGCTGAGTGCGATGACCAAGCCGATCCCGGACAGGATCGCGCCGGCGACGGCCAGCGTCGACCAGTGATAGCGCTCGAAGATCGTCGATAGCAGCATCGCGATCACCGGCACGATGACGCCCGAATAGGCCGCCTTTGCCGGGCCGATCGCGCGGATGACGTTGAAATACAGCGGGAAGGCAAGTGCCGACGCGAACACGCCGAGATAGAGGATGCCGGCGACATAGCCGAAGCGAGGCTCGAACACCGGCGGGCCGGTGGTGATCCAGGCGAAGGCGGCATCGAGGCACGCGCCGATCAGCATCGCCATCGCGAGCGTCGGCGCCATCGGATAGCGCTTGGCGAACGCGCTACCCTGGATGACGTTGGCGACCGAGGCGGCCATCACGCCGCACAAGGTCAGGACGATACCGATCGTCGCCGAGCGCGGGCCGTGCGGATCGACCCGCGCTTCGTTGACGAACAGCAACGCGACCCCCGCCATCGCCACCGCGCACCCGACCATCAGCTGCCGCCCGAGGCGTTGCTTGAGGAAGATCCGCCCGAAGATCGCGTTGGGGACGAGCAGGAGGGCGAACACTACGGCGACGAGGCCGGAGGTGACGTAATGCTCGGCGCGGTAGACGAAGTTGAAGTTGAAGGTGAACAGCGCGATGCCGATCACCGCCGCGAACGCGTAGCCGCGGGCGTCGAATTTGAAGCTTTCGCGCTTGGCCGTCGCATAGATCGCCATCGCGATGCTCGCGATGAGGAAGCGGTAGCTGATCGACCAGCTTGGCGGCACCACCGCGATCTGGTCGCGGATGACAAGCCAGGTCGAGCCCCAGATCAGGGTGACGATACCGAACGGGATCAGCACTGCGGCCCGGGTCGACTGCGGTGGGTCGGTAGGGCCGGGCGTCATAACTCCCGGATCGCGTCGGCGAGCAGGGCGACCGCGTCCGCTGGGCTGTCCCAGGCGGTGACGAGGCGGATTTCTCCCGCCGCCCAGTCATAGAAGTCGAAGCCTTTCGCACGGAGGGCTGCGGCTTCTTCGGGGGTGGCTCGGAGGAAGACTTCATTCGCCTCGACCGGGTGGACTAGGCGATTGCCGGCGGCTGCCGCGAGCTTGGCGGCGGCGTCGTTCGCGGCCTTGGCGTTGGCGAGCCAGAGGTCGTCCTCGAGCATGGCCAGGATCTGCGCGGCGAGGTAGCGGCCCTTCGACAGCAGCAGGCCTGCGCGCTTGCGGCGGTATTGCGTGACGGCGGCGAGGTCGGGCTTGAAGAAGACCAAGGCCTCCGCACTCATCGCGCCGTTCTTGACGAAGCCGAAGCTCAGCGCATCGACGCCGGCACGCCACGTCATGTCGGCGGGCGAGCAGCCGGCGTGGACCATCGCGTTGGCGAAGCGTGCGCCGTCCATGTGGAAGCCGAGGCCCCGTTCCTTGGCCAGCGTGCCGATCGCGGCGACTTCGTGGGGTTGGTACACGCGGCCGTATTCGGTGGCGTTGGTGATCGAGATCGCGTGCGGCTGGACGCGGTGGACGTCGTCGGCGATCGCGTCGATGACGGCGCGGATCGTGTCGGGCGTCATCTTCGCGCCGTCGCCGTCGGCGAGGAACAGCTTGGCGCCGTGGGTGTAGAATTCGGGCGCGCCGCCCTCGTCGTTCTGGATGTGCGCGTCGCGGTGGCAGACGATGCCGCCGTGCGGGGGGCAGAGCGCGGCGAGCGCGAGGCAGTTGGCGGCGGTGCCGGTCGGGACCCAGAGCACCGCGACCTCGGTCTCGAACAGCGCGGAGAGGCGGCCGTCGAGCTGTTGGCTCCACGCATCACCGGCATAGGCGGTGTCGAGCGTGTCGGCGGCGGCGATCGCGGCCATGACGTGCGGATGGATCGTGGCGGCATTGTCGGAGAAGAAGCGCATGGGGGAGACATGCTGCGATGCGGTGGTGGCGTCAACGGGGCGTCTCGCTGAGTTGCAAGTCGACGCTTTACTCATCCACCCCGGCGAAGGCCGGGGCCCATGTGGGGGCGGTAGGTAACGAAGAACTGCGCGTCGTTGCTGCAACCTTTCCAATTGGGCCCCGGCCTCCGCCGGGGTGCTGCTGAGTGGACGGATGGTGCCGATGGGGGTGCTACTGCCCCTCGTCGGGCCCTTGTTCTTCTTCCGGAGGCCGGCGATCTTCGCGCGGCGGCGGGCCCTCCTGGCGGTCGCGGCGGGAGGGGCCGACGGAGATGGTGCCGTCCTGGCCCATCTTCAGGTTGAAGCCCAACCCCTCGATCTCACCGCCGAGCGGCAGCACCGAATTGTCCTGGTCGTCCGAGGGCAGTGCGTCCGGATCGACTTCCTCGACCGCCGGCGCCGGTGCCGCGATCGGTGCGATCCCCAGCGCGGACTGCATGAAGTCGCGCCAGATCCGTGCCGGGATGCCGCCGCCCGACAGGCCGGGGTTGGAGGTATTGTCGTCGTTGCCGACCCACACGCCGACCACCAGATCGCGCGCGAAGCCGACGAACAGTGCGTCCTTGTTGTCCGATGTCGTGCCGGTCTTGCCGAACGCATCGACTGTCAGGTTCGCGCCGCGACCGGTACCGGTGCGGATCGAAGCGGCCAGCAGGTCGAGCATTTCGCCGTGAATCTTGTCGGGCATCGCGGTCGCGCCGCCGGTCAGCGACTGGTACCAGCCCTTCTCGCGAACGTCGGCGAGGCCACGCGGCTGGACCGGATATTGCTCGCGCGCGATCGCGGCATAGGCGGCGGTCAGTTCGAGCAGCGATACGGTCGAGGTACCGAGGCCGATCGTCGCCTCGTTCGGGATCGGCGTCGAGATACCGAGGTCGCGCGCCGCCTTGATCACCGCCTTTACGCCGACCTGTTGCGTGAGGCGTGCGGCGGCGACGTTGGACGAGCGCGCGAACGCCTGGCGGAGCGTGATCGTGCCTTGATAGCGTCCGTCGGCGTTCTTCGGGGTCCAGTCGCCGATCGTCACCGGCCGGTCCTCGATCGTCGAATCAGGCGTCATGCCCTGGCGCATCGCGGCAAGGTATACGAACAGCTTGAAGGTCGAGCCGGGCTGGCGCCGCGCCTGGGTGGCGCGGTTGAACGGACTTTTCGCGTAGTTCTTGCCCCCGACCATCGCGACGACGCGGCCGTCGGGACGCATCGCCACGAGCGCGACCTGCGCGTCACGCAGGCCAGCGCGCGCGACGGTGCGTTCGGCGGCGCGTTGCAGGCGCGGATCGAGCGTCGTCTGGACGGTCGCCTCGGTCTTGATCTCGCCGGCCTGGTCGCGTGCTTCAGGCAGGATCCAGTCGGCGAAATAGGTGCCGTTGGGGAGCTGCGACGGGCGGCTGCCGAGCACGCGCTGCGGCTGGACCGAATCACCCTCCGCCTTGGTCAGGAAGCCCGCATCGACCATCGCGCCGACCACGACGGCCTCCCGCTTGCGCGCGCCTTCGAGGTTGGAGGTGGGGGCGAGGCGCGACGGCGCCTTGACCAGCCCGGCGAGCATTGCCGCCTGCCCGACGTTCAGCTTGTCGGGCGTACGACCGAAATAATGCTTGGCCGCCGCGCTGATCCCGTAGGTGTTGTCGCCGAAATAGACGTTCGAGAGATAGCGCGAGAGGATCTCGTCCTTCGACAGCCAGGCCTCCAGCCAGAACGCGATCATCGCCTCGCGGATTTTCCGCGTCGCAGTGCGGTCCGAATCGAGGAACGCGTTCTTGGCGAGCTGCTGGGTGATCGTGCTGCCGCCCTGGCGCACGCCGCCCGAGCCGAGATTCGCCCAGGCCGCGCGCGCGATACCGCGAGGGTCTACGCCCCAGTGCGAATAGAAACGCCGGTCCTCGATCGCGAGAAAGGCCTGGGTGACGTGCGGCGGCAGCTTGGCCGCATCGACCGGCTTGCCGATGATCGCGCCGCGCCGTGCGATCGGCGTACCGTCGTCCGCGGTCAGTGTGATCGAGGGCGGGGTCGGCGGCTGCAGCGACTTCGACAGTGGCGCAGTGATCGCCAGCCAGATGATCGCCACGACCAGCAGGATGATGCCGATCCCGGTACCGCGCAGCACCCAGCGGCCGATCGGCCGGGAGCGGCGTGGTGGGCGCGGGGCGACATAAGCGTCGGTAAGATCGCGCTCATACGGTTCGGAATCGTCGCCGTCACGATTGCGCTCATATTTCTGACGCAGGCGTTCGCGTTCGGTGATCAGCCGCTCGCGTTCATAGGCATAGGGCTCGCGGTCGCTACCCGCGCTCGAGCCACTGGAACGGTTGGTATCGAAGGGATCGGGGCGCATCGGATCGTTCCAGCGGGTCGGCCAAGCGGCGGACATCGGGTGTATTATCGTTCTATGACAGCTCGGGCAAGCCTGTGCGGCTGCATTCCGCCTTTGCGCATGCTTAACGTGTACAGGGGCTTAGCGACAGCGCCGTCGCCGACCGGTGGCGATGATCGCAAGGCGAGAACGGACCGAAGGCCTGTTGTCATCGTGCGGTGAAACGGGGAAGAGCATGTCGATGACGTTCGAACAGGATGAAACCGTGGCCGCTTCCGACACTCTTCCCCTGGTAGTTGGCATCGGCGGCACGATCGGCGGCGTTTCGTCGACCGAGCGTGCGCTGCGCATCGCGCTCGATGCGGTCGAGAAACAGGGATACCGGACGCAGATGTTCGGCGGTGCCGACATGGCGCGCCTGCCGCTCTACGATCCCAAGGCGACGACGCGGACCCCCGACGAGCTGGCGTTCGTGGCGGCGGTGCGCGAGGCGTCTGCGGTGATCATTGCCAGTCCGGGCTATCACGGCAGCATCTCGGGCGTGGTGAAGAACGCGCTCGACCTGCTGGAGGAAACCGCGCGCGATCCCGAGCGGCCGTATCTGGCGGACATGCCGGTCGGGCTGATCGCCACGGCTTACGGATGGCAGGCGACGGGCAGCACGATCGCGGCGCTCCGCTCGATCGTCCATGCGCTGCGCGGGTGGCCGACGCCGTTCGCGGCCGCGATCAACACGCAGATCACCAAGTTCGATGCAGAGGGCGGCGCGAACGATCCTGCGGTGATCGAGCAGCTGCGCCTGGTGGGTCACCAGGTGGCGCGGTTTGCGCCACTGGCCGAGCCTTCCAACTAAGACGGGCAAAGCGGGCGGCACGAATACGAGGTCTCGCGCCGCCCGCTTTGCCGCGGGCGTCAGCGCAAGCCGCCGCCCAGCGCGCGGTAGAGTTCGACCGCGTTGCTGTCGCGGACCAGCCGCGTCGCGAGCAAGCTCTGCTGGGCAGTGTAGAGCGAACGTTGCGAATCGAGCGTGTTCAGGAACGGATCGATCCCGGCGCGAAAGCGAAGCTGCGACAGGTTGAACGCACCCGCTGCGTTGTCGCGCAGCGATGTCTGGGCTTCGAGTTGGCTGTCGATGGTGCCGCGGCGGGCAAGTGCATCGGCAACTTCGCGGAAGCCGGTCTGGACGCTGCGCTCGTACGTCGCGAGCATCGCGTCGCGCGTCGCCTTGGCGTAATCCAGATTACCCTTGTTGCGGCCAAAGTCGAAGATCGGCTGGGTGATCGTCGGTGCGACCGACCAGCTCTGGCTGCCATTGCCGAACAGGTTCGACAGACCGAGGCTGAGCGTGCCGAACGCCGCGGTCAGCGAGATGTTCGGGAAGAACGCCGCGCGGGCCGCACCGATATTGGCGTTGGCGGCGATCAGCTGATGCTCGGCCGAGGCGATGTCGGGGCGGCGCAACAACACCTCCGACGACAGGTTTGCCGGCAGGTTCTCGAGCGTCGGCGTCTTCTCCGGCATTTGCGCGGGAAGCAGCGCGGTCGGCAGGCTGGTCCCGGCCAGCAGGTTGAGAGCGTTCTGGTCCTGCGCGATCAGCGTCGTCGCATCGGATATGTCCGACCGCGCCTGATCGTAGGTCGTCCGTGCCTGGCGCACCTCCAGCTCGGATGCGATGCCGATGCGGAAGCGATCCTGCGTCAGCTTGAGGGTCTGCCCGAACGCCCGCTCGGTATCCCGCGCGATCTTCAGACGATCCTGGTCGGCGGCCATCGTCAGCCACGCCGTCGCCGTCTCCGCGATGAGCGCGACCTGCGCGGCGTTGCGATTCTCCTGCGCCGCGAAATACGCTTCCTGCTGCGCCTGAGTCAGATTGCGGACACGGCCGAAGAGATCGATCTCCCATGCGGACACGCCGACGTTCGCCGAATAGATATCGGTTCGCCCGCTGCCCGCGACGGCACCGGTACCCGCGCCGGTCCCAGTTCCGGTCCCAGTTCCGGTACCCGTTCCTGTCCCGGTACCACCACTGACGGCGCCGAACGGTGACTTCTGATAGGTCGCACTGCCGGTCGCACCGATCGTCGGGAACAGGTCGGCACGCTGCACGCGGTACTGCGCGCGGGCCTGTGCGACGTTGGCGACCGCGATGCGGACATCGCGGTTGTTGTCGAGCGCGAGGCGGATCACGCCGCGCAGCCGATCGTCCGTGAAGAACGCCTCCCACGCGGTATCCGCGGGTATGATCGCTCCGACCGCGTCGGTCGCTGCGTAGGCGGGACCAGTGGGGGTCGCAGGCGCCACCGGGAGCTCGGGCCGAACATATTTCGGCGCGAGGTTGCACCCGGCGAGCGTGAGCCCGGCAGCGAACGTGAGGGCTGTTTTGCGCGAGAACATTGTGATCAGGCCTCCTGCGGCCGCTGGTCGTGGGGCGTATCGTCGCCGTCACGGTGGTCCGTATGGGTCGTCTTGGCCGGCCTGTCCTGCTTGAACAGGCGCTTCACCAACAAGAAGAACAGCGGCACGAAGAAGATCGCGAGGATGGTCGCGGACAGCATGCCGCCGACCACCGCCCAGCCGATCGCGTTCTGGCCGCCGGCACCCGCACCACTCGACAGAGCGAGCGGCAACACGCCGAAGATGAACGCGAACGACGTCATCAGGATCGGGCGAAGGCGAAGCTTGGCCGCCTCGACCGCGGCATCGGCCGCGTTCATCCCGTCCCGCATCTTCTCCTCGGCGAATTCGACGATCAGGATCGCGTTCTTCGCCGCCACGCCGATCGTCGTGATCAGGCCGACCTGAAGGTAGATGTCGTTGTTGAGCTTGAAGATCGTCGCCGCGAGCACCGCGCCGAGGACGCCCAATGGCACCACCAGCAGGACGGCGATCGGGATCGACCAGCTCTCGTACAACGCCGCGAGACAGAGGAACACGATCAGCAACGACAGCGCGTAGACATAGGTCGACTGGCCGCCGGACAGCTGCTCCTCGTAGCTGAGCCCTGTCCACTCATAGCCGATGCCGGCCGGCAGCTTGGCCGCCATCTCCTCCATCGCCTTGATCGCGGTACCGCTGCTGACGCCCGGCGCCGGCGAGCCCATGATCTCGAACGAGGCGACGCCGTTATAGCGTTCCAGACGCGACGGGCCGAATTTCCACTCGGTCGTCGAGAAGGACGAGAACGGGGCCATCGCGCCGCTCGTCGTGCCGCGGACGTAGAAGTTGCCGAGATCCGCAGGCGAGGTGCGGAACGGCGCGTCGGCCTGCACATACACCTTCTTCACGCGACCACGGTCGATGAAGTCGTTGATGTAGGCGCCACCGAACGCGGTGCTGACGGTCGTGTTGATGTCCGCCTGGCTGAGCCCCAGAGCCCCGGCCTCCGCCTGATCGACGTTCAGTTTCAGCTGCGGCGCATCCTCCAGGCCGTTCGGACGGACCTGCATCAGGCGCTTGTCCTGGCTGGCCATGCCGAGCAGCATGTTGCGCGCCTCGAGCAGCTTGTCGTGACCGACGCCGGCATTGTCCTTCAGCATGAAGTCGAAGCCGTTGGCGTTGCCGAGTTCCTGCACGGCGGGTGGCACGAAGCCGATCACCATGCCGGCGCGGACCCCGGCGAGCGCCTGGTTGGCGCGTCCGGCGACCGCGGCAACGGTGTTCTGCGCACCGCTACGATCTTCCCAGGGCTTGAGCTGGATGAAGGCGATGCCGACATTCTGGCCCTGGCCGACGAAGCCGAAGCCGCTGATCGTGAAGATCCCGGAGACGTTCGCCTTCTCGTCGATCAGGAAGTGATCGCGGACCTTGTCCATCGTCCGCGCGGTCTCCTCCATGGTCGTGCCCGTCGGCATCGAGACCTGCGCGAACATGACGCCCTGATCCTCCTCGGGGAGGAAGCCCGAGGGCAGGCGCAGGAACACGAACGCCATCGCGACGACGATCAGCGCGTAGACCAGCATCGTGCGGACCCAGCCCTTCTCGACGCGGCGCAGGCCGTTGCCATAGCGGCCGACACCCTTGTCGAAGGTACGGTTGAACCAGCCGAAAAAGCCCTTCTTCTCGCCGTGTCCATCCTTGGCAGGCTTCAGTATGGTCGCGCAGAGCGCCGGCGTCAGGATCAAGGCGACGAGCACCGACAGCGCCATCGACGACACGATGGTGATCGAGAACTGACGGAAGATCACGCCGGTCGAGCCGCTGAAGAACGCCATCGGCAGGAACACGGCGGACAGCACGAGACCGATGCCGACCAGCGCGCCGCTGATCTCGTCCATCGACTTGCGCGCGGCTTCCTTCGGCGAAAGCCCCTCCTCCTGGATCAGGCGTTCGACGTTCTCGACGACGACGATCGCGTCATCGACGAGCAGGCCGATCGCCAGCACCATGCCGAACAGCGTCAGCGTGTTGATCGTGAATCCCGCGACCTGGAGCACGGCAAGCGAGCCGAGCAGCACGACCGGTACCGCGATCGTCGGGATCAACGTCGCGCGGAAGTTCTGGAGGAACAGGAACATCACGAGGAAGACGAGGACGATCGCCTCGATCAGGGTGTGGACGACCTGCTCGACCGACAGCCGCACGAACGTCGAATTGTCGATCGGGAACGCGACCTTGACGTCGGGCGGGAACTGCTTGGCGATCCGGTTGACCTCGGCCTTCACCAGCTTGACGGTATCGAGCGCGTTGGCACCCGGCGCCAGCTTCACGCCGAAGCCCGCTGCCTGCTTGCCGTTGTAGCGCGCCTGGAAGCTGTAGTTTTCCGAGCCCATCTCGACACGGGCGACGTCCGAAAGTTTGACGGTCGCACCGCTCGTCGCCGAGCGGACGATGATCGCGCGGAACTGTTCGGGCGTCTGCAGCCGCGACTGTGCGGTGACCGTGGCATTGAGCGCCTGGCCCTTGACCGCGGGCAAGCTGCCGACCTGACCAGCGGATACCTGGGCGTTCTGCGCGGTCAGTGCCGAGGTGATGTCGGTGACGGTCACGCCGAGGTTCGACATCTTGAACGGATCGACCCAGATCCGCATCGAGTACTGCGCGCCGAACACCTGCGTGTCGCCGACGCCCTTGATACGGCTGAGCGGATCCTGGAGTTTCGAGGCGATCATGTCGCCCAGATCGACCTGGTCGTGGCTGCCGTCCTCCGAATAGGCGGCGATCACGAGCAGGAAGTTGGCGGTCGCCTTGGTCACGCGGAGACCGGCCTGCTGCACTTCCTGCGGCAGGAGCGGCGTCGCCTGCTGCAGCTTGTTCTGCACCTGGACCTGAGCGATGTCGGGATCGGTACCCTGCTCGAAGGTGAGCGTGATCGCGAGGTTGCCCGAGCCGTCCGAGGTCGAGGCGAAGTAGCGAAGGTTGTCGATGCCCTTCATCTGCTGCTCGATGATCTGCGTCGTCGTGTTCTCGAGCGTCTGCGCGTCGGCGCCCGGATAGGACGTCGCGACCGTCACCTTGGGGGCGGCGATCTCAGGGAACTGGGCGATCGGCAGCGAGCGGATCGCGAGGATACCGGCCATCATCAGGATGATGGCGATGACCCACGCGAAGATGGGTCGATCGATGAAATAGCGTGACATGGGCGGTTACTTTCCGGCCTGCGTGTTGCCGGCGGCGGACGCGCCCGCGCCGTTGCCACCCTGAGCCGCGGCCTTGCCGATCTGCTGCGGTGCGGCTGGCTTGACGGTCGTGCCGGGGCGCAGGTTGAGCAACCCTTCGACGATCAGCTTGTCGCCGGGCTTCAGGCCGCTTGTGATGATCCACTTGTCGCCGATCACGCGGTCGGTGACGACGGTGCGTTGCTCGACCTTGTTCTGTGCGTTGACCACCATCGCGGTCGCGCCGCCGCGCGGATCGCGACTGATACCCTCCTGCGGCGCCATGATCGCCTGGGTCCGCGTACCCTCGACCAGCTTGGCGCGAACGTACATCCCCGGCAGCAACAGGCCGTTGGGATTGGCGAAGCTCGCGCGCAGCGTCACCGCGCCGGTGGTCTGGTCGACCGTGACTTCGGAGAATTGCAGGCGGCCCTCGATCGGATAGGTCTGGCCGTTGGGGAGCAGCAACTGGACGCGGGCGCTGCCATCGCTGCGCGTCACGCCGCCGGATGCCATCGCTGCCTTCAGGTCGAGCAGCTGCGCCGCCGACTGCGTCACGTCGACATAGACGGTGTTGGTGCGCTGGATCGTTGCGAGCGCATCGGTCTGGCCGGTCTGAACCAGCGCGCCGACGGTCGCGATCGACCGGCCGATGCGACCCGAAATCGGCGCCTTGATGCGCGTGAAGCCCAGGTTGACGCGGGCGGACTGGACCGCGGCCTGCTGCGCTGCAACATTGGCGCGAGCCTGTTGTGCGGACGCCGTCGCGTTGTCGGCTTCCTGCTTGCTGACCGCGTTCAGGGCGACCAGCTGGCCGTAGCGCTGGGCCTGGAGACGTGTCGCGTTGATCTGCGACTGGGCGGCGCCGAGCTGGCCCTGCGCGCTGGCGAGCGCAGCACGGTAGGGGGCGTCCTCGATCGCATACAGGACCTGGCCCGCGCGCACCATCGCACCCTCGGTGAACAGGCGATCGCGAATGACGCCGCTGACCTGCGGACGCACTTCCGACGTCTCGACCGCGGCGATACGACCGGGGAGTTCGGATGTCAGGACCACCGACTCCTGCGCGACCGTGACGACGCCGACGGTTGGCGTCGGCGGCGGCGGCGGAGCCTCTTCCTTGCTGCACGCTGCCATGAGCGCCAGAGCGGCGAGGGCCACCGATCCCTTGAGGTTCAATCGCTGCATGTTGAGTATCCCGACGTCCGTGCAGATGAGTATGCGCGGAATGAACGTTCATTCCGCTTGCATGCCCGCTAGGATTGTGCGAGCGGCCGGTCAACCAAAAAACGCGTCGGGATTTTGATTTTGAGTGCAGTGCAGCATGAAATGGGAAGTCGGGAGCGTATCGTCTCGTCGGCCCGTCATCTGTTTGCGACACAAGGGTTTCATCAAACCCCGATGTCCGAACTGGCGGTGGCCGCGGGCGTCTCCGTGGGCCAGATCTATCGCATATTCACCGGCAAGAACGCGGTGATCCAGGCGATCGTGATGGACGACGCCGCCGCCAAGATGGCCGAGTTGCAGACCATGAACGACTCCGTGAAGTCGAAGGGACTGTCGATCGAGGAAGGGTTCGTCGAACTGGCACGGCGCGCCTTGTCGAAGGGTGACGAGGCGCTGTCGTTCGAGATCATGGCCGAGGCGCACCGCAATACCGACGTCGCCGACACGATCGCCGATCTGTGCCGCGGTTTTCGCCGGATGATCCGCGAACTGGCCTGCCTCGCCAATCCGGACTTGCAGGAAAACGAACTGGAAGGCGCCGAGGAGCTGATCCTGGCCTTCATGTTCGGGCTGGGCCATCGCACCCTGTCGCGCCCGCGCCTGTCGGAGGACGAGACCGCTCGGTTGACCGGGCGGATGATCCTGGCGGCGGTCCGCGCGCTGTAACCGGCTGTAGAGCGCCTATCGTACCGCCGCGCGCAGCGTGACGCGGACTCCGGCATGGGCGGAGTCGTATTCGACGATCGATTGCAGGCTTTGCGCCATCGCGCGGATCAGCTTGGTGCCCAGCCCGGTGCCGCGCGGCGTGGCGTCTTCGGGAAGCCCGCAGCCATCGTCCTCGACCGCCAGCAGGAACACGTCGTCATCGATCCGCTGAAGGGCCACCCGGACTTCGCCGCCGCTTGCTGGATAGGCGTATTTGCACGCGTTCGTGACGAGTTCGGTGACGATCACGCCGAGCGATACCGCGCGATCGGTCGGCAGGCGGATCGGTTCGGCCGCCAGCCTGAGCGCCCGCGGTAGTGCTTCGGTCGACCAGGTCTCGGCCAGTTCGTCGACCAGCGCGCCGAGATATTCCTGCATGTCGACGCTCTCGACGTCGTTGCTCGTGTAGAGGCGGCGATGGACCTGCGCGATCGCCTGGATACGCCGCTGCGTATCCTCCAGCGCCTCGCGTGCCGAAGGATCGGTGAGCGCGCTGGCCTGCAACCGGACCATCGCCGAGACGAGCTGCAGCGAGTTCGCGACCCGGTGGTTCACTTCGCCGAGCAGCGCCTCGAGACGGGCGTTGCTGGCGCGGAGATCGGCTTCCGCCGAGGCCTTCTCCTGTTCGAGCAGCGCCCGCGCGCGCACCTGTTCGAACGAGGCGGCGAGCAAGTCGAAAAAGTCGTCGCCAACGGTCTTCACGACGTAGTCGGCGGCACCGGCCTTCAATGCGGCGACCGCGATCCGGCCCTCTTCCGAGCCGGTCACGTACACTACCGGCGGGGTCTCGGGCAGGCGGCGAAGCGCCTCGAGCGTTTCGAGGCCGTCCATGCCCGGCATGTAGTGATCGACCGCGATCAGGTCGAAGCGTTCGGCAGCGGCCTTCACCACGCCCTCCGCACCAGTCTCGGCAAGCGTCATCCGGTAGCCACGGCGTTCCAGCGCGCGCGCTGCCAGCCGGCGGATACCGGCGTCGTCGTCGATGTAGAGGACGCTGGGGGAAAAGGCGGGCGTACCGGTCACTCAGTCCTCGGCGTCTGGAACCTGGATGACCGACAGGAACAGCCCGAGCTGGCGAATCGCCTGCGCGAAACTCTCATAATTCACGGGCTTGGTGATGTAGACGTTGCAGCCCAGATCGTAGCAGCGTTCGATCTCGACCTTGTCGTCGGTCGTGGTGAGCACGACGACGGGCGTACGGCGCAACGGGCTACCGTCCGCCTTGATCCTGGCGAGAATGTCGGTGCCGCTCATGTCGGGCAGGTTGAGATCGAGCAGGATCATCGCCGGTCCGCTCTTCGCCGGGCCGTCGGGCGCGTTGAACAGGAATTCGAGCGCGGTCGTGCCGTCCGTGAAGTGGCGGATATCGTTCAGGATGCCCGCGCGGCGGATGTTCTTCTCGATGAGGCGGGCATGGCCCTCGTCGTCCTCGATCATCACGATTCCGACGGATTTGTGATCGTTCATGATGCGTCCTGGATGGTCAGTATGGCAGGTAGATTGAGCCGGAAGGTCGCGCCGTCGCCGAGCGTCGACTGCACGTCGATCGTGCCGCCGAGACGATAGGCGAGCGCGCGGACATGCGCGAGTCCGATGCCTTCGCCGGGCTGGTCCTGCGCGCCCGAGCGGCGGAACAGGTCGAACACGCGCTGGTGATCGCGCGGGTCGATGCCGCGGCCATTGTCGACCACCGACAGGATGACGCGGTTGCGCTCGGTACGCCCTCTAACGACGATCTCGCCCGGGCGGCCGGGTTTCAGATACTTGGTCGCGTTCTCGATCAGGTTCGACAGGATCTGTTCGAGGGCGAGGCGATCGGTGACGATCGACGGCATCGGCCGCTCGACGCGCACCTCGGCGCCGCGATCGTCGATGATGTGCTGGATGGAACCGATGATCGTGTCGACGAGCTGAGCAGGGTCGATATGCTCGGGCGCGATCGTCCGGCGGCCTTCGCGCGCAAGCTTCAGGATGGCGTTGATCAGCCGGTCCATCTTCTGCGTCGAGGTGCGGATGAAGCCGATCGCCTCGGGGAGATCCTCGCGCGCCGCGAGTCGGGCGTCCTCGGTTAGGATGTGGGGCGCCTCCGCCTCGGCACGATCGACCAGTTCGGCGAGCGGGGTCGCGGCACTGGCCAGTTCGGCCGTGAAGCCCATCACGTTGACCAGCGGCGAGCGCAGATCGTGGCTGACGATATAGGCGAAGCGCTGAATTTCCTCGTTCGCGCGGCTGAGGTCGGCGGTGCGCTCGACGACCTGCTCCTCCAGCGTCTCGTTGAGGTTGCGCAGGCTGTCGCGCGACGCCGCCAGATCCGTGGTGTAGCGGCGGATCACCAGGATCGCGAGAATGGCGACGATCGCGAGCAGCACCGCGGCGGTGCCTGCGACCGACAGGAACAGCGCACTGGTCCATTGCTGCCGGCCGCTGCGGATTGCGAGCAAACGGACCTCTTCGGCGGCCATCGCCTGCAAGCGGTAGCGGATACCGCGCATCAGCGGGACGCTGGCATCGACCGTGAACCGGCGCTGCGCCTCCGCCATCCGGCCGGCAGCGACCAGCGTCATCGACTGAGTCCGCAACGCGCGCAGGTCCGCGACGCGCGGTTCGATCAGGTCGAGCCG
Organism: Sphingomonas sp. R86520; assembly: GCF_042466285.1. Classification (NCBI taxonomy): domain Bacteria; kingdom Pseudomonadati; phylum Pseudomonadota; class Alphaproteobacteria; order Sphingomonadales; family Sphingomonadaceae; genus Sphingomonas; species Sphingomonas sp. R86520. Next base: position 3,649,062 of record NZ_JAXHBZ010000001.1, read on the forward strand.
ATCGATCTGGTGCCGATTGTCGCGGGTCAGGTGACGAAGATCCTGGATCGCCGGCACCAGCTTGCCCGCCGTGCGTGCATAGGCGGCGGCGAACAGGGGCTGGCCGGTAAGGACATAGCCGCGCCGCGCCGTTTCCGACTGTTCCATTTCGATCTGGAGCGTCGCGATAGCCTGGCGGACGTCCTGCGTATGGAGGATTTCCGCGGTGTAGGTTCGGTTGCGGACCGTGATCCAGCCGATCGCGACCGCTGCGGCGGCGAGCGCGATGAAGCCGAGCGTCATGAACGCGACAAGCCACCGCGCGACGCGCCCTTCGGAAGAGGGCAATTTCAAGCGTACGCGCACCATAGGTGACCGGATTACGGCACTGCCGGTCGTTACGCCAGCGCTACCGACGCGCGGTTGCTCTAGAGCAACAAGTCTTGCGCGCTGGCCTTGCCGACCCGGCCGCCGCCGCTGCGCCGGTCCATCTCGTGGTTGGCGGTGAAGCGGATGTCGGGGTCGCGGTCGGTCATGAACGCCATCAGCGTCTCGTGATCGAGTTCGGACCATTCCTTGCCGCGATCGGGGCCGTAGCGGACGCGCGGGATCAGGCCGGGATCACGCGACCATTCGACCAGTTGCGCAAAGCTCGCCTCGTTGAGCATGTCGCGCAAGTGGAACGCGGTGACGTACGCGTCGGGGAAGGCGCGGTGCGCCGGCAGGCCGCGCTCGTGATCCATGCCATGGGGTTTGCGCCAGTAGCGCAGCACCTGGTTCGAGAAGCTCGGGCTATCGGGCCAGAGCCGCAGCGCACATTTCCAGGTGCAGATCCATTCGGCATCGCGGGTCAGCGCAGGGGTGCAGAATTTCTGCTCGAAATCGGCGCGGTGGGCGGCGAGCGCGAGGCGGCGGGGCCAGGGGTCGAGGACCTGGCGGGCGCAGTCATGCCACCACGGCGCGTCGGCGACCTGTTCGTCGAGGATATGGTGGATCGCCTGCGTGACCGGCGGGATCAGGCGACCGGGATTGACCAGCAGACTGCCGCCTTCGCCGTAGAGTTCCCAGCGTCCGTCTTCGCCGAGCGCGACGTCCTGCCAGCCGATCTCGCACACGCCGTGCGCGGGCGGGGCGGAGCCGGTGGTCTCCAGGTCGACGACCCGGATCATCTGCGGTTGCGGTTTGGGCTTCGGATAGGGTGGCGCCATGCCCGCCATGTGGGGACAAAAGCGCGCTTAATCCAGCGCGTATGCGCCTAATCCAGCGCGTATGGGTCTTCTACGTCGAGTTCGCGGACGCCGCGGCGCTGGCGGGCGCGGTCGACGAGCTTGCGCAGGCCTTCGCGACGATCGCGCGCCATCGGGATGTCGCGCAAGCTGAACTCGCCGCCGCTCGTCGTGCGGTCGCTGGAGGTGAGCCTGATCGTGCCGATGTCGGTCATCTGGTTCAGCAGCGAGTAGCCGAGGCGGACGTCCTTGACGCGGTAGAGCTCGATCTCGTCGATCGTCTTGAACAGGATGCCGCGCTTGATGATCAGGCGCTGGTCGGTGATCTCGTAGCTGGCGCTGCGGTTCTTCAGCCAGCGGATGCCGATGAGGACGAAGCCCACGCCGGCGAAGCAGGTGAGCAGCGTGCCCCAGCCGGCAAAGCTGCCGAGCAGCCAGCGGCGCGTGCTGGAGCGGAATTCGTCGACTGGGCGCTCCACGGGGGACTCCTTGGGGTGGTGGGAGAAAGTAGGCGAGAGGGGTGGCGAGTCAATCGGTTCGCTGTTCTCTCGCGACGGCGGGAGTCCAGGGTTCCAGAAGGTGGCGTTCGTGGCTCCTGGGCCCCCGCCTTCGCGGGGGAACGGTTAGGTTTGCGTTGCGTGGTGCATTGAGCATCGTGCTGCTCGCTCAGCGTCTCATTCTGCAAGAACTCATCCACCTGCACCTCCCCGGCGGAGGCCGGGGCCCAGTTGGGGGACGTTGCTAAACGGAGCGTGACGCTTCGTTATATCCGCCTTTCCAACTGGGCCCCGGCCTCCGCCGGGGAGGTGCAATGCTTATGGTTAGGGTCGGGTTACCCCACTTGCGAAGAGTTGCGCGTCGACCTCTGCAAGCAAAGCATCGAGCGCCGTCTGGTCCTTCGCCTCCGCCCGGACTGTCAGCATCGCCTGGGTGTTCGACGCGCGGAGAAGCCACCAGCCTTCGTCGGTCGTCACGCGCGCGCCGTCGGTAAGGGTCATTTCCGCCCCTTCCGCTTTCAACCGCACGATCACCTCGTTCACCACCGCGAACTTGCGCGTGTCGTCGACCGGAAAGCGCAGGTCGGGCGTCGCGACCAGCGCCGGCATCGCATCGCGCAGTTCGGTCAGCGAGCGGCCTGACAGATGCACCGCGCGAATCAGCCGAACCGCTGCGTATTGCGCGTCGTCGAAGCCGTAATATTCGCCGGCGAAGAACAGGTGCCCGCTGAGTTCGCCACCAAGCGGCGCGCCGGTGCGGGTCATCGCGGTCTTCATGAGGCTGTGGCCGGTTGCGGCCATCACAGGCTCGCCGCCGAGTTCGGTGATTCGGTCGAACAGCGCCTGGCTCGACTTCACGTCGGCGACGATCGGCGCACCTGGGTGTTCGCGCAGCGCAGGTTCGACCAAAATGGAGAGAATCTGATCGCCCCAGATCACACGACCCAAGCCGTCGACCGCCCCGATCCGGTCGCCATCGCCGTCGAAGGCCAGTCCGAAATCGAGGTTCTTTTCCGCGACCAGGCGTTTCAGATCGGCGAGGTTCGCCTCTTCGGTAGGATCGGGATGATGGTTGGGAAAATTGCCGTCGACATCGGCGAAGATCACATGATGCTCACCCGGCAGGAGCTTCACGAGCTTCTCGATCACCGGGCCGGCGGCGCCGTTGCCGGTGTCCCAGCCGATCCGGTACGCGCCGCCCGCATAGCCCAGCATCAGCCGGGCGACATAGGCATCGAGCACGTCGGCCGTCGTCACGTCGCCCGCGCCTTCGCTCCAGGCGCCCGATGCGGCGAGCGCGGCGAGGTCCTGGATGTCGTCGCCGAAAAATGGCGCATGCGCGTGCACCATCTTGAAGCCGTTATATTCGGGGGGATTGTGGCTGCCGGTTACCTGGATGCCGCCATCCACTTCTAGCGTCGCCTCGGCGTAATAAAGCATCGGCGTCGAGCTGAGACCGATGCGAACGACGTCGACGCCACCTGCGGTAAGGCCAGCGACGAGCGCGGCTTCGAGCTCGGGGGAGGAGGTGCGACCGTCATAGCCAACGGTCACGCGCGTTCCGCCTGCGGCGCGGACGCGGGTGGCGAAGCCTCGGCCGATTGCCGTGGCGTCGGCGGGGCCGAGCGCTTTGCCGACGATCCCGCGGATGTCGTACTCGCGGAGCGAGGTCGGGTCGAACTGGTGAGTCATTTTGTAGATTTCCGTTCGTCCTGAGCTTGCCCTTCGACTTCGCTCAGGACGCTCGGCGGTAAGGGTTAGCGCGAGCGCTTCAGCAGCAGGTCGCGCGCAGCGTTCACCCGGCGGGTCAGGTCGGTGGAGCCGCCGCGGTCGGGGTGGACCGATGCGATCAGGCGGCGATGTGCGCTGCGGATCGCGTCGGCGTCCGCGCTGCGGTCGACGCCCAGGATCGAGCGCGCCTCGGCCTCGTCGGATACCACGCGCTGCTTCGGCTTGGGGCGCAGATAATGCCACGCCGCCCAGATGAAGACGGCGGCGACGATCCACTTCACGCAGCGACGCCCGAGACTGGGGCGGGGGCAGGTGCGGGGGCGTGCTCGGCGACGTCCGGCAATTGCAACGCCGCCATCATTTCGCGCAGTTCCTGGCGCGCCGCGACGTGCGCGAGGCCCATGCTGCCGAATGCCTTCGAGTCGATCATCGTCAGGCCGGCAGGAAACATCTCGCGGTAGATCACGCGCTCGCCGAGGCCCGGGATGATCCGGAAGCCGACGCGTTTGGCTAGTTGCGCGAGCGCGTCCGACACGCGGCGCATGTTGCGCGCCTCGATATGCTGGAGGCGGTTGCGCAGCACGACCCAGTCGATCGTCGTGCCGTCGGCGCGGGCACGCTGTTTCCGCGCGTCCCAGATCAGTTCGGAATAGAAGCTCGGGCGTGTCACCTGATAGGTCTCGGGGTCGACCTGACCGATCAGGTCGAAGTCGACGAAACTGTCGTTCATCGGCGTGACCAGCGTGTTCGACAGGGCCGCCGCGGTGCGTGCGAACGGATCGTCGCGGCCCGGCGTATCGACGACCAGGAAGTCGGACCCTTCGCTGAGCGCATGCCACAGATCCTCGAACTGGTCCTCGCTCTGCTCCGACAGCGTCGCGTGGCGCGGCATCGGCAGGGGGGAGCCGGTGCGCTTCACCGTCTCGGCGCGGTTGTCGAGATAGCGGCCGACGGTGCGCTGACGGTGGTCGAGATCGAGACACGCGACGCGCGCGCCCTTGGCGGCAAGCGCGATCGCGACGTGCACTGCGGTCGTCGACTTGCCGGTGCCGCCCTTCTCGTTGGCGAACACGATGACGTGCGTCGATGACGACGTCGGCCCGCCCGCCGGGGCGGGGGCGGCAACAGGCGTCGAAGCTTGGGGTGAGTCAGGGCCCATGGCCAACGCGCGTTTCCTTATTGATCGAGACTGTCACCCTTCATAGAAGCCGCGACCGCACTTATCGAGTAGGAGTTTCACGTGGACACCGTCCGGGACCTTAATGCGTTGCGCGAAAGCGTCGCCGCCTTCCGTGCGGCGGGGCAGCGCGTCGCGCTCGTCCCGACGATGGGCGCGCTGCACGCAGGCCATGTCGCGCTGATCGAGGCGGCGAAGCGGCCGGGGACGAAAGTCGTCGCGTCGATCTTCGTGAACCCCAAGCAGTTCGGGCCGAACGAGGATTTGGCGAAGTACCCGCGGCGGGAAATGGCGGACGTGCGGATGCTGAACGAGGTCGGCTGCGACCTGTTATGGGCGCCGACCGTGGAGGTGATGTATCCGGAAGGCTTCGCGACCAGCATCGGCGTGGCGGGCGTCAGCGCAGGTTTCGACGGCGCGTCGCGGCCGGGGCATTTCGACGGCGTCGCAACGGTGGTCGCCAAGCTGTTCAACCAGGTCGGTGCCGATGCCGCGTATTTCGGCGAGAAGGATTTCCAGCAGCTCGCGGTGATCCGGCGGATGGTCGCCGATCTCGACTTCGCGCTGGAGATCGTCGGCGTGCCGACGCAGCGCGACGACGACGGCCTGGCGATGTCCTCGCGCAACATCTATCTCGACGACGAGCAGCGGAAACAGGCGGTGGCCCTGCCGCGTGCGCTGGGCGTCGCCGCGCGGGCGATCGCGAAGGGCGAGGATGTCGAGGCAGTGCTGGACGATGCGCGGACGGCTCTGGTCGGGGCGGGGTTCACGATCGATTACGTCGCGCTGGCCGACGCCGAGACGCTGGCCGAGAATCCCGCGGCGGATCGGCCGCGACGGTTGCTGGCGGCGGCGCGGATGGGCGCCACCCGGCTGATCGACAACATCGCGATCGAATAGGCGAACGCGTTGTAAAATTACGACGTTAACCCATTAACCATTTCGTAGCCCGACTCACTGCAGGATGCTTTCAAGAACATTGGGGGCAAGACCATGGGCAGCAGTATCAAGAACGCGAATTTTGTGATCGAACGCCGTCTGGCGGATGCCGCCCGCGGCGATGACCGGGCGTGCTACGAATTGGGGATGGTCTATTCGACCGGCACCTCGGGCGTCGTGCTCGACCTGATCGAGGCGCACAAATGGTTCAACCTGGCGGCGGTGTCGGGGAACATCGCCGCGCAGGAATGCCGCGCCGAGATCGCCGAGGACATGACCGCGCGGGAGATCTCGGTGGCGCAGCGCGCGGCCCGGGACTGGTTGCAGCTGACGCAACGCCGGGCTGCTTGAGCTGACGGCTCCCCTTCCGCTTGCGGGAGGGGTTGGGGGAGGGGGTCACCGCGAACGTCGCGCTCGTGGGGTATCTCGGTCCCTCCCCTAGCCCCTCCCGCACGCGGGAGGGGGATTAGGCTTCAGCTTTCTTCTTTGGGGCGGCTTTCTTGGCGGGGGCCTTTTTAGCGGGGGCCTTCTTTGCTGGCGCTTTCGCCTCGGCCGCGTCCTTGGCCACTGCCGTCTTGGCCGGCGCCTTCTTGGCCGCCGGCTTCTTGGCGGGTGCTTTCTTCTTCTTCGTAGCCGGAGCCGCCGCGGCGCGCGCGTCGATCAAGGATGCCGCTTCCTCTAGCGTCAGCTGGTCCTTCTCGATCGACTTGGGCAGCGTTGCGTTGGTCGTGCCGTCGGTGACGTACGCGCCGTAGCGGCCTTCCATCAGCTTGATCTCGGCCTCGGTACGCGGATGGTTGCCGAGTATCTTGAGCGGAGCCTGAGCCCCGCGCGCGGTGCGTCCGCCGCCGGCTGCGGCTTCGGCGAGCTTTACGACTGCGGCGTTCATTCCCGTCTCGAACACGTCTGCCGTGGTCTGGAGTCGCGCGTATTTGCCCGCGTGCTTCAGATAGGGCCCGAACTTGCCGATCGTCGAGATGATCGGTTCGCCGGTTTCGGGATGATTGCCAACCGTCCGCGGGAGCGACAGCAGCTTGACCGCCCATTCCAGGTTCAGTTCGCCGATATCCTTCGGGATCGACGCCATCTTGCGGTCTTCGCCTTCGCCGATCTGCAGATACGGGCCGAAGCGACCCGATTTGCGCTCGATCGGCTGACCGGTGTCGGGATGCGTGCCGAGCGTCGACGGGCCGGTGTCGCCTTCCGCCTCACCGCCGGGCTGCGCGAACCGGCGCGTGTATTTGCACTCGGGGTAGTTCGAGCACGCGATGAACGCGCCGAACTTGCCGCCGCGGAGCGCCAGCTGGCCCTCGCCGCAGTTCGGGCAGAGACGGGGATCGCCACCGTCAGCCTTGGCGGGGAACAGGTACGGCGCGAGGAACACGTCGAGCTCGGCGGTGATCGCGCTAGGCTGCTGCTCCATCACCTCGTTGGTGCGCGGCTTGAAGTCGCGCCAGAACGCGTCGAGCACCGACTGCCACTGCGCGCGGCCGCCGGAGACGTCGTCGAGTTCCTCCTCCAGCTCGGCGGTATAGTCGTAGCCGACATATTTCTCGAAGAAGCGTTCGAGGAACGCCGTCACGAGCCTGCCGGATTCCTCCGCGAAGAAGCGGTTCTTCTCGATCCGGACGTAGGCGCGGTCCTTCAGCGTCTTGATGATCGACGCGTAGGTCGACGGGCGGCCGATGCCGAGCTCCTCCATCCGCTTGACCAGCGAGGCTTCGGAGAAGCGCGGTGGCGGCTGGGTGAAGTGCTGCTCGGCGTCGACCTTCTTCTTCGCAGGCGCATCGCCTTCGCGCATCCGCGGCAGGCGACGTGCGTCCTCGTCGGCCGAGTCATCCGACCCTTCCTCGTACAGCGCGAGATAGCCGGGGAAGAGCACGACCTGGCCGGTGGCGCGCAGGATGTTACGGCCGGTGCCGTCGGCCATCTCGACCGTCGTGCGCTCCATGCGTGCCGACGCCATCTGGCTGGCGAGCGCGCGCTTGAAGATCAGGTCGTAGAGGCGCGCGTGATCGCCGCCGCCGGCCTTGTCCTTGCCGAAGTCGGTCGGGCGGATCGCTTCGTGCGCTTCCTGCGCGTTCTTCGCCTTCGACTGGTACTGCCGCGGTTTGTCGGGGACATAGCTCGCGTCGAAGCGGTTCGCGACGGCGAGGCGCGCGGCGCTGATCGCGCTGCTGTCCATCTGCACGCCGTCGGTACGCATGTAGGTGATCGTGCCGTCCTCGTAGAGGCCCTGCGCGATCCGCATCGTGTGGTCGGCCGAGAAGCCGAGTTTGCGCGAGGCCTCCTGCTGCAGCGTCGACGTCGTGAACGGCGGTGGTGGGTTGCGACCGGCGGGCTTGGTCTCGACCGACTGGACCGAGAAATTGCCGTCGAGCACCGCCTGCTTGGCGCGCAAGGCATCGCCTTCGTTGCCGATCGACAGGCGGTCGAGCTTGTTGCCCTCGAACTGCGTCAACCGCGACGTGAACGCGGTGCCGTCATGCTCCATCTCGGCGCTGACGGACCAGTATTCCTGCGGCTTGAAGACGTCGATCTCACGCTCGCGCTGGACGATCAGGCGGAGCGACACCGACTGGACGCGACCGGCGGACTTGGCGCCGGGCAGCTTGCGCCACAGAACCGGCGACAGCGTGAAGCCGACAAGATAATCGAGCGCACGGCGGGCGCGGTAGGCGTCGATCAGATCGTCGTCGAGCTCGCGCGGGTTCTTCATCGCCTCGGTGACGGTCGCCTTGGTGATCGCGTTGAAAGTGACGCGCTCGACCTCCTTCGGGAGCGCCTTCCGAGCGCGCAGGACCTCGCGGACGTGCCACGAGATCGCCTCGCCCTCGCGATCCGGATCGGTCGCGAGGATCAGGCGGTCGGCGACCTTGGCGAGATCGGTGATCGCCTTCAGCTGCTTCGACTTGTCCGCGTAATTCTCCCACGTCATCGCGAACGCATCGTCGGGATCGACCGAGCCGTCCTTTGGCGGCAGATCGCGGACATGGCCGTAGCTCGCCAGGACGCGGTAATCGCTGCCCAGATACTTCTCGATGGTTTTGGCCTTGGCAGGCGATTCGACGATGACAAGCTGCATGGGGAAACCGTGGTCCTTACGTGTACGCGTACGAGGGTGGCGGCGTCGGGGTGGCTGCGTCAACCCGCGGTGGTAATGAGTGGCGTGCCCAGATGAGGACGTCGGTGCTGCTTTGCGAGAGGGCGGGGTATTTCCCGGATGTCGGCGCGATTGCTAGTCCAATATTCGTTCAGGCGTGATCGAAGTCAGCAACCCTTTTCCCGTAGCTGTCACCGATATGGTCGTCGAGATAGCCGTAATCGAGGTCGCGACGGTATCCGATCGCGTGGACAAGGCGCGCAATTTTCGCCCCGCCGTATGGTTGCGCGAACGGGACTTAACGTTCCGCCAGGGTATCGCGGTGCGTCGCGATCATGAAGGCCTGCTGCTGCGCGCGAGTGGCTCGTGCCCCGGACCGGATGACGAAGCCGGGGAGATGCCGACCGTCTGACCCTGTCGCCAGCGGCCGTCGACTAGCGCAGGCTTACGCGACCCGCCGCGTGGCGTTCGAGGCGGCCAGCCAGTTCGAGTTCGAGCAGCACCGTCTGAACCACCGCCGGCGTGAGGTGCGACTGGCGGATCAGTTCGTCGATCGCGACCGGGACGGGGCCGAGTAGCGCGGCGATCCTGTGCCGGTCGCGATCGTCGGCGTCTTCGGGCGGCGAGCCGGCATAGGCGTCGATCGGCGAGCGGACCGAGCGCAAATCGAACGGGCGGATCTGTTCGAGGATGTCTGCGGCCGATTGGACCAGGGTAGCGCCTTCGCGGATCAGCAGGTTGCAGCCCTGGGCCCGGGGATCGAGCGGGCTGCCGGGAACGGCCATGACCTCGCGGCCGGACTCGTTTGCGAGCCGTGCGGTGATCAGCGAACCGGACTTCGGGACGGCTTCGACGACGACGGTGCCGATCGCGAGGCCGGCGATGATGCGGTTGCGAGAGGGGAAGTTGCGCGCCTTGGGTTCGGTACCGGGCGGCTGTTCGGCCAGCAGCAGACCTTCGGTGGCGATGCGTTCCTGAAGCTCCGTGTTGTCGGGTGGGTAGGCGATGTCGATGCCGCTGGCGATCACGCCGATCGTGCCGCCGCTGGAGCGGCCGCCCAGCGCGCCGATATGGGCCGCGGTGTCGATGCCGCGGGCGAGGCCGGAGATGATCGTCGCGCCTTCCTCGGCGAGTTGCAATGCAAGCTGGCGCGCGAAACGACAGGCGGCGGCCGACGCGTTGCGCGCGCCGACCATCGCGATGCAGGGGCGGGCGGCATGGGCGATGTCGCCGCGCAGGATCAGCGCCGGGGGGGCGGTCTCGATCTCGGCGAGCAGGCGCGGGTAATCGGGGTCGTCGATGAAGAGATAGCGCGCACCGAGCCTGGCGGTGGCAGCCATTTCGCGTTCGGCCACGGCGATTTCGGCGATTCTCGGTGCGCGTCCGCCGCCGCGTTGCGCGAGCATGGGAAGTGCTTCGATGGCGGCTTGGGCGGTGCCGAAGCGAGCGATCAACTGACGATAGGTGACCGGTCCGATCCCGGTCGTGCGGATGAGCCGAAGTCTTGCGACCGTCGGGTCAGTCACTCGCTTGCCGCTTGGCGCCGCCGATGCGCGGTTCGGTGCCCGAGAACAGTCGCTCGACGTTTTCGCTGTGCTTCCACAGGACGATCAAGGCGAGCGCGAGGAGCAGCAGGACCAGATCGAAACGGCCGAACACCGCGGCGGCGAACGGTGCGCTCAGCGCTGCGGCAATGCCGGCGACGGAGGAGATGCGCAGGCCGGCGAGAAGGCCCAGCCAGACGACCGCATAGACCAGGCCGAGCGGCCAATGGAGCGCGACGACGATGCCCATCAACGTGGCGACGCCCTTGCCACCCTTGAATTTGAGCCAGATCGGATAGCAATGGCCGATGAACGCGCCGGCGGCAGCGAGCAGTGTGTTGCCGGGAAAAAGGTGCGCGACGAGCAGAACGGCAACCGCGCCCTTGGCCATGTCGAGCAGCAGGGTCGCGGCGGCGAGCCCCTTGCGGCCGGTACGCAATACGTTGGTGGCGCCGATGTTGCCCGAGCCGATCGCGCGCAGATCGCCTGCACCGCCGAGGCGCGTGAGGATGACGCCGAACGGGATCGAGCCCAGCAGGTAGCTGAGCACGAGCGATAGCGTAGGCGCGACCCAGAGAATTTCCGTCTGCAAGTATGTCCCCCGTTCTGGCGGGGCTTATAAACGACGCGACGCAGACGGCAAATCGCCCAGGTTAAGGTCTGCCACTGCGCTTTCATCAGGATGACGGGGCGGGGTGCTGGTTTACGATGGGCGTTCCGTCCTAAGAGCGCGGCATGGACACCCGCCCCATCCTGTTCTTCGATTCCGGTGTCGGCGGATTGTCGATCGTCGGCCCGGCGCGCGCGGCACTGCCCGATGCGCCGTTCGTTTACGCTGCCGACTCGGCCGGTTTTCCGTACGGGACCAAGAGCGAGGCGGAGATTGCGGCGCGCGTGCCGGTATTGCTGGGACGGCTGGCGGAGCGGTATCGGCCGCGGTTGATCGTGATCGCGTGCAATACCGCGTCGACGATCGCCTTGCCGGTGGTGCGTGCGGCACTCGACCTGCCGGTGGTCGGGACGGTGCCGGCGATCAAGCCGGCTGCGGCGCTGTCGGTCACGCGTACGATCGGTGTGCTGGGGACCGAAGCCACCGTCCGGCAGGCGTATGTCGACGACCTCGCGGCAAGGTTCGCAGGCGACTGCACGGTGTTGCGGTACGGGTCGGCGGCGTTGGTCGAGATGGCGGAGGCCAAGCTGCACGGGCGGGCCGTGGCGCCGGCGCGCTATGCGGCGGTGCTGGACGGGCTGTTCTCGCAGGCCGGTGGCGAACGGATCGACGTGATCGTCAACGCCTGCACGCATTTCCCATTGGTCGAGGCGGAGCTCGCGGCGGCGTCGCCCGGCGTGCGCTTCGTCGATGGCGGACCGGGGATCGCGCGGCGGATCAGTCACCTGACGCAGGGGCAGGACTGGGCGGGCGCGGGCGAGGGGATCGCGGTCTTCACCCGGCTTGGCGACGATGAGCGCGCCCTGGCGCCGACCCTGGCGGCGCGCGGATTTGGCCGGATCGAGCAGCTCTGACGGTCTCGTGGGACAATATGCCCGCTTGCGTCGTTAAGTCATCATGGCAATGTACGCGCAGGATGAGGAAAGCGATCACCGTAAGAGCGGTATTGCGCTGGAAACGAGTGAAAGCGAGGCGTAGTGCCCAAGCCCATGATTACCGACGGCATCTCGGCAACGGATAGCAACAGCGGCCCGCGAGTCGATTATTCGCGCGTGTTCACGCAGGCGATCGACCGGTTGCATGCCGAGGGCCGCTACCGCGTGTTCATCGACATTCTCCGCAACAAGGGCGCGTTTCCGAACGCGCGCTGTTTCGCCGGGCATAACGGGCCGAAGCCGATCACGGTGTGGTGCTCGAACGACTATCTCGCGATGGGCCAGCACCCCAAGGTGATCGCGGCGATGGAAGAGGCGCTGCACGACGTCGGCGCGGGCTCGGGAGGGACGCGCAACATCGGCGGCAACACGCATTACCATGTCGACCTGGAAGGCGAACTCGCCGACCTGCACGGCAAGGAAGCGGCTTTGCTGTTTACGAGCGGTTACGTCTCGAACGAGGCGACGCTGGCGACGCTGGCGAAGGTCCTGCCGGGTTGCATCATCTTTTCCGACGAACTGAACCACGCGTCGATGATCGCGGGCATCCGCAACTCGGGCTGCGAAAAGCGAGTGTTCCGGCACAATGATCTCGCGCATCTCGAAGAGCTTCTCGCGGCTGAAGATCCGGCGGCGCCAAAGCTGATCGCGTTCGAGAGCGTGTATTCGATGGAGGGCGACATCGCGCCGATCTCGGCGGTGTGCGATCTGGCCGACCGGTACAATGCGCTGACCTATTGCGACGAAGTCCACGCCGTCGGGATGTACGGCGCGCGCGGCGGCGGCATCTCGGAGCGGGACGAGGTCGCACACCGGATCACGATCCTCGAGGGCACGCTGGGCAAGGCGTTCGGCGTGATGGGTGGCTATATCGCCGCCGATCGCACGATCGTCGACGTGATCCGGTCGTACGCGCCGGGGTTCATCTTCACGACGTCGTTGTCGCCGGTGCTGGTCGCTGGCGTGCTCGCGAGCGTGCGGCATCTGAAAAGCTCGAGCGTCGAGCGCGAGGGGCAGCAGGCTTCCGCGGCGATGTTGAAGGCGATGCTGAAGGATGCCGGGCTGCCGGTGATGATCGGCGATACGCATATCGTCCCGCTGATGGTCGGCGATCCGGTCAAGGCGAAGAAGATCAGCGACGTTCTGCTCGCCGAATACGGCGTGTACGTGCAGCCGATCAACTATCCGACCGTGCCGCGCGGCACCGAGCGGCTGCGGTTCACGCCGGGGCCGGCGCATACCGAGGCGATGATGCGTGAGTTGACGGACGCACTGGTCGAGATCTGGAGCCGGCTGGACCTGCGCAAGGCAGCCTGAGGCTGGTCCCGCCAAAAGCGGGGCAGCGCTGGTCAATCGATAATGATCGAGCCGTCGGTGCCCGGCAGGTTTAGCGTTTCACCGAAACCTACCGAATGGAACCGCGTGTAATCGCCTTCCAGGGGGTTGGCGTAGACATGGACTACGGACCGGTTTCCATCGACCACCCAGTAATGTGGGATGCCGCCGCCGGCATAGGCGAAGCGCTTCATCGTGGTATCGCGCGCGACCGAGGTTTCCGCGACTTCGATGACAAGCAGGAAGTCGGCGGCGAGCAATAGGCGGCTTTCTTCGACCGATGTACGTAGAACTGCGACGTCGCACCCAAGCACCGTGTCGTTACCCAAATCGACGCCGGCCCCGCCAACGATCCTCGACTCAGCAAATAGACGCGACAGGCGAATGGCAATCTTGGCCTGGCGCGAGGCGTGCGCAAACTGGGGCGGGTTCATCCGGACGAGTTCCCCTTCGACCAGTTCGACTTTCATGTCGTCGAACGCGCCGGACTCACCCATGCGGAGGAACTCGGCGGTGGTGAAACGCGCCTTTTCCTGCCGATCGGTGCGGAGACTCGCGGCGGATGTATTCATGACCGATTCGTACCATCAATCGAGCCAGCCCGCGAATCGTGCGGCGTGGCCTTAAAACGCGGCGGCGAGCATCGTCAGGATGCCGAGACCAAGCGACAATGGTACGCGTAACGCCATCCACCCGGGTGGTGCGATGCCGGCGCGAACCAGCGCCCGGTCGACGAGCAGCGCGGCGATCAGGCTGATGCCGAGCACGACGAGCGAGGGACCGGGCCAGCGCAGGCCGACCATCCAGGGCCAGGCGGTGACGAGCGCAATCAGCGACGGCGCGACGCTCGCGAACCACAGCCAGCGCGGGGGCGAGTCGGTGCGCGCGGCGAGCCCCCACCACAGGCCACCGAGAAAGCTCAGGATGATCGCGGCATAGGCATAGGCGATCGCCAGCGCAGAGTAGCGGCTTTGCGGATCGCCACTCAGCAACAGCGCGACCGCCGCCAGTTGCGGCAGCAGACCGCTCAGCCCGAGCAGGCGGGCGATCGGCGGGATGCCGCCGGATGGCAATCGATCCGGTACGGGTCGATCGGTCATCAGACGCGCGCGACGACACCGGTGGCGACGACCGGGCCGGTCGGAAGGCCGGTCGGCGAGCCGCCAAGCGGTTCGACCGAGATGGCGAGCGTCGCGCCTGGGGCTATGCGACCCTGATCGACGCGCTTCGGCGCGAGCACGGTCGGCGTGCCGGATAGCAGCCCCAGCGCATGCGGTACGCCGTCGCCGCCGATCACCCAGAGCTGCGCGACGCGCGCGTCGGGAACGCTGGGACCCGCCGCGACGCGCAGCGCGCCATTGGCAGGATCGTAGACTGCAGCGATCGGCGACTTCGCATCGCCGAGCATCGCGACGAGCACGCTGGTCGGTCGGGCGGCCGGGATCGGTTGCGACACCGGCACAGTCGGTTCGGGGCGAAGCATGACGAACAGGAGCAGGCACGCGGCCATCGCGCTGGTAATTGCGGCGAGGGCAGGCCACGGGAAGCGGCCACCCTTTGTCGACACCGTCGTACCGATCGCAGCGCGGTCAAGGCTCGCCTCGATCCGCTCGCCGATACGTGGCGGGGCCACGCGTTCGGGCCAGAGGTCGAACAAGACGGCCAGACGCGACCGCCACCATTCGACCTGTGCGGCGAAACCGGGCTCCGCAAGCACGCGCCGTAGCGCCGCGCCGCGCTCCTCGCCTTCGAGCAGCCCCAGCGCGAGTTCGGCGGCCGCGACGTCTTCGGGCAGGCCGGTATCGGTGGTCGGATCAGCCATCGAGGCAATCCTTCAAACGGGCGAGGCCACGGCGTACCCAGCTCTTCATCGTGCCGAGCGGCACGGCGCGCTTCACCGCCAGTTCGGCATAGGTCATGCCATCGAAGAATGCCGTGCGTATCGCGTCGCGCTGTTGTGGTTCGAGACCGTCGAGGCATTCGATCAGTTCGCGCGATGATTCGCTGGCGAGCATCCCCGCCTCGGCGCCTTCGCCAGGATCCGCCACGTCGGGTGCGTCGTCGAGCGGGCTGGTCCGGCGGACGGTCTGCGCACGCTGCCAGTCGATGGCGCGGTTGCGCGCGATCGTCGCCAACCAGGTTATCGGGCTCGCGCGGCCGGGTTCCCAGGCACCGGCGCGTTTCCAGATCGTGAGATAGACCTCGTGCAGCACATCCTCCGCGGCTTGGGCGTTGCCGCAGATACGGTGGGTGATGCCAAAAAGCTTCGCACTGGTCAGTGAATACAGCTCGCGAAACGCGTCGCGGTCTTCGTGGCCGGTACGCAGCAGCATCTCGGAGAGGTGCGCGCGGGCGGCATCGGCATCTGGAAAGGCTCGGGTCACGGCCGCGAACCTAGCGGCTCGGCCCGTCGCGGCAATAGCCTTCGCCCGGCTTTACGGTGAGGCAGTCGTTTTTGCCGGCCAGATATTTCAGCCCGGTCGCGTCGCCGTTGGTCGGGCGCAGGGTTTCATGCAGGCCCTTGCGATCGAACGATATCGTATCGCCCGCCGCGATGCCGACGAACTTGCCGGCGTTGTCGAGATCCCATTGCATGGTGAGATCGTAACGGCCTGGCGCGCCGGCCGGCGCGACGTCCAGGTACATGCCCTCGACGCCGATCCAGCGGCCGGCATAATCGTGCGCTGCGACAGCGGGCCGGGCCGGGGCCGGGGCCGGAGGCGGGGCAACCTTGCGTTCGACCGATCCGACGGACGTCATGTTGCCGTCGCTGCTGGTGTCGGGCGCGGGGCCGGAACAGCCGGCGAGTGCGGCAGAGGCGACAAGGGCGGTGGCCAGCAGGGTGAGGGCTTTCATCGGGCGTCTCCTTGTCCGAGGGTCTACCACATTTGCGAACAGGTGTGGCAATCGCGAGCCTGGGTGGGTAAGGGGCTGGGCACCCGATCCCCCGTCACAGGATTACGCCAGGTGCGCATCGCCATCGCGTCCGATCACGCCGCCGTTTCGTTGAAAGCGGTGCTTGCCGCTTGGCTGCGGGAAGCGGGTCACGACGTGCTCGATCTCGGGCCGGAGGGCACGGCCAGCGTCGATTATCCCGATTATGGTTTCAAGCTTGCGTCGGCGATCGCCGATGGTCGCGCGGATCGCGGTATCGCACTCTGCGGCTCCGGCATCGGTATCTCGATCGCGGCCAACCGCAATCCCGCCTGCCGCTGCGCGCTCGTGTCCGAACCGCTGTCGGCGAGCCTTGCGCGCGTGCACAACGACGCCAACGCCATCGCGATGGGCGCGCGCCTGATCGGCGAGGAAATGGCCAAGGCGTGCGTCGAAGCGTTCCTGTCCGCCGAATTCGCCGGCGGCCGTCATCAACTCCGTGTCGACAAGTTAAAGGTCCCCGCATGAGCACTCAGCCCGAAACCCTCCAGCGCGAACTCCACGACGTCCAGCCCGACGGCTTCTTCACGCGCGGCCTCGCCGATGCGGATGCTGCCGTCTTCGCCGGTGTCGCCGCCGAACTCGAGCGTGAGCAGACGCAGATCGAGCTGATCGCGTCCGAGAACATCGTCTCGAAGGCGGTGCTCGAGGCGCAGGGTTCGGTGTTCACGAACAAGTACGCGGAAGGCTATCCGGGCAAGCGCTATTACCAGGGCTGCGCGCCGTCGGACACGGTCGAGACCCTCGCGATCGAGCGCGCCAAGCAGATCTTCGGCTGCGGCTTCGTCAACGTGCAGCCGCATTCGGGCGCGCAGGCGAACGGCGCGGTGATGCTGGCGCTGGTCAAGCCGGGCGACACGATCCTCGGCATGAGCCTCGATGCGGGCGGTCACCTGACGCATGGCGCGAAGCCGGCGATGTCGGGCAAGTGGTTCAACGCGGTCCAGTACGGCGTCGATGCGACCACGCACCTGATCGACTATGACCAGGTCGAGGCGCTGGCAGTCGAGCATCAGCCCAAGCTGATCATCGCGGGTGGCTCGGCCTATCCGCGGACGATCGACTTCGCGCGCTTCCGGGCGATCGCGGACAAGGTCGGCGCGTATTTCATGGTCGACATGGCGCATTTCGCGGGGATCGTCGCGGCCGGCCTGCACCCGACGCCGTTCGGCCACGCGCATGTCGTGACGACCACCACGCACAAGACTCTGCGGGGCCCGCGCGGTGGCATGATCATGACCAACGACGAGGCGATCGCGAAGAAGATCAACTCGGCGGTGTTCCCGGGGCTCCAGGGTGGGCCACTGATGCACGTGATCGCGGCGAAGGCGGTCGCGTTCGGTGAGGCGCTGCAGCCCGACTTCAAGAGCTATATCGCCGCGGTGGTCGAGAACGCGAAGGTGCTGGCGGCGACGCTCAAGGAGCGCGGCTCGGACGTCGTCTCGGGCGGCACCGACACGCATCTGGCGCTGATCGACCTTACGCCGCTGGGCATCACCGGGCGCGATGCGGACGAGGCGCTGGAGCGCGCGGGGATCACCTGCAACAAGAACGGCATCCCCAACGATCCTTTGCCGCCGGTGAAAACGAGCGGCATCCGCGTCGGTTCGCCCGCGGGCACGACGCGTGGGTTCGGCCCGGCCGAGTTCCGCGAGATCGGCAACATGGTCGCCGACGTGCTGGACGGCCTCGCAAAAAAGGGCGAGCATGGGGACCCTGAAGTCGAGGCGGACGTTCGGACGCGTGTTCGTGCACTCTGCGCGCGCTTCCCGATCTATCAAGGATAAGACATGTCGAAGATCGATGACCTCCAGAACGACATCAAGGCGACCCCCGGCCTCGGCAAGAGCATGGCCAAGTGGAGCGCGCTCGGCGCGGTCGTGGCGATCCCGGTGCCGGTGATCGGCCCGATCTTCGGTGCGCTCGCGGGCGCGGGTTACGCCTACTACAAGGGCAAGAAGAAGGCCTGAATGCGCTGCCCCTTCTGCGGACATGAAGACAGCCAGGTAAAGGACAGCCGCCCCACCGAAGACGGGGCGGCGATCCGACGCCGGCGCCAGTGCGAAGGCTGCGCCGCGCGTTTCACGACGTTCGAACGCATCCAGTTGCGCGAGCTGTTCGTGTTGAAGAGCGAGGGGCGCAGGGAGCCGTTCGATCGGGAGAAGCTGCTGCGGTCGTTGTCGATCGCGACGCGGAAGCGGGCGATCGAGGCGGGGCGGATCGAGAAGCTGGTGAGCGGGATCCAGCGGCGGCTGGAGACGCTGGGCGAGAACGACGTCACGTCCAAGCGGATCGGCGAGATGGTGATGGACGGGCTCAAGGGGCTCGATTCGGTGGCGTATATCCGGTTTGCGAGTGTGTATCGGGATTTTAGCGAGGCGAAGGACTTCGAGGCGTTTGCCGGGAGTGTGGAGGAGATTGGGCGGGCGGAGTGATGTGGGCTCGTAACCCGGCTCGCGTCCGCGCCGCTGGCAGCGTTGCAAACTTTACCTTATCGACGGTTCCTCACCCTCTTCCGTTCGTCCTGAGTAGGGACTGAGCGCGGCGAAGGCCCGTATCGAAGGACAGGTTGCATGAGCTTTTACGCCTACATGCTCCGCTGTTCCGACGGCAGCTACTACGTCGGCCACACCGATGCGCTCGAACGGCGCATTGCCCAACACCAGCACGGTGAGCTCCCCGGATACACGCACAACCGGCGCCCGGTGACGCTGATATGGTCGCAGGATTTTCCAAGCCGGATCGAGGCGCTGGAGGCCGAGCGGCAGTTGAAAGGCTGGACGCGAGCGAAGAAGGAAGCTTTGGCGGCGGGCGATTGGGACGCGGTGCGCTTACTCTCGCGCAAATCCTTCGATACGGGTCTTCGGCTTCGCTCAGCCCCTACTCAGGACGAACGGGGTGGGGTGGGTGAGCAGGATGGTTCTGCCGGGCACAATGTATTGGCTGAGCAGGACAACTTTGGTGGGCTTGGCGAGATTGGTGGATTTGGCGACGTGATTGACGAAAATATGATGGGTACGGACGAAGCTAGCGACGTTGATGTGGGCGCGGATGGGGTTGAGGCGGTCGGTGCTGCCGCCCCACTCCCGGTAATCGTCCTCGTCCGCCCCCAACTCGGCGAGAACATCGGCAAGGCCGCGCGGGCGATGCTCAACTTCGGCCTCGTCGAAATGCGTCTCGTCTCCCCGCGAGACGGCTGGCCCAACCCCTCCGCAGGCCCCGCCGCCAGCGGTGCCGACATCGTGCTGCAAAACGCAAAGGTCTATGACAGCGTCGCCGCCGCCACTGCCGACTGCGCCCAGGTGTTCGCCACCACGGTCCGCAAGCGCGGCGTGACCAAGCCCGTCGTCACCCCTGAGCAAGCCGCAACCGAGGTCCACGCCGCCCCCGGCCGTTCCGCGATCCTGTTCGGCCCCGAGCGCTCCGGCCTCGAAACCGACGACGTCGCGGTCGCGCGGACGATCATCACGGTGCCGATCAATCCCGAGTTCGGGTCGCTCAACCTTGCCCAGGCGGTAATCCTGGTCGCGTATGAATGGTCGAAGGGGCTCACCGCCGAACGCGGGCTGTCGCAGCCGTCGATCAACCCGATCATGCCGCCCGCGCCGCAGGAGGAGCTCGACGGGATGATCGGGCAGCTCGATGCGATGCTGATGGGGGCGGGTTTCTTCCATCTGCCCGACAAGATGCAGTCGACGCGGCGGACGCTGCGGACGCTGCTGACCAAGCCGGGCTGGTCGAGCCAGGAGATCCGGACGCTGCGCGGGGTGCTGTCGTCGCTGGCGGGGAAGAGGCCGCGGGTCTAAGTTTCCGACTGACCCACCAGCCTCCGTTCGCCCCTCTTTCCGTTCGCCCCTCTTTCCGTTCGCCCCTCTTTCCGTTCGCCCTGAGCGAAGTCGAAGGGTGTGCCCCAAGCAAAGGTGCTTCGACTTCGCTCGGCACGAACGGGTGGGGTTAGCGGCGGTCGAACGCAGCTAGCTCATACGCGATCGAGGCTTCGACCAGCGTCTCCCACAGGTCCGCAACCACTGCGTCGGGCAAGCCGAGCTTCATCGCCTCGGCGCGCGCGTTCTCGATCACCTGCGTCTTGCGCGCTTCGTCGCGGACATGCCCGCGCTCGGGCTTGATCCGCGCGGCGGCGTCCATGTATGCGAAACGCCTCGCGAGCAGCGTGACCAGGTCGCGGTCGAGCGCGTCGACGCCTGCGCGGACCTCGGTCATGGTCGTGCAGTCTGGGCCGGATAGGATGGTCATGCGCCGCCTCTTGCCGAGCCACTTGCACCCTGTCCAGCTTGACTCTCGACCCCTCTCCGTCTAGGCGCCCCCCTTCGCAATGGCCCTGCACCCCGGTGAAGCGGTGGCCCTGCCCTGTCTGGACATCCGTCTCGTACAGCCAGCAGAGCGATACCGGGACCAACGTTGTTAGCATTTGCCAAGGACTTACTATGTCGAAGCGTCAAAGCGCGAAGTACAAACTCGATCGCCGTATGGGCGAGAACATCTGGGGTCGTCCCAAGTCGCCGGTCAACAAGCGCGAATACGGCCCGGGCCAGCACGGCCAGCGTCGCAAGGGCAAGGTCAGCGATTTCGGTATCCAGCTGCGCGCCAAGCAGAAGCTCAAGGGCTATTACGGCGACGTGACCGAGAAGCAGTTCCGTGCGTGCTACCACGAGGCTGCGCGTCTGAAGGGCGATACCTCGCAGAACCTGATCGGCCTGCTCGAGCAGCGCCTCGACATGATAGTCTACCGCGCCAAGTTCGCGCCGACGATCTTCGCGGCACGCCAGATCGTTTCGCACGGCCACATCCGCGTCAACGGCGTGAAGTGCAACATCGCCTCGCGTCGCTGCTTCGTCGGCGACGAGATCACGCTGGGTTCGAAGGCGCAGGAAATGGCGCTGGTGATGGAAGCACAGAGCCTCGCGGAGCGTGAGATCCCCGACTACGTCGCCACCGACGGCGCCGCCAAGGTCACCTTCACGCGCGTCCCGACGCTCGACGAAGTGCCTTACCCGGTGAAGATGGAACCGAACCTCGTCGTCGAATTCTACTCGCGCTAAGCCGCGTAGAACGCGACCGTCCGACGACGTGGCTTTGCCACGGCGCGGTCCGGAACAGGAAAAGGGCGGTCCCGCTGGGGCCGCCCTTTTTCGTTACATCTTCATCGTCGTCCGCAGAAACGTATCGGCCCGGTCGAGCAGGTCGGTGCGCGCGGTGTCGTCTTCCAGCTGGTGATCGAGCCCCTTATACTCGACGAACTGCACCAACTTGCCCGCACCCTTCAAGCGCGATGCCATCAACCGGCTTTCGGCAATCGACACGTTCTGGTCGCGATCGCCGTGGAACAGCAATACGGGAGCAGCGAAGCGATCGGCATGCCGGGCAGGCGAGCCCTCCTCCGCAGTGATCCGCGTCCCGAACGTCTCGTCCAGCGATTGCGGCGTCGAATCCCCTTTCCACTCCTCGCGAAGCAGATCGAAGTCGGTGACCGGCGCGACCGCGACGATCGCTTTGAACAAGGTGGGATCCACTGCGCCCGACTGTAGCGCCGCGTAGCCGCCATAGGACCAGCCGACGATCGCGAGCCTGGCGGGATCGGCGATCCCCTGTTTGACAAGCCACCGACCGCCATCGTCGATGTCGCCGACCGCGGTCTTCCATGAGCGGAACCCGTTCTGCTGGAACCAGCTGTCGCCATAGCCGGTCGAGCCGCGATAATTGGGCTGCAGCACCGCGTAGCCGCGGTTGGCGAAGAACTGCGACAGCCAGTGGAAATTCCATTCGTCGCGTGCCCAGGGGCCACCATGCGGCAGGACGATGGTCGGCAGGTTCTTGCCATCGCTACCCGGCGGCAGCGTGAGATACCCCGGCACCATCGTGCCGTCGCCGGCGGGGAAGCTGATGGGCTTGACCTGCGCCAGCTTGACGGTCGCAAGTTGGGGGCGGATCGGCAGGATCTCGGCGAGCTTCTTGGTGGCCTTGTCGAACAGGTAGAAGTGGCCCGGATCGGTGTCGGCGCCCGCGAACATGACCAGCTTCTGCTCGTCCGAACTCGCATCGACGAAGCTTGTCAGCGGTGCGCCCGGCAGTGCCTTCGACAGCGATGCGGCGAATTGCTTCAAGGTAGGATCGAACATTGCCGTCGCCCGCTTGTCGGTCACCCAACTGGCCCCGACTACGCGGTCCTGTCGGCCGATCTGGACCAGTTCGTCGACGTCCGCATCGGGGCGGGAGAAGACGAGTTTCTTGGCCATGCTGCCGTCCAGCGCGATGCTGTAGACACCCGTGCGTCCGCCGGTCGCGTCGAAGCCGTAGACGACGTCGAGATCGGGATCGACGGCCTGGGGCACGAAGCCGCTCGAGCGACCGCCGGATGTCGTCACCGTCGACAGCGGCAGCCATTCGCGACTAGCCTTGCGGCGGTAGAGGAAGTCGTAGCGTCCGGCATTCTGTCCCAGCGTCGTCGTCGGCCGGCGCACCATGATGCGCACCACGCCGCGTCCATCGGTGACATAGCCGGCGACGCCGCCGCGGGGCGCTTCTACCATCGCGCGCGACAGCGTGGTGGTATCGACACGTTCTACCATCAGTCCCTCGCGGGTTTGGCCGGTTATGCGTCCGGTCGTCACCTCGGGAACGGCAAGGCGCTGCATCAGCACGGAGCCGTCGCCCTTCTCGCCCAGCCAGTCGATCACGCCGCCGCCGCCAAGCGCGATGCCGAGCGAATATTCGTTGCCGCGTGCGCTCAACAGCTTCTGGTCGCTACCGTCTGCGTTGATCGAGAAGAGTCGGGTATAGCCGTAATAGGACGTGCCGATCATATCGATCACGTACAGCCCGCAGACCAGCCGCGTGTTGGTCGACCAGCGGCAATAGCGCAGCCGCTCGGGGTTTCCACTGGTTGTCAGGATGGGCTTCAGACCCTTGCCATCATCGAGACGGACGATCGACAGCACCGCGCCGCGGCCGACGGTCGGTTGGATGACCGCAAGTGCCTTGCCGTCCGGTGAAATCGTGACACCCGTCACATTGTCGCGCGCACCGAATTGTCGTGCCGCATCGCTTGGTGCCGCACCGGCGGACACCGTACTCAAGCTCGTCGCCGCTGCCAGTATCAACGCTGTCATCGCCCCTGTTCGTACCGTCACGAAACCCCCTGAACCCCAATTATGCGCCGATAGTATCGTGCGCGCGCCCGCTGGCAATCGGTGTGGATCGGAATTGGATCGTGTTCGTGGACAAGCGCTAGTCCCGGTGCAAAAAGAGCCGCGCCAATCGATCGGAGCACCGATGCGTCACCTGATATTTGCTGCCCTGCTGTTGCCCGTCCCGCTCGCCGCCCAGACGGCGCCAGCGCCCGCAATCTCGGTAGCGACGCTGAAGACCGTGACGCAGGTCCTTTCGTCCGACGCCTACGAGGGCCGCGCGCCGACCACGCCCGCGGAGGCGAAGACCGTCGCGTATATCGTCGAGCGGATGAAGGCGGCGGGATTGAAGCCCGGTAACAAGGGATCGTGGACGCAGGACGTGCCGATGGTCCAGATCACCGCGGGCAACGTGCAGCCGTACGTGTTCTCCGGCGGCAAGGCGCCGGTCAGCCTGAACTTCCGGACCGACATGGTCGCGGGCACCTACCGCGTCGTGCCGAAGGTCGCGGTGGCGAACAGCGACGTGGTGTTCGTCGGCTACGGGATTACCGCGCCCGAAAAGGGCTGGGACGATTATGCCGGCACCGACGTCAAGGGGAAGACCGTGGTCATCCTCATCAACGACGCCGACTGGCAGACGATGTCGCGCGAGGGGCCCTTCGAAGGGCGCGCGATGACGTGGTACGGGCGCTGGCCGTACAAGTTCGAGAACGCCGCCAAGCATGGCGCGGCGGCGGCGATCATCGTCCATGATACCGAGCCGGCGGCGTATCCGTGGGCGGTGGTGCAATCGTCGTGGACCGGGCCGCAGCTCGAGCTGGACGAGAAAGGCGATCATCTCGACCAGTCGCAGATCGTCGGCTGGATGCAGAAGCCGGCGGCCGAGCGCGTGTTCGCGAGCGCGGGCAAGGATTATGCGACGCTGGCGGCGGCGGCGAAGGTAAGGGGCTTCAAGGCGGTACCGCTTGGGCTGACGTTCGCGGGCGGCTTTACCAACACGATCAAGCGGCAGGCGTCGAAGAACGTCATCGGCGTGCTGCCGGGGACCGCGGCGCCCAATGATTACGTGATGTATTCCGCGCATTGGGATCATCTCGGGCGCTGCGACGCGGTCGATGGCGACGACATCTGCAATGGCGCGGCGGACAATGCGAGTGGCGTTGCCGGGCTGGTAGCCTTGGCCGAGGCGCAGGTGAAGGCGGGGCCGGCCAGGCGGTCGATCGCGTTCCTGGCGGTGACGGCGGAGGAATCGGGGCTGCTCGGCTCGCGCTATTATGCCGAGCATCCGATTTATCTACTCGCGCATACCGTTGGCGGCGTGAACATGGACGTGCTGAACGTCGATGGCCGCGCGAAGGATTTCGTCCTCACCGGCGCGGGGAAATCCGAGATCGAGGATCTGGTGAAGCCGTTCGTCGCCGCCGAGGGCCGCGTGATCGGCGTCGAGGCGAACCCGGAACGTGGCGGCTATTACCGGTCGGATCACTTCAGTTTCGCCAAACTGGGCGTGCCGATGCTCGACGGCGGCAGCGGCGAGGACCTGGTCGTTGGCGGCACCGCGGCGGGACATGCCGCGCGCGAGGATTATGTCGCGCACCGGTATCACAAGCCCGCCGACGAATATGACGCCAGATGGGACTGGTCGGGCGCGGTCGAGGACCTGACGATCTATTACGGGCTCGGGCGGAAACTCGCGGACGATACCAGTCTGTGGCCGAACTGGTATAAGAGCGCCGAATTCCGCGGCATTCGTGACCGCGATCGCGCAGGAGCCAAGTAAGTGACCACGACCGTCTCTACCCCCGCCGAATGGGCGCACCACAAGGCCGTCTGGATCGGTTTCCCGAGCCATGCGGACCTATGGCTGGAAGACCTGGAGCCTGCGCGGGACGAGGTCGTCGCGTTTGCGAAGGCCGTGCATGCCGACGGCAAGGGCGAGACGGTGATCCTGGTCGCCGCGGACGTCGGGTCAGCTACGACCGCTCAGCGGCTCGCGCCGTTCGCGCAGGTGGTGGTCGAGCCGTTCGGCGACATCTGGCTACGCGATACCGCACCGATCATCGTCGGCGACGGCAGCGCGCGCGACTTCCGGTTCAACGGCTGGGGGGGCAAGTACGACCTGCCGGGTGACGACACGATCGGCGAGCGGCTGGCGGCGAGCCGGCACAAGCGGGTCGAGGCATGCGACTGGGTGCTCGAAGGGGGGGCGATCGATGGCGACGGTACCGGGACGGTCGTGACGACGGCGCAGTGCCTGCTCAACCGCAACCGCAATCCTTCGCTGAGCAAGGCGGAGATCGAGGCGCGGCTGGCGTCCGACCTCGGTTATACCCGCGTGGTGTGGCTGGGCGACGGCTTGGTCAACGATCACACTGACGGCCATGTCGACAACCTCGCGCGGTTCGTCGGCGAGGGGCGGGTTGCGATCCCGAAGGCGACCGACAATGATCCGAACTGGCAGGTGTACCAGAACGCGGCGCGCGATGCGCAAGCCGCCGGGCTGGAGGTCGTGACGATCCCATCGCCGGGCCGCGTGCTGCGTGACGAGGAGGTCGTGCCGGCGAGCTACATGAACTTCTACATCGGCAATGCCGCGGTGGTCGTGCCGTTGTACGGCGCGGAGAACGACCAGGCGGCGGTGGTGGCGATCCAGGCGCTGTTCCCGGATCGCGAGGTTGTGGGACAGCGCGCGGATCACATCCTGACCGGGGGCGGGAGCTTCCACTGTATCTCGCAGCAGATCCCGGGGTAGGTCCCGCAACCGCCGTACGTCCTGAGTAGCTGTCGAGTAGCTCCGCAAGGCGCGTATCGAGACGGCATATCGAAGGACAGGTTGGCGCGCTGAACCTGTACCTCGATACGCGCCCTCGATACGCCCTAGCGGGCTACTCGGTCGCTGCTCGGCACGAACGGTATGGGAGTTGCCGTGTTTGTCCCGTCCCCTGAACCAACCACCACCCCGGCGAAGGCCGGGGCCCAATTGGGGGACTTAGCCAATGGAGGACTGCCCTTCGTTACGCCAACCTTGCCAATTGGGCCCCGGCCTTCGCCGGGGTGGTGGCTAAGAAGGCGAGTTCAGCGGCTCCAGCGGGCCCAGATTGCCGTCGGCAATACCAGTCCGCGCGCTTCTTCGCGGACGCCCAACTCGCCGACTTCCACCTTGCCCGGCAGGTCCGCGAACACTTGGTTGAGCAGTTCGCCGATCGCCAGCGCCGACATCCGCACCGCGTAGACCGTCAGGAACAGGAAGCGCGAATTCTCGTCGAGCAGTTTCCTGCAGTCGGCGATGAGCTTGGGGAGGTCCTCTTCCAGGCGCCAGACCTCACCCTCGGGCCCGCGCCCATATTTCGGCGGATCGAGCAGAATCCCGTCGTACCGCCGCCCGCGCCGAACCTCGCGCGCGACGAACTTCGCCGCGTCGTCGGTCATCCAGCGGATCGGCGCGTCGGCCATGCCGGACAGCTTGGCGTTGGCCTTGGCCGCCTCGACCGACTTCTTTGACGCGTCGACGTGGACCATGCGGACGCCCTTGGTCGCCATCGCCAGCGTGCCGACGCCGGTATAGCCGAACAGGTTCATGCATTCGGGCGAGTCGAGCCCCGCCACGCGCTCGCGCATCCAGCTCCACACCGGCGCCATGTCGGGGAAGAAGCCGAGATGGCGGAACGGGGTGGTCTGCGCGGTGTACGACACCTCGTTCCACTTGAGCGTCCAGCCTTCGCGGGGGACCGGCTCGGAGAATTCCCAGCGGCCGCCGCCATCTTCGTCGGAGCCGGGGACGAATTCGCCCTGCGCCTTCCAGTCGGTCGAGGCGGGCGCCCACATCGCCTGGGGTTCGGGGCGGATGAAGCGGAAGCGGCCATAGCGCTCCAGCTTCTTGCCGTGGCCGGAGTCGATCAGGCCGTAGTCGGCCCAGGGTTCGCCGACGAGAGTATCGAGCTTCATGCTGCCCTCTTCAAACCGACGGCGTCGCGCGTTCGGCGATGTATGCCGTGATCGCATCGAACGTCGCAGGCAGCGTGGCGTAGCGTTCCTCGCGCTGGAACAGGTCGCCGACCCGCGCCGGCAGCGTTGGACGAACGCCGGTGGCACGCTCGACCGCATCG
The DNA here is from genome assembly GCF_042466285.1 of Sphingomonas sp. R86520. Lineage (NCBI taxonomy): Bacteria > Pseudomonadati > Pseudomonadota > Alphaproteobacteria > Sphingomonadales > Sphingomonadaceae > Sphingomonas > Sphingomonas sp. R86520. Next base: position 3,676,386 of record NZ_JAXHBZ010000001.1, read on the forward strand.
CCGAACTTTGCCGGGTGCGCCGTCGCGAGCGTCACGATCGGCACGCCGGCCGGGACTTCGGTGCGCAGGGCAGCGGCGAGCGCGATGGCGGTGTGCGGATCGATTACCTGGCCAGCGCGCTCGTGCGCCCAGCGCATCGCCAGCGTCATGTCGTCGAGATCGACGCGGTCGCTCTGGAACAGGGCGGAGGAGCCCCGCGACTGCGTGTTGGTGAGGCGCATCGCGCCCGACGACTCGAACCCCGCCATCTGTGCGGCAAGCGCGGCGCCATCGCGGTCGCCAAGGTCGAACAACAGGCGTTCGAAGTTCGAGCTGACCTGGATATCCATCGACGGGGTCGGGGTCTGCTGGACGCCGCCCTTGGAATAATCGCCGGTGCTTAGCGCGCGGTGGAGGATGTCGTTGACGTTGGTCGCGACCACCAGCTTGGCGACAGGGAGGCCCATGCGCGCCGCGACATAGCCGGCGAAAACGTCGCCGAAATTGCCGGTCGGGACCGCGAACGCGACCTCGCGGTCGGGCGCGCCGAGGCGAACGGCGGCGTAGAAGAAGTAGACCACCTGCGCCATCAGCCGTGCCCAGTTGATCGAGTTGACCGCCGACAGCGCGAATCTGTCCGAGAAGGCGGGATCGTTGAACATCGCCTTCACCAGCGCCTGCGCGTCGTCGAAGCTGCCTTCGATCGCGATGTTGTAGACGTTGGGGCTGAGCACCGTGGTCATCTGGCGGCGCTGCACGTCGGAGATGCGGCCGACCGGGTGGAGCATGAAGATGTCGATGCCCGCGCGCCCGGCGACCGCGTCGATCGCGGCCGAGCCGGTGTCGCCGCTGGTCGCGCCGACGATCGTCAGGCGCTTGTCCGTGCCGGCCAGGAAACGCTCGAAGAACAGGCCGAGCAGCTGCAGCGCGACGTCCTTGAACGCGAGCGTCGGACCGTGGAAGAGTTCGAGCAGCCACTGGTCGTGGTCGAGCTGCACCAGCGGCGTGACCGCGGCGTGCGAGAAGCGGCCATAGGCCTGTTCGCACAGTGCCTTCAGTTCCTCGCGGGTCATCGCGTCGCCGACGAACGGGGCCATCACCGCCACGGCCGTATCGACGTAAGAGAGCCCGGCGAGTGCGGCGATCTCGTCGCGGGTCATCGTCGGCCATGCCTCGGGAAGGTAGAGGCCGCCATCGGAAGCGAGGCCGGTGAGCGTCGCCGCTTCGAAATCGAGGACGGGGGCCGAGCCGCGGGTGCTGATGTAACGCATGGCCGCGCGACTTAGCGGGTGGGGGAAGAAGCGACAAGCGGCCGGGTGTCGTCTGGTGGTCATGTCTGAGCATGCGCGGGAGAACGGGGCGGCTATTTTCTACTCCCGTTTCCCGCCGCGCGGCGCCAATCCGTCACCCCAGCGGAAGCTGGGGTATCCCTCGATGCAGGTGACGTGGGCCAAACGGGAATATCCCAGCTTTCGCTGGGATGACGGTGTTGGGCTCAGGCGTGACATGGCGTGACGTGAAGGGCGCGTCATCTCGCGCACTCCGAAACTCAGCGCGGGCTCGGCGCCGTCCGCGGGCGACGGCGGAGTGCCAGGGTGTAGATGATCGCGGCGATGGCGGCGAAGAAGAACCATTGGCCTGCGTAGGCGAGGTGGTTGTTCGGGACCGTGGCGATGTCGGGCCTCCCGTTCGGAGAGAGACCGGCCTGCGGCGTGTCCGCGACCAGCATCAGGCGCTGCGCGGAGTGAGCGAACAGCGAGCCGATCAGCGAACGGCCGTCGGGGGCATGGCTGATGTAACCCGACACTTCGCCGCCGGCCCAGGCGATCTTCGCCATCGGATCGCGGGTAGTGCCGAGCTGGACGATCATGCCGGGACCGTCCGCGCCGGTTCGGCATTGCGCGATCGCGCGGAAGCCGAACTTGCCGGCGCCGGCGAGCGTTATCCCGGTCGGCTGGAGGCATACGCCCGTAGCGCGGCGAAAGAGCAGCGCTTCGTCGGGCACGCGCGGGAAGGCCATCGGCGGCTTGGCAGGATTGGCGGCCAGCTGGACCAGGAACGCTTCCTTTTTCGGGAGGCGGTCGATGAGTTGCCACAGGCCGAGCGCGATCATCGCCGCGATCGCGAGCGTGACGAGGATCGTGGGAATGATCGGGACGCGTCTTGCGGGTCGGGTCACGGGTCGATTCGGCCTTCGCGGGCGGCGTTGCGGTATTCGGCGGACATCAGCGCGCCTTTCGCGGCGCGGAGCGACAGGACGACGCCGCCGGCGGTGAAGGGGATCCAGATCAGCATGTGCACCCAGAGCGGGGGATGAACCTTGAGTTCGAGCGTGATCGCCAGGGCTACGACGAGTGCGCCGAGGATCAGCGTCAGGAAGGCGGCAGGGCCGTCACCGACGTTGAACTTGGAGAAGTCGAGCCCGCAGTTCGTGCAGCGATCGGCGAAGTTGGACCATTTGGCGAAGAGGGTCGGCTTGCCGCAGCGGGGGCACAGGCCTTTGAGCGCGACCTCAGCGATCGTGGGGGCGTTCGCGAGCGGGTATGGGTCTTCGGTCATGCGGTCAGCTTATCCGTCGTTTGTATCCCCGCGAAGGCGGGGACCCAGACTGGGCTCCCGCCTTCGCGGGAGAACAAGCTTGAGGCCGGATCTTTCGATAGCGTCCGTGCAGTACCGGAAAACGCCACCACCCCGGCGAAGGTCGGGGCCCAGGTGGGAGACACCGCTAGCTGCGGACAGCGCTTCGTTACTGCAGCCTTCCCAATTGGGCCCCGGCCTGCGCCGGGGTGGCGGCCATAAACTTGCGGATCGACCCTCAACCGCCGTGGACGGGTGCGCCCCAGCCGCCCCAGACGTAGACGGTGACGAACAGGAACAGCCACACGACGTCGACGAAATGCCAGTACCAGGCCGCGGCCTCGAACCCGAAATGCTGCTTCGGGGTGAAGTCGCCGCGATACGCACGGACCAGGCAGACGATCAGGAAGATCGTGCCGATCAGCACGTGGAAGCCGTGGAAGCCGGTCGCCATGAAGAACGACGCGCCGTAGTTGATCCCCTTGAACGGGAACGGAGCGTGCGCATACTCGTACGCCTGGATCGAGCTGAACAGGATCCCGAGGATCACCGTCAGCCACAGGCCCTTGAGCACGCCGTCGCGGTTGCCGACGCCGATCAGGCCCCAGATCCCGGTCTTCTCGCCACCGCGCTGGTTGTGGATCAGCGCATGGTGCGCCCAGGTCACCGTGGTGCCGGACGTCAGCAGGATCAGCGTGTTGAGCAGCGGCAGTTCGAACGGATTGATGACCGTCAGGCCCTTCGGCGGCCATTGCGCGACGATCGCCGCGCCGCCTTCGACCGCGCGCGTGACGGTCCCGTCGGCGAAGGTCATCGCGGTCGGGAACAGCGAGAAGTCGAAGAACGCCCAGAACCAGCCGACGAAGAACATCACTTCGGAAGCGATGAACAGGATCATGCCGTAGCGGAAATGGAGCTGGACGACCGGTGTATGATCGCCTGCGCGCGCCTCGTGCACGACCTGGGTCCACCAGGAATACATCGTGAAGAGCACGCCCGCGAGGCCGATGAAGAACACCCAGCCGCCGCCATTGGGCTTGTCGACATGGCCGCCGTGCATCCACATGATGCCGCCCGCTGCCATGATCAGTGCTGAGAACGAACCAACCAGCGGCCAGATGCTCGGCGGCAGGATGTGATAATCATGGTTCTTGGCGCCGGCCATCGTAACTCCCCTATATTCTTTGCGGCTGTTCTAGCTGGCTGTTTTGGCAGAATCCACCGGGTAAAACGTATAGCTGAGCGTGATCGTCTGGATATCGGCGGCATCCGGGTCCGTCAGGATCTTCGGATCGACGAAGAAGATCACCGGCATCCGCGCGGTCTCGCCGGGCTTGAGCGTCTGCTGGGTGAAGCAGAAACACTGGATCTTGGTGAAATACTTGCCGGCCTGCGCGGGCTGGACGTTGAACGTGGCGGTGCCCGTCAGCGGCTTGTCGGAGGTGTTGGTGGCGGTGAAGAACGCCATGTCGCGCGCGCCGACGTCGATCGTGTCGGAGCGATTTTCCGGCGTGAACTTCCACGGCAGCTTGGGGCTGACATTGGTGTCGAAGTCGATCGTGATCTGGTGATTCACCGCGCCGGGTGCGGCGAGCCCGCGATTGGTGGTGCCGTTGAGACCGGTCGCGGCGCAGAACAGGCGGTAGAGCGGCACGCTGGCCCAAGCGAGCCCGGTCATGAAGCAGATGAACAGCACCGCGAACGCCGCGGTGCGGTTGGTACGCGACATGGCCCGCCAACCGGCCATCAGTGCGGCATCCCCGCGCGGATCTTGGCGATCGAGATCGCGAAGACGAGGATTACGAACGCGCCGAGCAGCAGCGCCATGACTCGCGCCCGCCCCCGCTGGCGGCTGCGGATCAGGTCCGACTGGTTCGGGTCAGGCACGCTCATGCGAACCACCGGTCGACGACCAGCGCGCCGAACATAACGAACAGATACAGGATCGAGTATTTGAACAAGGCCTTCTCCGGCTTCATCAGGTCGTCGGCATGGGTAGTGCGCCTGGCGACGCGGACCGCGAGCAACGCGAACCAGCCGGTCAGCAACACGGCAGCGATACCGTAGATCGGACCGGTCAGCCCGAGCGGCCAGGGCAGGATCGCGACCGCCGCCATCGGGATCGTGTAGAGGCCGATCTGCGTCCGCGTGGTCCGTTCGCCCGATACGACGGGGAGCATCGGCACGCCTGCGGCGGCGTAATCGCTCTTCATGAACAGCGCGAGCGCCCAGAAATGGGGCGGCGTCCAGAGGAACACGAACAGGAACAGCAGCACCGGCAGCAGCGCGATATCACCGGTCGCCGCGGCCCAGCCGATCAGCGGTGGGAACGCGCCGGCGGCGCCGCCGATAACGATGTTCTGCGGCGTGCGGCGCTTCAGCCAGACTGTGTAGACGAGAACGTAAAACAGGATCGACGCGGTGAGGATCGCGGCGGCGACGATATTGACCGCGAATCCCATGAACAGGACCGAGAACGCGCCGAGGCCGACGCCGAAATGGAGTGCCGCCTGCCGGTCCATCCGGCCATCGGGAAGCGGGCGCTTCTGCGTGCGTCGCATGACCGCGTCGATGTCCGACTCGTACCATTGGTTGAGCGCACCCGCGGCCCCTGCGCCGAGCGCGATGCAGAGGATCGCGGTGAAGCCGATCACCGGGTGAACGCCGACAGGCGCGGCGAGCATGCCGCACAGGCCGGTGAAGACGACGAGTGTCATCACGCGCGGCTTGGTGAGCGCCAGGAAATCGCGCCAATGCGCCGGTGGCAGGAGGGGAGTAGCAAGAGTCATGGTTCGGGTATGCTATACGCGCTCGCGGGGATTGGGGAAAGGCGTGGTTCGCGGACCGCGCGCGGGCAGGCGGGCGCTGCGCTCCGTAGCGACAGCGCGGTGATCTCCAAGCGTGAGTGGAGTGGTCTCGTTTCAGCGAGGCGTTAACCACTGCCGCGGTATCGTTCGCGCCATTATGGTCATGGCTCCCGATCTGTCGACGCTCCGCCTGTGCAGCATGCTCTCCAGCTTTGCCTTCGCCGTCGTGTTCCTGGCGCTGTGGCACGGCAATCGCGAGGCGCGGTATCTGGGGCACTGGGCGGCAAGTTCGGTCATCTACGTCGCGGTCATGCTGGCGTTCGAGATCTGGCCGCCGCCGTTCGGGATCACCTTAGGCTGCGTGCTGTTCGCGGCATTGTCCGGATCGAACGTGTTCCTGCTGTCGGGTGTCCGGATCCTCGAGGGGCGCGCCGCCTTCGCGCGGTGGATGGTGGTGCCCAGCCTGGTGTCGATGCTGTGCTTCGCCGGCCCATATGCGCTGCGGGTTTCGGGCGTGCCTGTTTCGACTGCGACCGGGTCGGTGGTCGTCACGGCCGGCCTCGCGTTCGGAATGACGGTGTTCGGCATGGCCCTGTTGCGCGGTGCGAAGCGGAACCATGTCGATGACGGCGCGCACGACAGCGCGCGGGGACGGCGGATCGCGGGGCTGGCGCTGCTCGGCTATCTGCCCGGCTATGCGCTGTCGATCGCGGCGACGCTGACGCCGTTCGACGGGATCAACACGCTCGCGATGTTCGCGATGCTGTCGGACCAGGTGTTGCTGGTCGTCATCAATCTCGGACTGCTCGCGATGCGTGGCGATCTGGCGATGGGGCAACTGCGCGAAAGTGCGGCGCGCGACGGGCTGACCGGCGTGCGCAACCGGGCGTGGCTGACGGCGAACCGGCACCGGCCGGCGATCGCCAGCGCAGCGGTGGTGATCGTCGATGTCGACCATTTCAAGCGCGTCAACGATCGTCATGGCCATGCGGCGGGGGATACCGTGCTTCGAACACTTGCCGAGCGAATGGCGGCGTTGTGCGAACCCGTGAACGGGCATGTGGTGCGCCTCGGCGGGGACGAGTTTCTGGTAATCCTGCCGGGCGCAGCCGACGCCGACGTGAGGGGGTTTGCCGAGCATGCGCGCCAGTTGGCGGGCCGTCCGATAGCCGAGGCGCCGAGGATCACGATCAGTCTGGGCGTGGCGGTGGCGCAGGGTGCAGCGCCGACGCTCGGCGATACGATGGCAGAGGCGGACCGGGCCATGTACGCTGCCAAGGCGACGGGGCGGGACCGAGTGGCGGCGTAACGAAAAACGCCCCGGATTTCCCCGAGGCGTTTCCTTTGTGGCTGGCTCGACTTGGGAGCAGGTCCCGTGTCGTCGGATCCGGCTTTGCCGCGCCGGCCGGGCGGGGGCCTGATGGCCCTTATCCGCGTCAGTCGATCTTCGGCAGGGTCTCGAACTGGTGGTACGGCGGCGGCGAGGAGATCGTCCACTCCAGCGTCGTCGCGCCTTCGCCCCAGGGGTTATCGCCGGCCGGCTTGCCCGCGATCAGCGACCAGATCAGGTTGACGAAGAACACCGCCATGCCCGCAGCCATGATCATGTAGCCGACCGAGGCGACCGTGTTCCAATGCTCGTACTGCGGCGTGTAGTCCGGAATACGGCGCGGCATGCCCTGGAGACCCAGGAAGTGCATCGGGAAGAACATCACGTTCACGCCCACGAAGAATACCCAGAAGTGCAGCTGGCCGAGGAACTCGTTGTACATCTTGCCGGTCATCTTCGGGAACCAGTAGTAGAACCCCGCGAACAGCGAGAATACGGCACCAAGGCTCAGCACGTAGTGGAAGTGCGCCACCACGTAATAGGTGTCCTGCATGTAATCGTCGATGCCGCCATTGGCGAGCACCACGCCGGTCACGCCGCCGACGGTGAACATAAAGATGAAGCCGATCGACCACACCATCGGCGTCTTGAAGGTGAGCGATCCGCCCCACATCGTCGCGATCCACGAGAAGATCTTGATGCCGGTCGGTACCGCGATGACCATCGTCGCCGCGGTGAAGTACATCTTGGTGTTCACGCTGAGGCCGGTGGTGAACATGTGGTGCGCCCACACCACGAACCCGACGACGCCGATCGCGACCATCGCATACGCCATGCCGAGATAGCCGAAGACCGGCTTGCGGCTGAACGTCGAGATGACCTGGCTGACGATGCCGAAGCCGGGCAGGATCATGATGTAGACTTCGGGATGGCCGAAGAACCAGAACAGATGCTGGTACAGGACGGGATCGCCGCCGCCGGCCGGGTCGAAGAACGTCGTGCCGAAGTTGCGATCGGTCAGCAGCATCGTGATCGCGGCCGCGAGCACCGGCAGTGCCAGCAGCAGCAGGAACGCGGTGACCAGCATCGACCACACGAACAGCGGCATCTTGTGCAGCGTCATGCCCGGCGCACGCATGTTGAAGATCGTCGTGATGAAGTTGATCGCGCCGAGGATCGACGATGCGCCCGCGAGATGCAGCGCGAGGATCGCCATGTCGGTCGAGGGGCCAGGCTCGCCGTACGTCGAGAGCGGTGCGTAGAGCGTCCAGCCGTTACCAGCACCACCGAAGAACGGCGAGGCCAGCAGCAGCGTGAAAGCGGGGATCAGCAGCCAGAACGACACGTTGTTCATGCGCGGGAACGCCATGTCCGGCGCACCGATCATGATCGGCACGAACCAGTTGCCGAATCCGCCGACCATCGCCGGCATGACCATGAAGAACACCATGATCAGGCCGTGTGCGGTGATCAGCACGTTCCAGAGGTGGAGCGATTCGTCGAGGCTGGCGGGGCCGCCGTGGAGCATGCTCGCCCAGCCCTGCAGATACTGGATGCCGGGATGCGCGAGTTCGGCGCGCATGAGACCCGAGACCGAGCCGCCGATGATCCCCGCGACGATCGCGAAGATCAGGTACAGCGTGCCGATGTCCTTGTGGTTGGTCGACATGAACCAACGCGCGAAGAAGCTCGGCTTGTGATCGGTATCGTGATGATGATCGTGCGCTTCGTGCGAAACGAAGGCCGACGGGTGGAGAGCGGTGTCGGTCATCTTACTGTCCCGCGTTGCCGGCGCCGGCCGGGTTTGAGGTCGCGCCCTGCGTCGTCGCGGGCGCTGCGGTTGTTACGTTCTCGACCGGGCCGGTAGCGTTGGCGGTTTCCGCGGCCTCCTCGACCTTCGCGGCGGAGCCGTCGGCACCAGGCTGGGGGATAACCTTGTCGGATGCCTCGCCGGGGGTCGGCATCGTGCCGCCCTTGGCCTTTATCCAGGCAGCGAATTCGGCCGGGCTGACCGCCTCGACCGCGATCGGCATGTAGCCGTGGCGCGCGCCGCACAGTTCCGAGCACTGGCCGAAATACAGGCCGGGCTTGTCGATCGTGAAGCTGGTCTCGTTCAGGCGTCCCGGAATCGCGTCGAGCTTGATCCAGAAGGCAGGGACGGCCCAGCTGTGGATCACGTCGTTGGCGGTGGTGATCAGCCGGATCGGCACGCCCACCGGCAGGACGATGCGGTTGTCGGCGGCGAGCAGCTTCGGACCGTCGGCATCGGTGCGGGCGCGCTCGCCGGCAGCGACGTCACCCTTTTCCTTCAGCATGTTGGCGGTGATCTCGAAGCCGCCATTGTCCGGGTATTGATAGGTCCAATACCATTGGTTGCCGATCGCCTTCAGCGTCACCGCTCCGGACGGCGCCGGCTTGAACTGCGCCTGGAGCAGGCCGATCGACGGGACCGCGATCAACACCAGGATCACGACCGGAAGCAGCGTCCAGAGGATTTCGATGAAGGTGTTGTGGCTGGTCTTCGACGGCACCGGATTGGCGGCGCGGCGATAGCGGAACGACACCCAGAAGAGCAGCGCGAGCACGAACAGCGAGATGACCGTGATCGTCGGCACCAGGATCGAATTGTGCATCCAGTGCGCGAACTGGCCGTTCTTGGTCACCTGCGGCTGGAGGCCGAACAGGCCGTCGGTCGGCTGGCCGATCATCGGCTTGACCGTCATCGCCGGCGCACCGTCCATCGCGAGTTCGGGGCTCGACGGGTTGGCGGTCGGCGTCGCCGCGGCCGTGGTCGGCGCGGTGTTCGACACGCCGGCCGGAGCAGCGGCTGCCTGCGGTGCTGTTGGTGTGCTCGAAGGCTGGGCCGCATGCCCGGCGACACCACCGAGACTCGCCAGTGCGAGCCCCGCTGCCATCGCAAATCCTCTCATCCCCATCTTGCGCATCGTTTTTCTTGACCCCGGTTTATAGCGAACCCGATATCACGGACGCGCGGATGTCTGCTTATCATTTTGCGGCAGCATACCCGGCAGGAGGGTTCGCCTCAAGCCTTCTCCGACCGTTCATTAATGAACCAGTAGTCGTTGCACGTGGTTTCACGCGCTCGTATCAGCGCGAACAGACCATTTGGAGCGATGACCCGCGATGACCGAAGACGACGTGCTCGCCGAATTCCGCGCTGCCGAAGCGTTGCTCGAAGGGCATTTCATCCTGTCCTCGGGCCTGCGCAGTTCGCGCTACCTGCAATGCGCGCGGGTGTTGATGGACCCCGCGCGCGGTGCGCGTCTGTCTGAGGCTTTGGCGGCGTCGATCCCGGCCGAGTTGCGTGCGCAGATCGATATCGTGGTCTCGCCGGCGATGGGCGGCGTCATTGCCGGCCACGAGATGGGCCGCGCGCTTGGTGTCGAGGCGGTATTTCTCGAGCGGCCCGACGGCGTGTTCGAACTGCGCCGCGGGTTCCGGCTCGCGCCCGGTCAACGCGTGCTGATGATGGAGGACGTCGTCACCACCGGCCTGTCGTCGCGCGAGGCGATCGCGGCGATCGGGCGTGCGGGTGGCGTGACCGTTGCGGCGGCGGCCTTGGTCGATCGCTCGAACGGGACGGCGGATCTGGGCGTGCCGTTCTTCCCGCTGATCCGGCTCGACGTGCCGACCTATCCGGCCGATGCGCTGCCGCCCGAACTGGCGGCGATCCCGGCGATCAAGCCTGGCAGTAGGGCCGCGGCATGAGCCCCCCCGGCAACGACCACCTGCGCCTCGGCGTGAATATCGACCACGTCGCGACCGTGCGGAATGCGCGGGGGGCGGGGTATCCCGATCCGGTGCGCGCGGCGCTGGTCGCGGCGGCGGCGGGGGCGGACGGGATCACTGCGCACCTGCGAGAGGATCGCCGGCACATCACCGACGACGACATCGCGCGGCTGTCGGCCGATCTGACGATCCCGCTCAACCTCGAGATGGCGGCGACCGACGAGATGCTCGGCATCGCGCTGCGCCACAAGCCGCACGCGGCCTGCATCGTGCCCGAGAAGCGCGAGGAACTGACGACCGAGGGCGGGCTCGACGTCGCCGGGCATTACGACCGGATGGCGCGGCTGGTGGATGCACTGGCGGGGGCGGGCATCCGCGTCTCGCTGTTCATCGAGCCCGACGCGCGCCAGATTGAGGCGGCGGTGCGGCTCAAGGTGCCGGTGATCGAGCTGCATACCGGGCTGTACGCGGAACTGTCGGGCGAGGCGCGCACCGCGGAGCTGCGACGGCTGACCGATGCCGCGGCGCTGGCGGCGAAGAACGGCATCGAGGTGCACGCGGGGCATGGGCTGACCTATGACAACGTCGCGCCGATTGCGGCTATCCGGCAGGTTCGGGAGCTGAACATCGGGCATTTCCTCGTGGGCGAGGCGCTGTTCGTCGGGCTCGGCGAGGCTGTGCGGCTGATGCGCGAGGCTATGGATGCGGCGCGGTGAATTAGAAAGTTTGTTCACGCGGAGACGCGGAGACGCGGAGCAGAAGGGGTTTGTTGGGAGCCGTCCTGCTTGCTTCTCACCTTCGCCGCGCTTGCGGCTCTCATACTCTCCGCGTCTCCGCGTCTCCGCGCGAACACATTCTCTTGTCTTCCGACTCCAGGCGTCGCGATGATTATCGGGCTTGGGTCCGACCTGTGCAACATCGAGCGGATCACAGCGTCAATCGAGCGGTTTGGCGATCGGTTCGAGCAGCGGGTGTTCACCGATGTCGAGCGCGCGAAGGCGGCGCGGCGACCTTTTACGAAGGCCGGGACCTTGGCCAAGCGGTTCGCGGCTAAGGAGGCGTTTTCGAAGGCGGTCGGCACCGGGTTTCGCGCGGGCGTGTTCATGCGCGATATCGGCGTCATCAACGCCCCGAGCGGCGCGCCGACGCTAGCACTGACCGGAGGCGCCAAAGCGAGGCTTGACGCGTTGACCCCCGAAGGCCACGCCGCACGCGTGCATTTAACCATGACCGATGATCATCCCTGGGCGCAGGCCTTCGTGATCATCGAAGCCATACCCTTGATATTCCCGGACATGGGCCAGGACATGAATCGATGAAGGACGCTGCGTTGGACGGCAACGAGTTCCCCGAGAAGCCTGTCGCGGCAGCTCACACGACGGCGGCCGATGCAGCCGTACCAGCCGGCACCACGCCGGACACGACGACCCGCCGCCGCGGCACCGATTGGTGGGGCGAGGTGAAGGGCATATTCTGGCTGATCCTGGTCGTGCTCGGCTTCCACAGCTTCATCGCCAAGCCCTTCTATATCCCCAGCGAATCGATGCTGCCCGGCCTTCGCATCGGCGACCGGCTGGTGGTGACGAAGTTCGCGTATGGCTGGTCGTTCGTGTCGCCGACGATCCCGAACCCCGTAGCGATCTTCAAGGGCGTGGTATTGCGCGAGCCCGAGGATAGCTGGAGCGTGTCGCTGCCGTTCATGCACGGCCGGCTGTTCGGCTCGCTGCCGACGCGCGGCGACGTGGTGATCGTGACGCCGCCCGGCACGCACAACGACTATATCAAGCGCGTGATCGGCCTTCCCGGCGACAAGCTGGCGGTGCGTGGCGGGATCGTGTTCCTGAACGGCGTCGCGGTGAAGCGGGGTCCCCTCCACGACAAGCTGATCCCGGTCGATACCAACAGCCCGTGCAGCGACATCGACTATCCCGGCGCGAAGGAAACGCTGTCGGACGGGCGTGCGATGTGCCGCCTGCCGACCTATACCGAGACACTGCCGAACGGCCGTCGCTACGAGACGATCGACCTCGAGCCCGACAGCCAGGGTGACAATTTCGCGGAGATCACGATCCCCGCGAACCATGTCTTCCTGATGGGCGACAACCGCGATCGCTCCGCCGACAGCCGCTTTGCGTTGAGCCAACTGGGACTCGGCGGGCCGGTGCCGTACGAGAATCTCGGCGGGCGTGCGGAGTTCATCACCTTTAGCCTCGACGGCGATGCGACGTTCAACCCGTTGAGCTGGTGGGGTTCGCTCCGCTCTGACCGCGCCGGCACATCGCTCCATCCCGCCAAGGCGAATTGATATGGCCGAGCCACAGGCGGTCACCGAGCTCAGCCCGGTCGAAATGCGCGATCCGTTCCTGCGCAAGGAACTGAAGCGGGCGCTGATCTGGCTGGGCCTGGCGTGCGGGATCGCGTTGCTGATCGTGCTGGTCCAGCCATTGCTGATCATCTTTGCGGGCGTCGTGTTCGCGGCCTTGCTCGATGGCGGCGTGCGATTACTCGGGCGGGTGCTGCCGATCGGGCGTGGCTGGCGATTGCTGATCGTCGTGTTGCTGACCTTCGCGTTCCTGATCGGGACGTTCGTGCTGACCGGCGTGCAGGTGACCGAGCAGGTAACGCAGCTGCGCTCGACCCTGGAGATGCAGGCGAACCGCTTCACCGGGTTCCTGTCGTCGCACGGGGTCATGCCGGGCGCGTCGGACGTCAACGGGATCGTCAAGCAGGCGCTCGGCTCGGTCGGGCGCGTGACGTCGTGGGTCGGCACCGCGATCGGCGCGATCACCAGCATGTTCATGATCCTGATCCTGGGGCTGTTCATCGCGATGGATCCGGGCACCTATTCGCGCGGGCTCGAATGGATGGTGCCGCTCGACCTGCGGCCCGAGTTCGCCCGGACGCTGGTGAAGATGGGCGACACGTTGCGCAAGCTGCTCGCCGGGCGCCTGCTCGGCATGGCGGTCGAGGGTGTCGCGAGCGGCATCGCGCTGGCGGTCGGCGGCGTGCCGATGGCGATGCTGCTCGGCATCATCGCGGGCATCCTGGCGTTCATCCCGAACGTCGGCGCGATCGTGACCGGCGTGCTGATGGTCGCGGTCGGGTTCAGCGCCGGCGTCGATACGGGCTATTGGGCGATCGGCACGTACCTCGTGGTGCAGACGATCGACGGATACGTGATCGTGCCGATGGTAGCGAAGCGCACGGTGGACCTGCCGCCGGCGCTGACGCTGGGGGCGCAGATCATGGCGAGCGCCTTGTTCGGGATACTGGGGCTGGCGCTGGCCGACCCGATGACGGCGATGATCAAGACCGCGCTCGAGCGGCGGTCGGAGCGGGAAGAGGAGCAGGTCGAGGCGGGTGAGATGGAAGCGGGCGCGACTGCCTGAATTTATCCATCACTCTTCGTGTCATCCCCGCGGACGCGGGGACCCATACCGGCAAACCCCTGAAGATATGGGTCCCCGCCTCCGCGGGGATGACGGACGGTGGGGCGGAGTGACGTCAATGAGGCGCAGGCTAAAAGGGTAGGGATTACCGCCTTACCAATTGGTCGAAGAGCGCGAGGTAGCGGGCGGCCGAGTCCGTACCGGGTTGCGGAACCGCCTGCGGCCGTTGCGCAATCGGCGCTAGCCACGCGTCCAGCGCCGCGACCAACGCTGCGGCGTCGTCTCTCGCAATAACCGTACCGCGGTCGGGTTGGTCGATAATCTCCGCCACCGCCGCGCTCGAGTCGGTCGAGATCACCGGCGTTCCCACCGACAACGCCTCTCGCAACACACCCGGTACGCCTTCGTAATCCGACGTCAGCGCGAGTACCGTTGCACGAGCCATCACTGGTAACGGATTGCTGCTATGGCCGAGCAGAAGGACTCGGCCCGGCAAACCGAGCGAACGGATTTGCGTCTCGATAGTCGCGCGTTCGCTGCCATCGCCGAGAATCACCAACGGAATGGCCTGGTCCTTCAGCAGTGGGAGCGCGGCGATAAGCCGGTCCCAGCGTTTTTGCGGCTCCAGCCGCCCGACGCCGAGGATGAAACGATCGGGCAAGTCCGGTAGCTCACTCGAGGTCGAGTCACTCGGAATCGACACCGCCGGCGGATTGGGGATGACGCTCGTCCGCCCGACCATCCGCGTCGCCACCGCGGCCTCGTCCGCCGTCGCCGGAGTCATCGCGACGAGGTGGTCGAGGAAGCTGCCGTGGCGCGCGAGCCAGACCTGGTGCGCGGCGTGCATCAACCGGCCGTGATCGGCCCGCGCTGGCGCGTTGGACATCTTGGCGACGATCGGCGGGCATGCCTTGCCAAGCCGCAGCCGGGTCCATGCCGCGATGCCGGTATAAAAGTTACCGGGGCAGAAGAGGACATCCGGCGCGAGGCGGCGGACGACTCCCGGCAGCGCCAGCAGCCGCGAGGGCGCGATGATCTCCAGCCCTTCGGGCAGTTCCGCCGCCAACGGACCATCGATGTCCTCGATCGCCAGCGTCACCCGCCGTCCCGCCGCCAGCCAGCCCCGCGCGAGGCGGAGTTGCGCACGCTCAACGCCACCGCCGCGCAGGTCCTCGGCATAGGTCAGGATGTGCCGGGCGATCGGTGGTTCGCTCAGGGCTGACATACGGGGGTCATCATAACGCGCGATTGGTAGAGCGGAGATCGCGACCGAATGAAACCGACTTTAGGTGCACGCGGGCGGACGGGCGGCTATTGGGCCGACCGACAGGCGATGGAATGGCTTGAGGACCGGCGATTGAATACGCGTGCCAAAACTGCCGACCCGGAAGGCTATGCGGATCTCGCGCGCGCCGGGCTGGAGCCGCTGAAGACGATCGGCAGCCGCTGGCCGGCAATCATCGGCGCGGTGCTGACGCTCGCGATGATCGTCGGGCTGGGGCGCGCGCTGCTTGGCCACGGACTCGCCGGTCTGTCGCGGTCGGTACCGCACGACCCGCGGTTCTATTTGTGTTTCGGCCTGCTCTACATGTCGCCGCCGACCGGGGATTATGTGATCTTCCGCCGGCTCTGGAACATCCCGCTTGGTGGCCTCGTCGCGCTGATCAAGAAGCGGATCGCGAACGAGGTCGTGTTCGGATATTCGGGCGACGCGTATTTCTACGCATGGGCGCGGGCGAAGGCGCGAATGGTCGCGTCGCCGTTCGGCGCGGTGAAGGACGTCACCATCTTGTCGGCGATCGCCGGGAACGCGATCACGCTGCTGCTGGTGGCGATCGCGCTGCCGCTCGGCCGGCACCTGCTGACGCACGATCAGTTTCGGACGGTACTCGGCTCGGCGGGCGTGACGCTCGCGATATCGCTGCCGTTCCTGCTCTTCTCGAAACGGGTGTTCTCGCTGCCGCGGGGAAAGCTGTGGTGGGTGTTCGGCGTCCACTGCATCCGGCTGATGTGCGGATCGCTGCTGATCGCGTTCGCGTGGCATTTCGCGTTGCCGGGCGTGCCGGTGGGCATGTGGCTGTTCCTTGCCGCCGGGCGCCTGCTCGTGTCGCGCCTGCCGCTGGTGCCCAACAAGGACCTGTTGTTCGCCAATGCCGCGATCCTGTTGATCGGGCAGGATCAGGCGCTGTCGGAATTGATCGCGTTTACCGCGGCGTTGACGCTGCTGGTGCATGTCGCGTTGATCGTGGCGTTCGGCGCTCATGCCATCGCCGAGAGGAGTCGCGCATGATCCGATATGCTCTCGCAGGCGCGCTGGCGCTGGTAGATCCGGCGAGCGCGCAAATGCTTGGCAGCGACGCGGCGGCCTGTCGGTCGGGCGAGGGCCCGGCAATCGCGGTCGAGATCACCGGGTTGAAGGACCGCACCGGCGAATTGAAGCTCGAACTCTATCCGGGCGAGGAAGCGGATTTCCTGAAGGATGATCATGTCCTGATCGCTGCGGGCAAGACGTTCCGGCGCGTGATCGTGCCGACCCCCGCGACCGGACCGACGACGATGTGCATCCGGGTACCGCGGCCAGGTCGCTACGCGCTGTTGTTGACGCATAATCGCGACGGCAAGAACAAGTTCAGCATCTGGACCGACGGCGCCGGGTTCGCGAGCAATACCAAGCTCGGACGGTCGCGACCCAAGGTGGGTCAGGCGCTGGTCGAAGTCGGCGCGGGCGTGACGACCGTCCGCATCACCGCCCAATATCTGCGCGGTCTCGGCGGCTTCGGACCGATCGGCTGATGTCGGCCCGCGCATGAGAATCGTCGACGTCAACGAGTTCTACTCGCCCACCGGCGGCGGAGTCAGGACCTATGTCGACCGCAAGATGGGGATTTTGGCAGACCTCGGCCATGAGTTGATCGTCGTTGCTCCGGGCAGGGAGGACCGCGTCGAGGAGCGGCCCGGCGGTGGCCGGATCATCTACCTCAAGTCGCCGGGAATGCCGTTCGATCGCAACTACGGGCTGTTCTGGGACAGCGCGGCGATGCACCGGGTGCTCGACGAACTCGATCCCGACGTGGTCGAATCATGCTCGCCGTGGCGGCCGGCGTGGTTCGTCGGGGACTGGGAAGGACGCGCGGTGAAGGCGTTCTTCATGCACAACGACAATATCGCGGCATACGCACATCGCTGGTTCGCGGGTGTGGCCAGCCATGACCAGATCGAGCGCGGGTTCGCCTGGTACAGTCGGTACATGCGGCGGTTTCTCGAGAAATACGACGTGGTCGTCACCAACGGCCCCGCGCTGGAGAAGCGGTTGCGCGCGCGGGGACTGCGGATCGACATCGCGATGCCGCTCGGGATCGAGCGCGGGCATTTCTCGCCGGACCTCCGCGACACGCGGTTGCGCGCGGCGTTGCTGCGGCAGTGCGGGTTGCCCGAGGACGGCATGCTGTTGCTCGGGCTCGGGCGACATCACGGCGAGAAGCGCTGGCCGCTGGTGGTCGATGCGGTGGCGCGGGCGGGATCGACGCTGCCGGTCGGGCTTATCCTGATCGGCGCGGGGGCACAGACCAAGGCGATCGAGCGGCGGATCGGCGGCTCGCCGCACATCCGGATGTTCGCGCCGGTGTATGATCGCGAGCGGCTCGCGCGGATCATGGCGAGTTGCGATGCGCTGATCCACGGGTCGGAAGCGGAGCCGTTCGGGCTGGTCGCGTCGGAGGCGATGGCGTCGGGACTCCCGTTGATCGTGCCCGATTCAGGGGGGTGTGCCGAGGTCGCCGATGCCCATGCCAGCGAACTCTACGCGGCGCGCGATGCCGGGAGCGCGGCGGCAGCGATCGGGCGGTTGTTCGCCCGGGATCGCGCGTTGCTGCGGCGCGCGGCAGCGGTGGCGGCGCGGCATGTGCGGAGCGACCGGGAGCATGCGGTGGAACTCATCGACTATTATGCGGGGCTGGTCGCGGCGAAGCAGGGCGCGCGACGTACAGCGTGAAGCGGGTGCCGCGGATCGGTACCGCTCGATAGCCCCGGTTGATCGCGTAAGTGGCGAGCGTTGCGTCGATCCGGTCGTCGCCACTGCTCCACGCGCCTTCGCCACCGATCAGGATCGCGGGCGGCTGGCCGAGTAGGGCGATCCGCGCGTGCGAGACCAGGCGGTGCTGGCGTTCCTGACCTGCGTTCAGGAGCGCGACGCTGCGGAAATAGAAGGGGCCGGCGGCGAAACGCGGGTCGATCGCGCGGCCGGGGAGGAATTGCGGGGAGAGCGTCGCGACCGGGCCGCTGACGTGCTCGCGGTCCAGCGTCTCGCGAATCATGGCCGCATCGCGCATCGCGTCGAGCATCGGAATGCTGCCGCTCGCCACGGCTTCGACAGTGGGGGCGAGACCGGCGCAGGCGAAGACGACCGCGACGATCCGCATCGCCTTGCCGGGCGGGTGCGCGTGCCAGACCAGCGCGAGCCGGACGAACAGCGCGGGCAGCATCGGCAGGAGATATTGCCGCCACGTCGGCACCGGCGCGAGCGCGGCGATCAGGCCAGCCAGGATCAGCAGGTCGAGGATCCTGTGCCAGCGATCGCGTTTGCCTGCTGTGGCGATGATCGCCAGCAGCGCGGGGCCGAGCGCGAGGAACTTGAGGATGTCGATGATCTTGGCGGTGTTCGACAGCTTCCACGGGTGGGCCAGGTACCATTCGGCGGGCGCTTTGCTCGGGAAGTCGATCACCCCGAACAGGAAGCCTTCCGGCGATGCGACGAACAGCGCCAGCGTGAAGAGCGCGAACGGCATCGCGCCGAGCAGCGTCCACCACGGGCGCCGGCTGCGTCTGAACAGCGTCCAGGCTCCGTAGGTCAGCGCGGGGAGCGCGTAGGAGATTTTGGCGGTCGCGGCGGTGGCTAGCAGGGCGCCGATCAGGACGGCGTCACGGCGGCTGGCCTCGCTGCGCGCGGTACGGACGATCGCGGGTAAGGCTAGCGCGAGGCAGGCGGCGGGGAGCGCATCGTTGCGCGCGGTGCCGATGCTGAAGAGGAGGATGTCGCAGGTCGCGAACAAGGCGGCGGCGATGGTTGCGGCGCGGGGGCTCGCACCGCCGATGCGAGCGGCGCGGTGGATGGCGGCGATCGTTGCTGCGCCGAGAAAGGCATTGGTTATGCGCAGGGCTGGCCAGGTCCAGGTGCCGGCGATGAGCGCGATCGGGGCGAACAGGTACGGCTGCAGCGGAGTCTGCAGGTAGGCGAAATGGCGGTAGGGGATCAGGCCGTGCGCGGTGAGAATCGCCGCGGCGACATACTGGCTCTCGTCGTGATCCATGGGGCGAAGGAGTGCGAGGGCGGTGAGGATCATCGCCAGCGCCGCAAACGCCGAACAGGGTTGGCTACGACTGTCGCCCATTATTCTGCACCACCCCGGCGGAGGCCGGGGCCCAATTGAGGGCCGGTTATGGTTGAGGATGGCGCTTCGTTACCTTGGCTTCCCCAATTGGGCCCCGGCCTTCGCCGGGGTGGGGTAGCCGCGGGCACGAGTCAGGCTTTTACCGCGGTCAGGAAGTAATCGAGGCTGGTCGAATCGCTCAGCGTGAACCCCGTCGCCGGCGAGAAGCTCAGCCCGCGCGTATCCGTCACGCGGAGACCGGCGTCTTTCAGCAGGGCGGTCAGTTCCTCGGGCGTGAGGAACTTGTTCCAGTCGTGCGTGCCCTTGGGAATTACCCCGGCACCTTCCGCCACGGTGATCATCGCCAGTCTAGACAACGGCGTCCGGTTGGGTGTCGACAGGATCAGCAACCCGCCTTCCGCCAGTGTTCGTGCGAGGCCGCGGACGAAGCCGGCGGGATCGCTGACATGCTCGATCACCTCGAGGCTGGTGACGAGATCGAACGCGCCGACCAGCCCCTCGACGCCGCCTGCGCGGTAGTCGATCGCCAGACCGCTCTGCGCTGCATGTATCTCTGCAACCATGATATTTTCGGGCGCCGCGTCGATACCGGTTACCGCTGCGCCAAGCCGGGCGAGCGGTTCGCACAGCAGCCCAGCGCCACAGCCGACATCCAGCGCAGTCTTTCCTGACAGCGGGGTAAAGGTCGAACCGTCGCCACCCCAATGCGCGTCGACCTGCTCGCGGATATAGCGCAGGCGCGGCGGGTTGAGCTTGTGGAGCGGGGCCGACGAGCCTTTCGGATCCCACCAGTCCTTCGCCATCGTGCCGAAGTGCGCGGCTTCCTTCGGATCGATTGTTGCGCCCATTACGGTGTCACTTGCCAGTATCATGCGCGCTACCTATCAGGGCCGCCGCTTCGACCCAAAGGGATTTGCGCTGCCAATGGCCCGTATCGTGATGAAATTCGGCGGGACGTCGATGGCTGGGATAGAGCGTATCCGCAACGTCGCCGCGCGCGTGAAGCGCGAAGTCGACGCCGGCAACCAGGTCGCCGTCGTCGTCTCCGCGATGGCCGGCGAGACCGACCGGCTGGTCGGCTTCTGCCGCGAGGCGTCGTCGCTGTACGACGCGAAGGAATATGACGTCGTCGTCTCGGCCGGCGAGCAGATCACGAGCGGCCTGCTCGCGATCGCGCTTCAGGCCGCCGGCTGCAAGGCGCGGTCGTGGCTCGGCTGGCAGCTGCCGATCAACACGTCCGACGCACATGGCTCGGCGCGGATCGGCGAGATCGATACTGCCGCACTCGATGCGAGCCTAGCGGACGGCGTCGTCGCGGTGATCCCCGGTTTCCAGGGTGTCGCTGACGGCCAGCGCGTCACCACCTTGGGGCGCGGCGGCTCGGATACGTCGGCGGTGGCGATCGCGGCGGCAATGAAGGCCGATCGCTGCGACATCTATACCGACGTCGATGGCGTCTACACCACCGACCCGAGGATCGTGCCGCGTGCGCGGAAACTCGGCAAGGTGACGTATGAAGAGATGCTGGAACTCGCCAGCGTCGGTGCCAAGGTGCTGCAGACCCGGTCTGTAGGCTTGGCGATGAAGGAAAACGTGCGTGTGCGCGTCCTGTCTTCGTTCGAAGACGGCGATACCAATGACGGACACCGCGGCACGTTGATCGTGGGCGAAGAGGAAATCGACGATATGGAACGCCAGCTCATCACCGGCATCGCGCACGACAAGAACGAGGCGAAGATCACCCTGACGCAGGTCAGCGATCGGCCGGGTTCGGTCGCCGCGATCTTCGCACCGCTCGCCGATGCGGGGATCAACGTCGACATGATCGTGCAGAACGTCGCGCATTCGACCGGCTCCACGGACGTGACGTTCACGGTGCCGTCGGCGGATCTGGCGCGCTCGCTCGACGTGCTCGACAAGGCGAAGGACGCGATCGGCTATGCGACGATCGTCCACGACATGCGCGTCGCCAAGGTCTCGGTGGTCGGCGTCGGCATGCGCAGCCATGCGGGCGTGGCGGCGACGATGTTCACCACGCTCGGCGAGCGCGGGATCAACATCCAGGCGATCGCGACGTCGGAGATCAAGGTCAGCGTGCTGATCGAAGAGGATTATACCGAGCTGGCGGTGCGCGTGCTGCACACGGCGTACGGGCTCGATGCCGAGGATGCGGCTTGAGTTTGAACGCCGTCCTCAAAGCCGTTACCCCGGACTGCTCCGTCACTCGGGCCTGCTCCGTCACCCCGGCCCGCGCCGCCACCACCGCCGACGTCGTCACCCCAGCGAAAGCTGGGGTCTCCCGCGGCCAGGGCGCGCGCTATCGCCGGGAGATCCCAGCTTTCGCTGGGATGACGGACAGAGTTGGGATAGCGGGCTTTGCGATGACGGACATGATTGCAACGGCGAACAGGGTTGCGACGACGGGGATGGATGCATGACGATCGGTACTGAACGGCTGCAGCGCCGGATGGCGCGCGGCGCCGCGTTCCTCGGGTCGGAGGTCGCGATTCTCGGCGGCGCGATGTCCTGGGTGAGCGAGCGGCACCTCGTGTCGGCGATCTCGAACGCGGGCGGGTTCGGCGTGATCGCGTGCGGGGCGATGACGCCCGCGCTGCTCGATACCGAGATCGCCGCGACCAAGGCTCTCACGACCAAGCCGTTCGGCGTGAACCTGATCACGATGCACCCCGACCTGTTCGAACTGATCGCGGTCTGCGCCAAGCACAAGGTCGGTCACGTCGTGCTCGCCGGCGGCCTGCCGCCCAAGGGCAGCATCGAGGCGATCAAGGAGACCGGTGCCAAGCTGATCGCGTTCTCGCCGGCGCTGGCGCTTGCGAAGAAGCTGATTCGCAGCGGTGTCGATGCGCTCGTGATTGAGGGCATGGAGGCCGGTGGCCATATCGGCCCGGTCTCGACCAGCGTGCTCGCGCAGGAGATGCTGCCTGAAATCGCCGAACAGGTGCCTGTGTTCGTCGCCGGCGGGATCGGTCGCGGCGAGGCGATCGCGGGCTATCTCGACATGGGTGCCGCCGGTGTTCAGCTCGGCACGCTGTTCGTCTGTGCGACCGAATCGATCGCGCATGCCAATTTCAAGAAGGCGTTCATCCGGGCCTCGGCCCGCGATGCGATCGCCAGCGTGCAGATAGATGCGCGGCTTCCCGTCATCCCGGTCCGCGCTTTGAAGAACGCGTCGAGCGAGTTGTTCACCGCGAAGCAGCGTGAAGTCGCCGGGCATCTCGATGGCGGCCGAGTCGAGATGGCCGAGGCACAGTTGCAGATCGAGCATTACTGGGCAGGCGCGCTGCGCCGTGCGGTGATCGACGGCGATGTCGAGCATGGCTCGGTGATGGCCGGGCAGTCGGTCGGCATGGTCAAGCGCGAGGAGCCGGTCGCCGAGATCATCGGCGGTTTGATGGCGCAGGCCGCCGCCGCGCTGGAGGCGCGTGCCGTTTAAGCAACAGTCGCGCAATCCCAAAGGGTTAGCGCGACGTTACACCTGTTTCTTAAAGCCTTGGTGACGGACTCCGCGCGAAACCCCTCCTTGTATCCGAGGGGGGTATTTCATGTTTGTTTACAAGCGGTTCGCTACATCACTGATCGGTGCGTTCATCGCTGCGACGCCGGTCGCGGCACAGACGTCCGAGGTATCGACGGCCGAGCTATCGCCGGGCCAGCTATCAACAACCGGTCCATCATCGGTGCCCGCACCAACCGACGCTGCGCCGGCCCTGCCACCCGCAGCCGGGCCGTTAGCCCTGCCGGTCGCCGACCTGCAACCGGCGCCGCCCGAGGGGATGGCGGCGACATTCCCGGTGCCGTCGCACGACGCGGTCGGCTACGTCACGCCGAACCGCGATCTGTCGCCCGAGGAGATGGTGTGGCACCTGCGCGCCGCCCTGAACGTCGCGGCGCTCGGCTGTCGTGGCGCGACTGAGGCGCAAACGGCCGCCGCCTACAACGCGCTGCTGACCAAGGCGAAGGCCGAACTCGCGGCGACGTCGGAGGCGGTCGCGGCGCGCTACCGGGTCAAGTTCGGCGATGCCTGGCAACAGCGCAACGACGATGCGATGACGCGGCTCTACAATTTCTTCGCGCAGCCCTCCGCGCACCGCGATTTCTGCGAGGCCGCCAACGCCGTGCTGCACGAGGCGGAAGCGGTCGATCCGGCCGCGCTGCCCGTGTTCGCGGCGGCGGCGCTGCCACGGCTCGAATCGCCGTTCCTGATCGCGTTCGCGGAATATGACCTGTACCGGATGAAGCTGGCCGGGTGGCGGCTGCGGCATGCCCCGACCATCGTGATCGCAAGTGCGGCCAGCCCGCAAATGGGTCCGCAACCGGAGCTCCAGCCCGGACCGCAGCATATCGGCCCTCAGCCCTGACCGGACAACGGTCCACCGCAAAACCCGTACGGCTTACGCGTCGTTAACCTTCCGCATGCCAGACATGTCCCGTCGGGGGACGTTGCGAAGGTGGTTGAGATGAGTCGTCGGTTTGCGTTGCTGTCCGTTACCGCGCTGGGTCTGCTGGCCGGGTGCACGTCGAAGCCCCGGACCGTGGCGGCGGTCGCGCCGCCCGTCATCATGGTGCCGGTGCCTGCGCCGACCATGCCGAAGGGGGCGTCGCCGACGATCGTCATTCCGGTCGCGCTGGCCGACGGCACCTATCCGACGCCGAATCGCAATCTCACCACCGCTGCCAAGGTCTGGCATCTGCGCGCCGCGTTGAACGTCGCCGCGCTCGCGTGTCGCGGGCCGCAGGAGGGGGCGATCATCGCCGGATATAACGCGATGCTGGCGGCGCAGAAGCCGGTGCTCGCCAAGGCCGAGGCGATCTATGCCAGCGAGTATAAGGCGGGCGGCGGCGACTGGCAGGATCGCTACGATGATTCGATGACGCGGCTGTACAACTTCTTCTCGCAGTCGCCGGCGCGCGACGATTTCTGCACGGCCGCGGGGGCCGTCCTGGCGCAGAGCGCAGGCGTGTCGGCCGAGGCGATGCCGATGTTCGCCGCACAGAATCTGCCCGCGCTGGAGCGTCCGTTCACCGATTTCTACCGCGCGGTCGATGCCTGGCGTGGGCGCGCGCCGCGGCCGGTACCGCCACAGTTGATGGTCTCGCGCCAATATGCGTCGAACATGCCGATGCAGACGATCACGCAGGCGCGGCTCCAGCCGATCTCGCAACCAGTGCCGCCCGCCCAGCCGCGCCCGCAGCTCAGTCTTGATCCCAGCGTCTTCCAGTAATCAGGGCGCCTTTTTGGCAATCAGCTTTTGATAGACGATCCGATCGACCAGTTGTGGCCGAACGGATCGCGCACCTGGCCGTAGCGATCGCCCCAGAACTGGTCGGCGACGGGCAGCGTCAAGACCGCCCCCGCCGCGACCGCGCGGTCTGCCCAGGCATCGGTGTCGTCGACCTGCAGATGCAGCGTGATGCCGGCTGGCTCGGGCTCGTCATGACCGCGCCATTCCGGAAATTCGTCGGACAGCATCAGCCAGCCATCGTTGATCCGCAGGCTGGCTTGCATCAGCCGGACGGTATCGTCCGCGAAGTTCGTCTCGACGATGGTCGCGGCGAACGCATCCTCGTAGAACGCCAGTGCCTCGCGGCCCCGCTTGTCGCGAATGACGAGGAACGGCGTGATTCCGCCAGTGGGACGATCGGCCATGCGAGTCTCCTGCGTTTGATGCGTCGAGACTAGGCGTATTGCCCATGGCTCGCCAGCGATCGTAACGGCAATGGTTGGCTTCATGGCAAATGTTGCGTTAACAGCCCCGTGAATGGCAGAGGATCCAGATCGTCCGGCGGAAGGCCGCTTCGCAGGGCGCGAGCACCGGTTTCCGCTGCGCGTGTACTTCGAGGACACCGATCTGTCGGGTGCGGTCTATCACGCCAACTACCTGCGCTACATGGAGCGCGCGCGATCGGACATGCTGCGGCTCGGCGGGATCGACCAGCGCGCGACGTTCGAAGCGGGCGAGGGCTCCTACGCGATCGCCAGCGTCACCATCCGCTATGCCGCGCCGGCCAGGCTCGACGACGCCTTGCTGGTCGTCTCGCGGATCACGCAGGTGCGCGCGGCCGGGGTCGCCATTCATCAAAGAGTCATGCGTGGCGGGCTTGTCTTGGCCGAGGCGGAATTGGTGGCGGCATTGGTCGCCCCCAACGGTCGCCCGCGCCGCCAGCCGCGCGCTTGGGTTGAAATTTACGAACGCCTTGTCTGGCAGGGGGAAGCATGAATCCGGTTCTGACTATGGATAGCGCGACGCTGTCGCCGATCCACCTGTTCCTCCAGGCCGACTGGGTGGTGAAGGGCGTGATGATCGGGCTGTTGCTCGCGAGCATCTGGACCTGGGCGCTGATCGTCGCGTTCTGGCGGCGGATCGGCAAGACGCGGAAAGGCATGACCCGGTTCGAACGCGATTTCTGGAAGGCCGAGGATATCGACGTCTTCTACAAGGCGGAGGGCGAGAACGACCTGCCGTCGGCGCGCGTGTTCGCCGCCGGCGTGACCGAGTGGCGGCGCTCGACCGCGGGTGGCACGATCGACAAGAGCGGCACGCGCGAGCGGCTGGCGACGACGATGGGCGCAGCGGTTGCGGGCGAGATCGACAAGCTGTCGGATCGGCTCAACGTGCTGGCGACGGTAGGCTCGGTCGCGCCGTTCGTCGGGCTGTTTGGGACGGTGTGGGGCATCATGCGGAGCTTCACCAGCATCGCGGCGGCGCAGAACACGTCGCTCGCGGTGGTCGCGCCAGGGATCGCGGAGGCGTTGTTCGCGACCGCGATCGGCCTGTTCGCAGCAATTCCGGCGGTGATCGCGTACAACCGGTTCTCGCATGGGATCAACCGGATCGAGGCTAGCCTCAACCGCTTCGCCGATGGCTTCCACACGACCCTCTCGCGCCAACTGGACGGCTCGCGATGAGCGCCCTGCTTATTCCCCTTCCGCTTGCGGGAGGGGTTAGGGGAGGGGCTTCTGCCTCTCTTAGCAACGGCGGCGTCTGCGACGCTGCCCTCCCCCGCCCCCTCCCGCGAGCGGGAGGGGAGTAGAGTGGCGATGAATCTTCCTTCGTCCCGCGGCCGCGGGCGGCGGGCGCCGATGGCGGATATCAACGTCACGCCGCTGGTCGACGTGATGCTGGTGCTGCTGATCATCTTCATGGTGACCGCGCCACTGATGACCGCGGGCGTCCCCGTGAACCTGCCCGACGCGCGCGCCAAGGCGCTCGACCAGGAGCAGAAGCCGGTCGAGATCTCGATGGACGGTACCGGCGCGCTGTTCATCGACAAGGATCAGGTGACCGACGACGCGTTGCCGATCCGGCTCGCGTCGATCGCTGCCAGTCGTGCTGTGGGGGACGAGCCGCAGGTGCTGCTGCGCGCGGATCGCAAGCTCGATTACGGCCGCGTGATGCGGGTGATGGGCGAACTCAACCGCGCCGGTCTGAACCGCGTCGCGCTGGTCACCGTCGAGGGTAACCAGAACTGATGGCTGGCTGATGGACCGTTCGGAGAAGATCGGCTTTGGCGTCGCAGTCGTCGGGCACGTCCTGCTGTTCGGCGCGCTGTCGCTCGGCTTTCTCAGTGCGCCCGAACTGCCGAAGAAGATCGAGCAACAGCCGATCGACGTCAGCCTCGTGCCCGACGTCGCGCTGGAAGCGACTGCGCCGCAATCGGTGGAGACGCCGGCCGAGTCGGTCGCGCCGGACGAAGGAGCGCCCGAGGATGCCGCGCCGCCTGCGCCCGAAGAGGCCGAGCCCGAGCCGAAGCCGGATCCCGTGCCGCCCGCGCCGCAGCCCAAGCCTGCGCCGCCGAAGCCTGCGCCCAAGCAGCAACCGGCGCCGGAACCTGCGCCCAAGCCGCAGCCGAAACCCAAGCCTGCGCCACCAAAGCCTGCCGCCAAGCCGGCGCCGGTCGCGAAGCCTGTCGTGAAGCCGCAGCCCAAGCCCGAAAAGGCGCCACCGACCAAGTCTGCCCCTGCCAAGGCGGCGCCTGCCAAGGCTGCGCCGACCAAGGCCGCCGCCAAACCGAGCGCCGCACCGGCGAAAACGTCGTCCACGTCGGGCAAGACGTCCTCCGCTTCGGCCAAGCCTGCAAAACCGTCCACGACCAAGGGCGGCGGCTCGACCGCGGAGGCCAAGACCTCGCGGCCACGCGGCTCGCGGCTCGGCGACAATTTCTTGAAGGGGCTGTCGGCCGATCCGTCGCCGAGCAAGTCGGAAGCGCCCAAGGCCGCCAAGCTCGGCGCGCAGGCGGCGGCGAACATCGGCTCGGCGATCCTGCGGCAGGTGCAGCCCTGCGCCAACCGCCAGGTCACGCCCGGCCCCGGTGCCGAGCGGATTCGCGTGACGATCAACCTGCGGCTCAACCGTGACGGCACGCTCAAGGGGCGTCCCACGATCAGCGATCACGCCGGCGTCGACGACGAGAACCGGCGCTATGTCGACCGCGTCGACGATCTGGCGATCGCAACCTTCACCGGATGCTCGCCGTTACGCGGTTTGCCCGACGACCTGTATGACGTGCAGAACGGCTGGAGCAATTTCAGCCTGCGCTACAAACTTCCCGGCTGAGGATGTCTATTATGACTCGATCGATCCTGGGGTTTTGCCCTTTACGCCAGCCGCTCGGTTTGGAGAAGCACCACCCTTTGCACGGCACCCACCCCGGCGGAGGCCGGGGCCCAGTTGGAAAGGTTGATGTAACGATGCGCGCACCTCACTCAGCAGCGTCCCCCAACTGGGCCCCGGCCTTCGCCGGGGTGGTGTTGGGTGGGCGGAAGGCTCGATCGGTTCTTGCTTCGGTTGGGTTGATCGCGTTCGCCTCCAGTGCGGCCTACGCGCAGGACGCGCCCGCGCCGGCACCCCAGCAAGCCCCCGCCGGTCCAGCCGCCGCAGGCGATCAGTCCGGCGGGCTCGTGGTCGACGTGACCGGCGGCATCTCCGCGCCGATGCCGATCGCGATTCCCGTCATGCCGACGTCCGCGGTCGTCTCCACCCCCGCAGGATCGACCGACGTGCTCGGCCGCCAGCTCGCCGACATCGTCACCAACGACCTTCGCAACTCCGGCCTGTTCACGCCGCTGTCGCCCGGCCAGCTCCGTCCGATCACCTTCCCCGAAGTCACCGCACCCGGGTTCGATTACTGGGGCAGCACCGGCGCACAGGCGCTGGTGCAGGGCTTCATCCGCGCGAACGGCGACGGCAACCTGACCGTCGGCTGCTACCTCTACGACGTTTCGTCCAAGGCCGAGCTGACTCGCTCGGGCTTCGTCGTGCCGCCGTCGGACTGGCGTCGCGCAGGCCACAAATGCGCCGACATGATCTACACCCGCCTCACCGGTGAAGGCGCGTATTTCGACAGCCGCGTCGTCTATGTGTCCGAGACCGGCCCCAAGGGTCACCGCATCAAGCGGCTTGCGATCATGGATCAGGACGGTGCCAACCACCGCTTCCTGACCAACGGCCAGTCGATCGTGCTGACCCCGCGATTCGCGCCGAACCAGCAGTCGATCGTCTATATGAGCTATCTCAACAATCGTCCGGCAATCTATGTCTATGATATCGGTTCGGGGAAGCAGCGGCTGGTGGTGGCGAACGCCAACCTGACGTTTGCACCGCGCTTCTCCCCCGATGGCCGCAACATCCTGTTCTCGATGGCGCAGGGCGGCAATACCGACGTCTACCGCGTGTCCAGCCAAGGCGGCACGCCGCAGCGGCTGACCAATTCGCCGGGGATCGATACCGGCGGCAGCTATTCGCCGGACGGCTCGAAGATCGTATTCGAGAGCGATCGGTCGGGTGGCCAACAGATCTACGTGATGAACGCGGACGGCTCGAACCAGCAGCGGATCAGCTTCGGTGGCGGGCGCTATGCGACGCCGGTATGGAGCCCGCGCGGCGACCTGATCGCATTCACCAAGCTCGGCGGCGGCTTCCGGATCGGCATCATGAGCCCGAGCGGCGGCGGCGAGAAATTGCTCACCAACGACTGGCAGGACGAGGGTCCGAGCTGGTCGCCGAACGGTCGCGTGATCAATTTCTACCGTTCGGGGCGCGGCAGTGGCGGCAAGGCTGACCTCTGGTCGGTCGACCTGACCGGCGTCAACGAGCGGAAAATCCCGACGCCGCTCGACGGCTCGGATCCGGCGTGGGGCCCCTTGCGGCCCTGAACCTGCTATGGGGGCATAACGGGGAAACGTGATTTTCTACGGGAGACTATCTATGTCGAAGCTTTCCAACGCCTTGCTCGCGTGTACCGCGCTGATCGCCGTCGCCGGCTGTTCGAAGAAGCGCCCCGAGGTGCTGCCGCCGGCACCGGTCGACAACAACGCTGCCGTCGATCCGAATGCCGGTCAGAACAATGGCAATGTCGGCGGGGCGATCGTGCCCGGGTCGGATGCCGACTTCCAGCGCTCGGTCAGCTCGAACACGGTGAATTTCGGTCTCGACATGTACGATATCGATCCGACCGCACGCGCGATCCTCGACAGCCAGGCGCAGTGGCTGGCCAAGTTCCCGAACCAGCGCATCACGATCGAGGGTCATGCCGACGAGCGTGGCACGCGCGAGTATAACCTGGCGCTCGGCGATCGTCGCGCGAACGCGACCAAGAACTATCTGGCGGCAAAGGGCGTGTCGTCGTCGCGGATGACGACGATCAGCTACGGCAAGGAGCGCCCGGTGGCGATGGGCTCGGACGATCAGAGCTGGGCGGCGAACCGTCGTGCCGTGACGGTCGTGCTGAACTAAGTTTGTCGCGGCAGTCCCTCTCCCCTCCGGGGAGAGGGAAGGAGGAGCCACTTGGCGACGGAAGGGTGAGGGGCTGTTGGGATCTACGTCCCGAGCCTCATTCCCCTCACCCTCCCACGTGCAAGAGCCCGCGGGCCCCTCCCTCTCCCCGTAGAGGCGAGGGAAAGTGGGTCAGCCCAGCGCCTTGTCGAGCAGTTTGGCTAACCGGATGCCGCCGCGGCGGATTTCTTCGCGGGACACCGGCACCATCTTCGCGATCGTGGCATCGTCCATTTTCACGCGCGCCGGGACCGTTCCGCAAGCGTCGCCACCCAGCGCCGCCGCATACGCCGTATGGGCCGCTTCCCAAGACTCGCGGCTCCAGTCGGTGACCGTCCCCGCCCCGATCTTCGCCCGCTCGGCGGCTGGATAGCGCCGTACCAGCGACGGCGGCGTCGAGATCGCGCGCTCGGCCAGCGGACCATCCCAGATCGAATGCAGATTGAACCGCGCGGGACCGTAGATGCCGTAGTCCGCCTTCACGTCGTTGCCGCCCTTGTCGTTGCGGTCGCCCGCGTGAAGCGGTTGGTGGAGATCGCCGACGAAGTGGATCAGGAACGCCAGCGCCTGGACGCGGTCCGTTGGCGAAGTGGTGCGATCCCGCAGCAGCATCACGTCGCGGTCGATCTGCACCGACACGCAGTTGCCGTCCTTGCACGCCGGCGTCAGGTCGAACGGCGCGCAGACGTCGGCATCCTGGAAATGCCACGTATACGCAAAGCCGAAACGCGACTTGCCGTCCGCGGTCTTCAGCGGCTTGACGCAGTCCGCCCAGACGCTCGCTTCCTCGATCGTGCCCGCCGGGCACTCGGGCGTATCGAGCAACGCCTGTTGCGCGAGCAGCTTGCGGATCGCAGCCTTGGTCTTGGGCGCGACGTTGGCATAGGCGATCTGCGCGACGGTCTGGTGGCCGTACTCCCAGAACGCGGTGGCGGGGGATGCGAGGCCTAGCAAGACAATCGCGGCGAGGAGAAAGCGCTTCATGCGGGCTCGTTAGCGTAGATCGCAACGGTCCGGCTACCCGCAGACGAGGCCGTCCCGCGGTACATGCCGACGGTGTTGAAGCCCCACGCCATGTCGCCGTCCGGTCCCGCGACGATCACCCCGCCCGTGCCACCGAGCGCCTTCACGTCGGCGAGCACCGCGTCGGCCGCGACCTGCAGCGTCTCGCCCGCCAGCCGCACCCGCGCAGCGATCTCATGGCCAACGCCGACGCGGAGGAAGAACTCGCCCGAGCCCGTGCAGGATACCGCACAGGCGCGGTCATCGGCGAAGGTACCCGCGCCGATCACGGGCGTATCGCCGATCCGGCCCCAGCGCTTGCCGGTGACCCCGCCGGTCGAGGTGGCGGCGGCGACATGGCCGTGCATGTCGCAGGCCACCGCGCCGACCGTGCCGTATTTCATGTCGACGTCGAACCCGCCGCCATCGGCCTGGAACTCGGCGAACTGACGGCGGCGTTCGTCGGTAGCGAACCAGTCTGCATCGGCTTGGGGCAGAGCGTGCTCACGGGAAAACGTATCCGCCCCCTTGCCGGCAAGAAACACGTGGCGGCCGTCGTCGAGGATTGCGCGGGCGAGGCCAACGGGGTTGCGCGTGGCGGTGGCGGCGGCAACGGCCCCCGCCGCCCGAGTGCGTCCATCCATGATCGCCGCGTCGAGCTCAAGCGTACCGTCATGCGTAAAGACCGCGCCGCGCCCCGAGTTGAAGTGCGGATCATCCTCCAGCACGCGCACAGCGGCCTCGACCGCGTCGAGCGCGCTGCCGCCGTCGGCCAGCACTTTAGAGCCAATGTCGAGCGCACGCGACAGGCCGGCTCGCGCGCCGGCATCCTGCTCGGGCGAAACCATCTCGCTGTCGAGTTTGCCAGCGCCGCCGTGGATGACGAGGGTCCAGGTCATGCTAGATCTTTCAGAGGACGGAAGGTGTGGGACGAAGATGCAGGCGCAGGCCGATCAAAGGACGCAGCGGCGCGATCGCGCGGCCGACCCGGTAGAACAGGACGCAGCCGATAACGGTCGCGACCAGCAGGCACGCGAACTCCGCCCAGCCGGGCAGGCCGACGGGAAGCAGCGCGTACATCACCAGGACGATGATCGTCTGGTGGATCAGGTAGAACGGGAACACCGCCTCGGTCAGGGTCCGGCGCCAGCGGTGGTCGCGGTTCCAGTGGCGTTCGGCGATCCCGATCAGCGCGACGATCGCGCCCCATTGCTCGAGCGCGTGCGCGACGCCGTATGCGGGATAGATCCACCGGGGTGCGACGATGTCGCCAGGCCATTCCAGCTCGACGGCGATGATCGCGATATAACCGAGCAGCGCTGAGACCGCGCCGACTTTCCACCAGCGCGTGATCGCCGCCATCGCCGGCTCGGATCGGGCAAGGCCGAAGCCGAACAGGAAAGCGGGGAAATAGGTCACGTGCGCGACCCAGTCGCCGTAGAGTTCCTGCGTCTCGGCGGCCATCTGGAACCACCAGCCGTGGACGAAGATCAGCCAGGCGACCGGCAGGACGAGCACCGCCCAGCTGCCGAACACCCGGTCGAATGCGCGTTGCAGCCAGTTGCCGCGGACGACGACCAGCCCGAGCGTCAGTGCGGTGGTGTAGGCCCAGAGATAGACGACGAACCAGAGGTGGTTCCAGGTCGGCAGCATGATCCCGGCAAGCTTGCGGAAGCGGAAGTAATCATGCGCCCAGAACGTCCAATAGCTGCCGGCATAGGCATGCTTGGTGACCAGCTCGACCCACGGTTGCGGGGGGATGATCACGGCGATCCCGAACAGCAGCGGCACGAGCAGGCGGTAGCAGCGGTTGGCGAAGAATCGCCCGGTGCCGCTTGACCGGGCGAGCAGTGCGCGACTGGCATAGCCCGAGACCACGAACAGCAGCGTCAGCCGCCACGCGTTGCTGGCGAGCATCGGCAGCCGCACCCAGTCCTCGACATGGAGCGACTTCACGTGGAAATTCCACGGCACGAAGACCATGCCGATATGATAGACGATCAGCAGGGCGAACGCGCCGATCCGCAGCCAGTCCATGCCGTAATGCCGGGTCATCGTCCGGCCCTAGGGGGCGGGTGGCGCCGCCGCAAG
The DNA here is from genome assembly GCF_042466285.1 of Sphingomonas sp. R86520. Lineage (NCBI taxonomy): Bacteria > Pseudomonadati > Pseudomonadota > Alphaproteobacteria > Sphingomonadales > Sphingomonadaceae > Sphingomonas > Sphingomonas sp. R86520. The sequence goes on from NZ_JAXHBZ010000001.1 coordinate 3,709,491, forward strand.
CGTGCGACGGCGCAGCCTTTCCCCACGTGGCTCAAGTCTTTATGCGCGGCGAGCCCATGAAGTCGCGCTTGCCGATCGGCACGCCCTGCGCGCGGAGGATCGCGTAGGCCGTGCTGGCGTGGAAGTAGAAGTTGGGCTGCGAGAACGAGAGCAGGAAGTTCGCGCCGGTGAACGGCATGACGAACGTGCCGAACTCGAACGTCGTGTCGTTGTCGGCGAGCGCGTCGAACGTGTCGCGGTCGATCCCTTCCAGCGTGGCGATCGCATCGCGTATCACGGTGTGGAGACCCGCGAAGTCGGTCGGCCACGCCGATCGATCGGGCGAGAAGGTGCCGCAGCGGACGCCCTCGATCCCGCCGACCGAATGCGCCGCGCATGACTTCACCTGGTAGCCGAACGGCAGCATGTCGTCGGCAAGCTTCGCGTCGATCAGCGTCGCGGGTTCGATCCCGCGTTCGGCCGCGAACTCCTCCGCCTTGTCAAGTAGCGCGTCGACCGCGCGGAGAATCTGGAGGTTCGAGGGAATCGTCGCATCGTAGAGGGACAGGGTCATCGCGTTCGCTCCTAAGGCCGTGCGCCGCTATGGCCGACGATCGCCGTACTCGCCAGCAATGTTCCGTTCCGCCGCGCAAGTCGCTATATACGCCCTCGAACTCCCGAGGAATCCCCATGTCCCTTCGTCCCTGGCGCGATATCACCCGCCGCAAGAGCCGCCAGATCATGGTCGGCAACGTCCCCGTCGGCGGCGATGCGCCGGTCACGGTGCAGACGATGACCAACACGCCGACCGACGACGTGCGCGCGACGGTCGACCAGATCCGCCGCTGCGAAGAGGCGGGCGTCGACATCATCCGCGTGAGCTGCCCCGACGTCGAATCGACCACCGCGCTGAAGCAGATCGTCCGCGCCAGCCGCGTGCCGATCGTCGCGGACATCCATTTCCACTACAAGCGCGCACTCGAAGCGGCTGACGCGGGGGCTGCGTGCCTGCGCATCAATCCGGGCAATATCGGTTCGGCGGCGCGCGTGAAGGAAGTCGTCGATGCTGCCAAGTCCAACGGCTGCGCAATCCGGATCGGGGTCAACGGTGGCTCGCTCGAACGGCACCTGCTCGAGAAATACGGCGAGCCGTGCCCCGATGCGCTGGTCGAATCGGCGCTCGATCATATCAAGCTGTTGCAGGACCATGATTTTCACGAGTTCAAGGTGGCCGTGAAGGCGTCCGACCTGTTCCTCGCGGTGGCGGCGTACCAGCAGCTTGCCGAACAGGTCGATTGCCCGCTGCATCTCGGCATCACCGAGGCGGGCGGGTTCGTCGGCGGCACGGTAAAGTCTGCGATCGGGATGGGGAGCCTGCTCTGGTACGGCATCGGCGATACCATCCGCGTGTCGCTCTCTGCCGAGCCCGAGGAGGAAGTCCGCGTCGGCTTCGAGATCCTGAAGTCGCTCGGCATCCGCAACCGCGGCGTCCGCGTCGTGTCGTGCCCGTCGTGTGCACGCCAGGGCTTCGACGTGATCCGCACGGTGCAGGCGCTGGAGGAGCGGTTGCAGCATATCCGCACGCCGATGTCCTTGTCGGTGCTCGGCTGCGTCGTGAACGGCCCGGGCGAAGCGCGCGAAACCGACATCGGCATCACCGGCGGCGGCAACGGCAAGCACATGGTGTATCTGTCGGGTGTCACCGATCACCACGTCCAGGACGCCGACATGGTCGACCACATCGTCCGGCTGGTCGAGGCCAAGGCGGCGGAGATCGACGCGGCGGACGAGGCGATGGCCGCGCTGGTGCCGGTGGCGGCGGAATAACGATTTACGCGAGCGGCTCCAACATCCCGTCATTGAATCTCGTCGGGATGACGCCGTGTGGACTCAGGCGCCTTTCTTGTTCTCCCGCGAAAGCGGGAGTCCAGGGTAACAGACGATAGCGTTCGTGGTCCTGGGCCCCCGCGTTCACGAGGGAACAACGATTAAGCAGCGTAGAGACCGCTCTAGCGAAACGGAACCGCAACGGCGTTTCCCGCGCCGACGATAGCGTAGCGATGGGATGCCGGTTAAGCGGATCGCATGGGGATAACCCAAACATAGATCGTTCGTGATACGATCTAGTCCGATGACACCCCACCCTGTTTCGCCCGCTCTGGCTTTCGCGATCGCTGCGCTTGGCATCGGACTGTTCTCCATGATGGATGCGGTGATGAAGTCTCTCGTCCTGGCGATCGGTGTCTATAACGCGCTGCTCTGGCGGCAGATGATCAGCGTCGGTCTCGGCGCGGTCGCGTGGAAGCTCGGGAAGAGCGGCCGGCCTAGCGGGCGCGCGCTGAAGCTGCATCTGGCGCGCGGGTTGGTGACGACCGCGATGGCGGTGCTGTTCTTCTGGGGGCTCGCACGCGTACCGATGGCGCAGGCGATTTCACTGACCTACATCGCGCCAATTCTCGCGCTGCTGCTCGCGGCGGTTACGTTGGGCGAGCGCGTCGGGTGGAAGACGTTCGTCGCGTCGATCGCTGCGCTTGGTGGCGTGCTGGTGGTGATGATCGGACAAGGTCGCGAGGTGCCTGGACCCGAGACGTTCCACGGGACGGTCGCGATCCTCGGCTCGGCGGTGCTGTATGCGGTCAACCTCGTGATCGCGCGGCTGCAGAGCCAGGCGGCGCGGCCGGGCGAGATCGCGTTCTTCCAGGCGCTCGTCATCACCGCGACGCTAGCGCTGGCGGCACCCTGGCTCGCGGTGGTGCCCGAGGCGGCGCAGTGGCCGAAGCTCGTGCTCGCCGCCGGGCTCGCGACCGCGTCGCTGTGGCTGCTCGGCTGGGCGTATGCACACGGCGACACCGGCTTCTTGGCGACGACCGAATACACCTCGTTCGTCTATGCGGCCGGCTTGGGTTTCCTGGTGTTCGACGAGCGGGTATCGGCGTTCACGCTGGCGGGCGCGGCGATCATCGTCGTCGCCTGCCTGTACGCGGCGCGGCGGCGTGACATCGCGCAAACTTCTATCGAGGCTAGTGCATGACCGTCATCCGTTCCGCTACCGCTGCCGATGTCGGCACGATCCTGCGCTTCGTCCGCGAACTCGCCGCGTTCGAGCGCGAACCGGATGCGGTCGAGGCGACCGAGCCGATGCTGATGCAGGCGTTGTTCGGCGAGCGACCTGCCGCGGAAGCCTTGATCGCGGAGACCGCGGAAGGCCCGCTCGGGTTCGCGCTGTTCTTCCACAATTTCTCGACTTGGACCGGCAAGCGCGGGCTGTATCTGGAGGATCTCTACGTTGCGCCGGAAGCCCGCGGGCAGGGGGTCGGCGGGGCGTTGCTGGCGCATCTGGCGGGCATGGCGCTCGATCGCGGCTGCGCGCGGTTCGAATGGTCGGTGCTCGACTGGAATGCCGATGCGATCGCTTTCTACCGGAAGGTTGGTGCCGTCGGGATGGAGGACTGGACGATCCAGCGGATGTCGGGGGATGCTTTGGTGAAGCTCGCGGGCCGGTAGGTCGGAGTCCGTCCTACCCCTTCACGTCGATATTCATTGCGATCGAGATGCGGTCGCCGGTGCCCAAGTGCGGCCGGACGCCGTGGCGGAGCCAGGCGGGGAACAAAATCAAGTCGCCCGCCTCGGTCGGCAGGCGGCGTTCGATGGGCTGCGGCTGGCCGTCGATCCCGATCAGGCGAAATCCCGGCAGCCGCATGAACGGCACCGGAAAGCGCGGGTCCTCGAAGAACAGCTCGCCGCCCGCTTCGCCCTCCGCAGGCGGGGTGCCCATGTCGACGTAATAGACCGCGGCCCACAACACGCCGGGATGCGCATGGCTCATGTTGAGCGCGCCGGGTGGCGACACGTTCGCCCACATCTTGACGGTCCACTCGACGGTCGCCGCATCGCGCCCATCGAAATGCGATGCGCGCTTCGCCATCTTCACCGCGGTATCGGCGAGCGCGACCGCCGCTGGGCCGCCCCAGTCGAGCATGTCGGTGGCCGAATGCCAGCCCCCGACATTGGATCGGGCAAGGCTAGGCGCGGCGGCGTAGCGATCGAGGATCGCGGAGCGCAATGCCGCGGTCAGGGCGGCGGCATCGGCCAGCCGTCCGTGCAGGATCGGCGTCTCGTACAGTCCGATCTGCGCCGCGCGGACGCGGATGCCGTCGAACGGACGAGACGCCGTCGTCATGCTATCAGCGCCCTGCAGCGTCGTCCGCGTTCATGGGCTCGTCACCCTTGGCCTTCTCGGCGTTGTAGCGCTCGATCGCCTCGATCGTGACGCGCTTGGCTTCGTCGGCATCGCCCCACTTGCCGACCCGGACCCACTTCGTCTTTTCCAGGTCCTTGTAGTGCGTGAAGAAATGCTCGATCTGCTCGAACACGATCTCGGGCATGTCGCCGCGCTCGCCGATGTTGGCGTAGTACGGGAACACCGAATCGACGGGCACGCAGATCAGTTTCTCGTCGCCGCCGGCTTCGTCCTCGAGGTTCAGCACCGCGATCGGGCGCGCACGAACGACGCAGCCCGGGATGAATGGCGAGCGCGCGATCACCAGCGCATCCAGCGGATCGCCGTCGGGGCTGAGCGTGTGCGGCACGAAGCCGTAGTTCGCAGGGTAGCGCATCGGCGTGTGGAGGATGCGGTCGACGAACAGCGCGCCGCTGGCCTTGTCGAACTCGTACTTCACGGGCTCGCCGCCGGTCGGCACTTCGATGATGACGTTCAGGTCTTCCGGCGGATTCTTGCCGGTCGGGATGAGGTCGATACGCATGGCGGTCCTTTCGATATGACGATGCCGGCGCTCCTCGTCTGGGGAGCGGCCGGCACCACGTTAGATCAGTCTCTGGTCAGCGCGGCATCAGCAGCTTGTCCAGCCCGCCGTCACCTGTACCGACCTTCTGGAGCCGCGGATAGCGCGGGCCGTCATGGTAATCGAGCGAGATATCGCGGAATCGGTCATTGTTCTTTACAGTGAGGCGGATCGGCAGCTTCGTACCCTTGGCCGCAAGGATCGCCGCCTTGATCCGGTCGGACGAATAGGCCTCGCTGTTGACCGCCTCGATCTCGGTGCCGACGTCGAGGCCGGCCTTGAATGCCGGGCTGTCCCAGATCGACGACGTAACCACGCCTTCCTTGTTGATCACCATGCCGAGCGAATAGCTGACATCGGTGCCGCGGGTCTTTTCCGCCTGCTTCAGATACGGGCTCTGCTCGGGACCATAGACCAGCTTGTAGCCGTTCATCGCGAAGCCGTTGATCGGCGCGGGCTTGCCCGTCTCGGTCAGGCGGGTGTTGAGGAACGTCGCCCAGTCATAGGGCACGATCCCGTTCAGCGTCTGCGCGACGTCGGCAAAGGTATAGGTGAGCTCGCCGTAATCGCCGTCGCGGACGCCGAAGAATGCCTTGGCGAAATCGTCGATCGACTTGGTACCGTTCGACTTCTGGCGGAGCATCGCGTCGACCTCCATCCAGACCATCAGGCCCTCGTTGTAATAGTCCTCCGACCGCTGCCAGCTGGTCCAGCCCTTGGGCTTGCGTGCCGAGATCACCGGATCGTTGGTCGTGTCGATCAGGTTGCGCCACTGGCGGCCCGGCGCGGTATCGTAATTGCCGAGGATCGAGGCGTAGCCGTCGAGCGTGTCCTGCTTGCTGACCAGACCCGAGCGCGCCTGGAGCACATAGCCCCAGAACTGCGTCTGACCCTCATACACCCACAGCAGCGAATCGCGCATCGGCGTGCGGAAATCGGGCGTCCACAGGTCGGCCCCGCGGCGGAACTTGCCGTCCCAGCTATGCGTGAACTCGTGCGGCAGCAGGTTGCGCGCGGCGGCGCCGTTCTCCCATTCGGTGAAATAGCCGGGACGCGTGCCGTTCTCCGAGCTGCGATGATGCTCGAGGCCGATGCCGCCCAGCTGATCGGTGATCGACAGCAGGAATTCGTAATGATCGTAATGCTGCGCGCCGAACGTCTTCACCGCCTGCTCGACGAGGCGCTTGTGCGCGTCGATCTGCTCGGGCTTGGCGGCGAGCTGTTCGGGGCTGTCGGCGAACACGTTGAAATCGACGCGAGGGCTGAGCGGCCACACCTTACCGTATTTGCCCGCCAGCGTCGGCGAGTCGACGAGGATCTCGTAGTTGGTGGTGTCGTAGGAGTAGGTCGAGCCCGAGACCTTCGCCGGCACCGCACCCGCCGCGGTCCAGCCGGTGGGGTAAGTGACGGTCATCTTGATCGGGATCTGACGCGTGAAATAGCCGGCCGGGTACAGGCTGACGAGGTTCGGCTCTAGGCTGACCATCGTCGGCGTCATCACGACGCGACCCTGGTCGCCCTTGGTGGCGGAGATGAACTGGAACTCGGCCACCACCGTCTTGGCGCCGGTCGGCACGTCGATGTGGAATGCGAAGACGTCGACCGGATCACGCGTCCAGGGGACGATCTTGCCGTTCGCGCGGATCACGAGGCCGGCGAGCTTCTCGATCTCGCCGCGCGGGGAATGCGCGCCGGGGAGCCACTTCGGGTAGAGCAGCGCCATCGGGCCGGACTTGGCGACCGGGACCGTCTGCTTGACGCGGAAGATGCCGCGCTCGGTATCGGTCGCATCGACGTCGAGCAGCAGCGTGCCGGGATAGGGCATGTCGACCGCGTCGGGAATGGTGTCGACGAACGGCACCGGCTGGGGTGCGGTGTTGCCTGCTGGAACCTGCGCTACCGCAGGGCCGGTGGCGGATATGGCGGACGCGAGCAGGGATGCGACGAGAAGCTTGCGGATCAAGGGAAGGCCTTCCGGCTGAGAGACGATGACACGAGGTGTAATCGCGATAAAGGGCAGCCGTCCAGTCCTTTACCAGCAGGCTCAGCCGCTCCCGAGCACGTTGATGGTGAACGCCAGCACGCCGATGTTGAACACGAATGCCGCCATGCACTGGCCGAGCGCCGCTTTCCGTACCCGGCGCGCGGTGATCTGCACGTCGGAGGTCTGAAACGTCATCCCCAGCGTGAAGGCGAAATAGGCGAAGTCCCAGTAATCCGGCTCGTCGCAGCTCGGAAAGTCCAGTCCCTTGGCATCCTTCCCGTCGGCGTCATCGACATAATAGAGATGCGCGTAATGCAGCGTATAGATCATGTTCGAGAACAGCCACGCGAGCGCCAGCGTCGCGATCGTCAGCGCGATCGCGACCGCGTCGTTCTTGCCCTGCAATTCCTTCGCCACCGCGACCAGTATGACCAGCATGATCGTGCCGCTGAACCCGAGCAGCACCGCGCGGTTGGCGTCGTTCTCCTGGGCGGCGCGGCGCATCCGTTCGGCGGTCGCGTTGCGGAACAGCGTCGAGACGGCGATCAAAAACACGACCGCCGCGACGTCGAACGCGGCCATCGTGCCACGCCCGAGCCCGAATTGCGGGATCATCGCGGCTAGGCCGATCGCGAACACCAGCACGAACAGGATGAAGCGGGGCGGCGCTATGCGTTGGCCGAGGCCCCAATATCTGGGCTGGTCGGATCTGGCTTTGTCGGTCATGCCACAACGCTAGCGCTTCGCGGGGACGTCGCCTAGATACGCGCGCATCATGGCCAGAATAGAAACACCGCGCCGCATCCGTGGCACCCAGGACATTTTCGGTGACGAGCAGCGCCGGTTTGCGCACGTCCTCGCCACGTTCGAGCGGGTCCGGGCGCTGTATTGCTTCCAGCGGATCGACATTCCGGTATTCGAGTCGACCGCGGTGTTTGCGCGCTCGCTCGGCGAGACGACCGATGTCGTGTCGAAGGAAATGTACACGTTCGAGGATCGCGGCGGGGATTCGCTCACGCTGCGGCCGGAGTTCACGGCAGGGATCGCGCGCGCGTATCTGACCGAAGGCTGGCAGCAGTTCGCGCCGTTGAAGCTGACCACCAGCGGCCCCGTGTTCCGATATGAACGCCCGCAAAAGGGGCGCTTCCGGCAGTTCCACCAGATCGACGCCGAAGTGATCGGCGCGGCCGAGCCGGCGGCGGACGTCGAACTGCTGGTTTTGGCGGACCAGTTGCTATGTGAACTCGGGATTTCCGAGGGGGTTACGCTGCAGCTCAACACGCTGGGCGACGCGGCGACGCGCGAGGCTTGGCGCGAGGCACTGGTCGCGCATTTCGAAGCGCACCGCGGGGAATTGTCCGAGGACAGCCTGACCCGGCTCGAAAAGAACCCGATGCGGATCCTCGACTCGAAGGACCCGCGCGATCGCCCCGTCGCCGACAGCGCGCCGGACATCGACGCGTATCTGACGCCCGAAGCGCGCGCGTTCTTCGAGGCGGTGACCGCCGGGCTCGATGCGGCGGGTGTCGCGTGGGAGCGCAACGCGCGGCTGGTCCGCGGGCTCGATTACTACCGCCACACCGCGTTCGAGTTCGTGACCGACCGGTTGGGTTCGCAGGGCACGGTATTGGCCGGCGGACGGTATGACGGGCTGATCGGCTCGCTCGGCGGGCCTGATACGGCGGGCGTTGGCTGGGCCGCCGGTGTCGAGCGGCTGGCTATGCTGCTGGAGGAACCGGCGGCGGCAACGATCGATGCGGTGGTCGTGCCGATGGGGGCGGACGCCGAGGCGCGTGCGACCGGAATCGTCGCCGACCTGCGGCGCGCGGGTGTTGCCGTCGAGATGGCGTACAAGGGCAAGATGAAAGCGCGGATGGCGAAGGCGGACGCGCTCGGTGCGCGCTTTGCGATCATCATCGGCGACGATGAACTGGCGAAGGGCGTGGCGGCGGTGAAGACCCTAGGCGCGGGCACGCAGGCCGAAGTCGCGTTCGCTGACCTCGCGGAGGCGCTGCGTTGAACGTCGCCCCGTCCGCCGGCTCGCCCCCCACCAGTCATCCCAGCGAAAGCCGGGATATCCCGCTTGGCGAACGCAGCACGCGCGCCATGAAGATCCCAGCTTTCGCTGGGATGACGGGTGGGGGTGCGACGACTGAAGTGGTTGGAAGCGGCTTGGCGGTTGTCGGGGACGTGTCCGCATGACCCAGATCTCTCCCGACCGCATCCGCGCGATCGAGGCGCGGCGTGACGAGCTCCAGGCGCTCATGTCGACCGGCGACCTCCCGTCCGACCGCTTCGTCGCAGTGTCGAAGGAATATGCCGAGCTCGAACCCGTAGCCCAGGCCGCCACCGAGGTTCGTCGGTTGCGGCAGGAGGCGGAGAGCCTCGCGTTCATGGCCGAGGACGCCGATGACGAACTGCGCGCGATGGCGTCCGAGGAACTGCACGAGAACCGCACGCTGCTCGAGACCGCGGACCGCAAGCTCGCGCTCGCGCTGCTGCCGCGCGATTCCGCCGACGAGCGCTCGGCGATGCTCGAAGTCCGCGCCGGCACCGGTGGCGACGAGGCGGCGCTGTTCGCGGGCGACCTGTTCCGCATGTACCAGCGCTATGCCGAATCGCAGGGCTGGCGGGTCGAGATGATCTCCGGCTCGTCGTCCGACGCAGGCGGCTTCAAGGAAGTCGTCGCCAGCGTCACCGGCCAGGGCGTGTTCGCGAAGCTCAAGTTCGAAAGCGGCGTCCACCGCGTCCAGCGCGTTCCCGCGACCGAGGCCGGCGGCCGGATCCACACCTCGGCGGCGACCGTCGCGGTACTGCCCGAGGCGGAGGAGGTCGACGTCAAGATCGACGACAAGGACCTCCGCATCGACGTCTATCGCTCGTCGGGCCCCGGCGGCCAGTCGGTCAATACCACCGACAGCGCCGTGCGGATCGTCCATATCCCGACCGGCCTGACGGTGATCCAGCAGGACGAAAAGTCGCAGCACAAGAACAAGGCGAAGGCCCTGCGCGTGCTCCGGACCCGGCTGTACGAGGCGGAACGCGACCGGCTGCATGCCGAGCGGGCCGGCGCGCGCAAGTCGATGGTCGGCTCGGGCGATCGCTCGGAGCGCATCCGCACGTATAATTTCCCGCAAGGCCGCGTCACCGATCACCGCATCAACCTGACGCTGCACCGCCTGCCGGAGATCGTCGCGGGCGAGATGGACGAACTGATCGGCGCCTTGGTCGCGCAGGACGAAGCGGACCGCCTGGCGCAGCTCGATGGCTGAGCGTGCCCCAGCCGCAACTGCATTCCCCTCCCGCTTGCGGGAGGGGTTAGGGGAGGGGCTTCCCGCTAAGGGCATCGCTCGGTGACATCCCCTCCCCCGACCCCTCCCGCAAGCGGAAGGGGAGCAGTAAGTACAGCCATCGCCACCGCAGCCGAGCAATTCGCCTTCTCCGCCACCCCCCGCCTCGACGCGGAACTGCTCATGGCGCACGCACTCGGCGTCGAACGTAACGCGGTCCTCCTCGACCCGGACCGCTACGCCGTTCCCGACACCTTCGCCCCGCTAGTTGAACGCCGTCTCCGCCACGAGCCGATCGCCTACATCACCGGCACCCGCGGCTTCTGGTCGATCGACCTCGCCGTCGGCCCCGGCGCACTCGTCCCCCGCGCCGACAGCGAAATGCTCCTGATCGCCGCGCAGACGCACTTCGTCGGGCGAACCCCCGCGACCGTGCTCGACCTCGGCACCGGCCCCGGCACACTGCTTCTCGCCGCCCTCGACGAATGGCCCTCAGTCGGTCTCGGCGTCGACTATTCCCCGCAAGCGCTCGACTACGCCCGCGCCAACGCCGCCGCCCTCGGCATGACCGGCCGAACCCATTTCATCCGTGGCAGTTGGGCCAGCGCGATCGCCGGCCAGTTCGACCTGATCCTCGCCAACCCGCCCTATATCGCGACCGACGAGCAACTCCCCGCCGAGGTCCATGAGCACGAGCCGCACGCCGCGCTGTTCGCTGGCCCGGACGGGCTCGACGACTACCGCATCCTCGCCGAGCAGATCCCCGCTTTGATCGCCCCCGGCGGCGCGGCGGTGATCGAGATCGGCTCGACCCAAGCCGTGGCAGTCACCGCGTTGCTCGGCGCGCGAGGTCTTCGCGTCGCACTGCACCACGACTATGGCGGCAACCCGCGGGTGCTGGTGGCGACCGAAGACCTGGAGCCTTGAAGAATATGGCGCGAATACGTACATTTCGCTTGTAGTATGGCCTATCCGGCCGCTATCACGCGGGCAGGGGCACGCACTCTCGACAAATGGTCGGTTTTGAGCGTTGACCCGCATCCTTCGCTTTGAGGTCGCTGCAGTCCGGCGGCCCTGGCAAGTTCGACGCACCGATCTCGTTTAGATCATCGGTGCGCGGCGGGGGGTTTGCACCGCATTTCGGAGCACGACCAGATTTTGGTTCGACGACTGAGGACACAAGCTTGATCAACAACCGGCAAGCCGGCCGCCGTCGCGGTCGTGGCAACAATAATAATGGCGGCGGTGGCAGTGGTGGCGGTCAACGCCAGGGTGGCGGCGGCGGAGGCGGCCAGGGTGGTCGCGATACCGGCAACCGCATCGACAGCCGTGCGCGCGGCAACGCGAGCCAGCTGTACGAGAAGTACAAGAACCTGGCGCGCGACGCGCAGCAGCAGGGCGACCGCGTCAACATCGAATATTACCTCCAGTTCGCGGACCATTATTTCCGTGTCCTGAGCGAGACCCGCGCGCGCTTCGAAGAGAGCCAGCCGCAGGCGCAGCAGCAGCCACGCCGCCAGCAGCCGTTCGATCTCGACGGCGACGACGATTACGGCGACGAGGGCGAACCGATCCGTTCGGGCGAGCAGCAGGGTGGCCAGCAGGTCGCGCCCGAGCAGAACCGTGGCGACCAAAACCGTGGCGACCAGCAGAATGGTGGCCAGCAAAGCGGGCAATACCAGACAGCACCCCGCCAGAACCGCGAAGATCGCCCTCAGCGGGACGACCGACCGCAGCGCGAAGAGCGTCCGCGGTACGAGAACAACCGCTACGAGGGGCAGCGTAACGACGGCGCCCGTAACGAAGGGGCCCGTAACGACGGCGCCCGTAACGAGGCTCAGCCGCGCAACGATGGTCAGCGAGAAGATCGCGTCCGGGGCGATACTCCCCGCAACCAGCGCAACGCGCCCCGCGATGCGCAGCCGCGCGACGACCGCAACGGCGACGAGCAGGGACAGGCCCGTGAAGCCCAGGCCCGTGAAGCCCAAGCCCGCGAAGGACAGGCTCGCGAGACCCAGTCGCGCGACGAGCAGGTCCGCGAGCCCCGCAGCGAATACCGCGATGCACCGCAGCGTGAGACGATCCGTCGCACGCCCCGCGTGAGCGCCCCGGTGGCCAACGCCAACCAGGATTCGGAAGCCGACACGCTGCGGTCGGTGACCGAGACCACGCCGCCGACCAACGAGCAGCTTGTCCCGCCGACCGAAGCTGCAGAGGCCGGGGCACCGGTTGGAGCAACCGAGGAGCAGCCCCGCCGTCGCGGTCGTCCGCGCCGTGATCGTAGCCTCGACGCACCCACCGCGACCGAGAGCACTGCGCCCACCGCGTTCGATGCGGATCGCCTGCCGCCATCGCTCGGCATTTCGGCGATTACGCCAGCACCGGCACCAGCATCAGCACCGGCGGCAGATGCCGCTGCCGCCGATGCCGCGCCCGAGGAAAAGCCCCGCCGTCGTCGCATCCGTGCGGTGCCGGACGAGGTCCAGGCTGGCTGAGTCCGTCGTCCGGGCTCCTTCGGGGTTTGGCTGAGATACCAGGAAGGCCGGTGCCGCTCGATGCGACACCGGCCTTTTTCGTGGCCGCCCTTGGGGACGCGCTACCAAATCCGGCGTCGTCGGACGCTCACTCGATCCGAGTCACATTCTCGTCGTGCCCGGTTCCCGAACTGAGGAAGGCGAGGCCCATCAACAGTCCCGCGAGCATCACCGACCCGCCGACGCCGCCGATCACGGCGAGCATCGTCACCAGGTGCAATGGCCCTTGGACATGCGCCATCGTCGCAATCACCGCTGCGACGCAGATCGCCGCCGCCAGCACCATCCACGCCATGATCCCCCGGAACCGCGCCCACGCGAACGCGGCGTAGTGCGGGTCGTCCAACCCAGCCGGCGGTTCGGGCAGTCGATCGGTCATCGCTTCACATTGCAGCGCAAACATGGTTTCCTCAAGTCACGC
>NZ_JAXHBZ010000001.1:3727500-4245000 GCF_042466285.1 Sphingomonas sp. R86520
TTCGTGAAGCGAACCCGGCGAACTGAAACATCTCAGTAGCTGGAGGAAAAGACATCAACCGAGATTCCGTTAGTAGTGGCGAGCGAACGCGGACCAGGCCAGTGCCTGATGGTGAATTAGCAGAAGCTTCTGGAAAGTAGCGCCATAGCGGGTGACAGCCCCGTATGCGAAAATGAAACATCAGGACTCGAGTAGGGCGGAACACGTGAAATTCTGTCTGAACATGGGGGGACCACCCTCCAAGCCTAAATACTCGTATGTGACCGATAGCGAACTAGTACCGTGAGGGAAAGGTGAAAAGCACCCCGATGAGGGGAGTGAAACAGTACCTGAAACGGATTGCCTACAAGCAGTTGGAGGGCTTTTATGGCCTGACAGCGTACCTCTTGCATAATGGGTCTGTGACTTAATGTATCAAGCAAGCTTAAGCCGATAGGTGTAGGCGCAGCGAAAGCGAGTCTGAATAGGGCGCCAGAGTTTGATGTATTAGACCCGAAACCCGGCGATCTAGGCATGACCAGGATGAAGGTGCAGTAACATGCACTGGAGGTCCGAACCGATTAACGTTGAAAAGTTACCGGATGAGTTGTGTTTAGGGGTGAAAGGCCAATCAAGCCGGGAAATAGCTGGTTCTCCGCGAAAACTATTGAGGTAGTGCCTCGCACGAACACCTTAGGGGGTAGAGCACTGGATGGGCTAGGGGGTCGCGAGATCTACCAAACCTAACCAAACTCCGAATACCTAAGAGTGATATGCGGGAGACAGACGGCGGGTGCTAAGGTCCGTCGTCAAAAGGGAAACAGCCCTGACCTACAGCTAAGGCCCCCAAATCGTATCTAAGTGGGAAAGCATGTGGGACTTCCAAAACAACCAGGAGGTTGGCTTAGAAGCAGCCATCCTTTAAAGAAAGCGTAACAGCTCACTGGTCTAAACAAGAGGTCCTGCGGCGAAGATGTAACGGGGCTCAAGATACGTGCCGAAGCTTAGGGTGTGCCACTTATGTGGTACGCGGTAGCGGAGCGTTCCGTAAGCCTGTGAAGCGATCTGGTAATGGGTCGTGGAGGTATCGGAAGTGCGAATGCAGACATGAGTAGCGATAAAGAGGGTGAGATGCCCTCTCGCCGAAAGACCAAGGGTTCCTGCGCAAGGCTAATCCGCGCAGGGTGAGCCGGCCCCTAAGACGAGCCCGAAGGGGGTAGTCGATGGGAACCACGTTAATATTCGTGGGCCTGGTGGTGTGTGACGGATCATGTGTGTTGTCATCCCTTATCGGATTGGGATGGCTTCGAAATGGTTCCAGGAAATAGCCCCACCGTATAGACCGTACCCGAAACCGACACAGGTGGTCAGGTAGAGTATACCAAGGCGCTTGAGAGAAGTGTCCTGAAGGAACTCGGCAAATTGCCTCCGTACCTTCGGAAGAAGGAGGCCCTCACTATGCGCAAGCACTTTGAGGGGGCACAGGCCAGGGGGTAGCGACTGTTTAGCAAAAACACAGGGCTCTGCTAAGTCGGCTTCAAGACGACGTATAGGGCCTGACGCCTGCCCGGTGCCTGAAGGTTAAGTGGAGGGGTGCAAGCTCTGAAATGAAGCCCAGGTAAACGGCGGCCGTAACTATAACGGTCCTAAGGTAGCGAAATTCCTTGTCGGGTAAGTTCCGACCTGCACGAATGGCGTAACGACTTCCCCACTGTCTCCAGGACATGCTCAGCGAAATTGAATTCTCCGTGAAGATGCGGAGTACCCGCGGTTAGACGGAAAGACCCCGTGCACCTTTACTGCAGCTTCAGAGTGGCATTAGGAAGAAACTGTGTAGCATAGGTGGGAGGCTTTGAAGCATCGGCGCCAGCTGATGTGGAGCCATAGGTGAAATACCACCCTGTTTGTTTCTGATGTCTAACCTCGTTCCGTAAGCCGGAACAGGGACCCTCTGTGGCGGGTAGTTTGACTGGGGCGGTCGCCTCCTAAAGAGTAACGGAGGCGCGCAATGGTGGGCTCAGGACGGTCGGAAACCGTCTGTTAGAGTGCAATGGCATAAGCCCGCCTGACTGCGAGACTGACAAGTCGAGCAGAGACGAAAGTCGGTCATAGTGATCCGGTGGTCCCTCGTGGAAGGGCCATCGCTCAACGGATAAAAGGTACGCCGGGGATAACAGGCTGATAACCCCCAAGAGCTCATATCGACGGGGTTGTTTGGCACCTCGATGTCGGCTCATCACATCCTGGGGCTGGAGCAGGTCCCAAGGGTTTGGCTGTTCGCCAATTAAAGTGGTACGTGAGCTGGGTTCAGAACGTCGCGAGACAGTTTGGTCCCTATCTGCCGTGGGCGTCGAAATTTGAGAGGAGTTGACCCTAGTACGAGAGGACCGGGTTGAACATACCTCTGGTGTACCTGTCGTTCCGCCAGGAGCGCAGCAGGGTAGCTATGTATGGACGGGATAACCGCTGAAAGCATCTAAGCGGGAAGCCTCCCTCGAGATAAGATTTCATAGAGCCGTCGGAGACCACGACGTTGATAGATCGGATGTAGAAGTGCGGTAACGCATGGAGCTAACCGATACTAATTGCTCTATTCGCGCTTGAGAGTCTCACACCATCAATGACAACACTGGGTTCGCCCAGTTAGCCAACGATGCGTGCGGATGATTAAGACGACGCCAGATTGCCAATCCCCTCGCCGTCGAGGGATTGGTCGAATACCACTACACCAGCACTCGGTGTTCCGAGACGCTGGCTACGAACCATGCACGGTATCGATTTTAAAACCCTCAGGCTTCGCCGAAACGCGAACCCCGAGGGGCCCAGATATGAACGCAAACGCATGTCGCACCGGCTCCATTGCCTGGTGGCTATAGCGTCGGTGTCCCACCCGATCCCATTCCGAACTCGGCCGTGAAACCCGACTGCGCCAATGGTACTATCGCTCAAGCGATGGAAGAGTAGGTCGTCGCCAGGCATTGAAGCCCGTGCGACATGCAAAACGCAACATATCCAAAACCCATCACAATGTCTCATACACCCTTTCCCAAACGGGAACTCAAGGGCCATCACCCCAGATGGTGCCCTGTCGCGGGGTGGAGCAGCCCGGTAGCTCGTCAGGCTCATAACCTGAAGGTCACAGGTTCAAATCCTGTCCCCGCAACCACTTCCTAGCTAACGACCATTGCCGCCCTCACGGGCGGCGTTGTCGTTTGTGGCAAACCCCAGCACGTCCGGCACTTTTCACGACATCCGTCTCTCAGGCCATGCTTGCGGCTCGACGAGATCGTCACCGTGACGATGGCGATGCTGACGTGGCACCAGCCTGTCACGCAACCGCAACCAGCCAGCGCTCATCGATCGATCAGAGACCGAGCTTGTCCAGTGCCGCGGACAATTCCACGTTCGCGGCCGCGCTGTCCCTCGGCGTCAGGCGGTTCAGCGCGGTCTGAATCCGCGTCTGGGCGACCTGCAACGCCTTGTGCCGTACCTCGCGCGTCGCATTGGTTCGCCACGATGCGCTCTCGCCGAGCAGGGCCGCCCATTTGGCTTCTTCGGCGGCCAGGATGGCCAGTGCAAGCCGAAGGCCGTCACGCTGACCATGAGCGTAATCCTCGGACATTCGGCTCCTCTCATATACTCGTTGCGACACTCTACCGGATCGGCGAACGAGACGACAAGCGCGTTCACGGGCCGTCGCCAAGCAAGAGGAAGCCGGAGAGCCGACACATTACGGCGATTGCCACGATGGTTTAGCGTGGCGCTAGCTTGCCCGATGTCTCGGCCAAATGCGTGCGGCGTGTCGGCCTGCGATACCAGGTACCGAAAGCGGATCTGCTCGCCCATGATACCCGGTGCGCCGGGCATGGACCGGGAAGACGGCCTGCCGGTCCGACCGGTCTACCGGAGCCGGTCATGGCCGTTCATCGGCGTGCGGGGGACAACGCCATGAGCTGGGCCAGGCCATTGGCACCGGTCTTGGCGACGATGGCCGAGCGGTGGTTCTCGATCGTCTTGGCACTCAGGTCCAGTTCCGCCGCGATCGCCTTGTTGCTGTACCCGCGGACGAGCAAGTCGAAGACCTGCCGTTCTCGCTGGGTGAGCGCCTCTGTACGGCGCGCAACGGCCCGTTGGCTCGCGGACCATGCGACCCCTTCCGAAACCGCCGCCAGCAAGCGCGCCTCGTCGATCGGTTTCTCGAGATAATCCAGGCCACCATAACGGCGCACGCTGTCCACGGCGTTCGCGGTCGTCGGCCATGCCGTCATGAAGATCAGTGCCACATGCGCATCGAGTACCCGCAACTGATCGGCGAGCATAAAGCCGTCGGTCTCGCCCATCATGATGTCGGTCACGACACAAGCCGCCGGCTCGGCGCGGTGCGTGTCGAGCAGCGCGTGCGGCTCGACGAAAGCGGTCGCGGCATAGCCATTGCGCGTGAGCAGCCGGGCTACGCTGCTGCCCAAATCGGCATCGTCGTCGACGACGTAGAGGATCGGGAGGACCGTCATGCAAGGTCTCCGGCCAACGGAAGGGTGACGACGTACGTGGTCAGTGCCGGCCCCGTCTGGGCTCGCGTGAGGCGGCCGCCATGCGCGTCGACGATCGCTTTGGCGACCAGCGAACCGACCCCCATGCCGTCATGGCCGGCCGGACGGTTCCTGCAGCGATTGGTGACGGCGATCGATACGGTGTCGTCTTCGCGCGCCACGTCGATCTCGACGAGATTGTCGTCGCAGGCCTGCACCGCATTGCGGACAAGGTTGACCAGCGCCTGTGCCAGTTCGACCTCCTGCGCGATCACGGCGAGGTCCGGGTCGACGGTCGCCACGCGTATCGCCACGCCGGCCATCGTTGCTTCCGGGCGGGCGAGCGCCTGTACGCTGTCCAGCAAACCGGCGATCGGCAGGAGGGAAGGCTCGTCCACCGCGCGCCCGCCGAACCGGCGCAGCCGTCGGACCAGCGTCGAAAGCGTCGCGGTCTTTCGTTCGATCAGCGCCGCGGTATCGCGAATCTCTGGGTCCGCGCCGCGACTGATCTCGGCGAGATGACGCGCTTCGATCGACAATGTCGACAGCGGCTGGCTGATCTCGTGGATGACCGCGACCGACATCGCGCGCAGCGTTTTCAGACGCTCGGCCTGGAACAGCATGCGGTCACGCCGCGCGACGGCCGCGAGTGCGCGGGTCTCCGCATCGGCAAAGCTGCCCGCGAGATAGCCGACGACCGCAACGGCCGCGAGGCTCATGTGAAGCGCCAGCCGCTGGTCGATCGGCATCGTGCCCGCAGTCCTGGGCAGCACGAGCAAGGCGGTGACGACGATCGACGCCCAGGCGGCCGCGCGACCGAAACGCAGCCCGATCCACGCGATTGCGAGCAGGACCGGTGTCGCCGGCAAGCCGAGCCCGATCGTCGCCAGCGTCGCCACCAGCGCAAGCGCGATCGCGAGCACGATGACGGCTTCCACGACATGCCCGCCGCGAGGGAAATGCCTCGGCAGGCTGGCCGTCCCGTTCATCAGGGCAGCAGCGTAGAGCAAAGGAGGGGCCACCAGCAGGACGCCCAGCATGTCACCGACCGCGAATGCGGTAAGCGATGCGATCACCTCGCGGACGTTGGCCACCTCGGTGAAATCGGGGCGCAGGACCGACCAGGGCGATGCGAACGCAACGGCGGTCAGCGGCGCCGCTACCGAAGCCAGCCCGAGCGGCATCGGTGCGGTCGCCAGGCTCCCTTCCGATCGATGCGACACGCTGCGGACGAGGGCCACGGCGATGCCGTAGGCGACGACCGGACTTGCCACGCGGGCTGCTGCGTAAAACCATTCCGGATCATCGAGCGAGACGATGCCCCTGAGCAACTGCACGGCGATCTCCGTGATCGCGGCCGCCGGGGTGAGACGTGACCCGAATCGCCAGAATAGCGCCAGCCGAACGCCGGCTGCGGGGAACCACGACGAGTAATAGCCGATCCCTCCCCACAATATGGCGAGGCCGTGAAGTCCCCAGAACATTGCGCCGTACCCCAGGAGGACGAGCCATTCGTCTCCCCGGGGTCGCCACGCCGCCATCGCTGATCGTACGGTATCCAAGCGCGAGGGCGATATCATCCCGCGTACCATGGCGCACCCGCCTTGCATTTTGGAGGGGGGAAATACCCGGACGGGGTGTACCCTGGTCGATGCGACGTCTGCCGGCGAGCGTCTGCGGGTTTTTCCCGGAATGACGACATCGGAGGCCGTGATCTACGCCGCAAGCGGAAATCCGGGGGGGACAATGACCGATAACCAAGCACGTTACGGCGAGCAGGCGGAACACGAGCTTCGTCTGGCAGAGCGGGCGCACTCGAGCGAACTCCGCAAACTGCATCTCAACAAGGCAGCCGAATACGCGACGCTGGCGGAACTCGCGGAACGTGCTGCGTCGATGACGAACTGTCCGGAACCAATCCCCAGGCCGATCGCCGCCGAACTCGCCGTGCGCTAGCTACGGTCGGCGCGCGCTATCCGGCGAACGCCGTCCCGAAACATGTGCCTGTTGTCGGTCGTCGTCAGATCCGATCGGACCGTGCGGCACCGGGTCGTGACGCTTTCGGGGAACGGCGGCAGGTCCATCGAGCGCGGGCCTGCGGAAACGGCGTCCCTGGACCGCAAACGGGCGGCGCGAATATGCTTCATGGCTTGCTTACCAATCCGCGCTATTGACGGTCGCCATGCATGACGACGCTGCGCTCACCGGTCGGACCGACGCCGATCCTCGTCCGCGGTCCGCGGTCAGCCATGGCGCCGGCCTGTCGGGACTGGTCGGCGTGCTCGCCTGGATCGGCATCGCGCGGCGATACGGCATGGACGGCCCGTATTCCGCGCTGGTCAACGTCGCGGCGTGCGGCGCGCCGATGGTGATATGGTCGCTTCTGGTCGACAAGGTTCACCGCCGTTCCAGCACGGGCATCGACTGGTCCGCGGGCAAGCCCTGGCGCGAGACGCTCGACACGAGTCTCACCAAGCTTGCCGGGCTCTGGGCGACCTGGGCGGCGATCACGGTGATCTACGGCACCGGACGCTTCTATTGGCAGGGTAATTTCGCGTTCGCGATGTGGTGTTTCACCAATGCCGCGCCGATCCTGTTCGTTGCGTCGATCCCCTATGTCCTCTGGATCGATCGCTATCTGGTCGAGCCACGCGATGGCGCCTGGCATCTCGGCGCCTGGATGACGGGGCAGGCGGGTGTCGACCGCGACGCGATTTACGGCCATCTGCGCGCCTGGGGGGTGAAGACGTTCTTCCTCGCCTTCATGCTCGCGATCGTACCGCCCGGGTTCGGCGATTTCGTGCGCGGCGACGTCGCGACCGTGCTCCGCGATCCGGTCGCGTTGTCGGGCTGGCTGGTGACGTTGATGTTCCTGATCGACGTGGCGTTCGCGACGGTGGGGTATCTGCTGACGTTCCGCCCGCTCGATTCGCACATCCGCAGCGCCAATCCGTTCGCCGCGGCGTGGATGCCCGCGCTGATGTGCTATCCGCCGTTCATCCTGATGAACACGGGCGGTCCGCTCGATTATCATCCGGGCACGTCGGACTGGGCGTATTGGTTTCAATGGCATCCGATCCTGCTCGCGCTGATCGGTACGATGCTGGTCGGGCTGACCGCGATCTACGCCTGGGCGACGATGGCGTTCGGCTTCCGCTTCTCGAACCTCACCAACCGCGGCATCCTGACGCACGGGCCGTACGCGCTGTCGCGCCATCCTGCGTATCTGTCGAAGAACCTGTTCTGGTGGCTCTCGACCATCCCCGTCCTGTCGCTTGGCAGCATGGTCGACGCAGCCCGCGCGACGCTGCTGATGGCGGCGGTCAGCGGGGTCTATTACTGGCGCGCGAAGACCGAGGAACGGCATTTGAAGCTCGATCCGGACTACCGCGCCTATTTCGACTGGATGACGCGCAACGGCCTGGTGCCACGGCTGTTCGCCAGGCTGCGCGGCTAATTCCCCTCCCGCTTGCGGGAGGGGTTAGGGGAGGGGCTGACCTATGCCGTGGACCGGATCGCTCGCGGCCAAGCCCTCCCCCGACCCCTCCCGTAAACGGGAGGGGAGCAGTCAGAAGCTGGCTTCGTCGTACACCTTCGACACGTCACCACCCCAGATGCCGTTATAGCGGTCCAGCAACACTTCGGCGGGCACCTTGCCGCTCCGGACGATCTCGCGCAGCGGATCGAGGAAGCCGGTCTCGTTGTCGCCCGCGCGGTTGAACCGCGCGCGTGCCGACAGTCCGGCCCCGGCGATGTCGAGCACCTCGCCCGCAATGTCGCGCAGCATGCCACCGCCTGCGATCGGCGCGTTCAGCCCGAGCTTCGGCACCGCATCGCGCAGCGCCTGGCGCTCGTCGATGGTCCAGTCCTTGACCAGGTCCCACGCCGCGTCGAGCGCCCCCTGATCGTACAGCAGGCCGACCCACAACGCCGGCAGCGCGCAGATCCGGTTCCACGGCCCGCCATCGGCACCGCGCATCTCGAGGAAGGTCTTCAGCCGCACCTCGGGGAACGCGGTCGACAGGTGATCGGTCCAGTCGTCGAGCGTCGGCTTCTCGCCGGGTAGCACCGACAATTCACCCTTCAGGAAGTCGCGGAACGACAGCCCGGCAGCATCGATATACTTGCCCTCGCGGTAGACGAAGTACATCGGCACATCGAGCGCGTACTCGGCGTAGCGCTCGTACCCGAAGCCATCCTCGAACACGAACGGCAGCATGCCGGTGCGGTGCGGATCGGTGTCGGACCAGATATGGCTGCGATACGACAGCATGCCGTTGGGCTTGCCTTCGGTGAACGGCGAGTTCGCGAACAGCGCGGTCGCCAGCGGCTGGAGCGCGAGCCCGACGCGGAATTTCTTCACCATGTCCGCCTCGGACGCGTAATCCAGGTTCACCTGGATCGTGCAGGTCCGCAGCATCATGTCGAGGCCCATGCTGCCGACGCGCGGCATGTGCCGCAGCATGATCGCATAGCGCCCCTTCGGCATCGTCGGCAGTTCGGCACGCGTCTTGTCCGGCCACATGCCGAGCCCGAGGAAGCCGATGCCGAGCTTCTCGCCCGCGGCCTTCACCTGCTCGAGGTGACGTCCGGTCTCGGCGCAGGTCTCGTGCAGATTGTCGAGCGGCGCGCCCGACAGTTCGAACTGCCCGGCCGGCTCCAGGCTGATGCTGCCATCCGCACCCGACATGGCGATGGCGTTTCCGCCTTCCATGACCGGCTTCCAGCCATATTGCTCCAGCTCGCCGAGCAACGCGCGGATGCCGCTCGGCTCGTCATAGGACGGCGCGTGGTGATCGCCGTTCGCATAGACGAACTTCTCGTGCTCGGTGCCGATCCGCCACGCGTCCTTCGGCTTCTCGCCGCGGGCGAAGCTGGCGATCAACTGGTCGCGCGACTCGATCGTCGGGCTGGTCTTGAGCGGGGCTGGAATCGTCGTCATCGCCGCGCCTTACGCGTCGATGAACGAGGGTGCTAGAGGGGATTCGGACCAATCGGTACCGATGTGGTTACCAGTCGCCCGCCGCCGCCATCCACAGGGTGACGGCAGCACTCGCAGCGGTCTCCGCGCGAAGGATACGCGGCCCGAGACCGATACCGATCGCCCGGGGGTGGGCGCGGATCGCCGCGCGCTCGTCCGCATCGAAGCCGCCTTCCGGGCCGATCAGGATCGCTGCCGGACCGGGCCGTGACCGCATCGCCTCCAGCGCGGGCACGCCGCCGGTTTCGTCGGCGAAAAACAGCGCACGGTCGTCGGGCCAGTCGCGCAGCAACGCGGCAAGCTTCACCGGCTCGGTTACTTGCGGAAGCGCGGTACGCCCGCATTGCTCCGCCGCCTCGATCATCTGCGTACGCAGGCGATCGGTATTGGGCTTGTCGACGATCGTGCGCCGCGTGACGACCGGTTGCAGTCGCGCGACGCCGAGTTCGCACGCCTTCTCCGCCATCCAGTCGACGCGGCCCTTCTTGAGTGGTGCCGCGCACAGCCACAGATCGGGCACGTCCTCGCGCGGTCGCAGCAACTCGGTGACGTCCAGCACGAGATCGCGCTTGCCGACGCTCGACGCGACGCCGAGCCATTCCCCGGTCCGATCGTCGAACAGCTTGACCGGATCACCGATCTTCATCCGCATCACGCCGACGAGATAATGCGCGGCGGGGCCATCGACGTGAAGCGGACCGACCGCGAGCGGGGTATCGACGAAGAGGCGCGGCGTGGACTGCGGCGGCCAGGCTGGGGTTGCAGGCATGAGGGCGTCCTAGCAAATCCTCCCCGGCACGGGGAGGGGGACCAGCGCAGCGGGTGGAGGGGGGCCTCCCCAGGGCGTCACGCTAGCGTTTAGCGTCTTCCAAAAGGGTTGCCGGCGCGTGTCTCGCGTTCCGCCAGCGTTGCGTTCGGGCGATCCCCTCCACCCTTCGCCGATGGCGAACGGTTCCCCTCTCCGCGCCGAGGAGGATCTGTACGTTTACCCTTCCCCTTCCCTTTGACATGGGGGGAGCTCAGCGTTTCCGCCGCGCCCACATCTTTCGCGCGACCACGTACGCCAAGACCAGGATCACGATCCCAAGGATCAGCACACCCGCAACCGCCCCCGCGACCCGGAATATCCCCCAGAACAACGCCTCGACGAAGCGGCCGACCGCGACCGAGAGGCCGATCATGCAAGGAGTTCCAGACGCAACACGGTGCCACAGGTAGCGGGCAAAGGCTTGCACGCCAAACCCCGTCTTCCTACGCCATCCACATGCCGACCAGACCCATTCCCACCGAAATCGTCCCCGACAGCGAACATAAGGGCCTGGTCGGTCGCCTCCCGCCAACCCTGCGCGGCCTTGCGCTGCTCGCCCGTTTCGACCGCCCGATCGGCTGGTGGCTGCTGTTCTGGCCCGGCGCCTGGGGCGTCGCGCTCGCCGGTGGCGCAGTCCAGCGCTGGGACCTGATCCTCTGGCTCCTGCTCGGCAGCATCGCGATGCGCGGCGCCGGCTGCGTCTTCAACGACATCGTCGACCGCGATCTCGACGCGCAGGTCGCCCGCACCCGCGCCCGGCCGATCCCGAGCGGCCTCGTTACGATCAAGCTCGCCTGGATCTGGCTCGTCGCGCTCTGCCTGATCGGACTGGCCGTCCTCCTGCAACTCACGCCATTCGCGGCGATCGTCGCGCTCGCCAGCCTCGCGCCGGTCGCCGCCTATCCGTTCATGAAGCGCATCACCTGGTGGCCGCAGGCATGGCTCGGCATCGTCTTCTCCTGGGCGTTGCTGGTCGGCTGGAGCGACATCGCCGGCGCGCTCGATACGCCGATGTGGCTGCTCTACGCGGGCTCGATCGCCTGGGTGATCGGCTACGACACGATCTACGCGCTGCAGGACCGCGAGGACGACGCGATGATCGGCATCCGCTCGTCCGCGCTCCGCATGGGGCGCCACGTGAAGGCCGGCGTCGGCACCGTCTACGTCGCTGCCATCGCGCTTTGGGTCGCGGCCTTCTGGCAGATCCGCCCCGACCCGCTCGCGCTCGCCGCGCTCGTTCCCGTCGCGCTCCACCTCGCCTGGCAAGTCGCGACGCTCAAACCCGACACTCACGACGGCGCAGGCACGGCCGCGCTTGCCCGGTTCCGCGCGAACCGTTTCGCCGGACTGCTGATGTTCCTCGCCTGCGTGGTTGTCGGCACGACCCTGCATCCTTAAGTCGCTGATATGCTGACCCCAGACCAAGCCCGCGACCGCGCCCACGACATCGTCCAGCGCGCGAAGGCGGCCGGTGCCGACGCCGCCGACGCGGTCTTCGCCGCCGACGCCGCGCTCGACGTGTCGATCCGCCTCGGCAAGCTCGAGGATATCGGCCGCTCGGAAAGCGAAGATCTGGGCCTGCGCGTGTTCGTAGGCCAGCGCTCCGCCAGCGTCTCCACCTCCGACCTGTCGACTGCCGCGATGGACGCACTCGTCGAGCGCGCGGTGGCGATGGCGCGCGAGGCGCCCGAGGATCCCTGGGCTGGCCTGGCGCCCGCCGAACGCCTGCTTCACGGCATCGTCCCGATGCTCGGCCTGGACGATGGCGGCGAGGCCAGCCCCGAGCAGCTCCGCGACGCAGCGCTCGAAGCGGAGGACGCCGCCCGCGCGGTCCCGGGCGTCTCGAACAGCGAAGGCGGCGGCGCCAGCGCCTCGCGCAGCGTCTGGGCGCTCGCCACCAGCCACGGTTTCGCCGCCGCCTATGCCGCGACCGGCTACGGCGTCTCTGCCAGCGTCCTGGCAGGCGAAGGCGGCAACATGCAGCGCGATTATGCGCACCACAGCGCCCGTCTCCGTGCGCATCTGGAATCCCCCGAGGCGATCGGCCGCCGTGCTGGTGAACAGGCGGTCGCGCGCCTCAACCCCGGCCGCTTGGTCAGCGGCGCCACCACGATCGTCTACGACCGCCGCGTCGGCGCCTCGCTGGTCGGGCACATGCTCGGCGCGATCTCCGGGCAGGCGATCACGCGGAAAACCAGCTTCCTGCTCGATTCGCTCGGCAGCCAGGTGTTCGCGCACGGCATCACCATTCGCGACGATCCGCACCGCCCGCACGGCCTGCGCTCGCGTCCGTTCGACGGCGAAGGCCTGCCTGTCTCGCCGAGCGACATCATCGAGAACGGCATGCTCGAACGCTGGCTGCTCGACTCCGCCTCGGCGCGCCAACTTGGGCTCGAACCGACCGGGCACGCGGCCCGCGGTATCGGCGGCGGTCCGGGCGTGGCGACCAGCAACGTCTTCATGGAGCCCGGTCACGTGCCCCTTGAAACGCTGATCGCCGACATCGAGTCGGGCGTGTACGTCACCGAACTGATGGGCGGCGGCGCAAACGGCGTGACTGGCGACTATAGCCGTGGCGCGGCCGGTTTCCGGATCGAGAACGGCCAGATCACCACGCCGGTCGCCGAGTTCACGATCGCCGGCAACGTGAAGGACATGTTCCTCGCGATGACGCCGGCGAACGATCTCGAATTCCGCTACGGCGTCAACGTGCCGACCTTGCGCGTGGAGGGCATGACGGTGGCGAGTGGCTGATCGCTTCCAAAAATCTCAGCGCTCGGCGGATTGGCTGCGCGCGATCGCCGACGCGGTGTCCGGCATCGCTGCGGAGGCCGGTGCGATGGCGCACGAACGCTTCGACACCGATTTCCGCCGCTGGGAAAAGACCCCCGGCAGCCCGGTCTGCGAAGTCGACCTCGATGTCGACCGGATGCTCAAGGCACGACTGTCAGCACTGCTTCCCGATGCCGGTTGGCTGTCCGAGGAAACCGCCGACAACGCGGACCGCCTCGCGCACGACCTGCTCTGGGTGGTCGACCCGATCGACGGCACGCGCGACTATATTCGCGCTAGGCCGGGCTGGTGCGTCTCGGTCGCGCTGGTCGACCGCGGCCGCTCGGTGATCGGCATTCTCGACGCGCCGTCGCGCGGCGAACATTGGCAGGCCGTTGCAGGGCAGGGCGCCACCCGCAACGGCGTGGCACTCAGAGCTGGAAACCGTACGGAGTTCGCCGGAAGTCGCACGCCGGTCGATGCACTACCCAAAGCCGACCGGGACCTGACCATGGTCGACAAACCCAACTCGATCGCGCTCCGCATCGCGATGGTGGCGGCCGACGAAGCCGATCTGGTCGCGACGCTGCGGTGGGGCAATGAATGGGATATCGCCGCTGCCATCCTGGTAGCAAGCGAAGCCGGCGCCGCGGTCAGCGATGCGCTCGGCGCGCCGTTGATCTTCAACAAGCCCCGGCCACAAGCATTCGGCGTTTTGGCGTCGGTGCCCGGCATCCACGCCGCGGCGGTCGAGCGACTGGCCGATCGGGCAAGGTCGATACTGGCGTAGAGCCTCGAACGGCGTAAAGGCGGCGGCGCTTGGCCCTATGTCGGTAGCCCCACGTGCTAGTCCGATCGCTTGCGCTTGCACGGAAAGGCCTGTTGCAGCGCATCGCGCACGACAAACGTGGGCGCACCGGTAGCTTTCTTGGCGCGCGTTCGCAGGTACTTCCGGACCGCGGAAACGACCTGGATGTTGGATGCGCGGTTTGGTGACGGACAGATCTGACGCGACAACGACAACGTGTCGAATTCGGCGATGATGTAGCCCGAACAGAAACTGGGCGTCGGGTCGGCGTCCTTGCCCTGGCAGAGTTCGACGAGCTGTTCGGTCGTCAGTGAACTCACGACCACCGGCAGGTCGCGCGCCGGTCGGTCGGCTGCCGATCGATCCGCCACTGCGGCGTTGGTCATCGCGAGCAGGGCGAGCGTGAACATCATCGTGATTTTTCCTTCGAGCAATGGGCACCGCAAGCGCCTTGACCGCGCCGACGTCTATACCGGCCGCGCGCCTGTTCGGAACCGGCTCTACTCGCCTGGTGTCGCGCCGAGATACGGCAGCAGGCGGACCCGCGGGAAGACGTCGTCGAGCGGCTTTGTGTCGGGCAGGATGTAGACGATGCCGCCTTTCCTCTGGAACAGTGGACGAAGCTTCCTGGCGTAGAAATCGGTTCCGACGTTGATGCAGCCGAAGCTGATCCGGTTGTCGTCGACTGTCGGTGACAGCAGGCGCTCGACGCGGTGCTCGCTCTTGTTGGTGGTGATCACCGCGTGCACCGCGACCGAATTGGCATAGTCGACCCAGAGGACCCGCTGGCCGCCGAAGGCACGCCCGAACTTGGCGACGAAGCGGCCCGCCGGCGTCGTTCGCTCGGCGGGACCGATCTCGGCGAGGCTCTTGGCGCCGACCCCGGGGGACGAATCGTCGCCAACGCCGATGCCCAGCAGCACCGGCGTCTGCCCGAGGAAGTCGCCCTTCGCGCTGAACATGAGCAGCGACGCGGCCTGCTTGTCGATGACGAGGTAGGGAAGCGCACCGTTATCATGCGCTGCCGCGACCCAGGCCGCCATCCGGCCTGAACCCTCCGAATACACCGGGATGGGCGCTGGCACCGCAACCTTGGCCTTGACGGGCTTCTGACGCGGGCGCGCCGACCCCTTCCGCGCGCGCGGAGGGGAGCCGGCGGCCGCAACCGGCGACAGGTCTGGTGCAATCAGCACCAGCAGGAGCGCGACGAGCCTGGCTGTGCGCCAGACCGCGGCGAACGCGCGATTATGCACGGCGGCCTTTCAACATGGTCGTCCGTCGGTGCACGCCGGTTGCGCGACGATGTGCTTAGCCCCGTGGCTTGCGCTGGCGCTGCTGCATCTGCTGCTCCAGGCCATCGACCCGACCATTGATCTGGTCGATACGCTGCCCGTTCTGCTGAGCCTGGCCGGAGGCGGCCTGAGCCTGGGTCAGCGCTTCGCCCGACGTGCCTTCGACGGTCCGCAGGCGGCCGTCCATGCCGTCGATACGCGTGTTGACCGTTGCGATCTGCTCCCTGACGAAGCCCTTCGTGGCGCACCCGCCGAGCGCCGTCGCGCCGACCAAGATCATTGCAACCGCGGAATATCTCGAAAAATTCGTACGCATTTTGTCACCTTTCAACACATGGCCCCCCCACTCGACACCCCTCCCGTAATTCGACAATCGATTTTAGCCGAGGCGTGCGCCTGATGCGGCAGAGTTGCTTGGCGAATACGCGACTCCTCGCGCCCGAACTATCGTGATGCGTGTGCCGATGTGGAACTGGACCGGGCTAAGCTATCTGCTGCTTCGCGCGATCATACCGTTCGTCAGGTGCAGTCTTGGCATCGGGTTGGAGTGCGGCGACGCCGTTCGGGGAACGGTTTGAGCGTCGGGCGATTGGGTAGCATGTATGCCACCGATGATCGGAACCGCGGGCTGGGCCATCCCCGCAAACGACCGGCCCTCGTTCCCCGCATTGGGGACGGCACTTCAGCGCTATGCGTCCGTGCTGCCATGCGTCGAGGTGAACTCCTCGTTCCACAGGCCGCATCGCCGATCGACCTGGGAGCGGTGGGCGTCAACCGTCCCGGACGACTTTCGGTTCGCGGTCAAAATCCCGAAAGCGATCAGTCACGGCCACCGGCTTCGCGACGCTGACGACACCCTGGAGCGGTTCCTGGGGGAGGTCGGCGGGCTTGGCGACAAGCTGGCGATTCTCCTGTTGCAGCTTCCGCCGAGCTTGGTGTTCGACGCGTCAATGACGTCATCATTTCTGCACAGGCTTTCCTCCAGGATTACCGCAAGGATCGTGTGTGAACCACGCCACGAAAGCTGGTTCGCCCCCGAGGCAGAGGGGCTGTTGGCCGAATACCAAGTCGCTCGGGTCGCAGCCGATCCCGGGAGGCTTGCCGCGGCGGCGTCACCGGGTGGCTGGCGCGGGCTGACGTATTGGCGGCTGCACGGTTCGCCCGTCATGTATCGGTCGGCTTACGGGGAGGACCGTCTACAGCCCTACGCGTCGATGATAGCGGCCGATGTCGCTGCAGATCGGCCGGTTTGGTGCATGTTCGACAACACCGCCGCGTCGGCGGCGCTTGGCGATGCGCTTCTCCTGGCGACGATGCTCGAGACGGCGAGCCTGTAGCGGCAGTCGTCGACGGCGTCTCAAGCAGGCGCATGACGGGTTTCACGAAAAAGGGCCGCCGACATTGCTGCCGACGTCCCCCTTTTAGGCCATTGTGCGCGTTCGTCAGTCGATCAGGTCGTAGCGATCTGCGTTCATCACCTTGGTCCACGCGCTGGTGAACTCGGTCACGAACATTTCACCCGCATCGGCGCAGGCGTACACTTCGGTCAGCGCCCGCAATTGCGAGTTCGACCCGAACACCAGATCGGTGCGCGACGCGGTCCACTTGTGATCGTGCGTACCGCGGGTCGTGCCGATATATTCCTGGTCGCTTTCCTCGCTGACCTGCTTCCACGCGGTCCGCATGTCGAGCAGGTTGACGAAGAAGTCGTTGGTCAGCTGGCCAGGACGGTCGGTGAACACGCCGTGCGCCTTCGCGTTGGAATGGTTCGCCCCCAGCACGCGCAGACCGCCAATCAGCACCGCCATCTCGGGCGCCGACAGACCCAGCAACTGCGCCTTGTCGACCATCAGTTCCTCCGTCGGCACCGTGAAGCGCGTCTGGAGATAGTTGCGGAACGCATCGGCCTTGGGCTCCAGGACCTTGAAGCTCTCGGCGTCGGTCTGCGCTTCGGTCGCGTCGGTGCGACCGGGCGTGAACGGCACTTCGATATCATAGCCTGCCGCCTTGGCTGCCGCTTCGATGCCGACCGAACCGCCGAGCACGATCAGGTCCGCGATCGAGACGCGCTTGGCACCCTCGCTCGGATCCTTTGCGTCGAACGCGGCCTTGATACCGTCATAGACCGCCAGCACGCGCGCAAGCTGTGCAGGCTCGTTGACGTCCCAGTCCTTCTGCGGCGCGAACCGGATGCGTGCGCCGTTGGCGCCGCCGCGATGGTCCGACCGACGATAGGTCGATGCCGAAGCCCAGGCGGTGGTGACCAGTTCAGCGACCTCCAGACCCGAATTGGCGATCGCCTTCTTCAGGTCGGCGACGTCGAACGAGTCGATCGGCTTGTAGTCTGCCTTCGGGATCGGATCCTGCCAGATCAGTTCCTCCGACGGTACTTCGGGGCCGAGGTAGCGCTGCTTGGGTCCCATGTCGCGGTGGGTCAGCTTGAACCATGCACGCGCCCAGGCGTCGCCGAAGTATTCCGGATCGGCCCGGAACTTCTCCATCACCGCGCGGTAGCTCGGGTCGACCTTGAGCGCCATGTCGGCGGACGTCATCATCGTCGGCACGCGCTTGTCGGGCGAATGCGCGCCGGGGGCCAGCGTCTCTTCCGGGTTGCCGACCGGCTGATACTGATGCGCGCCGGCAGGGCTGCGGACCAGTTCGTATTCATGGTCGAGCAGCATGTCGAAATACGTCATGTCCCAGGTGATCGGCGTCGGCGTCCACGCGCCTTCGATCCCGCTGGTGATCGTGTCGTCGCCCATGCCGGTGCCGTGCGTCGACGTCCAGCCGAGACCCTGCGACGCGATGTCCGAGCCTTCGGGTTCCTTGCCGACCTTCGACGCGTCGCCGTTGCCGTGCGCCTTGCCGAAGGTGTGGCCGCCCGCGGTCAGCGCTGCGGTCTCGACGTCGTCCATACCCATCCGGGCGAACGTCTCGCGCATGTCGCGCGCCGAGCCCATCGGGTTCGGGCAGCCGCCGGGACCTTCCGGATTGACGTAGATGAGACCGTGCTGGATCGCCGCAAGCGGCTCCTCCAGCGCCATGCCGGCTTCCTCGTCGATCCGGGTCTGGCCGAGCCACTCTTCCTCGGTGCCCCAGTAGATGTCCTTCAGCGGCTCGAACACGTCGGCACGACCGCCGGAGAAACCGAAGGTCGGTCCGCCCATCGATTCGATCGCGACGTTACCGGTCAGGATGAACAGATCGGCCCAGCTCAGCGCGCGACCGTATTTCTGCTTGATCGGCCACAACAGGCGACGCGCCTTGTCGAGGTTGCCGTTGTCCGGCCACGAGTTGAGCGGGGCGAACCGCTGTGCGCCCGACGACGAGCCACCGCGACCGTCGCCGGTGCGATAGGTGCCGGCCGAATGCCATGCCATGCGGATGAAGAAGGGGCCGTAATGCCCGTAATCGGCCGGCCACCAGGGCTGGCTGTCGGTCATCAGCGCGACCAGGTCAGCCTTCACCGCGGCATAGTCGAGCGCCTTGAAGGCGGCACGATAATCGAAATCGTCGCCCAGCGGGTTTACGGCGAGCCCGGGGCCCTGCAGGATTTCCAGCGGCAGCGTATCGGGCCACCAGTCCCGGGCGGTGCGGCCCAGCAGCGCACGCTTCGCGGCAGGCTGCTTCTTCGGATCGTTGATCGGGCTACCTTCGGTAATCGCGTCCATGTCTCTCTCCTCGATCTCGGCTTGGTATCCTGAATACGGGTTCGCGCTGAAAACCGGCAACGATTTCGCCAGATGTCATTGATCGACTGGGTCAATGAGTCGGGCTTAGGCGGTCGGTTTTTCCAACCCAAAGCCCACAGGAAAGACGGAAAGGATTTGGTGTTGACGGATAGGTATGGCGGCCCGCGACGGAGTAGGCGACCTGGTCACCAGAAGCGTTTTGCATCCTTCAGTCGTCCATAGGCGTCGGCCGCCCGCGCCAATATTTTCTCGCGGTCTTCCAGCGAAATCCTTTCGCCGTCATCCAGATCGAAACGCGCGAGCAGCGCAGGTGCGGTCGCGATGTCGTTCAGGAGCCCAAGCTGCTCCTGCAGCGCCTCCAACGGTTTGACGAACGCCTTGAACCGGCGATGCGCCTTCTTGCCCGGATAAAGCGTCTCGAAGAACCCGGTTGCGTAGCGTAGTTTCTTCGCGGCGATCCGCGCGCGATGTCGGGCATCGTCTTCCAGGCCGACGAGACCGTCGCCACGGCGCTTGATCCGTCGACGGAGCGATTCCAGGACATCGCCGGTAAATCGAATGGCGGGCTGCTGGACCTCTCCCGGGTCAGCGGGATGCACCCGCCACGCGCCCAGTGCGGTCCACTCCACGATGTCGATCATCAGGTCCCGCGTGCGTTTCGAATCCAGTGCCGCAAGCGCGTCAGCGTAGGCCTCGGCATGCGCGGCGATCAATCGTGCGTCCGGATGTGCCAGTCTTGCCAGCATGACGTCCAGGTCGCGTGCGGTGCCAAGCGTTCCCGCCAGCCATTTGAGGTCGCTCGCGAGGTGGACGAAGCGGGCGTCGGCGACGACCGGCTTGAATATCGAGAGCGCAGAGCGCAGCCGTCGCAGCGCGACCCGTGCCTGATGCAGCGGCTCCGGACCCGGCTCCCGGCGGAGCAGGGTCTCGTTGAGACGGAAATGCCGGAGGCAGGCGCCGACGATCCGTTCGAACGCCTCAGCCACGGTGGCGTCCGACGCAAGTTCGAGCCGCTCCGCCTTCTCCGCGCCGAGTATCGCCGCTTCCATCAAGCGATAGCCGCGCTCCGCCTTGGTCAGTACGCCGAGCCGAAGCGCGACGTCACGATCGAGCAGGCGCGCTAGCGAAAAGATCGCGGTCGGTGGTCCGCTCTTCAGTTCCAGTTCGATTTCCGAGATCGCCGTCGTGCGTTCGCCAACCGCGACGAAACCGGTGTCCGCGACGAGTTCCACGGTTCCACCATCCTGCTCGATCAGCCATTGGCGCCGCGTGACCGTCACGGTGAACGCCGGGACGATCCTCGCAAGAATGTCGGCGCCAACGAGTGTCCGTATCGGTGACTCCGCGTCCAGTTCCGGCAGGGGGCCCGCTATGTCTCGCTCCCACTCGGGACGAGCGAACAGACCCGCCGCGGCACTGCCGCTGACCTTGACGGTCTGGACATGCCGTTCGCCAATCTTGCGCACGCGCAGCGATATCTTCGCCTTGCGAAGGTCGTGCTGGGGGGTGTCGAAATAGGTCGAAAGCTGCTCGACGTCCTTGAACGCAGTCCCCGCCAACACGGCATTGGCGCGAAACGCGTCCATCGCGGCGAGCTCGATTTCAAGCTTGAGCTCGATCTCGCTGGTGTCGTCGCACGCGGTCTGGCGGGTTTTGGTCGCGATACTCATCACCGGACAATCGTCGATCCGACGAATGGATCCAAGCGGGCGGTCAGACAGACCGACGAGACAGGCTGAAGAAGAAATGGTGCCCGGAGACGGGGTCGAACCGCCGACACTGCGATTTTCAGTCGCATGCTCTACCAACTGAGCTATCCGGGCATCGTCCGATCTGGGATCGGATGAAGGACCGATCTTGCGATCGGAAGGGCGCGTTTAGTCGGGGTCTTCGGCGCTGTCCAGCCCCGTTTGCGAGATTGGCCGTCCGGGAATGCGATAGCCTTCCCCGAGCCACTGCAACAGATCGCGGTCGCGGTGGCGGCTCGAGCAGAACGGCTTGTATTCGGGCACCGCGGGCTGGTCGCAGATCGGGCATTTTACGGACATCATGCGCTCTCCAGTTCATGGACGACGCCAGTGCGCCGGGTAAGTTCCGCCACCCAATCGGGGCGTGCGATCAGCCGCGCATGAACGCCGGGCGGCAAGCTATGGCGCCGCGACGCGGTCGGCGGCGTACGCTCGAGCGTACGGAGCAGCGCACGGGTCGCGGCGCCGACGCGGTCGTTGCGAAGGATCTCGGGGATCGAGGCGCGGGGGCGGGGGCGCACGATCTGAAGGAAGCCGAAGCCGTTGACGGCAGTGCGCTCGAACGGCTGCGGCAGTGCGTCGTCGATCATCGCAGCCACCGCGATGCGCGGCGCCTTGCCGGACAATGTCGGGAAATCGATGCCGATCGAACCGCCGATGCCGTGACGGCGAATCGACAGCGCGACGGCGCGTGCCGCGGCGAGCGCCAGAGCCTCGAGCGGCGGCGCGCCATCGACGTCGAACAGCGTCATGGCAGGGGTCGGCGATAACCGCAGCGCACCGAGCGGAAAGACGATTTCCCCGCTCACCGCCTCGTCGAGCAGTTCGGACCACCCGGCCTGCTCCAGCGCGTCGGTCTCGTGCGGGCGGGGACTGCGCACGGGGATACCGGTCGCGACGAGGCGCTCGTACAGTGTCGGCGCCGGGCAGGGGGGCAAGTCGGTCGCAACCGCCTTGGCGAGCTTCGCGCGACCCGTTTCCGGGATAGCCTCGCGGACGATCTCGACGGTCAGGCTGGCGCCTTGCGTGATGCCGGCCGGAAGGTGGTTGACCAATGCCTCCACGCCATCGAACGCGACACGTCCACGCCGCCCGGCAAGCAGCTCGACGAGCCGGGCGCGCACCACCAGGCCGACCCTCGGCGTGCCATCGTCGAGCTCGATCGCGGCTTCGACGATCCGGTCGTCCTCGACCAGCGCGGCGCGTGACTCGCCTATGCCGGCTTCGTAAAGCCAGACGAGCCCGGCTTCAGGCAAGCGCGACGCCTGCGGTTTTCAGCAGCGCACGTGTTTCGAACAGGGGAAGTCCGACGACGCCCGAATGGCTGCCAGACAGAAAGCGCACGAACGCCTCGGCGCGCCCCTGGATCGCGTAGCCACCGGCCTTGCCCAGGCCCTCGCCGCACGCAAGATACGCGTCGATCTCGGCGAGCGAGAGCGGCTTGAATGCGACGATCGTGTCGGCGATCCGCGTTCGCACCTTGCCGTTCGCATCGATCACGCAGACCGCGGACAGGCAATGATGACGACGGCCGGAAAGCTTGCCGAGCAGGTCGCGCTGAACCTCGATGGTGTCGGCGGGCGGCAGGATGCGACTGCCGAGCGCGATCGTCGTGTCGCCGGCGAGTATGATCTCGCCCTCGGCGCGCGTGACGGCGCTCGCCTTCTCGACCGCGAGGCGGAGCGCGTAGGCGCGGGGCGGTTCGGCCTTGCGCGGGTTCTCGTCGATGTCGGGAGATTCCACGCGGGACGGCACAACGCCAAGCCGCGCGAGCAGGTCACGGCGGCGCGGCGAGGAAGAGGCTAGGACCAGCACAGGTGCCTCGTCATTGAAGCGGCAGGCGCACGAACGCCTGCCTCATGATGTAAAGCGGCGGGTGCCACGGCACCCACGGGCTTACTTGAAGCGGTAGGTGATGCGACCCTTGGTCAGGTCGTAAGGCGTCAGTTCGCACAGCACCTCGTCGCCGACCAGCACGCGGATGCGATTCTTGCGCATCTTGCCGGCGGTGTGACCGAGAATCTCATGGTCGTTTTCGAGCTGGACCCGGAACATCGCGTTGGGGAGCAATTCCACCACGCGGCCGCGCATCTCGAGCAGTTCTTCCTTGGCCAAATATAATCTCTGAATTGGGGGAATTTCGGGACGAGCGCCCTTACCGCAGGTTCGCGTAAAAGGGAAGCGCGGCCGAACCGCAGCCGTGCGCCCGATGCCCACGTCCACTTGAGATACCCGATGTCGGTCTTCTCGGTGCGAGAAACAAGGTCCGTGTCAGAACACGCTTTCCGGAAGGACGCTGCCTAGGGTCGGGGTCATACCGAACATCTTGATTATCGGCGATCACAGGCCTTCCTGCGCCTTACGAGCGGTTCACCCCTCTAGGCCGGATTATATTTTGCCAGGAACGCTCCCATCGCCTTCAGGAACTCCAGCCGGTCTTCGCCACGCGTGAAATGGTGATCGCCGAGCGGCTGTTCGATATACTCGTAAGGCTTGCCGGCCTGTTTCAGCGCTGCGGCGATCATCCGCGATTGCTTGACGGGAACGCGTTTGTCTTCCTTGCCGTGCAACAGCAGGATAGGAATCGAGAAGGTTTCCGCACCGAAGCGCGGCGAGACGCTGCGATAGTCCGGGGCCTGCTTCTTCAGCCAGTCGCTTCGAGTCTTTCCGTACAGGAACTTGCCGTCGTAGTTCTGCATCGCCTGCAAGTCGGAGACACCGGCGTAGGAAATCGCGCATCGATACTGGGCTGCCGCGCCGACGCCGTTGCGCTGCGCCGCGCGCATCGCCGCATAGCCACCATAGGAGGCGCCCGCCATGCACACCCGCTTCGGATCGGCGATACCCTGTTTGGCCAGATGCGTGACCGCGTCGTCGAGGTCGTCCTGCATCTTCAGGCCCCATTGGCCCTCGCCCAGCTTGGCGAACGCGGTACCGTAACCCGACGAGCCCCGGTAATTGGGCTGGACGACCGCGTAGCCGGTCTCTGCGAGATACTGCGCCCACCAGTCCCAGTCTTCGGAATCGCGGGCAAACGGCCCGCCGTGCGGCAACACGATCAGCGGCAGGTTCTTCGGACCATGGCCCCGCGGCAGCGTCAGCAGCGCTTCCACCTCGACGCCGTCGCGTGCCTTGTACCGGATGGTCGATACCGGCGACAGCGAACGTGCCTTCAGGACGTCGTTCTGCCAGGCGTAACGCTGCATCGTGCCATTGGCGAGGTCGTAGAAATAGAGCGCGCCGGGCTGCGACGGCGAACCTACCTGCACCAGGAACCGCGTCCGGCTCCTGTTCCAGGAGATGATCCGGGCGCGCCGCGCTCCGACCGCCTTGTCGATCGAGCCCTGGATTTCCTTCAATGCCGGGTTCAGCCACACGATATGGCCGAAGCGATCGGTGACGGTGATGCCATCGACGTCGTCGCCGGTCGCGTTCTCGACGACGCCGTCGACGTCGTAGCCATCCGCGCCATAGACCTTCTTGCCCAGTTTCAGATCGGGCAGCGACACCTCGAACACTTCGTCCCGGCCGTTCGAATCGTCCGTTGCGATCGCAGTGCCGTCGGCGCGGAATGTCAGGGGAATGACGATATCCTGGCTGCCGCGCGCCGACGCTATGACCTTGAAGGCGTCGCGATTGGTGCTGCGGTACAGCAGCGCGCTTTTCCGGCTGTCGTCATCGTAGCGATAGCCCATCCGGACGGTTCCGGCGCCGTCGGCATACCAGCTGAACACGTTGGCCTGGCTGCCGGCGACCGTCTTGGTCCGGCCGGTCGACAGATCGACTTCGGCGACCTGCGGGTACCATTGGCTTTCGCTTTCGATGCCGGTCTGGCGCGACAGCAGGATGCGCGGGGTGCCATCGCGGGCGACCCATAGGACATCGTCCGCGCGAACCCCGGAATGCGTCCAGTCGATCCGGTTGACCTTGGTCATGTCGGCTTTCACGCCCAACGTCCGCGTGATGTAGATTTCCTCGCCGTACAGCATGTCCTGCGAGCCGACGCCGACCGCCAGCCAGTCATCGCCGACCCAGCGCCACCAGTTGATGTCGACGCTCGCACCGACCCGGACCGCGCTGGCCTTCTTGTCTTCGAACAGCGGCGCGACCACCAGCACCTGCTGGCCGTTTATCGCCATCTTCGCTGCGATGCGTGTGCCATCGGGCGAGAGTTTCGGGTTTTCCATGCCGGGCAGCTTGGCAAACGTCTCGACGGCGACCGGTGCCGTTGTCGCTGGCGGGGCAGGCGCCTCGATCGTCGCAGCTTTAGGCGGTGCGGCCTGTGCGACAACGATCGCCGGTACTATTCCGCCAGCCAGCAGACACGAACGCCACCTCATCTATACTCTCCCCCCGTCGTCCCCCGACGACCGCTAGACCACGCTACCGCGTTCGGTCGCAGGAGCAAGTGCCAGCGAAGGCCGGGCGGTCGTGGCTCCGCGAGAGCCGATCGATTTTGGATGATTCGCGCCCGCCCT
The DNA here is from genome assembly GCF_042466285.1 of Sphingomonas sp. R86520. Classification (NCBI taxonomy): domain Bacteria; kingdom Pseudomonadati; phylum Pseudomonadota; class Alphaproteobacteria; order Sphingomonadales; family Sphingomonadaceae; genus Sphingomonas; species Sphingomonas sp. R86520. The sequence continues at coordinate 3,752,588 of NZ_JAXHBZ010000001.1, forward strand.
CCCGATCGTCGGGATCGGTCGGTGTTCCCGGACGGGCGCGATACAGTCAGCCCACTCCGCCACCCGCCAGCGCCGCGAGCAACAGCAACGCGACGATGTTGGTGATCTTGATCATCGGGTTCACCGCGGGGCCCGCCGTATCCTTGTAGGGATCGCCGACCGTGTCGCCAGTGATCGCAGCCTTGTGTGCCTCGGAGCCCTTGCCGCCGTGGTTGCCGTCCTCGATGTATTTCTTGGCATTGTCCCAGGCGCCGCCGCCGCTCGTCATCGAGATCGCGACGAACAGCCCGGAGACGATCACCCCCAGCAACATCGCGCCGAGCGAGGCGAAGCCGGCAGCCTGGCCCGCGACCGCGGTGATGATGAAATACACGGCGAGTGGCGACAGTACTGGCAGCAGCGAGGGCACGATCATCTCGCGGATCGCCGCCTTGGTGACGAGATCGACCGTCCGGGCGTAATCCGGGCGGCTGGTGCCGAGCATGATGCCGGGGTTGTTGCGGAATTGCTCGCGGACTTCCTCGACGACCGCGCCCGCTGCGCGACCCACCGCGGTCATCCCGAACGCCCCGAACAGATACGGGAGCAGCGCGCCGAGGAGGAGCCCGACGATGACGTACGGGTTGCTGAGACTGAAATCGACCGTGACATCGGGGAAGTACGTCGCAAGGTCGGTCGTGTACGCGCCGAACAGGACGAGGGCGGCGAGACCCGCCGAGCCGATCGCATAGCCCTTCGTCACGGCCTTGGTGGTGTTGCCGACCGCATCCAGCGCGTCGGTCCGCTGGCGGACGTCGTCAGGCAGGCCGGCCATCTCGGCGATGCCGCCCGCGTTGTCGGTGACGGGACCGTACGCGTCGAGCGCGACGACCATGCCGGCCTGGGCCAGCATCGCGGTGGCGGCGAACGCAATGCCGATGATCCCGGCGAGCTGGTACGCGACGATCACCGCGACGACGATCACCAGCGTCGGCAGCGCAGTGGATTCGAGACTGATCGCCAAGCCCTGGATGACGTTGGTGCCGTGACCGGTCTCCGACGCCTTGGCGATCGACTGGACCGGGCGGTGGTTGGTGCCGGTGTAATATTCGGTGATCCACACGATCAGCCCGGTGACGACAAGCCCGATCATCATCGACCAGAACAGGTCCATCCCGGTGAAGCTCTGTGTCAGTGACGGCGCGGCCTGCGTGGTCAGGTCGTCGGTGGTGGGATCGAGGAAGCCGGCACCGCCGATCACGCGGTGGAGGTCGCCCAGCACATATTTGGTGGCGAGGTAGATCGCCGGGATCGACAGGATCGTCGAGGTGAAGAAGCCCTTGTACAGCGCGCCCATGATGCTGCCGCTACCGAGCCGCACCATGTACGTGCCGATGATCGAGGTGACGATGCACACCCCGCCGACGAGCAGCGGGAGCGTCATCAGCCGCATCAGCTCGGCGCCGCTCGCCTGGATCAGCAGCGCGATCGAGATCATCGTGACGCCGAGCGTGACGACGTAGGTCTCGAACAGATCGGCGGCCATCCCTGCGCAATCGCCGACATTGTCGCCGACGTTGTCCGCAATGACGGCGGGGTTGCGGGGGTCGTCCTCGGGGATGCCCGCCTCGACCTTGCCGACGAGATCCGCGCCGACGTCCGCCGCCTTGGTGAAGATGCCGCCGCCCAATCGCGCGAAGATCGAGATCAGCGACGCGCCGAACGCGAGCGCGGTCAGCGCTTCGACGATGATCCGGTCGTTGGGGGCATGGCCTGCGGGGCCGGTGAGGTACCAGAAGAACGCGCTGATCGCGAGCAGGCCGAGACCCGCCACGAGCATGCCGGTGACCGCGCCCGATCGGAACGCCATCGTCAGGCCCGATTGCAGCGACGTCCGCGCGGCCTCGGCAGTGCGGACGTTGGCGCGGACCGAGATGTTCATGCCGACATAGCCGGCGACGCCCGACAGCAGCGCGCCGATGACGAAGCCGACCGTCGAGATATAGCCGAGCGTGAAGAGAAGGATCGCCGCGACGATCACGCCGACGATCGCGATCGTGGTGTATTGCCGCCCGAGATACGCTTTCGCGCCTTCCTGGATGGCGGCGGCGATGTCTTGCATCTTCTCGTTGCCGGGGGAGGCGGCAAGCACCTGTCGACTGGTGACGAAACCATACAGGACGGCGATCACGCCGCAGATCATGGCCAAATAGACGGTCGTCATACGGCGCTATCCCTCTTTTCAGGTCCTCTCCGGTCCCGGCTTTGCCGAGTCCCGATGTAAGGAACCTATCAGTGCAGGGGCATTGCGCAAGCTATCCGCGCGGACGGTGTTCGTAGCCGAGACTTGGCGGCAGCAGCACGGGTACGCCCGCGTCGTGCAAGGTAAGGCCTGAGCCGCTCGAGAACGCGCCGATGCGGGTGGCATCGGTGACGAACTCTGCGGGCGCGGCGAAGAGGAGTTGGTAGTCGTCTCCCGCCGTGGCTGCGGCGAGGCGGTCGCCTGAGAAGGCGCGATAGGCTTCGGAAAGGGGGATGCGCGTGAGGTCGACGCTGACGGCGAGGTTGCTGGCTAGCGCCATGCGGGACGCGTCGATCAGCAGGCCATCGGACACGTCCATCATCGCATGGACATGCGGGGCCAGGATGCGCCCGTCGGCGAGCCGCGGCTGCGGACGGCGATAGGCAGCGAGGAGCTCGGCCGGGCCTTGCTTTGCAAGCGCGATGGCCAGCCCTGCGCCCGCGTCGCCAATCGTGCCGGTGACGTAGAGCGCATCGCCTTCACGTGCGCCGCTACGGGCGGGCGCTGCGGCATCGCTCCCGAACGCGGTGACGGTCAGGACGCGAGGGGCGTTCGCGGGAAGCGTGACGGTGTCGCCGCCGATGATGCGCGTGTCGAATGTCGTCAGGACGTCCGCGAGCCCCTCGAGAAAGGCGCGGTCCCACGCGTCGTCGCCCAGCGGGTAGTTGAGGAGGATGCCCTCGGGCGTCGCGCCCTTGGCGGCGAGGTCGGAGAGGTTGGTCGCGACCAGCTTCCACGCGACGTCCTGCGCGGGATCGGTCGGGAGGAAATGGACGCCTTCGACAAGCGTGTCGGTGGTGACGACGAGCGGGCCGGCGTCGAGCAGCGCAGTGTCGTCATTGAGGCTACGCGCGGCAGGATGCAGCGGGAGTTCGCGTAAGGCCGCAATGAACTCGGCTTCGGTCATTCTTAGCTCCCTCTCCCCTCCGGGGAGAGGGCTGGGGTGAGGGGCTGTTCCAGGCGCCGCACTGCTTGGCAGCCCCTCACCCCGACCCTCTCCCCGAAGGGGAGAGGGAGGTTACGCCCGCACCTCTTTCGCGATGCCGTCGAGCAATCCATTCACGAAGCCCGACTCGCGCTTGTCGTAGAACGCGTGCGCCACGTCGACATACTCGCTGATCACGGCGGCAACCGGCACGTCCTGGCGCGCAAGCAGTTCATACGTGCCGACCCGGATGATCGCCTTCATCGGCTTGTCGAGGCGAGCGAGCGTCCAGCCCTTGGCCAGCTTGCCCTCGATCAGTACGTCGATCTCGCCGGCCCGCGCGTTCGCGCCGCTCACCAGGTCATCGAAGAAATCGACGTCGGCCTCGGCATATTCGACGTCTTCGATCGTCGCGCCGAGTCGGTGCTGGTGGAATTCGTTGAGCAGGACGGGCATCGCGGTGCCTTCCATCTCGTGCTGGTACGTGGCCTGGACGGCGGCGAGGCGCGCGGCGGCACGCGCCTTGGTGCGGGGGGCGGTTCGAGTCATAAGCGGTTGCCTGTAGGCGCGGGGGGCCTGTGTGTCAGCCCTTTGCGTTTCGAACGGAACGGCAAGAAGGTTTGTTCACGCGGAGGCGCGGAGGCGCGGAGATGTTGCGTGCGGCGCAGCCGCTTCGATCTCCTCATCCGCTAGTGATTGAAGGGCCGCTACGCGGCAAGGTCGACACCTCCGCGTCTCCGCGCCTCCGCGTGAACCAATCTAACTGTTGAGCCGCAGCCGCAAAGCCACTGATTTTGCATGTGCAGGCAGTCCCTCGGCGTTGGCGAGCGCGACCGTCGCCGGCCCGAGTTCGCGCAATGCCGCTTCGTCCAAAGCCAGGAAGCTGGTGCGCTTCATGAAGTCGAGCACCGACAGCCCGCTCGCAAACCGCGCCCGACGGCCCGTCGGGAGGACGTGGTTCGGACCAGCGACGTAATCGCCGATCGCCTCGGGTGTGTAGCGGCCGAGGAATACCGAGCCGGCGTGGCGGATGCGGTCGAAGAACGCTTGCGGGTCGGGGATGGCCAACTGGAGATGCTCGGCGGCGAGGCGGTCGACCAGCGGGATCGCCTCGTCGAGCGTATCGACCACGACGATCGCGCCGTTCGTCTCCCACGCGACACGCGCGACGGCTTCGGTGGCGAGGTCGCGCAACTGGCGGTCGACGGCGTCCGCGACCTTGTCGGCGAAGGCGGCATCGTCGGTGAACAGGATCGACTGCGTGGTCGTGTCGTGCTCGGCCTGGCTGAGCAGGTCGGCGGCGGTCCATTCGGGGTCGTTGAGCGTGTCCGCGACGACGACGATCTCGGAGGGGCCGGCGACCATGTCGATGCCGACGACGCCGTAGACCTGGCGCTTGGCCTCGGCGACCCAGGCATTGCCAGGGCCGGTGACGACGTCGACCGGCTCGATCCGGCCCGCGCCGTACGCAAGCGCGGCGACGGCCTGTGCGCCCCCGACGCGCCAGACTTCGTCGACGCCAGCGAGGTGCGCAGCGGCAAGGACGAGCGGGTTGATCTGGCCGTCCGGGGTCGGCGTGACCATCGCGAGCCGGCCGACACCGGCGACCTTGGCGGGGATCGCGTTCATCAGCAGCGACGAGGGATACGCGGCCCGCCCACCCGGAACGTAGATGCCGGCGGCGTCCACGGGCAGCCAGCGCGCGCCGAGCCTGACGCCTGCGGAGTCGACCGAGTCGCTGTCGAGCGGACGCTGTTTCTCGTGATACGCGCGGATGCGGGTCGCGGCGAGTTCCAGCGCGGTGCGCAGGTCTGGGTCGAGCGCGTCGAACGCCGCCTTGCAATCGGCGGCGTCGATCCGCCAGCCCGTGGCTTCCAGGTCGTGGCGATCATGCTTCCGCGTGAAGTCGCGCACCGCGGTTTCGCCGTCATGGCGGACGGCGGCGATGATCGCGGCAACGTCCTGCGTGACGCCAGCGTCGGACTCGCGACGGTCTTCGACCAGCGCGGTAAAGCGGGTCGCGAAGTCGGCGTCGGTGGTGTCGAGGCGGATCACATTCCCCTCCCGCTTGCGGGAGGGGTTAGGGGAGGGAATGACATAGCCGCGCACGGTACGATCGGGGCGGGCGTGCCCTCCCCCGACCCCTCCCGCAGGCGGGAGGGGAGCAGAAGGTTTGCGGTCATGCCGCCGTTTCCTTCTCGACCGCACGACGGAACGCCTCGACCAGTGGCACGACCCGGCTGCGCGTTTTCATCGCGGCGCGGTTCACGACCAACCGGCTCGTCACTTCCATGATCGTCTCGACCTCGACCAGTCCGTTCTCCAGCAACGTCCGCCCCGACGACACCAGATCGACGATGCGCGGCGCGAGGCCGAGCGTCGGCGCCAGTTCCATCGCGCCGTTGAGCTTCACGCATTCCGCCTGCACGCCGCGGGCCGCGAAATGCGCGGCCGTCACATGCGGGTATTTGGTCGCGACACGGACATGGCTCCACCCGCGCGGATCATCCTGCGCCGCCATCTCGGCAGGTTCGGCGACCGACAGCCGGCAGTGGCCGATGCCGAGGTCGACCGGCGCGTACAGTTCCGAATAGCCGAACTCCGCGATCACGTCCGACCCGACGATGCCGAGTTGCGCCGCGCCGTGCGCGACGAAGGTGGCGACGTCGAATGCGCGGACGCGGATCAGCGAGATCGCCGGATCGTTGGTCGCGAACCGCAACGCGCGCGAATTCTCGTCGGAGAACGCCGCTTCGGGATGCACTCCGGCGCGCGCGAGCAACGGCAGGGCCTCGGCGAGGATGCGTCCCTTGGGGACGGCGATAATGATCTGGGAGTCTGGCACGCGCCGGGCTTTACGGGGGGGGCTTGGCGGGTGCAACAACTGCGCATGGCAAATGAACCAGCGAACCGCGCGGCGTTCGACATCCAGGCGGGCTATTGCACCGTGATGGACGCGCCGATCACCGCGCGGGTCTGCACGGCGCTGGCCGAGGCGCTCGATCGCGACAGCGAGACGGGGCGGCGGGTGCTCGACTGGCCAGGCGAACCGGTGGCGGATGCGCTGGCGTTGCGGCTCATGGGCGGGTTGCACGCGCTCCACCGAAAGGGGGGCGACCCGGCACTCTCAGCCGTATTTTCGGGCGAAGAGACTGATCCGGCGAACGTTCTGACAACGGTGAAGGCGACGCTCGTCGCGCACGATGCGGCGCTGCTGCCGTGGCTCGACGGTCCGCCGCAGACCAACGAAGCGGGGCGATCGGCCGGGTTGATGACCGGATTGCTGCATCTGGCAAAGCGCTACGGGCCGAAGTTCGAGGTGCTGGAGATCGGATCGAGCGCCGGGCTGAACCTGTTGATCGACCGCTATCGCTTCGATCTTGGCGGCGTGATGGTCGGCCCCGTCGAGTCGCCGGTGACGATCCGACCCGAATGGCGGGGCGAGACGCCGCCCGCTGCGCCTGTCGCGATCGAGTCGACACGCGGTGTCGATATTCATCCGCTCGACCTGTCCGATCCGGCGGCGGGTAAGCGGCTGGAAGCGTATGTGTGGGTCGACGCGGCGGAGCGGCAGGCGCGACTTGCGACCGCGATCGCGATGGTGCGCGACGGCGGCGTCGATCTGACGACGGGCGATGCGGCGGACTGGGTCGAGGCGCGGCTCGCCGAACCGCAGTCGGCCGGGATGACGCGCGTGCTGATGCATTCGGTGGTGTGGCAATATCTGCCACCGGCGTCGCGCGAACGGATCCGGGTCGCGATGGATGCGGCGGGCGCTCGGGCAACGGCGGCGCGACCGCTCGGCTGGGTGATGATGGAGCCGAACCGCGATTTGCACCGGCATGAAGTCCGCATGCGTGGCTGGCCCGGCGAACGGGCGATGGAACTGGTGGCGCTGACTCACGCGCATGGTGCCTGGGTCGAGGGGCTCGCCGCCCCGTACGAGACACGCGACTACGTCATGCGGCGTGGGGCGTACGAGAAGGCGTGAGCCGGCCGGGATCGCTCCCGGCCGGCATGCCTGATCAGTAGAAGAAGCCGTTATTGACCTGCGCGACGCGGCCGTTGCGCGTGTCGACCAGGACGACGTCGCGGCCGTAGCGGACCCAGCGCTGATAGCCGTAGGCCGGGCGCGACAGGCGATACGTCTGATAGTCGTTGATCCAGTATTGGCGGCCATAATAGCTCGGCGCGAACTGGTAGCCGACATTTACCGGGCGATAGCTATAGCCGCGCGGGCCGACATAGGCGGGGCGACGATAGACGTTGCCGTGCGTGCGGCGATAGTCGCGCCAATCCTCGCGGCGTTCCTGGCGGTCTTCGCGCAGTTCCTGGCGCGCGTCGCGGATATCGCCGCGGTCGCCGCGCCGACGCGCGTCGTTCAGATCGCGCCGGCTCTCGCGGACTTCGCGGTTGTCGCGGCGGACTTCGCCGTAGCTCTGCGCGGTCGCGATCGTTGGGACCAGAGTGGCGGCAGCGACGGCCGCGAGGATGATCTTTCGCATGATGACTCTCCTGTGTTCGACGCCGCGCTTGGCGGCATGAGAGGAGTTTTGCGCCCGCGTCGCTGAACGATTTCAGAATGCGGTGGTCAGGATTTAGACAGGTGACCAGCTCGGTGCCGGACCCGGACGGACCCGGCCCCTCGACCCCCGGCCCCTCGACCCCCGGCCCCTCGACCCCGGCCTCTCGACCCCGAACCCCGCCCCCCGTCATCCCAGCGAAAGCTGGGATCTCAGCGTGGTGAGTGCCGGGGCCCAAACCGGGAGATCCCAGCTTTCGCTGGGATGACGGATTAGGGGAGCGTGCGCGTTAGGTGGTGTATCGCCGCTCAGACGCCCCAGCGGCGCAGTGCGGCGATCACCGCGTCGGGCTTTTGCCACGGCACGAAATGTCCGGCTTCGACCTTGTCGATCGTCAGGTCCGGCACATACGCGGCAAGGTCGAGCTGGCTCGGCAACAATGCCGTGTCCTGCATGCCCCAGATCACCAGCACGGGCATTTTCGTCGGTGGGAACGGCGCGTCGAGATACGCCGGGCGCGGCGGCGTCTCGTCCATGTCGGGCACCACGATGGCGCTCGCGCGGTACCAGTTAAGCATCGCGGTCATCGCGCCCGGCTGCGACCATTCGTCGAGATACGCGGCCTTGTCGGCGCCGGCGATCGTCCCCGTGATATGCTTGGCGAAGGTCGAGCCGAGGAATTTCTCCAGCCCCGCGCCGATCAGTCCCTGGTCGATCGAGGTGTCGCGGAAATGGCGGATATACTGGCTCGCCTTGCGCTGCGCGGGGTCGTCGAAGATCGTCCGCTGGAAGACGAGCGGGTGCGGCGCGTTGATGATGACGAGCTTCGAGATGCGGTCCGGATGCTGGAGCGCGGCCATCCACGCGATCGCGCCGCCCCAGTCGTGGCCGACCAGCGTGAAGGTCTTGATGCTGAGGTGATCGGCGAGCGCGATCAGGTCGGCGACGATCTTGTCCGGCGTGTAGTTCTCGACGCCCGTGGGTTTGGAAGACCGCGCGAAACCGCGCTGGTCGGGGGCGACGACATAGTGATCGCGGGCGAGATCGGGCGCGACGTGGCGCCAGGTCCGGTGCGATTCGGGAAAGCCGTGGAGGAGGATGACCGGCGGACTGGCCGGATCGCCGGTGATCGCGACGTCGAGGTCTACGCCCGTGGATAACGCGATGCGTTGCAGGTCAGTCATTGTTCCCCTCCCGCTTGCGGGAGGGGTTAGGGGAGGGCCTGCCCGTCGCGCTGCCCCTGGATCATGCCCTCCCCCGACCCCTCCCGCAAGCGGGAGGGGAGCAGAAGGCGTATCTCCCCTCCCGCTTGCGGGAGGGGTCGGGGGAGGGGCTGGCCTGCACGACGAACTTTACCGTGTCTCCCCAATCTTACGGATAGCTGACCGTCTTCGGGATCGCCGGAATCTCGATCCATTCCTTCTCGTCGCCGGGCACTTTCGGGAAGTTGCCGGCATTCCAGTCGCGTTTCGCCTGCTCGATACGATCACGGCTCGAGCTGACGAAGTTCCACCAGACGTGGCGCGGCGTCGTGAAGGCGTCGCCACCGCACAGCATCGCGCGGCCGCCAGTCGCCGAACGCAACGTCGCCGAAATGCCGGGGCGCAGCACGTACAACACCTGCGGTTCCAGCTTCACGCCCTCTAGCGTCGCCTCGCCCATCGCCAGATAGATCGCGCGCTCCTCGGCGGCGGCGTCGATCGGCACGCTCGCGCCCGGATCGAGCGCGATGTCCGCGTAGATCGTCCCCGAATAGGTCGTGGTCGGCGCGGTCTGGCCCCAGAGACTCCCCATGATGATCCGCGAGCGCGCGCCGTGCGCCTCGATCGTCGGCAGCTGCGCCTTGGTAACGTGCTCGAACGCCGGGTCGATCTCCTCGACCGCCTCGGGCATCGCCAGCCAGGTCTGGATGCCGGACAGGTTCGGCCCCTCGGCACGTTCGTCGCCGGGCGAGCGCTCGGAATGGACGATGCCGTGGCCTGCGGTCATCAAGTTGACCGCGCCTGGCTCGATCCGCGCCTGCGTGCCGAGCGAGTCGCGGTGATCGATCGCGCCATCGAACAAATAGGTGACGGTCGACAGGTTGATGTGCGGATGCGGGCGGACGTCGATGCCTTGCCCGACGCCGAGATGCGCTGGGCCCATCTGGTCGAAGAACAGGAACGGGCCGACCATCGTCCGTTCCTTGTTCGGCAGCGTGCGGTGGACCTTGAACCCGCCAAGATCGTGCGTGGAGGGCAGGATCGTCTGGAGGACGAAATCATCGAGCATCTTGGGACTCCGTCATGTCGAGCAATTCGACCAGGTCGGCAGGATAGATCACTTCATCATGGCCCGCGATGTCGTTTCGGGAAAACCAGCGGTGACCAACGAGCAGCTTCTGCTCCTGTTCGGTGAGCTTGCCGGCCGCGACCTCGCACGTATCCACGTCGATCCGGAAATAGCGTTCGTCGGCGGTCACCTCGATGCCTTCGAACGTGCGGAAGTCGACCACCCGCCGTGCAACCTCGGGGCCGCAGTCAATGTCGAGGCCAACTTCCTCCCATAATTCGCGACGCGCGGCGGCGGCATAGGTTTCGCCCGGATCGACCGCACCGCCAGGCGTACACCAGAGCGGCGGTCGATCGTCGGGGGTGAAGCGGAACATCAGCACGCGGGCCTGCGCATCGACGAGCAGAATGCGCGCGGCCGGCCTCGCGGCTCTCACGCCGCGTCGAGCTCGGGATAGTGGCGGAAGATTCCGTCGGTGTTAAAAGCAAGGCGGCGGTCGCTCTTCATATACGCCTTGATGCCGGGCAGCGCCGCGACCTGGTCGTGGATGCGGACCAGGTTCGGGTAATCGGGCTCCAGCGTCTTCATCCGCTGCGGGAACATGTATCGCAGCCCCTCGATGATCTGGAACAGCGACGTGTCGGCGTAGGTCCATTTGTGATCGATCAGCCAGTCGCCGGGATTGGCCTGCGCCGCATCCTCGAAATGGCCGAGGAACTTGGGGATACGCTCCGCGCGGAACTGCTTGGCGGCGCGCGCGGCTTCGGGCTTTTGGTCGTCGTAATAGTCCATCATGGCGACCGGGTGGTGGACGTTGTGAACCTCCGCGACCAGGTCCGCGATCGTCAGTTGCAGCTGGTTGAGCCACAGCCGGTCGGCCATCTTCGACGGCGCGAGATCGTGGCGCTCGCCGAGATACATCAGGATGTTGGCGACCTGCGCGATGACCAGGGCCCCGCTGTCCGATCCGGGGAGCTCGAGATAGGGCGGCGCGAACGGCGTGCGGCCGGTGCGGTCGTTGAGATCGGCCATCAGGCCGTCCTCGCCGGCGTCGCGGGCGCAATCCTCGTACGCGATCTCGGCACCCTCGAGCGCGAGTCGGACGAATTCGCCACGGCCCTGTATCGTCGGCCAGTACCAGAGTTTGTAAGCCATCAGCGCTCCCCAGGGGCGCGGGCCTTGATGGCGAGCGCGTGTATCTGCGTGCTCAACAGATCGGCCAGCGCTTGGTTCACGAGTCGCTGACGCGCGACACGATTAAGGCCTTCGAACGTCGGCGTTTCGACTTCGACTCGAAAATGCGTCTCGCCAGTGCCGTCGTCGCCCATATGGCCGGCATGGAGTCCACTCTCGTTGATGACGGTCAACTGCGTGGGGTCAAGCGCGGCGGTGAGGCGGGCGGTGATCTGGTCCTGTACGGAGCCGGTGGCGAGGTCTGTCATCGATCCTATATAGCCCGTTTTGAAAAGCGCGGGGAGCCGGTGGCGGACGAGGATCGAAAAGAGCGCAAGGAACGCCCCAGCCCGCGGTTTCACGGCCGCGTGGAAGGGACGGGGCGCGTCTGCATGTGGCGCGACTGCGAGGAACCCGGTGAGTTTCGTGCGCCGCCACTAGAGGGGCCTAGCGACGGCGGGCCGCCGCAGTTCCGCTGGTTCTGCCTGGAGCATGTCCGTGCATTCAATTCAGGGTATAACTTCTTCGACGGGATGACCGCGGACGAAATTCACTACGCCCAACGCCCGATGGCGGGCTGGGAACGCGAAACGCGCGCCTTCGCGCATGGCGGCGGCGACACCCCGCCGAAATGGGCGGATTTCGCGGACCCGATCGATGCGATCGGCGCAAGGTTCGGCGAGCGGATGGCAGCGGCGCGCAAGGATGGCCGGGTGCTGTCCGACGGCGAACGGCGCTCGCTGCGCGTGCTCGGGCTCGGCACGGACACCGACCGCACGGCCCTGCGCAAACGCTACAGCGAGCTCGTCCGGCGTTATCATCCCGACCGCAATGGCGGCGACCGTGCGCACGAGGCCGAACTGCAGAAGGTGATCGCCGCCTACCAGCATTTGAAGGGCGCAGCCGCGTTCGCCTGACGCCCAGGCATATCGCTCAGTTGGCGGGGGGCTGCATGGCCTTGGCCGCGGCCTCGACGTCCATCCACATCAGATCGATGCTGTGGCCATCGAGGTCCTCCAGCCGACGACCATACATGAAGCCGTAGTCCTGCGCGGCATCGGTATCCTCGCGGCCACCGGCGGCGATCGCGGTTGCGATCCGCGCGTCGATCTCGTCGCGGCTGTCTTCGGAAAGGCAGGTGAGCACTTCGGTCATCCCCCGCGCATCGACGATCGCCTTGCTGGTGAAGGTCCGAAAACGTTCGTGCGACAACAGCATGAAATGAATGGTGTCGCTGAACACCATGCACGACGTCGTCGCATCGCTGAACATCGCGTTCTTGGTCGCGCCGATCTGTTCGTAGAACGCCGTCGACGCCGCGATATCGGCAACCGGCAGGTTTACAAAAATCAACTTTGCCACAATCGGCTCCTCTCCAGGGCGAATCCTGTGGTCGAGGATGCGTCGGCGACGGCCGATCGTCCAGAGCGAAGGGAACCGTGCGCTCGCCGGGCAGTTCGTCACACTCTTCTCGCAGCCCGCAAAGGTCGCGGTTGAGTAACGCCCCTTGCTTGCACTAGAGCTATCGGGAACACGAGGCCAACATGACCGATATCCCGAATACCCAGCCCGACAGCCGCGAGACCACGATCCTCGACGCACCCGACCGCATGGTGAAAGTGCGCGAGATGTTCGGGATCGATTCCGACATGGAAGTGCCGGCCTTCTCCGAAGCCGACGAGCGCGTGCCCGATCTCGATCCGGCGTACGTCTTCGATGCCGACACGACGCTCGCCGTGCTGGCGGGGTTCGCGCATAACCGCCGCGTGATGGTCCAGGGCTATCACGGCACCGGCAAGTCGACGCATATCGAGCAGGTCGCGGCGCGCCTGAAATGGCCGTGCATCCGCATCAATCTCGACGCGCATATCAGCCGCATCGACCTGATCGGCCGCGACGCGATCGTGCTGAAGGACGGCCAGCAGATCACCGAGTTCCGCGAAGGCCTGCTGCCCTGGGCATTGCAGACCCCGACCGCGCTCGTGTTCGACGAGTACGACGCCGGCCGTCCGGACGTGATGTTCGTGATCCAGCGCGTGCTGGAGACCGAGGGCAAGCTGACCCTGCTCGACCAGAACCGCGTGATCCGCCCGAACCCATGGTTCCGCCTGTTCGCGACTGCCAACACGGTCGGCCTCGGCGATACGAGCGGACTGTATCACGGCACGCAACAGATCAACCAGGGCCAGATGGACCGCTGGAACATCGTCGTCACGCTCAACTATCTGCCTGCCAAGGTCGAGGCGCAGATCGTGCTCGCCAAGTCGGGCGAATACGACAAGCCCGACGGCAAGAAGGTCGTCGAGAACATGGTCCGCGTTGCCGACATGACCCGCAAGGGCTTCGTCAATGGCGACATCTCGACCGTGATGAGCCCGCGCACGGTGATCACCTGGGCGCAGAACGCGCTGATCTTCGGCGACGTCGGCTTCGCGTTCCGCTTGAGCTTCCTCAACAAGTGCGACGAGGCGGAGCGTTCGCTGGTGGCTGAATATTACCAGCGCGTGTTCGGCAAGGACCTGCCCGAGAGCGTGGTGGGCAAGGCGTAAGCCTTTGGCCAACGAAACCCCTCTCGATCGCTTCAAGGCGGTTCTTGCCGGCACGGCGCGTGCGATTTCGGAGGAGCCGGAGGTCGAACTCGCGTTCACCGCCGATGCGCCGACGCAGTCGGGCAAGCACATCAAGGTGCCGATGCCCGCGCGTGCCCTGCCGTTGGAGCAGGTCGCGGAGGCGCGTGGGTTCGCGGACGGATTCGCGCTCCGGTTGAAGCATCACGACATCGCGCTGCATAATCGTGCGGCGCCCGCCGAGGCCGTAGCGCGCGCGGTGTTCGATTCGGTCGAGACCGCTCGGGTCGAGGCGCTCGGTTCGCGCGGTTATGCGGGGATCACCGAGAACCTCGAACGCGCGCTCGACGTTCGCCTGCGCGCCGACCCGATCACGCGCGCGCGCAATCGCGATGAAGTGCCGTTGTCGACCGCGCTTGGCCTCATGGTGCGCGAGCGGCTGACCGGGCAGGAATCGCCGGCCATCGCCGCACCCGGCCTCGCGCTGGTGCGCGAATGGATCGAGAGCAAGACCGACCTCGACGCGCTGGCCTATGCGCTCGACGACCAGAAGGCGTTCCAGGGCCTTGCGCGGAAGATGCTGCAGGAACTCGAGTTGGTCGAGGGCGATCAGGTCCCCGAGGAGAGCGACGAGGGCGGCTCCGAGGACGAGGGTACCGACGAGCAGCAGCAGGACGAGGGCGACGAAGGCGACGACCAGGGCGAGGACGGCCAGGGCGAAGTCGAGGCGCGCGGCGAACAGTCCGAGCAGCAGAACGAGGAAAGCGACGGCCAGGAACAGAGCGACGAGTCGATGGACGACATCGACGGCGAGCCCGGCGACGACGGCGAGGAAGGCATGCAGCCGGTCCGCCCGAACCGTCCCTTTGCGGACATGGGCGGCGCGTTCGACTACAAGCCGTGGACGACGCAGTTCGACGAGGTGATCGCCGCCACCGAGCTGTGCGACGCCGACGAGCTCGCAAGGCTGCGTGGCTATCTCGACCAGCAGCTTGTGCACCTGCAGTCGACCGTGTCGAAGCTTGCCAACCGATTGCAACGACGGCTGATGGCGCAGCAGTCGCGATCGTGGGATTTCGACCAGGAGGAGGGCATCCTCGACGCGGCGCGGCTCGCGCGCGTGATCGTCAACCCGACGCTGTCACTGAGCTACAAGGCCGAGCGCGAAACCGATTTCCGCGACACCGTGGTGACGCTGCTGATCGACAATTCGGGCTCGATGCGCGGCCGTCCGATCTCGATCGCGGCGATCAGCGCGGACATCCTCGCCCGCACGCTGGAGCGGTGCGGCGTGAAAACCGAGATCCTCGGCTTCACGACGCGCGCCTGGAAGGGCGGGCAGAGCCGCGAGACGTGGCTGGCCGCCGGGCGTCCGCCGCAGCCGGGCCGGCTGAACGACATCCGCCACATCGTCTACAAACGTGCCGACGAGCCGTGGCGGCGTGCGCGCAACTCGCTCGGGCTGATGATGCGCGAGGGGTTGCTGAAGGAGAATATCGACGGCGAGGCGCTGATGTGGGCGCATGCGCGGCTGGTCGCGCGGCCCGAGGAGCGCCGCATCCTGATGGTGATCAGCGACGGCGCACCGGTCGACGATTCGACGCTTTCGGTGAATTCCGGCTCGTATCTGGAGCGTCATCTGCGCCAGGTGATCGGCTGGATCGAAAGCAAGTCGCCGGTCGAGCTGGTCGCGATCGGCATCGGCCACGACGTCACCCGCTATTACGCGCGTGCCGTGACGATCATGGACGTCGAGCAGCTCGGCGGCACGATCATCGAACAGCTCGCGTCGCTGTTCGATACCGAGTGATCGCCGCCCCGCCGGACGGGTTTCACGGACCGGTAAAGCGGTCGATCACGATTGCGGGCCACCAGACGTCGATCAGCCTGGAACCGGTGTTCTGGGCGGCAATCGAGGCCGCGTCGGTAGGCCTGGGTCTGCCGCTATCGGCATTGGTGGCGGAAATCGATGCCATCAGGATAACCGCCGACAACCCGCCCAACCTCGCCAGTGCCTTGCGAACGTGGCTTTTTACCGCCGGAAGATAACGCCACGGCGTTCCTGACCGGCGCACGGCGTTGCGAGCGAGCGCACGACACTGGTCCCGAGCGTTCGACGATCCGTCGGGACTGGCCGACGTGCGGTGCGGATGGACTTGAACCCGCCTGCCATGCCACGCTCCCGCGACAGGGAGTATGGTACGAATGAGCAAGCTGGCAGTGCGGCGGGCGTGGTTCCAGGTTCATAAATGGATCGGGCTCGTGCTGGCGATCCTGATCATCCCGCTGTCGCTCAGCGGCGCAGCGCTGGTGTGGCATGACGCGCTCGACCGGATCGTCGATCCGGCGCGCTATGCGGTCTCGGGCAAGATGGTGTTTAATCCCGATGCCTATCTCGTCGCGGCGCAGGCCGCGCTCAAGCACGGCGAGCGGATCGCTTCGCTGACGATGCCCGAGGATGGCGGGCCGGTAGTGGTCGCGGCCAGCGCTGGCACTGCCCCGGTACGGCCGGGACCTCCCCAGCGGACGATGGTGTATCTCGACCCGCCGACCGCGCGCGTGCTGGAGGTGTCGCCGTCGAACAGCGGGCTCGTCCGGTTCCTCCACGGGCTGCACGGGAGCCTGCAACTGCCCGGCGTCGGGCGCACGATCGTCGGCTGGATCGGTGTCGCGATGATGGTGTCCTGCTTCACCGGCCTGTGGCTGTGGTGGCCGACGATCGGCAGGTGGACGCGCGGCTTGCGGTTCCGGCGGCATCGCAACACCGACACGAACCTGCATCACCTGTTCGGCTTCTGGGTCGCGCTGCCGTTGTTCGTGCTGTCGCTGACCGGCGCATGGATCGCGTTCCCGCAGGTCTTCGGGCCGCGGCCGGCGGGGCGCGGCGTGCCCGATCGCATGGCGCTGGCCCGTGCGAAGCCACTCGCCAAACCGGCGCAACCGCTCGACGTGGCGATCGGCAAGGCGCGCGGCGTCGCCGGCGATGCGCCGCTGCGGAGCGTCGCGTGGCCGACCGATCTCAGCGCCGACTGGACCGTGACGTTCGAGGGCAAAGGTGCGCCGGTGAGCGTGAAGGTGGCGGACGATACCGGCGGCGCGACGGCGGCGCCCGCGCGGGTCCAGGGCGGTGTCGCGCGGTGGATGCGGCGAATCCATGACGGCACCGACATGGGCCCGTTGTGGCAGACGATCATCTTCCTCGGGGGAATATTGCCGGCAGTGCTGGCCGTGACCGGGGTAATCATGTGGTGGCGTGCGCGAGCGTGGAAGGCGCAACTGGCGGCGCGGCGGGCGGGCGTCGCCTAGTCCCTCGCCCCTCAGAGGAGAGGGAAGGAGGAGCCTCTTGGCGACGGGAGGGTGAGGGGAGTTGGGACTCGCGTCCCGAGCCTCATTCCCCTCACCCTCCCACGCGCAAGCGCACGCGGGCCCCTCCCTCTCCCCGAGGGGGAGAGGGGTTTAGCGGCCCAGCAATACGCGCGCCTGGCCGGCGATCTGCGCCAGCATCGCCGCGTTCGGGACGGCCGCATGGCGCGCGCGGTCGATCACCGCCTTGAACTGCGCGACCCGCGTCGCGTTCGCCGTCAGCCACGCGTCCACCGCACCCTGCGGGTCCTGCGCGCCACGCCGCGCGAGAAATTCCAGTCGCAACTGCTGGAAATCGCGCGCGAGGCCCGCGATCAGCAACCGCTCCCACGGATCGGTCGGGCTGATCCGCGCCGCATTCGCCTGCGCCCAATCCAGCCCCAGCGCCTGCCCGAGATGCGTGAACGCGCGCGTGAGAACCGCCTCGTCGAGCGTCATCCGCTCACCGAGATCCGCCAGCCCGACCGCGCCGTCCATCTCGAACAGCCGCACGACCTTGCGGACCAGATCGGCGGGCGCACCGACCGCTTCGAGCTGCCCTGCGATGCGGCCGCTCTGCGCACTGGCTTCCTCCAGCAGCAACGCCGCGGTCTGGCTATCCAGCTGCGTGATCCCCTTGGCCAGCCGCGCGAGCACGTCGCCCGGTGCCGTCCCCGGTGCCGACACGCGCAACAGGTCGGCGATCTGCGAGCGCGTCGCGACCGCGACCTCGTCGAACAGCGCGATCCGCGCCGCCTCGGGCATCACCGCGGTCTCGATCTCCGCCCACAAGGCCGGCAGGTCGAACAGCCGCTCGGCGACGACGAACATCGCCGCGATATCGTCCATCGCCGCGCCTTCTTCTTCCGCCAGTTCGAACGGGTAGAGGATGCCCAGACGGTTGACGATCCGGTTGGCGAGCTTGGTTGCGACGATTTCGGGCCGCAGCCGGTGCTCGTCGATCGCCGTGGCAAACCGCGCGCGCATCGCCGCCGGGAAGGCCGCGTGGAGATCGGGCTTCAACGCATCGTCGCGTGCGATGTCGCCATGCTCGATCGCATCCTGCAGCCCGAGCTTGGCGGTCGCGAGCAACACGGCCAGTTCGGGCCGCGTGAGCCCGTGGCCATCCTGTCCGCGACGCAGCAGGATATCGTTCGATGCCAGCCCCTCGACCGCGCGATCGAGCCGGCCGCTGCCTTCGAAGATCTCGATCACGCGGACGTAGCTCGGCACCGCGACGGCGCCGTCCGCCTCGGCGATCGACAGCGCGAGCGTCTGGAGGCGGTTATCCTCCAGCACCAGGTGCGCGACGTCGTCGGTCATGCTGGCGAGCAGCTTGTTGCGGTCCTCGTAGCCGAGCCGCCCCTCGATCATCTCGCGGTTGAGCGCGATCTTGATGTTGACCTCGTTGTCCGAGCAATCGACACCCGCCGAATTGTCGATGAAGTCGGTGTTGATCCGCCCGCCGCGCGTGGAGAACGCGATGCGCGCTGCCTGCGTGACGCCCAGGTTCGCACCTTCGCCGATCGCCGTTACTCGCAGATCCTCGGCATTGACGCGCAGCCGGTCGTTGGCGGGATCGCCGACCGCGACGTTCGCTTCCGATGCCGCCTTCACATAGGTGCCGATGCCACCGAACCAGAGCAGGTCCGCCGGCGCCTTGAGGATTGCCGAAATGAGCGCACCCGGCTCCATCTCGCCGACCGTCACGCCGAGCGCGGCCTGGATCTGCGGCGACAGCTTCACGATCTTGTCGGTGCGCGCGAATACGCCACCGCCCTTCGAAATCAGCGTCGCGTCGTAATCCGCCCAGCTCGACCGCGGCAGCGCGAACATGCGGTTGCGTTCGTCCCAGCTGGTCGCCGGATCGGGATCGGGATCGAGGAAGATGTGGCGGTGATCGAACGCGGCGACGACCTTCAGCGTCTTCGACAACAACATGCCGTTGCCGAACACGTCGCCCGACATGTCGCCGCAGCCGACGACGGTGATGCTCTCGCTCTGCACGTCGAGGCCGCGTTCGGCGAAGTGACGCTGGACGCTGAGCCATGCGCCCTTCGCGGTGATCCCCATCGCTTTGTGATCGTACCCGACCGAGCCACCGGAGGCGAACGCGTCGCCAAGCCAGTAACCGCGTTCGAGCGCCAGCGCGTTCGCCACGTCGCTGAACGTCGCGGTGCCCTTGTCGGCGGCGACGACGAAATACGGGTCCTCGCCGTCGAGGATCGTCACGCCGTCCGGATGGACGACCTTGCCCTCGACGATGTTGTCGGTGATCGACAACAGCGTGCGGATGAAGATCCGGTAGCTTTCGGTGCCTTCGGCCAGCCACGCATCGCGGTTCGACGCGGCAGGGAGCTGCTTGGGGTAGAAGCCGCCCTTCGCGCCGGTCGGCACGATCACCGCGTTCTTGACGCGCTGCGCCTTCATCAGCCCGAGGATCTCGGTGCGGAAATCGTCGCGACGATCGGACCAGCGCAGGCCGCCACGCGCGACCGGGCCGGCGCGGAGGTGGATGCCCTCGACGCGGGGCGAATAGACCCACACTTCGCGCCACGGCACGGGCGCAGGCAGGCCCGGGATCAGATGGCTGTCGAGCTTGAACGCGAGCGCTTCCGACGCGGCGGGCGTGAACGCGTTGGTCCGCAGCGTCGCCGCGATCAGGTTGCGGTACGCGCGCAGGATCCGGTCGTCGTCGATCGCGGTGACCGCGTCGAGCCCGTGCTCGATCGCGTCGTCCGCCTCGATCGCATTGCCGGGATGATCGGGGTGGTGAACCGCCGTGAAGCGCGCGATCAACGCCGCAGCGACCTTCGGTGCACGGCGCAGCGCATCGACGACGGTGGTCAGGCTGTAAGGGAGCCCGGCCTGGCGCAGATACCGGAACCACGCGCGGAACAGCACGATGGCTTCGGGACGCATGCCGAGTTCGACGATCAGCCGGTTGAACGCATCGTTCTCGGCCGCACCTTCCAGCACCGCCGCGATCGCGCCTTCGAGGATGCCCGCGTCGCTCTGCTGCGCGGCATCGTTCGCCTCCAGCACGAAATCATGCACGAACGGTACGCTGTCGTCGCGCAACCGCGTCGGCAGTTCGCCGATCACGCGGAAGCCGAAATTCTCCAGCACCGGCACCGCGTCCGACAGGGGGAGGGCGCCGCCCAGCTTGTAGATCTTCAGCTGCGGATCTTCGCCCGGCACGCTCGGTAGCAGGCGCACGCCCCGCGAGTTCGCATCGGTGAGTGCAGCGAGCCGCTGAATGTCCTCGGCGGCCTCAGCGGGCGTGCTGACATTGCGGTAATTCTGCGGGAACGCGGCCGCCCATTTCAGCGCGAGCCGCGCGGCGCGCGCCGGTGGCAACGTCTCGATCAGCGCCGCCTCGACGTCCGATACCCAGCCGCGCACCATCCGCTGCAAGCGCAGCGCGAGCGGCGCGACGTCGGGCATCCGGCCCTCGCCACGCAGATCCAGCGTGTAGCGGATCATCGCGACCTCGCCGTCCTCCAGCGCGATCGACCAGTTGAGGACGCTCGCATTCGCCGCCTCCGCCAGCATGTCGCCGATCGCGACCCGGCGGGTGTTGGTGACGTCGTCGCGCGGCAGCCAGACGAACCCGAACAAATGACGGCCGAGCGCGGACTCGACCAGCACGAGCGCCGGCCGCGGCCGGTCCGCCAGACTCATTGCCGTCAGCGCCAGATCCTCCAGCGCATCGGGTGCGAACGCGATGACCAGGTCATGCGGCAGTGCCGTGAACGCATGCGTCAGCGCCTTGCCGGCATGACCGCGCGGATCGAACCCGAACTTCGCCTTCATCGCCGCCAGGCGCGTGCGCAACACCGGCACGTCGCGCGGCATCGCGGCGAGCGCGGCGCTGGTCCACAGGCCGCTATAGATCGACAGCCCGGCGACCGTCGCGCCCTCCATCACCGGCACGACGACCAGGTCGAGCGGCACCGCGCGGTGGACGGTCGAGATCAGGTTCGACTTCAGCAGCAGCGGCGCGTCATTGCCCGCCTCGAACCACTCGATCGCGAGCGCGCGCGAGGCAGCGGCCAGGATCGGCGTGCGGTGTTCGTTGCGCGCGATGCCCAGCGCGGCGTGACCACTCCCGTCGCGGAGCCAGACCTGATGCCCGAGCAGCGTCAGATGGCCGTTCAGGAACCACTGGAGCAGCGCGGCACCTTCGCCCTCGGGCAGCTTGGCGATATCGTCGTCGAGCGCGCCTTGCATCGCGCGCCAGTCGGTCACCGCCGCACGGACGTCGGCCAGCACGGCGGTCAGATCCTCGATCAGCCCGCGACGGTCACGCGCGTCGGCGCGTTCCATCTCCAGGTAGATCATCGATTCGGGGCGACCTGCACCTTGGCCCTCCGCGTCGATCGCATGCAGCGTACCGTCGGGGGCGCGCGTCGTGCGGACGACGGGGTGGATGATCCGGTCGACCGCGATCTCCTGTGCGCCGATCGCGGCCGCGATCGAATCGACCAGGAACGGCATGTCATCGTTGACGATCGCGAGGCGCATCCGCCGCCGCGTGTCGTCCACGCTGATCGGCTCGATCGCGATCGCCGGCGCACCGTCGTCGCGGTGTGCGGCGGTCGCGGCGACGAACGCCGCGGCCTGCGCGACCTCGCTCGCACCGAAGTCCTTGAGTTCGCCCGGAAGGGCCCGTTCGGTCAACCGGCCCGCAAGGGCGTCGGTGAGCGTCTTCAACGATTGGTTCGCCATAGGCCGGGCCTATGCGCTCGCCGTTCGGCTATCTCAAGGCTTGTGGCAGGTGCGAACGGATATGCTGCGGCGCAACCAGATAGGGAGGGATCGGATCAACGGCCGACAGCCGATTGCTCGGCGGCGGCAATCGCCTGCAGATCGCCGTCGTATCCGTCGAGAAAGCTTGCCAGGCCGCCAGCCGGCACCTGATGGCGGCGGGCGTGCCGCAGGACGGCGGCGAATGCCGCGAGCCGCGTTGCGTCGAAATCGACACCG
The DNA here is from genome assembly GCF_042466285.1 of Sphingomonas sp. R86520. Classification (NCBI taxonomy): domain Bacteria; kingdom Pseudomonadati; phylum Pseudomonadota; class Alphaproteobacteria; order Sphingomonadales; family Sphingomonadaceae; genus Sphingomonas; species Sphingomonas sp. R86520. The sequence goes on from NZ_JAXHBZ010000001.1 coordinate 3,774,659, forward strand.
AATATCAGTTGGACGATCTGCACCAGTATGTCGTCCTGACCCGACAGGCAGGCGGCGGAAAGAAGTGCCGAATAGTCTTCGTCTTCGCGTTCTGCGGCGATCGCGAGGTCATGCGATCGACCGAGCGCCCGGTTGAGCGCGGCCCGGCTGCGTGCTTCGGCAGCGCGGACCTGCGCGGCGCTCTCGCGTGCCACTGCGAGTTGGTCGCCAAGCGGTCCGGCGGGCGCGTAGATCGGGGGCAGGGGGGTATCCAGCACGAGTTCGGACACCAGCGTCGTGGACACGTCGCCCGCGGCGAATCCGGAAGCCGGCTCGATGTGGAAACCGCCGCTGGGGCCGTCTGCCCAGACCTGCGCCGCCGCCGCGCGATATGGGCTCGCGTCTGCGGTGGCGGCATCCAGTTCGGCCAGCAGCGTGGCCTGCATCTCCGCGTCGGCGAGTTCCTTCCAGTTGATCACGCCAAAGATAAAATCGATCGTGTCGCCGCCCGAGGTGAACGGCATCAGGATGCCCCGGTACAGCGTCGTCCGGCCGCGGCTGCTGACGAACTCCGCCTCGAAACCGATCGGCGCGCGGTTGGCGATGATCTGCAGGTAATGGTCGGTCAGCCGCGACAGCAGCGATCGGCTCGGTACGTCGGCGATCGTCGCGATCGGTCCGTCGAGGCCGCATTCGTCGCGCAGCGTCCTGCCCAGATACGCGATCCGCGGATCGCCCGTGCCGTGGCTGAAATCGAGCAGGACGCTGTGCGGCCCGAAATCGGTGATCGTCTCGGGCTCGAGGTTCGCGATCGACGGATAGGGGCGCCCGTTCAACAGCGACACCCAGTGATTATAGGCCCGCACGTGCATGCGGCGTTCGTCGCCGCCCAGGTCGAACATCACGTCGTTCATGCCGGCATCCGTCAGGTCACGCGCGCTGCCATCCGGCGCCCCGCCCCCGGTACGATCGCTACCGCGTCCGAGCCCGGTCGCACCGCCCAAACCGCCGCCCGGCTCGTCGTCCAGCCCACATACCGTATCCATGCCCAAGCGTCCCCAATTCACCGTTATACGTGTGCACCCCCCGTGGTAAACGCCAAGTAAACACGCAAAGCGCTTGTCAGCCTGTCAAACCCCTGTTAAGCGCCGCCCCCTCGACCGGAGACATCCATCGTCGGGCCGCTTTAGCTCAGCTGGTAGAGCATCGCATTCGTAATGCGGGGGTCACAGGTTCGAGTCCTGTAAGCGGCACCACCTCCTTTATGGCACTTTCATGAGGTATTGGCGGCGACTGAGGCTGAACTGTGTTTCCGGTGGGTAGCCGTTTGGGTTCTGCTTGGGGCGCTTTGGGCAGGGAACGGGCACAACCAACGCTAAGCCGGTTTGAGGCTTGGCGTTCCGCACACAGCTTTGACGAAAGCATCCCTCGCATCGACAATGCCGCGACGTGCTTAGGTAGCGACCAGTTCGGCGATCTTGGTTGCCACATCCGCCATCGTCTCTTCGGCTGTGTTTAACCCGGCTCGGGAGGCCAGCAGAAGACTGACTTGCTCAAGTTCCTCATAGGTCGTGCCGTGGACTACAGGAACAAGGCGCTCACGCCGAAGGAGCGCAGAGAGCTCTTTGTCTGCTATCCCTTCCGCCGGCAGACGGCGCAACATAGCCGGGGTCACCAAAACGATCCCGACGCGGGAGTTCACCAACCCTTTGTCGATTCCCCGCATCATCGGCACGCCAAGACCTAGGTCCTTCTCGCTGAACCACACACGAACACCGCGCGCTTCTAGCAAATCATGCAACTCTCTCGCGGAACCCTGCCTGTCGTCCCAAGCGTGACAGAGAAACACGTCCCGTAGGTCAGGCTGCAACGCTGCTAAGTTCTCGACGTTCTCGCGAACGGGCGTGAGAGCTTGCACCTGTTCGGGGGTATACAGAGCCGCTGAGCCAGCACTCGACCAACGCGGCTTTGCGGTGCGGCGGGATCCGTTTCCTCCACTAGAAGAAGAGGAGCCATATGACGTCGACGATGATGATGGGGTCGGGGACGCGTATGACCCGTAGCTGCTGTAACCGCTATATCCGCTATAGCCACTTGAGCGACCATAACGACCGCTACATGCAGGACAGTCCGCTCCACCGCCCCTAATGTGACCCCTTACTGGTGCCGTGCATCTCGTCATTTGTATCGATCCTTCCTCTTTAAGGTGGAGCCGCCTTCAAAGAAATAAAGGGCAGCGCCGCCCATATGGTAGCGCCGCCCTTCGACTTACTTCTCGTACGTAGTGGTGTCCGGGCTGCGCCGACCGTGCGCCGCCGTCACGAAACGACCTGATCCAGCGCTCCGGTAGGAGCCACCGGTGTTGCCGCTCTTTCCGCCGGCCTCATGAACGGTAGTTCCTGGGCTGCGCTGTCCGTGCCCGGTGGTCACATACCGGCCTGAAATTGCGCTTCGATACGAACCGCCGCTGTTTTCCTTGGTCATAACTCACTTCCTTTACATCTAGTGGATCAACGCCATGCTTGACTTTGAAGCGCATAGCTGATTCGTCTGTCTTAGACGTAAGGCAGTTTCATTCGTGAGATGACTTGTCCTATGAGTGAGACACTAAGGTTGGGCAGACGGCGAGTCAACGCCCGTTTTTTTTGGAGAACCTATGACCCTTCCGATTGAGGAATTAGGGCAACTGATTATTCGTAAGCGCGGTGCGCGTGGGATCCGCGCGGCGGCCGCTGAAGCTGAGGTCAGCCCTGCGACGTTATCGCGAGTTGAAAACGGAAACCTTCCTGACCTAGCTACTTTCGCTAAGATATGCCGGTGGCTAGACGTTGATCCGGCGCGCTTCCTCGGCGTGGAAAAGGATACCGGGGTTGTGGCTTCGGAAAGAGCGGTGGCTCACTTTCGAAAGAAGGCGACCGTTTCGAAGGAGACGGCAACTTCGTTAGGCGCGCTGATATTGTCTGCTCAACGTGCAAGGCATGCCCGAGCTCAGTTGGAGCGTGGCGAATAAATGAGGCGCGGCTTCAAGGCGGACGCAGAACGTCGGTCAATCAGTGCGAGAGTATCGCTCGAACTTAGCGCGACAGCACCATTATGTCCCTGGGCGTTCGCCAAAGCGCTGGGAGTGATGGTGTTTGGCGCAGATGAGCTAGACCTAGAAGCCGAGCATGCTGATCAGCTGCTCCAGCGGGACCCCGATAGCTGGTCTGGTATGACCCTTCACGATCAAGGTACTCATGTCGTTGTTCTCAATTCGTCACATCCGCGGACACGACAGACGGCCACCCTGATGCATGAGATGGCACACATCACGTTGGGGCATACTCCTGCCGAAGTGACGGTATCGCCGAGCGGGTTAGTGCTCCTCTCCGACTATTCGGCAGAGCAGGAAGACGAGGCTGACTGGTTAGGGGCAGCGCTCTTGTTGCCTGAAGCCGCACTGCTCCACGAACGGAGTCGCGGTATATCACCAGGCGTCATTGCACTAACCTACGGCGTGAGTGAGGCTCTCTGCCAGTGGCGGTGCCGTATGACCGGGGTAGAGAAACGATTGGCGTTGCGGGCAAAGGCATAGGCGTCATGCCTTGTAGCGATGGTTGCTCCTGCCTAGACCCCAACGGCATTACGGGAGGCTGGCCAGCATAATGAGTTCCAACAATATCGAAGCACTCGAAAAGCGCCTGTGGACGGCGGCGGACCAATTGCGCGCGAACAGCGATTTCGCCAGCAACGAATATTTCCTGCCCGTCATGGGCCTGATCTTTTTGCGGCATGCTTATAGCCGCTATCTCGCCGTGAAACCCCAGATCGAAGCGGGCTTGCCCAGTCGGGGCGGCGTGACCCGTCCGCTGACCAAGGAAGACTTCACCAGTCGGGGCGCGATCTTCCTGCAACCCGAAGCGCAGTTCGACCATCTGGCTAGCTTGCCCGGTGGGATGAACCGTGCGGCGGCGATCATCGCGGCAATGGAGGCGGTCGAGCGCGACTATCCAGCACTGGGAGGCGTCCTGCCAAAGAATGAATATCAAACGCTTGAGAACGACGTGCTCGGCGACGTGCTGCGCATCTTCAACGATCCCGCGCTGCAAAATGCCAAGGGCGACGTATTTGGGCGCATTTACGAATATTTCCTGACGCAATTTGCCGATCAGAGCGCGCATGATGGCGGCGAATTTTTCACGCCCCCGTCGATTGTCCAGATGATCGTCAACGCAATCGAGCCGGATCATGGCAGCGTGCTCGACCCGGCTTGTGGTTCGGGCGGCATGTTCGTGCAAAGCGCGCATTTCATCGAGAAGATGCAGCAAGACCCGACCAAGGTCGCCACCTTCTATGGTCAGGAAAAGAACGCAACGACCATCCGGTTGGCCAAGATGAACCTTGCCGTCCACGGGCTGGAAGGGCGGATCGAACCCGGCATAACTTATTACACCGACGCGCACGAACTGGTCGGCAAGGCCGATTTCGTCATGGCCAATCCACCGTTCAACGTGGACGAAGTGGACGCGGAAAAGGTCCGGAAAGACCCGCGCTTGCCCTTCGGCCTGCCCGGGGTGAACAAGGGCAAGAAGGTCTCCAACGGCAACTATCTGTGGATCAGCTACTTCTACAGCTATCTGTCGGAAACAGGCCGCGCGGGATTCGTCATGTCGTCGCAGGCGTCGAGCGCGGGCGGCGAAGAGGCAAAGGTTCGGCAGAAGTTGATCGAAACCGGCGATGTCGATGCGATGATCGCGATTCGGGGCAATTTTTTCTATACCCGCGCCGTGCCGTGTGAATTGTGGATGTTCGATAAGGCCAAGGCACCCGAACATGCCGACAAGGTGCTGATGCTCGATGCGCGACAAGTGTTCCGCAAGGTGACCCGCAAGGTCTTCGACTTCTCGCCAGAACAATTGCAGAATCTGACCGCCATTTTCTGGCTGTATCGCGGGCAGGAAGCGCGGTTCCGTGATCTAGTCGCCGCCTATCTCGACCGGGCGATGGCGGAGGCGCGGGCGGGCTCGGCCGCAATGGGGTCGTTCCGCGCCGCGCTGGATGCGCTGATCGAAACGCTGGAGGATGGCGCGCCGGAGCGGCTCACCGATGCCCGCGCGGTATTTCAGGCGGATTGGGATACGAATGTGCTGGCGACCATATCGCTGAGCGATGCCTGGAGCGACGGCACCGTTACCGCGCCCCTGTTGCATAAAGCCCATGACGATCTGGAGCCGTTGGCGGAGACCAGCCGCGATCTGATCAAGCAGATAGATCAGCTCTTCAAACTAGCGGAAAAGGCGCATCGCGATGCGGGCGGCAAGCGCAGCAAGGCCAGCCCGGTCAAGGCGTTGGAGGAAGCGCGGATCGATGCCGTCGATCAGCTCAAACTGGTGCGCTATTTCCACCGGCAGGCGCACTGGCTGCTGAGCCGCTTTCCCGATGCACGGCTGGTCGCGGTGCCGGGACTGGTCAAGCTGGTGGATCATGCCGAACTGGCGGCGAATGACTGGTCGCTGACGCCGGGCCGGTACGTCGGCGTTGCACGAGAAGAAGAGGACGAAGATTTCGATTTCGAAGGGGTGATGCGCGATATTCATATCGAGCTGGCGGGGTTGAATGAGGAGGCTGCGGCGCTTGCAGCGCAGATTAATAGTAATTTCGAGGGGCTGGGTTTGTGAACTGGCGGCCGAGGACCCTTGAGGACTGTGCCAAATTCAAATCGGGCGGCACCCCCTCTAAGGGCAATTCCGCGTATTGGGGCGGTGACATTCCGTGGGTTGGCTCGGGGGAAATGTCCCAAAGTTTCATTTATGACACGCAACTCCGCCTGACCGCCGAAGGCGCCGAGAATGGCACCCGCGCAATCCCGGAAAACACCGTGTTGGTAGTTGTTCGGGGCATGTCGCTCGCGAAAGAATTTCGCATTGCGATAACTCGCAGACCTATGACGTTCAATCAGGACGTTAAGGCGTTGCAGTGCGCAGAGGATATCGATCCGCAATTCTTGTTTTATGCGTTGAAAGCCCGGAAGGATTACATCCGCGACTTGGCAACTGAGGCCTCGCATGGAACCAAGAAGCTGGAAACCAGCACGCTAAATGCCGTAAAGATTTTGGTTCCGGAGACAATTGAAGACCAGCGGACTGTAGCGGCAGTTGCACGGAACTATGATGATCTGATCGAGAATAACCGGCGGCGGACTGACTTGTTGGAGGATGCTGCGCGGCAGCTCTACAAGGAATGGTTCGTCCGCTTCCGCTTCCCCGGTCATGAGCATGTCAAAATCATCGACGGTGTGCCGGAGGGATGGGCCAGAATGCTGGTTAAAGACGCGGTCAAACGCATTCCTGCCGGAAAACTATTTTCCCAAAAGACAGTCGTTCCGACAGGTTCTGTGCCAGTATTAGATCAAGGGCAAAGTGGAGTGCTTGGTTTCCACGATGAGAGGCCGTCGGTAGACGCATCAATGATCGATCCGATCATCGCCTTTGCAAATCATACTTGCAATCAGCGAGTTATTCATTTCGGATTTTCCGCAATTCAGAATGTCTTGCCGTATAGGCCTTCGGAGCGAGTCCCTAATCAAATATATTGGCTACATCATGCGACCTTTGGCTTGGCCACTTTAAATGCGTACAAAGGCCATTGGCCCGAGTTGATGGCAAAATATTTGACTGTTCCTGCCAATCCGATCGCTGTGGCGTTTTCCGACTTGGTGCGACCAATGCATTGGCAAATTTATTTGCTAAAACGTCAAAACGAGGAACTCGCAAGAGCCCGCGACCTTCTCCTTCCCAAACTGATGAGCGGAGCCATAGCCGTATGACCGCATTGAACGAAGACACGCTGGTCCAGCAAACTATGTCCGATTATCTGGTCGAAGCGCTTGGCTGGGACAGCGTGTTTGCGTTCAACACCGAGGTGCTGGGCGCCGAAGGGTCGCTGGGGCGCGCATCGGAAAACGATGTTATCCTGACCCGCCATCTGGGGGAGGCGCTGATCCGGCTGAACCCCGGCCTGCCCGATGCCGCCTATAAGGACGCGCTGCGCCAGATTACCGATGCGCCGCTTGGCTCCAGTTTCCTGGCTATCAACCGCGACGCATATGCGCTGATCAAGGACGGCGTGCAGGCCAGCTTCCGCAATGCAAAGGGCGAACTCGTCAAACAGCGGCTGCGCCTGATCGACTTCGACACGCTCGAAAACAACCATTTCCTGTGCGTGCGTGAATTGTGGATCAAGGGCGAACTGTATCGCCGGCGCGCCGACATCATCGGCTTCGTCAACGGCCTGCCGCTGCTGTTCGTCGAGTGCAAGGCGGTCCACAAGGACATTCGCCACGCCTATGAGCAAAATCTGTCCGATTATAAGGACACGATTCCGCACCTGTTCCACCACAACGCCTTCATCATTCTGACCAACGGCCACGCCGCGAAGATCGGCTCGCTTTCCAGCCAGTATGAGCATTTCAACGACTGGAAGCGGCTGGAGGAGGATGCACCGGGCGTCGTCGATCTGGAGACAATGCTGAAGGGCGTATGCGGCAAGGGTAATTTCATCGACCTGCTGGAGAACTTCATCCTGTTCGACGATAGCGGCGAACGGATGGTGAAGATCGTCGCGCGCAACCACCAGTTTCTGGGCGTCAACCGCGCCATCGCGGCGGTGCGCGATCGCAAGGCGCGCGACGGCAAGCTGGGGGTGTTCTGGCACACGCAGGGGTCGGGCAAGAGCTATTCCATCGCCTTCCTGACGCAGAAGGTGCACCGCAAAATCGGGGCGAACTTCACCTTTCTGGTCGTCACCGACCGCATCGACCTGGACGGGCAGATTTACGGCACCTTTGCCGGGTGCGGGCTGGTCAATAACGACAAGGCACAGGTGCGCGCCGGGACGGGTGCCGAACTGAAAAAGCTGCTGGCGGTGCGGAAGCCCTATGTCTTCACGCTGATCCACCGCTTCAATCGGGACGTGAATTCCGACGATCCCTATTCGGATCGTGACGACATCATCGTCATCACCGACGAAGCGCATCGGACGCAGAACGGTCTGTTGTCGCTCAACATGCGTAACGCCCTGCCCAACGCCAGCTTCCTGGGCTTCACCGGCACGCCGCTGATGACCGGCGACGAGACGACCAAGCAGACGTTTGGCGACTACATTTCCACCTATGATTTTCAGCGCGCGGTGGAGGATGAAGCCACGGTGCCGCTCTATTACGATGCGCGTGGCGATAAGCTGGGCATTGCGACGAACGACTTGAACGATAAGATCGCGGCCAAGCTCGAAGAACTGGAGTTGGACGATCCCAGTGTGACCGAGCGGCTCGAAAAAGAGCTGAAGCGCGAATATCACATCATCACGGCAGAGACCCGGCTGGAGACGGTCGCGGCGGACTTCGTCGAGCATTACACAACCGGCTGGGAGTCCGGCAAAGCTATGCTGGTGTGCATCGACAAGGTGACGTGCATCCGCATGCACGCGCTGATCGCCAAGCATTGGGATGCGCGGATCGCCAGCCTTGAGACGGAGTTGGCGGAGGCGACCGACGAGCAGGATTTGGCGGATCGGCAGCGGCAACTGGCCTGGGTGCGCGCAACCAAGGCAGCGGTTGTGGTGTCTGAGGAACAGGGCGAGGTCGATCGGTTCCGTAAATGGGGCCTCGACATCAAGCCGCATCGCGCGCTGATCAAGAACGGTTTCGAGACCGACGATGGCAAGCGCCTCGACCTCGAGTCGGCGTTCAAGAAAGACGATCACCCGTTCCGCATCGCCATCGTGTGCGCGATGTGGCTGACCGGCTTTGACGTGCCGAGCCTGTCGACCCTGTATCTCGACAAGCCCCTGAAAGCGCACACACTGATGCAGGCGATTGCCCGTGCAAACAGGGTCCACGAAGGCAAGAACAACGGTCTGATTGTCGATTATTGCGGGATATTGAAGAACCTGCGCAAGGCGCTGGCGACCTATGCCGGGACGCCCGGTGGCGGGCTGGGCAATCCTGGCGATCCACCGCCGGAGATTGATCCGGTGCGCCCGCCGGAAGAACTGCTGGCCGATTTAGAAGAGGCGATCGACGCGGCAGAGGGTTTTCTCGCGGCGCGCGATTTCCGGTTGCTCGATATCTCGGAAAAGACCGGCTTCGAGCGAAACAGGGCGATCATCGACGCCAAGGAAGCGGTCAACGAGAATGATGAAAGCCGTAAACGATTCCAGATTATGGCGCGCGAGGTGTTCAAGAAATTCAAGGCATGCGTTAACTTCCGCGCCGTGAACGCCTATCGGCAACGCTTTGCGGCGATCAAGGTCATCTACAACAACCTCGAAAAAGATGTGAAAAAGGCTGATATTTCGGGGATCATGCGCGAATTGCATGCGGTGGTGAATGCTAGCATCGAAACGCAAACTGAAACTGGCGATCGTGATGACAGGCTCTACGACATCAGCCGGATTGATTTCGAGAGGCTGAAAAAGGAATTCGAGCGCAGCCCCCGCAAGAACACTACCGTGCAGTCCCTGAAGGATGCCATCCAAAGAAAACTGGAAATGATGCTGCGGCAAAACCCATTACGGACCGACTTCCAGAAACACTACGAGCAACTGATCTCCGAATATAACAGCGAAAAGGATTCGGCGAATATCGAGCGGACCTTCGCTGCGCTCGTAGTTCTGGCGCGGGAACTGGATAGCGAGCAGCGCCGGGCCGTGCGCGAGGGGTTGAATGAGGAAACGCTGGCGCTGTTCGACTTGCTGATAAAGCCTGACTTAGAGAAGGGCGACATTGCCACGCTAAAAATAGTCGCTGTCGATCTATATAAGATTATCAGGCAACAACTGGACGATATTCAAGACTTTGCGGGAAAGCAGGCGACACGCGACTCCGTCCGGATTGCGATTACCGATTTTCTGTATAACGACCGGACTGGCCTTCCTCAAAGTTATGCGCTTGACGAGGTTAACGTTAAAGCCGCCGCAGTTTATGCGCATATTCTTACTAAAGTAGGTTTACCGGTTCACGCCCACTGACGTCCGGTCGATCCCGCAGGCCACGGGGGAGCAGTTACGCAGCCGTCGATGCGGTTCGTTGTTGGTTGCTCATGCCTGCCGGATGTACTGCCTTTTTCGTCGCGGGTTCGAAAGCGCTCCGCACACTCGGGCATATCACGCCAACCTTCTCTTTCCACTCAACCGATTGAGCGCCATGATCGAGGAAACGGAGAGCGCGCGTGAACACACCGGCCGATATACCTGAAGACTTAGCGGAGTTCGTCTTTGATACCAGGGATGTTATTCCGCTGACCGAACTGGCGGATAGCTTCAAGGCTCTCGACAGCCTATTTACGCAAGGGTCGCGTTCGGGAGCTCATCTCGCGATTGCTGAGATACGGAAGGGCAGCATCGTCGCTTTGCTGGCTCCTTTTGTACCCATCATGGGTCAGTCTGTTTCGTTTATGGCATCGGCAATTGAAGTGTCCGACTTCGTTAAACGACTTCGAGACGCTTTGAATGCGTTTGCGGGCCTAGAAAGTTCGGATGGTGTCGCAACGCTCGCTGTCGATACGCAAGTGGCGGCGGACATAGCGGCCTTGGTTAAACCTCTAGCGGGGCGGACAGGGAGCCGGTTGGACGTCGCGCATATTAAATACCGTAGTCGGAGCAAAGAACGCGTAGTCGAGGTCGAAGCATCCTATGGCCCCGCAGAGATAGACCGAATTGCCGTAAACGCTACTCGTGCAGGCCAGAGTCTGCCATTACCGGTCGAGGAAAGTGAGCCGGAAGAAGCGCCGCCGTCGTTGCTGCGAAAAGTCGTTTTAAGCCTTCAGCAAACCAACACCGGACCTGCGAGAGAGAGCGGTAAAACCGGAGACCGTGGCGTCATACAATCGATCAGTAACAAACCCCTCGCCGTCTACTTCGCTAAGACGCTTGAGGATCTCAAACAGAAGATGGTTGGGCGATCTTCTAATCCGTTTCGGCAACCGTTCAAGGTCGATGTCCTCGTTTCCTACGAAGATGGCGAACCCAAGTCGTATACAGTCATCGACGTGCACGGTGCCTACCGTCCGCGAAAGAAGGGTGGGCCTCCGGACTTGCTAACAGGAATTACCTGAGGTCGAAGCCGCCCGAAGCGGTCTTTGAATACAACGCATCCAATCTCGCAGTTTGATCACGGCGCAGTTGGCGCGGCGACCAATTACAAGGCCTCGGATACGATCGCGCCGAGTACGGAAAACCGGGTATCTTATATGGAAGGTCCACCTACGGACGTTTCCAGCAACAGCTTCGGCTCGATTCCAAGCGCGTCCGCCAGTCGTCCGAGTGCCCGCACAGAGAGGTTCCTGGTGCCGCGTTCGAGATCGCTCACGTAGCTGCGTTCCATACCTGCATCGATAGCTAGCCGCTCCTGCGAGATACCCTTCAGCTTAGGGTGGTGGCGGAAGACCAGTGGCGGCGGTCTTTACAAAGGCTCGCGGTGTTAACCTAGTAACTCATAAACCTGATGATTTTCCGAGCTACGATGCATCCAACGAATACCGCGCAGTTTGCCACCAATTACGGCCTTTTTAAAGCGGCGCCCAAACGTCGTTCGGTGAGGAATGGCTTCCCAGAACTCCCGGTAGATGTCCTCAACCTCGTACTGACCAGCAGCGCAGTCGTTTATGAGATTTTGAGCCAATTCCAGCTCGCTGTCGTCCAATTCGAACATTTGGTTTCCTAAGATCTAGTCCAGTAAATCACCTAAAGTACACTTTAGCGCATGCGCTACTCTCTCTGCTACCGTAATCGTAGGGTTCCGAACTACCCGTTCTATGCCACTGACATAGGTCCGATCCAGGCCTGCTTCATCGGCCAGCGTCTCCTGCGACCAACCACGCTCTTTGCGCAGCCGCTTCATATTCACAGCCAGTCGGTGCCGGGCATCCATCCACCGGACTGAGCCGATATGTGGTCGATCATACCACGGACTATGAGTCTCATTTCTTCTAGCTTTGGCTCCAGCCGTCGGTAATCTCACCGGTGGCTGGTGTCTCACCATGCCCGACACAGGGCCTCTTACAGGAGCACACCATGAAGTATCTCATTGCCGTAACGGCGTTGGCGCTTGCCGCCTGCACCCATCCAGCGGACGTGTCCCGACCGCTGACCGAGGTCGCCGACAAGAACGCCCACTTCACTGTCAAGGACATCCCCGGCGGATTCAGCGTCGAGGTCCGCTATTCCCGCTACCAGTTCGTCCCGGAGGCGAGCGCACTGCTGGTGGCTTGCCGATCGCTGGTAACCGCTCGCGCCTATGACGAGGCCGAGACACGGGGGCGCGAGATCGAGCCGATCAACGAACAGACTATCCGAGTCTCGACCGGCCGCAACATCATCAAAGCTCGCACCGCCTGCCGTGCTTTCGCTGAAGCTCACTTCAAACGCTGACATCGGGAGAATGACCATGAAAAAGCACAGTTACATCGCAATCGCTCTCGCCGCTCTCCTGACCGCCTGCGGTTCGGGATCGTCATCAAGTTCGGAAACGAAGCCGGCCGCTACAGACGCGCCTCGCGAACTGCTGGAAGAGTTGAATAAGGCGTACAATGGAAACGCGATCCAGGCGAAGCGGACTTGGGGCGGTAAGCGACTGCTGCTCGGCGGATCGTTTTTCTCCGCCGGTGAGAACACGGACGGTACGATTTCGGTTCTGCTGACCACCCGTGCTCCCGGCAGTGTCGGGGAATTCCGGTTCGACAAGCGCCACGCCGATTTCACGGCTAAGCTAAACAAGAACGACGCGGTAACCGCGGAGTGCGTCGTCGATCCTAAGTACGACGGCAACTCGGGCGCCCAACTGATTGACTGCACGCCGGGCACCGTCACGCCGGCATGAGAGTGTCGGCACCCGCGCTGATCGCGACGCATCTCGGCGCCATCTCTGTCGGCTGGGCGGTCACCGACAAGACGCCGGTGGATGAGCAGGTCAAACATGACGGCTTCTTTCAGATCACTGCAACAAAGGTGCTCGCCACAACGGTCGCAAGCCTTCGCGAGGAGAACCGGCTGCTGGTTTTCTCATACAAGGGTGACGCGCGGGTCCGCACCGAGCGAACGAAGTGGTGGCTGTTCGGCGGGCGGCAGGAGTTGAGCGTGCCGGCGGTCGTCAATTACCAGATGAATCTGTCCGACCTCACGCTCGCGGACGTATCGTTCAATGAGACGGCGAAACTCGTCACGGTGCGCCTGCCGAAAGTTACGATCGGCGACATCGCGTTTCAACCGGAGAACGCCGCCACCATCAACGGTGGCCTTCTGACCTGGGACGACGACCAGGTCGAGGCGATGCGCAAGATGAACTACGTGTCCGCGCGTCGGGCGATGGTCGCGCAGGCTCAACAAGCCGGCCTCATCAACGCGGCCCGGCGGCGGGCGATCGAGAACGTCACGAACTACTTCGAAATACCGCTCCGCATCGCGGGGCAACCCGACGTGAAGGTGATCGCCACCTTCCGCTGAACCCGCCGGCATCCGCCGGCACCATAATCACAAACCATAGGCCGTCGGGGCGACCCGGCGGCCTTTCTGCATTTGGAGAAACGCAATGCTTTCAATCCGCAATTCCGCCGACATGGATCGCGCTCTCGTGTCGCTGCTCGACCCCGCACTTCGACGGCTGCTGACGCTTCGGCGTGATCAGTTGGCCGAGGACGGGCTCGGCCTGGACGAAATCGTGCACATCATCGTCGTGCGTCCCGACGACACACTCGCGGAGGTTGAGGCCGAAGCCGGGGTGGCGATCGCCACCAACCTCGTGGACGGCAGCCGGCTCGGCGATCCCGAGTTCGAACCGCTGTTCGAGTACGTCACCCGCAAAGACGGCTTTCTCGAAGCCGTGATGATCACTTCCGACAGTGGGTTCGGCTTGGTCCTGTTCGTGCCCGACACGCTCGACGTCGACCCCGCGATCAGCTTGCTGCTGCGCCGTCACGCCGCCGCCTAAACACCCCGCATTACCGACCGACCGCAAGCGTCCAGGCATCAGCCTCGGGCGCATTTTTTATGACTGAAGGGATTTTACATGCTGCATCTACACAACCAAGAAACGATGGCTCTCGCGCTGACCGGCGACCTCGATCCAAAACTTCACCGCTTGCTGACAGAACGCATAGCGGCGTTGGGAGAGGATCTGATCGACTGGACGGAATACCTCGTAGTTGAGCCCGGAGACACGGAGGCCGACACAATCCGTCACGTCGGTTTCACGCCGCTGGTCGAGCCCATCGACGGCAAGCGGTTCGGCGAGCCGGGCTTTCACGCGCACTGGGATTGGCTGACCGATCACGGCGGCTGGTTCGAGTTGAGCGTGAGTTTTGGCAGCACCTTCGCGTACGTGCTGTTCATCGAAGACGCTGATCAAGTGCCCACCGATCTCCTCAATCTTTGCCGACATTACAGCAAACCTTGAAGCCGATCTGCACGTCACCTATCTGCGCTCAGCAACTGGCTCAGCCGGTTGTATTCTAAGGCATCCGCCCAAGCCGTCGGTCCTCCGGGAACGGCGCGTATCAGTCGCCGACCGCGTGTGTCGGCATGAGCGCAGGATGTTTTTCCATGAGTGACGTTGAACAAGTTTTGTCTCGGGTGCCCGGCATCCGTGGGGTGCTTGATTGTGAGCCCGAAATTCGGCTCGATATGGCGGCGGCGAGCACGACAACGATCCTTGCCGTCATCTTCTGCCTAGTGGAGCGGTATCCGCACACGACCGGCTCCCTCCGAAGGGAGTTGTACGCCCGAGGCTGCACCGCATCCTTTGACAAGTTGAAGAGTCTGCTGCTTCTCTTCGAGGGCTTAAATCCAAGTAAGTTTCTGTGGGAGCGGATGCCGGACGGCGTCTTTCTGCCGCTGTATCTCAACGCGCCGCATTTCTCTGAAGATTGGTTCGAAGGCGACCTCGAACCCAGTGCGCCAGTCGAAACCAACACCTTCCGCTGAACCATAATTGCGCCATCGGCGCAACGTGTCCGGCGGCTCTCTAGTAGGGCTGCCGTTCACCGTTATTTGAAGCCTAACCGAGAGGACAAGGCAGTGAATACACCCAAACTCAAGGTGCCGAGTGCACCTAGTGCTAATCCCACGCGTCCGGTGGACATCGACTCACAAGACTTCCCCGATCAGCCGAACAGGGGCGAGGGCCCCCCGGCGACAATCGACAACGTGCGTTTCATGGTCGACCGGAACGGCATCACCGTTCGCTACAACGTCATCAAAAAGCGGACCGAGATCATCGTCCCGTGGCTCGTGGGAACGGCCGAAAACGCGGACAGCGTCGCAATGACGCACCTGCAGAGCCTGGCTCTTCGATACGGCATGCAGACCGGGCTCGTGCCCTCGATGGTCGACGCGATCAGCGACGAGAACGCGTACAATCCCGCCGCGTTGTGGATGACCAGCAAGCCCTGGGACGGGGTTGATCGCCTTCCCGCGTTCTGCGCCACGATCACAGCGAGGGAAGGCTATCCCGTGGAGCTGAAGGACCTGCTGATGACGAAGTGGATTCTCAGCGGTGCGGCGGCGGCGTTGATGCCGGACGGGTTCCGGTGCCGCGGTGTGCTCACTCTTCAGGGGCCTCAGGGCATCGGCAAAACCAGCTGGGGTCTCCGGCTGATCGACAACCCAATGCTGCGGGACTCGCTGATCAAGGTGGACCATCATCTCGACGCGGGCGACAAGGACAGCTTGCTCGGCGCCATCGATCACCTAATCGTCGAGATCGGGGAGTTGGACAGCTCGTTCAAACGCGACGTGGCCCGACTGAAGGGCTTCCTCACAGCAGACCGTGATAAGGTACGGCGGCCTTACGGTCGGGTCGCGGCCAACTATCAGCGGCGCACCATCTTTTACGCGACCGTCAACTCCAGCGACTTCCTCGTAGATCCCACCGGCAACTCCCGCTGGTGGACGATCGCCGTGGAGCACATAGACTTCAACCACGACATCGACATGCAACAGCTGTTCGCCCAGCTCGCCGAGGACCTGAAGGCCGGTAAGCAGTGGTGGTTGACGCCTGAGGAGGAGCGCATGCTGGACGAGCAGAACAGCCGGCACCTCAGCGTCAGTGTGGTTCGCGATCAGGTTCTCGCGGTCGTGGACCCAGACGTGTCGGACGTCAGCCAGTGCCGGCCGATGACGCCGACTGAGGTTCTGCAGGCGGCGGGGTTCGATCACCCCACCAATGCACAGGCGAAAGAGTGCGCCACCTTGCTCCGCGGCTGGTTCGGGGAACCGAGGCGCATCCAGGGTCGGGACCGGTGGCGCATCCCGCTGCGTGCCGAACCGGATTCACCATCAGCTCTAAAACCAGAGGGTTCGAAGTCGAAATTTGACTGATCTAGGTGGGGGGAGGGGGAGCAGTTCTAAAAACCCCTGGGACAGGTCGACCGGCCTCGGGGTGCCTCGGGAGTTTGCCGCGGTGCTGCCCCTCCCCCCACCAGCGCCCCGGCGTTCGCCAACCGCTTGGAATGATTTGCGTTGTCCCGGTTCCAACTCGGGGCTTCGTTCCCGGCCGGCTGAAGGTTTGTATCCGGTCTCATGCGTCTCGATCCGATGCCCGTGCGCAACCGCGTTCGGGGCGGTCTGATCACTCGGCTCGACCACGCCCACGCCCACGCCCACGCCCACGCCCACGCTTCACCAGAACACGATTTGCCTGAGCTCACGGTGCCGACCCCCCGCCCCGTGCCCTCAACCCCCACCCAGCGACCGCGCGCCCTCCGGGGCTCCGCGTGAACGCACTCAAACAAGGTATTTTTTATGGCTAAAGCTAAACTGTCCGCGGCCTTCGCGCTCACTGCTCAATGTGAACCTGGCCGTAAGAAGCAAGATTATTACGACGACGGAACGACATGTATCGGTTTGGTTCTCGAAGTTCGCTCATCCGGGGGCAAAACCTGGCATCTGCGATTTGAGAATGCGCAAGGTCGCCAGTGTCAGGTGAAGCTTGCGAAGCTTGAAGACGCGACGTTCGACCAAGTTCGCCGCAAGGCACGTCAGCTCCGTTCTGAGGTCACGCTCGGCGGTGACCCGGCGGCGGCGAAGGCCGCGATCAAAGCGATACCGCAGTACGCGGAGTTGGCGGCCCAACATCTCGCCGACGCCAAATTACATCAGCGCAGTTACGACACGACTGAAATGTACGTGCGGCGCCATATCTTACCCAAGTGGGGAAAGGTGCGTCTCACCGACATCGACGGCCGCGCGGTCGCTCATTGGCTTGCCGACAAGAGGGCGGAAGGGTTGGCGCCCGCCACCGTAATAAAGCTGAAAGCGATACTTGGCCGATCGTTCGAGCTTGGCGCCCGCTGGGGTGTGCCGGGATGTGAGCGGAACCCTGTCCGCGGTATTCAAAGCAAGCCGCTGAACAACGCGCGCGAGCGATATCTCACGTCCGCCGAAGCGACCCGCCTACTCGCTGCGGCGGAGTCGTCCCGTAACCCGCAACTCGCGGCCGTGGTCGGCTTACTGCTGCTGACCGGAATGCGGGTGTCGGAGCTGCTCTCGACCCGCTGGGAACACGTCGACGTCGAACGGCGCACACTGCACGTGCCGACCTCGAAGACCGGACGGTCTCGGCATGTGCCCCTGGCCAAGGCGGCGGTGGACATCATCGGGAATCTGCCGAAGGCTGAAGGGGCGGTGTTTCTGTTCCCCAGCCCGAAGGACCCGAAGAAGCACCTGACGACGATCAAGCATGGGTGGCAGACGGCCCGTGACATCGCGTCGCTGCCCGGCCTTCGAATCCATGATCTTAGACACAGCGCCGCCAGCTTCATGGCCAACTCAGGCGTCGATCTTTTCGCGATCGGCAAGGTATTGGGCCACGCCAGTTACCAAAGCTCACAGCGATACAGTCATCTGGCGAACGACACACTGCTCGCCGCGGTCGAGGCGGGCGCCGCCAAGCAAACCCAATCAGTCTAACAATTTTTCCTCACCCGCTCGCTGACTTTGGTCGGTGCGCGGGTGAGGGTCCTTTCGAAGCTTTTTTTTTTTGCCGGCCGATGTGGACAAAGTTGGCCGAGGCAAAGACGCGCGTTAGGGTTGCGAGCAACAGGCGGGCCGTCATGCTGACGTACTGACAGACGCCGAACACGCTACCTTAAATCCAGGACTGATCAGCATGACAACAGATAAAAATAGTAAGGCGGGTGATCGGGTAATAGCGGAGGTCTCTGTCGCTGACTGGGACTTAAGATGGGAACACGTACCCAACGGTTTTAGAGAGCTGCAGTCTTCACTTGGGCATGTGCCCGGCATCTTCGCCGCAAAACAGGGCGCCCGTGTGATGTATATTGGGGCGGCTGCTCAAAAATATGCTGGGCTAAGAGCTGGGTTGGCGCGGGGGCGTTTGAGACCTCAAACGGGTAACTCGTCCCACGGAATGAAAAAGGTAAGAGAAGCCGGCGATAGCGTAGAAGCCTACGTCATTAGGATGATGCCTCCAATGACGCCGAAAGAAATTGTACATTTGAAGTGGTTAATGATTGATTATCACAAGCCGCCTATGAATGCCCCGAGAGATATCGTCACCGCTGCTCGGAAGGCCAGTTACGCGAACAGATCGTAACGGCAGCTACGACGATACGGTCCCCACAGCATGATCAAACCATCGTCCTCATAGCCGCCTGTAAAGGCGAGGGCGTGGATTGGCATAGGCGGCGGTGGGATGTGCATGCGCACGTCGTGGCGGCCGCGATGGGGCTGACCCGTGGCTCGTGCGTGACTTCGGACGGGTGCGAGCCGTGCTCACAGAAAACTCGATCTGCGTGTTCCAGAAGCACAAAAGCGCGGTTCGGCGACGTTACCCCGCGCCGCCGTCTACTCGCGTTCCTGGCTCAGCCAAACGGCCACCCGGTTTGCGACCTAAAAGCACGCGATCGGTCCGTTTGAGGATTGCCTAGCCTTGCTGCCGACTTTGCTTGATCCGGTCGGCGACGGCGGCGGAGCGCTTCGCCATCTCTTCAGCGGTGGTACGCACCACGGTTGCCGCGACTTCCAACGACGATCCCGCCGCTTTTGTCGCGTCCACGACTGCGGCACCCGCCGCCGTGGCTCCTTTCTCTATTGTGTCTCGCACGCCAATGGCCATCGACCGTGCTCGACGAGAGGTCTCTCGCGAGATCACAGCGCGTTCTGACTTGAAGACCGCGTCTATCGCCGCCAACGCCCGCTCCTCTCGCGGATTGATGACGCCGTCGGCTTCGATCACTTCCCTCAGAAACTGCATCAACTCGTCTTGCCTGGCTCGCGGGTTGCAGTCGAGGCTAGCTCGCTGGAATTCCGCCAAAGCTTTGGCTAGCCCGGTCACTCGTCCGGCGTCCGTCTGACTCTCGATCAGCCGCAAACCCGCCGCCACGTAAGCTCGATCAAATCCCCAGTCTTGGACGAAGTGCTCGGTGATCGTCTCGCGTTCGGCGTCGTGGATAAAACCGTCGGCACGCGCCACCTGCATAGCCAGTGGAGCCGTCAGGTCGAAGAGTCCTGCTCCGAGCAAGTCGATCGGCGTGTTGATGAAGTCGGGATGGTGTCGACGAAGCGGTCGGGGCCGCTCGCGAGCCATCGCGTGACGCCGTAGTAGCCACCGCCCGCAACCAAGCCGGCGACAACCACCCATCCGATCGGTGTGACGGCGGCGGCGGGAGCGGCCAGACCAAGCCATCCCATTACGCCTGTGGAAGCCGCGGGCGCGAAGAACGAACTCGCGACCCATGCCGATTTGGCGACGCCGACGCCCGTCCAACCTGCGCCGCCGGTCTCCCAAAGGGAGTTCAGCGTGTTGCGTGTGCGAAGGAGCTTGTAGGCGTCTTCACCAATACGCAGCTTGCGCTTGAGACGGAGAGGGTCCGCGATCACCTGCTCGAAGTCTGTTTACACGCGTTCAGCCTTTGATCGGCGCTTCGAACGACCGCGCCAACTTCTCGACCCGCGTGCGAAGGCCACCGTCCGCGACGTCAGCCATCGCACCCACCCCGAGGCCGAACGCGACGAGCAGCGGGCCGATTATCGGTCCCAGCAGGGCGCCCAGGATCGCCGCAGAGCCAATCAGCCACCACATCGTGAAGCCGACGACCACGCCCAGCGTGATGTGAGGAAAAAGCTTCGCGGTCTCAAACACGAATGACATGATGCGGCACCCGACTTCCACAATGGCGTTCCCGACCTTCATGGTGAGAGCGGCCAGCTGAGTCATCAGCAGTTTGACGTCCGCGGATACGGCGAGGCGATCGAGTTTGTCCGCAATCTCCCGGCGCGTGGCCAGCTTTAGCATCAGCACGTCATTCATTGGGTTCACCTCTTGCGCCGAACTCGTCGCCTTTATCTTAGGCGCTTGCATCCGCCGATATAATTGCTGCGGGATATGGCCAAACTCGCGCTGCGAAGCGCGATAGCGCATCTGCCCGGCGTCCTATGGCATCTTCATCCCATACCGCTTCTCCCGCGATTGCAACATTCGTTTTAAGGAGCGAGTCGTTCAGCCTTACTCGCTTGGCGTCAAAGGCGCCGTTGCTCACTTGCGAGTTCGCCGGGGGAGTAAGCAGGGTGAGGTTTGACAAAGTATGTATCGAAGCTTCGCGCTTCTTGATCTCTAAGCGCACCGCATCTTCCGCTATCATGCTGTCGTCGGCGGGTGCCGAGATACCGCTTCGAAGCGGCCAGTGCGCTCGCCAACTCTGCGGCATGATGTGTTCGATAGAAAGACCATCCTGTAGATTGCCGTTGATGTTGAACTTGTCTCGTGCAGCAAACTCCAGTTCCTCAAGGATCAAGCGAAGCCTGTTCTGTGGTATCCATCCATACTGAGGGCGCTCATGGATTGCTGCTGTGAGCTCTACGTTATTTGGAAAGCGTACGGTATCACTTGCCGACTTGCCCGCGAAATAGGCTGAGAACGCCGCTTCGTCGATTCCATTTGCCTTTAAATATGCCGCGACTTCGACAAACACGTTATTGTAGTTTTTGGGCGTGAGATAGCAGAGGGCGCGGCGAACAACATAGCTAGCAATCAGATCATAGAGGCGGGCCTTTTCATCCTCCGCTGCGTCTGACGCGGATATGGTGAGCACCAAAGGGAAGGCGGTCGAGACGTCGAAGGTGTTCAAGCGGCGTCCCAGCCTCGCCAACGAGCTATCTCCGGTCGGCTCCGCCAAAGTTGCGTAAGTGGACGTGTATCTGGTCAGCGCCCTTAGCTCGCTAGCCATGTCACTGAAGCCGATACGGGTCACAAACGACTTATATTCAGCAAAGAGTTCGCCGAGTGCTACTGCTTTTCCTTGCTCTGCCGCTAAAGCGTGCGCGAGGAAAAAGTCAATGCGAGGCTTCTTTATGCGGCCTTGTGTCGCTTCCTGCTTCCAAAAATGTGTCTCAAAGACCGACCAGTAATTATCGAGGAGAAGCTGTTGGCTCTCACCGCGCCTACTTGCCCGGTGAAACACATCATTTCGTACGAGATCCATCGCAGCCAGAGGTTTGCCGCCGCTGTTTAATGTCTCGAAGATGACCTGCGCGTCGTCATCGGCAGATAGGGTGATCACAATTAGGCGGAAGTGTTCGAAGAGGACGGTCGACAGCGCAAGAAGCCGTTGCGAGATGGTTACACCGTCATCTGGCTTGGCGCGGTCGAGATTAGCGTCTTCCGTAATGTAAGCTTCCGCGGACCACCAAAAGAAGTCGTAGGCACATAACGCTGCCGGTGCCGCTGGGTGAATGTTGCCGTTTTTATAGAAGGCATCTGGATAGCGCACCTTGAGTTCCGGGCGGTCGAGATCAATGAGGTCGCGAAAGAGAGCGCGATCATACGTAGTCGGCTCGAGTTTGTACCGCTCAATGGCAGGCTCCTTCATTGGCGTGTTGCTGCTATGCACGACCAAGTCGGAGAGCTGCGCCGAGATACCTTGCTCGCCGTAATGTGCCGCCAGATTTCGCAGCGCCGCGAAGCACAGGTGGAAAGTAGTGAGGCGCTGCTGTCCGTCGACCACGTTGAACGCTTGAATCCGTCCGAAGACTGGGTCGGCGTCGGGGATGAGCAACAAAGCGCCCATGTAGTGGGAGAAGGCGACCTTCCCGGTCTTTAGCAACTCGTCGGACTTGCCCACAATCTGCTCGAGCAAGGGCTCCAGTTCGCGCTTAGTCCAAGCGTAGGTGCGTTGGTAAATGGGAACAACGAAACGCTGGCGTTCGCTAAGAATTTTTCCAACAGATAGCGGTTTGGCGTCCAACGTTATTTCTCCCCGTGCGGCAGCACTACCCCAAGAATGAGGCGCTGAAGATGAACCTCTAGCGTGTGACCGGGTCTGTTCAACTCACTGCATGGATTGCGTCGAGGGCAGCGGTCAAATTCGCGCTCATCGAACCGGCAGGATTGGTTAAACCTCGCTGCGCGCATTCGGTCGGATCCGTGCAAACGGCTTTGGCTGCTAAACCGGTCGGCTGTGTAAGCCGCACCGATGCCCATGCCAGTAACGTGGCCATATGAGTACGGTTCGGGTGGCAACCAGCGCACAGGACAGATCTCCGACGCGCGGCGACATACACCACGCGGCCGTACGGTGACCGCCAGCGCCCCCAGCCGAACGGCACGTTATCACTGGACCCGTCACGAGCGCGTGCCCTTGTTTCGACGTGCCCGTCCGATGCCCAACTAGCGAGACCAGGGCAGCCTTCGCCTGCTCAGCTGTGGCGGCGGGACAGGGTTGGTTGGAACGGCAGGTGCCATCGGTTTCACGCGCCGCGACGCCGGCGAGTCGGATTCGAGGTCCTTCCGCACACCAGACTGGCCCATCCCCGTCCCATACACGGGTAGGCGTGCAACGGAAGGTCGTACCCGCCGGAACTACGATGGTTGCAAGCATTAGAATGAATGGCAAGGGGTGTGATCTCCGATCGCAGGGTTAGCGGCGTAGGCAGGCTGCTGATCAAGGCGACCCGCTAGACCCGGATGAGTGTCATCGACGCAGCTTCAGATAGAAGATCTGTCCCGCTGCATCACGAGCGTTGACCAGGCGCGTGGTCTCGCGAAGCACAATGGTGTAGCGGCAGTTCGGATGCTTGGTCAGGACACGCTGGAAGACGCGGGGGAAGTCGCGCAGGCTAAGCGATCTTACCGACTCGAATCCTAGGCCGATATCGGCCAGCAGTGCGTTCAACTGCGGCGTCGGTGCATCGAAGACGATGCTGCTGCCCGTTCCGGTGGCTGTCGCGAGTGGGACGGCTCGGCGGGAGCCGTCAACGGTATCGTCTATGCACGCGGGTAGACCGCTTCCTCGTTCGAGCTTTGCCAGGCGCTGCATCGCGTTCGACACTCCGGACGCGCCGCCGGCCTCCTTGATCGCCTCGGCCGCGCGACGCACTTGCGCCTCGTTCGCTTCGTTCCCCAGCGTGGCGTTGAAGCCCTTCAGCCGCACCGGGGCGAGCTTGCTAAGCTCGTCGACCAGTTCCGTTAGGTTCGACACGCCGGCAGTCTCTACCGCCCGGGCAACCGCCGCGGGATCGTAGCGGCGGCGGTCACGCTGAAGCACCGTCTGGTAGACGACGAAGATGAAGAGCCCGAAGAAGATGACCTGAATGAGGAAATCTACCAAGGTCAGCAGGAAGATGCTGTCAGAGCGCTGCTGAGACATCGTTCGGCCCGAGGGTTTCGACGCGTTCCATCATGCTGGTTTTGACGTGCAACTGAGCCTCGTCGATGGTTTCCGCAAAGCGATGGATCGCTGCCTCAATCGTCTTTCCGCCAGTTCCGATCGCTGTTCCAAGGGCATCGGATGCCTTTCCTAGGACGTTGTCGAGGCTGCCGGTGGTAACCTGCAATGCAGCGAGCCGCGCCTGGATGTCCCGAAGTCCGCCGGCCCCTGCTTCGGCAGCATCCCGAAGACCAGCCAATCGAGAAGTCGTCTCGGTGAGGCCATCTCCAGATGCTGTCACTGCGTTGAGCGCGTCGCCCAGAATTTCCAGCTTTGCGGCGGTCAGCGTCGCCTTACGCCCGATTGCGTCCATTGCTTGACGCCCTGCGGCCCCAGCTTCGCCAAAGGATGTCACGGCGGTCGTTGCCCCTGCGGCCGCCGCAACGAATTCACGGGCTCTCTCACCGCCCCCTCGCATGGCTTGGTCGAATCGAGCGATGGCACCGTCCTCCTGCCCCAGCGGTTCCAGCCGTCCACCGGCGGCAGAGGCGGCCTGGTTGACCCGTTCAAGGCTGCCCGCGAATTCACTGACGCTGCCGGCGCCTGCCGAAGAAGACGTGCGAAGCCGATCCAGGCTCTGGCTCAGTTCCGTCACCGTCTCCACCATCGCAGAGACGCTGTTGCGTAGCGCTTGCCGCTCCGAGCCGAAGGTCACGTCGTTTACCAAGCCACGGAGATCTGAGAGCGCCACCTGCGCCTGTTCTGTCATCGTTGCGATGCCATCCGAGAAGGCCTTGATGGCAGCGTCTATGGACGTTCGCGATCGCGCTTCCGCATCAAGCGCGAACTGCTCTGAGCGATGCACGAGGGCGGTAGCGAAGGCCTCGAAGGAGGACGAGGCCAGTTCAACGTTACCGAGAAGTTCGCGTGACTGTGCGATCTGCCGGCTCATGATGATCCGTAGTTCATCCTCGTCGAGGATCCTGGTCGAAGCCGTCAGGTGGACTCGGGCCCAGACGGCATAGCCGGTGGCGAGCAGGCCGAGACCGAATTGGAATGCGACGGGGGCGAAGTCGTCGCTCATACCGTGCAGGGAAAGATCTAGCGCCGTCGCGCCAAGCGCGCCGATCGTGATCAGGAACCCGTAGTAATAGACGCTGTCGATTGCCGGCTGGGGCAGCCCCTCGACCGCTCGCGGCCGCAGGAACATGGTATGGTACCAGATCAGCGGAACGAGCGCGCCGAGGAAACTCGTCGCGGGAGGTAGGATTGGGAACGCCACGCCGACGGCAAGCGCCACTGCCGACAACAGCATGCACCGGGTAAGGACGATGGAATAGTTGAAGTCGGTCACTGAACCCTCGCGCCGCCCGGCAGCATTTTGGTCATTAAACTAGCCTCGGCGCCTTCATTGTCACCAAAGAACCAGGCCCAAAACCTGTCGCGACATTTGACAACGTCGTGGCCTAAGCCTTCACGCGGGATCATATTCAGTTCGACCGCCGTGTTGCGGAAGGTGGGCCGCTCGATCGCACCCGCCCGATGCGCTCGGAATTCCTCGATCGCCGTCTTCGCGGATGTGCACCGGTAAAGTGAGGCATTATCACTGTTCTGGAGCATGTCGGAGAAGACGATCAGCCGATTTGCTGGTGCGGCGAGGTATCTGCTCGCGGAGAGGTCGGTGACCGCCTCGGAGATGGGCGAGCTGTCCGATTTCGCAGATTTACCAGTTAACGCTGCGTCGAGAGGCTTGGTAAACTGCTCGGCGAACTGTCGCTGTATCTTACGGCGGTTCTCGTAGATGTCGTTGCCATCTCGCTGCGGAACGCAAACACTGAACACCGGTTTCAAGTTGGTGCGTGACGCGCCTGAGATTTCAAACAAGGAGACAAGCTCTCCCTGTTCGGCACGTTCTGTCACGAACTGCTTAGTTCGAGAAACGATCTCCTCCAACGTCTGCGACGGTGTGTCGTCGCTCCGATCGATTACGATCGCGGTGGAACGTGCGATGGTGGCCGGACAACTCCGGTCGTCGAGCTTCGGTTTGTTCGACAATTTGTAGCTGAAGGCGAATATTACGAGAAGTACCGCCACCACCCCGGCAATGATGAAAAACCCCTGCTGATCCTTCTTCGAGAAAGATGTCATCACGCGGTGGCCGGAAGGACCTGAATGTCCCTCTGCACGGCAGTCTGCGCGTCACGGTCAACGCTTTCCAGGAACTCGTCGTAGGTCGTCTTCAGAACATCTGCCATTTGCATTTGAAGTTGGTTCAGTTTTCCGTTGAGATCATCACGGTGCTGTCGCTGAAGCGTCTCCAAGAGATCGAGTACGGTCTGCATCTCCTGTTCGACAGGTGCCGCAGCCTGAATGCTGACCTTTTCGGCAACGTTCGGCTTTTCGGTGAAGTATTCAGGAGGTGCGGTGCCGCGTATGGCAAGATTCGCCTGACGGTATGAGTCTAGCACGAGATGGTAATCGCGCTCCACTGCGGCTGCGTTGGCTTCGAGTGTCCGCTTCGCATGTCCTAGTGCACTCGTGCGATGCGACAGCATCGTGATCATGGTGCCGGTCGCCCCGGATAAACCCTGGACGTGGTTGCGGTGGGTGACGAGGAAATCCTTCAACTTCTGTTTCACCATATCCTGCCGCTTCGTCTCCGCCTCACGTGCCTGCTTCAGCTTTCGGTCGCGCATGCTGTGGCCCGGATATGGATCGTCCGATGTGTAGCCTTTCCAGAAAGCGATGATACTGAGGATGAGCCCGGTCATGAAAAGCAGGAAGCTGGACAGGTCGCCGAAGTGGAAGCGCGCGACGAAAAAGCCGCCGGCCTCCGCCCATGCCGTTTGGAAAGCGTCGCGTAGCTGCCCGCCATCACCAGCGTCGGCGGTGGCTTCGAACGCCGACCGAAAGGCGGCAAAGAGGGCATTGCAGAAAAGGGTGAGCGGGAGGAAGATCGCTAAGGCAGCCCAGCCGAAGTATTTCTGAGACGGTTCGGTAAGGTTTTTCCGGCGGAACAGCGTTCCCAGGCCCGCTGACGAGCCCATATTGACGACGGCGACGGCCAAAGCGACAAAGAAGCCGCCCAGCAGTCCGCTGTCGTTGCGATAGAAGAAAGCATTAGCGATGGTTTCGACCAACGAAAGCGCAATGATGATTGCCCAGTGGAGGATCTTGCTTTCCGGGTAATCGGCCAAGTCGGTAATGCCGTTCGTCGCACGAAAGCCACGCCATGCGACCTCAGCACGGATTCTACCGGCTGTGGCGTCAACCAACGCGGTCCGATCGCTTGCTAGCTCGGCACCGACACGTGTCATGATGGTATTGTCGCCGAGCGCCTGGGCGATGTCGGAGCGTAGTTCGACGACGCGACTAGTTGCGTCCAGCGTAGAGCGGTCGGCATCAGCGACGACTGCGTCAAAGGCCGACTGCTCACGGCTGACGAACCCGTCGGCCTGCGATTTCAGTGCCACCTCATGCGTGTCGGGGTGGGTTGCAGTTGTAGGCGGACGATGCTTCGTTGCCTCCTTGCGTCCCAGATCGCGATATTCTTCGAGACGGCCAGCCAGCTGTCCCGCGTAAGCACTGCTTGCGGACATGGCCCCCCGCTTCATTGTTAGATTATCTAGTCGCCTGTCTATGGGGCTAGGCCGACCTGAACAAGCCATTTTCCGAGGCTGCCTTTTTCATGAGCACGTCGAAACTCAGGCTAATCAACTGTTTGGAGATTGCATGCGTAGTGAGGCTGACGGTCACCGTAGTGTATTCCTTTCAGGCATGCCGTACTCGTTCACCGATGCCTGCTGGGCGGCTAGTTTGCGGCTAGGCTAGTCAGCGCTCGATCGCTCTTCCATGGTTTGTTGACGTCCCAAGGTACAGCCGGGTTTTTCCCGGATAGGGCAAGCTCTCACCACGTGTAGGATACCGCCCGGTAGTTAATATCTGTTGCCGGCGAGTTACGAGAGGTGAGCGTTTGACAAGATCAACGACCTGCGAGCTTTGGGCAAACGGCAGGTGGCAAACGATCGAGATTGAAGCAGCGGTTGGAATGCCAAGGAGCCGTCGGATGCGCTGCGTCGAGTGCGGCGGCGGTGTTCGAGCGCATCGAGCTGGTGCCACGGGACAGGGCGCCCACTTTGAACATCACGAGCGGCACCGGGGTTGTTCCCGCGGGGACTGTTTTGACGGCGACGCTCGACAGCATCATCGCCCGTTGAAATAGCTTCTCGGCTGCTAGTATCGGCTTTGCTTTAGCGCTGAAACTCCGGTTGGTACGCAATCTGCGCAACGGCCTTGGTCGCGTCGCCGCGTTTAAGGTACCGACCAAGCAACGTTCCCTTCCCGGCTTCGAGGCCCTCCGACCGGTACAGTTCAACCCGTTTGTCGGTCGTGGTTGTAAGCCGGAAGAGTCGCCCGTTCACTCGACAGAAAACGTCCTTTGTCCCTTGCTGAGGCGTCCACTTGCAGTCGGCGCCAGATAGAAGCCGTTGTTCGGCCGCGGCGGCTTCTGCCTCCCTGAGCTGCCGAAAATGCGCGTCCTGTTCCTGCCTAAGTCGCTCTTCCTCTTTCTCGATGTGATCCCGCAACACGCCAACGATGGCGGGCACCTCGGTCCCCAGCACCTTCTCAGCTTCGTAAACAGCGAGGCAGCCTTCCCGTAGTTCATCGCGCGGGTACTCACTGTAACGTTCATCCGCGAAGGCCTTCAGGCGCTGCTCCACGTCGCTGAACGATAGCTTCGGCCCTTCCATGCGGTTCAGGTGGTCCTGTAGGTCGTTGATCGGAATCCAGCAGGCGGTGGCGGACTCGACAAGTTGCTCGCGAGGACCGGTCCACTTCGTCCAGGGCGAGTTGCCCCTATCGAGTTTCTTGACGATATCCTGAGCCAGCTTGATCAGCATGTAGGTGTCTTTGATGTGCCGCAGAGATGGGCTCTTCACGTAATCGAACAGCAACCGCTTGACGGTATCGACGCGGTCATCATCAAGCATATTATCCCTCCAGAATAATCAGTCCAACAGGGCAATGGCGACGGGGCAAGCACTCTTCAGTTGATAGTGGAGCGTCATGTACGCCGTCTGGATATTTAATCTCAAGGTTGACCGCGCCGACCTCGAACATTCTGATAGCTGGCAGGCAGGCAGATGGCTGACGCCGCTGGCTCAGGTTTTGCCACTGGCCATGTGCGGGCCCTGTTCGTCGAAAACTTGATTTGCCTGTTCCAGGAGCGCGAGATGGCAAGTTCAGTGACGTTACCCCGCGCTGCGATCCACTGGTCTTTCTGGCCTGTAAAATCGGCATGAGGGTAAGGCTTCGTATAGGCCACCCCATCACGATCACCCGCGACCGGGCGAGAGAATACCGTTACCCGTGCTAGGCAACCATCGGATTGCTTAGCGCATCAGTGGTTAGTTCGGCTAGCATCAGCCACAGCGTTCAGTCAGTCAGCCAACACCTCCCATCGTCGAAGCTGATCCCGCTGACCCGGCGGCGTCTTCTCCATACCGGATGCTACGATCTTGCAAGCGCCCATCTGCCCGTGGTCGGACATCAGCACGAAAGCCTGTTCCCATGCATGATGCGTCAAGCGGACAGCCAATCGGATTCGGCGTCGTCGACCGCTGCGAACATGTCGCCCTCCGCCTGCATGGTGGTCAGATGCTTGCGCACGGCTTCGGGGTCCGCATTGCGGGGAAAACGGTGGTCCGCAACGGCGCCGATCGCGAGCTGACCGACGAGGTCGCTTCTGTCCTTCTGGGTCACCAACCATTGCCCGAACGCCGGTTTTCGTTCCTGCCGCTCATCATCGTGATCGATCATTCTCGCGTTCCTCAAATCGTTGTCCCGCCAATCGCATCAGATTGATGTTCTTGCAATGTTCTTGCGAATCAGTCCGGTTCGCGCCTAGCTATGGGCATGCCGTTCGCGGCGACTCGACACTGATGGAGCAACGAAATGCAGCACGATCTGCAGCTGAGAGCGGCTGCGCGCGCCATTTACAACAACGTCTACCCGCCTGTGGATTCAGCGCCGTTCAGCTTCGACGAAGCCGAGCGGTTCGGAACCGTGGAGTATCGGCAGGCCGTCGGTGCGGCACAGGATGCCCGGTCGGTTCTGGCCGCTCAGCACGAGCAATTCCTCTTCGCCGCCATCCTCTAGGCCATGTTTTCAAGGAACTCAGACCACCAAGTCGTCGTCCCGCTGCCGCGTCGTGACGATGCCCTGAGGCTTCACGACGTCCCGTTCGAGCTGGTGCCGTGCGAGGTGCCTTTCTTCCTCGTCCATACGCCCGCAGGGTTCCCATCGCCCGCGCAGGACGACATGCAGGAGCCGATCGACTTGAGCGCGTGGCTCATCGAACACCCCGCCGCCAGCTACGTCATGCGCGTCGAGGGACGGTCGATGGCGGGTGCCGGAATCATCGACGGCGATCTGATCGTCGTGAACCGAGCTAAGAAGCCGAAGGCCGGCGCGATCGTCGTGGCACTGGTGCATGGCGACCGGACCCTGAAGCGTCTGCGATACGTCAACGGACGTCACTGGCTTGTCCCCGAGGCCGAGGGGTTCGCGGACATCCTAGTCGACGAGCACGTCGAAATCTGGGGAACGGTCGTCGGCGTTGCGCGCAAGATGGCATGAGCGCGCCCGTCGCCCTGATCGACTGCAACAACTACTACGTCTCCTGCGAGCGTGCCTTTGACGCCAGCCTGGTCGGCGTGCCGGTCATTGTGCTGTCGAACAACGATGGGTGCGCCATTGCGCGATCGGCCGAGGCGAAAGCGCTGGGCATCAAAATGGGCGATCCGATCCACCACCTGCGCGACAAGGTGCGGCAACACGGCATCCAGGTTCGGTCGTCGAACTATGCGCTTTACGGTGACATGCAGCGCCGGGTGATCGCCGCCTGCGAGTCCTTCGCCCGTGACTTCGAGATTTACTCGATCGATGAGACATTCCTGGACTTGGCGGGATTTGAGGGCCGGGATCTCGTTGCCCACGCGAACGCGATGCGTGCTCAGGTCCAGCAGTGGACGACAATCCCCACTTGCGTCGGCATCGCTGAGACCAAGACACTGGCAAAGTTGGCGAACGCGGCGGCCAAGAAGAATCCGATGTTTGGCGGGGTGGCTGATCTTCGCGACGACGACGTACGACGCGACGTGATGCACGCCTTCGCGGTCGGTGACGTGTGGGGAATTGGCGGTGCGACCGCTCGCAAGTTAACCGACCTGGGGATCCATACCGCTGGGGCGTTGCGTGATATGCCGATGAAGCAAGCGCGTGCTGTCGGGACGGTCGTCCTTGAGCGGCTGGTGGCGGAGCTTCGCGGTGTGCCGTCAAATGCGGTTGAGGCTGTCGAGCCGCGGCGGAAGGGGATGGCTGTAACCCGGTCGTTCGGAACGCCGATCTGCGACTTCGAGCGGATGATGGGCGCGCTTTCACAATACGCGTTGCGGGCCGGGGAGAAGCTAAGATCGCACGGTCTCGTCGCCGCACGGCTGACCACGTTCTTCCACACGAATAAGCATAAACCCGACCGACCTCAGTACGGCGCATCGCGTGTGGTGACGCTGCACCCGATGACGAACGACAGCCTCGAACTGATCGCGGCGGCCAGGCGAGGCGCGGAGAAGGCATGGCGTGACGGTTACGCCTACACAAAGGCCGGCATCATGCTCGACGATCTGCTTCCCGAAGATGAGCGGCCGCGTACGCTATTCGAAGAGGATACGGCGAAACGCGATCGGCTGATGGGGGCGCTCGACGCGATCAACGGCAAGTTCGGCACTTGGACCGCTATTACGGCATCGCAAGGGTTCAAGCGCGAGTGGAAGATGCGGTCTGAGATGCGGTCGCCGGCTTGGACGACCGAAATCTCGCAGGTACCGACGGTTCAAGCGTAAAGGTAATTTCGCGTATCTTTGCCTGCGATACCGGTCGCTAACGGCAGGCGTCGCCGCTGATGTCCGCCAAGCATTCCTGCATCAGCGCCTGCCCATGCTTGGTGAGCTGAACGAAAACCCGTCGTCTATCAACGTTGTCTGCAAGGCGTTCGACGAAACCTTGCTCAACGAGCCGGGCAAGGTGCCGAAGCGCAGTCGCCGGAGGCACGCGGGCGGCGATGCACGCGCTGCTGACTGAGATGCGCTTTCGGGGTTCTGACGAAGCGCAAAGATCAAGCAAGATGTCCCACGCCGGATCTCCGAATGTATCGGCTTGAGCTCCGAAGACCCGATCCCTTACGCGGCGTTGGCGATAGATACGGGCCGCAACAACCGGATGAGGCAAACAGGACAAGCTGTGCTCAAACGTTGCTGCTGCGATCAGCGTCATTGCGGCTTCGGCTATCTCTGACGCGATATAGTCGGGTGGATGGCGGAGGACTGTCACCATTTAAACGGGGACCAATCAGCATCACCAGAACGACGATCATGCCGCACTATTCCTACCAGCAGAAGGGCGAGCATTGGATATGCGATGTCGCCAGCCAGCCTGGCATATACGATGGGGAGAAAGAACGGGTCGTATGCCCGAACTCCATGAATGCCGATCGTCACGACTTGCAAAGCCGCAAGCCATAGGGGCCAATATCTATCAGCGCGGGCGGCGATGACCAAAAGGACCGCAAGCAGGACGCCGTCAATATATAATGCATACCAGTTGATCCCATGAAAGGTCTGGTGAGGTTCGAATGGAATTAGTGTAGTTCCGATCGTGGCACTCAATAGCGCGAGGCCGACGATCCGCTCGGGTGCCCCGCCCCGCCGTATTGCGAGCAGCGTGATTATGATTTGCACTAAATAAAATACTGCGATGCGGATCATCAGACTGTCCCCTTAAGCGCCGTCGAAAACTTAAGGGTCCTTTTGGACATCGCCATACGCGAGGGGGTCATAGCCGAGTAAACTCCCCAGCCGCTCCAACTGGCGGTGTCCGGTAGCGCTATGACTCAGCGCCGTGACTACATGCATGTTCGCGGTGCCGAAGGCGACCAGCATTTGATGTCCGAAAATCGCGGAGAGACCTGCCGTCTCGGACTCCTCGGCAAGCTCTGCCGATAAACGGCTACCGACCGCCGTTGCCATTCTAAGCAACCGCTCGAACTGATGAAGGCGGCCCACGATGGCGCGAGCGTGATCGTGTCTTTCAGCGATTTGCATTCCGGCCGGCAACGATGTCGCTAGTGGCGCGAACGCCGGCGGCGAGGGTTCCGAATCCGACTGCCGTTGAAAGTGCGAGGACGAACACCCAGCCAATGCGTCCGAGGATACCAATGTCATTGCCTAGCACTCCCTGTCGAAGAGGAAGCCGTCGCACTATTGCGGGCTGCACTTCTTCGACAGGGATTGGCAAAGGATCAAAGGCGGGGGCCACCCATTCAAAACCGCCCCCCGATAATAATGGGGCGTGAGCGGTCTCATATTTAGCGAACATCTCGGCGGCCTGTATTCTGTCCCTTGCGCCTAAAATACGAATTGCCTCGGCGCAGTAAGAGCTTACGGTCCCCGCGGATATGCCTAATATGTTGGCAATATCTTTCGTTCTCTTTCGATTGAATGTCAGCCGAAGGCAATCCCGATGCCGGGGAGATAGCTTTGAGAATGAGTCGGTGGACATGATCCGATAAGGATCAATTATTTCGAAAACACCAAGCGATTACTTGCTTCCCACTACCCTTGTCGGAAATACGGGCCCACGAACTGTCATTTGATTGGTCGGATATGGACGTTGCAATGCAACAACGTCGTCATAGCTACCGGTCAACCACCGCTCGTGGTCGTCCGGTAGCAAGATCGTGATCATCGCCTTCGGGTGGATAGGAGCCACCAGTTCGTTCGCGTCACAAGTGACCATCGCGAAGTAGCGCTGGTCACCGACCTGTCGCCAGAAGCCGGCGATGGCGAACACCGGCTGATCGGTAACGGCGAACCACATCTCCCCCTTTATCGGCTTCTTGCCGTCGCCGAGGTCGGTGGGCTCGCGCGCCCATTCGCAGAACTCAGTCAGGGGGATCAGGCACCGGTTTGCCGGATCGGTGACGAGCGAGCGCCATTGCGGCAGATGAAGCGTCCGCACGTTGGTCTGCGCAACCTTGCGACCGGCCTGCTTGGCCTGCCCCGCCAGGACGTCCCATTCCATGACGTCGAGCCCGCGGCGGTCACCTTCGTGCCGCACGACATAGGCTCGACCGAACGGGCGCAGCTCCTTGGGGTCAAACCGGTTGTCCATCGGCTTCGGGGCCAGCCATTCCGCGCCGAAGCGCTCGGTAATTGTCTCCGGCTCACCACTGAACCTCGCTCGGTTACACATCAGAACATTCCTACGACCGTCGCCACCGTCGATACGGCACCCGCAACGAGAAGCGCGCCAACGAACGCAAACTCGATCTTCATTCCCAGCGACGTGGGTTTGTCGCGTTCGCGCTTCACTCGCCGAGCGCCCGGCGTCGAATTTCGTCTAGGAGCGTCTCGGCCCCCAAGTCACCCACCTCACCCCCGGTCTGCTGATACGCTCCTAGAAGTTCGTCATCGTTCGCGCTGGCGATCACGCCTTCGGTTTGCGATCGAAACGTGTCGACTTCCTCGGCGGCGGCTTCTGCAGCGTCGTTTGATGATAATTCACCGGCCGGCAGGTCCGCTGCCGGCGCCATCGCCGCAGCTTGCTTGAATATATCGAAGGCCTCCGCTGCTTCGTTGCGTTGCGCGATCAGCGCGCGAAGCTGGCCGACAAGGTCGAACTGCGAGGCGGTGTTTTCCATCGCCTCAACCTAAGCCCGCTTTGTTGGTCCGCGCAATATGCCGCCGCTGCACGTCGATGGTTCAGGTGTGGATCCGCCCGACTGCGGCGCCGATCGCGATCACGGCAAGGATGATCGTCCAGCCCTCCCAGGTTCGCGGCGTCCAACCGATGCCCACGATCTTGGGCTGAAACCATTCTCGAGGGTGGTTCATGACGACTCCGATACTGGCGAGACCAATCGGCCACGCCTTTCGCTTCCCGGCCTCGCGCAATACATGTCACGAACGGAGGACGCCAGCATGCCCGCGGACATCATGAAGGTAGACGACCAAGCCAAAATCGACCTCTTTCAGGAGATCATGCCTATCGTCATGCAGTACCTAGCGGCAAACTCGGCCAACCAGGCACTGATCGCCGACGACATCATCGACTTCTTCGCGCTTTCGATTGCGTCGGTTATCCAAAACGACACGAACCTGACTACCCAGCAGCTACAACGCAAAGGCGTCGAGGCGGCAGGCAAACACATCGCGCACTGGGTCCGGCTCCTGAAGGTGGATCACGAACAGCGCGGCGCGTCGCTGCTGGCGATGACAATGGGTGCGGTCGCGTCCAGCGAGACCGAGCAGTAGCGTGTAACTCAAACCCGGCGATGCCGATCAACCCAACATTAGGTTAAAGCGATGACCTAACCTATGACCGTGACATGAAGCCCAGCAGGTTCATTTCGCATTATGAACGACAGCTTGGGCGATCGCTGACGATCTGCGAGCTGGACAGCGTCAACGAGGCTCGATCAACGAGCACAGGCAAGCGGGATACGGTCAAAGCTATGCGGCAAGCCCTCCTGGTCCTGACTCCTGGAGCCCGGCCGGGTTACCGCGATCTGGACCCGGTGTAATCGGCTCAACGCAGATTGTTGACGCGCTGGCGGCGGCGGGGCAGTTTCTTACCGCCCGGTCTTCGGGCAGGAGAAAGCCAGATGCGTAACCTGCTGTTCGCCGCCGCCTCGCTGTCGTTGCTAGTCAGCGCTCCCTCAATGGCTGCGCCATGCAAGGACGCCAAGGGGCGCTTCACCAAATGTCCGAAGGCGCCGGCCAAGACGGTTCGGTGCAAGAGCGCGAATGGCAAGTTTGCGAAGTGCGGCACGGCTGGCGCCAAGCCTGTCTGAACAAACTGGCGCGGGCATACCGACCCGCGCCGGTTCGATTACTTCTCGATGATGACCGGCGCCGCTACCGGGACCACGGCGGCGGGAGCTACGAGCATGGGCGCAGCGGGCCCTGTGAACGCAACCGACACGTCCTCGTCGATGAAAGCAGTGACAGGGGTGCCCAGCGGTATGTTCGCGCTGGTTCCAGTCATGAAGAACCCTGCGATCGGGATGATGACAAGCGACCCAACAACGGCCGCGGTCCCTGTAGTGCCCTTATCGTCCAGTTGGCCGGACATCCGAATCTGTCGACCGTTGGCACGAACGTAGATCACACGACCGTTGATACGACCCGACTTGCCCCACATGCCCTTGTTGCGGACCTCGGTGACTTCGCCGGTGGCAGGGCTGCCGGCCGGTATCACCACGTTGCCGTCGATCATCACGTTCTCAGCCGTCTCGAGCTGGAAACGCTGCCCGACCTTCAGTTTCTTGCCGAGCGTAGTCAACGGTTCGCTCATCTTAAGCGGAACCGAGGTGCCAGCGCGTAACGTGCCAGAGGTCGTTGCTGCGGTGGTCACCGGCGCTGTCTGCCCCTGAACCGCAGGCGCAACCATGATGAGCGCACACGCGAACGCGCCAACTGTAAATTTCATTGAAATAACCCCATCTGATTCGGCCTCCCCAGGCCGACAAGCAAACCGAAGTCTTTCTAATCTAAGGGGTCAATCAAAACCCAAACCGATCTGGTTATTTGTATTTAAACGACATATTCCTCACGAACATGGATTAAGTATGCCCCTCACCGTTTAGCGTGGCGGAACAAATCACTCCCACAGGACTTCAAGCTGCTTAGTTCAGAACGAACGACAGGGGGTCGAAAATGACGAAGGCATTCGTTATCGCGATGGCAGCTGGGCTTGTCTCGCTGTCGGCATGCAACTCCAGCCCACGCGAGCAGGCAGCCGATAACATTGAGTCCAACACCGAGGCTGTCGCAGACAACCTGGAAGACGCTGCGGACAACGTGAGCAACGAAGCGGCCGAAGCGCGCCTCGAGAACAAGGCCGATGCCGTCCGTGCAACTGGTCAAAACCAAGCTGAAGATATGCGGACGAACGATCCCGACACCAACCTGTCGAACGGTATCTAGTTTCACGGGACAGAACGAGCCGCTCCCAAACACAGCTCGAACTGGAGGGGCACCTAGGGAAACCTAGGTGCCCTTTTCGTTTAGCCGCCCGCCATGAAAACGTGCCGGCGCCGATCGAGGCGGAGTTCGCACGACGCGGCCTGTCGCCCCACGCTATGGCGTTCGTTTGATGGCGAGCGCGATCACCGCGGAACGTATCGCGGACCTGATCAAGCAGGCTCCGGTTGGGCTTGTGGGGCTCACGGTGCAGCAGGAGCGGTTGCGGGCGGACGCGCGGCGCGAAGTTGCCGAACACGTCTACAGCGCTCTCTACCGACCAATGGATGTTGAGGCGGGGCAGCTTCGTTTGCCGCTGTAGACAGGCGATTGTCCGGTCCGAGATCATCGTGGCAGAGGGCACTGGCAAATATTCTGCCAACCCGGCATGGTTGGGCATGGAAGAAATCGAGAGCTTAGACGGCGACGACGATTGGGACGGTGATTTTGCGAACGACCTAGTCGGGTGCACGCTTATAGTCGGTCTGACGTATGTCGATCACGAGGACCGGTTGCTCCGGCGGGAGCAAATCTTCGGAACAGTGCTATCCGTCGAAAGACTCGCTGGCATCGTGGTCCGGCAAGCCAATAACGAGGAATTTGTGATCGCCCCGGCGCTTGAGGCTATCGAGGCGGCGAGCCCCGGCATCTACCAGTTAGCTGACAAGAATCAGGCCGTGGAAGACCCGGACTTCACCGCACTGCTTACCATACGATCACCACTCCGTAGCTAGATTGGTCTCCACCGACGTCGGATTACAGCTACCTTTCCGCCGCCGCCCGTTGCCGCTGCTCATCGCCTCCTTTAGCGTGGGCTCATGTGGACCTTCTTCCTTTGGACCTTCGCAGCTCTAGCGGCGGCGATTTACTGCCTGACCAAGGCTGTGATCGACATCCGTAGTCGAAAGTATGTCTCGGGTTTCATTGGCTTAGCAAGCGCAGCGGTATTCCTGCTCACCCCTACGCAGGTCACAACCCAGCCGGTAAAAATTGATTTGCCTGCGTAAATTTTACGTCTGCTCACGCCCAATAGCGGACCTAAGGCGTCTGGCTTATGGTTGCTTGAACGGCACGGAGAAATCTTATGGCGAGCCCGCGATCATTCGCCGATTTAGTAGCCGCGACAGCACGGCAAAAACTTGCAGCGGCGAACGCGCGGCAAAATCCAGATGTCGCGGCGGAGAAACCGCGTGAGGCAATTTTTCACGGCCTTCAAATGGTAGGTGATGCAATCGCCGCAGACGGTTTTTCGTTCACGCGCTCCGGACCAAAGTTTTCCCAAAAGTCCGGCGACCTAACCTTCGAGATTACTGTCCAGTCTGACCGCAACAACGTGGCTGGACAAAGGGCTGCGATATGGGTGCATGTCGGTGTTTATTCCAAGTCTCTAACCGCTTGGCGAAAGAATCACCCGAGCGACTGGATACGGCCAAAAGCGTCATTCCCGATACCTGTGTTTGGAAACCAGCTAGGCTATTTGTGTGATCCTGCCGGTTGGGTGGAATGGGACTTCGCAGATAAGACGAAGCGACGTTCGGTAGCCGATGATCTCATCACTTCGATACGAGTTGGCGCGTATCCGCTCTTTGCAATATTTCAGGGTGCGATCGAAGGCGTAGCGGCACTATCCGATCAAGACTGGCCTCCACAAGAGGGCGTTTTGAGCTATATCTTATCACTTGGGCGCGCGCCTCTAGCGACCGATTCGCTGCGAAATCATCTCGACAAGCGGCCAAAGTTTCGGCGCGACTTTGAGAAATTTTATGAGCAATTTTCACAAATGGGGCTTCCGCCCTACCGAACTGCCATACCGCATGACCTTGCCGCCTTCGCGGTAGCCACCGGTTTGACATCGAGCGGCAGCTAACCACCAGTTTTTGCCGTTCTCGCTCCCTTCGCAGTCGGATGACGGCTCCCGCCCACTAGCGGACATACAATCTCGCGCTAGGGTAGCGCATGAACGCCTCCACGATTGCCGGTCTCGTAGTTTTCACTTTCCCTGCGCTCGTCATCGCGGCTGGGCTCGCGTCAGGTAATGTCTTTTCAATTTGGACGTTGATACGAACCGCCGCTCGGCTCCGGTTACGTTCTGGGCTGTAACCGGAATGTGGGCGTTAATCGCAGGTTTTGGGTTGATTGTCGTTTTCGTCAATTGGAACAGATAACTGCTTTCCTACCCATCCTGGTCATTCCTTTCGCCCAATAGCGGACATGGCTCGCGTCGCGTAGAAGGGCATCATGACCGCCGAACTGACATTGCGTTACGAGTTTAGTTCTGATCCCGACGACGACTTCGGTTGGCTAGCGGTATCAGTCCAGACGGATGCGTTCACCGGTCGTGGTGGGTTCTGGGTGCAATGGCAAAACGTCAAAGAGATGGCTCCGAAGCTGGATGCCTATCCGTTCTCGCCCGCGAACCCATTCGTCGAGGAGTGGGGGCAGTGCAACGGCGACGGCTCTAATTATGAAGTCATCATCGGCATTTCGATTTTGCCCGCGAACAAAACCGGCGACCTTGATGTGATCGTTCGCATAGCGGATCATCACGATACGCGACGGCAATGTCAGGCAGTGTTCCGAACAAATTATTCCAACACGGCGAACTTCGCCGTCGAACTAAAGGCATTGATGGATCGGCAGCGAGCCGAAGCAGTGCTGCTGGGACGGAACGTCGGCTAACCACCAATCCGGGTCGTTTAGGTGTCGTCTCCGAGAAGATCGGGTTCTAGTTCCATAGTCGAGCCTTTAAGGCGTGTCCTCGCACAGGCCGAGTGGGCATAGACTGCCTGCCACGGGTCATCGTCGCTCTTTGATCCCGCGTCCCAGCGCCAGAGGTTCTCGACCACAATCATCACGGCGTGGGCATCGGCAGTCCGGTCGATGCCTACCCCGCAAAACCAACATTGATACTCTTTCATGCGGGGATGATGGCCCGTTGTTGGCTCCATAGCAATGTCCGCTTCCCTCTCCATTCCGGCCATTCCGCTTCCGCCCGATTGCAGATGGGGAAGATGACTGGCAGCATGATGTCATGATCGCTGCCTTTATCCTCCTCGCCAGCGCACCCGTGTCGGGCTGCGATCTAGCTCACATCAACGGAGCCCGTGCTGTCCATGAAGCGCTCGGTCAGCGTGCCGTGAAGATTATGGCGGCTGCGGCTGCAACCAGTCCAAAGGCCGACGCCTTACTAAGCGATTTAGTCGACGAATCGGCTAGCTTCAATCTGATCATTGGAGACGTGGGGTCGCCGAATGCAGGTATAGCAGGTGCTCGGTCAATCGCCCAAACTATCAAGGCCGACGAGTTCCGGTATCTTGGCTGGGATTATATGGACCTTCCTGCTGACGGATGCGGAAAACAATTGATCACCGTGGATTTTATAAACAACCATGACCAGCGCATTTCTCAGATGGAATTTACCTTCCAACAAGCGCGCTTGATCGCTGCAAAGGGTTGGCAGCACTCATTTGAAAGCGGGCCGCTGCCTGCTTTCGAACCGGATAGGAACGGCCGCTGACCTCTCCATTCCAGCCTTTTCCGCTCACGCCCACGAAGCAGACGCAAGGCGCCAAATACCTATTCCTGATTGCGGACGTTCGGTCATCGTGACAGCATCGCTTTATGAACATCAAGATCGTGCGCCGGCCCGCTGGCGAGGCTCCGGAATGGGTCAGAGACGAGTGGATTGGATTGTCGCTGCCGCTGACCTCAAAGCGCGAGCGCGAGCGCGAGTGGCGAGGTTTGGGCGTACTCACCGGGCCACGAGGCTGGATTCTCCAATTGTGGGCGTTGCTCTCTGGCAAGAGTTTCAAGGTGAAGGGCTATGCGGTAAACGCAAAGACCGCGGTCGATCAGTTAGCCGACCGTAGTCCGAGCGCCGCAGCATGGTGGCGAGAACATACACCGCATATGCTAAGAGGAAGGCGCTACTTCGTCTTTGATACTGCCTCATGCGAGCGAAAGCCCTGATGAGATAGGCAGCTAGCCGACATCCGCGCCCGATTTCCGCCGTTCGTCATCAAGGCATTATATCGAAATGACGATCACGCCAGCCCTCCTTGCTCAGTTGCCGCTGCCCGACGTCCGTGCGGTGATCTTCTACAAGCGAGATGAAATTACGACGGATTTGATATGCTGCGATGTCGAGGTCGCGGGGCATGTGTGGTCGTTTCATGAGGAAGCGGCGGGCTGGCCAGACCTGATCGCGCATCTATCCGCACTGCCGGGCTTCCGTGCCGACTGGTATGAAGCCGTGGTCAGCCCGCCGTTTGCTACAGCGAAGACGATTGCGTTCGACCGGCGGTGATCGCCCAATTGCAGACATTCAATAGGCGTGCGACCAGCCTCTAATGACCAGAGCTGATCAGCTTCGAAACATGGCCCCACAGCTTATTGCGGATGTCCGCCTACGGTCTTTCGTTCAGCATTGTTAGATGACGGATCGAAAGCCCTTCCATGCCTTGATGACAGAGGTTTGCGTGGAACGCGGTTGGTGCGGATCGGTCGTCGATGACCGCCCAATGCACGTCACCGATTTCCTGCCTGACAGAGGAATGGTGACGGTCGATCAGTTCGTCGGGTGGCTGTTCGAAGCCGATGGCGTTGATCCGAGCAAAGACCTTCCAAAATGGCAAAAGCACATCGATGGGCTTCGCGATGCGTTCATACGCCACATGGGCAGTAGCTCCGTCGATGTCGAACGTTTAGCGTGGTTCGACAGCTAACGCCCATTGTCGGCCTTTCAGAGCCAGTTCCACGGTTCCTAATTGCGGACCTTCGTTCAGCGATGCACTCTGCCTCTATGGAGCATGCGACCCTCGTAGAATTTTTGACCTGCGTTCTCTCGCCGGAGATGCTGGTTGATGAGATCACTGCCGAAGTGAATGCCTGCGAAGCTGCCTTCCAAGCGGGGGAGAACGGCTACATCCTCATCACTGATGGTCCGCCCGTCGAGGTGACGAGAGAAGGCGCACGGCGACTGCTCACGGCTATAGCCGATGGGCGATTGCCGTTCCAACTCGCGAACTACGTCGCAGATTGCATCATCATGAGCGACGACTTCGACTTCGCGGACGATGCCGTTCGGGACGCAATTAACTTCTTAGAAGATGACAGTAGACCACCCACGCGCGATGAAACGATTGAGGCATTGGCGAAGCTCGGCTGAAGGTCGGCTTTCGAAGCTTTCTGCTCAAAAGCCGACTGTCCGTAGTCCTCTCCATCTCAGACATTCAGGTACCAACCGCGGCGGATACCCCATCCGCCGCAGCGGACCATACCCCGCACAAGACCAACGTTTGTTAGCAGCGTACAGTACGTTGTACCCCATCGATACCCCGCTCCGGCCGCGACAGACGGCCATCTACATCGAAAATGGATTAGTGGATCGCACCGCCCGCCCAAGGCATTGATATATTGCAATTTCTGCTCGAAAACTTTTTGAGGTCGAGGCATCTCGAGCAATTCGTTCGCGAACGGCCTCATTTTTACCGAATGGTTCAATATGAAACATGATCGAACTCGGCTGTTGACTTAGCAGCAGCAACAACGTTGGGCGGAGAAAACCAGGGGTAATTATGAAGCGTACGATTGGCTCTATTTTTCTTACACTTGTACTCTCGTCTTGTGGTGGCGCAGATAATGGGGGCGCTCCGATTGCCGTAGTACCAACACCAACTCCCTCTCCCACCCCTGCACCAACTCCCGCTCCGTCACCTACGCCCAGCCCAACGCCAACGCCAACGGCCTCCACGTTCGCGGATCTTCGCGGAAACGTTCAGTTGAATACATCCTGTGGCGCTTTTCAAAGTATTGGAACCAATCCGCCTCAGGTGACCGGAATTTCTGGATATGGCGAGGGCAAACAGTTCAGCTACGATCCGGATACTCAATCGATCCGCTCATTGGGTGATGGTGGGTATACAGCGAGTGAAGTCCCGAACTTCGTAGCCGCTGACATTTCACAGACAACATCTGATCTGACTCGCTGGACGAAATCATCTGGATCATCGTTAACACTTCTGCGGCCGGCCGGCGCAGAAAATTATACCCGTCTTATTGACTATGTACTACCGGGCGATGGAAAGAGAGACCGGG
Organism: Sphingomonas sp. R86520; assembly: GCF_042466285.1. Taxonomy (NCBI): domain Bacteria; kingdom Pseudomonadati; phylum Pseudomonadota; class Alphaproteobacteria; order Sphingomonadales; family Sphingomonadaceae; genus Sphingomonas; species Sphingomonas sp. R86520. The sequence continues at coordinate 3,817,449 of NZ_JAXHBZ010000001.1, forward strand.
TTCGCGTTTTATGCCTGACCGGCATCCCTACTCTTTCATCTGCGTTGCCGACTTCGGGTTCGGCGACATTCACGCGAACGTCGGTGGCTGGCACAGCCTACTACGTAACGGGACTATTCGACAACAGGACCGTCACAGAAATGAGTCTTGGTCGAAGCACGCTGTCACTGACAATTGATTTTGGGCGACGACTGGTCACGACCAACATGGAAATTATCGGAACGCCTGTCACGGGCGGCGCGGATATGCGGCTCGGTAGCGTCCAGGGGACCGTCACCTTTGACGGCGATGCCAAGGGACTTACCGTGACAACGCTGGATGCAAAGCCGGCCGCATATGTAGCGGCCGCCGGTGTTTCCTTCGGTCCGCAAGCGCAGGAGGCCGGACTGGTTCTCCAGTTTTCCGGTGGTGCAATTTATTCAGGTGGTCCAGCGAGCGCATCGCGCTCTGTAGATGTGATCATCCTAGGCGCAGCCGGTAAATAGCTTAGCTTGGGACACATACTCTAACGTACTTTGCAGCGGCCTAGGTTAGCCGCCAATTTTGAAAAACCGTTGCCGGGTAAAACGACGCCGACACATTGCTGACGGCGTCGCGCCCCCACTTCGGCCGATCAAACAAAAATAACGGCCTCATGGCACCGAGCTGTGCGGGCGGGGCGGGGCCCCGGCTTGCGACCGACGAGTTACGCCCAGCAACATTCACGCGGCGGAGACACCCTCCGCCGCAACGGCCCCCGCCCCGCAGCAATACGCGGTTTCCCCAACTTCGTATTTCGCCATGTACCCCGGCGATACCCCAAACAGGCCAAGCGATCAGCCGAATTAGATCGGAACTGAACCATGTCGCCTTGGGTCCGGTCACGCCCAGTTGTCGCCATCCAATGACAGTTCTAGCGTGCCCGAAAGCGGACGCTTGAAGGAGCTACATGAACGACATGCATCCGATAGCTGTGCTTGCCGCAGGAACCGTGTTGCTGGTCGCCGCATGCATCGGCACGTTCTACTCAGTTCTAGCCGTGGGCGTAAGCGACGGGCCGGGTCATTTGACTGCGCAATTCATGCTAGCTGTGTGTGTCCTCGCCGCGCTGGCTGCGTTGCTCCTTATCGGGCGTTCGGCACGAGCACTCTGGACCCGGCTCTGATGGGCTATAACGCCCACTAGCGGACGTTAGGCGCAACCTTGAAGAGATGTAAAAGCTGCCGTTGACCGTCCCAGTTCGGGGGCGGGTCGTTCGGTGAGGCCCACAGCGCCGATCCGTGCCAGCCCTTCCGGTAACCGCGCAGCGCATTGAGAACATCCGTTGCGGAACTCGCGTCGTCGTCGTCATACCCCGGCTCCCACATGCAGCACGGACAAATTACAATACGCTCTCCGCCATGCTCGAAGTAGGCTGGGTTAAAGGAAAAGCCGGGATAGCCGCATGCAGGACAGAGCAGCATTCCTTGCTCGTCGCGAATATTGAACTGAATCATGCCTTCCATCAAGTAAGGATAAGCACAAGAACGGCGCAGTTCTAGCGAAATGACCGGTAAGCGGACGGTCTGCTTTCCTTCCCATTCCGGCCATGCCGCTTCCGCCCACTTTCGGACAATCGCTCCGCATTGTAGCACATCCAAAAGGAGACGTTCGTTGCCCGCAACCGCTCGACCTTTATGGATTTTGACAGCATTCTTAATCGCTGCATTTCCCGCCCTTAATTTCGTCTACTGGCCTCAGGTACTGCGCTCGGGCCAGTTGCCGCCCGATGGCGATAGTATTGGCATACCGATGTATGGGAGCGTTCTGATTGCAATCATCGCGTCACCGTTCGTAATCGGTATCGCTGGTCTTTGCCTGCGACGATACAATCGGCCAGTTCGCCTGACCGCCTACAGGCACGACCGACCTTTGCGAAGCGCTCTGGCGACGATCCTGTTTGGCGGTGCCAGCGTCGTCCTGATGCTCGGCTCAATTGCCGAGTTAATGCATCAGCTCCCGTGGTACGAATATCTATGGCCAGCCTACACAGTATTCTGGGTGCCATGGCTGTTCGGCCTACGCGCCGCCTTCATAGAGCAGAACACCGTTGTTGTCGGTTAGGCGTCCGAGTCCGCCTATACGCCAATCCTGCCGAAAGCAGCCAGTCCGCTTTCCTCTCATCTCCGACATTTCAAGAGGCATGCGCATCGGAGCGAGGCGACCTGTCAGCCGCTCCCCCGCAGGTATAGCGCAGGTCGACTTTTCGGCTTTTCCCAAGCCAAAGCACTTTCGCTAGGAAGCGGCCGATCGACGGTCTCATGCCAAACTGGGAAGCAGCTGGGTGCCGCCGCTTAGGCAGGGGGAGATGTCAGATAAGCACATGTAAACGTTCGCTTATTCCCGGTGCGTCACTAGCCTTCGTAATGCGGGGGTCACAGGTTCGAGTCCTGTAAGCGGCACCACCATACAAAAATCGCCAGTGAACCAACCGTTTAGGCCACGGTCCCTAGCGGATCGTCGCACAACGGTGTCGCACACACCTGTCCCCGAACCTCCCTCAAGTTGCTCAGATCGTTCAGTTTCCTATGCTCTGAACTGTCGCGCACGCATGTCGCACAGAGGGCCAAGCGGGGTATGGCGTCGAGGCGCAGTTGATCAGTATCGAGTTCTCGCCTCCGAGACCTGTGCTCGGTTGCCACGTTGCAATGGTTTTGTTCGCTTGGGTTGGCGCCGGCGCCGAACGCGCATCGTTCGAACACGGTTTGCTGCGCGGATTGACAGAACCGGCCTGTTGCAGATTGCCAGTTATCCACTAATCCGCTCGATCAAGCACCCGCATCGGTCCTAAGGTTAGATCATTGGTTAATTTGGTAAAACTGAACGATCGGGAGACGATGCGGCTTGCGGCGCTGGAGCGCTACGAGGTGATGGACACACCGCGCGAAGCGTCGTTTGACGATCTTGCAGGACTGACGGCGAAACTGCTCGAGGCGCCTATCGCAGTAATCAATCTGATCGGTGAAGGCCGGCAGTTTTTCAAGGCCGAGGTTGGACTGGGTGTGCGCAGCACGCCGCTTGAAAGTTCGTTTTGCGTCAAAGCGCTTCTCGAGGACGACTTTCTTCTGATCTCCAACCTTACCCTTGATGGGCGGTTCGAGTGCAATCCGCTGGTGAGCGGCGATCCGCATATCCGATCCTATGCCGGCGCCTTGCTGAAGACGGGCGAGGGCCTGCCGATCGGGACACTTTGCGTGCTGGACCATCGTCCGCGGGAATGGACCGCGCTTCACCAGGAAACGCTTCGTGTCTTGGCACACCAAGTCATGGCGCAACTCGATCTGCGATTGACGATCAAGGACCGAGATCGCCGATACGATGAGGTCCGGGAAAGCGAGGATCGGTTCCGCAACATGGCGGATCATGCGCCGGTGATGATGTGGGTGACCGACCCACAGGGCATCTGTACGTATCTCAACCGCCAGTGGTACATTTTCACCGGGCAAACACCGGCCGAAGCGGAGGGACTGGGTTGGCTCGACGCGACCCATCCGGACGACAGGGCGGAAGCTGGACGCATCTTTCTCGAGGCCAACGCTGCGGCGGCACCGTTTCGCCTCGAGTATCGCCTGCGCTGCGCCGACGGGTCATACCGTTGGGCAATCGACGCGGCGTCGCCGCGGTTTGGTCAGGATGGCCAATTCCTCGGATATATCGGTTCGGTCATCGATATCGACGAGCGTCGCACCGCAGAGGACGCGGTCAGGCATGCGAATGCACTTCTGGCGGCGGTGATGGATGCGGTGCCGGGGGTCGTCTATGCCAAGGATCGCGCGGGTCGGATGCTGGCCGCCAATCGGGGGACGGCCGAGCTGGTCGGCAAGCCGTTAACGGAGATCATCGGGCGAACCGATCGCGAATTCCTCGAAGATCCCTCTCAGGCGGCCGCGGTCGAGGTCAATGACAAGCGGATCATGGCCGAAAACGTCGTCGAGGTCCTGGAGGAAGACGTCAGCCGGCCCGACGGAACGTTTGCAACCTGGCTGTCGACAAAGGCGCCTTTTCGCGATGCCGATGGTATTGTGATCGGACTGGTTGGATCGTCGATCGATATCAGCGAACGCAAACGGGCCGAGGATGCACTCCTGCACCTGAACGAGACGCTCGAAGACACGGTCGTCAAGCGCACGGCGGAACGCGATCGGATGTGGGAAACGTCGCCCGATCTCATGCTGGTCATCGATTTCGGCGGCGTGGTTCGCCGCGTCAATCCGGCGTGGACGGCGATGTTGGGGTATAACGCGGCGGCGCTGGTCGGGCATCACGTCAACGAATTCGTGCTCGAAGAAGACCATCCCCGCACAGTCGAGGCGTTGCGCCTTACCGCCGATGGCGAGCGGCCGGATGTCGAGGTGCGCTATCGTCACGAGGACGGATCGGTTCGCTGGATTTCCTGGGTTGCGGCACCGGCCGGCGACATGACCTATGCGACGGGCCGCGACGTCACGGCAGTAAAGGAGCAGGCCGAAGCCTTGGCGCAGGCGGAAGAGCAGCTTCGCCAGGCGCAAAAGATGGAAGCGGTCGGGCAATTGACCGGCGGCCTGGCGCACGACTTCAACAATCTGTTGACCGCCGTGACCGGTGGGCTGGAGCTGCTCGGCGCCAAGCTCGCAAAAGGCGAGTACGACAAGGTTGATCGTTACATCAACATGGCACAGACCGGCGCCAATCGCGCTGCCGCGCTGACCCAGCGCCTGCTGGCGTTTTCGCGCCGTCAGACCCTCGCGCCTAAACCGACCGATGTCGATCGACTGATCGCGGAGATGGAAGAGATCATCGATCGCACATTGGGGCCCGCGATCGAGGTCAAGGTCGTCTCCGCCAACGGTCTGTGGCCGATCCTGGTCGATGCGCCGCAGCTCGAGAATGCGTTGCTGAACCTGTGCATCAACGCGCGCGATGCGATGCCCGAAGGCGGTCAGCTGACGATAGAAACGGGCAACAAGGCGCTCGACGCACGCGCCGCGGCGGCACAGGATCTGCCACCCGGCGACTATGTGTCGCTCTGCGTGACGGACACGGGAACCGGCATGGAACCCGAGATCATCGAGCGCGTGTTCGACCCGTTCTTCACGACCAAGCCGATCGGCGAAGGCACCGGACTCGGCCTGTCGATGATCTACGGGTTTGTCCGGCAATCCGGGGGGCAGGTCCGTATCTACTCCGAGGTAGGGCAGGGGACGACGATGTGTCTTTACCTGCCTCGCCTCGTCGGCGTGCATGATCTCGACGATGCGCATCAGTCACCGGAGACGCGGCACCGTGCCCAGCAGGGACAGACCGTTCTGCTCGTGGAGGACGAAATCGCGATCCGCGAACTCGTCAGCGAGATTCTCGGTGACGCCGGGTACCGCGTCCTCACTGCCAGCAATGGGCCGATGGGCGTCGCCATCCTTCGGTCGAACGAGCGCATCGATCTGCTCGTCACCGATGTTGGCCTGCCCGGGGGACTGAACGGCCGTCAGGTAGCTGATGCTGGCCGTGTCGCCCGGCCCGACCTGAAAATACTGTTCGTCACCGGCTATGCCGCCAACGCGGCCGTGGGGGCAGGTCATCTGGACAAAGGGATGGAGGTCCTGACCAAGCCGTTCAACATCATCGAACTCGAGCGGCGGGTCGGAGAAATGATTTCTCGCTGAAAGGTGGTCGAGACGGTGGACCCGAATAGATGGAGCCGGCACGGTTGAGGCTGGCAAACCGTTCCTGAACGTCCGCAACTGGCTCGTCGCAGCCCCGAGGCGCCGCGCCGCGCGCGCCGCGATCGTTCAAGCCAGCCCTTCCTCATGCGTCGAATACAAACGCGGGCGGCTTTCGATTACGCTGAAGAGACCCACGCCGCCTAGCACGCAGACAGTGCCGACTGCCTCTGGCCAGCCAAACGGCTCGCCGAGCACCATGATAGCGACCCCGATCGTTACCACCGGGCTGATCGTGGAGATGATTGCGGTGCCCTGTGCGCCGATCCTGGCGGTGCCCGCTGACATCAGGAAGGCGGGAACGATCGTTGCGAACACTGCCAGTGCGACGATCAATGCCCAGGCACCTCGTGGCGGTATCAGCGCCGCGGCCGGATGGGTCAGAAAGAAAGCGAGCAACGCCGTCACGCCCGCCGCGCTCATGGCGACGGCCGTGAATAAGGATGGCCCGCAGCGCAGGATCAACTCGCGCGCGAACAACTGGTAGAGCGCGAAGGTTACGGCGGCGGTCGCCACGAACGCCCCGCCTGTCAGTGCTGCCGCCCCCAGCCGCGCCGGCTCACCCGCGAACATCACGAACAGGCCGACATAGCTGAGGCCGGCGCCGAGCAGGGCATGCGCGCGGAGCGGATGGCCAAGCAGCAATCGCCCGAACAGGATCACCAGGAACGGATAGGTGAACAGGATCAACCGCTCGATCTGCGCATCCAGCGTCTGTAACCCCTGAAAGTCCAGCCAAGACGAGACGTAATAGCCGAGGATGCCGACGAGCATGGCCATGCCGAGCGTGCGCGCGTCCGGCCGTGCATCCCGCCCAAGCCGCTGCCACCGCTGTGCGCCGACGAGTGCGAACACCGGTACGGCCAGTACCATCCGCATCGCTAATAGGCTCGTCGTGTCGATCCCGTAGCGATAGATCAGCTTGATCAGCACGCCCTTGATCGCGAACAGCATCGCGCCTGCTGCCGACAAAGCAAAGCCGGCGACACGCCACGAGTGCGGGTGGGTGTCGTCCATCTTCAAGAACCCATCGAATAACGGAGATGACAAGGCGCAAGACTACCGCGCGGAACGGTCTTCTACGCGAACGCGACTAGCCCCTTGCGTTGGTGCGCACCAGCGGAACATACCGGCGTCGACCAGATCAAGTCTTTCTCGGCGCCACGAGGGCGCTTCTCGGCCGATGAGTGGACGTCCGGATTTGGCAAGCCTCGGCACCGCCCGGCGTGGCCGGTTCTGGATCGGCGAGGCATCCAGTGCGAACATTGTCGAAAGCACACACTTTCAGCTGGTCGGGGGATCGGTCGATCGCGCTTCACGGTCAAACTGGCAAGCGATGCTCGACGTCTGGAACTCGTCGAGGTTCGGGCCGTAAATCGTTCAAAAACAGCTTGGTCCTCTCAACGTACACTTGTGTCTAAATACGTCAGGCCGGCAGGGCGGGCGGGCATTGGATACCCACGCGTCGAATGAGCCTGCTCAGTAGCGGGGCTGAACATGGCGACGGGACAGCGCTGCTGCATCGTTCACGCCGGCGAGCGTCAGCGTACGCTCGAATTCTTCGGTCAATATCGTCAGGACGCGATCAACTCCGGCCTCTCCGCCGGCTGCCAGACCGTACAGATAGGGGCGCCCGATCGAACAGGCGGTCGCGCCTAGCGCCAATGCCTTCGCCACGTCCGAGCCGCGCCTGATGCCACCGTCGCAGATGACGTCCGGCGCATCGCCAACGGCGTCGCGCACCGCGGCAATCTGATCGATCGGTGCAGGCGCTCCATCGAGTTGGCGTCCGCCATGATTGGATACCATCACGCCGGTCGCTCCCGACGCGATCGACCGCCGCGCGTCCTCGGGTGTCATCACGCCCTTGATCGCGAGCGGCCCGTTCCACTCCCTGGCGAGCCATTCGACGTCGCGCCACCCGACCGAGCGATCGAACTGGCCACCGATATAGTCGAACAGGCTCATCGGCCCCGATGCGAGCGCGTCGATCTTGTGACTGACGTTCGCAAGATCGAATTTCGACCCCGTCAGCGCGGCAAGCGACCATGATGGATGTCGTGCGAAGCTCAGTAGCGACTTGAGCGTCAGCCTGGGTGGGAGGGACAGCCCGCTGCGCTTGTCTCGTTCGCGGTTGCCGGCAACGGGTGTGTCCACGGTCAGTGCCAGCCCGTGATAGCCTGCATCCCGGCAACGCGCGACGAACTCCGCGGTCAAGCCACGGTCCTTGAAGATGTAGATTTGGAAAACCTTCGGCCCGGCGAATGCCTGGGCAAGGTCCTCCAGCCGCGTCGTTCCCATCGTCGACAGACTATAGAGTATGCCGTGGCGCGCAGCAGCGCGGGCGACGGCCAGTTCGGCATGGCCGTGGAACATACGGGTAAGGCCGGTCGGCGACAGCATCAGCGGCCAGCGCGCCGGTTGCCCAAACAGCGTAGCGCCGGTCCGGATGTTCGAGACGTCCTTCAGAACGTCCGGCACGAGTGCGTAGCTCGAAAATGCGGTGACGTTTCGGCGTAGCGACACTTCGTCGTCGGCGCCGCCGTCGATATAGTCGAAGATCGGCCGCGGCAGCCGTTTGCGTGCCATCAGGCGCAGGTCGGAAACATTGTTCGCACGGTGAAGCTGCGTCATGGTCGTTGCCACTCTTCGATCGCTAACAGCAGAAGTCCCTCTTTCACCATCGCTCTCCTACGTCTTGACGGCTCGCCGATGCTCGGGATGGCAAGCACGGCGAACAGACGTTGCACCGACGCGTTGCCCCCGTGATCCGGATCGGGAGAGTCATCGCAGTCTGCGCGCATTCGGGGCAAGCGACCAAACCAACTACTGTGCAAGGCCGCTGCATGACTGTGCCCACCGAAGGCATTTGGAGCATGAACCCCCATTCTCGGGTACCACTCCGAAGCGTCGTTTACAGGCAGGAACACCAGCGCGTGGGTATACATAATCGAATGATCGGCAGGGTAGCGAGGCTCGTATGGCGGGTCGGCAAGCCGCGCACTATCGGTGTTCGCGCGCTGCTGCTGGACCGGGACGGGCGGGTCGCGCTGGTGCGGCATACCTATGCCGATCATTGGTATCTTCCCGGTGGCGGCGTGAAGAAGGGTGAGAGCATCCCCGCCGCGCTGGTACGCGAGCTTGCCGAGGAAGTGGCGATTGCCGACCCGGTGATCGAGCGCGTGCTGGGCGTCTATCATAGCCGCCGCGAGAGCAAGGACGACCATATCGTGATCTTCGTCGTGCGAACTGCAGCGAGCGGCATACTAGACCGTGCCGACCTGCGGGAGATCGACCAGGCCGGCTGGTTCCCGCTGGAAGACCTGCCGGAGACGACATCTCCCGCGACCCGACGGCGCATCGCGGAATACCGGCGGGGCGCGACCGGAACCGGAGCCTGGTGACGCGGACGCGCGTCGGCTCGCCGGACTGCACGATGAAAGCAACGATGGGCATAATGTGAGTTCGCGACGGGCGTTGCGGGGCTGCTACCTTCGTCCTCCGACTGCGGCTGCGGATCGGAAGGAGAGAACATCGTGAGCGAACCCATCGTCTCGACCGCCGACGGTATCGTGCAGGGGAGCACCGCCGGCGGCGTGCTGCGGTTCCTCGGCGTGCCTTACGCCGCGGCGCCGGTGGCCGCCAACCGCTTCGCGCCGCCACAACCGGTCGTGCCGTGGTCCGGCGTACGCGACGCGACGGTGGCCGGACCCAATGCACCGCAGCGGACCAAGGCGTTCCCCGGCCTCGATACCGTACCGCTGATCGGTGAAGGCTGGGTGCCGGGTGGCGACTATCTGACGGCGAATATCTGGCGCCCCGATGACCACCGAACTGACCTGCCGGTGATGGTGTTCATCCACGGCGGCGGGTTCGTGATCGGCAGCAAGGATGCGCCGGTGCAGGACGGCAGCACGTTCGCGCGCGATGGCGTCGTGTGCGTCGCGTTCAACTATCGGATGGGCGTCGACGGCTTCCTGCCAATCCCCGGCGTGCCGACCAATCTTGGCCTGCGCGACATGATCGCGGCGCTGGAATGGGTGCGTGACGGAGTAGCGGCGTTCGGCGGGGATCCGGGCAACGTCACGGTGTTCGGCGAGTCCGCGGGTGCGATGGCGATCGCCGATCTGATCACCTCGCCGCTCGCCAAAGGTTTGTTCAGGCGCGCGATCGTACAGAGTGGGCATGGCGGGATGACGCGCTCGATCCCGGTGATGCAGCGGCTGGTGAAGAAGCTGGCGAAGATCCTGAGGATCGCGCCCGATGCTGCCGGTTTCACGAGCGTGAGCCATGATACGCTGATCGATGCGGTCGAGGCGGTATCAGCGCCGGCCGCGCGGATCGATCTGCGTGACGAGACGGGGCGCGAGCCGGTATTCGGCATCAGCCGGTTCGTCCCCGTTCACGGCGACGACGTCCTGCCGGAGCGTCCGCTCGATGCGCTGGCGAATGGCGCTGGCGCGGAGGTGGATCTGCTGATCGGCACGAATGCCGAGGAGATGAACCTCTACCTCGTCCCCACCGGCGTACGCGACAAGATCGGGCGGCTGCTCGCGACGTACGTCCTGCACAAGTCGCAACCGCACGCGCGCAAAGTGCTGAAGGCGTACGGGATCGGGACGAAGGGCAGGAAGCCCGGCCAGGCGCTGACCGATGCGATGAACGATCTTGTCTTTCGCTGGCCAGCGCGCAGGTTTGCGGAAGCGCACAAGGGGCGCACGCACATGTACGAGTTCGACTGGCGCTCACCGATGTTCGGCGGCGAGCTCGGTGCGTCGCATGGGATGGAACTGCCGTTCGTGTTCGACGCCCTGGCCTGCGCAACCGGCGAGCAGGGTCTGTGCGGACCCAATCCGCCGCAGGATCTGGCCAACCGGATGCACGCGCTGTGGGTCCAGTTCGCGATCGATGGCAGCCTGCCCTGGCCCGAATTCGCTGCGGACACGCGGCAGGTCTACTCCCTCGTCCGGCAGGAGGCGCGGCACGAGCCCGCCATGCCAGCCGCACCATTCCTGCCCTGAGGACCGACGATGTATCGCAAACGACTGAAACTGACGGGCCGTCGCGCGCTGGTGACCGGTGGCGCGGCAGGGATCGGCCTTGCCTGTGCCGAGGCGCTGGCGGAGATGGGCGCGCTCGTGACGATCGCCGATCGCGACGAGGCGGCGATCTTGGCCGGGCAGGCGGCGCTCTCGGAGAACGGCTATGCGGTCGACGGCATCGCGATGGACGTGACCGACCCGGCACGCGTCACCACAGTCGCCGATCAGCTCGGGGCGATCGACATTCTCGTCAACAATGCCGGGATCGCGCGTAGTGAAACCCCAGCGGAAGTCGTCGCCGACGAGCATTGGCTGAACGTGCTCGACGTCAATCTCAACGGCACCTTCTGGTGCGCGCGCGCCTTTGGCCGGCACATGCTGGCGGCGGGGAAGGGCGCGATCGTCAATGTCGGGTCGATGAGCGGTTTCATCGTCAACCGACCGCAACCGCAGAGCTATTACAACGCATCGAAGGCCGCAGTGCATCAGCTGACCAAGAGCCTCGCTGCCGAATGGGCGCCGCGCGGTGTCCGCGTCAACGCGGTTGCGCCGACCTACATCAACACCGTTCTCAACAGCTTCGCGGATCGCGAGGGCGAAATGTACAGGCGCTGGATCGACGGCACGCCGCAGGGCCGTCTCGGCGAACCCGAAGAAGTCGCGTCGATCGTCGCGTTCCTAGCGTCGGATGCGGCGAGCCTGATGACAGGTAGCATCGTCCTCGCCGACGGCGGCTATAGCTGCTGGTAACGCTCCGATCGGCGAAGTCCGCGAGCCGGACGGCATAGCGCGGGACCTTTCATACAGGTAAGCTATCGGATAGCTCTGACTGTAGAAGTAGCCGGCGATGGATCGGCGCTCTAAAGGGATGAGGATCCAATGCGCTTCAAGACATTGCTCGCCGCAGGATGCGCCGCCGCCGCTCTCACGACCACGCCGGCCCTTGCGCAGGACGCGACCAAGGTAACGCAGCCCGCAAGTTCCGACGACATCATCATCACCGCCCGTCAGCGCCAGGAATCGCTGAAGGACGTGCCGATCGCCGTCACCGCGATCTCGGGCGACCGGCTCAAGGAACTGCAGGTCAATACGGTCAAGGACGTCGCGTCCTACACGCCGGGCCTGAACATCAATTCGGACAGCGTCGGCCGCGCGTTCGTGTCGATCCGCGGGATAGGCACGACGTTGATCGACACGGTGCAGCCCGGCGTCGGCATCTTCATCGACGGCGTCTACCAGCCGAACACCTCCTATCTCAATTCGCCGATCGTCGACGTCGCGCGGATCGAAGTTCTCCGCGGACCGCAAGGTACGTTGTTCGGCAACAACACGCTGGGCGGCGCGATCAACGTCATCACCCGCCAGCCGGGCAATGACTGGGAAGGCCGGTTCGACGCCGCGATCGCCGGCACGGACAATTACACGTCGGTATCGGGATCAGTCAGCGGGCCGATCGTGCGCGATCTGCTCCAGTTCCGCTTGGGTGCGTCCTATCACGAACAGGACGGCTTCATGCGCAACACGCTGACGATCGGCGACATGAACCCGCTGAAACAGCAAAGCGTCGGCGGCACGCTGCGTTTCACGCCGGCCGACTGGGCGGTATTCACGGTCAACGGCAATTACGACCAGACCGCAGGCGGCAGCACGTCGTATATTCACGTCGCCGGGCCGACCGATTACCGGCTCGACGGCGCGACCAACGTCCTGAACCGCGCCGTGATCGACTATTACGGCGCGAGCGTGAAGGGCGAGTTCGATGCCGCCTCGCTGAAAACCAAGATCACCGCGATCGGCGCCTACAACCAGAAAAACGTCGCCGGGATCAACGACGGCGATTTTGGCCCCGTCGACCTGCTCCGCACCCGCGGCGGTTCGACCTTGAAGACCAAGACCGCCGAACTGCGCTTCGATACGCAGTGGAGCGACGCGTTCTCGACGTTGATCGGGCTGTACGGCAACCGCTACACGCAGACGAGCGATCAGCTTACGACGATCGATTTCCGCGCGCTGCTGGGGCCGACCTTCCCGGCGCCGGCCTCGACCACGCCGTCGTCGACCTATGTCCGCAACGACACACGCGCGATCTTCGCCACCGCGTTCCTGAAAGTCGGCACGCTCGATCTCGCGATCGGTGGCCGCTACGATCACCAGAAGCTGGTCGCAAGCCAGGTCAACGGCACGACGCCGTATACGGCGCCCGAGTACAAGAAGGACCAGTTCCAGCCGCGCGTCACGCTGACGCAACACTGGACACCGGCGGTGATGAGCTACGCCTCGGTCGCCAAGGGTATCCGCGGCGGTGGCCAGAACGGTCCGGGTACGCGGCCGGAGGATGCGACCTACAAGGGCGACAATGTCTGGACCTACGAACTCGGCACCAAGTTCGACGTGTTCGACCGTCGCCTGACGATCAACGCCGACGTGTTCTACAACGACTATAAGGACTTCATCGGCCAGAACTCGCTCGCGCCCAACACCAGCGGGGGATTCGTCGCGATCAACCTCAACACCGGCACCGTCGAAAGCTACGGCGCCGAAGTGGAGGCGCATCTGCGCGTGACGAACCAGTGGCGGATCGATGCCGGCGCGTCGTATCTCCATGCCCGCATCACCGACGACAGCCAGTATTTCGCGACCACCGGCGTCCACGTATCGAGCGACCGGATCATCTTCACGCCCGATTACAATTTCAACTTCAATACGACCTACACCGTGCCGGTCGGCGAGAATGCGGTGCTGCTCGATGCCGGGATTTTCGGGAAGGGTAGCCGGGTCGGCTCCTCGCTCGACCCCAATGTCGCGCCGAAACTATCGGCCTATGCGATCACGAACGCCTCGCTCGGCTTCCGTTTCTCGAGCGGGCTGACGGTGACGGCGTTCGGCACCAACCTGTTCAACACCAAGTTCATCGAAAGCTATATCGACAAGTCGGCGCTGGTCCGCGCAGGGCTCGCGCCGCTGGCGTCGAACCTTGCCATCCAGGGCGACCGTCGCCGCTACGGCGTGCGCGCGAGCTTCCGGTTCTAGGATGACCATGCATTTCGACCCTGTAGAACGTGCGCCGCTCGACCCGGCGTTCGTCGCGGCGCTCAAGCAGCGGTTCGGCGACGCGCTGCACGTAAGCGACGCGATGCGGCTCCACCACGGCAGCAGCGAGGCGCATTTCGCACCGATGCTGCCCGACGCCGTCGTCTTTGCGCGATCGACCGAGGAGGTGGTCGATCTCGTCAAACTGTGCACCGCGGCGAAAGTACCGATCGTGCCGTTCGGTGCAGGAACCTCGATCGAGGGCAACACGCTGGCGGTGCACGGCGGCGTCTCGATCGACCTGTCCGAGATGACGCAGATCGTCTCGGTCAACGCCGAGGACTTCGACTGCACGGTGCAGGCCGGGGTCCGCCGCGAACAGCTCAACGAGCACATCCGCGACCTGGGGCTGTTCTTTCCGATCGATCCCGGCGCCAATGCGACGATCGGCGGGATGGCCGCGACGCGGGCGAGTGGGACCAACGCGGTGCGCTACGGCACGATGCGCGAGGCGGTACTGAGCCTGCGGGTGGTAACGCCCGATGGTCGCGAGATCCGCACCAGCCGGCGTGCGCGCAAATCGGCAGCGGGCTATGACCTGACCCGGCTGTTCGTGGGTTCCGAGGGCACGCTCGGCATCATCACCGAAGTGACGCTGCGGCTGCACGGCATTCCCGAGGCGATCTCGTCCGCGGTGTGCAGCTTCGACACGCTGAACGGCGCGGTCGATACGGTGGTGCAGGCGATCCAGATCGGCGTGCCGCTCGCGCGCGTCGAGATCCTCGACGACATGCAGATGAAGGCGGTCAACGCCTGGTCGAAGCTCGATTACCCCGAACTGACGACGCTGTTCTTCGAATTCCACGGCTCGCCGCGCTATGTCGACGAACAGGCCGAAACGGTGCGTGAACTAGCGGCGGCGAACGGCGGCGGCGATTTCCGCTGGTCGAACATGCCAGAAGAACGCTCGAAGCTGTGGAAGGCGCGGCACGAGGCGTATTACGCGGCGGTCAACCTGCGCCCCGGCGCTGTCGGCTGGGCGACCGACGTGTGCGTGCCGATCAGCCGCCTGGCGGAATGCATCGGCGAGACCAAGGCCGATCTTCAGGCGTCGTCGGTTCCGGCGACCATTCTCGGCCATGTCGGCGACGGCAATTTCCACGTCGTCTTCTCGATCGATCCGGAGTCCGAGGCGGAGCTTGCCGAGGTGTCGGCGATCAACGCAAGGATGGTCGAGCGTGCGCTGGCGATGGATGGCACCTGCACCGGCGAACACGGCATCGGCATCGGCAAACAGGATTGGCTGGTCGCGGAATTGGGTGATGCGGTCGATCTGATGCGGACGCTGAAGCATGCGCTCGATCCGCACAATCTGTTCAATCCCGGCAAGATCTTCGCGTTCTGAACGCCGGTCCGATATCGAACGCGCTTCGGAACGACGATCATGGAGAGAGTGATGGACAGCCTGCATTTAGTGGACCCGACGCTGCGCCCGCTGCTGGAGATGATGCCGCAGATATCGCTCACCGCCGATATCCTGCCGGCGATGCGCGACCGGCCATCGATGCTGCCGCCGGCCGACGAGTCGCTGGCGACGCTGGAGATCCACACCGTACCCAGTCCGGCCGGAGCGCCCGATATCGACCTGCATGTCTTCCGGCCTGTCGGTGTCACCGGCGTCCTGCCGTGCATCTATCATATTCATGGCGGCGGCTATGTGATGGGCAAGGTCAGCGAGTACGACCCGCTGGTCCGCCCCCTGATCGCCGACCTCCAATGCGTCCTGGTGTCGGTCGAATACCGGCTGGCACCCGAGACGAACTTTCCCGGCCCGATCGAGGATTGCTATGCGGGGCTCGCCTGGACGATCGCGAACGCCGATACGCTCGGCATCGATCCGGCGCGGCTCGGCGTGATGGGGCAGAGCGCGGGCGGCGGTTACGCCGCAGCACTGGCGCTGATGGTGCGCGACCGCGGCGAACATACGCTCGCGTTCCAGCACCTGATCTACCCGATGCTCGACGACCGGACCTGCACCGCCGCCTCGAACCCCTATGCCGGCGAATTCATCTGGACCGCGCAGAGCAACCGCTTCGGCTGGAGCTCGCTGCTCGGCCGCGCGCCCGGTGGCGACGACGTATCGTCCTATGCCGCGCCCGCCCGCGCGACCGATCTCGGCAACCTACCGCCCGCCTATATCGCGACCGGCGCGCTCGATCTCTTCGTCGACGAGGACATCAACTATGCCACGCGGCTGATCCGCGCGGGCGTGCCGGTCGAGCTTCACGTCTATCCCGGCGGCTATCACGGCTTCGATATCTTCGCCGACGGTCCGGTCTCGCAACAGGCGCGCCGCGACAGTCTTGAGGCGCTGCGCCGCGCGCTTGCATAAGGACCCTGCATGACCGATTTCGCCCGACCGATCGACACGGTCTCACCACCGTTCGCCAAGACGCTGCTGCCGTTGCTTGCGCTCGCGCTGGCAATGGCGATCGGTTTCACGATGATGGGCGCATTCGGGACGGTGCAGGAAGGGGCCAAGGCCGAACTTCACCTCAGCGATTATACGCTGAGCTTGATCCAGGGCTTGTCGGCGGCACTGCCTCTGGCCGTATTCTCGATCCCGATCGGCATCATGGTCGATCGCTATAACCGGGTGCGGATGATGATCGCTCTTGCGTTCGTCTGGACGGTTGGCACGCTGCTCACCGGCCTCGCGCACAGTGTCCCGCCGCTGTTCGTCGCGCGCATGCTGACCGGGATCGGCACGACCGGCGCACTGACCGCAGCACTGTCGCTCTGCGCGGACTTCTGCGTGCCGACGCAGCGGGGCAGGGCGATGCTGATCGTGAACCTCGGCAAGTCGCTCGGGATCGCGCTCGCTTTGGCGCTGTCGGGCGCGCTGTTCGGGCTGTTCGCGCACGGCAGCGCACCGGCCGGGTTCGCAGGGATGATGCCATGGCGTAGCGTCCATCTGTGCCTGGCCGCCGTCAGCGCGCTCGCGATCCTGCCGTTGTTCCTGCTCCGCGAACCGGCACGGCAGGAGGTTGCAGCGGGCGCCCATGCGCCGTTCAAAATCGTGGCCGGCGAACTCTGGGCGCGGCGCGTGTTCCTGATCCCGTTGTTCATCGGTCAGATCAGCGTGGTGATGGCCGATGCCGCCGCCGGGATCTGGGTATCGCCGGTCCTGTCGCGGACGTTCGGGCTGCAACCCGACCAGTTCGCCGGCTGGATGGGCGCGTTGCTGTTCGGCGCTGGCGTGGTGGGAGCGATCGTCGGGGGGCTGTCCGCCGACCGGGGGCAGAAGAGCGGGCGACGCGGTGGCCTGTTGATCGGCGCGATCGTCGCCGCTGCGACCGGCGTACCCGCGGCGTTGTTTCCGATCATGCCCTCAGTGCCATTGTTCGGGGTCGCGGTCGGCCTGCTGGTAACCTGTGGCGCTGTCACGGGCGTCGTGACGTCGGTCGCGTTGACGGTGTTGATCCCCAACGAATTGCGCGGGTTGTGCATCGGCGTGTTCATCGCGATCGCCGGGCTGATCGGCTACGGTCTTGCCCCGACGCTGGTCGCGGCGGCCAGTGGCATGCTGGGTGGCGAAGCGCATCTCGCGCAAGGGCTTGCGATCGTCGGCGTGGTCACCAGCGCGATCTCCGTCGTCGCATTCTGGATGGCAATGCACCGCGCACCGGCTTCGGCTATCGCGTAACCTGTCAGATAGCTCTTGCATGAGCTATCCGATAGCTGCATGATCGTCTCCAATCTCGGGAAACGAGAAAAGGAGATCGGTGTTGGACGAGGCTGGCTTGCAAAAGGATCGCGTCACGGTGTCGCCTGAGATGTCGGCGTTCGTCGGCGCGGGCGTAGTCGATCCGGCGGCATTGCCTGCCGACGGCGTCATACTCTGCTTCACGCTGGGCAAGGATGCGCCGGCGCATGTGACCGTCACTACGGGCGTGGTTCCTTCGGGCGAGCAGGCGGTCCTCGTCCTTGCGGTCGAACGCGGCGCTTGCCTCCGGGTCTTCGACTACGCGCCCGACGCGGACCTCGCATGCCACTTACCGAGCGAATTGCGCTTGATCGTCGCGGCGATCCGCGACTGCGTGCTGCCCGAGCCTTGGTGCAACACGCATCGCTCGGCGAAATGCATCGAACTCTTGTCCACCACGTTCCAGCGGATCGTCGAGGACGACCTCGTACCCCTCGCTGGTGCCGGGCAATTGTCCGCGCGCGACAGCCAGCGGATCGTCGCTGCCAAGCGGATGATCGACGAACGTTGGGGCGAAAAGATGACGCTGGATTCGATCTCGCGTGCGTGCGGGCTGAACCGCGCGAAGCTGACTCGTGGCTTTCGCGACATGTTTGCGTGCACCGTCGCCGATGCGTTGACCGACCGGCGGCTCGGCGCGGCACGCCAGCTGCTGATCGCGACCGACCTGCCGGTGTCGTCGATCGGCTATCGCTGCGGCTATCTCAACAACGCCAGCTTCACCCGGGCTTTTTCCCGGCAGTTCGGCACGACCCCGTCGTCGCTGCGCGCACCACGGCTCGCGGCATGAGCGGGGCAAGCCTGCGACTGGTCGAGGGCGGTTCGCTCGTCGACCAGGCGGTCCACGCGGTCCGCACCCACATCCGCGCGAACGACATGAAGGTCGGCGACACGCTGCCGTCTGAAGGGCATTTCGCTACCGAACTGGGCGTCAGCCGGCCCGTGCTCCGCGAGGCGTTCGGCGCGCTGGCGGCGCTACGGCTGATCGACGTGGGCAACGGCCGCCGCGCGCGCGTCGCGGCGATCGACGGGTCGGTCATGGCGACGTCGCTCGATCACGCGGTGGCGACCGCGCAGATCTCGATGGTGCAGATCTGGGACGTGCGCCGCACGCTGGAGTTGCGCACCGCCGAACTGGCCGCGATCGAACGCAGCGACGACGAGGCACGGACGATCGTCGGTCTGGCTGAGGCAATGGGGGCGGCAGGTACCGATGTCGATGCGCTGACGCGGCACGACATCGCATTTCACCAGGCGATCGCGCAGGCGGGGCGCAACATGCTGTTCCTGCAGATCATCCGCTCGTTCGCGCCGATGATGGTCCATGCGGTGCCCGCCGCCTGGGCAACGCGAACCACGGCGCGACAACGTACCGCCGTTCTTGCGCATCATCATGATCTTGCGCGAGCGATCGCCGATCGTGAGCCGAAAGCTGCGATTGCCGCGATGAACACGCATTTTGTCGCGTCGATCGGAGATCTGTTCGCGCGTCGCGAGAGCGGTATTTAACCCACATCCATCGTCCGGGCATACGTCGTTGTTCACGACATGATTTGAGCAGGGTTGGCTTGACGGAATTACATCAACATTTGGCGGGTGTGGAAAGCTTGTTGAACCCCATGTCGTGCAGCAACGTGGCCACCACGACGATCTCGGCATCTAAACGCCTCGGCGCGGCGCGCACCAAGCGTTGCGGCGAATATTCACGAGCGCGTGACGTGGTTGAACAGGACCGGCAACATCCGCGCGGGCGAACTCGAACGCCTTCAGGATGGCCGGTGCTTCGGCGAGGTCGGCGAAGCGGTCGCGTAACTGCCCGTCGGACGGGGTGACGGATTCGGGCGCGATGACGTCTGCGATGGACATGGCGGCTCTTTTGCGCACCCTCGTGTGTCGCGGCGGCGTGATGGAACGGAGTCAGAAGTGGCGGGCGGGACATTCCCGCCCGTCACCTCACTCCGCTGGCCGATTCAGCTGCGGATGAACGCCAGGATCTCCGGGTTCAACACGTCGCCGTGGATCGTCGCCATGCCGTGCGGATAGCCGGGATAGGTCTTGATCGAGCCGTTCTTGAGCAGCTTGACTGCCATCCGCCCGGTCGTGTCGATCGGACAGACCTGATCGTCCTCGCCGTGCAGGATCAGCACGGGCTGGTCGATCGATTTGAGGTCGGCGGTGAAGTCCGTGTCGGCGAACGCGTCGATACAGTCATATTGCGCCTTAATGTCGCCGACCATCGCCTGCCGCATCCAGTTGTCCGAGACCGCGGGCATCACCTTGGCATCGGGGCGGTTGAAACCATAGAACGGGCCGGTTGCAAAACCGTTGTAGAAGTCCGCGCGATTGGTGGCGACACCCGTACGAATGCCGTCGATGGCTTCGGGCGGTACGCCGTTGGGGTTGGTCGGCGAACGCCCCAGCCGCGGCGGGATCGCCCCGATCAGCACCGCCTTGGCAACGCGGCCGTTACTGCCGTATTTCGCGACATAGCGGATCGCTTCGCCGCCGCCGGTCGAGTGACCGATATGGATCGCATTGCGAAGCCCGAGATGCGCGGTGACCGCGGCGACATCCGCAGCGTAGTTGTCCATGTCGTTGCCCTTGGAGGCAGGGCTCGACCGGCCGTGACCGCGACGATCATGCGCCACGACTCGGTAGCCGCGCTCGGCGAAATACATCATCTGTGTGTCCCAATCGTCACCACTCAGCGGCCAGCCGTGATGAAACACGATAGGCTGACCGACACCCCACTCCTTGTAGAAGATTTCGGTGCCATCCTTGACAGTTATCGTGCTCATGGTCTTGCCTCCTGAGTCGTGTTGGACGTGTTTCGGTGAGCCAGCCAAGCTTTCGCCACTAAGCGCGAGTGCGGATATGATTGCGGTTCGAACAATAATATCGCGCCGTGAGCCACTGATTAACGGTCGTATTTCGCAATTGTCGTCCGTTGGCATGGTGTGATCCCCGAATAGTGTCGGCCTTGTTGCTTCCAACGTTGTATTAACTTGCATCTAGCGACGGCGTGATCGGTCGATCCGACAAAAAGCGAGGGGTAAATGACAAATGGTGGCGTTTCCTACTCACGCTCCCCCACCCATCGAGATCGCTATCGTCTTGCGTCAAAAGGTGATGCTCGGGATCGTGCACGGTCTGACGGACCTGTTTCGCATTACCGACGACTTGAGCCGGATACGTCTTGGCAGCGACGGGCCGATGATCCGGCTCAGTCATTTTTCCGATACCGGTGTCTGCGGAATCGTGCGGACGTTCGACACGGTTCCGGATGCGATCATGATGGAAGGACATGCCGGCCCGGATGTCATCATCATTCCACCCTGCGAAACCTTGGCGCTTGGTATCGAGAGCGATAGCAAATGGTCGGACTGGCTGACCGCACGCCATGCCGAAGGAGCGGTGCTGGGATCGATCTGCGGCGGTACGTTCCTCCTGGCCCAAACCGGTCTGCTCGATGGGCGTCGGGCGACGACCCATTTGATTTGCGCCCCCGATCTGGCGACGATGTTCCCCGCCGTCCACGTCGATTTCGACGCGTTGCTGACCGAGGAAGACGACCTGATCACGGTGGGCGGGGTCATGGCCTGGACCGACCTTGGGCTCGTCATCGTGCGGCGATTGTTAGGCGCCGCCGCGATGATGGAGACCGCGCGGTTCATGATGATAGATCCGCCGGGACGTGAGCAACGCTTCTATAAGACCTTCTCGCCACAGATCGATCACGGCGATGCCGCGATCCTGAAGGCGCAAAATCAACTTCATGCGTGCGGACCGACCAAGGCCAGCGTCACCGATATGGCCAGTTGGTCGGGCTTGGAGATGCGGACGTTCGCGCGCCGGTTCCGCGCCGCGACGGGTCTGCGTCCAAGCGAGTACCATCAACATCTTCGTGTTGAAAAGGCTAGAGAAATTCTGGAAACCTCAAAGGTTTCGGTAGGCCAGGTGGGACAGGATGTCGGCTATGAGGACCCCGCATCTTTCAGACAGATATTCTCAAAAATAACGGGCCTCAGTCCCCGCGACTACAGGAAGAGGTTTGGATATCATCTCGTCGCAACGCACTGATACTTTTCATTTGCCACTTGGCGATGTCTGGAATCAGGTCAAAGATGTGGTGTTCAACGGACAGATGCTCCGAAGTCCCGCTGGCTGGACAGATGCCTCACCGAGCAGAACGAGCGTCCGATGTTCTGCGGGCGGGCGCCGCCTCGGCGCCCGCTTCCACGTCATCGATGCAGTCGAGCGGACTTGCCTAGTGGCCTTGAGGCACCACGGCGTTGTTGCTTCGGTCACGGTCCGGCAAGAGATGGTCGGGGTCCAGTATGACCGATGCGATGCGCCCGGCCGGTGCGGCGATGACGGGCTTGATCCGCATCCATGTTTCGACAGGTAGCTTGATCCGGGTCGCGTGGCCGTCGGCATATTTCACCTCCAGTACCGCCGGCATGACCAGCTTGTCACGGCTCTCCAGCGTGATGCTGGCACCCTTTGTCGGGTCGCCGTCGGTATAGCCAATGTTCGTCACCGCCAGATCGAGCTGCCAGTTGTTGAAGAACCAGCCGCGCCAGAACCAGCTGAGGTCTTCGCCAGATTCGCTCGATATTTCGCGGAAGAAGTCTGACGGGCTCGGATGCTTGAACGCCCAGTCGACGGTATATTTGCGGAAGGCAGGATCGAAGCGCTCCGGGCCCAAGATCACGTCGCGCAACAGGCGCAACCCCAGCGCCGTCTTGAAATAGCTGACCGAATGGCGGTATTTTTCGCCCATGGCGTCTGGATAGCTCATGATCGGCGGCGCATCTCTGTCGGCCAGCAGCGGCAGGATCTCGTCCACCGGATTGCCGCCGCCGGGGGCATATTCGCTGTCGCGCTTGGGTCCGAACACCCCGTCTTTGAACTCGTCGCTTTCAAACGTGTCGATGAAGGTGTTGAAGCCTTCGTCCATCCAGGCGTCGCGGCGTTCGTTCGAGCCAACCACCATCGGGTACCAGGTGTGGCCGATCTCGTGCGCGGTGATCCAGAACAGCTCCTTGCCCTTGTCCGAAATGCCGTCGAACGCCATTCCCGGATACTCCATGCCTGTCGAACCGCCGGCGATGCTCCACGCCGTCGGGTAGGGATAGGCGAACCAGCGCTGCGAGAAGCGCTCGACGGAATCCTTCAGATACTCCGTTGACCGCCCCCAGCTCGCGTCGCCGACACTCTCGACCGGATACACGCTTTCCGCCAGCGCGGTCTTCCCGCCGGGCAGGTTCATCCGTGCCGCGTCCCACACGAACGCGCGCGAGGCGGAGAAGGCCACGTCGCGCGTATTGGCGAAGTGATAGCGCCAGGTCTTCTCGGCTTTCGCCGCGGAACGCGCGCTATCGCGCTTCACTTCGTCGGGCGTGCGGATCATCACAGTGGCGTCGCTGCTGCCCGCCTTGCCCAGGCGCGCACGCTGGAGCGGTGTCAGAACTTCCGCCGCATTGGTCAGCACGCCGCCGCCTGCGACGATCATGTCGGCGGGCACGGTGACCGCATAATCCACATCGCCATATTCGCAGTAGAATTCCGACCCAAGATACGGGAGCGTGTCCCAGCCGCGCAGATCGTCATAGACGGCCATGCGCGGGAACCACTGGGCGATATCGAATATCGTTCCGTTCGGCGTGTCGAGCCACGAGGTGCGCCCGCCCCATACCCCCGGAATTGCATACCGGTAGCCGATGCGGAACTTCAACTTCGTCCCGCCGCCCTTGAGCGGCTGGTCGAGCCGGAGGGCCATGCGCGTATCGGAGACGACGAACGGGATTGTCACCCAAATCTTGCCGCGCAGCACTTCCACCGACGCGATGACATAGCCTTCGCTATGCGCGCCCGCATCACGGCCTTTCCGGCCGCTGCCCATCGTCGCTGCGCGTGAATCCGGACGATAGATATTCTGGTCGAGCTGCATCCACAGGCTTGGCAGCGCGTCGGGACTGTTGTTCGTGTAATCGACCGTCTCGGTAGCCGTCAGCGTCTTGGCTCTGGTGTCGATCCGAGCAGTGATCGCGTAATCGACACGGTTCTGCCAGTACCCTGGGCCGGGTGCGCCGTTGGAGGAGCGATAGACGTTCACGCTGTCCGGTAGCGGCTGCGGTGCGAAGGCGATCTTCGGGTCGAAGTCGGCGGCCCGAAGCGGAGCTGTGGACAGTATGGCGGCAGCGCATGCGCAGCGTAGCATCGCCCGCGAAAAATGATGTCTCATCGATGCTCCAAACTTCTGCTCTTGAGCATATCATGACCATTCAGCGGCGCATTGATAGCGGGCAAATGCCCGCAAACCCGCACGCCTGTCAGGTACCCAGCATACGCACGGGCCCGCGCCTTCGCGCAAAGTTTGCCGATATCTACACGGCAGTCTCGTTCAGCAAGTAATCCCACCGGGGATCAGGGCGCCCGAACTGAATTCTGGCATCTGCACCGAACAGGCATGAGCCGCAGAAGCCGGGGAACGACAACGCGCCAGGAATGTGAGGTTACGCCAAAATCGTTCAGCCAGCCGCGAATGTCTGAAATCGGGTCCGGACTGCCTACTCTTTTAGTCCGCCAGTTTCGGTCGAGGATGCCGATACGCCCATCGCCACCTGGGTCGTCGCGACGGCGCCGAGGATCATCAACGCGCCGCCGAGATACAGGATGTTGCGCGGTTCGCCGCCGAGCAGCGAGTGGTAGAATAGCGGCACGGTCAGGCTCTCGATGATCATCGGGATGACGATGAACATGTTGAAGATCCCCATGTAGACGCCGTTGCGCTCGGGTGGAATCATGTCGATCAGCATGATGTACGGGTTGCCCATCATGCTCGCCCAGCCGATGCCGATGCCGAGCATCGCCACGAACAGCGCCGCCTCGGTGCGCAGGCCCGGGATCGCCAGCATCGCGATCCCCGATGCGAGCAGGCACGCCGCATGTGCGCTCTTCGCGCCCCAGCGTCGCGCGACCGGGACCAGCGCGATCGCGGCGACGAACGCCACGGCGTTGTAGAACGCGCCGAGCTGGCCGACGGTCAGCACGGTATCGCGGAACGCTTCGCTCTTGGCATCCGACGTGCCGTGCAGCGACCGCGCGACCGCGAAGGTGATGAACTGCCAATAGGCGAACATCGCGTACCACTGACACAGCATCGCCAGCGCGAGCTGTCGCATCGGCCGCGGCATCTCGACCAGCGCGGTTCTGAGGTCACGCAGGGTGCCGCCGAGCGTCAGTGGTTCCTTCGCCAGCCGGGCCTTCTCGTCTTCGGGCAAGGGGAGTTCGGGGACGCGCACGACCGACCAGACGATCGTCGCCAGCGACAGCACCGCGCCGATCAGGAACGCGATCCGCGTGATGTCGGGAATGCCGTTGCCGTCGATCGCGTCCTTGTTGAAACCGATCCACACGAGCAGCGACGGCGAAAGATACGACAGCGTCTGCGCGAGGCCGGTGAACGCCGACTGCGTAAGGAACCCGGCGGCGCGCTGATCGTCGGGAAGGCGATCGCCGACATAGGCGCGGTACGGCTCCATCGTCACGTTGTTGGCCGCGTCGAGCAACCACAACAGGCTGGCGGCCACCCAAAGCGTCGGGCTGTACGGCATCGCCAGCAGGCACAGGCTGCACAGCACCGCACCGATCAGGAAATACGGCGTGCGACGGCCGATCCGGGTCGATGTCCGGTCGCTCATCGCGCCGATCAGCGGCTGGATCAGGAGCCCGGTCATCGGTCCGGCGAGCCACAGCAGCGGCAGGCTCGCCTCGTCCGCACCGAGATAGCCGTAGATCGGCGCCATGTTGGCCTGTTGCAGGCCAAACGAGAATTGCAGCCCGAGGAACCCGAGGTTCATCTCGATGAGACGCATCAGCGAGAGGCGGGGTTTGGTCATGAGGCCGAGGTTCATTGTCATGCCTCTTGTGCGAGATGGCCCGGCGTGGACCTATCGATCCTCCCCCGCCAGGGGGGGGTGGCGCCGAAGGTGACGGAGGGGGAGGACACGGAACCCGCGTTTCGCATGCCTCCCCCTCCGTCTGGCAAGAGCCAGCCACCTCCCCCTGGCGGGGGAGGATTGTGGGTTCGCAGGTTCACGCTGGGGGGCCTGCCCAGATGACGCCCCAGGGTTCGACCGTGAGCGTCACGCCGCAAGGCTGTTCGGACAACCGATCTTGGCAGCCCGCCAACCCTTCGATCGAGACGGGCGTGTCGGAGAAGTTCAGAAACACCCTGTCGCTGCCGCAACCGATCCCGAGCAGTGCGGGGGAGCCCGTCGCTATCGTCGTCGGCGAACCCGCGCCGCCGCTCGCTATACGTGCCGCGCGTAACGCTTCCAGGTCGCCGCTGATCCGCCGCGCGACCACGCCATCGAGCGCCGTCCAGTCCATCTCCGGCCGGTGCAGCCAGCGGCCTTCATGCGCGCGCTCGGGGTCGCTGAGATAGCTGGTGTCGTTGAGCAGCCCCGCCTCGTCACCCATGTACGTCGTTGCCAAGCCGCCACTCGCGATCGACAGTGCGTTGAGCAGCGCGATCCGCCGGAACGCCATTTCGCGGGCATCATCGTCTTTGGCCGCTTCAAGTCCGGCCAGCGATGCCATCGTTCCGTTCGAGCCGTGCAGCACCGACCCGTCGGACTGGAACGGCGCGCCGCGTGCCCAGCTGCCGTCGCCGCCTTCGAGGAACCGCGCCGCGACCTTGAGCCGTGCGACCGGATCGGGGTCGATCCCGGCGAGATCGCCGATTAGCGCGCCCCAGCCGATATCGTCGTGGCACCGCGCATAGCTCAGCCAGTTGGCGCCGCGTGGCAGGCCGCCGCTTGCCTCGACGATCGCGTGGGGGAGGGTGGCGGACTGTTCGGCCAGCGCGACCCAGCCGGCGACCATCAGCGAATTGTTATAGACCAGATGGCATTCGGGCTCGAACCCGCCATCCCAGTCCGCGCCTTCGTCGGCGCCAAAATACGGCGGCACCAGCGCGGTCGGGACGATCGCCTCGGCCTTCAGCAGCGTTGCTGGTGCGACGATGTCGAGCGCCGCTCTGAGCGCGCGGACGATGAAGTGCGCCTCGGGACGGTTGCGGCAATCGGTGCCGATCTGCTTCCACAGGAACGCGATCGAATCGAGCCGGAACGCCTCGAAGCCGTGGTTCGCCAGCCGGAGCATCGTGTCGACGATGGCGAGCATGACTTCGGGATTGGACCAGTTGAGGTCCCACTGGAACGGATAGAAGGTCGTCCAGACCTGTCCGCCCATCGCTGGCACGTACGTGAAATTGCCCGGTGCAGTCGTCGGGAATACCTGCGGCAGATCGGCTTCGTACGCCTGCGCTTCGTCTTCGCTCAGCACGTGATAAAAGGCGCGATAGTGCGGATCGCCGGCCAGTGCCGCCTTCGCCCAGGCGTGATCGTCGGCAGTGTGATTGAGCGCGAGATCCACGCACAGGCTGATCCGCCCGTCGCGCAGCCGGGCCGCGAGCCGCTCGACCTCGGCCATAGTCCCCAGCCGCGGCTCGATCGCGAGATAGTCGGCGACCGCGAACCCGCCATCGCTGTCGCCCTCGCGCGCCTTCAGCAACGCGAGCAAATGGAGGTAGCGGACACCGAGCGATTCGAGATGGTCGACCCGGTCGATCAGCCCGCCGACGGTGCCGGCGTACCGATCGACATAGGTCGAATAGCCCAGCATGTCGGGTGCGACGAACCAGTCGGGATCGGCCAGCCGCGCTTCGTCGAGCGCGACCATCGCCGCCGGCCGCTCGGCCGCCCGGTCGCGGAGGATCGTCTCCATCCGCGGCCAGAGCGTCGCCAGCCGATCGGTGCCGTACAGCCGTTCGAGCTGGCGTTTGAGGAGGGGGGCGAGCGCGTCGAGACGGCGCTCGGTGGAGGTCATAGTCACGCTCACCCGCCCGATCAGAAGCCGACGCGGACCGCGGCGGAGATCGTCCGGCCGGTGATCGAGCGCGCGCGGACGATGCCGTTGGTCGGGATCGCGCCTTCCTCGGCTTCGGTGATGCCCTTCACGTCGAACAGATTGTTGCCGTTGACCGACAGCGTGACGTTCTCGGTCGGATGCACCGACACGAACGCGTTGACCTGCGTGTAGCCCGGCATCTTGAGGACGTTGTTGTCCTGCGCGAAGCTGTCCGTGGTGCCGATCACGTTCGCGCCGACGGTGAGCCGGCCGACATCGACCTGCGGGGTCGCCTGGAAGATGAACTTGGCCTGGCGACGCGGGCGATTGCCCTCGACAGCGGGGTTGAGCACGTCCTTGGTGATCTCGGCATCGGTGTAGGTGCCGCCCGCCGACAGCGAGAACGGTCCGCGTGCGATCCGACCCTCGAGCTCGACGCCCTTCGCCTCATATTGGCGATTGAAGAAGCGCTGCGTCGTCGCCTCGAAATTCTGCTCCTCGGTGCGCGCCCAGAAGCCGGTGGCGTAAAGCGACAGGCCGTTCTGGCGGAACTTGAACCCGCCTTCGAGCTGGCGGACGAAATCGACTGCGGCGCTCTCGTCGGTGAGTCCACCCGTCGTCGTGTTGATCGACGGGCCGAACAACAGGCGATCGGCGTTGGCGCGACCGCCGCGGCTGTAGCGACCGAAGATCGCGGTGCTGTCGGTCAGGCGGAAGTTCGCGCCGCCCGAGTAGGACAGGTAATCATAATTGTAGTCGAGCGGCGAGCGGCGGTTCGGGATCACCGCGACCTGGCGCTCGGCGGCAGAGATCACGCCGTCGCCGTTGATGTCGAACGTCGTGATGCCGCTGCCGAAGCCTGCACCGAGATCGGCGCCGGCAACGCTGCCGCGTGCCCGACCGAAATCGTAGCGGAGCGAACCGTCGATGTTGAAGCGTCCGATCTCCAGACCGAGCTGCGCGAACGGTGCGTAGGTCGTGTAGTCGAGATCGTACGACCGGCGGCAGCAATTGCCGAAGCCGAATGCCGAGTAGCCCGGCGTGCCGTTCTGCGTGACCGGAATGCCCGCTGCGGTGCGGACGTCGACCAGCTGCGAGCGGCCGTCATCGGCGACGGTCTGGACGAACGAGTTCCACAGCCAGTCGCTCTTGATGTCCTGACGCGAGGCGTAGAAGCCGCCGGTGATCGCCAGCGTTCCGGTACCCACAGGCACCGAGCCGTTGAGGCGGATGTCGTTGGTGATGTTGTTGAGGCTCTTCAGGTCGACGTCGAACAGTACGACGTTGGCGAGCAGGCCGTTGCCGTTGAGCGACGCAGGGTTGGCGATACGCTGACCGTTCTGCGGTCCGCTGGCGTAGAACAGCTGCGAGCCTGCGCCGCCGATGCCGTTGGCGATGGTCTGCGCCGAACCGACGGCCGATGGGAAGGGCGAGGTGAAGCCGCCCGAGATATCCGAATAGCGGAACCGCTCGACGATGTTCCAGCCGTCCGCGACCGGGATCTGCGTCTCCAGACCCGCCGAATAGACCACTGGGTGCTGTCCGTCGCGGATCGAGCGCGTGACGAGCTGGTTGTTGCCGTCGAGCGTCTGGACGGTGCGGATGTCGGCGCTGTGCAGCGTGCCGTTGTTGATCGAGAAATTGGTGATGTTGCTGTAGGTCGGGTCGCTGTTCGTGCCGGTCACCTGCACCGGGTTCGGCAGATAGCCGATCGCGCGGTCGTCGAGATACTTGCCGTACAGCCGGACATAGCCGCCATTGCCGAACGACTTGGTGATGTTCGCCTTGAACTGGCCGCCCTTGACGCCGTCGAAGCCGACTTCGCGCTGGCCGTCACCGATCCGGTAGAAGCCGCCGAAATGATAGGTCAGCGTGTCGGACAGCTTGCCGCCCTGGTCGAAATCGACGCGGAATTCGCGGTAGTCGAGCCCGCTGCTGAGCTGAAACGCACCGCCTTCCTGCTCGCCGGTCTTCGAGATGAAGTTGATCACGCCGCCCGGCGAGTTCGACGCGAAGGTCGAGGCCGAACCGCCGCGGACCGACTCGACCGTCCGGACGTTGAAGTCTGCGCGCAGGAAGATGTCCGCGTTGCCGAACGTGATGTCGCCGAATTCGAGGATCGGCAGGCCGTCTTCCTGGAGCTGAAGGAACTTCGAGCCGCCCGATGCGACCGGGAGGCCGCGGACCGAGATATTCGCGTTGCCGTCGCCGCCCGATGCCTCGACGCGGATGCCGGGGAGGTTGCGGAGCAGCTCGCCCGAGGTGCGCGGCGCGAGCTGGATCAGCGCATCCGAACTGATCGAGCTGGTCGTGATCGAAGTGTTGAGCTTGTTCGTACCCCGCGCGACCGCGGTCACGACGATATCGTCCTGCGGTGCGTCCGCGGCTGCGGGTGTCGCGACGGCGTCCGCCTGCGGTTCGGCGGTTTGTGCAGCGGCAGCCGTGGCGAACGAAGCGGCGGCGATGCCGGCCAGCAAAACGTGACGAACTTTCATGCAATCCTCCCTGAGCGGTGGCTTTCTATGAAGCCCAGGATCGCCTCCTACCCTTTCTGCAATCGATTGCAACCGGTCTTTTGCAATCGATTGCAGAAATCAGGCGGACTGTCTTTCCACCAGGGTTGGCGGCACGATCGCAGAGTCCGCAGGCTCGCCGGCGATGCGTTTGAGCAGGCAGTCGACCATCAGCCCAGCGCCGATCGCAAGGTCTTGCCGGATCGTCGTCAGCGACGGCGACGTATGCGCGGCCAGCGTGACATCGTCATAGCCGATGACCGCAGTCGTGCCCGGAACGTCGATTCCGGCTTCGGCCAGCGCGCGGAGCACGCTCATCGCCGCGACGTCCGACGCCGCGAAGATCGCATCTGGCACGGGTCCTTCCGCAAGTCGCTCCGCAACCGCGGCATGGACGTTTTCCGGCATCATC
Organism: Sphingomonas sp. R86520; assembly: GCF_042466285.1. Lineage (NCBI taxonomy): Bacteria > Pseudomonadati > Pseudomonadota > Alphaproteobacteria > Sphingomonadales > Sphingomonadaceae > Sphingomonas > Sphingomonas sp. R86520. Next base: position 3,847,844 of record NZ_JAXHBZ010000001.1, read on the forward strand.
GCTGTCGCCAGCACCTCGCACGCCACGCCCGCGCCGCCGGCCGCCGCCATAAAGCCGGCCAGCCGGTCCGCGAATTCTGGCGGGGCAGGGTCGCCTACGAACAACAGCCGTTTACGCCCCTGTTCGATCAGGTGACGCGCTGCGAGTCCGCCCCCTGCGACGTTGTCGGACCCGATCGTCAGGTGATGCTGACCCTCCCGGTGCGCGCCCCACACCACCAGCGGCGGGTACCGCTGCGCGACGCGCTCGATCACCGCGAACTGGTCCGACTGCCCGACCAGCAACAGCCCGTCGATCCGCCCACTGTCGACGACGCGCTCCAGCCAGTCGTCGGCATCGGGGATCACCCGCGATAGCAGGATGTCATAGCCGCGCTCGACCAGCAGGTCGGCGAGGAACCCGAGCAGCGACAGAAAGAACGGGTCGGTCAGATGCTGGGTCCGGGCGTGGCCCAGTGGCAGTACCAGGCCGATCGCCCCCGTGCTTTTCAGGCGTAGATTGCGCGCGAGCTGGTTTGGCCGCACGTCATGCTCGCGTGCCAGTGCCCGGATCCGCTCACGGGTCTGTGTATTGACGGAAGAGTGTCCGGCCAGGGCGCGCGAAACTGTCGCAGTCGAAACACCCGCGAGGGCGGCCAGGTCGGCGAGTTTCATCGTTCGGGAAATCCTGGTCGATACAGCTGATGGACACGTCGTACGGCCAGCGCCCGAATGCCGCAATTACGAGAGGCAAAGGGCGCGCCGGGCCTGCGGATCGATTAGTCACCGGAGGCTGGCAGGACCGTGGAGATTTGTCGAGCAATCGCAGCGTAGGACCTGCGCGCTGCCGATCGGTCGCGCCGATCGCGGAGTCGAAGCCTGTGCCCAAGACTTGTCCGAGCAGATCGGACTGTAACATTTCCAGTGCTGATCGATCAGCGTGTCGAACGCGATAATGTGTACGCTCGGTCACCTTCGAGATCGGTCGGCCGATGACACAGCTCGCACTTGCCTTGGCGGGGGCGGGGCGGTCTTGTCGAGTACGACGGCCAGTTCCTGCTAACCACCATACCGGCGTATCAACGCGCGTCGCAGCATCCGGTCCTCCAGTGAATAATATAGCGCTATCCGGTCGCCGGCCGTCACGGTCGACGCTGCAAAGGCGATATCGGTTGCCTCACGGGTCACCGCAGGCGGCGGTACCAGCAGCGGTTCGAGCCCGCGCCCCGTCACCCGCGCGAAATCGGGACTAAAGCTCACCCAGCCGATCCGCCAGCGCGCATCATGCGTCGCGCCGTTGTAGAACATCACCGGATCCTCGCCCGCCGCCTGCCAGATCGGCCCGGTCGAAAGATGCCAATTGTCCCAGCTATCCGCGCGGATGCCGAACGGATCGGGCAGCACCGTCCACGGCCCCTTCGGCGTCGGCCCGCCCGCCATGCCGATCCGCGATGCACCGTCCGCTGCATATTCGTAGAACAGCCGCCAGTCCCCGGCCGAGGTCTGCGCGAGCGTCGCTTCCTTGATATTGCCTTCGCCCGGCGGTGCCTTGAGCACCAGATCCTCCTTGACCAGCGCGGTCAGGTCGGACCCCGCGGCGAGGATCATGCAGCCCTGTGCCCGCGCCGCATCGACGCCGGTATAATAAACGAGATACTCGTGGCCGATCACGAGCACGGTCGGATCCTCGCACCCGCCCATGTCCTCGGCACCCGGGCCGGGCGTGATCGCGAGACCCGGATCCATCGTGAAGGCCAGCCCGTCGCGGCTCTCCCCGCGCGCGATGATTCCAGTCGGATCGCGCGGGCCGAGCGGATGCGGCACGCCGCGCACCATGATCCGGTACAGGTCGCCCTCCTGCCAGACGAACGGGCTCATCAGGTCCATGTCCTCGATCACCGATGCGGCGGAGATCGTGACGGTGTCGAGCTGCTCGACCGCATAGGTGATGGTCATGCACCCTGCGCCACGGTCAGCGACAGCGCACCGTCGATCGTCACGGTCGTACCGGTGATATAGTCCGCCGCCGGCGACAGCAGGAACGCGACCAGCGCCGCGACCTCGTCGGGCCGCCCGGCGCGCTTCCACGGGATCGCCGCCTCCTTCGCCGCCAGCTCGTCCGGATGATCGAGCGCGGACTGGTTCATCGGCGTCAGGATCATTCCCGGTGCGACGCCGTTCACCGCGATCCCCTTGGGGGCCAGCTCCAGCGCCAGCGTCGCGGTCAGCTGCGACAGGCCACCCTTGGCCGAATCATAATCGACCCCGCCCGGGCGCGGGGCGCGTTCGTGAATGGAAGAGATATTGACGATCCGGCCCTTGGCATTCTTCGCTTCGAGCGCGCGGACCATCCGCCGGCAGGTCAGGAACGGGCCGTAAAGATCGGAGCGAATGACCCGGTCGAACTGCGTGAGTTCCATGTCGACGAGCATGACGCCGCTCATGTTCAATCCGGCAGAATTGACCAGCAGGCTGACGGTACCGAAAGCCTTTTCGGCCTCCGCGAACAAACGTTCGACCGCGGTTTCGTCACCGACATCGGCCTGTACGGCGATGGCGCGATCGCTTCCACCGATCGAGGCGCAGACTGCCTGCGCCGCCGCGGAGTCCTTGAAATATGTGATCACGACGCGGGCACCGGCTTCGCCCAATGCCTTTGCGCAGGCGGCGCCAATGCCGGATTCACCGCCGGTGACGATAACGATTTGGTTGTCGAACAGGGTCATCCCGGCTGAACCGGCGGCATCACGTCCCAGTTGCATGAATTCGGTGCCATGAAGGTCGCCGCCATCCGGGTCGTACGCACAAAGCCGCGCATTTCCGATATGCACCGGTTGGCACTTACGCCGCTACTCAGACCCGATGATCGACGTCCAGCGTCGGGACGCGGAAATCCAGGGTCCGGACTCGTTCGTCAGATCCACAAGCGGGGCGTTATGCCGTTTGGCTGCATGACGCGCTTCACAAGTCTGCGTTGCAAGCCGGTACAACGCCGTACTCGCCGCGCGTGCCACACTGCGCTAAGCTGCCATTGTGCCTCGACAGACCGCCTTATGGCCGCTCGTCGTCATGCTTTTCCTCGCATTCGGGCTGGGGTGGCTGACCATGCGACCGCCCGCGATCATGCCGGCAACTGCACCCCAGACAGTGTTTTCCGCCGCACGCGCGATGGACGTCGTGAGAATGGTATCGATCTCTCCGCATCCATCCGGCTCGCCGTCCGCGGTCAGCGTACGCCGTGCCCTTGCCCAGCGCCTGCGGGCGGCGGGGCTCAAAGTGTTCGCGTTGCGCGGGACGGGTGCGGGCCTTTCGTCGGGGAAGACGCCGTCGGCGCAAGCCGGCGACGTCGAGACACTGGTCGCCATCTTGCCGGGACGAGACCGAAATCTACCGGCCGTCGCCATGATGGCGCACACCGATTCGGTACCGGGTTCGTTCGGTGCGGCGGACGACGGCTTCGGGGTCGCGGTAGCGCTGGAGACGATGCGCGCGATCAGCGCCGGTGGCAGGCCGGTGCGCGACGTGGTGCTGATCCTGACCGATGGCGAAGAAGCTGGCCTGCTGGGGGCGCGCCTGTTCTTCGCCGATCCGCGCCGCGCCGGGCGGATCGGCGCGCTCGTCAACATCGACTCGCGGGGCACGCGTGGCCTCGGCACGATGTTCGAAACCGGTCCGGGGTCGGGCGGCCTGATCGAGCGGTACCGCGCCGCCGCAGACCATCGCTTCGCCCATTCGGCAGCGACTTTCCTGTATCATCAATTGCCCAACCGTACCGATCTGACGGCAACGGCCGGGTTGGACATTCCCGCGCTGAACTTCGCGTTTCTGGACGGTGAGTTCGATTATCACACGCCGCGCGATGCACTCGCCAACGTCGATCCGCGCACGCTGCAGAGCCTGGGCGATCAAGTCTCTCCCGTTGTGCGTTCGATCGCCGACGACGCGAAGCCGATCCTGCGCGGCCCCGACGGGGTTTTCGTCGATGCCTATCCCGCGTTCGGCATCCGCTATCCGGCATGGGTCGGGTGGCCGCTCCTTGCTCTCGCGAGCCTGCTTGCGGGGATCGGGTTGATGGGAACCGGCCTGGTGCCCACGCTGCGGGCGGCGACGGCCCCCGTGGCCACAGCCTTGGTAACGATGACCGCGGCGCGGTTCGGATACGCCCTGACCGGCGTCGGGAGTGACTGGGGCGCGCATCACCGGATCATGGCGGCGTTCGGGCGCTACGAACTGGCGCTGGCGCTGGTCTCGACCTGCTGCATTCTCGGTTCCGCCGCGTTGCTGCGGGGGGGCTGCCGCAGGGGGCTGGTATCCTTGTGCTGTCTGGCGATGGGCGGCGTTGCCGTCGTCCTGGGCCAGCCACCGCTCGCGACACTCGTGATCGCCGGCGCGGCGGCATTTGCAGCATGGTGGGCGTTCGCCAAGCCAACGGGCCCGCGTGCAGCGCAGGGCGGCGTCCTGGTCGTGGCGCTGCTCCTGTCGTTGGCGATCCAGCTGTCGGCGCCGGCGCTGACGCCGCTGGTCCTGTGGCCGACATTGGCAGCGGCGGGCGGTATGGCGGCGGTTCGCTACCTCCAGGGCGGGCGCTGGATCGCGGCGCTGCTCGGTATTTTTCCGCTCGGCTACCTGATCATCTTCGGCCATGCCGTGCTGCTCGCGCTGGGCATTCCGACGCCGGAAGCGATCGGCGTCTTCGTCCTGTTCGCGGCGCCGATCGTGGTGCCGCTGGCGGGTGAGATGTCGCTTGCCGCCGCCGGGATCGGCCTCGGCCTGGCCGCGATGCTGTTGCTGTCGTTCCGGGCTACCCCCGCGACCGAGCGCCATCCCGATCTGTCGCAGATCTACGGCGTAGCCGATGCGGGCGGACAGAACTGGCTGGTCAGCACGCTGGAGCGACCCGACTCCTGGACGGCGGATGTGCTCGGGCGCGGCGGGAAGGTGCCGGTGCGCGCGACGATGCCGCTGATCTCGAGCGACCCGGTTTGGCGCGTACCGGCCGGTCCGTTCGCAGCGCCGCGGCCGTCGATCGTCGTCGGACGCGAAGGTGGGGGGACGACGGTGACGATCACGCCGGCCGGCGACGGTAAGACGATGGCGCTGCAACTCGTAACCGATCGGGCGCTGGGTTCGGTCGCGGTCGGTAGTCGTACGCTACCGGATTTCGCGGGCCGGGCCGGGACGTTCAAGCTTCGCTGGCAATCGCCGGGCACACCCGCCGTTCTGCGCTTTCACGCCACTCGGGGTACGCATCTCACGATAACGGCGGCTGAGACGACCGAAGGTCGGATACCTTTGCCACCCCGACCGGCGAACGTCGTCGCTTGGCTCGGCTCGGACCGTTTGATCGCGATGACTCGGATCGATGTGAAGTTTTGATCCTCTGCGGAACCGCAGCCGGCCGACAAATACAGTTCATCTCGGTAGGCGTTTGCAAAAGCTTGCACCGCGCGCTCCCCGATGCGCGCCTGGATGATGCGATCACAGGTCATCTGCTCGGTGCGGCAAAGTGCAGGATGATCGCTGTTCCTCTGTCGCTGGGGCCGAATGCGACGCTGGCGTTAAGCCGGGCGGCGGCAGACCGAACGATGGCGAGTCCCAAGCCGCTCCCCTCGGGGCCGTCGCTGCGGCCAAAGCGAACGAACCGTTCGAAAGCCGTTGCACGGTCGACCGGCGAGATGCCGGGGCCGTCGTCGGCAACGCAGACCGAATGTCCCGATGGATCCGCGATGACCGTTACGGTCACCGTGCCCCCCGGGCGGTTATATCTGATACCGTTGTCGATCAGGTTGGAGAGGATCTCGAAAATCAACGTTCGGTGGCCGGCTACGATGCAGGCGGGGCCCTCCAGCGTCAGGTCGATTTCCGCGTCGATCGCCTGAACGAACTGCCGGGTGATGACGGCGGCGGCGACTTCGCGCAGATCGACCGCCTCCAGCGGCGCCGATACGCCGGCCTCTTCGGCACGCGCCAACGCGAGCAGTTGCGTCACCAGCCGTTCGAGACGGACGACCGCGTCGGCGATCTCGTCTAGCGCGCCGCGACGTTCGGCATCGGAACCACGGCGGGCGAGCGCGACCTGGACCTTCAGCACCGACAAAGGCGTGCGCATCTGGTGCGAGGCGTCGGCGGTGAAGCGACGGACCCCAACGGTGGCGGTGTCGAGTTGCGCCAGAAGGCGGTCGAACGCGCCGGCGAGCGGGCGGAGTTCGCTCGGCAGCGGACCGGTATCGAGCGGGGAGAAATCGGGGCGGGCGCGTTCGTCGCGCGCCTCGACGGCGCCGCGGAGGCGGGCGAGGGGGCGGAGACTCCAGCCTAGCGCAGGACGAAGCAGCAGCGCGGCGGCACCGACGAGGACGCATTCGCCGATCAGCAGCGCGAGCATCAGGCGGCGGGTAAGCGCGCCGCGGTTGTCGAGCGTCTCGGCGATCTGGATGATGACGGGCTTGTCGATCCGCGGGAGCGAGCGGCGGACTTCGGCGATGCGGATCTGCTGGTCGCGGTAGCGCGCGAACCGGTAGCGCGGCACGTCGATGTCGAGCGTGGCGGGATCGGGTGCGGGCAGGTCCGCATAGCCGGTGAGCAGGTCCGGCCCGACGGCGACGCGGTAATAGACGTTGTCGCGCTCGGTATTCTCCAGCATCCCGAACGCGGCGGAGGGCAAGTCGAGCGTCACTTCGCCACGTTCGACCTGCACCGTCTCGGCGATCGCGCCGAGCGCACCACCGAGCACGCGGTCATTGGTGCGGCGGACGACGTCGGCGATCAGTGTCGCACCGACCACGCCGATCAGGATCGCCGCCGCCAGCAACGGGCCGAGCACCGCGACCAGCAGGCGAGTGCGGAGTGCGGGCGTGCCCCGATCGGTGGTGTCGGTCTCAGCCGGCATCGAGCATGTACCCGACGCCGCGGACGGTGCGGATACCGGGGCCGTCGGGCGCGAGCTTGCCGCGCAGGCGCGTGACATGGACCTCGATCGCGTTGCCACCGACCGGTTCGTCGAACCCGAACACCTCGCCGATCAGCAGTTCGCGGGGGACGACGCGGCCGGCGCGCGTGGCGAGCGCTTCCAGCACCGCGCGCTCACGTCGACGCAGGTCGAGCGCGCGGCCGGCGATGTCGGCGTCGCCGGTCGAGCGGTTGATCGTCAGCGTACCGACGCTGAGCACCGGCAGCGGATCACCGCCGCGCCGCCGGCCGAGTGCGCGCACGCGGGCTTCGAGCTCTTCGGGCTCGAACGGTTTGCGCAGGTAATCGTCGGCGCCGAGATCGAGCCCGCGCACCCGGTCGTCGAGCGCATCACGCGCGGTCAGCATCAGCACCGGCACCCGCTCGCCACGCCGCCGCAGCGTCTCCAGCACGGTGAACCCGTCGATCCCGGGCAGGCCGACGTCGAGGATCACCAATGCGTACGGCTCGCCTGCGACGACCGACAGCGCGTCCTCGCCGGTCGCGACGTGATCGACCGCGTTGCCGCCCGCGCGCAGCAACGCCGCGATGCTCCGCGCGAGGGCCGCGTCATCCTCGATCAGCAGGATGCGCATGAAAAACCATGAAAGGTTGGTGACAGGTTCGCTTCGTACTCCACCGTTGCAGTCTATCCGAACACAGAGACGGAAGGCGAGGAGAGTGATGATGGCACGAATTTTTATGATCGCACTGCTGGCAGCTACATTCACCGCGACCGCCGTCGTGGCGCAGCGTCCGGCCAGCTATCCGCGCTCCTACGACCAGCTGATCTCCGATGCGCGCGCCGAACGGCAGGTGCGGATCTACGGCAATGCCGACCGCGCGGAATTGCTGCCGGTCGTCGCCGCGTTCCGGAAGCGGTATCCGGGCATCACCGTACTCTACGCGGACATCGGCTCGACCGAGATGTACCGCCGCTTCGTCACCGAGACGCGTGCGAAAAAGATGTCCGCCGATCTCGTCTGGTCGTCGGCGATGGATCTGCAGGTGAAGCTGATCAACGACGGCTTTGCGCAAGGCTATGCGAGCCCCGAAAAGCCCGCGCTGCCGCCGGTGTCGGTGTGGAAGAACATGGGCTTCGGCGTCACCGCTGAGCCGATCGGAATCGTCTACAACAAGCGCCTCGTGCCGCCCGCTCAGGTGCCGCGCACGCACGCCGCGCTGGAGACATGGCTGCGGAAGAATGCGCGCGCCCTGACAGGCCGGGTGACCACGTTCGATCCGGCGCGCTCGAATGTCGGCTATCTGTACCTGTCGGAGGATCTCGCGATCACGCGCGACACGCGGTCGTTGCTCGAGGCGATCGCCGCGACAAAACCCGTGCTGTCGCGCACCAGCGAGCCGATGCTGCGCGGCGTCGCCGAGGGGCGGCAGGCGATCGCGTACAACGTGATCGGCTCTTACGCGGTGGAACGCGCGCGGACCGACCCACGGATCGGCGTCGCGTTCCTCCAGGACTACACGATCGTCACGTCGCGGATCGCGTTCATCGCGCGCGAGGCCGCGCACCCGGCGGCGGCGAAACTCTTCCTCGATTTCCTGCTATCGCGTGAGGGGCAGTCGCTGCTCGCGAAACGCAGCCTGTGGCCGGTCCGCACCGACGTTTCCGCCCGCCGCCTTCCTCAAGCCCAGGCGCGACCGATCCGCGTGGGGCCACAACTTCTCGTCAACCTCGACCGCGTCAAGCGCCAGCGTTTCCTGCGCGACTGGACCGCGATTCTCGCCACCGGAGCCCAACAATGACTCTCTTCCGTACCGGGTGCGCCGCACTCGCGCTGATCGCCGCGACGCCCGCGCTGGCCCAGGCTCCGAGCGACGCCGACCTCGCCGCGCTGGTCCGTGCGCAGGCAGCCGAGATCGCCGCGCTGAAGTCGCGGCTCGACCGGCTGGAGAACAACGCCGCCGTCGCGCAGGCGTCCGCGCCCATACCGCCGGTCCAAATCGCACCGCAGGCAGTCGCGCAGAACACCGAGCCGCGTCGCACGGTGCCGTTCGCGCCACAGCTCGCGCCCCCCGGCCCGGCCGACCGCAGCGTCGCGCAGGCGGTCGCCGCGCGCGACAATCCGTCGGGCGTGACCACCGAATGGGGTGCGGGCCTGCCCGTCTTCCACTCGGCGGACGGCGTCTACACGTTCAAGCCGCGCGGCCGCATCCTGACCGACGTCAGCTCCAGCTTCGGCTCGAAATATGATGGCCGCAACATCACCACGACGGGCATGCGCGCACTCCGACTTGGCCTCGAAGGCGGCGTCGGCACGCATTTCTTCTACCAGTTCGAGAGCGACTTCTCGGAGAACGAGGTCGACGTCGTCACCGCGTTCGTCGGCTGGCGCAACAAGATCAAGCCGGGCCTCGACTATGACGTCCGCGCCGGTCACCTGTTCAACGATCGCGGCTTCGAAGGCTCGACCGGCTCGGATTCGACCCCGTTCCTCGAACGCACCACGGTCGCGACCGCGATCATTCCGCAGCGGGGCTTCTACGGCATCGGCGTGATGCCGCGCCTGTTCTGGAAGACCGGCCATGCCTCGGTGACGATCACTGGCGACCGGATCGACGGCACGCAGACGGTCGGTGACAGCCGCACGGTGCTCGGCCGCGCGCACTGGAACCCGATCAAGTCCGATACCGGCGTGCTCCATATCGGCGCGTGGGGCTTCGACGAATCGCTGTCGTCGGTGGCGGGCACGCTGACGCGCAACACGGTGATCGGCGGGCGCTTCAACGGCGCGCTGCGCGTGTCGACGGGCCCGCTGATCGGCGGCACCGGCACGACCGGCTACGGCGTCGAGCTCGGCGGCTATCGCGGTCCGTTGTGGGTGATGGGCGAAGCGGGCCGCCGCAACGCGCGGCTCGACGGCGGACGTCCCGATTTCGTCAGCAAGGCGTGGAGCGTCTCGGGCGGGCTGTTCCTGACCGGCGACCTGCCGCCGTACAATCCGCGCCTCGGTAGCTTCGGCCAGCCCAAGGTGCTGAAGCCGACCTTCGACGGCGGGGTCGGCGCAATCGAGCTGACCGCGCGCTACGAAAGCCTCGATTTCGACAATCTGCTGACCGGCGGCGACGGCTGGGCGGCGACCGTCGGGGTTAATTGGTACCTCAACAGCTTCACCCGCTTCCAGGTGAACGCGATCCAGTGGAACACCGACAACCGCGCCGGCGACTATGTCGGCAACGACAGCGGCCAGACCCTCAGCGCCCGCGTCGGCGTCACCTTCTGATCTCCCTATTCACGCCCTTTCCTAGGACGATGCGATGAACCTTGCCCTGCTCGGCTTCCTGATGGTCGCCACGTTCATGACGTTGATCATGACCAAGAAGATGACGCCGCTGGTCGCGCTCATCGTGATCCCGTCGATCTTCGGCGTGTTCGCGGGTGAGGCCGCGGGTCTCGGCCCGATGATGATCGACGGGATCAAGAACCTCGCGCCGACCGGCGTCATGCTGCTGTTCGCGATCCTGTTCTTCTCGACTATGACGGATACAGGACTTTTCGATCCGCTGGTCGGGCGGCTGATCCGGATGGTTCACGGCGATCCGATGCGGATCCTGATCGGGACGGTCGTGCTGTGTGCGATGGTGAGCCTCGATGGCGACGGTTCGACCACCTACATCATCACGATCGCCGCGCTGTTGCCGCTCTACAAGCGTTTCAACATGAACCGGCTGTACCTCGTCTGCCTGTTGATGACGACGAGCGGAATCATGAACCTGACGCCGTGGGGCGGGCCGACCGCGCGTGCCGCGAGCGCGCTGAAGCTCGATCCGGCGACGCTGTTCCTGCCGCTGATCCCCGGCATGATCGCCGGTCTCGCCTTCCTGATCGGTCTCGCGGTGTATTTCGGGCGGAAAGAGCGCGTCCGGATGGGTGAAGCGGGGATCACCGCGGACACCGAGTTCACCGGCATGGCCGTCTCGCAATATCCCGAGGCACGCCGTCCGAAGCTGATCTGGTTCAACGCAGCCCTCGTCATCACGCTGCTGACGTTGCTGGTCTGGGGCATTCTCCCCTTGTCGGTGCTGATGATGCTGGCGTTTGCGATCGCGATGATCGTCAACTATCCCGGCGTCGCCGACCAGAAGGAGCGCATTTCCGCGCATGCCGGCAACGTGCTGGCGGTCGTTTCGCTGATCTTCGCGGCGGGCATCTTCACCGGTATCCTCGGCGGTACCGGCATGGTCGAGGCGATGAGCAAGGCGGTGGTCGGCGTGATCCCGCCCGCGCTCGGGCCGTACATGGCGCCGATCACCGCGGTGCTGAGCATGCCGTTCACCTTCTTCATCTCGAACGACGCGTTCTATTTCGGGATGCTGCCGATCCTCGCCGAGGCCGGTGCGCATTACGGCGTCGCGCCCGAAGCGATCGCCCGCGCGTCGCTGATGGGCCAGCCGGTCCACCTGCTCAGCCCGCTGGTGCCGTCGACCTATCTGCTGGTCAGCCTGGTCGGGATCGACCTCGCCGATCACCAGCGTTTCACGCTCGTGCCCGCGATCGCCGTCTGCGTTGTGATGACCATCGTTGGCATGATCGCGCTCGCCTTCCCGTTCGTCGCCTGAGGTGAGCGTCGCGTCCCTCCTGCGTTTCATCGCCGCGCTCGGCGTCGGGGCAGGTGGGGGCACGTTGTTCTGGGCGATCGGCGCGCCCTTGCCGTGGGTGCTCGGATCGATGGCGGCGTGCGCGGCCGCCAGTATCGCCGGCCTGCCGGTCGCCGCGTCGTCGGCCACCCGCAGGCCGATGGCGGCGGTGATCGGCGTCGTGCTCGGCAGCAGCTTCCGCCCCGACCTGCTGACGCAGGCGCGCGAGTGGATCGTCCCGCTCGCGCTGCTGCCGGTCTTTCTCGCCAGCGCCGCGCTGGTCTGCGTCACCTATTTCCGCCGCGTCGCGAAGTTCGATCCCGCTACCGCCTATTTCGCTGGCATGCCCGGCGGGATCGCGGAGATGGTGGTGATGGGGTCGGAGCGCGGCGCCGACGAACGCACGATCGGGCTGATCCACGCGGCGCGCATCTTCCTGGTCGTCTTCACCCTGCCGTTCCTGATCCGCCTCGTTGCCGCCCCGGTCGAGGTGCGCCGCGTGATCGCGGTCGGCGGCGATACCGCGAGCTGGACGCTGCTCGGCTGGGCGCTCGGCTGCGTCGTCACCGGGCTGGTCCTTGGCCGCGCATTGCGATTGCCCGCTTGGCATCTGGTCGGTCCGCTCGCCATTTCGGCCATCGTTCATGTGACGGGAGTCGCCGACTTTCGCATACCCGGCTGGGCGCTCGGCGCCGCACAGGTCGGATTGGGCGCGACGATCGGCTGTCGGTTCGCCGGCCTCACGCTGCGCGCGCTGTTCCGCACGCTGCTGCTCGCCGCAGGATCGACGATCCTGCTCCTGGTGCTGACGATCGTCTTGGCAGTCGGCATCGCGGCCGTGACCGACATCGATCCGGTCCTGCTGGTGCTCGCCTATTCGCCCGGCGGACTGGCCGAGATGAGCATGGTCGCGCTCAGCCTCGCGCTCGAACCCGCCTTCGTCATCGTCCACCATCTCACCCGCGTCGTGCTGGTGCTGATCGGGGCGCCGCTTGCCTTCCGTACTTCAACCCCTTCCTGACCGGAGATCCCGCCATGCTTACCCCCCTCGTGTTGTTGCCGGCCATGGGCTGCGACGGGCAGCTCTGGGCGCGGCAGATCATGGATCTCGCCAAGCTCGCCCAGCCCGAATTCGGCAATTTGTCACAGGACGATACCTTGTCGGACATGGCGGCACGCGTGCTGGCCGACGCACCGCGCCGCTTTGCCGTCGCAGGTGTCAGCCTGGGTGGCTACGTCGCGATGGAGATGGTGCGGCAGGCGCCCGACCGGATCACGCGCATCGCGCTGTTCGGTACGCGCGCATCGATGGAGGTGCGACCGCGCACGGTGGTCGGTCAGGGTCTGCTCGCCACTGCCCCCCATGCCGACCCGCGCCTGACTTCGATCGTTGCCGGCCCCGCGCAGGCGATGGCCGAGCGCGTCGGGCAAACGGTGTTCGAGCGCCAGCAACGCGCGCTGCTGGCCCGGCCCGACATCCACGAGGCGATCGCCGCGATCCATGTGCCGACGCTGGTCGCAGTCGGCGACCGCGATCGGATCTGCACCCCGGACGATGCCCGCGCACTGAGCGAACAGATCGAAGGCGCGCGCTTCCACCTTCTGCGCGCGTGCGGTCACCTGTCGCCGTTGGAGCGGCCGGGGGAAGTGACGGCACTGCTGCGCCAGTGGCTGAAACAAGGTTGACCGGCACACGCCGACGAAAAATCAGCCCAGGGGCCGACATTCATCCTGGCTCCGACCATGAAGGGCCGGAAACCGGAATGCTTCTCGGGCTGGGCGGCTGCATAACTCGCTCGGTGTGCGTCGACCGCCATAGGTAGCGAGTCCACGCCGCCGTCCACGGAAGAGTTCTAGACCCAGCCGGGAAAGACCGTCATCGTCCTTGGATGAACGATAATACCGGTCATCGTGAGCCGATGATACACCGTGCCCGGAACGTCGCGGCTGGTTTCGCGGATGTAGGGCTTACCCATGCCGAAGACCTGCTGCGCCGCATGTCCCCCGAAGGCCGCGAGCAAGCGCGCCGCGAGCGCGAGGCCAGAACACGACGACGGAAGCGCCTGATGGTCCGATTGGTTTTGGTCGCCATCGCGTCGCTGCTCGTCTGGGCGATGCTGACGCCATTTGCCTCAGCCGCTGTGGCGTTCGCGGTCGCCTCGGCGTTGATGCTGCTCTTGACGACGATAGTCTTTGTACGCGCCGATCCGCGCGTGCCTGGACGCGAGGCCTTGGCAGAGACCGCGCTTCCTGGCTTGGCTGAGCAAGCCGTCACCTGGCTTGCCGCCCAACGCCGTGGCATGCCGCTACCTGCGCTTCAGCTTGTCGATGCGGTCGGCCGTCGCCTGGATGATCTGGCGCCACGTCTTGGCCGGCTCGATCCCCGCAGCCCTGCAGCGGCATCGATCCGGAAGCTCGTCGCCGTGGAGATGCCGGCTCTGGTGGACGGCTGGCGTCTGGTACCTATCTCGGCGCGACGTGTAGCGCATGCCGATGGCCGTATGCCGGACGATCACTTGGTCAATGGCCTGCAGCTTATCGACGCGGAACTCGCGCGCGCAAGCGATCAGCTCGGGAAGAGCACGCTCGACGAAATTGCAATTCAGGGGCGGTATCTCGAACTCAAGTACAGCGATGACAGCCGTTCTGTGTGATCCCGCGTGGCAGGAAAAGGCGGAAGCTTGGAGCGGCGTATTGATGCCCACCCAACGCAGCCGGCGTCAGGCGTTCGGCGCACCCTCTACCGCACCTGTTTAGTCGAACGGCGCCTTCAAGCCCGGAAGGATCACCGCAGCTGGCTATCCTTGCTGCCTCGCCGATTGATCGCTGCGGCTACTGGCCGGTCGCGGCCGCTCTGGCACGCTACGCAGGTCCGCACCCCCGGAATCGCGCGCTGGCGTCCCTCGGGAATATCGCCGCCGCACAATGTACAGAATGGCTCGCTCGCGCCGCTCGGCATGCTCGCCCGCGCCGATATCACGGCGTCCGCCACCGTATCGTCGATCTGATCCTGCACCGCGCCATCGCGCGTCCAACCGCCGGCCATCTGTCTCTCCTCACCGTCGGCATATGGGAAGCAGCGGGCAACGATTCCATCCCGGATATCCGGACCGACGTGCCCTTCTAGCTATGCCTTTCGCGCACACTGCCGACCGCTTCGCCATTGGCGGCAGTTCCCAAGCGTGCAACACGATACGTTCAGGTTTTTCAGGGTAGAATGAGCGCGTTGCTGAAGGACAAGGTTCGCTGAAGGACAAGGTTCAAGGACGATTGATGCGCGCACCCCTGATTTCCCGCCTGCTTTCCTTCGCTGTCGCCACCAGCTGCCTCGTGCCGGCGCCGGCGATCGCTAGCTCTCCCGAACTCATCGGGCTCGAGCGCCAGCTGAGCAAGCTCGTCGCGGAACGCTCCGGTGACTACGGCATTGCCGCCCTCGACCTCAGCGACGGCTCGACCGTTGCGATCAATGGCGACATCCCGTTTCCGATGGCGAGCACGGTCAAGGTCGCCATCGCAGCCGCCTACCTCGCCGATGTCGATCAAGGCCGACGCAGCCTCGGCGACATGATCGTCGGCCGGCCCGCTGCGAAAGTCCTGGAGCTGATGATCGTCCACAGCGACAACCATGCCACCGATCAAGTGCTTGCCGCTCTTGGCGGCCCCGCCGTCATCCAGCAGTGGCTATGGTCGCACAAGATAACCGGCATGCGCATCGACCGGAACATTGCCCAGCTCCTCAGGGAGACCGGCCACCTTGCCGACAGCAAGGATGTCGCCACCCCGGTCGCCATGGTCACGCTGTTGAACAAGCTCGACAACGGCACCGTTCTGACGTCGCAGAGCCGGGCCTTCCTGTTCGAGCTGATGAGCCGATGCGCGACCGGCACGCGTCGGATCCGCGCGCTGCTTCCGGCGGGTACGCGGGTAGAGGACAAGACCGGGACGCTTGACGGTGTCACCAATGACGTGGGGTTCATTACCATGCCCGACGGCCGCCGTGTCGCGGTCGCGGTGTTTGCACGCGGTGGGCGCGATCGCCAGCCTGTCATCGCCGAGGTCGCACGGGTGATCTACGACCGGTTTGCGGACAGCGTCCGCAACGCCGTCGCCATCTTCATGCGAATGCAGTGACCGCCATCCGAACGACGAGGTTGGGACAGTAGGCGGCGGGCCCGACGGTCAGGCCGCAGCCGAAGCCTCGCTTCGCTGCCAGGACTTGCCGTGGATGCTGTTTGCGCTACCACTCCCGTCAACGACGAGAAAAGACCAGGGGTGTGGATATGCGTTGGCGGTCATGGGCGGCACTTGCCGTCGCGGTAGCGACACCGTGCGTTGCATCGGCGAAGGACGCCGCCGTCACGCGTCAGATCCGCGTCGATGTCGCCACGGCAGGCGCGCCGGTCGATCGATCGTTCGACCTGTCGATCGGGTCGGATTTCCCCGGTACGCTGATCCGCAGCGATAGTCAGGCACAGCTCAAGACGGCGGTGGACGAGCTCGGCTTCCGGTACATCCGGTTCCACGACATCTTCCACGACGTTCTTGGCACCGTGCGCAAGGTCGACGGCCGGATCGTGTACGACTGGACCAAAGTCGACCAGCTGTACGACGGCCTGCTCGCCCACCACATTCGCCCGTTCGTCGAACTCGGTTTCACGCCGAATGCCCTGAAGACCTCGGAACAGACGATCTTCTACTGGAAGGGGAACACGTCGCATCCCGATCCGGCACTGTGGCGCGACCTGATCGACGCGTATGTCCGGCATGTTCGTAAGCGCTACGGCGCCGACGAAGTGCGGCGCTGGTATTTCGAGGTCTGGAACGAACCCAATCTGGCCGGTTTCTGGGAGAAGGCCGACCAGAAGGCCTATTTCGACCTCTATGCGAGCACGGCGCGCACCATCAAGGCGATCGATCCCGCGCTGAAGGTGGGGGGGCCGTCGACGGCCGGGGCGGCATGGGTGCCCGAATTGCTGGCGTTCACGAAGCGAAACGCGGTGCCGATCGATTTCGTGACGACGCACACGTACGGCGTCGATGGCGGCTTCCTCGACGAAGAGGGCAAGCAGGACACCAAATTGTCGGCATCGCCCGACGCGATCGTCGGCGACGTCCGCCGGGTGCGGGCGCAGATCGAAGCGACGTCCTATGCCGGACTGCCGCTGTACTTCACCGAATGGAGCACGAGCTACACGCCGCGCGACTTCGTCCACGACAGCTATGTCAGCGCGCCGTACATCCTGACCAAGCTCAAGCAATCGCAGCTTTATGCGCAGGGCATGAGCTACTGGACGTATACCGACCTGTTCGAGGAACCAGGCCCCCCGCCGACACCCTTCCACGGCGGTTTTGGCCTGATGAACCGGGAAGGCATCCGCAAGCCGGCCTGGTTCGCGTACAAGTATCTGAATGCGTTGCGGGGCCGCACGATCGCGCTTGGCGACGACCATGGCCTGGCTGCGGTCGACGGCAAGCGGATCGCCGCTTTGGTGTGGGATTGGCAGCAGCCGGTGCAGTCGGTCAGCAACAAGCCGTTCTATACCAGGCTAGTGCCGGCGACCGTCAGCACGCCGATCGCGGTCCGGTTCGAGCACGTGTCGCCAGGCACGTACCGGCTGCAGGTGCACAAGACCGGCTATCGCCACAACGATCCATTCTCGCTGTATATCGAGATGGGGATGCCGAAGGCGCTCGACGGCACGCAACTGGGACGCCTCCAGCGCGCAACCGCGGACCTGCCCGAACAGGACCGCGTCGTCACGATCGGCAAGGGCGGGTCGGCCAGCGTGACGGTGCCGATGCACAGCAACGACGTTGCGCTCGTCACGCTGGAGCCGACCGCGCGCTGACACGGAGCGCGCGTGACGACCGGCGTTACCCGACCCTTTCGGGTGTCAGGCCATCGCCCCGACCTTGCTGGCTGCGGACGCATCTCCGTCGGCGGCGTCCGGCATGGACATGGTCGACTGCCGCGAACTCCATGCCGTTTCCTTCGCTACCGGCCGGGCCGCTTGGTCGCGACTTCCGGGGACAGCCGGTTGATGACCGAATAGTTGACCGCGCTCCACCATTCCGATCCCTCGCCGGCAAGCGCGTTCTCCGACGCTTCGATGGCGGCATGGTCGCTGCTGAGCAGGTAATCCTCGACATCGTTCATCGACGCGAAGGCGAGGATCGAGACCGCGTCGATCTTGCTGCCCTCCGGGTCCGTCTGCGTCGAGCCGATATTGTGAAGCTGTGCGTAGCGCCGCACGAACTCGTGCGTCGCCGGCTGGCCGAGGACCAGGTCGGCATGATCGCCGAGCAGGCGGCGCTGGAACGCGTCGCGCGACAGATCGGGCCGGCGCACGTGTATCTTGACCAGGCTGATCGCGTCGCGGTGACGCTCGCTGGGGATCAGGATGTATTCGCGCGTGATCTCGCGCGTCACCATCCGGAACGCGGTCTGCTCGTCGGCGATGATGCGCTTGGCGAACTTCTCCTGGCCGAGCGTCGCCTCGATGTCGTCCTCATCGGCATAGGCGATATAGGCGAGCCCGTCCCAGCGCGGCCGCTTGAACTCGGGCACCCGCTTCCAGGGATCGGACGGCAGCAATCCCTGGTGGTCGATCATCGCGCGGTACGGCAGGGCAAAGCCGGACGACGGCCCGGACGCGACACGGTGCACTTGGTCGTAGCGCACCACGCGTTCCGACGAACTGCCCGGTTCATCCCAGGCGAATTTCGGTCCGTGCACCTTGCGCCAATATTCGTCCCAATGTTCGAAACTGAGATTGGGATCGCCCTCCAGCGCCAGCGCACCCGGGCGCCAGTTTGGCCGATGGACTTCGTTTCCGTGCCGGCTCTTGGCCGAGCCCGTATCCTGCGGTCGCTCGCTGCGGGGGGTATCGTCGACGCGGCTGACGAAGGTCGGCGTGACGATCAGCGGCTTCCCCGAAGGCATTTGGGTCCGGCCCAGCGGCGGGCGGTGGAGGTTGTCGGCGCGATTGAAGTCCGTCGGCATGGCGGGTCCTTGTTGAGAAGGTCAGGCAATCAGGCGATCGGCGCACAGCCGCTCGAATAGCGCGAAGAACGCATCGTCGGTCGGCTGGTATCCCGTAAAGCCACGTCCCACGACGACGGCGGCGATGAATTCCTAAGGGCCGGGCCGGTTACGAAGGCCGCCGTAGCGCCGACGATATCCGGTTGCTTCACGGTCCCTGCCGGATTTCAGTTGGCGTAGCGCGAGCGCTAGTCTGCCTGCCTGTGCCGGGGCCGCATAGTTCGACGCGAATCGCAGCGGGAAACGGGATGCGGTGTCGGTTTCAGGCGTCAGGTCGCGGCGGTGTTGAGCACGTCGGCCGCGGCGGCGAGGGGGGCGGCCAGCGCGTTATAGCAGGAGATCGCGGCGAAGTACGCGATGCCCAGCCCGGCGATCGCCAGACAGATGAACTGGAATGCCGCCGAGCGCTGCCGGTTACGCTCTGCATGCCTGGCATTGCGCCGGGCGGCATCTTCCCTCGTCAGCGTACGCCGGTCGGATGTGGGTGGGCGGCTCTTCAAAACGGGCTCGGCGATAAGCGCGGCTATGCTTACCGGGTCCCGGGTGCGGACGCCGAAGCGACTGCCGCCGTTCCAGACGACCCGACCGATGATTGCGAGCGTGCCACGCCGGATGTCGACGTACGTGCCGATCGCCGGCGGACTGTCGCTGGACAGGAGCACGCCCTTGTCGGAAACCTCATGGATGCATCCGTCCGACCATTTGCCACCGACGTTCATGCGACACGCGACGGACAGTTCTCTGGACTGCAGCAAGTGACATCCGATCTGACCAATATTTCGAACGGGATCGGTAGATCGACGTGGTAAGGCGTTCAATCAGGGTAATATACTCATTCCCGGGGTAAGAGCCTCACTTCGGGTGGACGTCCAGCGATCGCCGCCGGGCCCCGATCGCGGCGCAGCGCCGCACCGACACTAATATTTTAACGATATCAGGTCATTTTGAGGGGATTAGCCGCATAACGGCAACCGTTTCGGTTGCATGGCGGCCCCGTCAGCGAGACCCAGATGCCGAGAAGTCGATCATGCCATTCTACCGGCATCCTGACGCGCCTGCGCAGGAACGTGGCCGGGAACGTGCTGGTATTGGCCGCCGCAGCGATGATTCCCCTGTGTGCCATGGTTGGTGGCGCGCTGGATCTCAGTCGCCTGTACCTGACGAAGGTCAGGATGCAGCACGCGTGCGATGCCGGGTCGCTGGCCGGCCGGAAGGAGATGGGCGGCGGATCGTGGGACGCGACGGCGCAGAAGGCGGCTAGCGACTATTTCATCGGCAATTTCCGCGAGGGCTCCTACGGGACCGGCACGACCACCGCGCTCTTCACCTCCTCCGGATCGGATGTCAGCGGCACGGTTACGACCATGGTGCCGATGACGCTCATGGCGATGTTCGGCTTCCCCGCCAAGAAGCTGTCGGTCGTTTGCCAGACGGCCATGCAGCTGCCCAACACCGACGTGATGTTCGTGCTGGACAATACCGGCTCGATGGCCTGCCTGCCGAGCGAGGGGTCGTGCGGCGGCAACGTGCGCTCGGGATCGAAGATCACCGTCCTGAAGAACGCGGTGAAGTGCTTCTACGAGGCGCTCGCACAACAGAAGACCGACGCGACGAATTGCGCATCGAACACCTACCAGGGGATAAACTCGGACTCGCAGCTGCGGTTCGGCTTCGTGCCCTATTCCTCGAACGTGAACGTCAGCCAGCTTCGCCTGCCGCTGAGTTACTTCGCCAAGGCCTGGAATTACCAGTCGCGCTCGAAGACGCTGGATTGGTCAGCCTGGCAGAACACCAACACCGCGTGCAGCAATCAGCCCGCCAACACGGCAACGCAACAATATCGGGCGGTGGGTTCCAGTCCCTGCACGGTTCAGACGCGGACCAAGACCGAGCCGTCATGGCTGTACGCCCAGACGAACCTGTCGATCGACGTGACGAGCGCACTGGCAGCGTTCCAGCGCTATGCGATCCCCACCACGCCGCCGGCAGGCACGATCAAAGCGCCCGGCATAGGCTCGAACTATAGCGATCGTAACGTCGACTGGGACGGCTGCATCGAGGAGCAGGTCGCGACGACCAATATCAATGCGGTGCCCAATCCGAACGACCCGACGACGTTGTTCGCGCCCGTCCTGCCCGACGTCGTCTATCTCCGCAATTCGCCGTCCAGCATGAACATGAACAGTTTCACGCGCGACAATTCGACGTACGCGGGCGACTATTACAACAACATGGCGAACTACCGGTATTTCTGTCCGACCCCGGCCGAGAAACTGACCGGAACGGATGTCTGGACGCCGACGAAGTTCAGCACATATGTCAATTCCCTGGTCCCGGTAGGCAACACCTATCACGATTACGGAATGCTGTGGGGCGGCCGTCTGCTCTCACCCGAAGGCATGTTCGCCGCCGAGAACGGGACCACGAGCAGCGGCGGCGTCATTCAGCGCCACTTGATCTTCATGACCGATGGAGACGCGCAAGCGAACGCCTGCGACTATACGAATTACGGCGTGGCGTGGTGGGATCGCCGCACGAACGCGACGGTGGGAAGCTGCGCGGTCACCGAGGATCCCAATCTCACCAACGACGTGAACACCAGGCTCGCGAGCCTTTGCGCAGCGGTGAAGAACGAGCCCAACACGCTGGTCTGGGTCATTTCGTTCGGCGGAACCGGGATTACCAACGACACCAAGAACCGGCTCAGGGGCTGTGCGAGCGACGACGATCATTTCTTCGATGCGACCAGTGCGGCGGCGCTCAACAGCGCCTTCCAGGACATTGCGGCTCGCATCGCCCAGTTGAGGTTGGAACGATGAGCATCATTTTGGAAGCCGTTCGGGCTGGCGTCAAATGTGCCCGCGGCGCGACCGTCATCGAGTTCGCGATGGTAGCGCCCGTGCTGCTGCTGCTGCTCATGGGCTTGTTCGACATCGCGCACACCGTCTACGTCAAATCGGAACTCACCGGCCTGGTACAGAAGGCTGCGAGAGACTCGACGCTGCAGGACCAGAGCACGCTTGCCGGCCAGACCGCGCTCGACGCCGATGTGATCAACCAGGTGAAGGTGCTTGCGCCCGGCGCGCAGGTCACCGCCGTCCGCCGGTTCTACCGGAACTATACCGATGCGACCGCCAGGGTGCCGGAGAACTGGGGCGATACCGACCATGACGGCCGGTGCGACAACAACGAATCCTATACCGATCTCAACGGAAACGGCGTGTGGGACGCGGACGGCGGCGACGGCGGCTCGACGTCGCAGACGCCGGGCGGCGGCGCCCAGGATCGCACGATCTATACGGTCAAGGTTTCCTATCCCCGGCTGTTTCCGCTGTGGAAGTTCATCGGCATGACGTCCAAGGCGACGCTGGTCGCGACGACGATCCTGTCCAACCAGCCCTATGCGGACCAGTCGAGCTACTCCTCGAACCCGACCACGCTCCATTGCGCATGATCGCTCCAGTTCCACCTTGCGCTCGGCGTGCGATACGCCGCTGCGCCGCGTCGTCCTCCGGCCTGGCGCTCATGGAGTTCGCGCTCGCGCTGCCGATCGTTCTCCTGCTCGGCCTGACGGGTATCGAATACGCCAACTGGACCGTGACGAGGATGCAGGTAAGCCAGCTCGCCCTGCAGCTTGCCGACAACGCATCCCGGATGGGCACCGCGGCAAGCGGTGGAAAGGTCGTGTACGAGGCCAATATCAGCGAGACGTTCGCCGGCACCCAGTTGCAGTCCGGCGCGCTGGATCTGAACACAAAGGGGCGCGCCTTCCTGTCGTCGCTCGAACCGACGGACGTGACGGCGACGGCGCCCACGGCCTACACGATCCGCTGGCAGCGTTGCTACGGCAGCCTGACCGCGCAGGCATCGCGCTACGGGCTTCAAGGCAACAGCAAGCCGTCGGGCATGGGCGCGACGGGGCAGCTGGTGAAGCCGCTACCGCAGGGCGCGACGATGTTCGCGGAAGTCTATTATCCCTACACGCCGCTGTTCAGTTCCGTGATCGTCCCGTCGACCTACTTCGACGAGACGGCATCGATGGTCGTGCGCGATCAGCGAATCATCGGCAAGGCGCCCACTGCGACATCGGGAATGGCAGCAGCGACATGCTGAGCGCGACCACCTTGGAACCGCCGCACACGAGCAGTGCGCCGACCCTGGCGCAAGATGCGGGAACGGGCGAAACTCACCGCCGAACGACGCGACCGCCATCCCCGGACAAGATGACGGCAGCGGCGCCGACCCGGTTGCACGCGGAAGACGCCGCGCCGCATCTGCTGTATTTCGGAACGACCGTGGTGCAGGTCGGCAGGATGTTCATCAGGGTCGCGAACGATACCATCAATCTTCGCACCGGCGAATATAAGCTGTTCCTGGCCATTGCCACGGCGAGCGGCTCAGGCGTGAGCCTGGACGATCTGCCAGCCGTGATCGGGCTCGAAACGTCGAAGCGATCGATCGCGGTCGTCCGGACCAACATCTACAACCTCCGCAAGAAGATTCATGCGCTGGGGCTCTTCAAGCTGTCGACGAACATTCATCGTTCGGCGATCTCATACACGCTCGACGGCCTGTAAGCGGAATCCCCACGACGCCTGCCCGGTAGATTCGGTCCACTTGCCGGATCGACGGCCGGGTATCTGCCGCCGTGTATCCACGACCGCGTATCGCCGACCGTGGTCGCTAGCCGTCCTGCGGTGGCCGATCGAGTCGCACGCCCGTACGCGCCAATGCGCTCCTCAGCGCGAGGGCGATCCGAGGACGCGAAGCCCGCTCTCCTGAGCAGCGGCGTATTCGCGCTGGCCGGTGGACGCTGCTTCGGGTGCGACGCCGTGAGCGGTCATGAATTGCGCGATGACCTGAATGACGGTTTGGTTGGTGACGCTGTCGAACGTCGTGTTGAACGCATGGCCCGAGTACGGGAACATCACCAAGCGCGTCCGTCCGCCTAGGGCGGTCGATTTCGCCGCGAAATTCTCGACCGCGGCGGCCGGCAACAGCGGATCGCGAGCACCCGCGAGGATAAGCGTCGGCGGATTGGAGCGCGCGAGGTAGCGGCGCACGTCGGCCGCGGCATACCGTTCCGGATATTGGTCGGGCGCGCCGCCCAGATACCGCGTCATGTACGAGCGTTGCAGGCCCTGAAGCTCGCCGGGGTTCTGCCACGATCCCAGCGGATCGATCAACGGCGCCTTGGCGACAACCGCGGCGACGCGCGGAACAGGCGATCCGCACTCGACGTCATACCCTCCGGTCCCCGCGGAATATCCCGCTGCGATCGCCAGGCTGCCGCCGGCGGATGCGCCGCTCAACGTCAGTCGGTTGATGTCGATCGCCAGCGTATCGGCATGTTTCGCGGTCCATGCGAGCGCGCACAGGACGTCGCGCGTGGCCAGATTCCAGGTCGGACGATCCGCGCGCGCCAGTCGATAGTCGATGCTGATGACGGTCCAGCCCTGGTCGGCATAGGTTCGCATGTTTGCGGCACCGACTTCGCGTGTCCCTTCGACGAATCCCCCGCCATGGACGACCATCAGCACGGGGCTTCGGGCACTCCAGGGCGTTTTTGGCGGTCGGTAGACATCGAGCCAGAGCGGCTCGCCGCGTGGCCGGGAATAGATCCGGCTTTCGTCGGGGCCCGCATTGTCGCTGAACTGCCGCGTCGACAACGTATCGACCAGATTGATCCGAACGCCATTGCTGTCGGCGATATAAAGAAAATGCGCGAGGACGCCTGTCGCAACGAGCATCGTGATCGTTGCGGTCGCAACCAGGCTTGCGGTTACGCCGGTCGCCCGTCGCGAATGGGCGAGGCTACCGATCAGCAGGACGGCCAGCGCGGAGAGCAGGAACCAGGGCGCGCGGTTGGGTACCACGTCGAACGCATAGATCCTGACCCAGGGAATGACGGGTATGATCGCCGAGA
This sequence comes from Sphingomonas sp. R86520, assembly GCF_042466285.1. Classification (NCBI taxonomy): domain Bacteria; kingdom Pseudomonadati; phylum Pseudomonadota; class Alphaproteobacteria; order Sphingomonadales; family Sphingomonadaceae; genus Sphingomonas; species Sphingomonas sp. R86520. Next base: position 3,872,331 of record NZ_JAXHBZ010000001.1, read on the forward strand.
ACAGGACGAAGAAGCCCGGCAGGACGAGAAGCCAGCAGAGCGTCAGCACGCCCGTACGAAGTAGCTGCCAGGTCTGGGTCAAAGGACTATCTCGCGTGATGATACGGCGGGTTCGACGAGGGGCGGGGGCTGGATCGATGGTGCGCGCGCCACCAGGCCGAAGATATGCGCCGTGCTTCGGTGTCGACGCAGCAGCGCGCGCGCGGCGATCAGCGTGAGAATGGACGCGACCAGCATCGGCTGGCCGGCGACCCCGCATGCCGCCCACAGCGCGAATGCCATCGGATGCCATAGATAGAAGAACAGGCTGTCCCGGCCGACAGGAACCAACACCGGAACGAACGTCGACAGTTTCCGGACGACCGGCAGGAGGCAGATCAACGGCAGGCACGACGTCAGCTCCGCCGCGACTTCGGCGGCGGGATTGGGTGACCCGTATAATCCACACCACCATAGGAAGCCGATCGGCGCGAGGATCAGCGCGGCAACATATTTGCCCTGGTCCGGCCCGCGCTCGGCGACCCGCAAACCGTAGAAGAAATAGATCGAGTAGATGAAGAACCGACGGTCCGGCAACCAGCCCAGCTGCGTCGCCGAATGACCGGCGCCGAACAGGTACATTGCGGTAATGCTGACGGGGATCGCGGTGGCCAACATCGTCAGCGGCGGGCGTCGGCTCAGCGTCGCGATCAGGATGAACGCCATCATGACCGGTACGAACCACAGGTGGAACGGCGGCCGGACCAGGATGGAGAGGGGGGTCATGATGCCGATACTGCCGGTGATCGCCAGATACACGGTGGTCGCCACGAGCCAGGGCAGGATCAGGCGATCGTAATATTTGAACAACAAGCGCGGTAACGGTGTCGAACGCGCTCGCTGCAAGTTGAAGAGATAGCCCGTCAGGCCGATGAACAACGGCATGCGAATGCCGGCACCGACCCAGGTGAGGAAGCTGGTACGGTGGGTCAGTTCCGAGAAGTGACCGAGGATGACCGCCAGGACGAGCAGGCCGCGAAGCAGATCGATGCCGGTGTTCCGCCCCCCCTTCCGATCCGCCACGTACTGCCCCCAGCTACAAACCATCGAAGCTTACCGGGTGCTCGTCAGCAAGATGTTAACGTGGCGCCTATTGCGACGGTGCCGTCCGCGCGCGAGATACGTCGCGGCGGCAGGGGCGCAGTATGGTGCATACGCATAGCCAGGGCAGAGGCAGGCGACCGGCCACGCAGTGTTACCGCGTAAATGCGCGTTCGCTCGACGGTTCGAGCACCACGCAGGCGCTCGCGACAGTCCGGTACGGCGCTCTTAGAAAATCCCCAGGAACTTCTTCTTCTGCCCCTTCTTCTCTGCCGCCGAAGCCTTGCCGTCCTCGGCCTTCGCGGTCGTTCCGTGGCCGACATCGTCGCGCGCTTCGCCCTTGGTGGTACGCTGCGCGTTCGCGGTCGCACCGGCGAGCACCGGGCCGCACGCTGTGGACTTCGCATCGCCCACGTCGACGAACGCCAGGATCCCCGCCACCGGGGTCGCCACCAGCGCCAGCCCAAGCCCGCTGCCGACGCGCGCCAGCAGATCCTTCGAGATGATCTGCAACGCCGGTGCCGCGAACATCCCGCCAAGCCCCACGGGCGACTGCCCGGCGAACAAGCTGAACTTCTTCGAATCCGCGCGAAACGCCAGATCGACGGCTTCATTCCGGAAGCTGAACCCGCCGCGGCCAACGATCACGTTCTTGCGGGTATCGATCAGGATCGGATCGGCCGCCGCAACGCCGCCGCGCACGGTGAAGCCGATCAGCCCGCAATTCACCTGCACCGGTTCCTTCAGCTTGCCCTGGAACATCCGCTGCGCGAACGTGCCGATGTCGAGTTCCGCCAACTGGATGTTGCGCACCGACAGCGCACCCGTTGGCATCACGAATGCGATCCGCCCATGCGAGGACGCCAGCGAGTCGTGGATCGAATCGCCGCGGCCATCCAGCTTGATGCGGCCCTTGATCACGCCGGTGGTGCCCGACTCGACTAGGCCATAGCCCTTGAGCAACCGGCCCATCGGCGTCGGTGCGAGGCGGATGTCGTACGACACGGCGCTAGGCCGCTGCCGCGTGTCGAAGATCACGTCCGACGCGACGTTGCCGCGCGCCATCGCGAAGGTCAGCGGCGACAGCGCGAGACGTCCGCGTTCCAGGTCCAGCGTCAGGTCGACGTTGGAAATCGGGATGTTCTTCGATTTCACGACCCCGATCGTCCATTTCAGGTCCGCATCGAAAATCTGCATCGTCGCGACCGGGAAGTTCGCGTTCGGCAGCAGGCGTTGCGCACCGGCCCCGGTCGCGGCGGCCGCGGCCACTGCGCCCTTCGATTCGACGATATCAGGGTTATACCCGATGAACGGCGCGGCATCGACGATGTCGAGGCTCTTGGTCGCCAGCACCGAATCGAGATGGATGCGCGCGCCGTTGGTGATCGTCAGCTTGCCCGCGAGATCGGTATTGCCCGCCACGCCGGTCAGGTGCGTGAAGCGATATTCCTCGCCGTGCTTCACCACTTGTCCGCGCAGCCGATAGGTCCGGGTGTTCGGGATCGCGACGTCGATGATCCCGAGCAGCGTCGACAGGTTCGCACCGCGCGCGGTGACCGCCAGCGGTACGTTCTCGACATCGGCGATGCTCGGCAGCGTGCCGGCGACATCGATCACGTTGCCGGCCGCGCGCGCTCGGGCGACCAGCTTGTTCTCGCCGCGGTTGGCGGTCGCATCGGGCGACAGCAATTGTGCCGTCACCGTGAACGGCGTCTCGCGCAGGCGGCCTGTACCCTTCAGCCCGACCGCACGCCCGATCGTCGCATCGACCGACCGGATATCGTCGACCTTCAGGTCCGCGAGCACGCGCATCCGCGGATCGAGATATCGCACGCTCGTGCCGGTCACGGTCGCGACGTCGATCCGCGGAAACTCCAGCGGCTCGCCACCCTTCTTGTCGCTGAACGTCCATGTGTTTGCCGTATGACCCGCATTCCACTCCAGATCGACCGCGCCGTTGGCCAGGTCGAGCCAGTATAATCGCCGCTTGCCGAAGATCAGCGACAGCGGCGCGATCCGCGTGTCGAGCCTGTCGGCCTGGAACAGGTTCGGCTTGCTCGCCCAGTCGGGGTTCGAGAGCGTGAACTGCTCGGCGTAGAATTTGATTCGGAACGGCGCGAAATACAGCTGGAAATCGCCGCGCACGGTAACGGTGCGGTGCGTCATCGACCCGACGATCCGCTCGAACGGGTGCTTCAGGAAGCGTCCCTTGGTGATGTACAGCACCAGCCAGATCGCCACGACCAGCGCGATGATCCCGAGCAGGATGTTGCGGATGATATGCCGCTTGCGTTTTGTCTCCGCCGCGGGCGGGGAGGGGGCGTCGATCGGCTGCGTCGGGCTGGCGTCCATGCTAGGCGTATCGCATGGCCGCGGCGCCAGTTCCACAGCGGTTGATATTCCTTATCAATCCGGGTATCGGCCCCGCTTCCTCGAAGGGAACGCGTTCTACGAATCGCCCGGCCAGTGTGGGCTGCCGCGGCGATTTCAGCGTCCTCCTTCGTAACCGAAAGGATAAAAATGCCCAAGCTGAAGACCAAGAGCGGCGTCAAGAAACGCTTCAAGCTCACCGCCACCGGCCTGCTCAAGCACGGCGTCGCCGGCAAGCGTCACCGTCTGGCGCATCATAACGGCAAGTACATCCGTCAGAACCGCGGCACCAAGCTGCTGTCGAAGGCCGATACCGCAGCAGTGAAGGCCTGGGCGCCTTACGGCCTGCGTTGAGCTGAGAAGGAATTAGACAATGGCACGCGTAAAACGGGGTGTTACCACCCGCGCCAAGCACAAGCGTATTTTGGTTCAGGCGAAGGGCTATTATGGCCGTTGCAAGAACACCATCCGCATCGCCCGTCAGGCCGTCGAGAAGGCCGGACAGTACGCTTACCGCGACCGCAAGGTTAAGAAGCGCACGTTCCGTGGCCTCTGGATCCAGCGCATCAACGCCGGCGTCCGCGCCGAGGGTCTGACGTACTCGCAGTTCATGCATGGCGTGAAGCTTGCAGGGATCGAACTCGACCGCAAGGTCCTGGCCGACATCGCCATGCACGAGGGCGCCGCATTCAGCGCGATCGTCGCCCAGGTGAAGGCGGCTCTCCCCCAGGCCGCGTAATTCGCGACTGAGGTGAGTTTCGGGAGGGCGTCGGTGGGAGACCACCGGCGCCCTTTCTGCGTTTGGGGGTGGGGTAAACGCCCTGACTATATCACCCCCTCGCCCCTCGCCCCTCTCCCGTCATCCCGGCGAACGCCGGGACCCATGGTTACGGCGGACCCGGCGATAACGTGCTATCATCACCCGACCCGCTACCGTGGGTCCCGGCGTCCGCCGGGATGACGGGGGTGTTGATGTTGGATCAGGAAGATCCGGGCAGCGGGTAATAGGGGAGCACGAAATGCGCGAAACCTTTCAGCCGTGCGTCTACATCCTTCACTCCCGCCGCCACGGCACGCTCTACATCGGCGTCACCTCAAATCTCCTCGCACGCCTCGTTCAGCACCGAGAGGGGTTGATCCCCGGCTTCACTCGCCGGTACGGCATCAAGCGTCTCGCCTATTACGAGATGTTCGACACGATGGAGGCCGCGATCGTACGCGAGAAGCGGCTGAAGGACTGGCGAAGGGCGTGGAAGATCGACCTGATCGAAGCGCGCAACGAAAATTGGGACGATCTGGGTATCGGCCTCGGGCTGCCCCGCCTAACCGAACCCGCCCTGGGAGTATGACGTGACCGAAGACCTGAACCAGATGCGCGACCACATGCTGACGGCGATCGCCGCCGCATCCGGGCTCGACGCGCTCGATGCGTGCCGGGTCGAGGCGCTCGGCAAGCAGGGCACGATCACCGCGCTGCTGAAGACGCTCGGCAAGATGACCCCCGACGAGCGCCTCGTGCAGGGCCCGATCATCCAGGGGCTTCGTGAGGCAGTGGCCAACGGCATCGCCGAGCGCAAAGCCACGCTCGAACGCGCCGCGCTCGACGCGCGCCTCGCCAGCGAAACGCTCGACATGACGCTCCCGGCCGATGCCACGCCCGCCGGTACGATCCACCCGGTCAGCCAGGTCATGGACGAACTCGCCGAGATCTTCGCCGACCTCGGCTTCGCGGTCGCGACCGGTCCCGAGATCGAGACCGACTGGCATAATTTCACCGCGCTCAACATCCCCGAGACGCACCCCGCGCGCGCGATGCACGACACTTTCTATCTCCAGCAGGGGATCGACGCGAAAGCCGCCGGCACCGCCGACGAGAAGACGACCTTCTCGCTGCTCCGGACGCACACGTCGCCGGTGCAGATCCGCACGATGTTGAGCCAGAAACCGCCGATCCGCGTCATCGCACCCGGCCGCACCTATCGCTCGGACTCCGACGCGACGCACACGCCGATGTTCCACCAGGTCGAGGGACTCGTGATCGACAAGGGCATCACGCTCGGCCACCTGAAGTGGACGCTCGAGACGTTCGTGAAGGCGTTCTTCGAGCGCGACGACATCGTGCTTCGCCTGCGCCCCAGCTACTTCCCCTTCACCGAGCCGTCGGTCGAGATCGACGTCGGCTACACGCTCGTGAAGGGCAAGCGCGTCGTCGGCGGCGCCGAGCCCGATGGTTGGCTCGAGATCCTCGGCTCCGGCATGGTCCACCGCAAGGTGATCGAGGCCTGCGGGCTCGACCCCGACGAATGGCAGGGCTTCGCGTTCGGCTGCGGGATCGACCGCCTCGCCATGCTCAAATACGGCATGGACGACCTCCGCCCGTTCTTCGACGGCGATATCCGCTGGCTCAAGCATTACGGCTTTTCGAGCCTCGACGTGCCGACTTTGAGCGGAGGCGTAGGCGCATGAGTGTCTTGATCGCTTCAACCTCCAACCGTCACCCCAGCGAAAGCTGGGGTCTCCCCGTTGGCGACCGCAGCAACCGCCCCATGAAGACCCCAGCTTTCGCTGGGGCGACGACACTCGCTCCTGTGATGAGTTTGATCCGATGAAATTCACCCTCAGCTGGCTCAAGCAGCATCTCGAAACCACTGCCACGCTCGAGCAGATCGTCGAAGCGCTGACCCGCATCGGCCTCGAGGTCGAAGGCGTCGAGAACCCCGGCGAGAAGCTGGCCGCGTTCAAGATCGCCAAGGTGCTCAGCGCCGAGCGTCATCCGCAGGCCGACAAGCTGCAAATCCTGTCGGTCGATGCCGGCAACGGTCCGCTTCAGGTCGTCTGCGGCGCGCCCAACGCGCGCGCCGGCCTGGTCGGCGTGTTCGGCGCACCCGGCGCGTACGTCCCCGGGCTCGACGTGACGCTGAAGCTCGCCAGCATCCGCGGCGTCGAATCCAACGGCATGATGTGCTCGACGCGCGAACTGGAACTCGGCGAGGACCATGACGGTATCATTGAACTGCCCGCCGACGCGCCGATCGGCACCGCGTACCCCGATTACGCCGGCCTGACCGACCCGGTCATCGACGTCGCGATCACCCCCAATCGCCAGGACTGCATGGGCGTCCGCGGCATCGCCCGCGACCTAGCCGCCGCCGGCCTCGGCACGCTCACGCCACTGATCGTCGACCAGATCGCCGCGAACGGCGCAGGCCCCGACGTCCGCACCGACGACACCGCCGGCTGCCCCGCCTTCTTCGCCCAGACCGTCACCGGCGTGCGCAACGGCGAGTCCCCCGAATGGATGCGCCGCAGCCTGCTCGCGATCGGCCAGAAACCCATCTCCGCACTCGTCGACATCACCAACTATTTGATGATCGACCTCGGCCGCCCCTTGCACGTCTACGACCGCGCCAAGCTCTCCGGCGGCCTCGTCGCGCGCAAAGCGAACGACGGCGAACAGGTAGTAGCCCTCAACGGCAAGACCTACACGCTAGACGCGACCATGACCGTCATCGCCGACGACACGGCCGTGCACGACATCGGCGGCATCATGGGCGGCGAGCATTCGGGCGTCTCCGCGGATACCACCGACGTCCTGATCGAATGCGCGTATTTCGATCCCGACCACATCGCCCGCACCGGCCAGAAGCTCACGCTGACCTCCGACGCGCGCAGCCGCTTCGAACGCGGCGTCGATCCGGCGTTCCTCGAAGACGGCCTCGCGATCGCCACCGCGCTCGTGCTCCACATCTGCGGCGGCACGGCCAGCGACGTCACGCGCTCGGGCCAACCCCCGCTCGAACCGCGCGTGATCCACTACGACCCCCGCCTCAGCGCCGACCTCGGTGGCCTCCACGTCGCCCCCGAACGCCAGGCGCGCACGTTGCTCTCGCTCGGCTTCACGATCGGCGCGATCACGTCCGCCGACGCGTTGTTCTCGACGATCGAGGGCAAGTGGCCGGTCACGATCCCGACCTGGCGCCGCGACGTCGACGGCCCCGCCGATCTCGTAGAGGAGGTCGTCCGCATCGAGGGCATCGACAATATCCCCTCGACGCCGCTCCCGCGCATGCCCGGCGTCGCGAAACCGACCGCCACGCCCGAGCAGAAGCTAGAACGTAGGGCGCGTCGCGCCGCCGCAGCCCGAGGGCTCGACGAGGCGGTAACGTGGAGCTTCCTCTCCAAGGCCGAAGCCGCGCCGTTCGGTGGCGGCGCATGGACGCTCGCCAACCCGATCAGCGAAGACCTGAAGGTCATGCGCCCCTCGCTGCTTCCCGGTCTGCTCGCAGCGACCGGCCGCAATCTCAAGCGCGGGGCACAGAGTGTCCGCCTGTTCGAGATCGGCCGCCGCTACCTCGCCGACGCGGAACGCGCGACGCTAGGCGTTGTCCTGGCAGGCGACCGCCGCCCGCGCGGTTGGCGCGAAGGCAAGGCGGCAACCTTCGACGCGTATGACGCGAAGGCCGAAGCTCTGGCGCTTCTCGCGGCCTCGGGCGCGCCGGTCGACAATTTGCAGGTGATGGGTGAGGCCGGCGACGCATGGCACCCTGGCCAGTCTGGCACGCTCCGCCTCGGGCCGAAGACGGTGCTGGCGAGCTTCGGCATGCTCCACCCATCCGTCCTGAAAGCCTTCGATCTCGACGGCGCCGTTGCCGCAGTGGAAGTCTACCTCGACGCGATCCCGCCAAAGCGCGCCACCGGCTTCGCGCGCCCTGCGTACACGCCGCCGGCGCTGCAAGCCGTCCGCCGAGATTTCGCCTTCCTGATGCCGGCGGCGCTCGCCACCGACACGCTGGTCCGCGCGGTCAAGGGTGCGGACAAGGTCGCGATCGTTTCGGTGCGCGTGTTCGACGTGTTCACCGGGGCAGGGGTCGAGAACGGCCATAAGTCGGTAGCCGTGGAAATCGTCCTGCAACCGACCGCCAAGAGCTTCACCGACGAAGAGATCAAGGCGATCGCCGACAAGGTCGTAGCGGCAGCCGCCAAGCAAGGCGCGAGCCTGCGCGTCTGAACATGCCCTCACCCTTCCCGCGACCAAGCGGTCGCGGGCCCCTTCCCTCTCTCCGGAGGGGAGAGGGAGAGACGCCGAAGGCGGCGAGGGTGAGGGCACGCGCCGGCGACATTAGCACCACCCCGGCGAAAGCCGGGGCCCAAGTGGCAAGGCCAATGTAACGGACCGATGCGCGCAGTTGGCGACGTTTCCCATTGGGCCCCTTCGCCGGGGTGGTGCGCGGATGGCATGGTGAGCGTTTTAAAGCCTCGCGCGTTTGAGGCGCACGGAAGGAACCCCATGACCGACCTGATCACGATCGCCAACGACCACCTCACCGCGCAGATCAACCCGCACGGTGCCGAACTCACGCATCTCCACGACGCCGACGGCCGCGAGCTGATGACCAACGCCGACCCGGCCTTCTGGACCGGTCACGCGCCGATCCTCTTCCCCGTCGTCGGCGTCGTCAACGAAGGCGTCATCCGCCTCGACGGCACCGCCTACCCGATGCAGAAGCACGGCTTCGCCCGCCATTCGACGTTCGACGTCGTCGCGCAGTCGGAAAGCTCCGCCACCTTCCGCCTCACCGACAGCGCCGAGACGCGCGCCGCCTACCCGTTCGCGTTCGCACTCGACATCGTCTTCACGCTCGACGGCGCGACGCTCGCAATCGAAGCACGCATCCACAACCGCACCGACGCCGCGATGCCGGCAAGCTTCGGCTTCCACCCCGCCTTCGCCTGGCCGCTCCCCTACGGCGAGCCGCGCGCAGACCACCGCATCACGTTCGACGCCGACGAACCCGGCAAGCTCAAGGCGATCAGCCCCGACGGCCAGATCGCGGTCGACGAGCGCCCCTCGCCGGTCGAGGACCGCGTGATCGCGCTGCGCGATGAGCTGTTCGCCAAGGATGCGCTGGTCTGGGACCCGATCCGCTCCGACGCGGTCACCTATGGCGCCAGGACCGGCCCGCAGTTGAAGATCGCCTTCCCCGATACCCCCAAGCTGGGCATCTGGACCAAGCCCGGCGCGGCCTATGTCTGCGTCGAGCCGTGGCACGGCATCGCCGACCCCGAGGGCTATACCGGCGACTACCGCGACAAGCCCGGCGTTTTCGAGATCGCAGCGGGCGACACGAAGACCATCACGATGAGCGTGACGCTGATGGCTACCGCCGTCTGAACCAAATGCATCGCAACTCCGCAATCCTCCCCCGCCAGGGGGAGGTGGCTGGCGTTTGCCAGACGGAGGGGGAGGTAAGGGGAAACCTCTGTTCCGTGTCCTCCCCCTCCGTCACCTTCGGCGCCACCTCCCCCTTGCGGGGGAGGATTGAACCGTAAAACTCGAGCCTAACTTGGCACGTTGAGGGACGCCCCTCTGTCCTCGACGCGCTGCATCTGCCAAGAGCAGCGCCATGACCGCCGGTATCCCGGCTCACCTCATCTACCGAGCCCAGACTCAGCTCACCGGACCCACGCCATGACCCAATTTCCCCGCCGCACCTTCGCGATCATCTCGCATCCCGACGCCGGCAAGACCACGCTGACCGAGAAGCTCCTCTATTTCGGCGGCGCGATCCATCTCGCCGGTGAGGTGAAGGCGCGCGGCCAGACCCGTCGCGCGCGCTCCGACTGGATGAAGATCGAGCAGCAGCGCGGGATCTCGGTCACCTCGTCGGTGATGACGTTCGAGCGCCAGGGAATCACCTTCAACCTGCTCGACACGCCGGGCCACGAGGACTTCTCCGAAGACACCTACCGCACGCTGACCGCGGTCGACTCGGCGGTCATGGTGATCGATGCCGCGAAGGGCATCGAGCCGCAGACGCGGAAGCTGTTCGAAGTCTGCCGCCTGCGCAACGTGCCGATCATCACCTTCGTCAACAAGGTCGACCGCGAAGGGCGCGATCCGTTCTCACTGCTCGACGAGGTGGCGGAGATGCTCCAGCTCGACGTCTGCCCGATGAGCTGGCCGGTCGGCATGGGCGGCGAGTTCGAGGGCGTCTACGACCTCTACGCCAACACGCTGAGCCGCCCCGAAGGCGACAGCCGCGAATTCATGGGCAAGGCGATGCCGTTCACCGGCATCGACGATCCCGAACTCGCCAAGATCCTCAGCCCCGAAGCGATGGTCCGCCTGAACGACGAGGCCGAACTCGCACAGGGCGGCTATTCGAGCTTCGACCCCGAGGCGTATCGCGCGGGCAATCTGACGCCGGTCTATTTCGGCTCCGCGCTGAAAGATTTCGGCGTCGCCGAACTGATCGCCGCGCTTGCCGACTACGCCCCGCCACCCCGCGCACAGCCCGCCGAGCCCGCCCCCATCTCGCCGGACGAGCCCGAAGTCACCGGCTTCGTGTTCAAGGTGCAGGCGAACATGGACCCCAACCACCGCGACCGAATCGCGTTCATGCGGCTCTGCTCGGGCGTGTTCAAGCGTGGCATGAAGCTCACCCCCACCGGCCACGGCAAGCCGATCGCGGTCCACTCGCCGATCCTGTTCTTCGCGCAGAACCGAGAACTGGCGGACGAGGCGTTCCCCGGCGACATCATCGGCATCCCCAACCACGGCACGCTCCGGGTCGGCGACACGCTCAGCGAAAAGGCCACGATCCGCTTCACTGGTCTGCCGAACTTCGCACCCGAAATCCTGCGCCGCGTCGTGCTGAAAGACTTCACCAAGACCAAGCAGTTGCGCAAGGCGCTCGACGACATGGCCGAGGAGGGTGTGACGCAGGTGTTCTACCCCGATATCGGCTCGAACTGGATCATCGGCGTGGTGGGTCAGCTCCAGCTCGAAGTGCTGCTCTCGCGGCTCGACGCGGAATACAAGGTCGCGGCGGGGCTGGAACCGGCGCCGTACGAGACCGCGCGCTGGATCTCGGCAAGCGATCCGCTGGAACTCAAGACCTTCGCCGAGATCAACCGCGGCGCCATGGCGAAGGACCGCGACGGTAATCCCGTCTTCCTCGCCAAAAGCGCCTGGGAAGTGAACTACATCGCCGATCGCTATCCCAAGATCCGCTTCGCCGCCACGCGCGAGCGGTAGACCGGATGCGTGGGTATCGGGGCAGCTAATGCCGCCCCGATATGTCCCTCGTTACCGCTTCGGAGCAGCGGCAAATGCCGCCTTCAACCGCGCGATCGCCAGCGTATTGGCGTCCTGCGCACCGCGCACGACCATGCCCATGCCGAAGAACTCATGCGTGACACCCGGGAAGGTGCGGTGCTCGACCTTGTCGCCGGCCGTGCGCATGGCAGCCGCCAGCGTCTCGCCATCGGACCGCAGCGGATCGATCTGCCCGTTGATGATCGTCGTCGGGGGCAGACCGCGCAGGTTTGCCTTGACCAGGTTCAGCCGCGGATCCTGCGCATCGGCAGGCGTGGTCTGGTAATAATAGCCGAACCACTTCAGCATCGCGGCGTTCAGCGGCTTTGCGTTGGCCGAATCCATCCGCGACGGCAGCGTCATGCTGCTGTTGGCGATCGGATAGACCGACACGATGTGGAGCGGCGTGGTCAGGCGGTTGTCGCGTGCATAGATTGCCGTAGCGACGGCCAGATTGCCACCCGCGCTTTCGCCGGCGACCGCGATCTTGCGCGGATCGCCACCCCAGCTTGCCGCGTTCTGCAGGGTCCAGCGATACGCTGCCGCGGCGTCGTCATGCTGCGCCGGGAACTTGAATTCCGGAGCATGGCGATATTCGACCGACACCACGATCGCGTTCAACTGCTTTGCAAGCAGGCGCGGTGCCGCATCATAGGTGTCGACCGTCGCGATCACCCAGCCACCGCCGTGATAATACACCACGACCGGCAGGTTCTTGGCGTTGGCAAGCGACGCAGGCTTGTAGATTCGTGCGAATTGGCTGGCGTCGCTGCCATAGGGCACGTCGCGCGTCGTCACGGTCGCATCAGGCGTTGCCGACAGGCCGTGCTTGATCATGACCTGCTTGGCGGCATCGGCTGCTGACGGCTGCATCCGTGCGGCGGCGGGGGTGAGCGTCTCGATCGGCTTGCCACCCAGCGCAGCGAGCTGGTCGAGCACGGCCTGCATGTCCGGCGCGGCCTTGGCCGGCTGGGTCGCGGTCGGCGCGGGCGGCGGTGGTGGTGGTGCATCGACCGACCGTGCGGACTGCGCAATCGCGCCGCTGTTCAGGGCGATACCCGAAGTCGTGATCAAGGTCGCGGTAGCGATCGCCATCAGCGTGCGCGATGAACGGTTGGTCATGCGGTATGGTATCCTGTCTCGAGTGCCCCCACTCACGGCTTAAACCGCGTGACAGAATTTCCGTTCCCGCACCGTGGCGTAACTGCCGCTTTTTACGGGCATTTTTGCCCATCGAGGCGGCGCTTGGCATGTCAGAATTCGGCAGCACGTCCTGCGACCCAGGTCTCGACGACGCTGTCGACGTCGGTGATCGAGCGCGAAGGGTCGCCGTTGAGCACTAGCAGATCGGCGCGTGTTCCGGCAACGATCACGCCGCGATCGCGCAACCCTAGCAGGTCCGCACCTGCCGCCGTCGCTACCCGCAGGGCCTGCGCCGGCGTCAGTCCCGCCTCGACCATCAGTGCCAACTCGCGGTGTTCGGCGATGCCGGGCACGCGTACCGCACTCGCGCCGCTGTCGGTGCCGAAACCGATCTTCACGCCGGCATCGTACAGCGTCTTCAGGTTGCGCAGGTTCATCGCCAGCGATTTCCGCGCATCGACGGTCTTGGGGTCGGCCAGAATCTTCGCGCGCCACGTCGGATCGTCGATCTGCCGCGCCAGGGCAGGGGACAGCGCGGCGCGGGCGAACGGCGTCTGCGTCCACGGCGCGCGATCGGCCCAGGCGAACGTCGCCTCGTCGAGCTGCAGCGTCGGGATGTACCAGATGCCCTTCGCCTTCAGCGTCGCGACGAACGCCGGGGGTACCGGTGTGTCGCGGATACCGTGCGCGATGATGTCCGCGCCCGCCGCGACGATCGCCTCCGCATCCGCGAGATCGTGGATATGCGCCGCCACCCGCAACCCGCGCGCATGTGCTTCGGCGATCACCGCACGGTAGATGGCGGGGCTCATCTTGACCGGTACGCTGCCGCCGAAATCGTCGAGCCACAGCTTCACGAGATCGGTTTTCTCGGCGGCCATCATCGCGACTGCTTTGCGGGCTTCCTCGGGCGTCGAGGGACGGAAGAGCTGGTCGGGCCCGACCTTCAGCATCGCCTGCGGCGGCGCGCCGTTGGGAACGCCGATCCCCTGCATCACGCCGAACAGGTCCGCGCCGTCGATCCGTCCGGCATGTGCGTCGGCGCGTATCCCGACGAACCCCGGACCGTTGTTGCCGAGCGCTGTCACCGTCGTCACGCCGTAGCGGCGATACTGGGCGAGCTGTGCGACGATGTTGGCACGCGTGTAGTTCTTCGCGCCCGTCTCGGTGCCACTTACCTGGCCGACGTGGCTGTGGTCGGAGACAAGGCCGGGCATCACGGTGCGCCCCCGATAGTCGCGTCGTTCCGCGCCCGCCGGCACCGCGACCTTGCCGGCTGCGACGATCCGTCCGTTCGCGATCACGATCGTCGCATCGTCCACGGGGGGCCCGCCACGCCCGTCGATCAACCGGACTCCGGTCAGCGCGACCGTCTGCGCGGTGGCGGATCCAGCGGTGAAAGCCGATGCCGCAAGGACGATCGTGCAGAGGCGAGTGGAGATTTTGGTTCGGCGCACGATGATGTCCTTCTCGGGAGGATGCGCCGACGGGACGCTATCTCCCAGAAACGTCAGCGGATCACGCGCGTTCCGATCCCTTGTGTCAGCGCCGGGGTCGTACGGCCTTCAGCGCGATCCGGACCGGCTGCATCGTCTCGACCGGTTTGAAGGACAGCAGCATCACCAGCGCGACGCCGGCGATCGACGCCGCACCCAGGAACCGCACGAAACGCTCGCCGGTCAATGGCGCGCCGCAATGGAACAGCGCGACCGCGAGCACGAGTGCCGCGACGAAACGTAGCGCACGGATCGCGGACGGCGCCACGATCCCGAGGTCCCGCCGATACTTGAATGCGGTCGCCGCGAGCAGCAGCCAGCCGACAAAGCACAACATCGTGGCCTCAAGCATGAACGGTCTCCGATAGGGGGTTGCGGATCTTTGTGACGGGTTTGCTTCGGGCCGAGCGCCATGCACCGAGCGCGAGCAGCGCGGCGACCGCGAGCATGGCGAAGTCGAATGCTGCGAACAGCGTGTCGCCGGACAGCACCGATCCAGGCAACCCGCGCGACGTGGTGAGCGTATCGGCCACCGGGATTGCCGCGAACGCGAGCGCGCCGATCGCGAACCCCTCGGTCCACGCGCGACGCGCTGGGCGCAACAGTTGGAGAAGTGCAACGCCGCCCCACACCCAGAACATCGTCGCGACTTCGGCGTCGGCGCGGTTCGCGGCATCCGCCGGGATCACGCGGTTCGCGAGCAGGTAGGCGGCCATCCCGATCGGCAGGCCGGCGATGACGCCGATGTTCAGCCGTTCGACCAGCCGCAGCCCGAAGAACGGTACCGCACCCGGCTTGCGACGCTTGGCGGTCCACAGCAGCAGCCCGGTCCCGACCATCGCCGCGCCGGTCAGCCCCAGCACGAAATACGCCCAGCGCAGCGCCGGACCCGCGAACTGTGCGACGTGCAGCCCGAGCATCACGCCGGCGGTGGCGAGCGCGGGGCCGACATCGCCTGCGCCTTCGAGGAACCGCCCGTCGCTGCCGGCGTAGGTGACCGACGGTCCGCGCCCGTTCAGCGAGGCGCTCGAGTGACGGTACAGCGTGACCGTGCTCGCGGCGTCGTTCGGGTTGCTGACCACCAGCGTCGTGACCGGTGCACCGAAACGCCGCTCCGCATCGGCGACGAGCGGGCCGATCGCGATCAGCCGAGCCGGCGTCCCCGTCGCCGCGCGCTCGGTCGGCGTGCCGAATGCCGCCTGCGCGAAATCGGCGGGCTTGGCGTAGTTCGCGACCACCGGCCACGGCATGTACATCGCGACCAGCGTGATCAGCCCGGTATAGGTGATCATCGCGTGATAGGGCAGCGCCAGCACCGCCGAGACGTTGTGCGCGTCGAGCCAGCTGCGCTGCCCCTTGTTCCAGCGCAGCGTGAAGAAATCGGCGAAGATCCGCTTGTGCGTGATCACGCCGGAGACGATCGCGCCCAGCATGAACATCGCGCACAGCCCGGCGAGCCAGCGTCCCCAGGGATGCGGCAACTGCAACTGGAAATGGAAGCGGTAGAAATGCTCGCCGCCGCGAGTCTCGCGGGCATGCACGTCGTCGCCGGTTACGGGATCGAGCACGATCTCGGGCGCGCGACGCGTTGCCGCTACGGGGTCCGGCTTGCGAATCTCGAAGACCCGCGTGACCGCGGTGCGCGCGTCCGGCAGATAGATATACCATTGAAGGTCATCCGCACCGATGCGCTGCATATGCGCGACCGCAGTTTCGGCCGCGTGGACGGTGGTGACTCGCGTCGCACGAAATTCCGGCTGCATCCACTGCGTGATCTCGGGCCGGAAATAGCTTGCGGTGCCGGTCAGGAACATCGCGAACAGGATCCAGCCGGCCAGCAGGCCGAGCCAGCCATGGATCCATGCCATGCTTCGTCGCAACGTCGTTCTGACGGCGGACGTCACGGGCGAACGCCGAGCGACCAGAGCAGAGCGCCGCCGACGATCGCGGTGCCCCACACCGCGGCTGCAACCCGCGCGAGACGGTGTTCGTGGAAGCACCACAAGCCGATGCTCGCATAGACCGGGAACGACAGGATCATGCCCCAGCTCGTCGCCTCGATCCGCGCGATGGGGAGCAGGCGCGCCAGCAATGTCGCAAGAACCGCCGCTGCGGCATAGCCACCGATAAGCGCCGTCACGCTCCGGCACGCCATGCTCCAGACGAGCGGACGAACCTTCCGGCTCTTCGGAATCGGGCCGGTGTTCAGGATCCGACCGTGCATGAACATTCTGTCATTTTTCCTTGCCGCGTGTGCAAACCGCCTTTAGCGGGCTTTGCGAGTCATTATCAATATCAAAGTGGATACGGCGATGCGGGGACGGTTTATAGGCGGGATGCTGTTGGGAACGGCGCTGAGCAGCGCCGCGATGCCGGTATCCGCAGCAGATCTCGCACCGGTTTCCGCGCCGGTTGCGACGCGCGACGCAGCGCTGGCGGACGACGACACGCAGACCCGCAGCGACGAGATCGTCGTCAGCGGCGAACGCATCCGCAAGACCGGCAGCACCGGCACCAAGACCGAGACGCCGCTGATCCGCACGCCGCAAGTGATCACCAGCATCGACGAGAAGGAACTGACGCTCCGCAACGCACTGTCGATCAACCAGGCGCTCGGTTATGTCGCGGGGGTCTCGCCCAACCAGCGCGGCAACGTCGCCACGCGGTACGACCAGCTCTACGTCCGCGGCTTCGCGCCCGGCCAGTATATGGACGGGATGCGGCTGCTCGGCGGCGTGTACGCGACACCGCAGATCGATTTTCACCTCGTCGATCGGGTCGACGTGATCAAGGGGCCGGCGTCGGTCCTCTATGGCAACTCGACGCCGGGCGGCCTCGTCAACCTGACCAGCAAGGTCCCCTATGCCGAATCCGGCGGGCGGATCGAGCTTGCCGGCGGTAATTTCGATCTGTTGCGCAGTGCGATCGACGTGAACCAGCCGCTCGACAAGGATCACAAATGGCTGTTCCGCGTCATCGCCGGCGCGGAGCGGTCTGACGGGTTCGTCTCGATGACCGGCAACCGCCGTTATTACGCGCGGCCGATGCTGACCTTCGCGCCCGACGAGGCGACCAGCGTGACGCTGATCCTCAACTATCAGCGCGATCCGGAATCGGCGTCGTACAGCGGCGTGCCGGTGTACGGCTCTGCGCTGGCCAACCCGTTCGGGCAGTTCGCGACCGACTTCAACGTGAGCGAACCGGCCTATGAGGCGTTCGATCGCAAGCAGAAGTCGGCGACCCTGCTGTTCCGCCACGACTTCACCGACAGCCTGAGCTGGGCGACTAGCGCGCGCTATCTCGACGTCGACCTCCATTACCGCCAGATCTATCTGTCCGCGTTCGCCACGACCGGCACGGGCACCAATCGCAACACCGACTTCTCGACGATCGTGCGCGGCGGCGGTGGTTCGGACGAATCGTTCCGGACGATCACGCTCGACAATCACGCGACCGCCAGGTTCGCCACCGGGCCATTGCAGCACACGGTACTCGCGGGCGTCGACTGGCAGAACAACCAGGGCAGCAACGACCAGCAGTTCAACAGCGGCGTCACCGGTAATCCGGCGACCAGCATTCCCAACCTCGTCCTGTTCGCGCCGGTCTATGGCGGCGTGCAGCCGAACTTCCCGCTCACCGCGACGCGCAGCTTCCGCAAGATCGATCAGGTCGGCGCCTATGTGCAGGATCAGATCGCGATCGGTGGGCTGCAGCTGATCGCCAGCGGGCGCTACGATTGGTACGACCAGACGACCGTGAACCGTAACGCTGCGGCCGGGCTGGCCAGCGGCGTGACGCGGCTGCACCAGACCGCGTTCACCGGTCGTCTCGGCGCGCTGTACGAGACCGGGTTCGGTCTCGCGCCGTTCGTCAGCTATTCGGAAAGCTTCGAGCCGCAGACCGGCACCGGGTTCGATGGCGCATCGTTCGTGCCCGTCACCGGGCGCCAGTACGAAGCGGGGCTGAAATACCAGCCGCGCGGCACCAACGCGCTGTTCACGCTCTCCGCCTTCGACCTGCGCCGCCAGAACGTGCCGGTCACCGATCCTGCCAACCAGAATTTCTCGATTCAGATCGGTGAAGTCGCGGTGCGGGGAATCGAGCTCGACGGGCGCGGCGAGATCACGCCGGGCCTGACCGTGACGGTCGCCGGCACCTATACCGATCCCGAGGTCACGCAGGGCACGCCGGTCGTCGGCACGGGCGATCAGCTCAGCGGAGTCACCGGCACCAAGCCGCTCGGCATATCGACCTGGAGCGCGTCGAGCTTCGTCAACTACGACCTGTCACGCAGCGGTGGCGGCGGGGCGCTGTCCGGGTTCAATATCGGCGGCGGCGTTCGCTATGTCGGCAAGTCCGACGGCACCGCGACGCGGGTGGCCGCCGGCCAGACGATCACCACCCGGTTCCAGTCACCGGGCTATGTGCTGGTCGACGCGGTGCTCGGCTATGATCTCGGCAAGTTCGACGACACGCTGAGAGGCTTGAGCCTGACCGCGAACGTCGCCAACCTGTTCGACAAGCGCCACATCGCGAGCTGTTTCTTCGTCAACAGCTGCTATTTCGGCGCATCGCGCACCGTCGTCGGGTCGCTGCGCTTCAACTGGTAGTCGCGCGCGGTGTGCGGCCGGGGTGTCGTGCCCCGGGCGTCAGCGCCCCGCGTCGATCGGCGCGGTCAGGATCACGCGCAATCCGGGCATGTTGTCGTCATGTTCGATCTCACCCGACAGCCCGGCGACGATCGCGGTCATCATCCGGCTGCCGAACCCGACGCGGCTGCCCGACTTGCCGATGCCGTGATCCGCGACGATCAGGCGCAGCCGGTTGCGGTGCTGTTCCAGGATGATCTCGATCGGTCCGGCCTGTCCGCGATACGCGTATTTGCTGGCGTTGATGACGAGTTCGGTCAGGACCAGCCCGATGTTCACCGCACGGTCGGTGGCGACCAGCACCGGGGCGAGATCGAGCGTCATCTGCGATGCCCAATCGTCGCCCAGCGACGTCTTCATGTCGCCGGCCAGTTCCTCGATGTACCGCGACAGATCGACCGACTCGACCTGATCGTCGCGGTAGAGCCGACGATGCACCAGCGCGACCGCCGCGAGCCGCGCCTGCGCCTCGGCGAGATGCTCCTTCACCTTGGCGTCGTCGGACGATTTCGCCTGCAGCGACAGGAACGCGGCGACCAGCTGGAGGCTGTTCTGCACGCGGTGATTGACCTCCTTCATCAGGACGTCCTTCTGCGCGATCAGCGCATCCTTGTCGGCAAGCGTGCGCTGCAGATCGACGTTAAGCAGCCGCAGTCGCTGGTTGACGTACGCATCGTGAAACGCCCGGCGCAGGCGGTGCGCGGCCTCGATCTCCTCGCGCGTCCAGCGCCGCGAACGGCCACTGACCGCCTGCGTCCAGGATTCGAACGAGCTGCGCGGCGTGAGCACGGCGTTCGGATCGACCGTCACCGCCTTGTGCGGATTGCCCGCCCATTCGACCTCTTCTCGATGCTCGGCCCGGAACCACAGCAGCATCGCGCCCTCGTCGATTAGGGGCAAGGCGAGCACGCCGCTAGCACGGGCGGAATAGGCGCGCGCACGCGGGAAGGCCGATGGCAGTTCGTGCGTGGCGAACGGCTCGATTCCGCCACGCGTCCGCGCCCAGGCCGCCAGATCGAGGATGTCGTCCTCGGGCGGGCACACGCCGTCGGTATCGACGATGCTCCCCTCGACATAGGCGAACCCGTCGCCGTCGAGCATCCGCCGCAGGTCGTCGCGCAGCGCGGTGACGATGCTGCGCGGTGCCGGGTCGGTCGCGAGCTTGGGGATCACCGCATCCTCGGCGGCGCGCAGCCGCAGCCGTTCGCGGTAGGTCTCGGCCTCCTCCTTCGCCCGGATCTGGCGCGCGAGCCCGCTGGCGAGCGTCGCCGAGGCGGCGCGGATGTCGGGCGTCAGGCCCCTGGGCGAGCCGTGGTGGCAGGCGATCATGCCCCACAGCAGCCCGTCCTTGACGATCGAGATCGACGCCGACGCCGCCACCCCCATGTTGGACAGATAGCGCAGGTGGATCGGCGACACGCTGCGCAGCGCGACGTCGCTCAGGTCGATCGTCTCGAACCCTGCTGGCCGCAGCACGGCGGGGACATAGTCGATCCGCGGGATCGTCCGTGTCCGGTTGCGCACGTACAGCGCCCGCGCCTGTTTCGGGATGTCGGACGCGGGGAAATGATGGTTGAGGAACGTGCCGAGTTCGGGCGTGCGATCCTCCGCCATCACGCGGCCCGCCTCGTCGTCGAGGAAACGGTACACCATGACGCGGTCGAAGCCGGTCAGTTGCCGAAACGCGGTCGCCGCGCGCTCGCACAGCGCCTGGAGATTGCTCGCGCGTTCGAAGCCGGTCGCCATCGCGTTGAGCAGGCCGAGCATGTGCGCCGCGGTCGCAGGCTCTGCCTCGACCGGTTCGAGCTCGACGAGCAAATGGTCGCCGCTGCGGTGGATCGTCACGTCGAAGCGCTCGGCGATCCCCTGCATCGGTGCCGCGACGATCGTGCCGCCACGGTCCCCCTGGTCGGCGAGCAAGGTGCCGACATCCTGCGCGATCAGGGTCGACAGATCGCTGCCGAACCAGTCGGCCGCGAGCCGGCTCTCGAGCGCGCCCGCGCCAGCGACGACGCGTCCGGATGAGGCGTCGGCGACCAGCAACAGGCCGTGCGGCTGGATCGCGCCGGGAATGTGGATCGGCTCGCGGTCGCACGCCGTCAGGTCCAGGCCAATATCGTCAGGCGCGTTCGCTGGCACCATCGTCTCCCCGTTTGGGCGACAGCCTTGCCTACCCGCGCGGAACAAAGCAAATACCCGTCACGCGCTACTATGCTGATTCAGATCAATATTGTCGGGCGCGGCGCCGGCATAACGGCGCGCGATCACCGCGCAGGCGATGAGCTGCAGCTGGTGGAACAGCATCACCGGGAGCAGGATCACGCCGACCTGCGCGGGCGGGAACAGTACCCCGGCCATCGGCACGCCCGACGCGAGGCTCTTCTTGGAGCCGCAGAACTGCAGCACGATCGCATCCTCGCGCGGGAGCTTCATCAACCGTGCGACCGAGAACGTCAGCGCCAGGACGAACGCGAGCAGCACCGCGCACAGCAGCGCGATCAGGATCAGGTCGCCCACTGACAATTTGGTCCATAGCCCCTCGACCACCGCCGCCCCGAACGCGCTGTAGACGACCAGCAGGATCGACCCGCGATCGACGACGGTCAGCATGGCCTTGCGGCGGCTCACCCACGCGCCGATCCACGGGCGGAGCAAATGCCCTGCGACGAACGGCACGAGCAGCTGCGACACGATCGATTCGATGCTGTCGATCGAGATCCCGGCGCTCCCCGACGTCTGCATCAGCAGCGCGACGAGCGCCGGCGTGACGACGATCCCGAGCAGGTTGGAGAACGATGCGCTGCATACCGCCGCCGCGACGTTGCCGCGCGCGATTGCGGTGAACGCGATCGACGACTGCACGGTGGAGGGGAGCAGCGTCAGGAACAGCAGTCCGGCGGCCAGCGGGCCGGTGACGAACGGCAGCGCGCTGAGACCGAGGCCGAGCAGCGGGAACGCGACGAACGTCACCGCCAGCACCGCGAGATGCAGCTTCCAGTTGCGCAGGCCCGACAGAATCGCATCGCGCGACAACTTGGCGCCGTGCAGGAAGAACAGCAGGACGATGCCGATGTCCGCGGCATAGCCGACGATCGTCGCCATCTCGCCGCGTGCCGGCAGCAGGCTGGCCAGCACCACGGTGCCGAGCAGCATCAGGATAAACGGCTCGAAGATCGCCAGGAAACGCCCGATCATGGGTGCGCTTTCACATAGGCATCCAGCGTCGCGAGGTGGCCGCTGAGCGCGTCGTCATCGAGGAAGCTGCCGAGGAAGCTGTTGCGCGCCAGCGTCACGACCTGCTCGCGCGACAAGTTCTTCGCGCGCGCCGTCTGGCGGAAATTCTCGCCGATATAGCCGCCGAAATACGCCGGATCGTCCGAATGGATCGTCGCACGCAGGCCGAGATCGAGCATCCGGTCGATCGGGTGATTCTCGAGCCGGTCGACGTTGCGCAAGGCGACGTTCGACAGCGGGCACACGGTCAGCGTCATCGCGTCACGGGCCAGCCGTGCGACCAGGGCCGGATCCTCCAGCGCGCGGTTGCCGTGGTCGATCCGGTCGACCTGGAGGATGTCGAGCGCCTCGTGGATGTAGGCGGGCGGGCCCTCCTCGCCGGCATGGGCGCACAGCATCAGCCCGGCGTCTGCCGACGCCGCGAACACGCGCGCGAACTTCGACGGCGGATGGCCGACCTCGGACGAATCGAGCCCGACGCCGATGAACTGGTCGAGCCACGGCTCGGCCTGCGCGAACGTCTTGAACGCGTCCTCCTCGTCGAGATGGCGCAGGAAGCTCATGATGAGGCCGACGCTCATGCCATGCTTTTCCTGCGCCTCGTCGATCCCCGCGAACAGCCCGCGCGCGACGACGTCGAAGGGTATCCCGCGATGCGTGTGCGTCTGCGGGTCGAAGAAGATCTCGGCATGCCGCACGCCGTCCTGCGCGACGCGGTCGAAATAGGCGACGGCGAGATCGCGGAAATCCTCCTCGGTCTGGAGCACCGCGGCGCCGGCATAATAGATGTCGAGGAAGGTCTGGAGATTGGTGAAGCTATACGCCGCGCGGACGTCCTCGACGCTCTTGAACGGGATCGCGACCTTGTTGCGCTCGGCCAGCGCGAACATCAGTTCGGGCTCCAGGCTGCCCTCGATATGGAGGTGGAGTTCGGCCTTGGGCAGGTTGGTGATGAAATCGTCGGTCATGTCGGGTCCTGTCGCAATGAACGCGTTGGCCGCAACCATTCCGCGCGCCGCGCACTACCGCAAGTGCGAAAGCCGTTGCATGACAATCCTGTCACGTTACCGAGCGCGTAAACGCACGCGAAGGACATGATCGATGCCAACAGGATTGGTCGCACTGCTCGACGACATCGCCGGAATTACCAAGCTTGCCGCTGCCAGCCTCGACGATATCGGCGCGGCCACGAGCAAGGCGGGCAGCAAGGCGATCGGCGTGGTGGTCGACGATGCCGCGGTCACGCCGCGCTACATGGTCGGGTTCGATCCCAAGCGCGAGCTGCCGATGATCTGGAAGATCGCGCTCGGCTCGTTCCGCAACAAGCTGGTCTTCATCCTGCCCGCCGCGCTGGCGCTGAGTGCGTTCGCGCCGTGGTTGCTGACGCCGTTGCTGATGATCGGCGGTACGTATCTGTGCTTCGAGGGCGCGGAGAAGATCCTCGAGGCGTTCGGCGGCGGCCATGCCGAAGAGGAAGTCGACGCGCCGACCGACGCGAAGGCGCTGGAGGACCAGAAGGTCTCGAGCGCGATCCGCACCGACTTCATCCTGTCGGCCGAGATCATGGTGATCGCGTTGTCCGACGTCGCCAGCGAGCCGATCTGGGAACAGGCCGTGGTGCTCGCGCTGGTCGGCATCGCGATCACGATCGGCGTCTACGGCGTGGTCGCGCTGATCGTGAAGATGGACGATATCGGGCTGCATCTGGCCAAGCGGGGCAGCGCGGTGGTGCAGGCGATCGGGCGTGGGCTGGTAAACGGCATGCCGCTGGTGATGTCGGCTCTGTCGGTGATCGGGACCGCGGCGATGGTGTGGGTCGGTGGGCAGATCATCGTCCACGGGGTGGAGACGTTCGGGCTCACGACGGTGCCGCACTGGATCCACGATACGGCGGAGGCGGCTTCGCACGCTGTGCCATTCGCCAAGGGCGCGGTAAACTGGGCGATGAACGCGTTTTTCTCAGGGATCGTCGGGTTGATCCTTGGCGGCGCGATCGCGCTGGGGTTGCACGCGGTGAAGAAGCCGAAGGCACACTGACCAAGGGAGCGTTGTCCGCCCCCCTTGTTCTCCCGCGAAGGCGGGCGCCCAGACTGGGTCCCCGCCTTCGCGGGGAAACACGTCACGGTTGGTTATGCGGCGCTACCACCACCAAACACCACCCCGGCGGAGGCCGGGGCCCAATTGGGGAACGGAGGCAACGGCGGACAGCCCTTCGTTACTTCTACCTTCCCAATTGGGCCCCGGCCTTCGCCGGGGTGGTGCTCATTCGCCGGGGTAGTACTCATTCGCCGGGGTGGAGCCTTGGAGGAAGAGGGTTACCCCTACTTCGCCGTCCACTTCCCCATCCAGCCCAGCACTTCGCGGTACCATTGGCGCGAGTTCTTCGGCTTCAGCACCCAGTGGTTCTCGTTCGGGTTCACCAGCAGGCGCGACGGAATGCCGCGGCGCTGCAACGCGGTGAACGTCGCCAGCCCCTGCGTGTACGGAATGCGGAAGTCCTTCTCGCCGGTGATCACCAGCATCGGCGTCTTCCACTTGGCGACGTAATTGACCGGGTTCCATTTCTCGAACGCCTGCGGGTCCTCGTAATAGGCTTTCCCGCCATGCTCCCATTCGTCGAACCAGAGTTCCTCGGTCTCGTATGCCATCGCGCGCGCGTCGAAC
Source organism: Sphingomonas sp. R86520 (assembly GCF_042466285.1). NCBI lineage: Bacteria > Pseudomonadati > Pseudomonadota > Alphaproteobacteria > Sphingomonadales > Sphingomonadaceae > Sphingomonas > Sphingomonas sp. R86520. The sequence continues at coordinate 3,897,065 of NZ_JAXHBZ010000001.1, forward strand.
ACGCCGTCATGCTGGACGATGCACTTGAAGCGATCGGGCCACTGACCCTCGAACCAGTTCATCATGTAGCCGCCGTACGACGCACCGAGCGCGCACGCATTGTCGGCATCGAGCCATGCGAACTTGTCGGTCGCGGCGGCCAGTCCCTTCTTCAGATCCTCGAGCGGCCAGCCGCCCCAATTGTTGCTGATCGCATCGGTGAAGCCCTGGCCGTAGCCGGTTGACCCGTGGAAATCGACCGCGACCAGGCCGTAGCCCGCACCCGCGAACACGGCCGGATTCCAGCGATACGACCAGCTGTTGTTGCTCGATCCCTGCGGGCCGCCATGGACCATGTACGCGACCGGGACCTTCCCGGTGGAGCCGTACGGCTTGACCGCATAGCCCCAGACGGTGTCGGCGTTCGCGCCCTTGAAGTTGAACCGCGTGACCGTCGGCATGTCGATTCCGGCGAGCCGGGCGGCGTTGACCTGGGTCAGCCGCTGCGGTGCGCCGGTGCCCGCGATGCGGTAGAAATCATCCGGCGCGGTCAGGCTGTCGAGCGCCACCACCGCTCCGCGCGGCGTGATCGCGACCGCCGCGACATGCCCTTCCTGCGTCAGCCGCGTGACGGCGCCGCTCATGGCGTCGACGCGGAACAGCGGCGTCTCCTGCGTGTCGTCGGCGGTGACGTAGAGCGACTTCGAATCGGGCGCCCAGGCGATCGAGCCGACCGACCGGTCCCAGCGCTCGGTCAGCGACACCGTCTTGCCGCTCGCAATGTCGCGCACGGTCAGCACCTGGCGATCCGCCTCGAACCCCGGCCGCCGCATCGCGAAATAGGCGAGCGTGCGGCCATCGGGCGATACCGTCGGCAGGTTGTCGGTCGCCTTGTTCGCCGCAGTCAGGTTGACCGGCGCAGTGGTGCCGTCCGCGGGCACCGAGAAGATGTCCAGATTGGTCGACAGCGACTCGATCCGCCCTGCCTCGCGCATCGCGAAATACACGGTGCGGCCATCGGGGCTCCACGACACTTCCTCGCCGCCGCCGTAGGGCTTCGATGGCGTATCGCCGACCAGCGCGCCGACCAGCGGGACGCCGTTGCCGGTCGCGCCCGTCGCGGTCAGCGGCAGGACGAACAACTGCGATCGCGTGCCGTCCGCCCAGGTGTCCCAGTGGCGCACGAACAGCTGATCGTAGGTCCGACCGGCCCCCGCGTTCGCGTCCTTCTTCTCCATCGCCGGCTCCAGGCTCGGCGCGCCGGGGCGGCGGTCCGCCCAGACGAGCAGCCTGTCGCCGGTCGGCGCGACCTTGAAGCCGCTGAACCCGCCCTTGAAGCTGGTCAGCTTGCGGGGCGTCCCGCCAGTGACCGGCACCGACCAGATCGCATCCTCGCCGCCCTTGTCGGAGGTGAAATACACCGTGCTGCCGACGATCTGCGGATCGTTCTCGTTGACCTGCGGGTCCGCGAGCAGCTTCACCGGCACTGCGCCCGGCTTGCTCAGATCGAGCCGCCAGAGATCGTAGCGCCCCTTGTCCGCATCGAGATCGGTCTCGCGCTGTGCCCAGACGAGCCAGTGCCCGTCCTGCGACGCGGTCGGCGCGCCGACGCGGCTGAGCATCGTGACGTCGTCGATGGTGAGTTGCCGGGCGGCGGCGGGGGCACTCGCAAAGGCGAGCACGGCGAGGCTGGCGGAGAGCATGATCTTCATGGGATGCTTGATAGGACGCTTGTAAGATCGCACGCAATCACCTCGATCGCTTGCACGACAGCGCCGGTTCAGATCATGGCGCTATCAGGCGCCGTTCGCCTAACGCCTCCAGGATCGCCCCGTATGTTGAAGACTTTGGTTCGCGGGATGGCGAGCGCGCTGCTGGCGGTGGCGATGGCATCCGCGTCGGCGGCGCAGGTCACGCCCAGCGGTGGCGTGATCGGCGCTTCGCCCGTGAGCGAGGCGCCGCAGGTGCAACTGCCGGTCGATGCGCTGATGCAGGACGCCGGGGAATATGCGCGGCGGTTCGGCGTGCCGTTCGACGAGGCGTTGCGCCGGCTGCGCGCGCAGGGCGACAGCGTGCCGACGACCGACGCGCTGCGCGAAACCTTCAAGGATCGCTGGGCAGGCATCGCGATCGAGCATCTGCCGGCCTACCGGATCGTCGTGCTGCTGACCGGCACCGATCCGGTGCCCGACCAGCAGATCGTCGCCGGCGGCATGACCGTGCCGATCGTGTTTCGCACCGGCGCGACCGCGACGCGCGACGCCGTGCTGGCGGCGATCACCGCCTATCAGGCGAAGATCCGCGATTCCCTGTCGCGCCCGCCGGGGCTCGGCGTGGACCAGCGGACCGGCGAGCTCGTCGTGATGACCGCCAGCGCCGACTCCGGTCTCGACCGCGACGGCGCATTGCGCGGTCGGATCGCAGCGATGACCGGCGTGCCGGTGCGGATCGACGTCGTCGACCGGCCGTCGGGCGACATGCAGGCGGAGGCCGCTCCGGTCGTTCCCGGCATGATGGCCGCATCGCTTTCGGCCGGCGCGATTGAGGGTGGCGGGCGCGTGGTCGGGACGGTCGACGGCAAGCGCTATGCCTGCACGACCGGCTTCGTCGTGAACGACGGTACGCGGGACGGCGTGGTCACCGCGGCGCATTGCCCGGACACGCTGTCCTATGTCGGCACGCGGCCCTCGGATGGCCGTCGCCAGGAATGGCCGCTGGATTTCGTCGGGCAATGGGGCTGGGGGTATCAGGACGTGCAGGTCAACGTCGCGCCTGCCTCGGCCCCGGCACGCTTCGCGCCGCTGTTCTACGCCGACACCGCCAAGACGCTCGCGCGGCCGGTCGCGACGTGGCGCTACCGCACGAGCACGCGCGCGGGCGACTTCGTGTGCCATCGCGGCGAACGGACCGGCTATAGCTGCGCGGTCGTGGCGATGGTCGACTTCGCGCCCGCCGGCGACCTGTGCGGCGGCGCGTGCCTGCCGACCTGGGTCGCGGTCGAGGGGCCGACCTGCCAGGGCGGCGACAGCGGCGCGCCGGTGTTCGAGGGCACCACCGCGCTCGGCATCGTCAAGGGCGGCACCTATCGCCGCGACGGCAGTTGCCTGTTCTATTATTACATGTCGACGGATTATCTGCCGCAGGGCTGGACGCTGGTCCACCGGTAGGGCCGATTGTTTCTCGCCGCCAAGCGCTGTACGTCCGCGGGGAACACGGCGCCGCTGCGCGCCGGTCGGCGGCCTATTCGACACGGGCGGAACATGGACTCCTCGGGCCTTGAGGCCGTCTTTCTCGCAAACCGCGACACGCTGCTGCGGTTCATCCGCTCGCTTGGCGCGGGCGATGCGGAGGATCTGCTGCACGAGCTGTGGGTGCGAATCCAGACCGCGCCGACCGGGCCGATCGCGTCGCCGCTGTCGTATCTCTACCGGATGGCGAACAACCTGATGCTCGATCGCCACCGTGCGGTGCGGCAGGCGGAGAAGCGCGATCGGGAATGGACCGCGGCGACGGGAGGGCCTTCGCTCGACCGGTCCGAGGAGCCCTCTGCCGAACGCGTCGTGATCGCGCGCGAGCAGGCGGCGCTGGCTGAGGCGGCGTTGCAGTCGGTCGGCGAGCGGGCGGCACGGATCTTCCGGCGTCACCGGATCGACGGGGTCGAACAGCGCAAGGTCGCGGCCGAGTTCGGGGTGAGTCTCAGCACCGTCGAGGGCGACCTGCGCAAGGCGTATCGCGCGATGATCGATGCAAAGCGACGTCATGATGAGGTTTGAGCGCACCGTCTCCGTCTTCGCGTATAGGAGGCCATGATGGCGGAGCATGACGATATCGACGCGCCTGCGCTGAACGAGGCTGCGCTGGACTGGGTGATCCAGACCGGCAGCGATGCGTTCGACGACTGGCCGGCGTTCCACGCCTGGCTGGAGGCGGATCCGCGCCATGCGGCGGCGTATCATGCGATGTCGATGGATATCGAGGAGATGGCGGCCGCCGTGCCGGTCGCGCCGATCGTGATGCCGCCTGTGCGGAGACGCTGGCCGGCCTGGGCGGGCGGCGCGATCGCGGCGTCGCTGGCGCTGGTCGTCGGCTACGGTGCGATCGAGACGCGCGCGCACCCCTACGCGGTCGAGACGGCGGCGGGGTCGATGCGGACGATCCGGTTGGCCGATGGCAGCAGTATCGCGATGGGCGGTGCGACCCGGTTGCTGCTCGACCGCGACGATCCGCGGACCGCGACGCTGGAGCGCGGCGAGGCGATGTTCGTGGTCCGGCACGACGCCGCCGATCCGTTCGCGGTGAGCGTCGGCGGCGCGCGGCTGGTCGATGTCGGTACCGCGTTCGACGTCAAGCACACGCGCGGCGAAACCCGGGTCGCGGTGTCGGAGGGCGCGGTCGACTATAATCCCGGCAGCGACGGCATCCGCCTCGTGAAGGGGCAGGGGCTGCTCGTGCGCGACGGCAAGGCCGTGGTGACGACGATCGATGTCGCCGGCGTCGGATCGTGGCGCGACAGCGTGCTGGCGTATGAGGGCGCGACGCTGGCGGAGGTCGCGGACGATCTGTCGCGCGCGCTCGGCGTCGATCTGCGTGCCGATCCGGGCGTCGCCAAGCGCGCGTTCAGCGGCAGCATCGCGACCGCCAAGCTGTCGGGCGATCCTCGACTGGCCGGGCCGCTTCTCGGTGTTGCGATCCGCAAGCGTGGCGGACACTGGGTGATGTCCACGCGCTCGTGAGGATGCGGCGATGTCTGGTCGCCGCGGCGCTGGTCGTCGCCGCTCCTGCGCAGGCGGGCCCGCTGACGACGCGGGTGCCGGCGGTCGACCTGCCGGCGGGGCGGCTCGGCGATGCAGTGCTGGCGCTCGGGCGGCAGTCGGGGACGAGCATCGTCGTCGGCGATCCGGGGCTATGGGCGCGGCGCGTGCCGGCGGTGCGCGGACGGATGACCGCGCGGGCGGCGCTCGACCGGCTCGCGATTGCGGCGAACGCCGACATCGTCGCGGCCGGGCCGTTCGGATGGCGGTTGCTACCCCGCGCGGTGCGCGTTGCCTCGGTTCGAGCGCCGCGGCCGATGCGCGTTCCCGTCGCGGCACCGACGGAGGCAGGCCCCGACATCATCGTCACCGGCAGCAAGCGCGACGTGCGGTTGCGCGATTTCGCGGGGCAGGTGGCGCTGCTCGACGGGGTCGACCTGGCGCTCGGCGGCGCGGGCGGGACCGAGGCGATCCTCGCGCGGCTGGCGAGCGTTTCGTCGACGCATCTCGGCGCCGGGCGCAACAAGCTGTTCATCCGCGGCATTGCCGATTCGAGCTTCACCGGGCCGACCCAGACCACGGTGGGGCAGTATTTCGGCGACCTGCGGCTCAGCTACAACGCGCCCGATCCCGATCTGCGAATGTACGATATCGCCTCGGTCGAGGTGCTGGAGGGACCGCAGGGGACGCTGTACGGCGCGGGGTCGCTTGGCGGGATCATCCGCACCGTGCCGAACGCGCCGGAGGTCGGGGCGGTATCGGCGTCGATCGCTGGCGGCCTCTCGGCGACCTGGCACGGCGATCCGGGGGCCGATTTGGGCGCGACGCTGAACCTGCCGCTGGGCGAGCGCGTCGCGCTGCGGGTCGTCGGCTACGGCGTCAGCGAGGGCGGGTATATCGACAACCCCGTGCTCGACGGCCGCGACGTGAACCGGACGCGGATCGGTGGCGGACGGGCGATGCTGCGGCTCGATGCGGGGCATGGCTGGACGGTCGATCTCGGCGGGATCGGCCAGTGGACCAAGGGCGACGACAGCCAATATGCCGACCGCGACGCGCCGCCGCTGACGCGGTCGAGCGCGATCGTCCAGGGCTTCTCCGCGGATTACACGATGGGGCAGGTGGTGGTGTCGGGCACGATCGGCGGGTTCAAGGTCAAATCCTCGACCGGGATCGTCGGCCAGACGCTGACCGAGCGGTACGATGCAACCCTTCCCGCGACGGACGGGACACTACCCGGTGCGGACTCGGCTGTATCCGGCGGCTTCGCGACGACGCCCGTGACCACCATGGCTGGTACGCCGCGGGTATTCGCGCAGCGCAACGCGACGTCGCTGATCGCGAACGAGACGCGGGTGTGGCGACCGATGCGACACGGCTTCGGCTGGGTGGTCGGCGGCAGCTTCACGCATAACCGGACGCGGCTTTCGCGGTCGCTCGGGCCGGTCGATGCCCCCGCGCCGGTCACCGGCGTCAGCAACAGCATCGACGAGGCGACGCTGTACGGTGAGGGGAGCGTGCAACTCGTGCGCGGGTTGACCGCAACCGCAGGCGCGCGCGTCACGCGGGCGTCGCTGGCGGGAACTGGCGAGGACATCGCACCGGCGCGGATCGAGGCGGTCGCGCTCGCTCGTGCGCGCGTCACGGCCGACCGGATCGAGACCAGCGTGCTGCCGTCCGCCTCGCTGATCGCGGCGGTGCTGCCGAAGGTGTCGCTGTACGGCCGCTATCAGCAGGGGTTCCGGCCGGGCGGGCTGGCGATCGAGAGCGATTTCGTCCGGCGGTTCGACAATGACCGCGTGCGAACGCTGGAGAGCGGCGTGCGCTATGGCCTGGCGGGGGTCGACACCGCGTATCTGACGGCGAGCGTGTCGCATACGATCTGGCAGGATATCCAGGCGGACTTCATCGACGCGACGGGCCTGCCGAGTACCGCGAACATCGGCGATGGGCGGATCTGGACCTTCAGCGCAACCGGCGGGTGGAAGCCGGTCGCCGGGCTGACGCTGGACGCAGGCTTCACCTACAACGACAGCCGCGTGACGGAACCCAGCGCAGCACTGTTCGTGTCGCTGGCACGGATGAGCCAGGTGCCGAACATCGCGCGGTACGCCGGGCGACTGGGGGCGGATTACCGGCGGGATGTCGGGCGTGATCTTGAACTGCGGGTCTATGGATGGGCCCGGTATGTCGGGCGGTCGCGGCTTGGCGTTGGGCCCGTGCTCGGCGAAGAGCAGGGGGATTATCTGGACACCGCCCTGACGGCGCGGGTCGGACGGCCTGCGCTGGGGGTGACGCTCGGGGTGACGAACCTGACCGACAGCGTCGGCAACCGTTTCGCGCTGGGGACTCCGTTCCAGGTCGGCAGCGGCCAGATCACGCCGCAGCGACCGCGCACGATCCGGATCGGGCTGGACGCCGCGTTCTAGCAAGGCTCGTGATCCTCCCCGTGGCGGGGGAGGATCGATTGGATCAGCCCTTCGCGTTCACCAGCGCCCGCTGATCCGCCGGCAGCAACGCCAGTGCGGTCTTGTAGCAATCGTCGACATGCGCGTTGCCGACCAGCTTCATCGCGCCGAAGCTGATCGTCGCCGCCACCGCCGAACCCGCAAACGGGATGAACTTCGCCATCGATCCGACCGCCACGCGCGCGCCGACGCGGCGGAGCAGCGCGATGACGATGCGTTTCGTCACGGTCCGCCCGATCATCGTGTTGCCAAGGCTCGACGCCATCACGAACGCCTGCTGCGCGAGGTGGGGTTCGAGCTTCTGCACCTGGTCGTGATCGAGACCGAAGCGCTTGCTGATCTCGGGCAGCAGCTTCGTGAGCAGGCCGATGTCGGCGATCAGATCCGCGCCGGGGATCGGTACGACCGCCGCGCCCGCCGACATCATCGACCGCGTGGTGACGAGGCGCTTGCTGTCGTCGCGCACATTGTCGAGTTCGGCGATGGTCGTGATCATATGGTGTTTCCCTGAAGATATCGGGCCCATAACGCGCCGCCCCGGTGCTTGTGCCGCCAGATAATATCTGGCCGGCCAAGGTTCGCGGCGAATGCCTCCGTCCTCTTTTCGAAAACACATCGAAAAGGGTTCCGTATGCGTCGTCTCCTGCTGACCACCACGTGTCTGTTCGCCGTCACGGCTCCCGTGCATGCGCAGACCGTGATCGACACCAAGCGGACCGACGCGGTGCGGACCTCGACGATCAAGGCGGGGGCACCCGACGGCATCAGGATCGCCGCGGCTGGATCGGTAACGCCGACGAGCGGTACCGCCGTCACGGTCGACAGCGTCAATGCGGTGAGCAACGAAGGCACGATCCAGGTCACCAATGCCGACGGTTCGACCGGGATCCTCGCCAACGCGGGGACCGGCGGCGGCATCACCAACACGGCGACCGGCAAGATCATCATCGACGAAAGCTATGTCGCGACCGACACCGACAAGGACGGCGATATCGACGGGCCGTTCGCGGCGGGCACCGGGCGGACCGGGATCCGCACCGCGGGCGCCTACACCGGCGCGATCGTCAACAGCGGTGCGATCACGGTGAAGGGCAACAATTCGGCGGGCATCTGGCTGGGCGGCCCGCTGACCGGCGCGTTCACCCATGACGGGCAGACGGCGGTGACCGGCAACGGGTCGACCGGGGTGCGGATCGCCGACGTGACCGGCAACGTCCGGCTCGCCGGCACGATCGCGGCCATCGGGCAGGGCGCGGTCGCGGCGCGCGTCGACGGCGACATCACCGGCGCATTGGTGGTGCAGGGCGCGCTGGGCTCGACCGGCTATCGCTATGTGACCCCGCCTGCCGACACGACCAAGCTCGACGCCGACGACCTGTTGCAGGGCGGCTCCGCGCTGATCGTCGCCGGCAACGTGTCGGGCGGGATCATCTTCGCGGTGCCGCCGAAGGATGCGAGCACGACCGATACCGACGAGGACAAGGACGGGCTTCCCGATGCCACCGAAGGCTCGGCGGCGATCACCTCCTATGGCGCAGCGCCGGCGGTGCAGATCGGTTCGGCGACGCGCGCCGTCGCGATCGGCGCGGTGGCGGGGACGGGAACCGGCTTCGGCCTGATCGTCGACGGCGGGATTGGCGGCAGCGGCGTCTATGCCGGGATCGAGGGCAATGGCCTGGCGATCGGCGGTCTCGGCGGCGCGGTGACGATCGCCGGCGGAATCGGCATCAACGGCACGGTGGCCGCCAGCGCGAACGGCGCGAGCGCGACCGCGTTGAAGCTGGGCAGCGGTTCGTCGACTCCCGAGATCCGCAACGCCGGCACGATCTCGGCTGCGGGCGGGGGCACGACGGCGTCGCGCTCGACGGCGATCCTGGTCGATACCGGCGCCTCGGTCGCCACGATCCGCAACAGCGGTACGATCAAGGCTACGGCGCAGGCTGCGGACGGTACCGCGATCGGCATCCTCGATCGGTCGGGTACGGTGACCCTGGTCGAGAACAGCGGCGGGATCGGTGCCTCGGGCGCGCTCGCCACCTCCGAGCGCAACGTCGCGATCGACCTCTCGGCCAATACGACAGGTACCATCGTCCGCCAGACCGCGGTCGCGGCAGGCCTCGCGGCGCCGGCGATCGTCGGCGACGTGCGCTTCGGCAGCGGCAACGACCTGTTCGACGTCGCGGACGGCACGGTCGCCGGAACCGCACGGTTCGGGAGCGGCAACAACCGGCTGGCCTTGTCCGGCGATGCGGCCTTCACCGGCGGCGCGGTGTTCGGGGCAGGGAACGATGCGCTCACGCTGGCGGGTACGTCGGTGTTCAGCGGTGCGGCGGACTTCGGCGGCGGTACCGACACCTTGACGCTCGCCGGCACGTCGCGGTTCACCGGGACGCTCGCCAACGCCGGCGGCCTTGCGGTCGCGGTCAACGGTGGCACCCTCGACATCACCAAGGCGGCGTCGATCGCGTCGCTGTCGGTCAGTGCCGGCGGCGTGCTCGCGGTGACGCTCGACAAGACTGGCGGCACCGGCACGATGATCCAGGTCGCCGGAACGGCAGCGTTCGACAAGGATTCGAAGCTCACGTTGAAGCTCACCAACGTGGTCGACGCCGAAGGCCGCTATCTCGTCCTGCGCGCCGGTACGTTGACCGGTGCGGCCAATTTGACGGCGGCGACGACGCTGCTGCCGTTCCTGTACAAGGGTAGCATCGCGACAGGTGCCAGTAACGAACTCGCGGTCGACATCGCGCGCAAATCGTCGACCGAGCTTGGCCTGAACCGCTCGCAGGCGTCGGCGTACGACGCGATCTACAAGGCGCTCGGCAATGATACCAAGATCGGCGGTGCGTTCCTCAACATCACCGACGGCGACACGTTCCGCGGCTCGGTCCGGCAGATGCTGCCCGACCATGCCGGCGGCACTTTCGAGGCCGTCACGATGGGCTCGCGCGCGACCGCTCGCGTGCTCGCCGACCCGCACGGCCCGTTCAAGGACGAGGGAAAATGGGGTTATTGGGTGACTCAGGTCGCGTGGGGCACGTCGAAGAGCGTCGCCGATACCGCGGGCTACGACATCAGCGGCTGGGGCGTCTCTGCGGGTGCGGAGTACAAGACCGGCCTGGGCAATTTCGGGACGTCGCTGGCGTATCTGCACGGCCAGGATTCGGACGATGGCACGGATAACGAAGTGAATTCGGACCAGTATGAGCTGGCCGGGTACTGGCGCGGGCGTTGGGGCGATCTGCAGGCCAATGCCCGCGTTTCCGGGGCGAAGGTCCAGTTCGACGGGCTGCGCCAGTTCACTGGGGCGATCGGCAGCGAGAAGGTCGAGCGCACGTCGAAGGGCGACTGGAACGGCACGCTGTACGCGGCGTCGAGCGGTATCTCATGGGATGCCGGCAAGGGCATGCTGGTGCTCCGGCCGGTGCTCGCGATCGATTATTACCGGTTGAAGGAAGATGGCTATAGCGAGACCGGCGGCGGCAAGGCGATCGACCTGGTGATGCGCGCACGCACCAGCGACGAGCTTGCGGTCACCGGCAGCACCGCGGTCGGATTGAACTTCGGCAGCCCGACGTTCGAGGATGGCTGGTTCCGCGTCGAGGCCGAAGGCGGTCGTCGCCAGTTGGTCGGTGGTGGCCTGGGCGCGACCACCGCGTCGTTCGAAGGCGGCCAGTCGTTCACGCTGACTCCGGACAAGCGCACCAGCGGCTGGGTCGGCAAGCTGCGCGGCGTCGGCGGCAACGGCATCTTCCGGATGGGCGGCGAGTTCAATGCCGAGCAGCAGCAGGGCCGCGTTGCCCTATCGCTGCGCGCCAGCCTGCAGATCGGACTATAGGCTCCCGGACCAGGGATTTGCAGAAGGGATTTCAGGAATCGGGCCATATCCGTGGCTCGATTCCGCCCCTGGACTGTTGTCCGCGCATATAGCGAGGAGTGACCCTATGGCCGAAGACCGGTTGAACATCGATACCAAGACGCTCGAAGACAATAGCGACCTGCGCCAGGTCGAGTTCGAGGCCGAAGTGAGCGACGAGCGCTATCAGTTCGCGGTGCAATATGACGTGCTCGAAGCGCTCAGCACGGTTTCGCCTGAGGGTGACGCGGTGGCGATCTTCAAGCAGCACGCCGACGAGATCGCCGACCTCGGCGTGATCGCACTCGCCCGCGATCCGGACCAGGAGATCGTCGTGATCAGCGAGAACGATCTGGACTAGAGCCGGCTTCCGGACGATCCTGCCCACCGATCCGGCATTGTCGTCCGGACTGGTGGGAGACGGATGATGAAATCGACCTGGACGGGTGCCGCAGTGGCAATGACGGCAGTGGCAATGACGATCGCCGCTGGCGCAGTGCCGGCGGACGCGCAGAAGGCGAGCCCTGCGATCGCCAAGGCACTGGCCGATCCGGCGCGAACGGACCAGCAGGGCGACGACGCGCGGCGCAAGGCAGCCGATGTGCTGGCGTTCTCGGGGATCAAGCCGGGCAACGTCGTCGTCGATTATCTGCCGGGTGCGGGGTACTGGACGCGGATCTTCACCGGCATCGTCGGACCCAAGGGCCATGTCTATGCGGTCTGGCCGGCGGCCGGCGCGAAATATGCCGAGAAGTCGTTGCCGGCATTGCAGGCACGCGGTCTCGCCAACGTAACGGCGGCGGTACAGGCGACGAACCTACCGACGTCGCCCGTCCCGGTCGACCTGTTCTGGACCGCACAGAACTACCACGACATTCCGAACAACGGTGCGGGCGAACCCGCGCTGCGCGCGTTCGACGGCGCGGTGTTCCGCATGCTCAAGCGCGGCGGGACGTACATCGTCATCGATCACGCCGACGCGCCGGGCAGTGGCATGAGCGGGACCGAAACACGGCACCGCATCGATCCCGCGTCGGTAAAGGCGCAGGTTCAGGCAGCGGGGTTCAAGTTCGTCGGCGAATCAACGGTGCTGCGCAATCCGGCGGACGATCACAGCAAGCCGGTATTCGATCCGGCGATCCGCGGGATGACCGACCAGTTCGTCTACAAGTTTCGCAAGCCGTAAGCGTCGATCGGCATGCTCCTCACAGGTCGATGACGCGCCGATCGTCGATTTGTGAAGAGTGCCGGCGGGTTACGTCTAACGCCGGGCGATTGTTCCGACTGGCGGCAACGACGGACGCGAGCCGCGATACCGCGGCATCTGTCGTGGCGTTCGCGGTTGGACCGCCCTAAGCGGCCTCAATGAACGACAAAATTGCTGCCCCGTCGATGACCTCAGGCGAGTTCGTCGCCTTCATTGCCGCGCTGATGGCGGTGAACGCGCTCGGCGTCGACCTGATGCTGCCGGCGCTCGCCGATATCGGCCACCAGCTCGGCATCGCTACGGCCAATCACCGGCAATGGATCATAACGGCGTACATGCTCGGCTTCGGCGTCGGGCAGCTGGTCTATGGTCCGCTGGCCGATCGATACGGGCGCAGGCCGATCCTGCTCGTCACGCTTACCGGGTTCGTCGCGGCAAGCATCTTTGCGGCCGGTTCGCAGACGTTTGCGGCCCTGCTCGGCGCACGCGTTCTCCAGGGGCTGATGTCCGCGTCGACGCGCGTTCTGGCGGTCGCGATCGTGCGAGATCGGTATTCGGGACGCCAGATGGCGCGCACGCTCTCGATCGCGCAGATGATCTTCTTCCTCGTGCCGATCATGGCACCCAGCCTCGGGCAGGTGCTGCTCGCGTTCGGGCCTTGGCGGTTCATCTTCTACGCGCTGGCGGGTTTCGCGGCGTCCGTGCTTGCCTGGTCGGTGACCCGGTTGCGCGAATCGCTGCCAGTCGAGCGGCGATCGCCGTTGTCGCTCGCGTCGCTGCGCCAGGCGTATACGCTGACGCTGACCAACCGGTATTCGGCGGGCTATGCGGTCGCGGCGTCGATGACGTTCGGCGGGATCATCGCGTTCGTTTCGTCGGCCCAGCAGATCTTCGTCGACGAGTTCCAGGCGGGCGAGCGGTTCACGATCCTGTTCGCGGTCTGCGCGTTTTCGATGGGGTGCGCGTCGTTCGCCAACAGCCGGCTGGTCGAGCGGCTGGGAACGCGGCTCATATCGCAAGCCGCGGTATTCGGCCTGATCGCGCTGTCGGTGATCCACATTGGCGTGATCGCCACCGGGGTGGAATCGCTCTGGACCTACATGCTCTTCCAGGCGCTGAGCATGACGTGCATCGGCCTGTGCGGCTCCAATTTTGGCGCGATGGCGATGGAGCCGGTCGGACACATCGCCGGCACCGCATCGTCGATCCAGGGCTTCATCACCAGCGTCGGCGCAGTGATCGTCGGCTCGCTGATCGGGCAGTCGTACAATGGTACCACTTACCCGTTGGCGATTGGCTATCTCGGGATCGGACTCGGCGTATTGGCGGTCGTGTACCTGGTAGAAGGCGGCAAGCTGTTCCACGCGCATCACCAGCGGTAACGCGCGTCTACGCGCCGACCCCGCGCTCGTGGGCCCAGACCACGGCGGCGCTGCGCCGGTTGACGCCGATCTTCGCATAGAGCCGCGCGACGTGATTGCGGACGGTGTTGCGCGACAGGTCGAGCCGGGTCGCAATCGCGGCATCATCGAGGTCCTGGCAGATCAGTTCGAGAACCTCGCGTTCGCGCTTGCTGAGTTCGGTCGTCGGTGGGCTGGCACCGGCGCCCGCCCTTGGGTTCCGCAGCGTCGCCAGCTTGTCCATGATCGACCGGCTGAGCCAGTGGGCATCCTTCATCACCGCGTCGATCGCCTCGACGAGTTCGAGTTCGCCGCGCCGCCGTGCGGATATGTCCTGGTACAGCCAGAGGACGCAGGGCGTGCCATCGACGCTGATCCGTTCGGCGGAGACTAGGCAGTCCAGGCCCCCGCCGGTCTTGTCTAGAAGCTGCACGTCATGGTCGCGAAACCCGCTCCGTTCGCGGATTTCGGTTTCCAGACCGACACGCTGCGAAGCATCGTTCCAGAGCTGGAGATCGTCCGCGACCCGCCCGATGACCGCGTCGTCGGTATAGCCGGTGAGGCTTTTGAAGGCCGCGTTCACCTGGACGATACGGTTCTCGTCTCCCTTGGTGATTACCATCGCGACCGGCGCCATGTCGAAGATCGATGAGAAATGACGCTCGCTCGCCTGTAGCGCCTGCTGCGCCCGGCGCCGCGGCTCGAGGTCGGCGAAGGTGAACAGCAGGCAGTCTTCGTTGGCGAGTTCGATCGGTTGGCCGGCGAGGATGACCAGCGTCTTGTCGCCCCCCGCGAGCGGCAGTTCCGCCTCGAGTTGCGGGACCGTCTCGCCGGCGGCGACGCGGTCCTTGACGAACGGCTTGCGGTCGACTTCGGCGAGGAAGTCGAGATCAAACAGCGTCTTGCCGATGATCTGCTCGCGCTCATAGCCGGACAGGTCGAGGAAGCCCTGGTTGACGAGGACGTAGCGTTGGTCGGCGACGCGGAGGATGAGCGCGGGGGCGGGGTTCGCATGGAACATCGCCTCGAATCGATCCTCCGCGTCGAACCGCTCGGAGACGTCGTTGATGACCATCCCCAGACAATCCGGATCGCCGCCATCCTCGTCCATGACGATGTCGCGGACCTGATGGACCCAGCGCGGCTCGTCCGCGTCCAGGGGGGACACTTCAACGATCAGGTCGGGGAAGCTTTCGCCGGCGAGCAGTCGCATCAACGGGTAATCGCGACGCGGCAGCTTGCGGCCATCGCGGTGGCGCAGGCGGAACCGGGACGCGTAATCGTCCGCGGTTTCGCCGAGATCGGCCAAGGCTTTGACGCCGTGCATCTTCAACGCCGCCGGGTTCGCACTCAGGATGATGCCGGTCAGATCCATCAGGATCACGCCTTCGAGCAACCCGGTCATCAGCTGTTCCAGATGGTGCAGCGTCGGTGCGTGCAGCGGCGTGCCGTTGGTCTTGGTCATGCCCGTCCAGCGCCGGAAACACGGGCATGGTTCCGCGGCAATCTGAACAAATATACTAATGAACCCAGTATTTCAGGACTAACGGCGAAACCGCGCGGCTGCGCGAAAACTGAACGGAACGCGGACCGCGACTGTTGAAGCCCCTGTACAATCATCGTCCAGGAGCCCCATCATGAACCTCATCATCCTTCTCGTCGTCGGCGGACTCATCGGCTGGGTTGCCAGCATGATCATGCGGACGGATGCGCAGCAGGGCATCGTCCTCAACATCGTCGTCGGCATCGTTGGCGCGTTGCTCGCCGGTTTCCTGATCACGCCGCTGATCGGTGGCGCATCGATCATGGACGGCGCGCTGAACATCCAGTCGATCCTGATCTCGCTGGTCGGCGCAGTCATCCTGCTCGCGATCGTCAACATGTTTCGCCGCGGTACGGTTCGCTGATCGAGCGGGGAGGCAGCGGATTCGAAACGCTGCCTCCCACCCCGTGAAAGCCACGTCTTCCCCCATCAGAATTTCAGGAGAGTATGATGACCGTTCGAGCAATCATGGCCTGTGGCGCGATGCTGCTGTCGTCCGGTGCCGTCGCACAGACCGCCACGCATGCCGGCGCGCACAATCCCGCCGTCAAGAACAACGACGCGGCGCGTGTCGCGGCGCCGACCAAGGGTGCCAATTCCTTCTCCGAGGACCAGGCACGCGGTCGGCTGGGCAAGGCTGGGTACCAGTCCCTGTCGCGGCTCGCGAAGGACAAGGACGGCGTTTGGCGGGGCACCGCGACCAAGGGCGGCAGGAAGGTCCATGTCGGGCTCGACTACAAGGGCAACGTGACCGCGCGCTGATCCATTTTCTTAGGAGAGAAACGATGACCAAGACCCTTACCCGCCTGTTCGACGATTATTCGGATGCCAAGTCCGCGCTGAACGACCTCGAACGTCTCGGCGTACCGCATGACTCGATCAGCATCGTCGCGAACAACGCCGATGGCGCGCACGACACGTCAGTGGGCAACGTCAACGATCACGGCGACGTCAGCCGCGGAGTATCAACCGGTGCGGCCGTGGGCGGCGTCGGTGGCCTGCTCGCCGGACTCGGCCTGCTCGCGATCCCCGGCCTGGGACCAATCGTCGCCGCGGGCTGGCTCGCCTCGACCGTCGTCGGCGCAGGGATCGGTGCTGCGGGCGGTGCCGCGACCGGCACGATCGTCGGCGCGCTGAAGGAAGCCGGTCACACTGACGATGAAGCGCACACGTACGCTGAAGGCCTTCGCCGCGGCGGAACGTTGTTGAGCGCACGCATCGAAGACGGTCTGGCAACGGAAGCCGAGGCGGTTCTCGATCGGCATCGTTCTGTCGATGCGACGACCCGGGGTGCGGCGTATCGGCAGGACGGCTGGACTTCGTTCGACGACGGGGCCCCTGCATATACGCGTGACGAAGTGGCGACCGAGCGAAACCGCTACAATTCGTCGACGTCGACCAACTCGACATTCTAATCGGTACAGCCTGATCGGCATTGCGGCCTGCCTTCGGGCAGGCCGTTTTTCGTGATACCTGCCGGCGCTGTCGACGAGCGGCCCGCGCGCTGACCGTTCGGGAAACACCGTGCGCGATGGCACGGCGCGGTTTCGTCGACGATGCTGGGGCAAATGACAGCATCGCGCCGCTTGGCCGATCGTAAGAATCGCCAGGGCTGTAAGCCGCAGACGCCGGCCGAGCCCGAAAACATTCAGATTCAATAGTATCGTAAGCTCATCCAACAGTCCGGGTTTGGAAGCTCGTTGCGGTTCGGTCACGTGCCGATGTCGTAGCATCGGTAAGCACCCGCGATGGTAGTTGGCGGCCTTACGCCGTTCTACAGTTCCAGCAGATCGTGATCTCCGGTTCAACCCGTCAAGCGCCCCGCTTACACCCTTGTTGCTATTGACACTGATAATCTGTCGCAATAGCGGGGCCTTACAAGGGGATCTCACGTTATGAGCAATGCATCGTTGCGGCCGATCATGGCCGGCCACGCTTTCCTGGCACTGTCGTGCGTCGGCATCATCGCCAGTACACCCGCGCAGGCTGCAGACGGTGGTGGTCAGCGTTATGGACAGCCCACCGACGACGATCAGAGCAACGACATTCTGGTCAGCGGTCAGCGTATCAAGCCCGCCGATCTGCCCAAGCAGGTCGCGCCACTGATCGATACGCCGCGCTCTATTGTCGTACTGCCCAAAGAGGTGATCGAGCAGACCGGGTCTGCCACTCTCGCCGAAGCGCTCCGTACTGTCCCTGGTATCACATTCGGTGCAGCGGAAGGCGGCAACCCGGTCGGCGACCGTCCGTTCATCCGCGGCTTCGATAGCCAAGGCAGCACCTACGTCGACGGCGTTCGAGATTTCGCAGCGCAGTCGCGCGAAGTGTTCGCCGTCGAGAGCATTCAGGTCGTGCGTGGGTCGGACTCGACGCTAGGCGGACGCGGCAGCGCCGGCGGCACGATCAACATCGTCTCCAAGCTGCCGACGGAGCGCGACTTCGTCCGTGCGACCGCCAGTTACGGCACCGCCGATTACAAGCGGGCAACGATCGACGTGAACCAGAAGCTTAGCGACACCGTTGCCGTACGCCTCAATGGCATGTGGCACGATCAGGACGTTGCCTATCGCGACGCGATCAATCAGCGTCGCTGGGGCGTTGCCCCGTCGATCACGGTGGGACTCGGCACCCCGACGCGCCTGACCGCAAGCTATTATTATATGGAAAGCCACGAGCTTCCAGACACGGGTATCCCGTATCTCTACACGATCGGAAATTCCCCGCTCGGCACGACGACGGTCGAGCCAGCGATCGGCCAAGTGACCACCATCGCGGGCGTGACGGGCAATGTCGATCGCTCGACATATTATGGCCTGAAAGATCGCGACTTCCGCGATACCAAGACCAATCAGGCGACGATCCGCGCGGAACATGATTTCGGCCGCGTGACGCTGCGCAATACCTCGCGGTTCACGCACAACGTCCAGAATTACATCTACACGCAGCCGGACGATCAACAGGGTAACGTGTTCGGCACGAACGCCGCCGTGCCTGCGCTTGCCGGTGGAATGGTCTGGCGACGCGCAAACACGCGGTACGGCTATGCCGATTCGATCGTGAACCAGACCGATCTGTTCGGCACCGTGGCTACCGGTGGGATCAAACACAGCTTCTCGGCCGGCGCGGAATTCGCCTGGGAAAAAGCGCGTCGCGGCACGTATGTGTTGGCTACCGGCTCTACCAGCGCGCAACGCTGCACGACGTTGCAGATATCGCGCTACAACTGCACCAGCCTCTTCAGCCCAAATCCAAGCGACCCGTGGGTGAACTACACCAATGACACGGACGCGGTGGGAGCGCCGATTGCCAAGACGGCACCGGTCCAGGAAACGCAGAATGACGGGCAAACGCAGGCCGTCTACGCATTCGATTCGATCACTCTTGCCGAGCCTCTCATCCTTAATCTCGGTGCCCGGTACGATCGCTTCAGATCGGTGACCCGTCCAGGTCAGCCGGTCACCGCGACGCAACAGATCGAATATCAGCGCACTGACAAGCTGTTCAACTGGCAGGCGGGGCTTGTCCTGAAGCCGGTCAAGAACACCAGCCTCTATGCCAGCTATGCGACGTCGGCGACACCGCCGAACAGCTTGCTTGGCGAGGGCCAAGAGCAGAATGCGCTGCCGACGACGGTCGCGGCAGCAACGGCGTCACTCCAGCTTTTGAAGCCGGAGAAGAGCAAGTCGTATGAGGTCGGCGCGAAAGCCGACCTGTTCGACAACCGCCTGAACCTGTCGCTCGCCGTATTCCAGACGGATACGACGAATGCGCGTGCGGTGGGCGAGAACAACACCGTCGCCTATATCGGCGAGCGACGGATTCGCGGTATCGAAGTCGGCGTCAACGGGCAGATCTTGCCAGGTTGGACGGCATTTGGCGGCTATACCCACCTTGATCCGGTGATCACCGACGGCGGGTTCACGGCATTGGCAGTACCGGCGGTGATGAACGGTACGACCATTGTCCGCGCTGCGACTACGGCGCAGGTACCGTCGGTCAATACCGGTCGCCAGTCGACCCAGACGCCGAAGGACAGCTTTACCGCCTGGACCAATGTCTCCTTGTTCAATCGCTTCCAGATCGGCGGCGGGGCGTTCTACACCAGCCGCGTCTATGGCGGCTATGCGGACAACCGGTCGGCCGCGCAGAACGCTGCAGGGGTCATCACCGTCACGCCCGCGACCAAGACCAATTTGCGCAGCATTCCCAGCTACTGGCGCTTCGATGCCCGCGCGTCGCTTGCAATTACGAAACGCATCGACTTGAGCGTCAACGTCCAGAACCTGACGAACAAGACCTATTTCACCCAGGCTTTCACCGCGCATTATGCGACGATCGCTGCGGGCCGGTCGGCGTTCGCGACGCTGGCGGTCCGCTACTGACGCGCCGCGACCAAGGAGCGAACGATGGCGACTGACCTTGACCGTCAGACGCCCGATGCCATCGCCGCGCGTCTCTCTGGGTCTCCCGAGGAACGCGCGGCGCTTATCCGTGAGGGTGCCGAGGCCGGGCTGGCCGAGGCCCAGGCGGTTTATGGGCAGATGCTGCTGGATGGCGAGGGCGTAGCGCGCGATCCGCCAGCGGCGCTGCGCTGGTTCATGAAGGCCGCGGCGCAGCACCATCTCATGGCGCTGAACATGGTCGGGCGATGCTATGAGCTCGGCTGGGGAACGACGCCCGACCAGGAAAAAGCCGCGGACTGTTACCGGGTTGCGGCCGAGCGGGGCCTTGACTGGGCCATGTACAATTGTGCGACGTCGCTGGCACTGGGTCACGGTGTTCGCGAGAATAAAGCCGCAGCGCTCGAATGGCTGCACGCGGCAGCGGCGCGTGGATCGGGACTCGCGCGCGCCAAGGCGATCAATTTTGTCGGCAGCTTCCATGAGGATGGCTGGGCTACCCCGCGCGACCTGCGTGCGGCGTCGCGATGCTATGCGAAGGCGGCGGAGGGCGGCGATTTTCGCGGGTGTTTCAACCATGCCCGCATGTTGGGCACCGATGGCGACGTCGCCGCAGCACTGCCGTGGCTCGAGCGTGCAGCGTCGCTGGGCAACGCGCCGTTCGTCGCGAAGGCCGAGGCGTGGCTCGCTGCAAGCGACGTGGTCGCGTTCCGCACCGATGGCGTGGCGGCATTACTGAAAGGTGCGCGAGGCTGATCGCGAGCACCGGCAGCAGGCTCGGTCACGCGTTTTAGCAGTTTCCAACGCGGCTTTCGCGGAACGAAGATGCGCGCAGGTGGGCGTTCCATGGGAGCAATTGCCTACCCGAACGTCCTGCGATGGCTCTTCGTGGGGGCGCCCGGAGGGCGATATCTCTCACTGACTTATCGAGAAAACTGGTGCTGCCGGTGAGGATTGAACTCACGACCTCAGCCTTACCAAGGATGCGCTCTACCACTGAGCTACGGCAGCACTCGCTGGCATCTCTGCCGGCGGAGTGGGGCTAAGAGACGAGGGCGGGACGATTGTCAAGGCGTCCCGCCACAATGTAGGGCGTATTTATGGATGACCGGGATCGAAAGGCGGCGGAGAAGGCCGAGCGCATGGCCGCCGCGCTGCGCGAGAACCTGCGGCGCAGGAAGGCGCAGGCGCGTGCTGTCGAGGCTGCCCCTGCAACCAAGGACGAGCTTTCTAGCTAAGTGGCGCGCATTTGGCGGTGAGCCAGGCGCGATCCTCCGTGTTGGTCATTTCCGGCGCCAGAACCATCAGGACCTGTGCGTGATAGTCGTCGACCCAGTGGCGCTCGCCCGCAGTGAGTAACGCCGGCTCGATCAGCGTGCGTTCGATCGGGCAGAAGGTGAGCGTCTCGAAACCGAGCATTTCGCGGTCGGCACCAGGGATCGTACGCGGTTCGATCTGGATCAGGTTCTCGATGCGGATGCCGTATTCACCGGTCTTGTAATAGCCGGGTTCGTTGGAGAGCATCATGCCGGCGCGCAGGGGCTCCATCGCCGCGCCGCCGGGGTAGTTGGGGGCAGCGATGCGCTGCGGCCCTTCGTGGACCGCGAGATACGAACCAACGCCGTGGCCGGTGCCGTGGCCGAAATCGAGGCCGGCTTCCCAGAGCGGGCGGCGGGCGAAGGCGTCGATCTGGCCGCCCATCGTGCCGTCGGGGAAGACCGCGGTGGCGATGCCGATATGGCCCTTGAGGACGCGAGTGAAACGGTCGCGCATCTCTTCGGTCGGTTTGCCGATCGGCATGACGCGCGTGACGTCGGTGGTGCCGTCCGCATACTGGCCGCCGGAATCGATCAGGTAGAGCTGGCCGGGTTCGATCCGTGCGCTCGATTCCTCGGTGACGTGGTAGTGCGGAATCGCGCCGTGCGGGCCGGTCGCGGAGATCGTGTCGAACGAGGTGTCCTTCAGGACGCCGGTCTGTTCGCGGAAGGCGAGCAGCTTGGCGGCGGCGCTGAGTTCGGTCTGGCCGCCCTTCACGCATTCGGCTTCGACCCAGCGCAGGAAGCGCGCCAATGCCGCGCCGTCGCGGGCGGAGGCGGCACGGTGGCCGGCGATCTCGACCGGGTTCTTGATCGCCTTTGCCAGCACGACGGGATCGCGCAGCGGCAGGATCTTCGCGCCGCCGGCCTGGAGGGCTTGCGTGATCGCGGCGACCGCGCGTTCGGGATCGGCGGCAACGCGCTTGCCGGCATAGGTGGCGAGGGCGGCGTCGAAGGCGGTACGGTCGTGGAGGCGGACGGCGTTGCCCAGGTGCTGGCGGACTACGTCGTCGAGCTTGTCGGGGGCGACGAACAGGTCGGTGGTGCCGTCCGCGCCGACGATCGCGTAGGACAGCGCGACGGGGGTGTGATCGACGTCGTTGCCGCGGATATTGAGCGCCCAGGCGATCGAATCGAGTGCGGTCAGGACGACCGCGTCGGCGTTGTGCTCGGAAAGCCAGTCGGCAATTTTTGCCCGCTTCTCGGCTGAGGACGCGCCGGTGAACTGGTCGGGCTGGACGGTGAGCTTGGCGGGCGAGGGGGCGGGGCGGTCGGTCCAGATCGCGTCGATCGGGTTGGTGTCGACCGCTACCAGTGCCGCGCCGCGGTCGGCGAGGGCTGTGGTGGCTTCCGCGACCCAGGTGCCGGTATGCAGCCACGGGTCGTAGCCGATCCGGCCGCCTTCGGGGGCGTGCTTGGCGAGCCAGACGGCGGGGCTGGTCTGGGGGACGGGTTCATACGCCCAGTGCGCGCCGTCGACCTGTTCGCGGACCTGGATCGTGTAGCGGCCGTCGGTGAAGATCGCGGCGCGGTCGGCTAGGACGACCGCCGTGCCGGCCGAACCGCCGAAGCCAGTGAGCCAGCCGAGGCGCTGTGCGTAGCCGCCGACATATTCGCTCATGTGCTCGTCGGTCAGGGGGATGACGAAGCCATCCAGGTTCGTGCTGGCGAGCTGGGCGCGGAGGGCGGCTAGGCGGTCGGTCTGGGTCGGCATTGTGTGGGTCTCTCGTCGGTCGAGGTCGGTGATGCGGGGGTTCTGCCAGAAACGCGCTGCGGGGGACAGCGCGGGGGGCGGCGGCGGGTTCACGAGCGAACCGCGCGCCACCTTGTTCTCCCGCGGAGGCGGGAGCCCAGTCTGGGTCCCCGCCTTCGCGGGAAACAGGGTTGGTTTACGGTAGCTCAACCCAACCACCACCACCCCGGCGAAAGCCGGGGCCCAATTGGAAAGGTCTCAGTAACGACGCGCGATCCTTCGTTATTGCCGTCCCCCAATTGGGCCCCGGCCTTCGCCGGGGTGGCGGCAGCAGCGGTGGTCGATCGCTTCCCAATGCCACAGCGTTTGGCTTCCACACCGGGCACGGCTAACACACCGGCATGACCACGCCCCCCATCGCCGAACAGCGCCCGCACAGCTTCACCACGCATGGCGTGACGATCGAGGATCCGTACGCGTGGTTGAAGGATCCTAACTATCCGGAGGTCTATGACGCCGACGTGCTCGCGTATCTCGCTGCCGAGAACGCGTATTTCGTGGAGCAGATGGCGCCGCACACGCCGCTGGTCGACACGATCTACGAAGAGATGAAGGCGCGCATCAAGGAGGACGAATCCTCGGTGCCGCAGAAGGATGGCGATTGGCTCTACTGGACCGCGTACGAGACCGGCGGGCAGTATAAGAAATGGTGGCGGAAACCTGTCGCAGGGGGTGACCACGAGCTGATGCTCGACGAGCCGGCGCTGGCGGAGGGGCATGAGTATTTCCGGCTCGGGGCGTTCTCGGTCAGCAATGATGGGCGGTATCTCGCCTATGCGATCGACGATAATGGGAGCGAGCGGTTCGAGGTTCGCGTCAAGGATCTGGATACCGGCGAGCATCTGCCCGATGTGATTCCGGGGATGCTCAGCGAGATCGTCTGGACCGCGGACGATGCCGGGTTCCTGTACGGGCTGGCGAACGAGCAGTGGCGGACGGACAACGCGCGGTTCCACCGGCTGGGGACGCCGATCTCCGAGGACGTCGTGCTGTTCCACGAAGAAGACGAGGGCTTTCGCGTCGGCGTCGGCGAGACGAGCTCGCGCAAGTGGATCGTGATTGCGACCAGCGATCATGTGACGAGCGAACTGTATCTGCTGCCTGCGCATGAGCCTCTGGCCGTGCCGATCCTCGTCTCCGCGCGGAAAGTCGGGCGCGAGTATGACGTGGACGAGCATGACGGGACGTTGTTCATCCATACCAACGACGTCGATCCGAATTTCCGGCTGTGTACCGCGCTGGTCGAGGAGCCGGATGCGTGGAGCGAGCTGATCCCGGCCTCGCCGCATTTCTACATGACCGGCGTAGAGTGTTATCAGGACTTCTTCGTGGTCGACGGGCGCGAGGATGGCTTGGATCAGATCGCGATCCACCGGTACGAGACGCCGACCGAGGGCAAGCGGATCGACTTCCCCGAGGCGAGTTATGTCGCCGGGCTGGGGGATAATCCCGAGTACGACATGACGGTGTTGCGGCTTGGGTATGAGTCGATGGTCACGCCGGGGACGGTGTATGATTACGACGTCGATACCGGCGAGCGGACGATGCTCAAGGTGCAGGAGATCCCTAGCGGGTACGATCCGGCCAAGTATGCGACGGAGCGGCTGAAGATCGCCGCGCGGGACGGGACGGAGATTCCGGTCTCGATCGTGTATCCCGCCGGGTTCGTGCGCGACGGGTCGCCGCCTTTGTTCCTCTATGCGTATGGCGCGTACGGCTATGCGATCCCGCCGGGCTTCTCGACGGGGCGGATGAGCCTGCTCGATCGCGGGTTCGCCTATGCGATCGCGCATATCCGCGGCGGTGATGATCTTGGCCAGCAATGGTATCTCGATGGCAAGCTGGAGAAGCGCGCGAACACGTTCAACGATTTCGTCGATGTGGCGAAGGCGCTGGTCGACGCGCAGTGGACGTCGGCGGGGAAGATCGCGATCGCGGGCCGGTCTGCTGGCGGCGAGCTGATGGGGGCGGTGGTTAACTCCGATCCCGAACTGTGGGGTGCGGTGATCGCGGACGTGCCGTTCGTCGACGTGTTGAACACGATGCTCGACGAGAGCCTGCCGCTGACGCCGGGCGAGTGGCCGGAGTGGGGCAATCCGATCGAGGACGAGGCAGCGTTCAAGCTGATCCAGTCATATTCGCCGTACGACAACGTGAAGGTGCAGGCTTATCCGCCGATGTTCATTTCCGGCGGGCTGAACGATCCGCGCGTGACCTATTGGGAGCCGGCGAAGTGGGCGGCCAAGTTGCGGTTGATGAAGACCGACGACAATGTGCTGCTGCTCAAGACCAACATGGGTGCGGGGCATGGCGGCAAGTCGGGGCGGTTCGAGTCGCTACGTGAGGGCGCGGAAGAGCATGCATTCGTGCTGTGGCAGCTGGGCGTGGCGGGGTGAGCCGGTTCACGCTCTCGATCACGGCGCAGGACGCGGATATCGACGAGCTTGGGCATGTGAACAATGCGGTCTGGGTGCAGTGGATCCAGGCCATCGCGACTGCGCATTGGGAGGCTGTGGCGCCACCCGAGCACAAGCTGGCGTATGTGTGGGTCGTGACGCGGCATGAGATTGATTACCGCGGGAGTGTTGTCGCGGGGGAGACCGTTGTTGGCGAGACTTGGGTCGAGGGGGCGCCGAAGGGGGCTCGGTTCGATCGGCATGTTCGGTTTTTGGGCGGTGACGGAAAGGTGAAGCTCGAGGCGGTTACGACCTGGGCTTTGCTGGACCGCGCGACTGGGCGGCTGATGCGGGTGCGTGAGGATGTCGCCGCGCCGTTTTTTCCTAGTCCCTCTCCCCTTCGGGGAGAGGGAGGGAGCAGCTTAGCTGCGGAAGGGTGAGGGGCGTTGGGAATTGATGTTCGGAGCCTCATGCCCCTCTCCCTTCCCACCGCAAGCGCGGCGGGCCCCTTCCCTCTCCCCGGAGGGGCGAGGGAGTTTAGCCGCTGTTTCTCAGGGCGGTGGCGATGGCGTTGATGGATAGGAGGATGCCTTCGCCGATGCGGGGGTCGTCCTCGCCTGCTCGGCGGCGCTTGATCAGCTCGATCTGGAGGAGATTGAGCGGCTCGATATACGGGAGGCGGAGGCGGATCGAGGCGTCCAGCGCGGGGTGCTTTTCGAGGAGGCGGGACTGGCCTGTTACTGTGAGAAGCCCGTCGTGGGTCTGGTGCCAGCCGTCGCGGATCGTGATGAAGATTTCGCGGAGCTTGTCGTCCTCGACCAGCCCGGCATAGCGTTCGGCGATGCCGATGTCGGACTTGGCGAGGACCATCTCCAGGTTCGCCAGCGCGGAGGCGAAGA
The DNA here is from genome assembly GCF_042466285.1 of Sphingomonas sp. R86520. Classification (NCBI taxonomy): domain Bacteria; kingdom Pseudomonadati; phylum Pseudomonadota; class Alphaproteobacteria; order Sphingomonadales; family Sphingomonadaceae; genus Sphingomonas; species Sphingomonas sp. R86520. The sequence goes on from NZ_JAXHBZ010000001.1 coordinate 3,923,033, forward strand.
GGGGCCAGCCTTGGGCCATGTCCTTCAACAGCGCCTTGTCCTCGAAATCGGCGATCGCGCGGCCTACCCCGTACCAGCCGGGTAGCATGACACGGGCTTGCGCCCAGCTGAACACCCAGGGGATCGCGCGAAGGTCTTCGATCCGGTCGGACTTGGTGCGGCTGGCGGGGCGGCTGCCGATCTTGAGGCCGGCGATCTCGGCGATCGGCGTCATCTGGCGGAAGAAGGTGCGGAAGCCTTCTGTGCCGTAGACCAGGTCGCGGTAGCTTTTGAACGCGGTGTCGCTGAGCGTGTCCATCGCGGCGGAGAAGCTGGCGTTGTCGGCATTGGAGAGACGTTCGGGTTCGAGGCTGGCGAGCAATGTGGCGGACGCGATCGCCTCGAGGTTGGTCATCGCGGCGTCGCGCGTGCCGTATTTGGCGGCGATGACTTCGCCTTGCTCGGTGATGCGGATGCGGCCCTGGACGGTGCCCGAGGGCTGCGCGCGGATTGCGCGGAACGCCGAGCCACCGCCGCGTCCGACCGCGCCGCCGCGACCGTGGAACAGCTGCATGCCGACGCCGGCTGCGGCAAAGACGGGTTTTAGTGCGGTCGAGGCTTTCGAGAGCTGCCAGGTGGAGGTGAGGTAGCCGCCGTCCTTGTTGCTGTCGGAATAGCCGATCATTACTTCCTGATGGCCGCGCGCCGTCGAGATGGTCGCGATCTCGGGGAGCGCGAACCAGGCGGTCATCACGGCGGGGGCGGCTTCGAGATCGCCGATCGTCTCGAACAAGGGAACGGCCATGATTGCGGCGGTTGGTGTTTCGCCGGGGCGGTAGAGGCCGACTTCCTTGAGCAGGAGGTTCACTTCGAGCAGGTCGCTGACCGACTGCGCCATCGAGACGATGTAGTTGGTGATGCACGCCGGGCCGTAAGCCGCGTGCGCGTCGGCGGCGGCCTGGACGATCGCGAGTTCGCCCGCGGTTTCCTCGGTATAGTTAGCAAAGCGCGAGGTGAGCGGGCGGGCGTTGGCGAGTTCGCGGCGGAGCAGGGCGACGCGGGCGTCTTCGTCTAGCGAGAGGTAGTCCGGTTCGGCGCCTGCGACCGTGAGCAGTTCGGCGACGACGCGTTCGTGGACGGCGCTGTTCTGGCGGAGGTCGAGCGTCGCGAGGTGGAAGCCGAACGTCTCGACCGCGCGGATCAGCCGACCGAGCGCGCCGCCCGTCTTGAGCGCGATGCCGAGCCCGTGCGCGAGCGTGACGAGATCAGCGCGGAAGTCGGCGGGGTTGGCATAGGGCTCGCCGACGAGGCGGCCGGGGCGGGGCGCGTGTTTGCCGGTGAGCGCATCGTGCGTCGCGGACAGGCGGGCGTAGATGCCGGAGAGCGCGCGGCGATACGGCTCGTCGCTGCGGCTGGCGGCATCGTCGCCGCTGGCATCGGCGAGCGCCTGCACCGCGGCGTCGGCAGGGGCGTGCTCGGTCGAGATCGAGAGTTCGGCGCCGAGCGCGTGCACCGCGTCGCAGTAATAGCCGAGCACGGCTTCGCTTGCCTTCGACAGCGCGGTCTTGAGGGAGTCGGCGGTCACATAAGGGTTGCCGTCGCGGTCGCCGCCGATCCAGCTGCCGGGGCGGAGGAAGCTGGGCGTGCGTTCGCCGAGCGCGCGGTCCCAGCGCTGGTAGAGCGCGGGGAGCGCGGGAAGGAACACGTCGCGGAGGTAGCTGAGCGCGGTGTCGACCTCGTCGGTGACGTAGAGGCGGTCGCGGCGGAGAACACGCGTCTGCCATAGCAGCGCGATCTGGCGGAGGATCGCGTCGTCGACGCTGTCGCCATCCGGCGTGGTGTCGCGGCCGAGATCGCGCAGCGCCATCAGTTCGGCGATGCGGTTGCGGTGGTCGATCATGCTCTTGCGGCGAACTTCGGTCGGGTGCGCGGTAAGGACCGGGGCGATCAGGGCGTGATCGAGCAGTGCTCGGATCTGCGCGCGGTCGATGCCCTCGGATTCGAGCTCGGCGATTGCGGAGGCGAGGTCCGCGCCGTCCTCGGCGGCGATGCCCTGGCGGTCTTCGGCGAGATTGGCGAGCATCGAGAACAGCATGAAGCCGCGGACGAAATCGAGGGTTTCGTCGAGGCTGAGCTTTTCGAGGCTGAGGTCGACGGCGGTGTTGTCGGCGGCCTTGCCTTCGGAGACGTCGCGGTGGCGTTCGACCGAGGCCTTGCGGATCGTCTCGGTGGCCTCGAACAGGCGTTCACCACCATAGGCGCGAATGACGTCTCCAAGCAGCTTGCCGAGGAAACGGATGTCGGAATTGTTCGCGATTGCGGGGAGGCTTGCCATGATTACCTGCTGCGCTGCGGCAGGGATCAGGTCAACCGGGAATGGGGTGTAGAAGGGGTGAAATCGAATGCGGGGTGCGAAGATGGCGTAATATAGTTGTCTAAGCCTGCCCTCATGCGCTGATCGTAAGATGCCACCCGCCACGCCGCCGCCCACCGCCCCCGCCATCCGCCGCCGCCTGCCACCTCGTCATCCCAGCGAAAGCTGGGATCTCACTGTGTGGCAGGTGTCGCGAACCACGAGAGATACCCCAACTTTCGCTGGGGTGACGGTTAAAGCGGCGGCAACGGTTATGGTGGTGCGCGACGGTTATGTGGCGGATAACGGTTAAAGCGGCCGGCGACGGTTATAGTGGCAACTGACGGTTACGCCTGTGAGTGACGGATACGGCGGGGGGCCAGGTATGGGGCAGCCAGCAGCGCAGCGCAGTGGACGGAGGAGCGTTCCCGTACCCTAGCGCTTACGCGACTCCGCGCGTTCTTCGGACGTGACCGTGCCGTCGTGGTTGAGGTCCATCCTATCGAACCAGGCGAGCGTGCCTTCGCTCCATTCGATCGCGGTGATGATGCCGTCCTTGTTGCGGTCGAACGCCTTGATCCGCGCGTTGGGGGACGGGAGTTCGTCCTTCGTGATGCGGTCGTCGCCGTTGCGGTCGAGCGTGCGGAAACGGCGCTCCATGCTGGCGCCGAAATCGAGCCGCGAAGTCACCGACGGGGGGACGAAGCCGGCGGCGTTGCGGTCAGCCTGGGCGCGCTGCGCATCTTTGTCGCTGCACGCGCATACCAAAAGTCCCGTCGCGGCGAGCGCCGCCACAAGTTTCACCTGCATAGTATCTCCCGTCGTGGGGAAGCGGTTAGGCTTCGAGTTCGACGTCCCAATAGAGCCAGTCGTGCCATGTGTCGTGCAGGTAGTTCGGGGGGAAGCTGCGGCCGTGCTCCTGGAGGTGCCAGTTGGTCGGGCGGATCGGTTCGAGGTGGAGCGGCATCGCCGCCTGCCGAGGCGTGCGGCCGCCCTTCTTCAGGTTGCAGGGCGAGCAGGCGGTGACGACGTTCTCCCAGGTGGTACGACCGCCTTGCGCGCGGGGGACGACATGGTCGAAGGTGAGATCGCGCAGCTTGCCGCAATATTGGCAGGTGAACTTGTCGCGCAGGAACAGGTTGAACCGGGTGAAGGCGGGAAATTGCGACGGTCGGACGAACTGCTTGAGCGCGATCACCGAGGGCAGCTTCAGCGCGAAATTGGCGCTGCGGACTTCGCGTTCGTAGGTGGCGACGATGTCGACACGGTCGAGAAAGACAGCCTTGACCGCGGTTTGCCACGGCCAGACGCTGAGCGGATAGTAGGAGAGCGGCGTGTAATCGGCATTGAGCACGAGCGCCGGACAACCATCCGGGTGGCGTATAAGGTCGGGGTGAAACACGGCTCCTCCCACACAGGCTTCGCACGACGCCCTATGGACGAAAGCGATGACGGCTGCATGACAGCACGGCGCGTATCGTCAGGTCAAGCATCGTGACCGTAATCACGCGGTTCGCGCCTAGCCCGACCGGGCGGCTGCATCTGGGGCATGCGGTGTCGGCGATCCGGTCGCATGATTTCGCGCGAGAGCGAGGCGGGCGGTTCGTGTTGCGGATCGAGGATATCGACGGGACGCGGAGTCGGCGGGCGTTTGTCGACGGCATTCTCGAGGATCTGGCGTGGCTCGGGTTGCGGTGGGATGCGCTCGTCTTCCAGTCGGAACGGCTGGCGATCTACGAAGCGGCGCTGGAGGGTCTGAAGGCGCGGGGGCTGGTGTATCCGTGTTTTTGTACGCGGGCGGAGATCGCGGCGAGTGCGTCGGCGCCGCAGGGGGATGTCGGGCCAGCGTATCCGGGGATTTGTCGGGGGCTGTCTTCGGCTGACATCGCCGCGCGGACTGGAGCGTGCTGCTGGCGGTTGGACATGGCGAAGGCGGTTGCCGAAGCGGGAGCGCTGTCCTGGCATGATGCCGGGGCGGGATGGGTTGTGGCCGATGCGCTGGCGCAGGGGGATGTGGTGCTGGGGCGGAAGGATGCGCCGGCGAGCTATCATCTGGCGGTGACGCTGGACGATGCCGCGCAGGGGGTGACGGACGTGGTGCGGGGGGTGGATCTGTTCGCGGCGACGCATGTGCACCGGGTGCTGCAGACGCTGCTGGGGTTGGCGGTGCCGCGCTATCATCATCATGCGCTGGTGGTGGATGCCGAGGGGCGGCGGTTGGCCAAGCGGGATGGGGCCTTGTCGTTGGCGGAGATTCGGGAGGCTGGGGAGGATGGGGTGGCTTTGGCCGAGCGGTCGCGGGCTGGGGGGTGAGTTGGAGGGGGACTTAAGGGCTAAAATCTGATGATGCCCATATCTTCGAACCAAGACTCGGTGGCTAGTGGCTAGCGGAGTACAGTCTGCACTTCCTTGTTCTCCCGCGAAGGCGGGAGCCCAGTCCGGGTCCCGGCCTTCGCGGGGAAACAGGTTGGAGGGGGCGTCTGTCCGCAACCTTGCACCTCCCCGGCGGAGGCCGGGGGCCAGTTGGGGGACGTTGCCAACTGAGCGCTGCGCTTCGTTACTGCGACCTTTCCAACTGGGCCCCGGCCTTAGCCGGGGTGGCGGGTACGTTTTGCGGTGGTCGTGTTTCTGTTCGCGAGTGCCGTTACAGTTCGATCCCCAGCCTCGGCGCGGCCCAGGTCATCGCCGCGTAGAGCGCGATCGTCAGGGCGCAGCCGGCGAGGAGCGACAGCCAGAACGGGGCGCCGTGGCGGAGCATGGCGGGGATCAGCAGGAACATCGGTAGCGAGGGAAGGACGTACCAGAAGGTGGCGCCGGCGTGGGCGGCCATCGTCTGCGGGTCGGGCTTGTCGTGCCAGAGCCAGATCATGCCGAGCACCGACACCAAAGGCAGCGAGGCGACCAGCGCGCCGATGCCGGGATAGCGTTTGGCGATCTCCGAGGCGGCGGCGATGAGGATGCCGGAGATCACGGCTTTCAGCGTCAGATATAACATGCAGCATTTGCGCGCATCGTGCGGTCATTCGCAACGCCTCGCGTGGCATTGCTAGCGTCGGCGGGTGCGCTTACATTCGGGTCATGAACACTTTCCTCGTCATCTTGCTCATCGCGGCCATGGTCGCGACCGTCGTGGCTCTGGTGCGGGGCGTCGTGTCGTTCCTGCAGGAGGGCAGCGCGCAGGTTCGCGATGGGAACGGGCCGAGTGCCGCGTCGCTGAAGTCGAATCGGATGATGCAGCAGCGGATCTTCTTTCAGGCGCTGGCGATTTTGATCGTGGTGGTGATCTTGTTTGCGGCTGGGCGGACCTAGGCTGGATCGAACGAGGCGGTCGGAGTTTCAGCGTGCCCGCAACTTGCCGTCATCCCAGCGGAAGCTGGGATCTTTGCGTAAGGCGGGCGTCGCGAACCACGAGGGATACCCCAGCTTTCGCTGGGGTGACGGGTTTTGGGGCGGGTGACGGGCTTTGGGTAACGGCGCGTGGGGCGGGCGTCGCGAACCACGAGGGATACCCCAGCTTTCGCTGGGGTGACGGCGTCAGAGTGACGAGCTAGCTGGAAGATTCATGGTCAAGCTGAACAAGATTTACACGCGGACCGGGGATGACGGGACGACCGGCCTCGTGGACGGATCGCGGGTGTCGAAGTCGGGTGCGCTGATGCAGGCGATCGGCGATGTCGACGAGGCGAACTCGGCGATCGGGATTGCAGTGGTGGCGCTCGGCGACGATCCGCTCGCGGTGGCGCTGGAGCGGATCCAGAACGACCTGTTCGATCTTGGCGCGGATCTGGCTACGCCGGCCGCGCAGGGGGCGGGCGACGACGGGTTCGCGCCTTCGGAGATGGTGTTGCGGATCGTGCCGTCGCAGGTCGAGCGGCTGGAGCACGAGATCGATGCGATGAACGATCATCTTGCGCCGCTCCGCAGTTTCATCCTGCCGGGTGGGTCCGCGCGGGCGGCGGCGTTGCATCTGGCGCGGGCGATCACGCGGCGTGCCGAACGGTCTGCGGTGGCCGTCGAGGCGGTCGCGGGGACGCGACTGAACCCGGCGGCATTAGCGTATGTTAATCGCCTTTCCGATTTCCTGTTCGTGGCGTCGCGCGCGGTGAACCAAAACGGGGCGGGGGACGTTCTTTGGCGACCGGGGGCTACGCGGTAACGAGTAGGCGCGACCGGGCGCGGGCTTGCATCCGAGCCGCGGGCTCAAGGGTCGCAGGAACGGCGTCCGACTGAAGGAAGACCGATGCCGAAGCCTGTTCGTCCGCAAAGTCTGGCATCCGAACGATCGGCATTGGCCGAGCGTTTCTCCGCAGTCCGTGATCTGACGCTGGCGCTTGCCGCGCCGCTGTCCGATGCGGATGCGACGGTGCAGTCGATGGCCGATGCGTCGCCGACGAAGTGGCATCTGGCGCATACGACGTGGTTCTTCGAGACGTTCGTGTTGCGCGATCATGTCGCGGGCTATGCGCTGCACGACGCGCGATTCCCGTTCCTGTTCAACAGCTATTACGAGGCCGAGGGGCGTCGACACGCGCGCGACCGGCGGGGGATGGTGACGCGGCCTTCGCTCGACGAGGTTCGGGCGTATCGCGGGCATGTCGATGCGGCGTTGCTGGAGGCATTGCCGGGTCTTTCGGCGGATGCGCAAGGACTGGTGGCGCTGGGGTGTCATCACGAGGAGCAGCATCAGGAATTGCTGGTGACCGATATCCTCCATATGTTTTCGGAGAACCCGCTGGAGCCCGCGATGTGGCCGGCGGCGCGGAAAGTGCCCGTGGCAATGCCGGGGCCGGTTGGCTGGATCTCGCATGATGGCGGCATTACCGATGTTGGGCATGAGGGCGACGGGTTCGCGTTCGATTGCGAGGGACCGCGCCATGCCGCGTTGCTGGCTCCGCATGCGATTGCGGATCGGACCGTGACCAATGGCGAATGGGCGGCGTTCATTGCCGATGGCGGCTACCGCGAGGCGCGGCATTGGCTGGCGGATGGCTGGGCGTGGGTGAAGGCCGAAGGCATCGTCGCGCCGCTGTACTGGGAAGAGGGCGAGTCCGGGTGGACCCGGTTCGGGCTCGATGGGCGGCGCGCGATAGATCCGGCAGCGCCGGTGACGCATGTGAGTTTCTTCGAGGCGGATGCGTATGCGAGCTGGGCCGGCGCACGGTTGCCGACCGAGTTCGAATGGGAGGCGGCGGCGGCTTCGCATGATGCGTGTGGCGGGAACCAGATGGATGGGGCGGGGCCGGTGGAGCCTCGGCCTGCGACCGGCGGGCCGGCCTTTTTCGGCGACGTCTGGGAATGGACGGGCAGCGCGTATCGGCCTTACCCGGGGTTCGTGACTGCGGCGGGAGCTGTGGGGGAATATAACGGCAAGTTTATGAGTTCGCAGTTTATTCTGCGGGGTGGGAGCTGTGCTACGCCGCGCGGGCATGCCCGGGCGAGCTACAGGAATTTCTTTTATCCACACCAGCGGTGGCAGTTCACCGGCGTGCGACTTGCGAAAGATATCTGATGTTGAAGCCTGAGATCGAGGACGGCGAGCAGACGCTGGCCGACCCGCAATTCCGTGCGGACGTGCTGGAAGGCCTTGCCCGCCGCCCGCGGGCGATCCCGGCGCGGTGGTTCTACGATCGGCGTGGGTCGGAATTGTTCGAGGCGATCACCGACCTGCCGGAATATTATCCGACGCGGACCGAGCGGGCGATCCTGGAGACGGCGTGCGTCGAGGTTGCGGCGATCGCCGGCAAGGGGCGTGCGGTGGTGGAGTTCGGGTCGGGATCCTCGACCAAGACGCCGATCCTGCTCGAGGCGGTGGCGCCGTCGGTCTATGTGCCGATCGATATCTCGGGCGATTTTTTGCGTGAATCCTCGAAGGTTCTCGCCGAGCAGTTTCCGGAGCTGCTGGTGCTGCCGTTCGAGGCGGATTTCATGCGGCCGCTCAGTTTGCCGAAGACGATCGCGGATACGCCCAAGCTCGGGTTCTTTCCGGGGTCGACGATTGGCAACATGATCCCGTTGATGGCGGTGGACCTGTTGCGGGCGATGCGCGGGTCGCTCGGTGTGGGGGCGATGCTGTTGATCGGGATGGACCGGATCAAGGGGGAGGATGTGCTGGTGCCGGCGTATGACGATGCGCAGGGCGTGACGGCGGCGTTCAATTTGAATTTGCTGGAGCGGATCAATCGCGAGCTCGGCGGGGATATCTCGGTCGACGCGTTCCGCCACAAGGCGGTGTGGAACGACGATCGGGCTCGGGTGGAGATGCACCTGGAGGCGGTGCGCGACTTGGCCTTTACGGTGGATGGGCGGTCGTTCGAGATGGCGGCGGGGGAGACGATCCATACCGAGAATAGCCATAAATATGGCGCTCGGGATGCTCGGATCCTGTTGCGGTCGGGCGGGTGGACGCCGGTGGCGGCGTGGACCGATCCTGAGGGGCTGTTCGGGGTTTACCTGGCCGAGGCTCAGGTGAAGCGGCCGGCGCCTTGAACTCCCGTCCCTTCAGGGGGGAGCTTTTCCAGGAGAGGCTGTGCTTGGGGTCACGCCCCACCCCGACCCTCCCCTAAAGGGGAGGGGGTAGTTAGCGGACTATCTTCGCACGCCAGGTGGTGATGTAGTCGATGTTGCCGCGGCATTCGCCCATTTCGGATTGCTCGGACAGGCGGAAGCGGGTGGCGTCCCAGACGAAGCTCTGGATGACGCCGCAGTCGCCTAGGCCGCGGCCCTTGGCGTAACTGGTCAGGACGCCGTCCTTGAAACTGCCGTTGATGACGCTCTTTACGGGCGTTCCGGAGTCGGCGCCGGTTTCCTCGAAGCCGGAGGGTGCGTCGAGTTGCGCCGGGGTGATCTTCGCGCCGTCGACGATGAAGAGCGCGCCGATCAGGTTGTACGCGCCGGTCGAGCAGGGGAAGAGCACCAGCGACTTGCCGCCGCCGAGCGCGTGGACCTCGGGGGCGAACAGCGCGGGGTCTGCGCCGGATGGGAAGTTGGCGAGATCGCAGGACCCGCGTTTGCGCATCGGCGCGACCTGCGCGGAGGTGAGCCTAACGGGGGCGCCCGACGGCGTGATCGCGGCGATGACGGGGAGGGCTGGCGCTGGTGCGCGCGACGGGGCGGGGCCCTTGGCGACGATCGCGTCACGACTGCCCGCGCGGCTTTGTTGCGCGTCGATGTAGCGGAGCGCGGCGGCGGCGCCCTTTAGCGAGAGCGTGGCCAGCGTGGCGCCGTTCGCGTCGAGGATCGTGAGCGCTTGGGCATTGGCGATGGCGGCGGCGAGCGCGGCGGCGTCGCCGAGCGCGACGGGCGTGCCGTCGACCGCGAAGCCGGCGGGCGGGCGCGTCTTCGCGTCGGCGAAGTTGCGGGTTTCCAGCGCCAGTGAGATCTGGCCACCGCCGCTCGCTACGGGGCCGGGCTCGCGCGTCAGGTTGATGGTGAGGTCGGGGGCGTCGCCGGCTTCGGGCATCAGCGAGCCGAGCGTGCAACGCAGCGCGTTGTCGCAGCCGACGGTCCAGTCGGTGAAGGTCTTCAGTGGGCCGGGCCTTGGGCTCGTGTGCGAGTCGGTGGCGGGTGTCGGTTGAGGCGTTGCCGGCGTGGCGGAGACGGGCTCGAGCTTTGGTGCAAGCTCGGCCTTGGGTTGCGCCTTGGGCTGGCTTGGCGAGCAGGCCAGGAGTGGCAGCGCGATGACGGGCGCGAGCGCGAAAAAGTTCGGTTTGCACAGCATTGCTGCAGCCTAGCGCTCTGGCAGCGCGGGGAAAAGCGGCTAGGGAGGGGCAACGATTTAGGAGAGAGAAATGCAGACGATCGGCGTGATTGGTGCAGGACAGATGGGCGCGGGGATCGCGCAGGTGTCGGCGCAGGCGGGGTACCGCGTGCTGTTGGCGGACGTGTCGCTGGACGCTGCGAGCAAGGGCAAGGCGGGGATCGCCAAGGCGCTCGCCCGGCTGGTCGAGAAGGAGAAGATCGCAGGCGACGCGCGCGATGCGGCGCTGGCTCTGATCGAGCCGGTCGCGAGTGTTGCCGACATGGGCGACTGTGGACTCGTGGTCGAGGCGGCGACCGAGCGGGAGGCGGTGAAGCGCGCGATCTTCGCGGAGGTCGGCAAGGTGTTGGGGCCGGACGCGATCCTGGCGTCGAACACGTCGTCGATCCCAATTACGCGGCTGGCGCAGGCGGCGCCCGATGCGGCGCGGTTCATGGGCGTGCATTTCTTCAATCCGGTGCCGGTGATGCGGCCGATCGAACTGATCCGGGGGCTGGCGACATCGGACGCCACGGTGGCGGCGGTCGAGGCGTTTGCGGAAAAGCTCGGCAAGCAGGTGGTGCATGCGAACGACGCGCCGGGCTTCATCGTCAACCGCGTGCTGATGCCGATGATCAACGAGGCGTGCTTCGCGCTGGGCGAAGGCGTGGCGAGCGTGCGCGACATCGACCTCGCGTGCCAGCTGGGGCTGAACCATCCGATGGGGCCGCTGACGCTGGCGGACTTTATCGGGCTCGACACGTGCCTGGAGATCACGCGCGTGCTGTTCGAGGGGACGGGCGATCCGAAGTTCCGGCCGGCGCCGGTGCTGGTGAAGTATGTCGAGGCCGGGTGGTTCGGGCGGAAGACGAAGCGCGGGTTTTATGATTATTCGGGGGCGGAGCCTGTGCCTACTCGGTGAGGGGGTGGGGGTTTCGGTGAAGCGGCTGCATTCGTGTCGTGCAGCTTTGAGCTTATCGGTCTCGACCCGTCCACATTAATGATCAAATAGCCCAGCCCTCGACTGTCGGTCGATGCCCCGGCTATGTCGGTTGCGGCCAGCGCACACGGTCCCACCATGGCTTTGGGAAGGGCGATAATGCCGGATCTTATTGAGAAAAGTCCTGAAGCAACCGCCTGGATGAAGGAGGTTTTAGCCGTTCACGCCAAAGGGGCTGCATTCGATCGCGTCGCGAGTTCAGTGATTTGGTCAAATGCGACCGACTCCGATGGAGCTTTGCTCGTGCCGGTCGATCCGTTCGAACTCGCGGCTAAGATCAATGATAATCCCTTTCCGCTCCTTCTCCGCCACGATCCTGGACGACCAATGGGAAAGGTACTTGTCGCCAAGGTATTCGAAAACTCATCTGGAGAGATTTTCGTCGCAGCCATGTTAGGCCTCTACGAGAGCGCCTTGAAGCTGGGCTTCGGCGCACTTGGCCTTGACGTACTAGCAGAGGTGCAATTGCCGACGGAGCTACCCGCGCTTCCACACGATCTTCGTTTTGAGATCGGTGCTGATGCAAGAGAGATCGACCTTGAGACGCTCTACGAGATCGCGCGCGAAGCACCGATTCCAACCGATGTCCAAAGACGCTCGCACAATGCTGCCGAGGCAACGCTCACGTTACTCCAAGTGTCGATCCCATACATGGTCTTGGTATGGAATCCGTTTATCAAGGCATTCGCGACCGAGGCAGGCAAAGACTCATACGCTGCTGTGCGATATTGGCTCAAGAAACTGTCCGCTCGTCTGGCGAAGTATCAAGATCCTATTGTTGAATTGCAATCAACTCACGAAGACTGTCATGTCTCGTTTTTGGTCCGAGGCCAGAATATCGCTCGTAATTATAAAGCGCTTGATGCCCTAGATGGAGCCGCAAAACGTGCAGCCCATCTCATCGCGCAAATGGGCGCGGCGGGTTTCGCGCCGGTGCGACTCGTCTACGAGTTCCTTCCGGATGACGACCTATGGTATCCCTCATTTGCCGAACTTAAAGATGGCCGGCTTGTGACCGACAACGCAGCGCTGATTGCTGTCGAGAATATACCGTTGGGGCTCAGTCTTGGAATTGTTCCGGCAAGCTTGGCCGGACCGACAGGTGACGATGCCTAGCGTTACCTGCTTATTGCGAGTAGTTTCCAACTCTGCATGACGTGTCACAGTCGCCAAACGATCCGCCATCGGCTCTGTCCAGCATAGCCTAACAAGGGTTTGGCTGACGCCCGCGCGATGATCGCTGGCACCTTCTTGTTCTCCCGCGACGGCGGGAGCCCAGACTGGATCCCCGCCTTCGCGGGGAAACATGCTGCTTTTGCTTTGGGCGAGTTGCAGGCTTGGCGCTATTCAGCAGGGCAGTTTGGCATCGTCATGCGTCCGCGCGTTGGTGCAATTCCGGCGCTGTGGTATGTGCCGTGACGTCTTGAGCGAAGGTTCGGTGATGAGCGGCAGCACGACGATGACGATCAGGGTAACGTCGGCGCTCAAGGCGCGGCTGGGGCGGTTGGCGCAGGATACGCGGCAGAGTCCTTCGGATCTCGCGGCGCTGGCTGTGTCGGGATATGTCGATCGTGAGCTTGCCGTCGTTGCTGGTATTCGGCGTGGGCTCGATGACGTCGAGGCTGGTCGGGTGATCGGGCATGACGATGCCGTGCGTACGCTTCATGCGGCGATCGACAAGGTTGGCGACAAGGTTGGCGACAAGGTTGGCGACAAGGTTGGCGACAAGGCGGGTGGTTGACTCGGACCGTCGTCTGGTCCCGCGATGCACTGGACGATCTGACGGCGCAACTCGCCTATATTGCAGCGGATAACCCTGACGCCGCGCACCGGGTTGCGGCTCGGATCGGTGATGCGGGTGGGGCGCTAGGCGCTATCCCGACCGGGCGTCCGGGGCGGGTTGGCGGTACTTTCGAGAAATCGGTGACGGGGCTGGCGTACGTGATTGCCTATGCGATCACGGTGCGCGGCGATCGGGAGGAGATATCGATCCTGCATGTGATCCATACTGCGCGGGATTGGCCGGCCGAGGCGTGGCCTGAAGACTAGCTACGCGGGAGTGTAACCAGATCGGTTAATTATCTTGACATCGTCACGCTCGTTTGGTACATAACAGGAACGCTGAAGAATTGCGGGTCGGGCTGGATGGCTCGGTGGAGAGAGGCCGGGACGGTCGGGGTGGGAGCCTCGGGTGTCGCCGGCCTCTTCGCGTTCTGGCGGTTCGGTTCGTGACATAGCGGGGGGCTCGGCATGGCGATCGGGGTGGGCGTTGATGGCAGGCTGGCGCGTGGCGGGACGGGTGTCGTCGTGAACGGGGGGAAGAACCGGATCACGCAGGCGCGGACGGTGCGCAAGGACGGGTGGACGGCGGCGCGGCGCGAGGGGTTTCTGCTGGCATTGTCGATGACGGCGAACGTGACGACCTCGGCGGTGAGCGTCGGGATCACGCCTTCGGGCGCGCACGCGTTGCGGCGTCGGGAACCGGGGTTCGCGGCGTTGTGGGGCGAGGCTCTGGCGAGTGGGTATGATCGGCTGGAGGAGGCTTTGCTGACGGCGACGCTGGCGGGGTTGCGGGGTGATCCGGCGGGGGTGGTGCTGGAGGATGCGGGGAATGATCCGGCGGATATGGGCGCGGCGCGTGCCTGCGGCGAAGGCGAAGTGGGCGGCGAAGTGGGCGGCGAGGAGGGGGGCGCGGAGATGGGCGTTGCCGTGGGCGATGACGGGCTGACGACTATGGTGGCGGAGTCAGGGTCAGGGTCGGGGTCGGGGGCGGGGTCGTCCGTCCTTGTGGGGGCGATGCCGGGCTCCGGGATCGTGCACCTGGCGGGGTTGCAGGCGGTGCAGGTCGGGCTGGCGATGCTGGCGCGCTTTCGGGCGGCGCAGGCGGGCGGCGGCGGTGGCAAGCGGCCGCAGCATCGGCGGGCTACCGTGGCCGAGACCAATGCGTCGATCGCCAAGAAGCTGGATTCGCTGGCGCAACGGCTCCGCGCGTCTTCGGTCGGTGAGATATGAGCGACGTGTCCGGTGAGGTGCCGCCTGACGCGCCTCGGGAGGCAGCGCGTGACGTCATCGCGGAACTGGCGGCGTTGTCGGAGGCGCGTCGGGCCACGCTGCTCGGGCGGCTGACGGCGGCGGAGCGGCATGAACTGCATGATCGGTGGGCGGTGTGGGCGCATCCGGGGCAGCATCTCGGGGCGGGCGATGCGCGCGACGACTGGCGGATCTGGGTGATCCTGGCGGGGCGCGGATTTGGGAAGACGCGGGCTGGGGCGGAGTGGGTCAGCCAGGTGGCGCGGGACAATCCCGGGGCTCGGATCGCGCTGGTCGGGGCTACGATCGAGGACGTGCGGCGGGTGATGATCGAGGGGGAGAGCGGACTGCTGGCCGTCGCTCGGGATGACGAGGATCCGGTGTGGCGGGCCGGGCTGGGCGAGCTGCGGTTTGCGAACGGGGCGTTGGCGTTCGCCTATTCGGCGGAGGCGCCCGAGGCTTTGCGAGGGCCGGAGCATCAGGCGGCTTGGTGCGACGAGGTGGCCAAGTGGCGCAATGGGAATGCGACCTGGGACAATCTGATGATGGGGCTCCGGCTGGGGACGCTGCCGCGGATCGTGGTGACGACGACGCCGCGGCCGGTGGCGCTGTTGCGGCGGATATTGGCGTTGCCGGGGGTGGTGCGGTCGCAGGGGCGGACTGTCGATAACGTGCATCTGCCGGTGAGTTTCGTGGAGGCCGTTACGGCCACGTACGCGGGGACTCGGTTGGGGCGGCAGGAGCTGGATGGCGAGCTGATCGAGGATGTCGTGGGGGCGCTCTGGACTCGGGCGCTGGTGGAGGCTCGGCGGGTGGCTTTTGCGCCGGCGGTGACGCGGGTCGTGGTGGGGGTGGATCCTCCCGCCGGGAGTGTGTCCGGGGGGCCTGGGGATGCTTGCGGGATCGTGGTGGTGGCGCTCGGGGTCGATGGGTTTGGGTATGTGCTGGAGGATGCGAGCGTGTCCGGGGCCAGTCCCGAGGGGTGGGCTCGGGCTGTGGCGGAATGCGCGGCGCGGCATGGTGCGGACCGGGTGATCGCGGAGGCCAACCAGGGGGGGACGATGGTGGGGAGCGTGCTTGCCGGTGCCGACCGGGCGATGCCGGTGAAACTGGTGCATGCGTCGCTGGGGAAAGTCGCGCGGGCGGAACCGGTGGCGGCTTTGTACGAGGCTGGGCGGGC
The DNA here is from genome assembly GCF_042466285.1 of Sphingomonas sp. R86520. Classification (NCBI taxonomy): domain Bacteria; kingdom Pseudomonadati; phylum Pseudomonadota; class Alphaproteobacteria; order Sphingomonadales; family Sphingomonadaceae; genus Sphingomonas; species Sphingomonas sp. R86520. The sequence goes on from NZ_JAXHBZ010000001.1 coordinate 3,938,310, forward strand.
CTGGCATGTGGGGGCGTTTCCGGACCTGGAGGACGAGCTTTGCGGGCTGATCGCGGGCGGCGGGTATGAGGGGCCGGGGCGGTCGCCGGATCGGGCTGATGCTCTCGTTTGGGCGATGACCGAGGTGATGCTGGGGCCGCGGGCGCGGGTTTCTGTGCGGGTGCTTTAGGTCCTTTTCCCGACGGGGAGAGGGAGGGAGGAGCGCTTGCGACGGGAGGGTTAGGGGTGGTTGGGATTGGCGTTCCTAGCCTCACGCCCCTCTCCCTCCCACGCGCAAGGGCGCGCGGGCCCCTCCCTCTCCCCGGAGGGGCGAGGGAAATTCTAGGAGAACATCATGAAATTGTTCGGGTGGAAATCCGGGCGCGATGAGTCGCGGCCGGTGTTGTCGCGTGCCTTGAGTGCGCCCGCGTTCGGGGACTGGCCGCTGGGATATGAGGCGCAGGTACGCGATGGGTTTCTGGGGAATGCGGTCGTTCAGCGCGCGGTGAAGCTGGTGGTGGAGGGGGTTGGGTCTGCGCCTTTGCTTAGCTCCGATCCGGCGCTTGTCGCGCTCGTCACGGCACGGTCCGGGGGGCAGTCGCTGGTCGAGACGGTGGCGGCGCAGATACTGTTGCATGGGAATGCGTATGTGCAGGTGTTGCGCGACGTCGACGGGGGCGCGGCGGAGTTGTTTGCGTTGCGGCCCGAGCGGGTCGCGGTGGAGGCGGATGCCAGCGGGTGGCCAGCCGCCTACCGCTACCGGGTCGGGGAGCGGGTCACGCGGCTGCATGCCGATCCGGTCCGGCCGGAGGTGATCCACCTGAAGAGCTTCAATCCGGTCGACGACCATTATGGGTTGGGGTGCCTGGGGGCGGCGTCGAGCGCGGTGGCGATCCACAATGCGGCGGCGCGGTGGAACAAGGCTCTGCTCGACAATGCGGCGCGGCCTTCGGGGGCGCTGATGTACGATCCGAAGGACGGCGCCACGCTGTCGACCGAGCAGTTCGCGCGGTTGCGGGGCGAGCTGGAGGCGTCGTTCTCGGGGGCGGGGAATGCCGGGCGGCCGATGCTGCTTGAGGGGGGGCTCAGGTGGCAGGCGTTGAGCTTGTCGCCGGCGGACATGGATTTCGTCGGGACCAAGGCGGCGGCAGCGCGGGAGATCGCGCTGGCGTTCGGGGTGCCGCCGATGCTGCTCGGGCTGCCGGGGGATAATTCTTACGCGAACTACCGCGAGGCTAATCGGGCGCTTTGGCGGCTGGGGGTGCTGCCGCTGGCGTCTTCGATTTTGACGGGGATCGCGCAGGGGTTGGCCGGGTGGTTCGAGGGGGCGGCGATTTCGGTCGATCTGGACCGGGTGCCGGCGCTGGTCGAGGATCGCGAGCGGCTTTGGGGAATGGTTTCGGGCGCTTCGTTTCTTAGCGATGCGGAGAAGCGGGCTCTCTTGGACATATCGGAGGTGGTCTGATGGATGGGGCGGTTTTGGCGCAGTTGATGCGGCAGGGGGCTGAGCGGGGTGTGGACCTCGTTACGCTGCGGGCGATCGTGGAGGAGGCGGGGGAGTTGGGGGCGGCTCGGGCTTTGGCGCGGGTGGCGCTGAGTGACGAGCGGGCTCGGGAGGACGTGGCGGAATTGCGCGAGCTGCTGGCGGCGTGGCGGGATGCGAAGCGGTCGGTTTGGAAGGCGGTTGTCGGATGGATCGCGCGGCTGGCGATGGCGCTGATGCTGGCGGGGCTGGCGGTGAAACTGGGGTTTGCTGCGTGGTTGAAGTGAGCCCCGAGGGCGCGGTCGCGTTCGCGGGGTATGCGGCGGTGTTCGATGTTGTCGATCGGGCGGGAGATGTGGTGCGGCGGGGGGCTTTTGCTGGGGCTGGGGTGGTGCCTTTGTTGTGGCAGCATCGGGGTTTGGCGGTTGGGTCTTTGTCCGTCGTTGCTGAGGATGCGCGCGGGTTGCGGGTCGAGGGGGTGGTTGCGGATCTGGAGCTTGCCCGGCTGGTGCGGGCTGGGGCGGTGGCTGGGTTGTCGGTTGGGTATCGGGCTTTGTCTGTGCGGCAGGGGGGTAGGCGGGAGCTGCTGGAGGTCGCGCTGGTGGAGGTTAGTCTCGTGGCGGTGCCTATGCAGGCTTTGGCGCGGATTGAGGTGGTGGCTTAGCGGTTTGTCCCTCCCCCTGTCGGGGAGAGGGAGGGAGGAGCCGCTTGGCGACGGAAGGGTGAGGGGCTTTGGCGCGGGCGTTCCGTGCCTCACGCCCCTCTCCCTCCCACACGCAAGCGCGTGCGGGCCCCTCCCTCTCCCCGGAGGGGCGAGGGATTCAGTTTCGTGAGGCGTCCTGCGGGGCGCCTTTTTCGTTTCGGGTGAGGAGATGACTGATGGGTAATCTTGGGAGTGTTGTGGATCGGCCGGTTTTGGAGGGGGCTTCCCCCTTGGCGCAGAATGCGGCGTTTGCGGGGTTCGTTCGGACTGGCGCTACGCTGGAGATGAAGGCGTTTACGGGGGTTGCGGGGGATGCCGGCGGGTTTGCGGTGCCGCGGGAGATCGATGCGCAGATCGATACTTTGCTGAAGGCGGTGTCGCCGATCCGGTCGATTGCCAATGTGGTGAAGGTGGGCAGCGCCGGGTATCGCAAGCTGGTTACGACCGGGGGTACGCCGTCCGGCTGGGCGGCGGAGAATGCGGCTCGGCCGGAAACCGCTTCGCCGGTGTTCGTCGAGATCGCGCCGCCTACGGGGGAGCTGTATGCCAATCCTTCGGCTAGCCAGGCGATGCTGGATGATGCGGCGTTAGATGTGGAGGAGTGGCTGGCGGGCGAGATCGCTATGGAGTTTGCGAAGGCTGAGGGGGCGGCGTTCGTGTCGGGTTCCGGTGTGTCGCGGCCTAAGGGGTTTTTGACGTCGGCTACTGCTGCGACTGCTGACGGGGTTCGGGCTTTCGGCACTTTGCAGTATCTGGCTAGCGGTACGGCTGGGGACTTTTCAGCGAGTCCGCAGGAGCGGTTGATCGATCTGGTTCAGTCCTTGCGCGGGCCTTATCGGCAGGGTGCGAGCTTTGTGATGAATGCGGCGACGCTGGCGCGGATCCGGAAGTTCAAGACCACTGACGGCGCGTTCGTGTGGGCGCCTTCGCTGGCTGCCGGGGTGCCGGCTACGCTGCTGGGGTATCCGGTGGTGGAGGCTGAGGACATGCCGGATATTGCCGCCAATGCTCTGGCGATCGCGTTCGGGAATTTCCGGGCGGGGTATATCATTGCCGAGCGGACCGAGACGGGGATCCTGCGTGATCCGTATTCGAACAAGCCTTTCGTCAATTTCTACGCGACCAAGCGGGTCGGTGGGTGCGTGACGAACTCCGAGGCTATCAAGCTGATGAAGTTCTCGGTGGCTTGAGCGACGGGTCCTTCTCCCCGTCGGGGAGAGGGAAGGAGGAGCGCTTGCGACGGGAGGGTGAGGGGTGGTTGGGGTTCACGTCCCGAGCCTCACGCCCCTCTCCCTCCCACGCGCAAGGGCGCGCGGGCCCCTCCCTCTCCCCGGAGGGGCGAGGGAAAGTTTTGGAGACATCGTTATGACGGGGTCGGCGATTTCTGCCGGGGTGATCGCTGAGGTGGTCGTCGCGGCTAGGGCTTTGTTGCGGGTGGAGAGTGGGGAGGACGTCGTGCTCTCGCGGTTGGCGCAGACCGCGCTGCTGCTGGGGGAGGCTTTCCTGGGGGCGGCAGTGATCGGGCGGCCGTTCGAGGATGTGGTGACCAGTGCGGCGGGGTGGCGGCGGCTGATGGTCGCGCCGGTTACCGTGATCGCGGGGGTTACTGGGTTGCCGGTGGAGGGAGCTCCGTTCGTGTTGGCGGTCGGAGCGTATGCGGTCGATATCGATGCGGATGGGGTTGGTTGGGTTCGCGTCCTGGCTGCGGGGTCTGCTGGGCGCGTGGCTGTGGCGTATTCGGCGGGGCTGGCCTTGAGTTTCGAGGCGGTGCCGGCGCCGATCGCGCAGGGGGTGGCGATGCTGGTCGCGCACCTCTTTGACCACCGGGAAAGCGATGTGGCGCCGCCGGCTGCGGTGGCGGCTTTGTGGCGGCCGTATCGGCGGATGCGGCTTGGTCTCGCGGTGCATTCGTGAGTGCTCGGGTCGTCTTGCAGGCGGCGATCGTGGCTCGGCTGAACGCTGTGCTGGATGTCAGCGTGTTCGACGCGCCGCCGGTTCGGGGTGGGCTGCCTTATGCGGTGGTCGACGAACCGGTGTTGTCGGACTGGAGCACGAAGACCTGGGTCGGGCGGGAGGGGCGCGTTCTCTTGACTCTGTTCGATGAGGGGGAGCGGCCGGTTCGGGTGCGGTCTCTGCTGGCGGTGGCGGAGGAGGGATTGGAGGCTGTCGCGCCCGATCTTGGTGAGGGGTGGCGGGTGGTGAGGGTGGCGCTGGTTCGGTCTCGGGTGCTGCGGGTCGGAGATCGGTGGCGCGGGACGTCGGAGTTTCTGGTGCGGATGTACCGCGAGAGCTGAGGGAGACGGACATGGCGGTGGAGAAGGGGAGTGCGTTCCTGCTGAAGGTGGGGAACGGGGCGGCGCCGGTGGTCTACGCGACGGTGGCGGGGCTGCGGACGACGCAGATGTCGGTGAATGGGGAGGCTATCGTGGTGACCACGAAGGACTCTGGCGGGTGGCGGCAGTTGCTGTCGGGGGCTGGGGTTCGGAGTGTGTCCGTGTCGGGGGCTGGGGTGTTCACCGGGTCGGTTGCCGAGTTGCGGGTGAAGGCTAGCGCGTTGACCGGCGTGCTCGATGATTATCGGCTGGCGTTCGAGGGGGGCGATACGATGACGGGGAAGTTCCTGGTGTCTCGGCTCGACTACGCCGGGGATTTCAATGGGGAGCGGTCTTACACGCTTAGCCTGGAGAGTTCCGGGGCTGTTGTTGTTGCTTAACTTTGTCCCTCTCCCTTTCGGGGAGAGGGAGGGAGGAGCCGCTTGGCGACGGGAGGGTGAGGGGCTTTGGGGCGGGGGTTCCGAGCCTCACTCCCCTCTCCCTCCCACGCGCAAGGGCGCGCGGGCCCCTCCCTCTCCCCGGAGGGGCGAGGGACTTTCAGGAGACATCTTATGGGTGATTTGGCGAATTCGGTTCGGGGGGAGGCTCCTCTTCGAGTTGGGGGGGAGATGCTTGTTCTTCGGCCTAGCTTTGGGGCTTTGGTCGCAGCGGAAAGCGAGTTGGGGCCTTTGTTTGCTCTCGTGGAACGCGCGGCGGAGGGGCGGCTGGGGATTGGCGAGATGGTGGGGCTGTTCTGGCATTGCCTTCGAGAGTGCCCTGAGGGGGTGACCCGGGAACGGCTGGGGGAGGCTGTCGTCGAGGCGGGGCTGGCGCCGGTGACGCCGGTGTTGCGGGTGCTGTTGCGGCAGATTTTGGCGGGGAAGTGACGTTTTCCGACAATGCTGGGCGGCTCGCCGGGTTTGCTGGCGCGGTGTTGGGGTGGGCGCCGGAGGTGTTCTGGCGGGCTACGCCGGCGGAATTGGCGGGGGTTGTGGGGGCTTTGGTGGGCGACGTGACGGCGCCGCCGGATGCTTCGACGATCGCGCGGTTGAGGGGGGCTTTTCCTGATGGATGATTTCGATGCGGCGCTGGTGAGCGTGCGGGCGGATACGACCGGGTTCTCGCGCGATGTGGAGGCGATGCGGGGTGAGCTGGAGGGCGTGCTCGGGGCCGGGGCGGAGCGGGCTTCGCTTCGGGTGGAAGCGGGGCTGTTGCGCGCGGTGCGGTCCGGGAAGCTGGGGTTCGAGGAGCTGAAGGGGGTCGCGCTGTCGGCGCTGGATGCGATTGCTTCGGCGGCGCTCAAGGCTGGGGTGCAGTCTGTTCTTGGCGGGGGCGGGTTGAGTGGGGCGCTGGCCGGGCTGGTTGGCGGGTTGCCGGGGCGGGCTACTGGCGGGCCGGTTTCTCCGGGGCGTGCTTATGTCGTCGGGGAGCGGGGGGCGGAGGTGTTCGTGCCTGCTACCAGCGGGCGGGTTGAGACTGGCGTGCCGGGGGGCGGTATGCGCGAGGTGCGGGTGGCTATCACGGTCAACGCGGCTGCGGGGAGTGCGCCTGGGGTGTTGGCGCAGTCGAGCCGGCAGGTGGCGCGGGCGGTCAAGGCGGCTTTGGCGGTGGAGTGACCGCTTTTCCCTCGCCCCTTCGGGGAGAGGGAAGGAGGAGCCGCAGGCGACGGGAGGGTGAGGGGAGTTGGGATTGGCGTTCCTTGCCTCACTCCCCTCACCCTCCCACGCGCAAGGGCGCGCGGGCCCCTCCCTCTCCCCGTAGGGGCGAGGGAAAGTAGGAGAATCTTATGGCGCATTGGCTTTGCTCGGCTCGGACTGTGCAGGTCGAGGGGCTTGTCTCGCGGTTCGATCCTCGGTTCTGGACGGTGGATTTTCCTCGGCCGATGATGGCTTCCGTCGTGACTACTGGCCCTGCGTCGCTGCGGGTGGAGGCGGTGTTTTATAAGGCGGACGATCTGGCCGGGGTGATCTGGGAAGCGGTCGATCGGTTCGATCATCCGTTGCTGAAATATGAGACTTCGCGGGATTTTCGGGACTGTCGGCTGCGGTTTCGGTGGCGGTCTGGTGGGGTGATGGCGCTGGATGCGATCAACGGCCCGACCTTGACGATCGAGGGGCGGGATGCGGCAGGGGTGGCGCGGGCCTGGTATGTGCGGTTGTGGAATTATGCGGTGGGGGCGCCGGAGGATGCGGTCGTTTCGCTTGATTTCGGGGCGATGGTTGGCGGGTATGACCTGCCCGAGGATGCGGATCCGGTCTGGGCGGGGGATATCGACCGGATGTTCGTGTCGGTGGTGCCGCCGGACTATGCCGAGACCGATGTGCCGCTGGCTGCGCCGCGCGAGGGGTGGGTCGAGTGGACCGATCTGGTCTGCGAGGGGCCGGGGGCGGTGCTGGCGATCGGCGATGCGGTGGTGCCGGAGCATGGGTTCCGGATCGCGGGCGGATATGACGATAGCTATAACCTGACGCCGGCAAGGGTGCTGCGGAATGCGCTGCATCTCGGGTATCGCGGGAGCATCACCCATTATGTGGGGATGAGCCATTATTTCCGGCTCGAGGGGGCCGGGGGCGGGCTTTACGTGTCGGCGGCGGGGGGCGTCTTGAACGTTGCGTGTGCGGCCTGGCATCGGGATTTTGCGGGGCGGGCGAAGGCGCTGGGCTATGATGTCATCTGGTCGCTGAGCTACGAGCTGTTCGATGCGCATTGCTGGAACGACTGGAAGCAGCGGGCGGCCGATGGGGCGCCGGCGCTGACCGGGTGGGAGCCGCCGTCGACGTTGCTGTCGCCGGCGCATGGCGGGGCGATGGGGTATCTTCAGGCGGTCGCGCGCGCTTTCATCGGGATTGCGGTGGCGGGGGGGCTGGCGGCGAAGTTCCAGGTCGGCGAGCCCTGGTGGTGGGTGATGCCGGATGGGCGGCCGTGCCTCTACGACGCGAGTGCGGTGGCGGCGTTTGCGCCGGTGGCGATGACGAGCATTCGGCGGTCCAAGACGCCCGCGCAGATCGCGACGCTGGAGGCGGCGGGGGCGTGTCTGGCGGCATCTACGGCTGCGCTGGTGGCCGCCGCCAAGTCGGAAGCGCTGTCACTGGGAGCGGGGGGGTGCGTGTCGCACCTGCTGACGTATCTGCCGACCGTGCTGGATGCGAAGTCGCCCGAGGCGAAGCGCGCGAACATGCCGGTGGGGTGGGCTAGCCCTGCTTTCGATGTGCTGCAGCTGGAGGATTACGACTGGGTGACGGCGGGAGATAGCGCGTCGTCGGCCGAGGGCGTGGCGGTGGCGTTCGCGCGACTGGGGTATCCGGTCGAACGGCAGCATTATCTCTCGGGGTTCGTGTTGCGGGCCGACCAGGGCCCCGAGCAGGTGGCGGAGTGGGGGCTGATCGAGGCTGCGGCCGAGGTCGCTCGGGCGCGGGGGGTGGCGGAGACGTTCCTCTGGGCGCTGCCGCAGGTGATGCGGGATGGGTTCGTGCATTTCGATGTTGGAGGAGACGAGGTCGTGGACGCGTTCGATGACGTGCTGTTTCCGTTGGAACTGGGGCGCGAGGCCGAGGTGGCGCCTGGGTTCTCGACCGCGATCCTGACGAGTTCGGGGGGGCGGGAGGCGCGCAACGCGGCCTGGGCGGAGGCCCGGACATCGTATGATGTCGGGCCGGGCTTGCGGAGTGAGGCGGATATCGCGGTGCTGCTCGCGTTCTTTCGGGCGCGGATGGGGGCGGCGCGGGGGTTTCGGTTGCGCGATCCTTTCGACTTCGAGGCTGTGGGGGAGGTCGTCGGGGTCGGCGATGGGGTCTCGCGGCGGTTTGCCCTGGTGAAGTCTTATGGGGCGACGGAGCGGCGGATTACTCGGCCGGTTGCGGGGAGTGTTTCGGTGGCCGTGGGGGGCGTTGGGACCTTGGCGTTTTCCGTGGAGGCTGGGGGGTGGGTGGTGCTGGATGTGGCGCCTGCTCTCGGAGTGGTGGTGACGGCGGGGTTTGCGTTCGATGTGCCGGTTCGGTTTGCCGAGGATCGGTTGAGCGTGGCGCGGGCTACGTTTCTGGCTGGGGTGGCGGCGAGTGTGCCGCTGGTCGAGGTGCGGGAGGCTTAGGCCCTCTCCCGTGCGGGGAGAGGGAGAAAGGAGCTCTTGCGACGGGAGGGTGAGGGGGAGTTGGGGCGGATGTCCCGAGCCTCACTCCCCTCTCCCTCCCACGCGCAAGGGCGCGCGGGCCCCTCCCTCTCCCCGGAGGGGAGAGGGTTCTGTTTGAGAGGAGGCTTTCATGTTTTTGGATGCTGAGCTGGCGACGATCGCCTTGTGCTGGCGGATCGAGCGGCGGGATGGGGTGGCGGTGGGGTTGACCGCGCATGACCGGGACCTGGTGGTGGACGGGCTGGTGCACCGGGCGGCGCCGGGGATGACGCCTTCGGCGATCCAGCGGGCCGATGGGCTGGAGGCGGATACGATGGATGTGGCGGGGGCTTTGACGTCTGCCGCGATCGGCGAGCGGGACTTGTTGGGCGGGCGCTGGGACGGGGCTCGGGTGGTGCTGTTCGCGGTGGACTGGACCGATCCGGTCTCGCGGGTCGAGCTGGGTGAGGGCGTTATCGGCGCGGTCGAGCTGGGGGATGCGGGGTTCACGGCCGAGCTGCGGGGGACGAGTGCTGCGCTGGATCGACCGGTGGTGGAGGAAACGTCGCCGGAGTGTCGGGCGGAACTGGGGGATCGGCGGTGTCGGGTGGCGATGGCGGGGCGGCGGCGGTTTGCCCGGGTGGTCGCGTGCGAGGGGGCGGTGGTGACGCTGGACTCCAGCGCGGAGGGGGTTGGGGGCGGACTGCTGCGCTGGTTCGGCGGCGCGAATTGCGGGCTGGAGAGCGCTGTCGCTCGGGGTGCCGGGGTGGCGGTTACGCTTCGGGCGGTGCCGGCTTTCGTGGTCGATGTCGGTGCTCTCGTCGAGGTCGTGGAGGGGTGCGACAAAAGCTTGGCCACGTGCGCGGGGCGGTTCGGGAATGCGGCGAATTTTCGCGGAGAGCCGTATCTGCCGGGGATCGATCTGCTGACGCGATATCCCGGGGCTTGAGCGCGGTTGCCGAGGCTGCCGTTGCGGGAGCTGTCGAGTGCGCTGCGTTGCGCGCGGTGGGGACGCGGTTTCGGTTGCATGGCCGGGGGGCGGATGGGCTCGACTGTGTCGGGCTGGTGGCCCTGGCGCTCCGGAATGGCGGATATGTCGGCGAGGTTCCGACCGGGTATTCCTTGCGGGGCGGCGACTGGCGTTTGCTCGATCGGATGCTGGTGCGGGTTGCCGAGGCGCGACCGGGCGATGTGCTGCTGATGGCGGCGGGGCCGGGGCAGGTTCACCTGGGGATCAGGACCGCGACAGGCTTCGTGCATGCGGACGCCGGGTTGCGGCGCGTGGTGGAACGGCCGGGTCTGCCGCCTTGGCCGATCCTGGGCGTATGGCGGATGGGGGTGTGACATGGCGACCTTGGTATTGACGGCCGTGGGGACTGCGGTGGGCGGACCGATCGGCGGCGCGATCGGGGCCTTGATCGGGCGGTCAGTGGATGCCGCCGTGTTCGCGCCGAAGCGGCGGGAGGGGCCGCGGCTCATCGAACTGGCGGTGCAGACGTCGTCTTACGGTTCGCAGATCCCGAAATTGTTCGGCACCATGCGGGTGGCGGGAACGGTGATCTGGGCGACCGACCTGATCGAGAGTCGGGCCTCGTCGCGGAGTGGGAAGGGGCAGCCCAGCGTCTCGACCTATTCCTATGCGGCGTCGTTTGCGGTGCTGTTGTCGGCGCGGGCTATTTTGCGTGTCGGACGGATCTGGGCTGAGGGGAAGCTGCTGCGGGGGGCGGGTGGCGACTTCAAGACGGCGACCGGGTTCCGGCTGCATCTCGGGAGTGAGGATCAGGCGATGGACCCCTTGATTGCGTCGGCCGAGGGGACGGCGACACCGGCGTACCGGGGGGCGGCGTACGCCGTGTTCGAGATGCTGCAGCTGGCGGATTTCGGGAATCGCATTCCTTCGCTGACGTTCGAGGTGATGGCCGACGACGGTCCGGTGCTGGTATCGACGATCGCGAAGGCGCTGGCAGGCGAGGTTTCCGGGACGGCGGCGCTGGCGGTTGGCGGGTTTGCGGCATCGGGCGGGAGCGTTCGCGCGGTGCTGGAGATGCTGGGGCAGGCTGGCGGGGCCTGGTTTTCGCCGGCCGGGGCAGGGTTGGTGATGCGGGATGCGGCGGGAGCCAGCGCGTCCCTGGCTGACGAGGGCTTTGCGGTTACGGGAAAAGGCGTGCGGCGGGCTCGCGCGGTGGCGGCGATCGAGACCGTGCCGCGAACGGTGACGGTCGGCTATTATGATGCGGCGCGGGACTATCAGGCGGGGGTGCAGCGGGCGCGGCGGCCGGGGGCCGGCGTGCGTGACGAGCGCATAGAGATGCCCGCGGTTCTGGAGGCGGGCGCGGCCAAGACCATGGCGGAGGCGATGCTGGCGCGGGCCGAGGTTGGTCGGGTTCGGCGGACGGTAGCTGCCGGGTTCGGGGCGATGGCGATTGCGCCGGGGGCGTGCGTCGCCATTGCCGGCGAGGGCGGCGTCTGGCGGGTGGCGGACGTGAGCATCGAAGGAATGGTGACGACGCTTGGCCTGGTGCCGCTGGTGACGGCGTCGCTGCCTGCGACTGCGACGAGCGGTCGGGTTTCTGGGGCGGTGGATACGGTCGTCGGGGCGACGATCCTGCGGGCGTTCGAGGTTCCGGGGTTGGACGAAGCGCCTTTGACCATGCCGCGGATGACGGTGGCCGCGGCGGGTACGGGCGCGGCGTGGCGGCAGGCGGCTCTGCTCTACAGCGTCGACGATGGCGTGAGTTGGGTGGCGGCAGGAGCGACGGCTGCGCCGAGCGTGCTGGGGACGATCGTGGTCGCGGCGCCGGGCGCTGCGGCGACTTTGGTCGATCGGCGGGGCATTTTCGAAGTTACGCTGGCGCATTCGGATATGGCGTTGGGCGATGCGGATGCGGCGGCACTCGATCGCGGCGTCAATTTGGCGTTGCTGGGCGACGAGCTGGTGCAGTTCGCCCGGGCGGAACCGCTGGGCGGCGTGCGGTGGCGGCTGAGTGGGTTGCTGCGCGGCCGGCGGGGGACCGAAGCGGCGGCTGGCGCGCAGGCGGCAGGGGATCGGTTCGTACTGCTCGAAGCGGAGACGGCGCGGACGTTCGACCTGCCGCTGTCGGTGCTGGGCCGCGAGGTGCGCGTGATGGCGTCGGGGGTGGGCGATGCGACGCCGGTCGAGACGCGGTGCGTAATGCGCGGGGCGTCCGTGGTGCCGCCTGCGCCGGTGCATCTGCGGTTCGCGGTCGAGGCGGATGGCAGCGCGACGGTGCGCTGGACGCGGCGGAGCAGGGCGGGGTGGCGCTGGATCGACGGGGTCGATGCGCCGCTGGCCGAGGAGCGCGAGGCATATCGCGTCACCGTCACTGCCGGCGGAACCTCGCGCGATATCGACGTTGCGGTGCCCCTGGTGTCGGTGACCGCAGCAGAGCGGACCGGTTCCGTCGGCGTCGTGGTGCGGCAGCGCGGCATGTTCGGCGAATCCTTGGCAACGGAACTGATCGTACCGGCCTGATATTCCAACGGGGGAACGAAAGATGAGCGACGACACGACATCGCGGCTGGCATTGCCGTTGTTGCAGCCCGGACAGGCGCAGAAGGAAACGACTCACAACGAGGCGCTGACGTTGCTCGACCTGGCGGTACAGGCGAGCGTGCTGACGGTGGGAACCAACGTGCCGCCGGCGGTTCCGGTGATCGGAAGCGCGTGGATCGTCGGCACCGCGCCGACCGGTGGCTGGGCCGGGCAGGCGCGGGCGATCGCAGGGTGGACGAGCGGCGGCTGGCGGTTCGTCGCGCCGCGCGAGGGGATGACGGTGTGGAGCATCGCCGACGGGCAGGCGGCGCGGTTCGGAACCGGCGCGTGGACGCTGGGCGTGATAGCCGGTAGCCGGGTGTCGATCGGCGGCAACGACGTCGTCGGCCCGCGTCGCGCGGCGATTCCCGATCCGGCCGGAGGCACCGTCGTCGACATCCAGGCACGCGCGGCGATCTCTACCATATTGGGTGCTTTGCGCGGGCACGGGCTGATTGCCGGCTAAAACACCTTCAAAACTGTGTCGTTCCAGCAACACTCACAACTTTTGTTAGCTTGCGTGGAAACAAGCCCGAGGATAGGGAGTTTGCGATGTCCGTGTGACACTCATGAAAGGGGATTTATATGCGGAAGCTTGCCGTCGTTCTGGCACTCGCCTCCACCGCTCTCGCCACTCCCGCCCTCGCCCGCGACAAGTCGTGGTACGTTGGCGTCGAAGGCGGTGCGATGATCGTTGAAGACATCGATTACGATATCGGTGCAGCAAACAATGCCGGATCGGTCGACCATGACTATGGTTATGACGTCGATGCGGTCATGGGTTATGATTTCGGCGGTTTCCGCCTCGAGACCGAAGTTGGTTACCGCAAGGCAACCGTTGACGGTTACTCGGCATCGGGCGTCACCACGCCGATCTTCGGCCCAACCGGTACTCGCGGTAACGCGGTTGCTGGCAACTACGACAACGCCGGTGGTTCGTCGTCGGCTCTCAGCTTCATGCTGAACGGCCTTCTGGACTTCGGTCCGGACGATGGCATCCAGGGCTTCGTCGGCGGTGGTGTCGGTGTTGCTCGCGTCAAGGCGCAGTATGCCCTCAACAACAACGGCGACTTCCTGAACGATTCGGACACCGTGTTCGCATATCAGGGCCTGGCCGGTATCCGTGCACCGCTGACCGACCATGTCGACGCGACGCTGAAGTATCGCTTCTTCAACGCCGAGAACGTCAAGCTGGTCGACGTTTCGAACCGCGTGTTCGACGGTCGCTACCGTTCGCACAGCATCCTCGGTGGCCTGACCTACAACTTCGGTGCGCCTGCTGAGCCTGCTGCTCCGCCGCCGCCGCCGCCGCCCGAGCCCGTCGCTCCGCCGCCGCCGCCTGCTCCTGAAGCAGTCGTCTGCTCGCCTGGTCCGTTCATCGTGTTCTTCGAATGGGACAAGTCGGACATCACGCCAGAGGCAGCGTCGATCCTCGACAACGCGGTTACGCAGTACCAGTCGTGCGGCAACGCACAGGTCATGCTCGCAGGTCACGCGGACAAGTCGGGTTCGGCTTCGTACAACGTCGGTCTGTCGCAGCGCCGCGCAGATGGCGTGAAGGCATATCTGTCTTCGCATGCCATCCCGGACAGCGTCATCTCGACGGAAGCATTCGGCGAGAGCCGTCCGCGCGTCGAGACCGCCGATGGCGTTCGCGAAGTGCAGAACCGTCGCGTGGAAGTCACCTACGGTCCGGGTTCGGGCCAGTAAGACTTTCGCCAATCGGCCTTCGGGTCGGTTACGGAATGAAGATCGGGGAGGTCGGCGCAAGCTGGCCTCCCTTTTCTTTTGTGCTTTGCGTGGGCGGCGTTTTGGCTGCGGGGTTCGTGGATCTGGCGGACGTTGATTCTGTTCGCGCGGAGGCGCGGAGCCGCGGAGATGGATCGTTCGGGGTGAAGGCGCCCGCGCAAGCGGCCTTCGGGGATCGACTTCGCCTATCGGCGACCTGATCGGTGGATATGCCGCCATATCCCAGAGCGCCGACTCTCCGCGCCTCCGCGTCTCCGCGCGAACAAATTTCTGACTTCGGGTCTTATCGATCGGCTGTGTTCGACCGAAGCGTCGCTGTGTTCACGCTAAGGCGCAAAGCCTGTCCTGAGCTTCGCCGAAGGGGCGCTAAGAGGGTTCGGGCGGAGCGGCGTTGCCTGCGATCGCGCATGTCTTTTGAAAATGGCTTCGCCGCTCGTTCGATCGTGAACGGCCGGGGCGCACCGATGAGACCAAACGCCTTCGCACCTCTTCGATGAAGCTTAGGACACGCTTTGCGCCTTCGCGTGAACCCAGGGTCTTCCGGGAACACGCCACACGCAGTGAGTTCTACACCGTTGTCGGAGTATCTTCCGCCAAGGCTGCCGCGAGCCAAGCCGGGATCAGGGCGTCGCCTAAAGCTTCGACGCGGCGGTGTTCGATCATCAGGCCGAGTTCGGGATAGGTCGTGCGGGTACGGTTGCTCGGCTCGGTGAAAGGCGCGACGACGAGGCGGCGGTTGACCTTCGCGCGGTGGTGCATCCGCGCGGTGTTTTCCTGGCCGACGTAACACCCCTTGGTAAAGCTGACGCCGTTGAGCTCGCGCGCGTTGCATTCGAGCCAGAGCGTCTCGCCGGCACCAAGATCGGCAACGCCTTCGGGGACGCCGAGCGACAGGCGGTGCGCGTGCCAGCCAGTCGCGGGCGCGGCTTCTGGAGCCAGCCAGCGATGACCGAGCGCGGCGAGACGGGGATCTGCGACGCCTTGGCCACCGTCGCGCGACCAATGTACTTTCAGCGCGTCGGGCTGCAGCGTAATCGCGCGGCGCAGGCGGTAGAGCGACAGGCGTTTCGTCAGCGCCTCCGCCTGCGTCGCCTCGACGTCGATCAGCACGTCATTGCCGTCCGCCCACAGGATGAAGTCGAACAACGCCTTGCCCTGCGGCGAAAGCAGCGCGGCCCAGGCCGGGGCGGCAAGAGTGAGCAACGCTGTGTCGGCGGTGACCAGCCCTTGCAGGAAGCCGCGCACGTCGTCGCCGGTAACGCGGATCACGCTGCGGTCGGCGAGCATGGTTGCGGGCGTCGCGTCGGGAATGGGCTGGGTCATGGCTACCACCTAGTGCGCGCGGGGCGATTTCCAAGCGGGATCCAGGCGCAGCCGATTCCAGGCGGGCGACGTCTGGCGTCCGTGCGCGCGCGTCGATAGGAAGGCGGCATGACCGAGCGCCTCACGATCCGCCGCCCCGACGACTGGCACGTCCACCTCCGCGATGGCGCGATGCTGGAGGCGGTGGCAGGGCATACCGCCCGCCAGTTCGCGCGCGCGATCATCATGCCGAACCTGACGCCGCCGGTAACGTCGATCGAGGCGGCCAAGGAGTATCGCGCACGGATCCTGGCGGCGCTCGATGAGGGCGCGAACTTCACGCCGCTGATGACGTGTTACCTGACCGATGGCACCGATCCCGCCGAACTCGAACGCGGCTATGCCGAGGGCGTGTTCACCGCGTGCAAGCTGTACCCCGCGCATGCGACCACCAATTCCGCGCACGGCGTCACCGATATCCGCGCGCTGACCGGCGTGCTCGAGACGCTGCAGCGGATCGGCATGCCGCTGCTGATCCACGGCGAGGTGACCGACAAGACGATCGACATCTTCGACCGCGAGGCGGTGTTCGTGGAACGCACGCTGGCGCCGCTGGTGCGCGACTATCCCGAGCTGAAGATCGTGCTGGAGCATATCACGACCGCAGAGGCGGCCGCGTTCGTGGCCGAGGCGGATCATCCGATCGCTGCGACGATCACGCCGCAGCATCTGCTGATCAACCGCAACGCGTTGTTCGAGGGTGGCCTCAGGCCGCACGCCTATTGCCTGCCCGTGTTGAAGCGCGAGACGCATCGACTGGCTGTGCGGCGTGCGGCGGTGTCTGGATCGCCGCGGTTCTTCCTGGGGACCGACAGCGCGCCGCACGTCGTGGGCGCGAAGGAATCCGGGTGTGGGTGCGCCGGGATCTTCAACGCGCCGTTCGCGCTGGAGGCGTATCTGAGCGTGTTCGACGAGGAGGGCGCGCTCGACAAGTTCGAGGGGTTCGCGTCGGAGCATGGCGCGCGATTCTACGGGTTGCCGCTGAACGAGGGAACCGTGACGCTGGTGCGCGAGGCGGTCGAGGTGCCTGGAGCGATCGGCTCGGGCGACACCGCGGTTGTGCCGTTCCTGGCGGGCACGACATTGGAGTGGCGGTTCGAAGGGTAACGCGAGCTGCGGCTTCGCCCTTCCCAAGGCGGGTTGGCCGCGGCCTATCCCTCTCTGATCGAGAGCAGGAAAGACGCTGGAGGTGGTGATGGGTGAGGGCGGGGGCGCACCGTCTAGATAGTGAGATCCTGCGCCTTCAGCCCATCCAGCCACAACCTTGCTTCCTTCTGCTCGCCGACCGCGCTGGCGCTGACCGGACCGCGCGCGGCGAAGAAGTCGCGGTGAAGCGCGAACGGCTCCAGCATCAGGCGGTCGCGCATCGCATCGATGTCGGTACCCATTTCGGTGAGCGCGTCGATCGTCGGGGCGATCGCGGCGCGGACGCGGCGATCCGGCGTGCGGTCGAACAGGCCGAGCGAGCCGGATGCGGTCTTTTCCAGCGCTGCGATCAGCGTCTCGCGGTAGTCGGTTTCGAGGTCCTCGCGCTGGGCGTCGAGACGGGCGAGGCGGTCGGGTTTTGCCATTGGCTTGGCGTAGCGCTTGGCGTGTTGGCGTCAACTCATGGGCGGCGCGAGTTGGGGAAGGCGGCGTTGGATTAGCTGATGGTGCAGGCGCCCTGCCAGGTTTCTTCCGACGGGTTGGAGATTGAAGGTCGGGCTTGGGGCCTGCCATGGGCAAAGCCCACGTCGTCGGACGGGGCCTAGCCCCGCCGGCCGGGCTTGCGCGAGTCAGGCTGGCGTTGCCGCCTGCCGCGCTTCGCCTAAAACGGCAACCACCTGCTCTTGTGGGTGATGTTCATATACCCGACGTTTACACCAGCGCGCCAGCCGACACCCAAGCGGATCGGGATCAGGACGACGTTGCCGCGGCGCAGGTACGTCGCGGCGAAACCGCCGACCAGGTACAGACGCCCCTCGACTGCGGGGAAACGCTTATACAATTCCTCCGTGTCGTAGAGATTGTAGACCAGCACGAAGACCTTGTTCGCGTCGCCGCCGATGTCGAAGCCGACCGACGGGCCGGTCCAATAGACCGGCTGCTGGCCCTCGACCTTGTGGCTCATGATGCCCGAGCCATAGCGGACGCCGAGCACGAACGCGCCCGAGGCTTCGCGGCCGGCGATATAGGCGTTGGGCTGGCCCTGGTCCTTCAGGATGTTCTCGAGGATGCCGCCGAGCCCCGCCGCGCCCTTGCCGAACACGCCTTCGCCGGCTGCGAGCAGATCGTCGCGCTGATAGGTGTCGGCGGCCTGTGTCGTGGCTTCCGCCCGGGCGGCCTGCGAGGCGTTGCCGGACGGCGCAGCCGGGCCAGGGGCCGGGGCAGGATCGCTCTGGACCGTCGTCTCGGTCTCTGCCGGCCGCGAGGGTTGCGTCGCTTGCGGGCGGGAGGGCGGCTGATAGGCGCGCGGTGCGAGGTCGCCGTCGATCGCCTGGTTCGGATCGATCGTGCGGACCTGTGCGGATGCGGCCGTCGCACCACCTACGGCGCCGCCACACACGGCGGTCGCGATGGCACCTAGGCCAAGCCAGAAGCTACGCATGTCGATCCCCAAACTCGCCGAAACTACGGGAGGCGCCCCGAAACCGGGGATTACCCCTTCGCAGCCGAGTTAACCAGCGCCCGGCTTGCCGCGCAATGAACGAACGCCGGGCACCTGTCGAATTCGGCCGAAATCGCGGTGAACGGTAAGGGCGGGGGAGAGTGACGAATTCGGACGCTGTCGCGATTACAGGCGTTGCCCCCCGCACCGACCCTCGCTATAGCCCCGCATCTGCTGCAGCCGGAGACGTGGGTGAGTGGCTGAAACCAGCGGTTTGCTAAACCGCCGTACCGGGTTTACTGGTACCGAGGGTTCGAATCCCTCCGTCTCCGCCATCTTGCACTCTTAGCCTATGTTCTAACGGGCTTTTGCCACAAGGCTCGGTGAGCGCCCCACAGCTAGCCCGCCATACGCTGCCGTCATCTTCACTAGGGTCAGGACCCATTGATGTCAGCGGCGCGATCTGATTCAGGCTCCGCAGGGTGACGTGGGATGAGCGACCTGTACTGGCTGACCGATGAGCAGATGGCGCGCTTGCAGCCGTACTTTCCGAAGAGCCAGGGCAGGCCTTGGGTCGATGGTCCGCGAGTGTTGAGCGGCATCGTTTTCGTCAATCGTAATGGGCTGCGGTGGCGGACGCGCCCAGCGATTATGGACCGCACAAGACGCGGTACAATCGGTGGAAGCAGCGGAGCGAGAGGGGCGTGTTCCTGCGAATGATGGAGAGCTTGGCTGCTGCGGACGCTCAGCCCGAGCCAAGGGCATCGAACCCTGCATCCTAGGCCGGAAATCGTGGCTCGAACCGGTCAGATACGACATGCGCCGCTACAGACGTCGCGGCCGCATCGAGATCATGGCGCCCGAAGGACTGGCGCCGCGTCGCCATTTGCTAAGACCGTTGCCCAACCGTCTTCTTCTCCGCCGTTGCCCTCGCTGCCACGGTCATCTTCTGGCTAAAACCCCTGGTTCTGATGCTAGGCGAGCAGCATAAGAACCGCCTGTTTCGATAGGGGTAGCCTGATTACGAGGCGATATCCTTAACCCGGTCTTTACCAACTCTGAGCTAAATCTCCTCAACGCGATGTAGTGTGATGGAGACGATACGGTGAAGCAGTTCGATCGCAATATGCTGCGGACCGGGTCGGCAGGACGGGCGCATCTGCTCGCGCTCGAGCCGCGCATGATGTTCGATGCTGCGATTGCGGCCACCACGGAAGCGGTCGGCAAAGTCGATTCGCCGCTCGCTCGCGCCGATGCCGCGAACAGCGGCCTGCCTGCGCACGTGCCAGCGCCGATAGACGTCTTCACGCCGGCACCGGCACACGATGCTGCTCCGGCAGAAAACGCGCACGCGGCCAGTGAGGGCGCCCCCGCGGCCGCGGGGGCACCGGATCACGGTACGACCACTCTCGCGGTTTTCGACGGCGATGCGTCTGACGGCGGCGTTACGCGCATCCCGGTCGATACGGCGCACGAGCTGCACACCATTTCGTCGCACGAGTCCGCATCAGCGGCGACGCAAGCCATCGTCTTCATCGACACGTCGGTAGACGATTACCAGCAACTCGCGGCGCAATGGGCGTCGCAGGCGCAGGTGGTCCTGATCGACGGCACGCGCGACGGGATCGACCAGATCCGCGCCGCGCTCGCGGGCCAGACCGATATCTCCGCGATCCACATCGTCAGCCACGGCGACCAGGGCGAGTTCTGGATCGGTACGACCAGGGTCGACCAGGCGGCGATCGATGGCGACCTTGCCGGGTCGCTGGCTGCGATCGGCCGCTCGCTGGCGCAGGGTGGCGACATCCTGATCTATGGCTGCGATTTCGCCGAGGGCGATGCCGGTGCCGCCGCCCTCGCCAGTTTCGCCCGCGCGACCGGCGCCGACGTGGCAGCCTCGACCGACGTCACTGGCTATGCGCCCCGTGGCGGCGACTGGGTGCTCGAGGCGCACAGCGGCAGCATCGAGGCGCGCAGCCTTGATGGCGGCGACTGGGCACACACGCTCGATCCCAACACGCCGGTGCCGATCTCGGTCACCGCGGACAGCCTGACCGTGACCAATGGCCAGGGTACCGTCGTCGTCTCCGGCACGACCGGGTACGGCACGGACTCGCGTTCGCCCGATGTCGGCGTCGGTTCGGTCGCGCGCTGGAGCGGGGCCGCGACCTTCAACGGGCAGAGCGTCGACCTGATCGCGACGGTGGTCTCGCTCAGCGCGGGCGATGCGGTCCGCTTCAATCGCCCGACCGGCACCGGGGCGAACGGCGACGATCCGACCTTCCTGCTGCGCGACCTGACGACCGGCGCGAGCGATGCTATCGTGCAAATCCGCTGGTCGTTGGTGGTCTCGGGCACCAACACCGCGCTGCCGGCCGATGTCCGCTTCACGATCGCGGACATCGACGGGATCGGCGGCAATCCGAACAGCCGCGAGACCGTCAGCACCTCGACCGACAACCTTGCCTATTTCACGCGTGAGCGGGTCAGCGACATCGCCTTCACCTCGTCCCTGAACCGGATCACCGCGTCGGGCACGCAGAACGAGAACACCGACGCGACGCAGCCCGTGACGCCCAAATCGGCGGCGACGTTCGACTGGACCAAGGTGTCGTCGTTCGACCTTACCTACACGCTCACCACCAACACCGTGACGACGCAGGCGCAGTTCTATCAGGATGGCGACGCCGACTTCCTGTATTCCGACCCGGTCTATGTCAGCATCCCGCGGCTCGATCTCGACGGCAATGACAGCACCGCTGCGGGTAACGACGCCCATTTCACGTTCACCGAGAACGGCCCCGGCGTGCCGGTCGTCGACACCGACGTGGTCGTCACCAACCCGATGGATATCAATGCGGTCATCGGTGCGTCGGTGACGCTCACCAACTATCAGGCGGGCGACATGCTGTCGGTCGGCACGTTGCCGGCGAACATCGCCGCGACGGTCGGCGCCGCCAGCAACGGCCGGATCGTCGTCACGCTGACCGGCAACGGCAGCGAGACCGACTATGACGCCGCACTGAAGGCGATCCGTTTCAGCAATACCTCGGATACGCCCAGCACGACGCAGCGCGTGCTGACCGTCTCCTTCTCGAACGACACGCTGACCAGCGCAGTCGCGACCAGCCGGATTGACGTCATTGCCGTCAACGATTTCCCAACCGCGCGCAACGACAGCGCGACGACGGCCGAAGATACCGCCGTCACTATCGCGGTGCTGGTCAACGACACGGACCCCGACGGCGACCCGCTCACCGTCACGTCGGCGACCGCGCTGCACGGCAGCGTCGTTCGCAATGCGGACGGCACGCTGACCTACACGCCGAACGCGAACTACAACGGCACCGACACGATCAGCTATGCGATCTCCGACGGGCAGGGCGGCACGTCGAACGCGACCGTCGCGGTCACGATCACGCCGGTGAACGATGCGCCGACTTCGGTTGGTACGCTGCCCGATCGTGCGAGCAGCGACGGCGCTGCCGTGTCCTATGCGACCGCTGGCGGCTTTACCGACGTGGACGGCGATGCGCTGAGCTACACGGCGACCGGCCTTCCCGCGGGACTGACGATCAACGCGAGCACCGGGGTGATCTCGGGCACGATCGACCGCTCGGCGAGCCAGGCCGGCGGTGGCAGCTACGCCGTCGTGGTCACCGCGCGCGATCCGTCGAATGCCGCGACCACGCAGCGCTTCACGCTCACCGCGACCAACCCGGCCCCCACCGCCGTTAACGACAGCGCGACGACGGCCGAGGACACCGCGGTGACGATTGCGGTGCTGGCGAACGACACCGATCCCGACGGCGACCCGCTCACCGTCACGTCGGCGACGGCGCTGCACGGCAGCGTCGTCCGCAATGCGGACGGCACGGTGACCTACACGCCGAACGCGAACTACAACGGCACCGACACGATCAGCTACGCGATCTCCGACGGGCAGGGCGGCACGTCGAACGCGACCGTCGCGGTCACGATCACGCCGGTGAACGATGCGCCGGCTTCGGTCGGCACGTTGCCCGATCGTGCGAGCAGCGATGGGGCTGCGGTGTCCTATGCGACCGCTGGCGGCTTCACCGACATCGACGGCGATGCGCTGACCTACACGGCGACTGGCCTGCCCGCGGGACTGACGATCAACGCGAGCACCGGGGTGATCTCGGGCACGATCGACCGCTCGGCGAGCCAGGTCGGCGGTGGCAGCTACGCCGTCGTGGTCACCGCGCGCGATCCGTCGAATGCCGCGACCACGCAGCGTTTCACGCTCACCGCAACCAACCCGGCCCCCACCGCGCGCAACGACAGCGCGACGACGGCCGAAGACACCGCCGTCACGATCGCGGTGCTGGCGAACGACACCGATCCCGACGGCGATCCGCTCGCCGTCACGTCGGCGACCGCGCTGCACGGCAGCGTCGTCCGCAATACCGACGGCACGCTGACCTACACGCCGAACGCGAACTACAACGGCACCGACACGATCAGCTACGCGATCTCCGACGGGCAGGGCGGCACGTCGAACGCGACCGTCGCGGTCACGATCACGCCGGTGAACGATGCGCCGGCTTCGGTCGGTACGTTGCCCGATCGTGCGAGCAGCGACGGGGCTGCGGTGTCCTATGCGACCGCTGGCGGCTTTACCGACATCGACGGCGACACGCTGACCTACACGGCGACCGGTCTACCCGCGGGACTGACGATCAACGCGAGCACCGGGGTGATCTCGGGCACGATCGACCGCTCGGCGAGCCAGGTCAGCGGTGGCGCGTACGCCGTCGTGGTCACCGCGCGCGATCCGTCGAACGCCGCGACCACGCAGCGCTTCACGCTCACCGCGACCAACCCGGCCCCCACCGCCGTCAACGACAGTGCGACGACGGCAGAGGACACCGCCGTCACGATCGCGGTGCTGGCGAACGACACCGATCCCGACGGCGACCCGCTCACCGTCACGTCGGCGACGGCGCTGCACGGCAGCGTCGTCCGCAATGCCGACGGCACGCTGACCTACACGCCGAACGCGAACTACAACGGCACCGACACGATCAGCTACGCGATCTCCGACGGGCAGGGCGGCGTCTCGAACGCGACCGTCGCGGTCACGATCACGCCGGTGAACGATGCGCCGGCTTCGGTTGGCACGTTGCCCGATCGTGCGAGCAGCGATGGCGCTGCCGTGTCCTATGCGACCGCTGGCGGCTTCACCGACGTGGACGGGGATGCGCTGAGCTACACCGCGACCGGCCTGCCCGTGGGCCTGACGATCAACGCGAGCACCGGGGTGATCTCGGGCACGATCGACCGCTCGGCGAGCCAGGCTGGCAGCGGCGCGTACGCCATCGTGGTCACCGCGCGCGATTCGTCGAACGCCGCGACCACGCAGCGCTTCACGCTCACCGCGACCAACCCGGCCCCCACCGCCGTCAACGACAGCGCCACGACGGCCGAAGATACCGCCGTCACGATCGCGGTGCTGGCGAACGACACGGATCCGGACGGCGATCCGCTCGCCGTCACGTCGGCGACGGCGCTGCACGGCAGCGTCGTCCGCAATGCCGACGGCACGCTGACCTACACGCCAAACGCAAACTACAACGGTACCGACACGATCAGCTACGCGATCTCCGACGGGCAGAGCGGCGTCTCGAACGCGACCGTCGCGATCACGATCACGCCGGTGAACGATGCGCCGGCTTCGGTTGGCGCGTTGCCCGATCGTGCGAGCACCGATGGGGCTGCGGTGTCCTATGCGACCGCTGGCGGCTTCACCGATATCGACGGCGACACGCTGACCTACACGGCGACCGGCCTGCCTGCGGGACTGACGATCAACGCGAGCACCGGGGTGATCTCGGGCACGATCGACCGCTCCGCGAGCCAGGCTGGCGGTGGCAGCTACGCCGTCGTGGTCACCGCGCGCGATCCGTCGAACGCCGCGACCACGCAGCGTTTCACGCTCACCGCGACCAACCCGGCCCCCACCGCCGTCAACGACAGTGCGACGACGGCAGAGGACACCGCCGTCACTATCGCGGTGCTGGCGAACGACAGCGATCCCGACGGCGACCCGCTCACCGTCACGTCGGCGACCGCGCTGCACGGCAGCGTCGTCCGCAATGCGGACGGCACGCTGACTTACACGCCGAACGCGAACTACAACGGCACCGACACGATCAGCTACGCGATCTCCGATGGGCAGGGCGGCGTCTCGAACGCGACCGTCGCGATCACGATCACGCCGGTGAACGATGCGCCGGCTTCGGTTGGTACGTTGCCCGATCGTGCGAGCAGCGATGGGGCTGCAGTGTCCTATGCGACCGTTGGCGGCTTTACCGACATCGACGGCGACACGCTGACCTACACGGCGACGGGCCTTCCCGCGGGACTGACGATCAACGCGAGCACCGGGGTGATCTCGGGCACGATCGACCGCTCGGCGAGCCAGGCTGGCGGTGGCAGCTACGCCGTCGTGGTCACCGCACGCGATCCGTCGGGTGCCGCAGCGACGCAGACGTTCGCGCTGAGCGCTGCCAATCCCGCGCCGACCGCCAACGCCGACGCCGCCATGGTGCATGTCGACACGCCGACGGTGATCGCGGTACTTGGTAACGACAGCGATCCCGACGGCGATCCGCTGAGCGTCATCGATGCCAGGGCCGATCGCGGTACCGTCGTGATCCTTGCCGATGGTACGCTGCGATACACGCCGCCGGCCTTGTTCGCCGGGCAGGACATGATCGTCTACACGATCAGCGACGGACAGGGCGGCACGGCGACCGCGACCGTCACGATCACGATCGTCAACGCAGCGCCGACCGCGGGCGTGGGCGGCGACCAGGCAGCGGCGGACGGCCAGAGCATCTTCCTGCCGATCGGTGCGAGCGTCACCGATGCGGACGGTGATCCGCTGGTCTTCACCGCGACCGGACTGCCGGCAGGGCTCTCGATCGATCCCGCGACTGGGCTCGTCTCGGGTATCATCGACCGCGGCGCGAGCCAGGTGAAAGGCGGCGTCTACGATACCGTGGTGACCGCGGACGATGGCCATGGCGGGACCAGCACCACCCTCCTCCACTGGACGATCACCAATCCCGCACCGATCGCGCGCGACGATACCGCCAGCGTCGACGAGGACGGCGGTATCGTCATCGCCCCGCTCGCCAACGACAGCGATCCGGATGGCGACCCGCTGACGATCGTCTCCGCGGTGGCCGCGCATGGCAGCGTCACGATCAACTCCGACGGCACGATCACCTATCGCCCGGACGCGGATTTCAACGGCACCGACACGATCGCCTATGTCGTCACCGACAGCGACGGCGCGCGCGCGAACGCCAGCATCGGCGTCGCGGTCGCGGCTCGCAACGACGCGCCGACCACGACCGGCCTGCCCGCGCGCAGCGACGTCGATGCAGAGACGGTGTCGATTCCGACCAGCGCGGTCTTTGCCGATGTCGACGGCGATATGGTGACGTACAGCGCGACCGGCCTGCCCCTGGGATTGTCGATCGATCCGGTGACGGGGGTGATTTCGGGTACGATCACGCCCGGCGCCAATCGCGGCGGTCGCGATGGACAGGGGCATTATACCGTGATCGTCACCGCGACCGATCCGTCCGGGTTGTCGGTCGATGCGCCGTTCACCTGGAGCGTGCTCGCAGCGGGGCCGATCGCGCGCGGCGACACCGCGACGACGCGCGAGGATGTGCCGGTCACCATCGCGGTGCTCGACAACGACAGCGATCCCGATGGCGATCCGCTGACGCTGGTCGAGGCGGTTGCCAGCCACGGCGCCGCGACGATCGTCGACGGCAGGATCGTCTTCACGCCGGACAAGGACTTCAACGGCACCGCGATCGTGACCTATCAGGTCAGCGATCCCGCGGGGAACCGTACCAGCGCGTCGGTCACGATCACCGTCGTCGCGGTCAACGATGCGCCGGTCGCACAGCCGCTGAGCGATGCGGCGGGTACCGACGGACTGCCGGTGACGCTCGATGTCGGCGGCTTCTTTGCGGATCCCGACGGCGACGCGCTGCGCTTCACCGCGACCGGGCTTCCCGCCGGCCTGACGATCGACCCGGTCACCGGCCGGATATCGGGAACCGTCGACCGTTCCGCGAGCCAGGTCGCCGGCGGCACCTACCGTGTCGTCGTCACCGCGACCGATCCGTCGGGCGAGGCGGTCAGCAGCGGCTTCGACTGGGCGATCGCCAACCCGGCACCGACGGCGGCGAACGACCGTGCGACCACCGCCGAGGATACGTCCGTGCGGATAGCCGTGCTGGGCAACGACGTCGATCCCGACGGGGATCCGCTCAGCGTCGTCTCGGCGAATGCGGGTCACGGCAGCGTCGTCGTCAACGCCGACGGCACACTGGCGTACACGCCCGACCAGGACTTCAACGGTAACGACGTGATCGTCTACACGATCAGCGACGCGCAGGGCGGCACGTCGACCGCGAGCGTGCTCGTGACGATCACCCCCGTTCAGGACGTGCCACGCGCCGTCGACGACCGTGCGACGCTGGTCCGCGATACGAGCATCGATATTCCCGTGCTCGCCAACGACAGCGATCCGGACGGTGACCCGCTGACCGTCATTGCCGCCACGGCGACCAGCGGCAGCGTCACGATCAACCCCGATGGTACGCTCCGTTACGTGCCGATCGCAGGGTTCGTCGGCACCGACGTCGTCGTCTATACCATCGCCGACGGTCGGGGCGGCACCGCCAGCGCGACGGTGACGCTTACCGTTACGCCGCCGAACAGGGCACCGGTCGCGCAGACCGACGTCGCCCGCACCGCGGAGGACAGCCCGGTAACGATCGCGGTGCTTGCCAATGACAGTGACCAGGATGGCGATCCGCTTGTCGTCACCAGCGTCAGCGCGGCGCATGGCAGCGTCGTCGTCAACGCCGACGGCACGCTGACCTACACGCCCGATGCCAACTACACCGGCACCGACACGCTACGCTATACGATCACCGACGGGCGCGGCGGTACCGCCACCGCCGACGTGACGATCACGATCGATCCGGTCAACGACGCGCCGATGCCGGTCGGCAGCCTGCCCGATCGCGCGACCAGCGACGGTGCCGCGATCGCCTACCCGACCGCCGCGGCGTTCGCGGATGGCGATGGCGACGCGGTAACCTACACGGCGAGTGGGCTCCCTGCCGGTCTCACGATCGACGCGACGACGGGCATCATCTCGGGCACCATCGACCGCGGCGCGAGCCAGGTCGGCGGCGGTCGCTACGGTGTGCTGGTCACCGCGCGCGATCCGTCGGGCGCAACCGCATCGCAGGGCTTCACGCTCACCGCGACCAACCCCGCACCGATCGCGCGCGATGACGCCGCACGCACCGATCGTGATGTCGGCGTGGTCATCCCAGTGCTGGCCAACGACAGCGATCCGGATGGCGATGCGATCTCCGTTACCGGGGCGATCGCGGCTCATGGTAGCGTCACGATCAACCCCGACGGCACGCTGGCCTATATCCCGGGTGCGAGCTTCACCGGCACCGACACGATCCGCTACACCATCACCGACAGCGACGGTGCGACGGCGACCGCGCTGGTCACCGTCACGGTCGATCCGGTCAACCGCGCGCCGGTGGTTCCCGTCGGCGCGGCACCCGTCGATGCGACCGGTGGGCGGCCGACCCGGATCGCGGTGCTCGACGGCGTGACCGATCCGGACGGCGATCGGGTGACGCTGACCGGCGCGACCACCGCCAACGGCGCAGCCGTCGTCAACCCCGACAACACGGTTAGCTTTACGCCTGCGCTCGGCTTTGTCGGCAATGCGACGATCACCTACACCGTCGCCGATGGCCGCGGCGGCATCTCCACCGGCACGGTCGTGGTCAGGGTCGCGGACGGCCGCGGCGCGGATATCGAACAGTTGCTCGACTTCGGCCGCCCGCGCTTCGTCGACCCCAGTCCGCGGATGGCAACGATCCGCCTCGGCGAGGACGGCGAAGTCCGCAACCCGCTGTCGGTGCTCAACACCGTCGAGGGCATCCGATCGCTCAACGCCACGACGATCGGCCGCCAGCCGGTCGGCGATGCGGTCGAGGCAATCCGCTCGCTACGCGGGACCGGACTCGATCCGGACTCGCCGATCCTCGCCGAGGTCGCGCGGCTCGACGCCATTCGCGACCAGCGCGATGCCGGCGACCGGCTGTTCGATCACCGCTGGGGTGACTTCATGGTCCAGGGTCTCACGGGCTTCTCCGCCACGGCCGACCAGAACGCCTGCATCATGGTCGAATCGGTGGTCCGCGGCGGGGCGATCTACGTCGAGGTCCGCGACATCGCCGAGGGCGAGCATGCAGAGATCCGCGCGGTCGACGTGCGCCTCGCCAACGGCCACGCGGCGGATTTCATCCATGTCGACAAACGCGGCCTCGCGATCATCGAGCGCGGCGCCGACATGGACGAGCTCCATTTGATCGTCCGCGTCACTCGCGAGAACGGCCGCACGACGTCGACGCCGATCGTCATCCAGGGCCAGACCGGCGAGATCGAACTCGATCGCCCGGCCCCTGTCCGCCACCGCGCCGCACCGCTCGACGCCACGCTTCACACCCCCGGCGCCGCGGCCTCCGCTGCTGCCGCGCGCCTTTCCAGCACTTTCGAATGAGGACCGTCATGATCAACCGAGCCAAGCCTATGTCCCGTCTTGCCGCCGGCCTCGCACTCGCTGCGCTGATCTCCGGCTGCGCGGTAACGCCCAAACCGATGTCGGCCTCCGAGCTGGACACCCGCGCGCAGGACAACCGCGTCGCGGTCACCGCCAACCAGGAGCCCGTGACCGGCCCGATCGACCTGTACCAGGCGATGGCGCGCGCGTTGAAATACAATCTCGACTACCGCGTCGAGCAGATGCAGCAGGCGCTGAAGGACCGCGAGTTGAAGGTCAGCAGCTACGACATGCTGCCCCAGGTGGTCGCCAGCGGTGGTTATTTCGGCCGCAGCAACGAGGCCGGCGCGTCGAGCCTGTCGCTGCTCACCCGCCGCCAGAGCCTCGAGCCATCGACCTCGACCGAGAAGAATGTCTTCTCCGGCGATCTGACCGTCAGCTGGGACGTCCTCGATTTCGGCCTCAGCTATGTCCGCGCGCACCAGAAGGCCGACGGCGTGCTGATCGCCGCGGAGGAGCGCCGGAAAGTCTCGAACCGCGTGATCGAGGACGTCCGCACGGCCTATTACCGCGCCGTCTCCGCGCAGCGCCTGCTGACCAAGCTGAACGAGCTGCAGGGCTCGATCACCACGACGCTCAGCAATTCCGAGCGGCTAGCGAAGAACCGCAAGGCGCCGCCGCTCATCGCGCTTACCTATCAGCGCGAGCTGATCGAGATCGAGGCGCAGGTAAAGTCGCTTAGCCGCGAGCTGCAGATCGCCAAGTCGCAGCTCGCCGCACTGATGAACCTCGACCCCGGCACCGACTATGAGCTCGTCCTGCCGCCGCGCGAGGATGCGCTGCCGAACGTCGCGATGTCCGCCGAGGACGAGGTGATGACCGCGCTGCGCAACCGACCCGAACTGCGCCAGCTCGATTATCAGCAGCGCATCAACAAGCACGAACTCGATGCGCAGATCCTGGCGATGTTCCCTAGCCTGAAGGGCTTCGTCGGCTACAACGCCGACTCGAACAAGTTCCTCTACAACCAGGATTGGGCGCAGTACGGCGCACGGTCGGCGTTCAACTTGCTCAACGTGTTCAAGATCGGCGCGGTCAAGAAATCGGTCCATGCCGAGGGCGACGTGCTTCGCATGCGCCAGCTCGCCACCGCGATGGCGGTGATGACGCAGGTCCATGTCGCGCGCGCGCGTTACGGTCTGTATTCGTCCGAGCTCGATACCGCGCGGCACAGTCATGACGTGCAGGCGCGGATCATGGGCCAGATCGGCGGCGGCTATAAAGCCGGCGCGGTCAGCCAGCAGACGCTGTTGCGCGAGCAGATGAACACTCTGGTAAGCGAAGTCCGCTACGACATCGCCTATGCCGACGCCCAGAACGCCTATGCGAATCTCTACGCCTCGATGGGCCAGGATAGCTTCACTCCCGACGTCACCGATCGCGAGAGCGTCGCGACGATCGCCGTGTCGCTGAAGCAGATGTGGGCCGCCCGCGAAATCGCCAGCCTCGATACCGTGGGGAAGGGAAATTGAGCATGATCTTGCCTCTGCTGGCGCAGTTGAGTGCGCGTGCGAAGGTGATGGCCGGGGTCGGCGCGACGGGGCTCGTGGCGCTCGGGTCGACGATGGCGATGCCCGGCCAGGTCACCTGGTCCGATGCCAAGGCCGCGCATACCGCGGTGCCGGTGCTGGCGCTCGACATGGCCGCGCTCACCCGCGATGCCAACGTCACGGTGGCGGGCGCGACCTTCACGCCCGGCGCGCAGGTGTCGGCGCACGGCGTCGTGCGGTCGGGCGAGGAGGCGGTGATCGCCTCGCGCATGACCGCGCTGATCACCGCGCTGCCGTTCGATACCGGGCAGAGTTTCGCCAAGGGGCAGTTGCTGGCGAGCTTCGACTGTTCGCAGATGCGCGCGCAGCTGACCGCGGCCGAGGCTGCGGCGTCGGCGTACCGGAAGACCTACGACACCAATGTCGAGCTCGACCAGTACAAGGCGATCGGCACCAACGAGGTCGCGGTGTCGAAGGCCAATCTCGGCAAGGCGTCGGCCGAGGCGCAGGCGATCCAGGCGGGGATCGGCCAATGCACGATCGTCGCGCCGTTCTCGGGCACCGTCGTCGAGCGCGTCGCGCACCCGCATGACGTCGCGGCGGGCGGCCAGCCGTTGATGAAGATCCAGGGCGCGGGCGATCTCGAGGTCGAGCTGATCGTCCCCTCGACGTGGCTGACGTGGCTCAAGCCCGGCACCCCGTTCAGCTTCGCGATCGACGAGACCGGCGGCAGCGTCCAGGGCTCGGTCGCCCGGCTCGGCGCGGCGGTCGATCCGGTGTCGAAGACGATGCGGATCACCGGCAAGATCACCGTCGTTGGCACCGTCCTGCCCGGCATGAGCGGCACCGCACGCTTTACGGAAGGCGAGCATGACCGTTCTATCTGATCTGATGCGGCCGCCGACTGCGGAGCCATCGCCGCTCGGCACGCTGCTGACGTGGGAAGCGTCGCTGCGGTCGCAGGCCAGCGTTCCCGAACTGCTGTATTTCGTCGCGAACGAGACACGGCGGCTGGTTTCGTACGACCAGCTGTTCGTGCTGAAGCGCGCCCCCGCGGGCGAGGGCTGGCAGGTCGCGGTCGCGTCGAGCCTCGCGGCGGTCGACCGCAACGCACCCGCGATCCGCGCGATCGAGGCGGCGGTGAAGACGCTCGACGTCTCGCAGCCGCTGATGCTCGACGCGCCCGACGATGATGCGCTTGCCGACTACCCGTTCCGCGCCTGGCTCTGGCAACCGCTGATCGACCGCGAGGGCCAGGTGTTCGCCGGCCTGCTGGTCGTGCGCGCCGACCCGTTCGAAGCCAATGAAGCCGGCCGCATCGCACGCATGGCCGAGACGACGCAGCATGGCTGGCTCGCGCTCACCGGCGGCAAGCCGGTCCGCCGCGTGCCCAAATTCTCCGCGAAGCAGAAGAAGCTGATCGCCGGCGCAGTGGCGGTCGTCGCGCTGTTCCCCGTCCACATGTCGGCGCTCGCCCCGGTCGAGGTCGTCGCTGCGCATCCCTACGTCGTCACCGCGCCCTTCGCAGGCCTGATCACCACGCTCGACGTCGCGCCCAGCGCCAAGGTCGCGAAGGGCCAGACGCTGCTGCGCTTCGACGACGTCAAGCTGCGGAACGAGCTGAGCCTGTCCGCCGAACGCCTCCAGGTCGCGCGCGCCAAGGTCGACGAGGTCTCGTCCGCGTCGTTCGGCGACGCCCGCGAGGCGCGCGGTATCTCGATCGCGCAGGCCGAGTATCAGCTCGCTGCCGCCGAACATGGCTATGCGCAGGACATGCTCGCGCGCGCGCGCGTCACCGCCCCCCGCGCCGGCATGGCGATCTATACCGACCGCCGCGAATGGGAGGGCCGCGCGGTGGAGGTCGGCCAGCCGATCATGGAGATCGCCGACCCCACGCAAGTCCGCTACCGCATCGACCTGCCGACTCGCGAGCAGATGACGCTCGAACCCGGCAGCAGCGTCTCGGTCTGGCTCGACAGCCAGCCCCTCTGGGCGCAGTCGGCGACCTTGGCGGATGCGAGCTACCAGGCCCGCCCGACCGCCGACGGCACGCTGGCGTTCGCGCTGAACGCCACCCCGGCAGACGGCGCGCAACCCCGCATAGGCTCGCGCGGCACCGCCCGCGTCCGCGGCGACTGGGCCCCGCTCGCCTACACGATGCTCAAGCGCCCGATCGCCAGCGCGCGGCAATATCTGGGGTTCTGAGTTGCGACGCTCTTCCGTCCGTCATTCCCGCGACGTCCGTCATTCCCGCGACGTCCGTCATTCCCGCGACGTCCGTCATTCCCCCGACGTCCGTCGTTCCCCCCACGCCTGTCATTCCCGCGGAGGCGGGAACCCATATTGGCAAACCCTTGCGATCGATCTTGGACGTCTGCCAGTCTGGATCCCCGCCTCTGCGGGGATGACGGAGCTTGGTGGGCGACAGATTAATCCTCCCCCGCCAAGGGGAGGTGGCGCTGAACGCGACGTAGGGGGAGGATACGCAACCCGAGTTTTCCCTTTCCTCCCCCTCCGTCAGGCTATGCCTGCCACCTCCCCCTGGCGGGGGGGGATCGCACACGCCCTTGTCGATCCTGAAGCGTCCGTATGACCGATACCTTTGCGCTCCCGCCGCTCCGCCAGGAACTCCGCGTAGAACCCGGCGCCGCGCTCCCGTCGGGCGCGCCAGGCTACGTCCTGTTCGATCCCTTGCGCCATCTGTTCTTCCAGATCGGCGCGCTCGAACACCGCGTCGCGTCGCTCTGGCGGCTTGGCGAAGCGCATGTCGTCCGCGACGCGCTGATCGTCGAAGGTGAGCACCCCGAAGACGCTGAAAGCGCGATCGTCGCCTTCCACGAGTTCGCGACCAGCAACGCGCTGACTCGCGATCCCCCTGGCGACGCCGTTCAGACGCTCGCCCAGCGTGACCGCGTCGCGCGCCGCGACTGGTGGCGCTGGCTACTCGACCACTATCTCTTCATTCGTATCCCCCTGGTCCGCCCTGCGGCGTTCCTGAATCGCACGCTTCCCACCGCGCGGAAGCTCTGGTCGCGGAGCGGGATCACGGCACTCGGCGTTCTCGCGCTGATCGGGCTGTTCCTCGTCAGCCGGCAATGGGACAGCTTTACCGGATCGTTCGCCGGCCTGCTGAGCGGGCAGGGGCTGTTCGCCTATGCCTGCGCGCTGCTCGTCGTGAAGGCGTGCCACGAGCTCGGCCACGCCTATACAGCAACACGCTATGGCTGCCGCGTGCCGGCGATGGGTGTCAGTTTCCTCGTGATGATGCCGGTGCTCTACACCGACACGAGCGCGGCCTGGCGACTCCGCTCGCGGCGGCAAAGGATGATGATCGATGCGGCTGGCATCTGCGCCGAGCTCAGCGTCGGGGCGGTCGCGATCTTCCTATGGTCGTTCTTGCCCGACGGTCCGATCCGCACCGCCGCCTTCATCCTCGCCACGACGAGTCTGGCGACCAGCCTGCTCGTGAACGCCAGCCCGTTCATGCGCTTCGACGGCTATTACATCCTGTCGGATCTGCTCGGCGTGCCGAACCTAGCCTCACGCGCGTTCGCATTCGGCCGCTGGCGGCTACGCGAACTGCTGTTCGATCTCGGCGAGCCCGCCCCCGAATGCGTTTCGGCCGCGCTGCAGCGTAACCTGATCGCGTACTCCGCCATCACCTTCTTCTACCGTGCGTCGCTGTACATCGGCATCGCGCTGTTCGTGTATCACGAGTTCTTCAAGGCACTCGGTCTCATCCTTTTCGCCGTGGAGGTTTGCGTGTTCCTCGCCCGTCCCGTCCTGTCCGAACTGCGCGAATGGCGGGCGCGCCGCGTCGCCATCGCCGCCAGCAAGCGCGCCAAGATGCTCGCGCTCGCCGCGGCAGGTCTGTTGGTCGCAGCCTTCCTGCCGCTCGATCGCTCGGTGTCGCTGCCAGCGGTCCTGGCGCCGATCGCCGACACGCCGATCGTGTCGGGCGACCCCGCCCGCGTCGAACGCGTCGCGGTCCGCAACGGCCAGATGGTCTCGGCAGGGCAGGTGCTGATCCAGCTGACCTCGCCCGACATCGTCCTCGGCGCGGCGCAGGCGAGACTCCGCATCGCCCAGCTCGAAAGCCAGCTCGCGCGCGGCGTCGCCGACCGCGTCGACCTCGCCGATGCCGGTGTCCTCGAACGCGACCTGATCGCCGAACGCGACCGACTCGCCGGCTTCGAACGCCGTCAGTCCGCGCTCACGATCCGCGCATCCGGTGCAGGCCGTATTGTCGATCTACCGGAAGGGCTCGCGCCCGGTGCCTGGACCGATGGCAAGACCCCATTGCTGCGCGTCGTCACGCCCGACCGGTTCGACGTGCATGCCTATGCCGCCGAGGATGACGCCTGGCGCATCGAACCCGCCACCACCGGGCGGTTCGTGCCTAGCGACGCCACCGCCGGATCTTGGCGCGTCCGCCTCGACGAGATCGGCGCAAGTGCGATCGCGACGCTTGACCAGCCTGCGCTCGCCGCCACCAATGGCGGCCCTATCGCGGTTGCGCCAGCCGGCAAGGACAAGCTCAAACCGGAGCGCGCCTTGATCGCGCTTCGCCTGATCGCCGAACGCGGTGACACCGTGGCGTTTCCGCAACCCGTCATCGGTTACATCATGCTGCCCGCGCACGGTGAAAGCCTTGCAGCAAGGCTCTCACGCTCGATCGGAAGAATTTTCGTCCGCGAGACTACGCTTAGCTAGGGTCAGGACCCATTGGCCATAGCCAGACGATGACCGTGGCAGCGAGGGCGACGGCGGAGAAGAAGACGGTTGGGCAACGATCGTAGCAGGTGGCGACGCGGCGCCAGTCCTTCAGGCGCCCGAACATGATCTCGATGCGGCTGCGGCGCCTGTAGCGGCGCTTGTCGTATCTGACGGGTTCGGGCCGATGCCGCTCACACTCGCTCGAGGCCTCGCGCAGAAGGGCGTTGAAGGTTTTCGCGCGACTTTATACTAGCGCCGGATTGGTCATTTCAATCGCCTCGCGCTCGGCACTCGCGGCCAGCAGCACGTATAAAGGTAGATCGTCAGGATTTTGAGTCGCAATGAATTATCGCCATTCCTTCCATGCTGGCAATAGCGCCGATGTCGTCAAGCACAGCCTATTGATCGCTCTCGTGCGGGCCTTGCAGCAAAAACCGGGCGCGCTGACCCTGATCGACACCCATGCCGGCTGCGGGCTGTACGACCTCGACGGCGAGGACGCTCAACGCACCGGCGAGTCCACACAGGGCGTGCTGCGAGCCCTTGCCGACCCGAACCCCTTGCTGGACGACTACCGCGCTGCCGTACAGGCGGTGAATGTCGGGACCGAGCCGCACTTCTACCCCGGCTCGCCGCGGATTCTGGCGCAGCTGCTGCGGCCGCAGGATTTCCTGATCCTGAACGAAAAGCATCCCGACGACGCCTATACCTTGCGCGGCGTGATGCGCGACACATCCGCTGCCGTCCATGAGCGCGACGCCTACGAGCTTTGGCTGGCGATGCTGCCGCCCCGAACCGCCCGCGGCGTGGTGGTGGTCGACCCGCCGTACGAGCAACTCGATGACCGCGACCGTATCACGGCCACCCTAGCCGCGGCTTACCGTAAATGGGCGCATGGCGTGACGGTGATCTGGTATCCGTTGAAAGACCGCGCCACGCATTGGCGGTGGAAGGAGCAGTTGCGCAGGCTCGGCATCCCGAAATTCCTCGGCGTGGAGCATTGGTTGTACGATGACGATCAGCCCGGCATCTATAACGGCGCCGGCCTTTACATCGTCAACCCGCCCTACGCCTTCGTGCAGGCGCTGCCGCCGATGCTGGAAGCCCTGCGTGACGTGCTGGCGCCGGAAGACCATAGGGGCGAGCTCACGACCGAGTGGTTGGCGCATTGAATTAAAGCCTGCATCGCCCCGTTCGTCCACGGGAGGGATCGTCGCACTGCAGGTTGCAAGCAGGGCATCTCGACAGCATCGCTTGCCGTCGGAATGGGCTGGTGACCATTGATGCACGCGCTCCGCGTTCACCGGGCCGCGCCGATCGTTTCGCGTCTTCCGGAAACAGTCGATTGCCGACGACGCTGGGTCGCGCAACGAAGTCCTGATTCCTGTCTTTAGAAGGCCGATTGTCGACGCGTAACGCCGGCATGAATGAATGTCCGGGGTTGGCAGGCATGGAGCCGCGGCTGAACGTCTGCGACTGGGGCTAGCGGCATTCGTCCCGCGATGGGCTTGGCCGTGTCTATCGCAGTGGCAGGAACAGGTCCGTGATCGCTTCATGTGCCGGCACGAGCGGGAAGAACGTCTTGCGTTCACAATAGAGCGGGAAGTCTCGCGGTTCTTCGCCGCTTCCGGGCAGCCAGTCCCGGTATAGGAAAAGCGCTGCCGGCTCGAGGTCCTCGGTCGCGGTGCCCAGCACGCGCAGGGCCGCCACCCTGCCGCCGGGAATGGTTGCGGCCTCTACCCCATCGTCATTGGCGGCGATCGCACGATCCGTCGCGACGCAGATCTGCATCCGGAACTCAGCCGGTGGGGTGACACGCGTGTCGGTCGGGAAGATGCCGTAAATCGGCAAGTCGGGATCGGTCAGGCCGTTCGCTTGGCGCCACGCAATGAAGCGCGCCACGGTGGCCGCGATCGTCGCGGGCTCGCCAATATGCGTCATGCTCGCCACCGTCGTCGACGGCAGCTCGCAAATGGTCACGTCGCCGGGTGAAAAGATGGGCACCAACTGACTCCTTGCTTGATGGAACGTCGAGAATGCCTCGTCCAATGCGGCCCAGTCCGGGGCCGCGCGAAAAGCCGACGGTGCCTGTCCAAAGCGTTGACGAAAAGCGCGGGCGAACGCGTCGGGAGCGTCATAGCCCGCCTCCAGCGCGACATCTGTCACGCTCGAGCCAGGCGCGTGTGCCAGACGATGCGTGGCGCGCTTGAGCCGGGCGAGCTGGACGTAACGGTGCACCGTCAAGCCGAACACTGCCGTGAACTGGCGGTGGAAGTGGTACTTGGAGAACGCGGCGATCCCGCTCAGCACCTGAAGGTCGAGACTGT
This sequence comes from Sphingomonas sp. R86520, assembly GCF_042466285.1. Taxonomy (NCBI): domain Bacteria; kingdom Pseudomonadati; phylum Pseudomonadota; class Alphaproteobacteria; order Sphingomonadales; family Sphingomonadaceae; genus Sphingomonas; species Sphingomonas sp. R86520. Next base: position 3,975,390 of record NZ_JAXHBZ010000001.1, read on the forward strand.
CGTCGAGGTGCCGATCAATGTGATCGAGCACGCGCACCATACGTGCACGGTAATGCTGTGGCGGTTCGACTGGCGCGTTCTTCATGAGTGCTACGTAGCGCGGCTCTGGCAGCGTTCGCTCGACCAATCTTGCTATTCTGCGTGACACTCTGGCGCGGAGTTGGCGGCAGCGCTCCCTTTCCATGAACGGCTGTCCGCTACGGGCAGCGCAGATAGTGCCAAAGGGGCAAATTGTCGGTCAGGTGCGACTGCAGGTAGGGGGCGCAGGAATCCGCTGCTTTCGATGCAGCGCGGCCCTCCGTCACGGTCGCGACTTCGGTCGCCGGCCTGTTACATATCGATCGCGAACCGCAGCGTGATCGCGCGCGGGCGGATCGGGACGGTCTGCGTCGTCGCCGCCAGCGTGAACGGATTGCCGAAACCAAAGCTGTTGCCGCGCCCGTCGAGCAGATTTTCGATATCCATCGACCAGTGGCGTGGACCGTCGGCGAGCGTCACGCCCGTGCCGATCGTGACATAATCCCCCGCAGGCCGGTCGAGCGCAGGGTCGAAGCTCAGCCGGGTCTGGCCGATATAGCGCGCGGTGAGATAACCGCTCGCGGGCAGGCTGATCAGCGAGAATCGCCGCGTCACTCCGATCCGCGCGGAATAATCGGGGACTACCGGCAGGCGGCGATCGTCCGGGTCGACCCGGTCGTCTGCAGGCGAGGTGAGCCGCGCGCGCTGGATCGTGGTGCCGAAGTCGATCATGGTACGCCCGGCATCGAACCGTCCGCCGAACTCGACTCCATAATTGGTCGCGTTGCCGGCATCGACGGTGCCAAACAACCCGTCCGACCCGACGACGTCGCTGCGCAGATGCTCGCACAACGCGCCGAAGATCGCACCGCTGAGACTGAGCCGATCGTCGAGCCCGCGGATGCGCCAGCCGAATTCGAGGCTCTGCAGTTCGTCGCCCGGAATACGCTGTTCGCTGGTGGCGATAGCGCGCGTTACGCCGGCCGGCCGGATCGCGCTGGCATACCGCACCCAGAGCAGCCCGGTATCGTCGCGGTGCCAGCTCAGCGTGGCACTCGGGGTGACGCCTAGCTTTGTGGTGCTCTGCTCGTCAGGGCCCTGTTGTTCGATGTCGCTGACCGTGACGAAGCCGCGCAGGCCGAGCTTGAAATCGAGTGCGGGGGTCAGGCGTTGGGTGCCTTCCGCGAACACGGCCGCCTCGAATACCGCCTCCTTGTCGTCGCGCGCGAGAATGTCCGTACCGACGGAATCGAAGCGTCCCTTGAGACGGGTGGTCGCATCAAGCATGGACGCGCCGACGATCCACGGATGACGTGCGGTCGGGTCGCTGAGGCGGATTTCCTGCGTCACCAGCCGGATCGACCGATCCTCGTCATAGGCGACGGGGACGGTAGTGCCGAGCGACGCCGCCATGCTGCTCGCGTCGTAGGTGCTGCCAAAATCATGCGAGACGATCGCGGTCGTAGATTGTGCGTCCAGGCTGCCGATCGGGCCGTGGATATCGAGCATACCCGATACGAAATCATTGTCCTGCGGTTCGGCGATCGAGGTCGCGCGCGACAGGCCCTTCGTCGCATACTGACTGTCGCGCGCGTCGATCCATTGACCGATGCCGCTGGCGGTCGCGGTCCAGCCATTGCCGATCGCCCAGCGCAGCGCCGCGCGGCCGCCGCTGCGGGCGGTGCGGTTGACGTCGCGCTTACCGCGTCCGGTGTCGTCGATCCAGCCCGGCATCGTCTCGGTCCAGGCGGATGCCCTGAGCGCGAGCCGTCCGGCGAGGATCGGTACGTTGACCGTGCCGTCGAGCGCGCCGCCGACCGCGCCGTTGTTGATCCCGGTCGCTTCGCCCGCGACGGTGCCCGAGACGCGATCGAGGTCGGGCACAGTGGTGACGATCCGGATGACGCCGCCGAGCGCGCCGGTGCCGTACAGCGTGCCCTGCGGTCCGCGGAGGATCTCGACGCGGTCGATATCGACCATGCGGAGATCAGGATCGGGCGAGGAATAGCCGATCCGTGCGTCGTCGACATACAGGCTGACGAGCGACTGGCTGGTGCCGTTGAACGCGCTGTCGGCGACGCCGCGCAGGAACACGCGGTCGCGGCCGGGGCCCAGATTGGTCGAGAACGCGCCATCGGTGGTGGCGAGCAGGTCGACGAGGCCGCGCTTGCCGGCGAGGCGGTCGAGCGCGTGGTTGCCGACGATCGTGATCGAAACGGGGAGGTCGGAAAGGCGTTCGTCGCGCTTGCTGGCGGTGACGATGATGTCGGCGCCTTCGGTCGGCGGGGGCGTGGTGGCGCGCGTATCGGCGGCGCGCAATCGCGCAGCGCGGCGCGGCTCGGGTTCGATCCGCCAGGTCGTCGCATCGACGCGAACCGCGCGGAGATGGGTTCCCGACAACAGGCGCTTCAGCGCTTGCGCGACATCCGATGCGTCGATCTTCCGGGTGTGCGTCGCGGGCAGCGTGCCGGCCATGCCGATCGAGATGCCGGTCTGCCGCGCGAGCGCATCGAGCGCGGTGCGGAGCGACCCCGCCGGAATGACGATGTTCGCAGACCTAGCGGCCGCCGGTGCGCTCGATATGCACGACGCCATCAGCACGACGCAGGCGTAGCGGCAAGACCGCACCAAGCTGATCAAGGAGCCGCGAGCCGTCGCCAATCGTCAAAACCCCGGAGAAACGCAGGCCGGCGGCGGACGGATCGACCACCAGCGGTGCCTGCGCATACCGCGATATGTCGGCGGCAACCAGCGGCAACGGCGCGCCGTCATAGCTCAGCCGACCGTCACTCCAGTCGGCGACCGACGCGGGGGCAATCGACCGCCGCTCGGCGATCCCTGCGGCCGGATCGATGTCGAGACGCTGGCCTGCGACGAGCGTCGTCGGCGCACTCCCGTCGGGGGCGTGCGGTGCGACGCTGACGCTGCCCTCGGCCACCTCAACCGAGACTTTGCCGCGCGTGTTGACCACGGCAAAACGCGTGCCGACGTCGCGGATGTCGTAGCCCCCGGCGCGGACGATCAACGTGCGTGACGGATCGTGGCGGACCGAGAAGCTTGCCGCGCCAGCCGCGAGTTCGATCAACGGGGTCTTGCCGCCCGATACCGACACGCGGGTCCCGCGATCGAGCTGCATCGCACTGCCATCGGCGAGCGTCACCGCGCGCGTGTCGCCGGCGCTGGTCGCATAGCTCTGCGCGGTGTCGGTGACGGTCGGTGCGACGAGCAGCAAGGCGAGGCCTGCGGCGAGGGCACCGCCGGTCCCCGCCGCGGCCCATCGCCAGCGGGTCGGGCGGGCGACAGGAGCCGCATCGGTGGCCTCATCGTCGTTGGCGGGCATAAGTGCGGCAATCGCGGGCGCTGCCCGGCCGATCTCGGCGTCGAGCAGCGCAACCGAATCATAGGCGGTGCGGTGCGACGGATCGGCCGCCAGCCAATCGCCAAAGCCCGCCCAATCCATGTCGGACGCATCGATCCGCGCGTGCCAGGCGGCCGCGGTGTCGATCGGGTCCTGCGTCGTTGCGTCCATCATCGCGCCCTCGTTCCGAGCGAATGCCCCCCGCTCGTATCATAGACGCCACCGCCGATACGATACCGCAGCTCGCCGTAACACTCAGTCATCGAGCGCCTTTCGCAGATGGCGCAGCGCGACCGCGATGTGCTTTTCGACCGCGCTGCGACTGATGCCGAACTCGGCCGCGACCTCGGCATGCGACCGGCCATCGATCTTGTGACGGCGAAACACACGCATCGCGCCTTCGGGCGGTCCGGCAAGCGCGGCGGCCAGATGCGCGACGCGTTCGCGACCTGCGACTGCGTCGAACGCGGAGGGTGAATCGTCGATCGCCTCGGAACCCGCGACCGAGATCATTGTATCGACATACCCTGCATCGCGGCGCACGCGACGACCGCTGGCACGGACGCGATCGAGCACGATGTTCATGCCAACCCGGTGCAGATACGCGAGCGGGTTGGCGATCGGGGCTCCGACAGGGTCGGCGATATGCAGCCAGATCTCCTGCACGACGTCTTCGGCTTCCGCGACACTGCCGGTTCGTCCGGCGAAAAACCGGACGAGCTGCGAGCGGTTCGCCGCGAGCACTGCCGACAGGCCGGCAGGCGGAGGACTGTCGATGTCGGCTACGGCGCGGCTCCACAACGCAGGGGCCGCAGCAGATACCGGGTCAAGCCGTCCTTGTCGTTATCAAATCCCAACCCCGCGCCAGTAGGCGCCAACCGAGGATCACGCCGATGGCGACGAGCAGCAGCGCCGCTGCAACGAACGACAGATAGAATAGAGGTTCGGCCCACGGAGAGTGGCCGGTCTCGGATCGGGTCGTCTCGATCCGGCGTGCGATCGCGCTCATCGGCCGGTTCCTGCTCGACGCATCGGGGTGGGCAGGCCAGCGCGGTAGAGCGCCAGCAATGCATCGAAATGATCGTCCATCGTCCGGACCGGGCGATCCGGTCGGCCGGTACCCTGCGCGTCGATCGCGCCAGCGACGCCTAGGATCGCGTCGGCAGCGGCTTGCGCATCGCCCGACGCGTACAGAGCACCGCCGTTGGCGCGGGCAAGGTCGGCCGCACCACCGCGATCCGGCGCGATCAGCGTCAGCCCGGATGCGATCGCCTCGGCAGCGACGAAGCAGAACGTCTCCGCCTCGCAGCCGTGGATGAGCGCGTCCGCGCTCGCCATCAGCCGTGCCAGCGCGCCACGCTCCCGGACCGGATCGAGCAGTCGGACGTGCGGGTTGTCGCCGATCGCATCGATCACCCGGCGCTGGCGTCCGCCGCCGCCGATGACCAGCAACCCGACCGGCGCCTGCGTTCCGGCGATCGCCGCCGCCTGCGCAACCATGTCCCAGCGCTTTTCGGGCGCATGCCGGCCGACGCCGATCAGCAGCAACGCATCCTCGCCGAGCCCGCACAGCGCCAGCATCTCGCGCCGCAGGTCGGCATCGCGCAGACGCGGCGAGAACTGGCCCGGCTCGACCCCCATCGGATCGGTCATCACTTTCCGCAGGCCGCCGTCGCGCAGCCGCTGCGTCAGGCTTTCGCTCGCGCTGACGATATGGTCGAACTGCGCGTCGAGCCGGCGGAGGTGGCGCCAGTACCAGTCGAACGCACGATCGATGACCTGCGTCGAAGCGACGTTGCCGAACCATCGATAGGCATAGGCGGAAAGCGGGTCGGCATGCGCGATCAGGGACAGCCGCGCGCGCGATCCCGAGCGTGTCCGCCAGTCCGCGACCATCGATGCGCTGCGCCACGGCGAGGAGACCTCGACGACGTCGGCATCCTCCTCGTCCAGCACCGCGTGCAGCGCCTCGCGGTCGGCGAAATAGCGGTAGGAGCGGTCGAGCGGGAAGCGCGGCGAGCGCAGCCAGCGGACGCGGGCGTTGGGGCCGCGCTGTTCCTCGCGGTCCTCTTCGCCAGGCGCGATGACGACAATCTCGTGCCCACGTGCGGCGAGCGCGACGAGCTTGCGGTCGATATAGGTGCGTACGCCGCCCCCGGTCGGCGTGTAGAACGCGCAGACGTCGACGATCTTCATGCCACCACCTGCCCGGTCACGCGATCACGGACGAGGTCGGCATAGCGCGAGACGGTGCGGCGTTCGGCCAGCGTTCGCAGCGTGCGGTCGATGCTGGTCAGCAGCGAATCCTTGGTGACGTCGCCCGGGTGGACCGCGACGCGCATCGTCGGCATCCAGTCCGGCATCGTGCGCGCCACCGCGGCGACCGCGAGCGAACTCGCGGTACGCGCCGGCGATCGACTTGCCCAGGTGACGACCGGGCCGCGTGCGACGATCGCGCCGGTGCGGGGCTGCCAGACCCGGAAATGATCTTCGGCGAGCGCGAAGTCGCAGGCCTTCAGCGCGGCGTGCGCGCCCGGACCGTATAGCCATGCGGGGGCGATGAACCCGGCGACCGGACGGCCGATCGCCTGCTCGACCATGTCGCGGCCGGCGCGCATGCGATTTTCCGCCTCGTCCGCGTCGAGCCCGAGGAACTCGCCTTCGCCGGCGGTCATGTATTTGGCTTTCAACGCACGCGCGGTTCGCTGGTGTGCGCTCGCATCGCGGTGAAACCAGCCGTGCAGGAACATCTCGACTCCGGCGTCCGCCCATTCGCGCAGGCGGCGACCAAAGCCAGGATCGCGGTCGAGCCGCGCTGCGCCCCAATGATCGGGAACCACTAGCATCGCGAAGCGCGGGCCGCCGAGGATCGCTTCGATCCGCTCGGCGAGCATTGCGATCGGGACGGCGAACGTCGGCGAGACGTCGTGGATCGAGACAATCAGCCGCTTGTCCGGCGCGGAGCCTTCGCGTGAGGCCTTTTCAGGGACGGCCGTGCGTTCGGAATTGACCATGGTCTCGCTCTCGTCGTGAACTCGCTGATGATGGGACGGCGCCGCTCGGATCGGGCCGCAGTCTGACCCCGTCCTCCACCGAAATTATTTTACGAGTGCGCCCAGGGACGGCTGCGGTTCGTCGCGGTGGGCGGCGTCCCCTCGACATGACGACCTTCAGCCAGCCTGTCCCAACTGCCGCCAGCGTTGGCTGGGGGCGCCCTTCCCGATCCAGCAGTCCCGAGAGGATCGTCGCATGAACCAGCCGCTTGCGCTGACGCGTGCCGAGATATTTCCGCCTTTGACGCCGACGGTCGTCCGCAAGCCCTTCCTCGCCCGCTGGCTGGCGCCCCTTCTATCCGCGGCGATCCTGATTGCGGCGCTGTGGCAATTGCGCAGCCTCGACGTGGCCGCAACGCTGCATCTGGTGCCGCGCTCACCGCTGTTCTGGACGATCTTCGCGGCCGGCTATCTGGTGACCCCGTTCAGCGAATGGGTAATCTACCGGCGGCTCTGGCAACTTCCCGCCAGCGGTATTCTTGCGCTGCTGCGCAAGCGGATCAGCAACGAGATCGTGCTCGGCTATTCGGGCGAGCTGTATTTCTATGGCTGGGCGCGCAAGCACGCGACGATGGTCGGGACGCCGTTCGGCGCGATCAAGGACGTGTCGATCCTGTCTGCGGTGGTCGCCAACGTCTGTACGCTCGGGCTCGCCCTGGTCAGCTGGCAGTCGCTGGGGGCGCTGCATCTCGGCACCGACGCCAAGGTGATGATCGCGTCGGCGGCAAGTATGGCGATCCCCTCGATCGTCACGCTGGCGATGCGCAAGACGCTGCTGACGCTGCCGCGGCCCGAGCTGACGCGGATCGCGGTCATCCATTTCGTGCGGATCGTTGCGACGACGCTGTTCGCAGCACTCCTCTGGGCGGCCGTCATGCCCACGGCACCGCTTGCCTGGTGGCTGGCGCTGGCGACGCTGAGATTGTTGGTGTCGCGACTGCCGCTGCTGCCGAACAAGGACATCGTGTTCGCCGGGCTGGTTGCGTTCACCGTCGGGCGGACCTCCGACGTGACCGCTGTCCTGACGATGATCGCGGGGCTGTGGCTCGTCACCCATCTGCTGCTCGGCGCCACGCTGACCGCCGTCGAACTCGTCACCATGGAGCGTACCAAGTGATCCTGCTTGCCCTGTCCCTTGCCACTGCGCCCGCCGTCACGCCCCCCTCGACCCCGCGGCTGGGAACGGTCGAAGCGCGCTGCCGTCCGAACGAACCGGGCCCCGCGCTGATCGTCGATGTCGACGGGCTGAAGGACCGCGCCGGCGTGCTGCGTGCCGAACTTTACCCCGCACGCGACGGGGATTTCCTCGCCGACGACAACGTCCTGATCGGGCAGGGCAAGACGTTCCGGCGCTCCGTTATCACGATGCCGGCGACCGGCGCGGTCTCGCTATGCCTGCGCGTCCCCAGACCCGGCACCTACGCGCTCAGCGTCGTGCATGCGCGCGATGGCGGCCACGGCTTCAGCCTGCTTCACGACGGCATCGGCTTTGCCAGCAATCCCAAGCTCGGTCATGCGAAACCGCACGCGGCGCAAGCAATGGTCGCGGTAGGCGCGGGCATCACGACCACGCACGTCGTGATGAACTATCGCAGCGGATTGTTCTCGTTCGCGCCGCTCAAGCCATAATCCTGCCGAGCCTGAAAATGCGACTGTGGACGACGGTCAACGGCGGCGTCTACCGAACGAGAAGACAGGGAAACTCAACATAATGATACGGTATCTCGGCGTTGCCCTGGCGGCAGCCGCGTCTGTCCACGCACCTGCGACGGCTGGCTCCGTAGCCGGACCGGTAGCCCGCGATGTGACTCTGATGACCTATAATGTCCACGGCCTGCCATGGCCGATCGCCAGCGATCGGTCGGCGGATCTCGCTGCGATCGGCACCAGGTTGAGGACGATGCGCGACACCGGCGATCAACCCGGCATCGTCGTGTTACAGGAGGCGTTCGTCGACAACGCCAAGGCAATCGGCCGCACGGCCGGCTATCGGTATGCCGTCTTCGGCCCCGGCGAGGACGATGCCGCCACGGTGCCGCGTCCCGACGGCGGGTTCGTCGCCGACGGCAGCCGCATGGTCGGCGAGCGGCTTGGCAAGCATCTCGACAGCGGCCTCGCGATCTTCTCCGACTATCCGATCCTGGCGGTGCGGCGCTTGGCCTATCCGGTTTGCGCCGGCTATGATTGCCTCGCCAACAAGGGCGCGGTTGCGGCGCTGATCGTGGTACCGGGTATCGCCAAGCCGATCGTCGTGGTCGATACGCATCTGAACAGTAACGAGGCGTCGGGCGCGGGATCGCCGCGCGCGACTTATGCCTATCGTCGCCAGATCGATCTACTCGCGAACTTCGTCGCCTCGCTCGAAGCCGGCGACCGTCCCGTGCTGGTCGCGGGAGATTTCAACGTCGGCCAGGATCTGCGGCGCAGGACCCATTTCGACGTCCGCATGCTGAATGGCGGGGCCGCGTTGCAGGCCGCCGTCGCATCCTGCCGGACCGCGAGGTGTCCGATCGCCGAGCCATCGGACATGGCGTTCTCGATCGGTCGTGCGAAGGACTGGATGATGTTCCGTCCGTCCTCGACCGTCGCGATCCGCCCGATTGCACTCGCAGCACCGTTCGGTCACGCCGCGAACGGTGCGATGCTGTCGGACCACGTCGGCATATCCGTGCGCTATCGGATCGACATGCTCGCGACGCCGGCCTCGTCGACGATCATGATGGCCAGTCGATAAGATGATCGCGGTGATGCGAGCCCGAGGGGGTTTGCATCACCCGCGCTTCTCAGGAGTTGGAGCCTCGGGCACACCCGGAGCGGCTCAATCAGCCGACGTTCCGCTTGTCCCTCACAGTCAAACCGGTCGGCAACGATCGCAAGTGTGTCCATCGCCTCGATCATCGATGACGTCCGATGGCTTCACGGAAGGGCGAGCCCGACGCAGCCGTTAAAGGCTGGGAAGGTCTTAGGGGCTAGACCGCGCTCCAACGTGGCATGGAGCCACGCGTGCGGAGTAGGCAACTTGGCGACTTCCCTCTCGGTTCGGTTGTTCGCTGTCTTGTTCGCGATCAGTCTGCTGTTTTCGGCGGCACTGACTTACTATGCCACGCACACGATGAGTTTCGCCTTTCCGATCGCACCCGAGGCGATGACGACGTTGGTCATGCGGATCCAGGCGATCCGGGCGGCCGGCTTGGGGGTAGCCCTGTTCCTGATGTTACTGGTCGTCCTTTCGGCGTCGCGCGCCGCTCGCACCGCGCTAGCTTTCCGCTGGCTTCTCGGTGTCATGACGAGCGTTGCGTTTCTGCGCGGATCAGGGCTGATCCATCCGCTGGCGCAGCATGAGACCGCGATCATCGCAACGTCGGCTTTCCAACTCGCCCTGGAGGCGTTGGCGATCCTGTTTCTTTACGGTGAGGATGCCACCGATTGGTTCGAAGCGCGCCGCTGACGATGTCACGGCCGCGTTGTTCATCGTCGTCGCAGCGCAAATCCGCTATGGCGGGAACGCCCATATTCGGACGCGGAGAGGCCCCTTGCGGCTGCTCGATAGCCGACATTTAAGTGTCTCGCCCTTCGCCTTCAGCGTTGGTAAGTGGAAGCGTGACAAACAGCTTCGACCTGATCACTCATCCCGATCAAATCCAGCCAGATTTTGCCTTTTACTCGATCTTTTTGACGGCAGGTGCGGTCCTCGTAGTGCTTACGGCCATTGCTGCTCGCCAAAGGTGGAGGATACACAAGAATCTGCTGTTTTTCACGCCGGTATGGGTCATTCTATCGATTGTTCTCCTTGCTCTAGATGCGCGAGATACGTTGCAGGTTCGTTCGCTTGTTAAACAAGGGGACATCCATACAGTCGAGGGCTGTCTGTCGAGCTTCCATTCTGGATTGGCGGAAGGATCGAAAACGTCTTCTGGCGATGAGCGCTGGAGCGTTGCAAGTGAGGATTTTGCTTACGGCGCAGGTGAAGTTAGGCCGGGCTATCATCTTGTTGAGGAAAATGAAGGGATCGTTCATGCCACCAGCAGAGTGCGCGTCTCTTTCGTCTTGAGTCCCTACTACGGACGTAAGGAGATTGTGCGGCTGATAGTCCTCAGACCGTCTTGTCCATCTGCTCCTGATCGGAACCAAACGTCTGGTTCGTGACGTCGCCACCCGGAAGCCGCCAGTCCGCTTTCCTTCCAACACGGCACCGACGCGGGAAGCTGGGCTTCAAAGCCGGTTATATCGCGGAGATGAAGCAGCGTTCGGCGTTGGGACGCGAGGGAGGGGCGGGAACGTCCGTCTTTGGGTCTCAACCGACGTCATCGATCGGCTCTTTTAGGCGATCGTTCTGCCAAGGCTGGCAGTGCGGCAACGTTCATCGACGAGACGGTGCGCTTAAGGGTGGTGCAGTGGTCGATCGCGGGATTGGATAATGCGGAACTCACCGGCGGCATGCATCATGCTCATGAGATACAGCATGCCATCGAAATACCGCTGCTCGCCGGTGGGCACGGGTGTGTCCCACAGCGCTTGGAGGAAGGCGCGCGAGTTGCTGCCCGGCGTTGCGGCAAGCCCGCCAACCGCAGTGGCGGCAAGCATGCCAACGGAGTGACGCGTAGACATCGGCCTACCATCAAGGCTGTAACGATCGGCGAACCGGTCGATCCCTTGACCAATCAGAAAGCGCTGGATGCGATCACTCAAACTCCGCTGGCGCGGGTCTTTGGCCCACCAGCCATAATCGACCGACCAATTTGAAACGGTACGCCAGCTGTCATAGGCGAATTGCGAAGGCTTGCCGTCCCAGCCCGTCGCGGGCGTAAGATCGAAGTTGCTGCGATCGGGTGCAAGCCCGGTCGCAGGGTCGGCAACCTTGGGGAACAGGTCGCGGCTGACGTCTGCCGCTCGCGCCCAGAATGCGCGATCCTCGGTCGGGCCCCATCGCGCCCATAGCTCGTAAAAGGCTGGCAGATGGTATGATGCATCGGTGCCCGGAATCGTTGTTTCGGGAACGAACCGGACCATAGCGTGCTCTTCGTCGACCATAGGGCCTACCGTTACAGGACGTGGCACGATCGCCGGGCGGGGGTGAGGCCAGGTCCGGCCGGCTTTGGCGGCTTCCTCCGCCTCGCGCCTATTGTTGGGGCTTGGCCACGGCGTCGCGGGTTCTGCAAAGGGGGCATCGCCCGGATGGATGCGGAAAGGCGGTGTTGCCGTCATCACCGGATGGTGGCGCATGCCACGCAAGATGATGTCGGCCTGCTTCTGGTAATCGTAGATGCCGGCACCATTGCCCCACCGGCGAGCTGCAAACAGCAGGGCGGTTGCGTAATACTCCTCACCGTCGGGGGCTGCACCGACCGACCGGGGCGTGCCGTCGGTTCCCATCGACCAAGCGAAGTAGCCGACCGACGGATTGCCCGGATCGGTCGTCAGCATGTAGGTCTTGGACCAGTTCCACAGCGCATCGAACTCGCGCTTGTGGCCCAGTTGAACGGCGATCATCATGCCGTAGCTCATGCCTTCGGTGCGCGCGTCGTTGTTTGCCCAGTCGGTGATGTAAGCAAGCGTCCCGTTGTCGTTTGCGCCCGTCTCGAAATAGACGCGCTGTTCCTGTCCATCACCGTGGAACAGCTGTTCAAAGGCCCGCTCAACTTTCCTTCGGCTATCGTCACCGGGGACGCCGAGTTGCTCGACGAACAAATTGTGGTAGCGACCGGTGTGGAACGCGCCGGTGCCGTCACCTGGAAAGCGCTGAACCGGCTGCGCCGATACCATCGACGCCATCAGGGCCACGGCCATGCCTGCGATCCACACCCTCATCCGCGCTCTCCATTGCCTGTTTGATCTACCGCACATGTCAGGGTGGTATAGCTGCTAAACGGCTGTCCTGGACGCCTTAATCGGCTGCCGGTCAGGTGGGAACGGATGCCCGCATCCGCGACGCCCTCACTCCAGCCTCAATAGCGGCATCAGAGCCCATTCAACTGAACGCCCACCAAGCCTTCGATGGTCACCCGGCGCGCAACGGTCTGCTCAGCGCGCGCCAAGGGGACCGGTAGTGAAAGCTGATCCGCCTAGGGGTAGGTCACATGCCCCTGAATGCGTTCCTCGGAGGTGAAGGTGGACATTGGAAGACCCACGGCATTGTACAGGCTGCCGGGTACGGCGCCGCTCCAGTTATAGCGGACGTAGCGGGGCTGCGGCACGGTTCCGGACACCACGACAGTCTCGCCGTCGATACGGGCTGTCGCGGGGGTAAAGTTGCGGTCCGCCGCGGCGATCTCGAAGCCGGCCACAGGCGCGCCGCGGCCGGTCAGACCTTCGGCATGATCGAACCAGATGCGCATCCCGTCGGGCTCGCCGGTCGCCTGGCGGAACAGCGGCCCCTGATAGGGGACGCGCTCGCCATAAGCGACGCTCCGCGCGGCGAGCACGAGCCGGGCGGCGACCGTCTGCTTGTCGCTTGGGTGCACGTTGTTGGGATCGCCGACGTCCGTCGTCACCGCCATGGCAGTGTTGGCCAGTCCCAAGGCGCGGCGCTGCGCATCGCGAACCAAGCCCCATTCCTCGGCGGGCGAGTTGAACGAGGAAATCTGCGCGTAGAGGAACGGGAATGTCCCTTGGGCAAAATTGTGCCGCCAGTCGGTGATCAACCCGCGGAACAAATCGGCGTAATAGGGCGCGCGCGCGACGTTGCTGTTGGTCTCGCCCTGATACCATATCACGCCCTTGATGCCGTAGCGGATGAAGGGCGCGACCATCGCGTTGTAGAGCGATGACGGCCGGTAAGCCTCCTCGGGCGGGTGCCAGGGGTGTGAGGGAGGCTTGCCGCCGGACGCTCGGACCACGGCGTCTTCGCGGGCCTCGGCGGCGAGGGCAAGATCGGCGTCGCTCTGGTCCTGCTGGAATCGCGCGCGCGCGTCGACTGCGGGGGCAAGCGTGGCGTCGGTCGCAAAAGCATCGGTCGAAACCCAGCTGTCGGCTGGCGTACCGCCCCAGGTCGAGTCGATCACGCCGACCGTCACATGCTCGCGCTCGGCGATCTCGCGCGCGAAGAAATAGCCGATCGCCGAGAAGTCGGTTGCGGTTGCCGGCGTGGTCGTCGTCCAGGTCTGGTCGATGTCGCGCAGTGGAACGGGGCTCGCCTTGTGCTCGATGCGGAGGAGTCGGACGTGCGGGTTGGTCGCAGCGGCGATCTCCGCGGCGGAATTCTTCAACGGCGCGCCGTCGAAGCCCTTGAGCGGGAACTCCATGTTGGATTGGCCCGACGCGAACCACACGTCACCCAGCATCACGTCCTGGACCTGCGACCTGCCCTCTGTCGCGCCACCGTCGATGGTGAGAACATAGGGGCCGCCCGCCGTTTCGGGCTTAAGCCATACTTCCCAGCGCCCGAGCCGGTCGGTAACCGCGGTCACGCGCTGGCCGTGCAGCGAGACGGCGACAGCCGCTCCGGCACTCGCCCAGCCCCAGACGTGGAGTGGCCGATCGCGCTGTAGAACGGCGTGGTCGCTGAACAGGTGCGGCAGCTTGAGTTGCGCGGCAGCGGGCACGGTCGTGGCAGCACCGAGCAGGGCGGCGGCGAGCAGGCGCTTCATGATCGATTTCCTTCTAGCTCGACAGGCTGGCGGTCGAGACGGATAATCGCCGCATCGTATCAGGATGAAGGTAAAGTGCTAGTCGGAGCGCCGCTGTGGAATGCAGGGGAACTTTCCCTAAAACGCGTGCTGAGCTGGAGGAACAAACGTCCAGCTTCGGCATCGGCAGGATGGCTTTGAATGCCTTGGTCGGGGTCTCTAAGGTGTTGCAGCGCCGGGCGGCAGGCGGTTCCTCGCCATGGTGACGAGCGTCGCGTAACCAGCCGGAGCAGCCGCCAGCGCGACTGCGACAATTCTCAGGTCCCAAGCGATCAGGCCAGCCACCCGCCCGTGAAACCCGCGCGTTGCAGGCCGCGGCGGAGGTGCGGGTTGCGCTGCATCGTTGACCACACCAGCCCGGTCCGCCAATTCTCCATCATAACGACGATCGCGCCCTGGTCGATGCCGAGATAATCGCCGTCGACCCAGCCCATCTTCGGATCGATGCTGCCATGCTTCAACGGCGCTGCGGTCGCCGTCAGCGTCGGGTTGAACGAGTCGAGGAACCCGTATTTGCCGTAGATCTGCGGTCCGTATCGACCGTGCATCGTCTCGATCGCACGGCGTGCCAGCGCGGGCTCGAACGCAATCGACGCCGCCGCGGCGGTGGGCGCCAAAGTACCGTCGTCACGATCGTCCGGCCCCCGCGCGGAATAGCTGAAGAACTCGCGCTTGCGGCCGCCGAGGTCGATCGTGAAATCGCCCGGCCCGTCGCACGCGGTCAGTCCCCAGACGTCGGGGCCATAGCCGGTCCACCCGCCCGGATTGGCGATCGCATACGCCCGCTGCGCGCGCACCGCACGCCGGCTGTTCTCGAAATAATCGATGCCCTTCTTTGCCATGTAGCGATCGCGGATGCCACGGAAGTCGATCCAGCAATGGCTGTATTGGTGGACGAACAGCGGCGCGAAATGAACGTGCGGCTCGCCCCATTTGTCGGTCCACTGCGCATCGAAGCGGTCGGTCCACGCGTCCCAGGTTTCGGCTGGCAACGCGTGCGTCGGCGATCCAAGCGCGAGCACGTACAGCAGCATCGCTTCGTTGTAGATGTTCCAGTCATGCGCGATGAAGCCGCTTTCCGGATGCCACCCCATCGCCATGAACGGTGGGCGCGGCAAAATCCAGTTCCAGTCGATCGCGGCGTAAAGCTGTTCCGCGAGCGCCCGGATCCGGACCTCGCCGGGATGATCGGAGTCGAACCAGCTCTGCGCGAACAGCACGCCGCCGATCAGCAGCGCGGTATCGATCGTCGACAGTTCCGCGCGCGCGAACCGGTGGCCCTTGGTCGTCCCGAGGAAGTGGTAGAACAGCCCCTTATAGCCGCTGTCGTCGCTCTTGCTGTCGCCCTGCGGCGCGGCAGCAAAGAATTCTAGCGTGGCAAGCGTCCGCGTACGTGCCGCGTCGCGCGTGATCCAGCCGTTGACGACGCCGATCGGATAAGCGGTGAGCGCGAACCCGACCGCGGCGATCGACGCGAACGACGGCGTTGGCCAGCGATCCGGCGCAAGTCCGGTCGTGGGGTCGGTCGTCTCCCAAAAGAACCGGAAACTCCGCTCGTGCAAGTCGGCGAGCAGCGCGGTCGGCATCGCCGTACCCGTAGCGGTGCCGCTCAAGTTGCCGAGCCGGGTGGTGGACGGCATCGCGCAGCCGGCCATAAGTCCTGCCAGGCCCAACGACGTGTGGCCCAGCAACTGCCTGCGATCGATCATGGCGTCCTTTGGTTACCGATAGGCGAGTAGGGGCGGGACGCGGTTATGCCGCGTCCCGCCAACCGGGTTTAGAAGGAGAAGCCCGCCGACAGCTTGACGGTACGCGGCGCATTGCCGCCCGTGCTGTAGGTCGAACGCTGACCGTAATTTGGATCAAGCGGACTGTTGTTGAAATCGACATAGTTGCGGTCGTTCATCACGTTCAGAATATCGAGCCGCATGCGGATCTTCGTCTGGTCGGTGATGAAGCCGAGCGGAACGTATTTGGTGAACGCGAAGTCGAGCTGTCGGCGACCCCAGATGTCACCCAGGCTGTCCGCCTGACGCCCGACCAGCTCGCGCGAGAAGGGATCGGACCGGTCGATGAACGACTTGAGGTAGAGCGGGGACTCGATCTGGAACTTGGTCGAGAAGGTCACGCCGATCGGTGTGTCGACGCTGCCCGCGATCACGAACCGGTGACGCGGCACGCCCGACGAGCGCAATGTCGGATAGTCCGAGAGCTGTGCGTAATCGAGCGAGTACGTCTCGCCGAACTGCCGGTTCTCGTCCGCCTGCGTATAGGTATAGGTCGCATCGATGCTCCACGGAGACGCTGCCGAATAGGTCTTGGTCAGCTTGAAATAGACCGCGTCGGAGTTGGTCTTCAGGCCGTTGGTGCCGAGGATGATCGAGCCGTAGCCGTTCGGCGAGTAGGAGAACGGGGATTGCGGGACATCGGTCGGGTTGGCTGGATCGTTGAAGAAGAACGTCCCGTCAGGACGACGATTGCCAAGCAGGAAGGCGAACCCGTCCTTGCTCTCGATGTGGGTATAGCCGATCTCGAGTTCGACCGGCGAGAAGCGACCGCGCAGTCCCAGGCTGAACTGGTCCGAATACGGCACCTTCAGGTCGTTGTTCATGAACCGGAACTCGCGGCCGCCACCGATCGCCGCACCGCTCAGCTGCTGGCGTCCGGCCGCGGTCAGGTAGACCGGATTCCAGGCGATGCAGGTCTGGCTCGGAACGCAGGGGTTGAGTGAATCATTGCCGATGAAGTTGAACGTGCGGACCTGGTACGCGCCCTGGCTGGCTTCCTGCTGCAGGAAGTCGAACTGGTTGCGATCGTACGACCGGCCATAGCCACCGAACATCGAGAAGCGTCCGGCCTCGTCGAAGCGGTAGGTGAAGCCGAGCCGCGGCTGCCACGCGCCCTTGAACGCCTTCCGGTTGTTGCCGGTCGAGATATAGTCGTTGATGTCATAGTCGGCGTTGATGAGGTTGGGATAGTTGGCGGGGGATACCGCCGCGACGTTCTCCGCCGACGTGACGTATTTCAGATAGGCGGGTGTCCGCTCGTAATCCCAGCGCAGGCCGATGTTCAGGGTGAGGTGGCTGGTGACGTCCCAGTCGTCCTGCGCATAGAAGCCGATCTGGAAATTGTTCGACCGGACATTGGCGTTGCCCGATGCACCCGGTGCGCCGAACTGCAGCTGGTAGGGCAGCGTATCGTTGAAGGCGACGCCGGGGATCGCATTGACGTCATAGGTATATTGCGGGTTCGTCAGATTCTGTTCGAGCGTGTTGAGCTTGACGAATTTGGCCTTGGCGCCGACCTTGATCGTGTGTCCCTGCAGGCCGGTGAAGGTGAAATCGTCCTGGACGGTCCAGCCCTTCTGGCCCTTGGTCTGGAAATTGCCGCCCGCACCCGCGCGCAGCAGGTCGGTGCGCTGAGTACCGTTGCCGATCCGCTGCGTCGCCTGGAAGAACTGCGTGATGCCATCGGTCGCCGGGGTCGGCGAGAAGACTACGTCCTCATACGACACGCGCGCGTCGTTGATCCACGTGCTGCCGGTATGCTGCCAGCGCAGCAGGCCGCGCTTGTCGACGACCTTGTTCAGCGTCGCGGTGCTCGCGGCGTTGATCCCCGTACTGTTCTGCAGGCCTGATTCGTTGCGATACTTGCCCGACAGCTCGATCAGGTCGTTGTCGGTCGGCACGATATCGATTTTGCCGAAATACAGGTCTTCCTTGAACTGCTGCGCGAACGTCCCGAAATTATCCTGATACTGCGTCGGGATCGACGAGATCGGGTAGCCGTTCTCGGGCCGCACGTCGTACGGGCTGGAGATGCGCTTGCCTTCGTAGGTGAAGAAGAAGTGCGCCTTGTCCTTGATGATCGGGCCACCCAGCGCGGCGCCGAACTGCTTGTTGCTGGTGTCGACCTTCGGAATCGTCGTCGGGAAGATCTCGCTCGGCCGGCGATCGCGCAAATTCTGGTTGGTGTAGTCGTAGAACCCCTCGCCGTGGAATTCGTTCGTGCCCGACTTGGTCACCGCGGTGATCGCGACCGAGCTGACCTGGTCGAACTCCGCCTTGTAGTTCGACGACAGCACCTGATACTCGCCGATGCCGAGCTGCGGGAACGGGTTGCCGGGTGAGGAATCCTGGCCGGTGATACCGTTCTTGAGGACGTAATCCTTCTGGCTGACGCCATCGATGAAGACGTTGACGGTGCGGCTGTCCTGCCCGCCGCCCTGGATCCGCGACGCGCCGCTGGCATCCTCGATGAAGCGAACGCCCGGCGCCAGATCGGCAAAGGCAAGGAAGTTGCGGTTGTTCTGCGGCAGTTGCTCGATCAGGCGCGAAGAGATGACGCTGCCGACCTGGCCGCCAGACAGCGACCGGATGCGATTGCCGGTGACGACGATCTCGTCGCCGTTGGAGGTTGCGCCGGTGTCTGGGGTGGCACCGGGTTCGGCACCCTCGGTGGCCGCGGGCGCGCTCGCTGCCGACAGATCGAGGTCGAGCCCGGCGACCTGACCGACACGCAGCGTGAGCGCGTCCGAATTGCGCGTACCGTTACGCTGCTTGATCTCGAGCCGGTAGGTGCCTGCGCGCAGCGAGGCGAAATTGTAGGCGCCGCTCGCATCAGCAGGCACGGTGCGCCGCAAGCCCGTGGAAATCTCGACCGCGGTGACCTCGACGACCGGATTGTCGGCGGGGGCGGTGATCGTGCCGCGCAGCGAGGCCTGGCCGACCTGCGCCACTGCCGGCGTCGGCGCAAACAGCAGCCCGCTCGACAGCGCCGTCAGCGAGACGACCGCCGCGCGCAACATCATCTTGGTCATTGTAGTTCCCCTTTTCCCGATTGTTCGGGTTTGTCGTTGTGAACGTTGGAAGGATCGTGCGCTGGATCCTCGCGGTGCGCCGCGCCGGTGGATTCGCGCACCATCACGATCGGTACGCGCTGCTCGAAACCGCCGTCGTCGTCGCCCGCGATCGCGTTCACCAGCCGCGCGACCGCGCTGGCGCCGAAGCTCGCAATGTCGATGCTCGCCGATGTCAGCGACGGCGAGATCAGCCGGGTGAGCGGAATGTCGTCGAACCCGGCGATCGCGATCTGGTCGGGGACGACGATGCCGGCGCGCTTGAGCGTCATCATCGCGCCGATCGCCATCATGTCGTTGGCAGCGAAGATCGCGTCGATGTCGGCGCCCTCCTCGATCAGGCGCACGGCGGCGGCCGCGCCCGACGGCTCCTTGAAGTCGCCCGGCAGCACGCGGAGCGTCAGCCCGGCACGCGCACACGCGTCCTGCGCGCCGCGCAGTCGCTCGTCGGCGTCGATGTTGCCCGCGGGCCCCGAGATATGGACCAGCCGGCGGCGGCCGGTGGCGATCAGATGCTCGATCAGCGCCGATGCGCCGGCAATATTGTCGATCCGCAGTTCGGTACGCCCGGCGTGACCCGGCGCGCAGTTCACCAGAACCGCGGGCATGCCGCGCGGCAGGTGCGCGAGCAGTTCGTCCGCCGACACCTGCGGCGCCATCACCACCAGCCCATCGACCCGGCCGCGCATCGCGTGCAGCGCCGCGACGCCGCGACGCGCATCGCCGTGCATCACCATCATCATGCAATACAGACCGCGCTCGGACGCCTCGCGGTCCATCCCGCGCAACAGTTCGGAGAAGAACTCGCCGTGCAGGTCGGGGACGACGACACCGATCATTCCCGATTTCGCCGAACTCAGATGGCGTGCCGCGGCGTGGGGAACATAGCCGAGGCGTGCTGCGACGCTTTCGATGTGTTCGCGCACTTCGGGCCGCACATTGCTGTGCCCGTTCAGCGCACGCGACACCGTAGCCACCGACACCGCGGCTTCGCGGGCGATATCACGGACAGTAGCGTGCGGCATGAAGCGTCAGTATCCCCTCTGGCGCCGGTCTGCAGGTTGCGACCGACATCTTGTTCTTGATGTAACCGGTTACATGATCCAGAAGCAGGGATCAAGAACCTTGCGACGATCGTCTTTTCGGGGGATCGCTACGGGCATGGATAGGGGTGAGTAGATGACGGCGGCGGCTACGACTTCGGACCGGGCGATCTCACGCCGGGCTATGATCATGAGTGCGGTCGCAATGTCGGCCTGGGCAGCCAGTCCCGCGCGTGCGCTGCTACAGCAGGCACGTGGCGGTACGGCGGCATTGCCCGCACCGGTCAACGCGTTGATCGATCGGATGACGGTGGTCGAAAAGGCCGGCCAGCTGACGCTGATGTCCGCGGCTTGGGGTGGCAGCGCGGCGACCTCGCTGAACCCGGCGAGCGGGTCCGCAAGCTTCGACGAACAACTCGCCGATGTCAGGGCCGGGCGGCTTAGCGGCGTTTTCAACGGCAACGGCGCGGTCATGGCGCAGCGGATGCAGACCATCGCGGTGCGGGATTCCAGGCTCAAGATCCCGCTCATCTTCGCCGCCGACGTCATCCACGGCCTGCGCACGATCTTCCCGGTTCCGCTCGCCGAGGCTGCGAGCTTCGATCCCGAGCTCGCGCGGCGCACTGCGCGTGCAGCCGGCGCGGAAGCGGCGGCATCCGGCATCGACTGGACCTTCGCGCCGATGGTCGACATCGCCCGTGATGCGCGCTGGGGCCGCGGCGTCGAGGGGGCAGGCGAGGACGTCCTGCTTGGTCGCCTGATGGCGGACGCCCGCGTGCGTGGCTTTCAAGGCGAGCGCGGGCTTGCGGCACCCGATGCGGTGGCGTCGTGCGCCAAGCATTTCGCCGCCTATGGCGCGGCCGAGGCGGGGCTCGACTATAATTCGGTCGACATTTCGGAGCGCACGTTGCGCGGGACGTATTTCCCGCCGTTTCAGTCGGCCTTCGCGGCGGGCTCGCCGACCGTCATGGCGTCGTTCAACGAGATCAACGGCGTCCCCGCCACCGCCAATCGCTGGCTGCTCACCGACGTGCTGCGCCGCGAATGGGGTTTCGACGGGCTCGTCGTGTCCGATTACACCGGCGACCAGGAACTGATCGCCCACGGGTTTGCCGCCGACGCGCGCGAGGCGACCAAGCTCGCCTTCATGGCCGGCGTCGACATGAGCATGCAGAGCGGGTTCTACCTCAAACACCTTCCCGATCTCGTCGCATCGGGTGACGTGCCGATGGCCCGGCTCGACGAAGCCGTCCGTCGCGTGCTGGCGCTGAAAGCGCAGCTTGGGCTGTTCGACGATCCGTTCCGCCGGATCGACCCGCGCCGCGAAAAGACCCGCATCCGTACGCGCGAGACCTTGGCACTCGCTCGCGAGGCCGGCGCGAAATCGATCGTCCTGCTCAAGAACGACGGCGGCTTGCTGCCGTTACCGAGGCAAGGCAAGCGGATCGCGCTGATCGGTCCGTTCGCAGCCGGGCAGCATGACCTGATCGGAGCCTGGAACGTGTACGGCACGGATGCCGAGGCGGTCGACCTCGCGACCGGCGTCCGCGCGACCGTCGCCGATCCGTCATTGGTCAGCGTCGCGCTCGGATCGGGCGTGGACGATCCGCTGGCCGGTGGCATTGCGGCGGCCGTCGCTGCAGCGCAAGCCGCCGACATCGTGGTACTCGCGATCGGTGAGAGCCAGCGCATGTCGGGCGAGGCACAGTCGCGCGTCGATATCGTCATCCCGCCCGCACAGATGGCGCTGGTCGACGCGGTCGCGGCCACCGGCAAGCCGATCGTCGTCCTGCTCCGCACCGGCCGCGCGCTCGCGCTCCAAGGCGCCGTGCTCGATGTCCCCGCGATCCTCGTCACCTGGTTCCTCGGTTCGCAGGACGGCCTCGCGATCGCCGACATCGTGTTCGGCAGGACCGGTCCGTCCGCGCGCCTGCCGGTCTCGTTTCCGCATGCGACCGGGCAGGAGCCCTATCATTACGACCACAAGAACACCGGCCGGCCCAACCCGTCGGGTCCACCGCTCGAATACAAGGCGCACTACCGCGAGTTCGCCAACGACGCGCTGTTCCCGTTCGGCCACGGCCTGACCTATGGCGCGATCGGCTATGGCGGCCTCGACCTGGGTACCGGCATCATGGCGAGCGACGGGGCGCTGACCGTGCGCGCGACGATCGCCAACACCGGCACGTGGGCGGCGGAAGAAACGGTCCAGCTCTACATCCGCGATATTGCCGCCAGCGTCACCCGGCCGGTGCGCGAACTGAAGGCGTTCCGGAAGATCGCGCTGAAACCCGGCGAGAAGCAGGTCGTGGCGTTCACGCTCCGCCGGAGCGACCTGTTGTTCGTCGGACGCGATCTCAAGCCAACCGTCGAGCCCGGCCGGTTCCAGGTGTGGATCGCCCCCTCGGCGCAGGCCGAAGGCGTCTCGGGGGAATTTACGCTGGCCTGAGCCCCCGGGGCGTATCGCCGCGAAGCGGGAGGGCGATCACCGCCACCAGCATCGCGGCGATCAGCACCGCGGGCCCGGCGAGCATCAGCCAGCGCATGGCGCGCAGGCTGTCCGCGCTCTGGGCCACGCCGGCGACGAAGCCGTTCGCCTGATACACCGCGCCGATCGCAAACCCCGCGCCCGCCAGCGCAATCTTCTGCACCAGCGCGAACGTCCCGAACGCCAGCGCCTCCACCCGCTTGCCGGTTCGCGCTTCGTCCCAGTCGACCGCGTCGGGCAGCAGCGTCCACGCGGCAAGCGCAAATCCGATAAACGCCGCCTGCATCGCCAGCAGGAAGGCGGCTGCCCCCATGCTGCCGGGGGCAACGATCAGCGCAAACACGGCCGGCAACACCAGCGCCAACGCGCCGGCACCGATCCACGCGGCGCGCGCGCTATAGGCACGGGCGAGCGCGGTCCAGACCGGCACGGCGATGAGGCTGGCGAGCGCCATGCCAGCCAGCGCGCGCGGTCCGCCGGCGGTGTCGAGCAGGACGTAGCGGAAGAAGTACAACACCGATTGGGAGGTCAGCGCTGTCGCCGCGCCACCCAAAGCGGCGGCGATGTTCAGCGCTACGAACGCCCGGTTGCGTGCGAGCGTCGCCAGTCCGCCGCCGATAGCGGGACGATCGACGACCAGGGCAGGGGGGATTGGCTCAGGAACGCGCCACGCCATGATCGCGAGCAACGGCACGCCGAATGCGGCAAGCAGCGCGCTCGCTGCGCCGTAGCTGCCCGCCCGCTCCGCCAGCCAGGGCAGGGCCAGCGCGACCAGTGCAGCGGCGGCCGAGCCGAACCCCATCCGCCAGCCGGCCACCAGCGACCGCTCCCGGCTGGTCGGCGCTACGCGCGTCGTCCATGCCGCGTACGGAATATTGGTGAACGCGTAGAGTGTCCGAAACAGTAGCTGTGTCGCCAGTGCCCAGTGCGCGGCCCCTGCCGGTACCCCGAACATCGCGACAAACGCCAGCCCCAGTGGCAACGCGCCCCATCCGACGAGGCGACGATACGAAAGCCGCAACCGCTCCGCCGCCGCCCCCGCTAGAAAGTCGGCGGTGCCGTCCCAGATCGCGCCGATCATGAAGATCAGCCCGGCGGTGGCAGGCGGCAGGGCGAGCGCGTCCATGTAGAAGAACAGCAAGTAGAGACTGATCGCCTGCCAATAGAGATTGAACCCGAAATCTCCAGCGCTGAACAGCACTAGCATGCCGTTCGAGGTCGAGGGATTGCTGGGCGAAGCCGGAGCATGGGAATGTAAGGCCGGTATCTCGTTCATGGACAAAAGTAGCTCGACTTTTTCGGTGCTTGGCACTCATGCTGACGGCGGGCTTGGACGACCTCGGCACCTACGTGTGACGGATCTTCTACGTGGAACCCAATGGCCACTATGTTACAAGGTGCATACTGGCTTCAACGATCTCCGGCGGAGCAACATCATGCTGCAAGCCGAGCTTCGACGTAACCGTGCGATGTCGTCCGTTCGCCTATCACCCACCGACGGAGATACCACTAGGCTGTCGACGGGCGGCCGAAGTTGGGAAAGGGGAGATGGCCGGTGAATGGCGGTCAATGCGTCAGCGGGGCACCGTCGCGATTATAGGGTTCTGACTTCGGTCAGGTACGAAAGTATTGAGGTCGGCGCGATCAGTGCTGCTTGGAAGGCGTGATGGCGCGTATGCCTTACCGCCGCTTGCTGCCGCCGGTAACGGCGAAAATCAACGCTCTCAGTGATCTTTTTGCACTTTGAACAAGACCGTATCCATGGTTTGAAGGTGCCGGTAACGGCCTACGAGCCGCATGCCGGGGAGAATGTCGCGTGCGGATAGTATTCTTGGCGGGGATTTGGGCGCTCGCGTGTGCATCCGCGCCGCTCACGGCACAGATTGCTCCGCCACCGTCCTCGGGTCGCGACATTGTCGTGCTGGGGCAGCGTGCCCGGCCTAGCAATTGGCGCGAGGCGGAAACCCAGCACGTCATCGTCCTGAGCGACGGCCCCGAGCGGGAAGTGACACAGATCGCGCACAACCTCGAGCGCCTGTATTTCCTGATGTCGGTGCTACTCAATCGAACCGATCGCACGGACGATACAACGAAGCTGCGGGTGACGCTGATCGGCGACGCCGCTGAATTCCAGGCAATGGACCTGCGTAACCTGCGCTGGCAGCAGGGGCCATTCAACGACGCGTTCGACATCCGGCGCTATTATGACCCACGGCCGGATGGGGCCGTGCTCGCAACGACCCGGATCGATCAGCGTGTCGTGCTCCAGCAGGGCGTATCGGTCGTCAACGCGCTGCAAGGGCTGCAATTGCCAGGGGCCGGCGATCAGCCCGGCGGGGCCGGGGGGCAGGTCGGCCAATCCGGACTGTTCGGCCTGCAGAGCAGTGCCGATCTGATCCCGCCGATCAACGAGGAGTCCGTGCCGCTAAGCGCCGAGGGCATGATCTATGCAGGGTTTGCCCAGCATTACCTGACTACCTTCTTCCCCGCGGCCTATCCCCGCTGGTATCTCGATGGCTTTGGCCAGCTGTTCTCGACGCTGGTCGTCCGCGGTGACACGACGATGGAATATGGCCGGGCGCCGGCGGGAACGACGGCGGTGCTTCATCGCTTCGGAAACTTCGCTTTGGCCGACGTCTTCAACGAAGCTTACCTTGCACGGCCGGCGAACAAGACCCGTTGGACTCCCGTGCATGCCTGGATGCTGACGCATTTCCTGTTCTTCTCGCCGACCCGCAGCGGACAATTCCGCGAGTATCTGAGGGCGGTTGCTAGCGGAACGCCGTCGGCGGAGGCGGCTGCGGTATTCGGGGACCAGGATGTCCTCGCCAAAGAATTGCGCCGCTATTTCTTCGCCAAGAAACCGTTCGAGCGGATGACCTACCCGGCGGAACAGGCCGGTACGCCGATCGTGCACCGGCTGTCGCTTGGGGAAGCCGCGTTCGTGAAGGGGCGGCTTGAGCTTGGTTCACGCGTCGAGGTTACAACCGGCCCCGCCGTCAAGCAGCGTGAGGTTTGGCTGGCGCGATTGCGCACCGACGCGGGCAAATTCCCAGCGGACGAAGGTGCGCAAGTCCTGCTTGCGGAGGCCGAATGCCGAAGCGGCAATGGAGCGGAATGCCATGCCGCGGCAGACCGCGCTTTGGTAATCGCGCCAAGCAGTAGCAATGCGCTGATGTGGAGCGGTGTCGCGATGACCCAACAAGCCAAGACATTGCCTGGCAGCGAACGTGGCGCAATGCTCCGGCACGCGCGAGGCACGATAGCACGCGCCAACCGAGCCGACACTGAAGCGTCCGCACCGCTACTCGCTTACTATCACAGCTTCATCGATGCGGGAGAACCGGCGCCCACGATCGCCGTCGACGGGCTCACCAAGGCGTTGAGTGCTGTCCCGAACGCGCCGACGACCCGCGTCGCACTCGGGACCGAGCTTGCGGCGCGTGGCCTTGTACCATCAGCGCGCGCCACGCTGATGCCAGTCGCGCGCGGTGGGTATGACTCCCCCGAGCGGGCCAGTGCCTTAGCGGCCCTGCAAGCTTTGCCGCAGCCTTAGCGATTAGCGAGTTCGCGGTGCCCTTTGGCCGCTTCCTCGAAGGCGCGGCCTCACGTAAGCTCAGCAAGCACCGCTCCTTGCTGCCTCGAATATCTCGCCCAACGGTTTGCATCCTTCACCTTGCCGACAGGCGAGTCGGTCGAGGCCGAAGAGCGATGTTCGTCGTTCGAGTCGATCAGCGGACCGTGTCCAACGCCAACTGGACCAAGACGGAGCGCATGGTGATGCTCGTTCACCTTTGGTGGCGGCAAGTCGACCTTGAGATAACTGACGAACAGGTCTGGCCGGAAAATGTGCGCCGCATGCTGATTGAAACAGGGGAGTGGGCTACGCCTCTTCGCTGATCGGCCAGTCAGGCGCTCGCGGCTAACACTGGTTGCCCGAGGCAGCAGGCATGGATGAATAGCAGCAATTGAGGAATGTAATCCACACCGGAAAGACCGATTGCCGGTCGAGTGTCGGCAAATCGACTTTGGAAGTGCTGGATCGTTGTCGCGTAACTGGCCGTTTGCAACCTCGAATTCTAAAATCCTGATGATCTGTGTGCTTGACAAGCCGAAGTCTTGATCGTCTTTATTCGTGCTGCGTAATCATCTGATCCATCGATTATTGGAGGATGTATGGACCGGCGCTCGATCTTGGGACTTCCGTTCGCCGTACTTATAGGCACCACCGCATCAGAGGCAGCGCGTGGCACGGCTTTCGCGTCGGGAATATCTTTTCCGTCTGAGACAGGTTCGAAGATGGCGCCGCCTGCTGGCCCACCGATTACCGCCGTTACGGCCGGCAGCGATCGAGAAGGAAGGACGCGGCAGATCGGTGTCAGCGAAACCACCTACAAGGTCGTGACGAGTGAAACGAAGGGTGACTTGTTCGTCATTGAACAGGCGAACCAGCGACGCGGCGGACCGCCGCTGCACGTCCACCACGGCGAAGACGAGCTTTTTTACGCCTTGGAGGGCGAGTATCTGATCCAAGTGGGCGACAGGCAGTTTCCGCTGAAGGCGGGGGACTGCGTTCTAGGTCCGCGTGGTATTCCACACGCTTGGGCATTCGTCGGCACTACGGTCGGGCGCCTGTTACTGAGTTACGCGCCGGCGGGAAAAATGGAGGCGTTTTTCAATGCCTGGGAGCAGTTGGGGTTCAGTCCGGGGGGCTATTCCAAGGAGAAGGACGCCGCATTATTGCGATCCTATGGCATGGAGCGCGTCGGACCTCCGATCCGGCTTTGATCCATGTAGAAAGCTCGCGTCCTTGCCGCGGTTGGAGGAACATCAGCGATGCGAACGCAACTCATCTGTCTGACAGTCCTTGCTATGGGCTTATCACCGTCTTTGGCGGCGGGGCAGGCAACCACGCGTCAGTGCGGGCCCGTCGAGGGGGTGGGACCGGCCTGCCTGCTTGCTCGAAAGCAGATGCCGCAGTTACCCGACGGCAAGGTCTATTGGCACATCGATCGCTTCCCATCGAAGGAACTTGCCGAAAGAGCCGGCTTGCCCACGAGCACCGTGGTGGAAGCATTCAAGTCGACATGGCTTTTCACGCTTGCAGGGGCGGGGTGGAAGTCGGCGAGCGGTGAGCATGTCTCCAAGATTGGTCCGCTGCCGATCACGCCGGCTACAGATTACACCGCGGAATATCTACGCTCGATCTTCACGCCGGGTACCACGGCACCGTTGCATGTTCATTCCGGGCCAGAAGCGTTCTATGCGGTCACGGGCGATACGTGTCTCGAGACCCCCGGCGGCATGCAAACGGGGCGCGGGCCGGGCAACAGCCTGATCATCAGAGCCGGTCCGCCTATGCTGCTCATGGCGATCGGGAAGGTCACCCGGCAGGGCTTCGCTCTGATCCTGCACGATTCCGGTCAGTCCCCGACGACATTGATCCAGACCTGGCGTCCCGCGGGCCTGTGCGCAAGGCAGCTATCTGCCGATCAAGCTGGGGCTGACTAACAGCTTGGCGAAGCGGTGACATGGTCGGGCAGCGTATGGCACTTGCCGTATGATTGTGAATGAACGGCTGGTTTCAGGGAACGTGACTTGAGTGACTGCAAGTAAGTCTTGCCATCCCGTGCCGCCGAGAAGTTCCGTCCAGTTGCGGACATTGCCGACAACGCGTAATGCCAGGCGTATGGGCATTTTAACGGTCTGCATCGGGGTCTTGCTGACTTGGAACGCGGTCTACTGCGCTTGGAAACTTGCCGCAGATTTCCGCCGAAGTAACCCCGGCAGGGGCATGCTCGGTATTTTGGCGTTGGCTGGTTCGACATCCCTATTAGGAGTTGGCTTGATTGTCTCACTTCATGGCAGCTAATCTCGCCATCACGGCCGATGCTCATGAACTATGGTCCCTCTGGACGACCAAGGAGGGCTTCGAATCATGGTGGGGACCCGAGCAGTTTCGTGCCGACGTTCACGTCATCGAAGCGCGCACCGGCGGCGCGCTGGAGTACGATATGGTCGCCGATACGCCCGAGGCAATCGCCGCCATGGAAGGGATGAACGCGCCGACCGTGCAGCCGTGTCGAGGCACGTTCGACGTGTTCGAGCCGCAAAACCGGCTGGTGCTCACTCAGGTCGTCGATTTCTTTCCCGGCATCGCACCATATGACAGCACGATAGCCGTCGCCTTTTTCCCCCTTGAAGGTGGCCGCGTGCGGATGGTCGTGACGCTGAGCCAGATGCACGATGCAGTCACTACCGTCATGCAGCAGAAGGGCTTCACCAGTCAGCTAGCCAAATTGGCCCGCCGATTTGCGTCGGAGGAAGGCTCAAACGACTTTGGGTTTGGTGACGAGCGTTCAGCCTGAGTAGCCGCTGCCGCTCGCGCACGCGGCTGTCAGCCACAGAGAATGTGCATGACCGCTTGGGTCAATCTGTCAGCAGGCCGAGTCCCAGTATGGCGGGTTTCCGAAGGCCGTTCTCAGGCTGTCGACGAGCGCCAATACCTTCGCAGACGGGGTTCGTGCCAAAGGGTAGCAGACGTATAATTCGGCGCCTTCGGCCTCCATATCGATGTCGATGTGTCTCAGCGATCCGGACGCGATCTCACTATAGGTGAGGAAGGTCGGCAGGAGCGTAATGCCATGACCGGCCAAAGCAGCGTCGCGCATGATGATCCCGTTGTTGACGCGCATACACGTCCTTGGCTTCACCACCCTCCAGCCGTCGGCACTGGCAAAGCGCCAGTCCGTATCGCGATTGCTGTACAGAATGCCGCTATGGCGCTGGAGATCTTCGATGGATTTCGGCGTCCCCGCACGCTCAAGGTAACTCGGCGACGCGACAAGGGTACGGCGCGTGACCGCCAGTCGCTTGGCGACCAATCGACTGTCTTCGACCGGACCGTGTCGGATCACGGCATCGAACCCGTCCGCTGCGGGGTCTACGAAGCGGTCATCCAGTTCGAGCGATAGTTCCAATTCCGGGTGCTCCGCGAGGAAGGCATAGATTACCCGTCCGAGGTGCAGGACGCCGAAGCTGACGGGAGCTGAAATGCGGAGCGGCCCGGCTAGGCTGCCGCGACGTTCGACGATTTCGGCAGCGGCCTCGTCGACTTCGGCAAGGATCCGACGCGCGCGCGGTAGTAGGTTACCCCCGTCCTGCGTCAGCGAAAGCTTCCGTGTGGTGCGTTGCACCAGGCGAGTGCCCAGCGTCCGTTCCAGCTCGGCTAGGCGCTCGCTGACGACGGACTTCGACCATCCGAGACGCCGTGCCGCTTCGCTGATCGATCCGGCTTCCACCGTGGCGACGAACGCTGCGATCCCATCAAGCTTCATCATCGTTCGGTTTTCCGAAAAGCAGTTTCGGTGATCGTCAGCTACCTGGAACGATGCATCGCGCCCATCCTGTTGTCGAGGGCTGAGACAGACGGACAAGGGGGGGGCAATGCTTCGTTTGATGCTGCTGATATTGGGACTGGTCCTGGTCACGCCCGCGCTCGCGCAGGTTCAGCCTTTCCCAACGTCGTTCATGGACCGCGACATCTTGGCGAACGGAACGACAATTCACGTCCGGGTCGGCGGCAAGGGGCCCGCCGTCGTGCTTCTGCATGGCTACGGCGAGACCGGAGATATGTGGGCACCGCTCGCCGCCAACCTTGCACGTGACCATAAGGTCATCGTGCCGGACCTGCGCGGGCTGGGGTTGTCCGCACACCCCGCCGGTGGCTACGACAAGAAGACGCAGGGGCATGACATTGCTGGCGTGCTGGACGCGCTCAAGGTAGGCAAGGTCGACCTTGTCACGCACGATATCGGCAACATGGTCGGATATGCCTTTGCCGCGGAGAACCGCGACCGCGTCCGGCGCTTCGTGTTGATGGATGCACCGGTCCCCGGGATCGGCCCCTGGGAGGACATCCTCAAGAACCCGCTGCTCTGGCATTTCCGCTTCGGTGGTCCTGACATGGAACGCTTGGTGGCGGGGCGCGAACGGATCTATCTTGATCGTTTCTGGAACGAGTTTTCGGCTACACCCGCCAGGTTCAGCGACGCTTCTCGTCGACATTATGCGGCGCTCTACGCTCGCCCCGGGACGATGCATTCGGGGTTCGAGCAGTTCAAGGCGTTCGACCAGGATGCGAAGGACAACCAGGCATTCCTCGCCGATGGAAAGCTGACGATGCCGGTGCTGGCGGTCGGTGGCGATCATTCGTTTGGTCCGACGATGGCGGTGGTCATGCGCTTCGCCGCCGACAACGTGCAGGAATGCGTGATCAAAGATTCCGGCCATTGGCTGATGGAGGAGCAGCCCAATGCCACCGTCGCGGCGGTCCGCACCTTTCTGGACGCGAAGTGATGAGCCGGCGCTGACTATGTCGGCGGTAGCCGCCGGCCGACGTCACCGCGCGGCAACGGCGAGAGGTGGCGCGGGAACTTCGGGCGGAGCCGGCATCCGCACCGTGATCTTGGCCGGTGACCCGAGCAAACGCGGCCCTGATTTGATCGAGCGGCGCGTTATCGCCCACACGCGGATCGCTGCCCACACCGATCGCGATGATCGCTCTGCAGAGCGTTCCAAAGTTTGCGCGCAGGCTTGCTTCGCCCCCTTCGCGGCTTGGCATCGCCATTGGGCAAGCCGTCCTCGGAATGGCGAGTGTACCGGAATCAAGACGCTGCTCTGCCCTCTGCTATCGCCGGAGGCTGATGCTATCGACTTGCCGGACTATCATTTGGCCGGATGATACAGGCCAGCCGGCGATCAATGACCGACGCCTCGCACCCGTCGCAAATCCGCGTTTCGTAATTCGGGCTCAGTAATCAGGCAGGCAGGGGCGGGGCCGCGTCTCGGTTATCTATCTGCTCCGACATGCATGGATGGCTGAAATTTGGGAACCGGAAACCGCGGCGAAGGGCCGGGTATCGGGTCGGCCCTGACGCCGATCCCGGTCAATGACACTCATCTTGGTCCGCCGGACCGGACGCTGCTGCAGGGCGGACGGAGCCGATGGCTGTCGCCGGTTGACCTGTGCATCGACACGAGACGCGTCACGCCCCCGCCGGGCACGCTAACCGGATGTAAACGAACGGACTCTACAATGTCGCTGATCTTAAGGGACGAACGTCCCTAGACGAAAAACGAGGGAGGCGATGGCCACCAGACCAACCGTCCACGCAGCGGCAATCGCGATCGCCCTTGTATCCGCCCTCTCCGCGACACCCGCCGCCGCCCAGGTCCGCGTCGAGATCGGGGGACAGGTGCAGGACGTTCCCGCAAACACCGTGCGGACCGTCACCACGGTCGATGGACGGACGCGCATCGTCGACGCCGCATGGCAGGGCGGCGAGGCGACGCCTGGCATGGCGGCGATCACCACCACGGAAACCACGGACGAGGACGGCGACGGTCACGTGCTGTCGCGCACGATCGTCACCTGCATCGAGCCGCAGCGCGCAACGGTCGCCGTCGTGGCGTACGCGCCGCCGCCCGTACCGCCGCCCGTACCACGCATCGAGATCGATCCGGCCGACCTCGACGATCCGGTCGCCCTCGGGACGCCGCGCGTCCTGCACATCAAACGCGATCCTTGGGACGGGCACTTCGTCGCGGCGATGACCATCAACGGCGTACCCATCCGTGCCATCATCGACACCGGTGCGGCTTACAGCATCCTCTCGACGCAAGACGCGCGCGAGACCGGTGCCGACCGTGCCGTGCAGCGCGAGGAGGTGGCGGTCGGCATCGGCGGCTACACGCGGGTCGGCGTCGCGCGCGTTGCATCGGTCGAGATCGGCGGGCAGAGCCTGGGCCGTATGACGATGCGCATCGGCCAGCCCGGCATCCCCTATACGCTGCTCGGACAGCCCGAGATCGCACGGCTGGGGCGCGTCACGATCGAGGACGGCGTGATGACGATCACCCCGCGCGGGCTGGCGACGCAAGTTGCCATGCGCTAGCTCGGACGAGGGAAAGCCAAAGTTTACAATGCGCTGGTCCCCTATCGCCAGCCTTGAAGCATGCCTGCTTACAAGGCCGTAATCGGAGTCAGATGGCGACATGGCGCTCAGTATCGTCGGAATACTGGCCGGTGCGGATTTATACCGCGGCCGCGCCGATCATCTTGAATCCGAACGGGCTGTTCTCGGCGTCGATTACCCCGCAAGGGACGATGCGGGCTGGCGATAGGCCAAAGTATCGAAGTCCACGTTCTTCGTGCTGTCCCGCTAAGCGGGGCAAACTTCAGATACGCTCGCGTTCAAGTCATCTTGTCACAGCGCCACGGGAGTCCCCGATTTCTAGCCAATAGCCATCGGGATCCTGCGCAAAGATCTGGCGGACGCCGTCGAACCGGACCTGCATTGTGCGCGGCCTGCCCGCCAGATCGGTCCAGACGTGACCATGGCGGTCCAACCAGGCGGTTGTGGTGGCGAGATTGTCGACATGCAGCGCCAGATGCTCGTTCCGGTTCGAGGGTTTCGGCGCGGTGCGGCCGTCGAGGATGTGCAGCGCCAGACCATTGCCGAGGTCGAGCCATCGGCGGTTCTTGAGCGGCGTCGGGATGATCCTCAACCCGAACGCCTCATGATAGAAGGCTGCGCTGCGATCGATGTCCGCCGCCTGGATGGCGACATGTTCGGCTGTCGCGGGGGGCGCGACCGCCGCCTGCGGTGCTGCAAGGACAAGAAGAACGGACTGCACGATCATGCGCGGTGATCCTCGAAACACGTAGGAATGGTACGAACCGACGCCGAGGCGATCGTCATCGGCTCCTGCAAAACGTCAGTTCGGTTTGGCATCTTCCAGGTTCGGCAGCAGAAGATGGACGATGGCGAGCGCGACGAAATAGGCGATGCCGGCCCAGATGAACACCGGGACGTAGGTGCCGACCGTTTCGAGCACGTGCCCGACATAACGCGCCATGATCATCCCGCCGACCGCGCCCGCGGCGCCGCCGATCCCCATGACGGACGCGACCGAACTCTTGGGAAAGGTGTCGGAGACCATCGTGTACAGGTTCGACGACCAGCCTTGATGCGCAGCCGCAGCGACGCCGATGATCGCAACCGCGGCGAATAGGCTGGAGACGGTGCTCGCGAGCATGATCGGCAGTACCAGTATGGCAGAGGCGAGCAGCGCCAGCTTGCGGCCGGCATTGACGCTGTACCCGCGCTTGATCAGTGCCGACGACAACCAGCCGCCGCCGATGCTGCCGACGTCCGCCAGCAGATAGACCGCGATCAGCGGCGGGCCGAAGGTCTTCAGGTCAAGACCGTGGCGCTTGGCGAAGAAATCCGGCAGCCAGAACAGGAAGAGGTACCAGACCGGATCGGTCAGGAACTTCGCGACGACGAAGGCCCAGGTGCCGCGGTAGCGGAACAGCCGGCGCCACGGGATCGGCGCGGTGCCTGCGTCATTGTCCTGATCGGCGCGGATATAGGCAAGTTCCTGCGCCGAAACCCGGGGGTGATGTTCGGGCGCGCGGTAGACGATCAGCCACGCCGCGAGCCAGACGAACCCGAGCATGCCCGTCACGATGAACGCCGCGCGCCAGCCGTAAGCGAGCGTGATGATCGGTACGACGATCGGGGTTGCGATCGCGCCGACATTGGCGCCGGCGTTCAGGATGCCGGCGGCGAGCGCGCGCTCCTTCTTCGGAAACCATTCGGCGACCGACTTGATCGCGGCCGGGAAATTCGCAGCCTCTCCCAGCCCCAATGCGAAGCGGGCGATCGAAAAGCCGCCAGGGCTGCGGACCAGCGCATGGAACAGCGCGGCCAGGCTCCATACCGTGATCGCCGCGGCATAGCCCATCTTCGACCCGATCTTGTCGATGATCGGTCCGCAAGCGAGCAGGCCGATCGCATAGGCCGCCTGGAACCAGAACACGATCATGCCGTAGTCGACCTCGGACCAGCCCAGTTCGCCCTGCAGCGTGGGCTTGAGGATGCCGATGACCTGCCGATCGATGTAGTTGATCGTCGTCGCGAAGAACAGCAACGCGCAGATAACCCAGCGGACATTGCCGCCGGCGCTTTGCTGGCCGGGATCCGTCGTCTGTGTTGAACCGTCCACGGTCGCTCTCCCCTCGCGGTTTGCCCGCTTGTTATCGTCTGTCGAATGCTGCCAGTTTTTCGGCCAGTATCGCGCGGTCCCGCAGGCGCGGACGCCGGGTACCGGCCAGCAGACCGCGCTCGCCCACCACCGCATCGACGATGCTGTCGCGACCCGCCGAGTTCCACGCCGCGGCCAGTTCCGACGCGCGCGGATGGTCGACGGCGCGGCCATCGCCGCGACCATGCAGCATCGACGCGGCCCGCGCCGACAGCGTTTCCGGACAGGTCCGGCCACGCGCGCGATTGGCTTCGAGCGATGCCAGCCAGCGCTGCGAAATCTTCTGAGATCCCTCGCTGGCGATCTGTCGCAAGGCATGGCGCGGCGTCGGATTGGCGAAGCGGACCAGCAACGCGTCGGCATACGCGGTCAGGTCCTGCCCCGACGCAGGATCGACGCTTGCCGCCGCCTCATCGCGCATCAGCCGCTCCACGCTCGGGCCGATTACCAGATCGGCGATCGCCTCGTGAACGTAGCTGAGGCCAAATTGGAGCCCGAGATAAGCGAGCGCAGAACGCGCCCCGTTGAGCACGCGCAGCTTGGCCGTCTCATACGGCGCAACGTCGGCGAGGATCTCTGTACCCGCTGTGTCCCGGCGTTGACCGCGGCCCACGAGCTCGTCTTCGATCACCCATTGGGCAAGGAGCTCAGTCAGGACGGGGGCCTCGTCGCGGACCGATCCGCTCAGCCCCGTTCGTGCGCCGTCCGCGTCGTTTTCGGTTACCGTGAACAGCTCGTCTTGCGGGGCCAGCGTGTCGCATACGGCAGCGGACCGCAGCGATGCGCCGACGATGCTCCGGTCCCGGTCCCGGTCGCTCGCCACCATCGCGCGGTCGGTGAAGACCTCTTGATGCGTCCGCATGAAGGTTCCGATGCCGATACGCTGGCCCAGGCGGGCATAGTCGGGCCGCACGACATGCTCCGGTAGCCGGTCGATCGTGGCGGCGGACAGTCTCACACGCGGTAGGCCCGGCGCGCGAGCCCGACGGTCAGCTCGTGCGCGAGGTCGGCCGCCTCCCAATCGGCCAGCCGGTGCTCGGCGACAAGGCGCGCGAGAAACGCGCAGTCGACACGCCGCGCGACGTCATGACGTGCGGGGATCGACAGGAAGGCGCGCGTGTCGTCGTTGAATCCGACCGTATTGTAGAAGCCCGCCGTCTCGGTCGTCATCTCGCGGAAACGGCGCATGCCTTCGGGGGAATCATGGAACCACCAGGCGGGGCCGAGACGCAGGCAGGGATAATGGCCGGCGAGTGGCGCCAGTTCGCGCGCATAGGTCGTTTCGTCGAGCGTGAAGAGGATGATGGTCAGGTTCGGATCGTTGCCGACCTTGTCGAGCATCGGACGCAGGCCATGTACGAAATCGGTGCGCGCGGGGATGTCGGCGCCGCGGTCGCGTCCGTGACTGGCGAACAGGCGGGCATTGTGATTGCGCACGCTGCCGGGATGGATCTGCATGACCATCCCGTCCTCGATCGACATCCGCGCCATCTCGGTCAGCATCTGCGCGCGGAACAGTTCGGCATCGACAGGACTCGGGTCGGAGCCGATAACGCGAGCGAACAGAGCAGCGGCGGCGCCCGGATCGAGGTTCGCGGTCTGCGCAGTCGGGTGGCCGTGATCGGTCGCGGTCGCCCCTGCCGCCCGGAAGTCGGCGCGGCGCTTGCGGTGCGCGGCGAGATAGCCGGGCCAGCTCCAGACATCCTCCCCGGTCAACGCGGCGAACCGCTCCATCGTCGGCCGGAACGCCTCGTGCTCGACGTCGAAGACGCCGTCTGGACGATAGGTCGTCACGACGCGGCCGGTCCAGCCGGAGTCGCGGATCGCCTGGTGCGCGTCGAGCGGATCGTCGGCGCCCTCGGTGGTCGCCAGGAATTCGATCCCGAACCGTTCGAACAGCGCACGCGGGCGAAACGCCGGGGTCGCAAGCCGTTCGGCGATGCCGTCGAAATACAGGTCGCTCGTCGAGCCATCCAGCGCCACATCAAACCCGAGCACTTCGGCAAAGACGTGATCGAGCCACGCCTGCGACGGTGTGCCGCGAAACAGATGATAATGGCTGGCGAGCGTGCGCCAGGCTTCGCGCGCGTCGGTCTCGGGGACGCCCTCCCGTGACGGTACCCCGAGCCGATCGAGCGCGATGCCCTGGCTGTAGAGCATCCGGAACAGATAATGGTCGGGCGCCAGCAACAGGCTGGTCGCGTCGCGCCACGGCGCGTTGGTCGCGAACCAGCGCGGATCGGTATGGCCGTGCGGCGAGACGATCGGCAGCGTGGCGATCTCTGCATACAGCGCGCGCGCGATCGACCGCTGGTCCGGATCGCTGGAGAACAGTCGATCGGGCGAAAGGCGAAGCGGGCGGCTCACGCCTGTACCGCGCTATAGGCGATCCCGCGCTCGAGACCGCGCAGTTCGGCAAGGCCGCGCATCCGTCCGAGCAGCGAATAGCCGGGCAGCGTCTGTTTCGAGAGGTCGTCCAGCATCTGGTGGCCGTGATCGGGACGCATCGGGATCGAGCGTCCCTCGCGCGTCTGCAGGGCATGAATGGCGGCGACCAGCGCGACCATGTCGGCATCACCGGCGAGATGCGCAGCCTCGTGGAAGGCGCCATTCGGCTCGCGCTGGACCGATCGCAGATGAAGGAATCCGATCCGGTCGCCCAACCGCTCGATCATCCCGGGCAGGTCGTTGTCGGCACGGGCGCCGAACGAGCCGGCGCAGAAACACAGTCCGTTGGAAGGGTTTGGCACCCGCGCGAAAAGCGTCGTCACGTCGGCCTCGGTACTGACCACGCGCGGCAGGCCGAACAAAGCGAACGGCGGGTCGTCGGGATGCACCACCAGCCGCATGTCGAGTTCGTCGGCAAGCGGGCAGACCGCCTCCAGGAACGCGATGTGATTGGCACGCAGGCCCTCGGCATCGATCGCGTCATACTGCGCCAAAGCGTCGCGGAAGCGATCGGCGGTGAAGGTCTCTTCGCTGCCGGGAAGCCCCGCGATGATGGTCTTCTCGAGCAGGCGACGCGCGTCCGAATCCATGGCGGCGAACCGGCGCCCGGCGCTTTCGACCAGCGCAGGAGAATAATCCTGTTCGGCCCTCGCGCGCCGCAAAATGTGGATGTCGAAGACCGCGGCCGCCTCGAGTTCGAAGCGAAGTGCCCGCGCGCCGTCTGGCATCGTCCAGGCAAGGTCGGTACGCGTCCAGTCTATCACCGGCATGAAGTTATAGGTGATCGTGCGGATGCCGCATGCGGCCAGATTGGCCAGGCTTTGTCGATAATTGTCGATCAGCACGTCCCAGCCTGCGCTGCGGGTCTTGATCGCTTCGTGCACCGGCAGGCTCTCGACCACCGACCAGACGAGCCCGGCCGCCTCGATCTCGGCTTGGCGCGCGGCGATCGCGTCCTGCGGCCAGACGTCGCCGTTCGCGATTTCGTGCAGCGCCGTGACGATGCCGGTTGCGCCGGCCTGGCGAATATCGCGCAACGTTACCGGGTCGGAGGGTCCGAACCAGCGCATCGTCTCGATCATCGGCACCTAGAATCCTCTCTCGATTGCGCAGACCATATGGTGTCGCTTCGTTTCATGCCCGTTTAGCGACCGCCAACCTATTAGGCCAGATGCAATAAAGTGGTCAGGCCATTTTGTAGGCGGGGATCGGTGGGCGGCGGGAGGGATGCGATTGCCGAAATGGCTGCTCGAGGTCACCCATTCGCCGCTGGATTGCGCCCGGACAAAATCGGGTGCGCCGCAACACCGTGCGCCGCACCCTTAGTAGGTCGACATCGGCAGGGGAACGCCGATGTCGATGGGGAGGAGGTCTTCAGAACTGGAAATTGACGGCCAAAGCGTAGGTGCGACCGAAATATGAGGTGTACAGCGGATCCTTGCGCACCGTGTCGACGGTCAGGCGATTGGTTTCGTTGGTGACGTTCGATACCTCGGCGATCAGCTTGATATGCTCGTTGAAGTTGTACGAGGCCGACGCGTCGACAAAGATCGAACTCGCGTTCGATGTCGAATCCGCGTCGACCGAGCCGCTGGGAACCGCCGTCAGGAACGCGGCACGGTAGTTTACGGTCGAGCGAATGCTGAACTTGTCGTCTTCGTAATACAGCGTCCCGCTTGCCGTTTCCGGCGACAGGCCGACCAGCGGCGCCGTGCGGGAAAGCGTCGGCGATATGACGTAGTTGATGTTCGAACGAACGCGGGTGAAGTTGCCGAGTGCGCCGAAATTACGCAGCACGCCGGGCAGGAAGGTGAAGGGCAACTGGACGTTCACCTCGAACCCGCGCAGCGGCCCGCCCTCGGTATTGTTGCTGCGCTGGACCGTGAACACGTCGGTCGGGCGAAGCTGCGTACCGTTGAGCAGCGTCAACGGCAGGCCGATGTCCTGGAACGCAACCGCCTGGCTCGTTGTCTGGATGTAGCTTTCGATATTCTTGTAGAAATACGCGACCGAAATCAGCGAGCCCTTGGCGAAATACCATTCGAGCGCCGCGTCGAACGTGTTGGCGCGGATCGGTTCGAGGAAGGGGTTGCTGAACGATGCGGTCTGGATGACGAGGTTGGCCGAGCCTGCTGGAATCAGCTGGCCGTAGGCTGGTCGCGACATGACGCGCGCCACCGAACCGCGCGCGATCAGATCGGGCGTGATGTCCAGCGCGAGGTTCGCCGACGGCAGCCAATCATCATAGCTGCGGCCGACCTGCGATATCACGAAACGCGAGGGGTAGAGCGACCCGGCGGGTGCCGCCGAGGTGATCGGACCATAGGTGTCCATGCTGGTATGGACGTAGCGGACGCCGGCATCGCCTCGGAGCGCGAAGGGCAGGGAGTCGGCGGTGTTGAACTTTACCATCCCATAGCCCGAGCCGTATTTTTCGGAGACCCCGCCAAACGTGCCCTTCGCGCACTCGATGCTGCAATAGACATAGCTGTCGAGGCCGACCGCATCGCGGAACTTGTCCGGATCGATCGAGACGAAATCCTGCAGCAGGCCGTCCAGATTGCTGCCGACGCCCTTCGTCACGGTGGTCAGGCTCGCGAGCGTCACGCCGGCCGGCAAAGCGAGCGGGGTGTTGGTCGCGAGCTGCCGCTCGCGCGCGGTGTATTTGTTGGTGCGGTACTGGCCGCCGACCTGGAGCGTGAAGCCCGGCGCCGCCTCCCATTCGCCATTCAACTCGAACGTCTTGCTGGTGATCGTGTTGCGCCGGATGAAATTCGACAGCTGTCCGCGCTGGTCGCCGTTCGCGAGCGGCGGTCCGTATTGGAACAGCGTGGGATTGGTTGTGTCGATCCCGTAACCGATCTTCGGAATGTTCGGATCGTCACGAAAGTCGATCGAGAAATTCCGCGTATCGTTCGAATCGATCGCCACCTGCAGGCGGTCGACATCGAGCCGCGACTGGTTGATGCCTGCCAGACCATAAACCCGAACGGTGTCCGAGAAGCGCTGGTCGAAGTTCAGATTGACCTGGCGATAGGTCGACGTGAACTTCTCCTGCTGCATCTCCGACCGCAGATCGACGCCGTCGAAAAGCCCGTGGACCAGCGACCCGTTGTCGTCGACCTCGATCTCGCGGACGGACGTCAGGGGCTGGCCGTTGTTCGAGATCGCGCGCCCGAACGACCGTGCGTCGAACATTCGGTCGAGCCGGTCGACCTTGAACCGCGAATACAGGCCGTCGAGCGATATGTCGGTATTGGCGCTGGGCTTCCATTGCAGCGTCAAGGTACCGGCCAGACGTTCCTGATCCTGGCTGCTCTTCACGGGCCGCGGCAGGCGCGGCAGATAGACGCCGCCGCCCGGGCGACCGTTCACCCCGGTGCGGCTCATGATATAGTCATAGGCCGCGGCATTGCCGGTACGCGGATTGCCGGTGCTGCAATTGTTGGCGTCGGCGCCGATCGGCGTGCCGTTGGGCTGGGTATAGCCGCCGACGGGGCTGTTCGTTGCCGCCCCACGATACGTGTAGCCGACCGGCGTGCAGAACGGGAAGATTACGCCGGCGTTCGCGGTACCGGCGGGCTGCGCCTGGCCATAGACCGTGGTCGGTACGACATCGACCGCCGAATAGGCGTATTCGTCGATATGGCGCTTCGAATAGGCGACGCTGCCAAGGATGCCGAACGTGTCGCCGAACTTCTTGGAGACGAGCGCGGACAGGCGCGGGTCGGCCTTTTTGCTGATGTCGTTGTAGATACCGCGCGCGGTACCGGTGAGGACGAAATCCTTTTTCTGGTCGAACGGCTTTGGCGCGCGGAGGTCAACGGTCGCACCCAGCGAGCCTTCCTCGACATCGGCCGACAGCGTCTTGCGGACCGAAAGCGCCGAGAAGATCTCGGTCGGGAAGGTCACGAAGTCGAACGAGCGACCGGTCGCGACGCCGCCGCGGATATCGCTGCCGCTGACCTGTGACACGCCTTCCATGCCGTTGATGCGAACGCGCGTGAATTGCGAGCCGAGGCCGCGGACCGAGATGTTCCGGCCCTCGCCGCCATCGCCGCGCGAGAGCGCTACGCCGGGAATGCGCTGCATCGATTCCGCAAGATTCGAATCTGGGAACTTGCCGATATCCTCCGCGACGATGCTGTCGATCGCGGCGGTCTCGCTCCGCTTCTGGTTCAGTGCGTTGTTCAACGCAGCACGAAACCCGGTGACGATGATGTCCGCGTTTTCGGCGTCCGGTGCGGCCTCGGATGGGGAAGCGGGACTGGGCGGGCTCGTCTGACTATCCGCAGGCTGCGGCATCTGGCTGCCCGCAGTCTGCTGGGCCATGACTGGCGCGGCGATGAATAGGCTGACGATGCTCGTCGAGATAAGCAGTTTCCGCTTATCGAAGCTCTTACGGCTCAAAGACCCTCTCCCGATAGGCCGGGCGCGCTGAGTTGACGCTTCCCGACATTGTGCTGCCCTAGTTTTCTAAGGTCGGCGTACGTCGTCAGGTATCATCGGTATTTTGATATGACAATGCTGAATCATTTGGTCAGGCAGATTGTTTGACAACTGCCTGTTGAGTTTTGTTCTATCGCGCTGTGATGGTGTGAAAACACCTATGGCAAGCATGCTTTGGCTGCTGGCGCAGCTGGTCGCCCGGCCATGGTAGGCCGAGCGCCGGATCAGACTGAGCGTCTGGCCAGGGCGCGGCGGCGCTGGTCGGTAGCAGCGCGTGCGCGCTCGACGGCTTCGGTCTCGGTAACATCGAGCAAATGGTCGATCACGCGGGCAAGATGATCGCGCATCGCATTGCGGGCGTCGATCGGCGAGCGGGCCTCCAGCGCGCTCAGGATGCGGCCGTGTTCGATCATGCGCGTCTCGGTGCCGAGGCTTCCCGCCTTCGCCAGGACTTCGCGCGCCAGCGGCGAGCGGAACCGCATGTCCCAGAAGTCGGTGACGGCGGAGATGATGACGGCATTGCCCGTCGCCTCCGCGATTGCGATGTGAAAGCGGCGATCCGCGTCCTCCGCTGCCACCGTATCGTCCTGATCCATCTGCCCCAGCAGGCCGCGCAATTCGAGCAGTTGCTGCTCGGTTATTTCCGTCGCGGCGACGGCGGCAACCTCGCCTTCGAGCATGCGGCGCGCCTCGGTAATCTCGAACGCGCCGATGTCGAGCTCCTGCTCCGAATCGTTTGAAGTGGAGGCGAGCACGAATACGCCCGATCCCTTGCGCGCTTCCACCATGCCCTTCATCTCGAGCGCGATCATCGCCTCGCGAATGGTCGGGCGGCTGACCTGGAACCGCTCTGTCAGGTCGCGTTCGGCGGGCAGGCGCGCGCCGACCTGATATACACCGGCCGCGATGTCCGCGATGATCGCCTGCACGATCTTGCGATAGAGTTTACCGCCGCCCTCAGTACCTAGCATTGTATTCCTCATTCGATGCGCGCCGTCCGCGCGTTGGCGTCGCCTTGTACATCGCGTTGTGTGAAGCATCGTCAAGCCCACGGCCGCGCAAATGCACGCAATGGTCTTATTAAAATGCCTTACAATCCTGTTGCATGTGGCCCGACCACAATTTAAGACCCGGTTCAGGAGAGGCCGTACGACAGCAACATGTCGGCGGTAAATGATGCGAGACGACCGGACCCGTCCGGATAGGGTTGCCCGACCCGCGCTCGCAGAAAAAAGAAAAGGGGAGGCGAATGGCTCGTGCGCTCGCAATTCTGACGTTGGCGGCAATGCCGTTGATGGCGCAGTCATCGGTTGGTGCCGAGACCCAGCCGGCACCGACGCAGCAAGCCAAAACTAATCGGGTAAAGGTGCCGTGGCGCGATGTTACGCCGCGCGCAGGGTTGGCGGGCTGGCGCGCGACCGGCGGCAAGGCGAGCTATGCGTTCGAGAATGGCGAGGTGATCGGACGTGCCGAGCCGGGCAAGACCAATAGCTGGCTCGTATCCGAAGCGCAGTATGGCGACTTCATCGTCGAATTCGATGCGAAGACCGATCCCGCGCTCAATTCGGGCATGATGATCCGCGGTCAGAGCCGACCCGATTACCGCGACGGCGTGGTGTACGGGTATCAGGCGGAGATCGATCCGTCGTCGCGCCGCTGGAGTGCCGGGCTGTACGACGAGCAGCGCCGGCAATGGCTCTATACGCTGGGCCGCAACGAGCCGGCGCGCCAGACCTTCCGCTCGGGCGACTGGAATCACTACCGTGTCGAGGCGATCGGCACCCGCCTTCGCACGTGGATCAACGGCGTACCTGCCGCCGACGTCGTCGACGACATGGACGCACGCGGTTTCATCGCCTTCCAGGTCCATGCGATCCCCGATGCAGAGGCTGCACGACATCCCGAAGTGCGGTTCCGCAACGTCCGGATGATTACGGATTCACCGGCTCGGTTCGCGATGCCAGCGACGGCGCTTCCTCAGCAGGGATGGCTCACCAATCGCCTGTCCGCGGGCGAGCAGCGCAGCGGTTGGAAGCTGCTGTGGGACGGCAAGACCGGCGCCGGCTGGCGTAGCGTCAAGGGGCCGAAATTTCCCGCATCGGGTTGGTCGATGGCCGACGGTGCGTTGCGCGTCGAAGGCGGCGGCGGCGATATCGCGACGACCCGCGACTACCGCAATTTCGAACTGTCGATCGATTTCAAGCTGACGCCCGGCGCCAATAGCGGGATCAAGTATTTCGTCGATGCCGGTCTGCTAGAAAAGGGCGAGTCGATCGGGCTCGAATACCAGTTGCTCGACGACGAGCGACATCCCGATGCCAAGATGGGGCGCGACGGCAACCGGACGCTCGGGTCGCTCTACGACCTGATCGCGGCGAAGAATCTCTCCGATCCCGATAGCCCCGGCAAGCGCATCAATCCGCCGGGCGCGTGGAACCGTGCGGTGATCGTCGTGCGGGGCACGCGCGTCGAGCATTGGCTGAACGGCTTCAAGATGGTCGAGTATGACCGCGGATCTCCGGCGTTCCGTGCGCTGGTGGCGCAGAGCAAATACGCCGGCGTGCCCGGTTTCGGCGAAGGCAAGCAGGGACCGATCCTGCTGCAGGATCACGGCGATCGGGTCGAATTCCGGTCGATCAAGCTGCGCGAACTTTGAGGGGATGGATCGATGGACCGTCGGACGATGATCAAGGGTGCTAGCGCCACAGTAGGGCTGGGACTCGGCATGGCGATGAGCGCGCGCAGCTATGCGCGGATCAAGGGCGCGAACGACCGGCTCAGCGTGGCAATAGTCGGCGTGAACGGGCGCGGCCAGGCGCATATGGGCGCGTTCACGAAGGTGCCGAACGTCGAGATCACGCATTTCTGCGATGTCGACTCGGCCGTGCTCGCCAAGCGCGCGGGCGAATTTACGGCGCGCGGCAATCCCGCACCGAAGACCGAAGGCGATTACCGTCGACTGTTCGACAATAAGGCGGTGGACGTCATCACGATCGCGACGCCGGACCATTGGCACGCCAAGCTCGCGGTCGACGCGATGAAATCGGGTCATCACGTCTATTGCGAAAAGCCGATCGGCATCGCGCCTGCCGAGGGCGAGGCGATGATCGCCGTGCAGAAAAGCACCAGGCGTATCCTGCAGGTCGGCAACCAGCAGCGATCTAGCCCCGAGACCCGGCAGCTGCTCGCGCTCGTCCAGGCTGGCGAACTGGGCGACGTGTACGAGGCGCAGACCTGGTACGCGAACGATCGCAAGACGATCGGCAAGGGGCATGTGACGACGCC
This sequence comes from Sphingomonas sp. R86520, assembly GCF_042466285.1. NCBI lineage: Bacteria > Pseudomonadati > Pseudomonadota > Alphaproteobacteria > Sphingomonadales > Sphingomonadaceae > Sphingomonas > Sphingomonas sp. R86520. The sequence goes on from NZ_JAXHBZ010000001.1 coordinate 4,020,126, forward strand.
GCCCGCAAATCTCAACTGGGACATGTGGCAGGGGCCACGGCCGCGCGCACCGTATCGGTCGAACCTGGTCCCCTATAACTGGCACTGGTTCTGGCAATACGGGACCGGTGAACTCTGCAACAACGCGATGCACGAACTCGACGTCGCACGCTGGCTGATGGGCCTGACCTATCCCAAGACCGTCTCCGCGCAGGGCGCCAAGCGCTTCCACGCCGGCGACGACTGGGAGATGTACGACGCGCTCGCGCTGGACCTGAACTACGAGAACGACCGGGTGATCCGCTGGAACGGTCAGAGCTGCAACGCGATGCTGACCTACGGCCGGGGACGCGGCGTCCTGTTGCTCGGCACCAAGGGATCGGCGGTGGTCGATCGCAATGGTTTCGAACTCTACGATCTGGCGGGCAAGTCGATCCGGCAGGTCATGGCCAAGGCGACGTCGGAGACGACCGGCACGGTCGGCGAGGGCATCCTCGACGTCTATCACGCAGGCAATTTCGTCGACGTGATCCGCGGCCGCGCATCCGCGCTTAATTCGCCGATCGCCGAGGGGCATATCAGCACGACGCTCTGCCATCTGGGCAACATGGCCTATCGCACCAATAGCGTGCTGACCGTCGATCAGGCGACCGGCAAGCCGAGCAGCGCCGAGGCGATGAAGCTGTGGTCGGTCGCGTATGAACCGGGCTGGGAGGTCAGGGCCTGACGTGAGCATCGCCGCGCAGGTCGAGCGCTTCGTTGCGATGGGAACGCGGGTTGAGGTGCACGTGTTCGGCGGCGGGTTTGCGGATGCGCTGGCCGCGGCGCGGCGCGCGATCGAGGACGTCGACGATGCGTTGACCATCCATCGACCGTCGTCGACAACCGCCGTCAACGAGGGCCTGCTTGCCGGTCGGGACGTCACGATCGACGATCCGGTGCTGATCGAGGCGCTGATCGCGGTCCAGGAGGTGCACGCGCTGACTGACGGGGCGTTCGATCCCGCCATCGATCACCGGTTCGGCGGGGCGGGGTGGGGCGACGTGGTTTTCGACCCGCGTACGGCACGAATCTCGGCGATGCGACCGCTGGCACTGGATTTCGGCGGCTTCGGCAAGGGGTTCGCGCTCGATCGGGCTTGTGCGGCATTGCGCGATGCGGGCGTCGTTTGCGCGTGTCTTTCGGCAGGCGAGAGCTCGCTCGCGGTGATCGGCGAGCATCCGCTCGGGGGTGGCTGGCCGTTCGCGATACCGCATCCGTCGCGGGCGGACGCGGTGCTGGTCGAGCTCGAACTCCTCGACGAGGCTTTGTCGATATCGACGACGGTGGGCGCAGGGACGCACGCGCCCGAACGTGCCGCGATGATCCGACCGAGCGACGGCGCGATCGTTACCGCTGCGCGCTGTGCGGTGGCCGTCGATCGCAACGGCGGCAAGGCGGAGGCGCTGAGCACCGCGCTGCTCGTCGCCGATGACAATCGCACGCGACGGATGCTGAAGGCCGCGCCGGCCAGACGTTTTCTATATGATCTTTCCCAAGCGGCGGCGCTGACCGTCGATGTAGCGAGGATGCACGTGGCATGACCGACAAGGATTTCGACCTCTCGCGGCGATCGTTCATCGATCGCGTGCTGACGGCGACGGCGGGCGCAGGGATGGCGGCGGCGGCGCCCTGGGCAGCGTCGGCTGCTTCGGCGGTGGGTGCCGATCCGGTGAAGACGAACCCGGTCCGGCTCGGCGTGATCGGCACGGGGGACCGCGGCCGTACGCTGATCCAGAACATCGCCAAAACACGCAACTGCACGGTCACGTCGATCTGCGATACCTATGCGCCGAACCTGACGAAGGCGCAGCAGTGGGTCGGTCCTACAACGCGCAATTTCAGCGATCACCGCGCGATGCTCGACGCGGGCGGGATCGATGCGGTGGTGATTGCGACGCCGCTGCATATGCACGCACGCCACAGCTTGGATGCGTTCGATGCGGGGCTGCATGTGTGGTGCGAGAAGGCGATGGCGCGCACGATCGCCGATTGCGGCGCGATGGTGACGCGTTCGAAGACCGCGAACAAGGTGCTCCAGATCGGCCACCAGCGGATGTTCCACCCGACGTATCTCAATGCCCTGAAGCGCGCCAAGGCCGGCGAGATCGGTTCTCTCACGCAGATCCGGGCGAGCTGGCACCGCAACAATGCCTGGCGCCGCGCGGTGCCCGCCGATGCGACCGACCGCCAGATCAACTGGCGCCTGTACCGCGACAGCTCGGCGGGGTTGATGACCGAACTGGCGACGCACCAGCTCCAGATCGGCAACTGGTTCTTCGATGCGGCGCCGACGCGGGTGATCGGCTCGGGCAGCATCTGCTTCTGGAAGGACGGCCGCGAGGTCTACGACCATGTCGCGCTGATCTACGAATACGCGGGCGGGCGGAAGTTTATCTATACTTCGTTGCTGAACAACGCGCGCTATGGCTGCGAGGAGCAGATCCAGGGCAGCAAGGGCACGATCGAGCCCGAACTCGGTCGTATCTATCAGGAGGTGCCGGCCAAGGTGCTGGCGCTGCAGCGGATGCAGAACGACGTCGCGCGGGGGCACAAGCGCACCGTACCGATCGGCGGCGCCACCTGGTTCCCCGAACTACCCGTGACGACGCCCGGCGAGTCGCTTGGCTGGGGCGAATATGACGAGACGATGCTGCAGTTCGAGGGTTTCGGTGCCGCGGTGCGTGCGGGCAAGCCGCTGCCCGGCCTGTTGCGCCAGGCCTATCAGGCGAGCGTCGCGTCATTACTCGGCGAACAGGCGATGGACCGCGGCGAAGCGATGACCTGGCCGACGAATCTGGTTGCGATCTGACAAGGGGAATAGCTGTGACCGATACCAACCGACGCGGGATTCTCGGGCTCGGCCTGACGGCAGGCCTTGCCGCCGGGTTTGCTGCGGACGCGTTCGCGCAATCCGCCACGCGCGGCGATGCGCCGACCGAAAGCGCTGTCGCGCGTCCGGTCCCCGAGGCCAAATACCGCGTCCCGTTCGCGGTGATCGGCATGGATCACAACCATATCTACGGCATAACCGATGCGATTATCCGCGGCGGCGGCGTGCTCACCGCGTTTTACGCGACTGATCCGAAGCAGATCGCGATGTTCAGGAAGCGGTACGGTGACGTGAAGCTTGCCCGGTCCGAACAGGAGATCCTCGACGACCGCGCGATCAAGCTGGTGTGCAGCGCGGCGATCCCGAGCCTGCGCGCGCCGCTGGGCATCCGGGTCATGCGCGCGGGCAAGGATTACCTCAGCGACAAGGCGGCGGTGACGACGCTCAAGCAACTCGCCGACGTCCGCCGTGCGATCAAGGAAACCGGGCGGAAATACGGGATCATGTATTCCGAACGGCTCGAGGTGCCTGCCGCGGTGATGGCGGGGCAGCTCGTCCATGACGGCGCGATCGGGCGCGTGATCCAGACGGTGAACCTCGCGCCGCATCGGCTGTCTGCCGCGAGCCGTCCCGCCTGGTTCTGGGACCCGGCGCAGAACGGCGGCATCCTGACCGATGTCGGCAGTCATCAGGCCGACCAGTTCGTCTATCTGACCGGCAGCAAGCGCGCGCAGGTGCTCGCTTCGCAGACCGGCAATTTCGGCAATCCCGCGCATCCCAAGTTCGAGGATTTCGGCGACATGATGCTGAGCGGCGATGGCGGCGCCGGCTATGTCCGTGTCGACTGGTTCACGCCCGATGGCCTGCCGACCTGGGGCGATGGCCGCCTCTTCATCCTCGGCACCGAGGGCTATATCGAGCTCCGCAAATATGTGGATATCGCCGGGCGGCCGGGCGGCAACCACCTGCTGATCGCCGACAAGAAGGGGACGCGGTATCTCGATTGCTCGAAGGTGCCGTTGCCGTTCGGGCCACAGTTCGTGACGGATATCGTCGAACACACGTCGGTCGCGCAGGATCAGGATGGTGCGTTGCTTGCGGCCGAACTCGTGCTGACCGCGGAGGCACGCGCGACGCCGGCAATACGGTGAACCGTTGCCGTCGCTATCGGCGATCGGTTTCGGCGTCGCGCCCGCATTTGCAAGGCCCTCGATTGGCCAGGCCGCGCTCCGTTCAGCGAGTATGTCGACTCACGGGCTTCCCCTGTCCGAGCGTCGCCGATGGGCGTTCCCGCAGGGAAGGCTATCAGATGCTTGATCGCTAGGCGGCACGTCGCCCTGCCAGACCAGGAATACTCAGCAATCGACGCGAAACGAACACCTTGGTTCAATCAGGCAATGGATGAACCAAGGTATCTTCTTTGTCCGCGGTCTCGACATGGTCCACGCGAGTTCCGCATGATCACGCTGCTTACTATCTCAGACGAGTATTCGCACGGCCTGGATCGTCTCTGAGAAGCGCATGCTGCATAGCCTTTAGTCGATTTCAAACATACCGAGATCAAGCTGCAGCCGAAGGTGGGAATGCAACACTATGCCGACCATGACCGGATATGGGCCGGTTGCTCCATGAAGGCGGCTGCGACTCCCACTTAACCGCTGACGGCTAGCCGCCGTTGGCGATGGCTGTCGCGATCTCAGACATTTTCGCGTCCTTCAGCGTGCCGCAGAGCCGGATCGACTCTAGCGCGCGCTGATAGGCTAACAGCCCGGCGTTCGCCTTGCGGACGGCCGACCCGACTTTCGCATCGATGCTGGTGGCGCGATCAACGCCGCACTGCGATGCAAACGCCGACGGCAGCCGGCTGGTGATGAAGATGCCATTGGCGCCCGCCACCAGCCGGTCATAGTTCGCCAACAGCCAGTCGGTGCCGAGATCGCGCGTCTCGACCGTGCCCACGATGCCAAAGATAACCTGCAATCGGTCGAAGCCGCGCAGGCGTTTGTCGTCCAGCGAGAGCAGGTATCTGGAAACGTCGGCGCGACCGCTCGAAGCCGCTGCCGCCAAAGCGCTCGATCGCAGCGTCGGGTCCTCACTGGACAGCCCGCGCTCGACGAGCATCTTGGCGACAGGCAAGCCACCTTCCTGCGCCAGCACGGTCAAGCCGTCAGCAAGGAATCCCGGATCGAGCGCAGTGGCATCGCCGCCGAGGAAACGGCTGGCCGCATCCTTCAGCTTCGCGCGAACAGCCGGGTCGTGCGCGTCGTCCGCCACGAGTCCGACAAGCCTATGACGCAGGTTCTGGCGTCCGGGATCGTCGCTCGCATGAGCGCCGACCGCCGGATCAAAACCGAGCTTCGTCAGTTGCGGCGTGTAGATCGAGGTCATAAGCGACCGGTACGCCGGTAGCGACGCCGGCGCGATCAGGCCGCGTGATCGCCAGCCCGCGATCCGTTCGCCCGGATCGATGCTCGCGGCCGCATCCGGATTGACGGCCATGGCGCGCGCCTCGGCGATCAGCCACGCGGCGGGTGCCTTGCCGGCCCGGAACGATGCCCAGAGGCTGTCGGTGGTCGCGATGGCTTCGCCGGGCGAAAGCGTGGCAGATGATGCGATCAGTGCCTGCCAGTCCGCCGGCGCGAGATCGAAGCGGTAATAGCCGGTGCCGCCGACGTTCGGCATCACCACGCGTCCGGCGGGGACGGTCAGCGTTGCCGTCTTCGCGTCCAGCAATGTGCACTGTTTGCGCGTGTCGATCCGCAGGCAGAAGGGTATGGTCCACTGCAGCGGTGCCGGCTTCGACCCGAGAAAAGCGTAGCGCGCCTGAACGGCCGTCAGCTTGCCCCCGTCGCGTCGCACGTCGATCACTGGTACGCCCTGCTGGTCGACGAAACTCGTAAGCGCCGCAAGCACCTTGGGATCGTGCGCCGCATCGGCGATAGCTTCGAAGAACTGCTCCGAGGAGGCGTTGCCATAGGCATGGCGCTTCAGGTGGAGGCGCACACCGGCCTTGAACTTGTCATCGCCGAGATAGGCGGCGATCATCGCAACGACCTGGCCCCCCTTGCCGTAGGTAATATTGTCAAACGCGGCATCGATCTGGCTGTTCTCGGTGATCGCCTGATGGATCGGGCGCCCGACCTCGAGCGCATCGGTATTCATCGCGGCGAACCCCTCGGCGATCGCGCCGACACCGATGCCGAGGTTGGGCCGCCACTCGTTGCCGATACGGTACCCCATCCAGTTGGCGAAACTCTCGTTAAGCCAGATATCACTCCACCACGCTGGCGAGACGAGATCGCCGAACCACTGGTGGGCCAGCTCATGGGCGACGATCATGCCGAACGCCTGCTTGTTGCTGGTCGTGGCGTTCCGGTCGAGGAAGATGATCCCGTCGCCATAGGTATCCGCGCCGGCGTTCTCCATCGCCCCGGGCATGATCGGCGAGCCGATCTGGTCCAGCTTGGGGAACGGAAAAGGCTCGCCGAAATAGCGCTCGAGCAGGCCCACGATCCGCGGGGTCTCCGTCATCACATAGCCCATCTTGTCCTTCTGCGCCTGCGTGGCCACGGCGCCGAATGGCATCGGGTGCCCTCGCTCCGGCGTCGGCGCGATCGTTCCCGAAAGCCTGGCGAAGGGCCCGGTATCGATCGCGACCAAGTAGGTCGGCAGCGGTTTGGTTGGAGCGAAGCGATGCGTCTCCAGCCCCGCGCCGGTTTTCGTCACACCGGTTGCGGGGCTGTTGCTCACGACCGTCATCCCCGGGTGGGTGGTGACGGTAACGGTGAACGGTTGCTTGAACCCGGGCTCGTCGAAGGACGGGAACGCGGCACGGGCATCGATGCTCTCGAACTGGGTCCAGCTGTACCAGCGATCTCCGACCTTCACGTGGTAGAGGCCCGACGCGTCGTCGCCGATCTTGCCGCGATAGTCGAACACCAGCGTGGCGGCCCCCGCCGGAACGACGCTGGCAAAGTCGAGCCGCGCGGTACCCGATGCGTCGACCTGCGTGAAGGTGGCTGGGACGATGGTGCTGCCGATCCGGGCGAAGACTTTGGTAACGACCAGGTCACGGCCATGCAGATAGAGCTTGCTGGTCCTGCCTTTCAGCGTGACGTCGATTTCGTCATGACCGGTAAAACCCTCGCTCTCGGGAAGGATCGTCAGATCGAGACGATACGCCTTAGGCACTGCTGCGTCGGCAAGTCGTCCCTTGGGCGCGTTTGCATCCGGGACGATACCCTTGGTGAGCGACTGGCCGAACGCCGACGTCGATAGCAGCACAGCGGCTGTCAGCATGATCCCGGTACGCACCGATTTTCCTCTTATACTCATGCCCGGCACGCTAAGTCGTTACGATCATTACGGCAAGCTAGCGGGCTGGATGCACTCGCGTCCGCGGTGACGAACGTCTGAAGCTTGCGGGGTTGGGCGCTAGCTGGATGGCAGCTGTGAGTAAGCCAGCCGAGGGGGTTCTGGCGGTGAACGCTCAATTTTAAAGAATTGCCGGCGCCTTACATCGTTCTTGATATCGGACATGCGGTTGATTTCGCCTGCAACGGCGGAGCGGTCTATGTTTAATTACTCGAGTGATTGGTTCGCAACCGGCCGTCGCAAAGCCTATTGCCCGGCGACTTTGGGGAGAGTTATTCTCCTCGAACTGCTCGGCTTTCCTTTTGTGGCGGCAGCCGTAGGGCCTGGAAGCTAACGGCCACTTCCAGACATCGGCGACGAGCACGTAAACGCCCAAAGCCGGTCGTAGATACGCCATTTCGGCGTGCTACAAAGCGGACATAGACCGGGCGGAAGGAACCTGACACCATACCGCATGTGGCGAGCTTTCCTTCCCTATCCGCCCTTTCCGTCTTGATGGCGTTGCTCACCGCTTCGTGTAGCCCTGCTGGCTTGCAGCGGCAGGATCAATTTGCGTGGGCAATTGAGGATGCAGACTCCACGTCCCCGCCGATTGTGCGCGTGCGGCTGACAGATTCGCCAAACGGCTCCGGCGCAGTCCGGTGTATGTTCGGTCGGACATTGATAGACGCAATCATGCAGGAGAATAGTCTGCCTATGACGGAAATGGGGTATCGAGAGGCGGTCGCATTCGCACTTTCCGCGCATGATCACAGCTATCGCTTTGCTCGACCCGCGTCATTGAAGGTGATCAATGAGTCGCAGGGCATCATGGATGCCGGATTGCTCAAAGGCTGCGAACTGATCAAGCATGGCAAGTCTGCCTTGTGGGCAGACATGCAAGCCACCGTAGTTGAAGGCCCTCACTTTCCGATGGGCAGTGGCCCGAGGTAGTTAGACCGTCCGCTTTTCGCCATATCGCCCAGATACCGGCCTGTCTGCAAACCTTCCCCTCCCGACCGTCTCGCTCCCAAGATTAACACACCTTGCGGCTACTGATGTTTGAACTTCCAGCTTCGTCCTTCGGCGGACGCGTCATTGACGAGCACGACCGGTTCTGGATCAAGCTCCGTGGGCCAGAGCACAAGTTCGCGTTCATTGATGAACTGAACTTCCAACGCGTCGCCGCTCTGCGGGAGCCCATAGGAAAGCGTCAGCCGATCGCCGGGCTCAAGCTCGTAGCATTCCGGCCATGGCTCAATCGAAATATAGATTGGTCCATCTTGCTTATTGACGATCGTGTGCTGGCTGGTGGGCATCCGTGGAATGTCTGCTATCTGCCCCGACCGTTCAATAGCGGCCGGACTGCTTTCCCTCCCATCTCAGTCATTCCGTGAACGCCGTCCTGGGGCGCTGGACGAGGCGGCATGTCATCACGAAGCGATCATTCGATCGATCGTCGCCGGGCTATAGTTAGCGGTCCGAAAGTCCGAGTAGTTTCCTGCGTAGGCGTGGCACTGAACGCATGTAGAATCTATTCTCGCCTGTCGCCCTGATGCCACACCATCGTCTTAATCGGCATTGTTCGATAGCAGCTTGGCCGGAACTGCTTGTCCAGGAAGCAATAGCCTGATTGTTTCCAAATGTTACGCGATCGTCATGTTCGCGAGACGGGTATCCGGGGGGGAATGCGATGCGCAAGACAAAGCTGCTTTATTCGGGGATCGCCACCGCTGCGCTGAGCATCGCCTTGGCCGGCGCGCCAGCATATGCGCAGGATGCGGACGGACGGAATGGGGGCGTTCAAACCACTGGCGCCGTACTGACCCAGGCGACGGAATCCGAGCAGCCCGGTGAGGAGATCGTCGTCACCGGATCGCGTATCCGCCGCGATCCGCTCGACCAGGCTTCGCCCGTCGTTACGATCGACGATGCCGCGATCCAGCGTACCGGTCTGACGTCGGTGGCGGACGTGTTGCAACGGCTGCCGAGTGCGTCCGGCGGACTCAACACCAAAGTCAATAATTCCGGCAATCTCGGCAATCCGCCCGACGGCGGCGGCGTCGGTGCCGGTGCAGCCGAGATCGACTTGCGCTATCTCAGCGCCAAGCGGACGCTCGTGCTGGTCGACGGCCTTCGCTACGTCAACGGGACCAGCGGCAGCGGTATCCCGTCGACGGTCGACCTCAACACCATCCCCGCCAGCATGATCGACCGGGTCGAAGTGCTGCAGGCCGGCGCGTCGCCGCTCTACGGCTCGGATGCGATCGCTGGCGTCGTCAATGTCATCACCAAGCAGCGGCAGTCCGGGCTCCGTCTCTCCGGGCAGTTCGGTACCTTCCGCGCCGGTGACGGCCACACCTACAATCTCGACGCGAGTTACGGCGTCCAGAGCAAAGAGACCGGGACGAGCCTGGTGTTCGGTGCCAGCTATGTAAATCAGAAGGCCGTGCGATCGGGTGACCGCTCCATCTCGCGATTCCCAAACCCGGGTCAGACCGCCTGCACCGACCCGGTCGGCGGCTGTAGCAGTGCAGCCGTCAACGGCCGCTTTCTGACCAGTTTTGGCAACCAGACGATCAGCGGCCCGCCTGATGCAACGCCGACCCTGGCCGAGCTCCGGCCATTCACCGCTGCCGACCGGTTCAACTTTGCACCGTTCAACTATTTGCTGACACCGTCCGAGCGCTACGGCGCGTGGGTGAGCTTTCGCCAGGAGCTCAACAGCGACACCAATCTGCGCGTCAAGGCGTCGTACAATCGACGCAACTCACAGAACCAGGCAGCGTTCGAGCCGCTGTTCATCGGCCCCGATGCGGGCAACGGCGCCGGCAGCCTGTTCGACACGCTTAGCTTCGATGCAACTAACCCGTACAATCCCTACGGCGTGACGCTGGAGTCCGGCGTCAATCCGGACGGTACGCCCAACGGCCGCACCGCCAACTATTCCTTCATCGCCCGTCGCCTGGTCGAGGCCGGACAGCGCACCTTCAATCAACAGGTCGATACGTTTGCGGCTACCGCAACCCTGGACGGTTCGTTCAACGTTGGCGCGCGTAAGTTCTACTGGGATGCCAATGCGGCGCTCGGCGTAAACGACGCGCATCAAAGCTTCACCGGCAACGTGCGTGCCGATCGCGTCGCGTTGGCGATCGGTCCGATCGCGAATTGCACGGGGGGTTGCGTGCCGTTGAACCTGTTCGGGGGCGCCGGTTCGATCACGCCGGCAATGCTGAACTATATCGGCTTCACCGAACGCGACAAAAGCGACCAGCACCTCTGGGACTACACGCTCAACGTCAGTGGCGAGCTTTTTGACCTTCCCGCTGGCGCAGTGGCCGTCGCGGTCGGGTATGAACATCGCATCCAGAGCGCGAGCTTCACGCCGGACCCGATCGTCGCGGCAGGCCTGGGCGCCGACATCCCCGCGCAGCCGGCGAGCGGTCGCTATAATTCGGACGAGGTCTATGCCGAACTTCGGGTGCCCCTGCTGAAAGACGTTCCGTTCTTCGCCTCGCTCGAAGTCGACGGCGCCGTGCGGCATGCCAATTATTCGCTGAGCGGCAGCAGCACGACCTATACCGGTACGGGCTTGTGGAAGCCGGTCGCGGACCTGCTGGTCCGCGGATCGTACACCACCGGCTTCCGGGCGCCGAGCCTGGGCGAGCTGTTCGGCGGTCGATCGCGCTTCGATCTCCCTGTGACCGATCCGTGCTCGAGCGCTTCGACCGGGCAGTTCCAGACCAATGCGACGGTGCGGGCCAATTGTATCGCCGACGGGGTGCCAGCCAATGGCAGCTATGCCGAGGAGCCGGGTCAGCTGCCGGTCCTGACGCAGGGCAATCGCAATCTCAGTCCCGAGAAGTCGCGCAACATCACAGCGGGCATGGTCTATTCGCCGCGATGGGCGCGCAACGGCGGGTTCGCCAGCCTGTTCAACGTCGAAGCGAACTATTACGATATCCGCGTTCGCCAAGCGATCGCGGCGTTCGATCCCAATGTAACGCTCAACAACTGCGCCCTTAACGGCGACGCGGCGAGTTGCGCGCTCGTGGTCCGCACCGCCAACGGCTTCATCAACCAGATCACAGGGACGCTGCAGAACCTCGACAGCATCCACACCCGCGGCATCGATCTCACCGCCAACTACCGCACGCCCGAAACCGGTGTCGGCAGCTTCGGGCTGTCGCTCAGCGCAACGCGGCTACTCAAATATGTCCTGTCGGCGTCGAACGGCTTCGTCGTGCTCGATCGCAAGGGCACCGAGCGCGGCAGTCCGGACCAGGCATTCCCCAAGTACAAGGGTAATGCGACCATCGACTGGCAGTCGGACTGGCTCGGCGCGTCGTTCACCGGTCGCTACATCGACGGCGTCGTCGAATCCGGTGCGGACAACCGGCTCAACAGCCGCCTCTACGGCGACGTCCAACTCCGCCTGACGCCGTTGTTGATGGGCAAGCGCCTCGGGATCGCCGCCGGCGTCAACAACGTGTTCAACTCCGGTCCGCCAGCATGCATTACGTGCAGCCTCAACAATTTCGATCCGACGACCTACGATGTTCCAGGCCAGTTCGGTTATCTGAAGCTCACGGTCGGGTTGTGACGATGAACGGGCCGGCCATGTGCCGGCCCGCGCAGCCGGCGTTTGGTAACGCATGCCTAAGCCCCAATCGCCGAAATGTGCGCTTCAGCGTGACCGGCGGCAATGCTGAGCGCTGTGTTTGTTGCCTGTGGGGAAGGACCAACCGACCTCAGAAGGCGCAACGCTGTCGTTCGAAAGCAGCCATTCCGCTTTCATCTTCGATTACGACCTTCATGTGAGATAACAGACGCCAAAAGCGGTCGTAACGCGAGCATGAACGAACGTTGGCCGTTCAACGTGTTCGGACGACGGTAGATCGCCTCAGGCCCCATCCGCTTCCTACCGTCGCGACATGCCGTCACTCAATGCTCTCGCCCTCTTCTCTCCTCTTTGCGGCCAGCATGGCGCTGGCAGATCCGCAATCCACTCATTCCCTGCTGTTCAAATTCCAGAACAACCTCTCTCAGACAATTTCGAATAGCCCCGCCGCGCCCATGCCGCCGGCGGTGCACATCGATACGACGACATAGCGCACGCCGCGTTTGCGTCCTTCGATCAGGGCGTGGCCAACGAGCCGGGAGCCGGTCATGCCGAACGGATGGCCGACCGCGATCGCGCCGCCGTTGACGTTGTAGCGTTCCGGATCGATGCCCAGATGGTCGCGGCAATACAGGCACTGCGACGCGAACGCCTCGTTCAGTTCCCACAGGCCGATATCGCCGACCGACAACCCCGCGCGCTCGAGCAATTTGGGAATCGCGAAGACGGGGCCGATGCCCATCTCGGCCGGATCGCACCCCGCCGACTGGAACCCGCGGTAGATGCCGAGAATGTCCTTGCCCTCGGCCTCGGCGGTCTTGCGATCCATCAGGATCTGCGCCGACGCCCCGTCCGACAACTGACTGGCGTTGCCCGCCGTGACGCTCGATCCCGGCCCGGAGAACGCGCCCCCCGGCCATACCGTCTTCAATCCCCGCAAGCCCTCGAGCGTGGTTCCCGCGCGGATGCCCTCGTCCTGCGTCAGCGTCACGACCTCGGTGCCGGTACGGATGCCCTGTTTGTCGAACAGCGCCTTCTCGACGGTGATCGGTACGATCTCTTCCAGGAAGGCGCCGTTCGCCACTCCCGCGGCGGCCCGTTGCTGGCTCATGGCGCCGTATTCGTCCTGCGCCTCACGGCTGATACCGTATTTTTCGGCGACGATCTCGGCGGTCTCGATCATCGGGATATAGGCGGCCGGCTGCTTGGCCGTGACGCTCTGGTTGACGAAGCGCGGCGCGTCCTTGGTCACCGTGTAGCTGATCGATTCCATGCCACCTGCGAGCGCGACGTCCGCCTCGTCGCACATGATCGTCCGTGCCGCGAGCGCCACGGCTGTCAGTCCCGACCCGCATTTGCGATCGAGCGTGAAGGCGGGCACCGATTGCGGTAGTCCACCTGCGAAGATCGCCATCCGCCCGGCATTCCCGCCCTGCGTACCCCATTGATTCCCGACGCCCCAGAACACTTCGTCGATCCGCACGGGGTCGATCCCGGCACGCTCTACCGCTGCGTTCATCACATGCGCGGCGAGCACCGGCGCCTCGGTGGCGTTGAACGCCCCGCGATAGGCTTTGCCGATGCCGGTACGGGCAGTCGAAACGATGGCGGCTTCACGCATGCTGGAACCTTTCGAGGATCGGGTATGTATGCGATCTAGGCTTTGGCGACGGCGTTTGGAAGCGGTTTGACGCTATCCATGGTGCGCCCCGAACGATATCGAGGCGGAATTCAGGAGGGCGGCAATGACCGATCAGGCTCGTATCGATGGTGTCCACGTCGCAAGCGACGGTCACGTCGCGATCGTGACGTTCGCGCGGGCGCCCTTCAATTTTGCGGATCTGGCACTGATAGAATCGATCGGCGCTGCTTTTGCTGCGGCCGATGCCGACCCGGACGTGCGCGCGATCGTGTTGCAATCGGAGGGCCGGGTGTTCTGTGCGGGCGCGGATCTCGTGAATGCCAATCCGGTCGCGGAAGATCGCGCGGCGGGCGAGCGCAATCCGTTCTACGTGGCCGCGGCCAAGTTGTTTGCGGTGGAGACGCCAGTGGTCGCCGCGATCCAGGGCGCGGCGGTCGGCGCGGGGCTCGGGCTTGCCTTGGTCGCCGACTTCCGCGTAGCGTCGCCCGAGGCGAAGTTCGTCGCCAACTTCGTGCAGATCGGGTTCCATCCCGGCTTCGGTATCTCCGCCGTGCTGGAGCGTGTGATCGGTCGCCAGCGCGCGCTGCTGATGAACCTGACGGGCCGCCGTATCCGGGCCGAGCAGGCAGCGGAATGGGGTTTGGCGGACGCGATCGTGCCGGCCGAACGATTGCGCGCGGAAGCATTGTCGCTGGCGCAGGAGATCGCGGCAGGCGCACCGCTGGCGGTCGCGTCGACGCGCACGACGATGCGCGGCGACCTGTTCGCGCTGGTCCAGGCGCAGACCGATCACGAACTCGCAGAACAGGCGTGGCTACAAAAGACCAACGACTTCGCTGAGGGCGTGCGCGCGGTCAGCGAGCGCCGTCCCGGCAATTTCACCGGGACCTGAAGCCGCCTACTTCATCAACACGAGTTCTTCCGCCATCGTCGGGTGCAGCGCGACCGTCGCGTCGAAATCGGCCTTGGTGAGGCCAGCCTTAACCGCAACCGCGGCCGATTGCAGGATCTCGGGGCAGTCTGGGCCGATCATGTGGATGCCGACGACGCGGTCGGTCTCGCCGTCGCAGATCATCTTGTAGAGCGAACGCTCGTTACGGCCGGCCAGCACGTTCTTCATCGGGCGGAAGTCGGACGTGTAGACCTTCACCGAACCTAGCGCTGTCTTGGCCTGCGATTCGGTCATGCCGACGCCGGCCATCGGCGGGTGGCTGAACACCGCGGCGGGGACGTTGGCGTAATCGACGCGGGTCGGCTTGTTGCCGAAGAACGTGTCCGCGAACGCCTGCCCTTCGCGGATCGCCACGGGGGTGAGCTGGATGCGATTGGTGACGTCGCCCACCGCGAAGATGCTGCCGCAACTCGACCGGTTGTCCTCGTCGACGATCACGGCGCCCGCCGCATCCATCGTCACGCCGGCGGTTTCGAGGCCCAGGCCCTTGGTATTGGGCAGGCGACCGGTCGCGAACATCACGAGGTCGACGGTGATCGGCTCGTGCCCGCTCATGCTGACCTTGAGGCAGCCGTTCTCATCCTTCTCGATGCTTTCGAACGCGGCGTTGAAGCGGAAGTCGATGCCCTTGCTCATCGAGATCTGAAGCAACCGGTCGCGGATCGATTCGTCATAGCCGCGCAGGATCACGTCGGTGCGGTTGACCAGCGTGACGTGCGAGCCGAACTGGTGGAATATCCCGGCGAACTCGTTGGCGATGTAGCCGGCGCCCGCGATCAGCACGCGCTTCGGCACGTCGTCGAGATGGAAGACCTCGTTCGAGGTGATGCCGTGCTCGGCACCGGGGAACTCGGGCACCAGCGGATGCGCGCCGACCGCGATCAGGATCTTCGCGGCGGTCTTCGTGGTGCCATCGGCCAGCGTGACTTCGTTCGGGCCGGAGACGACCGCGCGCTGGTGGATGATGTCGACATGGTTGTTCTGGAGCGTGGTCGTGTAGGCGCCGTTGATCCGGTCGACCTCCTCCATCACGTTGTCGCGCAGCGTCGGCCAGCTGAACGCGCAATCGTCGGGCACCTGCCAGCCAAAGCGCTTGGCGTCCTTCAGATCTTCGGCAAAATGCGCGCCGTAGATCAGCAGCTTCTTCGGCACGCAGCCACGGATGACGCAGGTGCCGCCGACCCGGTATTCCTCGGCGACCGCGACGCGGGCACCGTGCGCAGCGGCAACGCGCGATGCCCGCGTGCCGCCCGAGCCGGCGCCGATGACGAAGAGGTCGTAATCATATTGGGGGTCGGTCACGGATTTGGTGTCGGTCACGGGCAGTCCTCGTAGGTCGCGTGCCGCGGGGCGGCTTTGCATGCCATCTGGGGCAGGGGGCGCTAAGCGGCAACCCCGGCGCGACGATCACGCTGATCGGCTCAGCCTATCGCTGGCCCGCCTTGCGCATCGGCATAGCGTCGATTGTGGCTTCCAGTGCGGCGGCCGAGAAGGGCCTGGCACTGCGCAGCTTTTCGCCGCCGTCCTTGCCGATGAGGATCGCGGTGAAGGTGGTGGGCATGTGGTATTTGCGACGGAGTGCGGCCGCGGAGTCCGACGCGCCGCGGACTTGGTCCCCGATGATTTCGACGATGCTGAGGTCGCGCGCGGCGGCGTTGGCTTTCCAACCAGCGAGGATGCGGCGTTGCTCGGCGAGCGTCGCGTCTCCCGCGGTCGGGGCGGCGACGATCAACACACGCCGCTCCCACTTCATCTGCGCAACGGTGGGCGAGGCGGCAAGCGCTACGGCGAGGAGGACGGACATGATGGAGCAACGCGCCACGCCGTCTCGTTCTCCCGCCTTCTTGTTCTCCCGCGAAGGCGGGAGCCCAGGATCACGATCGCTGTGGGTGGTATCCTGGGCCCCCGCCTTCGCGGGGGAACACGGAAGAGGAGAGGGCTGCCCTCCCCCGAACCCTCACCCAAAAGCGCGCTTGATCAGGTCATCCGTCGACGGATCGAACGTCTGTCCGCCCTTCTCCGCCGCCTTCGCCATTTCCTTGCCCAGCTCCACCCCGAACTGGTCGAACGAATTGATCCCGAGCAGCACGCCGTTCACGAACACCCGGTGCTCGTAGAACGCGATCAGCGCCCCCAGCGTGCGCGCATCCAGATCATCCAGCAGCAACGTCGACGACGGCCGATCGCCCGAATAGCTCCGCGCCGGATCCTCGACCTGCTTGCCCGCCATCAACGCCGCCCCCTGCGCAAACGCATTCAGCAACAGCGCACGGTGATGCTCGTCGGGCAGCGTATCGCCCGGCTCGATCACCGCGATGAACTCGACCGGCACGAGGTGCGTGCCCTGATGCAGCAACTGGAACACCGCATGCTGCGCTTCGGTGCCGACCCCGCCCCAGGTGATCGCCGCCGAGGGCCGCCCGAGCGGCTGGCCGTCGACCGTCACCGACTTGCCGTTCGACTCCATCTCCAGCTGCTGCAGATAGCTAGGCAGCAACCGCAGCCGCTCGTCATAGGCGAACGGCGCACGCGTCTCGGCATGGCGGATCTGCGTATAATACAGGTCCGCGAACGCGGCGAGCGCAGGCGCATTCTCATGCCATGCCGAAAGCCGGAAGTGGCGGTCCATCTCAGCTGCACCCTCCAGAAGCTCCTCGAACTTGTCCCAGCCAAGCGCGATCGCCGCCGGGAACCCGATCGTCGACCACAGCGAATACCGCCCGCCGACGCTCTCGGAGAACGGCAGGATGCGCGTCTCGTCGACGCCCCATTCCATCGCCTTTTCCGGCGACGCGGTCAGCGCGATCACGCGGCCGTAAGGGTCCTCGACGTTGTTCTCCGTCATCCACTGCAGCACGCTTTCGGCGTTCATCAGCGTTTCGGTCGTGGTGAAGGTCTTCGACGCGACGACGAGCAGCGTCGCCGCCGGATCGAACTTCGCGAACACGTCTTCCAGCGCGACGCCGTCGACATTCGCGACGATCGCGACGTCGTATTTCTTGTCCTCGCGACCCAGCGCATCGACCAGCAACTGCGGCCCCAGCGCCGAACCACCGATGCCGACGTGCAGCACATGCCGGACCGGACCCAGCGCCTCAGCCTCGATCGCGTCGATCAGCGTGCGCATCCGCTGGTGGCTCGCCTGCGCGATCGCGACGCTCTCGGGCTTGCCCTCGCCGCGCTCGGCGGTGTGCTCGACCGCGCGGCCTTCGGTGACGTTGACGATCTCGCCCGAGAACATCGCCTGGCGCTTGCCCGCCAGGTCCTGCGCCTTGGCCATCTCCTCGAACGCCGTCACCATGTCCGTCGTCAGATGCGTCTTCGACCAGTCGAAATGGATGCCCGCGACGTCGAGGCTCAGCTTCGAAAGTCGCTCCGAATCCTGTGCGAACAGGTCGGTCAGCTTGGTGGCGGGCAGGGCTTCGATCTTGGACCAGTCGGCGGTCATGCTACTTCTCCGAATAGACGTGCGCGCCGGTCATGCTGCAAGCGCGAGACCGCGACAACGTTCTTTCGGTGATAGGTATCCTGCGCAAGCTTGACGGCACGCGCGGTCTGCGCAAACCCGCGCGCATGGCAAATGACGTGAAGACCAAACCAAAGCGGTCCGAGACCCCCCGTTCTGAAATGGGCGAGACCTTCCGCTTCCTGCTGAAGCTGGCGGTGATCGTGCTGATCCTGCGCAGCTTCATCTTCGCGCCGTTCAGCATCCCGTCCGAATCGATGCTGCCCCGGCTGCTGATCGGCGACTATCTCTTCGTCTCGAAGTGGAACTACGGCTATTCGCGCTGGTCGCTGCCTGCCGGCATCCCGCTGATCCCCGGCCGCATCTTCGGCAGCACCCCCACCCGCGGCGACGTCGTCGTCTTCCGCGCGCCCGAGGTGCTCGACCACGACGTCATCAAGCGCGTCATCGGCCTGCCCGGCGAGACCGTGCAGATGCGCCAGGGCACCGTCTACCTCAACGGCAAGGCGATCCCGAAGCTCCGCATCGCCGACTTCACGATCCCGCTGACCGCCAATTTCAACGCCGAGAAGTGCGGCGCGCCGTTCGTCGACGTCGTCGCGAACGTTCAGATCTGCCGCTACCCGCGCTTCCGCGAAACGCTTCCCGGCGGGCGCACATACGAAGTCCTGGACCAGGCCGAACTCCCCGACCGCGACGATACCGGGCTCTACACGATCCCCGCCGGTCACATCTTCGTGATGGGCGACAACCGCGACGACAGCGGCGACAGCCGGTTCCCCGCGCCGCAAGGCATGGGTTACGTCCCACTCGCAAACGTCGAGGGCAAGGCGGTCGTCAACTTCTTCTCGACCGACGGCGATGCCGAATGGCTGAAGCCGTGGACCTGGGTCAGTGCGGCGCGCTGGAGCCGCATCGGGGAAGGCTTTTGAGCGACCTCGCCGGCTGGCTGAAGACGCTCTTCGGCCGCGCACCGACCAACCTCGCCCCCTATGAGCGCGCGCTGACGCACGGCAGCCAGGCCGCCGCGAACTACGAGCGACTCGAGTTCCTGGGCGACCGCGTCCTCGGCTTGATCATCGCGGAATGGCTCTACGAACTGTTCGCCACAGACCCCGAGGGCTCGCTGTCGAAACGCCTCAACGCACTCGTCACCGGCCCGGTCTGCGCCGACGTCGCGCGAGAACTCGGCGTCCGCGCGCACCTCAAACTCGGCAAGCAGGCCCGCGACGACGGCGCCAGCGACAGCGACAACGTGCTCGGCGACGTAATGGAAGCGCTGATCGGCGCCTGGTATCAGGAAGCCGGCCTCGACGCAGCGCGCGCCTTCGTTCGCGGCGCTTGGGGGGATCGCGTCCAGGCTGGCGCAAAGGCCCCGCAACACCCCAAATCCGCCCTCCAGGAATGGGCCGCCGCCCACAACCGCAAGCCCCCCGAATACACCATCGTCGAACGCACCGGCCCCGGCCACGCCCCCAAATTCACGATGCTCGTGTCGGTCGGCAAACTCGCCGAAGCGACCGCGACCGGCTCTAGCAAGCAGGAAGCCGAGACCGCAGCGGCGAAGGCATTGCTCGAGAAGCTCGGCTAAGAAGGTTGGTTCACGCGGAGACGCGGAGCCGCGGAGGCGCTGCGATTGAAACTCCGGTCTTGCCTCAAACGCCTCCGAGATAATCGGCGGTGCATAATTGCAGACGGCGCGCGCCCCATCCACACCATCTCCGCGGCTCCGCGCCTCCGCGTGCACCAACTTCTGTTTCTTAAACTGTGGACTGCGCGACGACGGGCAGGGCCGCAGTTTGGCGGGAATGACGCGAGGGCGTTTTGTCTGTATGACCGCCCCCGAATATCCCGATGCCGAAAAGAGTCTAAGTGACCGAATCTACTTCTCCTGTGACTTCCACCTCCCAGAGCGCCCCCAAGCATTGCGGCCTGGTCGCCATCGTCGGCGCGCCGAACGCGGGCAAGTCGACGCTCGTCAACGCGCTCGTCGGCCAGAAGGTCGCGATCGTCAGCCCCAAGGCGCAGACCACGCGTGCGAAACTGATGGGCGTCGCGATCGAGGGCGACACGCAGGTCCTGCTCGTCGACACCCCCGGTATCTTCGAGCCCAAGCGCCGCTTCGACCGCGCGATGGTCGCCGCCGCCTGGGGTGGCGCGGAGGGCTCCGACATCATCGCGCTGGTGATCGATGCCAAGGGCGGGATCGGCGGCAAGGTCACGACGATCGTCGAGTCGCTGGTCGGCCGTACCGAGCCGATCTGGCTGATCCTCAACAAGGTCGATCTCGCCGACAAGACCAAGTTGCTGATCCACGCCGAGAAACTCAACGCGCTGCTCCCGTTCGCAGAAACGTTCTTCATCAGCGCCGGCACCGGCGACGGCCTCGCGCACTTCAAGACGCAGCTCGCCAAGGCGATGCCCGAAGGTCCGTGGCATTATCCCGAGGACCAGGTCTCCGACTCGACCGAGCGCGCGCTCGCGTCCGAGGTCACGCGCGAGCAGCTGTATCTGCAGCTCCACGCGGAATTGCCGTATGCGAGCACGATCGAGACCGAGCAGTATATCGAGCGTCAGGATGGCAGCCTCGAGATCCATCAGCAGATTCTCGTCGAACGCCCGACGCAGCGCGCGATCGTGCTCGGCAAGGGCGGCGTCCGCATCAAGGAAATCGGTGCACGGTCGCGCATCGAACTCGCCTCGATCACCGGTAAGCCCGTCCACCTGTATCTTCACGTCAAGGTGAAGCCCGGCTGGGACGAAGACCGCGAAGTCTACCGCGACATGGGTCTCGACTGGGTCGACTGACCCTCACTCACAAGATGCTCCACCCCGGCGAAGGCCGGCGCCCAATTGGGGGACGTTCGTAACAGCGGGCAGCGCATCGTTATCTCGGACGTTCCAATTGGGCCCCGGCCTTCGCCGGGGTGGAGTAGGATAGCGTTCGATCGAAAGAAGGATGTTTCCCCCGCGAAGGCGGGGGTCCAGTCTGGGCCCCCGCCTTCGCGGGAGAGAAATCTTAGCCCAGCACCTCATCCACCCAGGCCGGCACCAACACCCCAGCAGCCCCGATCCGCGTTTCCTCGAAGAACACGCTCCCCATCGAGGGATCCAGGTTCAACTCCAGCGTCCGCGCCCCATGATACGCCGCGGTCTGCACGAACCCCGCCGCCGGATACACCGCGCCCGACGTCCCGATCGACACGAATAGATCGGCCTTTGCCAGCGCAGCCTCGATCCGCGCCATCTGGTACGGCATCTCGCCAAAGAACACGATGTCCGGCCGCAGCGCCGCCGAACCGCACGCGCCGCACGCCGACCCCGCCGGCAAAGCGCCCGCCCAAGATTGGCGTGCACCACAGACGGCACACAAGGCCGAGAGCAACTCGCCATGCATATGCAGCATCCGCGCCGCGCCGGCTCGTTCATGCAGGTCATCGACATTCTGCGTTACGATCAGCAACTCGCCCTCCCAAGCGGCATCCAGCCGCGCCAGCGCCCGGTGCGCGGCATTGGGTTCCACACCCGCCAGAGCCGCGCGCCGGAGATCGTAGAACCGGTGCACCAGCTCCGGATCCACCGCGAGCGCCTCGGGCGTGCACACATCCTCGACCCGGTGCCCTTCCCATAATCCACCGGGTCCGCGGAACGTTGCGATCCCGCTTTCTGCCGAAATGCCTGCGCCGGTCAGTACGACGATGTTCGCGATTGGGTTCCGAATGTCCTGCATGACCTTCAATAACGCGCCGCACCGCGGTATGGCCACCGCATACCCGCATCCGTAAAGGCGCTGCATGACCGTCATCACCGAAGCCGACCTGATCGAAAGCGTCGCCGACGCACTCCAGTTCATCAGCTACTACCACCCGATGGATTACATCCGCGCCCTGGGCGTTGCGTACGAGGCCGAGCAATCGCCCGCTGCCAAGGATGCGATCGCGCAGATCCTGACCAACAGCCGGATGTGCGCGGAGGGCCATCGCCCGATCTGCCAGGATACGGGGATCGTCACGGTCTTCGTCAAATGGGGTCAGGACTGCCGGCTCGACTCGACGCGCTCGTTGCAGGAAGTCGTCGATGAAGGCGTCCGGAAGGCGTATCTCAACCCCGAGAACAAGCTGCGGGCGTCGATCCTCGCCGATCCCGCCTTCACCCGCCGCAACACCAAGGACAACACGCCGAGCGTGATGCATGTCGAGATGGTGCCCGGCAACACCGTCTCGATCGACGTCGCGGCGAAGGGCGGCGGCAGCGAGAACAAGTCGAAGTTCAAGATGATGAACCCCAGCGACTCGATCGTCGACTGGGTGCTCGAGATGATCCCGCAGATGGGGGCTGGCTGGTGCCCGCCCGGCATGCTCGGGATCGGCATTGGCGGCACCGCGGAAAAGTCGATGATCCTCGCCAAGCAGTCGCTGATGGGCTCGATCGACATGGCGCAGTTGAAGGCGCGCGGGCCGAAGAACGACATCGAGGCGCTGCGGATCGAGATCTACGACAAGGTCAACGCGCTCGGCATTGGCGCGCAGGGGCTGGGCGGGCTGTCCACCATTCTCGACGTCAAGATTTTCGACTGGCCGACGCACGCCGCGTCGAAGCCGGTGGCGATGATCCCGAACTGCGCCGCCACGCGCCACGCGCATTTCGTGCTCGACGGGTCGGGACCGGTGTATCTGGAGGCGCCAAAGCTGGAGGAATGGCCTGACGTCAACTGGACGCCCGACAAGGCCGCGATCCGGGTCGATCTCGACACGCTGACGCCCGAAGTCGTGCAGACCTGGAAGCATGGCGACCGCCTGCTGCTGAACGGCAAGATGCTGACCGGGCGCGACGCGGCGCACAAGCGGATCAAGGACATGCTCGATGCGGGCGAGCCGCTGCCGGTCGATTTCAAGGGTCGCGTGATCTATTACGTCGGCCCGGTCGATCCGGTCGGCGAGGAAGTCGTCGGACCCGCGGGCCCGACCACGGCGACGCGCATGGACAAGTTCACGCGGATGATGCTCGACCAGGGCCTGCTGGCGATGGTCGGCAAGGCCGAGCGCGGCGCGGATGCGACCAAGGCGATCGCCGAGGCCAAGTCGGCGTATCTGATGGCGGTCGGCGGCGCCGCGTATCTGGTCGCGCGCGCGATCAAGGGCAGCAAGGTCGTCGGTTTCGCCGATCTCGGGATGGAGGCGATCTACGAGTTCGAAGTCGCCGATTTCCCGGTGACCGTCGCGGTCGATTCCGCGGGCGAGAACGTCCACCAGCTCGCGCCCTTGATCTGGCGTGAGAAGATTGCCCGTGAGCGATTATTGGCGCCGGCCTGATCGCGAACGGTCCTGATCGCGAACGGGCCTGATCTGGAACGGGCTTGATTTGGAACGGGCCTGATTTGGAACGGGCCTGATTTGGAACGGGGTGGGTGGCTGTACCGTTGGACGTGGGAAACCCAGGAGTTTTTCATGTCCACCACGCTTTCGTCGAAGTTCGGCACCGCCCTGATCGCCATCGCCTGCCTGTCGTCGGGCGCTTCCGCGCAAACGACCACTGCTGCGCCGACAACGCGTTCCGGAGGGCTTGGCGGTCTGCTCGGCAGCGCTATCCCGAGCGTCGGATCGATCGGCGCCGGTAACGCGGCCGGGCTGCTCGGCTATTGTCTGAAGAACAACCTGCTCGGCCAGGGTAGCGCGCTCGGTGCGTTGACGGGTGGGCAGGCGACGACTCCGCAAGCGACCACGCCGGCCGCAACTGGCGCGCAGTCGATCCTCCAGCGGCTGACCGGGCGGCAGGGCGTGACGACCTCGCCGGGCTATGCGGCGGGCCAGTCGGGGCAGATCCAGACGCCTAACGGACAGGGACTGTCGCTGGGCAATCTTGGCGGACAGGTGAAGACGCGGATGTGCAGCATCGTGCTCAATCGCGCGAAGTCTTTCCTGTAAGGTGGTTTGAGGCAAGACAGAACCGGTCTTGCTCGCGCGAAGTAGGCGGCGGCGTCGACTTGAGGCCACGGGTTCCGGTTGGAGATCACGCGTCTGCGTGGGAACCGTCCCACACGCGGCGCCTGCAAAGGCGAACAGGCATGTTCCCTGCGAATGCGTGGGTCCAGATTGAGCTCTCGCCTTCGCGGAAGAACAGGGAGGCACTCGCTAGCATCCGGTCACTGTCGGCGCCCCGAACCGGCCATGCCCGGGGGCGCCGCGTCGATACGCGCCTACCCCCAAATGAAAAGAGGTTGCCGGATCGTCTCCCGACGATCCGGCAACCTCCTGACATGGTCAGCGGCCGGAGAGCTCCAGCCCGGAGGACCATGCGTACCGCCTATCCTATGGCTCACGTGTTGACTGGAAGAGGATACTTCCCACGCAGGCCGGCGGCGTTAGCGGTGCGTCCCCCGAACGAACCGAACCGAACTCACTGCTGAACCATGAGACATCGGATCACCTCCTTTCGCTTGTTGAAACAACGCGGCCAAGCCTGACCGCGAGGCCAATGTGTGCCGACTGACGCTGCGATACAAGCCTTGTTTTAGGGAAGTTTCGAGCCGATCCTTCGCGGCTGCCGCCCGACGAAAACCAGCCCCGAAACCAGCCCCGAAACCAGCCCCGAAATCAGCCCCGAAATCAGCCCCGGAATTAGCTGCGACAATCCTCGGTGACGCGCTCAATCTCGGCCCAGGCGGGGACGACCAGCGCGGGCATTCCGGCCTGTTGCACTACGAATCGACCGCGGCTGAAGCCCATCGCCTCGAGCAACGGATCGTTCGGTGTCAGCGCGGCGGCGACATAGGGCGGTGTCCCTCCGGTCGGCTGGACGGGAAGGGCACGCGTCACGCTGGACGTGCGGATCGTCAGCGGCGTCGGGGCGCTACCGGCGCGGGACAGGTAGATTTGTCGCGCGGCAGTATCGCACCGGAGCGTCAGCGCGGCATCGGCATTGGCCGGCCCGAACAGAGCGATCGAACCACGCGCGTCGCGGCGATACACCCAGGTCCCCGGCGAATAGGGCCAGTCGCGCCAATCCGCCGCGATCGGGGCGGGGCGGGGGGCCGGCGCGGATGCGGGCATTGCGACGCGGGGCGGCGGCGGCTCGGCGCGCGGCGGCGCGACGCATCCGGCGACCAGCGCGAGCGCAGCGAGGCTGGCGAACCGAGCAAGCGTGGCGGGGCCGACGAGCGATCGCCGAGCGGCGGGGAATGGGGTTAAAGCGCGCATCGCACCGCTATGCGGCACGCCCGGCAACGGCTCAACCCGCGACGAACCAAACGACATGGGAACCGGCGCGCGTTGCTACCGGTTCAGCGACGGAAGAATTTGGAGAAAATGCATGTCCGATACCGCCGCCACCCCGACCCAGCTGCTCGTCCAGGCGAACATCTCCGGCACCATGAAGGTCGAAAGCCGCGACGGCGACAATGTCGGCTCGGTCCATGCGTTCATGGTTCACAAGGGAACCGGCCGCGTCACGCACGCCGTGCTTAGCCTCGGCGGCTTCCTCGGGATGGGCAAGAGCTTCTACCCGCTGCCGTTCGCGCTGCTCCAGTTCGACGCGGTTCGCGACCTCTACGTCGTCACGATCGACAAGCGCGTCCTCGAAGGCGGCCCGAGCTGGGCGAACAACGCGCCGGTCTTCGACCAGGCCTATGCCGACCGCGTCGCGAGCTATTACGGGTCGAGCAGCGAGGACCTGGTCGTCGGCTGAACTCCATTTCGACCGGTGCGGGTCAGTTGCCCGCACCGGTGAAGTTCGCGATCACCGCGACCGCGAGCCGCCCATCCGCATCTTTTGGCTCTTGCCGTAGCGCGTCTTGCGCGTGCCCGGCTTGCCCTCGTTCGAGCGCCCCATGACCGGCGCCTTCTGCTGGTCGACCGGCAGGCCCAGCTCCTCGTTTTCCAGCTGGCGGATTTCGTCGCGAAGACGCCCGGCGGTCTCGAACTCGAGATCGCTCGCCGCCTTGCGCATCTGCTTTTCGAGGTCCTCGATATACGCGCGGAGGTTGTGCCCGACCATGTGCGGACGATCCTCGTCGATCGGGATCGTGACCTGATCCTGGCTCGCGACGTGCGCGATGATGTCGCCGATGTTGCGGCGGATCGTCGTCGGGGTGATGCCGTGCTCGGTGTTGTACGCGACCTGTTTCTCGCGGCGGCGCGACGTCTCGTTCATCGCCCGCTCCATCGATCCGGTGACGCGGTCGGCGTACAGGATCACGCGGCCATCGACGTTGCGTGCCGCACGGCCGATCGTCTGGATCAGCGACGTCTCCGAGCGCAGGAAGCCCTCCTTGTCCGCATCGAGAATTGCGACCAGCCCGCATTCGGGAATATCGAGCCCCTCGCGCAACAGGTTGATGCCGATCAGCACGTCGTACACGCCGAGCCGCAAGTCGCGGATCAGCTCGATGCGTTCCAGCGTCTCGACGTCGCTGTGCATGTAGCGGACCTTGATCCCCGCCTCGTGCATGTACTCGGTCAGATCCTCGGCCATCCGCTTGGTCAGCGTGGTGACCAGCGTGCGGTAGCCGAGCGCCGTGGTCTTGCCGACCTCGACGATCAGGTCCTGGACCTGTTCCTCGACCGGCTTGATCTCGACGGGGGGATCGATCAGCCCGGTGGGGCGAATGACCTGTTCGGCGAACACGCCGCCGGTCTGCTCCATTTCCCAGCTGCCGGGGGTCGCCGAGACATAAGTCGTCGGCGGCCGCATCGCGTCCCATTCGTTGAAACGCAGCGGCCGGTTGTCGATCGCCGACGGCAGGCGGAAGCCGTATTCGGCGAGCGTCAGTTTGCGACGGTGATCGCCGCGCGACATGCCGTTGATCTGGCCGATCGTGACATGGCTCTCGTCGACGAACAGCAGCGCGTTGTCCGGGAGATATTCGAACAAAGTGGGTGGTGGCTCGCCCGGCATGCGGCCGGTGAGGAAGCGGCTGTAATTCTCGATCCCCGCGCAGGATCCGGTCGCCGCGATCATCTCAAGATCGAAGTTCGTCCGCTGCTCGAGCCGCTGCGCCTCCAGCAGCTTGCCCTCCAGCACCAGTTCCTTAAGCCGCTCGGCCAGTTCGTGCTTGATCGCCTCGCCCGCCTGCTTAAGCGTCGGGCCGGGCGTCACGTAATGCGAGTTCGCGTACACGCGCACCGAGTTCAGCGACGCGACCTTCTTGCCGGTCAGCGGATCGAACTCGATGATCTCCTCGATATCGTCGCCAAAGAACGAGATGCGCCACGCGCTGTCCTCGTAATGCGACGGGAAGATCTCGAGCGTGTCGCCCTTCACGCGAAAATTGCCGCGCTGGAACGCCGCGTCGTTGCGTTTGTACTGGAGCGCGACGAGCTTGCGCACGATCTCGCGCTGGTCGACCGTCGTGCCCTTCTTCAGGTCGAAGATCATCGCCGAATAGGTCTCGACCGAGCCGATGCCGTACAGGCACGACACCGACGCGACGATGATCACGTCGTCGCGTTCGAGCAGCGCGCGGGTGGCGGAATGGCGCATCCGGTCGATCGACTCGTTGGTCGAGGATTCCTTCTCAATGTAGGTGTCCGAGCGCGCGACATACGCCTCGGGCTGGTAATAATCGTAATAGCTGACGAAATATTCGACCGCGTTGTCAGGGAAGAACGACTTCATCTCGCCGTACAGCTGTGCCGCCAGGATCTTGTTCGGCGCGAGGATCAAGGCGGGGCGCTGGACCCGGTTGATGACGCTGGCCATCGTAAAGGTCTTGCCCGAGCCGGTGACGCCGAGCAGCACCTGGTCCTTCTCGCCGTCGCCGATCGCGGAGACGAGTTCGGCGATCGCGGTCGGCTGGTCGCCTGCGGGTTCATACTCGCTGACGAGGTTGAACCGCTTGCCGCCCTCGACCTTGTCGGGGCGCGCGGTCGGGCGATGCGGGACGAAGGTGTCGCCGGTTTCGGGCTCGGCGAGACTGGTGCGGATCTGAATGGCCATCGAGGGGGAATATGGGGAACATCCCTCGAGTCGGCAACGGCCAGCAATCACCGCGATAGCCAACTCCGTTCTCCCGCGAACGCAGGAGTCCAGTGTTACTGAGGGACGCCGTTCGTGACCCTGGGCTCCTGCGTTCGCAGGAGAACGGGGAGATACGGGCGGTGGTTTGTGGCAGGCCAAGTTTAGCTGTTGTTGACCCATCGCGCGCGCGCCCATAATGCGACCGTTTCGCAAGCAATCGATCCGCCAGCGCCTGAGCGCGGGCCAAGGAAAAGACGCATGACCGCCCCTATCGTCGAAGCAACGCGCGCCCCCGCGCTGATCCCCGAGACCCCCGCGTTCCTCAACGCCAAGGTGCTGTGGGTTCGCCACTGGAACGAACATCTGTTCAGCTTCGCGATTGAGCGGCCCTCGACCTTCCGCTTTCGCTCGGGCGAGTTCGTGATGATCGGTCTCCCGCAGGAGGGGGGCAAGCCGATCATGCGCGCCTATTCGATCGCATCCCCGCATTATTCGGAAGAGCTCGAGTTCCTGTCGATCAAGGTCGAGGACGGCCCGCTGACCTCGAAGCTCCAGCTGATCCAGCCGGGCGACGAGCTGTATCTCGGCAAGAAGCCGACCGGCACTTTGGTGCTCGACGCGCTGCTGCCGGGGAAGCGGTTGTTTATGTTCTCGACCGGCACCGGCCTGGCACCGTTCCTCAGCCTGATGCGCGATCCCGACGTGTATGCCGCGTACGAGCAGATCATCGTGGTGCACAGCGTGCGGCGCGTGAGCGATCTCGCCTATCATGACGAGATGGTCGGGCTGCTGGCCGAGGATCCGCTGATCGCCGACGAGGCGCAGACGCAGTTCCACTACATTCCGACCGTGACGCGCGAGCCGTTCCGCACCACCCGGCGGATCGGTGCGCTGATCGAGGATGCGTCGCTGTTCGGTCACCCGGTCCGCGGCGAGCAGAAGCTCAATCCCGAGACCGACCGGGCGATGCTGTGCGGGTCGACCGAGATGATCAAGGAATTCGCGGTCATGCTGGAGGCGAACGGGTTCGACGAGGGCTCGAACGCGAAGCCGGGTACGTTCGTGATCGAGCGCGCGTTCGTCGGCTGAACCGCCAACTGTTCGTTCCCCCGCCGCCGCGGGGGAACGGCCTTTCGCGGTATTGCCCCTTTGCGGTAACCCGCCGATAGCGCTCCTCAACCAAGAGGAGAGAGACCCATGATCGGTTACGCGACGCTCGGCACCAACGACATCGATACCGCGCTCGAATTCTACGACGCGCTGTTCGCGACCGTCGGCGGCAAGCGGCTCATGCAGATCCCCGACGAACGCCAGCTGACCTTCTACGGTGCAGGCGCCGACAAGCCGATGCTCGTGATTGGCCGGCCTTACGACGGCGCTGCCGCGACCGCCGGCAACGGCACGATGGTCGCATTGGCGGCAGACTCACGCGAGCAGGTCGACCAGATCCACGCCAAGGCGGTCGCGCTGGGCGGCGCGGACGAAGGCGGTCCGGGACTGCGTGGTGCTGAGGAAATGGGCTTTTACGGCGCGTATTTCCGCGATCCGGACGGCAACAAGCTCTGCGCGTTCAAGATGGGCTGAGGTCTAGCGCATCGCTCGAACTTGCGGCGTATCCAGGCAGTGCAACAGCGCCTCGCGCGGCATCGGCGCGACGGCAGTGGGCTTGGCATACGCCGCAACGTCTGCCGGCTGCCCGATCGCGATCGGTGCAAACCCGCTTTGACCGGTACAGCGCATCGCCGCTTCCAGCATCTTCGGCGGCGTATCATAGGCTTCGAACGACAGCCGGAACGTGCCCCAATGAATCGGGATCGAGCGGGTCGCGCCCAACCGGCGATGGACTTCGACCGCATCGACCGGTCCGAAATGGCTGCCCGATTCCATCTGTCCCGGCACGAAACGGAATGCGCCGATCGGGATCAGCGCCAGTCGGATCGGCCCGAGCGCGGCGGCTTCGGCCGGCCACTGGCCGTCGCCCATCCCGCTGTCGCCCGCAAAGAACAGATTGCCGCCCGGGAGTGTGACGACGAAGCCCGACCACAGCGCACGGTTGCGATCGGTAAACCAGCGGCTGCCCCAGTGGTGACTGCGGGTGACGGTGACCGCGACGCCGGGCTTGATCGCGATCCGTTGCCCCCAGTCGAGCGCGACAGCATCGGCGCCGGTCTGGCCGATCACGCTGTCGTTGCCCAGGCTGGTGACGATCCGCGGGCGATCGCGCTGCCACAGGCGTTGCAGCGTCGCCTTGTCGAGATGATCATAGTGGTTGTGGCTGACCAGCACGAGGTCGATCTTCGGCAGCGTGTCCAGCGCGATTCCCGGCTCTGCGACCCGGCGCGGACCGGTGCCGAGCGGGCCGGCATTCCGTGCCCAGACCGGATCGGTCAGGATGTTCAGCCCCTGGGTCTGCACCAGCACGGTGGCATGGCCGACCCATGTCACGACCATGCGTTCGCCGTCGACGCGGGCCGGTGGCGCGATCGGGGCGATGGTGATCGATTTCGGCCAGGCGGGACGGCCGTCGCTGCCGGTGAAGTACCGCCAGAAGAACCCCAGACGGCTGCCACCGGTCCCCGCTGGCTGAATCTGCCGGGTGTCGGCATCGCCGTCGGGATTGAAGAAACGAGCGCCATCGAAGTGATCGGATGCGGGCCCGCGGTAATAGACCCGGTCAAGAAAGCGCGGGACGATCGTCACGATCAGGGCGCCGACCACCAGCAGCAACAGGATGAAGCCCCCGACGATCTTGAATGCTGTCGTCACGGCGTTTCCATTCTGCGTGGATCCGTTGACGGGATCCGGTTGACCGGGTCCGTTCGTTACGAACCCGGCTGTCGAACCCCTAACGCCCGTTTGCGGCCATCGTTCAGATCGCCGTCGCTTTATCGATCCGCCGTGCCAGGTTCCACTGCCACAGCATCAGCAGCGGGACGACGATCGTCTCCATCCCCAGCCCGAGCACATGCCCCCGCGACGGGACTCCCACGGCGATCAGCGAGATCAGCCGCGAGACGCCGCCGACGAAGATGAGCCCGCCGAGCAGACGGAACCGCGGCCCCTTGCGCTCGATGGCCGGAATGCAACTCACGAACCCAAGCCCGGTCGCGAAGAATATTCCCGATATGTAGCGAAAGTGACTGTCGAGATCGCGCGGTATGTCGGTCAGGTGTCCGAACGGCGCCGGGCCGTGAAGGACGCCCTGTCCGCCGACGATCAGCGGCAACAGGCAGGCGGCGGCGACTACCGTCTGCAGCACGCGCTTTTCGATCGAGCCGGTCGTGGCACCGGACATGGTACCGGTAAGGTCGGGGGTCATGGCAGCGGCCTTAGCAGTTCGGGCCGGATCCTGAACGCGCGCAGCGATATCCGGACCTCGAAGATGAATGAAACGAGCGCGGCGATGAGCAGGATCATCGCCAGGATGAAGCACAGTGCGACGTACGTGCCGAAATGCAGCTTCGCGAGTTCGGCGATGAACAGCAGCGCGATCAGGATGCACGTCATGATCGCGCTCGATACCGACAGGAACAGCGCGGCGTTGATGATCGTCATGCGGCGATCGAGCAGGCGAAGCTCCCAGACGAAGCGGACATGCTCGGGACCGGTGCTGCCGGGATGAAGCTGCTCGAGGTCGCGGGCTCGGTCGATCACCCGCGACAGGCGTCCCGCCAGGACGTTCAGCAACTGCCCGATACCGGCCAGCATGAAGACCGGGGCGAGCGAAAGCTGGATCGTCTGGGCGATCGTCGAGATGGCGGGTATCGTCGGCATGGCAGCACCATGTGGTAAAAAGCGGCGGATAGAAAGAACTTGGGGCGACCCATTACCGGTCCGGCAATCGGCCCGCCGTACCGAAAAGACCATGCATTCGTAACCTAACGCGCGGTAACCTGGGGGTAGATGTCCAAGCCGATGCTCCTCGCGGATTTTGTCCGTCTGCCGCCTGCGATCCGCGGCGATGTCGTCGAGGGGCTCGCCGCTGCGATCGATGTCGTTGCCGAACGCGCGGCGCCGAGCCATCGCTTCTTGCGCTTCGGATGGTATGCGGCCGCGCTCGCCGCTTATGGTGGCGATGCCCGCACGCTCGTGGTCGAAGAAGACGCCGTGCCGGTCCTGGCGCTACCGTTTGTCGCTGTCGGTCCACGCATGATGCGCATCGCCGCGATCCCCGGCAGCTACTGGCCGTTCCGCAGTTTCGGGTTGGCCCTCGGAGCGAGCGACGGCGCGTTCAAGGTCGCGCTGTCCGTCCTCGGGAGGCATTTGAACGGACTTCGCGTGGGGCCCGTGTACGACGACGATCCCGCCGCGAGCGCGCTCGTCGCCGCCGCCCGGGCGCAGGGCTGGGTGGCGATCAGCCGCCGCCTGGGCGAGAGCTATACGCTCGACGTCCCGGCGGACACCCTCGGCCAGCCTTGGCCCCGCAACTCGACTCTCCGCAAGAACCGCTTCCACGAAAAGCATCTGGCCGCACGCGGCGTGCTCGACTGGCGGTCCGCGTCGGTTGCCGACTGGCCTGCGGCGTTCGCGGCTCTCGGTACCGTCGAGGAGACGAGCTGGATCGCGCATGCCACCGATCGCACGGGCATGAAGTTCGCGACCGATGGCCATCTCGCTTTCTGGCAGGCGGCGGCGGCGGATCCGGTGCTCGCCGCGATGTTCCACGCCGGCCTGCTGACGGTGGACGCCGTGCCTGCGGCGTTCTCGTTCGACCTGGATACCGGCGATCTGCGCTACGCGATCGCCAATGGCTACGACCCCCGGTTCGCCAGGCAGTCGCCCGGCAAGCTGCTCCAGTGGCGGAACCTCGCGGCGGCGCGCGACCGAGGCGTCCGCCGTGTCGACTGGGGCTCGGGCGACAGCGGCTACAAGGCGGTGCTGGGGGCACAGGTCGGCCCGTCGATCCGCGACTGGCTCCTGCTCAGGCCCGGCCTGCCCGCGCTCGCAGGCCGGATGATCGGCGGACTCTGGAGCCGGAGCGTATCTCAGACCCGCAGATAGCGATAATACCAGACCTCGTGACCCTGACGGCGGGCTTTGCGCTCGTAGCGGGTCTCCGGCCAGTCGTCGGGGCGGGTGAGGAAATCATGCGGCGTCTTCGCCTGCCATTCGAAATCGCGGCGCGCGTTCATGATCATCATCGACCAGCGGCAATAAGTCGGGTCGTCGGTGCCCAGCCGGAACTCCGCACCGGGCTTCAGCTTGGCGGCGATCGTGTCGAGCGGGCCGTGATTGACCATGCGACGCTTGGCATGACGCGCCTTCCGCCAGGGATCGGGATGCAGCAGGTACAGCCGGTCGAGGCTGGCGTCAGGCAGGCGCTCGATCACCTCCAGCGCATCGCCCATGTGCAGCCGCACGTTGGTCAGTTCGCCGTCGCGGATATGTGCCAGCGCGCCCACGACTCCGTTGAGGAACGGTTCGCAGCCGATGAAGCCGACGTCGGGGTTCATCGCGGCCTGCCCCGCAAGATGCTCGCCTGCGCCGAAGCCGATTTCGACATGCAGCGGACGGTCGTCGCCGAAGAGGGTCATCGCATCGATCGGCCCTTCCTCGGGCACGGACAGGTCGGCGAGCGTTTCCTCGACGAGCGCGGCTTGGCCGAGGCGCAACTTGTGGCCCTGGCGACGGCCATAGAGGCGGCGGATAACAGAGGGATCGTTCATCGCCGCGCGCTCTAGCGGGCGATTGCGCCGGAGCAAAGCGCCGCGCGGACCGTTGCACCCTCGTAATGGTCGAACACGCCCCCAATTCATCCGATGACGACGTCGAGGATCTCAAGGCCGCCGATGCGCAGGACCTTCACAAGGCGGTCCGCGAGGCTGGCGAGGAGGAGCTCGACCGCCCGGTGTCGTCGCTGTTCTTTTCCGCGCTCGCCGCGGGCATGGCGATCTCCACGTCCCTGATCACCGAAGGCGCGCTGCACCAGGCATTGCCGGATACGCCGTGGCGGACGATCGTCGTGTCGCTCGGCTATCCGATCGGCTTCCTCGTCGTGATCCTCGGGCGGATGCAGCTGTTCACGGAGAGCACGATCACCGCGATGTTGCCGTTGGTGACCAAGCCGTCGGGCTGGGCGCTGCAGCGCACGCTCAGGCTATGGGCGGTGGTGCTCTTCGCCAATCTGATCGGGACGGCGATCACCGGTGGGGCGATCGCGGCGGGCGTGCTCGGCAACAGCGAACTGCGCGGGGCGATGATCGAGGTGTCGATGCGGATCACCGAGCTGTCGGCATGGGCGACCTTCGTCAACGCGGTCCCCGCCGGGTTCATGATCGCGATCCTTGCCTGGTCGCTGCCTAATGCGCGCGAACAGGCGTTCCTGGTGATCTTCGCGATTACGTATGTCGTGGCGATCGGCGGGTTCAGCCATTCGATCGTCGGCTCGGACGAGGCGTTCCTGTTGCTGTTCTCGGGCCATACCGGTGTCTGGCAGACGTTTGGCCAGCTGATACTGCCGGCCACGCTTGGCAACTTGCTGGGCGGCGCGGGGTTGTTCGCCCTGCTCGCGCATGCACAGGTACGCGGCGAAATGGACGGACGGGACAAGAGTTGATGGGCAAGACCAGGAAAGCCGCCAAGGCCGTCGAGAAGGCGGACCGCAAGGCGACGCACAAGGCCGCCGAGCACCGTAACGAACCCGTGGTCAAGGCCGCCGGGTTCCTCGCCGAGATCGGCGACCAGCCCCAACTCGTCGCCACGTCGATCGGCACGGTGGTGATCGGGCTGATAGCGCGGCGACCGGACGTGATCCGCGGCGGTGTGCGGATGCTGGCGGCGCATGCGGCGGCGACGTTCGTCAAGTCGGCGATCAAGGCATCGATCGACCGGACCCGGCCCGAAAAGGCGATCGAGGATGGCGGCGGGCGCTTTGAGCCGGGCCATACCCATGATCACGATCAGAACTCGTTCCCGTCGGGACACACGGCGGGGGCGGTCGCGGTAGCGCGGGCGGTTTCGCGCGACATCGACGGGGCAGGGGGGCCGGCGGCGCTGATTACGGGTGCCATCGCCGCGGCCCAACCCGCCAATGGCAAGCATTATCTGTCCGATCTGGTCGTCGGGGCTGCAGTCGGGTGGATCGCGGAGGCGTTGGTCAGCGCCGTGTTCGATCGCCTCGCACCGGTGGTCGAGGGCGCTGTAGCGAAGGAAGCGCCGTTGCTGATCGAGCATCGGGCCGGCTGATTGATATTCTTGCCATCTGATACCTACACAACCGCTGCGAAGGCCGGGGCGCAGTTGGGCAACGTTGCTGACAAGGTTCGCGCGCCGTCACCGCCCCTTTCCAATTGGGCCCCTTCCTTCGCCGGGTGGTGTCGATCTAGGGACGGCGCGCCGATTGCTGCTGTAGGCGCTTGCCCGAGAGAACCGGCTTTTGTTACGCTGCAAAAGCGTCGTCACGGAACCGTTACGTGCGCGTGACGGTTGCGTCGGGACCATAACAGGATCCTGATACCATGAAGAAATTTCCAATCGCCGTGATGATCGCCGCGCTGTCGGTCTCGCTCGCTGCCTGCGGTGGCAAGGGTGACGACAAGCTCGGCAGCCAGGTCGAGAAGGCCGCGGATAACCGTGCGGATGCGCTCGATGCCGCAGCCGACAATCTCGAGGACCAAGCCAAGGCAGTTCGCAAGGACGGCGATCGCCAGTCGGATGCGATCGACGACGCCGATGTGAATGCGCAGGCGATGCCGCAGTCGCAGAAGGACGCGCTGATCAACGGCAGCGAAAAACTCAAGTGATCTTCCACCGCCCTCTGGTTTCGACCGGAGGGCGGTGACGTATTTTCGGCCGGCCGATGCCGGCTCCGGGGGAATGACATGATAGACAGGCGTCGGCTGGAGACGGGGGGCTTCCTCGTCTTCCTGGTACTGATCACGCTCGCGCTGGGCGTCGTCGTGTCGTCATTCGCGTCGGCGCTGCTGTGGAGCGCGCTGGCCGCGATCCTCTTCCAGTCGCTCTATCAATGGCTCCTCAAGCGGTGGCCGGGACGGCGTAACCTGGCGGCGTCGATGACGTTGCTGATCATCCTGTTCGCGGTCGTCGTGCCGACATTGTTCATCGGCAGCCTCATGATCGATCAGGCCGGCACGGTATATTCGAAGCTGCAGAGCGGGCAGATCAACTTTGCCGGCTATTTCCAGCAGGTGCACGATGCTCTGCCGAACCGGATCCAGGGCCTGCTCGACAAGTCGGGGCTCAGCAGCTTCGATCGGCTCCAGTCGCGTGTCTCGAGCCTGCTCGGCAACAGCGTACGGTCGATCGCCAGCCAGGCGCTGTCGATCGGTCGCAACGCCGCCGCGTTCGTGCTGGCGTTCGGCATCGCGCTGTACGTCACGTTCTTCCTGCTGCGCGACGGCGACAAGGTCGGACCGGCAATCTGCCGCGCCTTGCCGCTCGAACGTTCGGTGACCGAGACTTTGGTCGACAAGTTCGTCGCGGTCGTGCGGGCGACGATCAAGGGCTCGGTGATCGTCGGGCTCGTCCAGGGTGCGCTGGGCGCCGCGACGTTCTGGATCGTCGGCGTGCCTGCCGCGCTGCTGTGGGGCCTGTTGATGGCGCTCACGTCGCTGCTGCCGGCACTCGGGCCGGCGATCGTCTGGGTGCCGGTCGCGATCTACCTGCTGGCGACGGGGGCGATCTGGCAAGGCGTGGTCGTGGTGATCTCGGGTGTCGTGGTGATCGGCCTGGCGGACAATATCCTGCGTCCGATCCTCGTCGGCCGCGATACGGGGATCCCGGATTACATCGTGTTGGTGACGACGCTGGGCGGGATCGAGGTCGTGGGCCTCAGCGGCATCGTCGTTGGGCCGTTGGTGGCAGCGCTGTTCCTGACGGCGTGGCAGATACTCACCGAACAGCGGCAGGCTCAGCCAGTCGAGCCTACAGCCGCTCCTTCGTCCCACCAGCCCGTTCGTCCTGAGTAGCTGCTGAGCCTGTCGAAGCGGCGTATCGAAGGATGGGTGTTGGTGACCTGTGCGCCGATACGAGCTGTTCTCGATCCCCCTCTCCCCCGGGGGAGAGGGAGGGGCCCGCACGGCGGAGCCGGGTGGGAGGGTGAGGGGAGTGAGGCTCGGACCCTTTCCCAAACACCCCTCACCCTTCGTCGCCGAGCGGCTCATTCCTCCCTCTCCCCGGCGGGGAGAGGCCGGAAGGGCAGCTCGGAACAACAAAAAAAGCCTCCCGCGGACTGGTCCACGGGAGGCTTTTTCGTGTCACCAAGGCGCGTCGCTATCAGGCGACAGCGGCCTTCAGTGCGTCGACCAGATCGGTCTTTTCCCACGTGAACATGGCACCCTCGGGCTCACGGCCGAAGTGACCATAGGCCGCGGTCTTCTTGTAGATCGGCGCGTTCAGCTTGAGGTGCTCGCGGATGCCCTTCGGCGTCAGGCGCACGAGCTTCGGCAGGACCGCCTCGAGCTTGGCCTCCTCGACGGTACCGGTGCCATGCGTGTCGACATAGACCGACAGCGGCTCGGCGATACCGATCGCGTAGCTCAGCTGGATCGTGCAGCGACGTGCGAGGCCGGCAGCGACGACGTTCTTCGCCAAATAGCGTGCGACGTAGGCCGCCGACCGATCGACCTTCGTCGGATCCTTGCCCGAAAATGCGCCGCCGCCGTGCGGGGCTGCGCCGCCGTAGGTGTCGACGATGATCTTGCGGCCCGTCACGCCGGCGTCGCCGTCAGGGCCACCGATCTCGAACTGGCCGGTCGGGTTGATGTAGATCGCGGTATCGTCGGTGATGAAACCGTCGGGCAGCACGTCCTTGAACACGCCCATCACGTAATCGCGCAGCACCGCGTACTTCGCGGGATCGGCGTTGTCGCCCTTCTCGCAATAGCCCGGCGCATGCTGCGTCGAGACGACGAGCGCGGTCGCGCCGACCGGCACTTCGTTCTCGTACGACAGCGTGACCTGGCTCTTCGCGTCGGGCTCGAGGAACGGTGCTGCGCCCGAATGGCGATCTTCGGCCATCCTGGCGAGGATCTTGTGGCTGTAGTACAGCGTCGCAGGCATCAGGCCCGGGGTCTCGTCGGTCGCATAGCCGAACATGATACCCTGGTCGCCGGCGCCCTCGTCCTTGTTGCCGCTCTCGTCGACGCCCATCGCGATGTGCGCGGACTGGCCGTGGAGGTTGTTCTCGAAGCGGAACGTCTCCCAGTGAAAGCCCGACTGCGCGTAGCCGATTTCCTTGACGGTGTTGCGGACAGCCGCCTCGATCTCCTCCAGCACGCCGTCGGCCCACTGGTCGTTCTCGTAGATGCCCTTGCCGCGAATTTCGCCGGCGAGGACGACGAGCTGCGTGGTCGTCAGCGTCTCGCACGCGATCCGTGCCTGCGGGTCCTTGGCGAGGAACAGGTCGACGATCGTGTCGCTGATCTGGTCGGAGACCTTGTCGGGATGGCCTTCGGAGACCGATTCGGAGGTAAAGAGGAAGGATTTGCGCATACGGGCCTCTGTGCCATGCTCTCGGGAGAGCGTCATATAAGGAAAGCTTTATATGACCCTAGCGGCGGCGGCGGCGCAGGGCAACAGCGCTTGCAAGCATCAGGCCCGCGACGATCGCCGCCATCGCGTTGCCGACGCGCGAGAACAGCGTCGGGGGCAGAGCGGACGGCATCGGCTGCTCGATCGCGCCCGCGGTCTCGTGCGGGACGGTCGCGACGAGGCGTCCATCGGCGGCGATGATCGCGGAGATGCCGGTCGGGGTTGCGCGGAGGATCGGCAGCCCCTCCTCGATCGCGCGCACCCGGGCTTGAGCAAGGTGCTGCGGCGGGCCCCATTTGCCGAACCACGCATCGTTCGAGGGATTGAACAGGATGCGCGGACGGTGCGCGCGGTCGACCACCTCGCCCGAGAAGATGATCTCGTAGCAGATCTGCATGCCGATCGAGCCGAAGCCGGGCAGGGTCAGGTTCGCAGGACCCTTGCCCGAGGTGAAGTCGATGTCGCCGGGCACGAGGCGCGCGAGGCCGAGCGGCTTCAGCAGCCACGGCATCGGCAGATATTCGCCGTAGGGGACAAGGTGGGCCTTGTCGTAGCGGCCGCGTAGCCGCGCCTGTGCGTCGAGGGCGAACACTGAATTGGCGGCGCCGGAGATCTGATCCCTGGCGTTGAACTCGAGCGCGGTGCCGCCGATCAGCAGGATGTCCTCGGGGCCGAGCAGCCGCGCCATCCGGCGGCGGAGGTAGAGTGGGCTCGACCAGCCATAGGCGTAGAACGGGTAGCCATCCTCGACATAGTCGCGAACGACGCCTTCGGGCCAGACGACGAGGCGCGGGGTAGTGCCGCCTTTACCGCTGAGTTTTTCGAGCGCCGACAGGACGCGCTCGCCGTCTGTTTCATTGCGGTCTTCTTGACCGATGTCTGGCTGGACCACGCGGACCAGAGGCGTGCCTTGGGCAGGCGGGGGCGCGTTGGTCCAGAGCGCGGATAGGGCAGCGATGCTCAGGGCGGGAATGGCCACCGCGGGAAACGCCCAGCGGCGCACGGCGAGCATCAGCAGCGCGCCGGCGGCGAGGATCGTCACGCCCGACAGCGCGTAGGTGCCGATCCACGCGGACAGGCGTGCGACGCCGATCGCGGGGAGCCAGACGACGCTCAGCGGATCCCATGCGTAGCCGGTGAACAGCGTCGCGCGGAGCCACTCGGTGGCGATCCAGGCGGCGGCAAAGACGAGTACGAACGTCGCGTCCGGGCTGCCGGGCCGCCGCGCGATCCGCCAGGCCACGCCGGCGGTCAGCATCGGAAACAGCGCGAGGTACAGCGCCAGGCCGACGGCGGCGAAATAGCCGAGCACGGGCGGCATCGCGTCCTGAAAGTCGAACGCGTGCTTGAACCAGTTGTTGTTCACGGTGAAATGCCCGAGCCCGAACAGCCAGCCGCGCCCGAGGGCGATGCGCAAGGTCGGCGCGTCATGGACGAGCTTCATCCATACGGCGAAGACGACAAGGGTCAGTGGCCAGAGATCGAGCGGGGCGAACCCCGTCGCGGCGAGCGCGCCGAGGATGAGGCAGGCGAGGGCGGGGTAGCGGTTCACGTTGGCGCTATGGCGTGGTGGAGGGGGGCGGGCAATGTCTTAGCCTTGCGAGCCGCAGACCCGGCTACTCGCGAAGCACCACCCCGGCGAAGGCCGGGGCCCAATTGGGGAACGGTGATAACGGTGGACTGCGCTACGTTACTACTACCTTTCCAATTGGGCCCCGGCCTTCGCTGGGGTGGTGCAGCGGGGTGGGAAGGGCACCAGCACCAAAGCTTGTTCTTCCGCGAAGGCGGGAGCCCAGACTGGACCCCCGCCTTCGCGGGAGAACAAGGAGGTGCGGTCCCGTGTATCGAGGGATAACAGACAAAAACCGGAGGGTGACGAACCCGTTTCCCCGACCTATCTTCCCCGCATGACGCTACGCCCCTTCCATCTCGCCTTCCCGGTCCACGACCTCGACGCAGCCCGCACCTTCTACGGCAGCACGCTCGGTTGCCCGGAGGGCCGCTCCAGCGATCACTGGATCGATTTCGACCTGTTCGGCCACCAGATCGTCGCCCACCTCGACCCCTCGGCCAAACCGGTCGCGGTCGAGAACGCGGTCGACGGCCACGCCGTCCCCGTGCCGCATTTCGGCGTCGTGCTGACGATGGACGACTGGACCACGCTGTCCGAACGCGTCACCGCCGCCGGCGTGCGCTTCGGCATCGCGCCGTACGTCCGCTTCAAGGGCCAGCCTGGCGAGCAGGCGACGATGTTCTTTCTCGACCCGTCGGGCAACGCGCTGGAGTTCAAGGCGTTTGCCAACGACGACATGCTTTTCGCGACTTAAGGAATACCCATGGGCACTCCCATCACCGTCGACGTCCCCCATCAGCTTGGCAAGGCAGCGGTCCGCGCGCGGCTGGACGGCAGCATCGACAAGATCGGCGCGAACATTCCCGGCGGCTCGGTGACCGATCATCGCTGGGACGGCGACACGCTGCACTTCACCGTCAAGGCAATGGGCCAGACGATCGCGAGTGCGGTCACCGTGCTTGAAACCAACGTCCACGCGGTCGTCGACCTGCCCGGTATCCTCGGCTTGTTCGCGAGCAAGGTGCAGGACATGATCCGCAAGGAAGCGCCCAAGCTCCTGCGCTGAGTTCAGACTGCAGGTGCGCTTCGATACAGCGCGAACGCAGCCTTCGCCCCGACGACAGCCTGCTCTACCCAGGCCTCGTCGGCAGCCTGCGCATCGATCGCCGCGAGCAGGTCGCGCCACTCGCCCGGCAGATGCTTCGCTCCTAGATAGGCCGACGGCATGCCTTTAGGCACCGAGCGCGACAGCATGATCCCGCCAAGCCGCGATCCCTCGACGACGTACATCGCGCCCCAGCCGGCGGCCGTGCTCGGCGCCGTCGCGAAACGCATCGGCTTCGGCATCGGCTCGCCAAGCGCGGCAAGGTCGTCGGCAAGCAGGTTGCCGCGATCCCGAAACGCCGGCAGGCCGGGAATGTCGCGCAACCATGCCTCGACCGCAGGTAATGCCCTGGCGTGCGCGACGAGAAACGCGCGGTAATCGGCCGCATCGGTCAGGTCATAACGGCCGAACCCCGCATCGACTGCATCGTGATCGCTGGCGGTCGCCGCACGCAGTCGCGCGACCGTCGATTGAGCCTTGGTCAACAGCACCGTCCCCCACCCTTGCTCCCGTAGCGCGCTTCCTGCCGATCACGGAAGAAGGCGCGTTCGTCCATCGGCGCGTGGTCCGGATGCCGCTCGGCCATGTGCTCGCGGTAGGCCCCGTAGGATGGCACGCCGACCATCAGCAGCGCGGTCTCGCGCGCCTTCGCATACAGCGCGCGGATCATTCCGCGGCTACCAGTTGCGGCGGCACTTCGGTCACCGTCGGGCGGTCGATCTTCAGCGCGGCGAGGCATGTGCGGACGCCGAAGAAGACGATCGACAGCACTACCGCGAGGAAGAGCGCGCAGAGGCCGGCGTCGATTCGGTCGTTGAGGACGATCCGCTGCATCTCCGCCATCGTCTTGGCCGGCGCGAGCATTTCACCGCGCGCCGCCGCGTCGGCGAACTTCGCGGCATGCGCGAGGAAGCCGACCTTGGGATCGCTCGCGAACAGCTTCATCAGCCCGGCGGTGATCGTGCACAGGCAAAGCCACGCGGCAGGCAGGATCGTCACCCAAGCGTAGCGCTGGCGCTTCATCCGGAACAGCACGACCGTCGCCAGCACCAGTGCGACCGCCGCGAGCATCTGGTTCGAGATCCCGAACAGCGGCCACAGCGTGTTCACGCCGCCCAAGGGGTCGGTGACGCCCTGGTACAGAAAGAACCCCCAGGCAATCACGCATAATGCGGTCGCGATCAGCCCCGGCACGATCGCCGAGGCATTGCGGAACGACGGCACCGCGAGCCCGATCAGGTCCTGCAGCATGAACCTTCCGGCACGCGTCCCCGCATCGACCGCGGTGAGGATGAACAGCGCCTCGAACAGGATCGCGAAGTGATACCAGAACGCCTTCATCGCCTGCCCGCCGACGAGGTGGCTGAAGATCTCCGACATCGCCACCGCCAGCGTCGGCGCGCCGCCTGTGCGCGAGACGATCGTGGTCTCGCCGACGTCCTTCGCGGTCTGCGCGAGCAGCTCCGGCGTGATCGGGAAGCCCATCGCGGTGACCGCGGTCGCGGCGGACGCGAAGTCGGTGCCGACCGCCGCCGCCGGGCTGTTCATCGCGAAATACACGCCGGGATCGAGGATCGACGCGCCGACCAGCGCCATGATCGCGACGAAGCTCTCCATCAGCATCGCGCCGTAACCGATGAACTGCGCGTCGCCTTCGCTGGCGATCAGCTTCGGCGTCGTGCCGCTGGCGATCAGCGCATGGAAGCCCGACACCGCGCCGCACGCGATTGTGATGAACAGGAACGGGAAGAGCCCGCCCGACCAGACCGGGCCGCTGCCGTCGATGAACGGGGTGAGCGCGGGCATCCGCAAGGGCGGCGCGACGACCGCGATGCCGATCGCGAGCGCGACGATCGCGCCGATCTTGAGGAAGGTCGACAGATAGTCGCGCGGTGCGAGCAGCAGCCATACCGGCAGGACGGAGGCGACTGCGCCATACCCGACCATCAGCACGCAAAGCTGCACCGGGGTCAACGTGAACAGCGGCGCGAGCGCCGGCGAAGCGGCGACGG
This sequence comes from Sphingomonas sp. R86520, assembly GCF_042466285.1. Lineage (NCBI taxonomy): Bacteria > Pseudomonadati > Pseudomonadota > Alphaproteobacteria > Sphingomonadales > Sphingomonadaceae > Sphingomonas > Sphingomonas sp. R86520. The sequence goes on from NZ_JAXHBZ010000001.1 coordinate 4,063,146, forward strand.
TGCCGCCATAGACGATTGCTGCCAGCAGTCCGATGACGCCAAGCACCGAGACTTCGCCGACCTTCCCAGGGCGGATCCAGCGCGTGTAGGTGCCCATCGCGAACGCGAGCGGGATCGTCGCGGCGACGGTGAACAGCCCCCACGGACTGCCGGCGAGCGCACGCACCACGATAAGCGCGAGCACGGCGAGGATGATGACCATGATCGCGAACGCGCCGATCAGCGCGATCACGCCGGGGACCGCGCCCATCTCCATGCGGATGAGTTCGCCGAGCGACCGCCCGTCGCGGCGCATCGAGATGAACAGGATCATGAAATCCTGCACCGCCCCCGCAAGGACGACGCCGGCGAGGATCCAGAGCGTGCCCGGGAGATAGCCCATCTGCGCGGCGAGTACCGGGCCGACCAGCGGACCGGCGCCGGCGATGGCGGCGAAATGGTGGCCGAACAGGACGTTGCGATCGGTCGCCACGTAATCGAGGCCATCGGCGCGGCGGATCGCGGGTGTCGGGCGGCTAGGGTCGAGTTGCAGCACGTGGCGCGCGATATACCGTGCGTAGAACCGGTACGCGATCAGCTGGACCGAGACGGCGGCGGTGACGATCCACAGCGCGTTGACATGCTCGCCGCGCTCGAACGCGACGACGGCCAGCGCGCCAGCCCCGAGCAGGGCGAGCGCGCTCCAACCGATCTTCTCGCGTAGTGTCATGCGTTCGCCCTCCCGTGCGGTCCGTTCGGGCGACATCGCGTATTAGGCGGGGGAGCGCCAGCCCGCGATTGCAGGAACCCAGACGCTCCCCGAACTCAAACCTGCGAGTGATGGCCCTTGAGTTCATCGCCGACGATCCGCACCACGTGCAGCACGTTGGTCGACCCCGGCGTCCGGAACGGCACGCCGGCCAGCACGATCACCCGGTCGCCGGCCTTGGCGATGCCGTGACGCAGCGCCATCCGCTTCGACTTCGCGACCATGTCCTCGAACGACTCGACGTCGCGCGTGTGTACGGCGTGCGTTCCCCACAGCAGCCCGAGCCGCCGCGACGTCTCCTGGCTCGGCGTCAGCACCAGCAACGGCACCGACGGCCGCTCGCGCGCGATCCGGCGTGCGGTCGAGCCCGAGGTCGTGAAGCAGATGATCGCCACCGCCGACACGGTCGCCGCGATGTTCTTCGCCGCCTCGGCGAGCGCGTCCGCGGTCGTCGGGTCGGGCTTCATCACGGTGAAGTGCATGCGGTCGCCGTGCTCGGGATCGGCCTCGACCGAGACGCCGATCGCATCCATCATCGCCACCGATTCGACCGGCCACGCGCCCGCCGCGCTCTCCGCCGACAGCATGATCGCATCCGCGCCGTCGTACACCGCGGTTGCGACGTCGGACACTTCCGCCCGCGTAGGGGAGGGCGACGTGATCATCGATTCGAGCATCTGCGTCGCGACCACCACCGGGCGGCCCATCCGGCGCGAGACCTCGACGATGCGCTTCTGCAGCGGTGGTACCTGCTGCGGCGGCAGTTCGACGCCGAGATCGCCGCGCGCGACCATCACGCCGTCGCAGGCCTCGACGATCTCCTCCAGCCGCTCGATCGCCGCGGGCTTCTCGATTTTCGCCATCAGCGCCGCCTTGCCGCCGATCAGCTTGCGCGCTTCCCAGAGATCTTCCGGGCGCTGGACGAACGACAGCGCGATCCAGTCGACGCCCTGATCGACCGCGAAGTCGAGATCGCTGCGGTCCTTCTCGGTCAGCGCCGCCATCGGCAGCACGACGTCGGGGACGTTGAGACCCTTGCTGTTCGACAGCGCGCCGCCGACCTCGACGCGAGTCGTGATCTCGCGCGGGCTGTGCGACACGACGCGCAGCACGAGCTTGCCGTCGTCGAGAAGCAGGCGCGCGCCCGGCTCGATCGCCGCGAAGATCTCGTCATGCGGCAGTTCGACGCGCGTTGCGTCGCCCGGCGTCGGGTCGCGGTCGAGCACGAAGGCCGAACCGGTTTCGAGAACCGTACGACCGCCGTCGAACTTGCCGACCCGCAATTTCGGCCCCTGGAGATCGGCGAGGATGGTCGACGGGCGACCAAATTCTTTTTCGAGCGCGCGAATCGCCTGGATCACGGCGATCTTCGACTGCTGGTCGCCGTGACTCATGTTAATGCGGAATGCGTCTGCGCCGGTACGGAAGAGAGTGGCGATCATCTCGGGCGTACTGCTGGCAGGGCCGAGCGTCGCGAGGATACGGACCTTCCGCGAACGGGGTGCTATGGCCATAGTCATGATTGCGTTTTCCTGGACGGTCTTTGCCGCGACGGGCCTTAAACCCTATCTCCGCGGGATCAACCACGGAGCACAAGAATGAATCCCGAAACCGACTCGCTCGATGCACTCGACGATGCCGTAGCGGCACAGGCCTTCCGTCGCCTGATCCGCCACCTCCGCCACCGCGAGGATGCGCAGAACGTCGACCTGATGGGTCTGGCCGGTTTTTGTCGGAACTGCCTGTCGGACTGGGTCGAGGAAGCTGGCGGCCTGTCGAAGGATGTCGCGCGAGAGACGGTGTACGGGATGCCGTACGGCGAGTGGAAGGCATATCACCAGGGTGACGCGACGCCCGAGCAGCTCGCGCGGATGAAGGAAAGCGTCGCGAAGAACGCGCCGGTCTGATCCCGGCGATGCGCCGCATGGGGGTCTGATTTCCGGCGATACGCCGCAGAGGGGCCTGATTTGCGGCGACATGCCGCAGGGTCGCTTGAGCCAAAGACGGTAAACGCCTAGACGCAGCCCCGCACCCGCAGCGGCATGATTCACGACGTCTCTCGACGGCGATCATCAGCGCGGGGTATCTTGATTGGCTTTTGACCGGCGCGTGGGCGCTGGCGAGTGGGGAATTTTCGATGTCTGACGAACGGCAACACGGCATGGGCGGCGGCGCGGTCGCAGCGGACGAACTGCGCCTGCTGATCGAGCGCGCCGAGCGTCTCGAAGAAGAGAAAAAGGGTATCTCGGACGACATCAAGGACGTGATGGCCGAAGCCAAGGGTCGCGGTTACGACCCCAAGGCGATCCGGAAGATTTTGTCGATCCGGAAGAAGAAGAAGGAAGAATATCAGGAGGAGGAGGCAATCCTCGAGGTGTATCTCCAGGCGCTGGGGATGATCTGATATTGGCGTCATACTGAGTTTGACGTCATCCCAGCGAAAGCTGGGATATTCCGCGGCGAGGAGCGTTTCCTAATTACGTAGCGCCGGTTGTTTGACCGGCCGCGTTCCTCCTCGCCGCAGGAGATCCCAGCTTTCGCTGGGATGACGGGGAGAGGGCGGCGGTGTTGATACGGCGGCAGTTTCGGCGGCGGATTACCTCGCCTCAGTTAAGCTGGTCGTAAAGGTCCACCCACTCCGGATTGATCGTGGCGATCAACTCGTCCTTCCACGACCGCTTCCACGCCTTCAGCATTTTCTCCCGAGCGATCGCGTTTTGGATCGTCTCGTGCTGCTCGGCGAATACGAGCATCTTCAGGCCATAGCGCCGGCAGTATGCGGAGCCGAGATCGATCCGGTGTTGGTGGACGCGCGACGCCAGATACGCGGTGACGCCGATGTACAGCATGCCGTGCGGCTTGTTTGCCATCATGTAGACCCAGCCGCCTTGCGCCATGTCGAGCCCCCCACCCAAACCCGTAATGCCAAGAGCCGCCGTCATCCCAGCGAAAGCTGGGATCTCCTGCGGCGAGGAGGAACGCTCTCGCCCAACATCCCGTGCTGCGTGGGGCAGGCGCGCGCCTCGCCGCGGAATATCCCAGCTTTCGCTGGGATGACGGGATGGTCAAGGGCGGCGTGTGTTCGGGCTAGCTTTCTACGCCGCCTCCGCCGGCAACGTCGTCCACCCCAGCCCTGGGATCGTGATCGAGCGCTTGCCGGCCAGATCCGTCCGGCACACGATCAACTCGCGGCTCTCGATATAGCCGATCAACCGCTTCACCCGCCCGATCGAACTCGTCCCGTACGTCGCCGCGATTCGCGCGTCCGACGGACACGGCTCGCCTTCGCGCGCCGCACGCGCAACCAGCAAGAACGCGCCAAGCATGTCGTCCGGCAGTCCGCTCGCCACGTCGAGTGCCGCAGTCCACGCCTCGTCGGTCATGTCGAAGATGCCGGCACGGGCGCAGCTCAGGCGGCGGACGAAGCCCGGCAGGTCGAGCGGCGGTTTCGCCAGGCCCCCCATCCGGCAGCGCACCTGGAAATCCTGGAACAGCACCGACGGCGGGCGCAGCGTCGATTCGGGATCCTCGACGATCGCGCGGAAGACGTCGGCGTAGACCGCCTCGACCTCCTCGTCGGTCTTTTCGGGCGGCGGCGGCGCGGCGGTGCGCGGCTCGGGCGGGCGGGCGATGCCGTCGAGCAGTTCCTCGGCCGGCACGCGACGCGGGCGCGAATCGAACATCAGGCCGAGTTCGGGCGCGTCGACCACCGGCTCGGACAGCAGGTCCTGCAGGTCCATCGGCGCGGCGCTGGGGAGGGGGGTGAGCTTGGGGCTACCGCTCCGCGCAGACGTCGCGACATCGCCGATCTTCACCGTGATCGGCCGGCGCGACACCGCGGGCCCGAGCGCCATGAACGTGCCGCGCTGAAGATCGCGAATCGCTTCGGCCTGGCGCCGCTCCATGCCGAGCAGGTCGGCGGCGCGGGCCATGTCGATATCCAGAAAGGTGCGGCCCATCAAGAAGTTCGATGCTTCCGCGGCGACGTTCTTGGCGAGCTTGGCCAGCCGCTGCGTCGCGATCACGCCGGCGAGGCCGCGCTTACGGCCGCGGCACATCAGGTTGGTCATCGCTGCGAGGGATGCGCGGCGCACTTCCTCGGACACTTCGCCGCCGGTCACCGGCGCGAACATCTGCGCTTCGTCGACCACCACCAGCACCGGATACCAATGCTCGCGCGGCGCATCGAACAGGGCGGAGAGGAACGACGCCGCGCAGCGCATCTGGCCCTCGACTTCCAGTCCTTCGAGGCTGAGGACCGCGGACGTGCGATGTTCGCGCAACCGCGTGGCGATCCGCGCGATTTCGCGTTCGCTATAGTCGCCCGCCTCGATCACGACATGACCGTGAGGCCCGGCAAGCGTCACGAAATCGCCTTCCGGATCGATCACGATCTGCTGGACATGCCCCGCCGATCGCTCGAGCAGGCGGCGCAGCAGATGCGATTTTCCCGAGCCCGAATTGCCCTGCACCAACAGGCGGGTGGCGAGTAGTTCCTCCAGGTCGACGCCGACGGCAGTACCATTGCCGTCGGTGCCCATATTCACGCTAACCGTCATGCCGCGCGTTTGGCAGGTGCGGGCGTATGGGAGCAAGGAGTCTTTGCTGGATGGTCGGACATTCGACGCCCCCTTGGCGATCCTCCCCCGCCAGAGGGAGGTGGCTGGCGCTTGCCAGTCGGAGGGGGAGGCAAGCGGCCACATAGGTTCCGTGTCCTCCCCCTCCGTCACCTTCGGCGACACCTCCCCCTTGCGGGGGAGGATAAGGAAGGTTTCCGGCACGACGAGGGAGACTGGCATAATCCGCAATCCCGGTTAGGGCGGAGCGATGGCCACACAGTCCCCGCTCGCCGATCTCTCGCAACGGCTGCTCGGCAAGGCGCCGGGCGAGCTCGACGACGAGGAGCGCCGCGTCCTCGCCGGGATCGAGGCAGGCACCACCGTCAGCCGCGACGCTGCCGACGTGTCGGACGAGCGTTCCAGCTACGGCGACCGGCTCGCCGACCGGGTTGCCGCGGTCGGCGGGTCGTGGGGGTTCATCATCGCCTTTGCGGTGATCCTGTTCGGCTGGATGATTCTCAATTCGGACATCCTCGGGCATTTCGGGATGGCGTTCGATCCCTACCCGTACATCTTCCTCAACCTGATGCTGTCGACGCTTGCCGCGATCCAGGCGCCCGTGATCATGATGAGCCAGAACCGGCAGTCGGCGAAAGATCGTCTTGCCGCGAGCCTCGACTACGAGACCAACCTGCGGGCCGAGCTCGATATCCTGCGCGTGCACCACAAGATCGACCATCTGGTGCTGGACCGGCTCGACGCGATCGAGCGGAAAATCGACGGTCTGGCGAAATCCGCGCCTGACGCCTAAGAGCGGGCGCATCAGCTAAAGAGGCACCGATGGCAGGCCATTCCAAATACAAGAATATCATGTACCGCAAGGGTGCGCAGGACAAGAAGCGCTCGTCGGCGTTCAGCAAGCTCAGCCGGGAAATCACGGTCGCGGCCAAGATGGGCCTGCCCGACGTCGACATGAACCCGCGCCTGCGCGCGGCGGTCAACGCAGCCAAGGCTGCGTCGCTGCCGAAGGAGAACATCCAGCGCTCGATCGACAAGGCGAGCCGCGGCGATGCCGAGAACTACGAGGAGATCCGCTACGAGGGCTTCGGTCCCGGCGGCGTGTCGCTGATCATCGAGGCGCTGACCGACAACCGCAACCGCACCGCGACCAACGTGCGCGTCGCGGTCGGCAAGAACGGCGGCAACTTGGGCGCTGGCGGTTCGGTGAGCCACGCGTTCGACCGCGTCGGGCTGATCTCGTATCCCGCCAGCGCGGGCGATGCCGACACGGTGTTCGAAGCGGCGCTCGAAGCGGGCGCCGAGGACGTCTCGTCGAGCGAGGACGGCCATGAGGTCTGGACCGCGCAGGGCGACCTGCATGAGGTGGCGAAGGCTCTGGAAGCCAAGCTCGGCGAGGCCGAAGGCGCCAAGCTCGCCTGGCGTCCGCAGGTGATGGTCGCGGTTGAGGCGGACGATGCGGCGACCTTGTTCAAGCTAATCGATGCGCTCGACGAGGACGACGACGTGCAGACCGTGTGGGGCAATTACGAGATCTCCGACGAGATCATGGAGACGCTGGGTTGAGATGAAGAAGGTTGGTTCGCGCAGAGGCGCGGAGGCGCGGAGAATGGCGCTTCGTGCAATCGTCCTCCGCGCGAGGGGCCTCACATCGGTAGGCCAGCCTAGCGGTGTGAAAGTCCCGCTGGCGCGAGACGATAGCCATGAGCGCACGCCCTCCGCGCCTCCGCGCCTCCGCGCGAACCAACCTTCTTCCTTCTCATGATCATCCTAGGACTAGACCCCGGCCTCGGCACGACCGGCTGGGGCGTCATTCGTGCGGACGGCAACCGCCTGAGCCATATCGCCAACGGCCAGATCAAGACCGATCCATCGATGGCGCTCCCCCGCCGCCTCACCGCGCTCTATAACGCGCTGATCGACGTCATCCGTACCGAGCGCCCGGACGGCGCCGCGGTCGAGGAGGTGCTCGGCAACACCAACGCGCAGTCGACGCTGAAACTGGGTCAGGCGCGTGGCGTGGTGCTGCTCGCCGCCGCGGGCGCCGGGCTGCATATCGGCGAATACCACCCGTCGACCGTCAAGAAGGGTGTCGTCGGCACCGGCGGCGCGGACAAGAAACAGATCCAGGCGATGATGGCGGTGCTGCTGCCGGGCGCGAAACTCGCCGGCCCGGATGCGGCGGATGCTCTGGCTGTTGCGATCACCCACGCTCATCACGTCGCCAGCGCCGCCGCGCTGTCACGGCGTAGTGAAGCGCGCGTTTGATTCCCGCGTCGTCGACCGGCGAGGTATCTACGACCCGATTTTGCGACGTCTGCGCAGGTTCCCCGTTGAACACGACCGACTATCTGCGCAATTTACATTCAAAATCGGGCTAAATTGCCGTTTCTATCAACCGTTTAAGTTTTGATGGCTATCGCTTAGCCGCTGTGGCATTCGCGCACCGCTTAATATTTCCTAACATATATTAAAGGCGGTGCGATGTTTATCGATCAAGTCCGCGGCGGTACGAACAGCAGGAATGTTCCTTCCGAGGCGTTCGCGATGCCTCCCGGAATGCGGATGCGGTATGATCTGCCCGACCCTGCACTGGCTGAATTTCTGACCGGGTACGCGATCTACGCGTCGCAAGATCGCACGCCGATGCTAAACTGGTATCTGCCTGCGCCGGCGATGATTTCGGTGGTCGTCGATGCCGGTCCCCTGACGGTCTCGATGGGCAATCATCGGTTCGGTCCGGTCGACCGCGCCAGCCTCTACGGCCCTACCAGCCGCGCCTTCCGTACCGAGACGGGTGGCGGAATCGCTATCGGCATCGGACTAAGCGCACCCGGCTGGTCGCGACTGATCGCCCGCTCGGCTGGCGACTTTCACAACCGTGTCGTGCCGCTTTCCGACGCTCTGGGCCGAAAGATATCGGCGCAACTCGTCGATGGGCTCGACGCGCTGGATGACGACGCGCTCATCAAGCCTTTGCTCGATGCGATCTTTGCACCGTTGTTCGAACGACCGCATCCCCGCGAAGACCTGATCCGCGCGTTCGCGGCGTTGACGGTTACCGACGGCGTGATCGAGATGAAGGACGTCGCCGATCGGCTCGATATCCCCACGCATGAACTGCGGCGCATGGCGACACGGTATTTCGGCATGCCACCGAAATTGCTGTTGCGACGGGCACGGTTCCTGCGCTCCTTCATCAGTCTGATCCGGACCGACGGGATGTCCGATTATTCGAAGATCGACAGCAGCTATTTCGACGCGTCGCACTTCCTGCGTGACGCGGGGACGTTCCTCGGCACGACGCCTCGCCGTTTCGTGGCATCCGATACGGTATTCCTGAAAGCGAGTCTGCGCGCGCGCGCTGCGGTGATCGGCGCCCCGACCCAGGCATTGCACGCGGTCGAGAAAACCACGTCGTCTGCGGCAAGCCGCGCGGTTGACGAGGAACGGTCGCAACCGAGCATCTGAGCAGCGGCATCATCCGCCGATACGCGGGGCAAAGATCCGTGATTTGGCTCAAAGCGCCGGTTTTGTCGGATGACGGCGCGCTCCCTTTGTTCTACCGCGATGGGCAATGATCGCGCATCTCAAAGGACGGCTGGACTCGACGGGCATCGACCATGCGGTCATCGACGTCGGTGGCGTCGGCTATCTGGTCGGCGCGTCGGCGCGCACCCTGTCGGCGTTGGGGCCGGTCGGCGAAGCGTGCACGGTCTTTACCGAATTGCTGGTGGGCGAAGATTTCCAGCGGCTCGTCGGCTTCTCCAGCGCGGACGAGCGTGACTGGTTCCGGTTGCTGACAGGCGTGCAGGGCGTCGGCGCGCGCGTCGCGCTCGCCATCCTGTCGGCACTGGAGCCAGTCGACCTGAGCCGCGCGATCGCGAGTGGCGACAAGGCGATGGTCGCGCGCGCGAACGGCGTGGGGCCGAAGCTCGCGCAGCGTATCGTGATGGAATTGAAGGACAAGGTCGGCGGTATCGCGCTGGGCCTCGGGCCGGCGGTGGTCAATGCCGCGCCCGGAGCGGCCGCGGATGCGGTCTCGGCGCTCCTCAACCTTGGGTTCCGTCCGAACGAGGCGAGCATCGCCGTGAATGCCGCGGACGAGGAACTGGGGCCGGGGGCGTCGCTCGACGCGCTGGTGAGACTGGCGTTGCGGAAGGCGTCGAAGTCTTAGGAGCGGTGCGATTGTGGACGGCTACGCTGACGATCCTCCCCCGCAAGCGAGAGGATCGAAAGCTGGACTTAGAGCGAGGTGAGCAACGCTTCCCCGGCAAAATGCGCATCGAGATTGGCGACGACCAGCGCTGCCATCTCTGCCCGCCCATCGACCGTCGCGCTGCCCTGATGCGGTGACAGGACGACCTGGTCCATCGCCTTCAGTGCGTCCGGCACTGTCGGTTCGTCGGCGAACACGTCGAGCCCCGCACCGGCGATCGTCCCATCCTGAAGCGCCGCCACCAGCGCCGGTTCGTCGACCAGGCTTCCTCGAGCGATGTTGACCAGGATGCCGTCCTCGCCAAGCGCAGCGAGAACGGCCGCATCGACGATATGGTGCGTCGCGTCGCCACCGGGGGCAGCGATGATCAGTACGTCGCACGCCGCCGCGAGCGACGCGATGTCGGCATGGAACACGCCCTCGAACGCCGGCTTGATCGAGCGTGCGGTGTAATGGAGTTCGCGCGCGAACGGCCGCGCGCGTCTGGCGATGGCCTTGCCGATCTGACCCAGCCCGAAAATGCCGATCCGCCGCCCGCTGGCGCGTCGGGAAAGATCGACCTTCCACTCGCCGCCCCGCACGGCTCGGTCGTTGGCCGCGATCCCCCGCTGTACCGCAAGCATCAGCCCGATCGCGAGGTCCGCGACGTCGTCGGTCAGGACGTCGGGCGTGGTCGTCACCGCGATGCCGCGCGCCCTGGTCGCGGCGAGGTCGATCCCGTCATGACCGACGCCGTGGATCGCGACGATCTCCAGCGCGGGCAAGCGATCGAGCAGCGCGGTATCGACCACGCTCATGCCGCCACCGACGATCGCCCGGGTCGTGGTCGGCGGATCCTTGCGGTGCAACGTGAAGCGTTCGGCCAGCGCGTGCTCGAGCGCGGGAGAGACTCCCGCCAACAGATACAGGTCGGGATGGGAGGTTTCGTTGGGCATCGCGGTCCTATAGCCGCCTTGCCCCTTCCACCGCGAGCGCGCTATCGCGGGCCGGTGACCGATACAGACCGCATCCTGACTGCCGCCAAGCGTCCCGAGGACGTCGACGCCGCATTGCGTCCCAAGAGCCTGGACGAATTCGTCGGGCAGAAGGCCGCGCGGGAGAATCTGCGGATCTTCATCCAGGCCGCGAAATCGCGGGGCGATGCGCTGGATCACGTGCTGTTCTTTGGACCGCCGGGTCTTGGCAAGACCACGCTCGCACAGATCGTTGCACGTGAGATGGGGGTGGGCTTTCGCGCCACCTCCGGTCCGGTGATCGCCAAGTCGGGCGATCTCGCAGCGTTGCTGACCAATCTCGAGGATGGCGACGTGCTGTTCATCGACGAGATCCACCGGCTGCAGCCGGCGGTCGAGGAAGTGCTGTACCCGGCGATGGAGGACCGTGCGCTCGATCTGATGATCGGCGAGGGACCGTCTGCACGCTCGGTGCGGATCGACCTGCCACGCTTCACGCTGATCGGTGCGACGACGCGGCAGGGGCTGCTGACGACGCCGCTGCGCGATCGGTTCGGGATTCCGGTGCGGTTGCAATTCTATACCGTCGAGGAACTGGAGCGCGTGGTGACCCGCGCCGCCGGATTGCTGGGACTGGGGATCGCCAAGGATGGCGCGATGGAGATCGCTCGCCGTGCCCGGGGTACGCCGCGTATCGCGGGGCGGCTGCTGCGCCGCGTGCGCGATTTCGCCAATGTCGCCGGGCACGAGACGGTCGATGCGCGAGCCGCGGATGCGGCCCTCAACCGGCTGGAGGTCGATTCGCTCGGACTTGACGCGATGGACCGGCGCTATCTGATGATGATCGCGGACATCTATCGCGGTGGCCCGGTCGGGGTGGAGACGCTGGCGGCGGGCTTGAGCGAACCGCGCGATACGATCGAGGAGGTGATCGAGCCATATCTGATCCAGCTCGGCCTGATCGCGCGGACTGCTCGTGGTCGGTTCTTGAACGCCGGAGGGTGGAAACATCTCGGACTGAACCCACCAGCCGGTAGCCAGGACGGCCTGTTCGACGCGTAAGGTCATCGTCAGGTGATCGTAGGACCTGTGATCGCTTCCGCCTCATATCGTCACCCCAGCGAAACCTGGGGTCTCCCAATTTGAGTGCGCCAGCAATTGACGAGTCCCACGGGGATATCCCAGCTTTCGCTGGGCTGACGGATTGGGGGTAGGGGCTCCGGAGACCCGCGATGGGGCGGCTTGTAAGAAACGACGACCGAGAGATAGATCGAACTTCGTTGCGACACTGTTTTTGTTGCGTGGCACCCAAGCGATCGATCTGGTAGCCAACCCGAATGCCCGTTTCGGCCGCCGCCTCCGCCAGAGAGATCCTCACCAGCCTTCACGACGTGATGGCCGCGCGCACCACCGCGCAAGCCAAGCTCAACTCGGTCGTCGGTATCATTGCCACCGCGATCGACAGCGAAGTCTGCTCGATCTACCTTTTGCGCGAGGGCGTGCTCGAACTGTTCGCGACCCGCGGTCTCGACCAGGCCGCCGTCCACGTCACCAAGCTCGCGCTTGGCGAAGGCCTGGTCGGCACGATCGCGGAGGACGTCGAGGTCCTCAACCTCGACGAGGCTGCAAGCCACCCCGATTTCGCCTACAAGCCGGAAACCGGCGAGGACCGGTTCCACAGCTTCGCCGGCGTGCCGATCATCCGCCGCGAACGATCGGTGGGCGTTCTGGCCGTCCAGCACACGGACCGTCGCAAATATGCCGACGTCGAGATCGAAGCGCTGCAGACGGTCGCCATGGTGCTCTCCGAACTGATCGCCAATGCAGGCCTCATCGACACGACCGGCGGTGGCAGCGATCGTCCGCAATCGACCGCGGCTGTCCGCATCGCCGGCCAGAAGCTGGTCGATGGGATGGGCGCGGGGTTCGCGGTGTATCACCAGCCGCGCATCCATATCGAACACACCGTGGCCGAAGATACCGACGCCGAGCGCCACCGCGTCTACGCCGCGTTCGACAAGATGCGCGAGGGCATCGACCGGATGACGCGCGAGGCCGAATTCGGCGTCGGCGGCGAGCATGTCGAAGTGCTCCAGACCTACAAGATGTTTGCGTACGACGAGGGCTGGGCGCGGCGCATCAACGAGGCGATCGATTCCGGCCTGACCGCGGAGGCTGCGATCGAGCGTGTCCAGCAACGCACCCGCCAGCGCATGCGCCAGATCGACGATCCGCTGCTCGCCGACCGGATGCACGATCTGGAGGACCTGTCGAACCGGCTGCTCCGGATCGTGTCGGGGCAGATGGGCACCGCCGCGCAGATGGGTTTGCGGCAGGACACGATATTGATCGCGCGCAACCTGGGGCCCGCCGAGCTGCTCGAATACGACAAGCGCCGGCTGAAGGGTGTGATCCTGGAGGAGGGATCGCTCACCGCGCACGTCACGATCGTCGCGCGTGCGATGGGCGTGCCGGTGCTCGGTCGCGTCCGCGATATCCGTCGGTTGGTCGCGGAGGGCGACATGCTGTTGCTCGACAGCGCCGAGAGCAACGTCTTCGCGCGGCCGTCGGCGGCGATGGAGGAGGCGTTCGAGGCGCGCCTCGCGATGCGGCAGAAGCGCAAGGCCGCGTTTGCAGCGCTGCGCGACGTGCCGCCGGTCACCAAGGACGGTCACCGGCTCACGCTAATGGTGAATGCCGGCCTGCGCGACGACGTCGCCGCGCTCGACATCACGGGCGCGGACGGGATCGGGTTGTTCCGCACCGAATTCCAGTTCCTCGTCTCGGCCACGTTGCCGCAGCGTGAGCGCCAGCAGCGGCTCTACCGCGAAGTGCTCGACGCCGCCGGCGAGCGGCCGGTGATTTTCCGCACGGTCGATATCGGTGGCGACAAGGCGCTGCCGTATCTCAACAAGGAAGATGCCGACGAGGAGAACCCGGCGATGGGCTGGCGCGCGCTGCGCCTAGGCCTGGAGCGCGACGGGTTGATGAAGGTGCAGGCGCGCGCGCTGCTCGAAGCCGCTGCCGGCCGCACGCTCAACGTGATGTTCCCGATGGTCAGCGAGCCGTGGGAGTTCGACGAGGCGCGCGCGCTGTTCGAGGCGCAGCGGGCACTGCTAGAAGGGCGTGGGCGCAAGCTGCCGCTGGCGATCCGGTACGGCGCGATGCTCGAAGTGCCCGCGCTGGCGGAGATGCTCGACGTGCTGCTGCCGCGAATCGAGTTTCTCTCGATCGGTACCAACGACCTGACGCAGTTCCTGTTCGCCGCCGATCGTGCCAATCCGAAGCTCGCCGAGCGCTACGACTGGCTTAGCCCGTCGATCCTGCGCTTCATCGCACGCCTCATTCCGCCGACCCGTGACGCGAAAGTCGATCTCGCGGTGTGCGGCGAGATGGGAGGGCGGCCGCTCGAGGCGATGGCGTTGATCGGGCTGGGCATCGAACGGCTCTCGATCACGCCCGCCGCGGTCGGTCCGATCAAGGCTATGACGCGCTCGCTCGATCGCGCTGCGTTGACGAAATATATGGCAACGCTGCTGGCGAATCCTCCACGCGACATGCGTGGCGCGTTGACGGCATGGGCGATCGAAAACGGCGTCGAACTCGCTTGACGGAGCGAAAGCTGCGGTCGCAGGCGGCGGTGTGCGTTGACACGGCTGGGGCCCTCTGAAAGACGGGGTTCATGACGGGCAACGCGCCTTCGCCTGGGCTTCGGAGATAAGAATGGACGAGGTCGAAACCGGCCAGAACGCAGCGCCCGCTCAACCAGAGCGCGCTGGCGACATTCTTCGTATTGCGCGCGAGGCGCAGGGCCTCAGCGTGGCGGACATCGCTGCGCGGACCCGCGTGCCTCTGCGGCACCTCGAAGCAATCGAGCAATCCGATTATTCGGCGCTGCCCTCGTCGACCTATGCGGTCGGGTTCACCCGCGCCTATGCGCGTGCGGTCGGCATCGACGAGGTGCACATCGCGCAACTCGTGCGCGTCGACGTCGCCAAGATGAGGCGCAAAACGCCGGAGTACGAACCGTACGAGATGACCGACCCGTCGCGCGTGCCGTCGCGTGGGCTGGCGGTCGTGGCGCTGGGCCTTGCGATCGCGGTGCTGGTGCTGGTCGGGCTGTGGTACGGCACCGACATGTTCCGCGGTTCGTCGTCGTCGACGTCGGTCGCGGTGCCAGTCTCGGCAACGGGCCCGAACCCGGCAGCGCAGACGGCGCAGCCCGTTCCCGCATCCGCGACGCCGACCACGGGCCAAGTGACGCTCACCGCGTCGGACGAAGTGTGGATGCGCGTCTACGATGCCGACAACAAGACGCTGTACCTCGGCACGATGAAGCCGGGCGACAAGTTCGACGTGCCGCGCGATGCGAAGGATCCGATGATCAACATCGGTCGGGCGGACAAGCTGGCGGTGACGCTGAACGGTGCCGCGGTACCGCCGCTCGGCACCGGCGAACGCGCGATCAAGGACGTTCGGGTCGGAGCGCCGGCGATTGCCGCGCGTCTGGCCGGCACGCCCGAGCCGCAGGCTGCGCCGACCACGCAGGCGCCGTCGACAAGCTCGACCCGCTCGTCCGAACGGTCGCGCGGCACCAGCCGGCCGCGCACGCCGCGCCCCGCTTTGTCGGAGACGCAGCGCGCCAACCTCGACGCGGCTCGCAATCCACCGGCCGCCGCGGCCGAAACGACCACGCCGTAACACTGCGCACGGATATCGAACGCCTTAAGGCTGGCGACAGGATCGATGTTGCAGGTATAGCCCGACGATTAACCAATCCACCGGGGGGTGTGACCCATGCGTAAGTCAATTCTGATCGGCGTCTGCCTCGCGGCCCTCCTGCCCGCTACGGCCCAGGCCCAAAACGTCGAGGGCCGCGTCGGCAAGCTCGAAAGCGAAATGCGTGCGGTCCAGCGCAAGGTCTTCCCCGGCGGTGCAGGGCAGATGCTGCAGCCCCAGGTGACCGCGCCGCAGAGCGAGCAGGGGCCCGGCCCCGGCTCGCCCGCGACCAGTGCGCTCGCCGACGTCAACCAGCGCGTGACGTCGCTGGAGCAGCAGATGACATCGCTCACCGAGCAGATCGAGCAGAACCAGAACCGCACGCGCCAGTTGCAGGATGCGTTCGACAATTACCGTCGCTCGAACGACGCGCGGTTGAAGACGCTGGAAGCCGGTCCTGCGCCGATCGCGACCGGCGGCCCGATCGAATCCGATGACTCGTCGAGCGGGCCTTCCCGCCCGACCACGCGTCCCGAGGGATCGGCCAGGCCCGGCACCGCGACCCCGGCGAAGGTGTCGGTCGAGAAGCCCTCGACCGGCGATGCCGCGGAAGACGAGTATATGTATGGCTACCGGCTATGGGCGGCCAAGCAATATCCGCAGGCCGAGGCGCAGCTGAAGAAGGTGGTCGCCGACTACCCGAAGAGCAAGCGGGCCAGCTATGCGCAGAACCTGCTGGGCCGGTCGTATCTCGACGAGGGCAAGCCGAGCCTCGCGTCGATGGCGTTCTACGACAATTACAAGAAGATGCCCGAGGGCGAACGCGCGCCGGACAGTCTGCTGTATCTTGGGCAGGCGCTGACGAAGCTGAACAAGCCGGCGGATGCGTGTAAAGTGTATGACGAGCTGAACGACGTCTATGGGGCCAAGATGGCGACGGCGATGAAGGGGCAGGTTGCCGCCGGGCGTTCCGCGGCGAAGTGCAAGTAGGCTGTCCCTTGATGCGTGTCCGTGATCCCCTGTTCGTGACTTCACGTCGCAAACCAGCGCCACCCCGGCGGAGGCCGGGGCCCAGTTGGGAAGGTCGCAGTAACGGATCGCGGCGCTTGATTAGCAACGTCTCCCAACTGGGCCCCGGCCTCCGCCGGGGTGGTACGCTCTCCACCACGATCGTTAGCCCGGCATGACGGAAGAAGGCCGCCGCTTCGCTGCCGACTTCGCGCGGCTCGCAGGCGATATCGCCAACCCGCTGTTCGCGGTCTCCGGCGGCCCCGACAGCATGGCGATGCTCACGCTCGCGCACGAATCGCTCGCGCCCGGCTTCACGGTCGCGAGCATCGACCACCGCCTTCGCCCCGAAGCAGTCGAGGAGTCCGCGATGGTCGCAGCCCATTGCGCGACGCTCGGCATCCCCCACGCGACGCTTGCGCCCGTCGAGCCGATCACCGGCGCCAGTATCCAGGCTCAAGCCCGCACCACCCGCTACGCCCTGCTCACCGACCACGCGCGCGAGATCGGGGCAGGGGCTCTCGTCACCGGCCATCATGCCGACGACCAGGCCGAGACCTTCCTCATGCGCGCCGCCCGCGGCTCCGGCCTCGCAGGCCTCGCCGGCGTCCGCGCGCGCACCGAGGTCAACGGCGTCACCGTCGTTCGTCCGCTGCTCGACTGGCGCCGCGCCGAACTCCGCGCGATCGTCCGTCGTGCGGAAGTGCCGTTCTTCGACGATCCCTCGAACCATGACGACCGCCACGATCGCACGCGTTTCCGACGCTTGCTCGGCGAGAACGAATGGCTCGGCACGCCCAACCTCGCCCGCGCCGCTGCCGCGCTTGCCGAAACGGATACCGACGTCCGCGCGATGGTCGACTGGATCTGGGCGGATCGTGCCAAGGTTGGTGTCGGCGAAGTGAAGCTGGCGGTCGAGAACCTGCCGCGCGAACTGCTGCGACGGCTCGCCCGCCGCGCGATCGGCGTGGTGCGCGCCGAGGCCGGTATCACGGCGCCCGAATGGACCGATGCCGCCAACATCGAAAAGCTGCTCGACTCGCTGATGTCCGGCAAGCGGACGACGCAGGCGGGGATCATCGCCAGCGTCCGCGGCGACGTCTGGCGCTTCCGCGAGGCGCCGCCCCGGCGCGCTGCGGAACCGGCCGCCTGACCAGCCGCTCACACTGATCGACGCAAGTCGCGTGTTGTTCCATTGCCATTAACCTGCGTGCGCTTATCTTGTGCGGTGAAAGGTATCCGGTACCCATGAACGACAACGAGAACCGCGGGCAAAAGCCTCAGGGCCCTGGCAACGGTGGACCCGAGAACGGCGGCGGCAATCCTTGGATGAAGAGCCTGTTGATCTGGGTCGGCATCCTGCTCGCGCTGGCGCTGTTCGTGACCATGTTCGACGGCCGCACGGCGGCGTCGGGTGGCAACACGATCGCGTATTCGGCGTTCCTCGATAAGGTCGACGAGGGCACCGTCAAGGACGTCAACATCTCGCGCGACATGATCTCTGGCACGCTGTCGAGCGGCGAGAAGTTCAAGTCGTATCCGATCCCCGACTCGACGCTGGTGCCGAAGCTGCGCGACAAGGGGGTCTCGATCAGCGCGAAGCCTGAAGAGGGCCCGTCGATGCTGGCGCTGCTGCTGTATCAGTCGCTGCCGTTCCTGCTGTTCCTCGGCATCGCGTTCTTCGTGCTGAAGCAGATGCAGAAGAATTCGGGCTCCGGCGCGATGGGCTTCGGCAAGTCGCGCGCGAAGATGCTGACGCAGAAAGAGGGCAAGGTCACCTTCCAGGACGTCGCCGGCATCGACGAAGCACGCGAAGAACTGGAAGAGATCGTCGAGTTCCTCAAGGACCCGACCAAGTTCGCACGCCTCGGTGGCAAGATTCCCAAGGGCGCATTGCTGGTCGGCTCGCCCGGTACCGGCAAGACGTTGCTCGCTCGCGCGATCGCGGGTGAAGCCGGCGTGCCGTTCTTCACGATCTCGGGTTCCGATTTCGTCGAGATGTTCGTCGGCGTCGGCGCGAGCCGTGTCCGCGATATGTTTGAGCAGGCCAAGAAGTCGGCACCGTGCATCGTCTTCATCGACGAAATCGATGCTGTGGGTCGTCACCGTGGTGCCGGTCTTGGCAACGGAAATGACGAGCGCGAGCAGACGCTGAACCAGTTGCTGGTCGAGATGGACGGCTTCGAAGCGAACGAAGGCATCATCATCATCGCCGCGACCAACCGTCCCGACGTGCTCGATCCGGCACTGCTGCGCCCGGGTCGTTTCGATCGCCAGGTCACGGTGCCGCGTCCGGATATCGAAGGTCGTATCAAGATCCTCGAAGTGCACATGAAGAAGGTGCCGCTGGCGCCTGACGTCGACGCGCGCGTCATTGCACGCGGTACGCCCGGGTTCTCGGGTGCCGATCTCGCCAACCTCGTCAACGAGGCGGCGCTGCATGCGGCGCGCAAGGGCAAGCGTCTGGTAGCGATGGCCGAGTTCGAGGAGGCCAAGGACAAGGTCATGATGGGCGCCGAGCGTCGCAGCATGGTCATGACCGACGATGAAAAGCGGATGACCGCCTATCACGAGGCCGGCCATGCCGTGGTCGCGATGCACGAAGCGGCGTCGGATCCGATCCACAAGGCGACGATCATCCCGCGCGGTCGTGCACTGGGCATGGTGATGCGTCTGCCCGAGCGCGATTCGTACAGCTATCACCGTGACAAGATGTACGCGAACCTCGCGGTCTCGATGGGCGGCCGCGTCGCCGAAGAAGTTATCTTCGGCTACGACAAGGTCTCGAGCGGAGCATCCGGCGACATCCAGTACGCCACGGGTCTGGCGCGCGACATGGTCACGCGTTGGGGCATGTCGGACAAGGTCGGCCCGCTGGAATATGGCGAGCCCGAGGGTGAGTCTTTCCTCGGTTACTCGTCCAGCCGTCCGTCACGCATGTCGAACCAGACCGCGCAACTGATCGACGACGAGATCAAGCGGATCGTCGAAGGCGGTCTCGACCGCGCCAAGCAGGTGCTGAGCGATCATGTCGACCAGCTCCACACGGTGGCGGGTGCGCTGCTCGAATTCGAGACGCTGACCGGTGACGAGATCAAGAAGCTGATCGCCGGCGAGGATCTCGACCGTCCGGATCCGGGTGCGAAGGCCTCGAACGTACCGCGTGCGGGCACGTCGATCCCGAAGACCCGGCGTCCGTCCGGTCCGTTCGGAACGCCCACGCCACTTGGCGCCTGATTGGTTCATCCCGGCGTAAGCTGAATGCGAGCATGGGCGGCCTTTCTTAGGAAAGGCCGCCCATGTCGTATTCGCGTTCGAAGGCTGTAATCGCAGCGTTGCTCATTGCCGGTGTCGCGTTGCCTGCGAGTGCGGCGATGACCGTCGGGACGTTCCTCGCGCGTGCCAATGCGCTCCGTGACCAGGGGCCCATGGCGCTGATGTCCCCGGACTTTACGGTCCTGAAGGCAGAAGCCAAAAGCGCGACGACTCAATTGAAGGCCGAACGTGCAGCCCGCGCCGCTGCCGGCAAACCGCCGATCGCCTGCGTACCCGAAGGCGAGAAGATCGGCATCATGGACATGCTCGACGGCCTGTCAGCACTTCCCGCCGCCGACCAGAAGCGTCCGCTCAAGGACGGCTACGCGAAGGTCATCGCGAAACATTACCCCTGCCGCTGAGGCGCCGGACGCGGCGAATGCGCGGGCCCCGTGTCCGTCCGCGATCCATTTGATTTGCCCCCGCACGCCCATTTGTCACTGCGCCCCATCCGTCACCCCAGCGAAAGCTGGGGTTTCCGGTTAGAGGATACAGCACGCGCCACGTGGAGATCCCAGCGTTCGCTGGGATGACGGGTGGGGCTGGATGACGGCAGGCTGGATGCCGCGAGGCTGAATGGGACGGGTGCGCCCGGCGCGTGATGTACCGGACGGTGTGGCCGTACGCGTTCCTCAATCCGTCAGCCCGTGCAGCAGCAAGAGCACGACAAACGCCAGCAATACCGTGAAGGCGAACGTCAGCAACGCGACCGTCCGCCAGGCCGCCGACCGCTTCCGCAGCGAATACGCCCCGCGAAGCTGAGCGAACATATGGATCGGCGGGATCGCGACCGCGGCAAGCCTCAGCGTCGCGTCCGGCACGCCAACGACGTGGCAGATGATCAGTACGATCGTCAGCAGCATCATGAACGCTAGCGAATACGTCACGAAGATCGCGTGATCGTACAGCCGGTGCTTGCGCCGCCAGAGAAACAGCAGCGCGACGAACGGCACCGATAGCGGAATTAGACCCCAGCTGTATTTATACGCGCTGGTCTGCAGCTTGTAGATCATCAGCCCCGGATTGCCATTGGCCTTGGCGATCCCGTGGTCGAGCCGTTCCCATCCGGTCTTGAAGTCGCCCAAATCAACGATCGGCCCGTGGTTCACGTCGCCCTTGATCGCCTGAGCAGCAGCGATCGCCTTCAGCGTGACGCGAAGCGACGCGGCGTGCTCGTCGAGGTCGGCTACCGATGCGCCAGCGTAGCTCGGGCCCGCTTTTGCCGCGACCGTGCGTTGCGCTTCGACCCGGTTGAGTGCTGCGCGCGTCTTGGCGGTCTCGCGGACATAGTCGGCGGTCTGGCCCGGACGTTCGTCGTTGACGAACGTGTCGGTAAGTTCGCCGCCGACCGCACCGATCGTCGCGAACATCAGGAAGACGGTGAACAGGAACAGCGCGAGGGGCGATACGAATCGCGCGCGCTCGCCATTGACGTAGCGGCGCGTCAGCGTGCCGGGATGCAGGATCAACAGCGGCAAGGTCCGCCATATCTTGCCTTCGAAGTGGAATACCCCGTGCGCGATCTCGTGCCCAATCCCGCCGAGCGAGCGGTGGACATGCGCGGCCTGTCCGCAGGCATGGCAATAATCGTCGATCAGGCGGGTGCCGCAGTTCAGGCACAGCGCGCCATCTCCTGCATCACCGCCATGCGACAGGCCGTCGTGCTTTTCACCTGCGCGCGGTTCGAACGCGCGCCCGACGAGCGCTCCCGTGGCGATGTCCGCCGTTGCCCCAATGTCCCCTGTCATAGCGACAGCGTAACGACTTCGCCGCGTTGGCGCGAGGGGGTATGCATGCTAACGCGCCCGCATGGCCGACGCAGAAAATCCGACCGAATTGATCGCCGATATGGGCCGCCGCGCGCGCGCCGCCGCACTGGCGCTGGCGACCATGGCATCGGACCGGAAGGCTGCGGCCTTGGTACTGGCGGCCGAAGCTATCCGGGGCGCGTCGCCAGCGATCCTGGCCGCGAACGCCGAGGATATGGCGCGCGCTGCCGCGTCGGGGCTGTCGGGGGCGATGCTCGATCGGTTGAAGCTGGATGACGCACGGATAGCGTCGATGGCCGACGGCGTCGCGGCGGTCGCTGCGCTCGCCGATCCGGTCGGGCAGGTGATCGACTCCAGCGAGCGCCCGAACGGCCTGACGCTGTCGCGGGTCCGGGTGCCGATCGGCGTCATCGGCATCATCTACGAGAGCCGCCCCAACGTCACCGCCGATGCAGCAATGTTGTGCGTGATGGCCGGTAATGCGGCGATCCTGCGCGGCGGCTCCGAAGCGGTGCAGAGCAACCGCGCGATCCTGGCGGCGCTGGTGGCCGGGCTGAAGGCAGGCGGCGTGCCCGCCGACGCGGTGCAGCTCGTGCCGACCACCGATCGCGCGGCGGTAGGCGCGATGCTGAAGGCTGACGGGGTGATAGACCTGATCATCCCGCGCGGCGGCAAGAGCCTGGTCGCGCGCGTCCAGGCCGAGGCGCGCGTGCCGGTGCTCGCGCATCTCGATGGGATCAACCACGTCTATGTCGACGCGTCGGCGAAGCGGGCGATGGCCGAGGCAGTGGTCGTCGATGCCAAGATGCGCCGCACAGGCATCTGCGGATCGATGGAAACGCTGTTGATCGACCGAGGCTATGCGGAGCCTGCCGCGTTGATCCAGAAACTCATCGATGCTGACTGCGAAGTCAGGGGTGATGCAGCATCTCGTGCCCTCGTACCGGAAATCGCCCCTGCCGATGCTGCCGATTGGGACACTGAATATCTCGACGCGATCGCCTCGGTCGCGATCGTCGATGGGCTGGACGGTGCCACAGCGCATATCGCCCGCCACGGCTCGCATCACACCGACGCGATCGTCGCGGAGGATGAGACGGTTGCAGAGCGCTTCCTGACCTGCGTCGACAGCGCGATCGTGCTCTGGAACGCCTCGACCCAGTTCGCCGATGGCGGCGAGTTCGGCCTCGGTGCGGAGATCGGCATCGCCACCGGCCGCCTCCATGCTCGCGGCCCTGTCGCGCTCGAAGGTCTCACCACCTACAAGTGGATCGGCCGCGGCACCGGGCAGGTACGTGGTTGATGCGATGACTTCGAAGGAGTAGCGTTTCGTCATGAGCGCACCGATGCGGATAACGGCGGAACTCGACACCGATACGATGGCTATCGTCGACAGCCTTGCTGCGTCAAAGGGCATTACCGGCGCGGAGTTCGCGGCGGAGGCGATCCGGCGCGTCGCCGAGAGCGAGGCGGATTACCGGGCGTTCATTCAGGTCGGCATTGATGCCGCGGATCGGGGCGATGTCGTACCCCATGAGCAGGTGATGGCGGAGCTCGATCGTATGATCGAACGGCATCAATCTCGGTGCAAATAGACTGGACGACGCCGGCGCTAGACGATTTGCGGGGCATCGATGATTGGCTGACTGCCGAAGCCGATCCCGAATGGGCGCTGCGGATATTGATCGCCATCCGGCTCAGGTCCAAGTTTCTCGAGAACTTTCCGCGAGGAGGACGCCCGCACGGTGACGGGGGCCGCATTCTACGGGTGTTCAATACGCCCTATCTCATTCGGTACCGCATCGTCGGCGATGTGGTGCAGGTCGTTCGGGTCCATCATGAACGCGAGAATTGGTTCATTGAACCATGACCCGTGTCGGCATTCTCGGCGGGTCGTTCAATCCCGCGCATAACGGCCATCGCGGCATCACGCTGGCGGCAATCGACGCCCTTGCGCTGGACGAGGCGTGGTGGCTGGTATCCCCCGGCAATCCCCTCAAGGACTCGGCGAACGACATGGCGCCGCTTGCGGCGCGGCTTGCGTCCGCCCGGCGCATGGCCCGCCGGGCGCCGATCCGCGCCACCGATATCGAGGCGCGCCTCCATACCCGCTACACACTCGACACGATCCGAAAGCTCAAGCGGCGTTATCCGAAGATCCGCTTCATCTGGTTGATGGGCGCGGACAATCTTGCCGACTTCCACCGCTGGAAAAACTGGCGCGCAATCGCCCGCGAGGTTCCGATTGCGGTAATCGCGCGTCCGGGATATGACGGGCGCGCCCTCGCGGCCCCCGCGATGGGTTGGCTGCGGCGCTTCCAACGGCGCACAGACCATGCGAAGAGCTGGACGACGTGGAGTTTGCCGGCCCTCGTGCTGTTGCGCTTCCGACCCGACCCGACCTCCGCAACCGGCCTGCGTGCCGTGAACCCAGACTGGTTTCAGCACGTTGCTGGGCCGCCCGACCGTTCCGGCACGTTGCCGGATTGATACCCTTACCCAGGAGCTGACTTGGCCACTTCCCCTACTGCCCCTCGCGCGACCGACCCCGAAGAGGTTGAGGCGCTGCATCGCCTGATCCTCGCGTCGCTCGACGACGACCAGGCGGTCGAGACCATCTCGATCCCGCTCGCGGGCAAGACCAGCATCGCCGACTTCATGGTGATCGCCAGCGGTCGTTCGACCCGGCAGGTCGCCTCGATGGCGCAGAAGCTGGCCGAGCGGATCAAGGCCGAGTTCAAGCGTCCGGTGAAGATCGAAGGTCTGCCGACCGCCGACTGGGTGCTGATCGACGCGACCGACGTCATCGTCCACCTGTTCCGCCCCGAAGTCCGCAGCTTCTACAATCTGGAGCGGATGTGGGCGTTCGGCGATGCTCCGACGCCGCCGCCGGTGCCGACTTACACTGCCGAAGACTAAACCGATCTAGAGGCGGCGGTGCTGCTCCACATCGTCGCCCGTGGACGGATCGGGCGTTCGCCAGAGGCGGACCTTGTCGATCGCTATCTTAAGCGGATCGTCTGGCCGACCAGGATCAGCGAGCTGCCCGATACCGGCGGCAAGATCCCGCTGGTCGGTGAGCAGACCAAGCGCATCCTGCTCGATGAGAAGGGCGAGACGCTCTCGTCGACGGCGTTTGCACACAAGCTCGAACGGTGGCGTGACGATGGCGTGCGCGAGGCGCGGTTCATGATCGGGGCCGCCGATGGCTTCGACGACGCGGCGCGCGACGAGGCCGACCTGCTGTTCTCGTTCGGCCGTGCCACGTGGCCGCATCTGCTCGCCCGCGCGATGCTCGCAGAGCAACTCTTCCGCGCGACCAGCATCCTTGCCAACCACCCCTATCACCGCGAAGGGTGATGCATGAGGATCGGGAGGGGCCTGGTCGTCGCGGCGCTGCTCGTGGTGGCGGCCGGCGTGACGGCGCAGACCAACGACACGGCTGACATCGCGAGCGAACAGGCGCGCCTGCTTGCCGCCAAGCGCGATGCCGCGCTTGCTGCACGCCGTGCGGCCAAGCTCGCCGCTGCGGCTACCCAGGAACGCAATGCCGCCGACAAGGCGCGACGTGAAGAACAGGCGCTCGCTGCGCGCGTCACTGCTGCGGAGGCGAACCTCGTGACCGCCGGTGCGCGGGTCACACTCGTCGACCGCCTGCTGACCGATCAGCGCGCCAAGCTCGGACGCGCCCAAGCCCCGGTCGCCCGGCTCCTCGCGGCGCTCGAATCGCTGGCCCGCCGACCGACGATCGTCGCAGTCGCGCAGCCGGGATCGGTCGACGACCTCGTCCGTGTCCGTGCGGTCCTCGGTAACGCGCTCCCCGTCGTCCGCCAGCGTACCAACGCGGTCCGTGCCGAACTCGCGGAAACGCGTCGCTTGCAAGCCAGCGCCACGCTTGCCGCCAAAGCATTGGCAGACGGCCGCGCACGACTGGAGAACGACCGCATCGCGCTGGCCAACCTCGAAGCGCGTCATCGCCAGCGCAGCCGGGCGCTTGGTCGCGGTGCGCTGACCGAGTCCGATCGCGCGCTGGCCCTTGGCGAACGCGCGCGCGATCTCGTCGACGGCATGGCGGCAACGACCGATGCCAAGGCAACCGCGGCAAGTCTCGTCGCGCTCGCTGGTCCGATCCCTCGCCCGATCGCGCCCGGCACGACCCCTCCAGCTCCACCGAGCGGCGTGTACCGCATGCCGGTATCGGGCACGCTCGTCACGGGCTTCGACGAAGTCTCGGACTCCGGCGTTCGATCGCGCGGCCTGACCTTTGCTACGGCCTCCCGCTCCCGCGTCGTCGCCCCTGCAGCCGGCAGGGTTCGCTACGCACGTCGGTTTCGTGACTACGGCACGATCGTCATCATCGATCACGCCGAAGGCTGGACCAGCTTGGTCACCGGCCTTTCCGCAACTACCGCGAAACCCGGTGACCGGATCGCGATGGGCGCAACCATCGGCACGGCCCCCAGCGAAGACCCACGCATCACCGTAGAGCTCCGCCGCCGCGGCCGCCCGGTTGATGTCGCCGCATTGACAGGGCTTCGTTGATGGCGCCCGGCTGTTCGGCTAGTCAGACGCGGTTCAGCCTGACACGGCTTTGCTCCGCGCGCGCGTTGCCGCTACGGTGGGCCGTTACGATCTACCGTTTACGACCCTAAGATATCGTCATTTCTCAGGTTGCAGGACCATCGATGCCTCGTCCTATACTGCGTACTCCGATCCTTACTGCCACGGCCATCGTCGGCGCGCTGACGCTGATCCCGCTCGCGACCTCGGCGATGGCGGCTGTCGACAGCGACACGTACCGCGAGTTCGACCAGTTTCTCGACGTGTTCAACCGCGTGAAGGCAGATTACGTCGACAAGGTCGATGACAAGACGCTGATCAAGGGCGCGATCCAGGGGATGCTCGCCAGCCTCGATCCGCACAGCTCGTATGTCGACGCGCTCGACTACGAGAACCTCCGGATCATGACCGAGGGCAATTACGGCGGCCTGGGCCTGACGGTGCAGATGGAGGACGGCGCGATCAAGGTCGTCGCCCCACAGGAAGACTCCCCCGCCGCGCGCGCGGGCGTCAAATCCGGCGACTACATCACGCATATCGACGGCAAGCTGATCTACGGCGATTCGCTCGACGAGGCGGTCGGCAAGATGCGTGGCAAGCCTGGCAGCAGGATCACGCTCGGCCTCGTCCGTCCCGGCCGAGACAAGCCGCTCGACGTGACGATGATGCGCGAGATCATCGTCCAGAAGCCGGTGAAGTGGGAAGTCCGCGGCGACGTCGGCTACATCAACATCAACACCTTCAGCGAAAACACCGGTGCCGACACCCGCGCGGCGATCATGGCGATCGACAAGTCGCTCGGCCATCGTCCGCTCGGCTACGTCGTCGACCTGCGCGAGAATGGCGGCGGCTTGCTGACGCAGGCGATCGAAGTCAGCGACGCCTTCCTCGATCATGGTGAAATCGTCTCGCAGCGTGGCCGCGAGAAGACCGATATCGAGCGCTATTATGCCAAACCCGGCGACGACGCGCACGGCCTGCCGGTCGTCGTCCTCACCGATCCCGGTACCGCGTCCGCCTCCGAGATCGTCGCGGGCGCGCTCCAGGATCATCATCGCGCGCTGATCATGGGCGAGCGCAGCTTCGGCAAGGGCTCGGTCCAGACCGTGCTCCAGCTCGGCCCCGAGACCGCGCTCCGCTTGACGACGGCGCGCTATTTCACGCCGTCGGGCCGGTCGGTACAAGAGGGCGGGATCGAGCCCGACATCAAGGTGCCGCAGCTCACCGATCCCGATTACAAGTCGCGTCCCGTGTTCCGCGAGGCCGACCTGCGCAAACACCTGATCAACGAGGTGAAGGCCGACAACGCGGTGCTGGAGGAGGATACCAAGACCGACCCGCGCTTCTCGCAGACGCCCGAGCAGTTGAAGAAGCAGGGTATCGACGACTTTCAGCTCTATTACGCGCTGAAGACGGTCGCGCGCCTCGGCGGCCCGGTGCAGGTTGCTGCGGCGACCAAGCCACGTCCGATCAAGCCTGATGCAGACGCAACCAAGGCGCCCGGCAAGTGAGCGTTCGGCGCGGGCTTGGCATGACCAAGAACGAAGAGATCGCGCGCGCCATTGCGCTGTTGTTGCCGGCGTTCCTGCTACTCGGCGCGCTCGGCTCGCAATATCTCGGTGGGCTGTACCCGTGCGAGATGTGCCACTGGCAACGCTGGCCGCATTATGCCGCTGTGCTGATTGCGGGAGCGACGTTCTTCGTGCCCGGTCGGTCGCTGCGGGCATCGCTGGTCATCGTCGCCGGTCTGCTCATCGGGCTCAGCGGGCTGATCGGCGTCGCGCATGCCGGCGTCGAATATCATTGGTGGAACGGCTTTACCGCCTGCACCACGACCGTGTCGATGGCTGGCACCACCGCCGCCGAGCGTCTCGCCGCGATCATGAACGCGCCGATGGTGCGGTGTGATTCGCCACAGTGGAAACTGCTCGGCATCTCGCTTGCCGGGTTCAACGCGGTCTT
This sequence comes from Sphingomonas sp. R86520, assembly GCF_042466285.1. NCBI lineage: Bacteria > Pseudomonadati > Pseudomonadota > Alphaproteobacteria > Sphingomonadales > Sphingomonadaceae > Sphingomonas > Sphingomonas sp. R86520. The sequence goes on from NZ_JAXHBZ010000001.1 coordinate 4,090,976, forward strand.
TTCGCTCGTCGGTGCGTTCACCATATTCGCACTCATGAGGAAGACGCGATGAGCTGGAAGCCAGGTGACGCCAAGCGCGCGACCGATGCGATGATTCGGGTCGACCAGGCCGGCGAATACGGCGCGATCCGGATTTATGCGGGCCAGCTTGCGGTGCTCGGTGATCGCCATCCTGCATCGCGCTCGATTCATCACATGGCGCAGCAGGAAGAGCGTCACCGCGCGTTCTTCGACAAGATGATCGTCGAGCGGCGCGTGCGACCGACCGTGTTGCAGCCGATCTGGAAAGTTGCCGGTTTCGCGCTGGGCGCGGTGACGGCAGCGATCAGTCCGCGTGCGGCCATGGCGTGCACGGCGGCGGTCGAAACCGAGATCGACAAGCATTACGAAGAACAGATCGTTCAGCTTGGCGCCAGCGATCCCGAGCTATCCGCGGCTATTCTCGATTTCCAGGCCGAGGAGCTGGAGCACAAGGCTACCGCGATCGCCGCGGGAGCCGAGGAGACGCCTGGGTATCCGGTGTTGAGCGGACTGATCCGGCTCGGCTGCAAGGTCGCGATCGCTACCGCCAAGCGGATCTAGCCCAGGCGGATCCAGGCCGAGCGAGTATAACAGGCGTACCAAACGCGTGGGAGTGATGCGTATGAAGATGCTTTTTGCGGCGGCGTTGCTCGTCGCCGGCCCTGCAGTTGCGCAGACCGCGAAACCTGCACCGCCGACGCTGGCGCAACTGCCCGCCCGGGCGCCGACCCTCGCGCCGGCCTTGCCGGGGGCGACCGGAAAGCCGCAACCTGTTTCCGTCCCCGGCGAAGTCTCGCGCAGTGCGCCGGTCAACGGCGTGCTGACCCTGTTCGGCAACGAACGCTGCCCGACCAATCAGAACGGCGAAGAGATCGTCATCTGCGTCCGCCGCAGCGCGCAGGAACAATACCGCGTGCCGAAGGAACTCCGCGAGTTCGTCGTGACGCCTGAGAATGCCAGCTGGGCGACCAAGGCACAGGGCACGATGGATGCCGGGTCGGGCGTCAACACGATCGGCAGCTGCTCCGCCGTCGGCGCAGGCGGCGCCACCGGCTGCTTCGGCCAGCGAGTGAGGGAATCGCGCCTGGAGAACAAGACGCGGGCGGCGGAAGTGCCGGTTCTTCCCTGAGCGCCGGGGGGGCGGTAGGACCTGCACAACGATATCCCAGCTTCCGCTGGGATGACGGGTGGGGAGCGGTTCTGATCTGGAAACCGAGCTGAATCCAAACACGCGCAGTACACGCAATGCAGTGGTACGCGCAGTACGCGCAGTACACGCAATACGAGTGTTACGCGCAGTACGGGTAGCACAAAGCGGCACACGGAACGCAGCGTGCCATACGTGGCCTCACTCGAGCCCCCGTCGCCCTTAACCCTCCATACGTCACCCCAGCGAAAGCTGCGGTATCCCACGACGCGCATGACGCTCGCCTCGCACGACAGGCATGGCTCAAACGATGACCCCTCGCATGCCCGGTACGCAGCTGCTCGCCTGACGCCATGCTAGCTGCCGCTGTCCTACCGGGGCCGGGCATGACATGATCCGCGGATGGCGTCGGCAACTTTCTTGAGCGCGGTCTTTCACACCGGCCGCAACGGTGCGCCGTTCGTCAGGAACGATACTGCGAGAGCGTCTGCACTTCCTATACTTCACTCGCGCACTGCCCTCGGCGGAGGCCGGATCGGCAGGGTTGTCCCGGGCGTCCGAACGATTGCGAAGCGTGTTCCGGCACCCCTCGATACCAAGTGCTTCTCGCTAGGAATATCGGCATGATACAACCCCTGAGCATCGCCTTTCTCCTGTTCCCGAACGTGACGCAACTCGACCTGACCGGCCCCGCGCAGGTCTTGTCGCGGCTGGGCGGTGCGCGACTCGATCTCGTATGGAAGACGCTCGATCCGGTGCCGACCGACGCCGGCTTCTCGATCCTGCCGACCGCGACCTTCGCCGACGTGCCGCACGCGGACATTCTCTGCGTGCCGGGTGGGTTCGGTATCAACGGCGTGATCGCCGATGACGAGGCGATGGCGTGGGTCCAGGCGGTCGGCACGAACGCCGCTTGGGTCACGAGCGTCTGCACCGGTTCGCTGATCCTAGGCGCCGCCGGCTTACTGGACGGCTATCGTGCAGGGTGCCACTGGGCGCAGCGCGACATGCTGACGTTGTTCAATGCGATTCCGGTCGATGCGCGTACCGTGGTCGATCGCAACCGAGTGACCGGCGGGGGCGTCACCGCCGGGATCGACTTCGCGCTGACGCTGACTGCGATGCTCCGCGGCGAGGCTCACGCCAAGGCGGTTCAGCTCAGCCTCGAATATGACCCGTCACCGCCGTTCGACAGCGGATCGCCAGAGAAGGCCGACGCGGACATTCTTGCTGCCGTGAAGCGACGAACGGCTCAACTGGCCCCGACGCGCGACGACGATCTGCGTGCGCTGGCGCAGCGCCGCGGTTATCCCCGACAAACTTAGGCGCGACGCTTCAGCCCGCGTACGCGGTGCCAGATGTAGAAGCCTACGAGCGCAATCAGGACGATACCGATCAGCAGGTCGGCGTTGTGGAACGCCGCCTTTACGCGCGGATCGCTGTCCCATTTGTCGCCGAGCTTCATGCCGACCCAGGCCAGGCCGAAGCACCAAGGCCACGATCCGAGGAAGGTGTAGACGTGGAACGGCACCAGCTTCATCCGCGCGACACCGGCGGGAAAGGCGATGAACGAGCGGATCACGGGCAAAAGACGCCCGATCAGCACCGCGACACTACCGAAGCGCGCAAAGAACCGATCAGCGGCGTCGAGTTCGCCCGGTCCGATCAGGACGTATCGGCCCCAGCGCTCCGCCATCGGTCGTCCGCCGCGCTTGCCGATCTCGTACGCGACGATCGAACCGAGGTTGCATCCGATCGCACCGGCGGTCGCGGCGAGGTACAGGTCGAACCGCCCGGTCGAGACGAGGTAGCCGGCGAACGGCATGATGATTTCGGACGGGAGCGGAATGCACGCACTCTCGATCGCCATGAGCACCGCGATGCCGACATAGCCGCCGGACGAGATCACCCAGATCGTGAAGGTCGCGAGGACGGCGAGGATCTTTTCGAACATAGGTCGGCGAAGTGCGCGAAGCGGGCGGCGAAGGGAAGAGACAATCGGAACCGTGCATGCGCTTCGTTCGCTCAAACCCGATGACAGATCTCACACTCAACGATGGCCGCTCCATGCCCCAGCTCGGCATGGGCACGTGGCAGATCCCCGACAGCCAGGCCGCGGCGATCGTCCGCACCGGGCTCGATATCGGCTTTCGGCTGGTCGACACCGCCGCGATCTACGACAACGAGTTGGGCGTGGGCGCCGGCTACAAAGGCTCGGATGCGTTCCTGACCACCAAGCTCTGGAACGACCGGCAGGGGGATGCCGAGGCGGCGATGGACGAGAGCCTTGCGTTGCTCGGAGTCGACTCGGTCGATTTATATCTGATGCACTGGCCGGTGCCGAGCGCGCACACGTTCGTCGACGCATGGAAAGCGATGATCGCGTTGCGCGATGCGGGGAAGGCGAAGTCGATCGGCGTATCGAACTTCCTGCCCGAGCACATCGATGCGATCGTCGCGGCAACCGGCGTAACGCCCGCGGTCAACCAGATCGAACTCCACCCCAATTTCCAGCAGCGCGCACAGCGAGCCTATCACGAGGCGCACGGGATCGTGACGCAAAGCTGGAGCCCCTTGGGCCAGGGGAAAACGCTGCTGCAGGACGAGGCGATCGTTCGGATTGCCGGCAAACATGGGCGAAGCGCTGCTCAGGTCATCCTATCCTGGCATCTGGCCAACGGCTTTTCGGTTATTCCGAAGGCATCGGATGCGGAGCATCTGGGCGACAACTTTGCCGCGCTGGATTTGACGTTGGACGACGAGGATATCGCGGCGATCGATGCGCTTGACGATCCGGCCGGTCGGCTGGGACCTGAGCCGAACAGCATGTGATCGCGGCGGGCGGATCAGGCGATCCGCCCGCCTACGGTCCTCAAATCCTCGACGAACCGCGCATATTCTTCTGCTGCTTGGGCCGGGTCTGGCAACCGCAGCAGGTAGCTCGGGTGCACCGTGATCCACGCCTCGCCGCCGTCGGGCAGTTGTAACGCGCGGCCACGTTCGCGGCTTATGGTCATCACCTTGCCGAACAACGATCGTGCGGCGGTCGCGCCGAGCGCTACCGTCACCTTCGGCTTGATCAGCATCTGCTCTTGCTCGATCCACCAGCGACACGCGTCTATCTCGCCAGCGCCGGGCTTGGCATGGATGCGGCGTTTCCCGCGCTGCTCGAACTTGAAGTGCTTGACCGCGTTGGTGACGTACGCGCGGGAGCGGTCGACGCCGGCCTCCGCCATCGCCTTGTCGAACATCTGGCCGGCGGGGCCGACGAACGGGCGCCCGGCAATATCCTCCTGATCGCCCGGCTGCTCGCCGACGAACATCAGCGGCGCGTCGACCGGGCCTTCGCCGAACACGGTCTGGGTGGCAGGTTTGTAGAGCGGGCAGCGGGTGCAGCCGGCGGCTTCGTCGCGTAGAGCTTCCCACGCGATCTGGCTGTTGCCACCGACAGTGTCGCGCGCGCGCTGGATCATGCCGCTTTCCCTCGCTTGTGCTGCCGCGAGCAAGCCCGGGACCAGCGCGGTCTCAGGCATGTTCTTCCAGTATTTCTTCGGCATCTCCTTCAGCATCGCGCCGATTTTCACGCGCGCCGGGTTGAAGATGCTGGCGTAATAGGTCTTCCAGACTTCCTCGGTCGGATCGCCGTCCGGGGCATCGGCCTTGCTCGCGCCGGGGCCTTCGCTGAGCGCCTTGCCGTCCCAGTGGATCGAGACTTCGGGCGTCAGGATCGACCAGCGCATGCTGGCGAAGCGGTTGACGAAGAACGCGGCGTTGGCGCGGACGATGTGATGGTCGGGCTCGAACCACGCAACGAAGCGCGTCGTGCCGTCCTCCTCGATCTCGCGGAAGCGGAGGAAGGCGCGCATCTTGTGGATGTCGCGGCGGACGTCCTTGGCGATCCGGTCGAGCCTGCGGACGAGCGGGTCGGCGCGGTCTTCAATCAGCTTGGGTTCGCGGCGGAGGCGGGCGAGCAGCGTGTAGAGCAGCGCGAACCGTTCCGGGTCGCTGCCAAGGATGGCGCTGCGGGCGAGATCGAGGAACGCGCGGGGGACGGAGAACGCGCCGGGGGCTGGGGCCGGGGCGGGGTCGGCTGCAATGGCGAACAGGTCGGTGGGTTCGTTGCCGACTTGCCAGACGACGTCGTCGGGGGGGACGTCCTCCGCGACCAGGCCACGCGCGGCGTCGCGCCAGCCGTCGAAATCGTCGGGTTCGGCAAGGGTTACTACGCGCATGGCGCTCCTACGCTGTCACGCCGGGCTTGTTCCGGTACTTGCTTCCCTTGTTTTCCCGCGAAGGCGGAAGCCCAGTCTGGGTCCCCGCCTTCGCGGGGAAACAAGCCATCCTTGATTTACAGGGATGCGCTTCAGATGCACCGAAACCCGTACCCAACGGCCTCACGCGAACATTTCCATCTGCTTGGGCTTCGGCGCCACGATCGGGCGGAGTTCGGCGCGGTCCGCTAGTGTTACCGGGCGCCAGTCTTCCGCGATAATGAAGGGGCGGAGTTTCGCGACCGACACCGTGAGGCGCGCGATGTCGGCCAGGTGCAGGCGGCGCCAGCGGCGGCTCGTCAGGATGCCGTTGACCGCCTTCACACCGAGGCCCGGAACGCGAAGCAGCATCTCACGAGGCGCGCGGTTCACGTCGACGGGGAAGCTCCCGCGGAATTTCAGCGCCCAGGCGAGCTTCGGGTCGATGTCGAGCGGCAGCATGCCGGTGGCGTCGTCTGCGGCAGCGACGACCTCGTGCGGCTGGAACTCGTAGAACCGCATCAGCCAGTCCGACTGATAGAGGCGGTGCTCGCGCATCAGCGGCGGGCGTTGCAGCGGAAGGACGGCGCTTGCGTCGGGAATCGGGCTGAACGCGGAATAATAGACCCGCCGCAGACCGAAGCGGTCGTACAGGGTCGATGCCTTCCGGACGATGTCGCCGTCGGTTGCGGCGTCGGCGCCGACGATCATCTGGGTCGACTGGCCGGCGGGCGCGTAGCGAGGCGCGGACTTGTACTTGGCCGTCGCGTCCTTGCCGTCGATGATCGACGCCTTCACCTCGGCCATCGCGGTTTCGATGCGCACGCCGTCCTTTTCGGGGGCAAGGCGCTTCAGGCCGTTCGCGGTCGGGAGCTCGACATTGATCGAGACGCGATCCGCATACAGCCCGGCTTGGTGGACGAGTTCGGGATCGGCGTCGGGGATCGTCTTGAGGTGGATGTAGCCGCGGAAATGGTGGTCTTCGCGGAGCGACCGTGCGACCTCGACCATCTGCTCCATCGTGTAGTTCGACGAGGCGATGATGCCCGACGAAAGGAACAGGCCCTCGATATAATTGCGCTTGTAGAAGGCGATGGTGAGATCGACGACTTCCTTCGCGGTGAAGCGCGCGCGGCGGACGTTCGAGCTCTTGCGGTTGATGCAGTAATGGCAGTCGAAGATGCAGCTGTTGGTCAGCAGGATCTTCAGCAGCGAGATGCAGCGGCCGTCGGGGGCATAGGCATGGCAGATGCCCATTCCTTCGGTCGAGCCGAGCCCCTTGCCATCCTTCGAGTTGCGTTTGGTCGTACCCGACGACGCACAGGACGCATCGTATTTGGCCGCATCGGCGAGGATCTCGAGCTTTTCACGGGTGTCGAGTTGGGCCATTCGTTCGTCTTACGTTCCGCGGAAAGGGGTGTCGAGTGATGGAGATCAACTTGTAGCTATGTCACTGATGCGGAGCGGTTCTCAGTCGTGGCGGTCGAGTGAAGTTTAGGAAGTATAGACTCTAAGAGCGTTTCGTCGGGGCGGCTTCGGTACTCGTGATTTTGGCGGTCGCGGTGTCGGGACGCGGTCAGGATCGGCGCGTGTAGGGCAGCGATCAATCAGTCGAACATGTAGCGGATCAGGTCGACCATCCCGCCAAGGCTCACGGGCAGAAACAGCAACAGGAAGAGATAGACGAAGATCAGGCGGGTCAGTGCTTTCTCGTGCCGATACACAGGCTTGCGAGGAGGCAGATCCTCCTTGCGCGGCCAGATGCTGGATTCGTCGAGGAACATGGCGCTATCCCGGTAATACCTCAGTCATAACGACGCTGGACCCGCCAGGTGCCGGGTATGCCCATCATTATTTACATTCCACACCCCTCGCTTAGACTGCTGGAATTCGGGGGAAGTAATGCGATGAAACATACACGTTTTCTGTTCGTTCCAGCGTGCCTTGTCTTGCTGGCGTCGACCGCGAGCGCGCAAGGCATCCAAAACCCTGGTGTCGACGTGAAGAAAGAGAAGAAAACGTGTCGGCAACTGATGCCTACGGGGTCGATCATGTCCACGCGAGTCTGCAACACGGCGGTCGATTGGGCAAAATTCGATGCGATCGGTTCGGCTGGCGCGGATGACTTTCACAAGGCGCTCAGGATGACGACAACAGGGTCGCGAGGGCCCGGTCCAGGGCAGTGAATCGTTCGCGAGCCGCGTTTTGGACATGCGTCATTCCGTTGCAATGAGTCCGGTCGCGGCTTGCAGGTCGACCGAGACGAGCCGGCTGACGCCGCGTTCGATCATCGTCACGCCGAACAGGCGGTGCATGCGGCTCATCGTGACGGCGTTGTGCGTGACGACGAGGTAGCGCGTGTCGGTGTCGCGGGACATGCGGTCGAGCAGGTCGCAGAAGCGCTCGATGTTGGCGTCGTCAAGCGGCGCGTCGACCTCGTCAAGGACGCAGATCGGCGCGGGATTGGTGAGGAACAGGCCGAAGATCAGCGCGACTGCGGTCAGTGCCTGCTCACCGCCGGATAGCAGGGTGAGCGACTGGAGGCGTTTGCCGGGCGGTTGCGCCATGATCTCGAGTCCGGCTTCGAGCGGGTCGTCGGAGTCTATCAGTTCGAGGTGTGCGGCGCCGCCGTCGAAGAGCGTGGTGAAGAGGCGCTGGAAATGGCCGTTCACTGCCTCGAACGCGGTGAGCAGGCGCTGGCGGCCTTCGCGGTTGAGCGTGCCGATCGAGCCACGCAGGCGGTTGACGGCTTGCCCGAGTTCGTCGCGCTCGACCGCGTTGCCGCGCGCGGAATCTTCGAGTTCGGCGAGTTCGGTCTCGGCGACGAGGTTGACCGGGCCGATCCGCTCGCGGTCGGTGGCGAGGCGGTCGTGCGTGGCGGACTCCTCGGCCGGCGCGCGGACGTCGGCAACCGCGAAGCCGAGACGTTCGGGGAGGACGGGGGCGGGGCACTGGAAGCGCTCGCCCGAGAGACGGCCGAGATCGACGCGACGCGCTTCGTGGTTTTCGACGCGGGCGATCGCGCCGGCGCGGGCCTCGCGGGCGACGGCGAGCGCTTCGGTGGCGGCGCGGTGGGCGTCGTCGGCGGTGCGGGCGGCGGTTTCCGTGGTGCGCTCTGTGGCGAGGAGCGCGTCGGCGGTTGCGCGGGCTTCGTGGTGCTCGCTGTCCAGCGTAGCGATCTCTGTGGCGAGGGTGGCGGGGAGATCGGCGATGGCGGCGAGATCAACGCCGAGCGTGGTTTCGCGCGAGTCCATGGCGGCGATGCGTTTGGCGGCTTCACCGGCGCGCGCGCCCCAGCTTCGGGTGTCTGCTTGGGCGGCGGACAGGCGTTCGCGGTGGGTGGCGATGCTGCGGTCGAGCGTGGTGCGGTCGGCGCGGGCCTGCGCGACGGCGGCGCGGGCATTTTCGGCGTCGTATTGGAGCGCGGCGACCTTGCGCGCGTTGGCGGTGCCGTCAGGGACGGCGGCCATCGCGGCCTCGGCGCGGGTGCGGTCGGCATGCGCGTCGGCGACGTCGTCGGCGATGCGGTGCGCGCGGACGTTGAGGTCTGCGCGCTGGGTGGCGAGGCGTTCGAGCGCGGCGGCGGCGCGGTCTTCTTGACGGATAGCGTCGCGCGCGGCGGTTTCGGCGCGTTGCAGGGCCGCGCGGGCGGTTTGCGACTGGCCTCTAGCCTGGGCGATCCGCTCGTCGATCGCGGCGCGGGTTCGCTCGGCGTCGTCCAGCGCTTTGGCCGCAGCGGGGCGGGCGGCCTGGAGCGCGGCGAGGCGGTTGCGGCGGACGAGGCGTTCGGCGGCGGCCGCGCCGGTGCCGGCTGCGGTGAAGCCGTCCCATCGGCGAAGCTGGCCGTCTCGGGTGACGATGCGCTGACCGACGGCGAGGTGTTGCTGGCCATCGGTGTCGACGACGAAGACCTGCGCGAGCCTGCGGGCGAGGGCGGGGGGCGCGTCGACATGCTTCGCCAGCGGTTCGGCGTCGGCGGGTGGGGCGGGGTCGTCTTCGCGGGGCGCGGCGCCGGCCCATGCATCGAGGTTGGTGTCGAGATCGTCGCCGAGTGCGGCGGCTAGCGCGCGTTCGTAGCCGGTGCTGGCCGAGACATGGTCGAGCAGCCTGTCACGGCCACTGCGCTGCGTTGCCTTGGTGAGTGCCGTCACTTCGCTGTCGATTGCGGCGAGATCGGCGCGAGCGGTGGCGCGCGTGGTTTCGGCGGCGTCCCGCGCGCTGGTCGCGGCGGCTTCGTCGGTGTCTGCCTGCGCGATGGCTTGGCGGGCGGACTCTGCTGCGGCGATCGCGGCGCGTCGGGCTTCGGCCGCCGCCTCGCGCTCTGCGGCTAGCGGCGCGGGGTCGCCGAGGGCACGGAGGGCGGCGGCGATCTGCGCGGCGTCGCGATCGGCGCGGTCGGCGCGGGTGCGGGCGGCGGCAAGGGCTGCGCTGGCGACGCGGACTTCGGCGGCGTCGCGGGCTTGCGTGGCGAGCGCCTGGGCCAGCGCGACTTCGGCGTCGCGGGCGCTGCGTTCGGTTTCAGCCAGTGCGGCATCGAGGTCGGGGATCGCGGCGGTGGCGTCGGCGACCGCGGTGTCGAGCGTTTTGGCTTCGTCGGCGAGGCGGGCGAGCGCGGCGGCGGCGTCGCTGGCGAGCGATCCTTCGCGGGCGCGGTCGTCGGCGATGCGGGCGCGGGCGTCGGTAAGGTCGGCGATCCTGCGCTCTACACTGGCCTTCTCGGTTCTGAGCGCGGCGAGGCGGTGCGCGAGATCGCCGACCAGGTCACGCGCGGCGAGCGCTGCGGTGCGCGCGGTGGAGACGGCTTCGATCGCGCGGTGCTGGTCTGCGGCGGCTGCGCGTTCGGTGTCGGTGCCTGCGCGGACGCGAGCTTCGGCGGCGGCGGCTTCGGCCTTGGCTGCGTCGGACGCGGTGGCGGCCTCGCGCCAGCGGGCGAAGAGCGTGCGGGCTTCGGCGACGCGGATCTGTGCGGAGATGAGGCGGTAGCGTTCGGCGGCGCGGGCCTGGCGTTTCAGCGTGGCGGCGCGGGCGTCCTGGTCGGAGATGATCTCGTCGAGCTTGGCGAGATTGGCTTCGGTGGCGCGGAGTTTCCCCTCGGCGTCTTTCCGCCTGACGTGGAGGCCTGCGATCCCAGCGGCTTCTTCCAGCATCGCGCGGCGGTCGGCGGGTTTGGCGGCGATGACCGCGCCGATCTTGCCCTGGCTGACGAGCGCGGGCGAGTGTGCGCCGGTGGCGGCGTCGGCGAAGAGCAGGCCGACGTCCTTTGCGCGGACGTCGCGGCCGTCGATCCGGTAGGCGGAGCCGGCGCCGCGCTCGATCCGGCGGACGATTTCTCTTTCGTCCCCGCTTATTTCAGCGAGGATCGAGACTTCGGCGAAGTCGCGTGGCGGGCGGGTCGCGGTGCCGGCAAAGATCACGTCTTCCATGCCGGCGCCGCGCAGGGACTTGGCGCTGGCCTCGCCCATCGTCCAGCGGAGCGCTTCGAGGAGGTTCGACTTGCCGCAGCCGTTAGGGCCGACGACGCCGGTGAGGCCGGGTTCGATGCGGAGATCGGCGGGGTCGACGAAGCTCTTGAAGCCGGTGATGCGGAGGCGCTTGATCTGCATTCTTGCGCCCCCGACGACTAAAGTTGGATGTTACGCCGGACCGTTGCTCTGTTGTTTCCCCGCGAAGGCGGGGACCCAGACTGGGCTCCCGCCTTCGCGGGAGAACAAGGCAACATTCGCACCTCCCCGGCGAAGGCCGGGGCCCAATTGGGGGACGGTGCTAACGAAGGTTGGTCTTCGTTATTTCCACCTTTCCAATTGGGCCCCGGCCTTCGCCGGGGTGGTGGTTCCGTGGGGTAGGACGTGCCTCTTACGCCCCAGCCGCCTTCAGCGCCTTCTCCATCTGGTCCCAGCTCACGACCTGATCGAGCTTCTTGTCGTTCAGCAGGAAGGTCGGCGTCCCCGTGACGGTGCCAGCCTGCATCGCGGTTTCGGTCGGCTTGGCCATGATCTCGAGCTGCTTCTGATCGGCTAGGCACGCGCGCGCCTTGGCTTCCGGAATACCGCGCTGCTTGACGAAATCGATCGCACCCATCTGCTCGGCGAGCTTGGTCGCGACGACCGTCGGCGGCTGGTTGGTAAGCGCCTGCTGCTGCGCCGGCGTCATCGCCTGGAGCTTGTCGAGAAAGGCGATCTGGTTGCCGTACATCTGCTCGAGGATCGGGAAGAACGGCGCGACGCCGCCGCACTGGCCGAGCAGGGTCAGCGCCACGTCGGGCGCGCCGTGGACGAGGAAGTCGCGGAATTCGAAGCTCACTTTCCCGGTCGAGACGTATTTCTCGGTCAGCGGCTTGTACGCCTCGCGACCGAACGCGCCGCAGGTCGGGCACGAGCGCGCGCCGTATTCGACGAGCTTGATCGCCGCGTTCGGGTTGCCCATCAGATAACCCTCGGGCGTCTTCACGACCGTCTCGGTCCAGTTCTGGCCGGCAGGCGCGGCAGCAGCGGCGACGGGCGCGGCGGCGGGGGCGTCGACGTTGCCGGTGGAATCGTTCTTAGAGCAGGCGGCGAGCGCGAGCGGCAGGACGGCGAGGGCGATTACGAACTTCATGCTGTTACTCCAGTGGATCACTTGCAAACTTTACCGGGCGCCTGCTTTACGCAAAACGGGTTCGAGCTGTTCCCAGCCGACATGGGGTACGATCTTGCCGTTGAGGTAGAAGGTCGGGGTCGAATCGATCTCCTTCGGCGCGTCGGCGGTCAGTTTGACGATGCGGTCGATCTCGGGCTGGTTGGCGAAGCACGCGTCGATCGCCGCATCGGACAGCCCGCGCGCCTTGACCATCGCGGTCAGGCCCGAGCCGTCGGCGTTGGCGCGGATCTGCGCGGCGGCCGGGTACATGGCGAGGCGCGCGGCGTTGCCCTCCTGATAGTCGATCCCGCGCTCGAGCCATTGCGGCTGTGCGGCGAAGATCGCGGACGAGGTGGCGGAAAAGCCCTTGGGGCCGGTGCAGCGGGCGAGGATCGCCGCGGACAGATCGAGGCGGTCGCGGATGAAGTGGCGAAGTTCTAGACTGGTCGAGCCCGAAGCTATCATCTGGCGCTTCAGCACGGGTTCGGACTTCACTGAGAAATCGGCGCAGTGCGAGCAGGTGTAGCTGGCGTACTCGACCAGCTTCACGCGCGCGGCGGGGTCGCCGATCAGATACGCGCCGGTCGGGAGTATGCGGGCGGTCTTGGACCAGTCGCGCGCAGGCGTGGCGCCGGTCAGCAGGAAGAGGGCGAAGACAGCGAATAGGACGCGCATCAGTTGATCCTGGGAAGGCCGTGCGTCGAGGCGACGCCGGCGGCGAGGGATTCGAGGACGGCGCGCAGTTCCGGATCGGCGATGCCCCGCAGACTTGTGGTCATGCTGGCACCGAGATCGACGGGGACCGCGCGCAATGATGGCGGCGCCTTGCGTGGGACGGGCGCGGCGACCTCGCCTTGGCGGATCGCGACCTTCACGATGGCGGCGTAGCCGAAGAAGCGGTTCACGCGCTCGATGATCTCGGGCGCGATGTGCTGCATCATCGGGGCATGCGCGCCGCGGACGGTAAGCGTCAGGACGCCGTCCTGCTTCTTGCCGACCGGGAAGCGGATCGATTCGGGGATGCTGGCGCCGGCCAGTTTCGCACCGACGATCTCGGGCCAGCGGCTGACGATCGACGACTGGACGAAGCCGAATCGCCGGAACGCCGCGCCGCCGATCGCGGGCAACAGCTCGGCGACCGCGCGCGAACGGTTCTCGCGCGGGGCATCGGGATCGGTCTTGCCCTTCACGCGCCGCTTGGGGCTCGCGCCGGGCGCCGTGCCGGATTGGGAAACGGGCGGCTTGCTCATCCGCGAACCCATGCCATAGGCGACGCGTGAACGCCAAGCGCTCTTCGGTCTCCGGGGCCCTGCTCGACTGGTATGATCTGCATTGCCGCGACCTGCCGTGGCGGGCGAAACCGGGCGAGGTGGTCGATCCATACCGGGTGTGGCTGTCCGAGGTGATGTTGCAGCAGACGACCGTCGCCGCGGTGACGCCGCGGTTCCTCGCGTGGACCGCGCGGTGGCCGGATTTCGCGAGCCTCGCGGCGGCGGACGACGCCGATGTGATGGCGGCCTGGGCGGGGCTTGGATATTATGCTCGGGCACGCAATCTGGTGAAGGCGGCGAAGGCCGTGGTCGCCGAGCATGGCGGCGTGTTCCCGCGGACCGAGGTGGAATTGCGCGCGCTGCCGGGGCTCGGCGCATATACCGCAGCAGCGGTGGCGGCGATCGCGTTTGGCGAGCGGGCAGTGGTGGTCGATGCCAATGTCGAGCGCGTGGTCGCGCGGGTGTTTGCGATTCAGACGCCTTTGCCGGCCGCGCGTCCTGCGATCCGGGTGGCGGCGGACTCGATCACGCCGGATGCCCGGGCGGGGGATTTCGCGCAGGCGATGATGGATCTCGGGTCGGGCATCTGCACGACGCGCGCGCCGAAGTGCCTGCTGTGTCCGATCCGCGAGCATTGCGAGGGCTTCAAACAGGGCGCGCCCGAGCGGTTGCCGGTGAAGGCCAAGAAGTCGGCCAAGCCTCAGCGGTATGGGACGATCTTCTGGCTGGAGCGCGACGGGCAAGTGCTGCTGGTGCGGCGACCGGATACGGGGTTGCTGGGCGGGATGCGAGCATTTCCGACTGGACCTTGGGGCGAGGCTGCATCCGGGTTCGAGGATGCGCCGGCGCAGGCGGACTGGCGGATGCTGGACGTCATCGTGGCGCACGGATTTACGCATTTCGATCTGCAACTGACGCTTGCGGTGGCGACGGTCGAGGCGCATCAACCCCGCGTTCCAACGGCAAGCGAATGGTGGCCGATCGACGACCTGGATACCGCCGGGCTACCGACCGTTTTCGCCAAGGCCGGCAAAGCTATACGGAACTGGGCCACACGGAGAGTTGCATGAAACTGGTGCACTGGATTTCGACGGGCGGCCTTGCCGCACTGGCTGCTGCCACGGCTTACGCCCAGCAGGCGCAGCCCCGGCCGCAGCTCGCCCCACAGGCTCGAACGACCCCGCGGATGACAATCCCGGTCAACGCGCTGCTGCCGGCCACGTCCGCGCTGTTCGACGGTTATGTCGCGCAGAACAAGATGCCGGGGATCGTCGGTGCGTTCGGGGCCGGCGACGGTCCGACGCTGTTTCCCTCTGCGGGCAAGATCAGTGACGATCCGAACGCGCCCGCTGCCGGCCCCGACTCGCTCTGGCGCGTCTATTCGATGAGCAAGCCGATCACCGGCATGTCGGCGATGATGCTGGTCGAGGAGGGCAAGCTGAACCTCGACGACCCGGTCAGCAAATATATCCCCGCGTTCAAGGACATGAAGGTGGCGACCAGCCCCGACACGTCGCTCGCCACGCGGCCTGCCGTGCGGCCGATCACGATCCGCAACCTGCTGACGCATACTGCCGGGCTCGGCTACACGATCGTCACCAAGGGGCCGTTGCTCAAGGAATATGAGCGGCTCGGCATCCTGCCGCTGTCGGTCAGTGCGGCGATGGAAGAGAAAATGAAGGTCGTCCGGCCGAAGTCGCTGGAGGAATTCGCCAACCGCGTCGCGACGCTGCCGCTGATCGCCGATCCGGGGACCAAGTGGAGCTATTCGATCGGGCTCGACGTGATGGGCCGCGTGATCGAGGTCGCGAGCGGCATGAGCTTCGAGCGGTTCGTGCAGACGCGGCTGTTCGATCCGCTGAAGATGCGGTCGAGCTTCTGGCAGGTGCCGCAGAGCGAGGTCGGGCGGCTGGCGACCAATTATGCGTTCATCGGCGATACGCGGACGCCGCTCGATCCGGCGGCGACGTCGGTGTTCCTGCAGAAGCCGAGCTTTCCGTATGGCGGTGCCGGCCTCGTGATGTCGGCGCGCGATTACGACCGGTTCCTGCACATGATCCAGGACGGCGGCATGCTCGACGGCGTGCGCGTGATGAAGCCCGAGACGATCGCGCTGGCGACGTCGAACCTGTTGCCGGCGGGCGTCGTGTTCGGCGGGATCGGCGGTGGCACCGGGGGTACGCAAGGTAACAACATGGGCTTCGGCGCGGGCGGATCGGTCGTGCTGGCGGATACGCCGAACGGCCCGGGCAAGGGCACCTATGCCTGGGGTGGTGCGGCGGGCACGATCGCGTGGGTCGATCCGGTCAAGCATTCGCGCGGTAATGTAATGGTCAATTACTTCCCGGCGGACCGGATACCGCTCCGCCAGCAGGTGGTCGCGGCGCTGCTTCAGGATGCAGCGAGGTTGCGCCGATGAGCGTGATGGAGACGCCCGGTTTTACGGGTGGGACGCTCGACCGGTCCGATGCCTTGCGCCACGATCCGGCAGGGTTGGCGGCGGCGCAGCGGGACTGGCGTGCGCGGTTGCTGGTGCTCGACGGTTTGCAGCCGGGCACGACCGACGATGGGCATCTGGCGTGGACGTCGATGGCGGATATGCCCGACGATGCCGAGCCGATCCTGCTCGGGCTCGACGAGAGCGGGCGGCCGCATTTCGCCGCGCTGCTGTCGGGGATGCGCGTCGACACCGCGCCGGCGATGCGGTCGCCAGCGCTGATGGCGACGCTGGCGTCGCTCGCGCCGGGCGAGGCTGCGACCTACGCCGGTGCGCGCAGTGTGATCGACTGGCACGTCCGGCACGGTTTCTGCGCGAAATGCGGAACGCCGACCGAAATGTTCCGGGCGGGGTGGGCGAGGAAGTGTCCGAACTGCGCGACCGAGCATTTCCCGCGGGTCGATCCGGTGGTGATCATGATTGCCGAGCATGACGGTCGGGCACTGCTCGGCCGCGGCAAGGGCTGGCCGCCGGGGCGGTATTCCGCGCTCGCCGGCTTCGTCGAGCCGGCCGAGTCGATCGAGGAGGCGGTTGCGCGCGAGATCGTCGAGGAGGCGGGCGTTCGGGTCGGGAAGGTGCGGTATATCTCGAGCCAGCCCTGGCCGTTTCCATCATCGCTGATGATGGCGTGCGTGGCGGAGGCCGAGGACGATGCGATCACGCTCGACGTGAACGAACTCGAGGATGCGATGTGGGTGCCGCGGGAGATGGTCCGCGCGGTGTTGCGTGGGGAGGAGGGGCCGTTCGTGGCGCCGCCGCCTTATGCGATTGCGTATACGTTGTTGAAGGTTTGGGCGGGGGAATAGGGTTAGCCCTTTACCCCTGCATTGCCCCGGCGAACGCCGGGGCCTAATTGGGTTACAGTTGTAACCGAAGATCGCGCTTCGTTACCTCGACCTCTCCAATTGGGCCCCGGCCTTCGCCGGGGTGGTGGCAATGAGTGACGCCCCGTTCTGATTAAGCCGCGATCTTCAGGTCCTGCATTACATCTGCGGTGATCGACAGGCTACGCTTGCGGGCCTCGTGGTCGTAGATAGCGCTCGTCACCATCACCTCGTCCGCGCCGGTGCGTTCGATGAATGCTGCGATGCCGCGCGCGACCTTGGCCGGGCTGCCGACTGCCGAACATTGCAGGACGTGGTCGAGGATCTGATTGCCCTGCGCGCCGAGCGACTCGCGGTAGCCTGCAACCGGGGGCGGCAACTGCCGTGGGTTGCCGGTGCGAAGCGCGACGAACGATTGCTGCTGCGAACTGGCGAGCAGTTCGGCTTCGGCGTCTGTGTCAGCCGCGAAGACGTTGAAGCCAGCCATGACGTGCGGCTTGGCAAGGCGCGCCGACGGGCGGAAGTCGCGGCGGTAGATGGCGAGCGCGCTGTCGAGTACGTCGGGGGCGAAGTGTGAGGCGAAGGCGTAGGGCAGGCCGAGGGCCGCCGCCAATTGCGCACCCAACGTGCTGGAGCCAAGGATCCACATCTCGACATCCGCGCCCGCACCCGGCGTCGCGACGATGCCGGTCTGGCCGTCATTGGCGAAGTAGCTTTGGAGCTCCATCACGTCCTGCGGGAAGGCGTTGGCGTCGGTCTCGAGCGTGCGGCGCATCGCGCGCGCGACGCGCTGGTCGGAACCGGGGGCGCGGCCGAGGCCGAGGTCGATCCGGCCCGGGAACAACGCGTCGAGCGTGCCGAACTGCTCGGCGATCACCAGCGGTGCGTGGTTGGGGAGCATGATGCCGCCCGAGCCGACGCGAATGCTCTTCGTGGCCGCGGCGATGTGCGCGATCACGACCGCGGTTGCGGCCGAGGCGATGCCGGTCATGCCGTGATGTTCGGCGACCCAGTAGCGCTGGAACCCGACGTTTTCGGCATGCCGCGCGAGATCGGCCGCGTTGGCGAGCGCTTGGGAGACGGTGCCGCCTTCGACGACGGGGACCAGATCGAGCAGGGAATAGCGTGTCATGCGGCAGAGATAGGTACCGAGCGGTAGCTTATCCAGTGTTTGGACGCATTCAGCCGGAGCATTTCAAATCCTACCCCCGCCAGGGGGAGGATCGCAAACGGACGGGTTAGAAGCCGAGGCTGTAGCGCATCGCCATGCCGTAGTCGTTCGGCAGCGCGGCGAAGTTGCCGGGGTCGCGGCGCCAGAACAGGTTGGTGTCGAGACCGCCGCCGAAAGCCGGGACGCCGTAGCGCATCTCGACGTCAAGCTCGCGGCCTTGCGGGGCGAGGTTCAGGCGTTGGGTGGTCCAGTCGGTGACGGTGTTGCTGGCGTAGTCGAAGTACGTCGGTAGCCCGAGGTCGATCCCGCCACTCGCGACGCGCAGCGGTTGCGCGACGCGGAGGCCCAGTGTGTCGTGGCCGAACACGCCGTTCTTGCCGATGTCGGCGGCGAACGCGTTGGTGCGGACGAGGCCGTCGCCGCTGAGGCCGCCACGGACGGCGGCTTGGGTCCAGCCCTGGCGCATCGATCCGCCGAGGCTCCAGCCGTTGCCGGCATCGAATCGTGCTTTCGTGTCGACGAACCAGGTGACTGCGCGCGTTGCGCCGAGGGCTGCGTCGAAACGCGCGCCGAGGACGGTATCGCGCTCGTCCATGCGGGTGGCGGAGACCATCGTCGACACGCTACCGAACCGCCGGTCGATCGCGAGCGAGGCGCGGTTGTAGCCGGAGCGCTGCCAACGGTCGCGCAAGCGAAGCTCGCCGTCGCGCTGCGACAGGACGTCGCCATTCTCGATCCCCGCGGTGAAGCCGAACCCGGCGATGCTCTGCCGCATCGCGCTGGAGGCGCGGACGTTGCTGTCGAAGCCCATGCCGCCGGTGGTGGCGATCAGGAACGCAGGCTCGGACTGGCCGGAGAGTTGCGCGCTCAGCGCGCCCGAGCCTTGCGCGAAGCCGAAGCCGAACGACAGCGTGCTGCCAAGGCGTTGCGTTACCATGCCGGCGATCGCCCGCGCGCTGGTCGCGTCGGCGCGGGACAGCGACGTGCGATCGAGCGCAACGTCGCCATTGGCGCGGGGAGCCAAGGTCATCGAGACGGTCATGCCGCCTTGTGCCACCGCGACCGTGCGGAAGTTCGACTGGAGCGCACTTCCGAGCGAGCGTTCCGGGCTGCGGCGGGCGATGGTCTTGGCGAGATCGATCGCGAACGCGCGGCTGTAGCCATCGAGGATCACTGCGCCGAGTTCGCCCTGGACCGCGTCGCCCATCGGCGCGGAAAGCGTTCCGTTGCCGATCGTCGAGACCGCAGCCTTCGATCCCGCGACCGTCGTCCCGCCGAGCGGCTGGAACGCGCGCGTCAGGTCGAGTACGCCGTTGCCGTAGACTGCGTCGACGCCCGGTGCGCCGGCGTCGCGGGCGCTCTTGAACAGGATGTCGACGATCTGCGCGCCGGTGAGGTTGGGAAACGCCTGCGCCAGCAACGCGACCGCGCCGGAGATCTGCGGCGCGGCGAACGAGGTCCCGGACCAGAGAAAGGGGGTGTCGGCCTGGTCGGGCGCACGGACGCTTTCGCCGACCGCGGTGAGGAAGTGCGTTGCGCTGTCGCCGGCCCGGTCGCTGAAAGTCGAGATGGTGTCGCCTGCGCCGACCGATCCGGCGATGATGACCTGATTGCGGCCCAGCGCTTCGCTGGCGACATTGGTGAACGCATCGGGGCTGGCCGACCCATCGTTACCCGCGGCGATCACGACGACCAGCCCCGCAGCGGTTGCGCGGCCGACCGCGTCCTTCAGGCTTTGCGGCATCTCGGATCCGCCGAGCGAGATGTTGACCACCTTGGCGCCGGCAGTGCGCGCGGCGTCGAGCCCGCGCGTGATCGCATCGGTGCCGAACTTGCAGCCCGAATCCTCGTCGTCGGTGGTTTCGGTGGCGCAGGTGCCGGGGCGATCCGCGCGCAGGACGATCAGCGTCGCGTCGAACGCCACGCCGTGGGTGCCTGCGTCGTTGCGCCGGCCGGCGAGCGTGAAGGCGACCGCCGTGCCGTGACCGCCTTCGTCGTCGATCGAGGCGTTGCCGGCGACGTCCTGCGAGGCTGAGGAGATTCGCGTGCCGAACTCCTGGCTCTGCAGGTCGATGCCGCTGTCGATCACGCCGACGCCGATACCCTTGCCGGTTGCGCCGACGTTATAGGCGGCGAGCGCGTTCATCGAGACCGCGCCGACGGTCGCACGATATTCGCTCGTGTCGTAGCTGGAGGGCGTCGGCGTCGGCGTCGGGCTGGGAGCAGGCGTCGGCGTCGGCGTGGGGGCGGGCGTCGGTGTTGGCGTCGGCAGGGGCGGCGGCGTGGGCGAGGACGGCGGCGTCGGCGTACTGTTAATGCCGCCCGTACCGCCACCGCCGCATCCGGCAAGCAACAGGCTCGTTCCGAATGCCAGTGTTGCCAGGAGACTCGCCTTGACGCCGCGCATTTTCTCCACCCCTTTTATATCCAGTAATAACCTACTGGGATCAAAAGAGTTTATCGATCGTAAAGATTGCGCCGACTGTAGTCGCCTTGCCCGCGCGGATCGGGGTCCTTAGAGGTTCCGGCCGATGCTCGCTCGCCTTGACCATGTCCGCAACTGGATCTTCGATCTCGACAACACGCTGTACCCGGCGAGCGCGGACCTGTTCGCGCAGGTCGACGCGCGGATGACCGGGTTCATCCAGGACCTGCTTGGGCTTGAGCATGACGAGGCGCGGCGGGTGCAGAAGGGGTATTTCCACAATCACGGCACGACGCTGTCGGGGTTGATGACCGAGCATCACGTCGATCCGCACGCGTTCCTGGCGCATGTCCACGACATCGAGATGGACGTCCTCGAGCATGACGCGCCGCTGGTGGCGGCGATCGCCAAGCTGCCGGGGCGCAAGCTCGTCTTCACCAATGGCGACACGCCGTATGCGCTGAAGATCCTCGACCGGCTCGGGCTGGGCGAGAGTTTCGAGGCGATCCACGACATCCATGCGATGGGGCTGATGCCGAAACCGCACGCGTCGGCCTATGCGGGCTTCTGCGCGGCGTTCGACATCGATCCCCGCGCGTCCCTGTTCGTCGACGACATGGCGCGCAATCTCGCGCCCGCCAAGGCGATCGGGATGACGACGGTGTGGGTCGACAACGGCTCCGAGCAATCGCCCGACGTCGAGCGGGCGCATATCGATTTCACCGTGCCGGTGCTTGCGCCGTGGCTCGAAACCATCCTGGAGACATCATGACCTTGCAGACCATCATCGACGCCGCGTGGGACGACCGCGCCAATCTCGGCTTCGACACGAAGGGCGAGGTTCGCGATGCGGTCGATAGCGCACTGGCGATGCTGGACGCCGGTACCGCGCGCGTTGCCGAGCCGACTGCTGACGGCTGGCAGGTCAACCAGTGGCTGAAGAAGGCGGTCCTGCTATCGTTCCGGCTCAACGACAATGTCGTGATCGACGGCGGTTCGGCCGGCGCGCCTGCGTTCGACAAGGTGCCGTCGAAGTTCGCGGGCTGGGGCGAACCTGAATTCCGTGCTGCCGGTATCCGGGTCGTGCCGGGTGCGGTCGCGCGGCGCGGGAGTTTCATCGCCAAGGGTGCAATCCTGATGCCGAGCTTCGTCAACATCGGCGCGTATGTCGGGGAAGGCACGATGGTCGACGCCTGGGCGACGGTCGGGTCGTGCGCGCAGATCGGCAAGAACGTGCATCTGTCGGGCGGTGCCGGCATCGGCGGTGTGCTCGAGCCTCTGCAGGCGGATCCCGTCATCATCGGCGACGGCGCCTTCATCGGTGCGCGCGCGGAAGTGGCAGAGGGTGTCCGCGTCGGCGAGGGCGCGGTGCTGTCGATGGGCGTGTATCTCGGCGCATCGACGAAGATCATCGACCGCGAAACCGGCGAAATCTTCAAGGGCGAAGTACCGCCGTACGCGGTGGTCGTGCCGGGCTCGATCGGCGGCGGAGACGGCAAGCCCGCGCTGTACTGTGCGGTAATCGTCAAGCGGGTCGATGCGCAGACGCGCTCGAAGACCAGCATCAACGACCTGTTGCGCGACTGATCGGCTGCCCCCGACGAACCCCCAGTAGGCGCCTTCCCGGCGGAGGTGGGGGCCAGGCTCTCCTCCCGCCTCCGCGGGAGGACAAGGAGGAGGTAGTCGCTTGATCCTGCCGAACGCCCTTCTGCTCGTTACCCTCATGGCGTTGCTGTGGTTCCTGAAAGGCGACCTGCTCGGATACCGCCTGCTCAAGCGATTGCCCGACACCGCGTCGCGCCAGAAGACCTACCGCCTCTGGATCGCCAAGGCCGCGATCGCCTTCGTCCTGCCGGCCATCGTCGGACTCGCGGTAATGGGACGGCTCGACGCACTCGTCACCGTACCGCCCGAGTTCAATGACCTGCGCATATGGCTTCCGAGTTTCGAGGGGGATAGCCGCGCGTTCGTGCTCGGCATGATGGGCGGTGGTGCGCTTGCCGGACTCCTCATCGGCGCGTTCCTTGCGACACGCCGCAACTGGCGCGTGCTGAAGCCGATCGGCAATGTCGGGTCGCTGCTCCCGCGCAACCGGCCGGAGATCGCGCATGCCGCCGCCATGTCGGTCGCCGCGGGAATCACCGAGGAGCTCGCCTTCCGGCTGTTCCTGCCGCTGCTGATCGCGCTGATCACCGGCAATGCGTTCGTCGCATTCGGTATGGCAGTCGCCGCATTCGGGGCGATGCATCTGTATCAGGGCTGGGCGGGCGTCATCGCCACGACGCTGGTCGGCGGGTTGATGGCGGCGGTCTACTTGATGACCGGATCGCTGTGGCTGGCGATGGCTTTGCACGCGCTGATCGATCTGAATGCGCTGGTGGTGCGGCCGATGCTCGCGGGAGCATGGCGCGCGGCTTGACTTCGCGCGCGCAGGTTCGTCCAATCGCCCCAAAGATTTACCAAGGGGAAGACTATGTCGCGCACCGCCCTCCTGCTCGCGCTGGCGATTACCGCCGCGGTGCCCGGCGCCACCGCTGCGCAGACCGCAACCAAGTCGACGCCGCAATCGCCGTTCACCTACCAGGAGGTGTCGGTACCGATGCGGGACGGGGCCATGTTGCAGACCGTCATCATGCGGCCGCGCGGGATGACCGGGCCGCTGCCGATCCTGCTCCAGCGTACCCCTTATGGGGTGCCGGATGCACCGTTCGCCAACGCGGACCGGTTCGCGCCGCTGATGAAGGACGGCTATGTCTTCGTGTTCCAGTCGATGCGCGGTCGTTTCAAGTCGGACGGCGTCTTCACGCTGTCGACCGCGGTGCATTCCAGGGGCGACGGGGCCGGCGATCCGAAGGCTGTCGACGAGGCAACCGACGCGTACGACACGGTCGGCTGGTTGGTGAAGAACGTGCCTTCCAACAACGGCAAGGTCGGCATGTGGGGCGTGTCGTATCCCGGCTTTGCCGCCGCGGTGGCGCTGGCGAACCCCCATCCGGCGTTGAAGGCGGTATCCCCGCAAGCTGCGTGGATCGATTACTGGCAGTCGGACGATCTGCACCGCAACGGCGCGCTGCGGCTGAGCTATGCGACCGACTGGGTGTCGTCGCTGCAACTCGACAAGACGAAGAACTCGCCCTTCGCCTATCCGAGCGACACCTATGAGTATTTCCTCAAGGCGGGCTCGGCGGAGGCGATCGACCGGACCGTGTTCAAGGGGCGGGTGCCAATGTTCACGGCACTGCTCGATCATCCCGACCACGACACTTTCTACACCGCGCAACGCTGGACCGACGCGCTCGGCAAGACGACCGTGCCGACGCTGAACGTCGCGGGGTTCTGGGATCAGGAGGATCCGTGGGGCTCGTGGCAGATCTACGCGCGCCAGAAGCGCAACGATCCGGATCATCTGGCGCAGATGGTGGCGGGGCCGTGGCGGCATGGCGGATGGCAGGGGGAGGCCGATCACCTCGGGCCGATCCCGATCGGCACGGAGAGCGGCACGCAGTTCCAGGAGCAGATCCAGGCGCCGTTCTTTGCCTACTGGCTGCACGGCAAGGGACCGCGGCCGGACTTTGCCGCGAAGATGTTCGAGTCGGGCTCGAACGTGTGGAAGACCTATGCGGCCTGGCCTCCGACCGGCGCGAAGGCGACCGAGCTCTATCTGCATGCGGACGGCAGCCTGTCGTTCACCGCGCCCGCGGCGGGCGAGGGGTGCCGCGATTACGTGTCCGATCCGGCGAACCCGGTGCCGTTCCGCCGGCGGCCGATGTCGGCGACCTATACGAGCCCGGACTGGGCGTGGTGGGAGGCGGACGACCAGCGTTTCGTCGATCACCGGCCGGATGTGCTGGGATATGTGTCCGAGCCTCTCACCTCGGACCTGACCGTGACGGGGGCGCTGTCGGCGACGTTGCAGGCGTCGACGAGCGGGACGGACAGCGATTTCGTGGTGAAGCTGATCGATGTGCTGCCCGACGATACGGAGGCGTTCGACAAGTCTCAGGCGGAGCCGGGGGATTATGCCAAGACGCTGAACGGGTATCAGTTGCCGATCGCGATGGAGGTGCTGCGCGGGCGCTTCCTCGCGAGCGATACGGCGCCGCAGCCGCTGGTACCGGGGAAGGTCGTCGCGTGGGACGTGCCGCTGCGCGACCATGATCATGTGTTCAAGGCGGGGCACCGGATCATGGTGCAGATCCAGTCAAGCTGGTTCCCGATGATCGACCGCAACCCGCAGTCGTTCGTGCCGAACATCGCGCGGGCCAAGGCGGCGGATTACGTGAAGGCGACGCAGAAGGTCTGCGCGGGGTCGCGGATCACGTTGCCGGTGATGGAATAGTCGGCTGATTCTCACCACCCCGGCGAACGCCGGGGCCCAATTGGGGGACGCCGATAACGATGGAAAGCGGGCAGTTACTGCGGCCTCACCAATTGGGCCCCGGCCTCCGCCGGGGTGGTGCCTGCTTTCCCGCTTAGTTCTTCATCCGCCAGCCGGTCTTGAAGATCCACGCGATCGCGATCAGGCAAACCGCGAGGAACCCTGCCGTCACCGCGAGGCTCACCCCGACCGCAACATCACCGACCCCGAAGAAGCTCCAGCGGAAGCCGCTGACCAGATACACGACCGGGTTGAACAGGCTGAACGTCCGCCACGGCTGGGGCAGCATGTCGATCGAGTAGAACGCGCCGCCGAGGAACGTCAGCGGCGTGATCAGCAGCGCGGGAACGAAGTTCAGCTGCTCGAAGCCGTTGGCCCAGACGCCGATGATGAACCCGAACAGGCTGAACGCGATCGCGGTCAGGATCAGGAACGCGATCATCGCGAACGGGTGTTCGATACGGAGCGGCACGAAGAACGATGCGGTGGCGAGGATGATCAGGCCGAGGATCACCGACTTGGTGGTCGCCGCGCCGACATAGCCGATCACCATCTCCATCGCCGAGACCGGAGCGGACAACAGCTCGTAGATCGTGCCGGTGAATTTGGGGAAGTAGATGCCGATCGACGCGTTCGAGATGCTCTGCGTGAGCAGCGACAGCATGATCAGGCCGGGGACGATGAAGCTGCCATAACCGACGCCGCCGACCTGCTGCATCCGGCTGCCGATCGCGCCGCCGAAGACGATGAAATACAACGAGGTCGTGAGGACCGGGGTGACGAGGCTCTGCCACAAGGTACGCAGCGCGCGTGCCATTTCGAAGCGATAGATCGCCCAGATGCCGTGGGTATTCATGCGCGTTCTCCGACGAGATCGACGAAGATGTCTTCGAGGCTCGATTTGCTGGTTTCGAGGTCCTTGAAGCCGATGCCGAGTTCGCTGAGTTTGCGCAGCAATGACGGGATGCCGGTGTGATCGGCCTGCGCGTCGAACACGTAACGCAGGCGCTTGCCCTCGTCTTCCAGCGACAGGTCCCAGTCGGCGAGGTCGGCGGGGATAGAGGTCATTGGATCCTGCAGCGCGATGTCGAGTTCGCGCTTGCCGAGCTTCTTCATCAGCGACGCCTTGTCGTCGACGAGCAGCAGCTTGCCCTTGTCGATGACGCCGACGCGGTCGGCCATTTCCTCGGCTTCCTCGATATAATGCGTCGTCAGAATGATCGTCGTGCCGCCCTCGCGCAGGCGGTGGACGAGCTTCCACATGTCGCGGCGCAGCGCCACGTCGACGCCTGCGGTGGGTTCGTCGAGGAACAGGATTTCGGGTTCGTGCGCGAGGGCCTTGGCGATCAGCACGCGGCGTTTCATCCCGCCGGACAGCTCGCGAATCTTCGCGTCGCGCTTATCCCAGAGCGAGAGGTCGCGGAGCACCTGTTCGATGTACGCGCTATGCCCCGAGCGGCCGAACAGGCGGCGGCTGAAGGTGACGGTGGCGAGCACCGTCTCGAACATGTCGACGTTGAGTTCCTGGGGCACGAGGCCGATGCGGCTGCGGGCTTGCTTGTAATCGCGGATCGCGTCGTAGCCGGCGACCTTGATCGTGCCGGCGGACGGCGTGACGATGCCGCAGATGATGCTGATGAGCGTCGTCTTGCCCGCGCCGTTGGGGCCGAGGAGGGCGAAGATCTCGCCTTTCTGGATGTCTAGGTCGACGGGGTGGAGGGCTGTGGTGCCGCTCTTGTAGGTCTTGGTGACGCCCGCGATGGACAGGATCGGCTCGGTCATTGGCACCCCTTTTCGTGAGGGGAAGATGGGGGTGGGGAGGGGGGAAAGTAAGGGCCTCCGCCCTGTTCTCCTGCGAACGCAGGAGCCCAGGATACCGGGCGTTGCGCTTTGTAACCCTGGGCTCCTGCGTGCGCAGGAGAACGGTTAACCGGCCCGGGCGGCTGCTACGGCTTTCTGGAGGTCTTCGAGCGGCAACGCGCCGGACAGGACTCGGTCGCCGACCACCCAACTTGGCGTGCCGGTCATGCCGAGCTTGGCGGCGGTTTCCATGTTTTTGGCGATCTCGGCGTCGGCCGTCTTGGTGAAACTCGCCTGCGTCGTGTCGACCCCAGCCTTGCTCGCCGCCGCGGCAATCGAAGCGTCGCTGACCGGGCCGCCGGCGTAGAGCGCGTCGTGGAAGGTGGCGAACTTGCCCTGTTGCGCAGCCGCCAGGCTCGCGCGCGCGGCGATGCGGCTTTCGGCGCTGAGGATCGGGAGTTCGCGGAAGACGACGCGGACCTTGGGGTCGGCGGCGATCAGCTTGGCGATCATCGGCAGGCTCGCGCGGCAGTATCCGCAATTGTAATCGAAATACTCGACGAGCGTGACGTCGCCCTTGGGGTTGCCGGCCCAGGCGCTGCCGAACGGCGTGACGATCGCGTCGCGGTTGGCGGTGACCGTCTTGCCGGACTCGCGGTCGCGCAGTTTCTCCATCGCCTCGGGAAGGATTTCGGGGTGCGCGAGGACGTAGTCGTGGACGATCGACTCGACCTGCGCGCGCTCTACGCCGCCGCCTTGGCGGTCATAGCCCCAGACCGCGAGGCCTCCGATGACGGCACCGGCGACCGCGATGGCCGGGAATGTAAGTTTGCTCATTTGCGGCGCTTATACTGCTTCGGGTTGTCGTCCATCTCGTTCTGCGCGGCCATCGCGATATCCTGCGCCCGGATCCAGTCGGTGGTGTTGGCCGGGATGTTCGCCAGCGCATATTGCGCGCTCGCCGACGCGGTCCGCATGTCGCCGCCCATGCTGGCGCGCTCGGCGGTGGCGAGCGCGGCGCGCGCGGTGTCGCCGGTCAGTTCGTAAACGGTGCCGAGCTGCATCCAGGCGAAGGGGTTCTGGTCGTCGCGGCCGACTGCCGTGCGCAACACGCGAGTCGCCTCGGGGTAGTTCGCCTTGTTCTCGGTCGCGATCAGTGCGTGGCCGAACGTGGTGGCGATCAGCGGGTTGTTGTTCGAGCCCTCGGTCGCCTCGCGCAGCGGCACCAGCGACTCGTTCGGCTTGCCGGCCTCGAGCAGGATCTGCCCCTTGATCTCGAGGAAATAGGGGTCGGCGGGCGCGGCCTTCACCAGTGCGTTGGCCTCGGCATCGGCTTTCTCGGGGTAGCCGGCTTTGTGATACGCATAGGCGCGGGCGTAATGTGCGTAGATCGACTGGTTCGAGGGCGGGAAAGCCTGCAACGTCTGGTCGGCGGGCATGACGTAGCCGGCGAGCTTGGCCTTCACCCGGCGGAAGCGTTCTTCGAGCGCCGCGTCGGGCTTATTGGCCCAGGCGGGCGACGCTTGCAGGTCGGCGGTGAGCGTCGCGACACGTTCGCCGGACAGCGGGTGCGACTGCATGAACGGATCGATGTTGGCGGTGCCGAAGCGGTATTCCTGCTGCTGCAGTTTCTTGAAGAAGCTCAGCATGCCGCGGCCTGAGATGTTCGCCTCGCGGAGGAATTTGGCGCCGGTCGCGTCCGCGGTAGATTCCTGCGTGCGGCTGAACGCGAGATAGGTGCCCATCGCCGCCTGCTGCCCTGCGGCCATGATCCCTGCGCCTGCCTCGCCGCTGCCGGCTGCCATCGCGGCGAGGCCGAGGACCATCGAGAGCAGGTACATGCCCATTGCCGGCTTGGTGCCGCGATCCGCGAGGACGACATGGCCATCGGCGATGTGGCCGAGCTCGTGCGCGATGACGCCCTGGACTTCGTTGGCGTTGTCGGCCGCCTGGATGAGGCCTGAGTGGACGTAGACGGTCTGGCCGCCGGCGACGAACGCGTTGATCGAGTCGTCGTTGATGAGGACGACCTTCACGTCGCGTGTCGAGAGGCCGGCCGCCTTGATCAGCGGGTTGGACATCTCCGCGAACATCGTTTCGGTCTCGGCGTCGCGGAGGATCGACTGAGCCTGGAGAGGCGTCGTCCAGAGGAGGAGGGCGGTGGCTGCGGCGGCTACTAGGCGCTTCATTTTACGGGGTATCGTCGATTGGGGGCGGGGGGGCAATGGTCGTGCGGTCGGGCGTGCGGTGGAGTGTGTGCGGTGATTGGGGATCGGCACCGTTGCCTCCCGTTCCCCGCCGCCGTCCGACCGCCGCCGCCGCCGCCACCCCGCCGCCTGACCGCCCCCGCCGTCATCCCAGCGGAAGCTGGGACCTCATAGTTTGGCGGATGTCGCGAGCCACGCGGGATACCCCAGCTTTCGCTGGGGTGACGGGGTTTGGTTGGGGATTGCGATTCTTGGTGAGTGACGGGCGGGGAGTAGGGAAGGGTCGGTTGGATAGGTGTGGGACGGCGTCGTCTCAAAGCACCTCCCCGGCGGAGGCCGGGGTCCAGTTGGGGGACGTTGCTGACGGAGGACGGCGCTTCGTTATTGCCACTCTCCAAACTGGGCCCCGGCCTTCGCCGGGGTGGTGGCGGGGAGGGGTGGTTTGCCTACCTTGTCTGACGCGCGAGGAACACAAACCCGGCATCGCCCTCGTGTCTTGTTCACCCGCGAAGGCGGGTGCCCAGTCTGGGTCCCCGCCTCCGCGGGGATACAGGCTTTTCGAGGTTTGATGGACGCCAATGGCTGTGAGCCAACCTAAGTCTTCTCACTTCAAACCTCGATCGCCACTCCACAAACGAAAACGGGCGCGGCCTTTCGGTCGCGCCCGTCTTGGTGGCTAGGCTCCGGCGTCAGGCGCCGAAGGTGCGCTGCCACCAGCCGCGACGGGGCGAGCCGTCGGGATCGTCGTTGCTGTCGGTGGTGGCGACGTCCTGGGGTTGGACTTCGGCCTTAACCGGGGTGGTTGCGATCGGCTCGGCGAGCGGCTCGCTGGTCGGAGCGGCATCACCGGCATCGACCACGGCTGCTTTCCGCGGACGACCGCGGGGCTTGGCGACCTTGGCAGGTGCTTCCTCGACCACGGGCGCCTCAACCACCGCGTCCGATGCCTTGCGGCGCGCACGCTTGGGCTTGGGCGCCGACGCTTCGATGGTTTCGGCGGGCGTTGCGCTCACCTCGTCCATCGTTGCTTCCGCAACCGCTTCGCGACGGCGACGGCCGGGCTTCGGTGCGGCCGGTTCGGCAGCGACGGGCTCGGGAGCGACGACCGGCTCTGGCGCAACCGCTTCCGCCTCGACCGCGCGTGGCTTGCGACCACGGCGTGCCTTGGGCGCTGCGTCCGCCACCGCCTCGGCGATGTTCGCCGCAGCGGCGGCCGCGCGCGCGCGCGGACGACGGCGCATCTTCGGACCCTCGACCGCTTCCGCGACCGGGGCTTGCTCCGTAGCGGGCTCGACGACGGGCTCGTATGGCGGCTCGGCATAGGTCGACTCGACCGGCTCGTACGCTTCCGGCTCGGAGGCCTCGGCGATCAACTGGGCATCGTCGACGCTGCTGACGGCGACCGACTGGCCGTTCTCCGAACCTTGCTCGTTACGGCGACCGCCGCGACGACCCCGACGACCGCGACGACGACGGCCTTCGCCCTCTGCGCCATTGGCCTGCTCGGCGGGAGCGCCATTCTCGACGGCTTCGTTGCCGCCTGCTTCGACGATGTCGCCCTCGACCTCGTCGATCTCCTCGACGTTGGTGTCGGCTTCTTCGAACGAGCCGTCCTCGTTGACGCCCTCAGCTGCACCTTCCTCACCAGGACGTGCGCGACCGCGACGACCGCGACGACGACGACGCTTCTTGCCACCTTCACCGTCCGCATCGCGAGCTTCACGAGGTGCACGCTGCTCGCCATTGCCTTCGCGGGGCTCACGACGGCGCGGCTGTTCGGCCTCGGCCTCTTCGACCTCTTCTTCCTCGATCTCGTCCTCAATCTCCTCGGGAAGGTCGTCCTCGTCTTCCTCGATGATCTGGACGAACTTCGGCGCGTGCGCGGGCGGCGGGCCGCTGGCCTCGACCGTCATGTGCGCGCCTTCCTCGTCCTGGCCGGGGATGATCTCGACGATCACGCCGTAGCGATCCTCGATCTCGGCGATGTCGGCGCGCTTGCGGTTGAGGATGTAGACCGCGGCTTCCTGGCTCGCGCGCAGGGTGAGCAGCGACCCACGACCGCGGGCGGCCTCGTCCTCGATAAGACGCAGCGCGGAGATGCCCGACGACGAAGCGGTACGGACCAGGCCTGTGCCCTCGCAATGTGGGCAGGCGCGGGTCGACGCTTCGAGCACGCCAGTGCGCAGGCGCTGGCGGCTCATTTCCATGAGGCCGAACGACGAGATGCGGCCGATCTGGATGCGCGCGCGATCGTTCTTGAGCGCCTCCTTCATCGCCTTCTCGACCTTACGGACGTTGGAATTGTTATCCATGTCGATGAAGTCGATGACGACGAGCCCGGCCATGTCACGCAGGCGGAGCTGGCGGCCGATTTCCTGGGCGGCCTCGAGGTTGGTCGCGGTCGCGGTCTGCTCGATGCTGTGCTCGCGCGTCGAACGGCCCGAGTTGATGTCGATCGAGACGAGCGCCTCGGTCGGGTTGATGACGAGGTAGCCGCCCGACTTCAGCTGGACGACGGGGTGGTACATCGCGGCAAGCTGATCCTCGACGCCGGCGCGCTGGAACAGCGGCACGGGGTCGGCGTAATGCTTGATGCGGCGCGCGTGCGTCGGCATCAGCAGGCGCATGAACTCGCGCGCCTGGCGATAGCCGTCCTCGCCCTCGACGATGACCTCTTCGATTTCCTTGTTGTAGATGT
Source organism: Sphingomonas sp. R86520 (assembly GCF_042466285.1). Lineage (NCBI taxonomy): Bacteria > Pseudomonadati > Pseudomonadota > Alphaproteobacteria > Sphingomonadales > Sphingomonadaceae > Sphingomonas > Sphingomonas sp. R86520. The sequence goes on from NZ_JAXHBZ010000001.1 coordinate 4,122,280, forward strand.
CGCGGATCGCGCGCTTGATCAGGTCGCTGTCGCCGTAGACGAGCGCGGGGGCCGACGCCTTGAGCGTGGCTTCGCGGATGCCGTCCCACAGGCGGGCAAGGTAATCGAAGTCGCGCTTGATCTCGACCTTCGAGCGCTGGAGGCCCGCGGTGCGGACGATGCAGCCCATCGACGGCGGCAGCTGCATGTCGGCCATGATCGTCTTGAGGCGCTTGCGATCACCCGCGTTCGAGATCTTCCGCGAGATGCCGCCGCCGTGCGACGTGTTCGGCATCAGCACGCAGTAGCGACCGGCGAGGCTCAGGTACGTGGTCAGCGCCGCGCCCTTGTTGCCGCGCTCCTCCTTGACGACCTGGACGAGCAGCACCTGGCGGCGATGGATCACGTCCTGGATCTTGTAGCGGCGGCGCAGGTTCATGCGACGCTCGCGCAGGTCCTCGACCGCAGCATCGTCGGCGCTCGGCTTGCGCTTGCGACGCGGAGCCTCGCCCGCTTCGCCGCCTTCGAGTTCCTCGGCGACGTCGGGATCTACCCCGCCATCGTCCTCGAAGCGCTCGATGTCGTCCTCGTCGTCACCCTCGTCTTCGTCCGAATCGTAGTCGGCGCGCAAAGCGGCTTCCTCGGCGGCGTGCTCTGCTTCTTCACGGAGCAGCGCGTCGCGATCTTCCTTGGGGATCTGGTAGTAATCGGGGTGGATCTCGCTGAACGCGAGGAAGCCGTGGCGATTGCCGCCGTAATCGATGAACGCCGCCTGGAGCGACGGCTCGACCCGCGTGACCTTGGCGAGGTAGATATTGCCCTTGAGCTGCTTGCGTTCGGCACTCTCGAAATCGAATTCCTCGATCCGGTTACCCTTGACGACTGCGATCCGGGTCTCTTCCCGGTGGCGTGCGTCGATCAGCATGCGCGTTGTCATTATAGATTCTCCGCGCGCGCGCCGGGCCTGTCGGCAGCCGTCGCGCGCTTGATGGTGGTGCGGTCGGGCACGGACGCCCGGACTCGCGGATGGTATGCGAAACTGCCTCTGCGCGAAGTGCATGCCGCGGGAACTCTCCCTGCGGCGCCCGCACGACCGCGAGTCCGTCGGCGAAGGCCGGTCGGAGTGCGGGGCGGGGGGAATGCGTCATTCGAGCGTCAACCTGAATTGCCGCGCCGGCGAGAATCCGCAGGCGGGCGTTGCAACCGGCGTATCGCTGGATAAAACTAAGGCGACACACGGGTGTACGACAGGACTAGCACTGCATACCGGATCCCGCAACTGGCGCGAAACGGGGGTGTCAAGCGGGTGGGTTTGGAGCGCGGAAGGGTTCGATACCTAGGCCCGAGAGGCACCTCCCCGGCGGAGGCCGGGGCCCAGTTGGGGAACGTCGCTAACTGAGAGATGCGCTCCGTTATTCCGACCTTTTCAACTGGGCCCCGGCCTCCGCCGGGGAGGTGGACGTGTTGGGATGGAACAGAGCCAAGCGCGCGCTTCCGGCGGCTAATTGCCGCGACCGGCAGAGGCGTGCCGGCAATTTCGTGGTGACCGGCAAATTAACCCAACACCGCAACGCGCTCTTGGGACACGGGGGCTTACCTGTCGTCCCAGCGATCGGATGTATCGATCAAAGGGGTGTAACATGGCTTTTCGCTGGACCGGCGGTACGTCCGCACGGCAAGGACATAGGGTGTTCGCGGTAATCGCCCTCATGGCCGGCTGGCTGTCGAGCGTCCCTGCATGGGCGGCGACCGTGCAGAGCGTGGCGATCAAGGACGGGCGGATCGTCATTCGCTTCGACACGCCGGTGGGCGATGCGGCGAGCCAGGTGTTGACCGGGCCGCGTCAGATCGCGGTCGACGTGTCGGGTGCGACACCGGGGCGGTCGGCCGCGAGGAATAGTCTCGTGACTGCGGTCACTCAGTCGCGCAAGGGCGCCGGGACGCGGATCCTGTTCGATCTGGCCAAGCCGGCGATCGTTACCGATGGCGGCTTCGACTCCGAGGGTCGCGAACTCACGCTCGCCTTGCAACCGGTCGATGACGATCATTTCGTGGAGGCGGGGATCGCCGGGCCGCTGAACTTCTTCCCGTTCAATTTTGCGGCGAGCGCGCGGCCAAGATACAAGCTGTCGATCGCGGTGCCGCCCAAGGCGCGCGGCGTCAGGCTGCCGCGCGTGCAGGGTGACGATACGCGGCCGCTGGTCGTGATCGACGCGGGACATGGGGGTGTCGACCCAGGCGCGATCGGACCGAACGGGCTGCGCGAGAAGGACGTGACGCTGAAGGTTGCCAAAGCGATCCGCGACGAGTTGCTCGCGTCGGGGCGGGTGCGCGTGGCGCTGACGCGGGACGACGATCGCTATCTCGTGCTGCGCGAGCGCTACGGCGTCGCGCGGCGGTTGAAGGGCGACCTGTTCATCTCGATCCATTGCGACAGCACCGGGTCGGAGGATGCGACCGGCGCGACCGCCTACACGCTGTCCGAGGTGGCATCCGACAAGGAAGCGGCGCGGCTGGCGGCGCGCGAGAACAAGGCGGACGTGATCTCGGGGGTGAACCTCGGCGAGGCGCCTGCGGACGTGTCGTCGATCCTGATCGACCTGACTCAGCGCGAGACGATGAACTCGTCGGCAACGTTCGCGCGATTGCTCGGGCGTGAAGCGCGGCCGCTGATGCCACTCAAGGCGAACTTCCACCGGATGGCGTCGCTGATGGTGTTGAAGGCGCCGGACATGCCGTCGATCCTGTTCGAGACGGGGTATATCTCGAACCCGCAGGATGCGGCGTTTCTGGACAGCAGCGAAGGGCGGCACCGGATCGCGGAGAGCGTCACGCGGGCGGTCGAGGTGCATTTCGCGCGGCGGATGGCGGCGCGGTAGAGTTAGCTTCCGAAGACGGTTCGGTACTCACCTCCTTGTTCTCCCGCGAAGGCGGGAGCCCAGACTGGACTCCCGCCTTCGCGGGAGAAGATCCTTCTCGCGGTCGATACGGTTTCCTCTGGCGGCGCATCATGCCACAAGTCGGCCAAATTGCTTTGAGGCCGACCAGATGACCGACGCGACGCGGGGCGTATCCGACACGGGCCCCGAGACCAGCATGCGCGAACTGACGTTCCGCGGGATCGTGCTCGGCGGGATCATCACGCTGCTGTTCACCGCGGCGAACGTGTATCTCGGGCTCAAGATCGGGCTGACGTTCGCGACGTCGATTCCCGCCGCGGTGATCTCGATGGCGGTGCTGCGGTTGTTCAAGGATTCGACGATCCTCGAGAACAACATCGTCCAGACCATCGCGTCCGCCGCGGGCACGCTCGCCGCGATCATCTTCGTGCTGCCCGGCCTCGTGATGATCGGTTGGTGGCAGGGCTTTCCGTTCTTCACCACCGCGGCGATCACGATGTTCGGCGGCGTGCTCGGCGTGTTGTTCTCGGTGCCGCTGCGCCGTGCGCTCGTCGTCGACACCGTGCTGCCATATCCGGAAGGTCGCGCGGCCGCCGAGGTTTTAAAGGTCGGCGCGGGCAGTCGCGAAGGCGGCGAGGAGAGCGCGCGGGGGCTCGGCATCATCGTCGTCAACGCGGTCGTGTCGGCGGGGTTCGCCATCCTGACGCAGACCAAGCTGGTCGCCGCCGAAGCCGCGACGTGGTTCCGCGTCGGCGCAGGTGCGACCGGGATCTCGGGCGGGCTGTCGTTCGCGTTGCTCGGCGCGGGGCATCTGGTCGGTATCTCGGTCGGCATGGCGATGTTTGCAGGCGTGGTGATCGGCTGGTGGATCTTGTTGCCGATCCTGACGTCGGGCGGGAGTGTCACCGGGACCGCTGAGGTGATCGCCAACACCGTGTTCCGCTCGGACGTCCGCTTCTTCGGCGCGGGCGTGATCGGTGTCGCGGCGATCTGGACGTTGTTGAAGATTGCCGGGCCAGTCGTCGGCGGCGTGCGGTCTGCGTTGGCGGCTTCGGCGGCGAAGCGTGGCGGCGAAGTGCTGGCTCTCGAAGAGCGCGACATTCCGATCGGGATCGTCGGGATCGGGTCGCTGGCGATGCTGGTACCGATCGGCATCCTGCTGTGGACCGTGTTGCAGGGTGGTCCGCTGGAGGCGTCGGCGATCGGGTTGATCGCGGGGAGCCTGGTGTTCATCCTCGTCATCGGCCTCGTGATCGCAGCGGTCTGCGGGTACATGGCCGGGCTGATCGGCGCGTCGAACTCGCCGGTATCGGGGATCGGTATTCTCGCCATCCTCGCCGCGTCGATCCTGCTGGTGTCGTGGTTCGGTCGCGCGGTCGAGCCGGGGACGACGCAGGCCTTGGTCGCCTACGGGCTGATCGTGACCGGCATCGTGTTCGGGATAGCGACGATCTCCAACGACAATCTGCAGGATCTGAAAACGGGCCAGCTGGTTGGTGCGACGCCGTGGAAGCAGCAGGTGGCGTTGCTGATCGGCGTGGTGTTCGGGTCGATCGTGGTGCCGCCGGTGCTGAACTTGCTGGGGAGCACGCTCGGGTTTGCGGGGGCGCCGGGGGCGGGGCCGAATGCGCTGGCGGCGCCTCAGGCGGCATTGATCTCGGCGCTGGCGAAGGGCGTGCTGGGGGGGAACCTCAATTGGGCGATGATCGGGTATGGGGCGCTTACCGGCGTGGTCGTGATCGCGGTCGACGAACTGCTTGGTAAGGCGGGGAAGCTGCGGTTGCCGCCGCTTGGCGTCGGGCTCGGCGTGTATCTGCCGATGTCGGTGACGTTGCCGGTTACGATCGGGGCTGTGGTGGGATTTGCGTATGATCGTTGGGCGGACGGGGCTCGGGATCCCGAGCTTGCCAAGCGGATGGGCGTGTTGACCGCTACCGGCATGATCGTCGGGGAGTCACTGTGGGGCGTTGGCTTTGCGGGGATCGTGTACCTGACCAACAAGGAGACGCCGTTGGCACTGGTCGGGGACGGGTTCGCGAGCGTGGCGCTGGTTGGCGGGACGCTGCTGTTCGCGGTGCTGACGTGGGTGATGTACCGACGGACGATGGCAGCTTCGCGGTAAGCTTGTTTCCCCGCGAAGGCGGGGATCCAGACTGGGCTCCCGCCTTCGCGGGAGAACAAGGCCTCCTTCCGTTCGTGCTGAGTAGAGACCGAGTAGCTGCGTCAGCAGCGTATCGAGGGCTCGTATCGAAGCATGGGTTCCGCGCGCCAACCTGTCCTTCGATACGCCCTCTCGATACGCTGCAAGAGCAGCTACTCGATGGCTACTCAGGACGAACGGAAGAGGGGCGGAACGGAAGAGGGGACTGAACGGGAAGGACGCGCAACGAAGGACGGGCGCAACGGAGGACGGGCGAGCGCCCGCGCCCATTTGCGCGACGCCCCCAATCACTTCATCGCGGCAAGCATGTCCTTGATCGGTACGAACGCGAAGCCCACTGAGCTGTCCGCAATTCCGTACGGCATGAAGATCGTGTCGCCGTGCTTCAACGCGCCGCAGCTATAGACGACATTCGGCACATACCCCTCGCGGTCCTGGTCCTTCGCTGCCAGGATCGGCTGGCTCGTCCGCCCGATCACCTTCGACGGATCGTCCTTGTCGAGCAGCACCGCGCCGATCGAGTATTTCCGCATCGCGCCGACGCCGTGGGTCAGCAGCAGCCAGCCCTCGTCGAGCTCGATCGGCGGGCCGCAATTGCCGATCTGCACCAGCTCCCACGGATACTCCGGCGTCAAAATCTTCTCGCCGTCGTCCCAGTCGGTCAGCGTGTCGGACTTCAGCAGGAACAAATTTTCGCCGTCCTGCCGGCCGATCATCATGTACTGCCCGTTCACCTTGCGCGGGAACAAGGCCATGCCTTTATTCCGCGCGGCGGGACCGGTCATCGGCACGAGGTCGAACGCGCGGAAATCGCGGGTGCGCATCAGTTCGGACTGGATCACCGAGCCGTTATACGCGGTGTAGGTGCCGATCCACTCGTAATCGCCGTCCTCGTGCTGGAAGCGGACGATGCGGAGGTCCTCGAGGCCCTTCGACTGCGCCTGCGTGATCGGGAAGATCACCGTGCCGCTCAGCGTGCTGTCGCGGTGGCGATAGACGGTGACGGGGCCGATCGGCATCTCGTCCTCGCCGCTGCCGACCGCATCGGTCGCGGTCGCGAACGGGGGCTCGGGCGCGAGCTTCATCTGGTTTTCGCAGGTGATGATGCCTTCGCGGAACGCCACCGACGAGATGTGACCCTCGCCGACCGCGCGCAGGCTCATGAGAATGCGCATCGAGCCCGGCGGCATGCCCGACTGGTCGAAATGCGGCACTGCGCTGGGGTTCATCAGCGCGGCGGCGGCGTAGCTGTATTCGTGGCAGAAATACGCACCGATCAGCTGGCGCTTCTCGTCACCGATCTCCGCGCCGTTCAGCCCGAGCATGTCCTCGATCTGGTCGTAGCGCGTCATGAACACGCGCCGCGTCTGCCAGTGGCGTGCCTCGAAATCCTTCAGCACGACCTCGAGCTGCGCGCGCGCCTGTGCGGGCGACATTTCCAGCACTTCGCCGACGAGCCGCTCGGTGCGGCTCGGTGCGCCGCCATGACCGCCCCAGGCGATATGGAACGGCCGCACGACGACACGCGAAGGGTCCGCGTGCAGCCGCAGCTGGTGGTTGAACAGATCCATCGTAGCAGTGCCCCGCGTCGTTCCACTCAGCGCACCGTCGCCTGTCAGGCTGTCTCTAGCGTGGCTAGGCGACGACGCGCGCCGCTCCTGCCACGCTTTGCGCTGCCTTTGATACCCCTGAAATGGCACAACTTGCGAGTTGGAGCGCCAAAATCGACTCGGCACCCTGGTTTCGGTTGAGCCCGGTCGGCATCAAACCGTCATAGCAACCGCCATCCGCAACGCTCGCGAGCGGCAGGTCAAGGTCGTTGACGCCGAGGAACCAGCCGTAGGCGCGCAACGCCTCGTCACGCCAGCGCACGTCGCCGGTCGCGTCATACGCCGCGGCGCATGCGTCGACGGTCGCCTGCGCCTCGAGCGGCTGCTGGTCGAACTGCAACGGCTCCGCATAGGGTCGGTTGAAGCTTTCTGACCCGACCGCGCGGAAACGACCCTCCGGGGAGGTCTGCTTGGCGACGATCCAGTCGAGCGTGGCGAGGCCGCAATCGATCAGGTCCTGACGCCCTAGCGCCTGGCCTGCGCGGATCAGCGCCTGCGGGAGGCGCGTATTGTCGTAGGCGAGCACGATCTCGAACCACTGCCACTCGGGACGGCGCGCCTTGGCGAGCAGGTCGAGATGGACCTTCGGGAAGGCTTCGAGGATCGACAGCGAGAGCTGGTGACCGGGCTTGGCCTCCAGCATCGCCGCCGCGCCGAGCATCGCGAATGCCTGCGCGCGCAAGGAGCCGAGTTCCAATGCCATCGATGCGGTGGAATCGAACATCGCGGTCGCCCAGTCGCGGTGCTTGGCGGCCTGTGCATCGCGCGCGGTGACGCCGAGCGACCAGAGCGTGCGGCCGTTCGAATCTTCCGAGCCCGAATCCTCGCACCAGGTGCGATCGAAGTTCATGAAGTTGCGGAACCGGCGCGTGTCCGGGTTCCACGCGTATTGCACGAAGGACGCGTAGATCGTCATCCACTTGTCGCGGGTGACGTCGTCCAGATCGGGCAACGCGCTCATCAGCATCAGCGCACGGCAATTGTCGTCGATGCAGTAGCCGTGGCGACGATCGGGGATCGAATAGATCGAATGCTGGAGCATGCCGGTCGAATCGCTCATCCGCTCGACCGCGGCGAAATCAGGCGTCAGCTGCTTCAGCGGGGCTGGCACCTTGGCGAGGCGAAAAGGGCGCGCCGCCACGATCGCACGAATCTCCGTCATCATCGCCTCGGCGAGCTTCGGCCAGATCATCGTGCGGCCGCGCGCATAGGCGCGCTCGGCCAGACGGTTGCGATCGCGGTCGTTCGACATCAGCGTATCGATCTCACGCGCGAACGCCTCGACATCGCCGAACGGAACGAGCACGCCGTGGCCGTCCGCGAGGATCTCGGTCGCGTGCACGTACGGCGTCGAGATGACGGGCTTGCCGACCCCGATTGCGTAGCTGAGCGTGCCCGACGTGATCTGCGCCGGGTTGGTGTACGGCGTCACATAGACGTCCGACGCCTGGAGATAATCGAGCAGTTCGCCATGCTCGAGGAAGGCATCGACGAACGAGACGTTGTCGGCGACGCCCTTCTCGGCGGCGAGCGCCTTCAGCTTGTCGCGGTACTTCTCGCCCTCGTACGCGACGAGGTTCGGATGAGTCGCGCCGAGCACCACGTACAGCAGGTCGGGATGCTTCGCGATCACCGCGGGCAGTGCGTTGATGACCGTCTCGATCCCCTTGTTGGGGGCGAGCAGGCCGAACGTCAGCATGACCTTGCGACCTTCCCAGCCGAACTTGTCCTTCAGCACGGCCGGATCGAGCAGGTCGCGATCGGGGACGCCGTGCGGGATCATGACGATCTGGCGCGAGTTCGCACCATAGACGCGCTGAAGGATGTCGCGGCCACGCTCGGCCATGACGACGACGCGGGCAGCGCGGCGCAGCAGGCCTTCGAGCACGCGGCGCTCATCGGCGTTGGGCTTTTCGAGAATGGTGTGCAGCGTGACGATGACCGGCAGCGTGGTGCGGTCGAGCAGCGCGAGGATGTGCTCGCCGGCGGGACCACCGAAGATGCCGTATTCGTGCTGGAGCCAGATCGCCTGCGCGCCGCTGGCTTCGATCTTCCGCGCGGTGTCGATATATGCCGACAGCTCGGGCTCGGGGATCGTGCCGGTGACTTCGGCCGGGTAGTCGTATTTGCCGGGGTGATCGTCCATCGCATAGACGTCGACGGCGATCTCGGGAAAACGCGCACGCATGGCCGTGAAAACGTCGGTCGTGAAGGTGGCGATGCCGCACTGTCTCGGCAGGAAATTACCGATCAGCGCCAGTCGCGCGATATTCCCACCGTCCGCCGGTTTCACCATACCCTGTCCCTCGTTTGAGCGCGCACTTCTGGGAAAACCCGGTCGCGCATCCATTTGAACGGTTCAGGTAGCATAAAGTTTCATCACATACTGCAGTGCAGCACGGGAATAGAATCAATCTGAATCAGATCGAGATTTCGCCCCTCTTACCTTTGCCCTCATCCGCGACCGCGATACGGGGCGACTCCTTGATCCGGCAGCCACAGATCGTGCGGCGGCGCACTCGATTGCCAGAACACGTCGATCGGAATTCCGCCGCGCGGATACCAGTATCCGCCGATGCGCAGCCACACCGGCTTCATCTCGTCGAACAGCCGCTCGCCGATGCCGACGGTGCAATCCTCGTGGAACCCGGCATGGTTGCGGAAGCTGCTGAGGAACAGTTTCAGCGACTTGGATTCGACGATCGTCTCGCCGGGGACGTAGTCGATGACGAGGTGCGCGAAGTCGGGCTGGCCGGTGACGGGGCACAGCGACGTGAACTCGGGCGCCGCGAACCGCACCAGATACGTCCGGCCCGGCCGCGGGTTCGGAACATAATCGAGCACGGCCTCTTCTGGAGAGGCGGGGAGGGCGCTGTTCTGGCCGAGATGCAATGGGTTCTGGGGAGCGGTCATGTGCCGCCATGTAGGATGCGATGACGCGCAAGAAAACCACACTCGTACCGATCCTCGGCGACCAGCTCACGATCGACCTCGCTTCGCTGCGCGACTGTGACCCAGCGGCGACGATCGTGCTGATGATGGAGGTCGACGAGGAGACGACCTATGTCCGCCACCACAAGCGCAAGATCGCGTATATCCTCTCGGCGATGCGGCATCATGCCGAGGCGCTGCGCGAAGCCGGGTGGACGGTCGAATACACGCAGCTCGACGACGCCGACAACGCGGGCAGCTTCACCGGCGAGATCGCGCGCGCGGTCGAGCGGCATGACCCTGAACGGATCGTCGTTACCGAGGGGGGCGAGTGGCGCGTGATGGCGATGCTCGAAAGCTGGGAGACGCTGTTTGGCATCCCGGTCGAGATTTGCCGCGACGACCGCTTCCTCGCTAGCCATGCCGATTTCGAGACTTGGGCCGCCGAGCGGAAGTCGCTGACGATGGAGTGGTTCTACCGCCAGATGCGGACGCGCACCGGGTTGTTGATCACCGCCGGCAAGCCCGAGGGCGATCGCTGGAACTTCGACAAGGAGAACCGGAAACCCGCCAAGAACGACCTGCTGATGCCGCGCCCGCTGGTGTTCGCGCCGGATGCGATCACGCAAGGTGTGCTGGCGCTGGTGACGGAGCGGTTCGCGGATCATCCGGGGAGTCTCGACGGGTTCGACTATGCGGTTACTGGCGAGGATGCGGAGCGGCAGGCGGCCAACTTCTTCAAATACGCGCTGCCGCAGTTCGGCGATTACGAGGATGCGATGCTTACCGGCGAGCGGCATCTGTGGCACTCGATCCTGTCGCCCTATATCAATTCCGGCCTGCTCGATCCGCTCGACCTGTGCCGGCGCGCGGAGGCGGAATATCGCGCCGGTCGCGCGCCGCTGAACGCAGTCGAGGGGTATATCCGTCAGATCATCGGCTGGCGCGAATATATGCGCGGGATCTACTGGCGCGAGGGACCGGATTACGTCGAGCGGAACTTCCTCGATCATCACCGCGAACTGCCCGGCTGGTACTGGACCGGCGAGACCGACATGCACTGCCTGCGCGAGGCGATCGGCCAGACGCTGGAGACCGCGCACGCGCATCACATCCAGAGGCTGATGGTCACGGGCAATTTCGCGCTGCTGATCGGCGCGGACCCGGCCAAGGTGCACCTCTGGTATCTGGAGGTGTATGTCGACGCTTACGAGTGGGTCGAACTGCCTAACACGCTGGGAATGAGCCAGTTCGGCGATGGCGGCTTGTTGGGGTCTAAGCCGTATATTTCGTCGGGCGCGTATATCGACCGGATGTCCGATTATTGCGGGACATGTCGGTACAACGTGAAGCAGCGGATTGGCCCCGATGCGTGCCCGTTCAACGCGCTCTACTGGGATTTCCTCGCACGGCACGAGGACAAGCTCGGGCGCAACAACCGGCTTGCGATGCCGTATCGCAACTGGGCGAAACAGTCAGAGGCGGACAGGGACGCGACGCGCAAGCAGGCGGCGGAGTTCCTCGCCTCCCTCGACGCGAGCGGCCCTGCTGGCTACTGACCTCTCAAGCACAAGGAGCCGCATATGGACGCGTTGGTAAGCACCGAATGGCTGGCGAACGAACTGGGCGCAAGCGATCTCAGGATCGTCGACGCGACCTATGCCGAGGGGCGCGATGCGGCGGCGGAGTATGAGGCGGCGCACATTCCCGGCGCGGTGTTCATGAACCTGAGCGAGTTGCGCGATACCGACAGCGACCTCCCCAACACGCTGCCGTCGGCGGAGAAGTTCGCGAGCCGGATGCAGACGCTGGGCTTGGGCGATGGCAGTCGGATCGTGCTGTACGACAGCTCGCCTTGGCACACGGCGGCGCGGGCGTGGTGGATGCTGCGGCTGTTCGGCGCGCACAACGTCGCGATCCTCGATGGCGGACTCGCCAAGTGGCAGGCCGAGGGGCGGGGGATTGCGACGGGGAAAGAGACGCCGCGGCATCGTCACTTCACGACCTGGGCGGACCTGAAGGGCGTGCGCGATCTCGACCAAATGAAGGCGAACGTCGCAAGCGGTGCGGAGCAGGTGCTCGACGCGCGCTCGGCTACGCGCTTCACGGGCGCGGAGGAAGACCCGCGACCGGGCACGGCACCGGGCCATATTCCGGGCTCGAAGAACCTGCCGCAGGGCGCGGTGTTCAATGCGGACGGCACGTGGAAGACCGGCGACGCGTTGAAGGCCGAGTTCGACAAGGCGGGCATCGACCTCGCAAAGCCGATCGTGATGACCTGCGGCTCGGGCATCACCGCGTCGGTGCTCGCATTCGGCGCGCATCTGCTCGGGAACGACGCGGCGCTGTACGACGGCAGCTGGTCCGAATGGGGCGGCGCTCCCGAGACACCCAAGGCGACAGGAACGGCATGAGCGACACGAACAAGCCGGTCGGCGACGCGACCAAGGTCGTCCTCGCCGGTCGTCGTCCGGAGTGGACTCAGGGGATCGTCAGCCCACCGGTCTGGCGCGCCTCGACGATCCTCTACGATTCGGTTGGTCACCTCCGCGAAAGCGCGACGCGCGATACGCATCACCGGCTGTTCTACGGGCGCAAGGGCACGCCGACGCAGTGGAGCCTCGCCGACGCGCTGACCTCGCTCGAGCCCGGTGCAGAGGGGACGTTCCTCTATTGCTCGGGCGTCGCGGCGATCGCGGCGGCGCTGCTGTCTGTGCTGTCGCCAGGCGACGAACTGCTGCTGGTCGACAGCGCCTATGATCCGACGCGCGGGATGGCAGGCGGGCTGCTCAAGCGGTTCGGTATCACCACGCGCTATTACGACCCGATGATCGGCGCTGGCATCGCCGACCTGATCGGCGAGAATACGCGGGCAATCTTCATGGAAAGCCCTGGATCGCTGAGCTTCGAGGTGCAGGACATCCCCGCGATCGTCTCCGCCGCGAAGGCGAGGGGCGTGACGACGCTGCTCGACAACACCTGGGCCACCCCGCTGTTCTTCCCCGCGATCGAGCGCGGCGTCGACCTGACGATCCTCGCCGGCACCAAGTACGTCGTCGGCCATTCGGACGTCATGCTTGGCTCGGTCACCGCCGCTCCCGGCCATTTCAAGAAATTGCGCGAGACGAGTTTCCAGCTCGGCCAGGTCGCCAGCCCGGACGATTGCTGGCTCGGCAGCCGCGGCCTGCGCACGATGGCGGTCCGCCTCGCGCAGCACCAGTCGAGCGCACTGACCATTGCGAACTGGCTCAAGTCCCGCCCGGAAGTCGCGCAAGTTCTCCACCCCGCGCTCCCCGACTGCCCTGGACACGATCTCTTCGTGCGCGACTTCAAGGGCTCCAGCGGCCTGTTCTCGTTCGTCCTCAACGGGGGCGACGAAACCGCCCGCGCTGCGCTGATCGACGCGCTCCAATTGTTCGGGATCGGCTATAGCTGGGGCGGCTTCGAAAGCCTCGCCATCCCCGCCGACCCGCAACGGTATCGCAGCGTCACGCGGCGCGACGTCGTCGGCCCGATGATCCGGCTCCAGATCGGCCTGGAAGACCCGGCTGACCTGATCGCGGATCTCGAAGGCGGGCTAGCCGCCTTTGCGGCCGCGCTAGGATAAGCCGACCCGAACGGAGCTATGTGCCGATGCGGCTCATGAGTCCGGGGCGAGATCGGTAGCGGGCCGGAGATGCTCGGCGCTGGAGCGGCGACGTGGCGGTATCCGTATCCATCCCTGGTACAGCACCGCGGCTGCCGCGAGCGCCCCAGTCAGCGCCAACGCCGCTGGCGGAATCGTTGCGGCCTGCGTCGTGAGCGCCGCCCAGAGCGCCGATGTCCCCACTGTCTCGAACATCAGGCTTTGCACCCCGATCGAGACTGCCACGACGAGAAAGGCGCGAGCCTTCCGGTCCGCCAGATACAGCGTCAGCGCCGCGACGGCCGCTAGCCCCTGACCGACGTGGAAGGCGAGGACGAAGCCCTGTCGACCCGCAATCGCCATGTCGGCGAAGTTCGGCACGAGGGGTACCAGCCTTGCCAGGATCGGCGGCAGAACGAGCAGGCTGGTCGCGAGCATCGCGCTCGCGTGCGTTCGCGCCGATCGCCGCGTGACCAGCGCGTGCCGTACCAACCCGATCAGGGTGCATAACGCGATGAGGTCGACCATGCCTAACCGAGCACTAAAGGCGACGTGGAACGGGTCGCTCTGCGCTGCGGACATCACGAATCCGGCCTGGATCGCCGCAAGGCTGGCGCCCGCGAATACCGGCACGACAACGAACAACGCCAGCCCCGCGGTGCGATGCAGCATCATCCTTCGCGCATGTATCGACCAGAGTTGGAAGGCGAGAAGCATCAACCATGCGCTCGCGCTGATGCCGTGACCATGTAACGCCAAGGGTGCTTCGCGCAGGTGCCCAAAATAGCCTGGCCAGAAAGCTACGAGGATGAGGGGCAACAACATCAAAACCGCCCAATGTGCATTACGGTACGGCACCAGCACCCCCTTCCCAATTCGATCCGGTAAGCTTCCACCGAAATATCCGGATGTAAAGTACATGCAGGATACAAAACTAATCGAGCCAAATCTTGAAGATTTCTCTTGGCCGTAGCATTACGTAGGGCGTAACGATGATGATATAGGTCACGCGTAACATGGGATGTGTTCGCGCGTCTTTTGATATGATCGGGATAATGTCCCGTATCGGCCCGACGATGACGGTTCGATTCAGCGGTCCATCGAAACCGCTGGGATCGGGACTTTTCGAATATGCCGCGGTCGCGCCGAAAAATGCCCGATCCAACGACACTGTGGCGATTACGCAACATACCGATTGCCAAAGCTGGTTTGTACGCAAGATTCTCTTGTGCGTCGCACCACGCACTGTCATCTCCCGATCACCGTTGGAAAGATCGCACTGGGGTTTGCCCCGATAGATGCGGCGTCCTGCGGGTGCAGGGCGGACATCGACTTCCGGTATCGAAAGGGAAACGATGCGCTTCACCACTATTCTTCTCGGCGGCATGGCTTTGGCTGCCGCTACCCCAGCGTTCGCGCAGGACGACACCGCGCCTCCCAAGGAGGTCACCGTCTCGGGTTCGGTCGGGATCACCAGCGACTATCGCTTCCGCGGCGTCTCGCAGTCGGACGAAAACCTCGCCGTCCAGGGCGGCATCACCATCGCGCACAAGAGCGGGCTCTATATCGGTACCTGGGGTTCGAACCTCGCAGGCTGGGGTACGTTCGGCGGCGCGAACATGGAGCTCGATCTGATCGCGGGCTTCAAGGTGCCGGTCGGCGGCGGCGCGCTCGACGTCGGCGCGACCTGGTACATGTACCCGAGCGGCTTCGACAACACCGACTTCATCGAGCCTTATGCCAAGCTGTCGGGCACCGCGGGCCCGGTCGCGCTGCTTGCCGGTGTCGCCTACGCGCCGAAGCAGCAGGCGCTGGGACCGTGGTATACCAACGGTACGTCGGCTGCGAACGGCGTCTACGACCACGTCAATGCCAAGGACGACAACCTCTATCTTTGGGGCGACATCAGCAGCGGCATTCCCAATACGGGTCTGACCGTGAAGGGCCATGTCGGCTATTCCAACGGCAACAAGGGCCTTGGACCGTTCGCGACCAGCGTGTCGCCCACCGGTGAGTATTTCGACTGGCTCTTCGGCGCCGACTACGTGATCCCGACGACCCCGCTGACGCTGGGCGTGGCCTATGTCGATACCGACATCGGCAAGAATGAATCGGCCTATCTCCAGCCGAGCTTCAGCCGGGGCCAGGACGGCACCGGCACGATCGCCGGCGGCAGGGTCGTCGTGTCGCTGACCGCGGCGTTCTGAGGGATTTGAGGGGGAAGGGCTGGCTGCGGTCGGTGTGCCCCCTCAAGCCTGGCTGAACCTTGTTCTGCTGCGACGGCGGGGACCCAGACTGGGCTCCCGCCGTCGCGGTAGAGCAGGGAGGCGTACACTTCGCTCAGCCATGGATCCCCATCCACGGATTCCGTCTCCGTCCCCATCCCCGTCACCCCAGCGAAAGCTGGGGTATCCCACGGGGCAGGCGACGCTCGCCACACAATGAGATCCCAGCTTCCGCTGGGACGACGGATAGGTCGGTACCAGCTCTCCATCGTCACCCCAGCGAAAGCTGGGGTATCCCGCGTGGCAGGCGACATCCGCCAAACGAAGAGATCCCAGCTTCCGCTGGAATGACGGGGTTTCGCAGGTGCATCGGGTCGACAGGCCAAGACATGCAGATACGAAGAGGGCGGCTCCCGCGCGGGAGCCGCCCTTTTCGTTGATCCGGGGGCCCCGATCAGTTCGCGGTCGTGCGCGCGTCCTGGCCGTCGCCTTCTGGCGCTGCGACGATGTCGCGGGTTGTCGAGCCCTTGTCGACGACCGTCGTGCCGGGATCGCCTACGCTCGACCGGATGCCGGGATCGTCGTTGTCGGCGCCGGCATCGTTGACGACGCCGGTCTCGGCGGCACTACGCGGTGCCGCACCGCCGAACAGCGCGTCGAGCGTCTGGGCGTTGGCGGCGGTATCCTGCGGGCGGGCGGCGCCGGGCTGCGGCGGAACCAGCGCGAAGTCGGGCGGGATCACCAGTGGTGCCTGGCGGGCGACCGCGAACTCGTCCGGACGTGCGCGATCGAGGCTTCGGCCGGCCCCGCAACCCGACAGCAGCACGACGCAGGTGAGGCCGGCGGCCAGGGGTACGAACTTACGCATGGGAATTCTCCACAGGGGGCTTCTCGCGCACGAGGAGCGCCCGAACAAGCAGGACGAGCACGCCGACAGTAATCGCTGCATCGGCGACATTGAAGACCAAAAACGGACGCCATTCGCCGATATGCAGGTCGCAGAAATCGACGACGTAGCCGAGCCGGATCCGGTCGAGGATATTGCCGATCGCGCCGCCCAGCACGAAGCCCAGGGCGACCTGGTCGGCCGGGTTCTTCTCGCGGGTCATCCACACCGCGACGCCGACCGCGATCGCGCCGGTCAGCAACACCAGCGCCCATCGGGTCAGGTGGCCGTCGGCAGGGAGCAGCCCGAGCGAGATGCCGATGTTCGGCACGAAGCGCAGGTCGAAGAACGAGGTGATCGTCTGCGAATCGCCAAGCGAATCGATCCCGAGCGGCCGCGTGACCGCCCATTTGCTGAGCTGGTCGGCGAGGAAGAGGGCGGCGGCTGCGGCGAACCCGGCCCTGGGCAGGTTACGCATCGGCCACCACCTCGTCGCACCGATCGCAGAGCTCGCCGTCGACCGTCACCTCGGGGAGGTGGCGCCAGCAGCGGCCGCATTTGTGGAAGTCGGTGCGCGCCACATCGACGCCGTCGCCCTGCGTGACTTTCGCGACGATGAACGCCTCGGCCAGCGCGTGCGGATCGAGCAGCAGATTGGGTACGGTGACTTCTGCTTCCAGGCTGGAACGAACCGTCTTCTCGCGGCGGAGCGGTTCGATCGCCTCGGTGACCTGGACTCGCAACTGGCGAATCTCATGCCATTTGCTGCCAACCACATCGTCGGCGTCGAGCGACGGCAGCGACGGCCATTCGAGGTAGTGGACCGAGCTGTCGTCGCTCGGGAAACGCGACTGCCACACTTCTTCCGCGGTGAAGCAGAGCACCGGTGCGGCGTAGCGGACCAGCGCGTGGAACAGCACGTCGAGGACGGTGCGGTACGACCGGCGCTTGATGTCGTCGGCCGCGTCGCAATAGAGCGAGTCCTTGCGGATATCGAAGAAGAACGCGGACAGGTCCTCGTTCGCGAAGTCGGTCAGCAGGCGGGTGTAGCGGTTGAACTCGTACGCCTCGGCGGCCTGGCGCAGCTCGGTGTCGATCATCCGCAAGCGGTGGAGCACGTAGCGCTCGAGCTCGGGCATGTCGGACACCGCGACGCGCTCCGACTCCTCGAAGCCTTCGAGTGCGCCGAGCATGTAGCGGAACGTGTTGCGCAGCTTCCGATACGCATCGGAGGCGGTGGCGAGCACTTCCTTGCCGATCTTCACGTCGTCGAAATAGTCCGTGGAGGCGACCCACATGCGGAGAATGTCCGCGCCGGACTCGCCGATGATCTTGAGCGGATCGACGACGTTGCCGAGTGACTTCGACATCTTCCGGCCCTGGCCATCAAGCGCGAAACCGTGCGTGAGGACTGCGTCATAGGGCGCGCGACCGCGCGTGCCGCAGCTTTCGAGCAGCGACGACTGGAACCAGCCGCGATGCTGGTCCGAGCCTTCGAGATACAGGTTGGCGCGGGTACCTTCGCCGTAGCGCGCCTCGACCGTGAAGACGTGCGTGCAGCCGGAGTCGAACCAGACGTCGAGGATGTCCTTCACGACCTCATAGTCGGCGAGGTCGTAGTCGGGGCCGAGCAGCGCCTGATGGCCGTCCGCATACCACGCGTCCGCGCCGTTCTGGCGGAAGGCTTCGATGATCCGCGCGTTGACCGCGGGGTCGTTGAGGTACTGGCCGGTGGCGCGGTTCACGAACAGCGCGATGGGTACGCCCCAGGCGCG
The DNA here is from genome assembly GCF_042466285.1 of Sphingomonas sp. R86520. Classification (NCBI taxonomy): domain Bacteria; kingdom Pseudomonadati; phylum Pseudomonadota; class Alphaproteobacteria; order Sphingomonadales; family Sphingomonadaceae; genus Sphingomonas; species Sphingomonas sp. R86520. The sequence continues at coordinate 4,140,372 of NZ_JAXHBZ010000001.1, forward strand.
CTGACGCGAGATGACCCAGTCGGGGCGGCCCTGCACCATCGACGTGATCCGGTTTTCCGCGCGTGCGGGGATCCAGGTGGTGGCGGCGATCGCGTCGAGCGCGATCTCGCGGAGCGTGGCGCCGTTGCTGGACTCAGGCCCTTCGACTTCGCTCAGGGCGAACGGAGTGGGTGTGTCCGCATTCCCAACCCCGTTCGTGCTGAGCGAAGTCGAAGCACTTCCGTCGGTGCCGAGCGACGTCGAGGCATCCATCGGGATGAACCATTGCGGGGTCGCGCGGAAGATCACCTTCGCCTTCGAGCGCCACGAATGCGGGTAGCTGTGCTTGAAGTCGTCGCTCGCCGCGAGCAACGCGCCGGCCTCGCGCAGGTCCGAGCAGATCGGGCCGTCCGCGCCCACGAACTTCTTGTTGATGACGCTGCCCTGGCCACCGAGCCATGCCCAGTCGGCGCGGTACATCCCCGCGCCGTCGACCGCGAAGACCGGGTCGATGCCGTATTGCTTGCAGAGTTCGAAATCGTCTTCGCCGTGGTCCGGCGCCATGTGGACGAGCCCGGTGCCGGCGTCGGTCGTGACGAACTCGCCCGGGAGGAACGGACGCGGCTTCGCGAAGAACCCGCCGAGTGCGTGCATCGGGTGACGGGCGATTGCGTCGGCGAGGTCGGAGCCCTTGCCGCGCCAAAGGACGGCAGTGGCACCCTCCTCTCCGTCACCCCGGCGGAGGCCGGGGCCCACTTCACCGCGGTCTCCCCCGTTGATAAGTGGGTCCCGGCCTCCGCCGGGATGACGGGCGGGCAGGGTACGGGCAAAAAAGCTGTCGATCAGCGCATCTGCGACGAGGAAACGCCGTTCCCCGTCCGCGACCAGAACATAGTCGATCTCAGGCCCATAGCTCAGCGCCTGGTTCACCGGGATCGTCCACGGCGTGGTCGTCCAGATCACCGCATGCGCACCGACCAGTTCGGGCGCGTTCGGCGCGTCCACGATCTCGAACGCGACGTCGATCTGCGTGGAGACGATGTCCTCATACTCGACTTCGGCCTCGGCGAGCGCGGTCTTCTCGACCGGCGACCACATCACCGGCTTGGCGCCGCGGTACAGCTGGCCGCTTTCGGCGAACTTCAGCAACTCGACGACGATCGTCGCTTCCGCGTCGTACTTCATCGTCAGATACGGATCGGCCCAGTCGCCCATCACGCCGAGCCGCTCGAACTCGGCCTTCTGTACCGTCACCCATTTCTCGGCATAGGCGCGGCATTCGGCGCGGAACTGCGCGACCGGCACGTCGTCCTTGTTGAGCTTCTTCGCCCGGTACGCTTCCTCGACCTTCCACTCGATCGGCAGGCCGTGGCAATCCCAGCCGGGGACGTAGGGCGCGTCCTTGCCCATCAGCGACTGCGAGCGGACGATGATGTCCTTCAGGACCTTGTTCATCGCGTGGCCCATGTGGATGTCGCCGTTCGCGTAAGGGGGGCCGTCGTGCAGGATGAACCGCTCGCGCCCGAGCCGCTGTTCGCGCAACCGGTCGTAGATCCCGAGCTTGGCCCAGCGCTCGAGGATCGCCGGCTCCTTGGCGGCGAGGCCCGCCTTCATCGGGAAGTCGGTCTTCGGCAGGAAGACGGTGTCGCGGTAATCGCGGGCGGGGGCGGGCGTGTCGGTCATAAGTGGGCCGGGCTGTAGCGGTTAGCGCCGCGCGTTGCCATCCCCTCTCCCTGCTACCGTCACCCCTCTACCGTCGCCCCACCAGTTTCGTCACGCCAGCGAAAGCTGGGGTCTCCCGCGGCAGGAGCGCGCTTCGTTACCGGGATACCCCAGCTTCGGCTGGGGTGACGGATATTAGCTAAGGTAAAGGTATCGGGATGGGCCGATCCTATCCCCCCAATATCACCCGAGCTCGCGCACAGTCGGCGTCCATCTGGGTGGTCAGCGCTTCGAGGCTGTCGAACTTCGCCTCGGGACGGAGATACTCGACCAGCGAGACCTCGACGCGACGCCCATACAGATTTTCCGAGAAATCGAAGAAGAATGGCTCCAGCAATTCCTTCGGCGGGTCGAAGCTAGGACGGATACCGAGGTTCGCCGCACCCTTCAGAATGCGCCCGTCTTCGAGGCGCCCGGTCACCGCGTAGATCCCGTAGGCAGGCCGGAGATACTTGCCCATGTCGAGATTGGCGGTCGGATACCCGATCGTGCGGCCGAGCTTGTCGCCGTGCTGCACCACGCCTTCGATCGCGAACGGTCGGGTGAGCAGGCGCGTGGCGGTGGCCATGTCGCCGGCGCGCAGGGCGTCGCGGATGCGGGTCGAGGATACCGTCTCGCCATCGCGTGCGACCGCGCCGACCGTCTCGGCGCGAAATCCGTGTGCGGGCCCCCGGGCGGCAAGCGTGTGGACGGTGCCGCTCTTGGCGTGGCCGAAGGTGAAGTCCTCGCCCGTCACCACGCCACCGATGCGCAGCTTGCGTTCGAGGCGGTCGGCGATGAACTCCTCGGCGGTCAGCGCGGCGAGATCGCCGTCGAAGTGGAACACCACCATCGCGTCCGCGCCGGCGTCTGCGAACAGCCGCTCGCGCTGGTCGAGCGAGGTCAGGCGGAACGGCGTGGTATCGGGACGAAAATGGCGGACCGGATGCGGATCGAACGTCGCCACCAATGCGGGGCGGCCCTCGGCCTTGGCCCATGCGATCGCACGCGCGACCACCGCCTGGTGACCAAGGTGAAATCCGTCGAAATTCCCTAGCGCGACGATCCCGTCCGCAAGCTGGGAAGGGATGGCCGCGCCGCCGTCGAGCCGCTGCATGGGGGCGGGCTATAGGGGGGCGAGGAGGGTCACGCTACACTTGTTGTTCACCGCTCAGCCTAAGGGTCGCGTCAAAGTAACGAAGCTGTAGGCGGGGCGTTCACCTTCTGCCGGATGATCCTCGCGCGCGATTTCTACCCAGCCATCGAATGCGGGAACGATGGCGTCGCCTTCCGGCTCGGCATGCACTTCGGTCAGTTCGACACGGTCGGCGCGAGACAGCAACAGCGCGAAGATCTCCGCGCCGCCGATCACGGCGACATCGTCGCCTGCGAGTGCGAGGGCCGCGTCGACCGAATGCGCCACGTCCGCGCCCGGCGCGGTCCAGTCGCCGCGGGTAAGGACGATATGGCGCCGGCCGGGCAGGGGGCTCGGGAAGCTCTCGAACGTCTTGCGCCCCATGACCATCGGCTTGCCCATCGTCAGCGCCTTGAAGCGCCTGAGGTCGGCGGGGATACGCCACGGCAGCTGCCCGTCGCGACCGATGACACCGTTGGCAGCCCGGGCTAGATAGAAAGTGATCATGGCGGTGCCATGCCGCAATACGGCCAGACCCGCCACCGTCCGTCCTGTCGAGGAGCGCCGTTTCCTGCAGTCCGCCGCCCCGTCGACTGCCCGCGTCACCAACGCGTCGAGGACGATCATCGCGGGTGCGCTGCATTCGCGGCGATCGGCAGCGATAGCTCGATACAGCTCGGCATCTCCGCGCCGACCTCGATCTGGCCGCCGTGCAGAAGGACGATCTGCCGGGCAAAGCTGAGGCCGATGCCGCTGCCGCGGGGTTTGGTCGTGAAGAAAGGCAGGAAGACTTCGCGCGCGAGGTGGGGGGCGATGCCCGGGCCGGTGTCGGTAACCGCGATCCTGATGCGCCCTTGCGGTCTTGCTTCCGCAGTCAGGCGGATGCGTGGATCGTCGGCTGCGGCAACCGCTTCGCTGGCGTTCTTCAGCAAGTTGAGCAGGACCTGCGTCAGGAGCGCTACGTCGCCGTCCAGCGAAGGCAGGCCGGACGCGATGTCGAGCGTTACCGGCGCGGTTGCGTTCGGCGTGGCGGCGTGGAGCGCGGCCGTACGCGTCAGCCAGTCGGCGACGTCGATCGGTTCGCGGCGGAGCGTGGGGGCTTCGCTGAAACCCTTGTAGGTCTCGACGAAGTGTTCGAGTTCACCTGCCCGTCGCGCGAGGGCTCCGACCGCGAGTTGCGCGTCGCCTATCGCGGGCTGGCCGGTTGCGTCCAGCGCATCGAGCAGATGCTTCGCGGTTGCGGCGAGCGAAGTCACCGGGGTCAGCGAGTTCATGATCTCGTGCGTCAGGACGCGGACGAGATCGATCTGCGCGGCGAGTTCGGCACCGTCGAGTTCGGCCTGGATCACTTTGACGGCGACGATCCGACGCACGTCGCCGCCGAGTTCGATCAGCGTGGTATCGACGACGACGCGCTGGATCAGACCGTCCACGACGATCCGGCCAAGTCGGCTTGGCCCGGGGCCTGCGCCGCGGAGCAGATCGACAAAGGCTTCGCCGTAAATATCCAGCGCGGCAACATTGGTCGGTGATCCGCGGCCGAACTGGCGCCTTGCCGCCTTGTTCCCCAGCGTCAGTGCGTCGCCCGGGCCTAGGACGAGCAGCGGTGTGGGCGCGCCATCGGCAAGCGCGCTGGCAAAGGTTGCCGCGACCGCGCCGCCGGACCGTTCCTCGCGTAGCCGTGCGAGGGCGCGCTCGTACGCGGCCCCGAGCCGGTCGAACCCGGCGCCCCGGCCGCTCCACGTAAACGATTGGCTGAGGTCGACACGGTCGAGCGCGGCGACGAACCGGGTCAGTTCGGCGTTGCTCTCGGTGATCAGGCGCCAGAGGCCGATCGTGACGATCAGCGCAAAGCCGATCGCGAGCAGCATCGCGGTCGGCGCGCGCTGATAGGCGGCGAGCAGGCTCGCGACGCTCAGCGCGACCAGCAGCAGCAGAACTCGGGCGGCCAGGCGCACTGCGAAACGGCGTCTAAAGGCCATGCTTCTCCATCCGCCGATACAGCGTGCCGCGCGACAGTCCGAGTTCAGTGGCTGCGGTCGAGATGTTGAACGCGTGCTTTTTCAGCGCCTGCTCGATCGCCTGCCGTTCGACCCGGTCGAGGTTGAGGTCGTCTACGGGTGCGGCCTCGACCACCGGCGCCGATCGACCGAGCGGAAAGTCGGCAGAGCGATAGGCCGCGCCCTCGGCAAGGATGACCGCGCGCTCGGCGGCGTGGCGAAGCGCGCGGACGTTGCCGGGCCAGTCGTACGCAATCAGGGCGGCAAGGACGTCGGCCGGTAAGTTCCGATCCGGCTTGTCGTAGCGGGTGCGGAACTCGTCGAGGAACGTGTTCAGCAGCAGCGCGATATCCTCGCGGCGCTCGCGTAACGGCGGTAGTTCGATCTCGACGGTATTTAGCCGGAACAGCAGATCCTGGCGAAACAGCCGCTCGTCGGCGAGACCGGCCACGGCCATGTTCGTGGCGGAGACGACGCGGATGTCGATCGCGACGGGTCGGTTCGCGCCGACGGGGGTGACGCGGCGTTGCTCCAGCGCGGTCAGCAATTTGGGCTGGAGATGGAGCGGCAGGTTGCCGATTTCGTCGAGGAACAGCGTGCCGCCCTCCGCCGACTGGAGCCGTCCTATGCGATCCGTCCGCGCGTCGGTGAACGCGCCCTTGGCATGGCCGAACAGTTCGGAATCGAACAATGTCTCGGCGATCGCACCGAGATCGACCGTCACAAGTTCTCGCGCGGCCCGCCGCGAGAGGCGGTGGAGTTCACGCGCGACCAGTTCCTTGCCGGTACCGTTCTCGCCGAGGATCAGGACGTTCGCATCGGTCGGCGCTGCCTTCTCGATCAGCGACTGGACGCGCGCCATCGCTGGCGACGTGCCGAGCAGCGGCGACCCGGTCGCTTTTTTCGCCGTCGCCGGGCCGGTATCGGCCCTGCGCATCCGGCCGAGCGAGGCGGCATTGCGCACCGTCGCGAGCAGCCGATCGTTGTTCCAGGGCTTCGAGACGAAATCGGTCGCGCCGTGCTTCATCGCGGCCACCGCCACCGCGACGCTACCATGCGCGGTGATCATCACGATCGCGGCGACGGGATCGGTCGCCTGCATCAGCCCCAGCCAGCGAAACCCCTCCGAGCCGTCGGTCGCACCGCGCGCGAAATTGGCGTCGAGCAGCACCGCGTCGAAATGCGCGCGTTTCATCGCCGCGACCGCCTCGTCCGGAGACGTGGTCGTCGCGACCTCGCGGAACATCGGCGCGAGCAGCAGGCGCGCGGCGAGCAGGATGTCCTCGTCATCGTCGACGACGAGGCAGCGATCGAAGGCGGGCTTGGGGGACATCGGCAGAGCTTTGGTCATACCCGCCGCACAATCAAGATGCGTGCCAGTGTCCGGTCGTGGACACCCGGTGTCCGATCATGGCCATGAATCATCGCGGTTTGAACGGCTAAAGCAGGCAGATGCGTGAGAAAACAAGCGGTTACCTGATTTGGCACGGCTGATGCTGAGTAGGATGGGTCGGCAGCATCGCCGGCGGAAAGGATCCTGCCATGAACACCTCCCAACGGATCGCCTGCTCCTTGCTCAGCCTCGTCGGCGCGGCCAGCCTCGTCGCCTTCGCCAGCCCCGCCAGCGCAAGCACGGCCGGCATCGACGCACCCCGGCAGACCACGGTAAAATACCACGATCTCGATCTGACGAACCCCGCAGGCCGGGCCGTTTTCGACCGTCGCGTCGCCGGCGCCGCCAATCTGGTCTGTGCCCAGGATGATCGGCTACGGTCCGCGTTCGAGCAATCCTGCCGCCGCCACGTCGTCGAAGAGGCCGACCGCACCGCTGGGCTCGCCAGTCAGACCGTGCGTGGTTGAGCAGCCGGGGTTGCGACTGTCCGAAGCTGGACAGTCGCCGTCCGGATTTGGACACTCGCGCATGGATGACCGATCGTGACATCTGACTTTCCTTCCAGCCCGACCGCGACGAGCGGTGCCAGCATGGATCGCCGCGTCGAGGCGCCGCGACTCTCGCGCCGCCGTCTCGGGATATGGGCCGCCGTCGCGGTCGCGATCGTGTGTGCCATCGCATTGTGGCGCTTCCTTCCCTCGGCGCATTCGACCGATGTCGCGGTGGCCGATGTCGAGACGAGTGCCGTGACCCGCGCACCGTTCGACGACGCGGTTCCCGTTCGCGCGACCGTCGCACCGAACGTGACGACCCTGGTCGGCGTGGTATCGGGCGGTCAGATCGAGCGGCTGATCGTGCAGGACGGCGCGGCGGTGATCGCCGGCCAACCGCTGGCCACGCTCGCCAATCCGCAGCTGAAGCTCGATATCCTGACGCGCGAGGCCGCTATCGCGAGCCAGCTCGGCCAGGTGTCGGGCGAGGATCTGTCGCTGGAACGCAGCTCGCGCGACCGCGATACGCAGGTGGCGGGCGCCGACTATGACCTGATCAAGGCGCGGCGCGACCTCAGCGTCCGCCAGCAGCTCCACGACAAGGGGTTCGTGTCCGATGCCGGGCTGAAAAGCTATCAGGAAGAGGCCGCGTACCAGCGCCAGCGCGTCGCGCAATTGCACGCGGCGGAGGGTGCTGAACAGCGTATCGCCAGGCTCCAGGCGAGCCGGCTGTCCGACACGCGCGGCCGCCTGTCGAGCAACCTGGCGGCGGTACGCGACGGCCTGGACGCGCTGACCATTCGTGCGCCTGCGACCGGGCGCCTCACCAACTTCACGATCCAGCCCGGCCAGTCGCTCAAGCCCGGCGATCCTGCTGGCCAAGTCGACAGCGAAGGATCGTGGAAACTGATCGCCGACGTCGACCAGTATTTTCTCGGTCGCGTCCAGATCGGTCAGCAGGCGAGCGGCGAGGGGACACCACACCTCGTCGTCACCAAGGTGCTGCCCGCGGTGACCGACGGTCGGTTCCGCGTCGAGCTGAGCTTCCGCGGGACGGCGCCCCAGGGGCTCAACCGCGGCCAGGCGCTAGATGCCCGGATCACGCTCGGCGCGGCGCGTCCGGCGATCGTCGCGCCGCTCGGCGGCTGGCTCGACAGCGACGGCGGCGCCGCGGCCTATGTCCTCGATGCGAGCGGCACGCATGCGACGCGCCGCACGATCCGGATCGGCCGCCGCAACGCGGGGCAGGTCGAGATCCTGTCCGGCGTCACAGCCGGCGAACGCATCGTCACCTCCGATACCAGCGGCTTCAACAAAGCCGCCTCGATCAACCTCAAGTGAAGGTTTCGCACTCATGATCACCTTGGACGGCATTCAGCGCCGCTATCTCTCCGATGCGGTCGAGACGACCGCGCTCGCCGATATCAACCTCCATGTCGCAGCCGGCGAATTCGTCGCGATCATGGGGCCGTCGGGCTGCGGCAAGTCGACCCTGCTCAACACGCTCGGCACGGTCGATCGACCGACTGGCGGACGCTATCTGTTCGACGGCCGCGATCTGGCGAGCGAGGGCGAGGCGACGCTGGCGCAGTTCCGCGCGCAGACGCTCGGCTTCGTGTTCCAGAGCTTCAACCTGATCGACGAACTGACGATCGCCGAGAATGTCGAGCTCGGGCTGGCCTATCGGAGGGACCAGAATGGCGACCGGCGCGGGCGGATCGAGGCGGCGATGGACCGCGTCGGCATCTCGCACCGCGCGCGGCATTACCCGCACCAGCTGTCGGGCGGCCAGCAACAGCGCGCGGCGATCGCCCGCGCGATCGTCGGCGATCCGAAACTCATCCTCGCCGACGAGCCGACCGGCAACCTCGATACCGAGAACGGCGCGCAGGTCATGGGGATCCTCGAAAGCCTGAACGCCGCCGGCGCGACGATCATCATGGTCACGCACAGCCCCGCGCATGCCGATCTCGTCGGCCGCCGCATCGACATGCTCGACGGGCGCATCGTCGCCTCGGTCGCGCGCCAGATCTGAAGGGACCCGTCATGAACCGTTTCGCCCTGATCAGTTTCTGGCGGTCGCTGACCCGCCATCGGCTCTATGCCGCGCTCAATATCGGTGGGCTGGCGCTCGGCATCGCCGTGTTCCTCGTCCTCGCGCTCTATGTTCGGTTCGAGACGAGCTATGAGCGCTGGCTGCCCGATCATCAGCAGATATATCTGGTCGAAAGCCGGACCAACGATCAACTGAGCAGCGTCCGCGCGCGGCAATCGACGCCGATCGCTGCATGGGCCGCGATCAAGGCAGACCTGCCCGATATCGTCGGCACGCGCATCGACGGCAAGACGGCCGCGGTCGTGAAGGGCGGGGTTGGTATTCGCGAGCGGATCGGGCTGGTCGACCCCGCGATCTTCGACGTGTTCGCCTTCAAGGCGATCGCCGGGACGCTGCCCCGGCGGTTCGTCGACCCTACCTCCGTCGTCATCACGAAGCGTACGGCTACCAAATATTTCGGTACGCAGTCGCCGATCGGCGCGCCGCTCGCCGTGTCGTTCGGTGGTCAGCACTACGCCTATCGCGTGGCCGCGGTGATCGACGACCTGCCGGAAAATACACGGCTCGAGTTCGACCTGCTCGCCCCACTGGTGATCACGCAGGATCGCGCGGACCCAACCTATCCCGACAGTCACCAGTGGAATTATAACGGTACCGCGACCTATGTCCGGTTGCGCGACGCCGCCGCCGTTTCACGCTTTGCCGCGGCGCTGCCGGGAGTCGCCGCGCGTCACGTGAAGACGGAGACGCCGGGTAACGACAATTTCACGCTGGCTTTGTCGTTGCAGCGGCTGGTCGATACGCATTTCGAGACACCCGGTGCAAAGCTGATGGTGACCACGCTCGGGATCATCGGCCTGCTGACGCTGATCGTCGCGATCGTGAATTACGTGAACCTCGCGACCGCGCGGGCGGGGCTGCGCGCCCGTGAAGTGGGGATGCGCAAGGTGCTCGGCGCGGACCGTGCGACGCTGCTCCGGCATTTCGTCGGCGAGGCGGTGGCGACCGCGCTGATCGCCGCGGTATTCGGGCTCGCGCTGGCCGAGCTTGGCGTACCGATGGTCAACGCCGCGACCGGCCTCGATCTGTCGATCCGCTACGCCGGATCGGACGGCGTGGTGCTGCCGCTGGCATTGCTCGCGATCATCGTCGGCGCCGTGTCCGGTCTCTATCCTGCGCTGATTCTGTCGCGCGTGCCGGCGGCGGCGGTGCTCGCGTCGGCGCGCTCGCCCGGCGGGGGGCGTGCAGGCGCGCGAATTCGCGAAGGCCTGGTCGTGTTCCAGTTCACCGTCACGATCGCGCTCATGATTGGGACGATGGTGCTGGTCGCGCAGACCCGCCACGTCCGCGAGGCCGATGTCGGGTATGACCGGGACCGTCTGTTGCTGGTCCGTTCGTTCGGCAGCGACAGCCTCGACGAAGCGCAACAGGAGTCGCTGATCCACCGCTTTGCCGCCCTGCCGAACGCACGCGGCGTAAGCGTGGGAACGTCGGTGCCGGGTGTCGGCCTATACGTCTCGACCACGACCTATCCGCTTCCGGGCATGTCGGGACCCGGACCGTCGCTGGAACGCTACGACGTCATTCCGGGCTATTTCGACGTGCTTGGTGCAAAGCTGCTCGCCGGGCGGCTGTTCGATCCCTCGCGCCCCGCCGATATCAACCCGGCCAAGCCCGGCGTCGAGCAATCGGATAGCCGGCCTGGCAACATGGTCATCAACCGCAGCGCATCGCGCGCCTTCCACTTCGCAAGTCCCGAGGCCGCGATCGGCAAGACCGTCGGCGTCGAGACGCCGCGGACGATCATCGGCGTGATCGAGGACATGCGTGTCGGCTCGCCGCGCGACAAGGTTTCGCCGACCGCGTATCAGTTCACCTTGCGGCCACCCAAATCGGCCGTTGCGCTGATCCGCTACACCGGCGAGACCAAGGCGATCACCGACGCGGCGCAGGATGCCTGGCGGCGCGAGGTGCCCGCAGTGCCGTTCGAAGCGCGCACGACGCTGCAGGCGCTCGATACGCTCTACAAGGCCGATGACCGTATGGCGAACCTGTTCGCGATCGGCGCCGGGCTGGCGGTGGCGATCGGTTGCGTGGGACTGTGGGGGCTCGCCTCGTTCACCACCGCGAGGCGGGTTCGCGAGATCGGCATCCGCAAGGTGCTCGGCGCATCGTCGGGCGACGTCGTGAAACTGCTCGTCGGCCAGTTCCTGCGCCCGGTGCTGATCGCCAACCTGCTCGCCTGGCCGCTGGCCTATGTCGCGATGCGGGCATGGCTTGCCGGGTTCGACGACCGCATCGCGTTGTCGCCGATGTACTTCATCGCCGCGAGCATGCTGGCGCTGGCGATCGCGATCGCGACGGTTCTCTCGCAGTCGATCCGGGCGTCGCGGGCAACGCCGGCCTGGGCACTTCGCCATGAATAGGCTCTGGTTTACCGGCGCTGCTTTGCTCGTCGCGGCGTCGCCGGCATCGGCCGAGACGCTGGCGGATGCGGTGCGGGCCGCCGTGGCGAGCAATCCGACGCTTGCCGCTGCGCATGCTCGGCAGGATGCGCTCGCCGAGGCACCGGAGCAGGCGCGATCGCTCGGCCGGCTGACCGCGGACGCGGGCGCCACCGGCGGCTATGACCGCTACGATCGCGGCAGGAGCGCCAGCGGCACGGTGTCCGCATCTCTACCGATCTGGACCGGTGGCCGAGTCCGCACCGCGGTCCGCGCCGCCAACGCCGACGTCGCGGCGGGCGGGGAAGGCGTACGCGACATCGCCGCCGGGGTGCTCAGCGATGTTGCGGGTGCCTATGCCGACCTGTTGTTCCAGCAGGAGTCGGTCGCGATCGTTCGCGCCGACATCCAGTTGCTCGACAGCCAGGTGGCGGAGTCGAAGGCTCGGTTCGATCTGGGAACGGGAACGCAGACCGACGTCGCTCGGCTGGTTGCGCAACGTGCATCGGCCGGCGCGACCGAAGCCAGCGCGGTCGCGGCGCTCGCAGCGGCGGCGGCGGATTACCGCGCTGTCGTCGGTGTCGATGCAGGCAAACTCGCGCCGCCGCCGGCAACGCTCGCGGGATTGCCTGCATCGATCGAGGACGCGCGCGCGCAGGCGATCGAGGCCAACCCCGTCTATCGGCAGGCGCGATCGGCCAATGATGCCGCCGATGCGCGGATCGGTGTCGCACGGAGCAATGGCGCGCCCAGCGTCGGGGTCGGCGCGAGCTATGGCTATGGTTATGCCACGGGCAGCGACAATGGCGGGTATGTTCGCAGTGCCGCCGCTGGCGCGACCTTGCGGTTGCCGTTGCTCACCGGTGGCCTCGTCGCGTCGCAGGTCCGCCAGGCGACCGCCGATGCAAGAGCCGCACGCTACGATACCGAGGCGGTATCGCGCAACGTGATCCGCGCGACCGACACCGCCTGGGCGAACGTCGTCGCCGCCAGGACGCGGGTCGATGCCAACACGCAAGCGGTCACCGCCGCCGATCGCGCATTGGCTGGCGTGAAGGCCGAGTACGCGGTCGGACTGCGCTCGACGCTCGACATCCTGATCGCCGACGAAAGCCTGCGTGGTGCGCAACTGGCCTTGGCGAACAGCCGCAGCGACTTGCTGACCAGCGAGACCGCCCTGCTGCGGGCGACCGGGACACTCGACTTGACTGCATTCGGCTGACTTGCTGGCGGATCGTGTCGACGGCAGCGGAGCGCGGCGCGGTCAGACACAGCGCAACGATCCCCAGCCGTCGCCGGCTATCCTCGCTGGCGTTCAAGACCAGCGAGGAGTTTCCGTATCCGGACGCCTCGTCAGAAGTCCTTGCGCAGCAACAGCCCGGCGTAGCGCTTGTCGTCGCGCGGCACGAACCGGACGGTGCCCGCGAACGTGCCCGCGGTGAGGAACGACGAGTAGGACGTGTTCGTCAGGTTCTTGACGTACGCGCGCAGTTGCCAGCCGGACGTGTCGCTCAGCACCGCGACGCTCGCGTTCCAGATCGCGTAGGACGGCTGGACCGTGCTCGGCGTCTCGGACAGCGCATATTGCACCTTGCTGCTGAACGTCACGTCGGTCTGCAGTTCCAGCGCGAGCGTGTCGGTGATGCCGAACTTGTACGCCGCATTCTCGTACAGCTTGATCTTCGGCGCATAGGGGAGCGGCTGTCCGTTGATGTTGCAGCTCGTCGGCGCGCCGGTCGGGCAAAGGAAGTTGCGCACCGTCGCGTCGGTATAGGCGCCCGAGATGTCGAGCGTCAGGCCCTTGGTCGGGCGCAGCGTGACGTCCGCCTCGACCCCGCGCGAACGGACCGACCCGGCGTTGATGAGCCGGCTGACCTGCGCGCCCGCGACGACGTCGTTGAAGCTTGCCTGATACCCGTCGAAATTGGTCGTGAACGCAGCCAGGCTATAGCTGAAGCTGCGATCCGACGTGCTCCCCTTCAGCCCGACCTCATAGGAATTGGAGGTCTCGGGGCTCAGCGGCACTTCGTCGAGCGGCGTCGTCGCGTTGAGCGAGCGCATGTTGAAATACACGTTGTACGCCGGGCCCTTGTAGCCGTGCGAGTAGGTGAAATAGGTCTGCGCGTGCGCGCCAAGATCATACTGGAGCCCGAGGCGGTAACTGTCACCGCGCTTGTCGATCCCGCCGGTCGCGTTGTGATACGCGCGGACGCCGGGCCGATCGAGCGCCGCCGCGCCGGTGTTGAGCGGATCCGCGGTCGAGGTGCGGACGTGATAGAAATCCAGGCTGTCCCACGTCGAGCGGTAGCCGGCGATAGCGCGGAATTTCGGCGTGAAATTGACGTTCGCCTCACCGAACAGCGCGTAATTGTCGTTGGTGATGCCGTAGTTCGCGACGCCCGTCGTCGTGCTCTGCGCGCCACCGGCGGCGAGCGAGGTCAGCGTGCGCTGGTACTGTTCGTCGGTCGTCGCGTGCAGGTAATAGGCGCCGATGACGTAATCGATCAGGCCACCCTTGGGCGACGTCAGCCGCAGTTCCTCGGAGAATTGCTTGGTATTGACGCTGCCCGCATCCTGCCCGGACGGAAACGCGGTCGAGAGCGCGGCAACGCTGTCGTAATCCTGGCGCTGGTTGTTGAGCCATTGCCGCCAACCGGTGATCGAGGTGATGTGGTAGTCGCCGAGTGCAAGTTCGCCGGTGAACGACCCGCCGTAGTTCTCGTCTTTCACGTCGGTTATCGAATTGTTGTTGGTCCGGCGATTGCTCGGTCCCCCGACGATCCCGCTTGCGCCCAGCGCGGCGGCGAGGTCGGGCGAGTTGGTGACGATACCGGTCGGATAGGCGGTGCGGCTGGTGGCGGCATAGACGCTGGTCGGCGTCGTATCGTGTGAGTTGAGGTAGTCGCCGATGATCGTGAACTTCAGGTCGTCGGAGGGCGTGACGACCAGTTTGCCGCGCGCGCCGTAGCGGCGGTAACCGTTGACGTCCTTGCCCTGCGCGACGTTGCGGACGTTACCCTTATAGTCGTCGTAGAGTCCGCCGATCAGCGCCTGCACCTTGCCGGGCACGAGTGCGCCGGAGATGCCGGCCTTGATCCGGTATTCCTCGTCCGAGGTGATGCCGGCCTCGCCGAACGCGCGGAACTCGTCGGTCGGGTTGCGGGTGACGATGTTGACGACGCCGGCAGAAGCGTTCTTGCCGAACAACGTGCCCTGCGGCCCGCGCAACACCTCGATCCGCTCGACTTCGCCCAGATCCAGCGTCGACTGGCCGGGGCGGGTGAGGACGACGCCGTCGAGGACGGTCGACACCGATGGCTCGACGCCCGGCGAGGTCGTGATCGTGCCGACGCCGCGGATGAAGATCGTGCGATCCTTGTTCGACGCGCCGCTGCGGAAACCGACCGAGGGGATGGTCGCGGCGATGTTCTCGACCGTGTTCAACTGGCGTTCGGCGAGTGATTGCCCGCTGACCGCGGTGATCGCGATCGGCACCGACTGCAGCGTCTCGTTGCGATAGCGCGCGGTGACGATGACCTCGTCGCTTTCGGCCGCCGGGGCGGGCGCGGTCGTCGGCGCCGTTACGGGCACGTCCTGGGCCGCGGCCGGGGTGGCGAGCGCGGCCAGTGCCGTGCCGGCGAGCAGCGCGAACTGGCGCCGCTGGGTGCGTGGGTCGATCATGGGTTCCCTCCCCTAAGGTGATGCCGCCTTGTAATTCCCATTCGAGCGATGGGTATAAAGAACGATATGCAGGTGCTTCGTGTCAGCTTTAGCGTGCCTCGACCGGTCGCAGCGTTGGCAGGAGCAACTGAATCCACCCGACCGCGAGCAGGTACGAGACGCTCGCGAACAGGAATAACGGGAGATATCCAAGGCCTGCGGTGAGCACGAGACCCGCGACCTTGGCAATGACCATGCCGCCGACATTGCCGTTGAACGATCCGAACGCCGTCACGCGCCCGAGTTTGTCCTGTGGCACGACATCGGCGATCAGCGCGAAGAGATTGGTCGAGAATGCCTGGTGTGCCGCAAGCGTCAGCGCCATCAACCCGATCGTGACCGCGTAATTGCCCGCATACAGCACCAGTGGAATCGGCAGCACGCAGAGCGCGGCGACGAGCAGGATGCCCTTGCGCACCGCGTTGACGCTGTACCCGAGGCTCAGCAACCGCGTCGAAACGCCGCCGCCGAGCAACGACCCGACCGCCGCGCCACCGTACGCAATCGCCAGCGGCACGCCGAGCGCGACGCCGGTCAGCCCGTATTGCCGGTGGAAGAAGTCGGGCAACCAGAACAGCAGCAACCACCACGTCGCGTCCGACAGGATTTTCGCGCCGGCGACCGCCCATGTCTGGCGGTTGCGCAGGATCGGGCCGTAGTCGGTGGGGGCGGCGGTGTCGGTATCGACCGGACGCGGCAGAGAAAAGCGCACGCGCCGCGTCGCGATCAGCCACGCGGCTGCCCAGACAAGCCCGAGTGCCGCCGCCACCACGAACGTTCCACGCCACCCGACCAGCAACGCGACGCCAGGGATCGCGAGCGGCGCCAGGATCGCGCCGATGCTGTTGGCGGCATTGGTCGCGCCGAACCCGCTCGACCGCCAGTTCTTGGGCAACACCGACGCGATCGTCTTGATCCCGGTGGGTGTCCCCATCGCCTCGGTCGCGCCGAGGCTCACGCGGATCATCACGAACTCGGTCATCGACCGCGCCCAGCCATGCGCCATCGCCGCGATGCTCCACGCCGCGACGCCGATCGGGTTCGCCCATTTGACGCCGAGCTTGTCGACGATCCACCCGGTGAACAGAAACGCGAACGCCGCGCCCCCCTGGAACCACGCGGCGAGCGTGCCGTAGTCGTCGTCGCTCCAGCCGAGATCGGCAGCGATCGTCGGTTTGAGGACGGAGATGATCTGGCGGTCAACGAGATTGAGGATACCGGCGGTAACGACGAGCGCGAACAGGAGAGCGCGGGCGCGGGCGCTGAGTTGTGCGACGGTCTTGGTAGGCTTGGTCATAAGCGCTTAGCATGGACGAGCGTGGCCGGGAGGCTAGCCAGTTTCTCTTCGCCGACCCGGTTATTTGGTTGCAGAGGGGCGGACAGGCCCGCACTCACCCTCGAATTTGTTCGCCGGCTATCCCACGCGAGTGAGGAAGCTTGTTTCCCCGCAAAGGCGGGGATCCAGACTGGGCTCCCGCCTTCGCGGGAGAACAAGGAGGGGGCAGCATCGCCAACCCAACACCACCCCGGCGAAGGCCGGGGCCCAATTGGAAAGTCCCCAGTAAAGACGGACTGCCCTACGTTACTACCGTGTCCTAATTGGACCCCGGCCTTCGCCGGGGTGGTAAAATTTGCGGTAGAGGCTGTCTCTCAAACCACCAAAGGCCCATGCTCGATCCGCGGCAACACATGCCGCGCGAACAGGTCCGCCTCCGCCGCATGCGGATACCCAGAGAGAATGAACGCATCGATCCCCTCCGCCCGGTACGCGTTCAGCTTGGCCAGCACCTGGTCCGGGTCGCCGACGATAGCCGCCCCGCACCCTGACCGAGCCCGCCCGATCCCGGTCCACAGGTTTGCCTCGGCATACCCATCGTCCGATCCTTCGCGCAGTTCAGCCTGACGCCTCACGCCAGCCGACTGCGAGTCCAAAGACCGCTCCCGGATCGCACGTCCCTCGGCATCGTCTAGCTTCGACAACAGCCGATCTGCCGCAGCACGCGCCTCCGCCTCGGTCTCGCGCACCACGACGTGGACCCGGTAGCCGAACTTCAACGTGCGACCATGCTTGGTCGCCCGCGCACGCAGATCGGCAACGATCGCCCGCACCGCATCCATAGTATCCGGCCACATCAGATACACGTCGGCATTGGTCGCCGCCGCATCGCGCGCCGCTTCCGACAGCCCCCCGAAATACAATGCCGGGCATCTCCCCGAAACCGTCGTCACCCGCGGTGGATCGACCTTCAGCTTCCAGAATTCCCCATCATGATCGAGCGGCTTCCCGTCGAGCAACGTCCGCAGGATGTGCATCGCTTCGACCGTGCGCGCATAGCGCGGCGCGCTTTCCAGCTTTTCGCCCGGCAGGTCGCTCGAGATGATGTTGATCGCCAGCCGTCCGCCGAGCATCCGGTCGATCGTGGCGATCTGCCGCGCGAGTTGCGGCGGCCAGCTCTCGCCGATCCGCACCGCCATCAGCAGCCGCAACCGCTTCAGCATCGGCGCGATCCCCGCGGCAAACGCAGTCGTGTCGATCCCCAGCGCATAGCCCGACGGCAGCAGGATATTGTCGTATCCGGCGGTCTCGGCCTGCATCACGATGTCGCGACAATGCTCCCAGCTCGATTTCAGCGCCGCGTCAGGCACGCCGAGGAACTCATAGTCATCGTCGCAGAGCGCCGAGAACCAGCTGATCTCGCAGGGAGGCAATTCCGTCATGGCAAATTTTCACCCATTCCGGCCTGCAGCACCGCATACCATTCGCTACGCGTCCACTCGACCTTGTACGCTTCCGCCGACGCGGCAATCCGCTCCGGGGTCTGCGAACCGACGATCGGAATGATTCGCGCCGGATGCGCCATGATCCACGCGAGCGTCGCGGTCGCTGCATCGACGCCGTAGCGCGCGCCATGCTCGGCGAGCAGCTTTGCCGCCGGGTGGTCGTCCAGCGCCAGTCGCCCGCCACCGAGCGGCGACCACGCCATCACCGCGACATCGTGCCGCATGGCGTGATCGAGCGTCCCGTCGAACAAAGGCGCGGTCCGCAGCGGCGAGAATTCGGGCTGGGTGCTGACGATCGGCTGGCCCAGGAAAGCCTGCAACGCATCGAACTCGTGCACGCTGTAGTTCGAGACACCGATGCTGCGGATCTTGCCCGTCTCGACCATCCGGGTCAGCGTCTCCGCTACCTCCTGCGGATGCGTCAGGAAATCGCGACGGTGGATCTGGTACAGGTCGACCTGCTCGACGCCCATCCGGGTCAGCGAGGCATCGAGCGCGTCGGCGAGATAGGCCGCGCCCGAATTATACGGGATGCCGGGGCGGATGCCGCCCTTCGTCGCGATCACCATCCGCGCACGCAAACTCGCATCCTCGGCCAGCGTGCGCCCGAACAGCTCTTCGGCCGAACCGAACCCGGCGGGCACATCGCAGCCATAGATGTCGGCAGTGTCGAAGAAGTTGATCCCGGCCCCCAAGGCCGCCTCGATCATCGCGTGGACCGGCGCGACCTCTCCGGCCAGCCGCCACATGCCCCAGGCTATCGGTGAAACAAGGATTTCGCTCTTGCCGAGCGGGCGAAGGTCGTTGGAAAGGCGGATCGTCGTCATGCAGGCGGCCATGGCATAGGGAATGACAGCTTGGTAGCCACGATCAGATACGGCGTCGTCGGAACGGGCATGATGGGCGTCGAACACCTTCGCAACCTGGCGATCCTGCCGGGCGCCGAGATCGTCGCGATCGCCGATCCGGTCGCGACTTCGATCGACTGGGCGGCTGATGCTCTGGGCGACCGCGCCGCTGGCGTCGCCCGGTTCGACTCGGTCGAGGCGTTCGCAAAGCGCGCCGACGTCGATGCGATCGTCATCGCCTCGCCCAACAACACGCACCGTGACGTGCTCGAACGGCTATTCGACATGGACGCCGCGATCCTGTGCGAGAAGCCGCTGGCGACGACGATGGAGGACGCGCGCTGGATCGTCGAGCGCGCCGCCGCTCACGCAAAACCGTTCTGGACGGGCATGGAATACCGCTTCATGCCCCCCGCCGCCGCATTCATCGAACAGATCCACGGCGGGCGTGTTGGTCGTCTCCAGATGCTCTCGATCCGCGAACACCGCTTCCCGTTCCTTCCCAAGGTCAGCGACTGGAACCGCTTCTCGCGCAACACCGGCGGCACGATGGTCGAGAAATGCTGCCATTTCTTCGACCTCATGCGGCTGATAGTCGGCTCCGAAGCGGTCCGGGTCTACTGCTCGGGCGCGATGGACGTGAACCATCTCGACGAACGCTATGACGGCCAGCGTCCCGACATCATCGACAATAGCTTCACGACCGTCGATTTCGCGAATGGCGTGAGGGCAATGCTAGACCTCAGCATGTTCGCCGACGGTGCCGAGAACCAGGAGGAGATGTCCGCCACCGGCGACGCCGCCCGGCTCGACGTGCTGATCCCGGCAGGCGAACTGGTCTACTCCCCCCGCGTGGGATTCCTGAACCCGAAAGCTGTCGAACGCAGCCACGTTGCCGTCGACCCGGCCGCCAAGGCCGCCGGCTCGCACGAAGGCGCGACCTACTACCAGCACGCGGCGTTCGCCGCAGCGGTCCGCGGCGAGGGCCCCGTACAGGTCACAGCGGAAGACGGGCTGCGCGCGGTCGCGATCGGCACCGCCGCCGAGATCAGCGCGCGCGAGCACCGTGCGGTATCCATGTCGGAACTGGGTGTCTGATGCCGCGGTCGAGCCGTGCGGCACCGAAGAGGCATGCGGCAATAGTCTGAAGAACGCCCTCTACCGCTCCACGTCGCTATTTCAGGGCACGGATAGGGTTTCTGTCAGACGATAGGGAAACCGCGCCATCAGCGCGTCGGAAAGGGTCGTGGCGATGACGGAAGGCTCTCCGTTCCGGGTGCCGTCGACCCTTACCGTGATCGCCTGGCCGGTCCACACGACGCGATCGTCGCCGCGAAGCGAAACGGTTACCTTCAGGCGGGTCTCGGTCAACCCGCGAAGCTGAGCCTTTTTGGAAGGCAGGCTCAGCGCGAGGCCACCCCCGCCGTACGAAACGCTCGATCCTGACGACGACCCGCGATCGCTTGATGCAACGACGCCGCGCGGTGTCCGGAACACTGTGATCGTGGCGACATATCGGCTGTGGCTCGGGTTCGGCAACGGCAAGAAAAGTGTCTTCAGAAGCGCGTGCTGGACCGCGTCGACGAACATGCCTTCGACGCTGTCGGGAACAGCCCGATCGCGATCCGCCATGACCGTGATCGTTCCAGGCCGTATCGCGGCGGGCTCGGACCCCAGCGGCGCCAGTGCCACAACCGCAATCAGACCTGGTAGATACATGCGATCTGCTTCCTTGCCGTGCGGATTGCCGACGTTCCCTGATGTCTGCCGCGCGCAACGCGCGCGGTTGGCTCAAACAAAGCCGACGACCGCGTGCGGTACGTACGGCTGCTCCAGTCGCGCGATTTCCGCCTCGGTCAGCCCGAGTTCCAGCGCAGCGACCGCGTCATCCAGATGCGCAGTCTTCGAGGCACCAATTATCGGGGCGGAGACTTCGGGTTTCGACAACACCCAGGCGAGCGCCACTTGCGCCCTTGGTACACCGCGCTCGGTTGCGATCGCCGCGACCGTCTCGACGACCCGACGGTCCGCATCGGCGGTATGTGCGTACAACGTCTTGCCGAACTCATCGGTCTGCGACCGGCCGGTGGTCTCGTCCCATTCGCGCGTCAGCCGTCCACGGGCGAGGGGACTCCACGGGATCACGCCGATCCCTTCGGCCGCGCACAGCGGCAACATTTCGCGCTCTTCCTCGCGGTACAGCAGGTTGAGGTAATCCTGCATCGTGGAGAATCGTGTCCAGCCGTTGGCTTCGCTGACGTGCAGCATCGTCGCGAACTGCCACGCGTACATCGACGACGCACCGATGTACCGCGCCTTGCCTGCCTTCACGACGTCGTGCAGCGCTTCCAGGGTCTCCTCGATCGGCACGTCGTAATCGAACCGATGAATTTGGTAGAGGTCGACATAGTCCGTACCGAGCCGCGCTAGGCTCGCATCGATTTCGGCCATGATGGCCTTGCGACTAAGTCCGGCACCGTTTGGACCGGGGCGCATGCGGCCGTGCACCTTGGTCGCGATCACGACCTCGTCGCGGCGGGTATATTCCTTGAGCGCGCGTCCGACGATCTCTTCGGACGTGCCGTCAGAATAGACATTCGCGGTATCGAAGAAGTTGATACCCGACTCGATCGCCGCCCGCAGGATCGGTCGGCTCGTGTCCTCGTCGAGAGTCCAGGCGTGATTGCCGCGGTCGGGGATGCCGTAGGTCATGCAACCGAGGCATAATCGCGACACGTCCAGGCCAGTGGCGCCGAGCTTGGTATAGTCCATGATGAGTCTGCCTCTCAGGTTCAGGTACCGAACCACAATCGATGTGTGTCGCGTCGCGCGATTGCCGGTCGTGGCGTTTGGTCACGTTAGGACGCGGCGGACCGCTTCTTCCCGGAAAGGCTTAGACAGAGGCAACGCCACGACCATAGCCGAACGCCTGGTCGCGGCAACGCACCGCGTTCAGCTCAGTTGGGCGCGTGTTCTTTCACATACGCGTCGGGATCCTTGTCGACTACTTTCACACCGTTGAGATGATTCGCCTCGAACGCCGCAAACCGCACCCCAAGCTCGTGCCGCTCCTCGAGGGTCGCATGCTTGCGGAAGTCGGTCAGGCCTTGGCGCTCTTCCTCGGCGAGATGATCGCTATTCGCCTTGTTGCATTCCCCCACGGCTGCGAACCACGCGTCCGAGCCGACCGGATGCTTGTCGACCGCTTCGCCGGTGTCGCGGATGTCGTTGTGATCCTCGATCGCGTCCTCGGTTTCCTCGGCGGCCGAGTCGGCGTCGTTGCCGCCGGTGCCGATCTTCATCAATCGCGGGTAGAAGAAGCGCTCCTCCGCCTCGGCATGCGCGTCGAGCAGGTTCTTTAGGCGGGTCCAGAGCGCCGACAGCGCCTCGGTATCCTTCGCGTCGATCGAATCGATCTGGGCGAAGAGGTTACGCTGCTGCGCGTGTTCGTCGAGAATGAGCTGTGTGATGTCCATGCGCGTCTGAACCGTACAGCGCGCGCCGGGTTCCTATTGCGATTCGCTCTCGGTTCAGACCGCGACGGGCGCCTTGATATGCGCCTGCGCGACGTAACCGTGGAGGACGAAATCCTCATATTCGTACGCGTCGATCGAGTCCGGCTTCCGCACGATCTCCAGGCGCGGAAGAGGGCCGGGGTCGCGACTGAGTTGCAGGCGCGCCTGCTCGAGATGGTTCGAATAGAGATGGCAATCGCCGCCGGTCCAGATGAACTCGCCGACCTCCAGCCCGCATTGCTGCGCGAGGATATGCGTCAGCAGCGCGTAGCTGGCGATGTTGAACGGCACGCCGAGGAAGATGTCGCCCGAGCGTTGGTAGAGCTGGAGCGACAGCTTGCCGTTCGCGACATGCGTCTGAAACAGGCAGTGGCACGGCGCGAGCGCCATCGCGTGCAGGTCGCCCGGATTCCACGCGCTGACGATCTGGCGGCGCGAGGCGGGGTTGGTCCGGATCTGCGCGATCAGCTCGGCGATCTGGTCGATGTGGCGGCCATCCGCGGCGATCCAGTCGCGCCACTGCTTGCCGTAGACCGGGCCGAGGTCGCCCGCTTCGTCCGCCCATTCGTCCCAGATCGCCACCTTGCGCTCCTGTAGCCAGCGAACGTTGGTGTCGCCCCGGAGGAACCACAAAAGCTCGACGATGATCGAGCGGAGGTGAAGCTTCTTGGTGGTAAGGACCGGGAAGCCCTGCGCGAGATCGAAGCGCATCTGCGCGCCGAACACGCTCAGCGTGCCGGTGCCGGTGCGGTCCATCGTCTCGACACCGGTCGAGAGCACGCGGTCCATGAGGTCTAGATATTGGCGCATCGGGTTTGCGTAGTCGGCTGCGCAGTCGGGCTCAAGTGGATGTAGTTGCGCGTGCGGTAGCCGGCGTTGCGGGGCAGGCGAGTATGTGCCGCCGTTGCCCGTGCCTTCCCCTCGTATCGCCAACCTCGCGGCGGCGCGTACGCTGTTTGCCGGGTTGCGCGAGGCGACCGTGGAGATGGTGGCGATCGCGTATCTTGATCCGGATCGGAGGCTTCTCGGGATGCGGCATGTCGTGGGCGAGCGCGATCAGGTCGCGGTTTCGATCCGAACGATCGCAGTGGATGCGCTGACGTTCGGGGCGGTAGGCGTGGTGATGGCGCATAACCATCCGAGCGGGGATGCGACGCCAAGCGAGCGCGATTTAGCGTTCACGCGGGCGCTCGCGGCGGGTTTACGGACTCTGGAAATGGTGTTGCTTGATCACTTGGTGATCGCGGGGGACGAAGTGACGAGCTTGCGGGCTGTCGGGGTGGTGTGAAGAACGCGTCCCCCAATTCCACCACCCCGGCGAAGGCCGAGGCCAAATTGGGGAACGTTGTTAACGAAGCACGGAACGCGGTTACTGCAACCTCTCCAATTGGGCCCCGGCCGTCGCCGGAGTGGTGCATCTGGATCGATAAGAACTAGAAACCCGATCTCACCCCAGTCGGCAGGCGCGGATCGCTTCGGGGGCGGGGCGGGGGCCGGTGGCGCGGAAGGTGGCCAGATAGCCCCCCGCCGAGGGCATGTCGTCGGTATCCACCTGCGTATAGCCGACCGCGGCGAATTCGCATTTCAGCAAGGCCGGCGGCGTGCCGTGGTTCTGCGTCGGCCGGTTCGCGTCGACCACCACTACCAGCCCATCGGGCTTAAGCGACGGCCGCAACCGCCACAGGAACTCGTACGGCTGCTCGATCTCGTGGTACATGTGCACCATCACCACGCGGTCGAAGCTCGCGTCTGGCAGTTTCGGATCGTTCGCCTCGCCCAGCTTCACGCTGACGTTGGCCAGATCCTCGCGCGCGACGCGCTCGGCTAGTTGGTCGCGCACCGCGGGGAAGATGTCCTCCGCCAGCACGCGGCCGTCCTTGCCGACGCGCGCGGCCATGCGGATCGTGTAGTATCCCTCGCCCGCGCCGATGTCCGCGACAGTCATGCCCTTGCGGATCTCGGCCTTGTTCATGACTTCGCCGGCCTCGTTCAGCCGGTCGCGGGCTTCCTCGTTCGACCAGCGCGTCGAGACGATCGACGCGACCGGACGGTCCGCGGCGGGAAACACCGGCTCCTTGGGCTCATGCTTGATCAGCGGCTTGCTGCCGTCGCAGGCGCCAAGCGCGAGCGTCGGCAGGACCATCAGGGCAAGGGCACCCCGAAAGCTCAATCGACGTCCTCCACCTCGACAGCCTCGCCGGTCACGCGCTGCGACAAGGCCGCCGCCATGAACGCCTCGAGATCGCCGTCGAGCACGTCCGACGGGCTGGTCGACACCACGCCGGTGCGCAGGTCCTTCACCATCTGGTACGGCTGCAGTACATAGGAGCGGATCTGGTGACCCCAGCCGATGTCGGTCTTGCCCGCGTTCTCGGCGTTGGCCGCGGCTTCCCGGATCGCCAGTTCGCGTTCGTACAGACGTGCGCGAAGCTGGTTATAGGCTTCGGCCTTGTTCTTGTGCTGCGAACGCTGGTTCTGGCACTGCACGACGATACCGGTCGGAATGTGCGTGATACGCACCGCCGAATCGGTCGTGTTGATGTGCTGACCGCCGGCACCGGACGCGCGGTAGGTGTCGATCCGCAGGTCGCTCTCGTTATACTCGACCTCGATATTGTCATCGACGACCGGATACACCCAGACGCTGGCGAACGACGTGTGCCGCCGCGCGGCCGAGTCGTAGGGGCTGATCCGGACCAGCCGGTGCACGCCGCTCTCGGTCTTGGCATAGCCGTACGCGTTCTCGCCCTTCAGCAGCAGCGTGGCCGACTTGATGCCTGCCTGCTCGCCCGAATGGTGATCGATCAGCTCGACCTTCAGCCCGTGGCGCTCGCCCCAGCGCGAATACATCCGGCTGAGCATGCCCGCCCAGTCCTGGCTCTCGGTGCCGCCAGCGCCCGCGTTCACCTCGATATAGGTGTCGTTGCCATCGGCCTCGCCCGCGAGCAGCGCCTTGATCTTGTCCTTGTCGGCACGCGCGGCGAGTTCGGCGAGCGCGGCTACGCCATCTGCCTCCATCGCGGTATCACCCTCGGCCTCGGCCATCTCGATCAGCTCGGCGGTGTCGCTGAGCTCGCTCTCGATCGCACGCGTCGCGCTGATCGCCTCGTCGAGACGACGACGCTCGCGCATCACCTCCTGCGCGGCCTTCGGGTCGGACCAGAGCGCCTGATCCTCGACGCGCGCGTTCAGCTCGTCGAGACGACGCAGCGCGCGGTCCCAGTCGAGGAAGCGGCGCAGCAGCGCCAGCGCGTCGTTGATGGTGTCTACGTGAGCCTGCGCTTCGGCGCGCATGGGTATTCTCCAAAAAGTCCGTCATCCCAGCGAACGCTGGGATCTCCGTCCGCAAGCGCGCGGGTGCGGCTTGAGATTCCAGCTTCCGCTGGAATGACGATGTAGGAACTGCGCTAGTAGATTCCGCCTTGTCTTTGCAAGAAATCGCTGTCGTGTGGCGCTTCGGCCTTCTTTACGGCAACGGTTGCCGCAGCGACCGGAGCAGGTCCCGAACGCCTGGCCGCACGGCGCGGCTCGCTCTCGGGCTTGAACGCTTCCCAGATCACGCTGGCCTTGGGATCGCTCGTATCGGGCCAGGCGCCATAGACCGGGCGGCCACTGGCGCGATCGATCCGGACCATGCGGATCCCGGCGGGCGCGCGGAACGGCAGCTTCTCCAGCCCGTCATACGCCTTCACCGCAAACTGCTTGAAGATCGGCGCGGCGAGGGTTCCGCCTTGCGCTGCGCCACCGAGGTTCCGCGGCGTGTCGTAGCCGATATACAGCCCGCCGACGAACTGCGGGGTGCCGCCGATGAACCACACGTCGGTCGGTCCGCTGTTGGTGCCGGTCTTGCCGAACATCGGTCGATCGAGATCGCGCAGCGTCACCGCGGTGCCGCGCTGGACCACGCCCTCGGTAATGTGGACCATCTGGTAGGCGGTCATCGCGTCGAGTACCTGGCGCTGGCGCGCGACCGGACGCGGCATCGGCTTGCCGTCCCAGTCGGGCGCGTTGCAGCGGTCGCAGGCGCGCCAGTTCTCCGGCCAGATCACTTTGCCGTGCCGATCCTGGACGAAGTCGATCAGCGACGGCGGGCCGCCCTTGCCGTTGTTGGCGAGGATCGAATACGCGTTGACCATCCGCCCGACGGTCGTCTCGCCGGCGCCCAGCGCGAACGAGAGGTAGGGCGAATAATCGCCGACGCCCATCTTCTTGATGGTGGCGACGACCTTTGGCATGCCCGTCTGCGCCGCGGTCCGCACCGTCATCAGGTTGCGCGACTGCTCGATGCCCCAGCGCATCGTGTGCGGCCCGGCGCCGCGCGAATTGCCGAAGTTGCGGAAGCATTTTTGCCCCAGTCGCGCGCCCTGATAGACGCAGAAAGGCCCGTCGACGATGATCGAGGCGGGGGTCATGCCGTTGTCTAGCGCGGCGGAATAGACGATCGGCTTGATGGTGGACCCGGGCTGGCGCATCGCCTGCGTCGCACGGTTGAACGCCTGCAGCCGGTCGTCGAAGCCGCCTTGCATCGCCAGAACGCGGCCCGACGCCGGCTCCTCGACGACGAAGGCGCCCGATACCTTGGGAACAGCGCGCAGCGCGAACTCGCCACCTTCGGGCGCGACCGCGATAATGTCGCCGGTCTTGATCGCACCGAACGCGTTGCCGCCCTGGCCGCGGACCGGCATCTGCGCCGCATAGCGCGGCAGCGTGCCGGTCTTGCCGGTACGGAAGCCCAGGTTCCAGGCGTTGCCGTCCTTGCCCGTCACGATCGCCGCGACCCAGTTATCGTAATCGAGCGCGATGTTGCTGTTCAGCAAGGGCTGGAGCCAGTTGTCGTCCTCGATCGCGACATGGCTGATCGGCCCGTTCCACCCGCGCCCGCGATCGAACCGGACGAGCCCGTCCCGGAGCGCCTGCTGCGCCAGCTCCTGCAACCGCGTGTCGAACGAGGTCCGCACCCACAGGCCGCCCGAATAGACGCTGTACGGTCCATCCTTCGCGTTCTCGCCGAACTTCGCCATCAGCTGGCGGCGAACCTCCTCGACGAAATAGCCGCCTACGCTCTCGAACGTCGGCGTCCGCCGCATGACCGTGCCGAGCGGCTCGGCGTTCGCCTGATCGTACTGCCCGCGCGTGATGAAGCCGTTGTCGAGCATCCGGTTCAGCACGTAATTGCGCCGCGTCATCGCGCGTTCGGGGTAGCGGATCGGATCGTAGTTCGACGGCCCCTTGGGCAGGATCGCGAGATACGCCAGCTGCGCGAGATCGAGCTGGTCGAGCTCCTTGTCGAAATAGGCGTGAGACGCCGCCTCGACGCCGAACGCGTTACGCCCGAGCGCGATCTGGTTGAGGTACAATTCCAGGATCTGCTGCTTGGTCAGCGTATCCTCGATCTTGTACGCCAGCACCGCCTCGCGCAGCTTGCGCGATGGCGAATAGGCGTTGCCGATCAACAGGTTCTTCGCGACCTGCTGCGTGATCGTCGAGCCGCCCTTGGCGCGTTTGCCGGTGCCGAGCTTGGTCGCATAGTCGTACACCGCGCCGGCGAGACCGGGATAATCGACGCCGTGATGCTCGAAGAACGACTTGTCCTCGGCGGCGAGGAACGCCTTCACCAGCAGCGGCGGATATTCGGCGTAGCTGAGCTCGACGCGGCGTTCGCGCGCGTAGCTGTGGATCGGCGCGCCATCGATTCCGCGGACGTTGGTCGGCAGCGGCGGTTCGTAGGTACGCAGCGTATCGACCGAGGGGAGGCCTCGGACGACCGCCAGCCAGAACGCGAAAATCGCGATAAGCCCCAGGACGAACACCGCAAGCGCGGCCTTGGTCCAGCGACTCGCCCAGGCATGTGCGAACCCGCCGCGCAGCCGGTCGGAAGTGCGGCGTATCGCCGTGGTCGGGTTGGGGGAAGGATCGGACGCCATGATTACTGCCGCCGCATCTAGCAGGTTCGGGAGCGCTTGCCAGCCTTCGGTGGTAGGGGCGCGGGGAAGGGGCGGCCGATAAGCACGCGGGTGCCGGCACTTCTTCAAGCTGGACGAGCTTGCGACCAATACCGCTCGAACAAGTGCACCTCCCCGGCGGAGGCCGGGGCCCAGTTGGAAAGGTCGGCGTTACGGAGCGCACCCATAGTCAGCAACATTTCCCAACGTGGCCCCGGTCTTCACCGAAGAGGTACTGTAAGTACCAGCCCCGTCATGAGGCGGCCGAGAGGTTGCAGGCCCCACCACAAAACCTGTCGCGAGACCCTTCCTTGTGGCAGCAGGCCCGCATGACCGCGCCGCCACTCCCGATCTTAGCCGTACTGCCCGACCTTCTCGCCGCGCTCCGCGAACGCACCTCGGCGGTCCTGGTTGCCCCCCCAGGTGCCGGCAAGACCACCGCGGTCGCTCCCGCGCTCCTCGCCGAACCCTGGTGCACCGGCGAGATTCTCCTCCTGTCCCCGCGCCGCCTGGCCGCCCGCGCCGCCGCCGAGCGCATGGCCTCGACCGCGGGCGAACCAGTCGGCGCCACCTTTGGCTACGCCACCCGCATGGACAGCAAGCGCTCCGCCGCGACCCGCGTGACGGTCATCACGGAGGGTATCTTCGTCGCGCGCATCCAAGCGGATCCGGAACTCGCCGGCATCTCGGCCGTGCTGTTCGACGAAGTCCACGAACGCAGCCTGGACGGCGATTTCGGCCTTGCCCTCGCGCTCGACGTGCAGGCCGGTTTCCGCCCCGACCTCCGCATCGTCGCAATGTCCGCAACCCTCGACGGCGCGCGGTTCGCGGCATTGATGGACCCCGATGGAGAGGGCGCCCCCGTCATCGAGAGCGAAGGCCGGAGCTATCCCCTGACGCTCCGCCACATCGGCCGCCAAGCCGAGTTGCGCATCGAGGACTCGGTCGCCTCCGCCGTCCGTCGCGCCCTCGGTGAAGCGGAAGGCGGCGTGCTCGCCTTCCTCCCCGGCGTCGCGGAGATCGAGCGTACCGCCGACCGCCTCGCCAACCTGCCCGACGATATCGTTCTGCACGAACTCCACGGCAGCCTCGACCCCGCAGCCCAGCGTGCCGCGATCCTCCCCGAACCCGATGGTCGGCGCAAAGTCGTGCTCGCCACCAGCATCGCCGAGACCAGTCTCACGCTCGATGGCATCCGCATCGTCGTCGACTCAGGCCTCGCCAGACGCCCGAGGTACGACCGCGCCGCCGGCATGACACGGCTGGTAACGGAACGCGCGAGCCAAGCCGCGGTGACCCAACGCGCTGGCCGCGCCGCGCGCCTCGGGCCCGGCATAGCGTACCGCCTGTGGGAAGAGGCCGCCACCGCCGGCCTCCCGCGCTACGATCCGCCCGAGATCTTGGAGGCGGATCTGTCGGCACTAGTCCTTGCCTGCGCACTCTGGGGTGTCGGCGATCCCCGAGACCTACGCTGGATCGACCCACCCCCCGCCGCCGCGATCGACGAGGCGCTGACCCGCCTGACGACTTTGGAAGCCATCGAGGACGGCCGTCCCACGTCGCACGGTCGAGGCATAGCGAAACTACCGATGCCGCCAAGACTGGCGCACATGCTGTTGAGGGCCGGCGAACGCGGCTTGGCGCCGGTCGCGGCCCAAATCGCAGTCCTGCTAGGCGAACGCGGCATAGGTGGACAGGACGTGGACCTCGAAACCCGCCTCCGCAGATGGAAAAGCGAGCGTGGCCCCAAGGTGCAAGCGGCACGCGCAATGGCCGATCGCTGGGCGAAACTTGCCCCCCCTTCCGCTAGCGGGAGGGGGCTGGGGGGTGGGCTCGCGCCGTCCACGTCGCGCGACGTCGAGACCGGGCGCCTACCCCCCAACCCCCTCCCGTACGCGGGCGGGGGAGCAGACGTGTGCGTCGCGCTCGGCTTCCCCGACCGCGTGGCACGCCGCCGCGATGCGTCCGGGGAAACCTGGGCCTCGGTCGGCGGCCGCGGGTTCAAGCTCGACCCTACTTCCCCGCTCGCCCGAGCGGAATGGCTCGCCGTCGCGGACACGCAGGGCTCCGCCGCCGGCGCACGCATCCTCTCCGCCGTAGCGATCGACCAGGCCACCATCGAAACGCTGTTCGCAGACCGCATCCAGTCCCACCGCACGGTGGCGTTCGACCCGGCGACTGGCGGCATCCAAGCGTTACGCGAACGCCGATTCGGCGCCATCCGCCTGTCGAGCGGCCCAGACAGCGGCGCCGATCCCGACGCGATCCTAGCGGCGCTGCTGGACGGTGTCCGCGAACACGGCCTTGCGCAGTTATCGTGGAGCGACGGTGCTCAAGCCCTGCGTGACCGCGCCGCGTACGCCGGCGTTCCCCTCGACGACGTCACCCTTCTAGACCGCGCAGACGAATGGCTCGCCCCGCTCCTGACGGGCAAACGCCGACTCGACGCCATCGCCCCCGGCGCGCTCGCCGAGGCGCTACGCAACCTGCTCGGCTGGGACGCAATGCAGACCATCACCCGTTTTGCCCCGCCCGATTTCACGAGCCCCGCCGGCAGCACCCACGCGATCGACTATGCGGCAGAAGGTGGCCCTCGCGTCGAGCTCCGCGTCCAGGCGCTGTTCGGCCTGGCGGTTCACCCGGTTATCGGCGAAGCCCGCGTCCCGCTGGTCCTGAGCCTTACATCTCCCGCCGGCCGCCCGATCCAGACGACGCGAGACCTGCCCGGTTTCTGGACCGGCAGCTGGACCGCGGTCGCAAAGGAAATGCGCGGCCGCTACCCCAAGCACCCTTGGCCCGACGACCCCGCCGCGGCCTCCGCCACGCTGCGCACGAAAAAGGCGGATGCAAGGGCCGCCGGTTCGCGATAAGGGGGGGCATGCCTACCGCCCGTATCTTCCAGCGCCCCAAGAACGCCATGCAGTCCGGCAAGCACCGGACCGACGCCTGGCAGCTCGAATTCGAACCGTCGGAGGCCAAGCGCCCCGACCCGCTCACCGGTTGGGCCGGGAGCGGCGACACCCGCGACCAGGTACGGTTGCTGTTCCCGACGGCCGAAGCCGCGATCGCGCACTGCGAGCGCGAGGGGTTCGGCTACACCGTCGTGCCCGCGCCGCAGAAGACGCTCAAGCTGCAGAGCTACGCCAACAACTTTAAGTAAGCGGGAGGCGTTAGGCCCTCTCGCACCTCCTTGTTCGCCCGCGAAGGCGGGAGCCCAGTCAGGGTCCCCGCCTTCGCAGGGAAACAAATCCTGAGCGGTTTAGCGAGCGCGTCGCTCGCCGCTAAAGGATCGACCCAGCCAGGATCAGCAGCAGCTTGGTGTCGATCGCCACGCCGGCCTTGCGCTTCTCCGCGACGAACGCCGGCACGTCTGCCAGCGCCACCCGGTGCACGGTAATGTTCTCGTCGCCATCCCCGCCGCCGTCACCGACCTTGGTCAGCCCGGTAGCGCGCACCAGCGTGAAGCATTCCGACGTCATCCCCGGCGACGAATAGAACACGCCAAGATCCTCGATCGCGTCCGCCCGGTAGCCGGTCTCCTCCTCCAGTTCGCGCCCCGCCGCATCCGCGACGCTTTCGCCCGCAGTCTCGTCGCCGACCAGTCCCGCCGGCAGTTCCAGGCAAGTCCGCCCCAGCGGTACCCGGAACTGCTCCACCAGGATCACGTCGCCGTCATCGATCGCAATGATCACCGCTGCGGCGATGTCGCCCTGGCGCGCGGCGAATTCCCACGTGCCCTCGGTCTGCACGGTCAGGAATTTCCCGGCCCATACGGTCTTGCTCATAGTTCGATCAGCCTGTCCGGAAGTTCGTTTACCGGCGCACCGGTCCGCGGAAAATGCTCGGCGAGCACCGCGCCGATCTGCGCGACCGCATCGGCCATGCCGTCGGCGGGACGATCGTCGCGCACACCGGCCAGCACAGCCGCCATCGCCGCCCCCCAGGTTTCGTTCGGCACGCGTGAGTGGATCGCATCGTCGGCAATGATTTCCGCCCGGTGCTCGGCGAGCGACAGATACAGCAGCACGCCGGTGGCGCCCCTGGTCCGCTTTTCGGCACCGGCGCGGAACAGGAGCAGCGCCCGCCGCCGGACGCGCCGCGCCTTGGTCGCACCGGGCGTCAAGGCGAGCCTTGCCGGCGTCGACGCCAGCGCCAGCCGCACCGCTAGGAACACCAAAGTCACCAGCACCAGCGCAACCATGTACAGCGCACCCTGCGGTGCCGCCTGCCAGGGATCGATCAGCGCGTAGATATGCTCCGCCGCGACCGGGTGGTACGCAAGCAACGCGAGTGCCAGCAGCATGGCCAGCACGGCCCAGTGCAGCGACACGTCGTGATAGGAATCGGACTGCCGCGCGACGATCGTGACGATCTCGCCGGTCGTCGCGGTCTCGGCCCGCGTCACCGCTGCAGTGACGCGGTCGTGGTCGGCGTCGCTCAACCGCATGTCACCAACTCCCCGATGCGCCGCCGCCGCCGCCGGATCCACCGCCGCCGCCGCCGAAACCACCGCCGCCCCAGCCCCCGCCGCCACCGCTATCGCCGCCGCCACCGCTCCAGCCACCACCGCCACTGCCACCGCCGCGCGTCATCGCGTCGGCAATGCTCCACAACACGATGGGCAGCGCGCCACTGCCGCGACCCCGGCTTCCGCCATCAGTATAGCGCTTCCCCCCGGCCCGTCGCGACAGCATCGGGATGACGATCGCCGCCAGCACGATGCCGAAGAAGATCAGTCCGATCGGCACGCCCCCGCCGCCCGAGCTCGATTGGCGGTGCGTCTCGTCGTACTCCGCCGCCGCGGCCGTGACCTTGGCGCGCGCCTCCGCATCGGGCAGCGCCAGCTGTTCGGCCACCGCATTGGCGCCAGCCACGATACCGCCCGCCATGTCGCCCGCCTTGAAGCGTGGCAGGACCTGCTGGTTGATGACGACACTGGAGAACGCATCGGTGAGCACCGGCTCCAGACCGTATCCGACCTCGATCCGCACCTTCCGGTCGTTCGGCGCGACCAGCAGGATCGCGCCGTTGTTCGCGTCCTTGAGCCCGACGCCCCAGCTTCGGATCAGCCGATTGCCATAATCCTCGATCGGATAGCCTTCGAGATCGGGCACGGTCGCGACGACCAGCTGGTTGCCGGTCGTCTTCTGCAGGTCGTCGAGCCGCTTGGTCAGCGCCGCTTCCTGTTCCGGCGGGATCACGTTGGCTGCATCGACGACGAAGCCCGTGAACTTCGGAAACGTCTGCGCGGACGCGGCATTGCTGCCGAGCAGCACCGCAAACGCGAGCAGGAGTGGGCGGATCATGCCGCGGCCCTCGGCGATCAGCTCGCGTTGCCGAAGTTCACCGTCGGCGCAGTCTCCGCGCCCGGCGTGGTCGCCGCGAACGGCACCATCGGCTTGGCACCGTAGAAGATTTTCGCGCCGACAGCGTCGGGGAAGGTGCGGATCTTCGTATTATACGCCTGCACCGCGCCGTTGTAATCGCGGCGCGCGATCGTGATGCGGTTCTCGGTGCCCTCCAGCTGGCTCATCAGCGTGGTGTAATTCCCTTGGCTCTTCAGCTCGGGATACGCCTCCTGCAAGCGCTGGAGCGACAGCCCGACGGCACCCTGCACGCGCGAGAACTGTTCGATCTTGGCAGGATCGGTAAGGTCGTCGCCCGAAACCCGTACGGTGTTCGCGGCGGCGCGGGCCTGCGTTACCTCGACCAGGATGCTCTTTTCCTGCGCGCCCGCCGCCTTCACGGTCGCAACGAGGTTCGGGATCAGGTCGGCCCGGCGCTGATAATCATTCTGCACGTCGGCCCAGCGCGCCTTCACGTTTTCCTCGGCGGTCGGGATGCTGTTGATCCCGCAGCCGGCCAGCGCGGATGCGAGCAGGATCGCGGCGGTACCGCGGGCGATTGGGGCACGTGACATCGGGGCTCTCCTGAATACCTGTGTCAGCATCATAGGACAGTCGGCAGGGTTGGCGAAACCGAAATCGGTGGGTAGCCTGGGTTCGAACAGTGAAAGGAGCGTCCATGCTCAAGGAATTCAAGGCCTTCATCATGCGCGGCAACGTGCTCGATCTCGCCATCGCGGTGATCATCGGCGCGGCGTTCAGCAAGATCGTCACATCGCTGACCGACGACGTGCTGATGCCGGTGATCGGCAAGGTGTTTGGCGGACTCGATTTCTCCAGCTATTTCTGGCGGATGGGTCCGGTGCCGGCCAACTACGCGGGCTCGCTCAGCGACTATGCCGCACTCAAGAAGGCCGGCGTGCCGTTGCTCGGCTATGGCGCGTTCGCGACGCAGCTGGTCAATTTCGTGATCGTCGCGTTCATCATCTTCATGATCTTGCGCGTCGTGAACCGCGCTGCTGCGCTGCTGGAGCGCGAGGCTGCAAGATTGAAGCACGCCGAAGAGGCCGTGCCGGTCACCCCTGCGCCCGAGCCGGTCGAGATCGCGCTGCTCCGCGAGATCCGCGACGAACTGAAGGCGCGCGGGTGACTTCTGTCTCTCTCCCCTCCGGGGAGAGGGAGGGAGGAGCCGTAGGCGACGGAAGGGTGAGGGGCATGAGGCTCGGATCGGGGTCCCAACTCCCCCTCATCCGGCGCTCCCGCGCCACCTTCTCCCCGGCGGGGAGAAGGATAGCGTTACGCCGCGACCAGTTCCTCGGCGTTGGCGTCCGCCAAGCTCGTCCCATCCAGGATCCGCGCGGTCTCGTCCCGCACGCGCATCATCGCAAAGCGGATCGCGCAATCGGCCTCGCTCTTGCAGTCGAGGCACGGCCGATACGCCGTCCGGCTCACGCACGGCACCAGCGCCAGCGGCCCTTCGATGATCCGGATGATCTCGCCAAGCGAAATCAGATGGCTTGGCCGCGTCAGGCAGTATCCACCCATCTTGCCGCGGTGGCTGTGCAGTAACCCGGACTCACGCAGGTCCGCCAGGATCAGTTCGAGGAACTTGCGCGGCACGTTGGCTTCGGCGGCGATGCGAGTCATCGGGATCGGCGGGCCGCCGGCCGGAGCGCCACCAAGGAAGATCATCGCGCGGAGCGCGTAGCGGGAGCGCTGCGTCAACATAATGCGTGGTGCTATGCACCCCGTTTGTGGCGAGCGAAAGGCTGCATGGTCAAAGAAACAGCGTGATTACGGGCTTTTCACGCGCGTCGCGATGACGGGCTTTTCAACGCCGTACAGGCCCCCTATATCGGGCTTGCCGTCGGGGGAATTCTCTCTTGGCGGCTATGGCGATAAACCGTGGCGTGTCATAGACACAGCGGACCCGGGGGCAGTACCCGGCGACTCCACCACCGCCCTCTTCGCGAGAGGGGGACGATGACGGGGTCGAACTAGGATCGACGTGTGTTCAACGACGCTATGTTTCGCTCGGAATGGGACCACCGCAACGGCCCATACACAAGTGCCAACGATAACGAAGCACTCGCAATTGCTGCATAACTGACGGTCTAACGACCTAGGTTATACAGACGAAAGCGCGGTTCGGGCCACACCGGGCAACAGAAGTGGAAACCGGCGGTACGGGGGGCACCGAGCAACAGAAGCTCCCCACTCAAGCGCCATGCTACGCCGCGAGACGGGCGACCAGACGCAATATTGGCGGACTGAAGCCGAGCGGACCGACCAGCGCCTGCGTCACGACCAGGACTGCGGCACCCCACCAATAGGCCGGATGCACCCGCCCGCGCGATCGCAGGTCGAAAAGCATCCCTGCGATCACATACACGGCCATCGACCCGAACACCGCGAGCGGCCCGAACTTGCCCAGCATCGGCATCGGCAGGATCCGGCCGAGCGCCGGCGACATCACCAGGATCGTCCCGCACAGCATCAGCCGCTTGTGCCACGCCGCCTGCTTGCGCAGCGCGATCGCCCAGGCGGTCAGAATGCCGAAGCCGATGATGCCGAGCACGTCGAGCACCAGGAAGATGCCGGGCGGAAAGAACCCAGGCACCCGGTGTTGCCGCACCGCCATCACGGTGGTGACGATCCCGAGCACCACCATGACCGCAGCGATACCCGCGGCGAGCACGCCCAGCTGACGGTGCCGCGTGATCGAACCACGCACGATCAGCCAGTTCTGCACGACATACAGCACGATCCACGCCAGGAAGACGGCGGCATGCAGATGCACCTGTGTCGGCAGGTCGCGAAAGCTCCAGTGCATGCGCGCGGCGTTCATCGTGAACCCGACCACCACCGTGATCGCGATCGCAATCGCCATGATCAGGAAAAACCGCCGCTCGCTCGCCAGAACGCTGCGCTGTGCCACCCCTGCCGTTATCGCCGTTGCCATCCTGTCGCCCCCGCGAGTCGATGCTTCGATTCCGACAACGATGATCCTGTTTCGGGGTTCGGGCAAGTGGATCGGAGATCGAACGGTCAACGCCGGGCAGACGCCACCCGACGGTCTCGGTCGAGCCATGGGCCGAACCGTGACGATGTCCGCAGGCGTTGCATGGCTCCGCCGTGACTTAGCGAGCGAGGCTTGGGGCGCGAGCGGCTGTGCTTCCAGTCCCGAACTCGCACCAGCGACGTGTCAGGCGGCGCCGTCCATCTTGTCCAGCAACTGGCTGAGTTGCACCCCCGTATAGGGTTTGCGGACGAAATGGGCCGTATCGGGGAGTGCATGCTCGCTGCCGTCCTCCACGCCCGAAGTGACCAGTATCGAAATGTCCGGTCGACGCGCATGGATCGCCTTGGCGAGGCCGACGCCGTCCAACGTACCCGGCATGCGGATGTCTGTGAACAGTGCGGCGATGTCGGGCCGTTCGTCCAGCCGCGCGAGTGCATCGGCGGCGTTGCCGGCCTCGACGACCTCGTATCCGGCGTCCTCCAAGGCAAACTGGGAATGCACGCGGACGAGCGGATCATCGTCGACGACGAGGATTACGGACTTGGAGATAGCATTCATATCGGGTCGAACTACTGGCCTATCGGTCCGTTCCGAGGTTAACCCTCTTCTCTGCCCTCAAGACGACAGACCGTGCGTCACATAAGAAAAGGGGCCCGGTTGCCCGAGCCCCTTTTCCGATTGCCGTTAGGCCGCAAAGGCTTAGTCGCGATCGCCGGTCAGGAACGCCGGTGCGAACTCGGGAGCCTTGTCGCCGTCCGAACGTGCAGCACGCTCGCCGCCGCCATTGCCACCCTGGCCGCCGCCATCGCGACGCGGACCACGGCCACCGCCGTTGCCGCCAGCGTCACGGCCGCCATCGCCGTCACGACGCGGACCGCGGGGACCACGGTCACCGCCGCCTTCGCCGCGCGGGCCACGACCGCCAGCATCACGGCCGCCATCGCCATCACGACGCGGACCGCGTGGACCACGCCCACCTTCGCCGCCGCCACCTTCACGGGGCTCACGAGCAGGACGCGTGTCCTCGAGCTCTTCGCCGGTCGTCTGGTCGACGACGCGCATGGAAAGGCGAACCTTGCCGCGCGGATCGATCTCGAGAACCTTGACCTTGACCTCCTGGCCTTCGGTCAGGGCGTCCGACACCTTCTCGACGCGCTCGTTCTTGATTTCGGACACGTGGACGAGACCGTCCTTGCCACCCATGAAGTTCACGAACGCCCCGAAATCGACCAGGTTGACGACCTTGCCGTCATAGACCTTGCCGACTTCGGCTTCCTCGACGAGGCCCTTGATCCACTTGATCGCGGCTTCGATCTGCGCGGGGTCGGACGACGACACCTTGATCACGCCCTCGTCGTCGATGTCGACCTTGGCGCCCGTCTGCGCGACGATCTCGCGGATCACCTTGCCGCCGGTGCCGATGACTTCACGGATCTTCGACTTGTCGATCTGGAAGCTCTCGATGCGCGGTGCGTGCGCCGACAGTTCCTCACGGGTGTGGTCGAGTGCCTTGGCCATCTCGCCCAGGATGTGCGCGCGGCCTTCCTTGGCCTGCGCCAGCGCCTTGCCCATGATCTCCTCGGTGATGCCGGCGATCTTGATGTCCATCTGCATCGTGGTGATGCCCTCGGACGTGCCTGCAACCTTGAAGTCCATGTCACCGAGGTGATCCTCGTCGCCGAGGATGTCCGACAGAACCGCGAAGTTCTTGCCCTCGAGGATGAGGCCCATCGCGATGCCCGACACCGGACGCTTCAGCGGAACGCCCGCATCCATCATCGAGAGCGAACCACCGCAGACCGTCGCCATCGACGACGAGCCGTTGCTCTCGGTAATGTCCGACAGGACGCGGATCGTATACGGGAACTCTTCCTTGGTCGGCAGCACCGGGTGCAGCGCGCGCCATGCGAGCTTGCCGTGACCGACTTCGCGACGACCCGGCGCACCGAAGCGACCGACTTCACCAACCGAATAGGGAGGGAAGTTGTAGTGCAGCATGAAGTTTTCGTACGACAGGCCATTGAGACCGTCGATCATCTGCTCCGCATCGCGCGTACCGAGCGTCGTGGTGCAGATCGACTGCGTCTCGCCGCGCGTGAACAGGGCAGACCCGTGCGTGCGCGGGAGGAAGTGCACCATAGCCTCGATCGGACGGATCTGCGTGGTGGTGCGGCCGTCGATGCGGGTGCCGTCCTTGAGGATGGCGCCGCGGACGATCTCCGCCTCCAGCTTCTTCATCAGCTTGCCGGCTGCCATCTGGTCCTGCGGGGACGCGTCCGCGAATGCGGTCTTGCCCTTCGCGCGAGCGGCATTCAGCAGGTCGGACCGCTTGGACTTGTCGGTCACCTTGTAGGCGGCCGCGATGTCCTTGCCGATCAGCTTCTTCAGCTTGTCCTTGGCGGTCGACAGGTCGGCCTGCTCGGCCATTTCCCAAGGATCCTTGGCAGCCTTCTCGGCCAGATCGATGATCAGGTTCGCGGCTTCGCGGCAGGCCTTGTGGGCGAACTGCACGGCGCCGAGCATGATCTCTTCCGAAAGCTCCTTGGCTTCCGATTCGACCATCATCACGGCCTGGCCGGTGGCAGCGACGACGAGGTCGAGATCGCCAGCCTTGGCTTCCTCGAGGGTCGGGTTGAGGATGTACGCGCCATCGACGTAACCGACGCGCGCTGCGCCGATCGGGCCCATGAACGGCACGCCCGAGATCGTCAGCGCCGCCGACGCCGCGACCATCGCGAGGACGTCCGGCTCGTTCTCACCGTCATACGACAGAACCTGGCAGATCACGTTGATCTCGTTGTAGAAACCCTCTGGGAACAGGGGACGGATCGGGCGATCGATGAGACGGCTGGTCAGCGTCTCCTTTTCGGTCGCGCCACGCTCACGCTTGAAGAAGCCGCCGGGAATGCGGCCGCTCGCGGAGAACTTCTCCTGGTAATGGACGGTGAGCGGGAAGAAATCCTGCCCTTCCTTGACGGTCCGTGCAGCCGTCACGGCGCACAGAACGACGGTCTCGCCGAGGGTGGCGAGCACTGCGCCGTTTGCCTGGCGCGCAACGCGGCCGGTCTCGAGCGTCAGCGTCTTGCCGCCCCACTGGGCGCTTACGGTCTTGGTATCGAACATTCTTTTTCCTTCACTCCAAACGCCAGATGCGTTTGGGGCCTATGTGCGGGCTTAGCCGGCCCGCGGCGGTGTGGAGCGAGTTGTCGCCCCTTGCCAGTGCACCGAATTGTGTCCTGGCGTTTGCCTCCGCGCGAAATGCGCGGAATCAAAACCCTATATACGAAAACGGCCCCCCGAGGGGAGCCGTCTAAGTTACTTGCGGAGACCGAGCTTCGCGATCAGATCCAGATAGCGCTGGCCGTCCTTGTGACGAAGATAATCCAGCAGCGTCCGGCGCTTGTTGACCATCATGAGAAGGCCACGACGCGAGTGGTTGTCCTTCTTGTGGCCCTTGAAATGCTCGGTCAGGTTCTTGATGCGCTCGGTCAGGATCGCGACCTGGACTTCCGGCGAACCGGTGTCACCCTCGGCGCGCGAATGCTCCTTGACGAGCTCGGTCTTGCGTTCAGCGGTAATCGTCATGAATTCGTCCTACGACATCACAGATTGAAACCGCGAACGACCCGGACGTCTCCGTCCTCGACCTCGACCAGCGCGACCGGGACAGCGTCCAGTTCGGCGAAGTATTGGCCATCGTCTGCGGCGATCCCGGCCAAGATACGCCCCTGTCGGAGCGCCCCTGCCTGGTCGGGGGTGAGGGAGAGAGCCGGGATGTCGTCCAGCGCCACCCTCAAGGGCAGAAGTACATCTTCAAGCGCGGAGGCCTTAGCGAGTTCGTCCAGTTTGTCCAGCGATATCGCGGCGGTGAGGTCGAACGGGCCGGCCTTGGTACGGCGCAGCATGGTGACATGGCCGACGGTGCCGAGCGCGAGGGCGATGTCGCGCGCGAGCGAGCGGATGTAGGTGCCCTTGGAGACATGCGCGGTGAGGGTGACCTTCTCCAGGGGGGAGTGGGGAAGGGGGGCGCGAGGAAGGGCGAAGTCGGGAAGGGAGTCCCCATCCACCCCAACCCCGTCATCCCAGCGGAAGCTGGGATCTCCCGGTGAGGCGGGCGTACGTTCCCCCCCGAGATCCCGGCTTTCGCTGGGATGACGGTCTGAAGCCGGATGACGGTCGGGGACCGGATGCTGGTCTGGGGCCGAATGACGGTCGGGGCGGAGTGTCAGCGAATGGATCGTCACATTTCGACTAGCCAGCACCACCTCATGCCCGGCCCGAGCCAGATCATAAGCCCGCTCCCCGTCCACCTTCAGCGCCGAATACGCCGGCGGCACCTGAGAAATAGGCCCTGTAAACTGCGCCAGCACCGCCTCCACCGCCCCCAGAGTCGGCCGAACATCGGACGCAGCAATGCTCACGCCTTCAGCATCCAGCGTGTCGGTCTGAACCCCGAACATCACCGTAAAATCATAGATCTTGTCACTATCGAGCATCCGCCCGGCCAGCTTCGTCGCCTCCCCGACGGCGATCGGCAGAACCCCGGTAGCGAGCGGATCGAGCGTCCCGCCATGCCCCACCTTGAACTTCCCATACCCGCCGTTGCGAAGTGCCCGCTTCACCGCCGACACCCCCTGCGTCGATCCCAAGCCCAGCGGCTTGTCGAGAATGATCCAGCCATGCATGTTCTTAAATCCTAGAATATCGAGCATATGCGGCAGGGATCATCCCGACCAATCCCGTCGCCAACCGACCCCGTCGTTGACCGACCCCGTCGCCAACCAATCCCGTCGCCAACCAATCCCGTCACCGACCGACCCAAATCCGTCACCCCAGCGAAAGCTGGGGTATCCCACGGGTCAGATGCCGCCCGCCAAATGATGAGATCCCAGCTTCCGCTGGGATGACGATCGGGGAGGGCGGGACCTTGGCAATCGAGCGCAAGCTGCTACCCCAAAGCCTCGCAAAAATGCCGCCGGCACAGCGCGACATACCGGTCGTTCCCGCCGATCTCCGTCTGCTGTCCCTCGGCAATCGCGCGCCCGTTCCCATCGACCCGCAGGTTCATCGTAGCTTTTCGCCCACACCCGCAAACCGACTTGATCTCCACCAGCGAGTCCGCCAGCGCCAGCAACCGCGCCGACCCCGGAAACAGCGCCCCCTGGAAATCGGTCCGCAACCCGTACGCCAGCACCGGTATCCCCACCACGTCGCAGATATGCGCAAGCTGATCGACCTGCGCCGAAGTCAAAAACTGTGCCTCGTCCACCAGCACGCACGAGATCGCGTCCTCGCCGTGCTGTCGAACCACGCAGGCCCCGATATCCGTTCCCGCATCGAACGCGATCGCGGGCGCCTCCAGCCCGATCCGCGACGTGATCGTCCCCGCCGCGAACCGGTCGTCTACGCCCGCCGTAAACAGCATCGTCCGCATCCCCCGCTCGCGGTAGTTGAAGTCCGCCTGCAACAGGTTCGTCGACTTCCCCGCGTTCATCGAGGCGTAGTAGAAATACAGCTTGGCCATGGGGGCAAAGAGCGGGAACGCCGGTAGATGTCCAGACCCGTTTCCATTCCCCGTTCGTCCTGAGTAGCTGTTGAGCTTGTCGAAGCGGCGTATCGAAGGACAGGCTGGTAGGCGGAACCTGTGCTTCGATACGAGCCCTCGATACGCTTCTGCGAAGCTACTCGGTCTCTACTCAGCACGAACGGAAAGGGGGGCGGGGGCGCGAGGAGCGGGAGGGGTCTGGGAACCGGATGGGGCGGGCGAGGTATTGCAATCGACCCGCCATCCGCCTGACTCGCTGCAACTGGGGCACTAAACGGCGGCCAGTATCAATCTTCGGTCAGATCTCGCGCAACATGCGGATCCCGCAACAACTGGTCGATATGCGTACCCTCGTCGAAGCTTTCGTCCGCCAAGAACTTGAGCTTGGCGGCATACCGCATCTGCACCCGGTTCGCGACTTCGCGCTGGAGGTAGGCGGTGTTGGTCCGCAGCGCCTTCAGCACCTTTTCCTCGTCCTTGCCGAGCAACGGCTTCACGAAGACGGTAGCGTGGCGGAGGTCGGGGGACATGCGGACTTCGGTGATCGTCACGAGGTGCTTTTCGAGCACCGGATCGTGGACGTCGCCGCGCGCGAGGATGTCCGACAGCGCATGGCGCGCCTGCTCGCCGACTCGCAACGAGCGGACGGCTTTTGCTTCTGGGGTATCGGTCTTCATCTTAAGCTCCCTCTCCCCCTCGGGGAGAGGGCGGGGGTGAGGGGTGCCGCATACGCCAGCGCCTGGGACAGCCCCTCACCCAACCCTCTCCCCGCAGGGGAGAGGGCTTTAGTAGTTACAAAGTACGTTCGCGCATCTCGACTTCGAACGTCTCGAGGACGTCGCCGGCCTTGATGTCGACGAAGTTCGACGTGAACGTCACGCCGCACTCCAGCCCCGCTCGGACCTCCGCGACATCATCCTTGAAGCGACGCAGCGATGCGATTTCGCCCTGGTAGATGATGACGTCGTTGCGCGTGATGCGTGCCTTGAGCGCCTTGCGGATGTTGCCCTCGGTGACGAGCAGACCTGCTGCCTTGCCG
The DNA here is from genome assembly GCF_042466285.1 of Sphingomonas sp. R86520. Taxonomy (NCBI): domain Bacteria; kingdom Pseudomonadati; phylum Pseudomonadota; class Alphaproteobacteria; order Sphingomonadales; family Sphingomonadaceae; genus Sphingomonas; species Sphingomonas sp. R86520. Next base: position 4,183,328 of record NZ_JAXHBZ010000001.1, read on the forward strand.
TGCTTGCCCGCCGAGAAGACCTCGCGGATATCGGCACGACCGACGACCGTCTCGAACGCTTCCGGCCCAAGCTCGCCTGCCATCCCCGCCCGGATCTCGTCGATCAGGTCGTAGATCACATCGTAATATTTGAACGCGACCTTCTGGCGCTCGGCGATCTCGCGTGCCTTGGCGTTCGGGCGGACGTTGAAGCCGATGATCGGGGCCCCCGAAGCGGCCGCCAAGGTGACGTCCGACTCGGTGATGCCACCAACGCCCGAGCTCAGCACCCGCGCCTTGATCAGGTCGGTGGAGATCTTGTTGATCGCCCCGACGATCGCCTCGACCGTGCCTTGCGTATCCGCCTTCACGACCAGCGGATATTCGATCGCCTGCTTTTCCTTCAGCGCCGAGAACATGCTCTCGAGGCTGGCAGGAACCGATGCGGTCCGCTTGTCGGTCTTCACGCTGCGACGATATTCCGCGACTTCGCGGGCCCGTGCCTCGTTCTCGACGACCTGGAACGGATCGCCCGCCTGCGGAACACCCGACAGACCCAGGACCTCGACCGGCATCGCCGGACCCGCTTCCTTGATCTGCTTGCCCTTGTCGTCGACCAGCGCACGGACCTTGCCGCTCTCGCCGCCGACCACGAAGATGTCGCCGACCCGCAGCGTACCGCGGTTGACGAGGATCGTCGCGACCGGACCACGGCCCTTGTCGAGCTTGGCCTCGATCACCGTACCCTCGGCGGCGCGATCCGGATTGGCGCGCAGTTCGAGCAGTTCGGCCTGGAGCTGGATCTTCTCGATCAACGCATCGAGACCGATCTTCTTGGTCGCGGAGACTTCGACGTCCTGGACGTCGCCGCCCATGTCCTCGACCACGATCTCCTCGCTCAGCAGGCGCTCGCGCACCTTCTGGGCATTGGCGCCTTCCTTGTCGATCTTGTTGATCGCGACGATCATCGGCACGCCAGCCGCCTTGGTGTGGGCGATCGCCTCCACCGTCTGCGGCATCAGGCCGTCGTCCGCCGCCACCACCAGGATGACGATGTCGGTGACGTCTGCACCACGCGCACGCATCTGCGTGAACGCCTCATGGCCCGGGGTGTCGAGGAAGGTGATCTTCGACTTGTCCTTCAGCGTGACCTGGTAGGCGCCGATGTGCTGGGTGATGCCACCCGCTTCGCCGCGCACCACGTCGGTGCCGCGCAGGGCATCGAGCAGCGACGTCTTGCCGTGATCGACGTGACCCATGATCGTGACGACCGGGGCACGCGGCTTCAGCGTCTCCTCGGCATCGTCGATCGTGTCGTTGGCCAGATCCTGGTCGACATCGCTGACGCGCGTCAGGTTGTGGCCGAACTCGGTGACGAGCAACTCGGCGGTATCCTGGTCGATCGTCTGCGTCATCGTGACGGGCATGCCCATCTTGAACAGCGCCTTGACGAGGTCGGCACCCTTTTCGGCCATGCGGTTGGCAAGTTCCTGCACCGTGATCGCCTCTGGGACGACGACGTCGCGGATCTGCTTGGCCTGCGCCTCACGCGGACCACCCGAACCGCGACGCTCCTTCTCGCGCGCACGCTTCAGTGCGGCGAGCGAGCGAGCACGTGCACCATCACCATCGCCGAGCGCGCGGTTGACGGTGAGCTTGCCCGAGGTGCGACGATCGTCGCCCTTGCGGTCACGCTGCTGCGGACGCGCCGGGACTGCATCGCGACGGACGCCACCAGCAGGTGCGTTCGCGCCGGTCGCACCAGGGCGAGCGGCGGTCGTGCCTGCGTTTCCGGCCGTGGTGGGCGCTGCAGCGGCAGCGGGTGCTGCGACAGGCTTTGGCGGCGGCGGCGGACGCTCTGGACGTGCAACCGGCGAGAACCGGCGCGGTGCCGGGAATGCCGGATCGCGGGTCAGTTCGAGAATGGGCGGCGGTGCCGGCGGGGTAACGGGTGCCGGCGCAGGCTTGGGAGCCGGTGCTGGAGCAGCCGCTACCGGAGCGGGCGCGGGCTTCGGTGCAGGCGCGGGCGCCGCAGCAACCGGAGCTGGGGCAGGCGCCGCAGCAACGGGGGCTTCGACCGGAGCTGGCGCGGGCGCTGGCGTCGGTGCCGCCACCGGAGCGGGAGCCGCTTCGACCACGGGGGCCGGTGCGGGCGCAGGGGCCTCGACCGGCTTCGGCGCCTTGGCTTCAGCCTCGGCACGCGCGCGATCGGCGACGCGGTTGCGCTCGTCCTCGGCTGCCTTGGTACGCTCGGCTTCCTGGCGACGACGCCCTTCTTCCAGCGTGTTCATGCGCTGCTCTTCGGCCTCGCGGAGCAGCTTGGCCTGGCGCTCCTGCGGCGACAGATTGCTCTGCTGCTGACGCACGGGGGCGGGCGCAGGCTGCGGTGCGCGCGCCTGCGGTGCCGGGGCTGCGGGGGCGGCCGCCGGGGCGGGCGCGGCAACCGGTGCGGCATCCGCGACCTGCACGTCGGGCTCGCCCGGACGGCGCAGGACGCGCGCGCGCTTGGTTTCCACGATCACCGTATTCGATCGGCCGTGGCTGAAGCTCTGCTTCACCTGGCCGGTCTCGACCGTGCGCTTCACACCCAAAGGTGCGCGCATGCCAAGTTTCGGCTTCTCGTTGTCCGTGTCGCTCACTCAAATTCCTCAGTCATGTCCACGGCCGGGCGTGTTCCGGTCGATCCGGACGCCTGTTGTATCGGTGGCGCCCCATTTTGTGGTGACGCCGATGCGCCCTGCGAGGCCGTTTCGCAAGACACGGAAGAAGGTTCGGGGCCGATAAAATGCAGCCAACGGTCGAGCGCTTCGCTCACCCGCTTTGCTGCAGCGCGGTCGGTCAGGCCAATGTGTACCACATTTTCCCGCCCCAGCGCCAACGCCAATATGGTGCGCGATACCGGCAGTGCCAACCCCCGCAAACCCGAGCCCTCGACATCGTTGCCGATGCGCCACGCCTGATCGAGCTTGCGGTTGCCATCCTCGGCCGCGTCGGACGCATGATACAGCGCCTTCAGCTTGCCCTGGCGCGCGTTCTGCTCGATCCGGTCGGAGCCGATCAGCACCGTGCCGGAACGCGATTCAAGCCCGAGCCGGTCGAGCGCGTTACGCTCCAGTGCGGATTCGATCTTGGCGGGAAGCTCGGAATCGATGCTGAACTCGCCGGTCTTGAACGCGCGGGAAAGAGCGCCCTTGAGCTTGCCCTTCTTGATCGCGGCTTCGAGCTCGACTCGCGTGACACCGATCCACGCGCCGCGGCCGGGAGCCTTGGCGCGCACGTCGGGAAGGATCTGCCCATCGGGCGACAATGCGAGTCGCACCAGATGCGGCCGCACGTCGCGCTCGCCCGAGAGGATGCACTTGCGTACGGGCTCATTCCCCTCCCGCTCGCGGGAGGGGTTAGGGGAGGGGCTATCCGCAGGGGCGGCGGCCGTGACTGCCCTCCCCCGACCCCTCCCGCGAGCGGGAGGGGAGTTTAGCGGCGCGGTGTCATCGGGAGGGTTCCGCATGTGCGTCCTCCTGCGCCGGAGTCGTCTTCGGAGCGTCGCGATCGACCAGCAATTGGCCGCCCGCGCCGTAATTCTCGGTCGAGACCTCTTCGATCACGATCTGCACCGCAGCCGGGTTCTTTCCCAGCCGCTGCACGAGCGACTGGGTGACATCGGCGACGATGCCGGACTTCTGGTCCTTGGTGGCGGACCCCGAGATGCGGATGCTGACGAAGGGCATCAGGCCTTGTCGTCCTCGCTCTTCGAGTCGGTGTCTGCAGCGCCCTCAGCCACGCCTTCGTCGGCCGTCGTCTCTTCAGTCACAGCGTCCTCGACCGCAGCGTCGTCAGCCGAAGCCTCTTCCACCGAAGTTTCGTCCGTCACGTCCGCCTCGACGTCGTCAGCCGAAGCCTCGGGAGCCTCGTCCTCGAACCAGTGCGCGCGCGCCGCCATGATGATCTCGTTGCCCTGCTCGTCGCTCAGGCCATATTCCGCGAGAATCCCGCCCTTGGGCTCAGGCCGCTTCGGCGCGTCCTCGTTGCGACGACGTGGCTCGACGCGCTTCTTCTCGACAAGCTCGTCGGTCGCGAGATCGGCGAGGTCGTCGAGCGTCTTGATGCCCGCCTTGCCGAGCGTGACCAGCATCGCCTCGTTGAGATACGGCATGCCGGCCAGGGCATCCTCCACGCCGAGCGCGGTACGCTCTTCGCGGCTGGCAGCGTCGCGACGCTCGAGCGCCTCGGTCGCACGGTTCTGCAACTCGCCCGCGAGGTCCTCGTCGAAGCCCTCGATGCCGGCGATCTCCTCGACCTCGACATAGGCGACCTCCTCGAGGTTCGTGAACCCTTCGGCAACCAGCAGCTGTGCGAGCGTCTCGTCGACGTCGAGCTCCTTCTCGAACATCGCCGAACGCTCGACGAAGTCCTTCTGGCGCTTCTCCGACGCATCAGCCTCGGTGAGGATGTCGATCGCCTTGCCGGTCAACTGCGACGCAAGCCGCACGTTCTGGCCACGACGGCCGATCGCCAGCGAAAGCTGATCGTCGGGAACGACCACCTCGATGCGCTCTTCCTCCTCGTCGATCACGACGCGCGACACGGAGGCCGGCTGCAACGCGTTGACGACGAAGGTCGCGATGTCGGGCGACCAGGGGATGATATCGATCTTCTCGCCCTGCATTTCCTGCACGACGGCCTGGACGCGGCTACCCTTCATGCCGACGCACGCGCCGACCGGATCGATGCTCGAATCATGCGAGATGACGCCGATCTTCGCGCGCGAACCCGGATCGCGGGCCGCGGCCTTGATCTCGATGATGCCGTCGTAGATCTCGGGCACTTCCTGCGCGAACAGCTTCTTCATGAAGTCGGGATGCGCGCGGCTGAGGAAGATCTGCGGCCCACGGTTCTCGCGGCGGACGTTGAGGATCAGCGAGCGGATGCGGTCGTTGACGCGCACCACTTCGCGCGGGATCTGCGCATCGCGGCGGATGACGCCTTCTGCGCGGCCAAGGTCGACGACGACATGGCCGAACTCGACGCGCTTGACGACGCCGGTGATGATCTCGCCCGCGCGGTCCTTATACTCTTCGAACTGGCGCTCGCGCTCGGCGTCGCGGACCTTCTGGAAGATGACCTGCTTGGCGGCCTGTGCGGCGATGCGGCCGAACTCGATCGGGGGCAGCGGGTCGACGATGAAGTCGCCGAGTGCCGCGTCCTTCTGGAGCTTCTGCGCGCCCTTGACGTCGACCTGCTTGAAATAATCGTCGACCGCCTCGACCACTTCGACGACGCGCCACAAGCGCAGATCGCCGGTGTTCGGATCGAGCTTCGCGCGGATGTCGTTCTCGGCGCCGTAGCGTGAGCGGGCGGCGCGCTGGATCGCGTCCTCCATCGCCTCGATCACGATCGCCTTGTCGATCATCTTCTCCGACGCGACCGAATTCGCGATCGCGATCAGTTCCGCGCGGTTTGCGGTGACTGCCGTGGCCATCAATGCTGTCCTTCTTCGGTCTCTGCGCCCTGAGCATCAGGCTCTTCGGGCACGTCTTGATAGAAAACTTCGTCCGCGCCTTCGGTGGAAAGCGGCGCGGTCGCGGCGATGAGTCGGTCGGTCATGACGAGCTTGGCGTCGGCGACCTGCGAAAAGTCGATCGTCATGAGCTTGTGCTTGTTGACGTCGACGGTGATCTTCGTCCCCTCGACGCCCATCAGGTTACCCGAGATCTGCTTGCGATCCTCGAACGGCTCGACGAGGCGGATACGCGCCTCCTGGCCTTCCCAGTCGGCGAAGTCCTGCAACCGGGTCAGCGGACGATCGATACCGGGGCTCGACACTTCGAGACGGTACGCGTCCTCGCCGACCGGGTCCTTGCCCTCGGCTTCGAGCGCATCGAACTTGTCCGAGATGCGGCGCGACAGCTCGGCGCAATCCTCGATCACCAGCTGGCGGGTGTCGGGGCGCTCGGCCATCACCTGCAACGTCGGATCCGACTTGCCGCCCTGCATGCGCACGCGCACGAGGCTGAGGCCAAGCGCGGTCGCCTCGGGTTCGATCAGGTCGGTCAGCAGGGCGATATTCGCCATCGAAATTCCAAACAGGGCCAAAGCACAGGTGATTGCCGCCGCGGAGCAAGCCCCGCAGCCTCTTCATCTGGCGATGTAGAGAAGTGGTGCCTCTATACGCGGGGTGGCGCTGCTCCGCAAGCGGGAGCAACCTTCGTTTAGTACGCTGCGTTAGCGCAGGGATTTCCGGGAGAAGATCATGATTCGCAAAACACTGTTCGCCACTGGGTTGCTGACAACCACGCTGCTCGCCTCGACTGCCTGTTCGGCACAACCGGCTGCGGCGGGCAAGCCGTTCAAGGAGACGGTGGTCGCTGATTTCGATTCGCCCTGGGCGATGACGTTCCTGCCCGACAAGCGCATGCTGGTGACGGAAAAGAAGGGCGAGATGCTGCTCGTCTCCGCGGACGGCAAGTCGCGCCAGACGGTCGCGACGATCACCGTCGATTCGGCAGGGCAAGGCGGCCTGATGGACGTCGTCCTCGCGCCCGACTTCGCGACCAGCAACCGCGTCTATTTCAGCTATTCGACCGCAGGTGAGGGCGGCAAGGGCGTCGTGCTCGCGCGGGGAACGCTGTCGATCCCGGTTTGCGTGAAGGCCCCCTGCGATTTCGCGCGGCTGGAAGACATCACCGAATTGTACCGCGCGCGGCCCTTCGTCGAGGGCAACGGCCATTATTCGGGCCGCATCGCCTTCTCGCCCGACGGCAGATATTTGTTCTTCACCAACGGCGAGCGCCAGAAGTTCACGCCCGCGCAGGATCCCAAGGTGACGCTGGGGAAAGTGTTGCGCCTCACCCTCGACGGCAAGCCAGCCCCCGGCAACCCACTCGCCGCGAAAGGCTTCGAGCCCGAGATTTGGTCTTACGGCCACCGCAACCTGCTCGGCATCGCCTTCGATGCGCAGGGCAATCTCTGGGAGCAGGAGATGGGGCCGAAGGGCGGGGACGAGCTCAACCTGATCAAGCCTGGCCTGAATTACGGCTGGCCCAACGCCTCCAACGGCAGCAACTACGACGGCACCGACATCCCCGATCACAAGCCCGGCGACGGCTATGAGCCGCCCAAGGTGTTCTGGAACCCGGTCATCTCGCCCGGCGGCCTGATGATCTATTCGGGCAGCATGTTCCCGCAGTGGAAGGGCGACGCGTTCATCGGCGGCCTGTCCTCGAAGTCCCTCGTCCGCGTCCACCTCACCGGCACGAACGCGGCCAAAGGCGACCAATGGGACATGAACGCTCGCATCCGCGAAGTCGAACAAGGCCCAGACGGCGCGATCTGGGTCCTGGAAGACGGCGGCGACTCACAAGGCCGCCTGATCAAACTGACCGCGAAGTAAGCGAAATTCCCCTCCCGCTTGCGGGAGGGGTCAGGGGAGGGCGCGACGTACGTACTGGCGTCCGGTCTGTGAGGCGCACCCCTCCCCCGACCCCTCCCGCTAAGCGGAAGGGGAGCAGAAGCGCGCTAGTCGCGCACGATCAGATAATTCATCCGCGCGGCGGCGATCGGCTTCTCTCTCTCGTCCTGCCAAGCGGTCGCCTCGACATTGGCGACCCGCGTCCCCAACCGGGTCACCACCCCCGCCGCTCGCGTCGGCTTGTCCCGACCACCCCGCATGAAATCGACGGTAACGTTCACCGGCTTGATCCGGGCTTCGGAGCCAGCGCCACCCTCAGCCTCCAACGCATGCTGCAAAGCCGCGATCGCCGCCATCTCCAGCAGCCCCGAGATAGCACCCCCATGCAGGAACCCCGGCCGCCCGAGCACGTCATCCGCAAACGGCATCAGCAACACCGGTGGCGCACCATCCTCAACCTCGACCGACACCCGCAGAATCTCCGCATAGGGCGGCAGACCGATCGTCATGCCTCGATCCTCCTGTTGAGACCCATGCCCGCGACATCGCCGACTACCATGAACGTCCCCGCCACATGCGCCAGCGGATCGCCCGGATCGCCGTCATGCGCCTGCCCGCGGACGAAAGCGATCGAGCGCGTGATCCGGTAGCACTCGCCGCGCCCAATCACCGTCTTCCCCGGCGTCGCCGGCCGCAGGTAATCCACCCGCAGGTCCAGCGTCGCATGCGGCACGAACGCGTTGCGCTTGATCCAGATCGCGAGACTCGTCGCCATGTCCATCATCGTGATGATCGGCCCCGACGCGATCACGCCGCTTGCCGGATCGCCGATCAGTCGCTCGTCATAGGGCAGCGCAAGCTCCGCCCAGTCGTCGCCATGCGCATGATAGCGCATCCCCAGCGCGGCGCCGTGCCCGCCGAACCCGCGCGTCGCAAACCATTGTGGATCAAAACCAGCCATGCGCGGAGCCTCTACACGCCGTGTGAGCGCACGCAACATTGCGGGCGGGCTCAGGCGCGGTTAGCGTTCGCGCAAAGATCGAGAGGATCGCCAGAATGAACGACCGGGTCACCATCACCGTCACGGACGGCATCGCCGACGTCCGCCTCGCGCGCGCCGACAAGATGAACGCGATCGACCCTGCGATGTTCGAGGGCATCGCCGCCGCGATCGACCGGCTCAAGCGGATGACCGAAGTCCGCTGCGTGGTGCTGTCGGGCGAAGGCAAGGCGTTCTGCGCCGGCCTCGACATGGCCTCGATGGCAAACGGCGGCTCCGGGCTGGCGCTAGGCGACCGCACCGAGGAGGGTGCCAACCTCGTCCAGCAGGTCGCGTGGGGCTGGCGCACCTTGCCGATGCCGGTGATCGCCGCGGTCCACGGCGTCGCGTTCGGCGGCGGCTTCCAGATCATGTCGGGCGCCGACATCCGGATTGCGCACCCGCAAGCCCGCTTCGCGATCCGCGAGACGTACTGGGGCCTCGTCCCCGACATGGCAGGCATTGCGCTCTGGCGCACGCTGGCGCGCGACGACGTGCTGCGTGAACTCACCTACACCGCCCGCGAGTTCGACGGCGCGGAGGCGCTGCGGCACGGCTTCGTCACGCGGCTGTCCGAAGACCCGCTCGGCGAGGCGATGATGCTTGCGCGCGAGATCGCGGCGAAGAACCCGCACGCGATCCGCGGATCGAAGGCGCTCTACAACCTCGCAGCGGATGCGGATGCGACCGCGGTCCTGCACGCGGAAACCGAAGAGCAGCTGAAGGTCATCCGCACGCCCAACCAGGTCGAGCAGGTGCGGGCCAACATGGAGAAGCGGGCGGCAGTGTTCGAGGACTGAGGCGTCTTCCAAGGGCGGATAGATTTCGAGCTTTAGCCGCCGCCCCTCACCACCACCCCGGCGAAGGCCGGGGCCCAATCGGAAAGTTCGATGTAACGGAGCGCCGCCCTCAGTCGGCACAGTCCCCCGATTGGGCCCCGGCCTCTGCCGGGGTAGTGCAATACGGATGTCGAAGTGACGTAAGGAAGGGCAGGGGGCGCAATTGCCCCCCTACTTGACCTTGTCATACGGCGTGAAATCCCGAAACCGGCAATACCCCGACGGAATCGACGTTCCGCTCGCAATCGTCCGGAACCGGTCGTTGCGGCACAATTGCCCGCCGTAGACATCGACGATCAACGTATCGAACGGTCGCAGCGAAGGGCATTCGCCAACCGGGCCGGTCTTCCACATACGCTTGCCCGATTGACGATACAGGATCGTCTGCGAATCGACGATTTCGGGCCCATCATTCTGGCTGATGTCGATGCACCGCACCGGCGTGCCGGCAACGCGCCCGGCAAGCGGGTCCGACTTACCGGCCACCAGCGTGAGCGCCAGCGCTGCGAGAACCGAAACGCGCATCATGGTTTGCGGTACGGAACGAAGTCGCCGAAGCTGCAACTTCCGGTCGGAAAGCGTGACGACTGGTCGATCGTCTGGGCAATGTCGCCGCGGCACAATTGCCCGCTCGGCGTACGGGTCACCAGGATGTCTCCACGCGCGATCCCCTCGCAGCCACCGGCCGTGTCGCTGCGGTAGACCAGCTTGCTGCTGACCCGGTAGAGGATCGTCGCGCCGAATCCCGAGCTCTGTTTCTGCGGAAACTGGTTCATGCAGGTCTCGGGCTTGCCCGGGACTAGTCCGGCTAGCGCTTTTGCCAGTTGCTCCTGAACGCCTGCCTCGCGGACCTGCGCACGCTCGACCTCGGCCTGGGTTTGCGTACACCCCGCCACCAGCATCGCGGTCGGTAGCATGAGCAACGGCAGGATTCGCATACGCATCGGAACGCTCCCCAAATCTCTCCGCCTACCCGTACCTCTATTACGCGCGAAACGCATCCTTGGCCGCACGATAGCCTGCGAACTGTTCGACCGACGTCGCCCGAAGGAACGGGTTGGTCGCACGTTCCAGCCCGATCATCGTCGGCACGGTTGGTTCGCCTGCTGCGCGCAGGGCATCCACGTCCGCCATCCGCGCGACGATCGCCGCATTGCCGGGCTCGGCGACCAGCGCGTATCGCCCATTGTTCTGGGTATATTCGTGTCCGCAATATACCGCGGTTTCGTCGGGCAGCACGGCATAGCGCTGCATGTTCGCGAACATGTCTGCGGGCGTGCCCTCGAACAATCGTCCACAGCCCATCGCGAACAACGTGTCACCCGTGAAGATGACCGCGTCGTCGGCAAAATGGAATGCGATATGCCCCTGCGTATGGCCCGGAACGGTCATCACGGTCGCCTCGTGCGCACCAAGGCGGACGACATCGCCTTCGCCGACCTGTTGGTCGAGCGTCGGGATCTTGTCCGCCTCCGCGGCTGGACCGACGATGGTCGCGCCATACGCCTTCATCTCGGCATTGCCGCCGGTATGATCGGGATGCCAGTGCGTCGTCCACACCCGGTCGATCCGCCACTCGCGCATCTTGGCGGCGGCAATCACCGGTCCCGCCTCGCCCGGATCGACCACCACCGTCTCGCCTGAGACGGTGTCGTGGATCAGCCAGGCATAGTTGTCGGAGAGGACCGGCACGCGGACGATATCGAGCATCAGCGGTGCCTTACCACTTGCCGGTATTGGGCATCGACGCCCAGGGCTCGGCTGGATCGAGAACGCCGTCCTGCAACAGCTCGATCGAGATATTGTCGGGCGTGCGAACAAACGCCATGTGGCCATCGCGCGGGGGGCGATTGATCGTCACGCCGGCATCCATCAGCCGCTGGCACGTCTCGTAGATGTCGTCGACGCGGTAGGCGAGGTGGCCGAAATTTCGACCCTCGTCATACGCCTCGGGATCCCAATTGTGCGTAAGTTCGACCTCGGCATCTTCATCGCCCGGCGCCGACAGGAAGATTAGCGTGAAGCGCCCCTTCTCGTTCTCCATGCGCCGCGCTTCCTTGAGGCCCAGCAATTCGAAGAACGCGATCGTCTTCGCCGGGTCGGTCACGCGGATCATGGTGTGAAGGTATTTCATGCTGGCTCCGAGGGTTGTTCGGAACCGCAGATAGGGACGCCGGGAGTAGCGTAAAAGGGCGAGGTCCGTGGAGCGCTATTCCTCCGAGCGGATCAGCACCGCTTCGCCGATCAGCAGGAACAGCAGGAACGGCGCCCAGGCGGCGAGGAACGGCGGGTAGGCCCCGAGATTGCCCATCGCCAGTGCGAAATTGTCGGCGACGAAGAACGCGAAGCCGAGCCCCATGCCGATGACGGCGCGGACGAACAGCTTGCCCGATCGTGCGATCCCGAACGCGGCGACCGCGCCCAGCAGCGGCATCAGCACCGACGACAGCGGCCCCGACAGCTTGTGCCAGAGCGACCCTTCGAGGGCCTTGGTCGGACGCCCGGCATCCGACAGGTCGTCGATCGCCGATCGCAGCGCACTGAACGACAACCCGTCCGCATCGACGCTGGCGAGCGTGAACTGGTCCGGCCGCACGTCTTTTGCGATCACGATAGAACCGAGGTTGGTAACCGTGCCGCGAGCGACCTCGAACCGGGTCACGGGGCTGACAAGCCAGCCGTTGGCGACCCGGTGGCCGTGATCGGCGCGCAGGATCGCGACGAGGTTGCCACCGGTGCGATCGTACAACGTAATGCCGCCCAGCTTGGTGGCATCCCCCCGCCCGCGAATCTGGGCGACCTCGATCAGATCGTCGCCGTCACGCACCCACACGTTGGCGCGGTCGCCGCGATCGATCGGCAGTTTGCCGTAATTGACCTTCTGCCACTGGTTCAGCGTGGCCGTCGCGCGCGCGACAACCCGGTCGTTGAACACGAAACTGATCACCGCCACGCCCAGGCTGGCGACGAGCAGCGGCGCGAGCACCTGATGCGCGGACAGCCCCGAGCCCTTCAGCGCGACGATCTCGCTGTTCTGGTTCATCGTGATCAGCGTCAGGATCGTGCCGAGCAGGACCGAGAAGGGCAGGAAGCGCGAGACGATCTGTGGCGCGCGCAGGGATACGTAATGCCAGACCTGGGCATCGCCATTGCCGGGAAAGGCGAGGATGTCTCCCGACGTGCTCAGCAGGTCGAGTGCCTGTAGTACCAGCACGAGCGCCGCCAGGACCGCGAACGTCCGTACCAGGAACATCCGCCCCATGTAGATCGCGACCGTGCGCGACGGAAAGAAGCTGACGAGTTTCATGCGGCCTTGCTCTTGCGGAACCCTGGCAGACGTTTGACGATCGCCTTGAACGTCTTCGAGAAGACGCGTTCGAGCGCACCGATCGGCTGGCCACCCGGCACATAGGCGATCGTGTAGTACATCCACAGGATCAGCCCGGCGAAGATCGTGAACGGCACCCATAGCGCGATGATCGGATCGATCCGTCCCAGTTCGCCGACGTCGGCAGCGTACTGGTTCACCTTGTGATAGGTGACGATCATCACGATCGACAGGAACACGCCGAGCGCGGACGAGGATCGCTTGGGCGGCACCCCGAGCGCGAGCGCGAGCAGCGGCAATAGGAACATCGTCGCGACCTCGGCCAGGCGGAAGTGGAATTCGGACCGGCTGCCGTCACGCTGTTCCAGCGTCGCGCCACGCTGGCCCTGCTTGGCCAGTTCGGGCAGCGTATATTCGAGGTTCCGGCCCCCGCGCACGCGGAAGCTTTCGAACTTGGGCAGGTTGATCGGCAGATCGTGGCTGGTGAAGGTCAGCACGCGCGGCGTCTTGAACTCGGGTCGGTTGTGGACGAGCGTGCCATTGGCGAGGCGGAAGATGATCACGTTGGGATCGTCGGTTGCGAGGAACTTGCCCTTCTCCGCAGTCACGCCCAGCCAGTCGCCATTCTGGCTCGACGCGTGGACGAAGATGCCCGACAGCTCGCGGCCCTTGTCCTTGCTCTCCTCGATCCGCAGCGTCATGCGGTCGCCAAGATTGGTGAATTCGCCGACCTTGATCGACGCACCCAGCGCTCCGGTGCGCAGCTCGAACCGCAGGCCCTCGTAATAATACCGCGCGATCGGCTGGACATAGCCGACGATCGCGAGGTTCAGCAGCGCCAGCGCGATGGTGTACATGTACGGCACGCGCAGCAGCCGATTGTAGCTCATCCCGACGCCGCGCAGCACGTCCAGCTCGGACGAGGTCGACAGCCGCCGGAACGCGAGCAGGATGCCGAGCATCAGCCCGATCGGAATGCCGAGGCCGAGATATTCGGGCAGCAGGTTGGCCAGCATCCGCCATACGACGCTGATCGGTCCGCCCTGCGTCGCCACGAAATTGAACAGCCCGAGCATGCGATCGAGGACGAACAGCATGACGGCGATCAGCAGCGTCGAAAAGAGCGGCACCGCGATCAGCCGGGCCATGTAGCGGTCGATGGATTTCATGCGAAGTTGGCGCTCGGTGTGCGGGGCGGTCTGCTGGGTCGCGCGGGTATAGAGGCGTGCAGCCGGGGCGTCATCCTCAATCGCACGACCGAGGTGCAGCACCGGGTTTGGGGGCTATTCCGCGGCGATCCGTTCATTTGCGGACCGGCCGTTCGCCATGGCTGACGCGATCGCGCGCTCCAGTCCGTTCAAGGTGAAGGGCTTTCGCAACACCTCGCGCCCGCCGAACTGCGCCACGTTGACCTCGCCCGCAAAGCCCGTGACGAACATCACCGCGATATGAGGATATAACGGGCTCAGCGCCGCGATCATCTCGGGACCGGTCTGGCGCGGCATCAGCACGTCGGAGATGATCAGGCCGATCGCCGGATTTGCCGCCAGCAGCGCGGGCGCGGCCAGGGGATCGTCGCAGCCGATCGTGGCGTGACCCAGTTCCTCGAGCGCGCCGGTCGTGGCGGCGAGCACCCGCGGATCATCCTCCACCACGAGGATCTGCAACACTTCGGCCGCCATCGGCGTAACCGACTCTTCGACCAGCGCTAACCCGGCGGGCGTGGCGCTGGCCATGGCGGCGTCGACGACGCGCGGCAAATAGAGCGTGACCGCAGTACCTTTCCCGGGCGCGGTTGCGATGCCGACCTCGCCCTGCAACTGCCGGGCCAGCGCGAAAATCTGGCTCAGACCCAGGCCGGTGCCCTTGCCGACGTCCTTGGTCGTGAAAAACGGTTCGAAAACGCGTTCGGCAACGTCCGGCGTCATGCCGCAGCCATCGTCGGCGACCATGATCGTGACATAGTCACCTGCCGCGCATTGCCCGACCTGTTCGGCGGCTAGCGTTACCGTACCGGTGACGATGGTGAGTGTGCCGCGACCGTCCATCGCGTCGCGCGCGTTGACCGCCAAGTTGAGCACGGCGTTTTCCAGCTGCACGCAGTCGCCGAGAATGCAGCCGCCCGCCGCCTCGTCGCGCGCGACGAGCGTGATCGCATCGCCCAGCGTCCGATCGAGCAGGTCCGACATGCCCTCGACGAGCTTCGCGGCCTCGATCGTCTCATGCTTCAGCGAATCCTCGCGGCTGAACGCGAGCAGGCGACGGGTCAACGCCGCCGCCCGGTTCGCGCCTTCGGTCGCGCTGTCGATATGACGCCGCGCCGCGAGCGGATCGACCGAGAGACAGCGGCGCGCCAGTTCGAGACCACCCAGCACCACCGCCAGCATGTTGTTGAAGTCGTGCGCGATGCCGCCGGTGAGCTGGCCGACCGCCTCCATCTTCTGGATCTGGTGGAGTTTGGCCTCCTGCACGCGCAGCTCGGCAGTGGCGGCGGCAACCGCCGCAGTCAGTTCGTCGGCGCGCTCGCGCTCGAGTTCGGCGTCGGCCAGTGCGGTCGCGCGTTCGCCCACCGCACGGATCGTGAACCAGCCGAGAATGATCGCGCCCAGCACGATCAGCACGCCGAACACCGCCAGCACGCCGGCGACCCAGCTCGACTGTTCGACCGATCCCATCGCGGCTGCGGTCCGATCGTCGAGAAGGGCACGTTCGCGCGCGATCAGGGTGTCGAGTGTCGTCGTGATCTGGGCGAGCGTTGGCGATTTTCGCGCCTGATAGTAGCGCGCCAACGCCTGCCCGTTCTTGCCGTAGCTCGTGTTCAGCGCCGTCAGCGACAATTCCCGTCCGCGCGCATCATAGGCGGCGCGCAACCGATCGATCCTTGGCTGTTGCTCGGCATTGTCGCTGGTGATCCGGTCCAACCGGTCGATCTGCGTCCCCGCGAGCAGCCATTCGTCGAAATAGAGCTGGCCGAGCTGCTTGTCGCCGCTGATGACATAGCGGCCAAGCGACGCTTCGGACTGCGCGATCGTCCCCGACAGCGTCCGCGCAAGGATCATCACGTCGTAGCTGTGAGCCTGCAACTCCAGCGCGCGGTCACGCTGGCGGTTGGCGTTGCCGAGCGTCACGATCAGCGCGACCAGCACTGCCGCGCCAAGTAGCGCCATCATGACCAGCATGATGATACGCCACCTCGTTCCACCCTGCTGGGCCGCAGTTTCGACCTCGTCTCGCATCACGGCAGACATCCTAACGCGTCGTTGCCTTGGCGCAATGATTTCGATCGGAGGCTAGCTGATCACGCCCACAGCGCGGCCGGCGGCCTCGAACATGCCGAGGATCGTGGCGACCTGTTCGTCGGTATGCTCGGCACACAACGAACACCGCAGCAGGAACGTGCCCGCCGGAGTCGCCGGCGGCCGCGCCATGTTGACGTACAGACCGCCCTCGAGAAGCGACTGCCAGATCGCCACCGCCTGGGTCTGGTCGTCGAGGATGATCGCGATGATCGCCGAATCGGACGTCTCTGTGCCGAGCTTGAAGCCCATCGCCTTCAGCCCGCCGTGCATCGCCCGTGCGTTCTTCCAGAGCTGCGCGCGCTTGTCGTGCGCGGTCATCAGCTTGCGGATCGAGGTCGCGGCGGTCGCGACCACCGAGGGCGGCAGCGAGGCGGTGAAGATGTACGGGCGGCAAGCGAATCGCACCATCTCGAACTTCGGATGGTTCGATACGACGAAGCCGCCGACCGTGCCGACCGACTTCGAGAAGGTGCCGACGACGAAATCGACGTCGTCGCCTAGCCCTTGGTCCTCGTACACGCCGCGGCCATTAGGGCCGAAGAACCCCATCGAATGCGCCTCGTCGACCAGCACCATGCAGCCATGCTTCTTGGCGACCGCGACCATTTCTCTCAGCGGGGCGATGTCGCCGAGCATCGAATAGACGCCTTCGAGGACCACCAGCTTGCCGGCCTCGTTGGGCAGGCGACCGAGGCGCTTGTCGAGATCGGTGACGTCGTTGTGACGGAAGCGGACGATCTCGGCATTGCCCTGCTTGCAGCCGTCGTAGATCGAGGCGTGGCTGTCGGCGTCGAGAATGACGTATTCGCCCTTGCCGGCGAGTGTCGAGATGATCCCGAGATTGGCCATGTACCCGGTCGAGAACACGATCGCACCGGTCACGTCGTAGAATTCGCGCAACGCCTGCTCGACGTCGATGTGATCGTGGAACGTGCCGTTGAGCATCCGGCTGCCGTTCGTCCCCGAGCCGAACTTGTCGAGCGCGTCCTTGCCGGCCTGGATCACGTCGGCGTCGAACGTCATGCCCATGTAATTGTAGGTGCCGAGTAGGATCGTGTCCTTGCCGCGGATCACCGCCATCGTCGGCGACTTCACCTCGTCCATCACGATCGCGAACGGATCGCGCACGCCCGTGCTGAGCAGCGCGTCGCGTTCGGCGATGAGCCCGTCGAACTTCGACATGAGGTCGCGTTCGAGGGCAACCTCGGGCGCGTCGGCGGGGAGGGCGTGGGCGGTGGTGGCGGCTTCGGTCATTCTACATAGTTCCCAAACACCCCGTTCGTGGTGAGTAGGTGCTGAGCCTGGCGAAGCGCCGTATCGAACCACATCCTTCGATACGCGTCTTCGGCTTCGCTCAGCCGCTACTCAGGACGAACGGACTATAAAATCAACGTTCAGGCAGCCTTCAATTTCGCGACCGCATCGACCAGCTGGCCGACCGTCTCGATCTCGGCCTGCATGTTCATCGTGATGATGATGTCGAATTCGTCCTCGATCGCGGCGACGAAATCCATGACCGTCAGGCTGTCCCACTCCAGGTCGCCCTGGAACGTGGTGGCGTCGGTAAGCGGCGCGTTCTTCTTGTTGAACGGCTCGATCTGCGCGGTGACGGTGTCGTAGATCTGCTGGCGGTCGCTCATGGATTTCCTTCCGGGTGTCGGCGCAGTCCTGACAGGGAATTGCGGCGGCTTTTCGGCGCTATAGCACCCCGGCGGCGCGATACCACGCCGCGGTTTGCGCGAGCGCCTGGGGGGTCGGGACGGACGGCGTCCAGAGCGCTGCCGGCGGCGGCTTGTGCGACACCCAGTCGGGGTGGCAGAAATAACTGACCCGGTCGCGCGTGAGCTTGGCCTTGCCGCGACGAACGAGGCGGTCGGCGGCGGACGCTAGCGTCAGGATCGCGCCGGGCATGGAAATCACCTTGACCGACTTGCCGACCGCCACGCCGATCGCGCGGGCGAAATCGCGGTTATCCCAGCCGTTCGGTACACCGTCGTCGGGCTCCATAACCGAAGGGGCGGCGGGGATGTCGGCAAGCGCGAGCAGCAAGGTGGTCAGATCCTCGACATACAGCAGCGAGACTCGCGTGCCGGCCGGCGGCATTGGCACATAACCCGACCTGGCCGCCTTGAAGACGTCGAGCAGTTCGTGGTCACGCGGGCCGAAGATCGCGGGCGGGCGGACGATCGTCCAGTCCAGCCCCGATGTCTGCACGCGCGTTTCCGCCTCCGCCTTCGACCAGCCGTAGTTCGACAGCGCCGGCTCGCGCGCGGCGAGCGAGGAGACGTGGACGAAGCGGCGGATATCGGCAGCTCGCGTCGCCTGAAGGATGCCCTCGGTGCCGGCGACGTTACCCTTGCCGAAGCCCGCGCGGTCGAGCGCGTTGACGACACCGGCGACGTGGATCACCGCATCGGCGCCTTCGACCAGCGTCACGAGGCTCTTGGGGCGATCGAGCGCACCTTCGATCCAGGTCACGCCGATGCGCTTGGCCTGCGGTTTGCGGGCGAGTGCGCGAACGGTGTGGCCGGTCTCCAGCGCATGGTCGATCAGGTGGCTGCCGACGAACCCGGTACCGCCGGTGATGGCGAGGATCATGCCGGCGCTCCAAACCAGGAAGGGTGTTCACCCGCGACGCTAGTCATACGAGCGCCAGATGGTTGCGATGCACCAGCGCAGACCGCGGCGCATAGCCGAGGATCGCGGCATGATCGTCGCTATGGCGGCCGAGCAGCCGCGCGGTATCGGCCGCATCATACTCGGCAAGTCCTCGCGCAACCGTGCCCGTCGGCCCTTCGATCGTCACCAGATCGCCGCGCGTGAAGCCGCCATCGATCCGAGTCGCGCCCGTCGCCAGCAAGCTCCGCCCTCGGCCGAGCGCAACGGCAGCGCCCGCGTCGACATGGATCGCACCCTTCGCAGTCAGTCCCCCCGCCAACCAAGCCTTCCGCGCAGACGCCGTCCGCTCTGCGGTGAAAATCGTGTGGCGGGCAGGGGTGGAAAGGGGATGCTCGATCCGACCGGAAGCAATCGCCAGCGGAATACCGGCACCGGTCGCGATCCGCGCGGCCGCAATCTTCGACGCCATTCCGCCCGAGCCCATCCCCGAGCCTGACCCATCGTCCGCCATCCCGGCAACCACATCGATCCGCGGCACGCTGGCGATGTGAGTCGCGGACGGATCCGTGTGCGGGTTTGCAGTATAGAGCCCGTCGACGTCGGACAGCAGGATCACCCCCTGCGCACCCGCCGCCTGCGCTACGCGCGCGGCAAGCCGGTCGTTGTCGCCGAATCGGATTTCCTCGGTCGCGACGCTGTCGTTCTCGTTGATGACCGGCACGACCTTCAGCGACAGCAGCCGGTTCAGAGTCGCGGCGGCGTTGAGATAGCGGCGGCGGTCTTCGAGATCGTCCAGCGTCACCAGCATCTGCGCGGCGTTGAGCCCCTGCGCGGCGAGCAGTTCTGCCCAGACCTGGCTAAGCGCGATCTGCCCGGTAGCGGCAGCGGCCTGCGCGTCTTCGAGGCTCGCTCGCCCTCCCTTGGCGAGACCGAGCCGCCGTGCGCCAAGCGCGATCGCGCCGGACGACACGATCGCGACCTGCTGGCCTTCACCAGCCCGAGCAGCAATGTCGGCGACGAGCCCGGTCAGCCACTCCCGACGAACGCTACCATCAGGATCGACAAGCAACGCCGACCCGATCTTCACGATCAGCCGCGGGCAAGAAGAAGACGGAAACATCACTGCTCCCTCTCCCCTACGGGGAGAGGGCCGGGGTGAGGGGCAGCCAAGCAGTGCACCACCTGGAACAGCCCCTCACCCAACCCTCTCCCCGCAGGGGAGAGGGCTAAGCCACAAGTTACAGCGGCGACCATGCAACCGGCTCTTCGCCCTCAGCCAGTTCCTTCGCCGCGCCCGGCGCCGGCCCGATCGCCTCGATCAGCTGGTCGAGCACCGCCTCGACACCAGCGCCGCTGGCACCCGAAATCGCCATCACCTCGGCGCCACTGGCTTCCGCCAACTCCGCCGACAGTGCCGCGATCAGTTCGGGATCGAGCATGTCGATCTTGTTCAGCGCAACGATCACCCGCTTGTCGGTGAGCCCCTCGCCATAATTCTCCAGTTCGTCGCGCACGATCCGGTACGATTCGGCCACGTCAGCGTCGTTTGCATCAACCAGATGCAGCAGCACCCGGCACCGCTCGATATGCCCGAGGAACCGGTCGCCGATGCCCGCGCCATCGGCCGCGCCCTGGATCAGCCCCGGAATATCCGCGACCACGAACTCGCGCTGCTTGTGGCGCACCACGCCCAGCTGCGGCCGCGTCGTCGTGAAGGCATATTCGCCGACCTTGGCCTGCGCGTTCGTCACCTGGTTGATGAAGGTCGACTTGCCCGCGTTCGGCAGCCCGACAAGACCCGCATCCGCGAGCAGCTTCAGCCGCAGCCAGACCCACGCCTCGCCGAACGGCCAGCCGGTGCCGTGCTGGCGCGGGGTACGGTTGGTCGACGTCTTGTAGCTCGCGTTACCACGCCCGCCGTCGCCGCCACGGAAAAGCACTTCGCGCTGGCCGACCTCGGTGAAGTCGATCAGCACCTCTTCCCTGTCCTCCGACAGCACCTGCGTGCCGAGCGGAACGCGGATGACGAGATCCTTGCCGCCCGCGCCGGTGCGGTTCGAACCCGACCCGCCCGAGCCGCGGGGCGCGCGGAAATGCTGCGTGTAGCGGAAGTCGATCAGCGTGTTCAGGCCGGCGATGCATTCGAACACGATGTCGCCGCCCTTGCCGCCATTGCCGCCATCGGGGCCGCCATATTCGATATATTTCTCGCGGCGGAAGCTGACGGCACCGGGGCCGCCCTCACCCGAACGTACGTAGATCTTGGCTTGGTCTAGAAAATGCATCGCCGCCCCATAGCGAAATGGGCAAAAATTTCTACCCTCTGCGATTCGGCGCCTTCAGCAGGGGGAAGGGGCCGCGGCGTCCTTGCTGGCAAGCAGCGCATCGAGGGCGAGTTCGCGGGCCTTGTCCCGCGGCAACCCGAGCGCGCGGGCCATCGGTGCGCCCATCAGCGCGTCGCCCAAGGCCATCAGCACGAGCGTCAACGTCTGTTCCTGGATAGGCTTCTCCCCGGGAAGATCGCCCTCCGCCAGCTCGTCGACGAGATCGTGGATCGCGGTGAGGATCGGCGCGAGCGCGTCGGTATCGCCCGACAGGATCATCCAGCTCACCAACGCGCCGGCGCCGCCTTCGCCGAACGCGTCGAAGGTCATCTCGACCACGTCGCGCGGATCCTGGTCGCCCGCGCGCACCCGAAGCACGGCGGCGCGGATGGTGCTCACGATGTCGGCCGCCATGCGCGTGATGAGCGCGGTGTGCAGTCCGCCCGCCGAACCAAAATGGTGAAGCAGATTGGCATGCGTACGCCCGACCCGGCCTGCGACTGCTTTCAGGGTGACCGCGCTGGGCCCGCTTTCGACGAGCAGCGCGCGAGCCGCTTCGACGGCGGCTTCACGCGATTCGGTGGGAGAGAGACGTTTGCGAGGAGTTGACGACACGAACCGATAAGCCTATTTACATCGATGTAAGTAACGAGTGTTCATTCCTGTTTGGAGGTTTCCGTGGCGAAAGCAACCACGCCTGCCGATCTGACGATCACCCCGCGCGACCGCCGCTTCGGCCGCGGCGCCGCGATTCGCCGGTGGTGGCTGAACGACGACGCCGTCGCGACCGCCTTCTACAACGCGTTGTCAGTGACGTTTCCAAAGGGCGAGGGCTATTTCGTCGACAGCGTCCGGAGATTTCGCGAGGGCACGCCGCCAAAGCTCCACGCCGAGATCAACGCCTTCATCAAGCAGGAGGTGATCCACACCCGCGAGCACGTCGCGTTCAACCGCCATGTCACCGACCAGGGCTACGACGTCGCGCCGTTGATCGTGGATGTCGACGCGGCACTGGCCTTGACCAAGGGGCGGCCTGCAGTTGCGAGCCTCGCCGCCACCACCGCACTCGAGCATTTCACCGCGATGCTGGCGCACGAACTGATCGCCAACCCGAAGCACCTCTCCGGTGGCGATCAGCAGGCGGCGGCGCTGTGGCTGTGGCATGCCGCCGAGGAGATCGAGCACAAGGGCGTCGCCTACGACACGTGGCTGCACGCGACTCGTGACTGGCCACGGTTCACGCGCTGGCGGGTGAAGTCGTTGGTGATGCTGATCACGACGTGGCGCTTCTTCACCGGGCGGGCGCGGGGGATGGCGGAACTGCTGCGGCAGGACGGGCTGAGCGGGCCTCGCATATGGGCGCGGATGGCGTGGTACGCGTTCGGCAACCCGGGGATGGCGCGCAAGATCGCGGGCGTCTGGGCGGCGTATTTCCTGCCGGGGTTCCACCCGTGGAAGCACGACGACCGCGCGCTGATCGGCTTGGCGGAAAGCGAGTATGACGCGGCGGTGCTGCCCGTGGCGAAGCGCGTGGTGGCGGTGGCCTGAGCCCCGGATTTCGAACTCTCCCTCCCCTTCTAGTTCTCCCGCGAAAGCGGGAGCCCAGGATACCAAACGACACCGCCCGTTATCCTGGACCCCCGCCTTCGCGGGGGAACGGGTAGGAGTAGGGCGCACCGTCACCAAACATACCACCCTGGCGAAGGCCGAGGCCCAATTGGGAGACGTTGCGAACGGAGGTCATCGCTCCGTTACTGCAACCTTTCCAATTGGGCCCCGGCCTTCGCCGGGATGGGGCATATCGTTAGGGGGACGGTCGCGCGTCTCACGCCGCCAAAGGCATCGGCGCGCATCGATCGTCATCCAGATCAAGCTCGAACATCACCGCAGGCGCTTCGCCACCCCGCCCACGCGACGTCCGCGGTTCAACCCGCCCAGTCGGCCGAAACCCGAGCTTCGCCAGCACGCGCCCAGACGCCGGGTTGTCCACGAAATGAAACGCATCCAGCCGCCGCAAGCCCAGCGCATGCCGCGCCATCGCCACCACGGCCTCTCCCGCCTCGGTCGCATAGCCACGACCCCAGGCCTCCGGCGCTAGCCAATAGCCAAGTTCATGCCCCGCATCCGCCGCGCGGATACCGATCCCGCCGACGAGTCGCGGCGCGCCCGCTTCCATTGTCTCGATCAGGAAATGTGGATCATGCGGCCCGCGCGGCTGCGAGAGAAACGCCTCGGCATCCCCCAGCGCATACGGCCAGGGCGCCCGCGCCAGCTTGGCGACTACCGACTCATGGCCGATCGCTCGCGCCAGTGCAGGCGCATCTTCCGGCCAGCCCGGCCGCAACGTCAGTCTCTTGGTGCGCGCGAACACGGCTCTCTCCTTCACGCATCGCGCCTGGCGTCCTGGCATGTCCGGATGACACGGCAGCGACAGGCGAGGGGGAGGGAGCAATAAAAAAGGGAGCCGGGGTGACCCGTCTCCCTTGTTCAGGTTCGCTTTCGCGACCCGGGTCACCCTGGTGGGCAACCCGGATGGTTACCCGATGTTATTCGGCTGCTGCTGCCATATCGGCAGTGTCGTTCGCTGCCAGCTCGACCGAGCAGAACTTGCGACCAAGTTTGCCCTGGCTGAACACGACGCGGCCATCGACCAGCGCGAACAGCGTGTGGTCCGTGCCAATGCCGACGTTCGTGCCCGGGTAGAACTTCGTCCCGCGCTGACGCACGAGAATATTGCCGGCGACGCACGCCTGGCCACCGAACTTCTTGACGCCGAGACGACGACCGGCCGAATCGCGACCGTTGCGCGAAGAGCCGCCTGCTTTCTTATGTGCCATCTGAAGCTACTCCTTATGCCTGAGCGGCCGGGGCGGTGTCGCCCTCGTTGCTCTTGGCGGTCTGGCCACCAACGCTGACGATCTTCAGGATCGTATGCTGCTGGCGATGGCCGTTCTTACGACGATAGTTATGACGACGACGCTTCTTGAAGACGATGACCTTGTCCGCCTTCGCCTGCGCGATGATTTCCGCGGCGACGACGAAGCCCTCGACCGAGCGCAGCTCCGAGCCTTCGCCCGCCAGCAACACATCACCCAGCGTCACCGACGCACCTGCATCGCCCTCGATCTTCTCGATGACGATCTTATCTCCGGCGGCGACGCGATACTGCTTGCCGCCCGTGCGCACGACTGCGAACATGGCCCTTGTCACTTTCCAAATACATGTACCCCACGGACACAGGGTCCGCCGGGAGAAGCCGGGCAGCTAAGGGAGGGGGCCGGAGTTGTCAACCGCGAAGGGGTGGTCGAGGGTGGTTTAAGAGAGCGCGCGGGTGTGTTTCATAACCCGACCTGTCACTCTGGACGGGTTCCGGCGTCCGTCGCCCCACGAATCAGTCGCCGATGATCAGGTGCAACGGCGGATGCCGGAACGCGCCCGGCATGACGCGGTGCGAGTCGCTTTAGTGGCGGTGAACCTGGCGCAGTGCGTACCGGCCATCCGCATAGTCGCTGAACAAGCCGGAGATCGCGGGATGATCGACCGGCTCGTCGCTGTCGTCGGGCACCAGGTTCTGCTGGCTCACATAGGCGACGTAGCTCGACTCCATGTTCTCGGCGAGCAGGTGGTAGAAGGGCTGGTCCTTGCGCGGACGAATGTCCTCGGGAATTGCCGAATACCATTCGTCGCTGTTCGCGAAGACCGGATCGACGTCGAAGATCACCCCGCGAAAGTCGAACAGCCGGTGCCGCACGACGTCGCCGATCGAGAAGCTGGCGTGCGAGATCGGCGGTGCGATCACCTCAGCCGGACGCAAGGGGCTGGTGATGTCATGAGCGATACTGTCGTGTCGGGGCATATGGACCAATTTAGGGGCTGTTTTGCGCTGCACAAGGAAAACGCATCGGGGTGCGCCACGCGGCCAAAATCCTCTTGCGTCCCCGAAGCCTCTTCATTAGAGGCCGCGCTTCGACCGATCGGAGGCGCTGTTCGCAGCATTTCGGATGACCTGCGGAGAGGTGGCAGAGTGGTCGAACGTACCGCACTCGAAATGCGGCGTACCCGCGAGGGTACCGTGGGTTCGAATCCCACCCTCTCCGCCATTTATTTCCTTGCCGCACTGGCTTCATGGTATTGAGGATTGGCTGAACGCCGCCCCCTCGATAGCGCATCGGCCGTCGCAGATTGTTTCGACCGCCTGCCGCACAACGTCTCGACCGCGCGCCTGAGTTCGTCAGCACATCAGACGATTGCCGTAGCGGTGTCGTCGGACGAGTGGACTAGCCGCGTATTGCGTTGACGCCAGTCCCGGTATCTGGCTGCCTGCATCACTGAACGATTCCGTTCGAGGCCGGTAGCCGGAACCTCGTCGAAACCCGGATCCAGCCCATGGTCAGCGTGCGCTGACGAGCAGCGCAACAGCCGGTCAGCATGGTAACGGCTTCATTCCCCGTGTGTATTTTTGGGACTCAGATCAAAAGCGACAGGTGGATCGAACCGGAATGGGTGCTATCTATTGCTGCCGAGTCGGCTGTACCGGAGATGGCATGCAGGGGTTGTTGGTTGGTCTTGCCGGTAGCGCCGCAAGCGTCGGGGCAGTCGGAGTGTTCGCCAGAATGATCGGCGAGCATCGGCGACGATCGCGGCGGGAAGCCAAGCGCAGGCAGCATGACGCCGAGGCATTGCGGAACTGGGACGCATTACAGGAACGCCTTGCAAGTCGTACGGATAGCTAGTCCGGCATTTACCGCGCGTGTCGGAACGGCGAGGGCATGCTTTGCCGATACACCGCCGAGGCACGGCAGACGTCGCGGCCGAAATCACTAGCGGCATGACGCCATTGGCAACCGAGGCTGTTCAGGAGACGTGATGCTGCAACGACTTATAGCACGTGCAAAGTGCCTGATAGGGCGCCACCGGCGGTCACGCCACCGCACGGTCTTCAAAGGAATGGGCGCCGATACGAGCGTATGCCGCACCTGCAGCGTGCCGATGAGAAGCACGCCCGGCGGATGGATCGTCGACAAGCGTTGAGCTTGTCTCGCATTTTTGGCCGACATGCACGGTACTCGGTCAGAGCACCGTGTCCGGTGTAGGCATCGACACGATAGGCTTCTCCCACAGCCAACACCGATCGATCCCGGCGCGCGCATCTACGGTCATGGTGCCGGTGAGAACGGTTTGCCCAAATGACCGGCCGCAGATAGGCTGATCCGATGGAAAACATCGCATCATCGCTCGACCTGTACACCCTCCTCGAAGTCGCGCTGCAAGAGCGCAGTGAGGCCGCCGACGCGTTCGACGTCTTCAAGCAGGATGCCGTCATGGCACATGCGCCGACACCCGGCGACGAGCCGGCCGTGACCAGCGACGATGCGGCCGACGCGGCGGCCGAGGAAGTCGACGAGTTCAGCGCGGAGGTGCGCGGCCTTTTGCGCGCTGCATCGGACGACGACCTCGGTGCCGCTTATCGGCAGTCCGGTGGCGACGTCGGCAATGCGGTTGCCGAAACGCTGCTCGGCGAGATGCGTCGCCGCGGCCTGAGCGTCTGATCGATGTGTAATCGCGCTCGGTTCAGCGGCGAGCCGGAAACGCTCGTCGAAACCTTTGCCGGCGAGTGGTTGACCCCCAGGCCGATGGACAATCGATTCGATCCGCAGGAATTGCGCCCGTTCGGCCGTGCCTATGTTCTTCGCAACGACGGGGGTCGGCGCGGGGTCGATGTCATGGAATGGGACGTCGCAGCGGGCCAGGCGAAGCAGGCGGGCCGCAAGGTTGCGCAGACCAACGTGCGCAGCCTTCACTTGCCGCAATGGCGCTCGCTGGTGGCCGATCCGGCCAACCGGTGCCTCGTTCCGCTTACGGAATTCTGCGAATGGGCGCGCCAGCCGACCGACCTCGGCGACGGCAAGAAGCCGATCAAGGGCGAGATGTGGTTCTCGGTCACCGACCAACCGGTCTTTGCAGTCGCCGGTTTCTGGAGGCAGGTCGGCGATCAGCGCTACTTCGCCATGGTGACCTGCGATCCGAATCCGCTGGTGGCGGCGGTGCATCCCAAGGCGATGATTACCGTCCTGAACCCGAACGATCACGAACGATGGCTGACCGGCAGTTACGACGACGTGCTCGCGCTCCAGAGGCCATATCCGGCCGATCGGATGACGGTGCGTGGGCCGGTATTTCCGACGCGCAGCAGCCAGACGGATCGCCTGATCTAACGCGGAGCATCGTTGACGACGCGAGGTGGAAACCGGACTTTAACAATCGTCGCGTATCGCGAGCATCCTTACCGAAGGAACGGCGATGACGCGCTTCTGGCTTTGCCTTGCGATGATGGCGACTGCGCAGCCCGCTTGGGCGGGCGACAGCGATGCCCCCTATTATGGTCCGATGAAGCGCTGGCATGGCATCGGCGTCAAGACCGGGTACGAAGATCGTACCGAGAAAGACGGGTCCTGGCGGATCGACGCGGCGATCCACGGCCGCGGCGACGCCATCGACCTGGCGCTTTACCGGGCCGCCGAGCGTGCGCACGAACTGGGCTACCGCTACGTCTTTCTCCTGGGCGGCAGGGGGGCGAAGTCGCCGGGACTCGACCGCGCCACCGTTTTTGCACGCCCGAGCCACGAGGCGGTGCCGCCGACGGGCTGCCGATCGAAGGCCGTCGCGACCTGCTACACGGCCGACGTGATGGAAATCATGCGGATCCTCGGCGGGGCCGATGGCGCACAACCGGGCGTGCCCGTCCTCAACCACCTCGATGAACTCGGCCGTGAAGTGTTCCTGTCGGGCTATGGCACGGGTGCCGTTGCGACGTTGGTGCCGGGCGGGGTCGCGCGCAGCGACATGACGACCGTGATCGAAAACCGGGGTAAGTCTCGCCGGGACCAGGCGATAGCGCCGGTGGCGATTGCCGCGGCGCCGATCCAGCCTTTGCAACGCTTGCCCTCGCCGCCGCCACCGTCAGCCTCCTATGTCGGGCAATCGGTCTACAATCCTGTGTCGATCGCCCCGCCGTCTACGGCCGAGCTTGCGGCCGAGCGGTTCGATCGGGCTTTGCAGGCGGCAAAGCCAGTGCGCGGACGGGAACCCAAGCAGGGCTGGACGATCAGCGACTGATCGCTCCGGCGGTCCGCTACCGCCCTCGCGTCGTAAATGACGAGTCCATCGCGTCGAGGGCTTCGGCGACCAGCGCCGCCACCGCGGTCCAGCCAAGTGCCTCCGCTTCCGCCAGCGCATCCTCGAGATGCTCGCGAAGTCGCTGATCTGGTTGCAGGGCGCGCTGGGGCATTCCAGTATCCTTTGACCGGCGTAACGTGATCGCGACCAGTGGCTATTCGGTTAACGACCGGTCGCGGTCGAAACCCTGTTTGTGCGTTTCTTCAGGAATTTGCGCGAGCCCAGAGCTCGGCATCGCGCACATCGGCCTCGGTCGGCTCTACCCCGGTGTAGAGTATGAATTGCTGCAACGCCTGCAGGGTGGCGACCTGCGCCCCGGTTATACAGCGCTTGCCAGCGGCCGCGGCGGCGCGAAGAAATAACGTCTCGGCAGGATATTGGACGACGTCGAACGCAATCTGCGATGCGGCGATCATCGGGCCCGGGAAAGCTTGCACGAGTGCGTCTTTGCCGGTCATGCCAAGCGGCGTGGCGTTGATGAGCAGCGCGGCCCCGGTCCTCGGCTCGGCGCTCCAGTCATAGCCGTAGAGATTGCCCAGCACGCGTCCGGCCTCTTCCCCGCGGGCGACGATCGTCCCGTTGCGAAAACCGGTATCGCTGAGTGCGGCGGCCACTGCCTTTGCCATGCCACCCGCGCCGCGCAGCATGAACGGCATCGATCGATCGATGTCGGCGACCAGCGCCACGACCGCACCGTAATCGGTGTTGTGGCCCGTCAAGACACCGGCATCGTTGACGATCGTGTTGACGCTATCGATCGCCTTTGCCGACTGAGACAGGCCGTCGAGAAGTGTAATCACGGCTTCCTTGAACGGCATCGAGATCGCGCAGCCGCGTATGTCGAGTGCCCGGATGCCTTGCACCGCGGCCGGCAGGTCCGTCGTCGAGAACGACTTGTAGACATAGTCGAGCCCCGTCAGTTCGTAGAGGCGATTGTGAAATCGCGAACCAAAATTGCCCGGCCTTGCCGAGAGCGACATGCACAGGCGCGTATCACGCCCGATCGGGGGTTTCATGGTGCATCCCTGTCATCATTTTGTGGCTGGGTACCATAGTTCGGGGATTCGTCGATCCCCGACCCAGCGACGCCTGCGATACGTGCGCGGTACGCATCGAGGCATTGGATCCGTCGGTCGGGCTCGGCATCGTGGAGGTAACGGCGCATGTCGGCTTCCAGGCGACCGGCGGCAGCGAGGATGCCTGGATCTGCCAGGGCCACCGCATTGCGGATCGCCGCAACGTCTGCCTTCAACTGTTCCTGCTCGCCGTGCGTGAACGCGTCGCTGTCCACGATCAGCTTCGCCGACATGATGGCGGTCATCAGCGGAAAGGCGAAACCGGGTCCGAAGTGCATCAGGAAAAGCGCTACGGCACGGCCGGTCTTCGTCACCGGGTAGATGTCGCCATAGCCGGTCGTGGTCGCGGTCGTGAATGCCCACCAGAACGAGTCGACCGCGTCATACTTGCCCTCGGCGAATTCGAACACGATTGCGGCTGCAGTCACGGTGGCGAAATAAATCACCGCGACGAGCAGGAACGACCGGCCCATAAGCGATCCGAGTTTCTTCATAGCCGCCCCCACGCCGGGCGCTAAAGCGTTGCCCGTCCGTGTCCATTACCCGACCAGGCCGGAGCGGGTCACCTGCATTCGCAAATTTTCGTACGATCCGATAATAGTCTCAAGATAACAGGCTGTTACAGTCGGCTATTATAGACCGTCGGCTGATTTCCAGCAGTTCGTCTACGCCGTTTTGCGACGAGGTTGCGGGCCGGAATTGATCCGGCCCGACGTTTTAGTTGCTGTTTGCGTTATCGTCGCCGTCGATCGCGAGATAGATGCCACCACCGACGGCGAGCGCCGCAGCGATGACAATGATAAAGCCTGCATCGGCTAAACCGTTTCTGGCTGAAGATTTGGAACCGGCACGAACGGACTTGCCGGCCGTACTATGTCCAAAGGCTTTGGAAGATACGGGCGCTGCGCTGGCAATGACAGGCGTGGCGGCGACGGCGAATACCGAGGCCAACAACATGAGATGACGCATGTAGTTCTCCATTCCTTGAGGAGATCTAAAGCTATAGGAATGTCGAGCGAAGCGTTAACGTTTTTCGTCAGATTATAGTCTTCGCGTCGTAATCTTGTGATTTCTTTTAAGAAAAATCATCCAAGTGGCTGGTAGGTCCGTATCTTGTCGTTCGCAGTCGGATTTTCAGCCCCCCCGTTGACCGCTGCGAGGCCCGTTCACCGGGCTGTCGAGGCGGGCGGCCTATCCGTTTTTCACAGCATGTTTTTCGGATAGGCTGCTCGTTCCGATCGCGATGCGCCGCTTGCCAGGCGCAACCACCGCGCAGGTTCGAAACGCCCGATCTTATATTCCGCTTGAGCTCCCCTATGTCCGCTCGACCGATGACGTACGAAGCTCCCTTGATCCTGGCGATCGGCGATAGCCTGATCGCCGGCTACGGCTTGCCCGCCGCCGATAGCTTTCCGAACCAGCTCGCTGCGGCGTTGCAGCAGCGGTTCCCGGGCGCGCGCGTCCTGAACGGCGGGGTGTCGGGTGACACGACGGGCGACGTCCTGCGTCGGCTGCCGCGGTTGCTGTCGAGCCTCGAACGCCGGCCCGCGCTCGCGATCGTTCAGGTTGGCCCCAACGATGTCCTGCGGCAGACGCCAGCGGCGCGCACGCGGGCCCAACTCGAGCAGGTCATCTTGGACCTGATCGGTTGTGGCATTCCGATCCTCCTGACGACGGTCGAAGCCCCGGCGTTCATCCGCGATCGCGCCAAGCCGTATCTGGACATTCACGCGCGCCTTGCCGTCGAGCACGGGGCGGTCATCTGCCCGTTCTTTCCGACCGGCGTGCTGGGGCGTGCCGACATGGTGCTGGCGGATCGGGTGCATCCCAACGCAAAGGCGATTGCGGCGGTGGTCGCGGCGATGGCGCCGACGGTCGCGCGGATGATCGACTCGGTTCGCCACCAAGCCTGAATCCAGTTTCGTTTGCGGCGACCGCGACGTCTCGGCGAACAGCGTCGCGGCCGGGAAGACATTTCTCGCAGACTTCGCCTGCCGCCCGTTGCGGCGGAGCTTGACGATGGCGCACTCCTCTCGTCGGGCGAGGGGGCTGATCTAGCACGATATTGATGGTTACTGCGTCGTTAGGATCGAAATTCGGGGAACGATCGGAAAGTTCAGGGGCTTCTACGTCGTCAAGCCGACCAATAATCGACAGGAGCAGTGATGAACGCGAACCCCGTATCCGCCATCTTCGACACCCACGCCGAAGCAGAGCGCGCCCTATCCGAACTTCGCAGCGCCGGTATTCGCGATGACGCGATCTCGGTCGTGGCCCAGCACGACGGCAAGAACACGACGACCGACGGCAGTGGCAACGATACGCAGGAATTCGTCGGGAAGGTCGCTGCGGGCGCCGGCATCGGCACGCTGCTCGGCATCGCCGCGCTTGCGATACCCGGGGTCGGTCCGCTCGTTGCCGCTGGTGCGATCGCGTCGGCGGCCATTCCCGGTGCTGCGCTGACCGGCGCGGCGCTCGGCGGAGCCGTGGGCGGACTCGAGAAGGTCATGACCGATCACGGCGTCAGCGAGGACGATGCTCGCTATTACGAAGGACGGGTCAACGAGGGTGGCGTGTTCGTGTCGGTCGACACGAGCAATTCGCCGGTCAGCGCGCAAGCCGCGTCCGACGTGCTCTACCGTTCGGGCGGTCACAGCGCGTCACGATCGCGCACGACGGCTATCTAGCCCGCCTCGGCCGCTAGATCCTGCGATGGGCGTCCCAGCGATGGGGCGCCCATTGTTGCGATCGAGTCTGCCGCCCAACAGCGGTGGGTAGGCGGCGACGACGTCGGGCACGTCGTAATTTTCCGATACTGGAGCAATGGACGCTCGCGCACCGACGAAATCTTGCAATTTCGGGCGTTGCTTGGCCTCTTGCGGCAATGCACTGCGTTTGAAGTATTGAAAGCCGGCTCAACTGTGCCGGACAAGCAAACGCCCGGACCGTTGCCGATCCGGGCGCCTGCGTGACGATCGCTCGTCAGCCCCCATTTTTTGCTCTCGCTCTTCGTCTTGTGACGGAGCGGAAAAGCAGTCCCCGAACCACGGCCGTTGCCTGTGTCTCAGCGATGTTTTTGCTAGTTATGTCCTCGGGCTTTGTCACGGTGTTTGCGAGGTCGGTTTGACGATTGGGTAATGCCTGTGGCGCTTTCGCAACAGACCAATTCATACACTTGAAGATCGCGACCTGCGGGCGGATCGTGGGCAGCGCGCCGCTCGGGCGGTTGCCTCGCGCGGGGCCGCGTCCTAGAGCCGCCGGACTGCTTTTTTACAGATCGAACCCGGCTGCCCATGATCCTGTCCCGCTACGAACGGATGATAGCCCGTCGCTATCTGCTGCCGGGCAAGGGTGAGGCGTTCATCTTCCTCGTTGCCTCGATCAGCCTGGTGGCGGTGATGCTCGGCGTCGCTGCGCTGGTGATCGTGATGAGCGTGATGAACGGCTTCCGCGCCGAGCTGTTCGACAAGATCGTCGGATTGAACGGCCATGCGGTGGTCCAGCCGGTCGGCGGCCGGATGCCCGACTGGCGCGAGATCGTCGCGCAGGCGCGCGCGACCCCGGGCGTGACGTCGGCCGTGCCGCTGATCGAACAGCCGCTCGCCGCCACCTATAACGGTCGCGCGGAGGCGGTGCTGGTGCGCGGCATGCGCGTCGACGACATCCGTCGCAATTCGACCATCCACGACAAGGTGTTGATGGGCTCGCTCCAGTCGATCACGCAAGGCAGCGGCCGGATCGCGATCGGTTCGCGGCTCGCCGAATCGCTTGGCGCGCAGGTCGGTTCGGAGATTTCGCTGTTCAGCCCGCAAGGCCAGACGACGCCGTTCGGCACGGTCCCGCGGATCGTCAGCTACACGGTCGGCGCGATCTTCGAGATCGGCGTCTACGACTATGACAAGGCGTACATCATCATGCCGATCGAGGACGCGCAGACGCTCCTCCTGATGGGCGACGCGGCCGGCATGGTCGAGATCAAGACAAGCGATGCGGACAAGGTTGGCGAGATCCTCAAGCCACTCGCGGATAAGATCGGCGGCAACGCGGTGATCGCCGATTGGCGGACGATGAACGCGCAATTGTTCGAGGCGCTCGCGGTCGAGCGCGTCGCGATGTTCACCGTGCTGTCGATCATCATCCTGGTCGCGGTGTTCAACATCCTGTCGTCGCTGATCATGCTGGTCCGCGCCAAGACCCGCGACATTGCGATCCTGCGGACGATGGGCGCGACGCGCGGCTCGATGATGCGGATCTTCATCGTTGTCGGCACCACCATCGGTGCGCTCGGCACGGTTGCGGGCCTCGTGCTCGGCTTCATCTTCCTGTTCTACCGACAGGGCGTGGTGAACTTCGTCCAGCTCGTCACCGGCCAAAACCTGTGGGATCCGTCGATCCGTTACCTGACCGAACTCCCGTCGAAGACCGACCCCGTCGAGATCATCGTGATCGCGCTGATGGCGCTCATCTTCAGCTTCCTCGCAACGCTTTATCCGGCCTGGAAAGCGGCGAGTACCGACCCCGTGCAGGTGCTGCGTTATGAATGAAGGCCTCAGGATCGATCGCCAGATCGAGAAGTTCGACGATTACGTCCTGCAGACGAGCGGACTGACCAAGAGCTTCACGCAGGGCGGCGCGACGATCGACGTGCTGCGCGGCGTCGACCTCGCGATCGCACCGGGCGAGATCGTCGCGCTGCTCGGGCCGTCGGGCTCGGGCAAGTCCACGCTCTTGCAAGCCGTGGGCCTGCTTGAGGGCGGCTTCCAGGGATCGATCAGGATCGCCGGCACGGAGGCGGCCAAGCTCAACGCGCCTGAGCGGACCGTGGTGCGCCGCGACAGCCTCGGCTTCGTCTACCAGTTCCACCACCTCCTGCCGGACTTCAACGCGACCGAGAACGTCGTCCTCCCGCAACTCGTCCACGGCGCGACGCGGATCGAGGCGGACCGGCGCGCAGCGGAATTGCTGACCCAACTCGGCCTCGGCCACCGCCTGACGCACCGCCCAAGCCAGCTCTCCGGCGGCGAGCAACAGCGCGTCGCGGTCGCCCGTGCGCTCGCCAACAAGCCAGCCCTGGTGCTCGCAGACGAACCGACGGGTAACCTCGACGAACACACCGCCGACATCGTCTTCGCCGAGTTCATCCGCCTGGTCCGCGAACAGGGCACCGCGGCGGTGGTAGCCACGCACAACGAGCGGCTCGCGGCCCGCATGGACCGCGTACTGCGACTGCACGAGGGGCGGCTGGCGTGACCTGGGGCGAGACGCCGACGCTGACCGGGCGTCACGTCACGCTCCGCCCGCTGGTTGCCGACGACATGGACGCGCTGGTCGCGGCGGCGGCGGCGGACAACCTTTGGGACACGTTCTACGCTAACGTCGCGATGATGAAGGCGCCGGATCGCTGGCTCGCCGCGGCGTTGCGCGAGCAGGACTTCGGCCGTGCGCGACTGTTCGCGGTGGTGGCCAGCGGGACCGTCGTCGGCACCACGCGCTTCATGCGGATGAACGAGCCGAACAAGCGACTCGAAATCGGCGGCACCTTCTACGCCAAATTCGTACAGCGCACCGGCGTCAACACCGAAGCCAAGCTGATGTTGCTGACCCACGCGTTCGACGTCCTCGACTGCGAATGCGTCCAGATCCGCACGGACTCGCTCAACAAGAACTCCCAGCGCGCGATCGAACGCTTGGGCGCCAAGCGCGACGGCGTGCTCCGCGGGCATCAGGTGATGGCCGACGGCCGCTTGCGCGACACGGTGGTCTACAGCATCCTCCGGCACGAATGGCCGGGCGTGCGTCAGAACCTGGCGTATCTGCTGGCCCGACACCCCGCCTGACTGGAGGACCGCCCATGACCGCGATCACCGACTTCACCGTAAAGACCGCTGACGGCTCCGCTGCGTCACTGGAACCCTATCGCGGCAAGGTGCTGCTGATCGTCAACACCGCCTCGAAATGCGGTTTCACCCCGCAGTACGAGGGACTCGAAGCACTCCACCGCGACTATGCCGAGCGCGGGTTCGAAGTGCTGGCGTTCCCCTGCAACCAGTTCGGCGGGCAGGAGCCGGGCGATGCGGCGGAGATCGCGAACTTCTGCACGCTGACGTATGACGTGACGTTCCCGGTCTTCGCGAAGATCGACGTCAACGGGGCAGGGGCGGACCCATTGTTCGAGCAGTTGAAGTCCGATGCGCCGGGCGTACTGGGGTCGAAGGCGATCAAGTGGAACTTCACCAAATTCCTGGTCGGTCGCGACGGTACGGTGCTCGATCGCTACGCCCCGACCACCAAGCCCGAGGACATCCGCAAGGATATCGAGAAACTGCTCTAGCGCTTCAACCTACTGCAGCACACTTTCACCGCCACCCCGGCGAAGGCCGGGGCCCAATTGGGGAACGGCGGTAAAGACCGCTGTGCTTCGTTACTGCAACCTCTCCAATTGGGCCCCGGCCTTCGCCGGGGTGGTGCTTGAGGGGATAAGCTGGCGCATCCCGACATACCTTGTTCCCCCGCGAAGGCGGGGGCCCAGACTGGACTCCCGCCTTCGCGGGAGAACAATCTCAAACCGAAAACGCCGGCGCCCCCTTTTTATTCGCCAGCGCCGACGCCACCGAAGCCACCCCACCAAACAGGAAGCTGATCCCCAAAACATACCCCGGCAGCGTCAACGCCGACCAAGGCAGCGTCGCCAGCACGATCACCGCCAGCAATATATTCACCACCCCCAGCGCAATCATCAGCCCCTTGCCTCGCCGAAACCGCGACCCGAGCCCAATCTCCAACGCCCCACGCACACCAAGCCAAACCGCAATCAGCAACGTCAGCGATATCGCTCCCGTCACCGGCTCGAACGCCATGATCAACCCGATCACCAGCGACACCAGTCCAAACCCGATCGCATAACCGCGCCCCTCATGCCCCTTGCCGGCAAGCCCCGACACGATCGACACGATCCCGGCGGCAATCAGAAACACCCCGATCACCAGGGTCGCGGCATAGGTCGCGGAAAACGGTGACGCGAACGCCATGATCCCGAGCACCACCGACAGCACGCCGTAAGCCAGGATCCACCCCCAACCAGCGCCAGCACGCGGCGTCCCTGCAGCCGTGGTTTCGGTATCGGCAAAGTGCCCGCGTGGATCGGTCATGAACAATGCTCCCAGAAGTCCCCGCCGCAACGGCTCGTCGTGTCCGCGGTTCCGATCGGACTCATCCCGTCTGGTCGAATCACGCCACAGCGCCTACCTCCTGTCGATGCATTCCGGTTACGTCCCCCTCCGCGTTTTCTCCTGCTACACCATGCTCGACGGCGCCATCGATCCCAAGGCGATCGCCAAGCAGGCGCGCGCATTGGGCTTCCCCGCCGCCGCGCTGACCGATCGCAACGGGCTCTACGCAGCGATGGCCTATTCGGACGCCGCCAAGAAGGATGGCGTCCAGCCGATCATCGGCGTCATGCTCGGCGTCGGGCGCCCCGACATGCCCGACGGCGTCGCTTCGCAGTTCGACTGGCTCGCGCTCTATGCGCAGACCATGACCGGCTACGACAACCTCTGCGCGCTCGTCTCGATGGCGCATCTCGACCGCCCGATCGAGATGCCCGCGCATGTCGATTTCGCCGCGCTCGAACGCCACACCGACGGCCTGATCGCCTTGACCGCAGGCGGCGAAGGCGGTCTCGCCCGGCTGTTCGCGGAAGGCCAGCCCGACCGCGCGCGCGCCTATCTCGACCGCCTCCAAGGGCTGTTCGGCGATCGCCTCTACATCGAACTCTCCCGCCGCAATGACGCGGTCGAGACGGCGACCGAGACCGACCTCATCGACATCGCCTATGAGCGCAACCTGCCGCTCGTCGCGACCAACCCGTGCTGCTTCACCGAGAGCGCGTTCGGCGACGCGCACGACGCCATGCTCTGCATCGCGCACTCGACCTATGTCGAGACCGAGGACCGCATCCGCAGCTGCCCCGAAGCCTGGATGAAGCCCGCGCCGGTGATGCACGAGATGTTCGCCGACCTGCCCGAGGCGATCGCCAACACGCTCGTCGTCGCACAACGCTGCGCAGTGATGGCGCCGTACCGCAAACCGATCCTCCCCAGCCTCGCCGGCGATATCGAGGGCGAGGCTAAGCTGCTCCGCGACGACGCCGAAGCGGGCCTGGAAGCACGCCTCGCCCGCATCACCGCGCTGCACGGCGAAGGCGAGGATGGCTGGCGCGACGTTTACCGCAAGCGCCTCGCGTTCGAGGTCGACGTGATCGTCCAGATGGGCTTTCCCGGCTATTTCCTGATCGTCGCCGACTTCATCAAATGGGCGAAGGACCACGACATACCGGTCGGCCCGGGCCGTGGTTCGGGCGCAGGCTCGGTCGTCGCCTGGTCGTTGACCATCACCGACCTGGACCCGATCAAACTGGGCCTGCTGTTCGAGCGTTTCCTGAACCCGGAACGCGTGTCGATGCCCGATTTCGACATCGATTTCTGCGAAACCCGGCGCGTGGAGGTGATCCGCTACGTCCAGGAAAAATACGGCCGCGATCAGGTCGCGCAGATCATCACCTTCGGAAAACTGAAGGCGCGTGCGGTGCTCAAGGACACCGGCCGCGTGCTGCAGATGAGCTACGGCCAGATCGATCGCCTCGCCAAGCTCGTGCCGAACCACCCGACCGATCCGTGGACGCTGGAGCGCGCGCTGAACGGCGTCGGCGAACTGGCCAAGGAATACGCCAACGACAACAGCGTGCGAAAGCTGCTCGATCTGGCGATGAAGCTGGAGGGCCTGCCGCGCCACTCGTCGACGCATGCCGCCGGCGTGGTGATCGGCGACCGCCCGCTCGCCCAGCTCGTCCCGCTGTATCGCGACCCACGCTCCGACATGCCCGTCACGCAGTTCGACATGAAATATGTCGAGGGCGCCGGCCTCGTGAAGTTCGATTTTCTCGGGCTGAAGACGCTGTCGGTGTTGCAAAAGGCGTTGCAGATGCTCGCCAAGCGGGGCGTAATCGTCGATCTCGATGCGCTCGAATGGGACGACACCGGCGTGTACGCCCTGCTCCAGCGCGGCGACACGGTCGGCGTGTTCCAGCTCGAGTCGGAGGGCATGCGTCGCACGCTGTCGGCCGTCCGCCCGTCCAATTTCGGCGACATCATCGCGCTCGTGTCGCTCTATCGACCGGGCCCGATGGACAACATCCCGTCGTTCGGCCGCCGCAAGAACGGCACCGAGGCGATCGACTATCCGCACGCGCTGCTCGAACCGATCCTGTCGGAGACCTACGGGATTTTCGTCTACCAGGAACAGGTCATGCAGGCCGCGCAGGTTCTTGCCGGCTTCTCGCTCGGCGGCGCCGATCTGCTGCGCCGCGCGATGGGCAAGAAGGTGAAGGCCGAGATGGACGCGCAGCGCGCGGGCTTCGTCGAGGGCTGCCTGAGCGTCAACGGCATCAAGAAGGCCGAGGCGAACGCGCTGTTCGACTTGATCGACAAGTTCGCCGGCTACGGCTTCAACAAGAGCCACGCCGCCGCCTATGCACTGCTCGCGTACCAGACTGCGTGGCTGAAGGCGCACCACCCGCACGAATTCTTCGCCGCCTCGATGTGCTACGACCTGCACCAGACCGACAAGCTCGCGATCTTCACCGACGACATGCGCCGGCTGGGAATCACGTCGCTGCCGCCGTGCATCAACGCGAGCCAGGCCGAGTTCGATGTCGAGGTTCTGCCTGACGTCGAACTAGCGCCCGAACCAGAAGCTTGTTCACCCGCGAAGGCGGGTGCCCAGTCTGGGCCCCCGCCTTCGCGGGGGAACAATCTGGCGGTGCGATATGCGCTAGGCGCTCTCAAGAGCGTCGGCGAAGGCGCGATGGAAAAGCTGATCGTCGAGCGCGTCCAGAACGGCCCGTTCGCCGGCCTCGACGATCTCGCCAAGCGAGTCGACCCGCGCCTCCTCAACAAGCGCCAGCTCGAGACGCTCGCCGCCGCCGGTGCCTTCGACGGCCTCGACCAGAACCGCGCCGGCATCCACGCCACCGCCGAGACGATCCTCGCGATCGCCGCGCGCACGCACGAGCAGAAGACCAGCGGGCAGGGCGGCTTGTTCGGTGACGCCGAACCCGCGGGCGACGCGATCAAGCTCCCCCCCTCGGTTCGCTGGACGCTCAGCCAGCGCATGGACCAGGAGAAGGAGGCGTTCGGCTTCTATTTCTCCGCGCACCCGGTCGATCGCCACCGTCACATCGCGGTCAGCCACGGCGCCCGCGCCTACACCGCGCTGTCCGAACTCAACATCCCCGACGACGGCAGCCGCGCCGGCGCGACGATGGCGGTGCTGGTCGAGGACGCCCGCTACCGCACCTCCGCGCGCGGCAAGCGCTTCATGATGGCGCAATGCTCCGACGCCAGCGGCCAGTTCATGGCGACCTGCTTCGACGAACAGGTTTCGCGAGACCTCGAAGAGGCGGCAAAGGCCGGCGGCTGCGGGCTCATCACCGTCGAGCTCGATCGCAAGCCCGGAGAGGACACGCCGCGCGTCAGCATCAAGCGCATCCAGCCATTCGAGGGCCTCGCCAACCTCGCACGCTTCCAGGTGGTCGTGACGATCTCCGACATGACCGCGTTCGCAGGCCTCGCCTCGCTGCTCGCCGATCATCGCGGCGCGCGCGGCGAGGTTCGCGTGCGCGCGCCAATGCCCGATGGCGAAGTCTGCATCCTGCTCGGCCGCGACTTCCTGCTCGACGGAGAGCTTGTCGAGCACATCGAGTCGTTGCACGGTGTCGCCAAGGTGGAGATGAAGACCTCGGAAACGAGGCTCGCTCTGGTCGGATAACGAGCTTGGGAGAGCGAGAATGCTTGGTGGAATGCAGGATTTCGAGCTTCGTGTTCCCCGC
The DNA here is from genome assembly GCF_042466285.1 of Sphingomonas sp. R86520. Taxonomy (NCBI): domain Bacteria; kingdom Pseudomonadati; phylum Pseudomonadota; class Alphaproteobacteria; order Sphingomonadales; family Sphingomonadaceae; genus Sphingomonas; species Sphingomonas sp. R86520. Next base: position 4,223,300 of record NZ_JAXHBZ010000001.1, read on the forward strand.
CTGATAGACCACGCGGCGCGCGAACACGGGGCTAGGGAGCTAGTCAGCTACTGGGCCGACGGCCGCGAGACCCGCACCAACTGGGCGGGCGTATCCCGCGACGCCCGTAAGCTCGCGCAGGCGCTTGAGAAATTAGGCGTAGCCCCCGGCGACCGGGTTGCGACGCTGGCCATGAACCACGCGCACCACCTCGTCGCCTGGTACGGCGCGATCGGCATGGGCGGCGTGATCCACACGATCAACCCGCGCCTGTTCGACGAGCAGCTCGTCTACATCGCCAACCACGCCGAAGACCGCGTGATGCTCTACGACAAGGCGTTCCAACCGATAGTCGATCGCCTCCGCGGCCAATGGCCCAGCATCCGCCACTATGTCTGCTTCGACGATCTCGGCCCCGACGGCTTCCAAGCGCTGCTCGACGCCGAAGATGATGCCTACGACTGGGTCGAAGGACCGGAGCGCGACCCCTGCATGCTGTGCTACACCAGCGGCACCACCGGCAATCCGAAAGGCGTGCTCTACACCCACCGTTCGACGATGATCCACGCAATGGCCGAGGTTGCCCCTTGGGTTTTCGATCTCTCGCCAAACGCCGTAGTGCTTCCGGTCGTGCCCATGTTCCACGCCGCCGCCTGGGGCCTGCCGTTCGCCTGCGCGCTGTCGGGGGCCAAGGTCGTGTATTCCGCGGTCAACGATCCCGCCGTGCTGTGCCGCCTGATGAACGACGAGAAGGTGACGCATTCCGCCGGCGTGCCGACCGTCTGGCTGGCGATGTTCGGCCACATGGACGCCTCGGGCGATGCGCCGCGGCACCTGAGGCAGGTGACGATCGGCGGCTCGGCAGCCCCCCGCGCGATGATCGAGCGGATCATGGGGCTCGGCGTCACCGTCAAGCACCTGTGGGGCATGACCGAGACCTCCCCGATCGGCACCGCCGGCTTCGCGCCGCCGCACTGGGACGACATGAGTCACGACGAAAAGCTCGATCTGGTCGGCAAGCAGGGCAGCGTCCCCTTCGGCATCGAACTGCGCATCATCGACGACGAAGGCGCTGTCTTGGCTCGCGATGGCCAGATCGCCGGCCGGTTACAGGTGAGGGGCCCCTGGGTAGTCCAACGCTATTTCGGCGCCGACGAAGACGCGGTCGACGGTGAAGGCTGGTTCGACACCGGCGACGTCGCGATGCTCCACGCCGACGGCACGATGCAGATCACCGACCGCTCGAAGGACGTCATCAAGTCCGGCGGCGAATGGATCAGCTCGGTCGACCTGGAGAACGCCGCGGTCGGCTGCCCTGGAGTCGCTGAGGCGGCCGCGATCGGCATCCACCACCCCAAATGGGACGAACGCCCGCTGCTTCTGGTCGTCCGCAAGCCCGGCAGCGAGGTAACCGAACAGGCGATCCTCGACCACCTGTCGAAGCACGTCGCCAAATGGTGGCTCCCCGACGCGATCGTGTTCGTCGACGACCTGCCGCACACCGCCACGGGCAAGCTACTGAAAACCGCCCTCCGCGAACGCTTCAAGGACTTCGCGCTGGCGGCTTAGCCGCGAGCGGAACTAGCGGCGACCAGTCCCCCAATCCGTCATCCCAGCGAAAGCTGGGATCTCCCGGTTCAAGCCCCACCCTTCGCAACAGGAAGATCCCGACTTTCGCTGGGATGACGCGAGGGGCGGCAGACGACCGGACCGAACGTCCGTCCGTCCGAGACGCCACTCCGACAGCTCATACTTCCTTGTTCTCCCGCGAAGGCGGGAGCCCAGTCTGGGTCCCCGCCTCCGCCGGGAAACACGCTTACTCTGCCCGACGATACGTCCGCTCACCCCATCATTTCGCACTTGCACAATCCCCACGATCCAGCGAGCTTGTCCCCCATGACAGCGGCCCCTCCGATCATCCGAACCGGCGCGAACGAAACCAACGCCGTCACGCTGCCCGCACGGCCCGAAGCGCTCCGCCTCGACCCAACCGAAACCGCGGTCGTCGTGATCGACATGCAGAACGCCTACGCCTCCCCCGGCGGCTACGTCGACACCGCCGGCTTCGACATCGCAGGCTCAGCCGGCACCATCGCGCAGATCGCCAAGGTCCTCGACACCGCCCGCGTCGCGGCCATGCCCGTCGTCTTCCTCCAGAACGGCTGGGACCCCGACTATGTCGAGGCTGGCGGCCCCGGCTCGCCCAACTGGCACAAGTCCAACGCGCTCAAGACCATGCGCGCCCGCCCCGAGCTCCAAGGCCAGTTCCTCGCCCGCGGCGGCTGGGACTACGAAATCGTCGACGCGCTCAAACCGGAACCCGGCGACATCCGTGTCCACAAGACCCGCTACAGCGCGTTCTTCAACTCACAGCTCGACAGCATCCTGCGCTCGCGCGGCATCCGCAACATCGTCTTCGTCGGCATCGCCACCAACGTCTGCGTCGAGAGCACGCTGCGCGACGGCTTCCACCTCGAATATTTCGGCGTAATGCTGGAGGACGCAACGCACCATCTCGGCCCACCCGAGATGCAGGCCGCCACCGTCTACAACGTCGAGAAGTTCTTCGGCTGGGTCAGCACCGTCGGCGATTTTTGCGGAAGCTTTGGGCAGTTGCCGAAGTGACCAACACCCTTCTGTTCCCTCGCGAACGCGGGGGCCCAGGAATCACGAACGACAACGCCTGCGACCCTGGACCCCCGCCTTCGCGGGGGGAACGGGCTAGAGCGACGTAACCAGAGGGATCATCATGCCGTTCGAAGCCATCAATCCACCTCAGTTCCCCACCCCGATCGCGCCGTATTCCGCAGGTGCGAAGGCCGGCAACACCGTCTACGTCTCGGGCGTGCTGGCACTGGGCGAAGGCGGCACGGTCCTCCACCCAGGCGACGCCGCCGCCCAAACGCGCGCCGTGCTCGAGACCATCAAGACCACCCTCGAAGCGGCCGGCGCAACGCTCGCCGATGTCGCCTTCAACCATATCTTCCTCAAGGACCTCGCCGACTACGCCGCCTTCAACACGGTCTACGCCGAGTATTTCCCCGGCCCCAAACCCGCGCGCTACTGCATCAAGACCGAGCTCGTGAAGCCCGAGTGCCTCGTCGAGATCGCCAGCATCGCCCACCTCGCCTGATGGGGATCGCAGGCGGCATTCACTGGGAGGAACACGGCCAGCCCGACGGCCCCGCGATCCTCCTGTCGAGCGGCCTCGGCGGTTCGGGCAGCTACTGGCAGCCGAACCTTGCAGCCCTTGGCGCCGGCCACCGCGTCATCACCTACGACCACCGCGGCACCGGGCGCTCCGACGCCCACGTCCCCGGCGACCTGACCGTCGAGGCGATGGCCGCCGACGTCGTCGCGCTCATGGACGCGATCGGGCTCGAGAGCTGCACCTTCATCGGCCACGCGCTCGGCGGTCATATCGGCCTCGCGCTCGCACTGACGGCACCCGAACGGCTCGAACGCCTCGTCGTCATCAACGGCTGGGCCAAGCTCGACCCGCACACCGCGCGCTGCTTCGACACCCGCCTCGCGCTGCTGCGCGACAGCGGCGCACGTGCATACCTCCACGCGCAACCGCTATTTCTCTACCCACCGCAGTGGATCTCCGACCACCACGACCGGTTGCAGGACGAGGAAGAGGCGATGCTCGCGCATTTCCCCGGCGCGGAGATGATCCAGCGGCGCGTGGCGGCGGTCCGCCGGTTCAACATCGCCGGCCGGCTCGACGAGATCCGCGTGCCGACGCTGCTGGTCGCGTCCGACGACGACATGCTCGTGCCGCCGTCGGCTTCGGAAAAGCTCGCCGCCGGTATCCCCGACGCGCAGCTTGCGCGAATGGCGGCAGGGGCGCACGCCTGCAACGTCACCCGCGCGGAGCATTTCAACATGTGGCTGCTCGACTGGCTCGACGGCGAATAGGAGCAGCATATGCAGGTCGGCGTCTTCGTGCCCATCAACAACAATGGCTGGCTGATCAGCGAGAACGCGCCGCAATACAAACCGAGCTTCGACCTCAACAAGGCGATCGCGCAGGCCGCCGAGAAGCACGGGCTCGATTTCCTGCTGTCGATGATCAAGCTGCGCGGGTTCGGCGGCAAGACCGAATTCTGGGATTACGGACTGGAGAGCTTCACGCTGATGGCCGGGCTCGCCGCGGTCACCGAGAAGATCAAGATCTACGCGACCTGCGCCACGCTGCTCGTGCCCCCCGCCTACGCCGCGCGGATGTGCAACACGATCGACTCGATCAGCCACGGGCGGTTCGGCCTCAACCTCATCACCGGCTGGCAGCCACCCGAATACACGCAGATGGGGATGTGGCCCGGCGACGAGCATTTCCGCAACCGCTACACGATGCTCGACGAATACGCGCACATCCTGCGCGAGTTGTGGGAGGAGGGAACGTCCGACTTCAAGGGCGACTATTACCAGATGACCGACTGCCGCGTCTGGCCCAAGCCGACCGGCGACATGAACATCATCTGCGCCGGATCGTCCGACGACGGCTTGGCGTTCTCGGCAAAATGGGCGGACTACGCGTTTTGTCTGGGGAAGGGCGTCAACACCCCGACTGCCTTCTCGGCCAATAACGAGCGCCTTGCCGTCGCCACCGCCAAGACCGGCCGCGACGTGCAGATCTTCGTCCTGATCATGATCATCGCCGCCGAAACCGACGACGAGGCGATGGCGAAGTGGCAGCATTACAATGCCGGCGTCGACGTCGACGCGATCGCCTGGCTGATGGATCAGGGTGCGAAGGACACGCACAACACCGACACCAACGTCCGCCAGCTCGCCGCTCCCGAGGGCGCGGTCAACATCAACATGGGCACGCTGGTGGGCTCGTACGAAAGCGTCGCCCGCATGCTCGACGAGATGGCCGCGGTCCCCAACACCGGCGGCGTCCTGCTGACCTTCGACGACTTCCTGGAGGGCGTCGAGGCGTTCGGGACCCGGATCCAGCCGCTAATGAAGAGTCGCGAAGGCATTCGACCCTAACGTCCGCGATCCTCTAACGTCCGCTATCCCGCCGGCCCGTCCTAACCTATCGCCGCCTCCGGCGTCTCTCCCTCTCCCATCGGGAGAGGGAAGGGGCCCGCGGCGTCTTCGCCGTGGGAAGGGTGAGGGCACGGCGCCGCCGAGGATAACGCGCGCGCATGACCGAGCTATCATCGCGAAATAGAGCACCACCCCGGCGAAGGCCGGGGCCCAATTAGGAAACGATGATAACGGAGGGCAGCGCTCCGTTACGACCACCTGTCCACTTGGGCCCCGGCCTCCGCCGGGGTGGCGGTGGTTGGGGTAAACAGCCGCGACCCAACCCTGTTTCCCCGCGAAGGCGGGGACCCAGACCGGGCACGCCTTCGCGGGAGAACAACGCCGCGCGTGCCGATCCCACAGCGTTAGCTCACCGCGTCACACCGCCCGAGGCGTCCGCTTAGCCTTCCTGATCCGCGGCTCGACAATCATGTCCGCCGCCTTCTTGATCTCCTGCCGCAACTCATCCCGCTTCTCATGGATCGAAGCGATCACCGGCCCCATCGCCACGCCAAGATCGACCAGCACCGCCTCCGCCAACTGCAGCGAACTCTCCAAGGTCTCAGGCACCGCATCCGTGACGCCCGCCCGGTACAACTCCGCCGCATGCGCCGTGTCCCGGGCACGCGCCACGATCGGCAAGTCCGGTGCCAGAGCCCGTACCCGCCGCGCCAGCCGCACCGTCAGTACCGGGTCGTCCATCGTCAGGATCAGCGCCTTCGCGGTATGCAGCTTCAACCGATCGACCAGCTCCGCCCGCGCCACGTCGCCGAACAGCACCGGGTGCCCCTGGGCCCGCGCGGCCTCGACCGAATCGATATCAGCCTCGACCGCGACATATTTCTGCCCGTGGACCGCCAGCATATCCGCAACCATCCGCCCGACCCGGCCGAAGCCGATCACGACCGTACCCGGCCCATCGTCATCGATCTCGACATCGCCCGCATCCGCACCCGACCGGCTTTCCAACTGCCGCGACACGGTCCGCCCCAGCTTCGCCAGCAACGGCGTGATCGTCAGCCCGATCGCGGTGACGGTCTGCCAGAACGCGGCCGTCGACGGCAGGATCAGCTGCGCCTGCGCGGCGGTGGCGAGTACGATCAGCGTCGTCTCGGACGGACTGCCCATCAGCAGGCCCGTTTCGGCCGCGACCCCGCGACGCGAATTGGCGACCCGCAGGAACAGGAACGTCACCACGGCCTTCGTCGCGACCACGCCGGTCACGGCAAGCAGCAGCGACGGCCAGTTCTGCGCGATCAGCCGCAGGTCGAGGCTCATGCCGACGGTAATCAGGAACACGCCGAGCGCGAGCCCCTTGAACGGCGCAGTGATGACCTCGACCTCGCTATGATATTCGGTCTCGGCGATCAGCAGCCCGGCAAGCAAGGCACCGACGATCGGCGACAGCCCGGCGGCAGTCGTCGCGACGCTGGCGACGATCACCACCAGCAGCGATGCGGCGAGGAACAGTTCCGGGCTCTTGGTCCGCGCGGCCTGACCGAACAGGCGGGGGAGAACGAGACGTCCGCCGACATACATCGCCACCACCGTCAGGCCACCGCGCAACGCGACGCCGGCAATCCCCTGCCACCCAGCGTCGCTAGCCGTCGGTGCCAGCGCACCGAGCACGAAGATGATCGGGACCAACGCCAGATCCTCGAACAGCAGCATCGCGAATGCACCGCGCCCCACCGCTCCGGTCGTGCCGACCAGGGGAAGGACCAGTGCGGTGGAGGATAATGCGAGCGCAAACCCGAGCCCGATCGCGCCGGCCCATTCCTGGCCGATGAAGTGCAGGGCCGTGCCGATGATCAGCGCGGAGCCGATCAGTTCGGCGGCACCGGTGCCGAACACCAGACGCTTCATCGACCACAACCGCCGGAACGACAGTTCGAGGCCGATCGAGAACAGCAGCAGGATGATGCCGAACTCGGCGAACGGTTCGATCGATTCCGGGTTCGATATGGTCAGGTAATAGAGCCACGGCGCAGAACCGGTGAGCGAGCCGAGACCCGCGGGGCCAACCAGCAGGCCGACCAGGATGAAACCGATGACCGGGCTTACCCGGAACCGCGCAAAGGCGGGAATGACGAGCCCGGCAGCACCGAGAATGACGAGCGCGTCGCTGAAACCTTGATTATCGAGCCGTAATGCCATGAAGGCGATCTTAAGGACGCTGCCGCATTTGTCAGGTGGTTATCCACATCAGGGAAACGACGCGCCTGCCGCTTGACCGTGTCGCGTTCGTTTGTCGAACGCGAGATCGAGGGTTCTAGTCTTGGCCAGCACCTGCATCCCGGCGGCGTTCGCCGTTTGGCACGTGGCCGATTTGATCGCATCGGCGAGCTGGGCACGCGCCGAATAGGCGTTAGCCAGATGCGTGGTCTCGTGCGTCTCCAGGTCCCGGATGTACGCGTCCCAGCGCTTGCGCGCCGTGCTCGATAGTGTGGCGTCTGCGGCAAGCCTGGGCAGCAGCATCGTCGCCGTAAATGTCACTTCGGCACGGCTCAAATCGCAGCCGTCTTTGCCGGTGCCGGGCCACCGCCATGCGTAGTGGGAACTGGTCAGCGCATCGACGCGAAGCCCGTCGTTCGGGTCGGTCGGGCGGCTCTTGTCGATCGCTGCGCGAACCTGATCCGCGTTGCTGCCCGTGACATCGTAATAGGAGCGTGTGACGCCGGGTATGCTCGCAAGGGGAGCTTGTGCCGCTATGGCGACGGCAAAGCCCATACCGCAGAGCCACGGCACGATGTGTCTAGCGCGCAATCCAATCCCCCGATGGGAGCCCAGCGGCCCATGTCCGCCGGTACTCCCATTTACGCTGCGCGACGGATCAGGCCCAGTTGGCCATTTCCGTTTCGAGGTTCGACCGCACCTGCTCGAAGAACTGCTCGGTCGTCATCCAGGGCTGGTCTGGGCCGATCAGGATCGCGAGATCCTTGGTCATGTGGCCGTCTTCCACCGTTTTGATGCAGACACGCTCGAGCGTCTCGGCGAACTTGGTGACGTCGGGCGTATCGTCGAACTTGCCGCGATACTTCAGGCCACCGGTCCACGCGAAGATCGACGCGATCGGGTTGGTCGAGGTCGCCTTGCCCTGCTCGTGCATGCGGAAGTGGCGCGTGACGGTGCCGTGCGCCGCTTCGGCCTCGACGGTCTTGCCGTCCGGCGTCAGCAGGATCGAGGTCATCAGGCCGAGCGACCCGAAGCCCTGTGCGACCTGGTCCGACTGGACGTCGCCGTCATAGTTCTTGCAGGCCCAGACGAACTCGCCGTTCCACTTCAGCGCCGATGCGACCATGTCGTCGATCAGGCGATGCTCGTAGACGATGCCGGCTTCCTTGAACTTGTCCTTGAACTCGGCCTCGAAAATCTCGGCGAACAGGTCCTTGAAGCGGCCGTCATAGGCCTTGAGGATCGTGTTCTTGGTCGACAGGTACACCGGCCACTTCAGGTTGAGGCCGTAATGCATCGATGCGCGCGCGAAATCGCGGATCGAATCATCGAGGTTGTACATCGCCATCGCGACGCCCGCCGACGGGAACTGGAACACTTCGCGGTCGATGACCTGGCCGTCGTCGCCTTCGAAGACGAGACGCAGCTTGCCCGGACCCGGGATCAGATAGTCGGTCGCGCGGTACTGATCGCCGAATGCGTGACGGCCGACGACGATCGGGTGGGTCCAGCCCGGGATCAGGCGGGGGACGTTCTTGATCACGATCGGCTCGCGGAAGATGGTGCCGCCGAGGATGTTGCGGATCGTGCCGTTCGGCGACTTCCACATCTTCTTCAGGCCGAACTCGGTCACGCGCTGCTCGTCGGGCGTGATCGTCGCGCACTTCACCGCGACGCCATGCTTCTGCGTGGCGAGCGCGCTGTCGATCGTGACCTGGTCGTCGGTCGCGTCACGATGCTCGACGCCGAGATCGTAATAATCGAGCTGGATATCGAGGTACGGCTTGATCAGGCGCTCGCGAATCCATTCCCAGATGATCCGGGTCATCTCGTCGCCATCGATCTCCACGATCGGATTCTTTACCTTGATCTTCGCCATATCCGGGTCCTTCGGGGGAGGGGTTTGGGGAGCGTCTAGGGGAGCATGCCGCCACGATCAACCACTCGTCCGGCACGTAAAAGCCGGTTCATCGTTGTATCGCGGGTCCTCCACGGATAGACCCGCAGGTTATGGCATCGCTCGACAAGCCGCCCGTCACGACCTCCACGGTCAAATGGCGATTTCCCGCAGTCCATCCGGAGGGCCACAAATACGTCGCGATCGCGGCCGGCATCACGCTGCTGCTGACGATCGTCAGCCACGTGCTGTTCTGGCCGATGGTCGGCGTCGTGATCTGGGTCGCGACGTTCTTTCGCGATCCGATCCGCACGACTCCGCAGGGTGAAGGGTTGATTGTCGCCCCCGCGGACGGGCTGATCACGATGATCCAGCGCGTGCCGATCCCGCGCGAGCTTGCCGGCGAGAACGGTCTCGGCGACGCGCCGCTGGTGCGCGTGTCGATCTTCATGTCGGTGTTCGACGTGCACATTAATCGCACGCCGATCGCGGGCACGATCCGCCAGGTCGTCTATATCTCGGGCAAGTTCCTCAACGCCGATCTCGACAAGGCCAGCGACGAAAACGAGCGCCAGCATTTTGTCGTTGAAGATCGCAACGGCATGCGCATCGGCTTCACCCAAATCGCCGGCCTGGTCGCGCGTCGTATCCTCGGCTTCGTAAAGGCCGGCGACATGGTCGCAGTCGGCCAGCGCATCGGCCTGATCCGGTTCGGCAGCCGCGTCGACGTATACCTGCCCGATCACGTCGTGCCGCAGGTGTGTCTCGGCCAGCGCAGTATCGCGGGCGAAACCGTTCTCGGTCGCGTCGGTGGCGTTCCAGTTGGCGGTATCGCCCAGTGATGGATCGCGACGGGATCGACGACGGTTCAACCGATTTTATCGAAGAGAGAGGCCGGGGGCGGTTCGGTCGCACACGTCGTGCACCGCGCGGACTTCCCCTGCGAGCCGTTGCTCCCAACGCCGTTACCGCGTTAGCCCTGTGTTCAGGCCTGAGCGGCGTACGGTTCGCGATCGGTGGACAATGGGAAAGCGCCGTCGCGATGATCATGGTTGCGGGCGTGCTTGACGGCCTGGATGGTCGGATTGCCCGGATGCTGCACGGTGAAAGCCGGTTCGGTGCCGAGCTCGATTCGCTGTCCGACGCGATCTCGTTCGGCGTCGCGCCTGCGCTGATCGTCTATCTCTGGTCGCTGACGGCGTTGCCGCGCATCGGCTGGATCTGCTCGCTGATCCTCGCCGTGTTCTGCGCGTTGCGTCTTGCCCGCTTCAACGCCAAGATCGACGAGAGCCACCAACCGCACAAGTCGGCGGGCTTCCTAACCGGCGTCCCGGCTCCCGCAGGCGCCGGTTTGGCCCTGATGCCGATGTTTTTCTGGTTCTGGACCGACGAACCCAGGTTCGCGTCGCCGTATTTCGTAGCGCCGTGGGTTGCGTTCGTCGCACTGTTGATGGTGTCGAGTATCGCGACCTATTCGTGGAGTTCGGTCAAACTCCGCAGCAATATCCGGTTCGAGGCCATCGCTCTCGTCGTATTGCTCGGCGCCGCCATCGTGAGCGCGCCGTGGCATACGCTCAGCATCATCTGCGTGGTGTACCTGCTCTCAATGCCGTTCAGCATCGCGAGCTACGCAAAGATCAGGCGGCAGCGTTCCAGCGGCGGGCGGGTACTGGAGCCGACGTCGAAGCCCAGCGCCTGACCGCTATCCGGCGCTCCGCAACGGCCAGCGTGCGGAGTGGCTGGAACGCGGGTTCTACGTTGCCCATCGCGAGACGGACGATACGGTCCCACTGCGGCGCGATCGACGAGACGATCATCATGCCCGCGACCGCGAATGCACCAGCAAAAATCATGAAGCTCAGAACCAACATCACGTCCGCCTTCCTATGAGTTGCGAACAAATTCCTAATATCCGCAAACACTTGGTCAGAAACATCGTTCCACTCGTCGCATTTCGAATCCCGTCGTGCCGGGGTGATTCCGCGCCGAGTCGAACATCTGTTCCCCTCTGAGCCCTTTATGTTCTCATTGCGTTCCATGAGTCAAGCGGGCCTTGTGCGATTGCTTTTCGAATAGAGCCACGCTAAGGGCCGCGCCTCTAACCCCGCATGGGAGGCATCATAGCCCGGTGCGTCACGGTCATTCGGCCACGACGTCATCCGCTTCCCAGAGGCACAACCGGAAGGATATATCCCTATGGCGGCTCCAGTCGTCTCCATGCAGCAGCTCATCGAAACGGGCGCGCATTTCGGCCACCAGACTCATCGGTGGAACCCCAAGATGAAGCCTTACATCTTCGGTGATCGTAACGGCGTCCACATCCTCGACCTTTCGCAGACCGTGCCGCTGTTCGCGCGTGCGCTCGAATTCGTCTCGTCGGCGGTTGCTGGTGGTGGCAAGGTCCTGTTCGTCGGCACCAAGCGCCAAGCGCAGGAGCCCGTCGCTGATGCAGCGCGTCGTTCGGGCCAGCACTTCGTCAACCATCGCTGGTTGGGCGGCATGCTCACCAACTGGAAGACCATCTCGGGTTCGATCAAGCGTCTCAAGACGCTCGAGGAAATGCTGTCGGGCGACACCGTCGGCCTGACCAAGAAGGAAGTCCTCCAGCTTACCCGCGAGAAGGACAAGCTGGAGCTTTCGCTCGGCGGCATCCGCGACATGGGCGGCATTCCCGACGTGATGTTCGTGATCGACGCGAACAAGGAAGAGCTGGCGATCAAGGAAGCCAATACGCTGGGTATTCCCGTCGTCGCGATCCTCGATTCGAACGTGTCGCCGGACGGCATCGCCTTCCCGGTTCCCGCGAACGACGACGCAGCCCGCGCCATCCGCCTGTACTGCGAGGCGATCGCGATCGCAGCGACGCGCGGCGGCCAGGAGCAGCAGCGCCGCACCGGTGCCGACATCGGTGCGATGATCGAGCCGCCAAAGGAAGAGGCGCTGAGCGCAGACCCCGTCGTCGAGGCTTCGGCCGACACGACCGAGACTGCGGCGAACGCCGATATCGCTGCCGAGCTGGCAGCCGAGGGTGAGCGCCAGATCGACGCATAAGCGTCGTCGCCGAACCGTCATGCGGGCGGGGTAGGGCGAAAGCTCTGCCTCGCCCGCAACCATATTCAGACCTAAAAAGGAATAAAATCATGGCCGATATCACGGCAGCAATGGTCAAGGATCTGCGCGAGAAGAGCGGCGCGGGCATGATGGATTGCAAGAAGGCGCTGAGCGAGAACGCCGGCGACATGGAGCAGGCTATGGATTGGCTGCGCACCAAGGGGCTCGCCGCCGCCGCCAAGAAGTCCAGCCGTACCGCGGCCGAGGGCCTGGTCGGCGTCGCCGTGTCGGGCACCAAGGGTGCCGCGGTCGAAGTGAACTCGGAGACCGATTTCGTCGCGAAGAACGACCAGTTCCAGTCGTTCGTCCGTGAGGTCACGCAGATCGCTCTGGCAACCGGCGGCGACGTCGAGGCGCTGAAGACGCAGGCGATGCCATCGGGCAAGACCGTTGAGGAAGTCCTGACGAACAACGTTGCGACGATCGGCGAGAACCAGTCACTACGCCGCTCGCGCACGCTGGAAGTCAGCAAGGGTGCGGTCGTTCCTTACATCCACAATGCAGCGGCTCCCGGCCTCGGCAAGATCGGCGTGCTCGTCGCGCTCGAGTCGGAGGCTTCGGACGGTGTTCTCCAGACGCTCGGCAAGCAGCTTGCGATGCACATCGCAGCAGCCTTTCCGAAGGCGCTGAACGAGGCCGACCTCGACGAGTCCGAGATCGAACGCGAGCGGGCGATCGCGACCGAAAAGGCTGCTGAGTCGGGCAAGCCTGCCGACATCATCGCCAAGATGGTCGAAGGCGGCATTGCCAAGTACCGCAAGGAGCATGCTCTGGTCAGCCAGCTGTTCGTGATGGACGGCAAGACCAAGATCTCCGACGTCGTCGCCAAGGCCGGCAAGGATGCAGGGACCGAGATCAAGCTGGTGGACTATGTCCGCTTCCAGCTCGGCGAAGGCATCGAGAAGGAAACGTCGGACTTCGCAGCCGAGGTTGCTGCTGCTTCGGGCGTTCCGCAGGCGCCTCAGGCGTAAGCTGACTTCTTTCCCTCGCCCCTCCGGGGAGAGGGAAGGGGCCCGCTCGGCTCTTGTCGAGTGGGAAGGGTGAGGGGAGTGGTGAGGTCTCGAACCTAACTTCCCCTCATCCGGCCCTGCCGGTCCACCTTCTCCCCGAGGGGAGAAGGACAGACTATCCCTCTCCCACCGGGAAGGGGCTAGCTTGCGCAGCAAGCGCGGGGGTGAGGGCGGGCGTGCAACGTCTGCATCATGCTCACCCTTCCGCCGCGCAAGTGCGCAGCCTCCTCCCTCTGCCGGGGGGGAGACGGATTCGCATCGTCTCCCCGAGGAGTTTCGGTGCACGCGCCGCACAGCGCTTCACATCCCAGGCCTCGCCGCCTAAGGTCCGCGCCGCCCCGCCAATCAATATTCGAGATTTATGACGCCTCCGCGCTACAAACGTATCCTGCTGAAACTGTCAGGCGAAGTCCTGATGGGGCCGTCGGGTCTTTCGATCGATCCGACCGTCACCGCGCGCGTCGCGCAGGAGATCGCGGACATCAAGGCCAAGGGCTATGAAATCTGCATCGTCGTCGGCGGTGGCAACATCTTCCGCGGCATGGCGGGCGCGGCGCGCGGCATGGACCGGGCGACCGGCGATTACATGGGCATGCTCGCGACCGTCATGAACGCGCTCGCCGTGCAGAACGCGCTGGAGCAGATCGGCGTAGATACGCGCGTCCAGTCGGCGATCCCGATGGCGTCGGTGTGCGAGCCGTTCATCCGCCGTCGTGCCGAGCGTCACCTGGAGAAGGGCCGCGTCGTGATCTTCGCGGCCGGCGTCGGCAGTCCCTATTTCACTACCGACTCAGGCGCCGCTCTGCGCGCTGCCGAGATGAAGTGCGACGCGCTGTTCAAGGGCACTTCGGTCGATGGCGTGTATAACGCCGACCCAAAGACGCACCCCGACGCGGTGCGATACGAAACGGTTACGTACAGCCGCGTGCTGTCCGACGACCTGAAGGTCATGGACGCCAGCGCGATCGCGCTGTGCCGCGATAACAACATCCCGATCGTCGTCTTCAACATCCGCGAACCCGGCAATCTCGCCGCGGTTTTAGCGGGTGATGGCGTGTCGACGATCGTCCAGAACGAGCAGGAGCTTTAAGATGGCTGCATATGACAAGACCGACCTGGAACGCCGCATGGCGGGTGCCGTCGAAGCGCTGAAGAGCGATCTCGCCGGCCTGCGCACCGGTCGTGCGTCGACCGCGCTGCTCGATCCGGTAATGGTGACCGTGTACGGCTCGTCGATGCCGCTCAACCAGGTCGCGACCGTGTCGGCGCCCGAGCCGCGGATGCTGTCGGTGCAGGTCTGGGACAAGTCGAACGTTGGGCCCGCGGATAAGGCGATCCGTTCGGCTGGCCTCGGACTCAACCCGATCGTTGACGGCCAGACGCTGCGCCTGCCGATCCCGGATCTGACTGAGGAGCGCCGCAAGGAGCTCGCCAAGCTCGCCGGTCAGTACGCGGAAAAAGCGCGCATCGCGGTCCGTAACGTCCGTCGCGACGGGATGGATTCGCTGAAGATCGACGAGAAGAAGGGCGTGTTCGGCGAGGACGAGCGCAAGCGTCACGAGACCGAAGTCCAGAAGCTGACTGACGGCGTGATCGCGGAACTCGATGCGACTGCGGGTGCCAAGGAAAAGGAAATCCTGGGCAAGTGAGATTGCAGGCCTCTCCGGCCGCGCCGCTCGTCGCCGTTCCGTCGGGCGGCGCGGTGCCGCGTCATGTCGCGATCATCATGGACGGCAATGGCCGCTGGGCGAAGAAGCGGTTCCTGCCGCGCTTCGCCGGGCACAAGGCCGGCGTCGAGGCGGTCCGGAAAGTGACGCGGGCTGCGCGTGCGATGGGGATCGAGGCGCTGACGCTATACGCGTTCTCGTCGGAGAACTGGCGGCGTCCGGCCGAAGAGGTCAGCGACCTGATGGGGCTGCTCAAGCACTTCATCCGAAGCGACCTCGACGAACTTGCGCGTGAGAACGTCCGGCTGCGCGTGATCGGTGATTACCGCAGCTTTTCGGCCGATCTTGTGGCGATGGTTGATAACGCAATCGCGCGGACGGCTGGCAATACCGGTCCGATCCTGGCCATCGCGCTTAACTACGGCGCGCATGCCGAACTGGTGACCGCCGCGCGACGGCTGGCGGAGCGGGTGCGTGATGGCGCGCTGGACCCTGCTGCTATCGACGAGGCGACGATCGAGGCGGAGCTCGACACACATGACCTTCCGCCACTGGACCTGATGATCCGCACGTCGGGCGAGCAGCGGCTTTCGAATTTCCTTTTGTGGCAGGCGGCTTATGCGGAACTCCTGTTCGTCGATACGCTCTGGCCTGATTTCGACGCGGCCGCGCTGGCGGATGCGGTTGCGGCATTCGGTCTTCGCCAGCGTCGCTACGGTGGCCTGTGAACCTTACCGACCCTGACAAGGCGCCCGATCAGGCGCTGCGTACGCCGTCCAACCTGCAACTCCGGATCATCGCCAGCGTCGGGATGATCGCGGTGGCGAGCGCCGCACTGACGCTGGGTGGGATTGCGTTCTGGGTGCTGGGCGTGGTCGCCGCGTTGTTCATGATGGCGGAATGGTCGACGCTGCACGGTGTCGATGCCAAGACCAAGCGGACGGCCCAGTTCGCGCTGTCGGTGCCGCTCGCGGTGATGGCGCCGGCGTCGTTGATTCTGGTGGTCCATGATTTCTTCACGCTGGGGCTGCTCGCGGGGGCGGCGTTCTTCGTCGTCATCACGACGCGTAAACCCCCGCTGGCGCTGGGCGTACTGTATTGCGGCTTGCCGGTGTTCGCGCTGATGATCATCCGGCGGCAGGACGAGGGCATCCTGTTCACGCTGTGGGCGCTGTCGCTGGTATGGGCGTGCGATATCGGCGCGTTCTTCACCGGGCGGACACTGGGCGGACCGAAGCTCGCCCCCGTAATTAGTCCGAACAAGACATGGTCGGGCCTGATCGGTGGCGTCGTGCTCGCAAGCGCGGTCGCGGCGGTGCTGCACCTTGAATACGGCCTGCCGTTGCGGATGACGCTGGCGACGCCAGTGCTCGCCGTCCTCGCGCAGATGGGCGATCTCTATGAGAGTTGGTTGAAGCGGGTGGCTGGGGTGAAAGATAGCGGCAACATCCTGCCGGGCCATGGCGGCGTGATGGATCGGCTCGACGGTCTGGTCCCGGTCGCGCCGGTCGCCGCGTTCCTCGTCCTGCTGCCGCATTTCTACTGATGAAGAGCATCACGATTCTGGGCGCGACCGGCTCGGTCGGCACGTCCACGCTCGACCTCGTCGAACGGGAGCCCGATCGCTTCCGCGTGGTGGCGCTGACCGCCAATCGCGACGTGAACAAGCTCGCCGCCGCCGCGATCCGGACCAGGGCTGCATTCGCCGTCGTCGCTGACGAGGAATGCCTCCCCGAACTGCGCGACGCTCTTGCCGGTACCGGGATTCATGCGGGCGGGGGCGCGGATGCGATTGCCGAAGCGGCGTCCTCGGGTGCGGATTGGACGATGGGCGCGATCGTTGGCTGTGCGGGCCTGAAGCCGGTAATGGCGGCGATCGAGCAGGGCGGTACCGTCGTGATCGCCAACAAGGAGCCGCTGGTCTCGGCCGGCGACGTGATTCTTGCCGCGGCCAAGAAGACCGGCGCAACGCTGCTACCAGCCGATTCCGAGCACAATGCGATCTTCCAGTGCTTCGATGCGACTCGTCCCGAGCGCGTGCGGCGGATTATCCTGACGTGCAGCGGCGGGCCGTTCCGCGACTGGACGACCGAACAGATGCGCGGCGTGACGCTCGAACAGGCGGTCAAGCATCCCAACTGGTCGATGGGCGCGAAGATCTCGGTCGATTCGGCGACGTGCATGAACAAGGGACTCGAGCTGATCGAGGCCGCGCGGCTGTTCCCGATTGCCCATGACCGGATCGAGATCGTCATTCACGCACAATCGGTGATCCACAGCCTTGTCGATTATGTCGACGGATCCGTGCTGGCGCAGCTCGGTCCGCCCGACATGCGGACGCCGATCGCGCATACCCTGGCCTGGCCAGACCGGATGGCGACGCCGATGGCACCACTCGACCTGGTCGGGATCGGCCGTCTCGACTTCGAGGCACCCGATCCGGTGCGTTTCCCGGCGCTGCGTCTCGCGCGTGAGGCGTTGGACGCGGGCGGTGCCCGACCAGCCATCCTTAACGCCGCGAACGAGGTGGCCGTCGAGGCTTTCCTTCAGGGGCGTATTTGTTTCCTCGAAATTGCCGCAATCGTCGAACATACATTATCATGCTACGACCCGGCCGCGCCGGATAGCGTCGATGCCGTGTTGGCGATCGATGCCGAAGCGCGGATCTTGGCGGGTGAGCGTGTGAAGGCCAGTCGGTGAAGGCCGGCCATTGAAGGATTGCGCGGTTTGATCGAAACTCCCGGTATTCTTCTGACCATCCTGTCGTTCGCTGCGGTGATCGGACCTCTCGTATTCGTCCACGAGATGGGACATTACCTTGCGGGACGGTATTTCGGGATCAAGGCGGATGTCTTTGCGGTCGGCTTCGGTCGCGAGATCGCGGGCTTCACCGATAGTCGCAGCACCCGCTGGAAGTTCGGATGGTTGCCACTTGGCGGCTATGTGAAGTTCGCCGGCGATATGAACCCGGCGAGCCAGCCGTCGGCCGAATGGTTGTCGTTGCCGGCCGAGGAACGTCAGCGGACCTTCCAGTCTAAGCCGGTATGGCAGCGCGCGATCGTCGTCGCGGCGGGTCCTGTCGTGAACTTCGTCGTCGCAATCCTGATTCTTGCGGGTTTCGCGTTCGCGTATGGCGATATTCGGATGCCCGCAGTCGTGGGTGGCACGGTACCCGGTAGTGCAGCCGCTGCGGCCGGATTGCAGTCGGGTGACCGCATCACGGCGATCGGCGGACGATCGGTCGAGACGTTCGACGATCTTGCCCGCTACGCGCGTATTCGCGCCGGCGAGAGCACCCGGATCGATGCCGTGCGCGGCGACCAGGCCGTATCGCGCGACGTGGTGATCAGCACCGAGCTACAGCGCGACCGCTTCGGCAACGAATACCGGATCGGACGCCTCGGCATTCTCGGCGCGAAGCCGATCATCGTGCCAGTCAGCCTGATCGAGGCGCCCGTCGTTGCGGTGAAGCGTACTGGTCAGATCGTCTCGATGATGGTCGAGACGCTGGGGCAGGTCATAACCGGCCGTCGCTCGGTCAAGGAGCTCGGCGGGCCGCTCAGCATCGCCAAGGTCTCGGGCGAGCAAATGTCGCTCGGTCTGGATGCGTATGTATTCCTGATCGCCCTGGTGTCGATCAATCTGGGGTTCATCAATCTGCTGCCAGTGCCGATGCTGGATGGCGGTCACCTTTTCTTCTATGCGATCGAAGCGGTGCGCAGGCGCCCGGTCGAGCCGGAAGTCCAGGAATGGGCGTTTCGTGGCGGTCTGGCGGCGATCCTCGCGTTGATGTTGCTCGTGACCTTCAACGATCTCGGTAATTTCGGGCTCTGGAAGAATTTGGCCGGCTTGATCGGCTGACGACGATAGGGCAGGGCGGGCGCGCCTTGTATGTGCACGTTTTTAGGGTGGGTTTGGTGACAGCGATCAACGGTTACGATTTTGCGCGAAAGGGCGCCCTGCTCCTGGCAGGCACGATCCTCTCGGGCACGCCCGTCTTTGCACAGACGGCACCTGTGGCCACGGCTACGCCAACTCCGGTTCGCAATCCCGTCACGGGTGCGGCGAATGGTGTAACGCCTGTCGCGGCTCCGGTATCCGTCAACACGATCAAGACTTTGCGAGTCGAGGGTTCGCAGCGGATCGAGCCGGAGACGGTGCTGTCGTATACCAAGCTGCGCGTCGGCATCCCGTACACGCCCGAGACGCTCGATCAGGCGCTGAAGGATCTGCAGGCAAGCGATCTGTTCGCCGATTATTCGATTTCGGGCGTCGCGAACGGCAACATCGTTCTGCGCGTGCGCGAGAACCCGATCATCAACCGCGTGATCATCGAGGGCAACAAGGCACTCAAGAGCGACAAGATCACGAAAGAGATCAAGCTCGCGCCGCGTCAGATCTTCACGCGCACCGCGGTCCGGCAGGACATCGGCCGGATCATCGAGCTGTATCGTCGCCAGGGCCGTTTCGCCGCCGTGGTCGATCCGAAGATGGTCAACCTCGACCAGAACCGCGTCGACGTCGTGTTCGAGGTCAGCGAAGGGCCGAAGTCGAAGGTTCGCCAGATCAACATCCTCGGCAACGAGGTGTTCTCGGACGACCAGATCCGCGGCCAGATGGCGACCAAGCAGGCCCGCCTGTTCCGCCTGCTGTCGTCAGCGACGAGCTATGACCAGGATCGCCTCAGCTACGATCAGCAGAAGCTGCGCCAGTTCTATCTGACGCAGGGCTATGCCGATTTCCGCGTGACCTCGGCCGTCGCCGAGCTGACGCCGGACAAGAAGGACTTCATCATCACGTACGTGGTGGAGGAGGGCAAGCGCTACAAGTTCGGCGACGTGACCGTCGACAGCCAGATCCGCGACTTCGACAACACCAAGCTGGCTGCCAGCCTGCCGCTCAAGAAGGGCGACTGGTACAACGCCAAGCTGGTCGAGGACTCGGTCGACAATCTCAGCCAGACTGCGGGCCTGTTCGGCTACGCGTTCACCGAGGTGAACCCGGAGTTCCAGAAGGACGCCGACACGCTGACGATGGGGATTAATTTCAACATCGCAGAAGCCAAGCGTACCTATGTCGAGCGGATCGAGATCAACGGCAACACGCAGACGCAGGACAAGGTCGTGCGTCGCGAGATCCGCCTGGCCGAGGGCGACGCGTTCAACAGCTTCCAGGTGAAGCGCTCGCAGGATCGCATCAACTCGCTGGGCTATTTCCAGGACAAGATGGAGATCAAGCAGCTGCCGGGTTCGGCGCCCGATCGCGTCATCCTCGAGACGAACCTCGAAGAGAAGTCGACCGGCGAACTCCAGCTGTCGGCGGGCTATTCGAGCCTTGAGCGATTCATCATCCAGGCGAACATCACGCAGCGCAACTTCCGCGGCAAGGGCCAGGAACTGCGCGCCGGCGTGAACTATTCGAGCTATTCGAAGTCGATCGAGCTGGGCTTCACCGAACCGTATCTGTTCGACAAGAACATCGCGGTCGGTGGCGATCTCTTCCGTCGCGACTACAACTCGTTCAACTACATCGGCAACGATCGCCAGACGACCTATTCTCAGGTCTCGACCGGGTTCCAGCTGCGTGCCGGCGTTCCGTTGACCGAATTCTGGTCGCTGTCGGCGCGTTACGGTCTTTCGTATGACGAAGTCGGCCTCAGTGAGGCGAGCTATTTCACGGATGGCAAGTGCGACATCCTCAAGGCCGGGCGCTATCTTTGCGAGGCGATCGGCAACCGCTGGACGTCGTCGGTCGGCTATTCGCTGATCCACGATACGCTCAACAGCCGTCTGCGTCCGACCGCTGGCTCGCGCTTCTCGTTCAGCCAGGATTTTGCAGGCCTCGGTGGCGACGTGAAGTACATCCGTACGCGTGCGGAAGGCGCGAAGTACTGGAACGCCGGGAGCGGCTTCATCCTGTCGGCCATCGGCGAAGGTGGTTACATCAAGTCGCTCGAGGGCAGCCGCGGCGCGGGTATCGACCGCGTCCGCATCACCGATCGCTTCTACCTGGGTGAACCGCAGTTCCGCGGCTTCGACATTCGTGGCGTCGGACCACGTGTGCTGCGCATCCCGTACACGACGGATGCGACGACGGGTAAGCAGGTGCTGGCGACCGATCGCAACACGTTCATCGACGATGCGCTCGGCGGCAACGCCTATTACCTCGGCCGTATCGAGATGGAGATCCCGCTAGGGTCGGGTGCGCGCGAACTCGGACTGCGTCCGTCCATCTACGTGCAGGCGGGCTCGCTGTTCAGCATCACGAAGCCGAACCTCACGCTTGATCCGAAGCTGTATCCAAGGGCCGCGGATGGTTCCCTGCTTCCTTATGCACCCGCAGTCCTGACCAGCACGGGTGCGATGCAGTACGTCGTTCCGATCTCTGCCGATACGACGATGCCAAATCCGGGCGAGGGTACGGTCACGACCTGCCAGACGGGCTATTCGGCGACGGCGGGCGGGACCTGCACGGGCACGACCGCCAATACGCTGGTGACATCCAGCCCATATGGTCCATATTCCGAGCAGTTCCTTGGCAACTCGGCCAAACCGCGCCTGTCGATCGGCATCGGTGTGAACTGGAACTCGCCATTCGGTCCGCTTCGTATCGATCTTGCCAAGGCATTGCTTTCGCAGCCGGGCGACGACCCCAAACTCATTACTTTCAACGTAGGGACACAGTTCTGATGACGACGTTCAAGACGCTTCTCCTCGCCGCGGCGCTCGTTGCGCCTGCCGCCATGACCGCAACCGCTGCCGACGCACAGGTTTCGGGTATCGCCGTTGCCGATGCGCAGGGTGCGATCGCCAACTCGAAGGC
>NZ_JAXHBZ010000001.1:4250000-4404938 GCF_042466285.1 Sphingomonas sp. R86520
GGTATTGGGTTAGTTAGGTTAGGTATCACTTAGCTGAATACATAGGCTTCGTGAAGCGAACCCGGCGAACTGAAACATCTCAGTAGCTGGAGGAAAAGACATCAACCGAGATTCCGTTAGTAGTGGCGAGCGAACGCGGACCAGGCCAGTGCCTGATGGTGAATTAGCAGAAGCTTCTGGAAAGTAGCGCCATAGCGGGTGACAGCCCCGTATGCGAAAATGAAACATCAGGACTCGAGTAGGGCGGAACACGTGAAATTCTGTCTGAACATGGGGGGACCACCCTCCAAGCCTAAATACTCGTATGTGACCGATAGCGAACTAGTACCGTGAGGGAAAGGTGAAAAGCACCCCGATGAGGGGAGTGAAACAGTACCTGAAACGGATTGCCTACAAGCAGTTGGAGGGCTTTTATGGCCTGACAGCGTACCTCTTGCATAATGGGTCTGTGACTTAATGTATCAAGCAAGCTTAAGCCGATAGGTGTAGGCGCAGCGAAAGCGAGTCTGAATAGGGCGCCAGAGTTTGATGTATTAGACCCGAAACCCGGCGATCTAGGCATGACCAGGATGAAGGTGCAGTAACATGCACTGGAGGTCCGAACCGATTAACGTTGAAAAGTTACCGGATGAGTTGTGTTTAGGGGTGAAAGGCCAATCAAGCCGGGAAATAGCTGGTTCTCCGCGAAAACTATTGAGGTAGTGCCTCGCACGAACACCTTAGGGGGTAGAGCACTGGATGGGCTAGGGGGTCGCGAGATCTACCAAACCTAACCAAACTCCGAATACCTAAGAGTGATATGCGGGAGACAGACGGCGGGTGCTAAGGTCCGTCGTCAAAAGGGAAACAGCCCTGACCTACAGCTAAGGCCCCCAAATCGTATCTAAGTGGGAAAGCATGTGGGACTTCCAAAACAACCAGGAGGTTGGCTTAGAAGCAGCCATCCTTTAAAGAAAGCGTAACAGCTCACTGGTCTAAACAAGAGGTCCTGCGGCGAAGATGTAACGGGGCTCAAGATACGTGCCGAAGCTTAGGGTGTGCCACTTATGTGGTACGCGGTAGCGGAGCGTTCCGTAAGCCTGTGAAGCGATCTGGTAATGGGTCGTGGAGGTATCGGAAGTGCGAATGCAGACATGAGTAGCGATAAAGAGGGTGAGATGCCCTCTCGCCGAAAGACCAAGGGTTCCTGCGCAAGGCTAATCCGCGCAGGGTGAGCCGGCCCCTAAGACGAGCCCGAAGGGGGTAGTCGATGGGAACCACGTTAATATTCGTGGGCCTGGTGGTGTGTGACGGATCATGTGTGTTGTCATCCCTTATCGGATTGGGATGGCTTCGAAATGGTTCCAGGAAATAGCCCCACCGTATAGACCGTACCCGAAACCGACACAGGTGGTCAGGTAGAGTATACCAAGGCGCTTGAGAGAAGTGTCCTGAAGGAACTCGGCAAATTGCCTCCGTACCTTCGGAAGAAGGAGGCCCTCACTATGCGCAAGCACTTTGAGGGGGCACAGGCCAGGGGGTAGCGACTGTTTAGCAAAAACACAGGGCTCTGCTAAGTCGGCTTCAAGACGACGTATAGGGCCTGACGCCTGCCCGGTGCCTGAAGGTTAAGTGGAGGGGTGCAAGCTCTGAAATGAAGCCCAGGTAAACGGCGGCCGTAACTATAACGGTCCTAAGGTAGCGAAATTCCTTGTCGGGTAAGTTCCGACCTGCACGAATGGCGTAACGACTTCCCCACTGTCTCCAGGACATGCTCAGCGAAATTGAATTCTCCGTGAAGATGCGGAGTACCCGCGGTTAGACGGAAAGACCCCGTGCACCTTTACTGCAGCTTCAGAGTGGCATTAGGAAGAAACTGTGTAGCATAGGTGGGAGGCTTTGAAGCATCGGCGCCAGCTGATGTGGAGCCATAGGTGAAATACCACCCTGTTTGTTTCTGATGTCTAACCTCGTTCCGTAAGCCGGAACAGGGACCCTCTGTGGCGGGTAGTTTGACTGGGGCGGTCGCCTCCTAAAGAGTAACGGAGGCGCGCAATGGTGGGCTCAGGACGGTCGGAAACCGTCTGTTAGAGTGCAATGGCATAAGCCCGCCTGACTGCGAGACTGACAAGTCGAGCAGAGACGAAAGTCGGTCATAGTGATCCGGTGGTCCCTCGTGGAAGGGCCATCGCTCAACGGATAAAAGGTACGCCGGGGATAACAGGCTGATAACCCCCAAGAGCTCATATCGACGGGGTTGTTTGGCACCTCGATGTCGGCTCATCACATCCTGGGGCTGGAGCAGGTCCCAAGGGTTTGGCTGTTCGCCAATTAAAGTGGTACGTGAGCTGGGTTCAGAACGTCGCGAGACAGTTTGGTCCCTATCTGCCGTGGGCGTCGAAATTTGAGAGGAGTTGACCCTAGTACGAGAGGACCGGGTTGAACATACCTCTGGTGTACCTGTCGTTCCGCCAGGAGCGCAGCAGGGTAGCTATGTATGGACGGGATAACCGCTGAAAGCATCTAAGCGGGAAGCCTCCCTCGAGATAAGATTTCATAGAGCCGTCGGAGACCACGACGTTGATAGATCGGATGTAGAAGTGCGGTAACGCATGGAGCTAACCGATACTAATTGCTCTATTCGCGCTTGAGAGTCTCACACCATCAATGACAACACTGGGTTCGCCCAGTTAGCCAACGATGCGTGCGGATGATTAAGACGACGCCAGATTGCCAATCCCCTCGCCGTCGAGGGATTGGTCGAATACCACTACACCAGCACTCGGTGTTCCGAGACGCTGGCTACGAACCATGCACGGTATCGATTTTAAAACCCTCAGGCTTCGCCGAAACGCGAACCCCGAGGGGCCCAGATATGAACGCAAACGCATGTCGCACCGGCTCCATTGCCTGGTGGCTATAGCGTCGGTGTCCCACCCGATCCCATTCCGAACTCGGCCGTGAAACCCGACTGCGCCAATGGTACTA
Source organism: Sphingomonas sp. R86520 (assembly GCF_042466285.1). Lineage (NCBI taxonomy): Bacteria > Pseudomonadati > Pseudomonadota > Alphaproteobacteria > Sphingomonadales > Sphingomonadaceae > Sphingomonas > Sphingomonas sp. R86520. The sequence continues at coordinate 4,252,968 of NZ_JAXHBZ010000001.1, forward strand.
TCGCTCAAGCGATGGAAGAGTAGGTCGTCGCCAGGCATTGAAGCCCGTGCGACATGCAAAACGCAACATATCCAAAACCCATCACAATGTCTCATACACCCTTTCCCAAACGGGAACTCAAGGGCCATCACCCCAGATGGTGCCCTGTCGCGGGGTGGAGCAGCCCGGTAGCTCGTCAGGCTCATAACCTGAAGGTCACAGGTTCAAATCCTGTCCCCGCAACCAACTCACGAAAGCCCCGGACCCAACGGTCCGGGGCTTTCGTGCGTTCATGCGTGGGCGGTGCAAAGGCGAGCATGCAGCGTGTCGGATGGTGATCGGGCCGACTATCGTCGTTCCCGGGTCCTGGCGTTCACCGAGCTAGCTAACCTACTTCGACGTAGTTCGGCACAACCCGCTCTACCGTCCCGCCGGACATCGATAAACGCGCGCGGTCGCTTTCCTTCAGCGCCTGGCGGCGGCAACGCCTTCGGGGCGCGGGCCGGTTGCTCAACCGAGCTACCAACCGCCTCTCTTGACGACTTGCTTGTCGGCTGCGGTGACCGCGTCTCCGATGCCATCCCTGCCACCTTGAACGAACGGCAAGTACGCTAAGAGGATCGTAGGTCCGCCTTCCGGAATAACCAGATCATCTCACCTCGGCAGACGTACTCCGCGCTTGTGTCGTATGCTGCAAGGGCGCACGTCGCCGACGAGGAATGAAGTAGCGGAGAATCCGAATGACCGAGACCGCCGATTACACACCGCCAAAGATCTGGACCTGGAACAAGGAGAGCGGGGGCCGGTTCGCCAGCATCAATCGCCCTATCGCCGGCGCCACGCACGATAAGGAATTGCCGGTCGGCAAGCACCCGCTCCAGCTCTATTCGCTGGCAACGCCCAACGGGGTGAAGGTGACGGTGATGCTCGAGGAACTGCTCGCCGCCGGGCACACGGGTGCTGAATACGACGCCTGGCTCATCAAGATCATGGACGGCGACCAGTTCGGCAGCGGCTTCGTCGAGGCCAATCCTAACTCGAAAATTCCGGCACTGGTCGATCGCAGCGGCGCAAGTCCGGTACGGGTCTTCGAGTCCGGCTCGATCCTGGTTTACCTCGCCGAGAAATTCGGCGCGTTCCTGCCGACCGATGCCGCCAAGCGCGCGGAGGTGTTGTCGTGGCTATTCTGGCAAATGGGGGCTGGGCCAATGCTGGGCGGCGGGTTCGGGCATTTCTACGCCTATGCGCCGGTTAAGATCGAATATGCGATCGACCGCTTCGCGATGGAGGTGAAGCGCCAGCTCGACGTTCTCGACCGGCGTCTAGGTGAAAGCGCATATCTGGGCGGCGACGAGTATTCGATCGCCGACATGGCGGTGTGGCCCTGGTACGGCGCTCTGGTGAAGGGGCTCGTCTACGATGCTGCCGAGTTCCTTCAGGTAAACGACTACAAGAACGTCGTGCGCTGGACCGACGTGATCGCCGCGCGGCCCGCGGTGGCGCGTGGACGGATGGTCAATCGCATCATGGGCGAGCCGTCCAGCCAGCTCCCCGAACGTCACGATGCCGGTGATTTCGACACGCGGACGCAGGACAAGCTCGATGCTGCGGCGACCGACGGCGCGAAGGACTGACGTTTGCCAATGAGGCTTAGCGTTGGTTTTGCAGTCTGGCGATCTCGCGATGCCGGCCCCGTTCGACAGGGATCGTGCCTGCTCAGGCATCGATCCCAGTCGGGCGTTGCCTAGCCATCTCCCATGGCCTGGATGATGCGACGTGCGGCGCCGACGTCGCGCTCGACGACGGCAGCAGTGAAGCGTTCGATGATGGTGCGCAGGCGACCGGTCGGTGCTGTTGCAGCCGTCAGGAGCGGGCCATCGATCAATCGGCTTCCCCACTCCACGCCCAGGCGCTGCGCTTCGTCATTCGCGCCGACGACGATCGACGGGAAGGGCAAAACCATCCTGGGGGACGCGAAACCCCGGTGATGGAGGCCCGACTCCTCGGGCGCCACGAGCAGGGCGCCAGAGACGTTTGCCGTGTATGATTTCGGCGACAATCTTGCCCACCACGCGGCCGCCGCGCAGGCGCTGCCCTGGGCCAGGAGCATTACTGCCCGATTGGAAACGCAAACCGCGTCGTCGATGCGCGCTGCCAGCGCGGTTCGCTCCGCAACGGTGCGTCCTCTAACCGCGATGTGCTCTATATCGCCAAGTCGCGGAAACTCCGCGAGCCGGCTGAGCATGGATATCGCATGTTCGGGAACGAGCGCGATGAGCTTTAGCTGAGGGCTATCCAGGACAGAAACAGACACGATCCGGTCTCCCTTTCTATGGGCGCGCAGCCCCCATGTATGCTGCCCGTTTCATAGCTGAGACGCAACGCCGTCGGCCGGCTACGCGCCAGAATGGTGTATCCTGGCGCTCGGCGCATCGAAGCATGACGCGCTTCTGGCTTCCGGTCAGGTCAACCGCTGCCCCGACCACTATTGCGACAGGCTACCGACGGTACCAAAGTCGACGTTCTTGATATCGCGCCGCTAAGCCATGCCCCGGGAGAGCGAGACGTTTCAGTCGACGCAAACGTGCAGTTGAGGATCGCCGCTAGGCGCGGAGCCGGGGGGCAGCGTTTGGGTCGACGTATCTGATTGCAGAAATGCTTTTCAGAACATTCCCAAATCCCACGTCGAACGATCGAAATTTCCGATGTTGGGAAGGATCGTCGGCATGTCGCCTGCTGAAACACCGAACCAACCTGCCAGAGTCGAGGCATATTGATCGACCGATATCGTTGGCAGTAGCCGGCCTTGTCCGACGTCGTCAGACGTGTTGTTTCCTATCGCTGGTGCAACGCCGTAAAATTTCTGTCCCTTTACCGCGCCGCCCATCACGAAATGATGGCTGCCCCAGCCATGGTCGGATCCATCGTCGTTGGACTGCAACGTTCGACCAAAATCCGATGCGGTGAAGCTCGTGACCTTGTCCGCGACGCCCAGCGTCTCGGTCGTATCGTAGAATGCCTTCATCGCGTCGGCGACCTTGTTCATCAATGGCCCGTGCTGCGCGACAAGGTTATCGTGCATGTCGAATCCGCCCACCGAGACGAAGAAGACCTGGCGCTTGGCCCCGAGATCGGACGCCACCGAAATCATGCGTGCGACCATCTTCAATTGATCGGCCAAGGTGTTCCCGGTTGGGAACAGGGGAAAATTGGCGTCGGGCGCGCCGGCCAGTGCACCAGACACCTGGGCATAGGTATCCAGCGCGCGCTTGCCGATCCGCGCGTGTTCGCTGGCGATCACATTGGCGTTGCTGCCCGTCATCAACGCGCGCAACGTGCTCGCCGCGGGTGCCGAGGTATATAGCGAGGTAGCGTTGTTCATCAGCGCGACGGGGCCGCCGGTGCCGATCGCGTATTGTACTGCCGATCGTCCGGTCAGGTAGACCGCGTTGCCGCTGGCGTTGATGCAGGTCAGCGTTGCGCTGCCGTTACCGCTCTGGAACAGGTCGCCGATCCGTCCGCCCCACCCCGATGTCGCCCCTTCCGGATTGGACGCCTGGAAATAGCTTTGCTGGTCATTATGGCTGAACAGCTTGGGTGGCAGTTTAACCGTCTTGCTCGTGTATTGTGCTTTGGTCGTCGCTTGGACAAGCGTGCCGACGTTCAACGCGATGGCGACCTTGCCGCGATCAAACAGCTCTTTCAGCCCTCCCATCGTCGGCGCCATCGCGTATTGACGCCCACCTAAAGCATTGATGGGCGTCAGAGCCGTGGCGGCCAAGCTGTCGCGAGCATGCGCGATATTCGACCGCGCCGCGAGATACTGCGCGTAGCTGGCGCTGTCGTACGGCGGCAGCGTATTGGCATAGTCGTTACCGCCGTAGAGGAAGATACATACCAACGCCTTGTATTCGGTCGCGGTGGCGGCGGCAGCTTCGCCGATGGCCGCGAGGCTTGAAACGAATGGCGCGGCGACACCGGCCATACCCAGCGCGGTCGATCGCTTCAGAAACGCGCGGCGCGACTGATCTTGCATGAAATCCATGATGCTTACCTCAGTGTCAGATAGTCGGGCGATGCCAGCGTGAGCAGGACCGCGATGCGGACGCGATTGACGGGTCCATTGGCGCTTGTGGTCGATACGCTGTCGACCGCGCTCCTGATCGAGGCGACGGTCATGGCCGACAATTGCCCGGCGGCGAGCACGATATTGATCTCGTCGACCAGCGATGCGCTATCGGCCGCCTTCGTCAGGATCTCGGTGTAATCCGGTTTTACGTCGACCGTGCCGTTGGCGACCAACCCCTGCATATAGTTGACGTAGCCCACGACGCTTTGCTCGTTCGTGATCTGGAACTCCGGGGCGACGAGGCCGGCATCCGCGATCGCGGTCGACGGCGGCGTATAGCCGGGACGGAAAAAATTGAAGACGCTCGGGCTGCGGCCTACCGACTGGCCCAACTGGGTGGACGGGTTCGATGTATCGCCGATGGTCCATGCATTCGACGCCGAACTGGCGTTGAACATGCGCGCCCAACCGGTCAGGCGCATGACTGGCTCGCGCAGTTTTCCCGCAGTGCTGCTGGCCAACGCCTCATCGCTACGCGCTTCGGAATCCAGTAGAATGGCTTTCAGCACGGCTTTCATGTCGCCGCGCGTGCCGCTCCCGTTGTTGGCGAATACGGTTGCGACGCGGCTGACATAGGCCGGCGATGGATTACTGGTGACGAGCCGCTGAATCAGCTGCTTCGACAGGAAAGGCGGCATGTTCGGATGCGCGAATATCGCGTCGAGCGCGGTCTTGATCGCAACCATCCCGCCGCCGCTGGTCGACGTTCCGAGAAATGTCGCGACGCCGGGCTCGTTCTGCGCCGCGGTCATGACGAGCGGCAGGCGATAGCGGTCGGGCGTCGTGCTGACCGCATTGGCGAGGTTGAGGCCCGTGAAGACGCGTGCCAGTCCCGAGACATCGGCCAGCGTGAAGGTCTCCAACGGCACGCCGTCGACGGTCTTGACGCTACCATCCATGTTCAGCTGATACGGCCCCAACGAGAATAGCTGCATCAATTCGCGCGCATAGTTCTCGTCAGGCTGTGCGCCCGTTACCGGGTTGGCCTTGCGATTGGCGAGGAAGGTCAGGAACGACGCCATGGCGGCGTTTGTCGTAATCGCGTCGAGCAGCGTGCGATAATTGCCGAAAGCATTGTCCAGCAGGACATCGATATAGCCAGCCGTCGCGAACTGCTTCCAGTTCAGGTTAACACCCGAGATGCCCACGACGAGGATATCGAGCAGAGCCATTCCGACCCGTTGCCGTAATTGATCCGGCTCGACGATCATCTGTCGCCACAACGTCGAGTCAAATCCCCTCTCGGTGGTGATATAGGTGGAGGCAGCGAACCCGTTCGCGACCAGCCAATCCCAGTGCGTCGTCGCGCGTGGCATCGCGAACTGGTCGTCGAGCCAGCCGGCGAGCGTACGGGCAACCACGGTGTCGATCAGTCCCCGGGTTGCGCCCATTGTGGACTGGGCGAGAAATCGGCTCGCCTGAGCCGCCGTGATCCCTACCGGCGCAACAACGACAGGCGCGGTCACTGTCGGGGACAGCGCCTCTGCTCCTCCACACGCTGCCAATGCCAGCACAGGCGTCAGTGCCGCGAGTTTGAGCGGCACCGGGCAATCACCGACGACGTTGTCCGCTGGCGCGTCCACCGCGCAGCCCAGACAGGCATTTCCTTGCACCAAGATTTCCCCGCTATGTTTGATCTCCCGTGCAGTGCATCGGGAGGGCGTTGTTCGCCGATATCGGGGAAGATTCTGGCAAGACCTATTCTAGGTTACGGAGTCCGCGGCTTTTTTCTCGAGACGTACTGATCGTTGCATAAATGTCATATAAATCGAAACAGAAATGGCGGTTAAGCACCTAGATAAACAACGATAAATATTTTAGTGAGGTTCGTTAATTCTATACGGAAAATACACGAATTGGTTCGAATCGTAGCGCAATACGTCGGCTTCAATCCGAGCATCGCAGTCGAACAGGGTGCTTCGTATAATTGGTGCTGGCTTTCGAGCATGACCCGGCATCTTCGTCGCGGGTCGAAACGCATCCTGCCAGTACGTTGTTTTGGAGGATTTCCCGATCGAACGGGCGGCGTCTTCAATTCCTGCGAGGATGCGCCGAGACATCGCCATCCGTACGCCGTGTCATCAACAGACCAACGAACATGCCCAGCGTTGCCGACAGGGCAAAGGTCCGCAGCGGATAGTCGACGAGCGAATGAAGCAGTAGCAGCACGATCCCGATAATGGCGAACCGCCTGATACGGTCTCCCTGCCGATACGTGCGGACTTCAGCCAGTGCCAACAACAGAACCGCACCGCAGATGGCGAGGACAGCGACCAATCCTGCCTCGACCAGAAATTCGAGATAGTCATTGTGCGCGCGGTTCGCATAATGACTACTGACGTGATCGAGTTGCTCGACCGCATGGTGGGCGAGCACGAAATTGCCCATGCCCGATCCTGTGGGGAAGTGGGCCAGTATTGCGGCCCAGGCCCCCTGCCAGATCTCGATCCGAGACCGATCGTCGATCGTCGTAAGACGATGCACCAGATGCTCGACCGCGCCGGTCTGTGCGACCAGCGCCAGAACGGCCGACAGCGTGACGATGCCGATCGTGAACGCCGCCAGCGTATGCGGGACGTTCCTCCTCCATTTCGTTGCGAGGGCGATCTCGCTCAGGATCGATGCCAGGCATCCGATGACCAGCATTGCCGATGCCGCGCGCGATCCTGTAGCGACGACACCGGCACCAAACGCCGCCGCCAGCGCGCCGCCCCATATCCTGGCTGGTGCCAACCGGCCTCCGCCGGCCGTTTCGCACAGGGATAACGCCGCTACGGCGGCCAGCGCCAGGAACGTTCCTTGATGGTTCCGGTTCGCGAAAAAGCCGAGCGGCAACCCAAAGCTGTTGTTCAGGAAAATATAGGCGTGGCTGTCGCGCCCGATCATCTGCACCATGCCAAGCACAAGCCCGACCGCGGCGAGGGTGACGAAGCCCCATAGCAGTATCCGACGGTCCCGGTCGACGAGCGACGCCGTGATCAAGATCATCGTGATAAACGGCAGAGTCGAGACCGCGCTGCGCAGCGTGGCATCGGGATTGATGCTCAATGGTCGCCAGGGATCGATCCCGACTGCCGCGTCGATCGCCACGACGGCGTCCGTGCCAGGAAGGCGCGTCCAAATACTCGGTGGAAGCGGTACCAACTGCATAAGCGGAATCGCCACTACGCTGAGGATCAGCAAAGCGGCCCCGAATGTCGGGCGAAAGCGGCCGATCCACATCCATAGGATGAGCACCGCGATCGCGGTCCATTCGACGAGCATTTCGAGCAGCGGAACGTAGGATGCCGAACCGCCCAGCACGATGCTGGAGATCAGCAAGACAAGTGCCGAACCGAGCAGGATGCGGTTTCGGCGTCGATCATCCGAGCGCATCTCAAGGTGCATTCAGAACGCATTCCGTTGGACGCAGACGCCCACAGTACGGCCGATGATCCAGAGATCGCGCCAGATCGACCAGCCCGACAGATATTCGAGGTCGGCGTTCAGACGGTGAGACAGGTCTTCGCGCCGCGCGGTCGCACCGCGAAAGCCGCGTACCTGAGCGAGTCCCGTCATGCCCGGCTTGACGGCGTGCCGCTCGAAATACCGGGGTTCGATCTGCCAGAACAGCAGATCCTCGGCCGTCGAACCCATCGCGTGGGGGCGGGGCCCGGCTATGCTCATATGCCCGAGTATGACATTGAAAAGCTGTGGAATCTCGTCGATGCTGGTCTTGCGCAGGATCGAGCCGACCGCGGTGATCCGATCGTCGTTACGACGGGTGGAGAGCGTTCCGTCGGAATCGGCCTCTGCGGCGCGCATGGTACGAAATTTGAGGATCGAGAAGATCCGGTTGCCGCGACCGACACGTTGCTGACGGAAAATGATCGGCCCGGGAGAGTCGAGCCGGATGGCAAGCGCCACAACGACGAAAAGGGGAAGCAGCGGCAGCATCAGCGATACGGCGATCGCAAGGTCGAGCGCACGCTTGAGGATGCGATGTCGCAAACTCAGTGGTTTGCACCCGACACCGAGCGCTGCGTGAGGGCCGTGATGCCGCAGCCGAAGAGGTCCGAACACGTCGATTTCCGGCACCAGCAGATCGACATCGACGTCGAGACCCCGCAGCAATTCGATCCATCGCGCACGCCGCTCCGGATGACAGGCGAGTATGACGCGGTCGCACCGGCGTAGGAGATGGCCGATACGATCGAGCAATAACGGATCGACGTCGCCGGCCGCGATATGACTGCAATCGGCGTTCAGGACGAAGGCGTTGCGGGCCAGTTCGAAGTCGCGCGTGTCGACGCCGTCGACCAACACGACCTCGGTGGTGAAACGATCGTTCGCCAGTTGCTTAGCGATTATCCCGAACCCGATGCGGGCGGCGAACAGGAACAACACCGCAAGGGCGACCCCGATACCGAATGCTGCGCGCGACACGCTGTCGCTGATCCGGAAGAAGAACAATAGCGCAAGCGCGGCGGCGGACGCTGCCAGCACGCTCCCCAGGGCGATGAGCACGCCCTTGCGATAATTGATGAGGACCGCGGTCGAATAACCGCCCTTTCCAATCGACAACAACAGGAACAGCGGCAGTATGATAAGGATGTTTCGCGCCACCTCATGGTCGACCAGCGTGTCGAACCGGAAAAGGCTGCCAAGTGCGAGTGCCGCCAGCACAGCGGTGACATCGCTGACCACGAGTGCGAGTTTCAATCGAAGCCGAAGCATTTCCCGGGCTTCATAGATATTGGCGCCAATGCCATTGGGCAGGTCGAAGCCGGTGCTTCGCCGCGTGGCCGAACGGTCTTCCGGACTTCGGTCCCGAGCGGACGATGGGAAGCCATCGAACAACGATGGATGCATACGGGTTGAGGAGATCTGCGTCATGGTGGAATGCTCATCCCTTCTGTGCGCACGATCAAACCGAGTAGGCTTCCTGCTATGCGAGAGCCGTACAGTTCGCATCTGCAACCTTTGAGAGGATTCGGGTTTTCGGCCGCAGGCAAAGTCTAATGGGAGTCCAAGAATACCTACACAATATTGGCGATGCCGCGTCATTAGCTTTTAGGCATTTTTGCGTTGCAGCAAGGCCAGTCCAATCGCTTTGAATAAAGCGGGCTTCTGCGCCGGATGATGTTTAAATTGCGATGCGTTCAGCATGGCCAGCGTACGGGGGTAGGCGAATGAAGCATGATGCATTCGTACTGCAGCATACGCGAGGATTCGGCGATATTGATCGCGAAAAAAATATTGACGGTCAAAGCTCTCTGGAAGCGCGGAATCCTGCGTCAGGTATTGAAAAGATCCCCGTGAATTTCGAATCAGGCGATGCCGGCATGAAATTGTATGGCAATAATGGCTACGTCGATTGCTGTACTACCTGGTTTGAACTGGCAGCGCCCGGTCAACTGGTAGTCATCGATGACACGGAGTTTTCCGTAGGCGATGTTGCATCACTCGGCGAGCTGCTTTGGCGTGCCGATGCCAAGCTCGATACCGGCTCGCGCGACAGCCTAATCAAACCCGCAGGACATGGTCCCGCGATCCGGCGCCAAGAAGTTCGCGTCGCCCCTCTGAATGAGCAGTTGTGTCGGTCGAACCCGAATACGCCGCCGCGGCCATACGTCGCGGGAGATCTGTTGCGACCGTTACCTGGTCGATTTGGCCGAAGAACGCGTACCGGCATCGATGCGGTTTCGCCTCGACGGCATGGCGAACGTCACCACCAGGGGCAGGTGATCTGCGCCAGCGCTGGACGTGCCGAGGCGGGACTCGATCGGGATCAGGTCGCGCGATGCAAAGACATGGTCGATGCGGATGTACGGGAAAAGGCTGCCGGCGCGACGTGCCCCGGTCGGAAAGGTGAAGCCCGGCCCGCGCCCGGCCGCCAGCCATGTATCACGGTAGACGTCCGCTATAATCCGATACCCGTCGTTCCAGGGCGTGGCATTGAAATCTCCGGCGAGGATACCGGGCCGATGGGCGTCGATGTCGGCCGCCAGCGCGTTGAAGAAAACTCGCTGCGCCACAGTCCGGCCATAGGATTTCGGAGCGTGCAGGCTCCAGACCGTAACGGGGCCGGACGGCAACGCCGCGCGCGCACGCAGGACGTGGCCTGGCCCTTCGACACCGCTGATCGGGCAACGGCATGCAACAAGTTCGTTGCCGCGCCGGACGATCGACCAGCCGCGGCTACGGCGGCCAAGAGCGCGAGTGAAGGCCGGGACATCGACTTCCTGCGCGACGATCAGGTCCGGTGTCTCGGCGAGTATCATCGCGGCGGCGGCTTCCATATCGTGGTTCGAGGTTCTGAGCGACGCGGTCACGAGCCTGATTGTAGGCGCATCGTTCGTGACCGCGGGTCGACGACCGATCGCGACGCCGCCGTGCGTCAGAATTACGATGCCCAGGACGATGCCAACGGCCGACCTGAGCCAGGCGCGGTCGGTCGCGAGCCAACCCGCTGCGACCATCGCAACGATCGCCCACCAGAAACCGAACGCATTGACGTAGCCGATCAGGCGTCCGCCATCGCCGAGCGCGAGAAACAGCAGATACCAGAGCAGGGTCGCGCCGATAACGCTGGTGGCGGTCCAGCGCGCAGAGCCACGCCACGCAGGTCTGGCAACCGAATGTTCCCGCTTCAGTGCTCGACGCTGGACCATCCGGACGCTCCCAACCAGCTCTCGAGAGGGGGCGTGGCAGCGACATCCGCCCCGCGCAAGTGCCCCGCCGGACGTCTCTCTACCAAGTTGAATAGACCATTCCCGCCCGGTCACGCCTGTCGCGACACGAGCATCAGACCATTTCGTTGGAGGACCTTATGAAGATCGCGATTTTCGGCGTCGGTTACGTCGGGCTGACCTCCGCCGCATGTCTGCTGAACGACGGCCACGTCGTGATCGGCATCGACCTCAACGAACGCAAGGTCGACATGATGAACATGGGGGAGAGCCCGATCTTCGAGCCAGGGCTTGATGAACTGCTCAAGGCGGGCGTTGACGACGGTCGGTTCAGCGCGCGATCCGCAATCGGCGAGGAGATGGCCGATGTCGATGTCGCCATCGTCTGCGTCGGTACGCCCAGCGGGGCCGACGGTGCGCACGACATGCGCTACATCGCCGAGGTATCGCATCAGGTTGCGACGGCCGCCAGCGATCGCGCTGCGGATCGTAACCCGCTGACCGTCGTCTATCGCTCGACGATGCGTCCTGGGTCGATGGAGAAGCTGATCGCGCCCATCTTCCAGCGCTATCATGGAGACGCGCTCGAACGGATCGAACTGGTCTACAACCCCGAGTTCCTGCGAGAATCGACTGCCATCGCAGACTATTATGCTCCGCCGAAGATCGTCATCGGCACGCGCAACGGCAAGCCATCGCTGATGATGGAGGAGCTTTACGCGAAGATCGAGGCACCACGCTTCACCGTCGGCTACCGCGAGGCCGAGATCACGAAGTTCGTCGACAACAGCTTCCATGCGCTGAAGGTCGCATTCGCCAACGAGATCGGGCGCATTTGCATACGCGAGGGCGTCTCTGCGAGAACCGTCCATCAGATCTTCGTCGCTGATACCAAACTGAACATCTCGCCCTATTATCTCCGGCCGGGCGGCGCTTTCGGCGGCTCGTGCCTACCCAAGGACGTCCGTGCGCTGACATTTCTGTCGAACGAGACCGGCGCCGAGACCTTCGTCATCGACTCCATCCTGCGCTCGAACGAGGCCCATAAGCGCTTTATCTACGAAATGGCGATCAAGGACGTCAAACCGGGGGCACGCGTGCTGCTGAACGGGCTGGCGTTTAAATCGAACAGCGACGACCTGCGCGAAAGCCCGTTCGTCGATCTCGCTCGGCGGCTGCTGAGTGGTGGCTACGACCTGCGGATCTGGGATCCCCAAGTCGAACCGGCATCGCTGCTAGGGCATAACCTCGGCTATTCCTTCTCTCATCTGCCCGAACTTAAAGCATTGCTGCTGCGTGACATCGAGGACCTGGAGGACGAGGAACCGAGCGTCGTGATCGACGCACGCGGCGACGCTCACCTCCTGCCGTTTGCCTCATTGACGATCGTGCCGATCAACGTGCTGGCATGACGTCCGTGCCCGTTCCCGCGACGATGGTCGCGCCCGATGGTCGTCCCCGGCGGGTGCTGATGATCGTGGAAAACCTGCCGGTCCCGTTCGATCGGCGCGTCTGGATGGAAGCGACGACGCTGCGCGATGCCGGCTATAGCGTCAGTATCATATGCCCCGAAGGCAAGGGCTATCCGCGCGGCCATGAGGTGCTGGACGATATCCACATCCATCGCCATCCCTTGCCGACCGAGGGTAACGGTCTGTTCGGCTACCTGCTGGAATATGGCACTGCGCTTTCGTGGGAACTCGCGCTGGCGCTGAAGATACAGTTCACGCGTGGCTTCGACGTGATTCACGCGTGCAATCCGCCCGACCTGATCTTCCTGGTTGCGATGCTTTTCCGGCCCTTCGGCAAGAAATTCGTGTTCGACCATCACGACCTGTGCCCCGAACTGCTCGAGACGAAGTTCGGCAAGCGCGGCCTTCAGCACCGAGCGATGGTGATCGCCGAGCGACTGACCTTCGCGCTGGCAACATTGTCGATCGCCACCAATGAAAGCTATCGACGGATTGCGATCGAACGCGGACGTATGCGCCCGGAGCGCGTGTTCGTCGTGCGATCGGGTCCTGATCTGCGCAAGATCAAGCCGGTTCCACCCCAGCTGGATCTGAAGAAAGGACGACGCTTCCTGGTCGGCTATGTCGGGGTCATCGGCAAGCAGGAGGGGCTCGACCTGCTGGTGGAATCGGCGGCGTGGCTGAAAGGGCAGGGGCGTGACGATATCCATTTCGGTATCGTCGGTGGCGGCCCGGAACTGCCCATGATCGAGGCCTATGCCGCGCAACTGGGCGTGGCGGATGCCTTCACCTTCACCGGCCGAGCGTCGGATGACGTGCTGATGGCAATGCTCAGTACCGCAGATGTGTGCGTCAATCCCGACCGCGTCGACACGATGAACACCCTCAGCACCATGAACAAGATCATGGAATATATGGCGCTCGGCAAACCGATCGTTCAGTTCGACGTGATCGAAGGCCGATTCTCCGCGCTGGAAGCCTCGGCGTACGCGAAGCCGAACGACCCGGTCGATTTCGCCCAGAAGATCGTCGAGTTGCTCGAAGATCCGGATCGGCGTGCGGCGATGGGCGCATTCGGACTGCAAAGGATGCGCGATTCGCTATCCTGGGAGCATGAACGGCCAAAGCTGTTGGCCGCCTATGATATGGTCTTTGCGGGAACCGCGGCGACGGAACCGAGTATCGCCTGACGTTACATCTCAAGCCTGGCGCGAACTTTCGTCGCGGTGCCACACGCGGTTGCGTCCAGTTCGCGCGTTCCAGCGATGACGCAACCGCCCGATGCTCTTTATCGCAAGGTAGATGGTGATGTCGACGACAGTCGTTCCATTACCGATCGTCCGCCGCAGCGTGCCCGACGAGGTCGACCGCGCAACCTGCGGAGTCGGAAAGGCGTCTGCCAATTCCGCATCCCCCGCACGCCGTCGCCCTTCGATTCGCAGCAGGTCGCCAAGCGTGCGCGGCGGAAAGATCGTAAAGTATATCGGAACGCCCTGGTGGTCCGCGCTGACCCGGCGGCGAGCTGCCGGTGCGAACCGCGTACGAACATAGCCGTCATCGGCGATGATCGACGGGAAGACACCGACCGTTGCGAGCCCTTCCGCTGACAAGCCGTAGACCCCTGAGCCGACCATGCCGTCGCTGACATAGGGTTGGCCCAGCCAGACTTTGTAATAGGCACGCACTGCGGCGTCGGTGTCGTGCATGTCGACGGCGATCGCAGGGGCCGCGACCATCACACCGCATTCGCGCAAGGCGGCGGCGGTGGCGAGAAGCGCATGGTAAGATACGACGACGTCGGCGTCGACGAAAAAGCGCGGCATGGTCGAGGCCGCGGCGTTGCCCATGTTGAGCGCCAGCGGCTTAGACCCTTGTGCGATCTCGATCACCGTAGCGTTTGGCGCGGCCTGTCGTGCACGCGCGGCGGTCGCATCGCTACAGCCGTTGCATGCGACGATAATCTCCGGCTCTCGACCGGCGGGTGCATCCGCCAGCAACGCCGCGAGACACCGGCCGATCACCGCCTCTTCGTTGTAAGCGGGAATGACGACGGAGAACGGTGGATCGTTCGATCGCGACATCAATGCATGCCCTCATTGAGGCCGCGTGGGTCGCTGCCGGGGGAGTCGTAGCCCAGCCACCACCGCGACGGGCGCAGCGCGATCGGTTCGTACGCGCGTCGCATCGCCGCCGCACGCGGTTTGCGCCAGCCGAGTGCGAGACCATAGGCGAAGCGCTGCGCCGCGGCCGTCCATATCAGCGCGGCCGCGACCGTTGCGCTCGATCCGCGCCAGTGCTTTCGCGCGAACTGCATCTGTCCCACGGTGCGGTAGAACGTGCGGGTCGGCGACAAGGCTTCGCCACTGCCGACATCGTGGACAATGGCGCTATCCGGGGTCGCCAGCACGACATGTCCTGCCGCCTTGAGGCGGACGAACAGATCGACCTCTTCCGAATACAGGAAAAAAGTCTCGTCGAACCCGCCGAACGCGCGCCACACATCCGTGCGGATCATCATGAATCCGCCGCACAGCACGTCGACGGGTGCCGGCTCCCGGGCGTCGTCTGCCAGTCCGCCGGCGCGCATCCCCGATCGGTCCCCGAGGACCAGCCGCGCCAGTGCACCAAGCGTAGGGATGACGATGTGATTGCCGGAATCGGGATGACCCGCCGGCGAGACCGTTCGTCCCCCCCAGGCGACCGCGTCGGGACGGCTGCCGGCAAAAGCAAGAAGGCGATCGATGGCATCGTCTTCGACGCGCGTATCGGGGTTGAGCAGCAACAGATACGGCGCACGCGCTGCTGCCGCGAGCCGGTTGTTGCCCGCCCCGAAACCGATATTGCCTTCGCTCGCAATCGCCCGCACTTCGGCAAAACGTTGCGTAACTGCGGCCCCCCCGCCGTCCGTGCCGTTGTCGATGACAAGAATTTCGATCGGCGCGCTGGTATGCGCGATAACCGACCCGATGCATGTCTCCAGGAAGGCGCGCGACTGATAGGCAACTACGAGAACGCTGAGCCGCGGCGCCTCGGGCACAAGATTGTCGCGCATCATAGGCTTTCCGCTACCAATCGAGACGAGGGGGTATCTTTCCGGCGCATCAGTATTCGCCAGTCGATCCCCGCACGTGCCAGGGCAAAATAGACGCCAGCGAGGCACAGGCTCGATGCGCCGACAAACATCGATATCCTCGCCGACCAGCTGCCGGACGTCGTAGCCAGTACTGCACCCGTTCCGGCGATTGCGACCAGGGGAACGAGCAATGCGGTCCAGACGTCCGTCGCGGTGAAGCCAAACCGCCGCATGCAGCGCCAGCCGATCCAGACGAGGCCGACAAATTCGCCGACACACATCGCCGCGACGAAGGGATCCAGCGATGGGTTCAGCCACGCCGAGATCATTCCCAGCACGGGACTACCGAGCGCCGCTGCGGTTCCGAACAGGATGAAGCCGGTATCGCCGACCGCCAACGCCGGCGGTACCGGCAGGCCATAGAGGATCTTGATCGCCACGAGGATCGCCGCAAGCGCGAAGAAAGATTGGTCGATCGCGAAATCGCTGCCGAAGACGAGGCTGGTCACGGGCTGGCCAAAACATAGGACGCCGAGCCCGTAGATCGCCGCGATTGCCGCCAACGCGATCGCCCATCCCCGGTAGAGATTGGCGACCGGTCGCCGCCCGCTCTCGTGATTGGCGAATACGGGGAGCGTCACGCTCGTCACAAAACTCTGGATCATGCTGCGCGGCATGAGCGCGACCATCATGTTCACGTTATAAACTGCGGCGACGCCGAGGCTCATGAAGGCGCCGACGATCAGCCGGTCCGCCATGTGACGGCAGGCGAGCGAGATTCCATTGGGTACGAGCGGCAGGCTGAATTGCAGGATCGTCCTGGCTTCGTCGGGCGACCATGCCAGTCGCCACCGCGTCCGCACGGTCGTGTGCGAGACCAGCACGAACGCGACCTGCGCACCGAGCAAACCCGCGATCATGCACCGGTAATCGTGCCACGCGAACGCCAGTCCGACCGAGACGATGGTCCAGACGATCTGGCTGGTGGCGACCGTGACACCCTCCGGCCAAAAGCGATAGTCGCGCATCGCTTCCTTGATACCGAGGTTCATGAATCCGCGGATGAAGCTGGCAAGACCGAGCAAGGAGAAGGCCCACCACTGACCGGGTGAATCGAAGGCGCGGGCGACGAGCGGCCCGATCGCGCAAAGAAACAGGCCGATGATCGCCCCGCGCAACACACTCAGCGCATGCATCGTCCCGCGACCAAGTTCGGAATCCGGTATCTTGCGCACGATGGCGTAGCGATCGAGACCGATGTCGGTCGAGAGTTCGACCAGCGCTGCCATCACCGACAAGGTGATCGCCAAGCCGAACTGGTCCTTGGGCAAAAGCCGGGTCAACAGGATCGCGCGCAGCAATGGAAACGCGACTTCGCTGGCACGGCCGATTGCGAGGACGCCGGCCGATCGCGCCTTACGACCGATCAACCCACGGTTTCCCGCAGCCGACGATCACCATTCCGATTGGGGGCCCACATGCGGCTACCCTATGGCGGGGTTGCGGCCTGCACACCTTCAATATGACTGACGCGGAGCCGAACGCCGCGCGATAGCATCGCGGCCAATGGCGGTCGCTCGATTGCGACATGGTACGCTAAAAGGGGAATGCTATGAAGTTCAGCGAACCCCTGCACGGGTTGCGCGGCGTGGCGTCCATCATGGTCCTGCTGGCGCATGTCAGCTTTGGATATTACGACCATTTCTATCGCAGTTCGGCCGGCCTCGGCGCGGTCGTACCCTATGTCGCCAATTTCGGCACGTTCGGCGTCGAACTGTTCTTCGTGATCAGCGGCTACGTCATCAGCGCCAGCTGCTTGAAATATGATCCGCTGGCGTTCGCGGGGCGTCGCCTGATGCGGATCTACCCGGTGTTCGCGGCATTCACGCTGCTGTATTTTGTGCTGAACAGCTTTGCCCATTACGAGCCGGCGAGGATGGGCATCGGGCCATTGTTGGCCAATCTCACCATTCTCGACCTGTTTTTCGGCACCGCGACGATGATGACTCGACTGATCGGAGCGATCCTGTTCTTCGTACAGGCAGTAATCGCAGGGCCGGGCTTCTTCGCAAGTGCGCTCACCTGCGCACCGGCGCGGTTCGTCGGGACCATCAGCTACAGCCTGTATCTGACGCATCCGTATACCTATCTGATCATGCGAGAGACCTGCAAACGCCTCCACGTGAGCAGCTATCCGTGGCAGGTGACGCTTGTGCCGTACCTTGCTGGGAATCTCATCCTTGCACTGGGTGTCTCATGGTGCGTCCATCGCTTTATCGAAATCGCGCCGTACAAGCTGATTTACGGCCAGCGTATCTACCGCGACCCGCTCGAGACAGTGGCCGGCACGGCCGCGCCGGATGCAACGCCGGTTGACGCCGCCCGCATCGCGAACGGATTGCGGCCATAATCCACCGCGATATCATCGAACAGCAAGGTGCGCTCGGCAATCGCCGGCTCGGTGTGGCGATACCCCCAACCAGGAACGTAGACGCCGAGCTTGAGGTAGGGGCCGATCAAGTCCCGGTGCGCGTTCGGTCCGCGATCGCTGACGATATGATGACCGTCCAGCCAGGCGTCGACGCTGCCTGCGCCGGTCGTCGACCAGTGCACGCGTAACACCCAGTCAAGCCAGCGTCCTCTGCGTAGCGGTGCGCTGCCGATCATGCGGATACCCTCGACGTTGCCGACAGCCGTCTTCGTGGTGCGCAGCCGGCGGTCCCAGCTCTTCGTCACCTCCCAGCGATTACCGACGATGGCGAGGTCGAGCGGAGGATATTTTCCGGGCTCGAGCAGGAACCAGTCCTTCGACCCGTGCCATTGGACCGCGATCACGCGGGTCGGGCTCGCCTGCCAAGTGTTCGGTACGAAAATATGTACCCGGTACCAAACCGTTCCCCCTAGCGGGTTGGGCAGCAGGCGCAGTTCGCTACGGAAGTTGCCCTTGATTCGTGTATCGCCTGGCCGAACCGTGAAGCGGCGTGCCCACCCATTCCGGCCCGGAACGAGCGCGGTGGAAGTGGTGCAGCAATATTGCAGCGCATAGTCGCTTTTCCGCAAAACAAGTGCCGCCTCGTTCTGCGATGTCGGTTCGCCGGGCTCGAAGCCGATGGTTACCGGATGACTATTGCTGAGGCTGACGAGGTCAAAAACGACCAGATACACTGCAAGTACCAGTGCCCCGATCAGCAACGCCGCCCAGCTCAGCACCGTCCGCGACCGCTTTGCGATAAGTATCATCTGCACCTCATTAACGTCACGCTGCGTATCCGGCGCTCCGCCTTCGCGAAATCGCCCGATATGACAGGCGTATCGCACTTCGATGCGGCTTCTCTCTTCAATCCTAGGGTGCGTAGCGTGGTCGAAAGCCCGCTAGGCTCTCATCGCGCGCGTGCCGTCATCTGGCAGGCATGATACCGGGGCAGGGCGATAGCGATGCGGCACGATAACAAGTGGCTGGTCTTGCGGATTCACTCTACCGCCTCACGGCTCAGTCGATGGGCTGCGCTGGGGTGGCAAGATCTTCGCGGTAAACGGCTATCTTATCGCAGGCTTTCTCGATCGGTCGCGCGATCTAAAGCCGTATGCGAGGCGCGCGTTGCACTGCGTTCTGGAGCCGATTGTCCGCATTCTCGCGACGATCCTGGAACTGAGTCTTTCGTGTCGATCCTGCCGACCGATGAATATTCCCATGACCCGCGGACGATCGGTTACCTGCTGGGCAACGCGACATTGCTATCGATCCGGTTCTGGTTTCCTGCGTTAGATTAGGCGTCGTCTCGTGTCTAAAAAAGGTTAGATCGTTCGGGGGCGGCAACTGTCAAACCGGTTCTCGGTATCCGTCGAAGGGGAAGCTTCGGGCCAGCCGTTCGATTGTTGGATGGTCGATCAACGACCGATCCTCCCGTAAAAGTTTACCAATATCCGAGGGCGTCAAGTGCCACCAGCCGCTGTCATCCAGCGCTGCACACAGGTCGTCAGGAAACCGCATCCGCAGTAATTTCGCCGGGTTGCCGACGACGATTGCGTAGCGAGGTACGTCGCGCGTTACGATGGCGCCTGCGCCGATTACCGCGCCGCGTCCGACGAAGCTGCAGCCCGGCAGCAGCAGCGCGTTGTGGCCGATCCAGACGTCGTCCTCTACTACCAGCGTGCGCGGGACGATGCGGTCGCAGTCGACGAGGCCGAACGCGCGCTCGTACAGCATCGGATGCGTGGTGATCGCTTCCAGCGGGTGGTTCGCGTTGACCGCACGTGCCGTCTTGGCGAACGAGCAATACCGTCCGATCGTGGCCGGTCCTTGGACTCGCCATGGATCAAAACAGCCATAGGAATACAGGCCGACGTCGATGGCGTGGGTGTCGCGGAAATAGGCCCGGAGCCATCCATTGTCATATTGGCGATTGCGGACACTGAATAAGCGCGCGCGCTGCGCCATGCGCCGAAGGCGCCCGATCGCGGCTAAGCGGCGAAGACGGCCGATCATGAGTGGCGTAACCGGCGCAGCGTCCCCAGGAAACTTCGTATGTTTTCTGAAAAGCCGAGCCGGATCGTGTTGCGGACAAGCGCCAGCCGGCGGAATCGGGGACGTATCCGTCCGATGCTCGCCATCGCCGCTAGCCGCGAGAGTACCAGTCCCTTGCGCTTGGCCTGGAACGGCTGGATGAAGCGGATGACGTCAACGACGATCGGCTCGCTTGCCGCGTGCCCCGCAGCTTGTGCTCGTGTGAACAATGCTTCCCCGCGCTGTGTGCGGGTCAGGATCAGGCTGCGGCCCTTGGTCTCTTGGAACGAGGGATAGCCGCGTTCGTCGCAATGCCAGCCATCGGCAAACGTGATATCGGCGAACTCGCCTGTACCGTCGGGACAGATCTTGCAGCGGAACTGGAGGTGACGATTGAGGATCGTCCCCCAACTGGTGTTATAGTCCATGGCGAAACGGCGACCGTCGGTCAGGACGGCTGTCGCGTTGCCCGGCCAGCCGTCGCCGCGAAAGCGGAAGCTTTCAATCTCGGCGCCGTCTTCGACTCCCATCGCCGACAGGACCGCGTCGGTGCCGTGATGGCTCGGCACGCCGGCGCACATGAAGGCGAACAGGAACCGGACCTTCTCGTCCACGCGCGGATCGTGTCGTGACAGCATTCTGAGTCCGGCAACGTCGCACGGCTTGCCAACGAAGGCGAAGCGGGCAGGGCGATCGAGCAATTGGTCGATATTGGCAAGCGGCGATGACGGGGCGTAGCGCGATCCGGCGCTGGCGAAGACGTCGTCGCGTCCTGTGCTGATGCGGATCGCGTTGCGGATCGGCGAATGCTCCGAGACCGATGTCTGGAGGACATAGTCGATCTCTCCGATTTCCAACAGATATATGAGCATTGCGGAGAGGCCGCCGCCCGAAGATGCATTTCGCCGCAGGGCGGGATCGGTCGACCAGCCGAGCCGGGACGCGATGATCGGCCCCCATACGGGGTGATAGTTTGCATCGATCTCGTCGGGCGTGTGGACGATGTTGAGCCCGGGACATACCGCGTCGATGAGCGTGGCCTCGCGTTGGGGCAAAGGTCGCACGAGACGTGGGCGCCGGTAGCCGTCGATGCTGTCGTGCATCTCGATCGTACCCGCTGGCGCAAGCGCAGCACACAGCCCGCACCCTGCGCACAGCCCGGCGGCAGCGATCGCCTCGATGTCATGCGTCACGACAATGGCCATGTTGCAAACAGGTCCACAAGATAGGCGCGGTACCGGTCGAGCCGTGCCTGGGCTTCGATATTGGCGGTACGCGCGGCTTTCGTCAGTGCTGGAACATCGCCAAGCGCAACGTCCAGGAGCGCGATCAGTTCGTCCTGAGACTGGCTGGTGAGATCTCCGACCAAGGGATAGCCCAAGGAGCCGAACAGGCCCGAAAATTTGCGGCTATAGCCTAGTGGCAGGACGGCCGTATCGGACCCCAGCGCGGCTATGGTCGCGTGCATCCGGCTCCCGATCAACAGGTCTAGATTGGCAACGTAACTCTTGGCCGCGGAGGGACCGGCGAACCGAGGCGGCAAAACGACGTCCGGGTGCCGCGCCTTTAGTCCCTCGGCGACCGCGTAATCATCTTCATAGGTTTCGTCGCTCGCCAGGACATGTGGGACGAGATGTAGGGTCACGCGCGGATCGCGCGCGAGCCGTGCAAGGATCGCTTCGATCAGAGCCGGATAATCGACCGTCATCTTGATCCGATCGCCTTCGGAGATATCGCGCCGGAACAGGAGTGCCGATACGTTCACGCCGACGCGTATCGGCCCCTTTGCAAGGTCCCGCGCGGCCTTGTCGCTTGCCGGGACATAGGGCAACGCGAACGCGACGTCGGTGGTCAGCCGGCTGCGATCCGAGACGCCCATCTCCTTCAGTACTGCAAAGGATTTCCCGTCACGCGCGAATATCGTTTTTGCCTGCCGCATGACATGCCGCGCGCCGATCCGGCTCCGCATGGTCGCGAAGGGTCCGATCGTCTGCGGGCTCATTATCAGCGGACCGTGACGGGCGGCCGCGCGCTTCGAAGCCAGGATCAGCCCGTAGCGTTTCCAACCATAGATGTCCGAGAAACTGTCGCCCGCGCCGATGTCGAAGAACAGGTCGCACCGCGCCAGCGTCCGGTGCAGCGTCGAACCGGGCGTCGCCAGCGCCTTGTACCCGATATTGACGAAGTCGTTCTCGAAAGGAGTCTCGAACCGATAATCCATCCGTCCACGGGCGCCGATGATGTGGAATACCGGTCGGCGGCCCGTGCCGACGAGCGCATCCGCGATCAACCGGCAATTACCTACCGTGAGCGCGCCGACTCCCAGATTTTCGGACTCGAAACTATGCCAGAGCATACCGATGTGAAGCGGCGTTTCAGATTGCGGAGGAGTTGTCATGTAGAGCGCCCTTCAGGTGCTGGAACGAGATAGGCCGATCCGTCGTCAGGGCATCCGATCGCGTCGATCGAGGCACGTCGGCGCTGTTGTGCGTCGGCGGCATAAATTCGTGTCGCTGCCGCACCCAGTCCGAGCAGGAAGTAGAACCAGGGCTGCAACTTGCCGAAGAACATCACGCTGAAACCGGTAAGCACGAAGGCGACTATCATCATAGACCAGCCACGTCTAAATCGGATGTGTCGTCGACTAAGATCGCGTAGCGAGATTCGGTTGAACTGCCAAACGATTATAACAACCGCGAACGTTAGTAGCCCCCAGCCAACGAAGCCACTTAGCAACCCGGTATAAATCCAGAAATTGTCAATTGACACCTTCATCCAAGGCGCCCGTTCCCATAATTCTGGGATTAGCCCAAAAATGGGATGCGTACGAATATTTACCAACCCGAATTGCCAGATCAGCACTCGGTTGTAACTAGAGTTCTGGTTAAATGTCAGATAGTTTATTATCAGCCCAAAGGGGCCGCTTTTAGTAAACGTGTCGAGGGCAACGAAGGCGGTACTGGCGAGCAGGATTAGTACAGGGATCCGGTGCCGTATGCCGCGCGTCAGCATCTCGATTGTGATCATTAGGAATTGGGCAGTCATCGCAAGCAACGGAGCCGAGGACATCGTGATGAAAGTCCCGATTGCCGCCATCCCTAGTTTAAGCATTCTCGGCCATAACCGGGGCTCGGTGTAGTAGAACAGCCCGATGCCACTTGCGCAGAACAGACCGAACAGTATCGGGTTCTCGAAGAATGCTTGTGCGCGCCTGAACCCCATTCGGACGTCCGTGCCAGGCGCGTAGAAACCTGGCGAAATGCCGGTTAGTTGACTGGTATACTGAAGGATCGGCTTCTGGTGGGAGATCGCCTCGGGTATGCCTAGTATTACCGCGACTGTGATAATCAAAAATATGGGCCGCATTAGCGCATAGAGTTGATCGAGCGAGCGGATATACATGCGTGCGAGGAAATAGGCGCTCGTCGCTTCGAGCAGGAATTGCCCGGCCCGCTCCACCGCCTGACTGCCCGGAAAGTTGACGGTGATACACAGTATTGACCAGAGGCTGAAAGCCGCCATTACTATATCCGGCAGCGTCATTTGTCGGCGCTGGCGCAGGATCTGCCGTACGATCAATGGCGTCAGCGCTATCATCAGCGCGCGATAGGTCGTGATGAGTACGGGTCCGGCGAAAATCGCCAAAGTCTGCGGCAGCAGCATGACGAGAAGGAACGCCACAATCGGCTTCGGCAGACGCGCGGACCGGCGCTTCGCCTTAATTAGTAATGATCTGGTAAGCACCGTCATCGTGACCGCCTGCACGTGTCGAGCGCATGCGTTCCCTCGATCCGTTCAACCGTTGCTTCGGCCAGCAGCTTTGCGCCCAGTGGTGTCAGATGCCGGGCACCATGGCGATAGAAGAGCATGTTGGCAGGATCGCGTGCAGCCTTGCGGAAACGGTCGACGACCTGGACGACCGACACGGTGCGCTCGATGTCCGGCGGCATCAGCGAGAACGAGGATCCGAAAATCCTGTCGGGCGTACGATTGGGAATGTCGACGATCATCATCCGTGCGCCATCCGCCCGGACCTCCGCGTCGGCACGGCGCAGGATCGCGGCGGCCAGCGCGACCTGCCGGTTGCCGATGACGTACGTGTTCTGCTCGACTTCGCGATCGTCCGAGCCATCCGCACGCTTGCGCACGAACGCGAGCAGTTGCTTGGCCTTCCAGCCAATCTCCTCGCGAGCAAAATTGTAGAGGTGGCTGCGATCAGCGAGCAACCGATACGCGGCGTATCGCATCAGTCGGTCCTGGGTTGCGATGCCTGGCAGGAAAGTCGTCGTGTTTCCAACCAGCCGGCCGTCCCGAAGCTTGTAAAGCCCCGACCGGATATTGTCGTCATAATCGGTGACTTGCCACTGCATCAGCACGAGATCGGGCGCAAAAGGCCGTGCCGCGGCCTCATAGGTCCGCAGGTTTTCCGCAGTTCCGAGGCCCGATACCGCAAAGTTCAGGACCTCGACCGGGAAACCGCGTGCGCGGAGCCGGCGCTCGATTTGACGCGCGAACGTCAGGGGAAGGGGCAATTCATATCCGACGAAATAGGAATCGCCGAGCATCGCGATGCGGCACGTGCCAGCGGGCTTGGCGACGGCAAATTCCCGATCATCGCGCATGCCCTGACGGTTGATCCGTAGATCGATCTCAACGTCGGGCGTGGAATGATGATAGACTGCGCCCGGAATGTTGCCGCGCACACCGTAAGGCGTTCCGGTGACATAGCGTGGCATCAGCGACTGCGGCGCTGCAAGACGGAGGAATATCTCACCGAATACCAGCGTCCAGAGCAGTAACAGGATCGCCAGCGTCAGCCGTCGGATCGAACGGTCGAGGGACATTGCCGGCACTCTTTCAAAAATCAAAATAGATGAAGTCCTGACTGGCCGAAGCGGTCAGGGCGAGGACTGCGTAGAAGACGGCCAATATGGCGGTGTAGCGCAGCAGGAACGGTGCATGAGCCCAGGCGGCGCGGGTACGCGCCAGGCGCATCACTCCCTCGGCGAAGAAAAGGGGCAGGGCATAGAATGCCAGGCTGCGCCATGCCGCGCCCGCGCCGCCGTCGAAACGCAGGATGCCGAACACGACAGCATTGCCCTGGGCCATCGTTGCCGCGCGGAAATAGGCCCAACCGAGACAGATCAGCGGCATCAACACGAGCCAGCCCGCGATATTGGTGATCAACGCTCGGGCGCCGCCTCGGGCGTTCGCCGCCGCTAGGAGATCGTCGATATGCAGGATGCGATAGACGACCTGCATCGCACCATGCAGCGCACCCCAGAGGACGAATGTCCACGCTGCACCATGCCAGAGCCCGCCGAGTAGCATCGTCAGCATCAGGTTGCGGTACGTCATCAGCGTGCCCCGACGGTTGCCGCCCAGGCCGATGTAGAGATAATCGCGCAACCAACTCGACAGGCTGATGTGCCAGCGTCGCCAGAATTCGGAGGGCGTACGCGAGAAATAGGGAAGGTTGAAGTTGAGGAGCAACTCGAACCCCATGATCCGCGCAATCCCGCGGGCCATGTCGGTATAGCCGGAGAAGTCGCCGTAAATCTGGATTGTGAACGCGAGCAGCGCGACGGCGAGTTCGCCCGAGCTGTGTCGTGAAGGATCGGCAAATACTGGATTGGCCAGCAGTGCCAGATTGTCCGCCACCACGGTCTTTTTATAGAGTCCCCATAGAAACAAGGCCGCTCCCGACCGAAGCATGTCGGGGCGGATCGGCAAAACCGACCGGAACTGCGGCATCATATGGTGCGCACGCTCGATCGGGCCGGCGAGGATCTGTGGAAAGAACGACAGAAATGCCGCAAATTCCAGCAGGTCCGTCGAAGGCGTGATCTTGTCTCTATAGATGTCGATCGTCCGCCCGATCGACTGAAAGGTGTGGAACGAGATCCCCAATGGCAGGATGATGGCTAGTGTTACGAAGCCGAGGTCGACTCCGAACGGTGCCAGCGCGGATGACAGACTTTCGCCAAAGAAATTATAGTATTTGAAAAAACCGAGCACGCTGAGGTTGATGACGATCGACAGGATCGTCCAGCCTTTGCGGCGGCGATGCGCGTCTTGCATACGGTTGAACGTCCAGGTCGCCACAAGGAATATGAGCACCGCCGCGCCCGCTGGAGCCAGCAACAGGAATGGATCGCGCAAACCATGGACGGCAAAGGCCGTCAGCGCGATCGATGCTAGGAATCCGCTGGCCTGAACCACCTGAGAGCGTCGGACGTGCACGCCGCTCGCACCGAGCGCACTGACGTAATCCAGTGCGGTCGTGAATGCGAGCAAGGACAGGAAGCGGACGTCCCACCAGCCATAAAAGACATAGGCCGCGACGACGAGTAGTGCGTTCCGGATCCTTATATGGCGTCGTACGGCGAGGAACGCCGGGTAGAACACCATTATGAAGGCCGCGAAGGTCCAGGTGAAGAACAGCACCGCGCTAGGCGTCCTGTAGTCCGCACACATCCAACGCTGCGGCACCCAGGGGCGCGCATTCCAGCGTCGTCGTCGGCATACCCGCTGCACGTAACCGCATAGCCAGGACACGCAGCCCGTTTTGCTCCGCCGGCGTACTGTTGATCAGCTCGCGAAAGAACATGGTTCGCCACGGCGGGTGGCCTGCGAGTTGCTGCGTCAAGGCATCGATGCCGCCAGGCTGGGCCAGCATCTGCCGGAACTGCACCATGACCGTGGACAGACCACGTTTGCGTCGCGCGAGAGCATTGCCTTCGCGGGCAGCCATCGCGGTATCGCCATGCGACAACGCATGCCGGAACAGCCAAGTCGTGGTGCCGGTGTCCCGCCATCCAAGACCCGCGCTGAGTGTATAGAGTTGCTCGGCGACCTCCGGCTGGACGTCGATTTGCGCAACCGAACCCAGGACGCGCAGTGCAGCTTGGTTATAGGCCGAGCGAGTCAGCGCCATACGCGCATAGAATACTGCATCGTCAATTTTGCGGTTCGAGAGCGCCTGTTCGGCGGCGCGCCCTGCTGCACGGCCCGTCGAATACAGCATCAAGGCATCGACCGGCCGGCCGGCGCCTTCGAAGCTGCCCCCCCCGCCCATGCAGAGCGTGACATACGCCACGTAGAGCGCAGCAACGGTGCCTCCAACGCGAAACCCTGTAGTGATCATCACGCAGCGCCGACACTGGTTTCGGCGTTTGGCGCATTGTCACGATAGGCATAATATTCATCATAGCCGTAGCCGTAACCGGCGGTACGAATATCGAATTTGGTCAATAGCACGCCGGTCAGCGGCGCTCCGACGGCGGCAAGACGCCGCAATGCGCCCTTGACCTGCGCAGTACGCGTCTGGCCGGATTCGATCACGAACACGACGCCGTCCGCCGCATGGGCATAGAGCATGGCGTCGGCCAGGCCCATGACCGGCGGCGAGTCCAACACGATCACATCGTACACGGACAGAGCCGCGATCGCTCGAGCCAGTGCCTCGCCCGATAACAGTTCGACCGGGTTGGGTGGTATCGGCCCGGCGGTGATCAGGTCGAGGTTCGGCATGCCGTCGGCCTGAACGACCTGATCGACGTGCGCCTGTCCCGTAAGGAGATTGGAGAAGCCGACTTCGTTCGCCAGACCGAGCGACCGGTGAAGTGAGGGACGTCGCTGATCGCCGTCGATCAGTACGACGCTTCGCCCGGTCGAGGCGATACTGCGCGCCACGGCGATCGCACTCGTCGTCTTTCCCTCGCCTGGCTTGGTGCTCGTGAACAGCAGCACCTTGGGTATGCCGGCGGCGGTGGCGAACTCCAGTCCGGTACGCGCCGAGTGATACGCTTCCGCCAAAGAAGACTTGGCGTCGTTAAGCGCTGCGCTCACCGTCTCCCCCTTATCGACCAACGGAATGGTTCCGAGCAGCGGCAGGCCTAGCTTGTCGCTCATGTCGTGCGGTGCATGGATGACATCCCGGAACGCTTCTTTCAGCAACACCAGGATGATTGCGGCGGCGATGCTCAGAAAAAGCGCGATGGCGATCGTGCGGATCGGTCGCGGATAGACCGGTGTACGGGGCTCCTGCGCCTCATCGACGATGGAAATGTTGTTCAAGGTCATGCCGGCCGCAGCGCCGATTTCCCGCGAACGCTGCAACAGCGTATTGTGGAAGGTCCGGTTCGTCTCGACCTCGTTTTTCAGCACATTGTAACGGATGCGCTTGGCCTGATCAGTCAACGCCGTCCGCTGGGCATCTGCGACGTTGGTGATCAACGAGGCTTCCTGGCTGAGTGCAAGTTGATAGCTCTGTCGAATGGCCTCGCGGATGACCGAGACTTGTGCATCGATCGCGCGAGTCAGCCCTGCGACATTGGCCGCTGCCTGGCCGATCTGCGGATAGTCCGCGACGTATCTTTCGCGAAGCTGATCCAGCGAGGCGCGTTTCTCGGCACGCGTTCGGACCAAGCCTTGGACGGTCTCGTCCGCGAGCACTTCGGGCAGCGCCATGGGCGACGTCTGCTGTGCACGCCGCCATTTCTCTTCGGCCTGAATGCGCAAGCTGCGTGCCTGGGCATAGGCGCCGTTGAACGCGACGAGATTGGCAGCCGACAAGGACGGCGCGGAGGGAGCGCCATCGCCGCCACTCTGCGCTGTATCGATCACACCCGACTGGTTGGCGTAGGCGATCAGGTCCTGCTCCGACCGCTCGAGGCGCAGTCGCGATTCCGCGATCTGCTGCTTCAGGAATTCCCGTGCATAGTGCGAGGCGCCCATTCGCCCGTCGAGCGTCTCCTGGATGTAACTGTTTGCATACGTGTTCGCGACCCGGGCCGCGAGCTTGGCATCCGGACTCTGGAAACTGATATCCGCAACTCGCGAGCTGATCGGTAGCTCGATCGTCAAGTTCTGGAGAAGCAGGGCGATGATCGTTTCGCGGCGTTGTGCGACCACCATTGTGGCATCGCCTTGCGCGGAGCTCGTCCGAGCGCCCATCGCTGCCAGGAAGCCGTTGTCGCCCGCCAGTTTCAGATTGTCGACCACCCGACTGGCGAGCGAGCGACTCTTCAACACGCGCGACTGCGTTTCGAGAAAGCGCGAGGTGTCGGAGATCGCGGTTATCGGCTGAACGTCCGCGCCTTGCAGGATGGTCGAACTCTGCTGGTTGATCTGAAGGCTGGCCGTCGCTCGGTAGATCGGGGTCGACAGCAACGTCAGCGCTATCGCGATGACGATACCGACAGCCACCACCGCTCCGACGATCCAACGGTTGCGATGGATCGCCGATAGCAGGATTGGAATGCTGATCGCGGGAACGTCGTCGCCGCCGTCCTCGGGGGTCACGCGAGCCGGCCTAATATATGCTGCCGTGACCGAGTCGTTACCAAGCCGAAACGATCTGGTTGCGGACTCGTCATGTGCGACGGGCATATTCATCTTTGAAGTCATGCAAATCCCCGGGATGCGGTCAAAGTCGCGTAAACAGCGCGAGGACCGGACTTGCTTGCAGCACGTCCCTCCACGCCGCGCGGGCATTCGAAAGGCCGACGACTACCGTGTCGTTGGGAAGTATCTGCGGATTGGCGGCTTCGCCGCGCCGGATCGCGGCGACATCGAACTTGGCGCCCATCGCTGCACCATCAACGGTACGGAATATGGCGACCTCATGCAGCTTGGCGACCCGGTCGGGGCCGCGCGCCATTGCCAGCGCCGCGAGAAGATCGATCGGCTCGGTGATCGGATAGACGCCCGGCTGGTTGACCGACCCTTCGATGGTGATCGTCCGGCTGGGGCTCGATGCCAGCGCTATGACGACTTCGGGATGCTTGACGACCCTGTGCGCCAAGGCCGCAGCGACATCGCCCCGCAGCTCCTCCACGGTTTTGCCGGCGGCTTGCGTGATACCGACGAACGGAAGGGTCAGTGTCCCGGAACTGCCGATCTCGACATCGTTGAAAGAGAGGTCAGGCTCGTCGAACACGGTAATATTGATGTGATCGTACGGCTTTAACCGATACGCTGCGAGCATCGGTCGCGGGCCCGCCGGTGGCACGAGAGCATATGCGTCATGCCCTGCTGGCAAAGCCAAGGGCGTCGTGCATCCCGCCAGCGCGACAACCGTCCATCCTGGAATCCACGATCTACGCAAGTTGCGCGCTCCCAAAGTAGAAAAAATCGGTCAAAACCAAAGGTTGTGGCCAATCAAGAGGCTCGCGTGCCCGCGCGTCGTAGCGGCGTAAGCAAGGCGATCGACATATCTAAACGCGCAATCCTGGCCGCCATTGGTACGAACGGTGAGGGATCGGATTGCTCCGCCGAGACAATAAGAGGCTGATTATGGCTACCAGCTTACATCATGCGCAATTAGCCTAAATTGGCTATGCGCGCTGACCACCATCATGTTAAATGCGGAATTCATCGAGATTTCCCCATTGTTTGTTTATCAGGCGTTCGACTGATGTCCTCTTCAACCCCATCTTTGCACCAAGGTCGTCTTCAACTTTGATGATATTACCTTGCGATGCAGCAATTTCTCGTGACCTGCTTGTGAGGCCGTTGATGTTTGGGGGTTTGGATACTGTTCCTTCTCCGCAACCCGTATCGTCCCAAAATAACACTCGCTTCGGTGCGAAATTGCAGGGAAGTATATCGACACTATAGGAATTTAGGACCAAACGGCGATCCCGCTTCCGGAGCAGTTCGCAATCGGGAATTAGATCGGAACACCACCGAGAGGAGTATGCGAGGCCGATGGGAAACGCTGATATCAACGACGCCAAGACTGACGGCGCGCAATGGAATCTCACTGATGAAATTCTGCCGGCGCAGGACGCGCTGGTTTGGGCCGGCGGCCGTTATATCGTTGCGAGCTTTGTCGACGGTATTCGCGACGGCAAGAAATGGCAGGTTTTCATGGATGCCCGCACGGACGACCTGTTGCCCTGGCCTACCCACTGGATGTCGCTGCCCAAGCCACCTGAGTGCAGAGCCGGTGGCTGACCGACGCGCGTCAGAGGGCTAAAATCCGGCTGCGGAACTTCACGTATGAGCGCTGCCAATAATCCATTTTTCCAGGTCTTGGATCATATGCGATACGGTGAGACGGCGGAAAAGAGGCCTTCTCGTGACGTTACGTGCATCTTTTCATAGATGTGCCGGATATGCGTTCTGACAGTACCTATCGACGTTCCCTCGGTCGACGAAATCTGATCGGCCATCCGGCCGTCGAGCATCTTGAGAAGCACCCAGTGCTCCATTTTCGTCAAGCCGAACGCGATACTGAGATCGGTATAATTTAATTTGAAATCGGCGGTACTTCTGATCTGGAGGCCAACGAAATGTCGACTTTCGTTCCGGCTCACCAATCGCCCTTGAACCACGAAATGCCCCGTTGCCCTATCCGACAAAAGCAATGTCGATGGATTTGTCCCGCATTCCTGGACAAAATTGATAAGTTTGACTTGGTTGTCAGCAGGATTGATGGCGATTGATCCATTCAACATCATTATATCGCGATGAGCGTGTACAAGTGATATCATCGATCTGTTCGCCCATAGCAGGACCAGCGATCCGTCTACGATAGCGGAAGCGGTGGAGTCTCGCTCGAGCCATGCAAAGGACAGTTCCTCTATGCTTAGTTTGTTCTTCTCGTCCCTCGAAGGCATATGATGATGTCCAAATACCGTATTGGGCATGATAAATAACTGCCATTATACCAACGACCGTCTCTAGTTCTTGATCATGAACTGGGAAAATGCGTCCGATTAATCCACAGGTTATTGCTTACGAGCAATCAATACTAACTCGACGTTAATCATGTGACGCAAGGCAGAGCGAATGCTTCTGATTTGCGCGAAGGAGTATTCGTCAAATTAAATTCATTTATGTCGAATTATCTTCAAAATAGTCAACATAAATATTCGATTTCTTACATTTTTTGCTGATGTGCCCAGTAGAAAATAGTACTGCGACAAGCTCTAATTATAGAAATTGTGATCCAAGCCAATTTGAAGCGACTGCAATGGCTTACGTGTTTCGAAAGTATCGCACGAGGCGGTCATTCCTATGTTTTCATTGTATAATGTTCGGAATTCCAAACTTAGGTTACAAAATATAGTAGGGGTATGGAATCTGGTCGCAGAGTTATGCCAATAAGTAATTCGATGTTGTAAATCAGTACTTTGCAAAAAATCTTATATGCTGGTGAGATGCGAACTCGTATCGCAAGGGCCGTAATCAAAGACCTGATGGGCTCGCTTGCTACATCATAGCGAGAAGCGGGGTAGCTGATGGGCGCCTCGCCAACCTCAACCGTTGATCCGCGATTGTCGAGGAAACGCCTGAAGCAATTGGACTTCGGTGGTCACGCCCCGAGGCTAAATTGATCGGCAGGGTTGACCAAAAACCCGCTAATCTCAGCGCCGATGATCCTTCACGCGCCTCGAAGCGCGGTCGGCCGGATCGCTCGACAATCGTTCTTGAGGCAAGCGACTCGCCGTATTCAGCCACAAGGTTTGGGAAGTATCTCCTCTACACCCTGGCTTCGTTCACGGCATTGAGGATTGCGCGACCATAAGCGGTCTTCTTGAACCGCTCGCCGGCGGCGCGCGCGACGTCGGCGGTGATGAAGCCCATCTCGAACGCGATCTCCTCAAGGCAGGCGACCTGCACGCCCTGGCGATGCTGGATGGTGCGGACGAACTCGCTGGCCTCGAGCAAGGAGTCGTGCGTGCCGGTATCTAGCCAGGCATAGCCGCGACCCATTTGTTCGACGAACAAATCGCCGGCGTCCATGTAGAGCCGGTTAAGATCGGTGATCTCGAGTTCGCCGCGGGCGGACGGCTTCAGGTCGCGAGCATATTGGACGACGCGGTTGTCGTAGAAATACAGACCGGTGACCGCATGGTTCGACTTGGGGGTCTCGGGCTTTTCCTCAAGGCTGATCGCCTTGCCGCCTTCGCCGAACTCGACCACGCCGTAGCGCTCGGGATCCTCGACGCGGTAGGAGAATACCGTCGCTCCATCCGGCCGCGCGACGGCGCTGGCCAGCAGGTCGGTCAGATGCGCGCCGAAGAAGATGTTGTCGCCCAGCAC
Organism: Sphingomonas sp. R86520; assembly: GCF_042466285.1. Taxonomy (NCBI): domain Bacteria; kingdom Pseudomonadati; phylum Pseudomonadota; class Alphaproteobacteria; order Sphingomonadales; family Sphingomonadaceae; genus Sphingomonas; species Sphingomonas sp. R86520. Next base: position 4,285,852 of record NZ_JAXHBZ010000001.1, read on the forward strand.
CAGCGCGACATTGTCGTCGCCAATGAAGTCCGCCCCGATCGTGAACGCCTGCGCCAGACCCTCGGGCCTGGGCTGTTCGGCATAGGCGATCGTCAAGCCGAGCGCCGAACCGTCACCGAACAGGTTCTGGTAGTTGCCGATATATTCGGAGCTCGAGATGATCAGGATGTCGCGAATGCCGGCGAGCATCAGCACCGACAGTGGGTAGTAGATCATCGGCTTGTCGTAGACCGGCAGCAGCTGCTTGTTGACCGCCAGCGTTGCCGGATGGAGGCGCGTGCCCGAACCGCCTGCGAGAATGATGCCCTTCATGCGTGCTGTTCCTTGCTGGCCATCGGGCCGATCAGTTCGTCGAGAATGTCGCTCAGGGCCGCCTGCCACGGGCGCGGGGCGATGCCGTACGCAGTTTCGATCGCGGCGTGGCTGAGCAGCGAATTGGCGGGCCGGGCCGCGGGTGTCGGATAGTCGCTGCTCGGGATCGGCACGATGGCAGCCGAGGGGCCGCCCCGCGCGGCCGACTGGCGAAAGATCTCCGTCGCGAAGTCGGCCCAACTGATGTCGCCGGCGTTGGAGAAGTGGAAAATACCGGTGGGCGCGGCCTCGTCCTCGACCAGTCGCACCGTCATCGTCATCAACGCATTGGCTAGGTCCGCCGCACTCGTGGGGCTGCCACGCTGGTCGGCGACGACGGTCAGGCTGTCACGCGTCTCGCCGACGCGCAGCATCGTCTTGATGAAGTTGGCGCCGTGCGCGCTGACCACCCAGGCGGTGCGGACGATCGCGTGACGCGCGCCGCTGGTACGGACCGCCAGCTCGCCACCCAGCTTCGACGCGCCGTAGACGCCGAGCGGCGCGACCGGGTCGTCGATTCCCCAGGCGCCGGTCTTGTCGCCGGCAAAGACATAATCGGTCGACACCTGGACGAGCGGGATGCCGGCCTTCGCACAGGCCTCGCCGAAGGCGGCGGGGGCCATCGCGTTGACCGCCCACGCGGTGACGATGTCGGTTTCCGCCTTGTCGACCGCGGTATAGGCCGCGCCGTTGATGACGGCGGCCCAGCGATGTCCGTCGACATCGGCCGCAACTTTCGCCGCGATCGCCGCGGTATCGCGCAGGTCGAGCGTGTCCTGGTCGACCGCGACGATCGTCCAGCCCTCGGGCCAGGCGCAACGCTGCAGCTCGGTGCCGAGCTGGCCGTTGGCGCCGGTGACGAGGATCGTTCGAACGGATGCGGTCATCGCCGGTTCCTCGCGTGGACACTCATGTCAGACGGCCACGCCGCGGCGTTCCGACGCCTTGGCGGCCACCAGCGGACGCCACCAGGATTCGTTGGCGAGATACCAGACGATCGTCTTCTCGATGCCGGTCTCGAACGTCTCGGCGGGCTCCCAGCCGAGCTCGTTCTTGATCCGGCTCGCGTCGATCGCATAGCGCTTGTCGTGACCGGGACGGTCGGCGACGTAGGTGATCTGCGTCGCGTAGGACTGGCCATCGGCGCGCGGACGCAGCCGGTCGAGGATCGTGCACAGCGTCTTCACGACCTCGAGGTTCTGCTTCTCGTTGTTCCCGCCGACATTGTAGGTCCGGCCGGGCTCGCCCTTTTCGAACACCGCGTGCAGCGCGCGGACATGGTCCTCGACGAACAGCCAGTCGCGGACCTGGTCGCCCTTGCCGTAGACCGGCAGGTCGCCGCCATCGAGCGCCTTGGCGATCATCAGCGGGATCAGCTTTTCGGGGAAGTGATACGGCCCGTAATTGTTCGAGCAGTTGGTGATCAGCACCGGCAGGCCGAAGGTGTGGCCCCAGGCGCTGACGAGATGGTCCGACCCCGCCTTCGACGCCGAGTAGGGCGAACGTGGATCATAGGGCGTCTCTTCGGTAAACAGCCCAGTATCGCCGAGCGATCCGTAGACCTCGTCGGTCGAGATGTGGTGGAAGCGGAACGCCGCCTTTGCCGCGTCGTCGAGCCCGAGCCAATAGGCGCGCGCTTCGGCGAGCATCGTGTAGGTGCCGACCATGTTGGTCTGCACGAACGCGCCAGGGCCGTCGATCGAGCGGTCGACATGGCTTTCGGCGGCGAGATGCGTGACGATCTCGGGCTTGAACTCGGCAATCGCGGCCTTGACGGCGTCTGCGTCGCAGATGTCGCCCTGGACAAAGCGATAACGGCTGCTGTCGGCGACGCGCTCGACCGTGGTGAGCGTGCCGGCATAGGTCAGCTTGTCGAAATTGAGCACTTCATGCTCGGTGGTCTCGATGAGGTGACGGACCAGAGCCGAGCCGATGAAGCCGGCCCCGCCGGTGACGAAGATGCGCATGGGTTCAGTCCTTCAGGCGAGCGGCGCCAGCGGGCGGCCGTCATAGGGAAAGGGGCTGTCGAAGTCGGCAAGCAGCGGCTGGACCGCATCCTTGGCCGAAAGCTCGGGAATGGTGCCGGCAGGCAGGGGCCAGTCGATGCCGCCCGAGCCGATCGCGGGGTCGTCCCAGCGGATACCGCCATCGCTATCGGGGGCGTAACTGTCCGAGCATTTGTAGCTGACTTCGCAATTGTCCTCGAGCGTGACGAAGCCGTGCGCAAAACCGACGGGCACGAACAGCTGGTGGCCGTTGTCCGCCGACAGCTCGGCGCCGACCCATTGCCCATAGGTCGGCGAGCCCTTGCGGATATCGACCGCGACATCGAAGATCCGACCGCGGATGCAGCGCACCAGCTTGTCCTGACCGCGTGGCGGCGTCTGGAAATGCAAGCCCCGGAGCGTGTACGCCGGCACGGACAGCGAGTGGTTGTCCTGCACGAAGGTGCAGCTGATGCCGAGCTTTTCGAAGGCCGGCACCGAATAGACCTCGGTGAACCAACCACGGGCATCGCCGAAGCGGCGTGAAGCTATCAGCTGAACAGTAGGTCGCGAAAGGCTCATTAGCCGACAGGTAACGTGCCACGCGTGTGGCTACAATATCATAAACTTGGGTTAGATCGGCTAATACCCAATTGTATATACGTCGTTCATAATTCGCTGGTGAACTGGCAACATTACAAGGTTCAAACTGAAAACCTGGTATCTTGACTGTTGATACTCAGTCTCCTGCGCTTAAAATGCGCGGGGCTACGCTGTATACCGGCGGCGGCATCGCTCGCCGATGGGACTGGAGCGGGATCGTCGGAACAGGCTGGAGCCGCATTTTCGTTCACAAGCCGACGGCGCTGCCAGAGATCCGTACTCAGTCATAAGGTCGAGGGCATATGTTGCGTAAGCGCCGGATCGAAGGTCGTTCAACCCATAGCGGGCAAGGTGGGTAGGGCTCAGGGCTCGCTACCGGGTGCCATGCCACTCATGTTGCCCACGCCGTTGCCGGGCATCGGCATCATGTTCGCGTTCAGATGATACATGACCCAGATCGAGCCGCCGATCGTCAGGAATACGATCACCGTGGTGAAGAGGAAGGCCAGCAACGTCCAGCCGCCTTCCGAGCGCGTGTCGAGATGCAGGAAGAACACGACGTGCACGACGATCTGCACCAGCGCGAACCCGAATATCAGGAACGCGACGGTCTGGACGTCGTGCACCGCGCCCGACGTCACCAGCCAGAACGGGATGACGGTGAGCACTACGGACAGGATCGAGCCGGTGAGGTATCCCTTCCGGCCGTCATGTCCTCCGGTTTCGTCATGACCGTTCGAGGCGGCGTCCGCCTGCTCTGGGGATAGGCTCACCGGATTACTCCAAACAGATAGACGAAGGTGAAGACACCGATCCAGATGATGTCGAGGAAATGCCAGAACATCGACAGGCACAGCAGGCGTCGTTTCATTGCCGGGGACAGGCCGTGCTTGCCCAGTTGCATCAGCACCGTGCCCATCCAGATCAGCCCGACGGTGACGTGCGCGCCATGCGTGCCAACGAGAGTAAAGAAGGCGGACAGGAAAGCGCTGCGTTGCGGCGTCGCGCCCTCGTCGATCAGATGCGAGAACTCGTAGAATTCGACTCCTACGAACGCTGCGCCGAGCACGCCGGTGACCGTCAGCCAGAAGCGCGTCCGGCCGACCCGGCCCGCCGCGATGTGCGGCATGGCGGCACCGAAGGTGATCGAGGAGGCGAGCAGGAACGCGGTGTTGAGCGCGACCAGCGGCAGGTCGAATATGTCGCGGGGCGTCGGCCCGCCCGCATAGTTCGCGCCCACCACGCCGAACATCGCGAACAACGATGCGAAGAGCAGCGCGTCGCTCATCAGATATATCCAGAACCCCAGGATGGTGGCGCCGCCGCCACCGTGATCATGGTCCTCTTCGGCGAGGTGCCAGGTCGGACCCGCCACGGCGTTGTCGAAAGCGTGCTCGGTCATGTCAGGCTCCGGTCGCAAGCTGCTGGGCGCGCAGCCGCTCCGTGCGGGCGACCTCGTCGGCTGGGATGAAATAGTCGCGCGTGAAGTTGAACGTATGGCGGATGGCCACCACGAGGAGACCTGCAAAGCTCAGCGCGGCGAGCCACCACATGTACCAGATCATCGCGAAGCCGAGGACGAGGGCGAGCCCCGCGAGGATCACGCCGGCGCCGGTGTTGCGCGGCATGTGGATCGCACGGAAGCCTTCGGTCGGCGGTTCGTAGCCGCGCTCCTTCATGTCGTACCAGGCGTCGAGATCATGGATGACCGGCGTCAGGGCGAAGTTATACGCCGGCGGTGGCGACGAGGTCGACCATTCCAGTGTGCGTCCGCCCCACGGATCGCCGGTGACGTCGCGCAGCTTGTCGCGGTTCACCCAGCCCATGACGATGCTCATCACGAAGCCGAGAATGCCGACCAGGATGATCACCGCACCGATCGCGGCGATGATGAAATAGGGCTGGAGCGAGGGATCGTCGAAGTGGTTCACGCGCCGGGTCGTACCCATCAGGCCGACGACGTAGATCGGCGTCCACGCAATCCAGTAGCCGACCACCCAGCCCCAGAAAGCGACCTTGCCCCAGAAATCGTCGAGCTTGAAGCCGAACGCCTTGGGGAACCAGTAGACCATGCCCGCGAACAGGCCGAACACCACGCCGCCGATGATCACGTTGTGGAAATGCGCCACGAGGAACAGCGAATTGTGAAGCACGAAGTCGGCCGGCGGAATGGCGAGCAGCACGCCCGTCATGCCGCCGACGGTGAAGGTGAGCATGAACGCCAGCACCCACATCATCGGCAGTTCCCAGCGGATGTTGCCGCGGTACATCGTGAACAGCCAGTTGAAGATCTTGGCACCCGTGGGGATCGCGATCACCATCGTGGCGATGCCGAAGAACGAGTTGACGCCGGGCCCTGCACCCATCGTGAAGAAATGGTGCAGCCAGACGAGGTATGACAGGATGGTGATGACCACCGTGGCGTAGACCATCGACGTGTAACCGAAGAGCCGCTTGCCGGTGAAGGTGGAGGTGATTTCCGAATAGATGCCGAACGCCGGCAGGACCAGGACGTAGACCTCCGGGTGACCCCAGATCCACACCATGTTCCAGTACATCATCGGCGCGCCGCCGAGTTCGTTGGTGAAGAAGTTGGTGCCGATATAGCGATCGAGCATCAGCAGGAAGAAGGCGGCGGTGAGGGCGGGGAAGATCGCGATCGCGAGGATGTTGCTGCACAGCGCTGTCCAGCAGAACACCGGCATCTTCATCATCGTCATGCCGGGCGCACGCATCTTGATGATGGTCGCCACCATGTTGATTGCGGACAGCGTGGTTCCGACGCCGGCGATCTGGAGCGACCAGAGGTAATAATCGACTCCGGTGTCCGGACTATAGGCCAGTTCCGACAGCGGGGCGTAGCCGAGCCAGCCGGTGCGGGCGAACTCGCCGACGAACAGCGAGACCATGGTCAGCACGGCCCCCGCCGCGGTCAGCCAGAAGCTGAAATTGTTGAGGAACGGGAAGGCGACGTCGCGCGCGCCGATCTGCAGCGGCATGACGAAGTTTACGATGCCCACGATCAGCGGGATCGCGACGAAGAAGATCATGATCGTGCCGTGCGCAGTGAAGATCTGATCGTAATGATGGGGCGGCAGGAAGCCGGGATTGTCACCGAACGCGAGCGCCTGTTGCGCGCGCATCATCAGCGCGTCGGAGAATCCGCGCAGCAACATGATGATCGCCAGGATGATATACATGACGCCGATCTTCTTGTGATCGACGCTGGTGAACCATTCGGTCCAGAGATAGCCCCATAGCCGGTAGCGGGTGACCGCACCGACGATACCCAGCCCGAGCAGCATCACGACGACGAAGGTGCCGAACAGGATGGGCTCGTGGAAGGGGAAGGATTCCCAGGTCAGGCGGCCGAACACCGTCTTGAGGAGGCTCTGGTCTGTCATGGTTCGCCTGCAAACAAGGGATTAGGCGTGCGCGGCGCGGGGGGCGCCAGGCTGCGAAAAGGGAAAGGCGCGCGACAGGTCGCGGTTGCGCTGGTCGCCGGGCTTGAGCTGTCCGGGCGCGCCGGGTTGGGCGGGCTTGGTGACGTTGGGGCCGGACCCCTTGTCCTCGGGCGCCTTCTGCAGGGCCGGTACGGGCTTGCCACCGGCCAGTGGTGCTGCGTCGATCCCGGGACCACGCGGCCCGATCGCCGGACGACCGTTCGTCTGATCGTGGCGCATCACGTCGACCATGCAGGGCTTGCCGGGCTCGACGCAGCGATTGAGCACCCGGTCGAAGAGCTGCGGCGCGACCGAGCCGAAGTGGAGGACCGGTACCTTCATGCTCGGCTGCGCGAGCCGGATGTAATCCACCGCGGACAGCGCGGGCCCGCTGTTCCGCACCTGTGCGACCCAGCGATCGAACTCGCCGGGTTCCACCGCGTGCAGGCGGAACCGCATGTCGGTATGCCCGGCGCCGGTGTAGTTGCCCGAATAGCCCCAGCTGTCGCCGGTCTTGTTGATGACCGCGTTGAGCGCCGATTGCATGCCCGGCATCGCATAGATCATGCCCGCGAGGGTCGGCGCGTAGAAGGTGCTGAACTGGTCGGTGGACGTGATCGAGAAGTGGACCGGTACGTCCTTCGGAAGCGCCAGTTCGTTGACCGACGCGATGTTCTGCTCAGGGTAGATGAACAGCCATTTCCAATCCAGCGCGACCACCTGGATCTCCAGCGGCCTGGTGTCCGGGGCGATCGGTCGGCCCGGTGCGATCCGTTCGAGCGGCTGGAACGGATCGAGCCGGTGGGTGCTCGTCCAGGTGACCGCGCCCAGGCAGATGATGATCAGCAGCGGGCAGCACCAGATGACGAGTTCCAGCGTCGTCGAATGATCGAAATGCGGATCGTACACCTTGTTTGGATTGCTGCTCCGATAGCGCCAGGCGAACAGCACCGTCAGGACCATCACGGGGACGATGACCAGCAACATGAGCCCCGTCGCGGTGAGAATGAGGTTGCGTTGCTGCAGGGCGATGTCTCCGGTCGGGCTCATCACGACCATGTCGCATCCTCCGAGCAGCAAAGGTGCGCTGGCGAGAGCGAGGCGGAATGCCTGTGAGGCAGGAAGGAGCCGTTTTGTGCGCATGCCCGCACACTAGCGTCACAGCCGACGGCGACTTTGACGGCGGTCAAAGTCGGCGTTGTTTTTCCCGCTATGGTGAGCGGCGATGGGGAAGCGTCGACTTGGCGCGACTGGTGATTTCCGAGGAGCCTGAGTGTGAGCATTGTGGCGCATGGAGCGAACTCGGCGGCGCTGGAGCGCGACGCGCGACTGGTGAATGCGCGCGAGCACAGGATCGCACCCGGCGAGATCGTGATCGGCGTCATCCTGGGGCGGACGTCCGAGTTCTTCGACTTCTTCGTCTATGCCATCGCTTCGGTGCTGGTCTTCCCGTCGCTGATATTCCCGTATGTCGACGCACTTACGGGCACGCTCTATTCGTTCGGGCTGTTCGCGCTCGCGTTCATCGCGCGGCCGTTCGGGTCGATGCTGTTCTTCTGGGTCGATCGTCGTCATGGGCGCGGCCCCAAATTGACGATCGCGCTATTCCTTCTCGGCGGGTCGACCATGGCGATGGCGTTCCTGCCGGGCTACGCGACGATCGGCATTGCGGCCGCGGTCCTGCTGGCGGTGTTCCGCATCGGGCAGGGCGTCGCGCTTGGCGGCGTCTGGGACGGCCTGCCGTCGTTGCTGTCGCTCAACGCGCCACCCGGGCAGCGTGGCTGGTACGCCATGATCCCCCAACTGGGGGCGCCCGTAGGATTGCTGCTCGCCAGCGGGCTCTTCCTGTATCTTCAATCGACCCTGTCGCCGGCGGCGTTCCTCGAATGGGGTTGGCGCTATCCCTTCTTCGTTGCCTTCGCGATCAACGTGGTCGCCCTCTTCGCGCGTCTTCGACTTATCTCCACGCCCGCGTTCGAAGAACTCTTCGCGACCGGTGAACTGCGGCCCGCGCCGATACGGGAGACGATCGCAAGTGAAGGGCGGACGATCGTTCTGGGCACTTTCGCACCGCTCGCAAGCTTTGCGCTGTTCCACCTCGTGACCGTGTTTCCGCTGTCGTGGGTTCTCCTTACGCACCGCGAGACGGCAGGGCGGTTCCTTGCCATCGAAATGGCCGCGGCGGCGGTCGGGCTGGTCGCGATCCTGCTATCGGGCAAACTGGCCGACACGTTCGGCCGCCGCACCGTGCTGAGCGTTTCGGCGGTACTGATCGCCGTCTTCAGCCTCTTCGCGCCGCATCTCCTCGGGACGGGCGGAACGGGGGAGGCGATCTACATGGTGCTAGGCTTCATCCTGCTCGGCTTGTCGTTCGGTCAGTCCTCCGGATCGGTCAATTCCAGCTTCTCGCCGATGCGGCGCTATACGGGTGCGGCGATCGTCTCGGATCTGTCGTGGCTGGTAGGTGCAGGCTTCGCGCCGTTGGCAGCGCTGCTTCTCGCCAGCAATTTCGGGCTGGTCTCGGTCGGAGCCTATCTGTTTTCCGGCGCGGTCTGCACGCTGGCGGCACTGGGCATCAACCGGGAATGGGCGCGCAAGCACGCATAGCCGACCCGAAGCGGCGGACCACGGGCTTCATGGCGCGCGATCGGAAGCTCCCAGTACACTAGCGATTGCGTTTCGCGTTGCGCCCTTTTGCTGTCAGCCATCGTTGACCGGGCAGACAGTGGAGAATGTGGCGTGTCGAAAGTCGAAATGGCCAGAATGATGTCGGACGGGCGCGGGTTCATCGCCGCGCTGGACCAAAGTGGCGGATCAACGCCCGGCGCACTCAAAGCTTACGGACTAGCCGAGACCGAATATTCGGGCGATGCGGAGATGTTCGCGCTGATTCAGGCGTTCCGGGTGCGGATCATGACGGCCCCGTCGTTCACCGCGGACAAGGTGATCGCGGCGATCCTGTTCGAGGCGACGATGGACGGGCGCATAGGCGAGGTCCCGGTGCCGACCTTTCTCTGGGCCGAACGCGGGATCGTGCCATTCCTGAAGGTCGACAAGGGGCTTGAGGCGGAGGTCGACGGCGTCAGTCTGATGAAGCCGATGCCGACGCTCGACGCGGTGCTCGAGCGCGCGGTCGGTCTTGGTATATTCGGCACCAAGATGCGGTCGACCATCCGGCTCGCGTCGCAAAGCGGCATCGCGTCGATCGTCGCGCAGCAGTTCGAGATCGCGGCCCGGATCGCAGATTTCGGCCTGCTGCCGATCCTCGAGCCCGAAGTCCTCATCAAAAGTCCGGACAAAGCGGCCGCCGAGGCCATCCTGCTCGACGAACTGCTGCGCGGTCTCGACGCGCTATCGGCGGACCGCGACGTCATGGTCAAGCTGACGATCCCCGAGGTCCGCGATCATTATACGACCCTGATCGCGCATCCGAGGGTCACGCGCGTCGTAGCGCTGTCCGGCGGCTACACGCGTGACGAGGCGTGCCGCAAGCTGGCGACCGATCACGGCATGATCGCGAGCTTTTCCCGCGCGCTCATCGGCGACCTGCGCCACGATATGGACGACGCGACATTCGACGCGACGCTGAAGACCGCGATCGATCAGATATATCTGGCTTCCACGGTCAAGGACTGACGGCCTTCACGATCGTCCAGTTACCGGTAGGTTTGGTCGACACGATCATGCCGGGGCGCGGCGCATGATGATTGGGCGCACCCAGCGCTGCATAGGCCGCTACGGTCAAGCTCCCCGCAGCCAGGTCAGCAGGAACGGCTTGTGCGCGGCGGAAATGCTGTTCGGTGTCTCGACGTCGATCTTGCGCCGATGGAACTGCCAGTAGAGCATGACGCTCAGGATCGCGGCGTAGAAGCACCAGACCGACGCGAACGCATAGCCTTTGACCAGATGGACGATCGTCAGCCCGATGACGTTGACCACGCCGTAGGTCCTGACGACGTTGTGGCTCGATAGCAGCAGCGCGCCGCACGTCGCCAATATGTAGAAGATCGAGACGACCATGTTGCTCGTCATCGCGTTGCGATACGCGATCGAGAAATGGTCGACATAGGCATGGATCGGGAACAGGATCAGGCCTGCGATATCCCAGGCACACACGAGCGCGCCGGCCATGGTCAGTCCGACGATGGCGATGCGACGCCAGCCCGGCGGCTCCAACAGCGCCACCGCGGCCGGCATCAAGGTCGGGAGGATGCCGAGCGCGTACAGCATGAACAGCAGTACGGCATGATCGAGCGCAACCCGGCCGAGTTCGCCGTCGAATGCGAGCCACACCAACCCCTCGCAGAACTGATGCCCGGCGAACAGCAGCGGCACGGAGGCGAACAGGAGCGCCCGCGGCTCGCGAACATGACGCAGCGTCGCCACGCCGATCGTCGCCAGCACCCCTGAGGCGACGAAGCTTGCAGTAGCCGAAAAGCACATGAGCGGTCTTTCTAGCTATTGCCGATATGTCGGAGTGGCGTGTTTCGTGCCACATAGCCAGCAACGCTTGCCGCCGCCGCCACGAGCTTGTCGGGCGGCAACGGAGCCTCGGGTATTCTGCGTTGCTACGGCGCTTGATTGCCTGAACGCGGCGTCGAGCGAACTATGGATCAGTTGTCCTTGCGTGTTCGCTCCGCTTGCGCGTGCTTGGCCGAACGTCGCGCAGTTTGCTCCTACGACGTGCGCGGCAAAGCGAAAGCCAAGGTGTAATCGCCGTACCGCGTACCGAGCGCACCATGCCCACCGGCGGTGATGACGACGTACTGGCGACCATCCGCGCCGCGGTACGTCATCGGCGTTGCCTGGGCACCGGCCGGAAGCCGTGCCTTCCACACGACCTTGCCGGTTTTCAGGTCGAAGGCGCGCAGATACTGGTCGGTGGTCGCAGCGATGAACGCGAGGCCACCGGCGGTGACGATCGAGCCGCCGAGGTTCGGCACGCCCGTCTTGATCGGCACGCCGAGGCGCGATCCGAACAGCCCGGTATCACGTGCGGTACCGAGCACCTCGCGCCACAGGATCTTGTGCGTCTTCAGGTCGACCGCAGTCAGATGACCCCATGGCGGCGCATTGCAGGGCGCGCCGAAGATGCCGATCCAGGCTTGCACGACGGCCACGTACGGCGTGTTGTACTGCGTCTGCAGCTGGGCCTGTCGCGCGTTCTCGCCGCCCTTCTTCTGCGCCATCAACGGACCAACGCGCGGATCGTCGCGACGCATGAGCCAGAGCTTGAACGGCATTTCCATCGTGTTGACGGTCATGATGCCGCGAACGGGATCGACGGCCGCACCGCCCCAGTCGGTCACGCCGTCGAACGCAGGGTGGCCGATGATCGGCTTGAGGCCGATCGGCTGGTAGATCCCGGCACCCTGCGAGCGGCGGATGTCGATACGGCACATCAGCTGGTCGATCGGTGTTGCGCCCCATGTGGACACCTCGTTCGGCGCAGGCGGCGTGAACGAGGGCATGCCGACCGAATAGGGCTGGGTCGGCGACACCGTGACCCCGGGGGTCGCGCCGTCGGTACGAACCGGGCGTTCGGCGATCGGCGTGATCGGCGCGCCGGTCAGCCGGTTGAGGAAATACACCTGGCCCATCTTGGTGGTCTGGATCAGCGCGGGGATCGTCCGTCCGTCGGGCGCACGATAATCGAAGAGCGATGGCCCGATCGGCAGGTCCATGTCCCACATGTCGCGGTGGACCAGCTGGCGGCTCCAGCGCAACTTGCCGGTCGCGACGTCCAGTGCGACGATCGACGTCCCGAACCGGTCGTCGAAGGGACGACGATAGCCGATCCAGTAATCGGGCGAGGCGTTGCCGGTGCCGAGGTAGACGATGCCGTTCGCCGCATCGGCGGTGATCGCGCCCCACACGTTGGGCGTGCCACGCGTATAGACTTGCCCGGCGGGCAGCGGGGCGATCGCGTCGGCGGATCGACCGACATCCCAGGCCCATACCGGGCGGCCCGTCAGCGGATCATACGCCCGCACGACGCCGCTCGGAATGTTGCGGTTGACGTTGTCGGTGATCCGTTCGCCGATGATCAGGCGACCATTGACGACCACCGGCGGCGATGTCCCGATCTGGTCCGATGCGTTCGACAGGCCCATGTTCGCGCGAAGATCGATGCTGCCATTTTGTCCGAAGCTCGGGCACACCTTGCCGGTATCCGCGTCGAGCGCGACGATGCGAGCGTTGAACGTCGGTGCGAAGATCCGCCGGGCGCAGGGCGTGCCGGCGGGGGCCTCGAAGTACGCGACGCCGCGGCACACGAGGTAATTATTGCCTTCCACGTTGGCGGCCTCATGCCAACTCCAGCGCGTCTGGCCCGTGGTGGCATTGATCGCCTGCACGAACGAGTGCGGCGTACAGGTATATAGCGTGTCGCCGATATGGATCGGGGTCGCTTCGGAGTGATATTCGCGCTTGTGCTCGTCGGTCTCCGCCGCGACCGGCAAATCGCCGGTCCGCTGAGTCCAGGCGAGCGTCAGCCGACCGACATTGGCGGGTGTGATATCGGTGAGCGCGGAATAGCGACGCCCCGACGCGGTGCCGCCATAGTCCTTCCAGTCGTCATCGGCCTCGCCCGAAACCGGACCCGCCGGCGTCGCGACCGTTTGGATCGGGCTCTGGGCGTCGACGTTGCCGCCGCGCACCCCCAGAATGCCGACGCATACGAGTACGAAGCCGGCCGTGACGGCGGGCCCAGCGCTCGTGAAGCTGGAACGCCGACGCTGCGACGTGCCACGATGCCACCCGGTCAACAGGACCAAGACCAGCAGCACGGTCGGCGCGACGACGCGCGGGACGAGTTGCAGTCCGTCGAACCCGACTTCCCAGATCGCCCAGATCAGCGTCCCGACCCAGACCGAGACGAACAGCCAGCGGCCTCTTGGATCGTCTCTGCCGACCAACGCGCCGCTTGCGATCATCGCGATGCCGGCCAGCAGATAATAGGGTGAGCCACCAAGCGAGAACAGCACGGCGCCCGCGACGGCGAAGAATCCGCCGAGAATCGCGATCGCCCAACCGAGGACGGATGTCAGGATACGTGCCATAATCGATCGCTGCCCCAAGCCTGTTGAGTCACCTAACGCATGATAAGAATTACGGCTGCGTCCTGACAGTAATTTTATGCTCGCGGCGGCCTGCTGGACGGCACGTGATCACGAAGCGCCCTCCATCTCTGGTACGAGCGGGCCTTTCGAAGGATGGACCGTTCGAAGGATGGTTTGTGCCTCGGGGCGTGCTAGGTCGATCGACATGCTCAACATTCGCAGCGGTACCAGCATCGTCGACGTCGATGGATCGACATATGAGTGGCAACTCCAGCGGGAGCCGCAATGGACCGATGCGGAAGGCTGGAAGGGCATGATGGTGTCGTTGCAGCAAAAGGACATGCAGCGGGGCGCAATTCTGGAGTTCCCGCCGCCGAAGCGTCTGTTGAAGGGACTTCAACGGGGACGCCTCCAGATCAACGACGCGCTCGTGGCTCGTGGCGTTCGTGCCGCGTTGCAGGCCGGCTGGGAACCGGCGTCGCGGGGCAAGCCGATGGTGTTCATGGTGGACGCCGAGGGCAACTGATCCGCCGGACCCGAGGTCGCGATATTGCGAAACCTAGGGTCGACGATCTCCAGCAAGACACGTGACGCGCGGCGGTACTGGCTGCCAAGCGCCTGTGGCTCGCGCGCGGCTAATCCAGTGCTACGCTCAAGAAGCGTGAAGGGAACCGGCTCCACGTTCGAGACCGGCTTCCCGTTCCAACATAGAGCGTAGCCCTGCGCGCACGCACAGTTCCAGCCGTGCACTTCGTCGTCGATAAAGGCACGTTCACGGCCTCTGAACGGGGGCTGCGAACGTCGTTGCACGATTAAAACGCAAATTAGTTCCGATATCGGAATTGAAGCATCACTGAAGCCACCTGCTCCGTTCAGCCATCGAGGAAAACTGTCGCCGCCGATCGTCAATCGCGATCGAGCGGCGATCCGATGCAGCGACACCCAGGAGTAGATAGCGATGAACGTGGACGTGATCTCGAAGGCTACCGGCACCGTCAGCGAAGTTTCCGCGGCTACTGTCGATCTCACTGCGCCAAGCATCGTCCGGCTCGACGTGACACGCGCCGATGTCGTCGGTTTCGAGCGGCAAGGGCATGATCTCGTCATCAAGCTGGTCAGCGGCGAGCAGGTCCGGGTGGTCGGCTTCTATCCCGACAAGGCCACCGTGCCGAACGATGTGGTCCTGCGCGAACCCGATGGAACCCAGTGGCTTGCGCATACGGCAACCACGCCGGCACACTTCTCGCTGATCAAGGATCTCGACGATCTCACCGCTGTCGTTGCATCGGGCGGCGGGTCGTCGCTCGCGCTGCCAGCGATCCTGGCGGGCGTCGCAGGCGCGGCGGGCCTTGCCGCGGTCGCCGCCAGCGGCGGCGGCGGCGACGATAAGCCCAGCCAGCCGAATCCGGGAACCGGCACGGGCGTCGCGCCCGACACGACGCCACCGGCGGCACCGACCGCGACCGTTCGCGGCAATGGCACCGTGCTCAGCGGAACTGGCGAGGCGGGCGCGACGATCCAGGTTCGCGACGCCACCGGCGCGGTGATCGGCACCGGCGTCGTCGGCGCCGATGGGACATATTCGGTCACGCTGACCGCGCCACAGATCAAGGGCGATCCAATCGTCGTCACGCAGACCGATCCGGCGGGCAACGTGTCCGGTGGAACGACTGCGGCTACACCCGACCTGACCGCGCCGGCCGCTCCGAGCGCGGCCGTCAACGCCACCGGAACGACCATCACGGGCCGCGGCGAGCCCGGCGCGACCGTGACCGTGACCAATGCTGCCGGCGTGGTGATCGGCACCGCCGTCGTCGCCGCCGACGGAACCTACAGCGTGGCGCTGACCGTACCGAGTGTCGATGGCACGCCGCTGTCGATCGTCCAGACCGATGCTGCGGGCAACGTCTCCACGCGCGTCTCGGCCGCAACGCCCGACCTGACCGCGCCCTCTGCGCCGACGGCAACGATTGCTGGCGATGGATCGAAGGTGAGCGGTCGCGGCGAACCTGGCGCCACGGTCACCGTCAGGGATCCGGCCGGAACCGTCCTCGGCACCGCGGTCGTCGCAGCCGACGGAACCTATAGCGTCACGCTGGCAACGCCGCGCGTCGATGGCGCCGAACTTTCGATCGTCCAGGCCGACGCTGCCGGCAATGTCTCGGCGCCCGTGACGGCGGCAACGCCCGACCTGACCGCACCGACCGCACCGACGGCGACCATTGCGGGTGATGGAACGCAGGTCACCGGTCGCGGTGAACCCGGCGCCACGGTCACCGTGCGGGATGCGGCTGGAACCGTCCTCGGTACCGCGGTGGTCGCCGCGGATGGGACCTATAACGTGACGCTGGCGACTCCGCGCGTCGATGGCACGGAACTGTCGATCGTCCAGGCTGACGCTGCCGGCAATGTCTCGGCGCCCGTTATGGCGGCAACGCCCGACCTGACGGCACCGGCCACGCCGACGGCGACCGTTGCCGGCGACGGAACGCAAGTTACCGGTCACGGTGAGCCGGGTGCCACAGTATCCGTCACGGACTCGACCGGCGCGATCGTCGGTACGACCGTCGTCGCGGCCGACGGGACCTACACGTTGACGCTGCCGACCCCGCACGTCGACGGCACGAATCTCTCGATCGTGCAGACCGATGGTGCCGGCAATGTCTCGGCGCCTATCACGATTGCGACGCCCGATCTGACGGCGCCGGTCGCTCCGACGGCTGCGATCGCAGGAGACGGATCGCAGGTTACCGGACAGGGCGAGCCGGGTGCGACCGTGACGGTCCGCGATGCAGGCGGCGTCGTGATCGCCACCGCCGTGGTCGCCGCCGACGGCAGCTATGCCGCGACGCTGGCATCGCCGCAGGTCGACGGCACCACGCTGTCCGTCGTCCAGACCGATCCGGCCGGTAACGTCTCGCCGGTGGTCGACCTCGGCACGCCCGATCTCACCGCGCCCGCGCTGCCGACGATCACGATCGACGCCACGGGTACGCAGGTCAGCGGCACCGGTGAGCCCGGTGCGCAGGTCGTCATCACCGATCCGGCAGGCACGACGCTCGCGACGGTGACGGTTGCCGCGGATGGCAGCTATACCGCGATCCTCTCGGCACCCCAGGTCGACGGCGAGGTCATCGGCGCACGCCAGACCGACGCCGCCGGCAATGCGTCCGGCACCGCCAGCACCGTTGCGCCCGATTTCACCGCACCGGCCCAGCCGACCGCGACGATCAACGCCGACGGCACGTCCGTCGCCGGCACCGGCGAGCCGGGTGCGCACATCGTCGTCGCGGACACGAGCGGCACGGTGATCGCCACCGCGACGGTGGCGGCGGACGGCAGCTACAGCGCGGCGCTGACGCCGGCGCAGGCGAACGGCGAGCATCTGACCGCGACCCAGGTGGACGCGGCGGGCAATGCAGCAGCACCGTTGCCGCTGACGGCGCCTGATGTGACGGCGCCGCTTACGCCTGTCGCGACGCTCGATGCCAACGGCACGATCGTCACCGGTTCGGGTGAGGCCGGCGCCACCGTTACGGTGCGCGACGCTAACGGTCTTGTGCTCGGTACGGGGACGATCGGCGCGCAGGGCAATTATGCGGTCACGCTCGCCGCCGTGCAGGGTAACAGCGAAACGCTGTCGGTCACGCAGGCGGATGCCGCCGGGAACGTATCGCCCGCAACCACGCTGGTCGCACCCGACCTGACGGCACCACTCGCGCCGACCGGCACCGTCGGCGGTGACGGCACCAGCATCAGCGGTTCGGGTGAAGCCGGCGCGACCGTGACGATCCTCAGCCCGGTCGGCGCGGTCATCGCGACCGCCGTAGTCGGCGCGGACGGCACCTATACCGCGGCACTCACGCCGGCGCAGGTCGACGGCGAGGTGCTGACGGTGCGTCAGGCCGACGCCGCCGGCAACGTGTCGCCTACCGCGACCGCCACCGCGCCCGATCTGGTTTTCAACGACGCGCCCGACGCACCGACCGCCACGGTCGCTGCCAATGGCACGGCGGTGACCGGCGTCGCCGTCGCCGGTGCTGCGATCACGCTCTACAATGCGGACGGTACGATCATCGGTACCGGCGTCGCAGGGGCCGATGGCAGCTATTCGGTTGCATTGACGCCGGCGCGGATCGACGGTGAGACGATCAGCGTCACGCAGACCGACGCGGACGGCGTGTCGCCACCCGCCAGCGCCGTCGCGCCCGACCTGACCGCGCCCGAAGCCCCCGCAGCGACGCTCGATCCGACCGGGGCCGTCGTCACGGGCAGCGGCGAGGCTGGCGCAACGGTCACCGTGCGCGCCGCCGATGGGACCGTTCTCGGCACCGTCACCGCGAACGCGAACGGGGATTACGCCGTCACGCTGAGCACGGTGCAGGATGCCGGCGGCACGATTACGGTGACGCAGGCGGATGCGGCAGGCAACGTCTCGCCGCCGGCCAGCCTGGCAGCCCCCGACTTCACTGCGCCGGACGCGCCTGTCGCCACGGTCGCGCCCGACGGTAGTGCCGTCGCCGGGACCGGCGAGGCCGGCGCCACCGTCACGGTCCGCGACACTGCTGGCGTCGTGATCGGCAGCGCGATCGTTGCCGCCGACGGGACCTACGCAGTTCCGCTCGCCACCCCGCAAGCCAATGGCGAGACCGTGTCGGTCACGCTGACCGACACCGCCGGCAACGTATCGACGCCCGTCAACGCGATCGCGCCCGACATCACCGCACCCGCCACGCCCACCGCAACGGTGTCCGGCGACGGCGGGCTGGTCGCGGGCACCGGCGAGCCTGGTGCCATCGTCACCGTCACCGCACCGGGTGGCGCGGTCATCGGGACCGCCACGGTCGGTGCCGGCGGCAGCTATGTCGTGACGCTCGCCACGCCACAGGCCAATGGCGAGACGCTGTCGGTGACGCAGGCCGATGCCGCCGGCAACACCTCCGCACCCGTCAGCATCGTCGCGGCCGACGTGACAGCCCCTGCCGCTCCGACCGTCGTCGTCAACGGCGACGGCACGGCCGTGACCGGCACCGGCGAACCGGGCGCGACCGTCACCATCACCGACCCCGCCGGCGCCGCGATCGGCACCGCGCTGGTCGATGCCGGCGGCACCTATACCGCGCAGCTCGGTACGGCCCAGGTCAACGGCGAGACGTTGAGCGCCACGCAGGCGGACGCCGCCGGCAACGTGTCCGGCATCGCCACGACCATCGCGCCCGACTTCACCGCGCCCGCGCCAGTGGACGCCGCGATCAACGGCGACGGCACAATCGTATCGGGTACCGGCGAGGCCGGTGCGCGGGTCGATATCGTCGACGCCGCGGGTACGACGATCGGCACCGCGATCGTCGCGGCAAATGGCAGCTTCGACGTTACCCTCACGCCCGCACAGGCCAATGGCGAGGCGCTCAGAGTCGTGCAGACCGATGCGGCGGGTAACGTCTCGCCAGCGCTCCCGCTGACGGCGCCGGATATCACGGCACCGCCGGCGCCCGACGCCGCGCTCGATCCTTCGGGGACGATCGTGACCGGTACCGGCGAAGTCGGCGCGACCGTCTCGGTCCACGATGCAGGTGGGGCGGACCTCGGCACTGCGATCGTCAACGCGCAGGGAGCCTACACGGTCGTCCTCGCCACGCCGCAGATCGACAGCCAGTCGCTGTCCGTCGTGCAGTCCGATGCGGCCGGCAACACGTCCGTTGCCACGCCGCTCACCGCGTCCGACCTTACCGCGCCCAACGCGCCGGTCGCGACGGTCGGCGCGGATGGCCTCAGCGTCACCGGGACCGGTGAGGCCGGAGCGGCAGTGGTCGTCCGCGATCCGCTGGGGGCCGTGATCGGCAACGCCACGGTTGCGGCCGATGGCACCTACACGGCGACACTGTCGTCGGCGCAGGTCGATGGTGAGGTACTGACCGTCCGGCAGACCGATGGCGCGGGCAACGTCTCGCCACCAGCCACGACGACCGCACCCGATC
The DNA here is from genome assembly GCF_042466285.1 of Sphingomonas sp. R86520. Taxonomy (NCBI): domain Bacteria; kingdom Pseudomonadati; phylum Pseudomonadota; class Alphaproteobacteria; order Sphingomonadales; family Sphingomonadaceae; genus Sphingomonas; species Sphingomonas sp. R86520. Next base: position 4,305,273 of record NZ_JAXHBZ010000001.1, read on the forward strand.
TGGTTGCGGACACCGATCCCGCCGCACCAACCGCAGCGGTAGGCGCGGACGGCGCGACCGTGGTGGGCACCGCGATCGGCGGCGCAGCCATCACGGTCTACGACGCCAACGGCGCCGTGATCGCGACCGGCATCGCGAATGCCGATGGCAGCTACAGCGTGGCGCTCACGCCGGCACGGATCGACGGCGAGACCATCCGCGTCACGCAGACCGAAACCGATGGTGGCGTCTCGCCGCCGGCAACCGCGGTTGCACCCGACCTGACCGCACCGATCGCGCCGACGGCGGCGCTCGATGCGACCGGCCACGTGGTCACCGGAACAGGCGAGGCCGGCGCGACGATCACCGTGCGAGCGGCAGATGGCTCGCCGCTGGGCACGGCGATCGTCAACGCGGGCGGCTTCTACGCCGCCACGCTGAACGCAGCGCAGATCAACGGCGAGGTGCTCAGCGTCACGCAGGCCGACGGTGCGGGCAACGTCTCGCAGCCGATCGCGCTGACCGCATCGGATCTGGTCGCCCCCACCACACCGCTGGCAACCGTCACCGCGGATGGTACGGCAGTGACCGGCACCGGCGAGGCGGGAACCACCGCGATCGTGCGCGACGCGGCTGGCGTCGTGATCGGCAGCGCGCTCGTCGCCGCTGACGGCAGCTTCACGGTGCCGCTTGCCGATGCGCAGGACCATGGCGGTACCCTGACGGTCACGCTCACCGACGCGGCCGGCAACGTCTCTGCGCCCGCCAATCTGGCGGCGCCCGACATCACCGCTCCAGACGTGCCGACCGCGGTCGTCGCGGCCGACGGCAGCGCGGTGACCGGCGCAGGCGAAGCGGGCGCGACCGTCTCCGTCTCGAATGCGAACGGCACCGTGATCGGCACGGCAGTCGTTGCCGCCGACGGCCATTATTCCGTCGCACTGACCCCGGCCCAGGCCAATGGCGAAGCGCTGACCGTGACGCAGGCCGATGCGGCGGGCAATGCCTCCGGTCCGGTCGGCATCACGGCACCTGACATCACCGTACCGACGGCACCGCTGGTGAGCGTGGTGGCGGACGGCACGGCGGTGACCGGTACTGGCGAGGCGGGAACGACCGCAACCGTGCGCGACCCGGCGGGCTCGGTCATAGGCATTGCGATCGTCGCGCCCGATGGCAGCTTCACGGTGCCGCTTGCCGACGCGCAGGCCAATGGCGGGACGCTCACGGTCACCCTGACCGACGCGGCAGGCAACGTCTCGGCACCCGCGAACGCGCTGGCGCCGGACATCACGGCGCCGGACGTACCGACCGTGACGATCGCGGCCGATGGCAGCGTCGTGACCGGTGTCGGCGAAGCGGGCGCAACGGTGTCCGTGAGCGCAAACGGCGCCGTGATCGGTACGGCAGTCGTCGCCGTCGACGGCAGCTATTCGGTGGCGCTGACCCCGGCGCAGGCCAATGGCGAAGCCTTGAGCGTGTCGCAGGCCGATGCGGCCGGCAACGCCTCCGGCCCGGTCGCCATCACCGCACCTGACATCACCGCGCCTGCAGCGCCGGTGGTGGCGGTTTCAGGTGACGGCACGCAGGTGACCGGGACCGGCGAACCGGGGGCGACGATCTCGATCGTCGGTCCCACCGGGGCGACCATCGGCACCGCTATCGTCGCGGCCGATGGAACCTTCGCGACGGTGCTCGCGCAGCCCCAGGCCAATGGCGAACAGCTTCAGGCAACGCAGGTCGACGCAGCGGGCAACGCCTCGCTGCCGACGCTGGCGACCGCGCCGGACATCACCGCGCCGACCGCCCCGACGCTGGTCATCAGCCTCGATGGCACTGCCGCGAACGGCACCGGCGAGCCCGGCGACACCGTGACCGTGCGCAACCCGGATGGGAGCACGATCGGCACGGCCGTCGTCGCGGCCGATGGCAGTTACACGTTGGCCCTCGATCCGGCGCGGGTCGACGGCGAGGTGCTGAGTGCGATCCAGAACGATCCGACCGGGAACGTATCACCGCCCGTGACCGCCGCGGCACCCGATTTCGATGCGCCGGTCGGTCTCACGGCGGACGTGTCGGATAACGGAACGACCGTGACCGGGGCCGGCGAGGCCGGGGCAACGGTGACGATCCGCGATCCTGCCGGGCTTGCGATCGGCACTGCGGTGGTCGGCGCGGACGGCACGTACGTGGCTACGCTGACCACAGCTCAGGTCAATGGTGAGGTCCTGAGCGCGACCCAGGTCGATCCGGACGGCAATGCCGGCCTGCCCGTGGCGACCACGGCGCCTGATCTTACCGCGCCTGCCGCGCCGACCGCAGACGTCAACGACACCGGCACCGCGGTCACCGGCACCGGCGAAGCGGGGGCGACCGTGACGGTCACGGCGCCCGGCGGCGCGATCGTGGCGACGGCAATCGTCGGCGCGGACGGCACCTATACCGCAACCCTCAGCGCCCCGCAGGCCAATGGCGAGACGCTGTCGGTGGCTCAGGCCGATCCGACCGGCAACCTTTCGCCGGCTGCAACTGCGCTGGCACCGGACATCACGGCACCAATTGCGCCGACCATCGCGATCAACGCCAATGGCACCGTGATCAGCGGCACGGGTGAGGCCGGTGCGACGGTGACGATCACCGGGGCGGACGGCACGACCGTCGGCACGGTGCTGGTCACCGGCGACGGCACCTACACCATCACGCTCGCCGATCCGCAGAACAACGGCCAGGCGCTGACCGCAACGCAGGCGGACCCAGCGGGGAACGTGTCGAACCCGGCCTTCGCCACCGCGCCGGACCTCGTCGCGCCATTGGCACCGACCGCAGTCGTCTCGGGCGACGGGACGATCGTGACCGGTACGGGCGAGCCTGGCGCGCATATCGTCGTGACCGATCCGGCCGGCGCGGTGATTGGCGCCGCCACGATCGGGGCGGACGGCACGTATTCCGCAACGCTCGGCACGGCCCAGTCGAACGGTGAGGTCCTCTCGGCCACGCAGACCGATAACGGCGGCAACGCCTCGCCATCTGCGACGGCCATCGCGCCCGATCTGACGGCACCGGCGATCCCGACGCTGACGATCGCCGGCGACGGTGCGAGCGCGACTGGCACCGGCGAGCCCGGTGCCACGGTCACGCTCGTCGGTCCCGGTGGGGCTGCGATCGGACAGACGGTGGTTGCGCCGGACGGGACTTATACGGTCGCGCTCAATCCGGCTCGACTGAACGGCGAAGCGTTCACCGCGACACAGGCCGACGCAGCCGGCAATGTCTCGCCACAGGTCTCGGCGGCAGCACCCGATCATACGGCGCCTGCTGCTCCTGCAGCCGTGCTCGGTGCCGACGGCACCAGCGTGACCGGCACGGGCGAGGCGGGTGCGACGGTCAGCGTCACCGGCCCGAACGGTCTCCTGGGAACGGCGATCGTCGCGGCGGACGGTAGCTTTACCGTGCCGCTGTCGTCGACGCAGGCCAATGGCCAGCCGCTGACGGTGATACAGACCGACCCGGCCGGCAATGGCTCGTCGCCGACGGGGATTATAGCGCCCGACACCACCGCGCCGACGGCGCCGACGGCGATCGTCGCTGCGAACGGCGCCAGCGTGACCGGCATCGGCGAACCCGGCGCACTCGTGACGATTACCGCGCCCGGTGGCGGCATCCTGGGATCGGCGACGGTCGCAGCGGGCGGCGGCTACACGGTGACGTTGTCGACCGCGCAGACCAACGGTGAACTGCTGACCGCGAGCCAGGCGGATCCGGCCGGCAATGCGTCTCCCACGACGCCCGCGCTTGCCCCCGACACCACCGCACCGACCGCACCGACCGCGGCGGTATCCGCCGATGGCGGGTTCGTCACGGGCACGGGCGAGCCCGGGGCGACGGTTACCGTCACCGGGCCGGGCGGCGCTCTCGGAACGGCGATCGTCGGCGTCGACGGCCACTATGCCGTACCGCTGTCGGTCGCACAGACCGACAGCCAGGCGCTGACGGTCAGGCAGGCCGACGCGGCGGGTAACGTATCGCCGCCCGCAACGGCTATCGCACCCGACGATACCGCACCGTTCTCGCCCACGGCCACCGTTTCCGCCGACGGCGGCGCGGTCGTCGGCAATGGTGTCCCCGGTGCCACGATTACGGTCAGCGGTGCGGGCGCGGTGCTTGGAACCGCGATCGTCGGTGCCGATGGTACCTACACCGCGCCGCTCGATATCGCGCAGCGCAACGGCGAGGTGCTGAGCGTGGTGCAGTCCGACGCGGTCGGCAATGCCTCGCAGCCAGTGCCTGCGGTCGCCCCCGATCTCACCGCGCCGGTCATGCCGTCCATCGCTATTGGCGGCGGCGGCGATGTCGTGACGGGTAACGGCGAGTCCGGTGCAAGGGTCACGATCACGGGTCAGGGCGGCGTCATACTGGGCACCGCGATCGTATCCGGCGGTGGCACCTATCTGGTCACGCTCGACACCCCGCAGCGCAACGGCGAGACCCTGGTGGCGACCCAGAGCGATGCGGCGGGTAACGTGTCCAATCCGGCCAGTGCGGTCGCACCCGATCTGACTGCGCCTTCCGCCCCAGCAGCTTTGGTCGTCGCAGGGGACGGGACGTCGGTGACCGGTACCGGCGAACCCGGCGCGCGTGTCGAGGTTCGCACCAGTGGCGGCGCGCTGCTGGGCACCGGCGTGGTTGGCGCGGACGCCAGCTTCGTCATTCCACTGAGCGCGGCTCAGGTGACCGGGGTGACGCTCGTCGTGACCCAAGCGGATGCCGCGGGCAACATCTCTGCCCCCGGCAATGTCGTCGCGCCATTCGACATCGCTGCGTTCGACAATACGAATACCGCCTCCATCGACCTGGTACCACCGACCACGGCGGTGAACTTGGGCACGGCCAACTATGTCGCGCTCGCCTCGCTCGGGGTGGTCAATCTACAGGCGCAAGTGCTCGGTGTACCTGCCGTGCAGTTCACGGTGGATGGCGGACACAGCCTGAACGCGGTGTTCACCTATGATGCGTTGCTGAACGTCGGGGCTGCGAGCGGGTATGCGGTCGTCGTGCAGCGCTTCGACGGGACCAACTGGGTCGCGGTCGCAGGGCCGGGCAACGTGTCGCTGCTTGAGGTCGGACTGCTCAACGGCAATCTAAGCGCCACCGACACGCTGGGTCCGGGCGAATATCGCGCGTTCCTCACGTTCGATGGCGCCGCGGGCGTCGGGCTGCTCGGTCACCTCAACGTCGGCGGGGTGGACTCCAACTTTACCGCGATCGGCGGCGCGGTACCTACTGCCGCCAGCGGCAACGTCATCACCGACCCCGGCGCAGGCGGCGCGGTCGATGTCGTCGGACCGGGTACCCATGTCGACAGCGTCACGATCAACGGTGTGACCATCGCGGTCACCGCGAACGGCACCGTCGTCGATGGCACCTATGGTACGCTGGTGATCAATCTGAACGGTAGCTATACCTACACGCCGGATGCCACCCCGCTTGCCATCGGCCATACCGATGCATTCACCTACACGCTGGTCGATCCGACCGATGGCGAACACGAAAGCGCCATCCTGTCGATCGCGATCGGCAGCCCGGATATCACCGGCGCGCCGGTGGCGGTCGCGGACGTTGCCGTCGCGGCGGTGACGTACGACAACGTCGTCACGACGACCGCGCCGGCGACGGCGTTCTCGTTCAACTCGTCCGGTCCGCTTGGGCTCGCTTCGACGGGCGCCGGCGCCGGCGGCTTTACGGTGGCGGCGAACAGCGTGGCGGACATCTCCATCACGGCGGCGCGCGCGCCCGGGCTCTCGGTGTTGCCGAGCTACACGTTGGTCGTACGCAACGATGCGGGTCAGGTGGTCGACCGGGAGACGCACCTCGCGGTCGTCGGACTGCCGGCCGGCACCGGCACCGTGTTCACGGTCGAGGATCTGCCGGCCGGGCATTACAGCTACACGCTGTCGAGCAGCGCGGCCGCCGGATCGTTCGCAACCACCGTGTCGGTTGGGGCGACGACGACGTTCCTCGACCAGTTCACGCTGGCCAGCGCAGGAACGGCGGCGGGCAATCTGCTCGAGAACGATACCGCGAACACGTCGTTCGCCGGGATCAGGGTGAACGCTGGCACCGGTTTTGCCGAAATCGGCGATACCGCGGTGGTGCTGACCGGCCAGCATGGGACGCTGACGGTCAATGAAACGGGCGATTATCTCTATCGTCCGAGTTCGACGCTCGGATACTCGGCGGTCGATCTGCACGACACGTTCACCTATCAGGTAATCCAGCCGAACGGCACGGTGGCGACGTCTACGCTGACCGTGACGATCGATGTGCCGGCGGACAACGCGCACGCCGTCATGAGTTTTGCCAGCCACGAAACCACCGCCGACACGAGCCACGTCGCCGTCGCAACGGATGTCATCGCGCTTGATGCATTCGTGGCACCAGCGGTCGACACGGACGCTTCGGTCGCGGCTGCCCATGACAGCAACGCGCTGGGTCGGGCGATCTACGACGTGTTCGAAGGGCAGGGCGAGTTGGAGAACGTCCTGGCGAACTACCTTCCGCCGGAACAGCATACCGCGCTGGAAGGTATTGGAGATGCAGGACATCCGACCTTCGTCGCCGACGTCGCGATGCCCGCAGTCGCCGATCCGCTCGACTATATCGTCGCTCCGGAAGATCCCGACCGGCACGGTACCCATACCAATCCTGTTTATTAAGAAGTCAGAACGGATTTAATATAATGATCTCAATGCGATAAAGGCTCTAGCCTTATACAATTCCTTAAAGGTACCGGGTCTTCTGTGTGTTCAAAGCAGAGGACCCGGTACCCATGCAAAACAGAGCACGATACGTACGATCGATACTTGCACTCGGCGGCGCGATGTCGATGGGCTTGGGCGGTATTGGCAGGGCGGAGGATAAGGGAATTGGACCGGCGCCGGATATGGTGCCGATTACGGCGGCTGACCGGGCGCCACCCGTGACCCTTACCGAAGCCGCCAGGGAAGCGCTGACCTGGCATCCATCGATCGTCGAGGCGGCGGGCGCTCTCAGCGCGCGAGGCGAAGAGATCAACGCGGCGCGCGCAGGCTATCTTCCCACCGTCAGCACCGGCGTCGGCAGCGGCTATGACAACCGCGTGTCGGGCTCATGGCGTCCGCGTCCGCAGGTCGGCGCAACGCAGATGCTGTTCGATTTCGGCAAGGTGTCGAGCGATGTCGCGGCTGCACGGGCCGGGACCCGCGGCGGTCGAGCCGAACTGCTGCTCTCGGTCGATACGCTGATCCGCGAAAGCGCGTACGCGGTCATCGAGCTGCAACGCGCAACGGCGCTGTACGCGGTCGCGCTCGACCAGGCATCGCGGATCGAAGAGATCAGCGCGCTCGTCGGCCAGCGTTCCAAGATGGGGGCGGCAACGCAGTCGGACGCGCTCCAGGCAGAAGCGCGGGTCGAAGCCGCGAGCGCCACGGTGACGCAGGTCGAGGCGACCAAGCGGCGGTGGACGAGCAATCTCGCCTATCTGCTCAATCGTGATACGCCGCCCTCGGCAGTGGCGCCCGACGTACCGGACTGGTTGATGCGCAGCTGTTCCAGGCCGATGCCGGAATGGAACACCGTGCCGTCGGTGATGGTTGCCGACGCCCTTGTGGACAAGGCGAATGCCACCGTTCGCCGGAGCCGCGCCGATCGCTATCCGACCGTGTCGCTGGGCGGCGACGCCTCGAGCGACATCGCCTCGCCGTTCGGCCAGCGCAGCATCTACAATTTCGGTCTGCGGGTTTCGAGCAACGTCTTCTCCGGCGGCGTCACAAAGGCGCGACTGCGCGGCGCCGGGTATGAACTCGATGCCGCAGAGGCGAGCGCGCGGCGTGCGCGGCTCGATACCAGCCAGGGCATGGCCGAGGCACAGCAGCAGATCGATAGCTACAACCGCGTGATCGACACGCTGGTCTCCCGGCAGGGCAACATGCGCGAGACCAACCGGCTCTACCGGATCCAGTATCTGGAGATGGGGACGCGGACGCTCGTCGATCTGCTGAACGCCGAGCAGGAGCTTCAGCAGGTCCGCTTCGAAGCGATCAACACGGCGCACGATCTGCGCCGCCTCCAGGTCGATTGTCTGTTCCTGTCCGGGCGAATGCGCGATGCCTTCGGGTTCACGGGCACGACGTTGCGCGGGGTGACGCTGTGAGCGCCGTGCTCGCGCCGCCGCCGGCCATGGCGGTCGACAGCTGGCTCGAATTGTTCGGCCGGGTGGCGCGTCATTACCGCCTGCCGGTGTCCGAACAGCGCGCGCGGCTCGCGGTACAATGGGATCTCGGCGGCGACGACGATATCCGGATCCGGACGCTGGGCCGCGCGACCGGTCTGACGGTGCGATTCGATACGCCGCGCGCGGTGCGCCTGACGAGCTGGCGACTGCCCGCGATCGTCCGCTTTGCCGATGGCGAGATCGCGCTGATCGAGGGGATCGATGCCGATGGTCAGGTCCGCCTGACGCTGCCCGGCGATCGCGGCGGCCAGACCCGGCTGACGCTCGCCGAACTGATGGACTCGGCGACCGGGTTCGTCATCCCGCGGCCGTCTCGATCTGCGCCCGACATGCGCGTCGACACGTATATCCGCCCGTTCCAGGATCACTGGCTGCGGCAGATCCTGATGCGCGATGCACCGTCCTACGGTCATGTGATGGTCGCGTCGGTGGTGACCAACTGCCTGGGGCTCGCCGGCGTCCTGTTCTCGATGCAGGTCTATGACCGGGTCGTGCCGGCAGGGTCGATCCCGACGTTGACCATCCTGTTCCTGGGCGTCCTGATCGCGATCGGCTTCGACTTCGCGTTGCGGCGGCTCCGTACCAACATCGTCGACGTGCTCGGCAAGCGCGCCGATCTGCGCATCTCGGACCGGGTGTTCGGGCACGCCTTGCGCGTCCGCAACCGCGCGCGACCGGCGTCGACCGGCACCTTCATCTCGCAGCTCCGCGATCTGGATCAGGTCCGCGACATGCTGACCTCGACCACGGTCGCGACGGTGGCGGACATGCCGTTCTTCCTGCTGTTCCTCGCGGTGCTCTGGTACATCGGCGGTGCGCTCGCGCTGGTACCGCTCGGCGCACTCGTTCTGCTGCTGCTGCCGGGGCTGCTGTCGCAACGCAAGCTGCGGATGCTGGCGACCGAATCGATGCGCGAATCCTCGCTCCGCAACGCGATGCTGGTCGAGGCGGTGCAGGGGATCGAGGACATCAAGGCGCTGCAGGCCGAGGAACGCTTTCACCACCAGTGGAATCACTACAACGCGGTCGCGGGCGAGGCGCAGTTGCGGTTGCGCGGCGTGACCAACGGCCTCTCGGTATGGACGCAGAGCGTGCAGAACGGCGTGTATGCCGCGATCATCTTCGTCGGCGCGCCGCTGGTGATCGCCGGCAACATCACGACCGGTGTGCTCGTCGCCACGTCGATCCTCGGCTCGCGGATGATGGCACCGATGGCGCAGGTCACGCAGCTGCTCGGCCGGTTGCAGCACGCCCGCGTCGCGATGGGTAGCCTGAACCAGATCATGTCGTTGCCCGTCGACAGTGCGGACGGCGACCACCGCATCCCGTTGCCGGCCGTGACCGGCGACTTCACGATCCGGTCGGGCGTCTTCACCTATGCCGATCCCAACGCGCCCCCGGCGCTGTCGGTCACCAGTCTCGACATCATCGCGGGTCAGCGGATCGCGCTGCTCGGGCGTAACGGTGCCGGCAAGTCTACGTTGCTGCAGGGCCTGTCGGGCATGCTCCAGCCGGTGTCGGGCGAGGTCCTGCTCGACGGGCTCGCGCTGCACCAGATCGATCCGGCCGACGTGCGCCGCGACATCGGCCTGCTGACGCAGAACAGCCGGTTGTTCCACGGGACGCTGCGCGAGAACCTGACGCTCGGGGCGCCATCCGCATCCGACGCGGAGATCGTCGAGATGCTCGGTATGGTCGGCGCCGAGGGCATGGTGCGCCGGTTGCGCGACGGGCTCGGCCATGTCGTGCAGGAGGGCGGGCTCGGCCTGTCCGGCGGGCAGGTGCAGGCGTTGCTGCTCGCACGGCTGCTGTTGCGACAACCGATGGTCGCGTTGCTCGACGAACCAACCGCGTCGATGGACGAGGGCGCCGAGCGCCACTTCATCGAGCGGCTCGGGCATTGGAGCCGGACCCGGACGGTCGTCGTCGCCACGCACCGCATGCGGATGCTCGACATCGTCGACCGGATCATCGTCATCGACAACGGCAAGATCATTCTCGACGGGCCCAAGGATCAGGTGCTCGCGACGATGCGCGGAACGCGGAGTGCTGCAGCATGACCACCATCACGGCAGAAGACGACCATCTGTTCGGCGGCGAAGGCGAGGCGCGGCTGACGTCGGCCACCCGTCTCGTCTGGGTCCTCGCGGCGATGTTCGCAGCCGCATTGATCTGGGCCTGGGTCGCCAGTCTCGATGAGGTGGCGACCGGCGAGGCGCGCGTCGTCCCGACCAGTCACGAACAGGTGTTGCAGTCGCTCGAAGGCGGTATCCTCGCCAAGATGCTCGTGCGGCAGGACGATATCGTCAAGCCGGGGCAGCTGCTGGCGCAGCTCGATCCGACCCAGGCAGGCTCGACCATGGACGAAAGCGCGGCGAAATACCGCGCCGCGCTCGCCAGTGCGGCACGGTTGCGGTCGGAGGCGAACGGCACGCCGTTGCAGTTCCCGAGCGAACTCGCGCCGTATCCCGACCTGAAGGCCGCGGAGACTCAGTTGTACGAGACGCGTCGTCGCAGTCTCCAGTCGTCGGTCGGCCTGATCGACGAGTCGCTCCAGCTGATCGGTCGTGAAGTCGCGATCGGCCAGTCGCTGATCGCGGTCGGCGCCGCGAGCAGCGTCGAGGTCCTGCGCCTGCAACGCCAGCGCGCCGACCTGGAGCTCAAGAAAGCCGATCTCCGCTCGCAATACATGGTCGAGGCACGGCAGGATCTCGCCAAGGTCACCGAGCAGGTCGACTCGCTGGCGCCGGTGGTCCGCGGCCGCTCCGATACGTTCAAGCGCCTGACGCTGCGATCCCCGGTGCGCGGCGTGGTGAAGAATATCGAGATCTCGACGATCGGCGGTGTCATTCCCCCCAACGGCAAGATCATGGAGATCGTGCCGCTCGACGATCGGCTGCTGATCGAGGCGCGCATCCAGCCGCGCGACATCGCCTTCATCCGCCCCGGCCAGCCCGCGAACGTCAAGGTCACCGCCTATGACTATTCGATCTATGGCGGCTTGAAGGGCACGGTCACCAGCATCTCGCCGGACACGATCCGCGACGAGGTAAAGCCCGACATCCTCTATTACCGGGTGTTCGTGCAGACGAAATCGGACTCACTGACCAACAAGTCGGGGCACAAGTTTCCGATCACCCCGGGCATGGTCGCGACCGTCGACATCCATACCGGCAGCAAGACCGTCCTCCAGTATCTGCTCAAGCCGCTCAATCGCGCGCAGGAAGCGCTGAGGGAGCGATGAGTCCGGTCATGCAGGACCGCGCACCGCGGGCACAGTTTCAGATCGAGTATGGGAGCATCGAGCAATGACCCCCCCGCGTTCGGATGGTGCAGTCGATCTGGCAACGCGGCGAGACAGGGCCGCTGGTATCGTCCCGATCTCGCCAGCGCTTCTCGCCCGTGCGCGCCAAGCGCGTCGGTTGCGTGCGACGATGAGCGCGTTCCTGCCGCGCGACCTTCTGGTCGATCCCGCCTGGGACATGATGATCGACCTCTTCATTGCCGTCGCCACCGGAGAGCGGCTGCACGTGAAGGACCTGATCCTGATGTCGGGCGAGAGCGTGGCCAGTGCGATGCGGCGGATCGATCGTCTTCAGCACGCCACGTTGCTGACCCGCCATCCCGATCCGATCGATCATCGCCGCGTTCATATCGGCATAACCGCCAAGGGGCAGGCTGCGATGGCTGCGATGCTGGATCACCTGTTCGATGGGGGCGCCGAAAACGGCAAGCTGCGGCCGGTGGAACCGCAATCCTTCCTGCCGGCCATGGGAAAGCTATCGTCGAACTAAGTGCTCCGCCGCCCGACGCGCAGCGCGGCGGGGCGGGTCTGCTCGCAGTGGAGGCGTGCTGCCGCGCGCGCAGGATTCATGAGCGCGAGCGGAATGCCGCAAGCTCCGCGAACAGACTAGAACGTCGACTGAAAACGTTTTCTATCGAACATTGAGCGGCCTGCGCTCGACAAACTGGCCCGCGACCCCGCGACCCCGCGACCCCGCGACCCCGCAACCACGGCGGCACACGGCATCGTCATTCGGCCAGCAGTGCCATCGCGGCCTGTGCCATCGCGTCGACCGGTTGTGCGATCACCAGTGGTTTGACGTCCAACAGGCGTAACCACGTCGCCCCGTCGAAGCCGGCAAGGTGGACCGCGAATCTTTGCGTGTCGATCCGGTCGTGCAGGACGACTGCGGCCTCGAGCATGGCGAACGCGTCGCCGACGATGATCGCGTCGAATGCCGCGCCGGCCAGCGCGGCCTGCACGGCTGTGGTCCGTCCCTCGGTATCGTGCGGCACGTCGACCGCGTGGACCGGCAGCCCGTGGCGGCGAAGCGCATCGGTGTACCTCTGGCGCCGCTTGACCGCGGTACTTCCGCGCGCGCCGAACAGGCCGAGTATCCGCGTGCACCCGGCCGCCTGCAGCGCGTCGACGAGTGCGCTGGCCGCGCCCGCATCATCCAACACGACGCTATCGACCTGTGGCGATCCCTCGACCCGGTCGGCCAGGACCAGCGGTATCGACAGGTCCGGAACGCCGCCGGCCTGCGTCGGCGCGAGGATGATGCCGGAAACGCGTTCCTCTTCGAGCAGTTCGAGATACTGCGCCTCGCGCGTCGGATCTTCGTCGCTGTTGCACAGGATCACGCGGATGCCGTCGCGCAAGGCCGAGGTCTCGATCGCGCGTGCGAACCCGACGAAGAAGGGATTCGCGATATCCGGCACGACCAGCCCGATCACGCTCGGCCGTTGCGATCTCAGTCGGCGCGCCGCCAGCTTCGGACGATAGTCCCGCACCGCCAGCGCCGCATCGACGCGAAGCCTTTACGCCGGACGGACGCTCTTGCCGGACAATACGCGCGATACGGTTGCGATCGAAACACCCGCACTTGCAGCGATCTCCTTGATACCGATCGTCACGTGCACGCCCCGCTGAAGTCGGTCCGTCGTAGGCGCCAGTGGCCGATTGTCCGCTTACGCACCGATCGCGATGACGATCATCGCGGCGACCCATGCCGACCTTGCTTCATGTCAGTACGATAATCACGACACCCGCCGCACACGAAGTGCGTTCACACGCTCATACGGTATCGCTCAGGCGAAGAACCACCCGGTCCGCGATCAAAGGAACTCCAATGCCGATCACCGCGATCCTGTTCGACATCGACGGCACGTTGGTGGACTCCAACGACATGCATGTCCTGGCATGGGAGGAGGCATTTGCCGGCATAGGCGAGTCGTTCGAGCGGACCGTGATCCACGACCAGATCGGCAAGGGGACCGACATGCTCGTGCCGACGCTTCTGCCCGACATCGACGAGGACGGGCAGGAAGCGCTTGGCGAAACGCACGGCGCGATCTTCAAGGCAAAGTATCTCGACACGGTCCGCCCCTTTCCAGGGGCGCATGATCTCCTGGCCAAGGCGCACGCTGCAGGACAACGCGTCGTCCTCGCGTCCTCGGCGTCGGAGGCCGAACTGGAGCATTATCTCGACCTTCTGGACGCGCGGGCGATCGTCGACACCACGACGAGCAGCGACGACGTCGAGAAGACCAAACCCGCCCCTGACATCTTCGCTACCGCCTTGAAGAAGCTCGGGGTCGATCCGGCAGAGGTGATCGTGGTTGGCGACACGCCCTATGATATCGAAGCCGCGGCCAAATGCGGGATCGCCGCGGTCGCGCTGCGGTCGGGCGGGTTTGCGGATGACGTGCTCAAGGGCGCGGGTGCCATCGCGATCTACGACGATGCCGCGGCCCTGCTTGCCGGTTACGACGCGTCGCCGCTCGCATCCTGAACGATTTTGCCGCTTCGGGCACTGGACTCGCACAGGTCCGCTTACGATATTCCCTGCATGGTCGCGGAGACGACGGAGAGGATGATGCAGGGGAACGACACCGAATATCATCGGCAGCGTGCCGAGCAGGAGCGGTTGCGCGCGGCGCGATCCACCGACGAACCGTCCCGGCAGGCGCACGTCGAACTCGAGCGCGCCCATGAGCTGGCGGCCGAGCAGGGCGGGCATCGGCTCATCGTCGTGCCGGACTGGTAATTCCCGCGGTCTTATTTTCCCGGTGATCGATGCGTCCTTTGCGAGCCCGGATCGTTGGAAAATACAGCTTCATCAACAATGGCGGAGCGCTTGAAACGGAGAGGCACCGATGCGCGCACTATGTTGGCACGGCAAAGGCGACGTTCGCGTCGACACCGTCGCAGATCCCGAGATCAAGCATCCGCGCGATGTCATCATCAAGGTGACGGCCTGCGCGATTTGCGGCTCGGACCTGCACCTGCTCGATGGTTATCAGCCGACGATGGAAGCCGGTGATATCCTCGGTCACGAGAATATGGGCGTCGTCGTGGCGCTCGGCTCGGAGGTCACCAACCTGAAGATCGGCGACCGCGTCGTCGTACCGTTCACGATCAGCTGCGGCGATTGCTTCTTCTGTCGCAAGGGCCTCTTCTCGGCGTGCGAGCGTACCAATCCGAACGCCGAGATGGCGATCAAGGCGATGGGCCATTCGCCGGCCGGCTTGTTCGGTTTCAGCCACATGCTCGGCGGATATTGCGGCGGACAGGCGGAGTATCTGCGCGTTCCGATGGCGGACATCGGTCCGATCAAGATACCCGACAGCGTCACCGACGAACAGGCGCTGTTCCTCTCCGACATCTTTCCGACCGGGTACATGGCGGCGGAGAATGCGCAGATCGAGCCGGGTGACACGGTGGCGATCTGGGGCTGCGGGCCGGTCGGTCAGTTCGCCATCCGTTCTGCCCTGATGCTCGGCGCCGGGCGCGTCATCGCTATCGACGAAGTGCCCGAGAGGCTGGCGATGGCCGAGGCGGGCGGTGCCGAGACGATCGATTTCAGCAAGGTCGACGACGTCTATGACGAACTGCAGTTCCGGACCAAGGGGCGCGGACCGGATAGCTGCATCGACGCGGTCGGCTGCGAAGCGTCGGCACACGGCGCGGCCGACGCGGTGCTCGACAAGGTGAAGGCCGCGACGTTCCTCGCGACCGACCGGGTCCACGTCCTGCGCCAGGCGATCATGAGCTGCCGGATGGGCGGCACCGTCTCGATTCCGGGCGTGTACGTCGGCATGGGGGACAAGATCCCGATCGGGGCGATGATGAACAAGGGCCTGACGATCAAGACCGGGCAGACCCATGTCCAGGCCTATACCAAGCCGTTGCTCGCGCGCATCGAAGCTGGTGATATCGATCCGAGCTTCGTCGTCACGCATCCGGCCAGCCTCGAAGACGCGCCCGAAATGTACAAGAAGTTCCGCGACAAGCAGGACGGCGTCATCAAGGTCGTGCTGCGACCCTAGCCACCGGCGGAACGGGGTGGCGTAGCGAGGCGCGACGCACCCCGTTTCCCGCACCCGCTTTCGCCGCCCCGCGACATTGCGCGACGGCATGTATTTCAGAAGACAGGAGTGTTCGATGAGTGACAAGGTTCCGACCCCCGTCAGCGGCAATCCCGAGAGCAAGGGCGCACCCGACGGCGTAGCCGACGTTCCGCGCGGAACCGACGCGAACGAGGTGCATGGTCGATCGGCGGGCGGCGAAAGTGGAGGGGGGGCGTATCCTAATCCGCATACCGGAAAGACAGACACGAATTCGGGGTTCATGGCGCATGGCGGCCAGACCGACATTGCCTATCACGGCGGCGGGCAGGCCGGCGACGACGGCGGCAATGCGCCGAACGGCGTCGCGGGCTCCAGCGGCGATACCGGCGAGGCGGGCGCCGACGCCAGAGCGACCGCACCCGCGCCGGACGCCGATCGGAAGACGCACGACATTCCGTCCGACGGCAGCACCATAAAGGTCGTCGAAACGTCCGGCACCGCAGAAGCGGAGGCCACTGGAAAGGTCGGAACGGACGCCGACTACGAGGGCGAACAGAAACAGCCCGGTTCCGGCTGATCCTCAGGGGGGCGGTGTAGCAGCCAGCGCGCTATACCGCCTCGTCACGACCGGCAGGGTCATTCCGCATCGAGATCGACGATGTTCAGCCCGGCATGCCCGACCTTCAGCGCGTCGGCATTCACCGCTGCTACTGCGCGCATCCCGCTGCGATGCCCTGCCGACCAGCGTTGCTCGATCGTCGGCGCGGAGAAATCGAGCGCCTTGCCCGCCACCTCGTTCGCCTGTTCGGTATAGGCGAGCCGCACCAGCGAAAGCGCGATATCGTCCCGACCGCCATGAACCGCCTGCCAGCGCGCGATCGAGCGCCGCGACTGTGCAGCGAAAATCAGGTCCTGCATCCGACCCGCAGCGTCGCCGAGCGTCGTCGGTAGCGGCTGGCGCAGCGGCAGCAGGTCGACCGCGATGCAAAGCGTGGGACGAGCCGACGGGCTGGCAAGTACCGGGTCGAGCGGCAGGTTGGCTGACAGGCCGCCATCGGCCAGCCAGCGCCCGTCAATCTCGACCGCGGGAAAGGCGACCGGCAACGCGGCACTCGCGCGAATGTGGAAGGACTCGATGCGGTGGACGTCCGTATCGAACACGACGTCGTCGCCGTTGCCCAGGTCCACGGCCGTAACCGTCAATCGGCAGGCCCCCGCGTTGAGACAACCGAAATCCACGAGCCGCTTCAGCGTGGCGTCGAGTTGTTCGGTCTCGAACATCGAAGGCTTCGCGTCGGTCCACGGATTGGTCGACGAGAGCAGCGGACCGAAGATACCCGGTCGTCCAGCTGCCATCGTCCAGGTCGCGGCGGCCGTCCGACGGCCGACCTCCATGTCGGGGGGCAGCCCCGGCATGGACGGGAACCCCGGTATCGCCGGAAATCCAAGAATTGATCCAAGCCACGGCGCTGCGGTCGGTCCCATGCCGAACCCGCCCGGGCACCAGAATTCGCGCAACGTATCGAGCCTGCGCTGCCGGGCGGATCCCGCGATCAGGGCACCGTTGATGGCACCGATCGACGCGCCGACGATCCAGTCGGGTTCGAGACCGTGTTCGTGCAACGCCTGATATACGCCGGCTTCGAACGCGCCGAGGGCGTTCCCACCGCTCAGGACCAGCACGACGTCGAAGTCGCGAACGGGCGCGCCGTCCCCGGCCATCATCGTCTCTTCGCCGCAGCATTGCCGAGCGCGATCGCCGCGGCACCACCGAGCAGACCAACCGCCAGCAGCGATCGGGGCAGCTTCTGAAGTTGCAGGACGATGCTCGATCGTCGTGCGTGGACGTCCTGGCTGCCGCGCAGCGCATCGGTGCGCGGCTCGTAGAGATTGTCGCGCCGCGCCGAATCGCCGGGATCGCCCGGCTTCTGCTGCGTGGCCGTGCCGATCGCTTCCATGATCAGGTCGGCCACCCGCGGCGCTGTCCGCGACAGCAGCGAGGACATCAGCCCGCCGCCACCGGCATACAGCGTCCGCCGCGAATTGGCGCAGGCGAACAGCACCGCGTCGGCGACTACCTCCGGCGCGTAGAGCGGCGGCGGCAGGCGCGGCGGCTGATCCATGAAGTTGCGCGCGTGTTCGGGAAACGGCGTGTCGATCGCGCCCGGCTTGATCAGCGTGACCGAGATCTCGGCACCCTCCTGCTCCAGCTCCATCCGCAGCGTATCGGTCAGCGCCTGCACCGCGTGCTTGGTCGCGCAATAGGGGCCCTGTTCGACGATCGCCCGGTCGCCGAGGATCGAGCCGATATTGACGATCGCGCCGCCGCCGCGCGTGCGCAGGTGCCGCGCCGCGACCAGCGAGCCGTGCAGCACGCCAAAATAATTGACGTCGAACACCCGGCGATGATCGGCGACCGGCACCTGCTCCAGCGTGCCGTACGTCCCCGCGCCGGCATTGTTGACCCAGCTGTCGAACCCGCCGAACGCCTCGATGGCGACCGTGGCCACGCGCTCCACCGCGGCAAGATCGCTGACGTCCGCAACGCAGGTCGCGATCCGCGCGCCGGTCGCCGACAGGCGGACGCGCAAGGTTTCGAGCGCAGTCTCGTTGCGCGCGACAGCGACGACCGCGGCCCCGTCGCGCACCGCCCGTTCGACGATCGCCAGCCCGTTGCCGCTGGTCGCTCCCGTCACGACCAGAATCTGCTCGTTTACCGGTTTCAATGTGTTAGCCATGATGGATCCTCGCCGGCCGGCTCGGCACGAGGCGACGACACCGCACCAACGGAATGCGGCCGGGAACGATCCGGCTCGTCGCGCGACCTGCGAAAGCTATGGAAAATTCGCCGCCGGCGGGTGTCGTCGGCGGCGGTACGGATCGTCAGGCGGCGGTCTTGTCGGCCGCGGGTGCTTCGATCCGGTCGTTCGCAGCGGGGGCCGCCGCGATCTCGATCCGCCGCGGCTTCATCGCCTCGGGGATCTCGCGCTTCAGGGCGATGCGCAGCAACCCGTTGTCGAAGCTCGCATTCTGCACCTGCACGAAGTCGGCGAGCTGGAAGCGGCGCTCGAACGCGCGCGTCGCGATGCCACGGTGGACGAAGCGTCCGTCGTCGCGCTCGTCCGACTTCCGGCCGCTGACGGTCAGCTGGTTGTTCTGTGCCACGATCTCGATGTCGCTCGGGGCAAAGCCGGCCACGGCGAGCGTGATCTGGTAGCTGTCGTCGCTGTCGCGTTCGATATCGAACGGCGGATGACCATCAGGCGCTTCGGCCCGAGCCGTCGCCTCCAGCAGATCGAAGAGCCGGTCGAAGCCGACGGTGGACCGCCGATAGGGCGTGAAATCGAAGTTCGTCCTCATATCCAAATCCTCCTCATGAGCAATCTGAGCACGAGGAGCACCGGGAGAGCCGGTGCCCTCAACTGTCGCCGGACGGTCTATCGCGTCCGGCGCCGCCAAGATATTTTCGGACCGTTCGTCGTCAAGATGCGTCCTGCGGACCGAACGAGATTTTTTTCAGCTCGGCGCGTTGCAAGCTTGCCGCACGCCTTCCGCCACCCGCGGCACGGACGATTACCGCGGTCGACAGCAGGATCATCGACACCAGTCCGCCGATCGACAGCAGACCGGCGCTGCTGACGTCGATCTCGCTCCTCGACTTGAACCGTTTGCCGATGCGCAACGTCAGCGACGCACGCTGCCGCTCCTGCAGGAATGCCGGACGCTGGTCTGGTTCTTGGTTCATGGTCTTCCGTCGCGAACGCAGGCGAGGGTTCGAACCTGCCCGTGCAGTACGCGGACCATGCCACGCGAATGTCAACGCGATAGCGCTTTCCACGCTCGACCCGACCGCCTAAGCGGACTCATCCCCGGGGGGCCGCTCATGCGCGGCTGAGAGGTGGGCAGCAGCCCATGACCCGCTGAACCTGATCCGGCTTATACCGGCGTAGGGAGGGTCTGCGGCTGGCCCGTCGTCCCTCCGATTGGAGTGGACGTGAGCGCTTTCGGCATTGGTTACCCGTTTTTACAATTTGGTTCGCCGGCGCGCATGCGTCGTCGGCGGTCGTGCGCCCGTCTCGGCGGGGTCGCCCTGACGCTGGCGACGCTGCTCGCGGCATCCTCCGCGGGAGCGCAGGTCGCGTCGGATCCGGTCGAGACCACCGAACCCGCCGAGATCCGCGTCGTCGGCAAGCCCGATCCGGCTGGCCTGTTGCCCGACCAGCGCGCGCCCAAGGCACAGAGCGCGATCTCCGCCGACTTCATCGTCAAGCAGGCGCCGACGCTGAACGCGTTTCAGCTCGTGACCCTGTTGCCGGGCGCCAACGTCGCGTCGAGCGATCCCTACGGCCTGTCGACGAGTTCCAGTCTGACGCTGCGCGGTCTCGGCCAGGATGAGATCGGCGTGCTGATGGAAGGCGCGCCGCAGAACGACATCGGCTATTATTACGCCTATCCGTCGCAGTTCGCCGACCCGGAAAACCTGAAGCGCATCACGCTCGCGCAAGGCTCGGTCGACATTGACTCTCCGACGTTGGGCGGCGCGGGCGGCCTGTTGTCGCTAACGCTCGACGATCCGAAGGCGCGCCCGCAGGCACTCGCCGACCTCTCGCTCGGCAGCTACGCGGCGCGGCGCGGCTTCTTCCGTATCGATAGCGGGACGATCGGCACGACCGGGCTCAAGGCCTTCCTGTCCTATTCGAACACGCGCGCCGACAATTGGCGGGGCGCCGGCTACGACACGCGCCAGCATGTCGATGCCAAGCTGCTCGATGAATGGGGTGCGGGCAACCGCGCCAGCCTCGCGCTGTCGTACAACGACGCCAATTCATCGAGCTACCCCAGCCCGACGCTCGCCGACTGGAACGCGCAAGGTCGCGGTTTCAACTATGACGCGCGCTACAGCGAGGGGAACACCAATTACTGGCGCCTCTACCGCGCGCCGTTCCGCAACCTCTATGCGTCCGCACCGGTCCATCTGGTGCTGAACGACCGGCTGGCGCTCGATACCACCACCTATCTCCAGTTCGGTTACGGCAACTCGCCCTATGGCACGCAACTGACGACCACCGGCAATTATCTCGGCACCGAGAAACTGGCGCAGCCGATCGCGCTGCCCGGTGCGGTCGATGGGCTGGCGACGGTGCTGGGCAACTATACCGGCGACCAGATGCGGACCGGCAACGTCAGCAAGCTCACGCTCCAGGCCGGCAGGCACAAGATCACCGCCGGGCTGTGGTTCGACTACGGCACGGACCGCGTCACGCAGTCCTACATCAGCATCGATGCGGACGGACAGCCGGTCGACCGCTGGGGCTATCGCGCAAAGGCGATCCGCACGGCCGACGGGCGGCTGCTCGCCTACGAAAACCAGCGCACCGTAACGGTTACCAAGGGGTTCTTCGTCGCCGACAGCATCGCGGTCACGCCGCGCCTGACGGTCGACGCCGGGTTCAAGGGCGTCGACGTCCTGCGCAATGGCCGCAACTACCTGCCCGGACCGCAGGACAAGGTCCGCAAGGACAGTTTCGCCGCACTGCCGCGCGCTGCGATCCACTACCGGCTCGACGATCGGCAACAGCTGTTCGCCAACATCACCACCAACTTCCGCACGCCGAACGAGTTCACGCTCTACAACAGCTATTATGGCGGCGAGCTGGTGGCGCAGGGCACGAACGCGCTGAAGAACGAATATTCGGTTTCGCAGGAGATCGGCTATCGCTTCATCGGCGAGCAGCTGTCGGCCTCGGTGACCGGCTTCCACTACAAATTCCGCAACCGCCAGTTGGCGACCGTGATCGACCAGGGCGGCGCGCAGGTCAACGCGACCCTCAACGCCGGCGGTCAGACGTCCTACGGCATCGATGCCGAGATCGATTATCGGCCGATTGCGGGCGTCAGCCTCTACCTCTCGGGCGAATATCTGCATGCGCGGATCGACGACGATCTGCCGGTCGGCGCGGACTTTCTCCCGACCAGCGGCAAGCGCGCGGTATCCAGCCCGACGGTGCAGTTCGGTGCGGGCGGCACCTATGACGACGGCCGCGTCTTCGGCAGCATCGCGTCCAAATATATCGGCCGGCAATATTCGAGCTTCATGAACGACGAGAGCATCAAGGGTTATGCGACACTCGACTTGTCGGTCGGCCTGCACCTCGCCGAGTGGCTCGACGGCAAGCGCACCGATCTGCGGGTCAATGCGATCAACGTCACCGACCCGCACGTCCTGTCCGGCGTACAGTCGGTCAGCACCAACGCGCAGGACGTGATCGGGCGCAACGGCACGGTCATCTCAGGCTCCGCGCCGGCCTATTATATCGGCAGCGGCGCAGCAGTCATGGCGACGCTCTCGCGTGCGTTCTGAGGCGGCGACACAGCGCGTAATGCGCGCGGCGGCCCCGGTCGACCATCTGGTGCACGGGATGGGGACGGCGATGGAAACGCCGACCTGGCCCGCGATCACGACTGGCGAAGCGGCGGCGGTGGTCGCGCGGTTCCCCGCGGCAGGCAGGCTGACGGCGTTGCACTGGCATTCCCCGCGACCCTTTTCCGCGGCGGCACTCGTCCATACGACGCAAGGTGCGTTCTTCCTGAAGCGCCATCATCACAGCCTCCGGTCAGTCGAAGGTCTCGCCGAGGAACACGCGTTCATCGCGCATCTGGCGAACGCCAGCGTTTCGGTACCGGAGATCCTGTCCACGGCGGACGGTGCGACTGCCGTCGCGTGGCGCGAATGGTCGTACGAACTGCACCGCAGGGCACCGGGCCGGGACCTGTACCGCGACAGCCTGTCGTGGACGCCGTTCCTGTCGCACGCGCACGCCCATGCCGCCGGGGTCGCGCTGGCAAGGCTGCACGTCGCCGCGCGCAGCTTCACCGCTCCCGAGCGTCGGCGGCAACCCTTGGTCGCCAGTTTCACCATCCTTCGCGCCGCCGATCCTCTCGCGGCGGCCGCAGCCTATGTTGCGGCGCGTCCCGCCATGGCTGCGTTCCTTGCTCCCCGATCGTGGCGGCGCGACCTGGGGCAGCTGTTTGGAGCACTGGGCGAAGGGCTGCCCGCGATGCTGGCGGACCAGGTGCCGCTGTGGACGCACAATGACTGGCATCCCTCCAACCTGCTCTGGGCGGACAATGGCAGCGTACGGACCGTATTCGACTTCGGTCTCGCCGATCGCACCTGCGCCGTCCATGACATCGCGACCGCGATCGAGCGTAGCGCGGTGCAATGGCTGAAGCTGGGGCAGGGGGCGGATGCGACCATCGCCGATGCCGGCGCGGCGCTGGCGCTGCTGGCGGGCTATGCGACGATTGCGCCGCTGAGCCGATCCGACATCACCACGATCGTGCGCCTGCTGCCTTTGGTGCATGTCGAGTTCGCGCTGTCGGAGATCGATTATTTTACCGGCGTCGTCGCCGACCCGGCGTCCGCCGCGCTGGCATGGGACGAGTATCTCGTCGGCCATGCGGCATGGTTCCGGACGGGGGCTGCGGGGGACTTCCTGCAAC
The DNA here is from genome assembly GCF_042466285.1 of Sphingomonas sp. R86520. Lineage (NCBI taxonomy): Bacteria > Pseudomonadati > Pseudomonadota > Alphaproteobacteria > Sphingomonadales > Sphingomonadaceae > Sphingomonas > Sphingomonas sp. R86520. Next base: position 4,328,380 of record NZ_JAXHBZ010000001.1, read on the forward strand.
GCATCGACGGGCAGGATTTCGGACGATGACGCCGCTCGAGATCGTCGCGGTCGTCGTCAGCTTCGCCGGCATCTGGCTCACGGCAACCCGGCGCATGCTGTGCTGGCCAGTCGGTTTCCTGGCCTGCGCGCTCTACTTCAAGCTGTTCCTCGACGTGCGCCTCTATGCCGACATGGTGTTGCAGGCGTTGTTCGGGATCGCGATCGTCTATGGCTGGATCGCCTGGGCCCGCGGCAAGGACGATACCGGCGACATTGTCGTCGCACCGCTGCGCCTCCCGCAGGCGCTGGCGGGGTTGGCGGCCGGTGCGGTCGGCGCGCTCGCGATCGGCGCGTTCACCAGCCGCTACACCGACGCGGCGCTGCCGTGGATGGATGCGGGGCTGAGCAGCTTTAGTCTCGTCGCGCAATATTGGACAGCCCGGCGCCACAGTGCCAGCTGGCTGCTCTGGATCGCGGTCGACATCCTCTACGTCGGCATGTTCGTGTTCAAGGGACTGTTGCTGACCGCGGGTCTGTACGCGGCGATGATCGCGCTGGCGGTAATGGGGTATAGGCGATGGCGGAGCGCCGCGTCGGCGGCGCGCTGAATAGGTGCGAAACGAAGTTCGGGGGCGTGGTGGAAAAGATCGTGAAGGACTGGAACGGCGAAGTCGTCCGCAGATGGCTGGAAAGCCGCATCGCCGCTGCGCGCTCGGATCAGGTCGTCGCCGAGCGGGGCGGCAGGGCATTGCAGGACGATTGCGACAAGGCGACGGCCGAGGAGATGGTCTGCTCGCTAATGAGCCGGAAGGGCGTCCCGGATAGCCATGCCGCGTTTGCCGGCGCGCTGGCAGCGCTATTGGAACGCGATGAGTTTATCTGGCGCGGCGTCTACGACGATACGCGGTTCGACCGGCACGTCCGCGCCTATGCCAAGAAACTGGTCAAGATGGCCAAGACGAACACCGGTTTCGAGAACGTCTCCCACTATCAATAAGGGCCCGGGGACGTGCCCCGGGGCCCTGGCCGTCAGTCCTTGAACGGATCGATCATCCGGATCGTGCCGTCCGGATTGAAGAACAGCTCGGTCATCTTCGCCGACCGGAGGTGGTTCTTGTTCGACAATTGCGTGTCGTGATAGACCAGCCACCAGCGGTTCTGGAACTGGACGATCGAGTGATGCGTGGTCCAGCCCTGCACCGGTGACAGGATGTGCCCGGTATAGCGGAACGGGCCGTACGGCGTTTCCCCGACGGCATAGGCCAGGAAATGCGTGTCGCCGGTCGAGTAGGTAAAGTAATATTTGCCGCCGCGCTTGAACATCCACGATGCCTCGAAGAAGCGCCGGTCATGGTCGCCGCCGAGGAGCGGCTTGCCGGCCTCGTCGAGGATCTGGACGTCGCGCGGGGCTTCGGCGAACTGCTTCATGTCCGCCGACATCCGCGCGACCTTGGGTGCGAGCGCTGGCTTGGCGTCCTGCTTCAGGTCGGTATCGCCGGCGTTCGGATCGAACTTGCCGGTCGCCCAGCGCTGCAGCTGGCCACCCCAGATGCCGCCGAAATACATGTAGCTCTCACCGCTCGTGTCGGTGAACACCGCAGGGTCGATCGAGAAGCTGCCGCGGATCGGCAGCGGCTCCGCCTTGAACGGACCGGTCGGCGACTTCGACGTGGCGACGCCGATGCGGAAGACGCCCTGTTTGTCGCGCGCGGGCATGTAGAGATAATAAATGCCGTTCTTGTAGGCGGCATCGGGCGCCCAGGTCTGCTTAGAGGCCCAGGGGATCTGCTTCACGTCGATCGCGACGGGATGGATCGTGACCGGACCACCGGGGCGATCCATGCTCAGCACGCGGTAGTCGTGCATCGCATATTGATTGCCGAGGTCGTCGTCGGGGATGCCCGCATCGACGTCATGGCTCGGGTAGATATAGATCTTGCCGTTGAAGACATGCGCGGAAGGATCCGCCGCAAATATCTCCGTGACCAAGGGCTGCGCGCGATAGCGCTTGCCGTCGGGGCTGCGCGGTTCGGCCTTCGTCGCTGTAGGCGCGGTGCGCGATGTCGCGGCCGGGGCGGACGTCTGGGCGATGGCGAAGCCGGATGCGAGCATCAAGGGTATGGTGATGCACAAGGCGGGTATGGGGAGGCGCATGACCTTTCGATCCTTCCTGATAAACGATCTTCTACGAGATCTGTGGCCCATGATTGTGGGACGATAGCGCTATCATATCACGGGCGATTGTTCCGGCAAGCGCTGATCCGCCGTCAGCTGCACAACCCCGCGGGCGGACCCTGGAGCGCGGGGGTGACGGGAGGGCCGGCCAGCGAGGGTGTCGGTCCCGGCCGCGAGAGGTCGACCGCGCCGCCGTAATAGGGGTCGGCTTCGGCCTCCTGAAGCGTGATGAAACGAAACCCCATCTCGCTGTAGAGTGCGAGCAGGCGGGGCAGCATGTGGGCATCGAACGCGCCGACATGCATCAGTAGGACATAGGGGATGTCGCGCCCGACCTGCGCCTTCGCCCGTGCCCGCGAAGCCAGCGCAGCGCTGCGGGCGTCGGCGAGGAAGCTGGCTTCGAGCGCCCGGACCGCGACGGCATCGCGCTTGACCGCACAGGCGGCGTAGACCGGGTTCCATTTGAAATCGTTGAAGCTCATCGTCACCGCCGCAGCCCGGTAGCCACGTGCCTTGAGGGTCGCGCGGGCGGCGTCGCGCACGGCGGGTGTGCTGCCTTCCGACAGGAATGGATAGCGGAACCAATGCCAGTCGGTGTCCCCGGCTGCTTTCCCCAATACCGCTTCGTTGCGCGCCACTTCGGCGGCAAAGGCGGGGGCGCCGACCTGGTCGAGATTGACGTGCGAATAGGTATGGTTGCCGAGCGGCAGTCCGGCGGCGCGCCACGCCGCAATCGCGCGTGCCGCATCGTCAGGTGTGTCGAGACCGAAACCGGCATTGAGAAATCCGAACGCAGGCGCCTTCGCCTTGGCGAGGGCCTCGGTGATGTCACGGATCACGCCGACGCGGGTCTGGCCGGTTACCAGTGGTCCGTGCGCCGGAATATCGTCGAACGTGATCGCAATCGCTGGACGCGTGTGGACCGCTTGGCGCGAAGGTGCGACGGGCACGGGAGCGGCAACACCAGCCACCGCAGTCTTGGTCGCGGCCGAGCCGCCACCGAACAGCCCCAACGGCACCGCTTCGCCCATCACGCGATAGCCCGCTTCCGAGGGATGCAGATGGTCGCCCGAATCATAAGCAGGAGACAGTCGATCGGGATGTGCAGGATCGCGCATGACCCGGTCGAAGTCGATCACCGCGTCGAACACGCCGGACGTGCGAATGAACGTATTGAGCGCCTGCCGATCGCCCTCGTTCAGGGCATTGGGATGATAATACTCGTTGCCGCCGAACGGCATCACCGTGCCGCCGATGACCTTGATGCCGTGCGCATGCGCACGCGTGACGATCTGCGTGTAGCTAGTCGTTATCTGCGTGACGATCGCGGCGTGTTGTGCCGGCGACGCCGGGGCATCGCGGGTCAGGACGCCGAGATCATTGATGCCCTCCAACACGACCGCCCAGCGCACGCCGCTGCGCGCGATCACGTCGCGGTCGAACCGCGCGAGAAGGTTCGGTCCGGACCCGTCGAGCAGGATGCGATTGCCACCGATCCCGGCATTGACGACCCCGATAGCCCGCGTTGCCGTTTGCGCACGCAGGCGGGCGGCGAGAACGTCTGGCCAGCGGCCGTTATGCTCGGGTGCGACGCCGTAGCCGTCGGTGATCGAATCGCCGATCGCGACGATCGTACCTGCGTTCGTCGCGCGTGATGGGACGGGGCGGGCGACCTCGATATCCGCCAGCGCGTACCAGTGCGTCGTCGGCGTGGCACCGGCGAGCGTCGCCGCCGCGACATGATCGCCGGCCAGCGTAAAACTCGTCGCACGGGAGCCCGGGTGACCCGTCTGCGGGCTCGCGGCGTCTGGTAGGTAAAGGCTCACGGCGAGGTCCGCGCCGGGCAGGACCTGCAGCCCGATCGGATCGGAATAGAGTTCGGCGCCCGCCGGGATCACCGCGTCGGCGCGTCCCGCAAAGGTCAGCCTCGCGCCGGACCCGATCTGCGACGTGCCCGGCGCCACGGCCTGCGCGAGATGGGCGCCGCCGATCGCGAGCGGTCGCGTGCCGAACGCGTTGGACAGTCGAACGCGGACACTCGCACCACCGGCGGACACGCGCACGATCTGCCGCAGCGTGACCGCCTTCGCACGCTCGGCCGGCAGCGCATTGTCACCCTCGGCGACCATCTGAGACGCGCCCCAGGTTGCGATCCAGTGCACATCCCTGCGCGCGAGCCCCCTGGTCGGCGCCGTGCCGTCCCGCGCCGCGGCGCCCGTCACGCATACCACGCCCAGTGCGAGCGCCATCGGCCAACGCCTCATCACAACCATCCTCTCGCCGTTTTTCGTTAGCGCTATCGCTACTGCGCTTGTGGCAATTCCGGCAAGCGCTCGATCGTCACGCTGCCGGTCATCAGTTCTCAAGCGACGCAAGCGGGCCCGACGGCATCACTGCGGATTGCCCGGCGCGTACGGGATCTTCTGCGACTCGTACCATCCGAGGTCGTGCTCAGGGGGCACCGTACCGGCCGGAAGTTTCAACCCGTTGACGGAAACCCAATAGGCCAGACTGGCATCGCGCCACCACCGCGCCTCGCGCTCCTGGATCGCAAGATAGGTCGCGGTCTTGTCCCAGCGCCCCGCATCGACCTGTGCCTTCAGCCCATCCCATTGCCGCCGCATGTCGCCGACATAGGCGACACCCGAATCATAGTCATGAACCATCTCGGCCCACAATGTCCGCCCCGACGCCATCCGCCGATCCCACGGCACATGGTGGAACCACAGCAGTTCGCGCTCAGGCGTGGTCGCCGGATCGGCGAGACGCCGCGCGAGGTCGGGCGCATACTGCGCCACCGCGTTGCTGCCGGTCTTCGTGCGATCGAAGCCGATCCCCGCCTTGTCCGCGCGGTGGTAATAGACCGGGTTCCATTCGGGCCGCTTGAGGTCGGCGACCCATGGGCCGGGGCCGTAGTGATGCCCGGTCGCCATGACGTGCGCCAAGCCGAGCGGTGTCATGTAGTCGATCACCGCTTCGCGCGATCCCATCATCATCCTGACGACCGGGTCGACGATCGCGGGAGAGGGGGCAAAGGTCATCGCCGCCCATTCACGCGCGACCGGTGCCGCGCCGAGCGTCGGATCCCACGCCATCCGCCCGAACGCGTACCAGTTCGCCTGGTTGAAGGTCGAGCCGGCCCAGTCGCGGTCGCGGCCAATATTGGCGACGCCCGCCATGCCGGTCAGTCGATGACCCTCGATCGACCCGTCGACGACCTTGGCGACGGTCTCGCCGGGCGCCTGCATCGTCTCGCTTGAGAGCGTCTCGGCGAACAGCGGACCGAGGTATGCGAGGTGCGTCGCGAAGCCGAGATATTCCTTGGTGATCTGGAATTCGATCATCAGCGGCGTCCTGGGCATCGCGCCGAACAGCGGATGGAACGGCTCGCGCGGCTGGAAGTCGATTGCGCCGTTCTTGACCTGGACGATGACGTTGCGCGCGAACTTGCCGTCGAGCGGCTTGAATTCGGTATAGGCCTGTTTCGCGCGATCATCGGGGTCGGTCTCGGCATAGACGAAGGCGCGCCACATCACGATCCCGCCATGCGGCGCGACCGCGGCGGCGAGCATGTTGGCACCGTCGGCATGGCTTCGGTGATAGTCGCGCGGACCCGGCTGGCCCTCGCTGTTGGCCTTCACCAGGAAGCCACCGAAATCGGGGATCGCACGGTAGATCTCGTCGGCCTTCGCCTTCCACCACGCCGCGACCTGCGGATCGAGCGGATCGGCGGTCTTCAACCCCCCGAGCTCGATCGGGGCGGAGAACCGCGCCGACAAATACACCCTGATCCCGTACGGCCGGAATATGTCGGCGAGCGCGGCTGCCTTGGCGATATAGCGCGGCGTCAGGCTTTCGACCTTCGCGTTGACGTTGTTGAGGACCGTGCCGTTTATGCCGATCGACGCGTTGGCGCGCGCGTAATCGGTGTAGCGCGGATCGCGGAAGTCGGGGAGGGACCACCAGTCCCACAGCGATTGCCCGGCAAAACCGCGCTCGACGACGCCATCGAGATTGTCCCAATGGTTCAGGACGCGCATTTTCACGCGCGGCGTCGACGTCAGGTCGATGCGGTCGAGATTGCCGCCGGTCTGCACGTAGCGCAACAGCGCGAAGCTGCCGTACAGCACGCCGCGATCGGTGTTCGCCGTCACCAACGTCACGCGGCGGCCGCCGAGACTGGTCGGACGGATGCTATAGCCCTCGTCGCCCAGCGTCGCGGTTGGCAGGCGGAGTGCGGCAACGTCACGGTCGGCAGTGGTCGCCAGCACGATCGGACGGGGGCTGGGTCCCTCGGGAACCGCGCGGCCGGATAGCCCCGTCAGTCCGCGGCGTAGTTCATCGGCGGCGACGCGGAGCGTGGCCGTATCGCCGCGCCGTTCGACCGATTGCGCATCGTGCCGCAATGCCGTCGCCCCGGCGGTCGCAAGCGGCCGGTACCGCATCCACAGGTCGTATCCGTCCTCGGCCCGTGCCGTGCCGACGCTCAGGAGGAGTCCAGCGACCAGCGTCGCGACGGTCACGACGAGCCTACCGAATAGCATCATTCTTTCCTCTCTTGCCGAACGACCCCGCATTGACAACGGATCTGTTTGTCGGACATGTTATCGCTATCACGACGACGGCATCGACAGCAATGCCGCGTTTGACGACAGGAGAGACGGGTGTCCGGCAACAAAATCAGCGCGATCACGACCAACCGCCGCAGCGCGCTTGGCTGGCTTGGATCGGCGTCCGTCGCCGCCCTGACATCCACGCTGACTCCCCGCCTGGCCCGTGCCGCCGCCGCGCCGATGGTCTACAAGGATGCACGCGCGCCGATCGATCTGCGTGTCCGCGACCTGATGTCGCGCATGACGCTGGACGAGAAAGTCGCACAGCTCGTCACGCTGTCCACGTCGAAGCGGCAGATCATGGATGCAGCGCTGCACTTCGATCCGGCGCGTGCGGACACCGCATATCCGAACGGCATCGGTCAGATCGCGCGGCCGTCCGATCGCGGCGGTGCTGCAACTGCCGCCAATACCGGTACCGACGTCACCGGCCGGTGGCGTGCGCCGGCCGACACGATCGCCTTCGTCAACGCGGCGCAGCGCTGGGCGACGACGCGCAGCCGGCTCGGCATCCCGATCCTGTTCCACGAAGAAGCCTTGCACGGCTACATGGCACCGGAAGCGACCAGCTTTCCGCAGGCGATCGCGCTGGCCGGATCGTTCGACCGCGACCTCGTCCGCCGCGTCAATTCGGTGATCGCGCGGGAGGTTCGCGCGCACGGCACGGTGCTCGCTTTGTCCCCGGTCGTCGACATCGCCCGCGATCCACGCTGGGGCCGGATCGAGGAGACGTTCGGCGAGGATCCCTATCTGTGCGGCGAGATGGGCGTCGCCGCGGTCACCGGGCTGCAGGGCGAAGGCAAGACGCTGGCGCCGGGCAAGGTGTTCGCGACGCTGAAGCACATGACCGGACACGGCCAGCCGGAGAGCGGCGAGAACGTCGCGCCCGCACCGATCGCAGAGCGCGAACTGCGCGAGAATTTCTTCCCGCCGTTTCGCTCGGTCGTGGCGCGCACCGGGATCGGCGCGGTCATGCCCTCGTACAACGAGATCGACGGCGTGCCGAGCCATGCCAATCGCTGGCTGCTGCACGACGTCCTGCGCGGCGAATGGGGCTTCGATGGCGCAATCGTCAGCGATTATGCGGCGATCGGCGAGCTCGCGTCGCTCCACCATATCGCCGCCGATCGCGATGGTGCGGCACGCCTCGCGCTGGCCGCAGGTGTCGATTCGGACCTTCCCGACGGCGAGGCGTATCGTTCGCTCGCCGACCAGGTTCGCGCCGGCAAGGTGCCGATCGATCAGGTCGACGCGGCCTGCCGCCGGATGCTGACGATGAAATTCCGGTCCGGGATGTTCGAACAGCCGCTGGTCGATGTCGGTGTCGCGGCCAAGCTGACGGGCAACGCCGAGGCGCGCGCGCTGGCGCTGGACGCGGCACGCCGCTCGATTGCGCTGCTCGTCAACGACGGGACGCTCCCGCTGACGGCTGGCGCCCACAGGACGGTCGCGGTGATCGGACCCAATGCGGCGGTCGCGCGGCTCGGCGGGTATTCGTCGATCCCCAAGGCGACCGTCTCGCTGCTCGACGGCGTACGCGCGCGGCTCAAAGGCAAGGCCGAGGTCGTCCATGCGCAGGGCGTCTTCATCACGCAGAACGAGGATCGCTCCGCCAACGAAGTCCTGCTCGCCGATCCTGCCAGAAACCGGCAGCTGATCGAAGAGGCGGTCGCGGTCGCGAAGACCGCCGACGTCATCCTGCTCGCGATCGGCGATACCGAGCAGACCAGCCGCGAAGGCTATGCCAAGACCCATCTCGGCGATCGCACCAGTCTGGATCTCCTGGGCGAACAGAACGCGTTGCTGGCGGCGATGAAGGCGACGGGGAAGCCCTTGGTCGTGGTCGCGATCAATGGCCGGCCGCCGTCGTGGCCGGCCGCGGTTGAGACCGCGAACGCGTTGCTCGAATGCTGGTATGTCGGACAAGAAGGCGGCACCGCAATTGCCGAGGCGCTGTTCGGCGACATCAATCCGGGTGCAAAGCTGCCCGTCACCGTTGCCCGATCGACCGGCCAATTGCCGGTGTTCTACGATGCGAAGCCGTCCGCGCGCCGCGGCTATTTGTTCGACACCACCGCGCCGCTGTTCCCGTTCGGGTTCGGGCTCAGCTACACAAAATTCGAGATCGGCACGCCGCGTCTCTCGTCGCCGAAGATCGGGATTGCCGGGACCGTCACGGTCGCGGTCGACGTCGCCAATCTCGGGCAGCGCGCCGGCGACGAAGTCGTCCAGCTTTACGTGCGCGATCAGGTCTCGTCGGTCGCGCGGCCGATCATCGAACTGAAGGGGTTCGAGCGCGTCACGCTGGCGCCCGGCGAGCGCAAGACCGTGCAGTTCGCACTCGGCCCCGACTCGTTCCGGTTCTTCGACATCAACATGCGCGAGGTGGTCGAGGCGGGCCTGTTCGATATCTCCGTTGGCCCAGACTCCGCGCATCTCAAGACCGCCATTCTCGAAATCGCCTGAGGGACTGCCCATGCCCAAGATCGTTTCTGCCCGCGTCATCGTCACCTCCCCCGGCCGCAATTTCGTCACGCTGAAGATCGAGTGCGACGACGGTACCACCGGGCTAGGCGACGCCACGCTCAACGGTCGCGAGCTGAGTGTCGCCAGCTACCTGACCGATCACGTCGTACCGTGCCTGATCGGCCGCGACGCGCACCGGATCGAGGATGTCTGGCAGTATCTCTACAAGGGTGCGTATTGGCGGCGTGGCCCGGTGACGATGGCGGCGATCGCTGCGGTCGATACCGCGCTCTGGGACATTAAGGGTAAGCTCGCGGGCATGCCGGTGTACCAGTTGCTCGGCGGCGCGGCGCGCGATGCGTGCATGGTTTACGCGCATGCCAACGGCACGACGATCGAGGACACGATCGCGGTCGCCAAGGCGGAACAGGCGAAGGGCTACAAGGCGATCCGGCTGCAATGCGGCGTACCGGGACTGGCCTCGACCTACGGCGTCGCCAAGCACGGCGCGCGCTACGAACCCGCCGACGCCGCCCTGCCGAGCGAGAGCGTCTGGTCGACCGAGAAATACCTCCGTGTCGTCCCCGAACTGTTCAAGGCGGCGCGTGACGCGATGGGCTGGGACGTGCATCTGCTCCACGATATCCACCACCGGCTGACGCCGATCGAGGCGGGGCGGCTGGGCAAGGCGCTCGAGCCGTACAGCCTGTTCTGGATCGAGGATCCGACGCCCGCCGAGAACCAGGAGGCGTTCAAGCTCATCCGCCATCACACGACGACACCGATCGCGGTGGGCGAGGTGTTCAATTCGATCTGGGACGCGAAGGACCTGATCCAGAACCAGCTGATCGATTATATCCGCGCGACCGTCGTGCACGCGGGCGGCATCACGCACCTGCGCCGGATCGCGTCGCTCGCCGATCTGTACCAGGTGCGGACCGGCTGCCACGGCGCCACCGACCTGTCGCCGGTGGCGATGGCGGCGGCGCTGCATTTCGGGCTGTCGGTGCCCAATTTCGGCGTTCAGGAGCATATGCCGCACACCGACGAGACCGATGCCGTCTTCCCGCATGCGTACAGCTTCGACGACGGCATGATGCATCCGGGCGAGGCACCGGGACTCGGGGTCGACATCGACGAGGATCTCGCCGCGACCTATGACTATAAGCGCGCCTATCTCCCGGTCGCGCGACTGGAAGACGGCACGTTGTGCAACTGGTGAGCGGCGACGGGACGGGCGCTCCCGTGATCGACAAGCCGCGCGGCCGTGTCCGCTGGATCGTCTGCGCGCTGCTGTTCGCGGCGGTGGTGCTCAGCTATATCGACCGGCTCGTCCTGCCGACGCTCAAGCCCGATCTTCAGGTCCGTTACGGCTGGAGCGAGACGGGTTATGCCGATCTCGCGATCTGGTTCCAGGCCGCCTACGGCCTCAGCTACATCGTGTTCGGTCGGCTGATCGACCGGCTCGGCGCGCGGGTCGGCTATGCGCTGGCGGTGACCCTGTGGACACTCGGCCATGTCGCGCACGTCTTCTTCACGTCGACCGGCGGCATGATCCTCGCGCGGATCCCGCTCGCGCTCGGGGAGGCGGGGACGTTCCCAGCGGCGATCGCGGCGACCAACGAGTGGTTTCCGCGGCGTGAGCGCGCGCTGGCGATCGGCATCTTCAACGCCGGCTCCAACGTCGGCGCGATCCTGACGCCGCTGGTCGTGCCGATCATCGCCGTGACGATGGGTTGGCGCTGGGCGTTCATCCTGACCGGAATGCTGACCGTCGTGTGGCTGGTCGCGTGGCTCGGTTTCTATCGTCGCCCGCGTGAGCATCCCAAGGTCACGCCGGAGGAACTCGCGTATATCGAAAGCGAACCGGTCGAGCCCGGCCGGCCGGTCCGCTGGGCGACATTGCTGCGTCAGCGACAGACCTGGGCCTATATGCTCGGCCGGTTCCTGATCGACCCGGTGTGGTGGACCTTCCTGTTCTGGCTGCCCGATTTCTTCAACAAGCAATACGGCATCACGATGCTCGCGTTCGGACCGCCGCTGATCGCGGTGTACCTGCTCGCCGACGTCGGTTCGGTTGCCGGCGGATGGTTCTCGTCGCGGCTGATCGGGCGCGGGCTGAGCGTCAACCGGGCGCGTAAAACGGCGATGTTCGTCTGTGCGCTGTGTGCGGTGCCGATCGCGTTCGCGACGCAGGTGCCGAACATGTGGTGGGCGGTGCTGATGATCGGCCTCGCCTGCGCCGGACACCAGGGATTCTCGGCCAACCTCTACGCGCTGCCGGGCGACCTGTTGCCGCGCTGGGCGACGGGCTCGGTCGTCGGGCTTGGCGGCTTGTCGGGTGCGGTCGGCGGCATGCTGATGGCGAAGTTCGCCGGCACCATCCTCCAGACCGTCGGCAGCTACCAGCCGATATTCATCGTCGCAGCCTGCGCCTATCTCGTCGCGCTCGCGGTCATCCACCTCATCGTGCCGCGCTATGCGCAAGTGCCTGCGGAACGCCTCCTATGACCAAGCCTTTGCGCCTCCATCCCGATCGCCTGTTCCCGGACGAGCCGCGCACCCGCGACATCGCCCGTGCGCTGCATGCAGGCGTGAAGGACCTGCCGATCGTCAGCCCGCACGGCCATACCGATCCGGCATGGTTCGCACGGAACGCGGCGTTCACCGATCCTGCCTCGCTGCTGATCGTGCCCGATCATTATGTGTTCCGCATGCTCTACAGCCAGGGCGTGCCACTCGACGCGCTCGGTGTGCCGACCGTGGATGGCAGCGCGACGGAAGCTGATCCGCGGAAAATCTGGCGCATCTTCGCGGCGAACTATCACCTGTTCCGCGGCACGCCGTCGCGGATGTGGCTCGACTGGGTATTTGCCGAGGCGTTCGGCATCGACGTGCGTCTCGAGCCTGAGACCGCGGACCTGTATTACGACACGATCGACGCCGCGCTGAAGACGCCTGAATTCCGCCCCCGCGCGCTGTTCGACCGGTTCGGGATCGAGCTGATCGCGACCACCGAGAGCCCGCTCGATCCGCTCGACCATCACGCAGCGATCCGCGCGAGCGACTGGAACGGCCGCGTCGTCACCGCCTATCGCCCCGACCCGGTCGTCGATCCCGATACGCCGGGCTTTGCCGCGAACGTCTGCCGCTTCGGTGCGACCGCGAACGCGGATGTCGGCAGCTATGCGGGCTATCTGGCCGCGCACCGCTTCCACCGCGCACGCTTCCGCGCGGCGGGTGCGACCTCGACCGATCACGGCCATCCTTCGGCAGCAACGGCAGACCTCACGCCCGCCGAAGCGGAGGCACTTTACGCTCGCGTCATGGCGCAGCCGACCGCCGCTGAGTCCGAACGCTTCCGCGCGCAGATGCTGACCGAGATGGCGGCGATGTCGGTCGAGGACGGCATGGTGATGCAGCTTCATCCCGGTGTCGCGCGCAGCCACAACGCCTCGGTGCTGGCGCGCTTCGGTCGCGATAAGGGCGGCGACATCCCGCTGCCCGGCGAATTCGTCCGCGCGCTGAAACCGCTGCTCGACCGGTTCGGCAACGATCCCCGGCTGACGCTGATCCTATTCACGCTCGACGAGGACACCTACTCCCGCGAACTCGCGCCGCTCGCCGGCCATTACCCGTCGCTGCGGCTTGGCCCGCCCTGGTGGTTCCACGACAGTCCGGAGGGCATGCGTCGCTTCCGCGAACGCGCGACCGAGACCGCCGGCTTCTACAACACGGTCGGCTTCAACGACGACACGCGCGCGTTCCTGTCGATCCCTGCGCGCCACGACGTCGCCCGCCGGATGGACTGCGCGTTCCTCGCCAGACTGGTCGCGGAGCACCGCCTCGAAGAGGACGAAGCGCACGAGGTTGCCCGTGCGCTCGCCTATGATCTCGTCAAACAGGCGTACCGGCTCTGAGGCACGCGAATGCCCATGCCGGGGCCGCATCCTCCGGAGACACGTGATGAACTTTCGTTCGATCCTGCTGGCGTTGACCGCGCTTTCGGTCGCGACGCCCGCGCTTGCCGACGCCCCCTCGCTGCACAAACAGGGCAGCGCGACGCAGTTGATCGTCGGCGGCAAGCCGATGCTGATCATTGGCGGCGAGCTGAGCAATTCGGCGGCCTCCAGCGCTGCGTACATGGCGCCGCACTGGAAGAAACTGCGCGCGATGCACCTCAATACCGTCCTCGCGCCGGTCGCGTGGGAGCTGATCGAGCCACGCGAAGGCCAGTTCGACTGGACCTCCGTCGACACCATGCTGCACGATGCGCGCGCCGCCGACCTGAAGCTCGTTATCCTCTGGTTCGGCGCGTGGAAGAACTCGATGTCGACCTACGTGCCGGCCTGGGTGAAGCGCGACCAGGGCCGGTTCCCGCGCGCGCAGGGACCGAACGGGCAGGGCGTCGAGATCCTGTCGGCCTTCGCGCCCGCAACGCTGACGGCCGACCAGCGCGCCTATGCTGCGCTGATGGCGCATCTGAAGGCGGTCGACGGCACGCAAAACACCGTCGTGATGATGCAGGTCGAGAACGAGATCGGCATGCTGCCGGTCGCGCGCGATTACGGCCCGCTTGCGGAAGCCGCGTTTCGCCAGCCGGTGCCGACCGAGCTCGTCCAGTATCTCACGGCGCACAAGGCGAACCTCGTGCCCGAGATGCAGGCGATGTGGGTCGAGCGCGGCGCCAGGACGCAGGGCTCGTGGGAGGATCTGTTCGGCGCGGGCGACGCGGCCGCGGAAGTGTTCACCGCCTGGCATTATGCGCGCTTCGCCGATCAGCTGACCGCGGCCGGCAAGGCGGCCTATCCGATGCCGATGTACGTCAACGTCGCGCTCAATCGCCCCGGTCGTGCGGCCGGCGAATATCCGAGCGGTGGTCCGTTGCCGCATCTGATCGACGTCTGGAAGGCGGGCGCACCAGCGATCGATTTTCTGGCGCCCGACATCTATTTCCCGAATTATGTAGACCTCGTCGGCCGCTACAAGCGCCCGGACAATCCGTTGTTCATTCCCGAAGCCAATAACGCGGACAATCCAGCGGTCCCGGCCAACGCCTTTTATGCATATGGTGAGCATGACGCGATCGGGTTCGGGCCGTTCTCGATCGATTCGGCCGACGATGCGCCGGGCGATCTGGCCAAGGCCTATGACGTGATCGACCAGCTTTCGCCGCAGATCCTGGCTGCGCAGGGATCGAACCGAATGGCCGGGTTCAAGCCACGCGTGCTGTACGACGAGACCGTCGTGTACGAACCGCAGACGCGCGATATCGGCGGCTATCGCTTCACGATCGCCTATGCCGATATCCAGCGGCCGGTCGCGAAACCGGACATGGCGAGCTATGGCGGGCTGATCATCCAGACCGGACCCGAGGAATTTCTCGTGGCCGGGCAGGGCATTACGGTCACCTTCAAACCGATCGGCGACGGACCGGGACTGGCCGGGATCGACAGCGCGTATGAAGGACGGTTCGACGCTGCGGGGCGCTGGGTACCCGGTCGGCTACTCAACGGCGATCAGACTCATCAGGGTCGTCACATCAGCCTGCCGGCCGGCAACTGGCAGATCCAGCGGATCAAGCTCTATCGCTATCGCTGAAACCATTGACAGTGATCACTCCGACAATTACCCCTATGTGATAGCGCTATCATAAATGGCGCATGAATTAACGTATCCCGACGCCGAAGCGGGGACATCACACGGAGGGGATTTCCCATGAGTTTCATCGCACGCCGTCACCACGTCCGCGCCATATTGCTGGCGGCCGTCGCCGGGAATATCCTGATCGCCGCGACGCCTGCGGCCGCGCAGGTCGCGCAGCCCGACACGGGGCCGAGCACGACCGCGCCGGCGACTCCCGACCAGCAGGGCATCACCGGGACGACCACGCAGGCCGAGCCGGCTCCGGCCGACGCGACCGGGCAGAGTGCGACCGCCGCCGACAATGGCCTCGGCGCGACCGACGAAATCATCGTCACCGGCATCCGCGGCAGCCTTCAGAGCGCGACGAACGCCAAGCGCAACGCCGTCGCATTCGGCGACTCGATCTTCGCCGAGGATATCGGCAAGCTGCCCGCGACCAACCTGGCCGAGACGCTGAACCGCATTCCGGGCGTGCGCCTGAACCGCGACATCACCGGCGAAGGCGTACAGGTCGCGATCCGCGGTCTCGGTCCGAGCTTCTCGAAGGTGCTGCTGAACAACACGCAGATCGCGATCGCGTCGGACGGCGGCACCAACGGCACCGGCGGCGGCAACCGCGAGGTCGATCTCGATTTCTTCCCGTCGGAACTGTTCACCCGCCTCGACGTGCTGAAGTCGCCGGTCGCGTCGACGCTGGAGGGCGGGATCGCCGGCACGGTCAATTTGCGCAACGCGCGCCCGTTCGACAATCCGGGCACGCACCTGACCGTCGTCGGCCAGGGCCAGTATAACGATACCAACAACCGCTTCGGTCCGCGCGGCGCGATCGTCGCGAGCAAGACCTGGGATAAATTTGGTATCCTGGTCGGTCTGCAGGGCGTCAACCAGAAGACCCGGGTCGATGGCTTCGAAACGGTCGGCTATACCGATGGCAACGTGCCGACCGGCGTGCCGGGCGTCGGCGACGTCGGCGGCAACGGCTTCGCCTATGCGCCGGTCGTGCCGCGCAACACCGGTTTTGGCCTGACGCCGGGCGCGCCGGTCAACCTCGCGGCAACGTCGGGGCTAACCGATACGCAGATCCGCAGCGCGCTGATCCCGCGTCTCGGCCGCAACAACGTGACGCAGGGAACCCGCTCGCGCTATTCGGCATTGCTCTCGCTCGAACTGCGCCCGACCGACACGCTGAGCTTCGCGTTCGACGGCATCTACGCCAAATCGAAGCGCGACTACGTCAAGTCGAACATGAACTGGTACGTCCGGAATTCGGGCCCCGGCAGCGATCCGACGTCGACCGGCGGCATGGTGCCGATCGGCCTGACGGTGGATGCGAACAACGTTGTCACCAGCGGGACGTTCGCCAATTCGGTGTTCTTCCTCGAGGAGAGCATCTTCCGCCAGACCACCGAATTCTACAATCTCAGCCCCAGCGTCACCTGGGCACCGAGCGACACATTCAAGGTCGAGGCGCAGGTCAATTACGGCAAGAGCAATTTCTACCGTGAACAGCCGAGTTTCCTGATCCAGACTCCGCGCGAGACCGGGATCACCGCGTTCTACGACAATACCGACAGCAACAATCCTCAGCCGATCATCACCACGAACGTCGACCTCGGCGATCCGAACCTCGGCTGGAAATGGTATCGCCAGAATGTTTCGAGCGTACGCCGCAAGACCGAGACGAAGGGCGCGCATGTCGACTTCACGCTCGGCGACGCGACCATGAACCTGAAGTTTGGCGGCGCCTATGACAGCGCGCTGCGCAACGTCCGTGCCTATGACAATTCAACCGCGTACCAGACGTCGGTGTGCGGTGCGACGTGCAACGGCACCACCGGCAGCGTTACAAATGCGCAATTGTCGCAGTATCTGGAGCGTCTGAACGTCACCGATATCGGCAAGCTGTCGAAGGGGGCGGTCGGCTATACCAGCATCATCTCGACCAAGCTGAAGGAACTGCAGGCGGCGACCAACTACCAGTCGTTCCTCGACAGCGCGCCCGAGGCACGCGGTTCGGTCACCGGCGGCACTACCGGCGACATCCTCGAAAAGACGTTCGGCTTCTACATGGAAGGCAACGGCGTCACGGAGATCTTCGGCCGTGATCTGCGCGCGAATGCCGGCGTCCGCTACGTCCACACCGACCAGCACGTCGCCGGTCCGGTCCAGGTCGCGGCCGGCCTGGTGGACGTCGTCCAGGACTCGTCCTACGAAAAAGTCCTCCCCTCGCTCAACCTGTCCTATGACCTGGCGAAGCGCATCAAGCTGCGGTTTGCGACCTCGATCAGCATGACGCGGGCCGATGCTGGCTCGCTGTTGCCGGGACTGACCTTCTCCGATCAGGGCGCGCAGGTCGCCACCGCGGGCAACCCGAACCTGAAGCCCTATACGTCCGAGAATATCGATCTCGGCGGTGAATATTATACCGGCGGCATCGGCTATGTCGGGCTCTCGTATTTCCGCAAGAATATCGACGGGTTTACCGCAAACATCCAGTCGACGGTGCCGTTCTCGGCGCTCAATCTCGCGTTCAGCACGCTGACGACGACGCAGCAGCAGGCGATCAACGGTCGCGGTGGGCCGGACGTCGCGCAGATCGTCGTGACGCAGCCGGTCAATCTGAACCAGCTAAAGATCCAGGGTGTCGAAGCGACCTGGGTGCAGCCGCTCGATTTCCTCGTGCGTGGGCTCGGCTTCTCGGCGAACGGGACGCACATCACGCAGAAGTCCGATACCGGCCTCGTCGCGTCGGGCATCGCCCCGTGGAGCTACAATCTCCAGGGCTTCTACGAAGGCCACGGCGTGTCGCTCAGCCTGAACTATGTGTGGAACGACGAGTCGATCGCTGCAAATGGTCCGCAGAACAACATCCCCGTGCCGCTGCGGTCCGATGCGCGCGGACAGCTCGACATGTCGGTCGGGTACCAGCTGCCGTTCTTCGACAACCGGCTGCGCCTGACGCTCGACGTGCTGAACATCACCAACGAGCCGCTTCGCACCACGTTCGGGTACGATAACGCTGCGTACAGCGTCTATTACCCGGGTTGCCAGTTCCTCGGCGGCATCCGCGCCAAGTTCTAGATATCCTCTCCCGAGGAACCTTTGGGGTCGATTCGAAAGGATCGGCCCCTTTTTTTTGTTCGGTCGACACGCGGGACCGCCCGGCTAGCCGCGGCCGCAAGCAGGCGCGTTGAGCAGACCATGGCGATGCTCTTCCATGACCAACTCAATACCTTGCGGGCGAGATTTCGTTGATGTGACAAGGGGTAAGCCCACGGGCTGCCGAGAACAGTTGCTTACTTAACACAGTATAAAAACAATACTCGGGGACCCCGCTCTAAACATGCTTGCCAACGTATCGGCGAGGTCTATGTTAGCGCTCGCACAGCCGGCGTATCGATCGGCGTGGGAGTATCAGCGGTCAGGGTGACCGCGATCAAGAGGGGATGATCATGAAGGCTAAGAGTCTTTCGTCGGCGCTCGCGCGTTCGGCATCCGTATTAGCGGTCGCCAGTTGTCTTGCGCTGCCGGGAGTTGCTTTCGCACAAGCCCAGGCGCAGACCGGTGCGGAAGCCACCAACGCACAACCGACGACGGCACCCGGTACGACGGCGGATCCGGCTGCTTCGGCTGGCCAGCTGACCTCGCCCGCAACGGCGCCTTCGTCCGAGTCGGCGCAGGGTGCCGCTGGCGACGAGATCGTCGTGACCGGCGTTCGCGCCAGCCTTGAGCGGTCGATCGCGATCAAGCGCAATTCCACGGGTATCGTCGACGCCATCTCGGCCGAGGATATCGGCAAGTTCCCCGATACGAACCTCGCCGAGTCGCTGCAGCGGATTACCGGCGTCTCGATCAACCGTACCAACGGCGAAGGTGCACTGGTCACCGTTCGCGGGTTCGGCCCGAGCTACAATCTGGTCACGCTCAACGGGCGGCAGCTCGCGACCGCCAACGTCCAGGTGGTCGGTGGCGACGAGAATTCCGACAGCGCCCAGGGTGCCAGCCGTTCGTTCGACTTCTCCAACCTCGCATCGGAAGGCGTGCGGACGCTGGAGGTCTACAAGACCGGCCGCGCCTCGGTGCCCACCGGCGGTATCGGCGCGACGATCAACGTCGTCACGCGTCGCCCGCTGGACGGCAAGACCGGCCTGACCGGTAGCATCGGCGCAAAGGCACTGTACGACACCAGCACCGATGGTTGCCTGGATTGCGGGTCGAAGGTGACGCCGGAGCTTTCCGGTGTGGTCAGCTGGGCAGATCCGACCGATCGGTTCGGCGTGTCGTTGTTCGGAAGCTACCAGAAGCGCAATTTCACGTCGATCAGCGCGACGTCGAACGACTGGAACATCATCCCGTACAGCAACTTCCTGTCGGGCGGGTTCGTCAAGTCGGACGGCAGCACGAAGATCACGGGCGCGCCCACCAATCCGAACCAGCTCGTCGCGATCCCGAACGACAGCCGCTATCATTATGCCGAGGGCAGCCGCGAGCGCATCAACGGGCAGGCCGTCGTCCAGTTCAAGCCGATCGACACCCTGACGCTGACCGCGGACGCGCTGTTCGCGCAGAACCGCCAGAAGGAAATCCGGTCGGATCTGTCCAACTGGTTCAGTCGTCCGTTCGACGAGGTCCACTTCGACGCCAATCCGACCGTCGCCACCGCGACGTATCTGCACGAGACCATCAACGGCGCGAAGGACGAAGGCTTCGAGGCCCAGAATCGCGCGCAGAAGAGCCGGATCGAGGATTTCGGCCTGAACGGCAAATGGGACATCACCGACAATTTCTCGTTCAATCTGGACGGGCATTACAGCAAGGCGTCCAGTCGCCCGGACAACCCCAACGGCAACAGCTCGACGCTGGTGGGCATGGGCGCGAACGTCATCACGGCGCATTCCGTCGATTATAGCGGCGCCATTCCCGTTCAGGACGTGACGCTCGGCGGTCCGCTGACGCTTGCCCAGGTCGGCTCGCAGATCGGCCGCACATACGCCTCCACGCAGGATCAGCGCGTGAAGGAACTGCGCGGCGATTTCGGCTGGGATCTCGGGGGCGGGAGCCGCTTCGATTTCGGCGGGAACTTGCGCAATACCAATATGCATCAGACGCGGGTCGCCACGCAGCAGACGCTGGGCGACTGGGGCATCACCAGCCCGGGCGACGTCGAGCGCCTTGCACCCGGCGCGCTGCAGGCCTTCTGCCTCGTCTGCAAGTTCCAGCACTTCGATCCTGGCAGCGATCCGGAATTGCAGACCGCGTTCCGCGGCGATGCCGCCAACATCTACTCCATCCTGTCGCCGTTCTACGCGAAGGCCGGCAATGCCGTCGGGGTGACCACCAACGAGGATAACCGCGTCCGCGAAAAGATCTGGTCGGCCTATGGCCAGGTCACGTGGAAGGGGGACATCGCGGACCGGCCGGCGACGTTGGTCGCGGGCGTCCGCTACGAGCATACGAAGTCGCAATCGACGTCGCTGGTTGCCGTGCCTGCCGCGATCAACTGGGTGTCGGACAACGACTTCACGGTCGTGATCTCGAACCAGACCAGCTTCCTGACCGACGGTGGATCCTACAACAACTTCCTGCCGTCGATGGATTTCCAGGTCGAGCTGAAGAACAACCTGATCGGCCGCCTGTCATTCAGCAAGACCATCGCCCGTCCCGAATATGGCAACCTGTTCACGTCGACCAGTGTCGGCGGTCCACCGCGCCCGATCGCCAATGGCGGCATCGCGACCGGATCGACGGGCAATGCGCGCTTGATCCCGCTGGAATCGGACAATCTCGATGCGTCGCTCGAATGGTACTACAAGCCGGACAGCTATCTCTCGTTCGGCGTGTTCGACAAGCGCGTCCGCAACTTCATCGGCAACGGCCAGTTCACGTCCGACCTGTTCGGCTTGCGCGATCCGAGTTCGGGTGCTGCCGGAACGCGGTCCGGCCAGGCCAAGGCGGCCTTGCAGGCACTCGGTGCGGACCAGAGCGACGTCAATCTGTTCGCGCTGACCGCGCTCATCGATCAAACCGGTTCGGTCGGTGCGGCAACGACCGTGTTCCAGGCGAACTACAACGCCACCACGCGGTCGCTGAACGATGATTTCGTGAAGCAGATCAACAACACCCGTGACGTGATCGCCAACGGTACGGACGTCCTGTACCAGTTCCAGCTTACCCGGCCGGTCAACAACAAGGACGCGGAAGTCTATGGCTTCGAAGCGGCGGGGCAGCATTTCTTCGGGTCGAGCGGGTTCGGCGTGGGTGCTGCCTATACGCTGGTACGGGGTGACGTCGGGTTCAACATCGGTGCCAGCCCATCGGAGGACCAGTTTGCCCTGCTCGGCTTGTCCGACACGTTCAACGCGACGCTTATCTACGACAAAAACGGGTTGTCGGCGCGCGTCGCCTATAACTGGCGCGACAAGTTCCTGTCGGGGATCAACCGCCAGGGTTCGCGCAATCCGGAGTTCACCAAGGCGTTCGGCCAGCTGGACGTGAACATCAGCTACGACATTACGCCGCAGTTCGCGGTGTCGATCGAGGGCATCAACCTTACCGAGCAGAAGCTCAGGACCTATGCGCGCGACGAAGCCGAGCTCTGGTTCGGCCAGGAACTGCAGCGGCGCTTCTTGCTGGGCGGGCGCTTCCGCTTCTGATCGGCGGCGGGGTCGGGAGGCTTTGGCAAGGCTTCCCGACCGCGTTCCATAGTCCCCGCGACCCCGTCGCCGGGACGCTGCACGATGCGTCCAGACACGAGCGCATGACGGCACGAGGGTTCGCTACGGCGCGCGCCCTCGTCGCTTGCGCGATCAACGCTGCCGGCGAAACGGTGCGACGGATACCGGATTGCGCACGGCGGGAGGCCTCTTCATGATGCTGTGGGGTTCTCCCTTGGCCATGTGCAGACCTCGAAAGGCTGAATGTGACACGAATCGTCCTGCTGAATAACGTCGACCATCATGATCTGAGCGTTGCGGTGACGCATGGGGCGGCGTTCGGCGATGCGGTGAACCAGGTGCTGGTGTTTGCGACCGAATGGCAGGACCTGCAACGCGAATATCCGATCCTGTTCCGGCGGATGGAGGATGGCCGGCTTCAATCCGTCGCGCTGGTCGGACTGGAACGCGACGAGAACCTGTTTCTTCGGGACGGTGCATGGCACGCGCGCTACGTCCCGGCGCTCCATCAGCGCGGGCCGTTCTCGATCGGGCTCACGCGGACCGAAGACGGCAGTGATGGCGAGCCGATGATCCACGTCGATCTCGATCACCCGCGCATCGTCGACCGCGATACGCATACCGATGCGGGGGGCAGGCAGGCGGTCTTCCTGCCGCACGGCGGCAACACGCCGTATCTGGAGAATGTCTCCGAAGTTCTCAGGCGGATCCACGCCGGCGTCGCCGCGAACGATGCCCTGTTCGATGCGTTCGAAGCGGAGCGGCTGATCGAGCCGGTAGCGCTCGAGATCATCCTCAGCGAGACGAGCAAATATACCCTGGAGGATTTCTACACGATCTCCGGAGAGCGTCTCGCCGCGCTCGATGGCGCGGCATTGGCGCGGTTGCATGCGCAGGGATTCCTGCAGCTGGCGTTTTCCGCGGTCGCATCGCTGAGCAACGTGACGCGTCTGATCGATCTGAAGACGAACCGGCTGCCAGGGGCATGACCGGGGCCGGAACGGTGCGGACCGTCCGAACGATCGAAGGCATGGCGCGGGGCGAGATCGATTTCGCCGCGCTGATCGAAGCCGGCGAGCCGGTCGTGCTGAAGGCCGTCGCGACCGATCTGCCGCTCGTCGAAGCCGGACGCGAGGGCAGCGACGCAGCGATGGCGTATCTGTTGCGGTTCGATGGCGGGCGTCCGGTCGTCGGGTTCGTGGGAGACCCAAAGATCGAGGGGCGGTTCTTCTACAACGACGACGTATCGGGCATGAACTACGCCGCCGGGCGCGCGCCGCTCGTCGAATATCTCGACCGGATCCGCGCAGGGATTGCCGACGACGGCGCGACGTCGGTGTATCTCGGATCGACCGATCTCGACGCGTTCTTCCCAGGCTTGCGCGAGGAAAATCCGGTCGTTGCAAAAGATGATCTGCCGGGCGCCAAGACGTCGCTGGCCAGTCTCTGGATCGGCAACCGCACCACGGCAGCGGCGCATTGGGACATGTCCAACAACATCGCCTGTCCGCTCGTCGGCCGGCGTCGTTTCACGCTGTTTCCGCCGGATCAGGTCGCGAACCTGTATCCGGGGCCGCTCGAGCCGACCCCGGGCGGGCAAGTGGTCAGCATGGTCGATTTCATCGCGCCCGACCATGATCGCCATCCAGGCTTTCGCGATGCGTTGGGCGTCGCGCAGGTCGCCGACCTCGATCCGGGCGACATGCTCGTCTACCCTGCCTTGTGGTGGCACCGGGTCGAGGCGCTCGACGATTTCAACGTCATGGTCAATTACTGGTGGAACGACGTGCCTGCGTTCGTCGACACGCCGATGACCACGATGCTCCACGCGCTGCTCAGCCTGCGCGATCGTCCCGACGGCGAGAAGCGGGCATGGCGCGCGTTGTTCGACTATTACGTCTTCGGTCCGGCGGAGCGCGCCGGCGACCACCTGCCGCCGCATGCGCGTGGTCCGCTCGCGACGCTCGACGAGATGGCCGCCCGGCGGCTGCGTGCGCAGGTCCTGCAACGTCTGAACAGATAGGATGGCCATGACGGACACACCGAAGCGCAATCGCGTCGTGATCGCCGGTGGCGGCACGACCGGCTGGCTCGCCGCGGCGGCGCTGTCGCAGCAACTCGGCGCGCTGGTCGACGTCACGCTGGTCGAATCCGAGGAGATCGGCACGATCGGCGTCGGTGAGTCGACCATCCCCACGGCCCGCGCGTTCCACCGGCTGATCGGGATCGACGAACAGCGATTCATGGCGGAGACCGGCGCCACCTTCAAACTCGGTATTTCGTTCGAGAACTGGGCGCGGATCGGCGATCGCTACATCCACGCGTTCGGCGAAACCGGCCAGTCGACCTGGATGGGCGCGTTCCACCATTTCTGGCTACAGGCACGCGAAGATGGCTTTGGCGGCGACCTTGGCGACTATTGCCTCGAACTCCAGGCGGCCAAGGCGGGGCGGTTCGCGACCGGCGGCAACGGGCCGGAGCTGAGCTATGCCTATCATCTCGACGCCGGTCGCTATGCGCGCCATCTGCGCACGCTTGCCGAAGGCGCAGGTGCGCGCCGGATCGAAGGGTTTATCGACCGGGTCGAACAGGACGGCGAGAGCGGCGACATCGCCGCGCTGGTGCTGCGGTCGGGGGAGCGGATCGAGGGCGATCTGTTCATCGACTGCACCGGGTTCCGCGCGCTGCTGATCGGGCAGACGCTGGGATCGCCATTCGAAAATTGGCGACACTGGCTGCCGACCGACAGCGCGGTCGTCACGCAGACGCGGTCGGTCGGGCCGGCAGTGCCGTACACGCGTGCGATCGCGCACGGTGCAGGGTGGCGCTGGCAGATTCCGCTGCAGCACCGCGTCGGCAACGGACTGGTGTACGATAGTCGCCATCTCTCCGCCGACGAAGCACGCGCGCAATTGCTTGCGGAGGTCGAAGGCGAAGTCCTGTTCGATCCGCGCCTGATCCGCTTCCAGCCTGGGCGCCGCCAGGATGTCTGGCGCGGCAACTGCGTCGCGCTCGGGTTGGCCGGCGGCTTCGTGGAGCCGCTCGAGTCCACCGCGATCCACCTCGCGATGATTGGCATCACGCGCTTGCTCCAGGTGTTCCCGTTCGGCGGTAGCACCGCGGCGACCGCCAGGCGGTTCAACGATCAGGCCGCAGCCGATATCGAGCGGATTCGCGACTTCATCGTGCTGCACTATGTGCTGACCGAGCGCGACGACACCGCATTCTGGGATGGGTGCCGGACGATGGAGATACCCGAGACCCTGCGCGAGCGCATCGCGTTGTTCCGGGATAGCGGCATGGCATACCAGGAGGGCGAGGAGATCTTCCGCGTCGATTCCTGGGCGCAGGTGATGACCGGCCAGCGCCTGTCGCCACGCCAGCATCACCGCATGGGGCAGATCATGGGGCAGCCGCGCCTTCGCCAGGTCATGCAGGACATGAAGGAGAGCGTCGCCAGGCAGGTCGCGGTCCTGCCGACGCATCAGGACTTCCTGCGTACCTATTGTCCCGCCGATGTTTGACGATCCGCGTGGGCGCTTCCGGCCGGGTCGTCGCGAGATCCTGTTCGGGGCAATGGCGACGTTGGCCGCTCCGGCCTTTGCAGGTGGTCGTGCCGATGAAAGGGCGGGGACGCCGACGGAGCCTCGCATCCACCGCATGGCACCGGCGTTTGACCGCATGGTTGCGCCGGGCGCTCGGGTCACGGTGATCGCGACCGGGATCCGCTGGGCAGAGGGGCCGGTGTGGGTCGAGGCCGGGCAGTATCTGCTGTTCGCCGATCCGCCGGCCAATATCGTGCGGCGCTGGCGCAAGGGGGAAGGCGCGGCGACGTTCCTCGAGCCATCGGGGGCCGCGGGCACCGATCCGACGCGTATCCGCGAGCCCGGCGCGAATGGCCTCGCGCTCGACCGCACGGGCAGGCTGTTGATCGCGAACAGCGGCGGACGCTCGATCGACCGGTTCGACCTCGGCACGCGCCGCCGCGAGGTGCTGGTCGATCGCTATCAGGGAAAGCGCTTTAACAGCCCCAACGACCTGCATGTCGCGCGCGACGGCACGATCTATTTCACCGATCCGCCCTACGGGTTGGCAGACGGCGACGCGTCTTCGCTCAAGGAAACCGCGGTGAACGGTGTCTATCGCTGGAAGCCGGGTAGTGCCGTCGAGCTGTTGGACGGGAGTCTGACGCGACCCAACGGTATCGCCTTGTCGCCGGATGAAAGGCGGCTCTACGTCTCGGTGTCCGACGACGTCGCGCCACGGATCATGGCCTACGACCTCGATGCGACGGGGCGGCTGCGCGACGCCAAGATGCTGTTCGACGCCAAGCCGTTGAAAGCGGGCGGCGGGGCAGGGCTGACCGACGGGATGAAGGTCGCGCGCGATGGTACTCTGGTCTGTTCGGTACCCGGCGGCATGATGATGATGACGCCCGAGGCCGAGCCGCTGGGACTGATCTCAACCGGCACACCGATCGCAAACTGTGCGTTCGGCGAGCAGGGCCGGGCGTTGTACATGACCGCCAGCGACCGTGTCCTCCGCCTGCCGCTACGCGCAGGGTGGCAGGGCTGACCTGATCGACACGTTCCCCCGGCAGCGGATGCCGCCGGGGGGCGATCGTCAGAACCGAGCGCGGACACCGATCCGGTAGAAGCGGCCGAGCGTGTCGTACAGCGCCGGGTTGACGTCGAGACCGGTGTTGGTCTGCGGCGATGCCTCGGGATCGTGATCGAACAGATTGTCGACCTTGAAGAACATGCTGACCTGCTTCGTGACGTTCAATGCGCCGCCGATGTCGAAGTAGAACGCGCCCTTCATCTTGTTATAGTCGATCGTCGGGTTGTTGCTGGTCGATACGGGGCAGGTGCCGGCCGAGCACACGACATATTGGTTGCCGAACACGCCATCGCTGAACCAGCGCTGCTGCAACGTGATGCTGAACGCGTCGTTGTCGTAGCTCTGCGTGGCGAGCCATTTCCAGTTGGGCGTGCCGCCGGTGTTGGCACCAGCCGAGTCGACCGGGATCGTTCCCGGCAGGCCGGGATCGGTGACGAACTTCATCACGTGCGTGGCCAGAGCGCGTACCGTCAGATTGCCGTCGATCCCGAGCGGCTTGCGCCATTGATAGCTCGCCTCGATATCGAACCCGTCGGTCTTGATCGACGCGAGGTTGAACGCCTGGACGTTGACGAAGTTCGGTCCGGCGGTGTTCTGCAGGTTGAAGGCGCCGCAGGTCTCGGTATTTCCCTGGAAGCACAGATTGACGATCTGCGCCGCCGACAGGCTGGAGACGACGTCGTTCAGCTTGATGTTGTAATAGTCGAACGACAGGCTGAGCCCCGGCAGCCATTTCGGCCGGGCCAGGACGATCCCGGCTTCGGTGCTGCGTGCGATCTCGGGCCGCAGTGCCGGATTGCCGATCGAGTTCTGGATGATCAGCACTTGCGTATTGCGGAACGGATCGGTGAAGTTCGGTACGGTCGTCGTGGTCGGCGCCGCGAACAGTTCCGACAAGTTCGGTGCGCGGACGTCGCGCGACGTGACCGCACGAAGGCGGATACCGTCGATCGGCGTCTCCCACGTGCCGCCGACCTTCCATGCATAGACGACGCCCGACGTCGAATAGCGCGTGGCGCGTCCGGCCGCGTTCACGTTGGCGCGACCCAGCGTGTCGGAATTGAGGATCGGCAGGTTCAGCTCGAGGAAGCTCTCGAGGACGTTATATTTGCCGCGGCCGTTCTTGTAGTTGCCCGCGTACCAGTTGCTGCCGACCGCCGAGTTCAGATACGGGTCGGCCGGGTACAGCGCTGAATACGGGCTGATGGCGGAGGCGCCGGCGCCGTAGGGGTCGGCATTCACCCGGTAGAATTCGCGGCGGTACTCGATACCCGCAGCGACCGCGAGCGGACCTGCCCACAAATTGATCGGTTCGCCCGAGATGCTGCCGGCGGCGGCATCCTGCGTCTGCTTGGTGTGCTGGAAGGGCCCCGCCGCGGGGACGATGTAGGCGAGCGCGCCGGCAGACGGCGTCGTGCTGCCGAAGATGTTGATCGGCTGGCACCCGGTCGCCCGCGCGATCGGGTCGGCGCAGACGATCTGGCCATTGATCCGGGTCGCGTTGATCGCCTGGCTGTAGCGATTGTTCAGGCTGACATTGTCGACGTTGATATCGGTGATGTTGATGCCGTGTTCGTACGACGCGTCGTAGGTCCAGTTCGTACCGAGCAGGTCGGCCTTGCCCTTGATACCGCCGACGAAGCGATACTGGCGACGATCGGTGTTGACCTGGATGCTGGGCAGGATCGCGTTGCTCACGCCGTACTGGAATTGCGTGATGCCGTTCGCCGCACAGGCCGCGGCGATCGACGTGGGCAGATACGGGTTTGCGCACTGGATCGTCAGGCCGGTCTTGGCGGCGCCCGGGTTCGGCTGGTTGTGGGTCTTAACCTGCGCGACGTTGGCGGTGACATACACCTCCATGTCCGGGGTCACGTCATAGCCGATGCGGGTATAGCCGTTGAGGCGCTGGACCGCGGACTGCAGCGACGTGCCCGAGCCGACATGCCCGGACTGATCGCCGCCGACGCAGAAGCCGACATAACAGCCGTTGACGTTGCCGGCCGCGTTCTTGGCCGGGGTGCCGTTCGAGCCGTAATTGAACGCGAAGGGCTGGCCGTTCGCGTCGAACGCGGTGCCCTGGAGCGGCCCCGCGCTGATCAGGCCGTATTTCGTGTATTGATATGCTTGGGCGTGGTCGCGGTAGAGGAACTGCGGGGAGCCGTTGTTGCGGATGCCGGTGTCGACCAACGTCGAGGCTCGATACCAGTCGCGGCTCCCTGCCAGGTCTTCACCGAAGTTGCCGGGGCCGACGCCTTGCTCCTTGGCATATTCGCCGCTGAGGATGAGGTGCAGCTTGTCGTTGGCAAAGCTCTTGCCGACCGCGGCCTGCACGAGCACCTGGCCGTCGTCGCCATAGGTGGTGATCCCGGTCTGGACGTTGGCCTTGAACCCGGTGAACCGCGTGTCGGTGATGAAGTTGATGACGCCGCCTACTGCGTCCGACCCATAGGAAGCAGACGCGCCGCCGGTGACGATGTCGACGCGCTTAATCAGCAGCTGCGGGAACTGGCTGATGTCGGGCACGCCGGTGACGTTCGCACCGACGACGCGCTGGCCGTCGAGCAACGTCAGGGTGCGGATCGTGCCGAGCCCACGCAGCGAGAACGAGCTGAGCCCCTGCGATCCGCTCGACGTGCTGAACGTCCCGGTGCTGGCGCCGGTCGACCCCTGCAGCGAGGGCAGCTGTGACACCGTGGTGAAGATGTTGGGCTGCGCGTTCTTGAGGATCTGCTCCTCGCCGATCACGGTCGTCGGCGTCGGCGCGTTGAAGCCGCTCGACGTGATCCGCGTGCCGGTGACGACGATGTCGTTCGCCGTGGTCGCGGCCCGGTCGTCGATACCAAGACCTGGCGGCGTGGCCTCCGGAGCGAGCGTCTGGTCGGACGCGGCGGGATCGGCCGCGGGAGTCGATGCCGGCGCGTCCTGTACGGATGCTGCAGGTGGCGCCGTCTGGCCGATCGCGGGCGAGCACAGCAGCGCCGTCGCGAGCACGGCCAAACTGGTAGCGGTACCGCGGAAGTTTCCGACACTCTGCCGATCGCGCGCCTTGTGCATCATTCCATCCCCTAGTTGCACGTGGCGCGTGCCGTGTGTCCGGCTTGGCGACGTGTCGTTTCTAAGGCGTCTCTACCGGATGCCGGTCGGCAGAGCATCTACGACCATGGTCGCAGGCGGGGCAGGGAAGCGTGCGTCGCGCGGGATGGCCGCAGCCGGACATCGCGCGCGGGTCACGGCATCAGGCGTTTGCGCCCCTGCGACAGATGCCAGCGCATCGCCAGCGCTGCGCCGTCCGCGTCCTGCGCGCGGATCGCGTCGACGATCGCGTCGTGTTCTTCCATCATCGCCTTGATGACGTCCGGCGCGCGTGACCGGGAGATGTCCACGCCCGCGCGGAGGATCTGCATCACTTCTTCCCGCAGGTGATCAAAGACGGGCAGGAACGCCGCGTTGGAGGTCGCCTCCGCAATCGCACGGTGGAGCACCCAGTCCTCGTCGTGCGCGGGCGCGTTGGACAGCAGAGCGGTGCGCAGCGCCTCCAGCGCCTCCTCGATGGCGTCGAGTTGCCGGTTCGACCGCCGCTGCGCCGCGAGTCTCGCTGCTTCCGCCTCGAGCACGAAGCGCACCTC
Organism: Sphingomonas sp. R86520; assembly: GCF_042466285.1. Lineage (NCBI taxonomy): Bacteria > Pseudomonadati > Pseudomonadota > Alphaproteobacteria > Sphingomonadales > Sphingomonadaceae > Sphingomonas > Sphingomonas sp. R86520. The sequence continues at coordinate 4,358,184 of NZ_JAXHBZ010000001.1, forward strand.
GTACGTGCCCAGCGTCGTCGCCAGGGCGTCCATCGGCATGTGCGATCCGAGCCGTTCGGACGGGCGCCGCTTGACGTAGGATCCCGCGCCGAGCCGGGCCTGGGTGATGCCGTCCGACGCCAGCCTCGCCAGCGCCTCCCGCACGATCGTCCGCGACATGCCGAAATTGGCCGCCAGCCGCATTTCCGAGGGCAGGCGGTCACCGATCGCGAGCTGCTCGTCGATGATGATCTGGACGATGCCGGTATAGGCGCGATCCGCCAGCCGCCCCTCGTTCGCGGACGCTCGTTCGGGCGGTTCTGGGACGTGGTCAGACGACATGGCTGAGCACCATCACGAGGCCGAGGCCGACCACGGAGATCGTGGTTTCGAGCAGCGACCAGGTACGGAACGTGTCGGCCGTGCTCGTGCCGACATAGCTCTTCACCAGCCAGAAGCCCGGATCGTTGACGTGGCTGAAGAATACCGATCCCGCGCCGATCGCCAGCACCACCAGTTCCGGCGACACGCCCGAGCTTGCGACGACGCCGGGCATGATCCCGACCGCGGTGATCGTCGCGACCGTCGCCGAGCCCGCGGCTAGCCTGATCGCCACGGCGACGAGCCACCCGAGCAGCAACGGCGAGATCGCGTACATCAGCACGGTTCGCGCGAGCAGATCGGACAGGCCTGCGGTCACCAGCACTTGCTTCAGCGCACCGCCCGCACCGATGGCGAGCAGGATCGCGCCTGCCGCACCCATCGTCTCGTGCCACACCGCATGCTGGATCGCCTCCTCGCGCAGCCGTCGCCCGAACAGCAGCGGCAGTGCGAGCAGGTTGGTCAGCAGCAACGCGATCACCGGGTTGCTCGCCGCAACCAGCCATGCCGTTCCCTTCATCCCCGGCACCATCTGGCCCAGTTCGCCGGTCGCGATCATCATCACCGGGAGCAGCACGATCAGCAGCGACAGCCGCCGCTTCGGCGGTGCGATCGAGAGGCCGGTGTCGGTAATGATCGGCGAGGCGAGCCGCACGCCGCGCGTCGTGACCATTGCCAGCAACGGTCCGGCGATGATCGCGGTCGGGATCGCGATCAGGATGCCGTAGACCATCGTCAGGCCGAGATTTGCGCCAAGTGCCTCGACGGCGAGCAAGGGCCCGGGATGCGGCGGGACGAGCGCGTGGACCACGCCCAGCCCGGCCAGCGCCGGCATGATGAGGCGCAACTTGGCGGCATCGCGCGCGGCACCGTCCTTGCCGGTCATCTCCTCCGCCGCCGCGACGACGATCGGCAGCAACAGCACGAGGCCGGTTTCGAAGAACAGCGGCAGTCCGACGACGATCGCGATGCCCAGCGTCGCCCACGGCGCGGCGCGCGCGCCCGTCAACCGGAGGGCGCCCTTTGCCAGCGACGCGGCGGCGCCCGACAGGTGCAGCATCGCGCCGAGCGAGAGACCGAGCGCGACCACCAGTCCGGTGCCGCCGACAATGTCGCCGACACCTTTCTGTACCGCCTTGGCGACGTCGGGCAGCGGAAGCCCGGCGAGCAGTCCGACGGTGAACGCGCCGCACAACAGGCCGATAAAGGGGTGAAGCCGTCCGCGGACGATCATCAGCACGGCGAGCAGGATTCCTGACACCGCGGCGATCACCAGCCTCATGTCGCTACCGATCATCGGCGCGCTGCTCGCGATCGTCCGGAACGATCCAGTGCTCGTGGCATCAAACGCCCCTCCTATCGGTCCAGCGGCGCCTTCGCCTGCTGGTGCAATCACATATCTGTACGACAGGTCTTTTCGATCTGACAACAAAAAAGGCTTGATTGCCAGTAAATCCAGGGGGCATAGTCCAGACCTGTCCAACCGAATCCGGATAACGGATCACAGGATCAACAGCTCGAACCATGACGTCACGGTAACGATCCGCGGCAAACCTGGTCGAAGCAGAGGAGGATGACCATGGAAGGGATCGGACCTGAGACGCGGCAGCCCGCGACATCGGCGCCGGCGGCAGCAGCGGCGACGAGTAGTGCCACGCGCGCCGGGTTGACGCCGACACAGATCAGGGTTTTGCGCGGCGTCCATTCGGGACTGCTGAACAAGCAGATCGCGTTCGATCTCGGCATCGCGGAAGCCACCGTGAAGGTCCACATGACCGCGTTGATGCGCAAGCTCAACGTCCGCAACCGCACGCAGGCGGCGATCATGGCGCAGTCGCTGGCGATCTGACGCCCCCCGGATCCTCCCCCCGGTGGTGAGGATCAGAACGGCCCCCAAGATACGACCATCGTCGCAGATGAAGCGGGCGCCGCCGAACGGTAGGACTGCTGTCCTGATAACGGGAGACGGATGATGGTTGCGCAATGGCTGCTCTGCGGAACGGCGCTGCTGGTCGCCAGCCCTGCGGTCGCGAAAACCGCGCCGCCAACGAAGTCCGTTTCGGTCTATCTGAGCCAACCCGCCGATCCGCGCGCGATCACCGTCAAGGGTGTCGGCGACGGACGCGCGGACGACAGCGCGGCACTCCAGCAGGCGATCGATGCGGCGGCGGTGGGTGGCCATGGCGGCGTCGTGTTCCTGCCTTCGGGTCGCTACCGGATCAGCCGGACGATTTTCGTCCGCTCGGCCGTCCGCATCTTCGGCGTCGGCCCGACCCGTCCCGAGATCGTGCTCGGCGACAACAGTGCGGGCTACGCCTCGGGCGTCGCGGCAATGGTCAGCTTCACCGGCGAAGACCAGTATCGCGTCGGCAAGGCACCCGTGCCGCCACGTACCAGCGTGCCGTTCGACCCGGCCATCTTCGACGCGACGTCGAGCACCTTCTATTCCGCGCTGTCGAACGTCGATTTCCGGATCGGCACGGGCAATGCCGGCGCGGTCGCGGTCCGCTTCCGCGTCGCGCAGCACGGCTATCTGCGACATATCGACTTCCACATCGGTTCAGGGCTCGCGGGGGTCTATCAGGCGGGCAACGAGTTCGAAGATCTGCGGTTCTTCGGCGGCCGCTATGGCCTCATGTCGGAGAAGACATCGCCGGCCTGGCAGTTCACGCTGCTCGACTCCGAGTTCCAGGGACAGCGCGACGCGGCGATCCGCGAACATGAGGTCGACCTGACGCTCGTCAACGTCGCGATCCGCGACACGCCGGTCGGGATCGAAATCGACCGCGGCTATTCCGACTCGCTCTGGGGCAAGGACGTCCGGTTCGAGAACGTGTCGCAGGCGGGCGTGATCGTGTCCGCGGAGAACAGCGTCTTCACCCAGATCGGCTTCGACAATGCGGTGGCGTCGAACACCCCGACCTTCGTCCGTTTCCGCGACAGCGGGAAGATCGTGGCAGGGGCGGGGACCAGCTACCGGGTCAGCGATTTTTCCTACGGGCTGAAGCTGGCCGGCCTCGGCACGATCGGCGACTACGCGACCGACATCACGATGGCGCCGCTCGCGCGCCTGCCCGCGCGACGCACGCCGGCCATCCGCGCGATGCCGGCTGTTCGCGAGTGGGCGAACGTTCACGATCTCGGCGTGAAGGGCGACGACACGACCGACGACACCGCGGCCTTGCAGCGCGCGATCGACACGCACCGCGTGCTGTATCTGCCGGTCGGGCGATACCGCGTCACCGATACGCTGAAGCTCCGCCCCGACAGCGTCCTGATCTCGCTGCACCCCAGCCTCACGCATCTGTATCTGCCCGACGAGACCCCTGCGTACATGGGCGTCGGCGGCCCGAAGGCATTGTTGCAGAGTGCGAAGGGCGGCAATGCGATCGTCTCCGGCCTCGGGCTGTGGACCGGCGGCGTCAACCCGCGCGCGACCGCGCTGTTGTGGCGTGCCGGCGAGGCGTCGATGGTCAACGACGTCAAGATCCAGGGCGGTGGCGGCACCGTGCTGACCAAGGGCAGCCCGATCGGCTTCGGCGATCCGCGCGCGCGCTTCGACGGCCAGCATCCCAGCATCTGGGTCACCGATGGCGGCGGCGGCACGTTCGCCGCACTCTGGTCGCCGAACACCCTGGCCTCGACCGGCTTCTACGTCTCGAACACCAGGACCCCCGGCCACGTCTACGAACTCTCCGCTGAACATCACTACCGCAGCGAAATCGTCCTCGACCATGTCGAAAACTGGGAATTCCTGGCGCCGCAGACCGAGCAGGAGGTCCGCGACGGCGTCGACGCGATCTCGACCGAGATCCGCAATTCACGCAACATCCTGTTCGCGAATTACCACAGCTACCGCGTGACGCGTTCGATCAAGCCGATGGACGCCGCGGTGAAACTCTACAATTCGGGCGAGATCCGCTTCCGCAACGTGCACGTGAACGCCGAAAGCGGGTTCGCCAGCTGCGATGCCAAGGGCTGCGGCACGTATCTCCGTGCGAGCAAATATCCGTTCGAGAACGCGATCAAGGACATGACCCGCGGCCAGGCGGTGCGCGAACTCGAATTCGCCAAGCTCGACATCCCGGCGGTAGCGGCGACCGCGGCCCGGTCGGCAATACCGGTTACTGCGGGCGTCGAAAAGCTGGCGGACGGGTTCTATTCGATCGCCGGCGGCGCGGTCGATGCGCAGGGCAAGCTGTACTTCATCGACCGGCAGTTTCAGCGGATTCATGGTTGGTCGAAGACCGAAGGACTTTCGATCGTCGCCGACGCGCCGCTCGATGCGGTCAACCTCGCGGTCGATCGATCCGGCGATCTGCTGATACTGTCATCGGCAGGGCGCGACGGGACGGTCTTCAGTATCGATCCGACCAAGCCGGCCGAGGTCAAGGTGATCGACCCTACGCCCGCTCGCGCCCGGCGCAATGCAGCTACGGTGCTGCCGGTGAACGTCTGGGCAAACGGCGAATTCGCGGACCGGATCGATCCGGCCACGTATCGATACCCGACCTTGCCTGACTTCTTCACCGGCAAGATGGGCGAGGCGAAGGCGCAGGAATATGTGTCGCCGGACGGCTCGCTGGTGCTGCCGGCGTTCCGTGTCTGGAACCAGGGAGCCAATGATCACCAGGGGTGGCGGTGGTCGGATACGCTCGATGCCTATGGCTTTGTCGCGGCAGCGCCTGGTGAGCGCGTCGTCCTGACCAACGCGTCGGAGGATCGCACGTACAGCGGCCTGGTCGGCGAGAATGGCCGGGTAACCGACCTGAAGGTCGTCGCCCCGCGCGGTGGGGAAAGCGTCGCGCGCGATGCCGCCGGCAACCTCTACGTCGCCAATGGCCAGGTCTTCGTCTATCGCCCGGACGGGACGCTCGATCGCCGGATCGACGTTCCCGACCGACCGTTGCAACTCGTGATCGGCGGCGCAGACCATCGCACGCTGTTCATTCTCACCCACCACGCGCTGTACGCCACGGGGCTGTGAGAAGGGGCGCCGGGTGTTAGGCCGGCCCCGCTCATCCCGCGACCTTCCGCAGGGTCGCGGGATGCCACGCGCACGCGAGCGTTCCGAAGAGCACCAGCACGCCAGCGATCGCCAGCGGCGCGACGAGGCCCATCTTGACCAGCAACCACGCGCCGAGCGCCGCCCCCGCAAAGATCGCCACGACGGCAGCGACCCGCCGTCGCCAGTTGGTGTTCGCGCCGCCTGCTATGCTCGAGTCGGCGCCCAGGCCGGTCAGCGTCATGGTCAGCACGGTGGTGGTCAGATCAGCCACTTTCAGCTGGCGGATCGTGCCGTTGCGATAGCCCATCGCGATGCCGGTGAGGGCGATGATCGCGAACAGTCGCGCTTGCGGCGCCTGTGTCGCAACGTCGAAATCGATGGCGACGATAGCGGCCGCCCAAAGCAGCGCCGCCTCCACGACCGCGGAGATCAGCAACCAGCGTCGTTCGGTCTGTCCCACGCTCGCCTTGCCCAAGCGGCCCGAGATTAGCGCTCCGACCAGGAAGCTCGCGATTGCGGCGATGAACGGCAGGACCTTGAACCCTGGCGTTCCTGCGGCGGCAAAACCCAGGAACACCACGTTGCCGGTCATGTTCGCGGTGAACACTTTGCCCAGACCCAGGACGCTGGCGGCATCGACAAGGCCCGTCGTGACCGACAGCAGCAGCAGCAGCGGTACGCGCGGGTCGAACGGTACAGCGGTGGCATTGGTCATGGTCATTCCAGTTTGCTAGCGCTCAGAACCGGAAATTGCTTTCCAGTCCGAGCATCGTGATCGTTTTTCCGGACCCGGTGTCGCGAATGAACTGGCCGGGCGGGAACGCCGACAGCGAGGTCGAAAGTTCGAGTTCCGGCGTCGCCTGCCAGGCGAGCGTCGCCTCCGCCTCCTTGCCGATGAACCGTGCTCGCGAGGTGCCGGGGGCGCGAATGAGGTTGCCGGGGATGTCGTACACGCCGTCGCTGAGCGAGTAGCGCCAGTACGCTGCACCCGCGATGCTGGCGGACACCGTCCTCGTCAGAGTCATTGCGACGCGAGGATTGACGCTGACGATGTTGGTCGGACCGACCGGCGACAGCTCACCGAAATACTTGCCCTTGGGGAACAGCGCGTTGAACGTGCCGAGGCGGTCGTCGTCGCGGTGGCGGTCGCCGCTCACCACGTTGAACCGCAGGACGGCGTCTGGCGCGAGCGGCGCGTCCGGGAAGCGGCGCCCGACTTCGGTACCGAGCGTCCACGCCGCGATCGGACCGCCGGCGAACCGGCCGAACTGCGCGATGCCCTCGACGTTCCAGTGCCAGTCCGCAGCCGTGCCGAACGACCGAGCGCCGATACTGTGGCGCACCTCGCGTCCTGCACGCGGACTGAAGACCGCCGCCGTGTTGCGATAGCCGATATAGTATAGGTCGAGCCCGGCGTCGCCGTTGCCGATGGTGGCATAGGCAGCCCATAGCGACTTGCTCCGCGAGCGCCGATCGTCGAGCGTTCCGCTGCCGGGTCGAACCGGGCGGACGGCCAGCAGGCTGACGGTCGCGCCGTTCAGGGATATGAGCGACCGGAGCCCGTCGAAAGCTAGCGGAACGTTCGGTCCGTAGCGGGTGCCGATCAGCCGTTCGCTGCCGAGAGAGATCATCTGGCGGCCCGCGCGCATCGTCACGCCCGTATCGTCCACCGCGTTGGTCGCGGCGGCGCCCAGTCGAACGTCGACAAAGCCTTGCAAGAGGTCGACGCGGGTCTGGTCGACCGGGCTCGCCGAGGGTGACACACCTACCGCGTACGCGGCGATCGGCTGGACGAACCCGCGTACGCGCCCGACATGGAGGTCGGCGTACGGCACGGCGCGGAGCCAGAGATAGCCGTCATCGGGAGCAGGACCGCCGCCCCAGAGAGTGTCCTCGTACGCCTCGTTGCGGGCGCGCAGTTCAATGCCGGTCGTCAGGTACGCGTCGGGTGAGATTGGGATGTACTTGAACCGGTTTGTCCAGCTCGTCGCACGATCGATGGCATCCGCGTCGGCACGCCAATCCTCGTCGTAGCGCGTGATCGTCAGCGTCGGTGGCTGCCAGGCTTCCGTCGCCTGCGCCTGAGCCTGAGCGCGGCCCGTGAGCGCCACAGCCAGCAGCGCCAGCCTACGCACGCCGGTTTTCATGCTCCGCGACCATGGCGGCGAGGACGAAGCCGCCGATGAGGCCGAGATGCTCGACGAACGCATTCGTCGCCATGAAGCGTTCGGGCCCCACCGGCATCGACCAGAAGGCGTTCGCCGTGAAGGCGGCGAGCAGTGTGAAGACGCCGAGCATCCCGGCGCCGAACCAGACGTAGCGACCGGTGAGAATGAGAAGCGGGCCGACGATCTCCACGGCGATGGTCAGCGCCGCCCACAGGGCGGGCGGTGCCATGCCGAAATGCGCCTGCTCGGCGACGGCGCTTGGCCAGTCCGTCGCCTTTACCACGCCGCCGAGCAGGTAGGCGCCGACCAGCGCAAACCGGGCGATGAACCCCGTCCAGCGCCAGTCGAGTATCGTGTCGACGAAGCGGGGATCGGCATGCGCGTTCACGGCGTCAGTGACCCGTCGGCGCGTGGATCTCGGCGATGTAGCCGCCGGGAAAGCGGACCATGGCCGACTGCCGACCGCCATAGGTCTGCGGGGCAACCAGTGTTTCGACGCCTGCCGCCGTTGCCTTCGCCAGGGTCGCCTGAAGATCGGCCACCTCGTAGCCGGTCGTCTCGCGGCCATAGGGCCAGCCGATCTGCCCGTCGGATACCGCCACCGTCATCCGGCCATAGCCGGACGTAATCGCGATGCGGCGATAGGTCTTGCCGGGCTGTCCGATCTCGATTCCGGGCGCCGACCGCTCGTCAGCCGTAACCTTGCCCTTCGAGAAGGCGAGCCAGTGCAGGACGAAACTGTCTGCGACGTCGGCGGTCAGGTAGATGCGGTTTTCGGGGACCGTCACCAGCGCCGGATAGTTCGGCTTGGCGGTATGCCAATAGAGTTGCATCGCGACGCCGCCCGGCCATTGCACGACCGCGTCGCGCCCGATCGGATCGGGGAAGGTCGTGACCATCCGCACCGCGCCGTGCTTCGTGGCCGCGGCAACGGCGGCATCCATGTCGTTGACGAGGTAGCCGTTCCGTTCCGCACCGAACGGGTAGGGGATCGGGGTCTTGAACCCGAACACCGACAGCGATCCGGCAGGGGTCAGCACCAGCTGCGACATGGTTTCGCTGGCCGTCGGCGTCACCTTGAACACGCCCTGCTTGGTAGCGGTGCCGCCGAAGGTCGCGATGACGCTCGCGACGAAGCGGTCGAAATCCGCGGGTGCGACATAGACGTGGGTGGTGTCGTACTGCGTGCCGACTGCGTAGTCGGCGGATGCCGGTGCGTCCCTCGCCAGGAGGGGCGCCGACGGCACCGATGCGAGCAGGGCGATGGCGATGAACAGGTTCAGGCGCTTCATGATTGGTCTCCGCTAGTCATGATCAGACCGCCCAGCAGCCGCAGCCGAACGAACCCCAGAAACTCTGCACGTCGGCGACCGGCACGTCGCGGCCGAGCGCCGCCGCATGGTCGTGGCCGTGGACCGAACATCCGCTCGCGCAACCGCACGCGGCGGCGAGCTTCGCCGCGGCTTCGGGCGTGCGGTGGTAGCCACCGAACGTCCCGACAGGCGACCAGTCGGGCATCGGCTTGGGCAGCGACGGCGCGAGCGGTGTGTAGTCGCCTTCGCCGAACACCACCTTGCCGCCGAGCAGCGTCAGGACGGACCGGAGATGAGGGATGTCGGTCTCCGGCACGGTCAGATAGTCGTCCGAGAGCACCGCAAGATCGGCGAGTTGCCCCGCCTTGATCCGCCCCTTCTTGCCGACCTCGTTCGAGAACCAGGTGTTCTCGTGCGTCCACATCGCCAGCGCCTTTTCGCGGCTGACGCGGTTGGCACCGGGGTAGAGGCCAAGGCCGCCGACGGTCCTGCCGGTCACCAGCCAGTTGAGCGACACCCACGGATTGTAGCTGGCGACCCGCGTCGCGTCGGTGCCGGCGCCGACGTGGATCCCGGCGGCGAGCATCTTCGCGATCGGCGGCGTCCGCTCGGCGGCCTTGGCGCCGTAGCGTTCGACGAAATACTCGCCCTGATACGCCATCCGGTGCTGGACCGCGATGCCGCCGCCGAGCGCTGCGATCCGGTCGATGTTGCGGTCGGTGATCGTCTCGGCATGGTCGAAGAACCAGTTGATCCCGTCGAACGGAATGTCCTTCGCCACCTTCTCGTACACGTCAAGCGCGCGGCCGATCGTCTGGTCGTAGGTCGCGTGCAGTCGCCACGGCCATTTATGCTCGGCAAGCAGACGGATGACGGGTTCGAGGTCGCCCTCCATGCTGGGTGGCATATCGGGGCGCTCGACGCGGAAGTCCTCGAAGTCGGCGGCGGAATAGACCAGCATCTCGCCGGCGCCATTATGGCGGTATGTATCGTCGCCCTGGCCCGGCTTGACCTGCTTCACCCAGCCCTGGAAGTTGGCAAGCTCCTCCTTCGGCTTCTGCGTGAACAGGTTGTAGCTGATGCGCAGCGTCAACTGGTCGTCGGCGTGCAGCTTCTCGATGATCTCATAATCGTCGGGATAGTTCTGGAAGCCGCCGCCGGCATCGATCACGCCGGTGACGCCGAGCGAGTTCATCTCGCGCATGAAGTGGCGGGTGGAGTTGAGCTGATACTCCGGCGGCAGCTTCGGTCCCTTGGCGAGCGTCGAATACAGGATCGTCGCATTGGGGTGCGCGAGCAGGAGTCCGGTCGGGTTGCCCGCCGCATCGCGGACGATCTCGCCGCCCGGCGGGTTGGGCGTATCCTTGCCGTAGCCGACGACGCGCAGCGCTGCCGCGTTCAGCAGCGCGCGGTCGTAGAGGTGGAGGATGAACACCGGCGTATCGGGCGCGACCGCGTTCAGTTCGGCGATCGTCGGCAGCCGCTTCTCGGCAAACTGGTGTTCGGTGAAACCACCGACTACCCGCACCCATTGCGGCGCCGGCGTTTTGTCGACCTGGCGCTTCAGCATCGCCATTGCATCGGCGAGGCTCGGCACGCCGTCCCAACGGAGTTCCATGTTGTAGTTCAGCCCGCCGCGGATGACGTGCATGTGGCTGTCGATCAGGCCGGGAATGACCCGCCGCCCGCCTGCGTCGATCACGGTCGCGGCGGGCGCGGCCGCGCGGACTTCGGCTTCCGAGCCGACTGCGAAGAATTTGCCGTCGCGGATCGCCACGGCCTGCGCCTCGGGGTTCTCGCGATCGAGCGTCGTCACCTTGGCGTTGACGAGTATCAGGTCGGACATTGTCGGGCTCCGGTTGCCGGCAAGCAGCGGGGCAAGCGTTGCCGCCGCCCCGCCGAGAATGGTCGCGCGTCGGGTGATGCTCACGCCGCGCCGTCGTGGTGGCCGGGCAACCTGCCGAACACATGGTTGGTGCAGGCCGTGCGGATCGCTGCGGCCTTCTCGCGGCTGGCCCACAGGCTTTTCGCGAGCGGCACCGCCTGTTCGCCGAGTAATATGCCGGCGAGCCCGATCAGCGCGATCGTCGGCGGGGCCGGCGACCGTACCTTCAGCAGCGCGTAGATCACGCCGACCAGCAGGCCGGCGGCGAGCGAGATCAGGTACGGCCGCACGCGATCAATGCCCGCCTTCGGACGCGCCGAACATGGTCTTGGCGTAGGTGACGCCGAGCCCGTAGGCGCCGCCCCATTTCTTCGCGATGCCGGTGGTGGAATCGTAGGTTGCGGTCCGCGCCCAGTCGCGCTGCAGCTCGAGCAGATACTGGAGCGCGGTCATCGGCTTGGCGCCGAGCTGGATCATCCGCTGGACCGCGCGGTCATGTGCCTCGACCGAGATATCGCCGCACGCATCGGCGATGAAATAGCAGTCGAAGCCCTGGTCGATCGCCGACGCCACCGGGCCGACGATGCAGACCCCGGTCCACAGCCCCGCGAACACGATCCGCGTCTTGCCGATACGGTTGATCTCGTCGATCACGCCCTGATCTTCCCAGGTGTTCATCGAGGTACGATCGAGCATCGCCTGGCCTGGAAACGCCGCCTTGATCTCGTCGAACATCGGCCCGGAAAAGCTGTCCACTGCGACCGTCGTCAGGATCGCCGGCACGTCGAACGACTTCGCCGCTTGGCTGATCAGCGCTGCGTTGTTGCGAAGGAGCTCGGTCGAGATCGACTTGGTCGCGAACGCCATCTGCGACTGGAAATCAATCAGGACCAGCACGTGGTCGGTCGGCGAGATGAGCGACGTGCCCGGCGTTGCGGTGGCGGTGATGGTCATGAGTGTCTCCCGGTGGGTCGAAGCGCGAGCGTCGAGACACGGTGCCGCCGCCGCTACGGGCTTCGCGTAACCGGGACGCTCTCGTTCGATGGATGCGACGCGCTTCGTTGCCGAAGACCCGTGGCACCCCTGTGCAATGCATCACCTGGAAGGGTCTTGGACGATCCTGACACAATGAGGACGGTTCCACGTTGATCGCCCGCCAGCGACGATCATGGCTATCGGCGCGCTCGCCAGTATCCACCCGCCACGGGCGAATACCGGCGTGGCCGCGATGCCGGGTCGATCGGGGTTAGGCGCGTTGCAGTACGCTGACCGACTGTATGATCGTCGCAATGGCCGTCATCGCGACGCCGAGGATGGTCACCCCGAACCAGCCCGCAGCCGCCCAGGCCTGCGTCGCCGCTGCCGAGCCGACCGCCCCGCCCAGGAACATGCCGCCCATGAAGATGGTGTTCAGCCGGGCGCGCGCCTCGGGTTTCAGCGCATAGACGACGTGCTGGTTGGAGATCAGCGCGCTCTGCACCGCGAAGTCGAGGATGATGACTCCTACGACCAACCCGGCGATCGAGGTCCATACGCCGAACACGACCCACGACACGAGCGTGAGCGCGGCACCAAGCGCGATCACCTTGCGCGGACCCTTGCGATCGGCATAGCGCCCGGCGATCGGTGCTGCGAGAATACCAACCGCGCCGACGATACCGAACAGTCCTGCGACGTCGGCACCCAATCCGAAACGCGGCTCCTGAAGCCGAAACGCGAGGATCGTCCAGAACGCGGTGAACGCGGCGAAGATCAGCGACTGCGTGATCGTCGCCAGTCGAAGCGCACCGAACTCTCGCCATAACACGACGAGTGATCGGAGCAGGGCACCGTAGGACAGGGTTGCGGTCGGCTGGCTGCGGGGCAGCTTGAACGCCATCCACCCACCCGCGGCGATCGCCATCGGCACTCCCAGCCAGAACATCTCGCGCCACCCCGCATGTGTAGCGACGAAGCCTGCCAACGTCCGGCTGAGCAATATCCCGCACAGCAGTCCGGACATCACCGTCCCGACGGTCGCTCCGCGCCGGTCGGGCGCGGACAGATGGGCTGCCAGCGGGACGATCTGTTGCGCGACGGTCGACGCGACGCCGACGAGCAGCGACGCGATCACCACCAGACCCGCACTGGGCGCCAGCGCCGTCGCCACCAAAGCTGCGGCCAGGATCGCGAACTGGATCACGATCAGGCGTTTGCGCTCGACCAGATCGCCGAGCGGCACGAGGAAGAACAGCCCGGCCGCATACCCCAGCTGCGTGGCCGTTGGGATCAGGCCTGACAGCCGGCCGGGCAGATCCTTCTCGATCACGCCCAGCATCGGCTGGTTATAATAGATGTTGGCAACGGCAATCCCTGCCGCAGCCGCCATCGCGAACGTCACGCTCGTCGGCAGTACATAGCCAGCAGCGTCGTGCGCACGCCGGTTGGGCAAGTTTGTCGTCATGGCCAATTCCGATCAAGGGCGCCGCCGTGCATCACCCATCTGTTTGCCGACGGGACGGTTAGCGCAGGCGTCAACCTCAGGAGCACACCGGACCGACCATATCGTCGCCGACCCGCAACCTTCCGGAAGCGGTAACCGATGTAAAAAGATGGTGCACCCGACTGGATTCGAACCAGTGGCCTCTGCCTTCGGAGGGCAGCTTTCAACATAGCTATTTACCTACCTTTTCTGCGGGTTTCAGGCCAGTCTTTTCTTTGGCTTGTACGAAGCCTGTACGAAGGGCCTCTAAAATTTTCGAGTCGCTGTCCTCGGCATGCGTGTAGATCTTGTCGATCATCCCGCCCTTTGCGGACCACCCGCCGACGCTCTCGATCGACTTGGTGTCGACGCCCTGGCGCACGCGCATTTCCTGCCCGAAGCCATGCCTGCCAGCGGAGTGCGGCGGGAGGTGGGGGATCTTTGCTTTCGTGCAGGCCGTGATCCAGCCTTTGCGTGGCCCGTCCTTGCTCGCCCATCCGAACACCCGCTTGTTCTCGGGATAGCGTCGGTCCCAGCCGCGCGGGAACTTGGCCGGCAGCGAACGCAGTTCCGCGACTAACTCGGGCATAAGCTGCACCACGCGATCCTCATGGCCTTTCGCACCGGGAATGATCGCAGTGCCGGCGTCGAGGTCGAGCGCGTCCGGATGCATTGCGACAGCCTGACCGACGCGTGCGCCGGTCGTGAACATGAACAATGCCAGCGCGCCATGCCGCTTCGAAGCCTTCGCACGAAAAGCTATTATCCAAGCCCAATCGCCGGGCACCTTGGGCTTGCGGCTCACCTTGCCGCGGTTGCGATCCTGCCGCACACGTTCGGCCTTGTCGTAACCGGTGATCCGGATCGGCGGGCACCTGCCCAGCTCGTTCGCATTGTTGATGACGGCGCGGGCAGGGGCGATCACCCAGCGGCGCCATGTGTCCGCGGAGTTCTTCGGATAGAGCGACGCGCCCAGATCGCGGATCATCTTCGCGGTGATCTTCTTTATCGGCAGCGAGCCAATCCGCTCCGCGATCGGGATAAGGTGTTTCGCGGTCTCGGTGTTCGCGGGGTACAGCACGACAGCATCGTTAAACGTGAAGTCGCGTTCGTCCGCTTCCTCATGGCCTAGGACCTGGCGGCGCTCTTCCCGCGCCTGCCGTTCTGCGATCCATTCCCGCGCGCCAGCTTCTGTAGATGCGCCAGTGCTTTCGCGGATGTAGTCGGTAACGTCGCGGCCGTTGAACTGGATCCGGCCTTTGACCCACCACGTCTTGCCGCGGGGGTAGGGTTCGAGCGGCATGCGCCATCCTCTAAAATATGATCGATCTGCTCGGGCGTAATCAGCATCGCCTTACCGAGCGTAAAATAGGACCCGGTGCTGCGGGCCTTGGCGCGTAGGGTGCGCTCCGACATTTCGATGTCGCGAGCGGCGAAGTGTTCGCACCATTGCGCCGGCGTTTTGGCTCGTTCGTGAGCGTACGTGATATCACCCACCAGCCGCCTCCTTCCCCCCGACAACCCCCGCCGTCGCCCCCTGCTCAAGGTGCTGGCGGACGTCATGTGCAAGCTGAGTTAGGGCAACGCCGTCGACTGTCCGCATTCCGAGGCCCAGCGCGATCGCTCCCCGCGCAGTCCCGTTCGGCCAGAGCCAGTAGCCCACGCCGAAATTGATCGCGTTCGTAAGACCCCTGCGCTGCACTTCCGTTAGCTTCGCCGCCACGTCTGCAAAAGCCCCCGCCTCGGTGTTGGTGGTCGTCATTGCAGGGCTCCAAACAGGTTCATTCTCAGACGAAGGATTCGCGCGTTCTTTCGCCTTGCCTTACTGTCGGCCGGGTACTTGCGGTCCATGTGCGCGTTCATCTCGGCGTCGGTTTCGAGCGAATGGAGGAAGTCAGCCTCCCATACGGTCACCGGCTTTCTCCAGTGACCAAGCTCCACGACCTCGGCGAACATCTTCCCCCGGAACGCGCCGCACTTTCGGCACCAGCCCGCTCCATTGAGGTAGATTGATCGCCCTGGACGCTGACGGCCCCACAGGTGGCGACACGAAAATTCGCTTTCGAATTGTGCGAACGCCTTCACCTCGGCGTCGGCGATCGTCGGACCTTCGCCGCGGATGAATGTGCCGGTCGGGAATGCCTCGAAAAACGGGGTGCTTGGGATAATGCCGTGGCCCCACTGGACCGTGCAATCATCCGGCCACGCGCAAGTCGGCGTGTACTGGACGTTCCCCGTCAGCAGTCCCGACAGCTTATGTTCTGCAGTCCCTGCCTGATGATGGCTTGCGATCCTCATCTTCCAGCCCCTTCGTGTTGCGAGCGTGAGGTGGCGAGAGCGTCAGTGAAAGCGGACATTCCACCGCCACCGGGGCTAAAGAACCGCGTGAGAGCTTCCCGGCTCAACACGGCTTTTGCGCGCTCCAAGTCGGCAGGATCGTCAGTGCGGAACGTGGCGATCGGCTTGAGGCCATCCGGGAACGCTGCTGCATAGGCCACGTCGCCCAATCCGCCCGTCAATGGTGTCGTGCAGGCCAGATCGGCTATGGTGCCGATCCGCTCGACCAACGCCACGCGTCGCGCCTCCCCCGCAACCGGCACCGCTTGCTGTTCTGATGTCGTCACTGGCCAGTCCCTCGCGTCCAAGCGCTTTCGCGAGCCTCAACGATGGCCGGATCCGCTGCGATGTTGAGCACGTTCGCAGCTTTGTCCGCAGCCTCGATCGCTTCGGGTGTGGTGGCTGTATCGAACATGGCGACGGTATCCGCGGTATCCGTGTTTGCCGGGGTGAGCTCGGCTTTGCGTTGTTCCATGATCGTCTGGAGCTTGTCGCGGAACGGTCGCATGTTCTTGTGCAGCCAGATCGTCTTCAGCTCGTCGGGAGTCTCAGCAGTGCGGATAGCGTGTTCGGCACCCTCGATCGTCGGCTCGTCGGATGCTGGCGCGACAACCTTCAACGGCTGCACGGTCGTCATCTTACGACTGCCCTTCTTCTCCTGAAGCGCGATCACGAGAGGCGCGGCAATGTCGGACATGCGCGAGACACGAATACCGCCGACCTTCATGCCGCCCCAGGTCACGCCGGGGTCGGTGTAGAGCTCGATCGACCGACCGCGGTATGCGTTGGCATCGGCTCCCCATGCAGCAACGAGGATGCGGCTGACGGTCTTGCAGGGGCGAAAGACTTTGTCCGAGCCGGCAAGCTTGATCGATACCGGCTGTTCGGTTCCAGGCTTGATCGACACGTCCTCGATCGTGAAGGTGCGGGCGCCTCCTGCGAAGTCGTCGGCATTCCACTGGTCGCTCTTGGCAACGATGACGGATGACATATCCATTAGATGACTTCCCTATAAAAAGAGCCGTGATTTTGTTTGGCGAAAGTTCGATACGCCTCTGCCGCAGCCTCGGGCGTGGGGTGCCTGCCAAGAAAATGGCTGCGCCCTTTCAAGGTCGCGCTAGCCAGCCAGCGGCGATTTTCTTTGTCCCACGTCACGCCCTTAAATCCTGACGTGTTGTGCTTACGTTTCCCGACGTTGCATTTGTTTTCGCCATCGGTTGCAAGTCTAAGATTGCAGAGACGGTTATCGGATTTGCAGCCGTTGATATGGTCAATGAAACGGTCGGGAAGTTCGCCGTATACGATCCACCAGATCAACCGGTGCGCCACGTATTCTCGACCATTAAAGCCGATCTTCGTGTAGCCATCGTGATCCTTTTTCGAACCAACTACCCGGCGATGCCCGCCCTTAAACAGACGTGTCAGAACGCCGGCCTCTGGGTCATAGTGAAATGCGTCCTCTAGGCGTTCTGGCGCGCGAGCGGTCACAGGTGCATCTCCTGCTCGACGACACGCTCGGTGGGCACCCAACGCAGATCGCCAGCCTCAAGCCGCTTGTGGTAGGTGCCGATGGCGTCCTGCACGCGCTGTTCGAAGTCGCGGCCGGCCGCGATGATCGCGGTTTGCATGGCGTCGTTAGGTTCAACCCGGATCACAGCCATCGGCATGCCACCCGAGTACGACACGTAATCAATCCAGTTGCGTTCGGTGACGACCAGCCCGGATTGCAGCTGCAGGACATGCTCGTCAGGCGTGCCGTCGACGATCGTCTGCACCTGGAACCGTTGGCGGCGTGACTTGGCTTCCGCCTGGCCATCGTCGCCGACCAGCCAATCGGGCGAATACCCGAGCGTGAAACCGTGCAGGCTGTTCGTGATGAACCCGCACTCTGAAACCGTGCCGAACATCTCCGAATAGGCAAGCCGCGCACGGATCTCGTCCTCGTGGCCGCGCAACATTTCATCCCCGATGTAGGTCGGCTCGACATGCTGCGTGATCCGTTGCGCCGCGATCTCCCAAACGTGAGCACGGGTCTTGTCATTGTTCGCCATCTTGAGCGTAGGGGTCAGGATCAGCTTGACCTCGCTGCAAGTGAGCAACCCGCATCTGGCTTGAAGCCACGCTTCCGAGCCCTGCTCATACTCGGCATGGCAAACGATGTGCGGCTTCCCGATCGGCGAGTAGCTGGTGAATGCTGCGGGCGCGTTCAACGGACGTTCTCCACACGAGGAAGGGGAGCGGCGCGCGGGCCAGCAGAAACGAGAGTCCGACGCGGCCAAACAGCGGTGACGTAAGCCCCTTGAAAGACCAGCTTGCCGACCGACGTCGGGATCGCGCACCACGTCTGTTTGCACGCGGCCTCGATCGTCCGCTCGCTGGTGACGGCGCTGCGAATGGCGTCGTAGGCTTCGGGCAGCGTTGCCCGGGTGTTGATGTGCGCCTGGTAGGAAAGGGCTGCGGCTAGGGTGATGATCACGAAAGCAAACTCCCGAACAATGCAGCGAAAAAGGTCACGCCCATGATGGCGAAACAGGCGGTGCGAAGGGGGGTGGCGAACTCGGGCTCGACGGCGATTGGCATCAGGGCGATGTCGCGGTCGCGGATCGACAGGGCGGAGGGGTGCTGCCAGATCATGCGTCACCTGCGCGGGCGAGCGTGGCGGCGCGACGGAGGGCGGCGACCACCTCGGGCTGGGTGCGCTCGGGGGAGTCGTTCCAGCTTACGATCGACTGCCGACCGATCACCTTTCGCAGCGTGCTGAATATTACCGTCTCGTCTAGATCTTGGTCGGTACCGGCAGCGCGATCAATGGCACCCATTGCGCAAAAGCATTCTATGCCGTTCCGCTCCCCGACAAATGAGCCGCGTATCCAAGCACCTTCCGGCTCGATCAGATCAGCCGCGCGCTCCAGCACGTCAGCAACACAGAGTGGTGTATCGGTCAGCATGGGGTGGGCTCCTGGGTGCGGGCGCGGAGCATGGCGTCGGCGTACCGATAGGCGTTGCTCGCGCTCGACTGGCGTGGGTCGGGTTCCCAACTGTCTTGATTGGAAACAGCGTGGTTGGAGAGCAAACCGGCGAGCGCTTGACCGGCGAACCAGTCGCGCAAAGTCATGCCAGGCGAGCCTTCGCTGATACCGAACCCGTCGTGCGTGCGAACATCGGGGATCGGGAATGCGGGTGGGTTTTCCATGTTAAATATACCCCAGCTTTGCCAACGCAGCATCACGGTGCGCGTCGAAGGAAAGGTCGATCATCGCCTGCCCAGCAGCACGACGAGTGGCGTAGGTCGGGTCCGACAGCGCCGCCTCGATGCTGGCGATCAGCACGGATGCGTCCTCGTAGTCGTCAGGGTTTGCGAAACGCTGCGGGGTGGCGGTGAAGAAGGCGGTCACGAGAACGCCTCGTCACTGAACGGGTGAACGCTCTCCAGATAATCGGCATAGGAACCCGGCTCGTTGTACCCGAGTGCTCGAAGGCTACCGGCGGCGTGCTCCTGAGGGGCGCCGCGTCCAGTCCGCTGTGTCTGCTTGATTGCCTTGCAGGACTTGGAGCAGAACTTGCCCCAGCCGCGCTTACGATCGGCGACCCGCGCCATGAACGGCTGCTTGCAACGCTGACACTTCACCTCGACGGTTGCGGCGTTGATGGGATGCGCGTGCGTCACGAATACTTCTCCACTTCGCAGTCAGCCTCTTCGATCGCGGCAAGGGCACGCGAGAGGGCTTCGGTGATGGGGGACTCAGCGGGTTGCGCCTGCTCTTTCAGCGCGGCCTCGACGGCGAAGTACGCGCGGCCGAGGTCAGGGTTTGCCCAACCGGTCGGGGCGAACGAGGCGATTGCTGCAGCGCTCACGACCCGAAACCCCAGAACCGCGCGCTACGGATAGCGTCACGCGAGTTGCGATCGATCCGGGCCAGCCGTTCGCGCTCCTGGAACTGCACGATGTGGCGCACAGGCTCGCGGTGGAAATACATCGCCTCGCTGGCGGGGAGCATGGCGCTCACGACCGCACACCCAACGCCAGCTCAGCTTCATCCCGAATGTCGATCAGGATCATGTCGATGCCGCGGTCGATCTCGTCGGCGCCGTAGCTGTACGAGAACTCGCCGGTCAGGAGCCGGATCAGCTCGATCTGCTGGAGAGGGGGAAGGGCCAGCGCGGCTTGCGTCACTACCGACATGGGTAGGTCGTGCTGCGGGGCGGGGAAGCGGATGATGTTGGCGGGGGCGTTCATGCGACCGACTCCCATGCACGCGTCATCAGCGCCTTCATGGCGTCCGGCAGCGCGTCAGCAGCAGCCTTCACGACTGGGTCCTCGCTAGCGAGCGCGGCGGTGACGAGCGGCGTAAAGGGAAGGTTCTCGACGTGGTACTTGAAATCACAGCCAAGAGCCTCGCGCAGATTCTCCAGTGCCTCTGTGTTGTTCGGCGCTTCCTCGCCGTCCTCGCCTTCGACGGCCTCCCGAACTTTCGCGACAATGTTCGAGGCATGGTACTGCGTGTTCCAGACGCCGTTCTTGAACGCGTCCCACTTGCCTTCGTCCAGCGTCAGATCGGCGAAGTGGCGAGCGTTCAGGACTTCCGGCTTCTCAGCGGCCTCGGTGTTCTTTTCAGCCGCCTTGCTATCCGCGATAGCCTGCGCTTCCGCTTCGGTCCGCCACGCTTCGCTCTCGCGAACGATCCACGACGAACTGCCGCTGATGCTGGAGCGATATTTGACGGCTTGGCCTACGTGCAATTCCATGCCGGTAAGCGTGCGAGCGAGTGCCTTGCCAGCCCAATGCTCAACGTCGAGCGAGGGAAGGTCTCGGTTACCGTAGTAGCTCTTAGAGCAGCGCGGGCAGTCGGTTGTGAACTCGCCGCCAGCAGGCGAGAGGACCGCCCACTTCTTCGCGCCCAAGCAATCGGGGCACGGCAGCTTCTCAGTCTGACGCTCGACGCTTGCAACGTAAACAGTCTCACCGATCGCGAACATCGGCGTCGGTGCGGTAATGGTCTGGGACATAACGCCTCCAAATCGACGCGACCGAATGTCGCTGTCGTTGGAGGTGTTATGTGGGACGCATCCTACGGCGTCAAGCGCTAAATGTGGGACCTATCCCACTTTCCTCAATCGTCGTCCCAGACCGGGTCCGGCCAAAAGCCATCTGCGCCTGGTTCGGGCGCGTGTGGCTTCGGAGCGGGAAGCACCGGCTCTTCACTGTCGAATGCCACGCGGATCCAGCCGACCTTAGGCTCTAGCGCTTGGAAAATGGCTGCGGCCTCGTGACCCTGTCGACGCAGGGTGCCGATAAGCACGGCGCGCTCGGAGGCGAGGTAGCCGAGCTGAATACCGCGGCAGGAGAACACGGCTATGGCGTGCTCGTCGTGCGGGTTGTTCGGTTCTGGCCGCAGCTCGATCGGCTCGCCGGGGCGGCATATCTCAAGCTCGAAGCGGCGGGCCGGGCCGCGCTTGTTCGGGTAATCTATGCCGACGATAGCTAGGCTAAGAGGCCTCACCCCAATTTAGAAACTGCCGTTGCGACGACAACTAGAGCAGCGACCAGCCCAAGGTATATCTGCATCTTCAGCAACAGCTTATCGCCCAGAGTCGTCAAATCGGTTTTTGTCGCGACGGTTGCCTTAAGCACGGCGACGTCAGTTTTAATATCACTGACGTTAGGCTCGATCTTGCCTAAACGCGTATCCAAACTGGTAAGGCGAGTCTCAACGCTGTTCTGCCACGGGTCCATAGGCCCTGATGTGCTCCCTCCATCGTCGCCATGCAAGGGACCAGCCTTCCCACCTCTAGGAAACGTGTAGACTTTGCCATACTCAGCCATTCGGAACCGCGCCTTTACCCTCTAACAGGGTTTTCAATTCATCTGCAAAGCTTAGCCCCAATTCCATTGCCGCAAACTGCCTATAGAATCCGCACTGGGTACACACTGTCGACACGACAGGGAGGCCAGCTGCGGCTTGACCTGGGTAAACACCAAAGGTCGCGACGCCGATTCTATTGACCACCTCCGAGGGAACCTTGCCGCAATTCGGGCAGGGGTCGGAAGGGTCCTTAGCTCTTTGATTGATAGCATTAGCTACCTCGGTCACTTCTTCGTCAGAAAGTATGCCGGTAGGTGCCGGCATTATGCTTCCCGCCCTATCCAAATCACCCGGCCAAGAATGATCAAGTCGCCAGCGTCTACCTCCCGATTCCCTGCGATCGGGTTATCGGAGCGCACCTCGACCTTGCCCTTGCCGATAGCCTTTAGCCGTTTGACCGCACCGGCGCCGTAGACGCTGCATGCCCATATCTTATCGTCCAGGTTCAGTGTGCGCTGCGTCGTGTCGATCAGCACCCAGTCACCGTTCAGCAACGTCGGGAACATGCTGTCGCCGCGCGGACGCACGACGATGACCCGAGCGGCAGGCGATCGTGTGATCGAGCGCAGCAGGTTCAAATCGAACTCGACCGATTCCTCGTCGGCCCAGTCGTCGAGGTTCCCGCCGTCGCCCATCGCCAGGTTTAGGTCGACGACTTTGAGGCTGACGGTGCCGTCATCGGCTTTGCGCATCGGCGGTTGATCAGGCTCTTGTCGGGGTTGCGCCGCTGGAGCCGTCCGCGGAAAAACGATGCCCACAAGCTGCTCTTCCCGCAATCCAAGCACACGCTCAATCGCTCTCAACGTATCAACGCCCGGCTTTTTACTTTTGCCGCGCTCGATATCCCAAAGCGGCTTACCGGTCGTGTTGAGCTCCTTCTTGAGAAGCTGATCGTTCGCGTCACGCGTCCGTCCGGACGCCGCAACAGCATCTCGGATAGCTATCTGCAACGGGGTTGAACTGTCGTCATTCATGTGGGTTTCATCCCACAAATGTAGATCGACGGGAATGCTGGGACGAGTCCCACAGTTATTGCTTGACGGTGGGACGCATCCTACACTACGTTCCTGTTCATGCAGACCGAAACCCTCCCGCTGGTCGACGCAATCTCGACCTTCATCGAAGATCACGAGATGTCGCCGTTCACGTTTGGCCGAAAGGCTCTGCGCGACCCCCATTTCGTCAACCAGCTGCAGAAGGGCAGGCGGGTCTGGCCTGAGACCGAGGCCAAAGTGCGCGACTTCATGGCGTCCTACCAGCCCACCGACGTGCAGGCTGCGGCATGAAGCGCCTTAGCACCCCCACCAAGGCCACAATCCTCGAGTCCACCCCCATCGTCTGCGCCATCCGCAACGGTCCCATGATCAACCTGCACACCTCGCCGACTGAGCGGGTTGCTGTTCGGGTGTTTGGGAAGTGAGTGGGCAGGGTGCCTACTACAACGAGATCGACCCCTTCGCTGCGGCATGGCTGCGCGAACTCATAGCCGCTGGTCACATTGCACCCGGCATCGTCGATGAAAGGGATATCCGCGATGTTAGACCAGATGAGCTTTCTGGATATGTTCAGTGCCATTTCTTCGCCGGAATTGGAGTGTGGTCCTACGCCCTGCGCCGCGCCGGTTGGCCCGACGATCGACCGGTCTGGACCGGTTCCTGCCCATGCCAACCTTTCAGCGCGGCAGGCAAAGGAGGCGGGTTTGGTGACGAGCGGCACCTTTGGCCCGCTTGGCAGTGGCTCGTCGAGCAGTGCGGCCCTGTCGACATCATTGGCGAGCAGGTTGCGAGCAGCAACGTCGATCCTTGGCTCGACCTTGTACAAGCTGACGTGGAAGGAATGGGTTACGCCTTCGGGTGTACGCCGCTCCCGGCTGCGGGCTTCGGCTCTCCGAACATCCGCGACCGAGCGTTCTGGACGGCCCACGCCGATGGCGAAACAGGCAGGGCCGGACTTCGCGGTAGTGAACCGGCCAGGCTCGGGGTCGATGTTACTTCCTGCGGTCGCGACGCTCGCGGGGTGGCCGACGCCTCGTACGGAGGATGGGGAATCCTCGGGGGCTCGATGGGGCCGGGGCACGTTCGACACCCTGACCGCAATGGCGACACACCTAGCGGGCTGGCACACGCCAGTGGTTCGCGACCATCGGAACTCAGCGGGCAACGGGACGAACCCACGCGACCTGCCGCGCTCGGCTCCACTTGCGGGCTGGTCGACACCAGCAGCTTCGGACGGCGAACGGGCGGGTACGGGCATAACTCCGGGGATGACCGGCCAATCGCTGACGCAATCCGCGAAAATGACAGGTCCGCACCGACTAACGGCTTCTGGAGAGATGCTGACTGGCTCGGATGCCGAGATGGAAAGTGGCGGCCAGTTGAACCCGGCACATTCCCGCTGGCTCATGGGGCTCCCGCCCGTGTGGGACGACTGCGCGGTTACGGCAATGCAATTAATGCCGAAGTCGCGACGGGGTTCATCGAAGCCGTAATCGGTCATCTCGATGGCACTCCGGTGCAGGCCATCGCAGCATGAACACCCTCACCACCATCCTCGCCATCTGGCTCCCCGCCAGCGTGATCACCGGTTTCGTACTGGGCCCGATCCTCGCGCGGTCCACCCCAAGCCCCTGCGAACGCGACGCTCAGGATGGGCGCGGTGAGGGTGGCGAAGGGGCGATCCGTACAATTCATAGGAGTGCTTCTAAATGACGCAGCACAACAATTCTGCGGACGACGTCGGCATTGTCAGCCCTGATCGCGTCCAATGTGTATTCAAATCGGTTCTACGGGCGGCGCAGCTTGGCGGTTGGACCGACGAAGCGCTCGGTGCCGCGTCCGGTATTAAGCCACGCCGCATTAAGGCCTATCGGGTTGAGGACAAAGAGCCCCCGTTATCGGTGGCCCTCTCGATCGCAGTCGTCATTGGCAAGCCCGCAGTCGCAGCGATCATGGCAACGATCGGTTATTCCGCAACGCCTACCGACGAGCTGGAGGCCGACTGCCCGCTGGAGAGTGCTGTCGCTGCTATGCAGGCGCTCGGCACGTTCATGGGCTTTGCTGCCGATCGTCGTATCGATCATACTGAGGAAGCGCCGGCGACTGCAGCAGCAGACATCATCATTGCTGAGTTCCTGCCGTTCTCCAGCCAGGCGCGCGCATCATGAAGCGCACATGCACAACCTGCGACGTGGTTCTGCATGGTAGCAACCGCTGCGGCGTCTGCTGGGATTGCCAGAACAAGCGCACCTGCAGCGATTGCGGGGACAAGATCAGCTATCGGTCAAAGGGTCGGTGTCAGGCTTGCACCAACGCGATTGTCAACGCGGATCCGGACAAGCGCGCTTCTATGTCAGTCGCGATGAAGCGCTCATATGCGGATCCGGAAGTTCGCGCCCAGCGGCTCGCATCGGTTCGATCCGTAGCAGTTCGCATGATGCAGGATCCTGCTTACGCGGCTCGGTGCAGCCTTCTGGGTCGTACCGTCGGAGCTCGTAATTTCGAGAAGGGTCGCACGGTCGAGGTTGCCCGGAAGCGCGCGCCTGCGGTTAGCGCTGGCAAGCTGGCCCATATCCACCCTGCCTATCGCGAGCTCTACAAGACACTCCGCGGCAAGCATTTCACCGCCGCAGAGTCCTTGCAGATGGTCGAAGATCAGCGGGCAGCAGACGAGCGGAACGCACCGCAGGTCATAGCCGCCAACGAAAACGCGATGGTCGAGAAGCACCGCCGCGAAGTTGCGAGCCGTTACTGATGACCGCCGCCCGTATCGCCCGCGAAGCCGTCCAAGAGGCCGTAAAGGCCGAACCGCTTTGGGTCCGCATCCTCGCGTATCAGTTTCGCTCGGCCATTTCCGACCAGGCTGCGGCTCGGTTGCGGAACCTGCTCAAGTGACCGCCGCGGCCCGCACCAACGTCGTACCGCTGCGTGCGGTGCCGGACATGGACGCTGCGTACCGCGCCGCGGTCAGCATCCACTACCCGAACTGCGACCCTCTTTCGATGGCGACGCGGGTCGAGATCATGGGGCTGCGGGATCGCGCGTCTGCGGCGTTGCGGCGAGCCAATCCCGAGGCACAATTCATTCTCGCCGAGGCTGCACGCATTGCGACGTTGGCATCGCTGTCTAGCGCGGACCCGCAGTCGCTCGCGTTCACCCGGGTCGCGATCGAGTCCCTGATCTTCTCGGCCGACATGATGCGGAGGGCCTACGCATGATCGAGCTCCGCCCGTATCAACAGAACCTGATTGCCGACATTCGCACGCAGTTCCGCAGCATGGACCGCACGGTGCTGGTGCAGCTCGCGACGGGGGGCGGCAAGACCGTCACGTCTGCGTACATGGTCAAGACTGCAGCCGAGCGCGGTCGCCGGTGCTGGTGGGTCGTTCACCGCCGCGAGATCATCCTGCAGGCCAGCCGCACGTTCTGGTCGATGGAGATCCCGCACTCACTGGTCATGGGTGGGTCGATCGGTGATCCCGATGCGATGGTGCAGGTCGGCTCGGTGCAGACCCTTGCGCGCCGGCTCGGCAAGCTTCCTCCGCCCGACCTGATCATCTTCGACGAGTGCCACCACATGGGCGCCGCGCAGTACCAGGCTATCTACGAGGCCTGCCCGCGTGCGCAGATCGTCGGCCTGACCGCCACGCCCTGGCGCCTGGATGGCCGCGGGCTGGGCACATGGTTCGATAGCATGGTGCAGGGGCCATCGGTCGCCGACCTCATGGAGCAGGGTGCGCTGTGCGATTACCAGCTCTACGCGCCGGCGATGTCGACCGACGTGTCGCGCGTCGCCTCGCAGGGCGGCGACTTCAAACGCGACGACCTCGCCAAGATCATGGATAAACCGTCGATCGTCGGCGACGCGGTGTCGCACTATCAGCGGCTCGCAGCAGGCAAGCGCGCGATCGTGTTCGCGGTATCGATCGAGCATAGTCGGAACATCGCTCAGCAGTTCCGCGACGCCGGGATCGCGGCCGCACATGTCGACGGCAGCATGGACAGCGGTGCGCGCGACGCGATCGTATCGGACTTCACCAGCGGCGCGATCACCGTCCTGAGCAACGCTGACCTGTTCGGCGAGGGCTTCGACGTTCCCGCGGTCGAGGCGGTTATCCTGCTGCGTCCGACGCAATCGCTGTCTCTCCACCTTCAACAGATCGGCCGCGGTCTGCGTCCCGCCGAGGGCAAGCCGCACGCGATCATTCTCGACCACGCGGGCAACGCCATGCGTCACGGGCTGCCCGACGACGATCGCGAATGGACCTTGGACGATCGCCCGAAGAAGAAGCGTGGGGAGAAATCCGAGGTGCCGGTCAAGCAATGCCCAAAATGCTTCCTGATCCACGCACCCCAACCTGAGTGCCCCGGCTGCGGCCACACCTACGCGATCCAGAGCCGTGAGATTGAGCAAGTCGAAGGCGAACTCGAGGTAGTCGATCTCGACGCCATCCGCGCGCGCAAGCGTACCGAGCTCAAGTCAGCGCGCACCCTGCAGGATCTGATCGAGCTCGGCCGTCAGCGTCGGTACAAATACCCGTCGCAGTGGGCCGGCCACATCATGCGCCAGCGCCAGCAGTGGGCGGCAGGCGCATGACGCACCACGATCTCGTCAACAAGCTCCTGCTGGCGGTCTCACCGCTCGGTCTCGCGTGGTCGAACAACACCGGCGCGCTCAAGAACGAGGGCCGCATGATCCGGTATGGTCTGCCGGGTTCGGCTGACATCCTCGCCTGCGTCAACGGTCGCATGATCGGCATCGAGGCCAAAGTCGGTCGCGATGCCTGGCGCCCGAAACAACAAGCCTTTGCCGCAGCGCTCAACCGCGCCGGCGGAACATATATTCTCGCACGCTCCACCGATGGCTCCGGTGATGACGCGGTCGCGCTGACATTGGAACAGATCAATGGGTGAGCCGATCCCTCTCAACGCGTGGCGCGGAAACCTGCAGGTCGGGTCGAAGGGTGAGAAGAAAACGCTCTACAACCTCATGCAGTACATGAAGAATGTACCCGGCCTGGGGAAGCAGATCCGTCACAACGAGCTGACCGGGCAGGTCGAATGGTGCGGCGATCCGCTGTGCGATAGCGATTACGTCGACATTCAGACGATGATCGAGCAGGCCGGGTTCTCGCCAAGCAAGACCGACATCCCGGCTGCGGTCGCACGCACGGCTCTGTTCAATAAATACCATCCGGTGCGCGAATATCTCGACGCGCTGAAGTGGGACGGTACGAAGCGGCTCGATCGGTTCCTGCATATTCTGTTCGGCACCGCGGACGGGCCATACGAGCGCGCGGTCGGTGCCAAGTGGATGATCGGTGCCGTTGCCCGCGTCTATCAGCCCGGCTGCAAAATGGACACGATGCTGGTGTTAGAGGGTCCGCAGGGGCTGAAGAAGTCGACCGCACTGCGCACCCTGTTTGGCGCTTCCTACTTCACGGAAATGGTCAACGAGCTGCGCGACCATAAGCGCTTCGTCGAGCAGATCGCTGGCAAGTGGGTCGTCGAGTTCGCGGAGCTCTCCGCGTTGCGCAAGGCTGATGTCGAGCTCGTCAAGGCGATCATCACGATGCAGGTCGACAAGACCCGCCCGTCGTACGGTCGGCATACCGTCGAGTATCCGCGCCAGTGCGTGCTTGCCGCGTCGGTCAACCCGAAGGCGGGGCAGGGGTATCTTACGGACAGCACCGGCAATCGGCGCTTCTGGCCGGTTGCCTGTACGGCGATCGACCTTCCCCGCCTTGAGCGCAAGCGCGACCAGCTATGGGCTGAGGCGCTGACGAGGTTCCGCGATGGCGAGAACTGGTGGTTGAGCGAGGAAGAGTCCTCTCTGGCGATCCGTGAGCAGGATAGCCGCATGCAGGGCGACGTGTGGGAAGACACGGTCGCAAACCACCTGACGCCAGGGTTTGCGTACACCTCGGCGCAGTTGCTGACCGACGCGCTGAAGATGCCGGTCGCCCAACACGATCAACGCGCAAAGGACCGCATTGCCGCGATCATGGACGATCTGGGATGGTCGCAAGTGGTCCGCAAAGAGCGCCAGCCTGACGGCACCCGCCGCAGCGCGAGGCTCTGGAGGATGCCGGAATGACCCGGACTACACCCCCCATCCGCAAGCGTAGTCAATCGGGGACCAAGCGTAGTCACTTGGGACCGATGCGGCCGTTTGACCACACGCCTGACTACGCATTGACCACACTAGGGTGTAGTCAGCAAAAACGGCATATTTCTGCGGCTTTCACCCCCCTGACTACACTGACTACACCCTATTTTATAAATAAAGATATAGAGTGGAATATAGGGGTGGCTGAGGGTGTTTCAGGCCGGCTTCCGATTTCAACTAGGGGTGTAGTCACCCCGGGTGTGGTCACCGCGCCATGAAATTCCCCCTCACCGATTTCATCGTCGCCATGCTGCGTGCGGACCCGTCAGCGATCAGACGCGCGGACCCCACCAAACTAGCCGCCAAGTACGACATCGAGGTCAGCCACGCCGCTGGGTATCTCGCCCACCACTGCGGATCGCCAATGTCCCCCGTTACGAATGAAGGAGCAGGAAGATGAGTGCATATTACCGTTGGAGCGACAACGATCGCCGGCTGGGCCGCTTCATCTATGCTCGCGAGAAGACCTATCGGCCGCTGGCAGTCGAGATCACGTCGAACGGCGACGAGGATGACGAGCAGTTTTCCACGCTCCGTCTCCGCGCGTTTGGCCACACGCTGATTGTCATTCTGCCGCCCATCGTGAAGCCGTGGAAGCGCTGGGTCGATACCAGCGCCGCGCCGTGGTCGAGCAACCCGGCTGGCGGCTATTGGGATATGGGCAAGCGGGAATATGGCTTCTCGGTCACTGAGGGTTATCTGTCGGTTTCGCTAGGCCGCGTCACGAACGACAGCAGCACCGAGCAACGGTGGGGCTATTTCCTGCCTTGGACGCAATGGCGGTTCGTTGGGCATCGCCTTTACGGCATCGATGGCACGCTGTTCGCCAAGCTTCACAACCGCGCCAAGTGGAGGACACCTGAGAGCGACGAGAACGAGCGGTTGCAGGAGGTATGCCCCCGCGCGCTGTTCGAGTTCGACGACTACGACGGCGAGCGCATCACAGCGACGACGAAGATCGAGGAACGTGAATGGGCGTTCGGCGAGCGCTGGTGCAAGTTCCTGTCGCTGTTTCGCCGCAACAAGGTTCGCCGCTCGCTCGACCTCTGGTTCAGCGCTGAGACTGGCAAGCGCAAGGGATCATGGAAGGGCGGCACGCTGGGCCACAGCATCGATATGCTGCCGGGTGAACTGCATGAAGCTGCATTCCGCCGATACTGCGCTGCGCACGGCATGACTTTCGTTGGCGCCACCCCGGCCACCTCCGCATGACGCATCTTTTTGGGTTGGGGGAGTAGGGGGATTATGAGAACCGAAGACATCGCGATCCATTTCGCAGATCAGCTTTGCCGCACCCGTGCATTGACGACCGCCGAGTCCGATATGCTGCGCGTCGTGGTGATGAAGGAACGCCCGCGGATGACGTGGACGCCTGAGGACGACCAGGTCTTGCGCCGGTTGTCGGCCAGCCTTCCGGCGTATGCGGTCGCCGAGCAGATGGGGCGCACACCGTGGGCTATCAGGAACCGGACGCGGCGGTTGAAGCAGAGGGAGTTTGCACGTGGATAAGCGAGAGGTTGGCCGTCCAACATCGTTCAAGCCCGAGTTTGTCGAGCAGGCGCGTAAGCTAGCTTCGCTGGGGGCTACTGATCGGGAGGCGGCGGAGTTTTTTGAGGTCGCGGAGAGCACTCTCTACCTTTGGAAGCATACCCAGCCGGAATTTTCGGAGGCCCTAAAGGTCGGCAAGGAAACAGCCGATGCGCGTGTGGAGCAATCGCTGTACCGTCGTGCACTCGGTTACAGCCACGATGCGGTCAAGATCATGATGGCTGATGGCGTCCCGATCGTAGAACCCTACGTCGAGCATTATCCGCCAGACACCACCGCCGCTATCTTCTGGCTGAAGAACCGCAAGCCCGAGCAGTGGCGCGACAAGACCACTGTGGAGCATGAACTACCGAAGGACATGGGCGCGTGGCTGGGGGAACGCTGAGTCCCGTAGAGCGCGAGTTCATGGCCACGATGATGGCTCGCTACCCTGACAAGCTGTCGCGGCTCCGGGGGGGGTTCTATGACATCAAGAACAAGCAGGGGCAGCGCGTACCGTTCCGCATGAACGAGGACCAGGAAGAGTTCATTCTGAACCGTTGGAAGCTGGATATCATCCTCAAGGCGCGCCAACGCGGGTTCACGACGGTAATCCAGCTCGACATGTTGGACGACTGCCTATTTCTCGCGGACCTGTCTGCTGGCGTGATTGCGCATAACCTGGTCGATGCGAAGGCCTTCTTTCGCGACAAGATCAAGTATGCCTATGACCACCTGCCGGCGACCTTCCGTAAGATACGCGCAGCCGACAACGACAGCGCGGAAAGCTTGCGGTTCAACAATGGGTCGAGCATCCGCGTCGGCACCTCGTTGCGATCGGGCACGCTACAAAGGCTTCACGTTTCGGAGTTCGGAAAGCTTTGCGCCAAGTACCCCGAGCGTGCCGCAGAGGTCGTGTCAGGTGCGTTCAACACGGTCGCAGCAGGCCAGGTGATCACGATCGAAAGCACCGCGGAAGGGCGCGCTGGCGAGTATCACGATATGGTAAAGACGGCCCGGCAACTCCAAGATGCGGGTAAGAATTCTGACGGACTTGGATTTCAGGTTTCACTTTTACCCCTGGTACCGGGATGAGGGATACTCGCTCGACGCTGATGTCGTCGAAACCACAGAGATGCGCGAGTATTTCTCCAAGCTGGCAGTATTCGGCATCAACCTGACCAAGGGGCAGCGCGCTTGGTACGTGAAGAAAGCCGAGCAGCAGGGCGAGAAGATGAAGCAGGAGTTCCCATCCACGCCTGACGAGGCATTCGAGGCCAGTGTGGAGGGCGCGTACTTCGGCCCCCAGATGCTAAAGATGCGCGCGCAGGGCCGGATATGCCGTATCCCGGTGCTAGACATTCCGGTCTACACGACGTGGGATCTGGGCGTCGGGGACGCGATGACGCTCTGCTTCTGGCAAGACGTTGGCATGGAGCGCCGGTTGATCGACTATTACGAGAACAGCGGGGAGGGGTTCAACCATTACGGAGCCGAGTTGACCAGGCGAGGGTACAACTACAGTGAGCACTTCATGCCCCACGATGCTGACCATCGCCGGCTGGGCAAGGACGCCAAGAGCGCCCGCCAGCACGCCGAGGAAGTGGGGATCAAGCCGGTGCGTGTCGTGCCGCGCATTTCGTCTGAACAGGACGGCATTGACGCGAGCCGTGCATACCTGCCCACCGTTTGGATTGACGAAGAGCGTTGCGCCCGACTGGTCGATTGCCTCGACAGCTACCGCAAGGAGTGGGACGATCGCTTGTCGGTGTGGAAGGATAAGCCGCTGCACGATCAGTTCAGCCATGGGTACAAGGCGTTCGAGACTGCTGCAGTCCGCAAGACGGCAAAACCGAAGGCCGCAACATCGGTCGTCGTGCCCTCGATGTCGGTCGGATTCAGGCGAGGTTGAGTGTCCGAGAAAGAGCGTTATCGGACACAGCTAAGACAAACTAAGACAAAATGACCGAACCGGTTCGCGCGCGTAATTGGTTCGGTCATGGCGGACACCGACGACACCACGGCACCCAAGCGCGAGACCACGAGCGAGCGTAACGCGAAGGTCCACGAGCGGGCCATGAAGCGGTTCGACGCGATCTGGGGCGTGGTGCGTGAAGAGCGTATGCAGAACCTGGCTGATCGCCGCTTTGCCCGTATCCGTGGAGCGCAGTGGGAAGGCCAGTACGCGATCGGCGAGACCGTCGACGACAACGGCGACCCGATCGACACCGGCGCGCCCCGCATGGAGGTGCCGAAGTTTCTGCGCCCGATCCGCCGCGTCAAAGGCGAGTACCGTTCGAGCCGCAAGCAGGTCGACTTCAAACCGAAGGGCGACGACAGCGACCGAGCCAGCGCCGACAACCTCGACGGACTGTACCGCGCCGATATGCTCGACAGCCCGGGTGGCTTCGGGTCTGCGCAGGACAACGCGTTCGACGAGGCGATTGACGGCGGGCTGGGTGGCTGGCGTCTGCGTGATCGCTGGGAAGATGACGAAGACGAGGCGAACGAGAATCAGCGTATCGGGTTCGAGCCGATCTATGATGCGGATCAGTCGATGTTCTTCGACCTGGACGCCAAGCACCAGGACAAGTCGGACGCTCGGTTCGCGTTCCTGCTGACCACGCTGAGCCGGGATGCGTTCGAAGAGAAGTACCCCGATGCCACGCCTTCCACGTTCGATGGCGTCAGCAACTATGATTACGACTGGATTCAGCCGGATAGCCTGACGCTGGCTGAGTATTTCGAGGTTGAAGACCGCTCGGTACTGCGCCGCACCTTCCAGATGAAGGGCGTCAATGTACTCGCCGATGACATGCGCCCCGAAGAGCGTACGTTCGATGACGCCGATCTAAAGGCTGAGCGCGACGACCAGCCGACGTTGGAGAGCGAGCTTGAGCAGCAGGGCTACGAGCAGATCAAGCAGCGCCGGATCAAGCGCCAGATCGTTCGCCGCTACCTACTGACTGGCGCGGAATGTCTCGAAGGCCCGACGACGATCCCAGGCAAGTTCATCCCGATCATCCCGCTTTATGCCGAGCGTTCGTATGTGCAGGGCATCGAGCGCGCGCAGGGCATGGTACGGCCGGCGATCGATGCGACCAGGCTTTACAACATCGTCGTCAGCAACCTTGCCGAGTCCGCGAGCGGGCCGAGCGATGACACGCCGATCGTTGCACCTGAGCAGGTCGATACCGCGATCCTCGACGCGTGGGCTAGCCGTAAGGTCAAGCGGCCTGCCGTGCTGTTGCTGAAGCCGATCTACGATGAGAACGGCGCGATCATCCAAGCTGGCATGTCGGGAACGCTGCCCGCCGCTCAGGTCTCGCCCGCGACCGCAGCGCTGATCCAGGTGGCCGGCGCCGACATTCCCGATCTGATGGGGATGAACGACCAGCCCGAGACTGTCCCCGCGAACACGTCGGCCGCTGCAATACAGCTGGTGAACGACCGCGGCGATGTGACAGACTTCCTCTGGCACGATAACTTCTCGCTGGCGCTGACACATTGCGGGCGCGTGTGGCTTTCGATGGCCGGCGATCTCTACGTCGAGGAGGGCCGCAAGATGGTCAGCCTCGACGCCGAGGGTAAGCAGTCCACCATCACGCTCGCCGAGCCGCGTACCGATGATGGCGGCGAGCACCGCGTGAATGACCTGACGACGGGCAAGTACGATGTCGTGGTCGACGTCGGCCCTGCGACCAAGACGCGCCAGGATGCGACGGTGAAGTCGATGACTGGGCTCGCATCGGCCTACACCGCCAATGGCAACGCCGCGAATGCAGACGCCGCACTGGGTGTCGCTGTCCTCAACATCGAGGGCGAAGGCACCGAGGCTTACCGCTCGTTCATCCGTAAGCAGGGGCTCCAAGGCGGCTGGGTCGAGCCGAGTGAGGAAGAGGCGGCGCAGTTGCAGCAGGCCGCAGAGGCTGCGGGTCAGCAGCAGGATCCGAACATGATCGTTGCGCAGTCGCAACTCATGCTCGCCCAGGCTGAGCAGACCAAGGCGCAGGTCGCGCTAATCGAGGCAGAAACGAAGCGGATCACCGCCGAAGCCAACGCCGAGAAGGCCAAGGCGCAGACCGCGGCCGCACTCGCCACGATCGATCGCGACGACCGTGCGCAGGTCTTGGACGAGGTCGAACGCGCCACGAACATCGAGCACACCGACGAACAGCACCAGCACGACCGCACGATGGGCGCAGTCGATGCATCCATGCGCGTCGAGCAGCACGAACGACAGATGAACCAGCCGGAGAGAGACAATGCAAGTTGAAGAAATCCGTATTTGGGCCTTTCAGCAACTGGCCTCTATGCCCGCACCCCCTGGAGGGCTGTTGAACCTGAAGCAGTTCATTGCAGATGCTGATGTATTGGTAAGCTGGGTCGTGCACGGCCATCCGGAGGCGCCGGATGGCAGAGATTAAGCGAGAGCCGATTGTGCGTGATGATGGCGATAGCGTCACGTTTGACGCCGATCATACCCACTCGGACATCTTACGCTACGTTATTGGCGATCTAGGTGCTGAAGACGCTGTATTTCTCATGAACCTACTGGCTGAGGAGGTGCGGGTTGATGGCAACGCAGCTTGAAGACGACTTCACCGAAGACGCACCCGATCTGGATCTCGACGACGAGCAGGAGGCGGATGCTGAGGCGAACGATAACGATCAGGAGCCTGACGATCTCGACGACGACAGCAATGACCAGGACGACGATGCAGAGGAAGACGTCGTCACGTTCGGTGCTGACGATGTCCGCGGCGAGGACGAGCCCGAGGGCATCCGAGAATCTTCGCGAGGAACTGAAGCGTCAGAAGGCCCGCGTCCGTGAGCTTGAAGGCGCTGGCGCTGCGCCCGTCGAGGTTGGCGCGCGCCCGAAGCTTGAAGACTTCGACTACGACGAGGACGCGCACGGCGAGGCTGTCGAGGCGTGGATCGACAAGAAGCGCAACGCCGATGCTCAAGTAACGGCTCGCGATAAATCGATCCGCCAGGCGCAGGAGAAGTTCAACACGCAGCAGCGCGCGTTCGAGGACGGCTGGAGCGCTCTACGTGTCACCGGCAAGGATGCGGCGCGCGCTAAGGTCGAGGACACGTTCGATCCAACGCAGCAGGCGATGCTGATCAAGGCGGCGCGAGGCAACGGTGCGGGCCTGATGCTGTATCTCGGCACGTCCGCCGCCAGCCTCGATAAGCTGAAAGCCCTCGTCAACGATCCCGCCGAGTTCATCGCAGAAGCAGCCGTGATGGCGAAGGAGGTCAAGGTGGAACGACGCAAACCGGCAACAACGCCGATCGAGCCGGTGCGGGGCGGCACTGGCGGCGCTGCTAAGGGAGACGCCCGCCGCGCACGCCTGGAACGCGATGCCGACACCAGCGGGGATTACTCCGCACTCATCAAGTACGATCGTGATTTGGAGATGAAACGCCGTGGCTAATCTGACCGCACGCGAAAAGGCGCTGCTTCGTGCAGCGATGGAAACCGAGTTCTCGCGGCTCGACAAGGACGCGCAGAACACGTCCAGCGAATACCTCTCCGCATACCCCCGGATGATGTATCGCATGACCGATGTCGAAGAGACGACGGTCCTGACGACGCACAACGACGGGCGCCCACGCGAGGTGCGGATCGATAACCAGTTCGCCGGGCTGCTGTGCGACACGATCATCGCCGAGACCGCCGACGAGGCCGAGGCGCTGACTGCTGATGGCTGGGATATCAGCCCGCAGGCCGCGCATGGTGTTGTGACCGGGATGGCCGCAGCAACGACCGCGAAGGACGACGAGATCGCCGCGCTGCGTGCCGAGCTGGCGGCTGAGCGTGCGACCAAAACCGGTGGGAAGGGCTCCTCGAAGGGGCCACCGGAAACGCTTGCACTGGCCGAATAGTTCGGGTATCTGGATACCCGCGCCATCGGTCCCCAGACAACCGTGATGTCTGAGTAGCGGCGAAACCGGGCTTCGGCCCCGCTACTCAGGGATCACCACATGGCTTCATCGTTTTTCAAGGAAGAGCGCGTCGCATTCACCAACATGGTGAAGGCATTCGAGGATCAGCTTGCTTACGGGCAGGCCGCGACGCTGTTCGACGAGCTTACCCCGGCCGAAATGGTCTACACGCGCGATCGCGTTTGGGTCGACACGCCGATGATCGGCTCGAGCTACGACGGATTCGATCAGACCAGCAACTTCGACGGCCTGACCGAACTGGTCGTGCCGGCATCGGTCGGCTTCCACAAGGCTAGCCCCAAGGTGCTGTCGTCGAAGAACCTGCGCAACGAGCGGGCAATGACGCGCTGGATGGACTCGGCGAAGGCCAAGCTCGCATCGGACGTGAACGCCGCGGTTCGCCGTCGCGTCGCGCTCGAGGCCGCGATCTTCACCAAACGCACCGTTGCGCCGACCGGCTTCGACGACCTCGCTGTCAGCCCAGGCGCAGATGGACGAGATTGGCGTTCCGGTCGACGACCGCGTTGCCTTCATCGGCACGCGCGCCGCGATCGGCATGGCATCCAACCTCGCCAGCCGTCAGACCATGAACGGCGTCCGATCTCTCGGCCTACGAGAAGACGAAGCTGATCGATATCGCGAACGACGAGGTCTATCGCGACGACCAGCCCATCCGCCTAGCTGCGGCTGCTGGCGGTGCCACGACCGTCAACGGCGCCAACCAGTACTGGGAGCCTGCCGCGTTCACGACCGAACCGGACGGCGAGCAGGTCAACCGCGACAACCGCTATTCGCAGCTCGTCGTGACTGCTGCTGCAATCGCCTGGGTCAAGCAGGGCGATGCCTTCGCCGATGGCGGGCGTCGATGCGATGCACCGGATCTGGAAGCAGGACACCGGCCAGCCACAGACGTTCCGCGTCGATTGCTGTCGACGCGTCGACCAACACGCTGACGATCGCCCCTGCGATCATCTCGAACGGTGGTGCGACGATCGCCGGCCGCGAATACCAGAACGTGCCCGCCACGCCTGCAAACGGTGCGACGATCGCGTGGCTCAACACCACGACCGCGGAGATCTACCCGGTTCTTCTCGCGTCGCTCGGTGCTGCTGCTGCCGGGTTCGTTCAAGGTCGATGCAGGCGACGGCTGGTCGGTGATGAAGGCAACCACGCCGGTTCTCGGTCTTCCGATCACCTACACGCGCCAGGGCAACATCAACGACCTGTCGCTCAAGGCTCGCGTCGACATCGACTTCGGCACGGCGCTTCTCGCGCCCGACCAGGCCGGCGTCGTCATGTTCAATCAGGCATCCGGAGCGGACACGATGACGACCAAGAAAGACACGACCGGCACGAACCTCGCCGACAACGCGCCCGCTGGCCTCACGGTCACGGACGCGGAAGCGGAGAAGGCACGCCACGAAGGCGCTCTGGACGCGGTGAAGGACGCCGCCAAGGATGCCCGTATCTCTCTGACCGATGGCGCGCAGCCGGGCGACCCCGCTGTCGATCGCTGGCCCGGCTCGGACCAGTTTCTGCAGCAGTATGCGTATATGTTGGAGGACGCGCCCGATGCGTTCGACAAGCGCGTGAACGGTAAGGACAGCCCCGTCACCGACGTGATGGCAGCTGGCTTGCTAAAGCTCGAGCGCGCTGGCCAAAATCGTACCCCGTACGTCAAGACGCTGCTGAAGCGCCTCGGCCTCAAGGGTTCAGGAGATCGGCGAAGTGACGTCGGCTGGCCCGGCGTACACCAACGACATGTCGCTCATCAGCGGCCTGGTCGCGCTCGACGTGGGTGGCGCGGGAATACCCCCGACTGCGTCACCCACGTTGAGAACCGGGGCAGGGGGACACCTGATGCGCAATATCATCTTACTGGCGCTGGCATTGGTCGCGTCGCCTGCCACGGCTCAAACCGCCCGCCCCGTCGCCGTTCAGACCCAGTCGAGCGGCGCCGCATCTGGAGCCGTCGTAATGACCGGCGTAGGGCAGGCTAGCAGCGTCAACATCGTCAATGGCGCGACGGCTGGGTACGCCGTACTATACGATAGCCTGACGGTCCCCGCAGACGGCGCGTTGACGCCTTCCCTGATCCGCTGGTGCATGCCTGTCGCGATAAATACCGGGCTGCGCGACACATTCCCCGCGCCCCTCCCATTCTATAACGGGCTTGCCGCGTTCGTATCGTCCACGAGCTGCACGACAAAAGCCGCGGTCGCCTACGCGTTCGCATCGGCGCAGGTCCAGTAATGCGCTGGCTCGCCCTTCTCGCGTTTGTTGCAACGCCTGCGCACGCCCAGCTCGTATCGCCTCCAGGTGTGACGATCGGCCAAGTCCAGGCGCTGATGGACCAGTCTATCGCGCCGGTCTTGGCCAAGGCTGACAGCGCCATGACGAAGGCCGACGCGGCTATCGCCGATGGCCTGACCAGCGCAAACCGTCAGCAGGCGTTGCGGATCCAGGTTACACCCGATGCCAATGGCCGGGCGGTGTTCACCTACCCGATGCCGTACGTTGCTGGGACCAAGCCGGCGGTCACCACGACAGCCGAGACGCCCAACGGCGCGACCTATCGCAATGACGCCAGCGTCGAGGAGAACAGCGCCACGAACACGCAGGTCGTGATCCTCGTGCAGCGCGTGCCCAAGACGATCGTCGTCAGCCTGCTGGGCGCTGTCACGAACATCATCAGCCCCCGTCACCACCCCTGTCTGGATCAACGTGCTGGTGAGGGCTGCAGTATGACCCATATCGCAAGGAACGCCGCATGACCGTCCGCCTTCTCGTTCCTGCTTATGGCAAGCAGACCAACGCGCTTTACACTGGTACTCAGGCCGCAGAGCGTGCGCTCGATCGACGCGGGGCAGGCGGATAACCAGCTTGACGCGTCGTTCGATTACCCGGCTTATCTGGCGGGCAAGTCCATGGCGGTTGGTACATTAACTCAGACCTCGGTAGATGCTGCCGTAGCTTCTGGCGTCGGATTTTCTCGCCGACCCCACGGCACGGGCCGTCGTTGCCCGGATAGGCGCATTGCCAAAGTGGCGGAGAGCGATGGCACGTGTGCGGGCGGGTAAAGGTCGGGGACGGATCTTGATTGTCGGGGATAGCACGAAGGTCGGCGTTGGCGCTGGCAGTGGCGGATTTCCCGCGCTTACCGGCGCTCGCGCTCGTAGCTTCGGGGTACGTTCTGGCTGAGGGTATTTCCCCAAGCCGGCCTACTTGCTGTCCATACGAATTTCATGGGTACTGGCACCACCAAGGGCAGTGGCGGCAACGGTGTTTTCGCAACCGGCTATGATCCGCGTCTGACCTTCGGTGCAGGTTGGACTTACGGGACGGTGCTGATGGCGTCGGCGGTCCGATGTTCTTCAACGGTACGACGACGAACAGCATGGACTTCGCCATTCCGGGTCAAAGCGACACCATCGAGATATACTCGCCGCGCAATTCCGGGCTGGGGGCCTTCACCGCAGCCGTAGATGGCGGCGCGGTGCTGCAAACGGTTGTCCAGGATGGGGTAGACGGGTTCATTAAAACGACGATCACGGTCACGCGAGGTGCGCACACGCTCAACCTCTCCCGTGTTTCCGGTCTTGTGTTCATCACAGGTGTTATCGCTTTTGATAGCACCGTGCCAGCAGTCGATGTTGTCAGCGCGGGTTGGCTCGCTCTTCCACCGCTGGCTTAATGGGTGTTTGCTAGTTCAGCGTTTACTTTTGGTGCGATCAGGGGGCAGTCGGTAATTGGGCCGGACCTGACAATTATTGCGCTAACAATTAACGAGGCGCTCACAGCAAGCGCGAACCCCTATCGCGACCTACCGAACAAGCCTCCAGGCACTCATCACACAGGCAAAGTTGAGCGGCGACTGCCTGTTGATGACAGGTATGCCGAGCGATTTCAGCTTAGCGACGGCCGACGCTCAGGCTCAAGTTGTAGCGGTGATGGCCGAATTAGCAGCATCCAATGATCTCCTGTTTATCAACAACCATGCGCGAACTGGCGGCTGGGCGGCGCTAAACGCGCTTGGGGAGATATTCGACGGCCTCCACGGAAACGACCTTTACTATGCTGACGAGGCCAACGCCACACGCGCATTCTTAATGGACTACATGTAATAACAAAGTGTTAAGACACTTACCAACGGTAAATCCTTCAAATGAGTTTACCGCTTTGGCGTGTCGCGTTATGGCGCTCGCCGGGGGATTAATCTTTCCCGATTAGGCGGTAAAAGAGGTGAGCCTTGATCCGAGCATTTCCTTGGTGCCTACGCATTTTCAGCCGGCTAGCATCGGTTGTGGGAGAGGTTAACAACTCAAGGAGGAGCGCGCAGTCTACCCGCCGGGCGAACCCCGATGGCGGGCGCTGTCACAGTTGCGGGACTGTGACAGATGCTGGTTCCAAGGAGTGCTGGGAATGTGTGCTGGATCGGCAATGGTGACAAGGGCTAGCCAACAACCCCACATTTAAGCTATACCACCACCGTCGAGTAAAAGCGGCGCCGGCACCGCTCCAGCAATTCATGCGGAGCCGTGCTATATGACCACCAGAGCCAGCATCCTCTCTCGAGCCTTCGGACGCCTCGCGATGGGCGACTACGAGTTCGACGTGACGCCTGACGAGCGAGCGCCAGCGCGCGGGACTCGCTGGATACGATGCTGGGCGAGTGGGCGGCGGTCGGCGTTGATCTCCGTCATACTCCTAGTGATGGCGATAACGACGCCGAAGAGATGACGACGCCCAGCTGGTCGGATCAGGGCGTGATCGCGAACCTCGCGCTCCGGATGGCCGCAGATTTCGGCAAAACGCCGGGTTCTGGCCTCACCAAAGACGCCAAGCGCGGGTATGACCTTGCCACCGCCAAGACGCTCGCAATCCCGACAGCACAGCGCGCGCAGTCCGTCGCGCATGGTGGTGGTGAGCGATACTATCGCCGGTTCTCGTACTGATGGTGCAGATCCCCATCCTGTCGGGCATCTACGCCAAGACGACGGCGGATTTCGCGCGTTCGTTTCCGGCTCAACCTAATGCCGATCGCGGAGAGCGGCGAGGGCACCGGGACGGGCATCAGCAAAGGCTATCTGAAGGTAGCGCCGGGCTTGCGCAAGATGGCTGACACGCTGGGCGAGGACCGCGGCGGTTATGTCTTCAAGGGTGAGCATCTGCGAAGTGCTGGGGACCTTCCTATACCGCGTCGCAACGACCGGCCATGTGCTCGCTGTCGGCAACGTCGGGCTTGGCGGTCCGGTCACGTTTGCGGACGAGTCCTTCGACCGTCTCGGCATCGCATCGGGCGGTGACCTTTGGTATTACGACGGCACGAACCTGACGCAGGTGACCGATCCCGACCTCGGGCCGGTGCTTTCGATGGCTTGGCAGGATGGCTATTTCATCACAACTGACGGCGCCTCGCTGGTCGTGACTGAACTGAACGATCCGACGTCGGTCGACCCGCTCAAGTACGGATCCTCGGAAGCGGACCCCGGACCCGGTAACTGGCGTGCTGGCGTTGCGTGGGCAGGTCTATGCGCTGAACCGCTACACGATCGAGGTCTTTATCAACGGAGGTTCTACCGGCTTCCCGTTCGCGCGGTCGCGTGGTGGGCAGATACCGAAAGGATGCGTCGGACCGCACGGGTTCACGCCGTTCGTCGAGACGTTCGCGTTCTGCGGTTCGGGCCGGAATGAGTCGCCTGCGATCTACCTTGCGGGATCGGGGCAGGGCATTCGGATCAGCCCCCGCGGCCTCGACGACGCTCTGGCCGCGCTCACCGAAAGCGAGTTGGTGCTGGTCGAGCTCGAGGCGCGCAATGGCGCAGGCATGACCGAGTTGCTTGTCCACCTTCCGACCGAATCGTGGGTCTATCACTGGACGGCATCACAGCAATTCGACCTTCCCGTGTGGTCGCGGCTGGCGGGCGGGATTGATCTATCGCTTGCCTACCCCGCGCGGCACTTCACGTTCTATAACAACCAGTGGTGGTGCGGGACCGTCAGCGCGATCGGGGTGGTCGACGAGATGGAGCCGACGCTGTTCGGTGCCGAGTACGCGTTCCAGTTCGACACGCCACTGGTTTACAATGGGCGAGCCGGTGCGATCGTACATGACCTGGAGCTGGTGCCGCTGGGTGGCCGGTCCGTCACCGAGACGTTCGTCGATATGAGCTACACCGACGACGGCGTAACCTGGAGCCAGAAGCGGACGGCATCGCTTGGTGCGATCGGCGAACGTGAGACGCGGCCGGGCTGGCGTCGGGGTGGGCGGATCAGGCGCTGGCGTGGCTACCGGTTCTCCGGGCTGGTCACCGGCGCCGCGGCCTTCGCGCGCTTGGAGGCTCAACTGGAGCCCTTGAATGGTTAGCAGGGTCACAGACAACGAGTACACGTTCCTCACCGATCGCGAGATTGCGGCGTCGGGCATTGGATCCAGCCCGTCTGCGGTTCAGGCTTATGGGGACTTGCAACGCGCCGTTTACGAGCTCGCTCCCGCTGACGTCGGCGATGCGCAGGCTGCTGCTGAGGCCGCGGATGGCAAGGCCACAGGAGCGCAAGAGGCGGCGGAAACAGCGGACGGCAAAGCTGAAGACGCTGGTACGCGGGCGGATGCCGCACAGGGCCGCGCGGATGACGCCTATGACCTCGCGGACACGAAGGTATCGAAAAACGTGGGCCCCGTGTTCTCGGCGCCTAGCGGCGGGGCCTCACGCAGCGCCTTACCCGCCTACGCCGGGGGCACCGCCTCTGCGGTCTACACCCCCTCTGATGTGCAAGCACTGATGGACCAGGTCGCAGCACTTACGTCGCGGGTCGCGGCGCTGATCGTGGATGGGCGCTCGAACCAATCACTGAAGAGCTGATGCTGTCTGTACAGCCGATCAAGGATAGCGCCGCGACCAACGCCATCCTCTGTAACCCGTGGGTGCACGCCAAGCTTGCGCAGGACGGACGCGAGCCTGGTATATCGACCACCCGCTCGTCAGCTACCACGGCGCCTACGTAGACGGCTCGCTCGTCGGCGTGTTTATCGCCGTTCAGTTCACGCGATGGGAGGTCGAGGTTCACGCCGCGATGCTGCGCCCCGCTATCCCGCACGGTCGCGCGCTCGGGAGGCTGTTCTTGGATACGGTGTTCGCAACCCCTGACGTGTTACGCGCTACCGCCTATGTGCTCGGCTCGTTGCCGTCCGCAGCAAACTACTGCCGGCGTCTAGGCTTTGTCGACGAGGGTGTGCGGCGCTCGGCTTGCATGGTTGGCGGGGTGCCGACTGACATTGTCGTGCTAGGGTTAGTTAGGGGCGCCCTTCTCTCCACAGCGATAGGCCACGGCAGCAACCATTAGTTGCATTGCATCGCCGTTACGCGCCGACGCCGGGAGGAGATCATACACCGCCCGGTATGCTCGGGGCATTTCGGCAGCAGTTGGCAGGCATTCGGCCCCCTGTTTTTCAGCCGATTGCACCGCAACGCCTGCGACCAATAGGCACTTCGCAGCGCTGAAAGGGGCGACATCGTCTACCCCGACCGGAACGTCCTCACCCTTCTGCAGCTAGGGCGCAGCCGATGTATAGGTCCTTGGCTTGCGGCACATCATGTCCGTAGCGTTTCGTTGAGCGCGGCGCCGTGGGCTCGGTGACGAGAACGGTTGGCCCGCCATAGCTGCGGCATGTGACCGTATCGAATAAACGATTGCACGTGGTCGTCACCTGCAACGCGACAGCAAGAAACAG
Source organism: Sphingomonas sp. R86520 (assembly GCF_042466285.1). Classification (NCBI taxonomy): domain Bacteria; kingdom Pseudomonadati; phylum Pseudomonadota; class Alphaproteobacteria; order Sphingomonadales; family Sphingomonadaceae; genus Sphingomonas; species Sphingomonas sp. R86520. The sequence continues at coordinate 4,401,955 of NZ_JAXHBZ010000001.1, forward strand.
CATTCATCCTCCCGCGGGTATTGCAATACCCGAATCGCCGTGGCATACCTTAGCCACCGCGTATTGCACAGTCCGGTCGTGCTCCTGAACTTGTTTCGGAGCAACGGGCTTGAGTTTCATCGGCGACGCGATTGGTTCAGTCCTCGGTGGTATCACCGGCGCGAACCAGTCCGCCAAAGGTGCGCAGGCAGCAGCTCAAACGCAGGCAACCGCCGCAGATAAGGCTATCGCCGAGCAAGTAGCCGCGCGCGGTGAGGCTCGTGGCCTTCAGCAACCATTCGTCAACGCCGGCACCGCTTCCCTCACGCAGCAGATGGCGCTGCTTGGTCTCAACGGCACAGCCGACCAGCAGACGTCGATCAGCGCGCTCCTGTCCTCGCCTCAGTACACCAGCGGCGTCCAGCAGGGCGAGGAAGCGAATTCCGGCGAACGCGTCCGCAACTGGCGGGCTTCGGGGCGGCAACACGCAGAACAGCCTGTCGCGCTTTCGTGCCGACCTGCTGAACACGACCATTCAGAACCAGATGCAGAACCTGAACGGGCTGACCTCGCTGGGGCAGAACGCCGCGGCGGGCGTGGGCAACAACGCGATGAACTCGGCGAATAACATCGGCTCGCTGCTCAACCAGCAAGGCGCCGCGATCGCGGGTGGTGCAGATCGCCAGGGGCAACGTCGTGGCGAACAATTACAACACCATGCTGCAAGCAGCTGGCGCGATTGCGGGGTTCTGACGATGGCCATGGGACCTATTGATTACAATTCGATGCAGACGCGGTTGGACTTCAGCCCGTTGGTGCAGGGCCTTCAGCTTCGTCAGCAGAAGCAGAACATCGAGGCGGACAACCAGCGGCAGGAAGAAGCCGGCCCAGCTCGCGCGCGCGACAAGTTTTACGATTCGACCAGCAGGAGCACGCCGCATACCTGGCGGATGTCGAAGCGTACAAGGCTGACCCAACGCCAACACGTCTGCGCGATATCGGTCTAAAGCATCCCGAGCAGGCCGCTGCACTTCAGAAGGCAGGCGACAGCTACACGACCTCGCAGAAGCAGGATCTGATCGGGACGGGCTTCGGTGCCCTTGGCGCGCTAGCCGCTGGCAACAATGACCTGGCGGCGTCCCACTCTGGAGAAGCGGATCGAGGCACTTAAAGAACAGCGGCATCGATACCTCGCACACTCAGGCCGCGGTCGAACATGATCAAGGCTGGGAAGGCCAAGGAGGCTACAGCTTACCTGTCGTACGCGATGGCTGGGCTTGTCGGGTCGGATCATGCGGCGAGCGTCATGGAGACGCTCGGCGTTGGCGGGAAGGCCGACGACAAGCGGGCTGACAATGAGCGTGCTGACCGCCGGGCCGAGCTAGAAGAGCGCCGCGTGACGAACAGCGAGCGTGCCACGGAACCGCTGGCGCATCGCTCGCGGGGACGCCGCAAGCGCTCGCGCTGAGCGTGCTTCGGATCGTGCCGATCGCAAGGCAGCTGGCGGCGGTAAGGGCGGGGAAAAGAAGGGGGCGTTCAGCGACTCCCCGAACTTGAACGCGTTGATTCAGTAATGGCTGCGACCGGACAGCTAAAGGAGCGGATTCAGCTGCTACAGGCGGCGAAGGCGCGCGCGGGAGTCGCTCGGGAAAACGCTGAAGCCAGAGGTCCAGAAGGAACTCGACAGCTATTCGTCTCAGGGGCGGCCGGGTTCGTCTGCGGCCGGCGCTGCGGGCGGCAAGGCATCCGAGGGGGCAGCGAAGACTGCCGTCCTAGCGAGACGGTCGTGCGGGATCGCTGGACGAGCTGAACGCACGCTGCCTGCGGATCAGGCAGCGACCCTGGCTGGTCCCAGGAGGCTGTCCGTGGCGTGGCGCCCGAAGCGATCGCGAGCAGCCGAACCTGGCAGCGCGCACCGCGAGCGCGTTGCCAGGCCGCGCAAGGCGAGATTCCTTGACGCAGCGCTGACACTCGGCACGGGCGCGGCGGTAGACGAAGGAGCAGCTGACCGGTTACCGTATGCAGCGACTGGCCCCCAGCTTGGCGACAGCGACGAAGGTCATCAAGGAGAAGACGAAGCGGCGCAACACGTCGGCTTCGAGTCTGCGCGCACCGGGCGCCGGTGGCGCTGCTCCACAGATCGACGAGGCTCTGAAGAAGTCCTGGGTTCTGGCGGTTCCCGGCGCGACAGAGGGCGAAAGGCGGTGATCCTGAATCCTGGCACGACGGGGGCAGCGGTCGCCGCTGGCGGCCTGCCCCCGGCGGGTCGAACTCGGCCAAGCGGTCCTGACAGTCGCGGAGGCGGTGCAGGTTCAACGGCGAGGGACCGGAACTCTCGCGGCTGGCGGTCTCGAAGCCGTCGCGCCGAGGCGCAGGAGAAGCTTTACCAATTCTCGCTCGCCACGAAGCCTGAAACGCGGCGCGGCTCGAGCAGTAGGATGACCACGCTGGTGCGCCGGTGCGCTGCCTGACGCAAACGCTGACAGCAAATCGCGGAAACTATCACGGGCAAGGGCGGCACCGAGCGCATCGGTGCTGAGCTGGACGACAAGGCCGAAGCAGCGCCTGTTGAACGCCGGCGACGGCTCGGCGGGTGCGGCTGCGTCGCGGCGCTGGGAATGCGCTGACGCTGGGCTTTCTCGACGAGGCTGGCGCGCTGGCGGATACGCTGCCCAGGGCAGGGCCTGGAACCCTACGACGAGAACCTCGACGCGTCGCCGCGGCGAGGCTCCGTCCCGACGAGCAGAACAGCGGTGCTCGCGCGCTTTCGCCGGGCAGCATGCGTCGGCTCGCTCCCCTTGGGTGGGCACCGAGTTCGGCGGCGCGCGTGCCTGCGCTCGGCGCGGCGGCTGGTGTTCGGCGGCGATCCGGCAGGGGCTGGGTCGGCGCAGTTGCGGCGATGCAGGCGAACCGGACCTTTGCCATGCGTCTCGGCCATGGAGGGCGCTGGGATCGGTGCCGTCTATGGCGCGGGTGAGGCTGAAGGTCCTAGGCGATCGCGCTAT
>NZ_JAXHBZ010000002.1:0-279015 GCF_042466285.1 Sphingomonas sp. R86520
CGAGGTGTCGATGGCGGCGCGGTTCGTCGGCTTCGACATGACAGATTTCCTGGAGAACCCGGAGATCCGCACGCCGACGATGCTGTATCTCTTCCACCGTGTCGACGAGTTGCTGAACGGCCAGCGTGTCGTGGTCGACGTCGACGAGTTCTGGAAGGCGCTGGAAGACGAGGCCTTTCGCGCCTTCGCGCAGGATGGTCTCAAGACCTTCCGTAAGCGCAACGCCTTCATGGTGTTTGGCACCCAGTCGCCAGCTGACGCGCTACGCTCGTCGATCGCGCACTCGATCATCGAGCAGTCGGCAACCAAAATCCTGCTGCCAAATTCGGACGCCAAGCGGTCAGACTATTGCGACGGGCTTGGGCTAACGGACGCGGAGTACCGGCTGATCCGTGAAGACCTTACTCCAGAGAGCCGGGCCTTCCTGGTGAAGCAGGGGCACACGTCGATCGTCGCCAAGCTCGACCTCGGCGGAATGCCCAACGAGTTGAAAGTGCTTTCTGGTCGCGAGGAAACCCTCGTCGCCATGGAGGAGGCCATTGCCCATGCGGGCACCGATCCCGCGGCGTGGCTGCCGCACTTCTACGCCAACCAAAGGAGAAGCTGACATGCCGTTCAAGCGCGTCATCATGTTCGTGAGCGCGCCGGTCGCGCTCGCTGCCTTCGCGTCATCGACCTCGGCCCAGGGCATCCCCGTGTTCGACTCCTCGAGCTACCTCCAGGCGCTCGCGACAGTGCAGCACACCGCCACGATGATCCAGCAGGGTGAGCAGCAGATCACCACGGCGACGAACACGCTCAACTCGTTGTCGAAGCTGACCAACGTCAACAGCATCGCCCCACAGCTGCTTCAGCCGCAGGTTCGCAACATACTGCCGAGCACGACGATCGACGCCTACACCTTGTTGAGCGGCGATCTGACGAGGATCGGAGCGCTCGGCTCGCTCGCCTCGCAAATTCAGTCTCGGTACGCCCTATCATCTTCCGGCTCGGAAGCGGATGCTGCTTACAGCCAGGCGCTGAAGGACGCGACGGGTTCGTCTGCCGTCACGGCTTCGTTGGGCGAGAATACGCTCAGCATCGCTCAAACCCGGATGCAGGGCCTCGACCAGCTCCGAGAGCAACTGTCCAGCGCCAAGGATCCCAAGGATGTCATGGATCTGCAAGCGCGGATCTCGGTCGAGCAGGCGCAGCTTCAGAACGACATGCTTAAGATGCAGGCGATCCAGATGGCGCAAGCCGGTCAGGCGAATATGCAAATCAGCGCCGCGCAAGTCGCAGCGGGTCGCGACGAAGCGGCATTCTTCAGTGCAAACACGATTAGGAAGTAGTCATGCGCAAAAGATTTTCCGTATGCACTTTTCTTGTTGCATGCTCATGCCAACAAAATGTCGTGGTTCCCACTGCGAAAGAGTTAATCAACAGCCCGCAACTCCTCACGAAGTGGCAAAATAAGTGCGATACGGGAGAGTATAGCCGACTCCCTGCTGATGTTAGCGCAAAAATGTGTGCGACAACTCGCGACGCCACGATCTCAGTTGCTCAGATGAAGGCTGGAAACGAGGAAGCGGATTTTTTCAGAAATAACACGATCCGGAAAAATTAGAATCCCTTGCTGCATTTTGATTACCGAAGATCGGAACCGCCGTATGCCCGCCGCTCCAATCAACATCATGTCACTGTTTACAACGATGTATTCGTATGTGGAGAGCGCCATAGCAACCTCGGTTGCTATCTTTGGGTCGGGCCTTGTAAGCTTCGTCGCGGCCCCTTTAGCACTGGCAGCGATCATCTACTTCTTGCTACTGGGCTTTGCCGTGTTGCGAGGTGCCATCCAAGCGCCGCTTCGCGAGCTGGTATTTCAGGCCGGCAAGGTCGGTTTCGTTCTCGCAGCTGCTACCGCTGTCGGGTATTCTGCGTTCGTGGTGAACGTCGTCACCAACTTGCCTGACGAGATCATCGCGGCTGGATCGAGCACGCCTGTTACGAATCCAGGTACCACCTTCGACACCTATGTATCCGATACTGGCAAGCTGTCGGAGAAGCTGATCAATGCAAATCTGAAGGTCCAGTCGCAAGAGCAAAAGGGCTTCACAGATTTACGTACGCCAGTAATCCAGCTTAGCGCTACCTTGATTACCTATCTCTGCGTCGCGGTCCTGTATATTTTTGCGTTCTTATCCGCCTCGATTGGCTTTTGCATCGTCATCTTCGCCAAGCTGTCAGTATCGATTTGCGTTGCGCTCGCACCACTCGCACTGGCCTGTCTGCTGTTTAATTCTTCACACTGGCTTTTCGACGGGTGGTTGAAGCAGACCGTCAATTTCATCCTCTTGATGGTCGTTATGGCGATCATGACTAAGTTCATCACTGGCCTTCAGGAAGCCGCGATGAACGGGATTATGAGATCAATCCCGGATGATGGCTCATCCTTCCTTATGACGCAGAACGGCTATATCGTTCTAAAAGCTGCCGTGATGCTTGTCGCGACGGTCTCCTGTTCGGCGATCTACGTCGTAGGCATGATCTTCTTCTTCCAGTCGCCGGCGATCGCCGCAGGCATCGCAGGCGGTGCGTCGTCAGGCGGTCACGGCTTCCTGCAGACCGGCGCGAACATGTTGACCAACCGTCTCATGTTCCGCCGCGCCACCCAGCAATCCCGGCAACCCGCGAGTTCGGGGAACGCAGGGGGCTCGGCGTCTCGCTCCGGCCCGGGAGCCTGAGCGCACCCTTGCCCCATCAACTTCGAAAGCCGCCAGCGCGGAACGATACGAACGGAGACCGTATGAAAAGGCTAACCATCGTAGCGTCATGTGCGCTTGCACTTAGCGGCTGCACCGGGGCTCACATCAAGCCGCCTGCCGTCTGTGATGGCAAGCATCGGCGTCCAGCGAACCTCTACGGATCGATCCTGCCGAGCCTGCCTGTGCCGTTACCGGCATCGCAGCAGGGTGCAGGACAGTCGATGGTGGCACCGCCCCCGCCCGCCCTAGCTCCCGAGCCGTTTCCAGTTCCTGCCCCCGCCACTGGCAGCGCTCCCACAACGCCCTCAGGGCCAGGTGCCATGAATGCACCGCGATCGGCGCCGCGCACGTCCCTTCGGGACGCTGCGCCCTCTTACTTCTCGTGCTGAAGGGATCGACGCCATGGGCGCGGTGAAGGTCGAAGATAAACAGGACTACATCCAGACATCGAGGACCTGGGAATACGACCGGATGCGCGCAGCCATACAGTCGAAGCGCCTGGCTTGGGGTGTCGCGACGGGTGCGTGCGCCCTCGCTGTCGTTTCGGTTGGCGCCGTTGCGATGCTGGCGCCGCTCAAAACCGTCGAGCCCTATGTTATCAGGGTTGACAAGGCTTCAGGTGAAACGCAGGTCGTAACAGCCCTGAAGGGGCCGCAGCCACGCACGTACGAGGATGCGGTCAATCGCTACTTCATCTCGCAATATGTGCGTTTGCGCGAGGGCTGGCTGAATGATGCGGCCCGCGAGAACGCTTACACCGTGATGCTCATGAGCGACCAACCAGAAAGCGGTCGCTACCTTGGTGGCGTCCAGTCGAGCAACAAGAACGCGCCATCCAGTATCTATGGCGACAAGGGCTACGTCTCGATCTCGATCCGAACGATCAGCTTCCTGAGCCCAACCGTAGCGCAGGTGCGCTTCACCAAGATCATCACCTTCGGTCAGAACACCCAGGTCGCGCAGAACTGGAACGCGATTCTGACATTCAGATACACCGCGGCACCGGAGCACGAGAAGGATCGGAACATCAATCCGCTCGGCTTCCAGGTCGTCAATTACCGCTCTGATCCGGAGGCGTGACATGAGCAATCGACCGAACACCTCGGACGATGGCGATCGTATCGCCGTCCCCTTCATACCCGCCATGCGCAAGAAGCTCGGCGTCCGTCTGTCTCCGCCGGCGACCAAGTTGGTAATGACGGACAGCGGCGCGAAGAGCCGCTTCTGGCGCGGCGTCGGTGCGATCTGGCACCGGCTTGTCGCCTTCTCCATTGTAGGGGCCGCGGCGACCACGCTGATGCCGCATGCCGCATTTGCCTCCCAGACGCCCGTGTCAGGCGGCAAGGACACGCGGGTTCGCAACGTCAATTACGATCCCGACCAGGTTGTGACGATCGTGGGCAGCTTCCGCCATGCGATCGAGATTCAGTTCGGCCCAGGCGAGACCGTAACCCAAGCGGCCTTGGGCGATACCGTGTCATGGCAGATCGCACCGGTCGGCAATATCGTCTTCCTTAAACCACGCGAACGCGCGGGCGGGACGAACCTGATCGTTGTCACCAACGCGGCCGGATCGCCGCGCACCTACCACTTCAATCTAATGCTCGGCACCGGACAGCAGATGTACGGGGTCCGCTTCCGCTATCCGCGCGAGGAGCGCGCGATGGCGGCGCTGCAGGTGCAGCGCGCGCAGGCGCAGACCGCCAAGGCGGTCGAGACCAACGTCGCTCAAGCCGCACTCGATCATGCCGTTATCGAGGGCACCCGCAACATGAACTACACAGTGCAGGGCGACTCCGCTCTGCAGCCAGCCGAGGTGTCCGACAACGGCGAGTTCACGGTGCTGCGCTATCCAGGGCACGCGGACATTCCGTCGATCTTTGCAGTCGACGTCGACGGGACCGAGACGATCGTCCCCTACGACGTGCGCGAAGATTTTGTGGTGATCCATGCCGTCTATCGCCAGCTCCGCCTCAGGCGCGGGACGTCAGTCCTTTGCATCTACAATGAGGCACCACCGCGCAACGATCGGGGGGACCGGACAGGAACCGTCTCCAATGTTGTGACCCGCAAAGTCAAGGGGCAGTAAGATGGTCAGTACCGTGATTGACCGAGGCGGCGATATCGCCGGCGATACCGTTCCTCCCAGCGAGCACGATACTGTCGTCGTGCGCAGCGGCGGTTGGGGCAACATCGCCTTCATCGGCGCCGGTATCGGCCTTTTGGGCGCAGTAGGCGGCATCATGATTGGCTATAGCGCGTTCCATCATAGCGCGAGCGCCACGGGCTCGGCGCAGCCTGCAAAGGCGAGCGAGCGGTCAGTGGACGATGTGATGGGCTCGCAGAACGCGCAGCGGGCGGCACTCGCCGGACAGCTCGGTCAGCCAGGCGCTCCCCAGACCGACATATTTGGCCGGCCGATCGGCGGGACGCCGGGTCAACAGATTGTCGACGCGAACGGCAATGCTGTGCCTGTCACACCAGCGACAGCGTCGGCGACGACAGCAAACGGGCAGCAAACTCCAGAACAGCGTCGCGCCGAGCAGTCGCGGACGATGGCAGATGCCGCTCGTCGCTCGCCAATCATGGCGTTCGGGACCTCAGGCACGGCCGCAGCAGCGCTTCCAGACACAACGATGGCGGAAGCGCAACCGCAGCAACAAGGGTCGGGCCAGGACGAGGGCCAGTCCCGATCTGGCGGTCAGACGATCGCTGGTCGGCAGGGCTTCGGGGCAAGTGGCTTTGGCACTCCCAATGAGGAGGCCGGACCAACGGGCAAAGGTTCGACTGATTTCAACGATCAGCTCGGTCACGCGTCCATTCAGACGGTCCGGGCGACAATGGTCCCCGATCGCAATCTCCTGCTGAGTGCGGGCACCGTCATCCCCTGCACGCTTCAGACTGCGATCAACTCGACTCAGGCAGGCTTTGTGTCCTGTGTCATCAACCACGACGTCTATTCTGAGAACGGCCGGATCGTCCTCCTCGACAAGGGGACCAAGGTGCTCGGGCAATATTCAGGCGGCATCGCGCAGGGTCAGGCGCGTTTGTTCGTCCTGTGGACGCGCGCGCTGACGCCGCGCGGCGTCGCGATCGATCTCGGTTCGCCCGCGGCCGATAGCCTCGGACGCGCCGGCTTGGCCGGCGGGGTGGATACGCAGTTTTGGGCGCGGTTCGGTGTCGGGCTTGTCATCTCGGTGCTGGAGGATGCCTCGCAGATTGCCAGTCGGTCGTTCGCCGGTGAGGGCAGCAATACCACACAGGTCCCCAGCACCACCGGGTCGACCGTCCTTCAGCAGACGATGCAGATCAGACCGATTTTGAAGAAGAACCAGGGCGATACGGCCGCGATCTTTGTCGCCAAGGACTTCGATTTCCGTTCGGTCTATGACGTGGGGTTGAGGCGCTAGGCGATGGCTTCCACTGTCACGTCGCTGATCTACGAGCATAATGCAGCGCCTATTCAGCGGCACCTCGAGCGCGACGATGTAACCGAGCTGGTTATCAACGGGCCGGGTATGATCGGCCTGGAGACGCGTGAGGGGTGGGAGTGGCACGAAGAGCCGGCGTTGGACAACGCCGCCCTCATGACGCTTGCAAAGCTGATCGCGGGTTTAACCAAGCAGGACATCAATTCGGAATACCCGATCTGCTCGTCGGTCTTACCGGGTGGCGAGCGCGCGCAGGTCGTGGTCCCCCCGGCTGTCGAGCAAGGCTTCATTTCGATCACAATCCGCAAAGCCTCCGGCGTGACGATGGACATCGATGATTTTGAGCGCGCAGGGCTCTTCAGCGAGGTTCGCGCTCATGGTCTGCACGCCGACGTCGACGGCAAGCTGCTGAAGCACCGCGACGCCGGCGATTGGAAAGCGTTCTTCAAGCTGGCGGTCGAGGCCCGCAAGAACATCCTGATCTCGGGTGCCACGGGGTCGGGCAAGACAAGCTTCTCCAAGGGGCTGATCAAGCTAATCCCGGACTATGAGCGGATCCTGACGATCGAGGACACGCGCGAACTCGTCGTGCCCCAGCGTAACCACGTTCACATGATGTACGCGAAGGACGGCAAGAGCCTTCAGAAGGCGGGTGCGAAAGAGCTACTGGAATCTGCGCTGCGGATGCGCCCCGATCGTATCCTCCTCCAGGAGCTGCGCGACGGCACCGCTTTTTTCTACCTGCGCAACGTCAACAGCGGTCATCCTGGCTCGATCACGACCGTCCACGCCAACACGGCTGAAGGCGCGCTCGAGCAGCTCACGCTGCTGGTTAAGGAATCGGAAGGCGGCAACGACCTCGACCGCCACGACATACGGACGCTGCTGCGCTCGCTGGTCGATGTTGTCGTGCAAATGCACCGACTGCCCCCCGGGAAAGGACAGCCGGCGCGCTATCGCATGACCGAGGTGTGGTTCGATCCAGCGAGTAAGCCGAACGACTGAGAGGATATGACCATGAGCGGTAAGTGGGTGCGTAGCGACGAGGGGGCGCAGCCAGGTGCCATCGCGTTCTTAGGGTTGATCGGCTTCATGGTGAGCACGACGATCGGCGCAATCGTCGTGCTTTGGAGTGCACACCTTCTCAGTGTCCACACGCCGTGGCGAAAGGTGCCGGCCGCGCTCTGGGCGATGAAGAACTACCCGATCGTCTATAAGCCGTTCCTGGTTGGATTTGGGATCGGCTTAACCTTGACCGTCATCGCCATCGTGTCGACGCTGTTCAAGCGGCAGAAGCTCCACGGCGAAGCGCGTTGGTCACGCGCCGGCGAAGTTCACAAGGGCAAGTTGCTGTCCGAAACCGGGATCGTCCTGGGTAAATTCGGGCGCAAGGTCATGCGCTTTGGCGGACCCGAGCATGTCATGCTCGAAGCTCCCACCCGCGCCGGCAAGGGTGTGGGCGTCATCATCCCCAATTTGCTCGACTGGCCGGACTCGTTGGTCGTGCTCGATATCAAGCAAGAGAACTATGACAACACCGCCGGGTACCGAAAAAACGTCCTCCGTCAGCAGGTCTTGCTCTTCAATCCTCTCGATTCCACCGGTCGTACCGTGCGCTGGAATCCGCTGAGCTACATCAACCGGCGCGACCCGGTTGGGGTCATCAACGAGCTCCAGAAGATCGCGGCGATGCTCTACCCCGATCCGCTGACCGGCGAAAAGTTTTGGGCCGAGGGCGCACGAACCGCATTCCTAGGCGTCACCGCTTATATCGCCGCAACCGTTGACGATGGCGAGGACACCCTGCCCTTTACTCTGGGTGAGGTCTATCGCCAGTTTGCGGCCAGTGATGCCCAGCGGCGTTTTGCGAAAATCATCGCCGCTCGGGAGAAGGCTGGTAAGCCGCTGTCGACCGCATGCGTTTCGGCAATTCAGGATTACACCGGCTCGTCAGCAAACACGTTTTCCGGTTTGCGCCAGTCGGTCACGTCGAAGATCAATGGCTGGCTGAACCCGTATGTCGATGCGGCCACGTCCGAAAGCGATTTCGATCTAAGTGAGTTTCGGGACAAGCGTATCTCGCTCTATCTCGGGGTATCACCTGACGATCTGGACCGGGTTGCGCCGATCTATGGCCTGCTGTTCCAGCAGCTCATTGACCGCAACGTTCGCGAGCTGCCGAAGGATGATAAGCACCAGATCAAGGTCCTTCTCGCGCTCGACGAGTTCGCCAGCCTTGGCAAATGCACCGTACTGGCGAACGCCTTCAGCTACGTCGCTGGCTACGGGCTGCGAATGCTGCCGGCGTTCCAGTCGCTCGAGCAAATCCAGGGGGTTTATGGCGACAAGGTAGCGGCAGACATCGAGCGAAATTGCGCGGTGCGTCTCGTGCTTCGGCCGGCCGGTTTGGCGGAGGCCAAGAAGATTTCAGACCAGCTCGGCAGCTACACGTTCCGGGCGCGCTCGCGGTCGATGGGAACGTGGGGCGGCGGTGGTGGCTCCACATCCGACTCCGATCAGCGCCGGCCGCTTATGCTGCCGCAGGAGGTCGAGCTGCTGCCGGAGAACGATCTGATCGTCTTCCGGCGTGGCATGTACGCAACCTATGGAAGGAAAGTCCGCTATTATGCCGAGAAAAAGCTCGCCGAGCGGACCAAGATCCCCGCACCAGAAATGCCGCCAATCCGCATCGACCTAGCCATCGCCGCCAACAGCCTTCGCGTGATCGAGGCGTCCGCGGCCAGCGGGGAAGCGAACACAGCTTCGCCCATCTTTGCGCTGGCGTCCGGACCTGAAAATGAGACCGCAGCTGGTAATTTCAAACGATCGGTGACCCCGTTCAACCAAAGCGCCCTTGATGCGGCGAAAGCTGCGCCTGTCCAACGGCGCACCAGCATCCTGTTCAATCGTCTCCTTGTCGTGAAGCAGTCCGACGCCGCCTAATGCCGGACATGGGAGCGCGCCAGATCAGGCTGCTTCGAGCGCGCCGCTGGCGACAAGTCGATCGGCCACGGCATCCATCGCCACGGCACAAAGCGCGGAGCAGCCATGTTCGCAATTCAAGCCGTCCCACCACAGAGCAAACTCCTCCGGGCAAGCATCAAAGCTGATCAGGCGTTCTAACGGGAAGCCTTTCGGGCGGCGCGCCTCCGTGACGAGCGAGTCCGCAATCTGCCAGGTCAGTTCTTCAAGGCAAGAGCCGTCCTCATATCCGGGAAAGCACAAGCGCATAGCCGCCGCTCTTCCAGCCACCTACATTCGGATCGACATGGCCCATGATGCGTCAGGCGACACTGATGCGCAATGTTTGCTATCCTCTCCAAACCGGCCATTTTTGCTAACGCCAGTTTTTGCCATTCGAGCCGCAATGTGAAAGCCCGCCTTAGCGGAATCATTGTGTATTCATACGCGATATCATTGTAATCAGAGTTATAGTGCTATTGCAGACGTTTTGTTATGGTACGCAATATTGCGTCAGACGAAAAGCAGACGCCACGATCACTCTTTTGGATGATGGTCCTAAGAACGATTGAGTCGAGGTAGTGACCGCGTAGCCTGTCTGTATTCGCAAGGACCCGGTGAAATTCCGGGTGGCTATTCTGGCCGCCGATCCGCCAGACAATTAGCCTTCGAGCACAGGGCAAAGTACCGAGCGATCCAATCACCTAGGCTGCGCGTTTAGATATAGAATCCGCCCATTTCATGGCCGGACCAAGTGTTTTCACGCGGTAAGAATTTGGAAAATTCAGGTAGAATCCTGATGCTCGGTTTCGTTGGTGAGGGGGAAACCAATGAGCTTAAATGTAAAGATCGAGAAATACCGTCTGCAATGGCAGCTATACTCGAACAAAGCCGAAAATGATCTGATTGAAAAATATGGTCTGATAGGGTGCCTTTGGCATGATTTTCGGACTCATGATCTGGACTGGAGCCTGCCCGGCTTTCGAGCGATCGCCACCTACAGATTTGGCACATGGGCGAGAACAATATCATTGCGCCCGGCTAGGCAGGCAATTCTAATATTTCATCTATATATGTTCAGGCTTGTTCGAAATCGCTATGGTATCGAACTTTATCTGACTTCGCAGATCGGCCGGGGCGTTAGGTTCGGTCATCAGAACGGTATCGTCATACATCGATTTGCGAGGATTGGCGACCGCTGCTTAATTAGACAGGGTGTCACTTTCGGAGAGGGTGGTCTGAACAAAGACAACTTTGCCGATAAGATTGGGCCAGTCGTTGGAAACGACGTTGATATCGGCGCGGGAGCGGTCCTCATTGGAAATGTAAAGATCGGCGACCGCGTTCACATTGGACCGAATGCTGTTGTGATTACGGACATTCCGGCAGATGCTACTGTCTTCGCGCCCATGTCCAAAATCATCTCTCGTGTTCGGCCGGCCGAGAATAATCACGCGCCTATCCCGTGCGTGCTGCATCTTGAAAGGGAGCTTAGCTGATGAAAATCGAGCAAATTGAAGGCGTCATCCGCGATGGCTTCTATCAGGCGCTGGGCTCCAACGCGGAAAATGGTCTCATCACCTTAGATCATGGTTCTGTTTTACTAGAGAGCGGCCTGGACTCTTTGGGTTTCGCGGTCCTGGTGTCGCACCTTGAGGATGACCTTGGATGGGATCCATTTACCTTGTCCGATACACCATATTACCCTCAGACCTTCGGTGAATTCGTGAGTTTTTATGCCTCAAACCAGCCTTAGTCGCCGCTTGGAGGAGCGCGGGGGTCACGAAGCCCAATTAGTATGGTCTCAAGACCGTATCTGGTCGCTTGCCGATCTTTTGACGTACGTGCCTACTGATATCGGGTTGATGAGAACGGTTACCCTTCATCTTGCCGACCCTATCAAACTCGTATCTGCACTCGTGAGCCTCGATGGCTACGCAGAACGCATCGCGTTGGCATCGGGCGACATGCCTTTGCGGGATGCGGTTTCGATTGCCGTGGACGCCGGAGGCGGTGTGATCGTAACGGACTCGAACGATGAGACTGCGGTCAGCGCGGTAGATGTCGTCCGCTGGGTTGCCAATGACGAGGGCACTCGTCGGGGACGCCCGGCCAACCATAGTATGCAGCAAACCAGGTGGGTTTTCGCAACGTCCGGCACGACGGGTACGCCGAAACTCGTTGAGCACACCCTGGAGCATTTGCTGCGCGCGATCAAAACTGATGATGGACGATCGCTACGTTGGGGTCTTCTCTTCAACGCTGCACGCTTCGCCGGCGCGCAAGTCATGCTGCAGGGTCTTTTAGGCGGAGGCGGACTGCTGCTGCCCCCTAACGGATGCTCACTAAACGATAGTGTGGCGTTCTTTGGAAACGCGGGCTGCACAGCCTTGTCAGCGACTCCGACAATGTGGCGCAAGATACTGATGACCTCTAGAGCCGAACGTTTAACTTTGAGGCAGATTACCTTGGGCGGAGAGATAGCCGATGCCACTATTCTGAACGCTCTTAGCGTCCGATTTCCTCACGCGCGGCTTACCCACATCTATGCCTCAACCGAGGCTGGAACGATCTTTCCAGTTCATGATGGACTTCCCGGATTTCCATCCGCTTATCTCGAACTGCGCTTGGGAAGGCCTGAGGTGCAAGTACGTGATAGCAGGCTATATGTGCGCCTTAAAACAGGAAGCGCATTCTATGTGGGGACTGGCGCTGCGATCACGGGAACAGATGGGTTTGTAGATACTGGCGACATCGTTCGGCTGGATGGTGACCGCTTCCTCTTTGTCGGACGTGCTAACGGAAGCATTAATGTAGGCGGAAACAAGCTTCACCCGGACGAAGTTGAAGCAATCCTATTACGTCACCCCGACGTCCTTGCCGCTCGTGTGTACGGCAAAAAGAACTCCGTAATGGGCGAACTTGTAGCAGCCGAACTTGTCAGTGCAGATGGCGATCGCGACACCGCTAGGCTTACTGCTGATATTCGATTGCATTGCGGGTCATACCTCGACCCATGGAAGGTGCCGGCGATCATTCGGTTCGTGACCGAAATCGCGACTAATACGAGCGGCAAGGCTGAAAGGAAGGTGCATTGAAACGAGTACTGGTGACGGGGGCCGGAGGCGGGATCGGATCTGCGGTAGTCCGTCGCCTACTACAAGACGGATTTGAGGTCTGCGCATCAGGCCGAACTGAGACTGATGAACTGCTCAGTCTCGGCGCAAGGTATCCAAACAGCTATTCATTTCATATGCTCGATCTGGCAGAAATTGATCGGATCGCTCCTTTCGTCCGTGAGCTGACGCGGACTGATGGATTCTTGTACGGTCTCGTCAATAATGCCGGATTAGGTACGGAAGGCGTTCTTGCAACTATGCACAATACGCAGATCGAAGAGGTCATGCGAGTTAATGCGGTCGCGCCGATTATCCTTACCAAATACGTCTCGCGAGGTATGATGGCCAACAGGCAGGGCCGCATCATAAACATCTCGTCGATCATCGCATCGACCGGCTTTACCGGGCTGGCAGCCTATGCGGCATCTAAAGCCGCGCTTGAAGGTTTTACAAGATCCCTTGCCCGCGAACTTGGCAAACTCAACATCACCGTGAACGCCGTGGCACCGGGTTTCGTCCAAACTAAAATGACCGACGGATTAGCAGGTGATAAGCTTGGATCGATCCAGCGGCGAAGCCCGCTTGGATGTCTAGCAACCCCCGAAGATGTTGCCGGCGCGGTGTCGTATATTATTGGAGACGACGCACGATCTATCACCGGCACCGTCTTAACGGTTGATGCTGGAAGCACCGCATAACATATAGAATTTAGCCTCATGAGCTACCGATGTTGGAGTTATAGCCGTCCCGTACAATGTCCCACCTCCTATAGCGCCGCTCTCTTTGTTGCGGTTTAGATTCAATCGTTACCCGTACTCCGAGCTATCCTTCTAAAACATCTACATCAGTGGATTTTTTATTTATGGTCTGTCTATATGCGGCCACGATGCGCGACACGGTGGGTTCGCTGACAGCGTAAAGGCGGGCCATTTCTGCGCCGGATTTGCGACCGGAGGCAACGGATTCGGCAATTTCGTGACGTTGCTTCTCAGCAAGCTTGTGTCGTCGTCCCCCGATTCTGCCTTCTGCGCGGGCTTGAGCGAGGCCTGCGCTCGTACGTTCGCGGATCATCGCGCGTTCGAACTCGGCGAAGCTACCGACCATCTGCATCATCATGCGTCCTGCGGACGTGGTGGTGTCGATCGCTTCGGTCAACGAGCGGAAGCCGGCGCCCGCAAGCTCGATCCGCTCCATGATATGCAGCATGTCCTTCAGGCTGCGCGACAACCGATCAAGTTTCCAGACGACTACCACATCCCCGTCACGCAACTGCCCAATCATTTCCATGAGCTTGGGCCGATCCCACCTCCCACCGCTCGCGGTTTCCTCGAACACCCGCCTACAGCCAGCCGTATGAAGCGCGCAGCGTTGCGTTGCGTTCGATTGGTCATCGCCCTTCGATACACGGGCATAGCCGATCAGATATGGTTCGCGGGTCATCCTGCGTCTTTCACAAACGGCCGTATCCGGAGGCGGAAATAGGAGTGACGGGTTTCCTCCGCCTTCCTTCTTTCACAATCCTCTTTCATTGAGCATGCATAAGGCAAGAGGTTTTTTGGAATAAGCCCGCACGCATTCCAATGACCGAGCGGCAGCGCGCCGAGCTCACTTTCCGGTTTATATCAACAGCGAAACGACCGAGGGGTTCCGAACGTAGTTTAGGTGCAAGCGCCTGTAAGAATGTACATTTATGCAATGACGTTAGGAGCTTATCAGACGGGTAAAGCTGATCGGTGTACGCTGGCTTGCTACCAACGCATTAGGAACGGCGGCCAGCCATGACCGACCGGTAGCGCCTTGGCGTAGCGTTCAGCTTGGCCCTTCGCTTGTACCATCGCCTCGACCCAGCCGGGTGTGCAGCGCTTTGCAGTGCCGTGCTTCATACGCGCGGTCGCGGTCTGACCGAATAGGTCGTCCTCGCCGCGCTGTGCGGCCGCGCGGTCCGCGTCGCCGCGCTGCTTGGCCGAGGATGAAGGCACCCCGCCGGTAGCCGTCGATGAAGCCTTGCGTGTTTGCAAACTCGGACCCGCCGGTATCGCGCCACTGCGCGATGAACGCTTCGATTTCGATGTCATCCCATGTGAGCATCTAGGGGTAGGAACGATAGCGGGATAACCACTGTCCAAAACTTTCCCAATATGGGAACTGTGCTTGTTTCCCGTAACGGGAAATGCTAATTAGTGACTATGAGGATTATCGCCAGGAACAAGCTGATCGCGTTCTGGTCGAAGCACCCCACGACAGAAGCCTCTTTGAAGCACTGGCATGAGGTCGCCGGGGCGGCTGATTGGCAAAGCCCCTTGGACGTCGTTGCCGACTTCTCGAAAGCGAAGTCGATCAACGGCGAGCGGGTGCGGTTCGAGGTGGCAGGCGGTGATTATCGTATGGTGGTGGCGTTTGATTGGAAACGGTCGATTGCCTTCATCAAGTTCGTTGGGACGCATGCTGAGTATGACAAGATCGATGCCCTGACGGTGAGCCTGTTTTGACGATGCCTATTGGAGCTGGTGCGATGCACATTCGTCCTATCCGGACCGACGAGGACCACGAAGCCGCGTTGCGGGAAATCGAGGCGCTATGGGGAGCCGAGGAAGGCACCGACCCCGGCGATCGGCTCGACGTGCTCGCCACGTTGGTCGAAACCTATGAAAGCCGCCGCTGGCCTATCGAGCCACTTGATCCGGTGCGCGCGATCGAGGCGGCAATGGAGATGAACGGCTATACGCGTGCTGAGCTGGCCGCGCTGATCGGTCAGTCACGGGCGACCGAGATATTGGGCCGTCATCGTGCCCTCACACTCCCCATGATCCGCAAGATCGCCGGGGCGTGGCATGTGCCGGAGAAGGTGCTGGTTCAAGACTATGCGCTAGCCAAGGCGTAAATCGGACGGTTGGAGAAGACCTATCGTACTGAGCGTCATCGATTGGCGCAGCATATTGGACACTCATTCCCAGCTGTCCAAACAACAGGCACAGCAAAAGGCGAGACATACGCAACGCCCGAAATTTAGCACATTCGCAACAAAGCCAAACACGCCAAGACGTTCCGATCGGTACATTATTACTAGCTCCTAGTGAATGAGAGGGCATATGTCCCGATCGGGAAATTTAGCGGTTGCCAAAACGCTGCAGCGGCCGATATTCCCGATCGGGAAAGGATTGATATATGAGTCCTAGGCAACTTGGCACCGCAGTTCGTGAGGCTCGACGCAGCATGGGGCTGCGCCAGGATCAGTTAGCCGGCGCTGCCGGTGTGGGTTTGCGCTTCATTGTCGAGCTTGAGGCTGGCAAGCCAACGATCCAGCTGGGTAAGGCCATCCAGGTGCTCGACACTTTAGGATGTGCACTCACCGTCGATGATCGATCGTGAACCGCGCCCTCAAGGTATTATGGGATAGCGATCGCGTCGGCACCCTCCGTCTCGATGAGCACGGCGACATGGTGTTCAGCTATGACCGGACGTGGTTCGAGGACCCCACCAAGCTGGCGATCTCTGCCTCTTTGCCTAAGCAGGCAGATCCTTTCGGTCGTCGCGCGTCACGCCCCTTCTTTGCAGGCCTTCTTCCTGACGAGCATCAACGTGCCGGGGCCGCGCGCGTGCTCGGCGTCTCCAAAGGCAATGATTTTGCGTTGCTGGACGCACTAGGCGGCGATGTCGCCGGTGCCCTGGTGTTGTGGCCCGAAGGAGACGATCCGCCTGCGCCATCCAAAACCGACCCACGGATGCTGGATGATGCCGAACTGACCTCGCTGCTCGACGAGCTGCCGCGCCGGCCGATGCTAGCTGGCGAGACCAAACTTCGTCTTTCCCTGGCGGGCGCGCAGCCAAAGCTACCGGTTGTTCTGGTCAAAAACCAGGTGGCCTTGCCCGCATTGGGTCAGCCGACCACGCACATTCTAAAGCCCGCACTTCAGGACTATCCCGGCACCACCGAGAATGAGGCGTTCTGCCTACGGCTCGCGGTCGCAGTCGGACTATCTGCCGCCCCTGTCGAGCCCCGCCGCGTAGGCGAGCGGACCTTTGTCTTGGTCGAGCGCTATGATCGCGCCAAGACGGACAATGCTACTTTTCGGCGGATCCACCAGGAAGATTTCTGCCAAGCGCTCGGCATCGCGCCCGAGTGCAAGTATGCGTCGGAGGGTGGCCCCGGTTTTAAGGCATCCTTTGACCTCGTCCGGAAGGTATGCGTGCGGCCTGCGGTGGACGTGTTGCGGCTGCTTGATGCCGCAATCTTCAACGTTATCATCGGCAATGACGACGCGCATGGCAAGAACTTCAGCTTGCTCTATCGACCGACCGGACCGACCCTCGCCCCGCTCTATGATCTGATGGCGACGATCATCTATCCCGAGATCAGCGCGAAGCTAGCGATGAAATTCGCCAAAATGTCGGCAATTGAAAACCTCGACCGCCGAGTCTGGTCCAAGTTCGCTAGCGATATCGGCGTGTCGGGTCCGTTTGTACTACGGCGCGTGCCCGAGCTTTGCCGTAAGGTCGTCAACTCCTGCCCGTCTGTGGTCCAGCGGATTGCCGACGAGGGGTTCGCCGGTGACATGGTCGATCTGATTGCCGCAACCGTGCAAGAGCGCGCGTTAGCATTAGGCGCGATGCTTGATTCGGGGCTGAGTGCTAAGGACGCCGCGGCTGGCAAGGCAGCTTAGCAGTGTGCTCCTCTGCATTCGGCCACTTCTTGGAGCCGACGCCCGCGGCTAGTTCAAGCCAAGCCAGTGTCATAAAGCCCTGATGGCTACGGGATGCCGTTTGCCGCCAACTACCTAGGTTATTTTCTTCTGGTTGAGCTGCTGCTCGACCGGCTTAAGGATCACGGGCGCGTCGTATTTACGGCAAGCGGCACGCATGATCCCGCAACGGCAGATGGCAAAATGGTTGGCATATCCACGCATGTTAGCAGCCAGGCGAACAGCATAAGCGAGACCACGCCCGGAGCCAGCCAAAGGGAGATTTCCCAGCCGCAACCATGCCCAAAAGGCAAAGCAGCCTGCGATTTCCGCGAGCGATGCGGCCATACGAGTGCTGTCATACATGCTGATCCTGATCGCGAGTGCCGCGAGCGTTACAAGCAGCACCGGAATCGTTAGCGTCGCGCCAACCTTGAAGTAATAGCCCCAGCCGATCCGGATGCCCTTTTGCCCAAGGACATGCAGCCAAAGCAGCGTCGCGAGCGAACCGATCGGCGTGATCTTCAGCACGAGGTCGCAACCGATCATATTAGCGTAAATCATCGCTTCCTTGATCGCGCCTGTGGCGTGCATCGCATAGATCGACAACGCGCCCACCAGCACGGTCAGCATGTTGTTCATTACCAACGGCACAAGCGCGGCAATGATTCCGGTGCCGAACGCCGTACCCAGACCGCTAGCGCGGTGAGCGCCAGCGTCTCGGTTTCCCGCGGTAGAGATCCCTGGGCGTTCGACGGCAGCGTCCCCGAAGAGGCCCAGGTGGGGCACGAGCTCTATGCGAATAATGACTTCGATCGCGGCCATCTCGTGCAGCGCGAAAATCTAAACTGAGGTCCGACTGCCAGCGTAGCCAACCGCGATACCTTCCATTTCACGAACTGTGCGCCACAGCTCTCGGTCTTCAATCAGCGATCCTGGCTAAGCCTTGAGGACTACATCCTCAGCACCACGCGTCGCGTCGGCGAACGTGCGACCGTCTTTACGGGGCCTGTCTTCAGACCCAATGATCCGGTTTATCGCGGCGTCGCTATCCCGCTAGCCTATTGGAAGGTCGTGGCCTTCATCCATGACGATGGTCGTCCATCGGCCCCTGCGAATTTGATCGATCACGATGTCGACCGAGACGCGCAGTCGCTCCTGTTCGGCGCGTTCAGGACCTATCAGCGATCAGTCCTTTCGATCGAAAGCCTGACGAATCTCGACTTTGGTTTGCTGAGGCAATTTGACGGGTTCTCGAACGAGGAAAAGGCGACCGGCGACGTTGTCCGGGTGCTGATTACCAAGGCCGAAGATATTAGGCTGTAGCGGCCGCAAATAGCGCTGTCCTACAAAGAACATATATGGAACATCGGCGGTCGGATCAACAAGGAGAGTCGGACAATGACCGACATGATCGACGGCCCCATGCTCGTAGGTATCGCAGCGCTCATCACCAGCGTCTTCAACATCTTCACGGCTGTTCGCACGCGTGATCGGCCAGCGGACCGTTCGCGTGTGCGAACGATCCCGCGGCGTAGAAAGAGAAGAGAGAATCGCAGTTTAGGCGCATGATGCCCGAAAGCCCGAAGGAGACCGTTATGCGCTGCCGCGTCATTTCCCTTCTGCCCGTACTGACGAGCCTGCCTCTGCTGGCGGGCTGTGCGACAAACGCAATCCAGCTCGAAACCGCGGGGACCGTTCAGGCCCGAGGCCGGGAGGCAGTCCTCGCCACGACGGCCTATTTCGACGCGATAGAGCTGCGCCGTCGGGAGGCTGCTGCAGCGTTGGTCGCGAGCGATCCAAGCTGCCTGCCGGCGACCCCGCTCCACATCCAGGTGCCTACGGCACCGACCGTCCCGCCCGCACCTCTATGTCTTGCGAACGAGGCACCCGCCCCTGGCTATACGGCGTTCGAAATCGACATCGGGAGCAGTCCACGAGCGGTACTGGAACCACGTGTCGCACTGCTCGCCGCAATCAGTGGATACGCTGATGCGCTAGCGGCCATTCTCGACGCCCCCAAGACCGACGTATTAGCCGAGATCACTGCGTTTGCCGATCAGGCCGACCGGCAGGCCCGGTTCACGAACTTCGTCGCCGGCACTGACCTGCCAAACGTCAACGCTGCTGTCGCCAGCGAACAAGGGCAGAGCGTCGTTGCGCTGATCGCGTTTGCCAACGACCTCGCGCGCGAAGCGCGGCAAACCGGCGATGTACGTGCATTGGTCGTCGAACGCGGCGCCGTCGTCGATCGCGCACTGGCATCGCTGTCCGTACAGGTTACGACATGGGGCAGGGGGGCGGCGCGCAACGCCGACGATCTCTACGGCAACGCACTGTTCCGAACCTATCTTCGCAATCGCACCAGTCTGACGGCCGAACAGCGCGAGCAGCTTGCCGCCCGTGTTTTCGCCGCCCGCGAGGCCGCGAAGCAGGGACCCGTACGGGCGGCTGAAGTCGCAGACGCCATTGATCTCACCGCGAAAGCCCAGGCCGGGCTGCGGGATGCCTTGGCAGGTCGCTTATCGCCGCAGCAGCGCCGCGCCGCGGCTCGACTGAACATCGATCGTATCACCCGCGCGCTCGGACTCATCGCGTCGATCGCCACCCCCGCCTGAGGAGGATCCGATGACCACCTTTACCGAGGCCGTGGAGGCTGCAGATGCGCTTATCGATCAGCTTCAGGAAATGACCGAGAACTCCCGCTATCTCCCGCGCTTCGATACAATATTCGGCTTACGCACGGCGCTCGGTAACGAACGCGATCGGTTCGCTTCGTTGCACAGTGGCGAGGCCGTGGACCGACCAGCATTCGCGACGATTCTGGATCGCTGTGAACAGGCGACGATGATCGGCGCCGCGCTTACCCCGAGCGATGCCGAGGTGTCGCGGTACACGGCAGCTGTAGAGCGCGCGATTGCGGCATTTGCCAATGAAGGGGTGGCTTCCGCTCGGCCCGCCCTGCGTGGCGCGCTGCGGCTTCGACGATCATCAACGCCGTTGGTAAGACCCGGACGCCGGCCTGATTCAACCCCCGAGCCATATTACACCAGCCTGATGAAGCTATTCCCAGTCGAGGCGGTAACGCTTTACCCCCTCGCCATAGGCATTGCTGGCACCGATATCGTCATTCGCTTGATCCTGATCGCCATCATCACGCTGTTCGTCATCGCGCTGCGCTGGTTCGGAACGCAGGAGGAGAGTGGGGGAGATGCCGATGTGCTGGCAATCGGCGTGTCGGTCATTTCGTTCGAGCTCTACGCCGCCTCGCTAGGCGGGTTTGGCTACCTCCCGGGCGGCCCGGCGCAGACCAGCCAGTTCCTCGCTTTCATCACCATCATGTGGGTTGCGCTCGTACCCTTCGCGCTCCGCCACTCCCGTCGCTAATCGATAAGGAGACACGATCATGTGTATGTCCACGCACCGGCATTCGCTTCACTGCATCTTGCCACCCTACATCCTCTCCAAGATCGCCGAGAACGGCTCGCCTGCGCTGCGGGCCATGGCAATGCACAGCCTGATGATTGACCCGACCATCCGGATCGTGCGGGCGAGTACCGCCGGCCCGGTCACCGGCAATATCGCCCGACGGCGAGCAGCAGCCGGCAATATCCTGGTCCCCAGTCCACTTCGAACGATCCGTGACGCCGGGAGCGAACCCGAGGCGCCGGGTTCTGTGGTCGTGCGGCGTGAAGGGGAGAAACCGACCGGCGATATCGCGGTCGACGAGGCGTATGAGGGCCTGGGTGCAACGTTTGCGCTGTTCTGGGAGGCCTATCAGCGCAACTCGATCGATGATGCCGGGCTGCCGCTCGATGCCACGGTCCATTACGATCAGGACTATGACAACGCCTTCTGGGACGGCACCCAGATGGTGTTCGGCGATGGCGATGGCGAGCTGTTCAATCGCTTCACGATCGCGCTCGATGTCATTGGTCACGAGCTCACCCACGGCGTCACCGAGAGGGAGGCAGGGCTTGCCTACTTCAATCAGTCGGGTGCGCTCAACGAGAGCATCTCTGACGTGTTCGGCAGCCTGGTGAAGCAGAAGCTGCTGGGCCAGACGGCCGACCAGGCGGACTGGCTCATTGGTGCCGGACTGCTGACGTCTGCGGTCAAAGGCGCCGCGCTGCGGTCGATGAAAGAGCCCGGCACGGCCTATGACGATCCAGTCCTCGGCAAGGACCCACAGCCGGGCCACATGGACAATTTTGTCCGCACCAATCAGGACAATGGCGGGGTTCACATCAACTCCGGTATCCCCAACCGGGCCTTCTACCTGGCCGCGACAACGATCGGTGGAAACGCATGGGACCGTGCCGGTCGGATATGGTACAATGCGCTGCTGGACCCCAATACGCGGGCCAACACAGACTTCGCCGGCTTTGCCCGCGTCACGATCGACGTTGCGGGGCGTTTGCACGGTACGGACAGTGCCGAGACGACAGCCGTCGCCGAAGCATGGACAGCTGTTGGAGTGATCTGATGCGGATCGGCAAGGCTTGCGACGAGACCGTGACGGGCGAAGCCCGGGTACGGATCGAGGGAGGCCTCGCCCATTTTCCCGGCCGTGCAAAGGAGCGGACCATTTCGTTCGGCGACCTTGCAACGCCGGAGCGTCAGGAACTCACCAGCCTTGCCGACCAGGCTGACTTTTTCGGTTGCGAGCCATCGACCGATATCGCGAGGCCGGATGCGCGCACGTATACGGTTGGCCTGACGATTGATGGACGAAGCCGGGAGATGCGGCTCGCCGAGCCGATCCGTGACCCCGCCATGGCGAAGCTCGTCTCCGTCGTTCGCCGCCTAAGCAAGTAGCACGCACAAGCACGGTGACGGTCTAACCAAACCCTGAGTCTTACTGATCCTTCTCGGCGCGCTTGCGATCAGCCTTGCGCGCCCGGCTAACAGCCGCTGCGTGTTCGCGAGCTCGCTTCTCCGACGGTTTCTCAAAATGGCGGCGTAGCTTCATCTCGCGGTACACACCTTCACGTTGCAGCTTCTTTTTCAGAACGCGAAGAGCCTGGTCGACGTTGTTGTCGCGAACGATGACCTGCATGAAACCTGACTTTCGAGATTGCGTCGACGATTAAGACGGTCACGTCTATAAGCCCAGCAGGCACGTGCCAAGTCCCTGATTAAATTGCCAGCTTTAAACGCATTTATCTTACGCGACTGTAATTAATCCGGCCCCATGCCGAAACGATTTCTACGCCGCAGCGCCTGGGCATTGACACTGATCCATCAGGCTGGAGAAGGCCCCATGACCAATTCCGACATAGCTGCCTATCGTGTACAACTGCTACCGGCGCCGATGGTAATCGACGCTGATGGCCTCCCAGTCGCCAATTCTCATGTGGTTGAGATCGTATTTCTAGGGGACACGATCGATACGACGCTGGGCAAGGTGAACACGATCGTCGGGCTGGGAACTGCGAAGATCATCGTTGAGGACGCGACGTACCGCGGGATCAGCCTTTGCTGAGTTTGCGCGTCTCCGTCCGACGTTGGTCCGCGATGGTCGGACTATGCAATGCCAGCAGGGGAATGTCCTGACCGCCCTCAGTGAGCTGGCCCCGTTTCTGCGGGCGAAGGCGCCACCGTGCCCTGAGTCGGCTGGGCCGGAAGCGTCTGGCTACCGCGCGGCGGTCCGTTCGGCTCTTTCTGGAAGCCCTGCGCGGCGAGCCAGCAGATCGTGATGACGAGCGCTACGATCAACGCGAAGATGACGATCGCGACCGGGCCCGCCCGCTTGTTTCCTCGTCTCCGCATCAAAAAGGCTCCCCCATTAAACTATCAATGTCTGCGCTTTGCGTAGGCCAATTGCTGCGGGATATCCGCGAACTGCAATGCCACGCTGCAGTCGATCAGCGCAGGCTTAACAATCGCCCTATCTCCGCGTGCCGAGGATCGAACCGAGAATACCCCCTAGACCGCCCCCAAGACCACCACCTGCTGCTCCGGTAGCGTCAGGACCGCCGAGGCTACCAAGTACGGAGCCAAGGATCCCCCCAAGGCCGCCTTGCTGTCCGCTGGTGCGCTCCGTCAGGTGACCGGCTACCAGCATCACCAGGATCGGCAGCATCTGCTTCAAAAGCGCGGAGTCCAGTCCGCTACCCTGTGCGGCGTGGTCGGCAACCTCGCGGCTGACATCCTTCGAGCCGAAGATACCGCCGAGGAGCTGATTACCTCTATCAACTTGTGTTGGCTCGGCTCCCAACACGTTAGACGCTAGGTCTGCACCGCCAAGTGTGTTTACATGAGCATCTATCTGGGTCGTGTTGTCGCTCATGCCGCCTAATACGGAGGGCAACAACGCCTCGGCGCCGCGCTGAGCTTGCTCGCGCGGTATACCGAGTTGAGCAGCAAGTGCGTCGATGCCGCCAGCTGGCAGTAACTCGTTGAGGTTCATGTTGGCTTCCTTCTTATGACAAGCATCAACAGCTGCGGACGTGCATGGGTCCTGGAAACGCCGATACGGCTGGGCACCAGCCAAATTAAAGGTGCATCGTACTTCGCTTGGATGCTCAGTCGGGCAGCCTGGCAGCGGGCGAGCGGATAGATAGCCCGGAAAGCCAGCTGAGCCCCCAATGGCAAGCAACACTGCCCCCATAATCGCTTTCTCACGACGCCGGAGCAAAAACGAGCCCGCTAGTAACCCTCACCGAAGCGGAGGAGGCGGCGGTAATCGCGGCGTCACACATTACTGGCGCTCGACGATTGCCTCTATGCGTTGCAGCCGTCGATCCCGCATCTGACACGTGTGGATCGGCGTCGAAAGTGGAACCCCGGTAGATTTGCGCCAAGCCAGAAACTGCGTTGAAGTTTTACATAACCGGGGTCCAGATCGGCGCTGATCGTGCCCCCTCCTTGCCCCATACATCCAAAAGATTACAGGCAGTTGCGCCGCTCACAGCGGGTTCTCACTTTCAACGCCGATCCACAAATCGGGCCACTGCCTCCTTCCCTGTCCGTCTACATATGATAATGCGGTTCCCGCCTTTATCGCTGATGTGAAGGAGGGCGGCTTCTATAGCTGGCCGTACAGCTACAGGGGAAGAACCCTGATCCAGGGCTGCGCGACGTTCGCGCCGCGAAGTAGGCTGGCCGCGACAGTGCGCTCGCTGAGCAGCACTGAGCCGACGACGTTATTTGGCCATTACGTCCGCGAGGGAGCGCAGCCTTTGCATGACCCGGTCAACAGCGATTGCTGGCGCAGGTCCAATCCAAAGAGCTACACCACTGACCGATCGATCCACGGTCGGTTCGAAAGCGGCTTCGTCGACGGGATGGACTGACGCCTTTGACCTTACACCGCGGATCGGCGCGTAAGGACACCGCGATGGCGACATGTCCGACGCGATCCTCACCTATCTCGAAGGTGCCGGCAACAAGATGGAACGCGTCTACATCTTCGCAGAGGTCCCCACCCGGGGACGGTTTTCGAGGTCTGGTAGCGACAGCCTGGAGGGGCCGGAGGGCGCCCTCCGCGCTTCGGAAGCCCCCCTCGCCGCACTGCTTGGCGATTGTGTAGCGCTGTTGCCCGACGCCATCTCCGAAAATGCTGCTGCGGCCCCGCTGGCCTTCACCTCCAATGCCGTTACCCGTTGGGTTAGCAGGTCCAGATCGAGCTTTTCGGGCGTTGCCTCCAGCGCATGTACTTTCAGTTCGAGTTCGTCGATACGCTTGTTTGCAGCCGCTAGGCGCACCCCTGTCTCAAACTGACTGGTCTCCCGAACGATCGGGTTCTCGCTAGGCGACCGTTTGGCAGCCGGTGGATCGCGATGCCGGTCGCACGCGACTAACGATACTAGGCATACGAAGGATAGCAGCGCTGTAAGTAAATTTCGCATCTTGGGCGCTTATATCGGGGGACCCCAACTGTCAGGTCCCATCGCGCACCCCTTACGCGTTCTCGGCAGACGAACAGGACCGCGGCCCTCAAGCTTTGCTGTAAGAAGGCAGGAACTCGGATGAGAACGCTCGAAGACCGCAGGGACCAGACGGTCCCGGGAAGGGGTTGCGCATGATCGTATGTAGCAGTTCCAAAGTCTGACAGCTTTGACGAGTTTCGACGTTTGAGGAACGCGGACACACAGACAGGTGGCGATCACCTGTAACATAAGCCTTCGTTCCGTACCTCACCGGCTCGCCTCGATGCGTCTTTGAGCATGTTGCGTCGGCTTTACTTCTGCCTATCCCCCGCCCAATCCTGAGTTTTTTCGTGCCCGAACTGCAGGTAACCTCAACATCGCGTATGACGAACACGATAGTCATCAACCCTTTTCGCGGCGAGTTCGACCTACGCCCGACGCGGGCGGATCTGTTCGTTTGGGCGATCTGTCCCGGTCGTCAAACGGACGCCATTTGTTGAGCCGATGATCTCTTATCATCGAGACTCCGCATCTCTTGCACTCTGACCGCCAGTCCGATGTGTCGTGCCAGACTTTGGCCTTACGCCGGTAATGGCCGATCAATGCACATAGCAATCCCATCACCTTAGAAACCTCATTTTTTCAATGTTAGCAAGCTCCTACGGCTTGCTAGAAGGCCCGATGCGCGACTGCGGGCGACGAGGACTCCGCTGGCTCCATAACCCGGGCGCCGCTGGGCAAGAATGATGCTTCAGCATGCTGCCTACACCGGCGTTCTGCCGTATCGTCAAAGCCGATTGCGCAATCGGCCGCACCTAACACAACACGCCGACATCGCGGCCGTTCAGAAGCACCCGAAACACAGGGGGTCAGCGCGTTTTTAAAAGAAACCCTTCAGCGCTAGTGACGAATGGAACGTTTGCGACCTGATGTTCCAGTTTCAATAGGTCGGCGCGGCAGGCAGCGTATCGAACGTGTCTCCATCGCACTTACCAGTCTGGGAGATGGTAACCTGCCCAGGGTCTGTCCGGGCGCTCCACCCCCGCTAGGCGATTTCAGCAGCCTACTTGGCATTGCGCAACGCTGTACCCGGACTTTCCCGCAATCGCATAATTATCGGACGCTTTCGATTTACTTCGTGAGAGCATTTGCTTGTTTAAATTTTACCTGATTAACTCCGCATATGTGGAGATTTACAGCCAATCACGACAGAATATCTACTACGATGTTTCTGTTTGTGGCACTATCCGGCGCTGTTCTGTTCGCGTTTATATTGCTCATCGTGTGCCTATCGCAATATATTAATTCGACAGGTTCGGTTAATGGTCGATATATCCACTACGACAAAGATGAAGAGGGATGGTGTCTTTTCGATCGTGATTGAATACAGATCCCTGATATACAAGATCATCAACCTTCATCGGCAAAGTCTCCAGTTATCCATATCAGCAATGTCGTAATATTTATTTATTCAATATAAATAAATTGAATCGCTCGTAATGCGAATAAGGGAGTTTGTCACTGCGTCGCCTACTACCACGTCCGACGTATTGCGCTGCTTTAATTTAATAACGGTCGTGCCACCACCGTCGCCTTGTGACCACGATCGATGATCTCCGCCTCCAGCGGACGCTTTCGTGTACCTGCCACTGAGAAATATTCAGGATCAACAGAGGGCCCGATCTTCGTATTTTTACGACGGACCCAGATGATATACGCCGGGAATCCAAAAATCCCAGCAAGATAGTTCCTGTAGCTCAGCTTGACGCCGGTATCATAAAGCGTCTTTTCTAGGTCATCCAAGGCAAGGCGATAGCCTTTAAAACGCCATCTTATTGCTGTTCTTGCTATATTTGCCAATGAGAAGGCTTTCGCTCGAGCATAAGCTTTCTTGGACAAGCAGTACGCTCCAAACTCAATCATTATTTCAAAATACGTCATCAACATCATGTTGATTTGAAGTGCTGCGACGGGCGTACGACCGTCAGTCGCGAGACGGTCAGAAAAGTTCTGACCGTGACGCCGTGTGTATACAAGCGGTTCTTCAATGTAACCAAGGGAACCTCGCAAGACCATACGCACCATCGCAAACGGATCGGCACCGACTTTGTGCGTACCAAAAAACGGTTTTCCAATATCCCGACTATCAAAACGACCGAATAAATGCTGATATGGTAACCAGCATATACTTCGATCCATAATC
Organism: Sphingomonas sp. R86520; assembly: GCF_042466285.1. Lineage (NCBI taxonomy): Bacteria > Pseudomonadati > Pseudomonadota > Alphaproteobacteria > Sphingomonadales > Sphingomonadaceae > Sphingomonas > Sphingomonas sp. R86520. Next base: position 27,012 of record NZ_JAXHBZ010000002.1, read on the forward strand.
ATCCTAGCGGCAAGCTTGCCGTCGATGATGTTTGTACCCGCCGCAATATTGGCGCGGCGGATCATGTCGCAATATACATCATGACATGATACAACGTGTACGTCGGGGTTTTCTTCACACAATGCAACGAACTTTGCAATGCAGGTCGCGTGCATCACATCGTCGGCGCAGTGTAGTTTCACATATAGGGCATCGTTTGGAACGAAGGCGAAAGCCCGGTCCCAGTTATCCGTGATGGGTAGTATAGTGTCGTTCCGATACCTTTGGATCTGAACATTTTTGCCGTCGTATGCGTCGAGCAATGCGGCCGTGCCATCCGTGCTGGCATTATCTAATATGATGTGAACGATGTTGGGGTATGTTTGCGCCTGAACGGAATCCATAGCAGCCTTTAGGAACGTCTCTCCATTCAATACGGGAGTTACAATCGCCACCAAAGGCAATACAGTAGAAGACTTTGCCATATGCACCCCTAGTAATGCGGTCATCGCCGCTACGGTCCTTGCAACCCTACCGATATCGTTGGAATGTTATCCAAATATTCCGGATAAACCGCAGCCGATTTGGGATGATCTACGTTCATAGAAAATAGTTGATTCATACCCGCAACCTCAGCCATGCGCGTTCCGCTCAGTTCAAGGCGCCATTTTTTCGAGAATGATTCCCGCGTGAAACGACCAATGCCCTGCAGCAAGGCGTTGGTGCGCGCTGAGAATTCGGCGTGAGACATGTTCCAAAGGGTCGTCATTGCCTGCGCGATCTGCGCTTCGTCCTCAGGATCTACAGTAATCGCCCCCTGCCCCGCTACTTCTTCCAGCACGCTGTTTTCACTAATAATCGGGACCAAGCCGCGTCCGATCGCCTCGGCGACCGGCATGCCAAACCCTTCGAGGCGACTTGGCAGGACAAAGCCCTTTGCCTGCGCATACAGCCAAGCAAGCTGACTATCCGAAACGTAAGGCAAAAGATCGACACCCGGCGTGATGGCAGCTGCCTCTACGACAGCTTCCCAGCCAGGCTCGTGAGCACCGCAAAGCGCGTATCGGGCGCCGAAAGCCGCGAGTCCGGACCGGGCAAAAGCGCGGATCGCTGTGAGTTGATTCTTCCGCCGACCCAGGCTGCCAACAGTCAGGAAGAACGGCGGTGGCGCTTCGGTGATGGCAGTCTGCGCACGATCGTCAATGTCAGCACGCAGATGCGGATATATAACGCTCATCGGACACTGCGAGCTGACCAGCCGTTCAAATTCGCGTTGCGTACTCGAACTTACAAAAACCATGCGCGGGCGAACACGAGCGATCTTTGCGTATACCCTCTCATACAGCCTTTGCAGCCACCCCGTAAACAGCTCGGGGTGCGTTAGGGGCCCCAGGTCATGGCACAAGACAATGTCATGCGGCGTAAGGTCTGCCATGATGACGGTGAAGGGGTCGAGGTAAAGCGTACGCCGGCTTGCTCGACGGGGCGGAAGATGAATAGCGCAGGAGTAGGCGTACAGGCGCTTCTCGACCTTCAACCCGTAACGCAGTCCAATACCAGCTTGAAGATCAGCACGCTCGCTAATACCCCGCCAATATCGCACATCAGCAATAAGCGACTGATGATCGGCGATTATATCCCTACCGAGAAAGTATTTTCCAGTTCGATTCTCCAGAGCCACTGAAAAATCGACGCTCCAGCGCTCACCTGACGTCCCGGTTGCAAAATTGACCTGGTGTAGAAACGCCATATCCCCCTCCATTTAACGCAGCCCTCATGCGGCAAAAATTGCAGGCCAGGGAATGGCTGATATGAATTGGGTATGCGGATGCGCAGCCCATAGGGAGGTATCAGAGACGATTTCCTCGCGAAGGTTCCAGGGTAGAATGACGACATAGTCAGGCTGTGCTTTATCAAGAGCACTCGGCGACCGGATAGGAATGCGTACCCCTGGGATCATTCGCCCCTGCTTGGATACAGCCCGATCAACGGTGAAATCGATAATGTCGCGCCCGATTCCGCAGTAATTCAACAGCGTGGTTCCCTTCGCAGGCGCGCCGTAAGCAGCGATGCTTTTGCCCTTGCTCTTTAGCCCCTTGAGCATGCCGCGAAATTCATCACGTAGTGCACGCACACGGATGGCCCAATCCGCGTAAGTTTCGTCCCGGTCGATCCCGTACGCCAATTCTTCATCAAGCAGAGCTTGTACGGCCGGACTAGTTACATGCGCCGCGTCTGCTCGGCATACAAAGTATCGCAGCGATCCACCATGTGTCGTCAATTCCTCAACGTCAAAAACTCGCAGTCCAGCGCTGGCAAAAACACGCATCGCCGCAAACAGTGAATAATAGGAAAAATGCTCGTGGTATATGGTATCAAATTGCAAACGTTCCATCAATCGAAGAAGATGCTGGACCTCGATCGTGGCAACGGCATCCGGCTTTAGAAGCTCGTAGATACCCGTAGCGAAGTCATTGACGTCGGGAACATGCGCAAAGACATTGTTGGCGGTGATTAGATCTGCTTGTCCACCGCGTTTAATCATATCAAGGGCGTACTCGCGGCCAAAGAATGCGACCTGTGTATCTATACCCTTTGCAATCGCGACGTCCGCTACCGAGTTACACGGCTCTACCCCTACCGCAGAAAGACCGTGAGCGATAGAATATTGAAGCAAATAGCCATCGTTGCTTGCAAGCTCTACGTGGCGAGTGCCTGGCTTCAGAGAGAAACGGTCGACCATTTGATCAACATAGTCGCTCGCGTGAGCCAACCACTCCTGAGACGTAGACGAGAAATACGCATAATCATCGCGAAATAGGTCAGAGGCGTCTTTGTGATCAATCGTCTGGGCGAGCCGACAATCGGCACATACCACCACTTTCAAGCCGACAATGGCATCGGCCTCCGGCGCTCCAATCGGATCAACATAGTCGTTAGCGACAGGCATCTCGCCCAGATCTGCCAGCACGAGATCGATTGATCCCCCACAATGACGACATCCACGTCCCTGCATAGCCGCGCCTCCACATGCAAAATTGGCCGAAGATCACAATGATCAACCGCCCCCACATACCTGAGTATCAGCAGATAGATCGTTAGCTAGTATCTTGACGAGGTACTCCGTAGTCACGCCGTGATACTACTCCGAATTCCTACCGACATTTATAGATGAATGTGTGAATAGGTGGCATTCCGGTTGTTGGCCATGCGCTACGCCACCAATTGCAGCCGCATGAGGGAGTGGGGAAACCCAGCCGGAAACCATTAGACAATGCTCAGAGATGGGGTGGACATGCTCTTAAAGCATTATGTCGTTCAGCCCGCCAGCGACGCCGGCGTGCTGATCGCCTGCCAGGACGAAACGGGGCAGACGTTCGTGATGGTAAGCAACGCCGTCATAGAGCATCGAATAGGGATCGGATCGCCGAACGCGCTGCAGAAGCGGCGCCACGTCGTGGAGCACGCCGTCGAATTCATCACCATATCAGAGATCAAGCGCAGCCGGTTTCGGCCTTCGACGGACGTAACCTGGATACTCTTGCGCGACATTATTGCAGCCGGGAGGCAGGACGACGTTGTTCTGCCTCCCGTAACTGTCCTTAGCCCCCCTTTATCAGGCGAACGATCCGGCGGTCTGCCCCGGTGATCACCCCCGTGCTGTTCGTCGTCGGGAACAAGTTCATGGTATAAGCATCGTTAGGATAGGCGATATCCTGATGCGCCGTAAGTCGAAGCCCCGCTGCTCGCGACGCCTTTAGAAAACCTTCAACGATTGGCAGCCATTCATCACGATCAGGCGCGCCGAATTCGCCCATATGGCCTCTATCGGCAAAGCCGTGATCTGCTAGCCATTTAATAAACGGTGCTACGCGCTGCGCACCCAAGTTTGCGTTTGACGGCGCCTTTTCACTACCACCGCCATATACGCCGGCAGAACTTGCATCGAAATACTGATGTGCCGACCAAATGATCTTCTTGGAAGGATCGTTGAGCGTGTGCAACGTCGGATTACGCGATGGCCAGAACTCAGCGCTTGCCCAACCATAGCCGTCGATAATGATCGTAATCGCGGTATCGATTTTACGGATAGCATCGATAGCGGCTTGGCAGGCTGATCGCCAACCGCCCTCACCAATAAGAAGATCATGCGGCTCGTTCATCAGTTCGATGCCAACGACCGCCGGATGGCTACCGAATGTCTTGACGATCTTTGCACAATAATCGGCGAATGCCGCGATCGGTACCTGGGTTGATCCCAATTGGGCTTTGGATTTTTTTGCCCATGTACCATCATACCCCACGTAACGTTCGCCGTAGTTATGACAAAGATCGAGAACAACCTTCAGATTGTTCTTTTGCGCCGTATCAAGATAATATTTGACGAGCGATACGGGATTTCGCAGCGGATTATTCGGATCCGCGTAATGATCAAGCAGTTGCTCGCCGAGCTCACCATTGATCCGCGGCTGCATTCGCTCCCATGAAGCTTCAAGCCGGACGTGATCCATTCCGACACTCGCATAATAGGCAAAGTGACTGACCGGGGTAACGAAGACCTCGCCATTGAGGTGTCCCGGTAAGGTATCTGGAGCGCCTTCGATCGTAGACAAAGACACGCCGCGCGAAAACGTCGCTACGCTCCCCGCCGGGGCTGCGGTCTCAGGAACAGCGGCAGGAGGAATGACCTCTGGTGTGGGTGTTGGGGTTGGGGTTGGGGCCGCTACGGGCGCCGGTGTGGGGGATGGCACGACGACAATCCCGGTCTCACCGGCGCCGGCACCCGAGGACTCACCGCCACAACCAGCCAGAGCTGCGCCACCCAATGTCAGCCAGGCAATGACATGACGACGATCCACGATATTGGGCGGGGCATCGCTTTCGTCATCAGCACTTATCGAAGAATTAGAGGTAAGATCGAGGGGTCGCATAGTAGCGCTTTCGTGTACGTCATCGTTTCCAGCTGAGGCTTGAGCAAGCAGATGTTGCCTCGGCAGCAACTACATAACCAAGCTAGCGAAATGAGTAACGGTGATAACCACTAGGATCACGTTCGATTGCCGTACGACGTAAACGTTTAGTGTTACGAATGATACGACAATGGCATATGTGATGGCCCGTGCTCTCCAATCAAAGCGCACGCGATCCTAGTTCTCAGGATAATATCGATATTAACTATTAATTAATAATATGTTTCATGATGCCGCAATCTTTCCACCGTTCTGCGCAACTATCATGCGCCGCAATTTCAAAGTGCGTCAATCGGCCGCCATGAACAAGTACCTCTTTGTGGGTACACGACTCTTACAAACGGCGTATAGGTTCATTTTGGTTGTAAGTTTTCCGGTGTGGACCTTCCCACGATACGGGCTGCGAATATCAATCAAGAAACCACTACCATCATATGATTTTTCCCCAGTAATCAACATGTTGCGTCTCCGCGAGCGCTGGCCACTGGGCAATAGCCTTAGTTGCCACACGCTTGGCGATACGACCTGACATTGACATATGTTGTGTGCTGGAAATGCTGTCTATCCATAGTGATTTTACGCCGAATAGCCTTCCAAGGAAGACGAACGGAAGCATTGGCGCGGATCCAGTGGTAACAATTGCCACCGGCTGCTCCAGACGTAGAATCTTCAAGGCTTGCAGGAAGATTGGGAAGAACGCAGCTACGCTGAAACGAGACGCGTCAGGAACCGCATAAAATCGACTGTCCTGCACGGCTTTGCCATAGTTTTCAAATGTTGAGACATAGACGACGTCAAACCCCGTAAACGCAGGGCGAAGTCGCAGGAGTTCGATCCAATGCCCCCCCCCCGATGCCCCGGCGAGGATCACGGCTTGCTTGATCTGCATGGTCAAAAATACCGTTCGGCTACTCGAACCGTATCACCGGGATGGAGCGGCGTCGCGGCGGTAAGGAGCGTTGAGACTTCTACGCCTGCATCGTCGCGAATGATGAATATACTACGTTTGTTTGCCCGGTACGTAAAACCCTGCGCTGTTGCAACGGCCTTCACGACCGTCAAGCCATTGGTGAATGGGTACTGCCCGGGTTTTGCGACTTCTCCATAAATGTAATATGGACGATACTCAGTAACTTCAGCCCCTACACGGGGATCGCGTACAAAACCGCCGCTCTGCAGTTTACTGCTAATCGATTGCTCAAGTTGGGTCGGGGTTAATCCTACGACCTTTATGCCACCAATCAAAGGCAATGCGATTGATCCGTCGGCTGCGACGACAAAATCCCCGCCTAGGTCCTTAAACCCGAAGGTTGTGATTCTAATTTTGTCACCCGCGCCAAGCAAGTACGCTGACTGCATCGCGACGGCATCGCCGGGCGGCAGAGATCTTGCAGCGCATCCGGACAATAGGGTAGCCGCAAGGCCAGCCAATAGAATGTTCCTGATCATGAAGTCCCCTCTCCTTGGTAAAGATTACGATAGCCCGGACTAGGTACAGCGATGAGGCTATTGTGAATGATATCTTTATTCGTCTCTGGACGAATCGAACCGTTATTCGGAGGGCTTGCATACGCGGTGCCCCGATCAACACATGCCTTTACGTAGGCTGCCTCGATATCGGCAAGGACGCCCGGCCAAGCGAAAGAGGCGAGCGCTGCCGACAAGGCTTGGCGATCTGATGGCCTGGCGGCGGCAAACCGCTCGAGAAATGCCGCGGGATCAGGATCGGCATCAAAATCGCACAACATGCCGGTCTGAAGACGTTCGAAGGTGCGTTGAAATGCGGGGATAGTAGACAGCACTGGAAACAACCCGGCCGCGGCAGCTTCCACAGCCGCAATTCCGAACCCTTCGTACCGCGATGCGCATGCAAAGACACTGCATCGTGCGATCAATTCAGCAAGTCGTCCGTCAGTTGGCGCGGCATAGAATTCTACCGCGCTTGCAACGCCGAGGCGCAAAGCCAGAGACCGGAGAATAGCGATTTTAGTACCCATCTCCTTGCCCGCGATAATGAGGCGCCACGCCGGCGATGCCTTGTGAACTGCGGCAAACCACAGCAGCAGGCGGTCGACATTCTTGCTGGGCGCCAGCCGTCCAAAATAGATCACAGTCGTCGCTGTTGGATCGCCAAGTCCGGCAAATTTCTCAGTGTCGACGGCGTTTTCGACAAGAACGACCTTATTGCCCGCGATTGGAGTGAAGGTGCCCGCGTCTTGAACGCTCGATGCGATCACGGCGGCATAGTGCTTCAGGCTAAGCCGCGTAATCGTTGCGAACCAGCATCTTTTCAGCCACCCGCCGCGGGGCGTGTGGAAGATCCCCCCGTGCGTTGAGACGACCATCGGTCGTCGGTGCCAGCGTTGCGTCACCGCCAAGAGATCAACAGAGGACTCGATGCCATGAACATGGATGATATCCGCGTCGCTGACATGGCGGACCATGCCGGGCGCGAACGGGTATTTCTTGAGTCCACGAAACGGCACACGGACCACATCAACGCCTCCGTACCGCTCGCGACGTGGAAGCGGTGCGTTATCGCCATCAAAGATGCGATCGAGTGTGACGACGCGGACACGATGCCCAGCCTGCGCCTGCCCTGTCGCGAGTAACGAAACGAAGTTCTCGATACCGCCGATACCAGGCAGATATTGCCGCACGACGTGTACAATAGTCATTGGCGAGATCACGTCGGCCATTAGTATGCGCTGCGATCACGTACCATCTTCGGTACGGTTTGGAAAATGATCGCGATGTCAAACAGTGGTGTCCACCGCCTGATATATTCGACATCGGCGTCAAGGCGTCGTGCCATATACGAGAGGTCGTGGATTTCACCACGCAAGCCGCGCACTTGCGCCAACCCTGTCAGGCCTGGCTTGACCAAAAAGCGCTTTCCATACCCCTCGAGCAATGAACCGTAATATCTGTCATGAGCTAGCGCGTGGGGCCTGGGACCAACCAGCGACATGTCGCCTAGAAGAATATTGACCAGCTGGGGAACTTCATCCAGGCTGCTGGCCCGTAGGAAGCGGCCTACAGGCGTAACACGTAGATCGCCGCGTCGCGCATGCGCGATCATATCGCCGTCCTCGACCACCGTCATGGTCCGGAATTTGATGATGCGGAATGGTTTTTCACAATATCCGGTGCGCGCCTGTCTAAAGAAAATCGGCCCCCTCGTGGTTAAGGCGATAGATATAGCAATAACAGTCAACACAGGAGCCAGAACGATTAGCGCGATTAGTGATACGACGATATCAATCGCACGTTTTGACGATGCCAATGCATGGGCCGTATCAACCATCACATTTGACGTTGCGTCAACGTAGTCCGCATTCGTAGCAACTGATTCCGCTAAGGAACCACCGTTATCCTCTGCCGACAAAAGCATATCTTACCCTTTCACAAGCTTAAGATAGAATATACCGGTACTAAGCCAGTATACGAATATCTCATTGGTATGATATGTTTATTTGCACTAGTTATCTGTGATCATCTCATCTCGTTGATATAATTCATTGTGCTATTATGATACCGAATAGTGTCGTGTTCATAGCAATAAGTCGTTGCCGCATGTGATCGACTTTTGCGATTTCGGTCTTGTTGCGACGGACAACCAGGACGACCCCGTCCATAACTTCACATAACGACGGAGGATCGTTTGTTGCGTTGCCGCCATCGACGATCAGCATATCGTGCCAGTCCAGCAACGGCATAGCGCGTCGATGAAACCTCTCTCCATCGATAAGTGCAACCTCTGGCGTATCGGCCTCGCCAGCTGTCAGCAATGACAGGTTTCGGACAGACGTAACCATCGTAGCTGCCCGTGCTTCACTTGCTCCGGATAAGACCGTTGCAAGCCCGTCGCCAAGCGGCATGCTTAACAGGTCGTGCTGCATGGCATCGGTTAGATTGCCATCGACGATAACGGTGGTCACGCCAGTCTGCGCATACGATATGCCCAGGTTCGCTGCAATGATAGCCGCTTCGGCTGCAGCATCGATACCTACGACAGCAATAGATCGTGCCGGTGCCGAGCTTGGCCGTACAAGCGCCGAGATCGAAAGCCTAAGCGAGCGGATTAGCTGCGACATCTGACTATCGCTGTCGCCTACTCCCCCCGCAAGGGGCCCAGGCAAACGGTCTACGGGGAGTTGATGCGCAAGCCCCTCGCCCTTCGTATACACGATATCGTTGGAACGCGTGTCCTCTTCTACCGATCGAATTCGCATCACATTCCCCCTGACAAAATGCGTCCTGGCCTGGACGCGGCAAAATTGAACCGTCCGATTACCGACGCATCGATTGTCTCCATCAGCCCGGCAGATGTACGGACCAGTGGGCGACGCACTTCGAGTATGACTGCTATCAGCACCCCGAGCACCAAGCCTGCGAGCGCTGCGATAAATAGTAGCAACGGGACATTGGGACTGGCGGGCAAAAGAGGCGGTGTCGCGCGGTCAACCTGCTGCGCATTGGTTGTAGGCAGCCCGCTTTGCAGCCGCATCAGGTTTAGTCGCTGCGTCACCGCGTCGTACGCTTTTTGAGCAGTAGCGACGTCGTTCTGCAACGCCTCAACTTCCGACTGATTGCCTGAGAGGGCCAACATTCGGGCCCGTTGCTGAGATACCAAGCCCTGAAGCTGAGACTCTCGCGAAGAGGCGGCCGAACTGGCGACCTTCAAGGATCGACTGGCAGTAGACGTCTCGCTACCCAACTTTGCACGTAGCACCGCCAGTTCGGCTTGCGCTGCCAGCATATCGGGGTGATTTGGCCCATGATTTGACGCCAACTGACCAATCTTGGCTTCACTTATCGCTGCCTGCTGCCGGAGCGATTGAATAACCGCGGTCGATTGAACGTCTGGTGATTCCGATACCCGCGTACCAGCGCGCGCGCGCAGATCGGCCGCGCCTCCTTCGGCTTGAGCCAGTTGCCCCGAAAGTGCGCCCAGGCGGTCAGCCTCAAGCGCCAGTACACTGCCATCGACGATACCGTGGCTACGCTGAAAGTCCGTCAGCCGGCTTTGCGCTTGTTCAAGCTTGGCCCGGACTTCGTTGGTGCGCTGCTGGAACCAGCTGGCATATTGCTTCGCCGTGTCAGTGCTGATCTGCATTCTCATTGACACGAAGTTTGCGGCAAAACTATTCGCAATCCGCGCAGCAAAATCAGGATTATGGGCGCTGAAACGAACTGCAAGAACGTTTGTATCTCGCTCGGGCAGGACTTCTAGGTTTGCAAGCAGGTCGGTGGTCAACCAACGCTCGAAGGATCCCGCCTTGTGACCTCCTTTGGTCCAGGTATCCGCAAGTCGTTTATTCAACAAAAGCTTTTCTGCAGAAATAACGCGGCGTGCCACGGCATCGCTTTTGATAATGTCAGCCTGCGTGCCCAGCAGTGATCGGTCGTCTTGCGACGCACTGGATTCCTGTAATGCCGGACTCGGCCCCTTCTCGTCGAAAAGCAGCGATGCGCGCGCAACGTAAATGCGCTCGACAGTCGATATCCATAGGATTGCTAGCGCGATCGACAGTATAAAGATCCCTAGGATCAGTTTCCAACGGGCGCGTAGAGCAGCCCACATATCGGATGAGAACATCGTATCTTACCCCCGTTGCAGATTGACGGCCCGCGCCGCATGTCCAATCGAAAGAATTGCCAGTAAAAACTGCGGGGCCGCCCCGTCGCGAAAATAGAAGCGTTCGGGATGGCTTTCGTCGACGCGCAGCGTAGCACCGAGCACGGCCTGCATCTCGCTATTAGCATGGACGCAGTCAGTAGCTGCCGCCTCACGTGCGCAACGCTCTAGTTCCTCGCGCATCTCTGGCTCCGAGTTTTCCAGATCCCTGAACAACGCCGCGTCGGGGCCATTCACCATCGCCCACGTATCGAACGCACGCGCCATACCTGCCTGCATTATCTCCATATCGATGGCGCGCGTGTTACGCCGTGTCGCCTCGATCGCGGCAACGTAACAGAAAAGCTGAAGATGATAGGGGGAGCCGCACGATATTGACGTGATCAAGGTACGACACGCCGCATCGAAGGTCACCCCTGCTCGCCCGGCACCGGCCTCGATAAGCGCGAGCATATCGCCCTGCGATATCCGACCAATCGGGATCGGCACGAGGTGCCGGCGCAACGACGGGTGCGAACGGATCAGATCGTCGAGCGTACGTCCAATACCTACAATCAATAGCTGAACTGGTGAACGAGCGTCAGACAGCAGCTTGATTAAGGTGGCAACCTGCTCGATGACCGCCGCGCTCTCTGCGCGGTCGAACTCATCAAAAATCAGAATGATCTGTCGGTCAGATGATAGATAAGAGAACAGGTCAACGATCGCCCTTGCACCAAATTCACCATCCAGCAGCTCCATATCGCGATCAAAGTTCGCCTTGTCCTTGAGCGATACCGATGAGTCGGGAATAAATCCCAGATAGGGCCGAATGAGCTCAGCAAATGAGGTAGTTGCCTCACAAGCGGCGTAAATAACGACAGCCCCTTGCTGATCAGCATAATCACCGAAAACTTGCGCGAGCGATGTCTTTCCTGACCCACGCGCACCATGAATGACTGCATGCTGTCGGTTAAAAAGCACGGCGTCAAATAACGCTTCCAGCTTATCATCGCGACCGTGAAGGTTTTTGCGCTGACGAACGGGGTGTGCAGAATCGAAGGCGTCCATGATACGGACGGTTTCGTTCCGGTTTACAAAACGCCCTCCTAACGAAACTGAATCATTCTTGGCGGGCGCCAACACGTCTGCTTGTTCATGTTCGAGTGGCATCACGACGGGACCATGATACCGATGATCTTCTGGCGATGAGACTAGCCAATGCCAAACACCGTTCAAGAACCGCGTCAACGGGTTGCCGGAGATCTTTGTCAAAGCGAGACTACCGTTCATCGTACACCATTTCGCATAAAAACCCCCGGTAACGGACATGACCGTCGATGTTGGAAAAGGGGCGTCATATGGCCGGCTCCCAAGACAGCTTGCGCAGCCGGAGCACCGGCGCACTGCGCCAGGACAAGCGCGGGAACGCGGTCGAGGACCGCATGAAGCCAGCTAGCAGCCAGAGTGGCGCGGCTATCTTCATACTGAACACCGCGTTGCCGGCGACTAGCAGGTTGAGAAACAGGAACAGGCTTACAGCCCAGGCGCAGCGACGCTGCTCAGGCGACCGGAAAGGGATCGCAAGCGCTACGTACAGCCAGATGGCAAAAGCCCCAACGAGCGAGCAGGAATAAATGAGATAGGAATATCCGCTATCAGGAAATTCCGTCGCATCCGCGACACGAAGGCCTAGTGATGCTGGGAAATCCGTCAATGACAGCAGCCGGACCGTCAGGCCAATCCGCCCCGCAAGATCGTCCTCTTTCGAAGGCCCCATCCACGATGATAACCCAACCGCAAGTCCAAGCAGGATGATCGGCAAGATCAACGTGCCGTAGCGCGGCAGTCGCGGATACAAAAAGTAGCCGGCCAGCGTAATTCCTGCGAACACTGATGCCATACGCGTGTTGTTAGACATCAAGGCAAGTAAAACGAAGGATACGATCAGAATTCGCTCGCCACGAACTAGCCATCGCCACATGGTCACTAGATAGATCCCGACAACACTCGCAAAGTTGGCAAGCGACGTTTGTTCTAGAAATATCGATGATGTTCGAGGCGTTGTAAATATACCGAAGCTGAACCGTCCTTCAAACCCCAGTGCGTTACCAAAAAGACCAACGTCTCCGTAATCAATCTCGCCTATCCCGCGAGTATTTTGATAATAGCTAAAAGGTTTGAAGAGCTGACTATATTGACTGACGGCCAGTATTTCAAAGATCATAACACTACCAACGATGCCAACAGCAACCAGAAAAGCGGCACGAATTGTATAGGCATTTGAGCGTATCCCTAGTGCGGTAAACAATGCAACAATCGCCACATTGCGCAACGCTTCGACTAGGACGCTCCCGTTTGCCAGAGACAGGAACACTGTCCCAAAGAATGTCCCCATCAGGAACGTTAGCCACGCGCCATCATCTACCGTTAACCTTTGGCGGGCAACGATCACCCCTGCCCCGCTCAGTACGATGAATTCGCACAACGCCACTTGCGTCACAGACAGGCTTGTTACGTGTGCGTTTACGATGGCGAGTATGGCATTGTAGCCGATAGCCGCAATCAAAAGTGCGACGATCGGCCATTGCACGCCTTGGTTGCGGCCCTCGGTGCCCTGCACGATTTTCACACTCTCAAGCATGCCACAAATGTAGATTGCATTGAGGTCTTCAAGAAATCACTATTGTGATATCATACTAGCTCAAAATGAGTACGTACGAATAAGCCCTGACATCTAGCACATGGAAACTCGAATGACTGTTGCCTTCCCAACCGCCAATATCATTAAGGTATACCCCGTACTGGGTCCTACAGTTTTAGTTGGATAAATCTGTGATTTCAGGTCATTCACAATGAGTAATACTGTTACCTGCTACACCGGGAATCCGACACGCGCCTATGGTGATGATCGAATCGGAAGATCAGGGGATGCGACTAATGGAAGCTGTCCGAAATATCGCTGTGGTCGGGTTGGGAAAGATGGGCGTTTCTCATCTGAGCATAGCCAACGCGACACCAGGAATGAAGGTGGTTGCGATCTGCGACACGTCAGCAATGATCGGTGGCATGATCGGAAAATATACAAAACTTCCTTTTTACCCTCAGTATGACGATGTCTTGGCGGTTCCGGATCTGGACGGCGTCATTATAGCAACCCCTACCCGTCACCATGAGGCCATGATCCGCCGAGCTCTAGCAGGCAAACTGCACGTTTTCTGCGAGAAGCCGCTTACATTATCCGCGGCAACCAGCACGGAGCTAGCACAAATAGCCTCCGAGCAGAATTTAGCGGCACAGGTCGGCTATCATAACCGGTTCGTTGGCACTTTTGCTGAGGTAAAGCGCCTGCTCGATCTTGGTACGATCGGCAAGATTCGCCATGTTCATGCGGACGCCTATGGTCCCGTTGTACTCAAGCCCGCTGCCAAAACTTGGCGGAGTAAGCCGACAGAAGGCGGCGGATGCCTGTATGATTATGCGGCGCATCCCATCAATCTGATGAACTGGTACCTTGGCAAGCCGGTCTTTTGTACCGGAGCACAACTTACGAAGCAATGGTCCGAAGATGTCGATGACGCCATCTACTCCAATCTTATGTTCCCAGGCGGGGTATCCGGTCAGGTGTCCGTCAACTGGGCTGATGAGACAATTCGTAAGATGACGACCAGCCTGACCTTATGGGGGGATGGAGGTAAAATCTCTGTCGATAGACAGGAGGTTCGGGTTTACGTCGGCGACAAAGGCAAGGTTTCAGCAGGGTATCGTCCAAAATGGACGGTTCGCAATATTACTGACCTAACGCCACATCCCGCCTTTTATTTGCGCGGTGAAGAATACTCCGCGCAGTTGGAAGGCTTCGTAAGCGCCATGAATGATCCAGCGACTGGATACGTCAATAGCTTCGTGAGTGGCGCCGAGACGGATCATACACTTGGGATGATCCGCAGTGCGGCGGACGGTATCCGTGAACCCGTGGTACCGATCGCTGTCGCTGCAGTAAAACGTCCAAAAGCCACGATGCTTGCTCGCGCCTTTGGATATTAACCAGTGGCGCAAACTGCAACTGGACGCATCCAATGATCTTCGCTTCGGTAGGATCGATGTTGCCGTTCGATAGACTTACACGCGCGGTCGACGCGTGGGCTGGTGAAAACCCTAAAACTCGCGTGCTTATTCAAATAGGCAGCGGCGTATACGAACCACAATATGCCGAATGGACGCGGATGATGCCGCATGAGGTGTACCTGAAGCACATGACCGACTGCAGGTTGTTTGTAGCCCATGTCGGCATCGGGTCCATCCTTCAAGCGCTCGAACTCGGACGCCAGATGCTCATGCTGCCCAGACGCGCGAGCTTGGGCGAACACACGACCGATCATCAGCTGGATACAGCCACAAAATTCCACCACACCGCCGGTTTGGCCATCGTTGATGATACCCCGAGCCTCCATTTGGCAATGAGCAAATTATTGGCTTCGCCGCTTTCAAACGCTGATCGGCTGTCCAGTTTCGCGCCTGAATCAATGACTAACAAGATACGCGATTTCCTACTGACATCTATTCCCCGGTAAGAGGACCTGATCCATGGACCGAATTTTATTTGGCGATAATCAGTTCTTTGGCATAAATCATATGTCGGAGGACAAGGCGCGCCAGCAGATGATGCAATTTGCAGAACTGCCGGCAATTCTTGATACCCTTACAGCCGCGCGCGATGCCGGTATCAAGGCGTTCATGTGCACGACACACGACAGGATCAGCGAGATCGCCGATGCTGTGCGCAGCGCACCTGACGAATGGCCGGATTTTCAGTTTTATCCCTGTATGCCGTACGCGCATAAATATGCGAACGCCGTCACCGATCTTGGCTATCTTGGTACCGTACGCAAATTCCTGCCCAGCGGAGGCATTTTCGATACCGCCCTGCGCGGCGGTAAAGCTCTTATGGGCCGCGACGTGGAAGGCATCGCAACTTTGCTGATCGACGCCGAAATGAAGCCTTTCCACGGTTTAAAGACGCCCATCGTGTTCGTTCAAAATGTGATTACTGACATGCTGCTCGGACTTGGCTACGCGGACGCGTTTAAGATCTTCGCTGACCATATCCGGGCGCGCTATGATGCCGAGCCGGGGTTCATTACGATGAATTTGCCGATGCTACTGCCGATGCTGGCCTCGGTGGGCATTCACAATCCAATCGTATGTGCCAACGTCAACAAGTCCGGGTTTCGCATGTCGGGTGGCATCGAAGCCTATCGGGACGCAACGCAGCGCTGGCCGGCGCGTGTCATCGCAATGTCGGTCCTAGCGTCTGGTGCGATCCCCGCGGCGGAGGCAATCGAATGGGTCGTCCAAGAACCCTATGTTCGTTCAATACTGTTTGGCGCCTCGAGCGAGCGCAACATTCGCAGCACAGTTGGCCTGATAGAACGCTTCGACACGATGGACATGATGGCCGCCTGATCGCGGCCCGAGAATGCAACGCAAGGGGGGCCTATGCATCGTTTTGGGACGCGTTTGATCACATTGGCGGCATCAGGTATATTCATGCCGCTAGCCGTTATGCCCGCGACCGCACAGGAGAGTGCACTGCCGCGACTAGACCCTGTTGGTACGTCGATTGTCGACCAGGAGAACGGAATAGCATTGGATGTGCGCCAACGAGTCCGGGATGAATTTGCGCCCATGGGAGTCCGCCTAGGCACGTTCCAGGTTTTCCCATCGGTCGCTCTTGGTGCCGGGTACGACAGCAACCTGTTTGCAAACCCTACCGACCGCAAAGGTGCGCCGTTGGTCCAGTTTGAACCAAGTGTCTCGGCACGATCCGACCTTTCCAACGGTGAAATGCGTCTGGAAGCGAGCGGGCGCCTGACCCGGTTTCCCGGTAACAGCGATGCTAATGAAACTAGCTACCGGCTTAGCGCCTCGGGCCGCTACACCGTGACACAGTCAACGGATGTCGAGGCCGGTGCGCAACGCGAGCAGCTGGTCGAGCGACGCGATTCCAGCGGTCGTCCGGATGGTATCGTGACGCCAATCACGTTCCTTCAAAGCCAGGTCTATGCCCGATTGCACCGCGACACCGGCAAGTTTCGGGGCTTCGCTAATCTCGACTATACGGTCTTTGATTTTCGCAGCACCCGCGCGCTCTCGCCCACCGGCGCAATCGTAGACGTCATCGATCAAAACGCGCGCGATCAGAACAGCTTGCGGGCAAGTTTGCGTGCCGAATATATGGTGACTATGGGCTTTTCGGTATTCGCACAGGGAACCGGTACCCGAATTAGCTATCGGCTTGATCAATCGGCACCTGGCATTCCAAATCTCGATGGAACGAACCTGACGGCGCTCGTTGGAATTTTGTTCGGGCCTGGCCAATTAATCCAAGGCTCGATCGGTGCTGGCTATGTTCGACGGAGCTTCAAGACCAATCGTTTCGCCACAATATCCGGCGTGGCGGCCAATGCCGACATACGCTACTTTTTAACCCCGCTCGTAACCCTGTCGCTGGTCGCGTCCCGCAGCGTGGAAGAGGCGGTGCTGCAAGGCTCTACGGGCTTTGTTGCAAATAGCCTCGAAGTGCGCGCTGACTACGAACTTCTGCGCTCGCTCATTCTGAACGCTCGCGGATCTTATCGCTACAATGATTTCCGAGATTCTTCGCGGATAGACAAGATCGCCGAGGCCGGCGCGGGTGCGCGCTACAGCGCAAACCGCCGTCTGAGCTTTGACTTTGATGTGGCGTATGTACATCGCACCGTGACGAACGATGCGTTCAGCCCAACATATAGTGATGTACGTACGCTCGTCGGCACACGCTATAGCTTTTGAGCTTTTAACAGCTCTATGTGTGCGAGATCCAAAGTCCAGACCCGCGGCATTCGAGAAACACGTTCGAACCGATTTAGCTCACGCGTTTGTGCGACGATCCCGTGACTGGCACCGAGGCATCGACTTTTGACGGTGGGTCCTTCGGTACATGATCACGGCGCTGGTGTTGTTCGTTTGGTAAGAATACGGCTGTTGAGAGGCGGCGAATGCATGGTAGCTAACTTAGCATTATCGCAGCATCGCGCCGTCGCTTCACAGAGTAATCCCATCCCAAATATATATATCGACCGGTCAACCCGTCGACATGTCTACTTGTCGGCTTGTCGACTTACCGGTTCATCGACGGAACTTTTTTGGGACCAGCCGCCTCGCAGAAGGTGGATTGGCGCACAGTTTCGGCGCTAGCTGAGTCAATTCCGCGAAATTCGCAGCTTACCGCCATTCTCAACATCGGTGCCTAGTCCAGCAAAAGAAGCCTAAACCTGCGACGGCCCGCCTGGCGTGCGCTGGCGGCGCGGCAGAATCGGACGATGCCCTTGCCGACGCACTAGTCACACAGGACTCAGCACCGTAACGCCCGTTACCAAAGTCGACATAGCCCAGGCCATCGCCGACGCCACGAAACGTTAGCTTCTTATTGCGCCGTTTCGTCAATATTCGGCGTTCAGAATCGTTAACCTTAGCTTGAACGCGCACCGCACCGCGCTGCCATGGGGCAAAGGTGGCTCGGCAAATCTGGACAGGCTGGTAAGTGGAGCTTCTGCCTGAAGGCCGCCAGCATAGCTGCGGAACAGGAGATCAGATGACGAAGCGAACACGCCGGAACCACAGCCCGGCTTTCAAGGCGAAGGTGGCCTTGGCTGCCGTGAAGGGCGAAAAGACACTGGCCGAGTTGGCGCAGCAGTTCGACATTCACCCGAACCAGATCACGACGTGGCGCGGCCAGCTGCTGGAAGGGGCGGCAGGGGTTTTCGGGCCGGAGAATCATAGCGAGCCGGCGATCGGCGTGAAGACGTTGCACGCCAAGATCGGCGAATTGACCCTGGTGAACGATTTTTGTCCGGGGCGCTCGGCAAGGCGGGACTGTTGCCGAGCGCAAAACGATGATCGACCGTTCGCACGCATTGCCGGTGACACGGCAGGCGCAAGAGTTGGGGATCAGCCGCGGCAGCATCTATTATCTGCCCAGGCCGACCTCGGCGGTCGACCTCGCGATCATGCGGCGGATCGACGCGTTGCACATGGACTTCCCGTTCGCGGGTAGCCGGATGTTGCGCGATCTGCTTGCCGCCGAAGGCATCAAGGTCGGCCGGCTGCACGTCTCCACGCTGATGAAAAAGATGGCGATCGAGGCGATCTACCGGCGGCCGAGGCACAAGATCTATCCTTATCTGCTGCGCAAGCTCTTGGTAACGCGGCCCAACCAGGTCTGGGCAACCGACATAACCTACATCCCGATGGCACGCGGCTTCGTCTATCTGATCGCCATCGTCGATTGGTTTAGCCGGCGGGTGCTCAGCAGGCGACTGTCGATCACGCTGAAGACCGATTTCTGCATCGAGGCTTTGGAAGAAGCGCTAACGCGCTTCGGACGCCGGAGATCTTCAACACCGATCAGGGAAGCCAATTCACCAGCATGGCATTCACCGCTGTCCTGCAACGCGAGAAGGTTGCAATCAGCATGGACGGCCGCGGCGCCTGGCGGGACAACGTGTTCGTCGAGCGCCGGTGGCGCTCCGTGAAATACGAGGAGGTCTACCTGCGGGCCTATGGCTCGGTCAGCGAGGCCCGCACCTCGATCGGCCGTTACCTGGCCTTCTACAATGAACGGCGTCCCCACTCGTCACTTGACCGCAGGACGCCCGACCACGTCTACTTCAACCCGCCGCTTCTCGCAGCGACATGAAACCGGCGGACGCTCCACTTAGCAATCGCGCCGAGCTGTTCAGATGAACCGAACCACCTCTGACAACGAAACTGGCCTTCGTCGGTTAAAAGGGGCGGCGAGCGCGGCCACCGATCTTCACCGCCTTTCAGACCTACAAGGAGACGGTCTCAACCCGCAGACCTGTATTGCTGACGTCGCCGAAAGATAGCTGCCGGTGACCAACCGCGCTGTTAACGGACTCATGCCCTGGAACTGGACCGAACAACCTAGCAAGCAGTCACGCAAGCCGATTATCTACGGTCGGCCAGACACACTTACAAAAGGAGTAATCAAGAACAGTAGGAGCAAAGCGCGTCGTATTCCGGTAAACGTTACATATCAGTCGATCACCTTGGAGGGGATGCGCTGATTGACTGGCCGTTCGGTACGCCTGGTACACCAGACTAAGCGTACCGAACGAAGCCTTACTAGCACATTGGGATATGTCCGTTTGCGTCCTTGGCTTGAAAATATGCCAGACGCATCATTGTTCCGAGCCGGACGTCCGCCCGCAAGGGTAGCGGCTCAGCGCCTCGCTTGCCGTCCTCCCCCTTTGGCTAAGTAAGCGAGGCGTTTCATCTCGTTTTTAGGTGAACCAACGCCATCACGCCAGAATTTTTAATGTCGGTAGCCGCTACTTTCCAACATAGGTTGCAGTCCGTCTGGCAACTTTTGCCAAAGGACATTTTCTCTACTCAGCGCAAACGTTGTAAACATTAATTGCGATTCTAGGAAACTGATCAGTCTAGTATATAATGAGTAAACTGTTATAGATCCGCGAGGCTTTAACATGAAACTCATTATACGGCGTTTCTTAGCAACGGTTTTTGCTGCATATACGCTCGCATACATACTTACCATAATCTTTTTCGTTATTTCGATGGCGCCCGTGATGTGGTTTCTTAGATGCAGGACGCTCATACTTCAATATAAAACAAGACTTGGGATACGCCCAAAAAGCCGATCTGTAAGAGCGATTTCATACAATCGCGCGTTAAATAATCATATAGTCACAGGATACGGCAACACGAATTATCGATAGTCTCGCAATATTGGTATTGGGTTCCAGTACTTGGCAATCTCAATTATTAAAGCGCTAGTCGCAGATTGCGTATAACGTGTAGGAGTAACGACTAGTGATAAAGCACACTATAACTAGCTTTTTTGCTTTAGCATTTTGCCACGTACAGGCGGACGGTCAAACTATGAAGGTAGCGATATCATCAGCAGGATCCCCTTCGAATGCCGCTGCGACGGTTTCGCCTGTGACAGTTGCTCAGTCTATAGACCGCTTAGAAACCCCGTTTCGTACCTTCAGTTTTTCGCTTGGAACATCTTACGCTTCCGGTAACTTCGGATCGGACGCGGATGCGAAAATTTGGAATACGGCTTTAGGCGTGCGGTATGCAACGGGGCCGCTCCGGATTACCGCCTCCCTTCCCTACATGCGGATCCGTAGCAATGGCACGGTCTTTACAGGAATAGACTCTACGCCAATTGTCGTAGCGTCACCTTCGAATGGTCGAAAGAAGTCCGACGGGTTTGGAGACCTTACGCTAGGCGCCTCTTACGAAGTCCCGCTAAGCGGTACCATCGAGGTGGAGCTGGCCGGTCGTGTCAAACTTCCGATAGCCTCGCAGGAAAGTCGACTTTCATCAGGCAAAGCTGATTATGCTGGAGCAGTGCAAATCAGCAAAGTCGTCGGAAAATTTGCGCCGTTTGTATCAGGCGGCTACCGCGTTCTAGGCGATCCGTCCACGTTCCACCTTCGGAATGGAGTATCTGCGTCCGTGGGAACTTCAGTTGCGGTGGATGATAGAACCGTCTTACTAACGTCATATCATTACGCACAATCGGCTAGTCGGCTAGTGAAAGACAGCCATGAGATGTTTGCCGGTGCTTCTCGACGTATCGGTACGGGAGGCCTCTTGCTAACCGGCTTTGCGACCGCCGGTTTATCCTCTGGCGCGAGTGCTGCCTCGGGAGGTCTCGGGATCTCGTTCCGGCTGTAGGCAACCGGGTTGACCGCGCCGAAATACTGCAACGGCGTTGCTTCACGTATGAGGCAGCGGCCTACCATGGCCGCCTGCAGCATACTTAACGAGACCGAAGCGTTCTAATCGCATCGATTGCTGTGAGCCGACGCTGTTCCTGGGCTCTTGCGTCGAGACTGTGATCATCCGCGTCGACTACTTTTGTATCGATCAGCGTTTGCGGAGGCGAGTTCAACCGTATCAGGTTATCCCCCGAGGCCGCCAATCGACTTGTCACCGCGTGCTCGTCCAGCGATGCCGTGTTTCCATCTCGTTTTTGAACCGAAGTTCCAAATGTCGCCGACGATAACGTCAATGCGGCTACCGGATCAACATGATCCTCATTAACTCGATTTACGCTACCGTACGATTGGGCAATGGACCTGACAACCGGTACCGCAGCCCGTATAGGGGCACTTTGCGTACTTCGTTTGGCATGCTGGTCCGTAACCGGCGCAGTATGAATGGCGGGGACATCGGTCGGCGTTGGCCGGGCCGTTCGCTGAAGGTGACCGACATGCCGCGGCGCTGCAATTGTCATCAGACCGGCTATCGATCCCGATACGATAGCTGCCATTGCTCCCCATCGTGCTAAATATAGGCGAGTTGCCTGGCGCGCCTGCAGTTGATGCTCCGCATTCTCTCGCTGAACGGCCAGACTCAGCAATGCCGTCATGCTATATGGAATGTCGCTGTCTTGGTTTGCTGTCGATACGGCAGCTCTATCTAGCGCTTGAGGACATGAACGTGTGACGTTGATCATCGCTGCGTCTCCCACGCTGTTCTGAGGTAAACGAGGTTCGGACGGTTAGGCTCCAGATTGACGCCCGCAGGTCGCTCACTCGCGTAAAACACCGCTCTATGCGACGCCTCTAGAAAAAGGTAATAGCCCATCAAGATGCTTTGACTCCTTATTACTGAGTAGGCACGCCGATGTAATCCTAGAATAAGGCCGACGACCTCGTATTACTACGACATGATCCGGTCGTGCAGACTACTCCGATTGGGGGGGGGCGATACCGCCAAAGCCAACAGCGATACGCGAGCTGTATGAATTTTACGCCTGACGTATGAGAGTAGATTGCCGTTTCGCCAGGTACCTCAATGGGAGGGTATCGGAGTACAGCGCCTCGCTTCATGCTGCCGTGCCTTCCTAGGCACAGTCAGTTTGATGCCGCCTCTCGACGAACTACTGCTGTATAATTACCTTGTAGTTTACTTCATACTGCAAAACCATCTCAGTAATATTATCGTTCGCAATCTATGAAGGTCCGTTCAGATCTTCATCCTGCAATAAAAGGTCGCAACGACGGCAGAATCGGCTTTCGTCTAATGCAAATTGCATAATCAATTACCCTTTTGGTTCAGATCAACCCGTCAGCCTATTTAATCGTAATCCGTATTCGCCCTGTCATTTCCGGCCCTCATAATCATAATAAAGCGGAATCCTGACCTGGGGCCTGAGAATTTATGGTAAGCGACTTTGAGCCAGATCCTTGGCAACTTTACCGGTACTAATACCGGTTTGACGACCCGGCGTAGTAGCGCGCTGTACCTGATGCAGCTGACCACAGCTTGGCCGAGGAAAACGATACGCATATCGTCTACTCAGTGCCCCCCTCGATCGATCAAGACCGTCGCGCCTTAACCAAATTAAGCACAGTTAGGCGCCGCTTGATCAGCAAGGATAGCCAATCAGTGAGCACACAGGCAAAATGGACCGATGAGCTCGAGCTCCAAGGCCAACTCATTAACGATGGAAAATACCGTCCTGAATTGTTTATTCTGGATTTCGACGAAACCCTATGGCTGAGAAACTCTACTGAAGAGTTCCTTGCTCATGTCCGTCCGAAGATCATAGCGGCCGTGATACTGCAAATACTCGGGCTCATCAAACCTTGGCGCCTAATTTCTCGCGAACGCCCGGAATGGTATCGAGACTGGATACGGATTGGAGCAGTTCTCCTAGCCTCTCCTTGGTCGTGGTTTACGTGGCGTACATATGCGGTCGGGGCTGGGCTCCAATATGCCAACAATTCGTTGATCCATACTGTCGCAGCACTCAATCCCAAGCGTATTGTCGTTGCGACATATGGTTTTTCATTCATCGTGAAGCCGTTGCTTGCGTCGATCGACACGCGCATCGACCTCATCGTATCGTCGTCCCTGCTATCTGGCGCCAGGCTCAGACGAGTCGGCAAGGGAGAGGCCCTCAGACAAGAGCTGGGCTCGGACATTCTTTCCCAAAGCACAGCGATTACCGATAGCATGATAGATAAGGATCTGTGCGACCTTTGTGCACGCAGCCATTACGTGAGCTGGAATGCCTCTGTCTACGAAAAAGCTGGACTCACTCCTATGATTCCTCTTGTTTATACAACTAGGGTTAAACGACCAAATGAGAATTATATTTTAAATGGTATTTTGGGATATGATTATGCAGTCTTGTGGCTTTCATTCTCACTCCTAAGTCCAAATAGCATTGCTACGTCTGTCACGATCGGTTTATACTTATTAGCATTCTTCGCTGTTTACGAGATTGGGTACCAAGATAACGATCGTGTGGGATTGGCAAAGGAGATAAATCCGGTCGTCAGCCCCGAATATGCTCTGTACGGACATCACTTTCGCGCATCCTGGGCATGGACGTTCGGCATCTGCTTTGCGGCTGCAGGTGCAGTCGCTCAAACATTGGCGGAACCGTCATCCCTAACACGCATCGGGCAATTGGACGGATTAAGCCTCGTCGCTTGGCGTTGGTCCATGGCCTTGCTGTTGCTAGGAATCACGCGTCTGACTTTCATATGGTTTAACACACTATCCCCGAAGTTGCGCATCATCCCTATGCTTATGCTCCAGTTGGAGCGGACGCTGGGCTACGCCTTGATGATGTCGATAGATAGAATCGGCACAGTATTGTGCATTAGTCACGCCATTGGCCGATGGGTTCCCTATGTTATCTATCGGTACGGTGGTGAGCGAAAAGACTTTCCAGCCCATCTTGCGACGCTAACTGTCTTTTTAGCCTGTTTGCCGGTTGTATTAGTATCTGACAGACAACCCATATCATGGGCTTTTACGTTCGAGTTCTATGTAATAACATCGTACCTTATACTCAGAGCGCTTAGAGACGTTTTTACTTGGAGGCGGGCAAGTGCTACAGCTTTATCGAACTAGAACAAATCACCATTACATTTTATTATCCGATATAAATGCAACAGAAAATCAATACACATGTGTTGTGAAATCGGTAATACGACTTTTTAGACGCCAATATATATCGAGCCTGGCCGCTTTGCTGGCACCGCAACGGCCCGTTTCATGACGATGCGCAATAGGGCGCATTTTCCGCGAATTGATGCTAGCGCGAGCCGAGCATCCATTGGCAGTAATGCGGTTTGGGCGGTTATCGGGCAAGGCGCAGGACAGATCCTTTCGCTGTTGTTTTTTTTAATTATCGCCCGTTTTGTATCGCAGGCAAGTTTTGGACTTGTCGCGATCAGCCTTGCTATCGTCGAAGTGATCAGACGCCTGCTGTTTGACCCAGTAGCCTCCGCGACGAACGCGCGCGGGGAAGTGACAGATAGCGATTATGACCTTTGCTTCAACGTGTTGCTGATCACAGGCGGACTGGGCGCATCCATGCTCATGCTGTTCGCTAGTGAGGTGACACGATTGGTCGGCTCGCCAGACGCCGCGCCTGTCTTACGCGTTACGGCATTGATCCTTTTGGCAATGAGCCTTGCCGGGACGCACGGTGCCTGGCTCGCCCGAGCCATGCGGTTTCGTGCCCTGGCGATCCGCGCGACTTTATCAGTGGTATGCGGCGGTATTGTCGGCTTGGGCATGGCATTTGCAGGCTATGATTTGTGGAGCCTTGTCGCGCAGCAGTTGACCATTAACCTGTTCAACGTCGTGACCCTTTGGATAAGCGCCAGCTACCGGCCACGCCCGATTATTACGTTAGGGGGCTTACGCGACCTGTGGCAGCGCGTGCGTCATATTTCGCTCGGCGCTGCTTGGAATTCTATAGCATCGGACGCTGACCTGTTCATCGTGTCCGCGTGGTTTGGGCCTACAGTGGCAGGGGTCTACAATGCTGCCAAGCGGATCATGCTATCGGCCAATCTTATGCTAGGTAATGCGATTTCGTCGGTTGCACTTCCTACGCTTGCAGGAATTCCTGACACCAAGGCTCGCGGCAGAGCGTTTCTTGGGGGCTTGACCATGACAAGCGTTGTTACGGCTCCCGCCTTTGCAGGTCTTGCTGCAACCTCCCCCGTCCTCGTCCACCTTTTGCTGGGACCGCGCTGGCATGCTGCAGCGCCGATACTTTCGGCGCTGGCGGCTAGCGGCTACCTACTATCGCTTGCTCAATTCGCATCCTTAACGCTCATCGTGGGGCAAAGAACCCATTTTGATTCCATGACATCAGCACTGGCTGCGAGCGCAAATATTGTCGTGATGGTGGTTGCCGCACGTTTCGGACCCGTTGCATTGGCGGCCGCTTTTTCGACGGCAACTCTTTTGGTACTGCCAGTGCGGATGGGCTTTGCCCTCAACGCCTTAGGCCTTGGCTGGGACGCTGCCTTGACCGCCATATTACCGCCCGCCGTCGCAGCCGGGTTAATGATGAGCGCCTTACTCGCAATCAGCGCGGAATTTGGCGAACACCTGCCTCCTATCCTAACGCTTGCGTCCCTGATCGCAATCGGCATGCTCGTCTATTTGGCGTCGCTACGCCTGCTCGCGCCTCGATTATTCCGCAGTACCTATGACATCACGATCGAAATGATGGGACGACGGAAATTGCTTGTCTGAAGTAGCCCGGCTGATGTTGAGCCGCTTTCCCACTGGCGGCACTCGTCACGCTGATTGCCTGGTCCGACATATATGTCTTTGCTCCCAGGTTCAGGGTGCATCAGTGTCTGCATCCGGCGAGGGGCATTTGGCGGATGATGGTGTGAGCTGAGATGTTAGCCACGGTGCAAGCATCGTGGCTTGCACCGTGGCTCGAGACGTGGCGATGGCCCAGATCACTGTACTGTCCGGCGTTGAGCGGCGTCGCCATTGGAGCGAAGAGCGAAACTTGGCCTTGTGGAGGCAGCCATTGTGCCTGCCGCGTCGGTTGCCGTTATTGCGCGCGATGTCGACGTCTCGCCGTCGTCGATCTACCATTGGCTGCGCAAACTGTGTAGCAAGCTTTCGCAGCCGACCGGCTTTGCGGCCGTGGCCGTTCATGCGTATCCGCCCGAGATCGACCACGATGCGTCCGACATGCCTGGTCATCGAGCTCCGCGGTGTAACCATCCGTGTGGCTGGCGGCCTGTCTGCGAGCTTGCTGATTGCGGCGTTGCGCGAGCTCAAAGCATGATCCCTGTTCCGGGCGGGGCACGGGGTCTGGATAGCCACCGGCAAGAGCCGCTCAAACGCCAGAGCGAAACCTATACCACCGAAGGCATGAGCATCAGCGTGTCGACGCTTGCCGACTATGTCGGCCACGGCACCGTTCTGCTGCGCAGGTTGGTCGACGTCATCGAGGCGCACATCCTCGCCGGCGAGCGCATCCACTATGACGATACGACCGTGCCAGCCAGGGCGGCCGGCAAGACCATAACGGGCAGGATCTGGGCATCCGTTCTCGACGACCGCCCCTTTGGCGGCACAGACCCGCCCTGTCTGCTATTACTACACCCGCGACCGCACAGGAGCCCATCCGCAGTGGCAGCTTACCCGGTATTCCGGCATCCTGCAGGCTGACGCCTATAGCGGCTATGACGCGCTCTACGCTGCATGCCGCAAACCAGGGCCATCCTTGAAGAACGGGCGCTGGGCACACGCCCGTCGCCCGTTCTTCAAGGAACCCCGCCTGCGCCGGACGCCGCTCACGGTCGACATCGTCGCCCGCATGGATGCGATCTTCGCTGCCGAACGCGTGATTTGGGGGCGAAACGCAAGTGAACGGCTCGCCTTGCGACAAGTCCATGTCGCCCCGCTCGTTGTCGGGCTCGAGCAGTTCCTGCGCCAGCAATATGGGCGCCTGTCGCACAAGGGCGATCCGGCCAAGGCCATCAACTACATGGTACGCTGGAACATCTTTGCCCGCTTCGTGTCCGACGGCAGGATCTGCATGACCAACAACGCGGCCGAACGCCGCGTGACAACCGTTGCCGTCAGGCGCTGGAACTGGACCTTCTGCGGCTCTGACCGTGAGGCCGCCATGTACACGCTGATCCAGACCTGCCGCTTCAACGATGTCGACTCGCATGCTTGGCTGCGAGACGCCATCGCGCAGATCTCCGACCATCCTCAGACACGACTTCCCGAGCTATTGCCGTGGGAATGGAAAGCTCGACAACAGCGCCCCGAAGCCATCGCGCAAGCCGCGTAGCATCAGTTGCGCCAAACTAGAGGGCGCTCACCGAATGCATACCTATATTAGCAACCGGCGGATATCAGCCTGTCCTGCCTCTGAGGTGCGACCGAGCCGCTCTTTGCCGCCTGAGTAAAACTGGCGCCGTACAAGGCTTAGCCAGGCTGAAAGGCGCGGCCCTGAATGAAACTCTCCATCGACGGCGCAAATGCCTCGACAGCCAGAGCCGTCATCGGGCCGGCCCCGGGGATCGCTTGCAAGCGACGGGCGGTGTCAGCCTCGCCTGCTAGAGCTTTGATCTTTTTCGTCCGCGCGTTAATACGGACCGTCTGTTCGGCGATCTGTTCCAGCAAATCACGGCATTCGTCCCGCATCAGATCAGGCAAGTCACTGTGTGACGGGTCAAGGATATCCTCTATCCGTCCGATCTGACGGATGTCTTGCAGCACGATATGGCCCTATTCGTAAAGGGCTGCCTGAGTGCGTTGATGAGTTCGGTACGCCGGTCGGCAAGCCGTTCGCGAGCGCGAAACAGGGTCGCTCGGCTTTGTGCGGTCCATAAGCGCTGGGCGCGTACCGCCACCGCTGCTCATTGCGATTGACGACAACGATCCCGCTCAACACCCCCGATCATCGATCCGAGGCTTGCCGTGGCTCTTCGTAAAGTACGGCTGCAAGCGCGCCATCTACTTATCGGTCGGCAAGTGCAGAGTCGCCCCTCCCGGTTCTCCTTGCGGAGCCTGAGTCAGATCGCGCCTGTCACATCAATGGCCGACAAAGGGAGCGAAGGGCGCCAAGAACAACCATTGTGGTGTGAATACAGAAGGTCTTAGCCAAGTGTAAGATACGAATCATACCAAGCAATAGAACTTGACTTACGAGGTTTACCTGCAGGCAAGATCGTTACGGACGCGACATTGACGGTCACCATACTCGGACCCGCCAAAGCCCGACATCAATATAAAGCAAAATGCATCAGTATCGGCGCGTGCTCTACCCTGCCGTCCATCACGACGTATGTGCTATGCTGCGTATCTCCGTAGCCGCGGCCGGATCAGTACAGGTACAGCTTTGCCTACAGATGCTCGATCGCGCGTCCGTTTCCAGGATAAGCCTGGTGACAGCCATCTGTGTGAGAACAGGCAGCCTCGTCGCGATCCCCCATAGCCCATATTGCAGCCTGAGTTCGGTTCTGAACGCCTATCTTACGCAATATTGCCTTAACGTGAACTTTTACTGTGGCCTCACTAATCATAAAACGGCGTGATATAACCTTGTTTGGCTGTCCAGCGACCAGGCCGGCCAGGATCTCTTCTTCACGCGCCGTCAAGCCTGTCTCCGCCATCGCAATGCGGTGCGTATGTACTGGGCTACTAGGCATGCGCGACAAAAGGCTGTTGGTTAAGTCCGATGGCATTACTTTTTCGCCGACAGCAACAAGGTTGAGATAGGCGATCAAGGAATCGGTTGATATTTTCTTGACAATATAGGCGCTCGCGTCGTGCTGAAAACATTCCATCATCAGCTCATATTCGAACTTATCGGTAAGAACGATCATCAAGCCAAGAGGCATTTTTCGATGAATCTCGTCAAGAAGCGCCACGCCGAGCGTTTCAACCAAGCCATCAATAAGTATGAGATGACATATCGGATTTACCGTATCAGGTGATACTTCCACCGCGGAAACAGCACTCCCTAAGCTGACTATCTTGAAGTTATTTTCAGATAGAAGCCGGCTCAGCCCATCAAGCAATATCGGATTACCGCCTAGCAGCGATATTGTTACCTGCTCAGACATTCGTACCCCCATTTGCATTCGGCCCGGATTACCCCGATCCCGGCAGAAAGGTGCTATTAAGCAGCCGTGTGTTGGCCGCTTGATAACCTATGTGACCGGATTCAACCGGTTTGGTCAAGACTATCCCTTTGGCTATTGATTAGTATCAATGGAGTTAGATCTAAGTTAGGTCCCTGGACATATAGTGGATTATCCCGGATTGCTTTTCGGCATACTCGTTTTTTAGCAAGGTATACTTAAATAGATTCACAATACTGCAATGTATGATCTTTACAAGACGGCCCATCCTGGTATGTTAATATAGTATTAACCAGTGTAACCAGTAAGTATGGTGCCCATAATGTCATACGCCTCCAAATGCCTCTCCATGCGAAGGGATGTGGTATCACAGTATATCTTTGCTATGGGGGGCTTGCTAAATGAGAATACTCATCACCGGCAACATGGGATACGTTGGTCCGTCCGTTGTTAGACAGCTACGAAATTCTTATCCCAGAGCGGTAATTGACGGATACGACACGGGGTATTTTTCACATTGCCTAACCATTCCGGAAAGGTTCCCCGAGAGACTTCTTGATCATCAGACGTATGCAGATGTACGAACGATCAAACATGAAGACGTCGAGGGCTATGATGTCGTTATAATGTTGGCTGCAATTTCCAACGATCCAATGGGTGCTAGATTTGCTCATGTCACAGGTCAAATCAATCAGGACGCGGCGATTACGATCGCCAATATCGCTAACGATGTTGGAGTACGTAACCTTGTCTTTGCGTCGAGTTGTAGTGTCTACGGATTTGCCAGCGGTCAGCCGCGTAACGAACAGGACCCCGTAAATCCTCTGACGGCTTACGCTGCGTCCAAGATTGGCACAGAAAACGCGTTGGCAGAGATAAAAGGTGCGATGACAATCACAAGTCTGCGATTCGCTACTGCTTGCGGAATGGCAGATCGATTGCGACTCGACTTGGCACTTAATGATTTTGTCGCAGGCGCTTTAACACTCGGTGAAATTTCCATTCTATCGGATGGAACACCGTGGAGGCCACTGATCGATGTTGCGGACATGGCGCTTGCCATCGAATGGGCAGCAACTCGCAGCGCCAGCAATGGCGGACGCAACCTAGTTGTTAACGCCGGACATACGTCGGGTAATTATCAGGTCCGCGACCTTGCAGAGGCAGTGAGCCGTGCGGTGCCGGGCTGCGAGGTTTCGATCAACAGGGATGCGCCCGCCGATTCACGATCATACAAGGTCGATTTCGGCCTCTTTGCTTCACTCGCGCCCGACTTTGTGCCTCGCATGCGGCTTGAAAACTCGATAACCGCGCTGATTACAGGATTGAAAGCACTGGCGTTTACTGACCGAAATTACCGGCAGTCGCGGCATTTCATCCGTCTCGAATCTCTCAAAGGTCTCATGGCCCAAGGTCATCTATCCGAGAGATTGACGTGGTCAGCTCGCGATAGTGCCCCTTCCGTTTTTGCAAAGGATCTGGCGGCATGAAGGCAGTATTTCTAGCAGGCGGCTTCGGTACGCGCCTGAGTGAAGAAACATCGATCATGCCAAAGCCAATGGTTGAAATCGGCGGCCGTCCAATCATGTGGCACATCATGAAAATGTACGCCCATTACGGCATCCGTGAATTCGTGGTGTTAGGTGGGTACAAGGTAGATTTCATCAGGTCATATTTTCTGAACTACCGCGCCAGATCGTGTGACGTCTCGGTCGATCTGACGACGGGAAATGTCGAATGGCTTGATGCCTGTACAGACGATTGGCGGATAACCATTCTGGACACTGGAATCGATACGATGACCGGAGGCCGCATGCTTCGCGCGCGCCATTTGTTGGCGGAGGCACCGTTCTGCCTGACATATGGCGACGGGGTGAGCGATGTTAATATTGGTGACGTCATTGCTTCCCATGACCGATCCGATAAATGGTGCACACTAACAGCAGTGTCGCAACCAGGCCGATACGGCGCGCTGCGTATTGGCGACGATCTTGAGACAGTTCAGGGCTTTAGCGAGAAAGGAGCGAGCGAAGGCGGCCTAATTAATGGCGGTTTCTTTGTCTGCGACCCCATGGTGCTAACCCAAATCGATGGCGATAATACTGTGTTTGAAGCAGAGCCGATGAACCGGCTGATCGAACGCGACAAGTTGGGATGCCATATTCACACTGGCTTCTGGCAGAGCATGGATACGCTCCGCGACAAACATGTCCTCGAACAGCATTGGGCCGGCGGTGTACCGCCGTGGAAGATTTGGAGCGAGGCGCCTAACGATAAGATCGCTCAATGGCGACGGTCAGCTTGATCGCATGGGCGAACGTTTATCACTCGCCTCTTGGACGCTTCCTGCGCCTTGGAGCAAGCAGATGCTGCCCCAGTCCCCCTGCCGCCATCGGGGAGTGCTCAAATGATCTTTGTGCCAACAACGCTGCCCGGTGCGTTTATAATCGAGCTGAGCGTTCACACGGACGAACGCGGTTCGTTTGCGCGGACAATGTGCCAAGATGAGTTCCGCGCGCATGGGATAAACGAGGTTTTTGTTCAGCAGAATATCTCGTTGACGCGCAAGCAGGGTACCGTCCGTGGTATGCACTTTCAACGCGAGCCACACCGCGAAGGCAAACTAGTTAGGTGCGTACGAGGTGCCATCTTCGACGTGATCATTGATCTTAGACTGGAGTCGTCGACCTATTTGTCCCATCTGTGTTTTTGGTTGGACGGTACGACACCGACGCAAATCTACGTCCCTCCAGGCTTTGCACACGGGTTCCAGACACTGACCGATGACGTCGAAGTGACATATTCGCTCTCTCACCGCTATGTCCCCTCCGCGCAGGGCGGCTTGGCTTTCGATGATCCGATACTTGATATCGCGTGGCCCCTTTCGGTCACCACCTTATCGGACCGCGACGCGACTTGGCCTCGCATCGAACCGCTCGTGCCGCCTTCGCTATGAAAGCGCAGAACGCCGTCGATGTCGTCGTCGTCGGCGCGGGTGTAGTCGGCCTTGCGATCGCACGTCGTCTGTCTGCCTCTGGTTTAAGTGTGGTCATTATCGAACAAGAGGCGGCAATCGGCACGGCAACCAGTGCGCGCAACAGCGAGGTCATTCATGCGGGGATTTATTACCAGGATACGCCGCTTAAAGCGCAGCTTTGCACCGCGGGGCGCCCGGCACTGTATGAATATTGTGCTGCGCGTCACGTCCCGCATCGCCGCATCGGCAAATTGATCGTCGCGGCCACAGCGCAAGACCTACCCATACTAGATCGGATCCAAGAGAATGCCATTGACGCCGGTGTTGATGATTTAATGTTGCTATCCGGCGACGATAGTCGCCGGCTTGAGCCAGCTCTCCAATGCGTTGCGGCGCTGCTCTCCCCATCAACCGGCATCATAGACAGCCATAGTTATATGATGGCTTTGCTTTCTGATGCCGAGGCATATGGCGCGCTTCTGGCCCTGAATACGAAAGTTACAAGTTTGTCCCAGCATGATGACGAACACTGGAGTGTTCATATCACTGGGGAAAGCGATCCTGTTATTTTTGCAGAGCGTGTCGTTATAACAGCCGGGCACGGGTCACAGGCTCTCGCGGCTGAAACTGAAGGGCTGTTGAAAAATACAATCCCGTTGCAACATTACGCGCGGGGGCATTACTTTGCATATCATGGGCGACACCCCTTTACTCACCTTATCTATCCTGTACCAGTTCCAGGCGGTTTGGGAACACACCTGACGCTTGATTTGGCGGGACGTGCCCGCTTCGGGCCTGATGTCGAGTGGATTGACGGTGTTGATTATGCGTTCGGCGCGAACCGAGGCGACGCGTTTGAAGCTGCTGCGCGTCGGATCTGGCCCGGACTTGATCCTGCTCGACTGTCTCCGGACTATTGCGGTATTCGCCCTAAGTTAAGCGGACCGGGAGATAACACTGCTGACTTCGCTATTCATGGCCGTGATCACCACGGTTTAAATAACTTGGTCGCACTTTACGGGATAGAGTCTCCCGGACTCACAGCCTCCTTAGCGATCGCAGATCTAGTGGCAAATAAATTTGATTTAGATAAATTATAGTATCTAAAATACATATTTTACAATATTTTCATATTATTATATGTTTAATTTAGTCTTGCAATATTATTTTATTTTTTATCATAGATTATAAGTTTGCAACGGCGCCACTTTTCTTAAGTTAACGTCATTACGTTAAAGGTAGAACGTCGGACTATGATATGCCGCGTTCGTGCAAATAATAGCCTGCGTATACTTAGTTGCATCGCTTTTCTGCGGATACACTGTGATCATCGGACGTCCGCCCCAGCCTGTTAGCAATGGAGATACGTATCCCTCTAGCGCGTCCGATCCTCCGCATACCGAGACCTGGGGTCACTTTGCCTCACGCAGCGGAACGGCGCACCACATGGCTCGACGCCGCGCGAGGCGCAGGCGCCGTTCTTGTTGTTATCGGCCATGTTGAGCGCGGTCTAAGCGGCTCTGGTCTCGCTATAGGTGATGATTTTCAGCGTTTCGACCTAGCCCTCTACACATTCCACATGCCGTTCTTTTTTCTACTCGCCGGGGCGAACAGTGGGCGTTCAATTAACAAGTCGTGGCTCACAGTAATTCGCCGTAAGATTGTCACTATCATATATCCCTATATACTATGGTCGCTAATTCAGGGAACCGCTGTTGCCATCATGGCCCACACGGCGACCGGTACACATCACTGGCGGGACCTAATCTTAATCCTCTGGCGACCGATAGGACAATTCTGGTTCCTGTACGCGCTCTTCGTTTACACGATCATTGCGGCGTTCTTTCGACATAATTATGTGATTATTATAACTATCGGAGCTTTCGCAGTTGTCGCGGCGGATTTTGTATATTCAGGCTCACCGCTCGATCTCGGGCTTCACCACATGATCTTCTTCGCCATTGGAATCGTACTTTCTGAGCGGATAATAGCGTGGCATCCAGCGCGACCGACAGTGGTAGCGGCCGTAGCCACAGCCGCGTGGGCCTTGGGATGGCAGCTCGTGCCCCACACGCAACGCTTCGCGTATCTCACAGTGGGCGCACTGCCCTGTGCCTTTGCGGGATCCGTTTGCGTTATGGCCGCGGTGCAATCGTTGAGCGGCATGGCGTTGAGCCTTCTGGCGTGGCTCGGACAAAGAGCCATGGCCATTTTCGTTCTCCACATCCTCGCCGCGTCCGGCGTACGAATTGCTCTCGTTATAGGAGACATTCCACTGACGGCCGGAGAGCACATGCTCATTGGTACGGCCTGTGGCTTAGCGCTACCTTGTGCATTTCAAGAAATTGCCGAGCGTTTGGGCATTGCGCGGCTTCTAGCGCTAAGAGCTTGAAATGATTACTCCAAAGCAGCATACATATGTTATTCATCTTTCTAGAGTAAAGTCTTGGCATGTCGATCCGTCGCCACCGATCGAGCGCTATCATTACTTCCATAGTATACCTGACATTGTCGATCGCGACGGTATCCTTCACCCGCTTCGACGGCGGAGTCGCCTTTCTTTGGATTGCCAGCGCGTTCCTAATCGCGCGATTGAGGACGCTACCTGGAGAAAAATGGTATCGTCATCTGCTCGGCTGCACCGTGTCCAGCGCTGTCACGACGGCGTGCGTCGGGCTTGGTACGTGGGCCGCGTTTCCCATCGCAGCCATGAACATCTTGGAAGCCGTCGTCGCAGCCGTCCTGCTGAAGCGACTATCTATTCCGGAACACCCATTGGTATCACAGCACTGGCTCTTGCGCTTCGTCCTCATCTGCGGGGTCGTTGCGCCCCTGACCAGTGGCATAGGTGCGGCCGCTATGGCGACGGCTATTGCGGGCGGGAGTTATCAGGTCAACCTCACACGCTGGTTTACCGGGCATGCGTTGGGTGCGATCACGTTCACGCCAATTTTTACACTGCTTATGCACGGCGATGTTCGCAGTTGGGCACGGGGCGCCACTCGAGCTCGTCTTGCAGAAATCGGACTGCTTCTGACCTTTGTAATCGTCACCTGCCTTACGGTTTTCATTCAGCAAAAGCTGCCCTTGTTATTCCTTCCCCTGCTACCGATCATTCTCACCACGTTCCGTGCTGGTCGATTAGGCGCAGCCCTTTGTGTGGTCATTCTTACAATGGTCGGCGGTGGCTTCACACTGAGCGGATCAGGTCCAATCAGCCTGTTAGTCGGCAGTGTGGGTGACCGTATGCAGTTTCTACAATTTTACCTTGCTGCAACCGTCCTGACCGTGATGCCGATCGCTGTTGACCTAGCTAGGAGGAGGCACCTATTCCAGCAATTACGTGACAGCGAGGCGCGGTATCGGATGCTCGCCGAAAACTCTACCGACGTTATCTTGAACACTGACGTCGATGGAACGATCCGCTTCGTTTCTCCGTCTGTGCAGCAATTGGGAGGCTACGCACCGTCAACACTCGTCGGTCGCAACGCTGCAGACCTTGTACTGGCCCAAGATCGTGCATCTGTCAGGCGTTCGCACCTTATGGCTCTTCGCGCAGGCGGAAAGATGATCAGCATCGAGCACCGAGTTGCGATCAACACAGGCGAGGAGCGGTGGTTTGAAACGCATAGTCGATCCGTTCAGGACGACACGGGCATCGTTGAAGGTGTAGTGAGCGTTACTCGTGACGTGTCCGCGCGGAAGGCGACCGAAGAACGTCTCTCGCAGGCGGCTTTAACCGATCCGCTTACCCAGCTGCCAAACCGCCGCGCGTTCCAGATTGAGCTCGACGCCATGATGGAACAGGCGAAAGGTGGCGCGCTTCCGTGTTGCCTTGCGGTAATCGATTTTGATCACTTCAAGCAGGTAAATGACGTATTTGGGCACGTTGCCGGAGACCAAGTGTTACGTGAGTTCGCGCGAGTTGCCCTTAAAATGGTTCGTGGTGGAGACGTCGTAGCACGGATCGGGGGCGAGGAGTTCGCCATTCTCTTGCGCGCGGCGACCTTGGGTCAAGCCTTTGAGGTTTGCGAAAGGTTGCGGGCTACGATCGCCGCTCTAACAATCGGGCATGAGGGGCACGCTATTCATGTCACCATTAGCGGCGGGATAGCCGCGGTACATGGAGATGACGGGGGAAATCTCTTGGGGGCGGCCGATGCAGCATTGTACGAGGCGAAGAGGGGAGGTCGAAACCGCCTCTCCCCGACGGTTTAACCAGATCATGCGCTTCCTGTGCATCGATGATGATCCTTTAAATCTGCAGGTTTTGACCGACATGCTGCAGGTCGCTGGCGGTTCAGCCGATGCCTTCACAAGCGGCGCAGCGGGTCTCGACGCACTGGATGCTGGAACATATGATATGGTTCTAGTCGACCTACGTATGCCTGACATGGACGGCGTTGGATTCATAGAACGGGTCCGTGGCAGATTGGACGACAAAAGGGCCATTCCAATCATTGTACTGACCGCTGAGGGACGTGAAAGCGAGGTCAAGCGCTGCCGGACAGCCGGCGCTGATAGTGTACTTGCCAAACCGGTTATGATGGACGCCCTTTTCGAAGGCCTGGGCACGGTGCTCGCCCACAAATCGCTCGGCGGAGACATACCATGATCCGACAACCAGCCGAAATTTCGCCCTTCTGGTAAGAGGCGTCCATCTACGTTCAACGCGCGACACTAACGCTGCATACCGTATCTGGTTCTAGGCCGGCGTCTCCGTTTGTCGAATAAGTCATGGTTTGCCATAAGCATCGACCATCACTTCCGTCATTTGGGTGGTCGAACACCGGGTAGATCCGATTTGCGTGCTGCAATCGCAAACGACAGGCCGAGCCGGATCAGTTCGTGCGCCGGGTCACCAATCATCGCTTAGTCGAGGTCGCGGATCTGCACTTCGATACGGCCGCATGCCCTCGTTGATCGGGCCGAGGTTGCCAAGGTGACAATCGTCGCAGATGCAAATTGCCGCCCGCGAAGAACGATTTGTAGGTGACACCGGTAACCGATTCAGCGCTCCCTTTCAGCTTCGGGGGCGATCGTATTATTGGCGGTACGCGGGAAGCGGGCATCCGCAAGCGTTGGTCGACTACCGGTCTCGATCATGGCTGCCAGCTCTCCCTGCAGCGCCGCCAGTTCAGGGGTCGACTGACTTTCGGGTCTCGTCCCGGCCTGGCGTGACGCAAGAACGAAAAGATCGAACGCACCGGCCAACTCAGGTTCGGCGTAGAGCGCAGTGCTCTCGCCGGCCCGCCATATCTTGGCGAGTTGTTGCGAACGGATCATACACGCTGCGGCCGATTGGTCGACCGATCTAGTCGTGGTGGGCGGCTTTGGCGCCGCGGCTCCCCTGCCCTCGATCGCTGCGCGCGTAATCGCCGCCATACGATAGCGCAGCACGCGCGTCTCGGGCGTGTCTGTCGGCGAGGGCGTATACTGCTCCTTCAAGATCGCCGTCAGTTTGGCCGTACTCTCGGACGCCACTGTCGCTTGCCAGTCCGTCAGGGCGCGTTCTTCAGAAGCAAGGTGCGCAGGCTGTGCGATGATGAAGCGCTCCAGCAGCGGGTCGTCCTCGACATCGACAGGCAGCGGGCCGCCACGCCCGCTCGCAGCGGCATAGCTGAAGGCGGCTATGGTGCTGACCTTCTTGAACCCGGCCCGAGTTCAGCTCGCGATCCTCGTCCTGGTTGGCAAGGATCTGTGCGACTGCCGGCGCGAGCTGGGGCATTTCACCGCGTCCGGCTTCACCATTGGCGACCACCAACTCGAATACCTTTTCGACGCTGGTTGCGAGCAGCCGAAGCGCATCTGCGATTGCGCCGCTGTCGGTGCTGACGTTTGTCCCGATGGCATCGACCATCAGCACGAGCTGATTGAAACCTTCCGCAACGGCTGAGCGGCCAGCTTTCGCGTCATCCATGATCGCCTCGAGCACGGGCACCACGGTCGCGATCTCTTCTCGGGCTTTCTGCTGATTGTCGGACAGCGCGCCCAGGACCTTCACGACGCTCTCATAGCCGGCATCGGTGCGTCCCTGATTGTCGATCACTCGACCGAGAATCGCCTCAAGGACCGGCAAGATACCCGTCACCGCGGCTTGGCCGGCGTCGATCGTATCGAGCCGATCGATGATCGCGCGGTGCGATCCCTCGATGCGCGCGTTGCTTTCGCTCAGTGCCGCGAGTTGCCCCTGAAGAAGGGAAATTCCGTCGAGCAATGCGGCAAGAGCCACTGTGCTTCCCTCGGCGCTCAACGGCCCGGTCCATCCCTATCGCGCGCCCGATCGCGTTCCTGCTCAGCCCGATCGCGCTCCTGAACCTGCCGGACGATCTCATCCGCGCGCTCTGTCTCGATTGGCGCAACAGGTTGGCTCGTCTTCTCGATAAGCGCCCGGAGGCGTTCGTTGGTCGCGTCGGGCGGCTCATCGCTCGCGGTGAGTTCGCTGAGCTTGTTGGCTCTCTCGATCAGCGCCTGAAGTCGATCGGCAACCTCGAGCTGGCGATCGGGCTCCCTCGATTTCGCAGGCGTTAGCGCGGTTGCCGGCGTCGCATCAGGTTGCGTCGCCTTGTCTCGCAGCGCCCTTAGCCGGTCCAAGGTGCTGAGGTGCTCGATCGGCGTGAGGTCATTCCGAACAGGACGCGTTTCGCGCGCCTCCCGGATTGCCCTTGCCGAATTTGCTTCGGGCTCGGGCATCGAAACGACGAACTTCTCAAGGCTCTGGGCAACCACCTGGTCAGCAAAGGAGGGTGACGCAGAGAGCTCGGTGATCGACCGAACATACGTCGCCCGAACCATGGCGTGGCGGGTTGCCAGGACAGTCATAACGGGGTCGGCGACACCCTGGTCGCGTAGGCGCTGCGCGCGATCCGCGCGGCTTACATCGATGCGTGGGACAAGACCTTTGTCGCGCATCTTTTGGATAGCTATGTGCTCATGCATCGGGTCGAGCCCCCGCGCCCGTGTCGGTGTGGCGTTCGCCTCGATGCCCCTGTCGCGCAACTTCTCGGCGAAGCGTTGGCGCCAACGGAAGAGGTCTTCGCGGTCCGGATGGAAGCGACGGCCGTCGAGATCCCGGCGCGCGATCGTGATGTGAACATGCGGATGATCGCGGTCGACGTGAAGGCCAGCGACCCATGAGCGGTTGGCGAACTCCTGTCTGGCGAAGTCGACGGCAGCTGCCTTCAGCTTCTCCGGATCGGTGCCCGTCGGCATCGACAGGATCATCGATATGGAGGTCGCTCCCTTACGTCGAGCGTCCCCATCCATCTCCCATTCGTGCCAGTCTTGCGCGAGGATCTGCATGTCGCGACCGTCGCGAAGGACCTCCCCATCACTCGTCTCGAGGCCCAGCTCCTTCTCCGGTCCGTGCCCCAAGCGGCTGATGTAAGCGAAGTTGGCGAGGACGTGACCTCCGCCATGCTGGCGCCCCGTGATGCGGACCACGACCTCGGGAACGCGCCGCGACGTTCGGTCCAGCGTCATCACGGCTCGGCCACTCATCCGGGCATCGGTACTCCCCCCAAACGCATGCTTCGCTTGGACGGTCGGCCGAGAGCGGCCGTTCGACGTATGCGGTTTGGGGATCATCGATGCGACCGCGATGCCGAGCATCGTTCCACCAGCCTTCGGCGCCTTTGGCGACCCGCCCCCTGATCCAAGCCGGTACTTTCTGGGGGGCGCAAACACCCCGGCCATGGAATCCATCGTGCCAGAGGAGAACCGGAAGCTCATCCTTCACGTCCCTCATGGTTCGCCGTCCAGTAGCCGACTTCGGCGCCGACCGACGATGAAAACGAGCGACGTGCCTCGAACAGCTTCGCCTTGAAATCGGTACACATCTCGATGAACGAGCCGGCGATCCGCGCGATGTCGAGCGAGCTGCCCGGCATATTCGCAGCGTTCATGGCGTGAACGGCCTGGTTCACGTTATCGCTCATTTTGACGACCATCTTGCGGGCCTTCCCGAGTTCCTCTGTCGTAACCGGTGCAAGACGAAGAACGGCCGCCTTGTCCCAGAGCTGCCAGCGGATCGTACGTTTGATCCACTCATTACGTGACAGCCGAAGCGGCGCGCCGACCTTCTCGATGGCCTCGATCTCGCTGCGATGAAGACGGATTGTCACGCGGATCAGATCGTCGGGATGGCCCCTGCCCTGAAGCGGCCCGTTCGGTAGATCGTCATTGTCCGGGGCAAGAACCGCGCGCGCGATCGTGTTCGCGATCCAGCTGCTGCGCGTCTGACCATTCGCGGCGGCGATGCGGTCGACCTCCGCGACGAGCTCATCCTTGAGGCGCAGGCCTACATTCATCTTAGAAGCCCCGTGCAGCGGCGCCGATCGGACCAACGTTAAACATTGGTGTCGTTCGGCATATCCTGCCATCCCTTAGCTTCAATAAGGTACGACTAACTACCCCTCTCAAACAAGTACCGGCTTCCTATTAAATTGCTCGCGGACACTGCGGCGCCGGAGTGCTAGATATGGTCTTCCAAATCGATCGCACGTCGAGGTGTTGCGCGCCAAGCGACCGGGTCATCCGATCAATCAATCTCGCAATCTAACCGACCGAACATCCGACATGCTGCGGCTTCGGTTTTGCAATCATTTCGGAGTGATACAGTGCCTCGAACCAGTCTAAAACGACCAACCTTGCCGCTATCGATGCGCGACGCGAAGCCCTGAGAGCCGAACTAGCCCAACTTGACGAACAAGCAAGGACCGCAGAGTTGGCAGCGCGCGACACAGGCCTACCCGTCCTCCTCTCGGCTCTCAATCGCGTAAAGATCGCGGCAATGAGCAAGAACGACGCAAAGTTCATAGCGACCACCATCGGGTCACACGGCGGCAAGACGATAGCTCAGCACCTGTCGTCGCTGGCTTCCTCCTAGCGCGATCACAGCACCTCGGACGGTGCCCCAATTAGTAGCCAAGGGAAATGAACAGTTTGTTCAGCCTCACCCATGGCTGCCAAGCCAGTCGACGCGTCCGCTTAATTTGCCAATATTCAACGTGAACTTCTGCTTGAAGCGTTAGCGTCGTATGAAGGTGACAAGATCCACGCGGACGACACGCCAATTCCCGTACTCGACCGCGGACGCACCGCGACCGGGCCGCTATGGGACTATGCGGTCGACGACCGCGCCTCTGGCAACACTCCGCGCGCGACATGGTATCGCTTCACGACCGACCGCACCGGCGCATTTCCGCAAGGCCATCTCGCCGGAATTCGAGGCCTCCTCCAGGCCGACGGCTATTCTGGTTACAGCGCGCGCTATCGAAGCGGCGTCACCGAAGTCGTGTGCTGGGCCCATTTCAGCCGCAAGGTGTTCGACCCCGACCTTCGCCGGGGCAAGCTCTGCATGAGCGAGTTGCCATGCCGCTGACGACAGACATTCTTGAACGCATCGGTGTCTCGTACAGCATAGAAGCCGAGGTTCGCGGCAGGCCGCCCGACGTGCGGCTGGCGGCGCGGCAGAACAGGACGACGCCGCTGGTCGATGGGCTACGCAAGAAACTCGACGCGGCACTGGCCGGCTGTCGCGAAAGTGCGACATGACCAAGACTATCGACTATGGCACGAAGCGATGGCCCGCGCTGCGTAGCTTCCTCGATGACGGGCGCCTGGAGATCGATAACAACATCGCCGAACGCGCGTCGCGCGGCGTTGCCGTCGGACGGCGAAGCTGGCTGTTCGCCGGTTCGAAGACGGGCGGCAAGCGCGCCGCAGCGATCTACACCGTGATCCAGACCTGCAGGGCTAATGGCGTCGAACCGCATACCTACGTCGCCGAGGTCACTGGGAAGATCGCAGCGGATTGGCAGCGGCGCGATGGGACGTGCTCATGCCCTGGAACTGGGCTGCGCAAACCGTAAAGCCAGTGACGCAAGCCGAATGATCTGCGGTCTGCCGGTCACGCTTACGGTACTGCACCGTGGCTAACGTCTCAGCTCAGACCATACCCTGCCAAGTGCCCCTCATCGGATGCAGACTGTGCGTTGCTAACTGTCTCTATTGCATTTCCGGGCGATCGTCCTTGAGGCCAATACGAATACTGGGCTCACGAGTTTCGCTTAACGCGCAATAGAGACAAAGCACGATTGGCTTCGGTATACTACCCCGATGATGATGGCGTAGAATGCGGACCTCGATACATAGTAGCCGGCTTAGCGACACCATCGGAGGAAATCGCCGCTGGTCCACGTCTAATGCCGGGAATCCTTGGGATACCCGTATGGCCATGCAGCACGCCTTGTGCGTAAGCTAAGACAAGATCGAGTTCAGTGCGTTCGTTGACGT
The DNA here is from genome assembly GCF_042466285.1 of Sphingomonas sp. R86520. Taxonomy (NCBI): domain Bacteria; kingdom Pseudomonadati; phylum Pseudomonadota; class Alphaproteobacteria; order Sphingomonadales; family Sphingomonadaceae; genus Sphingomonas; species Sphingomonas sp. R86520. The sequence goes on from NZ_JAXHBZ010000002.1 coordinate 69,837, forward strand.
ACGACACGATCATAGAAAGTAGAGCTACCTTGAGATACGCGGATGCGACAATCCACCAAGGCCACGCAAAGTCGCCCAACTGCGCCCGGCGCGTGATGGAAATGCCCTCCCAATACGCTCGTTCCCTGGCCCAGCTGCGCTCAAGCCGTTCAGGTTCAACAATATGATCAACCTGTATCGTATCGGAATGCCAGATCTGCCAGCCACAGCGCAGAAGAACCTCGACAAGATGGGACTCCTCCCCACTAAGCAGCGATGTCCCATGACGCCCCAAACTCGTATCGAATTCGCCTGCAGCTAACAACGCATCGCGGCGGATGACTGAATGCCCAATGCCGAACCGCGTTTTCCGTTTCTGATCAAACTCGCCCTGCCGGTTCAGCATGCTGAGATAGGCAAGCCACCGTTGACCCACCGCCGGTGGCGTAGCGCCGGGCCATTTCGGGGCGACATTACCACTGCAAGCGGCACAGGCGGTTGGAAGGCGTTCTACAAGCTGAAGTGCCTTTTGCGCCCATCCTGGCGACGGCAGTTCGTCATCATCGATATAGCCGATCCAAGGCGTTCTGCATTCATGTAACGCTGTATTCCGTGCTCGCGAGATACCGGCTGCATCGAGACGTACAAGCGTCAACAAATCGCCATAGCGCGCAGCATACTCTGCCCGCGGTACGGCAGGCGGATAACTCGCGCTATCGACGACGACAAGACGAATACGCAGCGGCGCCAATTGGGGCAGCAGAACGGACAAAAGTTGATCAAGTAAATGTGGACGGTTGTGTGTGCATACCGCAACGGTGAGCAAAGGGTTAAGAACGGTCGAAGGCGACACCAGCTCCCTACCAAGAGCAAGCATCTAGTGCACAGCCGTAAAACGGACGAAACGCGAAAGGGTGCGGCGCCCTGTAGACGGACGGATCGTTGTTGTTTTGATCCCGTACCGCGCAAACCCGCGCAGCAGCGACGTCAGTACAATCGGCGCGATGGCACCGGAAAGTGGTGCCTCTGCACCTATTGCATCTTCATGAAGCAGCAGGATCGAACCACCGAACCGAGGATCTTCCAAGGCGGCTATCACGGTGCTGTCGCAGCGCGTCTGTAGAGCCGTGATCGTGCTGCAGTTATCGGCCAACGTCCAATCGTCAAACGAATGGCTCCAGTGTGCTATCTGTATATCGTCGCGCCATGCGCTCAATTGTGCATGGACCCTGGCACTATCATGACCTGACCCATAGGGAAGCCGGACGAGATAGGGACTTGGCGCCGGCCTAGCCCGTGCCAGAATAGCTTCAGTCCGCGCTAAGTCGCGCATGAAATCGTCAGGCGACAATTCGTCCATGCGTTTGTGCCGATAGCCATGAGAATAAATCGCATGGCCATTCATGGCAATGTCTTGCACCAGCTTGGGATAGCGTTCTGCACGTTCTCCACATAAGAAAAAGGCAGCAGTAGCATTGAAACGATCGAGAATCTCGAGAATTTCCGGTGTGGTATTAGGAGAAGGTCCATCATCAAATGATAAGGCAATCAGGTTTTTACCTGGCGCCGTTCTACAGATCGGCAACCAATCCCCATCCGACCATCTACTACGTAGTTTTCGGTTCAGATCACTTATCATAGCCCCCCCGACAAACAGCAAATCATCGGTGTAACGCCCCCGCTATGTACCGTACCCAACGGTAAAAGTAAACGATGGTAACAGGCAAAGGCAATTATGGCGTACAACCATTACCCGTTGATGATCATCTCAACAACGAGATGTATTAATTGCCAAAATATGAATCATACCAGCCCATCTTTCGACGAAGAGCGGGCATGATAGATCTTAACAGTGATCGATCCGTATACTTCCTTGTAATATAATCCATTTTCTCCAGTTTATATACTTATACCTCCGAGGACGCTCGCCAACATTCGCTATACGCTAAATATTGATCCACGCACTGCCGTGTGAAGACATATGGGGGACATTGTAATGACGGCAGCAGTAGCCATGCCGAGGCTGTGTCGATCCGCTGCGCCGGATAGTGAGCATTTGCCGTTTGATTCGATGGGCTTGGTCAAAACGTTGTTCCCCCTTGCGCGAAGCCTGACTGGCGATGGCGTTCGCAAAACGCTTCACGAAATTGCCAAACATATACCATTAATCATTGAGGAAGTGCCGACCGGCACGTCTGTTCTTGATTGGCACGTCCCAAAAGAGTGGAACATTCGTACCGCGTCTATACGGTCACTATCTGGTGAAACGCTGGTCGACTTTGCCGAGTCCAATCTTCACGTTGTAGGCTACAGCCGCCCTATTAGGGCAATCGTATCGCGCGAAGACCTCGCGGCCCACATTTACACCCTGCCTGAACAACCCGACGTCATACCGTATCGAACCGGGTATTACGCTGACGACTGGGGTTTTTGCGTGCAGGACACGCGTTGGCAGGCGATGCAAGACGACGCGTATTTGGTCGAAATCGACAGCGACCTCGAACCTGGCCATCTCACTTATGGGGAGATGCTCGTACCCGGCCTGTCCGACGACGAAATACTCATAAGTGTCCATATCTGCCACCCAAGCCTTGCCAACGATAATTTGTCAGGAGTGGCGGTAGCAACCGCCCTGGCGAGAAATCTTCTGGCTACGCCCGGTAGAATGGGAGTCCGCTTTCTGTTTGTACCAGCAACGATTGGGGCGATCACTTGGCTTGCGCAAAATGAGGCGACACTCGGCCGCATCAAGCATGGCCTGGTCCTCACGTGCCTAGGGGACGCGGGGAGGTTCCATTACAAGGCCAGTCGGAGGGGCGCAGAAATTGACCGTACTGCGGGGCACGTCCTCGCACAGTCGCAGGTATCTTCTACCTTGCTGCCCTTTTCACCCTATGGATATGACGAACGGCAATATTGCTCGCCCGAATTTGACCTACCCGTGGGATGCTTGATGCGAGGCGTTCACGGGCAATTTCCCGAATATCATACCTCACGCGACGATTGCACGTTCGTCACTGCGACAGCGCTGGACGAGTCCTTGGAAGTCGTTTCGAAAATCGTCAGCACGTTACAGCGCGATGTCTTTTACGAACGAATTGACGGACGCGGCGAACCACAGCTGGGGGAGCGCGGCTTGTACCGTGCCATAGCTGGTCAAAAAGAAGCTGGTGGCGCCAGTCAGATGGACCTGCTGTGGTTTTTGAACCTAGCGGACGGACGCCATTCGCTCCTGGATATGGCTATACGAGCCAATACATCTTTCGACCGGATCGACGCCGCAGCTACATTGGCCTTGCAGGCAGGGCTGGTACGCGTGCGCATAGCATCACGCGATCCACAGCGTTGACAACATTACCGCGCCTGAATTCACCGCATAGCAAGGGGACTTTTGAATGATCGACACTGGTATCGTCATCCTGGGATCGGGCATGGCCGGTTTTGGCGCCGCTAACTATCTGGCCGAACAAGGCGTATCAGCGCGAATCTACGATCAACGGCCGCGGCCGGGCGGGCTCACGTCCAGTTTTGGCTCGGGCGACGGCTTTATTTTTGACGAAGGCGTACACATCTCGTTCACGAAAAGTGAACGCGTCAAGGCATTGTTCGCGAAATCTGCTGATAAGTTTGAAATTGGCCGCGTATATTGTAACAATTACTGGCAGGGACACTGGATCAAGCACCCCGCACAGGTTAACCTTCACGGCTTACCAACAGACCTAATTGTAGATTGCATTAAGGACTTTACGGCCGCAAATGCCGTCGAAGAACCGTTAGTAGCAAATTACGCCGACTGGTTGCTCGCGACATATGGTCCAACCTTTGCGAATACATTCCCCATGGTCTATACGCGTAAATATCACACGACGGACGCCTCGAACATGTCAACTGATTGGCTTGGACCACGGTTATACCGACCTAGCCTTGACGAGGTTTTGCGTGGCGCGTTGGAACACGAACCACTCGACGTGTTCTATGTCGACGAATTCCGTTACCCCACAGAAGGCGGATTCGAAGGTTTTATCAAAGGGTTTTACGATAAAGCGAAAGTCTACAATAATCACGAGGTCGTTGAAATCGATCCAATAGTCCAGATTGTTACGTTTGCGAGCGGCGCAACCGCGGCCTTCAACACACTTATCTCATCAATACCCCTGCCTAAGCTAGTTCCACTCATAAAAGGTGTACCCAATGACGTCCTTGACGCATCAAGGCGCTTGGCGTGCTCGCAGGTCGTTGTCGTAAATGTTGGCGTGAACCGACCGGTAGAGACCAAGGCACAATGGTCTTATTTTTACGACGAAGACATTCCATTTGCACGCGTTAGCTACCGCAACAAGTTAGCGCCTAAGTCATGTCCGCCGAATTGCGGCGCCTTCCAGGCAGAGGTGTACTTCAGCGACAAATACCGCCCACTTACGGGCACACCTGATGACTGGATTGAACCAGTCATAGACTCGCTTATATCCTGTGGACTGATCCGCGATCGCAGCGAAGTTATCCATCAAAGCGCCATCTGGATCCCGTTCGGCAATGTTATTTTTGACTTGGAGCGACGCGCAGCAGTCGAGATCGTCCAAGGATATCTCGATGACATTGGCATCCGTTACTGCGGCCGATTTGGTCAATGGGGTTACATCTGGACCGACGCTGCCTTTCTCAGTGGTGAGCAAGCTGCCCGTCGATCGTTAAAAGCCCAAGGGACCGAAGCACCAAAGCTAGCTTTGGCATGATAAAACATCGATTAGGAACAGCCATCTGATAAATAAAATTCGCCTTCATACAGTTCCATCGTCATAGAACTGCGGCTTGGCGACGCTACATTAATTTGAAAGATATCTAATTTAGTTAGCAGGACGTTTCTACAATTGATAGTTTGACAAAAGCAGCTCTGATATACTGAGATTCACAAATGAACAACGAGATCAGAACAGTCAAATTGGCCGCCGAGTTGACCGCGGCTTGGCTGGCCAACCCGAGTACGCGTACGGATCGCGAAGATATTCCAGCGTTTCTAACTTCCATGTATGCAGCTGTTTCAGATTTATCGAGCGCAGTTAGTCCGATATCCCTAGATAAGCCCAATCAGAAATTTGAACCAGCCGTTACGGCTCAACGATCTTTGGCATCCCCGGATCATATATTGTCGTTGATCAACGGCGAACCTTACAAGATTTTACGCCGTCATCTTAAGAGTCATGGACTTACCCCGGCAGAATATCGCAGCCGATATAATCTCAGTGCCGACTATCCGATGGTTGCGCCGTCTTATTCGAACACACGTCGAGTTATGGCAAAATCCGTTGGCTTAGGTTTAAAATCACAGAAGTCTTCCGAAAAAATCGATATATTTCTTGAGGCACCCCGGAAACCCCGCGCCCGTAAAACGCCTAAGAGCCCGACCGAGGATTGAGGCGTGCGATTTCAGTAGCTTGTGATTGACCGGGTGTTGCGAAGACCACGAGGTTCACATGGGCTAGACTGAAACCGCTCGGTGCGAGCGAGACAGAAGCGGGCTGCGCTATGCAAGCGATCGAACGGACGAAGAATGGGCTGTCGTCAGGCCGTTATTGAGGCGGACCTCTAGGATGGCGCGAGCGCAAGCACAAGGCGCGGACCCTGTGGGATGCGATCCAGTATATCGCATCGATGGTTGCCTATGGGCGCAACTGCCAAGGACTTTCCGCCCTTCACAACGGTACAGTACCATGCGCGACGGCAGCCTGTTCGATGTCATTACTGCAGTGCTGGTAGCGAGGATGCACCCGCATGAACGGATCGCGAAGACAGCAGGCCGCGGAACGGCTCCATAAGCAACAACGCCTGGTACGCTCAGGTTACCTGTCCAAGGGGCCCGAGCGTACCAAGCGGCCAGTACGCCCAGGTTACCTGTCCAAGGGGCCTGAGCGTACCAAGCGACCAGTCGACAGCGCACTCAGGAGAACGCCGCTGACTGAGCGTCAGAACTCTACCGCACGTGGTATTTTTCAACGCTTACTGTTCGGTACTAATCCGTTCGAGCAAATGCGGCTCCTGATCGATTCCGAAAGACTCGCGACGCTATCATCCAGTAGCTCAGTCCCTAAACCTGATTCGAACAGCCAGAGCAGATAAGAATTATGGTACCGACCATAATTAGTATATTATTGAATCCAGCTATTTGCTGAGCTGCCTAGCTTCATGTTGAAGACAACGCGCATACATTAGCGCTATGTTCGCAAAATCGAATAATATTGTTTGCAGCCAATGGCGTATTACCAATAATGAATAAGATACTCAGGTATCATTCCATGAGGTTATGCGACGCTTAAGAATTACTGCTGGAATCACCAATTTTTTCGACATAAGATTACACAATCAGTGTCTACATTAGACTTTTATGTTTCTCTTAGCCATCTCGCCGTACGCTATTTCAGCAAGGGGGGTTTGAAGCTGAGACCTAAAGATATCAGCAAAATCAAGTAAGTCTTCATTTTGCAGCGTCCGGATCGACGTCTCGATTTGTGCGAGGCGGTGCGCCGCTCGAACGCCGTTGTCGGCACGTCGTTTAGTACGAATTTTCAACATGATGCACCATAACATAAACTGATTGAAAATGGCAAAGCGAGAAACGCATCGTCCGGTGACTGGCGACTGATTACAAAACATGATAAAATCATATTATTATTGTCTAGATTCGTATATCGACATAATACCAATCGTTATGATCTCGATCAACGAAGGTTATCGCTGCCTCTCGATTAATGCTTACACTGTATTTTTTCCTATTACTTAATCTTGCGGTGGGCAACTCCATTATGACGACCCTTATGCGTTAAATTTAGGTGGATTATGTGCCTCATAACGCGGAACAGTATATTTTAAGGAGTCTTCTATATATTACACTTTGTAAAAACACCGATCTCTCAAGAAATTTTCGCCTCGTAGCGGGTGGATGATGACCCCGATGAAGCTTCCAAGCAAACCGCGGCCTCCTAAAAGTTGTCTATGGTGCGCAGCCTTTAGCCTATATTATATTATTTCATTTCTAGCTATATTTCGCGTAACCGAAGTGATTGGACACAAGCGATGCCGCCATTTAACCACTCAATGGTACAGAATCCGCGAACAATATGTAAGAGACTAACCGATAATTTAATTGATCGATTCTAGGAGCATGTGGTTTAGCGGGGGTTGCGAAGACCACGAAATCACATGAGTTGGACTAAAACCACTCGGCCAGGCAAGATAGAAGCAGGCTGCGCTATTCAAACAACTGCATCGATGAAGAATGGCCTGTCGTCGGGCCATTATTGAGACGAACCTCCAGGTTAGGACGCTCCCGCAAGCACAAAGCGCGGACCCTGTTGATGCGCTCTAGGATATCGCGTCAACAGGGTGCCAACGGGCGCAACTGCCCAAGGACTTTCCGCCCTTCACAATGATGCAATACCATTTGTACCGGATGCGGGACAACGACCTGCTCGATGTCATCAACGCGGCGCTGGTGGGATGGGTGCGGGTATCGGAAGGTCGCACGCCAGCGCCGAGCGAAGGATTCATCGATAGCCAGCCGGTGAAGACCGCCAAGGCGGGCGGGTCTCGCGGATACGACGCGGGCAAGAATATAAAGGGGCGCAAGCGCCACGTCGTGACCAACATGCTCGGGACGTGGTGCACGACGCCGATGTCCAGGACCTCTACGGGGCGCCCGATCTGATCGGGCGATCCTGCGACGCGTAACCCACACTTACCAGAATGTATGCCGTGGCGGCTATGCCGACCAGAAGAGTAAAGTAGCGATGCCGTACATTGATCGGCTGACAATCGAAATCATCAGATGTTCCGACCTAACGGGTCCTTCGACTTCGCTCATGTGAGCTTTTGTCATTCTGTCCCGGCGCTCGGGCGTCGAACGCACCCTGCGTGACTCAGCCGACGTCGGCGTCTCGCCAAGGACTAGGAAACCCTCCAACGCCGCATTCGAGGCCTAGATGGTCGTCTCATCCATCAGGCGAGAGACGCGCCGTATCGCTAAACTCGAATTATGAGTCGGGCTCTTAGGTAGGCCACGACGCCGCGGACGCGCTCTCAGGCCATGCACACGCATCAATCGCTCGATGCGACGCAAGCCACACGAAAGGCCTTCGGCCAGAAGGTCGTGCTAGACGCGCCGTGCACCCAGGTCCGATGACTGGAGCTGAAGATGGCGCGGATCATCCTGTCTACGCTGCCTTTCGCGCAGCGATGCACGCCAGGAACAGCGTTGCTGCGGTACCGTCGAGCGAAGTTTCAGAAATGCTACACCGTCGCATTCATCAAGGTTTCACCGCCGCCAAGACTCGAGCGCAACATTCGCTGAATGCGCAGGCCTGCGAAGATCGTTGCGGCAAGACCCATCACCAGCATCGCGCTCTGAAGCAGACTGGTATCGTTCTGCGTTACGGCCAGCCCGGCGCGCGCGAACGCGCCGGTTGCGACATACCCCAACAATGCAGGCAAAGAGGCCAGAGTGCCGAGCAGGAACTGGCGATTGTCGATCCCGGTAAGTCCCAGCCCATAACTGGTGGCTGCGAACGGCATTACCGGGGAGACCCGCATTAGGCAGACAAATCGCCAACCGTCGCGGGCAACCGCCGCGTCGATCTTGGCGAGCCCATCGCGGGACATGAGCAATTGGGCGATCCATGGCCGTAAAATCGATCGGCTGAGCAAAAAAGCCACCCAGCCGCCAAGAAGCGTCCCCGTCGCCGACAGCGCAAAGCCCAGCCATATGCCGTAGGACAATCCCGCCGCAATCGCGAGCAACGAGGCGGGCAGGATCCCCAACGCAGCGACAGCGACCTGAATGGCGGCAAAGACAAGCCAGCCTTGCGGACCGCTCGCTTGGGTCGCGACGAGCAGGCTATCGATTTGTGTCATCGGATTGCGCAGTCCGCGCGAGACGAAGGCGCCGGCGCCCAGCGCGGCGAGGATCACCGATCCGATGATCGCGCGGGGCGGTGCCCTCAACGTCGACCTACCGCGAGCACCGCGCGAAGCGACACATCGTCAAAGCTGCGAGCCTCGTTGCCATGGAAGATCGATGAGCGACGGAGACCCCAGCGATTGAGCCGGTAATCGAGCGCGGTCATCAGCACGCCGATCCCGTAGGTACAACTGCGCCGAAAATTGATGCTCGATGCTTCGGCGAAATATTTGGTCGGGCAGGATATCTCGCCTATCCGGAAGCCGAACCATGCCGCTTGTGCCATCATCTGATTGTCGAAAACAAAGTCCTCCGAACAAGACGACAATGGTAGTTTTTCCAGTACGGTGCGGCTCCACGCACGATAACCCGAATGATATTCGGACAATTTCTGCGTCATCAGTATGTTTTGAACCAGCGTGAGCATGCGGTTGAAAACATATTTGTATCTGGGCATTCCGCCAACCAGCGCGCCGCGCCCGAGAATGCGGGATGCCAGCACCATATCGTACTGATCGGACGCAATCATGCTGGCCATCGCTGTTACAAGCCGAGGCGTATATTGATAATCGGGGTGCAGCATGACTACGATGTCGGCACCACGCGCAAGTGCACTGGCATAGCAGGACTTCTGGTTGCCACCATAGCCACGGTTACTACGATGCATCAGCGTATGAATGCCGAGCTCGCATGCCACCGCGACAGTGTCGTCGGTGCTTGCATCGTCGATCAGGATGACGTCGTCGACGACATCGAACGGGATTTCAGCATAGGTCTGCCGCAATGTCTTTGCGGCATTGTAGGCTGGCAGCACCACCGTGACTTTTTTGCCCCCAATCATGTCTCGCTCCTTGTCGGCATGCTCTGCCGCGCGCAATACGCGCTTGAGAACTGGTAGAGGCGTAGCGGTTAACAAAATGAGAAATCGGGCATTTTGGGTGCCGGCCTTCGCGGCCACGATCCTGTTTATACTATTGGCTGCGCTTTATGCGGGCGGCGCGCGCGATCTTTATGATGCGATCATCCGCGGCTGGGGCGTGGAGGTGTTCAGCTTCCCGTTCCTCGATACCGATACGGTGCTTTCCGCGATCCGGTGTCTGCGAAAGGGAGTCGACGTGTTCGTCGTCAACCCGTGCGACTATCTCGGCCGGGTATATGATTACTCGCCGCTGTGGCTGACACTGGCGGCGTTTCCCATGACCCTCGGGTGGCTGCAACCGATCGGCTTCGGGCTCGATATCGCGTTCCTTGCGGCATTGCTGCTGCTGCCGGCGGGGCGAACCCGGCGTGATGTCGCATTGATCGCGTTGGGCGTCGTGTCGTCGGCGACAGTCTATGCGGTGGAGCGCGGGAACAACGACCTCGTAATCTTCATTCTCGCCGCGGGCGCTGCCACTCTGGCCTGTCGATCGCCGATGGTGCGTGTCATCGCCTACATGTTGGCGCTGCTGGCTGGTCTGCTCAAATATTACCCGATGACGCTGATGGCACTGGCAACGCGCGAGGGGCCAAGACGCTTCTTCGCGGTTACGGCCGGATCGATCGCGCTGACTGCTTTGTTCATTGCAATTGCGGGCCATGATCTGGCGCGCGCACTCCAGCTGATCCCGACTGGACCGTATTTCTCCGACATGTTCGGATCGATCACGGTCGCGGGCGGCCTTACCCAGTTGATCGGCTGGCCAAATCTCATGGGTTCGGCACTACACGGCGTCATGGTTTTTGCCGCAATCTTGATGGGCGCACGACTGGGATTACGCGACTGGATAGGGGAGGATGTCACGCGGTTGAGCGAGCGTGAGCGGACGTTCCTGTTAGCGGGCATAATGCTGACATGCGGTTGTTTTTTCACCGCACAGAACATCGGCTATCGTGTGGTTCACCTCGTTCTGCTGCTACCTGCAATGGTTGCACTGCGTCGCACTGCGAACAAAAGGCTCTATGGCTGGGGGGTGGCGGCAACCCTCGGGCTGCTGTGGTCGCAAGGCTGGCGGCATGCGCTGCTGAGCGCGGTCACCCCTCTTGGCGAACGTGCGCAAAGCACTGCGATTTTGATGGGCTGGATCGTGCGTGAAGGGCTCTGGTGGTGGCTGATAGTCGTGCTGATCGGACTTGCCACCGCGCTGCTGCTGCAATCGGAGATGGGGCTTTTTGCGCGGCGCTTGGTTATGCGTTCGCGGGATTTTGGCCCCCCACGCTCTGATGCCTAAGAGCCCGAATCATAATTCGAGTTTAGCGATACGGCGGGTCATTCGCCTTTTGGACGAGACGACCATCCAGGCTTCGGACGAGGCGATGGAGGCTTCCCAGTCCTTGGCGAGACGCCGGCATCGGCTGAGCCACGCTAGCGTGCGTTCGACGACCCAGCGCCGGGGCAGGACGACAAAGCCTTTCAGGTCGTACCGTCTGATGATTTCGATGGTCAGCCGGTCAATGTGCGCGACCGCTGCTTCAAGCTTCTGCCCGACATAGCCGCCATCGGCATACAGTCTGATGAGCGTGGGATACGCGTCGCAGGATCGCTCGATCAGGCCGGGAGCCCCGTCGCGGTCCTGAACATCGGCGCCGTGCACCACGCCTTCGAGCATGTTGCCGAGTGTGTCTGTCACGACATGGCGCTTGCGCCCCTCTATCTTCTTGCCCGCGTCGTATCCGCGAGGCTCACCGGCCTCGGTGGTCTTCACCGGCTGGCTATCGATCACGCCTGCGGTCGGCGCCGGCGTGCGACCTTGCGATACCCGCACCCATGCCACCAGCACCGCGTTGATGACATCGAGCAGGCCGTTGTCGCGCATCCGGTAGAAATGGTACTGTACCGTTGTGAAGGGCGGAAAGTCCTTTGGCAGTTGCGTCCATAGGCAACCGTCGATGCGATATACTGGATCGTATCCCACAGGGGCCGCGCCTTGTGCTTGCGGGGGCGTCCCACCCTGGAGGTTCGCCTCAATAACGGCCGAACGACAGCCCATTCCCCATCGGTGCAGTCGCTTGCATAGCGCAGCCTGCTTCTGTCATGCTCGCGCCGAGCGGTTTCGGTCCAGCTCATGTGATCCCCGTGGTCTTCGCAACCCTCGGTGAATCACAAGCTACTGAAATCGCTCAACTCAATTTTCGGTCGGGCTCTGAGACGCGTTCGTACCGCACAATTAATCCCCGATCGGACTTTCGCCGTGTTTGCGCAAAACATCGTTGAATGCCTCGGCCATCAGTGCCTGAAGGCTTCGTCCCTGCCGGCGGGCCAACGTATGCATCGCGAACGACATCTCGGGGCTGAAGAAACCGGCAATCTGCTTACGGCCTTGACGGCTTGCTGGGACGGATGCCCCCCCCTGCCCGCCTGGCATTTGGTTGCCCCCCTGTCGATCAGATGGTTGCGGCGATTGCGCCTCCGAAATTGGGTTGGGCGCGGTACGATCACGTAGGTTGGCGAACGACGGCTTGCGGCTCATGCTACGTTTTTCCCCTTGTGTACCGAACTCTTACGAGCAGGCTTCTTCGACGACCCAACCAAAGTGCCTACTTGTAGACATGTCCACTTGTATATCCGTCTAATATCATCGGCGGCCTTGCCTTCGGGTTCGAACTCCATGACGGTGCGACCTTCAGCGCTGGCATGGCGGAAGGCAGCGCGGTCGGGAATAAAGAGTGGGCAAGCCGTTGTACCGAAACCTTCCACCAGTTCGCTCGCTTCTTGGTACATGCGTGGCGCGTTGGGAGAGCCAGCGGTAAACACAACGAACGCGGGCTTGCGGAGCAATTGGACGAGCTTGGCCGTAGTTTGAATGGCCGACAAATCGAAGGCGCTAGGACGGCAAGGAATCAGGACTAGATCGGCGATCTCTACAGCAGCACGCGCTGCGCTGTCTGCATGAGGCGGCGTATCTATGACGATGAACTCCGCCCCCTGCCCCCTCGCCTGCTCGATCTTTGCGGCAAGTCGCGGCGGTGGGCTGTCGATTACCTCCGGAGGCGCGTCCTGGCGCCAGGCAGCCCATTGGCTGGCGGTGGCCTGGGGGTCGGTATCGATGACAAGAGCTACGCGCCCTGCATCGTGAGCGGCAGCAGCGAGATGGAGCGCGAGCGTCGTTTTGCCTGCGCCCCCCTTCTGACTGATGATTGCGATCGTTGGCATACCCCCCCCTACATGTCTACATGACGACAAGTCAACTTTGTTAAAGAGGCTGGATGCAGTTTTGCTATCGAGCTACGTCGATACTCAGACTTGTTGATCCGTCTATGTGTCGATGTGTCTGCCGCTCGGCGTGTCGACCTTTCAACGTACCGCGATCCTCCATGGCACCACGCATTCGGACGCCATTTTATTCCGAGAACACAGCCGGTTAGAGGGCGCTTGCTCCATTAACCGGTTCCCCGGCAACAGCACTGAGGAATGCCGGTGCACAGGCATAACGGGTAAAAGGCATGTGGTTCGTAAACGTGCTAGGCAGGGCAGGGCGGTAGGCCTTGGAAATTTGCCGTCGCATGACCGCTGTCGACTACCTTTGTGGCGCGTTCTGGCACCAGGCGGCATTCGCTGACGGTGGCTTGAGGGTCGGTATCGAGGACAAGAGCTACGCGCCCTGCATCGTGAGCGGCAGCAGCGAGATGGAGCACCAGTGTTGTTTTGCCTGCATTGCTCTTCTGATTGATGATTGCGAACGTTGATACAACCTGATGGGTCCACATGACGATATGTCGACTTCGCTATCGAGGACGAATGGATTTTACCTAATAAGCTACGTCGACACTCGGACTTGTTGAGCCGTCTAGGTGTCGATGTGTCTGCCGCTCGACGTGTCGGCTTGTCTACGCACCTCAATCACTTTTGGCACAACGTATGCTGACGGCATATTATTCCGAAAACACAGATGGTTAGATTGAACTGGCTCCACCAACCGGATCCCCGTCAACGCACCAAGGAACGCGGGGGCACGGGCATGGCGAGTAAAAGGCACGCGGTTCGTGAACGTGCTAGGGCGGTGGGGGGGCTGGGCGGTAGGCCTTCATAATTTGCCGTCGCATGACTCTGCGCAATGGTGGTCTGTCGATTACCTCCGGAGGCCCGTCCTAGCGCCAGGCAGCCCATTGGCCGGCGGTGGCTTGGGGTCGGTATCGAGGACAAGAGCTACGCGCCCTGTATCGTAAGCGGCAGCAGCGAGATGGCGCACCAGCCTCTTCTTGCCTGCGTTCCCCCTTCTAACTGATGATTGCGATCGCTGGTACAATCTAACGAGTCCACATGACGACATGCCAACTTTGCTAAAATAGGACGGATGAATGTCGCCCAATGAGCTACGTCGACAATCGGACCCGTCGATCCGTCAACGTGTCGATATGTCTGCTGGTCGGCGTGTATGCTGGTCGGCGTGTCGACTTGTCGACTTGTCGACTTGTCTATAAACCGCTATCCCTCCTGCACAACGCATGCGGACATCATATTATGCTGAGAACACAGTCGGTTAGATGAAACTTGCTCCCTCAACCGGATCTTCGCCAACATCTAAGGGATGCGGGTGCACAGGCATGGCGGGTAAACGGCATCCGGTTCGTGAACGTGTTAGGGCAGGGCAGGGCAGGGCAGGGCAGGGCAGGGCAGGGCAGGGCGGTAGGCCTTGGGTATTTACCGTCGCGTGACTCTGCCCAGTGAACTTGGGTGTGCTTGTCTTGGCCGCAAACCGGACCGGAAGGACAAGGTATATTGAAAATATGAGTTGCCTTGGTGCTGGGCACCAACGCCATCGCTCGCAATCGCTACGACGATCTTAGCCTAACCGCGAACTGAGAGCAGACGAACTTGGGCCGGCGCCAGGTCCAGCTCATAGATGCGGCTGAGCTGATCGGTCTAATATCCGCGACGATCGTATACAACGCCGCCTTAAGGCAGCGGTTGCGTCGTATGGCGCCACGCCTCTTGGCAGAGCGGCCTTCCAGACCGAGGGACGGGAGCGCATCCTCGAAAGTCAGGGGTAGATCTTTCCGTGGTAACCGGCCCGCGGCGATGACGGCTTTATAAGGAGTATGGTTGGCGACTTAACGTTCGTTATCCCGCATGGCAGCGCCGCGATCTGCATGCGGGCACACGAATTCCACGTTTGAAAGACTGCCCCCAGTTCGGGGCGCGCCAAGGTAGAAGCTTCGTTGCCACCTCCGAAATCGCGTAGGAACAGGTAGCTACGTCCTTTCCGACAATCCAGGGCCCCGGTACGGACCACAATTAGCAGGTCGACAATACGACATTCAGGTTCGTCGACAGATCGGATGGCAGACATGTCGACTCATTGGGTCGTTTGCGTGTTAAAGGGGACGGAATCTTCAGGCACCCGGGTGTCTACGTGTCTGCCTGTGGACAGGTCGTGATACCGACCTGTTAAATTAACTGGAGTATCAGTTCGTTAATGCATTAGTTCATTGGGCAATCGATATATCTACATGTCGACAAGCTGATGGACGGCATTTATCACTAAACCGCGGTACCGTACGATGTCTCCACTGCACCAAACCGGGCCCAATGGCTACCAAGCCAAGGAGTGTCACTGTGGGATCCGGGTGTCACGGGTCATATCGATTTTGGCCGCATATCGAGGCAGCACCGATGTCGACAGGAAGACACGTTGACCTGTTGCGCCTCCGAGATATGAGAATCCCCACTGTTGAGAGATCGATCTGCCGTTTAGTCGGCATGTTAACATGGCCACATGTCGACATGTTATAGTTGGAAGGTGTTCCCCCCTGCATGGCCGCCTCCATTTTCATGGGTCAAATGAGCGCACGCCGTTACGGCACCCAAAGGCTCGTAACTATCTGACGATCATGCTCGTCACGCCTTAGAAGAACGGTTGCCGACAGACCGATCGTCGACACGGCCACTCACAGACATGTCGACATGTTCCAAGAGGGAGGATGCTGATGGCCGGCGAGGCGACGTATGTAGGGTCAGTTTCTGTTCGCACGCACACTGGTTCACGAACTAACAGTTCCGATGTTTTTGAGAAGCGGTGGCTCTAATTCATCGGTTGCCGAAAACTGTCAAAAACGATCCGCTTTGGCCGCGCTCGATGTAAACGATGCACACGACCCTACCTGCGCTTCGCCATGTATCTTGGCCATGAGTGGTGGTGAGATGCCAATGCCGCGTATTGACGTTCTGGCTCAGATCGATGGTCTATGGTTAGGGTTTGCTCGACGCGGCATATATCCGCCTGACCTGTGCCCGTCTGCGCGGGTCAGATCGCGATCCGTGCTACGACGTCTGCACAATCTTCCCGGACTGTGCCAGCGGCGTCAAATGCTTTATGACGTCGCTAAACATTGCTCGCAGCGCTCCTGAACGCCCCCCGACTGCGCGTTTCCTCGATCTTGAACAGAGATCGTCGCGTCACGCCTTCTGCGCTATTACGGTAAGCCCCAGGGCAGGGGACTAGCAAAAATCGACCTGCGTCGCCAACTGACGTCGATACCCACTGGGATGGTATGGCATACCGCAACTACCGCTTATCGCAGCTGCGGCCGAGGCGGGCGCTACTGTGCAGGTGGATACCCGTAGGGACCGCCTCATGTCTACATGGGGACAAACGCGACCAGGTGGTGTTGCGGTTGCGCGGTTGCTCGGCGAACTGGATGCCCCGTTCGACTTCGCTCAGGACAGGATTGTCGGTCAGGATCGTATGAATTCGGCAGGGCACGGCTTTCAGCAGAAGTTCGAGGAACTCCCAAGCCGTCCGCATGTCAGCCTTGTCGACGAGCTGGGTGACCGCAAACTTGCTGGTGCGGTCGATGCCGACGAACAGGTAGAGCCCTTGGACGATCTCAGGAGAGCCTTGCCTTCGGCAGTCTGAACCTCGGCGATATCCATGTGAAAGAAGCCGATCGGGTAGCACTTGAAGCGCTGTCGCTTAGGCTTGTCGCCCTCGATATCTGGCAGACGGAATATGCCGTGCCGCTGCAGGCAGCGGTGCAGGGCTAACCGTGTCAGATGCGGGATCGACGGCTGCAACGCATAGAGGCAATCGTCGAGCGGCAGGGGTGGGGCCTTCGGCCCGGTCCTCAAATCCTCAACCGTCGCTCGCTTACGCCACTTCGCCACTGTATTCGGGTTGATCCCGAGCTCTCGGCTCAGCGTCGAGAGCGAAGCTTGCGATCGCTGTATTGCTGCTCTGACGGCATACGTGTCGTGGCGCTCCCGTGACGTACCTGTTCCATACTGCTTCCTTCCATTCTAACGAAAGGATCGGACCATCAAATCGCGGGATCAAACACCTAGATCGCAGTGGGCGCGAGCAATAGCGTCAGTCGGCGATCGTCGTCGGTCAGTAAAGGCCATACGGGGTCGTGTTTCGTTTCGGAAGAAAGGCGGTAGCCCCTGTGTCCCACGCGCCGGGCCGCTTCCTGGGGACGGTCTCGGCGATATCAATAACTCGTCCGCGCTTCGGCGCGATCATAGAATTAGCCTGTGGCGCGCAATACTTTCTCTACAAGGGCAGTGCGCTGGCGTTTTTGGTTGAAAGCGTGATTGTACAGTAGGAACACCATGTGGTGCTTAATGGGCCGCACGAGAAGCACGTCAGTTTCCGTACTGCTAACCAGGCAATTTATAATCGCTTGAACGTGCGAATTTCAGACGGCTAAGCACCGGACAACTTCATTTGCGTGCTATACCTTCGATATTATGGTACTCACGGTACCATCTTACAAAACGCGGCACACCTTCTGCAATTGTTGTATGAGGTACAAATGCCAGATCGCGCTGGATGGCGCCTATGTCTGCAAAGGTGTCCCGTACGTCGCCTGGCTGCATCGGTAGCAGTCGGCGCTCCGCGGTACGACCGCAAGCCTGCTCGATCAGCGCGATCATCTCGCCAAGATCTTCAGAGCGGCTGTTGCCGATATTGTAGATCCGATGCGGGCTGATGCTGCCGCCCGCCTTGACCGCACCGTCGTCGGCAGGGGGATTGTCAAGGCAGGCGACCACGCCGGCGACGATGTCGTCGATATAGGTGAAGTCGCGCCGCATTCGCCCTTCGCCAAACACGTCGATTGGTCGACCATCGAAGATTGCCTTGGTAAACAACCACATCGCCATGTCGGGCCGACCCCAGGGGCCATAAACAGTGAAGAACCGCAGGCCGGTCTGCGGCAGGCGGTAGAGGTGGGCGTAAGTCTCGCTCATCAGCTCGTCGGCTTTTTTGGTCGCGGCATACAGCGACAAAGGCTGGTCAACGCGGTCCTCGACACGGAACGGCAGCGTGTCGTTGCCGCCATAGACCGAGGAGGAGGACGCGTAGACGAGATGCTCGACCTGTCGGTGCCGGCCGATCTCGAGCATGTTCAGATGACCGGCAAGATTGGCCTGGAGATAGGCGCGCGGATTCTCGATCGAATAGCGGACGCCGGCCTGTGCGCCGAGATGGACGATGCGATCTAGATGCTCGCCAACGAGCGCGGCGTCCAGCGCGACGTGGTCGGAGAAGTCGACCTGCTTGAAGCTGAACCCGCTACCAAGCTTACCAAGCTCAGTAAGTCGCGCATGCTTCAGCGTGACGTCGTAATAGTCATTGAGGCTGTCAATGCCGAGCACCGTGTCACCGCGCGCGAGCAGATGCCGGCTGACGTTGAAGCCGATGAACCCGGCCGCGCCGGTAACAAGAACGCGCATGAGGTCTCTCCCTGGATCAGCGATCCGTAGCCAAGCGCAGGGGTATCCGGCAAGCGAAGATGGGATGCTACATTGTCCAAAGCTTGACACCGGGCGGAATTTTTCCGGACGCCGCAAGAACGTTTTTCAAGTCGACGATGCCACCTGTGCTAGCAAGTAGTTTAGCAAACCTGTCAAAATCACTAATAAGCTCGCGGTGAGGAACAGCCAAGACAATCAAATCATAGATTTTATTAGGCTCTATCACTAGTTCAAAACCGTACTCGTGCGTCGCTTCTTCCGAAGAAACTACCGGGTCGTGAACTTCAACTTGATAACCGAGCTCGCAAAAACTCTTAATTAAATCTGCGACTTTAGAATTCCTAAGGTCCGGCACGTCTTGCTTGAATGCCAGGCCAAGCACGAGGACGCGCCCAGGTCCAGACCCGTGCCAGTCGTGCACGTCTTTTGCTACCCATGTAGCCATGCCGTCGTTCATGTCGCGGCCTGCTAGGATGATGCGCGGATGCGAGCCAAGTTCGACAGCGCGATGTGCTAGATAGTATGGATCGACACCGATACAGTGTCCCCCAACCAAACCTGGCTCAAATTTCAGAAAATTCCATTTGGTACCAGCTGCTACCAGAACATCCCAGATTGATAAGTTCATCTTGGAAAAGATTTGAGTGATTTCATTAACAAACGCAATATTGATATCGCGCTGTGCGTTCTCGATAACTTTAGCGGCTTCAGCCGCCTTGATTGAAGCAGCACGAAACACGCCGCCACTTGTTACCTGTTCGTAGAGGTCAGCCACCGCATCCAGCACGCGTGGCGTCTGACCGGAAACGACTTTCGTAATCCTATCAATAGTATGCTCCCGATCACCGGGATTAATCCGTTCCGGCGAGTAGGCGAGGAAAAAGTCTTTGCCACAGACAAGGCCGCTGACTCGCTCCAGTTCGGGGCCGCATATATCTCGGTCACACCGGGATAGACAGTGCTTTCATAGACGATAATCGAACGTTGGGGAGCCTTCAGCATTCCGCCGACGGTCCGTGTTGCAGCCATCAAGATAGATAGGTCGGGGCGGTTGTCGGCATCGACCGGGGTCGGCACGGTAACGATATAGAAGTCGGCATCCGGACATGTTGCTGGATTGGTTGTTAGGTGCAGACTTGATGCGCGGAGACGGTCCGTATCGATTTCACCAGTGCGATCATAGCCGCGTGCAAGTTGGCCAACACGGTCACGATCAACGTCAACTCCCCAAGTCTCGAATGACCGAGCTAAGGCAACGGCAAGTGGTAACCCGACATAACCGAGCCCAATTATTACCACGCGTGTATCTGCAATCATGTTGGGTCCAACGTTTCCGATTGATCTGCTCAGTACTGACAACGCCCTAACGGCATGTGAATCGCATTGATTTTGTCGCAAGCTTTAGCTTTTGACAGGTCCAGACTGTAGGATCACGAACGCGTTTGCGCTTGAAGTTCGCTAGGGTGGTACGGGGTTCGCCCGGCGATCGAACATGCCGGTAGGGAGCAAGCTCTTATGGCTGAACCGACACGATGCAGAGGTCAAAATCGCGTTCACAGCGTCTTACATATGCGTAAAAAACGTTCGTACGATGACCACAAGTATGGCGATCTACGCTGGTGATTGTGCCTGCATAACAATGGTCGGGGAGACAGGATTCGAACCTGCGACCCCCTGGTCCCAAACCAGGTGCGCTACCAGCCTGCGCCACTCCCCGACGGCGCTGCGGTTAAGCGTACCTTGCCGAATACGCAAGCGGCATGATGCAGCCGCGACAAAATACGTGTTTGATGTTTCCTTCAGTTTCAGATTTCAGATCGATTCAAGGGCGGTGTCGGTCCTGAGACAAGCTAGCTGTCATGTTCAATCTCCGGCAAGGGAACTGACGCCTCGAAAACATACTGCCTGTCTAGACCGATCCGCAAATGCAGCTGCTGATATTCGAGCGTCGTAAGCCGCATGGTCCCACTAGGGAGCATGCGCGCCGACATCGTCGGTGCGTCCAGGTTTTTCAGCGTGCGTTGCCGGTTCTTTTTGTTGATGTTTTCGCCGCATTTTGCCGTCAGGCGAGCGCGTTGGCCGGTTAGGCCAACACTATTGATTTGCTGTTAATAATAATCTCGTTAGCGGTTGTGACCCGTTTTGAGCTTCGCGTTCTTGACAGTCGATTGCATCGCCTAATTTAGCAAGAATCCGACCGAGCGGCCCATCGACAGTGATATGCGCAAGCTCTCGACAGGTGAGGGTATCCAGCATCGCATTGGTTTCCGCGATACGATCAGCGTGATGTTGGACTGCGTCATCCGGCAGCGGGGCAGGGCGCATCCATCGTGGAAGATAGGATCTCACGCTGCCGGGCATCAGCGGCCGATAGGCGTTGGAGGTTTGCCCATACCGAGGCCCAGGCCCTTCACATTTTAAGCGATGAAAACGCCGCTGTCGCACGAGAAAGCCGATGGCTTCGAGAACCGCGAGTGCACGGCCGACCGTCGCACGTCCAAGTCCCGTCGCTTGGGCAAGATAGTCGTAGGAGGGATACACGCGGCCACGGTTCAAACGCGCGAGGGTGAGGATCTCTTCAAAGACCCTAACGGCACTACCGGTCAGCTTGCTGATGCCCTGCTCTACAGCACTTAAAGTTCGGTGGCCCGACCGCGCATCGCGACGTAGGCGCCGCGCCGCATCGAGGGTCTTGCGCGCGACATGCAGCAGCCGATCCGTTTCGCCTTTGGCTGGTGCCGTCCAGAATACCTCTTCGAAAGTACCAGCCTCAAGGCTATCGCGCAGCACAGGCGCACCTGTCCGGTGCGGTGCACCCGACCGCGCCGATGAGTGCGCGCGCGTCAGCATGCCGAACGCCTTCAGCGCGGCGTCGCCTATAGTAATAGTTCCCATCGTCCGTTCCCCTTTTGAGGTGGCGGGAAACAGGCAAAAGTCAGCCGTGGCACGAAACGCGCATCCTTGAATTCAATCTTAAAAGCGCGTATTTGGCAGATCGTTGTGGACGATCGTTCGTGCTTGCCGGCACGAGCCTAGTATGCGCTTTCTGGGATGCCCGGCCTTTGTGCCGGGTTTCCTTTTATCCGGTCACAGCCATTCCTTCGTTATCGGTGGCACAGGTAAAAGTGGGACAGACGCCAGCTTGAACAGCGTGTCGTGGCCTCCGTGTACGGGGCGCATGATCGTGTTTAAAAATCGTCCATCCCCCCTTGGCCCCGTGCCATGATTTAACGGTCACGTTGCCACTCGACCGATCGATAAAATCCAATCTGACGAACGATACGAACCGTTGACCTACCCTTGCGGTTTGTGACGGCATGGCAAAGCGTCAAGGTTCGTGCTTTCGCACGGAAAACCCAGGTAATGTTCGTGCTATTACACGGAAAACCCTGCTTCGAGGCTGACAGCGTCGTTATGAATCGTGAGAACGAACCATCTGCGTTCGTGCTATTACACGGAAAACCCCTGAACTCGCGGGTTTGCAAACGCGTTATGCGTCTGTTGCGTCCTCAACGAGCGCGAGATCCGCTTTTGGCCGAAAACCTATGGTAGTATGCAACCGCGGCCGCCCACCCCGTGGCGACGGTATTTTGGTTTCGACCACATCGAGCATATATTCGGGAAGACTGTCCTGTTCGGACACTTCGCGAAGTTGCTTCTTAAAATATTCGAGGCCACGCCGGTCCGCAGCGCATCCAACCCGCGCTGCTAGTTCACCAATATCAAGGTTAAAGCCGCCATCATCCTTGCAGTTAAATTTAGCGAGCTCGTACAAACGTCGCTCGATGGGACCAAGCTTAAAGAAATCATGGTGGTATGCGGCAATCCGCTGATCCGTTAAAATCGCTCGATACAGCCAGTCACATACCATGACTTCGACCCATTTTACGCGGCGTTCACCCGTCGACGTTTTTATGTACTTGATATCGGCTTTAAGTAGCCAAGAAAATGAGCTGTCTGATCCTTCACCACCGGTTTCGATATTGGTGACAATCTGCGTCCCCTGCAGCCTGTTCAGGGATGCTTTAAGTGATGTATAAGACCGCGCGGATGAGTTTGTACCCGTAACGCGGAAAAGGTCATTAGCAGTAAACGTCATAATGCGGTCGGCTTTTTCGCCTTTCTCAGCCCGCTCAGCCATAAGGCTAGCGATATAGAGCAGGATTTCCTTGTCATAAATGGTAGCAACACCAGTTTTACTGGGATTGATCTCAATCCGAGCTTCGCCTGATTCGAAAACCATTGGCGTCATGTGTGCCTTTTTCGACAATGCGAAGAACGGAAATTCCGCGACGGTGCGCTCGCCCTGCACATCGCCGTATAGCGGACTATGCAGCGAAAAAAGATCGCCTTGAAAAACCGAAACGTTACCCATGATCCCAAACTCGCGTTGAACAGCGTTCAACCTGTGTCGACGTCCCACGCTTGTCCAATGGAAAGGGGGTTTTCCGTGTGATAGCACGAACATTAGCGGACGAGGCTCTGGTTGGGGCGAACTGGCACCGCTCCTGGGCCGACGCGACGGTTCCGGTCTGTCGCACACCGCATTCCAAGCCCTCTTTCTCGTGCTTTCACGAGGAAAACGTGTGCCCTTACGGCGATCTCCACGAGGGCGCGATCTGACTTCGTGGTATTACACGGAAAACTCGGGGCCATCCGGTTCGCTAGGCTCAATCCAATAACTTGGTTGTTGGGCTACGAACCGAATGTGACGTATCGCTTTTGCGGAACAGGACGAGCAGTTCGCTCTACTGTCCTCTTGGCGGGCGACGGCCGGAATTTGGCAACGCCCGCAGTTTTGCGCGGTCACTCGCCTCCGTAGAAACCGGATGGCAGCACCTTTCAATATGTGGCGTCACGATCGCGCTGCATTCGCTAGAAGTAACTGGTGCATGCCGTTCGGTGCGCGGTGTCGACCGTTCCGCTTCGAAGAGAGCGCTGGGTCAGCGACGGAAGCCCGAGTTTGAGTATGGTCGTCTACGTCGCCACATTCGGCAAGGGCCAGCGTAGCTCAACTAGGCCACGTGGACAAAGGTTGACGCGCGTCTGATCGGTTGATTCAAGGCTGTCTTTTGGAGGCGGCGTTGGGCGAGCGGATTGGGGTTTCGGATGATGAGTGGGCTCTGATCGGGCCCCTGCTGCCGTCGGAGCGAGGACGTGGCTGCCGACCCGCGGGAGACAACCGGCCCTATTTCGAAGGCATGGTGTGGATGGCGCGGACAGGCGCGCAATGGCGGCATTTGCCGGATGAATATGGCAAGTGGAACAGCGTGTTCCGGCGGTATCGTCGCTGGGTCGTGACGGGCGTGTTCGAAGCCATGCTGGAGACCCTGGCCGCTGTCGTCCAGCGGGATGTCAGCGCCGACATGATCGACAGCACCGTAGTCCGGGCGCACCACTGCGCCGTCGGGCTAAAAAAAGGGATCAAGAATTCGAGGGGCTCGGCCGTTCGCGAGGCGGCTTCACAACCAAGCTGCACGCCCGCTGTGACGGTCAGGGGCGACCGCTATGTTTCGTCCTGACGCCGGGCCAGGCCCACGACGTGAAGGGCTTCGGGCCCTTGTTCGGGATGCTGGCTGACCGGATCGAGGCCCTGCTTGCCGATAAGGGCTATGACGCTGATGCCATCCGCCAGGAACTCGCCAGGGCGGATGTCGAGGCGGTCATTCCAACCAAAAGTAACCGCCGCATACCGATACCGCATGTCGCGAGAAATACCGTTGGCGCAATCTCGTCGAGCGTTTGTTCAGCAAGCTCAAGAACTGGCGCCGTGTCGCAACGCGTTATGACAAGACAGCAGAGTCATATCTCGGCTTCGTCGCGCTCGCATCAGTTACGCTGTGGCTGCCCTTTGTCCACGTGGCCTAGTGAACGGAACCACGTCCCAGTGAACCGAAGCGGGCGCAATTTTGAATGACGACTACTACCGGGGCGTTGCTCTTCAGGCTGCCATTACGGCTTTCACCGAACCAAACCGAGAAAAATTCCAACATACCATCGAGATCGTTTGAAAATTCACCTGTGTAGATCATTACGAGTGGCGCGCTGAGGCTCTCTAAGTAAGTCGATTCCCCAGACTACGCCGCCCGGACAGTCTCCTTAGCGTTTGAGACGGTTGGGAAAAATCCGAAGGCGCGTGTTCGTATTCGTACCGCGCGCGCCAAGGATCAAACGAGTTTATTCCTCTGCTGCCTCCTCGGCCTTGCTCTTACGCGATGCGGAAGATGGCTTGGTACCAGCCATTGCAGCGTTGGATTGACCTGGCTTTCGCCCTAATCCGATCTTTTTAGCCATTGCGCGACGGCTTTCTGAATAAGCGGCAGCGACCATAGGGTAGTCCGGCTTAAGGCCATAACGTTCACGATATTCGGCTGGGGTCATACCGTTAGCCGAAAGATGGCGGCGCAGTGCCTTGTAGGGCTTGCCGTCGATCATACTGATAATGACATTAGGGTTAGCGAGGGATTTACGGGCCGTGACGGCCGGAGAGTATTCTTTGACTTCTGTCTCGGACGTAGATGGCGTACGATTTCCATCTACGAGAGATGAAACAGTTTCGTACATTTTACCGAGGAAGGCTGGTACGTCATCAGCGGAGGTACGCGTATTAGGGTTGCCCAACCAAGCAATAGTTAATTCAGCTGCCAGTTCTACTGGGTTCGGTGCGTATACGTCGTCTGACATTCATGTCTCCATTTCGGAGATATCAATTATCCGATCGTCGGGGTTTTTGCAACCTAACCGCTGCTAAATCATTAATTGTACGGTCCAGTCCAGGTCAATTGCGTTAATCTATGACCGTCTAATTATGAAAAGCAATTTCAATGTGAGTGTGATAGTCTATATTTTATCTATCGGTGCCGTGCGTCAAAATCTTCAGATCAGACCATCGCCGCTTGGCCTTGCGGCCCTCATTGTCGGTCAACTATCGCACCAGTCGAGTTCTAGGATGACCGTTTCCACGGTGAGATCAAGACCTTCTATAAGCATTAGACGTCCGAAACCCTACGATGGTGGCAGCGTCAGCAGGCAACGCGCTGTATCAATACCGCCGAATGGATGAGCGTCTGAAGTTCGGAACGTGCCGGCGTCTGGATTCTGTAAGGTCGAGAGCCGTCACGGTGGGTCTCCTGGCCATCTGACCGTCGAAATTCGTTGGCTGATGTTTAGGCGCGATCTGGTGGTTTCCCCTCGATAACGGCAGGGTTCATCCAGAAAGGCCCGAAGCCATGACCATCACGCTCGGGGGCATAGGGAGATAGATTGTCTGGCCCGAACACATGGCAAAGCGCGTTAACCGTGCCCGCGCGCACTGTGAAGACGGGTTTGCCGGGGGCAGGGTGGTAGCAGATGCACGCGGATGCATCGTGAACTCAGGCATCAGAGCCCCCGCGCGGTGAGTTGTGCGTCCAAGCGCGGGTACACCGCCGGGCGTTGCTCTCGAACACTTGTGCTTGCCAGCATCGGAGATGTCGAGAGCGCCGATGACCGGCGCTGGATTGTTCGAACGCCGCCCCGATCTGCTCGACCGCCCCCGCGTCTTCATGGCTCTGTCTGATCGCGGCGGCGATGCGATGCGATGCGATGCGATGCAGCGGTAATATCGTGGCGACCAGGGGGTGCCAACTTGCTGACTGCATGACCGCCAAACCTTTTTAGCTTGCCTCGGTCGCCCGGCTTGGGCATCAGCCGCCCACCCGAAAGGGGCGATTAGCTCAGTTGGTAGAGCGTCTCGTTTACACCGAGAATGTCGGCGGTTCGAGCCCGTCATCGCCCACCATATTCCCAGTAAAACAGCTCAGCTATGGACCGCCGCGACCAGTGTGCGCCATTCGATGACCTTGGCGATTGCTGCCGGTTTGGACACTATCTTCCTCTAGGCAATTGGCGCTCCCCTTGGCCGCCCATGAGCGGTCTAATGCTGCAACTGGCCATTCATCTTAATCCACGTAAGTAGCACGGTGCCGCACCTTTTGCGGTCGCCTGTGGGTGGCGGGCGGGCTTTCGCCCGTGCGGCAACGGAGGCTAATGATGAGAGTGCAAATCCTGCTCGCTGCGTGCGTTGCACCTACCGCCATGCAGGCTCAATCTATTCCAATGCCGGTCACCGGTCCGGCGCCGGCACTGCCGGACTTCTATGCAACACCTCCAGTTCGGCTCACGCCAAAGCTGCGTGCATTCGCAGATGGAGAAACCCCGATAGCCCCATCTGGCTTGCGCGTCACAGCATTCGCCCGAGGTTTTGGCGCAGCGCTGAACGCAGTACCACTGCCGAACGGCGACGTTCTCGTCGCGCAGTCCGGGGCTAATCCGCGAGGCGGCAAGATGCGGCTAGGCAGGGGCTCGGACTGCATCTACCTGCTTCGGGACCGAGACGGTGACGGCGTTGCCGAGTTCCGTTCGACCCTTTTGTCCGGTCTGAAAGCACCTTACGGGATGGCCATTGTTCGAGGGCGACTCTACGTCGCCGAGAACGATCGCGTCGTCTCCGTGCCTTTCCTACTAGGGCAGGTCGCAATACCGCAAACTGTGCCGCTAAAGGTCCATGTGCGCTTGCCAACGGCAAAGGGGGAACTTCATCTAACCCGCAATCTGGTTGCCGCTCCGGATGGGCAGCATCTGTTCGTCGCAATAGGTGCCGCGTCGGACGCTGGACAACGAGGCAGGGCAATCGAGCGTCAGCGCGCCAACATTCTCGAGTTGAACATCCGCAGTAATCGGCTGCGCGTCTATGCCGCTGGACTGCGCAACCCGGTCGGGATGGCTTTCGAACCAGATACCGGGATGCTCTGGACAGCGGTCAACGAGCGAAACGGTTTGGGTGATGAACTTGTCCCCGACTATTTGACGAGCGTCAGGCGCGGGCAGCATTTCGGTTGGCCATTCGCTTACTTTGGAGCTCATCAGGACGCTCGCTACGTGTCCAAGCCTCCCGTATCACTCGACAGCGTTGCTGCTCCCGATTTTGCCCTTGGCGGACATGTCGCCGCACTGGGGCTTGCGTTCGGGCGCGGCACGTCGTTTCCGGCGCGCTATCGCAACGGCGCGTTTGTCGCGCGGCATGGCTCAACGGAGCGGTCAGCCTTGGCGGGCTATGACGTCGTGTTCGTCCCGTTCAACAACGGCGGGGCAACAGGCTCCGTTGAGCCATTCCTAACGGGGTTTATCGATGGGAACGAGGTGCGCGGGCGGCCGCGTGCGACCGCGGTTACGGCCGATGGCAGCCTGCTCGTCGTTGATGACGCTGGTGATGTCCTATGGAAAGTAGCGGACGCACGGGCTGATCGTCACTGATCGAGTGGCGGCGTCGGTCAACAGTGAGCCCGACCAAGTGAACCATCGCCAAAGCTATAAACGCGACGCACAAACAAGGCCGCCCCAGAAGCAGCCAGCGATAGTGCATGACAGCCGCGCACTCCCTTCCCAAGCGCGTAATGCTGCATGCCGACGACTGCGGGTCGGGTGAGGGGCCCTCGCTTTCTCATCCAACCTGAAGGTGAGTTTCCGGCGTTCATGAGGTTAGGAAATGAACGCCTCGAGCTCAATGGGTCTTCGCCGCGCATTACGAGTACCCTCCGAAGAACAGAAAATTTACCCAGGTCCGTGAACGTTTACTTTAGGTAAATATATGTCAGAATCCTTAGCGCCTGTAGATTAATAGGGCTAAACGGTAGCTTATTGACTTCGAAGTACAATCTATAATTGTCCATATATGGATAACTATGTTGTATTTAGGTGTTTTAATTGATCATATTTGGTCTTGGTTGAAAACACTTTCAGAAATTCAACACATGCTTGCGAATCGATTAAGGGCTAGCCGCATTGCCATGGGCTGGACCCAACAGGCTGCGGCGCAGCGCGCCACAATCGCTTACCGGACCTGGCAGCGACTAGAGAACGAGGGTAAGGCATCGTTTGAGGACGTGATCCAGTCCGCGGTGGCTTTGCGATGAGAAGGGGGGTCTTGAAGCACTCTTTCCACAACCGGCAGCCACAAGCCTTGACGATCTCCTAAAGCATCACGCCGCCAACGCGGCGCCTGTTCGGGTGCGGGCGCGCAAGTCGCATCAATCATGAAGCTGGCGCCGGGAGCCCCACTGGCAGCAAGCCTAACCTTCGATGACGCAGCCGCTTCCACCGCGATTGGCCGGTTAGCGATAGCCGCGGGTCTGGCTCAACTGGAATGGTCCAGCGAGGCGATCGCCTTGCATCTTACCGAGTGTATATACATATAATCTATGTTATCTAATTCAACGAAATCCATGTTAGGGCTATTTACCTAGCGCAGGATTAACCTAGGTTTTGGCGACTGAGAGATGCGTGAGCTCCCGCCCAATGGAGCGCTGCATGTCAAACACCGACCATCCTATGGAAAAGCTAGTAAGAAAGCTCGCTTCTCGGAATGTTTTGTCATCCGAGGACCAAAACGCTATTTTGGCACTTCCCTACGTGACCCGGACGTACGAACCCAATTCCTATTTGATACGTGAAGGCGAGCTAGCGAAGCGGTATTGCAGCTTTGTACTGTCGGGTTTTGCTTATCGGCAAAAACTCACCGCACAGGGGGCCCGCCAGATAGTTTCGCTCCATATGCCTGGCGACATCCTTGACCTCCAGCATCTGTTCTTAAAGCTAGCCGATCATAATGTGCAGGCACTGACGAAGCTTGAAACCGCTGATGTCGATAGGGATGGGCTTCGGGTGCTGGCAACGGAGCGTCCAGCGGTGGCGCAGGCAATGTGGATCGACGCACTCGTCGATGCGTCCGTCTTCCGCGAATGGGTTATGAACGTCGGGCGCCGCAACGCGCGCACACGAATTGCCCATCTGCTGTGCGAATTTGCGACCCGTATGAAATTCGCTGGGTTAAACAACGGGGAAAATTTCGAACTTCCGATGACGCAGGAACAGATTGGTGATGCTACTGGTCTCACCAGTGTACACGTCAACCGCACGTTGAAATTACTTGCAGAAGACGGCCTCGTTTATCGCGACAAGCGCTATCTCAGTTTTACAGACTGGGAGCATATGCGCTCAGTCGCGGACTTCAGCTCACTGTATCTGCACCTCGATCAGGCCGGGCTACCTGCCCCATAAGGCCCGGCGCTTTTACCACGCAAGCTCGAACAACCCGAACGGAGAAATTCCGAACCTCCCATCCGGCTTAGATGGCGCGCCAGTACGGCATGAGTGGGTACGTTAATTGAAAAAATGAAGATTGTGGGAAATGATCAGCCTTTAGTAGGCGGACCGGATACTGACGGGGGCTTGTCTTGACGTGCTTCTAGAAGCTCGACAGGATAGGCTAGATAAGCCGCGACCAAATGGTCGTCTGCCGCATCAGCTATAGCCAGTGCTTCCCGTAAACGTTTCAAAAGTTCGGATGTGTGCGGCATCTCCAAAACTCCAAGCTAGGCGGGAAGCATAATCTGATCCCCATCGGCCCTCAAGTAATCCCAGCGACAGATTATTGTATCATCATGCAATATCGATTCATTTACATACGTCAGTCCCTCAAACCCTATATCAGCGATTATGCTAAATCTCTCTCTTCTAAACCTTAATTGGTACCTGGATTCTTTAAAAAATGCGATCCATACCAACGATGGCGATATGCGGGAACCTGGTGATCGAAGGCGAGAGGCCACAGTCAATCAAGACGCCATGTTGACGACGCTGCGGGCGCAAGGACTGGTGCGGATAGGTCGCGATCATTTTGTCCTATGAATCTTGATGGTCCGATTCCACGCCGTCGTCCGTGTCCGCCGTGATCGTCACGGATCCTCTTGGCCAGCGGTCAGGGACGCTCTGCATGATCCGCAAACTAAATCGACTGCCGATGCCTTGCGCCGTTTGTCAGCGTACCTGCCGACATGTATACAATCACACATTCGCGCTAGATAGGTCAACATGTCGTCATCTCAACAACCCTATGTGTCGTCATGTCGACATGGGCACTATCCAACATGTAGGCATGTCTGATTTATAATCTACAAAACGTACCGACCCGGAAGAATATCGGATTAGCATTAGCTATTATATTTCAGCATCTTACAGGAAACCCTGACCCGCATGATCCTTAAAAAGTTCAGCGTTGCGAACATAGTCTGCTAAAATCTGAACTGACTTATGTCGGCTTACTTCTTGAAGTTTAAATATCGTAGCACCTTGCGATGCACCCTCAGTCAAAAATCCAGCGCGTAAAGAATGCCCTGCAAACTGCGACGGATCGTAACCAGCTGCCGCTGCATAATGCTGGACCAATCGGGCGACTGCACGATCTGACATTGCCGCCGGCGTAAGCGCATCCAGACGAGATAAGCGGCGGAAAACTGCCCCCTCGGTATGCCCAGCCGATGTCATCCATGCGAGAAGGCGGGCCTTTGGTCGAATACGCGATCCTTCTGGGATGGCGATAACCGCACCTCGCCGGACTTGGTCGGTCTTTGACTGAGCAATCGTCAGGCGGAGTCCTTCGGGTACAATTCCGACGTGCTCGACCTGGAGCGCGACGATTTCGGAACGGCGCAAAGCGGCGGCCATACCGATGGCAAGGATTGCGCGGTCGCGCAGCGCTCGAAGGCCATCACCTTCAATTGTCGCTAGCATGTTGCGCAGCGCCGCAGCATCGGCCGGACGCTTTTGACGTTTGGCGCCGCCGTGTTCGACGCGGATGCCGGCCAGAACTTCGGCCAGGCGACCAGCCGTTGGCATGGCGGTAGGCGCCGGATGCCCACCTGCACGATGATGATGCCCGATCGCAGCTACCCGTCGGTTGATTGTCGACGGGTTGAGCCCCGTACTGGCTTGGTCGCTCACAAACACCGCGACGATTTCGGGGCTTGCCGGCAACGCGCCCAAACCGTGCTGTGCACACCACGCCGTAAAAATTGCCCAATCGGAATCATACGCGCGACGTGTCGCGCCGGCACGGGCTGCCTTAGCGTACGCGGCAGCACGCTCAATCTTCTCATGGAGGATTGCAGGCAACGTCGGCTCGCGCTCATTCGCCGTCACGAGCGATGCCGAAGGTACCGCAAGATCGGGATCGTCTGGGAGAATCGAAAAGGGGTGATGCGTGGCCATATAAAGTGTGTGCCACGCCCTTTTTTCGCGCGCTACCCCTGTGTCCGAGAATGACACTTATCGGACACAGGGGGCCCAACTCTGACCAAATTAGTCTTTCCCCAGTCGAGATAGCCAGTCAGCCGTACCACGCAAACCTTCAGCCCAGTCGACCTGCGGCGTCCAGCCAAGAAGCTGCTGGGCGCGCGTGCAATCAAGAATATTGGTCGGAATATCAGCAGAACGACCAGCCTTATAAACGACCGAAATATTTACATCGAGCACATCGGATACCGACGCCACTATCTCGTTCAGTGATCGGCCGATACCTGATCCGACATTGAACACTTTGCTGCCTGCGTTCGTCGCGGCAGCACGCACCAGCGCGTCACACACATCTTCGACGTGAAGATAGTCGCGTACGACAGTACCATCGCCCCAGATTTCGACGGGGCTACCATGCAATGCTCGTTGAATAATTGTTGCTAAAATACCCTGAGGTCGATTGGGTATTTGGAAAGGACCATAGGGATTAGCAACTCGTAAGATCGTATAATCCAGCCCGTCGATCATACTGTAGATTCGCAGCATCTTCTCGATCGTCAATTTGCCGAGACCATAGGCTGAGATAGGATCCGTTGGAGCATCCTCGGGTATCGGAAA
Organism: Sphingomonas sp. R86520; assembly: GCF_042466285.1. Taxonomy (NCBI): domain Bacteria; kingdom Pseudomonadati; phylum Pseudomonadota; class Alphaproteobacteria; order Sphingomonadales; family Sphingomonadaceae; genus Sphingomonas; species Sphingomonas sp. R86520. Next base: position 102,164 of record NZ_JAXHBZ010000002.1, read on the forward strand.
ATGCGTAGCAGCGCCGTAGACGGTACCGCCAGACGACACAAAGACTAGCTTGCCAACTCTCGCTCGAATTGCCGTAGTTATCAAAGATAGGTTGGTGGCTAACGATGTTTGTAACTCGGCTGCAGGGTCGCGGTTAGACGCCGAAGGGTTACTTCCTCCCAACAGGTGAAATACAACATCGGCACTATCTATAACCTGAGCGATCGCCTGAGCATCGTTAAATTCTCCGTCGACCCAGGCCCCTGGAAATACGGCAGTATCGATACGCGACCGCCTGCCAAATCCCACAACGTTTGCGCCATTACTGTTGAGTAGCCGACATAGCGACGTTCCTACAAAGCCGCCTGCGCCCAGTACGACACAGCGCTGCCCGGCCAGCGCTCCTGCATCTATAGTCATCAGTTGGCCCCACACACACGGGGCCGTCGGGATAAGGCGAACGCCTCGTCCACATCACATCGGAAATCAACACGCATGGCGCTCCTTAACCCAGAGGAATGGCTGCCGCCAGAACCAACCTCCTATTGCCGGATTAGCTTGCCTAGCCATCGTGACTTGGCCATGGCGTCGCCTCCAATATCGATACTCCATAATGGTTCGAAACGATCTTAGATGCTTACGATAGCTCGAAAATTCCGCATCGATATGGCGATCGCCATGACAGTCCTTCAGCGCGCTTGGGGCGTCGTGGCGGGACTGGTTATGGTATTGATGACCAGCACGCTATTTTCCCGCGAGATGCAGGGCTATTACTATACGTTTAACAGTCTTATTGCACTGCAAGCGTTCTTTGAGCTTGGGTTGAGCTTCGTGCTAACGCAGCTCGTTAGTCATGAAATTGTAAAGCTTGACGAAGAGCATAACTCGTCGCCCGAAGAGCGACAAGCAGCCATCGATCGCATTGGACTTCTTAGTCAGTCCGTCCGCCGATGGTTTGCGATCCTATCTATCGTCTTTGCCGTTGCCGTCGGCATTGGCGGGCTTGTTTTTCTTAGGCAAGGCAGCAGTGCAGTTCCCGCTCGGGAATGGGTGGGTTCCTGGTTGCTGATCGTCGTGGCTGCGGCGGTTAACCTTTACTACAGCCCACAATTAGCCATTGCCGAGGGCACCGGCAAGATCGCGCATGTTGCGCGTTTGCGCTTGGCCCAGACGATAGTCGGATATGTATCCTGCTGGATCATTATTCTTATCCATCCCACGCTGTATGCCGCAGCCTGTATCAGCGTCGTATCTGCGCTGACGTCAGGATGGTGGCTACGCCGGCGCAGTGGGGTACCGACATTTGTCGAACGGGTGGCGCAAGGTGCGCAGGGCTATGGCTGGCGACGCGACATTTTCCCGCTGCAGTGGAGGATCGGCGTCAGCTGGATGAGCGGATACCTGCTGTATCAGGTCTTCACCCCGTTCGTCTTTGCCCATCGGGGCGCTGCAGAAGCAGCGATGATCGGATTGTCGATCGCGGTGTTCGGCAACATCTCGCTGATAGCTATGAGTTGGATGTCGGCTTCAACGCCGATGTTGTCTGGACTTGTTGCCCGCGGCGATCGCGCAGAATTGCGGCGGCGGTTCCTACATCTGTTCGGGCAGTCTATCGCATTTCAGATCGTCGCCTGCATTGGTTTGTGCGCAGTAATTTCTCTGGGCCGATATTTTGACCTCAAGATTATGCATCGCTTCCTCCCCCTTTCGGATCTTGTTCTGATCGGGGTGGTAACAACCTGTAACATATCGGTGTTTGCGCTTGCCACCTTTATGCGCGTCCACAAAGAAGAACCGATGCTGTGGAACTCGTTGGTTTGCGGTGTATTGGTCGCCGGAGCCACGTACTTTACGTCGTTCTGGGGAGCGAGCTACGTTCTGATGGCGTATTGCGCCATTATCGTCGTAGTCAGCCTGCCATGGACTATCGCCATATTCATTCGATATTGGCGGCGGACCGACGCGGCCGAGGCTGTGTAAGCGCACGGTACGGCGTGCCGTGCAAACGGTAAATCTACGGCAGTGGCGCTATCGGTGCCCGCGCGATTACGACAAGCAGCGAGTATGCACAATAGCAGCCGCTGCCGGGATCAAGCAGCGGAAGATAGCGCGAGCAGTGCGGCGAGGCGGATCATCGAAGCAGGCCGAACAGTCTACAGCACAGTGCGCCCATCCATCAGCTGGGCGGGTTGGCGTCCGCTAGGTTCATGCGGGCTTTCGCCGAGGGCATATGGATACAAAATTGAGGATCAGCGCCTGAATCGAAACAAATTACCTGAGAATAAAATGCTAGGCGTTGGCACCGGCATCTCTGCCTGTCCGGAAGAGGCGGTTTCACAGCAACCTATCCCGCACGACAAGATTGCTTTGCCGCATTCTCCATGAATGCGGCAAAGCAAAATGGGCAGCAATCCTAGCCGTCAATGGCGTTCAGGATTGCCCGACCGTAATTGGTTTTCTTGAAGCGTTCGCCCGCCTCACGCGCCTGATCGGCGGTGATGAAGCCTTGGAGATACGCAATTTCTTCCAGACACGCGACCTGTACGCCCTGGCGATGCTGGATGGTGCGGACGAATTCTCCGGCCTCAAGAAGGCTATCGTGTGTACCCGTGTCGAGCCAGGCATAGCCGCGGCCCATTTGTTCGACGTACAGATTGCCGGCCTCCATGTAGAGCCGGTTGAGATCGGTGATCTCGAGTTCGCCGCGCGGCGATGGCTTGAGATCGCGCGCATATTGAACGACGCGATTGTCATAGAAATACAGGCCGGTGACCGCATGGTTCGACTTGGGGGCCTCGGGCTTTTCTTCGAGGCTGATCGCCTTGCCGGCTTCGCCGAACTCGACCACGCCGTAGCGCTCGGGATCCTCGACACGGTAGGAGAAAACCGTTGCTCCGTCCGGCCGCGCGACCGCGTTGGCCAGCAAGTCCGTGAGATGGGCGCCGAAAAAGATGTTGTCGCCCAGCACCAGCGCGACATTGTCGTCGCCGATGAAGTCCGCGCCGATTGTGAACGCCTGCGCCAGACCCTCGGGCTTGGGTTGCTCGGCATAGGCGATGGTCAGGCCCAGCGCCGAGCCGTCACCGAACAGGTTCTTGTAGTTGCCGATATATTCGGGGCTCGAGATGATCAGGATGTCGCGGATGCCGGCGAGCATCAGCACCGACAGCGGGTAATAGATCATCGGCTTGTCGTACACCGGCAACAGCTGCTTGTTGACCGCCAACGTTGCTGGGTGGAGGCGCGTGCCCGAACCGCCCGCAAGAATAATGCCCTTCACGCCTGTGTCTCCTTGGCTGGTACGCCGATTAGTTCGTCAAGAATGGTGCCGAGTGCTGTCTGCCATGCTTGGGGGTGAATGCCATAATCTTGTGTGATAGCGTCGTGGCTTAGAAGTGAGTTAGCAGGCCGCGTCGCGGGCGTCGGATATTCGCTTGTTGGAATGCCCTGCACTTCAGCCTCAGCGCCCCCCCGCGCCGCGCTTTGTGCAAAGATTTCGCGCGCAAAGCCCGCCCAGGTCACAGCGCCAGCATTGCTAAAATGATAGGTGCCCGTAGGCGCTGCTGCGTCATCAACGAGGCGCATGGTGATCGTCGCAAGGGCTGCTGCAAGATCGGCTGCCGATGTCGGGCTCCCGTGCTGATCGTCGACTACCCGCAACGTCGGGTTGGTTGCGCCAACACGCAGCATCGTTTTGATGAAGTTGCTGCCATGCGCACTAACGACCCAAGCCGTGCGAACGATCACATGGCGTGCGCCCGACGTACGTACGGCAAGTTCACCCCCCAGCTTCGATGCACCATAGACCCCAAGTGGCGCAACCGGATCGCCTACCTGCCAAGCGCCCTCACGGGCACCGTCAAACACATAATCAGTCGAAACCTGAACGATGGGAATGCCAGCACCTGCGCAGGCAGCAGCAAATGCCGCAGGTGCCATTGCGTTGACGGCCCAAGCGTTGACAAGGTCTGTCTCAGCTTTGTCTACGGCAGTATAGGCAGCGCCGTTGATGACGGCCGCCCATTCACGCTCCGCAACCTTGGTCGCGATGGCAGCGGTATCTCGCAGGTCGAGCGTATCCTGATCCAGGGCAACGACGGCCCAGCCCTTGGGCCAAGCGTACCGCTGCAGTTCAGTACCAAGCTGCCCATTGGCGCCGGTAACAAGAATTGTCCGAACTGGCTGGGTCATTGCAAGCCCTTCGTGTCGACACTCATACGCACAGACATCAAACGGCCACGCCGCGGCGTTCCGACGCCTTGGCGGCCACCAGCGGACGCCACCAGGATTCGTTGGCGAGATACCAGGCGATCGTCTTCTCGATGCCGGTCTCGAACGTCTCGGCGGGCTCCCAGCCGAGCTCGTTCTTGATCCGGCTCGCGTCGATCGCATAGCGCTTGTCGTGACCGGGACGGTCGGCGACATAGGTGATCTGCGTCGCGTAGGACTGGCCATCGGCGCGGGGACGCAGCCGGTCGAGGATCGTGCAGACGGTATTCACGACCTCGAGATTCTGCTTCTCGTTGTTCCCGCCGACATTGTAGGTCCGGCCGGGCTCGCCCTTTTCAAACACCGCATGCAGCGCGCGGACGTGATCCTCGACGAACAGCCAGTCGCGGACCTGGTCGCCCTTGCCGTAGACCGGCAGGTCGCCGCCATCGAGCGCCTTGGCGATCATCAGCGGGATCAGCTTTTCGGGGAAGTGATACGGCCCGTAATTGTTCGAGCAGTTGGTGATCAGCACCGGCAGGCCGAACGTGTGGCCCCACGCGCTGACAAGATGGTCCGAGCCCGCCTTCGACGCCGAGTAAGGCGAGCGCGGATCATAGGGGGTCTCTTCGGTGAACAGCCCGGTGTCGCCGAGCGATCCGTAGACCTCGTCGGTCGAGATGTGGTGGAAGCGGAACGCCGCCTTTGCCGCGTCGTCGAGCCCGAGCCAATAGGCGCGCGCTTCGGCGAGCATCGTGTAGGTGCCGACCATGTTGGTCTGGATGAACGCGCCGGGGCCGTCGATCGAGCGGTCGACATGGCTTTCGGCGGCGAGATGCGTGACGATCTCGGGCTTGAACTCGGCGATCGCGGCTTTCACCGCGTCCGCGTCGCAGATGTCGCCCTGGACGAAGCGATAGCGGTTGCTGTCGGCGACGCGCTCGACCGTGGTGAGCGTGCCGGCATAGGTCAGCTTGTCGAAATTGAGCACCTCATGCTCGGTGGTCTCGATGAGGTGACGGACGAGAGCCGAGCCGATGAAGCCGGCCCCGCCGGTGACGAAAATGCGCATAGGTCTGTCCTTCAGGCGAGTGGCGCCAGCGGGCGGCCGTCATAGGGAAAAGGGCTGTCGAAGTCCGCGAGCAGCGGCTGGACTTTATCCTTGCCACTCAACTCGGGTGCGGTCCCGACGGGCATAGGCCAATCAATGCCGATCGCAGGGTCGTCCCAGCGGATGCCGCCATCATTGGCGGGAGCATAGGTATCCGAACACTTGTAGGTGACTTCGCAATTGTCCTCGAGCGTGACAAAGCCGTGCGCAAAGCCGATCGGAATAAAAAGCTGATGCCCATTTTCGGCGGACAGCTCGGCGCCGACCCACTTTCCGTACGTCGGTGAGCCTTTGCGAACGTCGACGGCAACGTCAAAAATTCGCCCACGGATGCACCGCACGAGTTTGTCCTGCCCGCGCGGCGGGGTCTGATAATGCAGGCCTCTGAGCGTATAGGCTGGAGCAGAGAGCGAATGATTATCCTGCACGAAAGTACAGGTAATACCGAGCTTGGCAAACGCCTCACGATTATAGACCTCGGTGAACCATCCACGCGCATCCCCGTGACGGGTTGGGCGAATGAGCTGAACAGGTGAGAGTGAAGACGTCATCTCAGGCTGGATACTGGCATGGTTGGCTTCCAACAAGGTCGCTGCCGGACATAAATGGTCGACAGAACGGGTTTATGCCGCCCCGATGCCCCAAACCGGCGAAAATGGCCAGATAGATGATTTCGACCGGGCAAAGCTGAGCGGTCGGTTCGCCCCGTTTTTTTTACCTGGCCTCCCTCAACGCGAATTAGGGTTCTGACGCAGATTCTTGGCAACTTCTATCGTCTTTTGCGCCAAGCCCATGACGGTCGGCCAGCTTGCACATTGCGGCATACGTAGTCAAAAACACACGTATTCGCGCGGGGCAGCGGCAAAGGGTGTCTGCGCGCAACCGTTCGCGGCCCGCATCAATACCCGCATCAATACCCGCATTTTTTTACGTATCTTGGAGTTGTTGCATATCTATCCGCACTGAGTTCTCTCGAACCACTCCTTGCCCAAAAGAGCACAGGGTTCGCGTTACCGGGTGCGATCAGGATGGTCGGCGGTCCGAACGGCCACGTCGGCGGGTAAATCGCGGAAATTTTGCCGGAACTTCGGCCTGCCGATGCGCAGACGGTCTACTTTTGGTGCATGGAGGACGACCCGCTAGCCTGCTGGCGCCGGTTGAGACATCGGCGCTTGAGAACGCGGCGAAGCGGCGAACGAATGAACCGTACATATGATACGGATCGCTGCGATCGGGGAGGATATAGATCACGGACGACGACAAGGTGTCTATTGTCTTGTCGAACAACGGGTCCAAGCTGCTCAACGTGTGCACGGTCATCATCGGTGTCGTTCGGTGGACCTGATGACCGCCCTCCCTCGATACTGTACGTGGCTACTTCGGCGCCGGTGCCGGTCTTCATCTCACCGTTGCGGAGAACATAGCAGCTCGCGCCGTTACGATCGAGCGGCTGATCGTCTTCTGATAGAACCATCTGCCGTGTAAGGCTTCCTCGGTGATTGCGGCCATGTCCAATCCCCTCCGTCAACGATCTAGCCTGCAGGCGTTTCAAGTTGGCAGTCGCTACAACGCAGGCACTCACGACAACCTAATCAACAGGCCAAAAAATGGCCGGAGTTACCCGGTCGAAATTTTAGGAGAGGATGCTTGAAAGCCCTTACCTTAATGCTGCGACGCGGTACGTCGCGCAAACGCAGAAATCGAAACCGAGCGTTGCCTTTTCGAGTTTCCTGAAACGATTGACCCGTGGGGATTGCAGGTGCGTTCAATGAATAGTCGCGGCGAGCTTCCTCTTTCGTGCTCGTCACACGCGTTCGTCGCGACAAACGTTTCAAACTCGGATTTGTGGGGATTGCCTACGGTCTGGGTTAGTGACATGAATAAGGTATCGCAGCGGGTTGAGCATTCCCAAGACGCCTCCCCGCTGCGGTGCCCAACCGATCATCAGAGGAACCAATCATTCACGCCGGAATGTATTTTGCCGCAATTGCGCAAACTGCAAAGCCAATGAGAACGACGGCGTATAGACCCTCAACGATGGTAAGCAGGGTAACCATCAGTGTAGTCTCACCTATTGATTTGGCAGGCGGCCAAACACTGACGAGAGTTCCAGGTATTGTAACGATCTTACCGGAAGCTGCGGATGTTTTCTAACGGGTTTTTATGCTTTAAGCTCGCAGGCGCAGAGAGTACCGCAAGCCATTCCAACTTCAAGAGTGGGGAGGACGTGAATAGTAACGCTCGATCCTATTTTATGACTCTTTCCCTGTGAAGGACGATCCCAAGCGCGCATCTACCCGCCGCAACCTGCTCCTCTTCGTAACTATGTCGCCGCGGCAGAGAGACCCGCATGTGAAGCCAATTTTGAAAATAACATCTATATTTAATGGGCAGGGTCGGAACCGAAGCAAACCGGTATCGCAATACGCGCGGCGCTCCTTAAGAAATTCACAGTCGAGAAATTCAGCGATCCTGTCTAGGTGACGCCGAACGTTGCCGATGTTCGCTATTACAACGACACCGGCGAGGCGGCGGCGAATTGCGCGCTCGCGATCCTTCGGCAAAACAGATATAAATGTACGTCGCAATCGGCGGGGCAGCCTGAAGCCTCCCGGCACACTGAGGTCTGGCTTACAAGGCGATAGGCTGAAAGAGTAGCTCGCCTAATGTGCGAAACCACCGATCGGCAGCGACTTAACCTAAGCTAACCTGTTCTTTTTGCACCCGAAAGGTCCGTTCGTGCATTGGGCGTTTGACACTTCAGGACGGGTTGTATGGAACGATATCGAGAGGCGCTAAAGCTCCTCAATTTGGCGCATGATTTGTTAATGCAGGAAGGCGACACATTGACAGTAGCTGAACTGGCGATGCCGATTCACCTCGTGCAAACCGCCCTTTCGCGTGCTGTGGTCAGGCTCAGCCCGACCGCCGTATGGTGATCGGCCTTTCCGTCCGGTGACAGCAACAAGTGTACAATTCATTAATTGGGCCTGCGCGCAGTACAGAATCTATATCGTTCCAGATACTCAAATAATGATCTTTTGATCAACGCTTTTCGAAAACTCGATGCCGACCCTTCCGGTATTGACCCATCGAACGCTTCCAGATAGTATATGTCCATCAACCAGCTCAATCAATACAGATGCGCCGACGTCGGTGTTGTTAAAGTTACAGCCTTCAATCATAGCTCCGTTCGCTGAAAAGTTGCGGACAATAATCTGGGTTCGATTGCTACCCTGCAAAAGTTGCGCCTTGCGAAGCACCTTTTCGCGAGGTGCACGACTGACCTTATGGCCGACGGCTTCCGCAGGCGCACCGTAGTCCGATAGGCAAGCCAACACATGTTCGATTCTGGCCGGCCGTCCATAAACATAGCCCTGGATATGGCTGCAGCCGAGTTCCCGTATAAACGCAATCTCGTCCTGCTGCTCGACGCCCTCCGCCGTCGTCTCCATCCCTAGCGTATCGGCCAACGTCACGATCGCGCGGATGATGGCAGCGTTGCGGTTTCCTGCAACAATCGCGCCGCGAATGAAGCTCTGATCAATTTTTATTTTGTCGAACGGTGCATTCTTTAGATAACCGAGCGACGAATAGCCGGTGCCGAAATCGTCGAGAGCCAGACGGACGCCTAGACTTTTGAGAGCCTTGAACATCTGGTCTGTGCAGCTGCCCTCATTCAGGAAGACGTTTTCGGTTATTTCGAGTTCGAGGCGATCCGCAGCCAGCGTCGCAGATATCAACGCGTTTGCGACAACCGACGGCAGCTTGGGGTTTGCGAACTGGATTGGCGATACGTTCACGGCGACACGAATGCCGGCGGGCCACTTTGCGCAATCGGCAACTGCGGTCCGCAAGACCCACTCGCCTATGCCATCGATCAGACCAATTTCTTCGGCAATAGGAATAAATTCAGCTGGGCTTACTGCCCCCCGTACCGGGTGCTCCCACCTCACCAATGCCTCGTATCCGACGATCAGCGTTGTGACCATCGAGACGACGGGCTGGTAGACGACGTAAAGCTCGTTTTGGGCCAGAGCCTGGCGCAAGTCATCCTCGAGGTGCTTCCTGTGCGTGGCCTCAACAAGCATGTCGTCGGTATAGACACGGTGTAGTCCGCGTCCTCCGTCCTTGGCTGCGTAGAGCGCAAGATCGGCGTTCCGGACGAGGTGGTCTACCGTCTGTCCATGCTCCGGCGCTATTGCGATTCCAATCGAACACCCGATCGTAATAGGTGCGCTTTCGATGAGGTAGGGTTGCGACACCGAATGGATGATGTCGGTGGCGATAGCTTCTGCATCTCTCCTGGCAGTATCGCTCGCGAGAATGACTTTAAACTCGTCACCCCCTAGCCGTCCTACGGCGCCGTCCGTGCCGACAACGCGTTGGATACGTTGCGCCACACGCCGGAGAAGTTCGTCACCCGTTTGATGGCCGAGCGTATCATTCACGGCCTTGAAGCGATCAAGGTCTAGGAGGAGCAAGGCGGTCGGATGAAAGCCGCTTTGGCGGGCAAGCAAAAGGCGCTCCAGCGCATTGCGCATTCGTTCGCGGTTTGCCAGACCAGTCAACGCATCAGTGTACGCTAATCTAGTAATGTCAGCTTGCGAGCGGCGCCTTTCAGCCAGATCGCTACCGGACCCGACATAACCTTGAAACACTCCTTCGCTGTCAAACCGAGGCTGGCCGGAAATCGCCCAGAATACTGGGATCGACTGTTCGATCGCGCGCACCGCAACATTGTGAAAACCAGCCCTGGTCGACAGCTGGAAATGCAACGTTCGTGACGAAATCCCCTCCGGATCAATCTCGAGAATCTGTGGCAATGTAGCAGTACCGGCGTCTAACGCATCGCTACATAGATTCTGTCGTATATGATCAGAAATATACGTAATCGTTCCGTCCGGATCCGTCTCCCAGAACCAGCCGGATCCCTCTGCTTCAAACGCGTCCACCAGACGGATTGACCTCGCGGCCTTTGTCGTCGGTAACGGATCATCCGAACGGGTGAGATGACGAAGATTACGCAACATGGTTCACCTGATGACAGGGGACCATTAGCATTTAGTGCATAAGCCTTTGCGGCCGCCACGCCCAGGCGGAAACTCCGCCCCATGTTCACCACGATGGTTCCCAATTCCCCGTCTGCGAGCGGGGATTTCGGCAGAGACTGCGGTCAAAGCCGCGCCGATTCTATCCAGAGTGGGGGTAAAATTAACCACTTTGGCTTAGTCCAGATTGATCGGCTGCGCGTCTACTCGCCCGATTGATGAGGCAGAGGTTGTAATTTTTTATGATAACGTTGGGTGATAACCGCGCACACGCGGGCTTCCTCATGCGCATTGTCCGCGACCGGCGGGGCAACACACTGGCGATGATGGCCGCGTTTCTCATTCCTCTGCTGGGACTGGCGGGATCAGCGGTGGACGTCGCGCGTCTCTACGTCGTCAAAGCGCGTCTTCAGCAAGCGTGCGATGCAGGGGTTCTTGCAGGACGCAAGTTTATGACGAGCGCCAATAGCACTCTCGAGCCGGTTGCAGTGACGCAAGCGAATAATTTCTTTTCTAACAACTTTAGGACCGGCTGGATGGGGAGTACCGGCCTAGTCTTCACTCCGACAAAGACCAGCGATAGCCAAGTTGCCGGCACTGCCTCGGCCACGGTGCCTATGACATTGATGAAGATCTTCAACATGTCTGAGAAAACGATCGCCGTAAATTGCCAGGCTCGGTACGACGTTGCGGACACAGACGTCATGTTTGTGCTGGATACGACCGGTTCAATGGCGTGTCTGTCGGGTGGCGCAGACACCTGCGGCACCGGCACATATTCCTATACGCGCCCAACGAGCGGCGGCGTACCGGGCTATGCCGGCAGTAGCGCCTATGCCGTAAAGGAGCTATTTTCTAACGGAAGCAACGTCTCGCGCATTGAAGCGCTTCGCAAAGCGGTACTGAGCTTTTACGACGCGTTCGCCGCCAACGCAGATCCCGCTACGAACGTCCGCTACGGGTTTGTGTCCTACAGTTCAGTTGTGAATGCCGGACAAGCGATCTTGGACGTTTCGCCGAGCTACCTTGTCGGTTCTGGCGGATCGTCGGATCAGCCCTATTACCAGTCACGACATGTTTATGCAGACTACACGATATCCACATCTGATGTGCGCAATAGCAAGACGCAGGCAAACTGTACCGCGGCATCTGTTCGCACACCTTCTACCGCGCTTACTTACGACCCCTCTACAAGCACAGCTACCAGCACCTCAGACGTATGGCGCACGCAAGGCGCGTTTAACTCGAATAGCTACTTCTGCTACACCCGCACCGAGACGCTTGGCCCGAAATGGGAATACAAAAAACTGCAATGGGACGTGAGTTCCTTGGTCAACGGCGCGTTGTCGATGACCGATCCTACCGCAGTTGACGGTTCTAAAACGCAGTGGCTTGGGTGCGTCGAAACCCCGGTTCAAAATCCCGGGCAGAGCACCTTCGTGACGAGCAGCCTGCCTTCCGAGCTAGATCCCGACGCAAAGCCAAGCGGTACGAGTCGGTGGTTGCCGCATATGCAGGATATCGAATATTGGCGAACTGCCGCGACCGATTATACAAATGGTGATGAGAACAATTACCGTCCAAGCTTAGGTTCCACCGCATTGGTTCAAAGCGGTTATACCGCCTGCGGCAAGCCGGTAAAAAGACTCAGCGTGATGGCACGCAGCAACGTCTATAATTATCTGTACGCAACTGACTTCGTGCCGCAGGGTGGCACCTACCACGATACAGGCATGATTTGGGGCAGTCGCTTAATTTCGCCCACCGGCGCTTGGGCGGGCGATACTGCCACGTGGCCTGGCCGCAACCCGCCAAACCGAGTGATTGTTTTCCTTACCGACGGCGTGATGTCGCCAAACAGCAATGCCTATTCGATGTACGGTTACGAGGATTATGACAAGCGTGTTGCCAACGGTGATACCAGTAGCCTGACCAACTATCATAACTCCCGCTTCCTCGCCGCTTGTGCGGCCGCGAAGGCGCGCAATGTCGATGTGTGGACGGTCGCAATTGCGACCAGTACGTCGACCCCGTTGCAAACCTGTGCGACGACGACGAATCAGGCGCTCTTTACCCCCAGTGGCAATGGCCTGTCGGCAGCGTTCACGTCGATCGCGCAGCACCTCGCCATGCTGCGGGTCACAAAGTAGTGGTTCCCGCCCGCAAGCGGTTGGTCGAAGATTTGTGCGGCGCGACGCTGATCGAGTTCGCCCTGATTTGTCCAGTCATGCTGTTGATGGTTATGGGGCTCGGCGATCTGCTGTACCGGGCCTATGCGCAGTCTATCCTCACAGGTTCCGTTCAAAAGGCGGCACGCGATTCGGCAATCGAGGGCGGCGCCAGCAACGCAGCTACCATTGACGGACAGGTCATCACGTTGATGAAGCCACTGATTAATAACCTTACCAATAATTGCGCGTCCTCGGTATCCACTGGTACATGGTGTGCAACTCGCAAGAGCTACGACAGCTTCGGCGAGGTCGCTCCCGAGCCTTTTACTGATACCAATAGCAACGGAGTGCGCGATCCAGGCGAGTGTTACACTGACGAAAACGGCAACGGCGCGTGGGATGCCGACCCAGGCCTGAACGGCCAAGGCGGTGCAAGCGCGGTGACGTTGTACACGATGACGATCACCTATCCGCGTATGTTCCCGGTAGCCGGGCTGATGAAATTGTCGCCGATGCAGACGATAACAGCGAGCACGCTGCTGAAGAACCAGCCTTACGCGGGTCAAACCGTCAACGTCAACGCAACGATATGCATATGATAGAGCGCAATGTCCGCAAGTTCGCCGTCCGCTTCTGTCACGACCGAGCCGGCTTAGCGTTACTCGAGTTCGCCCTTTCTGCGCCAATAGTGCTGCTGGTCGGATGTTACGGCGTCGAGTTAGCGAACCTGGCGATAGTCCACCTGCGCGTCAGCCAGATCGCATTGAACCTTGCGGACAACGCTTCCCGTGTCGGAGCGTACAGCAACCTGGCGACCCAGCAGCTTCGCGAAGTCGACGTGAATGACATCCTTCAAGCGGCCCGGTACCAGGGTGCAGGCATCAGCCTGACGACGAATGGGCGTATCACGGTGTCAAGCCTAGAAAACGTCGCGCAAAGTTATGATACGCAACCGGTGCAGCGCATCCACTGGCAGCGGTGTATCGGCGCCAAAAGCGGGGCGGGCTTCGACGGTCAGTTTAAAGCCAACGTGACGAGTACGGCGGGCAGTACAGATGCCATGACTGACAAGGGTTACGACCTGCCGCTAGGCATCAGCGACAACGGCTCGACTCCGATCATGGCGCCTGGCGGAGCGGGCGTGATGTATGTCGAGTTAAACTATCGCACCCAGCCGCTGTTCGGTACATGGCTCGCTCCTCCGCAGACGATCCACTATATTGCGTCATTCGTGGTTCGCGACCGGCGCGATTATTCTCAGGTTTTTAACCCTACGCCGACTTCTACGCCGTCGACCTGCAACCTGTATACACCGTGAGCTCAGTTCGGCTGAACGTCCACTATCGGGAAGCGCCTGTTTCAGCTTCAACGGCAACAAGTGGGCGTTTCCCTGCGTTTATAGCCAATGCAAAACCTGTGATATCTGCCTTACCGGTACGGCGAAGCGCGTTTGATAAGCTGGCGAGTACGCGAGGTGCGCCCCAGTGCCGATGGTAGACGCCGGGGCGACTTGGGACGTCCAAACAAGTGGTAGACCCGTGTCTAGACTCAGCCGGTACGGGTTAGGAAGGTGGTGAACTTACCCGGCTCTGCCGCATCCGGAGAAATGCGAAAATCCGTTGCAACGACTTCAAGCCCGGCCTCTCGGAGGCGATCACGTAAGGTAGCCCCCTCAACCCCGGACCTGACGCGCTTCAACGCGTCAGGTAGCACCGCGCCTTCAACGCGGCACAGAGTGGCGGCGCAATGAACCTCGATCGATTGGACACCATCAACGAGAGTAAAAAGCGATAGGGTACGCAATTCGGCGGGGGCGGCCCAATTGTTGTTGCGCGCCTCTGCGTCGAAACGGGCTCGATAGGGACTGAGGGGGGCCATGCTGCGCGAAACACCGGACGCCGGTGCGGATGCGCCCTGTTTGCGCATGGCTGCGGGCGGGGGCACGACTTGCAAGGCCACAACGGCAAGGCCGAAGACTGAAACGATTGCGAGCATAATGACAAAACTCCTCGATCGCCGGCGGGCCGCTATGGCCGCGCTAGGCGACTCCGGCTCTGCGCTGTGCGGGTTCTCGTCCGGAACCCCGATTTGCTTGTCCCAATTTTCTTGTGTGGCCAGGCGGCGTGCGAGCTCGCGACTACTGGCGGCTCCCGTCTTGCGACGCGCCTCGCGCAGCCGTTCGTTGACGGCATAGACTGACAAATCGAGGGTCGCCGCGATAGACTTCGTGGTATGCCCCCTCGCCAGCAGCGTGAGCACTTGGAGCTCAACCGCACTGAGCGGGGGCGACGATTCCAGAGGTGTCGACGGCATGAATTACCTAATCGCCGCCGGGCGTGCTTTGAGCAAGGCGTAACGAATGCGAGCCTTCGTAATAGCAATTTCTACTGATCCCGGCCTTCCCAATTAGGAACAACAATCGAGACGACGCAGGGCTGTTCTCGGAATGGATCGGAACGGAAAAACGCAGTTCTTCCCAAAACCTGTCCCCATCGCTGAAACGGGTAAGGCTTGCGTCGCTTGGGGTGTCACAACCAGACGACACTGTTGAAAACGGGTGCCTGCTACCGCCGGGTGCCGTGACTCGCTCCTGCAAAGCGGCGAGGAGTAGGGACATGATGGGCGGCAGGTAGCGCAGGGCGCGCTGTTGTATGGGTTCCGGCTCGACGATCATGGGCCGCTGACCATCTGCTCCGACGTATCGACGCCCTCTTTGATTTCGGCTTCGTGCGCGACGCACTGGTGGCGAGCTACAGCACGACCGGGCGACCCTCAATCGATCCGGAACTACTTCTGCGGAAACTGCTGGTCAGCTACCTATCCGGCAGCCGCTCAGAACGGCGCTTGTAGGAGGTGCGTCTCACCCTCGCCTTACCGGTGGTTCTGTCGTCTCGTTCTGGCCGATCGGGTGCCTGATCATTCGACTTCCTCCAAGAGCCGGCACGGTCGCTTCCGCGCCCGCGACCTGCATCGTCTGCTGTTCGAGCAGGTGGTCGCCAAGTGCGCTGCGGCCGGGCTGGTAGCGGGGCGCGACGTGAAGGTGGATGGCAGCGCGATCATGGCCGATGCCAGCCGAGAGAAGAAGCTGAAGGGTGCCGACGCAGTTGACGAACGGCGTGCTCGGGAGAGCGTCTCGCGGCCCGTCGCCGAGGATCTCGCGGCGCTCGCTGCCGCGTTGCCGCCAGGTCCGGACGAGCCGGCCTCCGTCGAGCCGGCAAGCATCTCGCCGGACCCGCAGGCAACGCTCACCTGCAATCACCGGCCGGCACGCTACGCCTACGCTATCAACCCGCTGCTTGACCTCCGCTTTGGCTGTATCCTCTACGTTGAGGCCCCCCCCCCCCCGCGCGCTTCGCAGCTGAAGTGGCTGCAACCCGGACGCTGGTGTCACGCATCAGAACTAAGCTGGGCATCGCGCCCGCAAGCCTCTCGGCCGACGAAGCGTATGGCAGCGGCTCGCTGCTCGGCTAGCTGGTCGAGCGAAATATCATGCCGTACATTCCGGCCATCGGCTGCGGTCGCCAGCGCGAGGCCTTCTTCACTCGCGATGCCTTTCGCTACGACCGCGACGCCGACGCCTACCCGCCACCTGAATTGCTACGCACCGTTCAATAATGCGAGAAGCGGCTTGCCCGTCCGAAAGCGCACCGCCGCTACCGACTGGTCTGACACAACCGAGCCGCTGCGCGGATTACGTATGGTTCGGGTGGCAGTTTGCGACATGAACAAGCGACCGAAACCGCGCAATTCAATATCACCCCCTGTAGCTAGTTGGTTTATCATAGTATCAAAGAACGTTTCGACGACCTTCCGACAGTCAGATCGCTGGATCTCTGGATTGAGTTGACTGATGCGTTCCACCAGCTCGCTTTTTACCATCTTGGGATTCCCGCCTTGATAATACGGCTCACTAAAAAGGATCGTGACACTGCTCAACGCTATAGCGCGTGACATTCGGAAGCGGAATTGCCGGAATGGGAAGGAGAGCCGCCGTCCCGCTACACAATTTAGAGGATGCCGACAGCACCATCGGCCCAGATTATCAAGGCGGCTAATATCACTCCGCAAACGAGAGCCATGCGTAAGACAGACTGATCAACGAACCGAACGATCAGCTCAATCGCACAGCCGACAACGGCAAAAATAGCGGCAGCCGCAATGAAATCGGTACCTGTCCAACGCACCTCGTCGGTGAACAACATCGCGATGGTCGGAAGGAGGAGTAAGGCTCCAAGGAGCGTCCACAGGGCCGGACGCCAGCGTTCGAGGTTAGCTGCTCGAGGATTAGCCGATACAGTCACAGACACTCCTCATCGACGCTACTTTCACACGCGCTTCGAATGTCTGCAAGTGGGCGTAAGCGGAATGGCCGAAATGGATAGATTAGCTGCCGTTGCTATCCGGTACGAAAGCAGGCAGCGGCCCGCTTTCAAATGAGTGCTGCCAACCCTTTGCAGCGGTCAAGCGCGCTTGTTGAAACGTAAATTCCATCTGAGAAATGCGCCGGTCGCGGTTGTTTATAAAATCCACGGTGATCAATTGTTTTCCGCATCCGTCAGCAGGAAGGTCCATATAATCCCAGCCAAGATACCGGAACTGGTCGGCCTTGATAGTTTGGGCGATTGACCGAGCACCTGCTATACCGGCATTCGGCAATCCCACGTCTCCAATGATTAGATTGAAGCTAGCCGATTCGTCGACCAAAGCGCTTAGTAAGGCGTCTGCCTTTGGACCTGTTGCAGCCGCAGCCGCCATAATCTTCACGGCACGCTGACCGAGCGCTTCATGGACAGCACGGGCTCCGCTGATGTGAGCTAGATCGCAGCCCGACACGGGTGCGCTGGCGAGGAGGATAAAGACAGCGATCATGACATCATGCTGCCAGTCATCTTCCCCATCTGCAATCGGGCAAAAACGGAATGGCCGGGATGGAGAGAACTGCGGACCGGCAGCTTACAGGCGCGGGGGCAGCACGAGCGGACGTGGTTAGAACAGCTTCGCCATCCGCTCACGATCGTAGTCGAAGAGCCAATCTGCAAACTTTGAGTAAAGACCGTGAAGTCTAGCGGGATCATATGCTACGATGTCCATTCCCCGATCATCGTAGACGTGCAGCATCACGGACGTGATTGGGTCGAGCAGGAAGGTGACGACCGGAGCGCTCGGGTAGATAGGCATCTCTGAAGCGATGGCGTGCCAGAGCAGTGTGTCGCGGGCGACCTTATCACGACCCATTTCATAACTGCGGAGGTCCCAAACATACGCCTCACCGTCCGGGTCGGGGTAGAGAGTTGCCTGCCATTCGTTTATCTGAGGAGCCGCAAATCCGGTGGACTGTAGGGCAACGAACCCATCCTTTACGTCGTCAGCAAGCTCCTCGGGATAGGGCGGGCGACCGTTCCACGCCACGACGGCCACGCAGCTCTCGCTGAACAGCGCGTCGGCTACAGACGATGCCCGCCGGTGCGCTCGCAGAAAGCGCGGAACTTGCTGTACGGTGTTGTCAAACTCCTCGCCACCGAGAGCGAACCGCAGTCGGATATCTTCCCCAGCAGGTCGCGGCGCCCAAAGGCTTGACCACAGATGCTCAACGGACGAGGAATTCATAGGCTGATTTTGCCGGATTGAGCGACCCAGAGCAATGGCGGCTTTTTTCACCGTGAAAGCTCGACTGGACGTCCGCAACCTGGGCGTCGGCGGCCATCCGAAGATGATCTACAACACTGCTCCACCAACTACGAATGGTCCTAACAGAGCCACCGCACCGCCAACCCATCCCCACTTGTGGTAAGCAACTTCGACCGCACCTTCCCAGAAGCCTTGGACGAATATCTCGGCGATCCATGTCATTGCGCCACGATGTAGGAGCCAATTAACGGCGACAATGGAGAAACGTCGTAGTTAACCTGAACGGCGACGAATGGGCGTTAGCGGAATGGCCGATATGGGAGGATTGCGGTCCGTCCGCTATTGGCAAGGCAGCTCGCGTTAGCGGACGTCTGCTGACGCTGCGGCCCTTCTAAAAGGGACCGTGTTTCTCGAGAGCTGATCGGTTGGCGAGCCTGAGGAGACCGTGTAGAATTACCCTGCCAGGTCGGCCTCAACCTACATCCTGGGCAACGCCATGCGGAAGTCGGTTTTAGAGCCGGGCCAGCCGGCGACCAGCGTCGCCGTTCCGCGCCGCGCTACGTAGCCAATGGCGATCGCCTCGAAGATCGCGTGCGCTGAACCTCAGCATGGCAATGTTGACGGCTGCGTACGATAAGAACGGCATATTTACGTGGAGACGTTGGAATGGCGAAACATATCCGTTTGATGATCGTCATCGGGATCTTGACGGGGACGCTGGGTGCACCGTTGATCGCGAATGCCCAGACACCGCTGCAATTCGACTGTGATGCATCGGTAGACCAATTCAGTACGGAGGCACAGATCGTGGCGCTGCCGGTAACGGTTGTCGGCACGATCTCAGCACTCGCGATGGCATCGAAAGACTATGTTCCGTCCGCCAGTGTAGCGATCGTCAGTGCCGATGATAAGAACGGCGTTGGATTTCAGATGAATGCTCCGGCAGACGATGCGACTGAATTTGATGTCGATCATATCGAGATGCAACGCGGTGTTCTTAAGGAGACACCTCAAGGTCGCGTACCCTCCTCTGGAGAAATCCCCTTTTCCTTGTCGGTTTCGAAACTGGGCGACGTTACGGTTAGTGTCGGCACCATAGTGTTCACCGCAAAGTTCGCACCGGTTGCACGTATGAAGGTGGCCGCAACGTGCACCAGCGGTCATTTTAAATATCTCGGCAGCCTGTCAAATGCAGAGGGGGCGACCATATCCGCGACGCCGTAGAGCCCCGCACTGGGCGAAAATGGAATGGCCGGAATGGGAGGTTAGGGGACATCGCTGCTGGACGCCTTTGGCATGTTCTGGTGAAAGGATCGTGTGCGCTATTTTGTTGATGCTGAATTCAACGGGTTTGGGGGCGAACTGATCGCCATCGCTGCCGTTCCAGAGCGCGACGAGGTCGCGCCGTTCTATGAGGCGGTCGATTGCCCTATGCCGGTCCCTTGGGTTGCAGCAAACGTCTTGCCCGTCCTGCAAACGAGGCAGTGGCCGCTCGCCAAGGTTGCTCAACTGTTCAGCGACTATCTTGCCTCAGACACAGACGCGGTGCTGATTGCCGACTGGCCGGAGGATATCGCACACGCGGCCTCCCTTCTTACCAATCGGCGCGGAGGACGGCTGATAGCGCGCTCTGTTCGTTTTGAACTGCTCGGAACATGCGACTTTGCTTCCGAGCAGCGAAGTGCGGTTCCGCACAACGCCTATTATGACGCGGTGGCTTTGCGCGATTGGGTAGCGTCCGCTGGCGCGACCTAATGTCTGCTTTTGGGCGTTAGCGGAATGTCCGGGATGGGAGGGTTAGCCGCCATTTCCGCTCGCGGGTGTCAGCCGTTCCTTTGCGTGGGCGATCAGCCATTCGACAAGGGGAAGCGGCAGATCGGCTCGGTAGCCTGTGAACGTCATGCTGTTGTCGCGGTCGCTGTAAAATACCTCAGCAAGGGCCACTTTCGCGTTATCCTCGACCTCCAAATACATGCCGTCACGTTGAATATCGCTGCCGACCGTGACCCCGTAGCTTTGTCCTAAAATCTCGATCATGCTCGCATCGTGCCGTGCGGTGCGAACGGCCGCAAGTGGGCGATTTCGGTTCAGCCGCTTTTCGGCCGGCTCGTGCGCTGTCGGCGCGTAGGAGACCGCTCATGAACAACACCGTCGACCGAACCTTTGAACGTCTGAGCCGAAGACGACTTCTTAGTGATCAATGGGCCAGGCGGGGTGATAGCGCCGCTCTTCCCGGCAGCAGCCATCCGTAACGACGAAGCGCTCCATGGGGCCGGGGCTACTGCATATAGCCAAATCGGCGCCGACCCTTCGACAGGCCACAACCTCGATTGAGGACGGGGAGGGGACGAGGGGAGATCAGCCATTCTTGTAATGTTCATCTGGTGCGGGCTAAGCGCGCCTCAACGGATTACCTGGGCGAGACGATGACATTGCGCGCGAACCTCGGATGGGGCTTGCTAGGCGGACTGGCTCTCGCCATGTCCGGTTGCGCCACGCCGCCCGCTCCCGTGCAGCCGCCACCGGTTGTCGCGACGCTATCGCCGCCGCCCCCGCCGATGCCGGCTGGTGGCTATATCGGCATGAAGAGTCCGACCAAGCGCGCCGACGGCACCTTTGTCACGCCTAATCTCGACAATACCGATCAGGCCGCCGTTTGGCATCTGCGCAACGCATTGAACGTCGCCGCGCTCAGCTGCGACCAGGCAGGTGGTGGGGTCGTCGAGCCTTATAATGCGTGGATCAAGACGCATGCTGCCGTGATCGATCGCCACTACCAAGCCTATATTCGGGAGTGGCAGGCGCCCGGTTGGTGGGACTGGCAGCGTGTCTATGATGACAATCAGACGCGCATCTACAATTTCTACGCGCAGCCGGCGATGCGGGCGGCCTTTTGCGCGGTGGCACGCGTGGAGATCGCGCAGGTCGGTCAAGTCGCCGATGACGATCTACCGGCCTTCGCCCGAGCAGCTCTGCTACGGCTCGACCGCCCGTTCGTCGAATTTTACGCGGCATACGACGCTTGGCGCGACTATTATCAGCCGGCTCCGCCACCGGTGGTGCGAACCATCGACGTACCCATTGTGGTAACCCCGCCGGCCGCGATCGCGACGCTGGGCGGCGATGACACGGTGGCAGTCGACACCGAAGCATCGCCGCCTCTTGCGCCCGGCGATGCCCCAATTCCCGCGCGCCCTTCGCAGCTGACGCTGAGCGTTAATGACACGGTGGCAGCCGAAACCGAAACGTTGCCGGCTCTTACGCCCGGCGATGCCTCGATCCCCGTGCCTCCTTCGCCTCGGTGACAGGTCGCCATCTCCGGCACGTCAGTGGGGAGGACGAAGCGCGCAACCGTCGATTAGGACGGGCTCCCTGGGCGGGGTATCGGCCCCAACCTGTGACCCCGCAAACCACGCCTTTCCCCGCCTCGCCTGCCCGCTGTTTGTGGCAGCTTTGACGCGATCACCACGCGAGACGAGCGTCCGCAATTGGCCGCAACTGCCGGTGCTCCTTGCATCAACGTCTCTATAGTTGTACATACATTTCTGTAAATACAGGAATGGCCGTGGTTTTCGAGTGGGACGATGGGAAAGCCGCATCGAATCTCGCCAAGCATGGGGTGTCCTTCGAGCTGGCGCAGGAAGTCTGGAGCGATCTGCTCTACGTGGTCCTTCCTGATCGCATGGAAGGCGGCGAGCAACGCTGGCACGCTATCGGCATGATCGGTGCCGTCGTCGTCCTGGTGGTCGTTCACAGCCATCCCCAACCGGATGACGAAGACCGGGTCCGTATTATCAGCGCCCGAAAGGCAACGGCACACGAAAGGAAACGCTATGAGCAAGAAAGCGCTTAGTCCCGAGCTGCAGGATCAGCTCGATCGGCTCGCAGTTCTGCCGGACGATCAGATCGACACCACCGATATCCCCGAAGCATCGGCCGAGGCGTGGCAGCATGCCCGCCGGCCAGGTCTGTATCGCCCTATCAAGAAGCCCGTCACGCTCCGGCTCGATGCCGATATCGTAAGCTGGTTCAAGGAACACGCCCACGATCGCGGCTACCAGACGGAAATTAACCGCGTGCTGCGCCGCTACGTTGCCGAGAGCGAAGCGCGGGCCTGACGCTACCGCCCGAAGCCGATATCCGGCTCGTGCCCGCGCTGTCGTTCCCGTTCCTGCTGCCGCTGCCGATTGCGCCCACCCTGCCCCCGCTGGTCCAGCTCGATTGCCGGCGCCTGCTCACGCGCCGGTGACTGGTTGAGCGCCGGCAGTGCGTCGAATCCGTCACCGCTACTGACGTGCAGCCCGACCGCATCGCGCGCGCTGCACCCTGGACGAAGCTCGACATGCGCTGCGCCGCCAGCTCGGCCCGCTCGCGTAGCTGGTCGCTCCATTCATGAATGCGCTCTCGGCCGCGCTGGATGTGATACCCCAACCCCCGCGCTTCTTGGATCGCCTCGTTCATCTGCCCACACGGGAGAATTGAAGCTGCACGGGCTGCGCCGTAACAGGGGTCGCTTAACGAACCGCGCAAATGAATTTTAGCGGCTAAAATCTTGGTCGCCTTTCACCGGTCGCGCCGCATCATTAACGGCATACTAGCTAACGGGCGTGTACGGTCATGTATGCGTTTGGCAACCATCACGAACTGGGCATACGGCGCGACCGTGGCGCTCACGCTGGCGTCCGGCACTACAATGCTGCTCGCGTCCTCGGCTCAGCAGCAGGAGCGGACCTCAGTCAGCCAA
The DNA here is from genome assembly GCF_042466285.1 of Sphingomonas sp. R86520. Taxonomy (NCBI): domain Bacteria; kingdom Pseudomonadati; phylum Pseudomonadota; class Alphaproteobacteria; order Sphingomonadales; family Sphingomonadaceae; genus Sphingomonas; species Sphingomonas sp. R86520. The sequence continues at coordinate 125,057 of NZ_JAXHBZ010000002.1, forward strand.
CGCTATGCTCTCGATCGGGCGACCGCGACGATTGACGAGGATGTACTCGCTCTTAGCGAGCTTTCCCGCCAGTACGTCATCAACGGCGATGCGTCCGACCTGCTGGCGTACGAAAAGGTGCGGGCAGAACTGGGCACAGTCGAAGCACGGACGCGGCGGATCAAAGATGCGGGTGCCGGGGAAGACGAGCTAAAAAGCCTGCGTGAGGCCTTAGGTTGGGCAGACACTCTTCAAACCAGACAGGAGCGAGCGATAGCTGCACGTCGTCAGGGCGATACCAATACCGCTCTGCGCGTGCTGTTTGCTCCGGAGTATGAACGCGAACTCGATCGCTCGCGATCGGCAGTAGAACGATTTCAGTACCGCCTCGATCAACGTATGGCCGACGACCTCCGAACGGCCGAAAAGACCTCGCGAGCCTGGCGATCCACGTCTGAAGTGATGCTGGCAGTGACTGGCCTTCTGTTTCTTTGCGTACTGTATTTCGTATTCCGGCGCCGTGTTCTCCACCCGGTTGTGAAATTGAGTGATGTAATCGGCCGACTTGCAGCCCAGGATTACGAGACCGAACCGCCACACTTCGATCAAATCGACGAGATCGGTGATATGGCACAGGCCCTGCGCGTGTTCCGGGAAAACGGAATCGAACGTCAGCGATTGGAACACGAGCGCGACGCGGATCGTGCTGTGCGGGATATTCTGTCGCGCATGACACAGCGGATGCAGGGTTGCGACACGGTCTCGGAATTAACGGACATCGTGAAGCGCTTCACACCTGAGGTCGCCCCGCAGCTGGCAGGGCGCCTCTATCTGTTCGATCCCAGCCGAAACGTTCTTGTCGAGGGATGCTCGTGGCTGGAGCCGGTTCACTCTGCTGCCGAGTTTTCGCCCCTCGCATGCTGGGGGCTGCGGCGGGGAGTTCCACATCGCCCTTCTGGTGCCAGCTTCGACATACCGTGCAGCCATATCGACGGAGGCGACGGGCCGGACAGCTTGTGTTTGCCGCTGATCGGACAGCAGGGCACCCTTGGCATGCTGTACCTGGAAAGCCGCAAGGTCGATCCTACTACATCACTGAACGAAACTTACCTACAACTCCTGGCCGAGAATGTCGGTCTCGCTTTGGACAACCTGCGCCTACGAGAAGCACTGCGCCTGCTTGCCATGACAGACCCGCTCACGACGCTGCCCAACAGACGGCAGCTGGATGAAGCGCTGGCCACCACGTTGATCGACGCAGAACGCACTGGCTCACCGGTTTGCTGCGCGATGATCGATGTTGATCACTTCAAGCGATTCAACGATGACAACGGGCACGACGCAGGTGACGCGGTGCTGCGGGCAGTAGGCCTGGCTCTGCAGGCAGCCGTAAGGGATAACAACCTGGTATTCCGGTACGGAGGTGAAGAGTTTCTTTTGCTGTTGCCTGGCGTCGACCAGGCTGCTGCCGCGCTCCGAGCTGAAGAGATCAGGAGCCGCATCGCGGCGCTTCGCGTACAACACGATGGCCGAGAGCTGGGACCGATCACCGTCTCCATCGGTCTTGCTTGCGCGCCAGCGGATACCGACTGGCAAAGCCTGTTGCAGACCGCCGACGCGGCTTTGCTCCGTGCCAAAAAGGCAGGCCGGAACCAAGTAATCACCGCGACTGAACGCAGGAGCGCCTAACGTGATATGAGCTGCTGCCGATCCGATGAATACCCATCACCGCTACAGCTGTTAGCATAGGCTGGCTCCCTATTTTTAAAGGAAGCCAGCCTCATGAATTATTCCACGGCTGCCTCTTCGGCCTTGCGCTTGCGAGGAGCCGGAGCAGGCTTTGCGTCAGCCTTGGCTACATTGGTCTGGCCAGGCTTGCGACCCAAACCAATGCTCTTGGCCATTATGCGGCGTGCTTCTGAATAGGAAGGAGCAACCATGGGATAGTCGGCCTTCAGGCCATAACGCGTGCGATATTCCGCTGGCGTCATGCCGTTAGTGGCGAGATGACGACGCAGTGTCTTGTACGGCTTACCGTCAATCATGCTGATGATGTGGTCGGGACTGGCAAGCGACTTACGAGCCGTCACTGCCGGGGTGTATTCGTGAGCCGGTGCCTCGGGCTCGGCAGCTGTAGCGTTACCGCCGACCAGCACCGAAACAGTTTCATACATTTTGTTCAGGAAGGACGGAACGTCGTCAGCATTGGTACGCGTGTTAGGGTTAGCTAACCAGGCGATTGTCAGCTCCGTGGCAAGTTCAACGGGGTTCAGGTCGAGCGTATTGTCGGACATAGGATGCTCCATTTCTTCGGAGCATCTAGATACTTGACTGGCCTCTGGCAATATCAGACCGCCTTAAAACAAATTTCGCCGGTCACTTTCCAAAACGATCTCATACAATCGATTTGCCAAGTTCGTGCGCTCCCCCATTGCAAAGCCGATCATGAACGTGCTCGCGTGCGCACTGGCCTCGTCATCTACTGCCTGTCTCATCGACCAATTGCCAAACTGACGAGACGCGACGGAACGATCCAATAGCACCTCAATGTCCAGATGACGTCGATCTATACGGATACGGTCCATGGTTTGCTCAAGGCGATGGGGGTCCCCTTCGATTACCTGTGCAAAGCTTTCACCATCAGCCCAAAGCATTCCTGTCAATTCAAGCGGTGCGTTGCGACGGATTGATGTCGATACGATGGCTTCAACCTGTTTGGGATCGGCACCAATCATTGAACGGCTGATATAAATTAAGCGACGGAGCATCGCATCATAACGTGGCAGGGCAAAAATCGCCCACTAATCGGTCGCTACTACCCTCGAAAATATAAGACGTTACATTCCCAAAAAAGAACGATGACGAGCGCAGGGCATATCCAGGGTATCAGCATTACCTCCCCTGCGGCTTACCCAAAACCGGTCGGCCATGCGGGTTGCTCCTGTTGAAATCGCAAGCTGAGCGAGGGGCGGCTATCGAGCAACCCCATCGTGCACCGCCTCGACCGGGTTGTGGGCGAAGCGTCTCTGCCCTACCGCTTCTGGCCAGACGCAGTTGCGGACGTTCGCGGCTGGTTTTCTGCTGCCCAACATCCGATATTCGTTCAGCCGTAACTTTGGCTCGGAACGAGTACTTACTGATATCAAGTTGGTAGGCCATGTCGCCCCTTACTGGCGGACCGACAATCCGTCCTGACCAGTTTCTGCAATTGTGGCGATGTTCGTCGCTTGCCGAGTTCCGTGAAGCGCTACCGACAACGCCAGAGCAGGAGCGTCCACTATGAGATGTTCGTCGGGTGTGGCAGCAAAACGGAAGGCGTCGTGGATCTGCATGCGAATGGCACGGCTGCCGATACGAAGCACCATATCCCGCGTGGCTAGCAAGATCGTTCCTGCAGTTATGGCAGGGATTAAACCAGCTCTTACCGCGTAAATTGCGCCTACGCCTCTTTCCCGCCGTACCATCAAGTTCAGATCGAGAACTGGGCTAGCAACCGGCGTGCCGAACGCGGCGACATCGCCGGCGAAATCATACGCCCCGCCGCCTTCCACGAGCGTGATCGCATCCCGATCCGCGACCTCCAGTTGCAGCCGCCCCGAAAGGATTGCGATAGTCCGATCGATCCCAGGGAAGTGCGAGAATGCTCCCGGCGTGTCGACCCGCGCGGCGCTGACCCGCCAGTCGAAGTCGTCCATGCCTGCGCCAGCGGGGAAACTTGCGATCTCGCGCGTCGTCCCCCCACCGTTTTTCCATGTGACCTCCGGACAGTCGACCGCGCGGATCAGCACGCCGTCGCTCACAGGATCCCCGGGAGATCCAGCTCCTTCTTGCGCGCGCAATCCTGCGCGGTCTCATAACCAGCGTCGGCGTGGCGCATCACTCCGGTCGCCGGATCGTTCCACAGCACGCGTTCGAGCCGCGACGCAGCTTCCAGTGTGCCGTCGGCAACGATCACCATCCCCGAATGCTGTGAGAAGCCCATGCCGACGCCGCCGCCATGATGCAGCGACACCCAAGTCGCGCCCGATGCGGTGTTCAGCAGCGCGTTCAGCAGCGGCCAGTCACTCACCGCATCGCTGCCGTCGAGCATCGCCTCGGTCTCGCGGTTAGGCGAAGCGACCGATCCCGAGTCGAGATGATCGCGGCCGATCACCACCGGCGCCTTCAGTTCCCCGCTCGCGACCATCTCGTTGAACGCCAAGCCCAGACGGTGGCGATCGCCCAGCCCGACCCAGCAGATCCGCGCCGGCAGACCCTGAAATTGGATCTTCTCGCGCGCCATGTCGAGCCAATGGTGAAGATGCGTGTCGTGCGGGAGCAATTCTTTCACCTTGGCATCGGTCCTGTAGATGTCCTCGGGGTCACCTGACAGCGCCACCCAGCGGAACGGACCGACGCCACGACAGAATAGCGGCCGGATATAGGCGGGCACAAAACCGGGAAAATCGAACGCGTTAGTAACGCCGGCATCAAGCGCGACCTGGCGGATATTGTTGCCATAGTCGGTGGTCGGCACGCCCGCCGCCTGGAAATCGAGCATCGCGCGGACATGCACCGCCATCGATTGCTTGGCAGCGTCGGCCACGCCTTGCGGATTGCGCTCGCGTCCCTCCGCCCACTGCGCGACGGTCCAGCCGATCGGCAGATAGCCGTTGATCGGATCGTGTGCGCTGGTCTGGTCGGTGAGCAGATCGGGCCGGATGCCGCGGCGGAACAGCTCGGGCAGGATTTCCGCGGCGTTGCCGACCAGCCCGACCGAGACCGGCGTCTTCTCGGCGCAACTCCGCTCGATGATCGCCATCGCCTCCTCGATGGTAGCGGCGGCGACATCGAGATAGCCGGTGCGCAGCCGCATATCGATGCGGCTCTGCTGGCATTCGATCGCGAGGCACGACGCGCCCGCCATCACCGCGGCGAGCGGCTGCGCGCCGCCCATCCCGCCGAGCCCTGCGGTCAGCAACCACTTGCCCGACAGGTCGTCGTCATAATGCTGGCGGCCCATCTCCACGAACGTCTCGTACGTGCCCTGCACGATGCCCTGAGTGCCGATATAGATCCAGGACCCGGCGGTCATCTGGCCGTACATGGCGAGCCCGCGCCTATCGAGTTCGTTGAAATGCTCCCATGTCGCCCAGTGCGGCACGAGATTGGAATTGGCGATCAGCACGCGCGGCGCGTCCTTGTGCGTGCGAAACACGCCGACCGGCTTGCCCGACTGCACCAGCAGCGTCTCGTCGTCCTCGAGCCGGCGCAGCGTCTCGACGATCTTGTCATAGCTTTCCCAGTCACGCGCGGCACGGCCGATGCCGCCATAGACGACCAGCTCCTCGGGCCGCTCGGCCACGTCGGGGTGCAAATTGTTCATCAGCATGCGCAACGGCGCTTCTGTCAGCCAGCTCTTGGCGGTCAGTTCGGTGCCGGTCGCCGCACGGATATCGCGGCTGTTGTCGAGGCGAGTCATAGCAGTCCTTATGCTCGGGCGAAGGCGAGACACGCCTCCAGGATGTCGGAAAGCGTGGCGGCAATCGGCGAAGTACGCGCCGGATCAAAAGCGGACGGCCAGTTGCCGGGGGTCAGGTCGGCGGGCTCGTCCATGTACCCGCGGATCGCGAGCTCCATCTGGATCGCGTGGAACCCGTCCTCGGGCGCTGCATAGTGCCGCGTGGTCCAGCCGCCGCGAAACCGGCCGTCGATCACGTGACCCAGACCGCTCGCCGCGCAGTGCCGCTCGACCGCCGCCGTTAGGGCCGGCGCGCAGGTCGTGCCGCCATTGGTGCCGATGTTGAACTGCGGCAGTTCGCCCTCGAACAGCCGCGGGATATGACTGCGGATCGAATGCGCGTCGTACAGGACGACGGCGTCGTGCGTAGCGCGAAGCCGGGCGATCTCAGCCGTCAGCGCGGCATGATACGGATCGAACCAGAGCGCTTGTCGCCGCGCGATCTCCGCCGCGTTTGGCCCCTCTCCTCCCTCATACAGGGGCTCGCCGTCGAAATTGGTGGTCGGGCACAGTTCGGTCGTCGCCATGCCGGGATAGAGCGACACGCCCGACGGATCGCGGTTGACGTCTATCACACTGCGCGAAATTGCCGTCCGCACGGTCGTTGCGCCAAGGTCTTTCGCGAAGGCGTACAGATCGTCGATCCACCAGTCGGTATCGCGCCGGGCTAGCCACGGCGACGCGAAACCGCCTTCGACATCGACCAAGTCGGTGCCGGTATGCGGAAAGGCGACGATCAGCGGGGCGTCGCCGCGGTGGACCTGCAGCCAGTCGGTCACGCAACCCCCGGCAGCAGGTCGCCTGCGATCGCGGCCAGCGCGCCCGACCGGATCAACCGGTTGGCGACCTCCATGTCTGGATGGAAGTGCCGGTCGTCGGTCAGCCGCGGCACTTCCGCGCGCAGGCACACATGCACGGCTTGAAGGACAGTACTGCTGACCAGCGGCGTGTGGAAGTCGATCGCCTGCGCGGCGGCCAGATATTCGATCGCGATCACCGCGCTCGCGTTCTCCGCCATTTCCAGCAGCCGCCGTGCGCCATGCGCCGCCATCGAGACGTGATCTTCCTGGTTGGCCGAGGTGGGAATCGAATCCACGCTGGCCGGATACGCGCGCTGTTTGTTCTCCGAGACTAGGGCCGCCGCGGTGACCTGCGGAATCATGAAGCCGGAATTGAGGCCCGGTCTCGGCGTTAGGAATGCCGGCAGCCCCGACAGCGCCGGATCGACTAGCATCGCCGTGCGCCGTTCCGAAATCGAGCCGATCTCGCAGATCGCGAGCGCGATCATGTCCGCTGCGAAGGCGACCGGCTCGGCGTGGAAATTCCCGCCCGACAGCGCTTCGTCGGTCTCGGGGAAGATCAGCGGATTGTCCGACACGCCGTTCGCCTCAATCTCAAGCGTGGTAGCGGCCTGCCGCAGGATGTCGAGCACCGCGCCCATCACCTGTGGTTGGCACCGCAGGCAATAGGGATCCTGGACACGAGTGTCGTTCTCGAGATGGCTCGCGCGGATCTCCGACCCCTGCATCAGCGTGCGCAGGGCGGCCGCGGTCTCCATCTGCCCGGCATGACGGCGCAGTGCGTGGATGCGCGGATCGAACGGCGTGTCCGATCCCTTGGCCGCCTCGGTCGAGAGCGCACCCGTCACCAGCGCCGACTTGAACAGCAACTCCGTCTCGAACAGCCCGCCCAGCGCATTGGCCGCGGAGAATTGCGTGCCGTTAAGCAGCGCCAGTCCCTCTTTCGGGCCAAGCTCGATCGGTGCCAGACCGGCCTGCGCGAGCGCTTCGCCGGCCGGCAGCCGCACGCCTTCGACCCAGATCTCGCCAACGCCGATCATTGTCGCCGCCATGTGCGACAGCGGAGCGAGATCCCCGCTCGCGCCGACCGAGCCCTGGCACGGCACGACCGGCGTCAGTCCCTTGTCGAGCATCGCCTCGAGCAGAGCGACCGTCGCTGGCTGCACGCCTGAGGCACCCTGCCCCAGGCTCGCGAGCTTCAGCGCCATCATCAGCCGGATGATCGGTACGGGCGACGGCGCGCCGGTGCCGGCGGCATGGCTCAGCACGATGTTGCGCTGAAGCGTCGCCAGATCCTCGTTGTCGATGCGGACGCTTGCCAGCTTTCCGAAGCCGGTGTTGATCCCGTAGACCGGCGCGCCCTTGGCCAGGATGCGCGCAACGGCGGCCGCGCTTGCCGCGATGCGCGGCGCGCACGCCGGATCGAGGCGCACCGGCGCACCACGATACAGGGCACGCCACTGCGCCAGCGTGACGGCGCTGGGTGTGAGGACGACGATGTTCATTGACCACTCCAGATGCGGGCATGGAGCGGATTGAACCCCATGCGATAAACCAGTTCGGCGGGGCGCTCGATGTCCCAGATCGCGAGGTCGCAGGCTTTTCCCGCCTCCAGCGTCCCGATGCGATCGGCGAGGCCCAGCGCCTGGGCCCCGTTGCGCGTGACGCCGAGCAGGCATTCGTCGACCGTCAGCCCGAACAGCGTCGCGCCCATGTTCATCGTCAGCAACAACGAGGTGAGCGGCGACGTCCCCGGGTTGCAGTCGGTCGCTAGCGCGATGGGCACGCCGGCGGCTCGCAACGCGGCGATCGGCGGCAGCTTGGTCTCGCGGACGAAATAATAGGCGCCCGGCAGCAACGTCGCGACCGTTCCCGCGCGCGCCATCGCCGCCACGCCGGCATCATCGAGATATTCGAGATGATCGGCGGAGATCGCGGCGTACTGGGCAGCGAGCGCGGCGCCGTGCAGGTTGGACAGTTGCTCGGCATGCAGCTTGACCGGCAGGCCGTGCGCGGCCGCTGCGCGGAAAATGCGTTCGGTCTGCGCCAGCGAAAAGCCGATCCCCTCGCAGAACGCATCCACCGCATCGGCAAGCCCAGCCGCCGCCACCTGTGACAACAGCACGTCGCACAGCATCGCGATATACCCGTCGGCATCCCCGGCATATTCGGGCGGCAGCGCGTGCGCGCCGAGGAACGTGGTCGCCACCCGCACCGGCCGCTCGACACCCAGCCGCCGCGCCGCACGCAACATGCGCACTTCGGTGGCCGTGTCGAGGCCGTAACCAGACTTGATCTCGACCGTCGTCACCCCTTCGGCGATCAGCGCATCCAGCCGGGGCAATGCGCTCGCGACCAGCGCATCCTCGCTCGCCGCGCGGGTCGCCTCCATGGTGGAGACGATGCCCCCGCCTGCGCGCGCGATCTCCTCATAGGATGCGCCCGCCAGCCGTAGTTCGAATTCATGCGACCGGTCGCCGCCGTGCACGAGGTGCGTGTGGCAATCGATCAGGCCCGGCGTAATCCAGCGACCCGCGCAATCGATCCGCTGCACAGGATCCAAAACCGGCGCATCCGCCACCGGACCCGCATAGACAATCGTGCCGTCACTCGCCGCGACGCATCCCTGTTCGATCAGGCCCAGCCCGTCGCCTGCGCAAGTCGCCAACCGCGCCCGAGTCCATAGCGTATCGCATCGCACGTTACCGTTACCCCCGTGGTTGCGCTTACAGTTTGCGAGGATCTTGATTGCACCCTTCGAACCTAATGTATAGACAAAACTGTACCAGCCGATCGGAGATTTTGTCCATGCATGTGAGCACGTCCGAAGCGCGATCGTCGCTCCTGTTCGAACAGGCGCTTCTGCCCGGCGGCTGGGCGCGGAACGTGCGGATAACCGTCGTTGGTGGACGCATCGCCTCGATCGAGACCGACTGCGACGCGGCTCCAGGCGACGACCGCCTCGTCTGTGAACGCCACGCCTGCGCGCTGCCCGGCATGCCCGATCTCCACAACCACGCTTTCCAACGCGGCATGGCCGGCCTCGCCGAAATCCGCGGGCCGGCGCAGGACAGTTTCTGGACGTGGCGCGAAGTGATGTACCGCTTCGTCGCGCGAATGACGCCCGAGGACGTGAAGGCAATCGCCACGCTCGCCTACATCGAGATGCTCGAGGGCGGCTTCACCCGGGTCGGCGAATTCCATTATCTTCACCACGACCGCGACGGGCAGACGTTCGCCAATCCCGCCGAGATGAGCAACGCGATCGTCGCCGCTGCGCTCGACAGCGGGATCGGGCTCACTTTGCTGCCGGTCTTCTACGCGCATGCCGGCTTCGGTGCGCAGCCGCCCCGCCCCGACCAGGCGCGCTTCATCCACGATATCGACGGCTATGCGCGGCTGCTCGACCTCGCTTCGACGCGCGCCGCAGCCGCGCTGCCGGACGCGATCGTCGGCGTGGCGCCGCACAGCCTGCGCGCGGTGACGCCCGAACAGCTCGGCCTGCTTGAAGGGCTGGCGAAGGACCGCCCGATCCACGTCCACATCGCCGAACAGACCGGCGAGGTCGACGCCTGCCTCGCCTGGAGCGGGCAACGGCCGGTCGAATGGTTGCTGGACCATGCCGATGTCGATGCGCGCTGGTGCCTGGTCCATGCCACGCACATGACCGATCCCGAGGCGACGGCACTGGCGCGCTCGGGTGCGGTCGCCGGACTATGCCCAATCACCGAGGCCAATCTCGGCGACGGCGTCTTTCCGATGGTGCCCTTTCTGGCGGCAGGCGGACGCTATGGGTTGGGCAGCGACTCCAACGTGCTGATCGATGCAACGGAGGAAATGCGCCTGCTCGAATATGGCCAGCGCCTCGCGCATCTTGGCCGCAACCTGCTCGCGCGCAACACAGGACGGTCGACCGGCGCGGATATCTATGCCGATGCGCTGGCCGGCGGCACGGTCGCGCTCGGCGTCTCGCCCGGGTTCGCAGTCGGCCTGCCGGCGGACATCGTCAGCCTCGATCTCCAGCATCCGTCGCTTGCCGGAAAGACCGGCGACGGCATCGTTGACGCGTTCATCTTCGCGGCCGGCAGGTCCGGGATCGATTGCGTCTGGCGATACGGCGAAAAGCTGGTTAGCCAAGGCAGACACCATGCTCGTGCGGCGGCGATCGCGCGTTACCTCATCGTGCTGGAGAATCTTTCCTCATGAGGCAGCCGCTGCACGAACGCATCCGTTCGGATTTCGAGGCGCGGATATTGTCGGGCGAGCTCGCACCCGGCGACCGGCTGCCGATCGAGCAGGACCTGATGCAGCATTATGGCTGCGCGCGGATGACGGTGAACAAGGCGCTGTCGGCCTTGCTATCGGCCGGTCTGATCGACCGACGAAAGCGCGCCGGCACGTTCGTCGCGCGGCCGCGGATGCACTCGATGGTGCTCGACGTACCCGACCTGCCCGCCCAGATCCGCGACCGCGGCCAGAGCTACGCCTATCAGCCGATCGGCCACCGCGTCCGCAAGCCCGTACCGAGCCTGCAGGACGAAATGCAGCTGGCCGGCGACGGCGATCTGTTCGAACTGGAGGGCCTGCATCTAGCCGACGCCATACCGTTGGCCTTGGAATATCGCTTGATCAGCGTGATGGCGGTGCCCGACATCGGTGATGCGACGGATATCGAGGCGGTATCGCCGGGCAGTTGGCTGTTGCAGCACGTCCCCTGGACCGAGGCGGAGACGCGGATATCGGCACTCGACGCGACCGTGGAGGAAGCACGCCTGTTGCGCATTCCGCAGCGCTCCGCATGCCTGTGCGTGGAACGTCGCACCTGGCGGGGCAGCGACCGGATCACCTATGTCCGCCAGCTGTTCGTCGGCAACAGCTACGATCTCGTCGCACGCTTTGGCGCCAGCGGGGGATCACCGCGATAACCGCCCCGGTCTCGCGAGAGAGACCGGGGCGGCGCGTACGTCATTTATACAGCGTGTTGAACAGCAGCTTGTAGGTGCCGTGGGACTGGGCACGCCACTGCGGCTTGAAGCCGTAGAGGTAGATCGTCCCCTTGCCGTATTTGACCGACACCGCGGCTGCCTTGCCCTGGATCATCTCCGGGTGAAGCAGGACGCCGCTACGCAAGGGGTTGCCGGTCGCCGCATAGGACGCGAGAATCTCGCCCTCGAACCCTGGCTTCGGCGCGAAGGCCGGCCCACGTTCGAACATCACGATCGGATCGACCGGCATCCCGGCGGTCGCCGCCAGCGCCGGCTTCAGCTCCACCTGCAGCAACGCGCCCGAGCAGAAGAACTGTTCGCTCTTCACGTCCTTCAGGATGTTGGTGACCGGCAGGTCGAACAGGTCGATGATCGCATCCGACGCATTGTTGAGCGCGACCAGCGTGCCGCCGCCGCGCACGAACGCCATCAGCTTGTCCGCGCCGGCCTTGCCGATGCCGCCGGCATAGGCCGGGGGCATCTGGCTTGGCGCGAACCCGTCCATCAACGTCCCGAGCGGCCCCTTGTACGACGACGTCACGTCGGGCGCCGGTGTCGTATCGCCGGGACGTCCCTTACTTGGTGCATTCATGTCGGGGATGATGATCGTGTCGTACTTGCCGGCCAGCCCTGCCTTCACGTCGGCATTGTAGACGCTCTTCGGCTGGAACGCGTATTGCTCCAACAGCCAGCGCGTCCAGCCCTCGTCGATGTTCGATCCCCATGGGCGATACAGCGCGACCCGGCCCTTGTGTACGACTTCTCCGGTCGCTTTGTCCGTGGAGGCGGTGACCGGCACGCTGAACTCGGCGGCGATCTTGCTCATCGCAGGCGCCGTGACGCCGGTGATCGCGATCGCATCCTGCGTCCATGTCGCCTGGCCGCCTGCCGCGAGCGCGGTGTTGAGCACGCGGTAGCTGTTGTTGACCTTGCGGCTTACGACATAGGTGCCGCCCGATCCGCTCACGACGCCGAGCGGCGGCGTCGCCTTGTCGACCTTGCGCATATCCACTCGCGCCTCGGCCGCGATCGGCTGCGAGATGCGGTCGACCCGGACGTGCATCTGCATCGGCAGGGTCCAGCCCGTCACGTCATAAGGCAAATCGACCGGCTTGCCGTTGCCGTCCAGGATCGAATCCGGATAGGTCTGCTTGTCGAACAGTTCGCGCGCCAGTCCGGCGAACGGCTGGTCGGTCGGCACGACCCAGCTGCCCGCGGCATAGTCCCGCCCACCGATCGCAGTCGGCTTATCGATCTGGAACACGTCCAGGCCGTGGCTCAGCATCAGCTGCGCAAGCGATGCCGCTTCGGGCATGTCACTCTGGCCGGCGGGTATGACATAGGCCGCCGGGCCGTCCTTCACCGACGCCGCGACCATGTCGCGCCCCGCCTGATACCGGTTGTACAACAGCGTCTCGCGGTATTTCTGCGCGGTATCTAGCACCGCCATCGATGCGGTCACCATATAGTCGACCGAGTTCTTCAGATGCCATTCGCCGCCGCGCCACGGATCGGGATACATGATCTGCGCCTTCAGATCGCGCATGTTCTCCGGGAAGTCCTCGACCTTGCTGGTCATCGGGGTCGCGCTGTCGTGCGCGGTTTCGGTGAAGAACGAGATCGTGTTGCGGAACACGTGAATGTAATCGAGGAAACCCGCATACCAATTGTCGAAGCGGGCCTGCGCGATCGCGCCCGGCTTCTGCTCGGCCTGCATCCGCGTCATGATGTTGGTCCCAATCGCGTTAGTCCAGATCCGCATGTATGGGCTGATGTTGGACGAGACCGGATCGGCGAACGGCGGCACCCAGATGCGCGCGGGCCACGGCGCGCTCTGGTGCTGCGAATACCAGATGGCCGGCGAATAGGTCTGCTCGGTCGCGTTGACGACCTGGCTTTCCTTCATGTTGAGCATGTAGCCGTCGCGGTTGTTATCGTGCCCAACATATTCCTGGTACAGCCACGGCGTCTTGCTCGTCTCCCATTTGGTGCCGCGCTGCTTGCGATACCAGTCGACCACCATGTCCTGGCCATCGGGGTTGAGCGTCGGCCACAGCACGAGAATGACTTTGTCGAGGATCGCGTCGATCTCGGCATCGTTCTTCGCCGACACTAGCTTGTACGCGAGCGCGAGCGGCAACTGGTGGTCGGACACCTCGCTCGAATGCATCCCGCCATCGATATGGACGATGATCTTGCTGTCCTTGGCAAGCGCATGCGCCTGCGCGTCGGTCAGCCCGCGTGGATCGGCCAGCCGTTTGGAGATCGCCTTGTACTTGTCGAAATCGGCGATGTTGGCGGGTGACGAGATCACCGCATACATCATCGTCCGGTCGTGCGTGGTCTTGCCCGCTTCGAACAGCTTGATCCGGTCAGACGCCTTGGTCAGCGCCTGGAAATAGCGGATCGAGTCCTCATAATTGGCGAGATAGTAATCGTCGCCCGGGTCGTGGCCCAGCACCGCCTTCGGGCTCGGTACGCTCTGGGCAAGCGCAGAACCGCACAGCCCCAGCGCTGAGGTCAAGAACAGCACGCGTACCACGCGCGAAAGCGATCTGGTCATGCAGGATTACCTTTGTCTGTAGAAACGGTCAGAAGCTCTTGCGGACGTTCAGCCCGATCGTCCGCGGCGCCGCCGACGTGGCGGAATAGGAGTTCGCCGTCGAAGACTGCGACGCCCGATTGATCGCAACCTCGTCGAACAGGTTGTTGACGAAGAGATACACGCCCGCATCGCTCTGCTTGAGGTCGAAACCGATGCGCAAATTGGTCAGCGAATATGCGCCGATCTTGACACGATAGACGTTGGTAGGCCGGAATTCGGAATAGGACGATCCGACGTAGTTGACGTCCGCACGCGCGAAGAAATCGAGGCTGTTGCTGACCGGCGTGGTGTATTCCGCGCCGACCGCTCCGGACCAGTTCGGAATGAATGGAATGCGGTCGCCCGCGCGCCCGGCAGCAACGACCGACTCGTTGACTTGGTCTTCGGTCAGCTTGGGATCGATATAGTTGCCCGACAATGTGAGTTGCAGCCCGCGCATCGGCCGCAAGAACGCCTCCGCCTCGACGCCGCGGATACGTGCCGCGCCGGCGTTCGACAGGAAGCTGAACGCGCCGTTGGTGGTGCGCCCGCTGACCTGAATGTTGGTCCAGTCGATCTGGTAGGCGGCGAGGTTCAGTGTCAGCTTGCGGTCCAGCAGCGTGAACTTCGACCCGATTTCATAATTCCACAGGCTGTCTGACCGGTATGGCGTGAGATCCGCCGAAAGCCCGATCACCTGGTTCGCGCCACCCGGACGAAATCCTTGCGATGCGGTCGCGTAGAACATCGTGTCGGGCGTCGCCTGCCACGATGCGTTGAACTTGAGCAACGTACCGTTTTCTGACGACTCAACTGTCGACAGCGGCCGCGCAGGCGCACCGATCAGCGTCCAGGCGATGTCGGTGAACCCCTCCACCGTCTTGCTGTAATCGAAATAGCGGATACCGGCCGTCAGGCCGATCGTCGGCGTGGGATGGAACGTCCCCTCGCCAAAGGCCGCGAACTGCTCCAGCTTGTCGAAGATTTCACGCCGATAGAAGATCTGGTTCGGCGTGATGATGTCACCCGTCGCCTTGTCGGCGCGCGCGTCCTCGGACGTGACGTCGTTCCTGCGGTTCTGGTAGAAGCCGCCGACCGTCCAGTCGAACAGGTTGGTGCCGATCGAACTTAGCCGGACTTCCTGCGTGAAATCCTTGGTCGATCCCGGATAGTAGATCGCCGCCGGGCTCAGGCCGTCGATATAGCCGAAGTAATTGGTCAGCTGATCGGCCGAACAGGCGCCACCGCCGGTGCTCGCGTTGACATAAGCCGCGCAACGCGTGGCGGTGCGATAGCTGGCGATATAATAGCTGTCGTCCGCGGCATAGGCCGAACGGCGATGCTGGTAGGAGCTGATCGAGGTCAGCGACGCGAAGCCGAGATCGAGCTTGCCGGTCAGGTTATAGATCTGTGAGCGGTCGGTATATGGCAGCATGACCTGCGACGCGGCCTTGTAGTCGCCCACCGCGGGGTTCCAGCTTGCCGAATAGGCATCGGTATTCTCGAACATCGCCGAACCGTCGATCGTCAGGCTGGACGACGGCGTCACGCGCACCATCACGCGGCCGCCGGTCGCGGTGTAATCGTTGGTGTTCTTCCGACCGAGGTACGTATTGTCGATGTAACCGTCGGAATCGCGCCGATATAGCACCGCGCGCACCGCCACCAAGTCCTTGACCAGCGGCACGTTGACCATGCCCTGGACGAAATAGCCGAAGCCTCCGCCCTTGGTATCGGCAATTTGCAATTCGACCTTGCCCTCATATTCCTGCGTCGGCTTGTTGAGGATTACTCGGATCGCGCCCCCCATCGAGCTCGCGCCGTACAGCGTGCCCTGCGGTCCGCGCAGCACTTCGATGCGGTTGACGTCGAACAGGGTGAAATCGGCGGTGCGTCCGGCCGCGTCGCTCGATACGCCGACCGATCCCGTTACCGGCGTATCGTCGTAATAGACGCCGACCGTCGCCTCGCCCGACGTCTGTACGCCGCGCAGGCTGACGCGGCGCTGCCCAGGGCCGTTATCCTGGATGCGCAGGCTCGGTACGAACTTGGCATAATCGGCAATGTTGGTGACGCCAGCATTCGTGAGCGTTTGTCCGGATAGCGCGGTGATCGCCATCGGCGTTTTCTGCAATGATGTTTCGCGGCGGGTCGCGGTGACGACGATATCGCCGGGGGGCTCGTCGGCGGCCGCGCCAGCAGCGACGGGTACCGCATCCGCGCTTTGAGCGTGCGCTGCGTCGGCAAGACCGAATGATAGAGCAATCGTCGCCGTACAGCCAAGGAGGCGAGAGAATTTCAAGATAGTGCGCATAGGACTCCCCTTTTGATCGCCTTTCCCTCCCCGCTACAATTGCCTCTACGGGCATGTTCGATGTCGATCATGCTACAGAACTAATGTCTAGACAAGAAATATAATTGCGTATAATTTAGGCATATCGTTGTACAGTTGCTTAAATCTTCGGCATTTATTGCAGCTAGAGCAGCCCTCACCGACTTGGATCGTAAGGTATCACCGTCGCGCAGTTTTCCGATTCAGTATCAATGCCGGCGCTGGAGGCAGGCATGGATAGCGCTAACCGGACGAGGCAACCGCAAATACGCGTTTTCCGCCGATGCGTGTCCCGGTTGGAAAGCCGATACGAGTTGCATTTACCGCTGACAGCGCCGGTGCTGATACCCGCTTGTGCGCTCGCCTCTTGTGCAGCCGTCGTTTAGGGGTCGACCACGCCCTACTGGCCTGTATCGCCCGCAGGGCACCATACGGTGCCGATAAACAGGAGGCAGGATTGTCCTACCAACCCAATCGCAGAACGTTCATTGCGCTGAGCTTTGGCTCGAGCGTCGCGGCAATCACCTTACCTGCGTGCGCGCAGCACAACGAGCCAACACGCGTATTCAACGTGAACGAATTTGGTGCCCGAGGCGATGGGACGACTGACGATGCTCCAGCCTTTCAGCGCGCAATCGATGCGGCAGCAGCGGCCGGAGGGGGGACCGTCCGCTTCGGTACGGGTACGTTTGCCTTACATCTTCGCCCTTCCCAGGATGGAACAGGCGTCGAGGCTCTAACCATGCGTACGGGCGTGGCACTGGAAGGTGCTGACCGCACTCGCTCGGTGCTACGTTTAGCGGACCGGCAACGCGGCAAGGGCACCTATGCACGCATCATCTCGACGGCTGGGGCGCTGAACGATGCGGCGCTGCGCGACTTCACTCTTGAGGCCAATCGTTCAGGGCAGGGCGAATTCCGCGATGACGGCAATGGCGGGGCTGTCGTACTGGGATGGGGCGGTCGGTGCGAAAACGTCACGGTCGAGCGTCTGAATGTCCGTGACGCCAACGGACAGGCGATCATGGTTCTTGGCGCCAATGGAAATCCAGGCCGTGGATTGCGGATCGCAGACTGCTTGGTCGAGCGCGCAAGTTACATCGGCATCCAAAGTTCGCAGTTCAACGGACTTGTGATCGAGCGCAATACGGTCTCCGACTGCGTCGACAATGGCATCGACATCTATGGCAATGATGATGCAGGCCATTCGACGACGGCAACCTCACACAACGGCATCATCCGCCGTAATACCGTGCACAAATGCAGTATCGGCGTCTTTCTGGAAACAGTTGCGGATTGCCAAGCCATTGATAATGACATCGCGGATTGTCGCACATCTGGCATTCGGGTCAATCGTATAAACGGCGAGCCGCGTAATCTTAGGATTGCGAATAACCGGATCAACGGTGGCCCTATAGGCATTGCAATGGGCGGGGATACTGGCGGAGTTACAATAAGCGCTAATAGCATTCGAAACTTTACCGTCGCCGGCGTGCAATTCAGCTACAATGTTAGCAATGTAACTATTACTGGGAATAGGTTTTACCCGACAAAGCCGACGCTGCCGATTGTGTTGGGGGAGCCAATCCAGCTGGGGCGGAACCCGGAAGAGCAGCTGGCGTTCATTACGGTCAAGGGCAACCTTGTACCAAAAAATCATACCAAGGCCCGCATGTTCGTCAGTCATTACCGCAAAGAATGGCAGATCAACGCAGGCACTTTCAGTGCGACGCTATAGGAACGTGCAAATGCGGCCCAGATAAGCACAATGGTATATATTCGTAGTGCCTATTCAAATCGATGATGGGAGACGCGCTTGCAAAGTCGGCACTACGGGAGGTCATAGCGCTGGCGACGCGCGGAGGCGGAGGCGGAGGCGAGGTGAATCCGCGAAGTGCGCGATAAACAAAAGGCGGGTCTGGTGAGACGGGTTTAGCTCAACGCGACACCGGCGAGCAAGGTTGTGTGAACCGTTCCGCCGCATGACCGGATAAAGTTAGCTTCGTAGCTCAATTAGACGATCCGTCGCGCTATGAATGGCGGCAGCGATCGTAGCGGCGGTACGGTGGCTGGCGCTTTTATCGGCGAGTGGAAGTGCGAGTTGAAGAAGACGGACGACGGCTGCCATCTCTGCAATTTTGATATTCGAAGGCATCGTTAAGGAACGACCCTAAGCGTGGAATGATGCAGTCGTTATGGAAACGGTCTGTTTCGCCGAATGACAGCATCCGTACGCACGATAGCGGCAATTCAATGTGCCGTCCGCCGGTGCACACGCGCTGGTGATCCAAAGGCGACCGATCCAGACGGTATCGAACGCGTGACGAGAGAATTGGCACCAATCACGCAATCTGCGCCAATCTCTACGCCGTCGAGGATCGAAACGTTGTTACCGAGCCAGCAGCGATCGCCTATACTCACGCCGCGACGTTCGGTACGGCCGGAGACGAAGCTTCCCGCTTCGTCTGCCTCATGTGATTCCGCAGTGATGGTAAGACCGGCACCGGCCTGAACGCCACTGCCGATCCGGATCGGTCCACCGATGCCGATCACTGCGCGCGGCCCGATATAGGAATGCGCACCGATCCAAAGCCCCTCGGCGGGATCGTTCAAGCCACTGCGCCCCTGAATCCAGGCATGCTCGCGGATCGTCACCCGGTCCTCCAGCACAATGCCTTCGCGCGCGGATCCGTCGACATAGCTGAACCCACCAATCAGCACACCGCGACCGGTACGGATCCGGCCCGACATCACCCACTGGATATTCGGCCCGAGCATCAGTCCGCGCCAGCGCCGCACATGCAGTACCGACCAGACGAGGCCGCGCAGCATGGGGACCGCCCCCTTGGAGATCATATAGCCCAGATCGCCCGCGCCGATGGCGTAGTCGCGCCCGGTAGCGAGCTTGACGAGTTTTTCGATCACTGCGGCGTTCCTTCTGCGATGACTTCGCCGTAAATGGCCATGAGGCGTGCGTAGAACCGATCTTCGGAAAACGCTTCGGCTGCCCGCGCTCTTCCGGCCTTGCCCATAGCCCGCGCGCGCGCGGGATCACCAAGGATTTGGTCTATCGCTGTGATGAAGCCATCGCGATCACCTGGATCGACGAGGTAGCCGTCTGTACCATCACGCACGATCTCGGTCAGACCTCCGGTACGGCTTGCAATAATCGGTGTCCCCGCAGCCATAGCTTCCACGGCCGTAAGGCCGAAAGCCTCGGGCCAAAGTGAGGGGACAACGACGCATGCTGCGGAACGGATAGCCGAAAGCAGGTCTGCCTCATTGAGCTGGCCCAATATCGCAAGGTTCGCCAAATGCGCCGCTTCAATCGAGGTGCGTGCGCTGCCATCCCCCGCCATCGCGAAGCCGACGTCAGGCCTGCCGCGTACAAGGTCCATGAACACGTCGACACCCTTGTAGCTCTCAAGTCGCCCGACGAACAGGACGCAGCCGACCGTATCGTCTGAAGCTTGTAGGGCCTCGTCCGGCATCCTGACCGGATTGGGCAAGGTGCGCATCTGCCCATCTTGCATGCCCATCTCGATCAGCAAACCGCGTTGGAAATCGCTGACCGGCAAGAAGCGCTGCACGACTGTGCGGTATCCGAGCTGATCGGCTATCGTCATTTCCGCAACCGATGCCAGGGTCTTTGCAACCGAGCCATTACAGCGGTGAACAATTGCCGGCCAATGCCTTCCGCCTGCGCAGTCGCGACAAATTTCGCCATCGCGAAACATCGTGGAACGCGAGCATACCGAACGATATTCATGCAGGGTTTGCACCACTGGCACGCCGGCATCACGCAACACCGGGAGAATTGCCGGTGACAAACGCTTATACCAGCTATGGAGATGAACGACGTCGAATGCCTCGCTCTGCATCAGCGTACGCAAGGCCTTCGCGGCTGATGAGCGGTAGAGCGTTGCCGGCAGTTCGGTGATCGGTGTGCGATCGGTCGGTGCCGCGGGCGGAAAGTGCGCCGCCCAGGGACTGAACTGATCGCGCGGATCTGCAGCCGTGAAAGGAACGACTTCATGGCCCCGCTCCTCCAGAATACGGGCCTGCTCGAACATCATTCGATCCATACCGCCGACGACGTAATAATTCTGGCTGACGTTAAGGATACGCATAACTATGACCCAAACATCAATTGACTAGTGGAAATCGGTCGTTCGCCCCAAGATGTCCTGCCAAACCCTCTTCCGCGCTGGCGCGGATGAATTCGTATCGGTCCATTCGATTTAAACGCCGCGCGTAGCGACGCAAAATAGCAAGATATACTGTCCGGTTTAAAGCAAACATTGCCATGTTACGAACTCTAAACCTGCTTTCAAAGAAAGCGAGGTTGCGGACTGAATAATATGTTCTGAAGTCGCTATCGGACAGTAACGCGCCAATGAACCGATTCCGTACATGTGACGTCTGCTGGAATGACCCTTCAAGGTCCTCAACCAGTGCTTCTGTTACTTGAACAATACGCCCGCCACTACTCGTTATACGCCAGGTGAACTCGGTATCGTCACCGTACATGAAAAAATCCGGACGCGGCATACCGTGCAGCTCGAGCAAAGATCGATGAAACAGCATTCCACCAAAGTGCGTAACACCCAATTCGACACGATTGCGCACGATTTGGCGCCTGCCGGGCAAGCGGTGAGCAACTTTGGAAGCAAGGTCTGCGACATGGAAACCGCTGAAGCTGTCCCAGCGCGTCATCAACTGCTTGGCAGAAACATGACCGCCAAAATGTTCAGTTCTCATAGCCACGACAGCCAGCGATGCTAAGGACGTGTGCTCGGCCTCCTGCGCATGCGCTGCGAGCAACGATGCCAGACAGCCACGCTCCGGACGGTTGTCGTCATCAAGTATCCAAATGAAAGGCTGCTTTGCCTGTCCGGCAGTTTCGAAAGCTGCAGCGAAGCCGGTAGAACTGCCCATATTGCCGCCCATGGGAACAGTCTCGACCCAGCCGCCAAACCGAGCAGCGAGTTCTGTCGCAACGGGCCAGCGGGCACCGTTATCCACAACCACAACGTGACCGACAGCCTCGTCTCGCAGGCGATCGAGTACTGCCAGCAGCATCGACCTGCGCTGCCCATACGTCACAATCGCAACGACAACGTCGTCAGGCGTCGGGGAGTTTACTATCGAAGGCGACACGCTGCCACGATCGGGGATTGGAATATTCATCACGCAGTTCCGTCTTCAAGTCTCAGGGGAAGACGACGGGGGCGCCGCAGCATTTCACCGGGCCTGCCCTTCTGAGGAAGCGCAAACGGATGAAGCGCCTCTTCAAACGCAAGGAACGCCCACAAAAGCGGCATGACTTTCGAGGAGGTGAAAATATCGATGAACACGCCAACTGCCGCCATCATGACCAGCGAGTATCGTGCCACGCCTTCGGGTTCGAGGCGCCGGAACGTAACCCATAGCCAGGCAAGGAACAGGCCAAGGCCGACCAGTCCCGTCTCACCAAATACTCGGACATAGTAGTTATCGAGCGCATTTCCCCAAGCGCTGGGGCCCCACCCAAAGATCAAGGCAACCGGATTGCTGACCGTAGTTTTGATAAGAGTAGGCCAACGTACCGCTCGGATCCGAAAACTCATGTCGCCTTTGGTATCCACCATATATCGCTGAATGGTGTTTCCCGTGAGAAGGCGTTCACGAAAAAAGCTAGGATCCTCGAGAACGGGGGCGCGTAACCAGGAAACCGCAAGTACGTTTGCCATCCGCTCAGGCGCTTCAGACTGCCCGATCCGCGTGTCCTGTAGAGAGTTCATCAAGGGCTGGATTGCGATCGGATACAGAACGAACACGAGCATTCCGGCGACCACCGCGCGCAGCGGGCGTGAGGAGAAATAACTCACGACCATGCCTACCAGCGTCACGCGGGACTGCGTAAAGAATACCAATACAAGAAGTGGCACGGCCACGATGTAGCTCGACACCGAATAGGCGAGCATCGCCAGCATCACTGACGTTTCAAATGGCCCCGAGGTGTTGATCGTCAGTCGTTCCGTGGCACCGGTGAATTTTCCGATCACCGAGATGACCCCGGTCAACTCAAGTATACCCCAAACTATAAATATGGCACTTATTGCCAAAAATGACCAGCGCATTACTGACCATTTTACCTCAAAACATGCTTCATATAGAATGAAGTACCACGAAAGGTACTGTAACAAACGAAACGCGTACAGGAACCCCGTTGGACCAACATCGGAAAAATGTATTATTACCGAAAAGAAGTTTACCGCAACAAACGCTAGATACATCTTTACAGGAAGTGTTACTACCAACGGCCGGCGCCGCGGAAATGCAAAGAATATAACGATAGCAAAGGCGCTGATAATATCTTCGGGGCGCACAGGAATATTCTCTCCCAAGAGAGAGATTTTCGGCGCAATAATATATAGAATGAAAAGTACAAAGTAAAAGTTCACGGTGCGTCTGCCTTCGTCGCCTTCGCAGGAGCTGATAAAATATGCTCCATTTCTACATATTTCACGCTGCCAAATAGTTTTTCGAAGACCTCGACGCCCTGCCCCTCTCCGCTCTTTGATAGCTGTATTACATGATCATGGCATTTGCCGCGCAAATTTGCCCAATCCGTTGAAATTGCCCGTACAGCCGATGCGATACGTGCTGCATCCTCAGAACGATCCAGGGATAAAATACATTCGGGGTCACGAATGCGATCAGGAATGCAGCCAACTGCAGTTGCAAATACATCAACGCCACGTGCATATGCCTCGATCATCACAAGCGGCTCAGCCTCATCAACCAATGTTGTCGGCAGTACAAACAAGTCAATATCGCGGTAGAATTTGTCTTTCTCGATGGCCGCAACCTCGCCTCGATACTCAAATGTCTTCGGATGCCGCGTTTGAGCAG
This sequence comes from Sphingomonas sp. R86520, assembly GCF_042466285.1. NCBI lineage: Bacteria > Pseudomonadati > Pseudomonadota > Alphaproteobacteria > Sphingomonadales > Sphingomonadaceae > Sphingomonas > Sphingomonas sp. R86520. The sequence continues at coordinate 148,134 of NZ_JAXHBZ010000002.1, forward strand.
CGTGAATGGCCGCTAAAAGCTTTGAATCGGTTGCCGGCCCGGCGATCACCAAACGAATGCCCGGCACATGTTGGCTCAGCTCATCGAACAGGTCGATCAGATACAGCACACCCTTTTCGCGCGTCAGGACAGACATATGACCAAGCGTCGGCGGACCGTCTGATCGCGGTGCCAGATTCATGCGCAAGTCCGGCGCGAGCAATACGGTGTTCGACATTGCATGCGCGCGCCCGCTAGATTGCAGATACAGCGCCGCGAAGCGATCGCGCATACCGTTCGATAGCAAGATGTGGTTTTGCCGTGGACCTGCTCTGGCAACCAGCTGGCGCATAACGGACATGGGGCCGCGGTTGATCGAACGGAACGAATGATGGTGAAACCATATCGTAAGCCCCTTGGCCCGCGCCGAAGCGATAGCCGGCAGGAGCAGCCAAGCGCCATATTGACCAGGAATGGATATATAGGCCGCGTCGCCGCATTTTGCGTAGCGTAAGAGCTTCCAGCTATTGGCTAAAGAACGGACAATCTTGCCGACGCGGGAACGGCCAAGGGACAATTTTATGAGGGGAGCTTTTCCGGACAACCGTGTCCACATGGCCGCGTTGCAGTTGGCCTGACCGTTTACCGGCGGTGGCAGCGATGCCAGGAACCAAATCCGTCCAACCGGACCCGACATTGGCTCAGAAGCCATATTGCTGGGGTTTGGCATCTGAAATTGCTCCCCAATATGGTAATGAACTGACGTCAGATTGCCACCTAAGGCATCTTATGCGAGAGGCGGCCCCATAACGATGGAACACGTTAAGGAAAAGACGAAATGACGCAAGCCGGCGCTCGCGGCGACGCTATCGCGGCCGGAGGCATGCTGGCCATTGCCATGATATTGGGAGGTGGCAACTGGCTATTCCCCTTTCATCGGCTGGTTGTCGAAATCACAGCCGTCGTCGTACTGGCTTGGTTCTGCTTGCGTCCGTGGCAACTTCAACACGGAGCCTCGGCCAAGGCGGCAGCAGCGCTGATCGTCGTGGCTATGGTACTGATGATCGCGCAAATTGTGCCCCTGCCCCCTTCGTTTTGGCAAAGTTTGCCCGGTCGCGAGCAGCAGCTCGCCGCGTATACAGCGCTAGGCGAGCCAGGGCGATGGGCGCCCATCAGCCTTGACCCGGCAAGCACCCGCGATACGATCGCCTTTTTCCTCGTTCCACTCACCATGTTTGTCGCGACCTTGCGGATCACGCGCGACGCCCAGCGACGGCTCCTCCAGGTAATCGCGGTCTTCTGCCTGCTGAACAGCTTTCTGGTCGTCGCGCAGTATCAAGGTTTGTCATGGCTTAACCTATACACGACCTATGGCCGTCCTGGTACGGGCCTGTTCGCGAACAAGAATCATAGCGCCCTGTTTCTTGTCACAGCCATGCCTGCCGTTGCCTGGTCGATCATGGACCAGTTCCAGAAGGTGGACATTACCATTCGCCGGTGGATCGCGATCGTTGCGGTATGCTTTTTGTCACTTACCGTCTTTGGCTGCCTTTCTCGCGCCGGCCTAGGTCTCCTGCCTATCGGGATCGTTGCATGTGCAGTCATCATCGCCCCTCCCTCGCTTGACAAACGCCGTACCCTTCTAGCGTTTGGCGGTCTCATCGGTGTGATGCTGCTGCTGGCCGTCATACTTCCTCAAACGGCCATCGTATCGCAAGCCTTGTCACGGTTCGACGCCTCCTCCGACCTGCGCTACCAGTTTTGGCCTGTCGTCGTCGAAGGCGTGAAGGTGTATTTTCCGTTCGGCTCTGGATTTGGCACATTCCAGCCAATCTTCGCTGCTCTTGAACCGCTGTCCATCGTCAAGCCGACATACGTCAATCATGCTCATTCGGATTACCTAGAGATAGCTTTGGAGGGTGGCGCGGCAGGCGTAGCTCTGCTGGCCGGCTTTGGGGTATGGTTCGCGGCAACGGCCATTGCCCGACTGCGAACATGTCGGCGTGAGCATATGGGCTTTGCTCCCATTGCCATCGCGATTGCAGGTGTCGTCGAGGTGTTGCTGCATTCGGTTCTGGACTACCCGCTACGCACACTCGCACTCGCTGCGGTCATGAGCGTATATTGCGCGATTCTTGCCACCCGACCAACGGCGCTGGATTTACAAGACCCTAGTTGCTATCGCGGTGGCAATCGCCGTCGTGTGCGCAGTGAGACGCGTCGGAACGGTCCGGTCGAGTCCCAAAGAGAGTTTCGGTAACAGTATGACGAAGGCAGTTGCAGGCGTTCTCTTGAGCATGTCGGTATGTTTGGCCGCATGCTCGACCCCCTCGGAGCATTTCAATCTTCCGCAAGGTAAGGAGGCCTATCAGGTCATTCCTCCCGAGCGGATCGAAGCTGACCAGGTTGCATACCGTATCAACCCGCTCGATAGCCTCACGATCACGGTCTTCAGAGAGCCTGATCTTGCGGTCAGGGAAGCACCAGTCGAAGCAGGTGGCGGACTTGTGCTGCCGCTGATTGGCGAGGTTCATGCTGTCGGCCGCACTAGCACCGAGCTTGCCGCGGTCATCGAAACCGAGCTTCGGAAACGCGGGCTGCGTCAACCTCACGTCTCGGTCATCATTGCATCGACGAAGACGCAAAACGTCGTTGTCGATGGCGCCGTTCAGGAAGCTGGCGTGTACCAACTGCTCGGATCGACCACCCTGCTTCAGAGCATTGCGATGGCCAAGGGCGCGAACCGTGTGGCGCAACTCGATCGCGTAGCAATTTTCCGGACGGTCAACGGTGTACGTAGCGGTGCACTGTTCGACGTGTTGGCCATTCGCGAAGGACGCTCGCCTGATCCGTATATCCAGAGCGGCGATTACGTGATCGTGGGATCGTCTTCGACCAAATCGCGCTACTATGATGTGCTGAGCATACTCCCAGCATTCGGCCTGTTCATACCGTTGCTAGTAAATTGATCCACATGCCCCGGCATTCCGCAAATCGACAGAGTTCCTTATGAGCACCGCTTTCTCAAACGACCTGCCTCGCACGGCCGCACCGGGGATCGTGGACAACGGCTTACCACCAGGCGCGGGGTCGGCGCAGGCGTCCGCGCAGTCTCCCAAGCACCTTATCGATGTGCGAGCGATCTGGTCGACGGTCTACCGTAATCGCTACCTAATGATCGCTGCGCTTGCAGTTTGCATCCTTCTGGGCGTCGTTGTGACGTTCCTCAGCACGCCGATGTATAAAGCGACCGCGCAGGTCCAGATCGACATGAAGGAGGCCAAGATTATCGAGGGGGCTGACGTTCAGTCGCCTAGCGGTGACTCCGACCGTTACCTCGAAACTCAGGTCAACGTGCTTAATAGCCGCTCGCTTGCACGCGAAGTTGCGACGCAGCTTGGCCTGTTCCGTGACCCGACGTTTCTTCCGCAGATGCACATGAAAGCAGCGGAAGGTCCGCAAGGATCGTTCAACCTTGCCCAGACCAAGCGTGAGCAGGTGCTCGATGCATTGCAAGGGAATTTGAAGGTCAAGTTGCCGGTCGATTCGAGTGCGGTGAATGTCTCATTTTCCAGCCCGGATCGCGCGTTGTCGGCGAAGATCGCAAACAGTTTTGCAGACAACTTCATCACCAGCAACTTGCGCCGCAAATTTGATACCAGCGCCTATGCGCGACAATTTCTTGAAAACCAGCTCAAGCAGATCCGCCAACGCCTTGAGGAATCAGAGCGCGCTTTGATCGACTATGCACGCTCTGCGCGGCTTATCGATACAGGGGCCGGTCAGGCCGGATCCCAATCGGGACCAAGCTCGCTTACGACATCGAGCTTGATCCAATTGAACCAAAATCTTTCGCAAGCCATCTCCGATCGCATCAAGACCCAGCAGCGCTGGCGCGAGACGGCGGCAACGCCATTGATGAACCTGTCGATTGTACAGCAAAATCCCGCAATTTCGGCCTTGATCCAGCAGCGCGCGCAGCTGCGCGCGCAATATCAGCAGAACGCAAAGCGCTACGATTCGACATATGTGACCCAGCAAGAATTGCAGGCGCAAATCGATACGCTCTCGGCGCAAGCAACGCGCATTGCGACCGAACTGCGCGATGGCATTCGCCAGGATTATGCTGTTGCCCAGGCGCAGGAAAGCGCGCTGCAGAACCAGCTCACGGCCTTCAAGAGCACGACGCTCGCAGAACAAGACCGCGGCGTCCGCTACAACATTCTGCGCCGGGAAGTTGACACCAACCGCACGCTATATGACGGCCTACTTCAGCGTTACAAGGAAATCAGCGCTGCTGCCGGCATATCGGCCAATAACATTTCGATCATTGACCGTGCAGATCCGCCGGTTCGGGCGGTATCGCCAAGGCCGTTGCTTAATTTGGCCTTGTCGATCGTGGCAGGCTTGCTCGTTGGTTCCGCGCTTATTTTCCTGCGTGAAAACTTCAATGATCTAGTCCGCTCGACGCATGACGTTGAACGCATGCTGGGGCTGCCCGCAGTCGGCGTCATTCCAAAGCTGAGTGACAGCACTAACCCGCGTGAGGAGATGGCGGATCGCAAATCCAACATGTCCGAGGCATATGCGGCCTTGCGCACCAAGCTCTTGCTCTCGACGTCAACAGGGGCGCCTAAGAGCCTGATCTTTACGAGCAGCGGCCCCGGCGAAGGCAAGTCGACAAGCGCACTTGCTACCGCCTACAGCTTTGCGCAGATCGGACTGAAGGTCGTGTTGATCGACGCCGATATGCGCCGGCCTTCGCAACACAAGCGCTTCGATATCGACAACAAGATCGGCCTCTCGAACGTCCTTGCCAGCCAGGAAACGTTCGAAAGCGTCGTTCATCATACGAACCAAGCCGGTCTCGACCTTGTCACGGCAGGGCCTATTCCGATGAACCCGGCCGAACTGATCGCCGGCGCCGGTCTGAAGGCGCTGATCGAGAAATGCGAACGTATCTATGACGTTGTCATCATCGATTCTCCGCCAGTTCTAGGCCTTGCCGACGCTCCAACGTTGGTCGCCAGCGTTGGCAGCACAATCTTCGTGGTCGAAGCCAATCGTGTTCACGCCCGCCAGGCGAAGGACGCATTGGGTCGCCTGGTGTCGGGTAACACCCATGTCCTGGGTATCCTCTTGACCAAGTTCGATGCCAAATCGATCGGCTACTATTCCAGCGACTACGGGTACCTTTACAACTACGGCGATCGGCCCACTCAGGGTTAACAATGCAAACCGAACAGACCACATCGCAGTCCACAGGGCGTGGCTACGCTCGTAAGGGTGCAACACTCGTTGGTGCCGCGCTGCTCTTGTGGTTTGTCGGGGTGCAGGGGCTCGCCGCGGTAGCAGCCAGGAGCGGCAGTCCTGCACTTTTGCTCCTGTTCGATCCAGGCTCGCACCCTGATGCCGGAAACAAGCTGGCGCAGCTGTACCTGCGTAGCCAGCATTTCGATCAAGCTCTTGCGATCGCCAAACCGACAGCCTTTGCCGCCCCTATGGACGTACGTATCATGCGTACCCTCGGTCAGGCGCTTCAGGCGACCAAGCCAGCTGTCGCAGCGAATGTCATGAGAGTCGCAGAAAAACTTAGCTGGCGCGATACGCCAACCAGTTTGTGGGTCATGCGCGATGCTGCTCTACAAACCGATTACCCAAGGGTCATGGCGCAACTCAACGCTCTGGCGCGCCGCCAAACCGAACCAGCTACGGTTCAAAAGCTGTTCCATGCCAGCATCGGCGATGCGCCTTCACGTCTGGCATTTGCAGCGGTGCTGAAAGATAACCCGCCTTGGCGCGGAGGCTTTTTTGCAGATTCCCGAACCAATTTGCCTCGGGAATCCTATCCGAAGATGGAAGCCCTGCTGTCACTCTTGGCAGGAACGAAATCGCCTCCGTCTGGAGCCGAGCGGATGACGTTCATCGATCGTATGGTGGATACCGGCGACGTCGCGATGGCCCGTGGGTACTGGCTTCGAAGCTTTGGCATATCGTCAAACGCGCGCGGTCAGGTTCCGTACGATCCCTCTTTCAGGGCGGTTGCTACACGCCAAAAAGGCGCGCCCGTCAGTGCCTTTGAGTGGCGTATCGGCCCTGATGCCGATCAATTCATTGCGTTTCGGCAAACCGACCAAGGGTATGTACTGGATATCAATCCAGCTCATGACATAGCCGTACCACTTTTAGCGCAGACGTTGCTCCTGCAACCTGGAACGCATCGTATCGACGCCGACATCGTCCAGGGGTCGGCACTGCAAGCACCAGCCGAGTGGCAGCTAACGTGTTCTGGATCGGCCACAGCATTAATCCGTAGCTTTGCCACCGCGGGCAACGAACTGTCCGGCGTGAATATCACGGTACCGCCAGAGGGATGCAAGGCACAGACGTTGACGTTGATGTCAAACGATCGAATGTCGGCACAGCCTGTAACCATACGATCTATCTCAGTTCGATAAGGCCCCAGATACCTGATCCGGTGCCGCCTGATCATTGATCTGCGGGGACGCTCCTATGCCTCGCCACCGTTTGGCAGTGCTGCCTTGATTAACGTTGGCCCAAGCGTCAACGGAGGTACGGATCAATCTGGCTGCCGACGCCAGTAAAAGGGCTGCATAGAGAGCCGTTGCTTCCATCGATTAGACAATTTTGCCTCGCGACTACCCATTTTGTAGCCTGCATATTTCGCAAATGTTCTAACAATAGCCGACGGCAACAGCATCGGATCGTGACGCGCCAGATAGGTCAGCTCCGAGCGTATAAAGCGTAACCCTTCGCCTTCGGCAGCGCCGAACGTATCGATCAGCCAGCGATTGCGGCCATGAAATACGCCGACGTCGAAATATCGGCGAAACTCTTCGGCGACCGTATAGCCATGGCTGTGGATCACCTCTGCATCGCCGCGGTAGGCGATCTGCCAACCCTCTATCAGCATCTGTCCGGCGACGAGCTGGTCTTCTGCAAAAAAAGCATCGATTGGAAAGCCACCTACTTCCGCAAGCGCACTCACACGATACGCTGCGAAGGAGTCAGAGCAGAAGACCGTTTTCACGCCGACACGTGTACGGTCTTCTAACCCGCGAACTTCTGAACTCGGGGGGTAGTTGACGAGCCGTGCATGCCGCTCGATGCCGCGTGCGGCAGTCCTAGGTAGCTGCCGTCCATATGCCATTCCCACCCCGGGATCGGTAAAGGCATTAACCAGCCGCGCTATCGTATCATGTCCCTGCGGGATGGCGTCCTGCGTCATCATGACGACGATGTCGGCCTCGGGTTGCAACTCGACCGCAAACTGCCGCGTACCGCCGTGGTTGAACGTCCGGCGGTCAATTCCCACGACCGTTGCGCCAAAGCGGCGAAACGCGTCACAGGTCGCATCGCCGGACTCGGAATCCACGACGAGGAACTGTTCGGGGGCAAGCCCCTGCTGTGCCAGTGCCGGCAATAATGCCGACAGATACGGCTCGGCGTTCAAGGTGGGAATGACGACGGATATACGCGCTGGATCGATCAGCCAATGCGAGCCGGTTGAATCGACACTGACAGGCGGACTGTATGGAACGTTCTCAGAATGCATTGTCGTGCCTAATGACGAAGACGGTGCGAAACAGGATCCAGAAATCCTTGCCCATCGACCAGTCTCGCAGATACTCGAGATCCGACGATAGTCGATTGGTCAAATCGGTCTTCAGGACCGTCGCGCCTCGAAACCCACGAACCTGCGCCAAACCGGTCACGCCCGGTTTGACCGCGTGACGATGCCGATAGCGTGCGTCGATTTCCCAATAAAGCTGTTCTGCCGCACGCGCCGACAAGGCATGCGGCCGCGGCCCGACTACGCTCATATCGCCGCGCAGGACGTTGATAAGCTGTGGGAGCTCGTCGAGGCTGTTACGGCGAATGAATTGCCCCACCCGGGTTACGCGGCTGTCCGAACGGGTTGTTAGCACGCTTGCGGTCGCATCGGATTGATCATGATACATGCTGCGAAACTTAAGCATCATGAACAACGTATTGTCGCGCCCAATTCGCTGTTGCCGGAACATGATCGGCCCAGACGATTCAAGGCGAATAGCCAATGTGATCATCACAAGCAGCGGAGACAGCAGCAGCAACGCCAGGGCCGAGACAATGACATCGAACAAGCGCTTCAAGATACGTGCCCTTAGATGCAACGGGCCTGCAGACACCACCAAGGTTCTGTGGCTCTGGAAGCGACCGATACCAATCATATCGATGCGATCAACGTCAGGCGCCAGAACCTCACCGTCGACGGCCATACTCTTGAGAACATGGGCCCACGCAACGATCTGCTCGTCGCGGCAAGCTATTACGACACGGTCGGCATGGGCAACGAGCTTTGCCAGTCGGTGGTACTGAAGGGGATCCTCCGTCAAAGGATCAAAGCCAATTTGTTGAGCATCGATGACGACGCTATGCGCCTCGGCATCCCAGGCAACGCCGTCAACGATAACGACCGTGCTGAACGGAGCCCCCCCAAGACTGCGAAGAAGGATCCGCCCTAGCGCGAGCCGTATGGCGACCAGAAGTGCAACGGCGCCGATCATTCCGGTCCAAAAAATCCAGCGCGAGAATACCGCGCCGATTTTGAACGAATACGCGATGATCAGCATCGCGGCGCCGGCAAATACGATCGCCCGAATAGCCTTGAAAGCACCAATGCGCGGGTCCCGAAGAACCTCGGCATTGTAGGAACCGTTGATCGCAGCCACCCAGAAATAGATTGGCAGCAGGACGCTCAACATCGTCGTTCCGTGCAAGGACGACCACGCTCCGAGATATACAAGGTTGGCAAGGAGAAAGCCCAACCCGATCGCAACGCTATCCCCACCGGCGATCGCTGCGTAGCACCGCACGCGCCTGGCCTCCATATTGCCTATCGAGATGAGCGAGTCAGGATTGCCGGGAATATGTCCTGGTGTCTGAACCGGGGCATGGCCGGGAATGGGGTCATACCGGCGATTGCTCGTAGTCATATGCGGTGTCCGAAGGGGGCTGATACGCTGCTCCATCGGGGCCCTATGCCACAATTGCCAGCCTTCGGGATACCGGTGAAACTTGCCTTACGGTTGCGGCTCGTCCCGTCGCAAGACCCAACCGCTTGCATGTTCAGCCAGTCACGACCTGCAAGGTGGTTGATTGGGGGGGAGTAAGGTTTGAGCGGCGGGTCTGTCTGTACCTCGCTTACAAGATCGTTATTCAAAACAAGCCTCAATTACGCAACTAACCATCCAACGCTAACAGCCCCCTCCCGGTTTAGGGGCAATACAGCTCTATCCGCGTGGGTGAGCAAGCTCCTCCAGGACATGCTGGATGTCTTCATGATCATATACATCGGGCCGTCTATGGAGCAGGGACTTTTTCAGAAACGGAAATCCAGAATTTAGAAGAGAAATAGCAGAAAAGAATGACGGCTCACTCGTGAGCCGATGATCTGAGAACCACTTGGCGCCCACCGACATGTGATGGCTCGCAATACGGGCTAGTCGAGTTTCCTGCTGAAAGACGACGTCCTTGTATCTGTCGTACGTATATCTTTTTGGAAATACGGGTCTTAAAGCCTTTTCTACTCGATCATTGACATTTTTTAGTATGAAGGCATAAGATTGAATGTGGTTTTCGATCAGAGAATACGCGGTATACCCAGTAAGATCCCAGCTCGCGGCAGAAAACTCTTTGTCCAGATCAACGAATGGTCCAAAAACAGAGTCATTCATTACAAATAAATTACACCCTGGGCTTTCTTCGACGAGGCTGCGTAGCCCAATGGCGTAAGCGGAAAAATCAAAGCCACCCAACCCCTTAGACGCAACGGCATCCGCATAATCGTAGATGGCCGTTGGCACTGCGGTGTTTGGGGGTAGTGCGCACACGACAAACAGGCCGGCATCCATTCGAGCCAGTCTTTCGAGTGTAAAAAGATGCGCAGGCGTTACCTTACCTTGCGGAAGATAGGCAAAGTAGAGAACCCAGCGCGATCGCCAGTTTGGTCGTTTTAGAATCGCCTGCTCGGGCGGCGGGCGGCGGCCGGCGATCGTTGCCCGCAGTCGGTGAGCGAATGTTCCCTGCCACGGCTTTGACGGAACGAAGGTCCAATCGCGCGTGAGCACGTCATGCGACTGAACCCCCTCCACGCCACTTACGTTGAAAATCGAGAACATCGGTGACCAGCAGCGCCCTGATAAGGAACAATTATCATGTCGCGGGTGGACCAGTCGCAGGATGTTGTCGACCCCATTACGGCATATCTGGGACTTCTGAGAGCTGCGGCGTTTGAAAAATGAGCTTCGCCCCAGCATGCCTGCCAGATCGGCGACGTCACCGCTGGCGGTGAGGCAGCTGACAGGAATGTATCGGCCGGCAGAAGGGCCATTATCTAGCAGACCATTCGATACGGGCCTGGTTCAACACCAGTCTCGGCAAAAGGGTGAGCGGAATGCACTCTTCGCTACCCGCTAGTTAGCCTGGCAGTTCCGTTAGAATGCCTGTTCGCGGCACATGGCTGTCCGCTCCGAGGGCCTCCAGGACGGCAGGCGCTTGATGCGGATCAGCCACAACGCCGCAGATGGATCACTGACGTATGATCTGACACCTTGCTCCAACCCCCTGATATCGCCATGCAGATAGCAGGCATGGAGAGAATACGTTGCTAGAACCCTTTAACATCGCGACGCTTGAGGGGTATGGCTGCTGCTACTTCGTGCTACGTCACGATCATGCTGCGAAGCCAGGGGGTGACGTCGATCTTGCTCGTCAGATCGCACGCGATGCTCAAGCTGCAGGAGCAACCGTCTGCGTAGTTAGTGCCGAGGCGCTGCCCCCGGCCCTTGACGCAACCGACCTATTGTTCCTGTTTAATATTGATCGTCCCTATGAAGCGGCGATCGCCATGGCGCGCGCCCGTCCTGAGGGCCGGATCTTACTGTATCCGCTTCACCATCCCGTTGCTGGCGTCGCAAAATATCTAGGCCGAGTAGGCGGTCTGAAAGGTGTGCTTGGTTCGCTCGCGGGCAAGCGCCCCGATCGATACGAGGCGATGGTCGATGCGGCAAAAGCGCTGCGAAAGTTGGACGCGTCCCGACTGCGGGTAGCGCTTAGCCGCGACCGAGTCATTGCCCAGCTCATTAAACGGTGCGAACTTCTGGTAACGTCGGAAAGTGAACTCGCAGAAATTAGCGCCAGTCATGGGGCACCTGGGCACGGGGCATGGTTATTGCCACATCCCGTAGCACCTTATGCATCTCCCAGCATGTCGGCTGCGCCACGCTACATTTTGGTATCAGGCCGCATTGAGCCACGCAAAAACCAGCTTGCAGCACTCCAAGGACTGGCCGCCATGCAGTTGCGTGATCGCGGGTATGAGATTGTACTGGCAGGCGGGAAGGGATCCGACGAAGGATATTTCCGGTCAACCATAGATTTTGCGCTTCAGCATGGCATCATCTACGTTAGCCAGCTTCCAAAGCCTCTATTTTTTCCGTTCGTTTCGGGCGCAACGCTTGTCGTCAATGCGAGTTTTTTTGAGGTCACATCACTTATCGACCTTTACGCAATAGAAAATAATATCCCGCTCGTTACCACTACTCACGGATATTATTCGCCCAGCGCCAAACTGTGCCAAGTCGACCCACAGGCTTGGGGAGCACGCCCCACTGCGGAAATTCTTGAGGCGGTCAACACTATGCTAGCTGTCGCTGAAGATCGGACTCACATAGCCGCATGATCGACTGCCTATACCAAGGCAATGGTTATTTACGAGCGAGATGCTATGATCTCCTGACCCCATAGACGCGTCTGTGACAACGCCATGGATATGGATTACTCACCCATCGTTACCGTCGAAAAACCTGCGAACAGCCGAACTGCACAGGTAGCCTAGCCCCGCGACGGCCATCAAAAAACACGAACCACCCCAAATACAGGCTACCGCGACGGCAACGCACCACATTACCTACACGGCTTGGTGTTTCACGCGGTTTGCCACACGCCCGGCACCAAATCCCAGAGCGATCGAGACAACGCACCACGAAATTCCTGCCGTCAGCATCCAATTATCCTCTCACATGCCGGCATTTGCCGATCACTCGCACGGACTATTACAGTTTCCTGACAATCGGCAAGGCTTAACGTACTTCACCTTCAAAAGCTGTTCGTTTATCTCATGCGATCCTGCCCCCTCGGGTTCGACGGGACTTGGCGGAGCTGCACGCCGAAGGCGTTTATGGAGCTGGGTTTGCGATCGAACGCCGCAATTTCGAGTGGATGACCGCACTGAGCCGGCCAACGGACATCGTACGGAATCAGATTACGGAACTACCGGTGCGCCAGAATGAGACGGCGCACTCCGTTAAGCTTGTAAACACGCAGCCAATTTGGTTCATATCGGTTATATATCGGAACCAATATTTTTGGAGACGATGATGGCTTACATGATCATCCTCGCACTTGTTTTTATAGTTCTGGCAGATCTTTTCATGACTTCGCGAAAGAAGCGTAAGAGGTTGCTGCGGGAGGCTTCACGCCGCGAACGCCATTTGAAAGCCCAGGCTAACTGGGAGCAGACAGGCCAAAATCGTTAGACCGAGGTGTCATTCCCACGTGCCTGGTTGCAGCAACAATTGACCTGCGTATCAATCTTTTTAAAATTGTAGAATTAGTACCTAGATTTTTCATGTAACACTACTCTCGCAGCTCATCTAACTCGAAATTTAAATCGAGATGCGCAATGTGAATAATCCATCCCGCCCCGCGTTCATTGAGAGGTTTTGCTAGCGAAGCGAATAAGCTGGGACTAAATAGATTATTACAAATATTCAGACATCGCAGCGACAGTATTGATAGATGCGGTTCTCGAGATTTTACAGTACGCATCCCTCTACTATCTATATAGTAGAAAGATATTATTAATCCGAATTTACCATATTGGCATTCCTGAGATCTGCTTCGCCAGAACCCTTATTAAACGCCGCTTGACTGCATAAATTTATGCCGCCTCTCACGTACATACGAGCTCGTCGGTTGGCGGCAAACAGTACGTTGTAGACATGCCCTAGCCGATTCATTAGCGATTCCTCCAACACTCGGGGGAATATATGAAGGTCGGAGAAATGACGTCGCGGACGCGCCGTGTGCGCATGCGCGCGCTGCAGACGAGTGCAATGGTTGCAGCTGTTTGGGTCGCAGAGCCAGCATTCGCACAGTGCTCACCCGAACCAACGGTAGCAAATAGCATCACTACCTGTGCCGGCACTGACGTGAACGGTATTCGCGTCACGACAGCAGGCACAACAGTGAGCGTTGCCGACAGTGCAACCGTCACCAATACAGCTAGCTCGCCGATAACGATCGAAGTCGCGAATACCCTTCCAAGAATTGCCGAGACGATCACCATTTCTGGGCAAGTGGCGGGTGGTTCGGAAAGTGGAATTACGTTGCTGACAGGCCCCGTTTCTACCTACATCGATAGCACGACGCAGTTGGCGTTAAGCGTAACAAACGGTGCAACCTTATCCGGAACGACTGCGCTGACGATGGGGCAAACCCCCGGGAATGTTTACGGGATGCTTATTGCTACCCTTGATAATGCAGGCACTATTACCGGATCGAGCGGCATTGCTCTACGGGGCGATGTCGCATCGACGACAAATGGCTTCACGACGAGCCGGTCATCGTTCACCTCGATCACGAACCAGGCAACCGGTACGATCTCGGGCAGTATTGTCGGGCCCGTCGGGATGCTGAAAAATGCAGGACTGATCGATGGCGGCAGCAATAGCGCGCTAACGACAGGCAACGCTGGCTCGAGCTACCCCTATACCATTAGTCCCGGCACATGGACCAACACTGGCACGATCCGCTCGAACAGCAGTGCAGCAACAATCGTTAGTTCGAGCATTGGTACGCTGATCAGTAGCGGGACGATCGCAAACTTCGGCGCCGGCGCAGCATTGGCATCGTCGTCCCTGATCGTACAAAATCAGGCTGGCGGCCTGATTAGCAGTAGCGGCACGACCGCAATAAACGGCACCGGCTATCTCAACCTTGTAAACCGGGGGACGATCACCGGCAACGTCGTGACGGGTAACAGCAGCAGCATGATCGATTCATCACAGGGTCGGATCAACGGCTCGGTCGTGTTCGGCTCCGGCTACGATACACTGGTGGTGCGCTATGATGGCACAGCAACGCCGGTAACGGGCATTACCGGCACGGTCGACGCCGGTGGAGGCATCAATACTCAACAGATCGCTATCGGCAGCGACACGACGATCGCGACACCGGTCACATTGCTGACGGGTTTTCAACAGCTCGCGATTGCCACCGACCAAGGCGTGACGACCACGCTCGGCGCAGGCTTCGTCACACCCACGACGATCCAGGTGATCGGCGGTGGAACCCTCGTCAATCGTGCGGCCATCGTCACGTCTGGGACCGCGTTTGCCAACGCGCAGGTTTTTACGAACGAGGGGAGCATCCAGACTGGCAGCGGATCGGCTTATGCGATCACGGCAGGGTCCGGCTATTCCTCGCAAATCACAAATAACGGCGCAATCAATTCGGCCGGGAACGGTATCAGCAGTTCTCAGGCACGTATCGTCAACACCGGTACGCTGACCGTCTTCGGCACGGGGGTCTCGATCTTCGGCAATAGTCTGACCAACAGTGGGACAATCCGATCAACAGCCGGCATCGGCGCACAGCTCAGTGGCAACGTTGGCACACTCTCGACAAACAGCGGCACGATACAGGGCGCACAAATCGGCGTGCAGACCAGCGCGTACCTGTCCAATACCGGATCGATTACCGCGAGCAACCGCAACGGGGTTGCAGTACAGCTCGACGCGTACGGCGTGGTGTTTAACAACGCGGGTGGCGTAATCGGTAGTGGGGGCCAAGCGATTACCGGCACGTCCTTCAACGAGTCGGTCGTCAACGCCGGCACGATCAACGGCCGGGTATCGCTGACCGGGGACTATCAGAGCGCTGGCTCTCAGCGCTACATTTCGCAGACCGGCGGCGTGTTGAACGGCGATCTCGTATTGGGTTCCGGGGGGCTCTTGTTCACCGACCTAGCCAATACGGGCCCAGGACTGTTCGCGGGCATCACAGGCTCGGTTACGGCCGCAGATGGGGCTTTGCTACGCTATCGCGTGACGGGAACGCAATCCGCCGTGTTGACTCCGGTCGGTCCGTTCGCGAGCGCCGCATTTGAGTTGACGGACGGCGCTGCTCTAACACTGACTGCCCCAACGACGGTTACGCGTCAGGTTTTGCTGGCCGGCTCCGGTAGTGTCGACCTCGACGCCAATTTGGCAACTACCACATCGACATCGGCGCTTGCCGTCAGCAGCATCTTAGCGACGCAGGCCTCTTACGGCAGCCCCACCGGCACACTGGCGATCAGCAGCCGCGGTACCATTACCGTCACGCGGGCGGCTGGCAGCTCTGCAGGTTCGGGCGTTGGCGTGAGCCTTGGTAGCGACGACAGCTTCACCAACTTCGGCACGATCACCGTTACCGATCGTAACGCCTTCAGCGGTTCGACCGGCATCACCGGTGGGTTTGCCAGTAGCGGATCTGTCACTAACGCTGGCTCCATTCTGCTGGACGGCGGTATCGGCATCTCCGGAGCCAATGTCATCAACACCGGCCTGATCACACAGGTTGACGGTGGGGCGGCGGCGCGCGGCGTGTTGGGTGGAACGCTTGACAACCGGGGTACGATTCGGGTCGCCGGTGTCGCGGTCAGCGCATACAATGGCGGAAAGATCGTCAATTCGGGTATGTTGGCGAGCACCGGTGGCATCGCTATTTCCGGAACCGATACATCCGCCTCGGCAACGATCACCAACGCATCTGGCGGAACAATTTCCGGCACGGGCGGAACGGCTGTTCAGCTCTATTATGGTACGTTCACCAATGCTGGGGCGGTGAACGGCACCGTCGATATGGGGTATGGTTACCCTTATTATTCGGGCGCGCCAACGCGGTCCTACGCAAGCAGCACCTTCGTTGCGGCTGGCGGCACGATCGCGGGTGACCTGCTGTTTGGCGACAGTAGCGATCTGCTGCTTCAGACCGGAGATTCCTTAGGAGTCTCGGGCATCGTTGATGGTGGCGAAGGACGTGATATCTACGGCCGTATCCTTACCAGCAGCGCAACGGTTGCGATCGATTTTACGGCTGTCCGTAACTTCGAAGACGGATTGATACAGGCGGTAGGCAACGACACGGTCGTGACCGTAACTGCGCCTGCCACATTGGCAGGTGACCTGTATGTGGCGGGCAACGGCAGTATCGTGAACCAAGCCATGATCGAAGGTCGCATGACAACCATGCTGCCCTATTCACTCTCCTCGCCGTTCACGCCTAATCCGCTGTTCCCGACGGATCAGACGCTTGCGTCAATCACCAACGCAGGTTCGATCGACGGCGGCGCATTCGTCACGACGGCATCGTTGACGAACTCCGGAACCATCGGGACATCGGCCCTCGCAGGCAATGCCGTATCAATTCAACAGGGAGCAGCGCTCGCGTTCAACAACAGCGGTGCGATTGATAACGACGGGAGCTCGGATGCCGTTTCCTTATATGCCACCGGGATGACGTTCACCAATAGCGGACGAATTTCGGGGGGCACAAACGGTACGGCTGCATATCTGGCGAGTAATTATGGTGGTTCGATCGCAGCGGCCAACACCGGTACCCTCGTCGGCGCCTTCTCCGCCTCATCTTACCCTTCATACTGGCTTGACGACGCAGCGCCTTCGTCAGTTTCGGTTGCGCTCGTCAATGGTGGTACGATCACAGCTGCGCGTACGGCCGTGTCGCTTTTGGTCGATAGCGGCATCTCGGCCGGCAGTGCGTCATTGGACAATTCGGGTACGATCGAAGCAACCGGCGACTTCGGTATCGGTGCTGTGCTCAGCACGGCTAGCGCAGCCACGCAAACACTCAACGTTACCAACGCGGGCACGATCCGCGCCAACGGTGACGGAGGCATCGCACTATTGCTCACCGCTGATGCTCCCGCTGCCGCAATGGTCGTCAACACGAGCAGCGGATTGATCGAAGCGACCGGCAAAGATGCGACCGCGATCATATCCTATAACGCTGGTCTCGACCTCACCAACGCAGGTACGATCCGCGGCGGCACCGTCGTCGCAGATAGTCCTGCGAACTTTGCCGCTGGCGCAATCCAGACCATCGGCAGCGAAAGTGACCGGATTGTTAATACTGGCACGATCCTAGGCTCGATCGATCTCAGTAGCGGGGACGACGAAGTCGAGAACCGCGGCAGGATCGAAGGCAACGTCTTCCTTGGCGCTGGTGACGATACCTTCCTCCAGCGCGCAGATGCGGTGCTGATCGGCACCGTTGATGCGGGCGAAGGAAATGACGGTCTCATCGTTGATGCAACGGTTGGCGGCGCGGTCAACGGTGACCAGTTCATCAACTTCGAACGCTTTACGCAGATCGGCACCGGCAACGTCGCATATTCCGGGACCTTCCGCTTCGACACGATCGGCGTGTCGGACGGCAACGTAACGATCGCAGCCGGGCAGGTGCTGAGCAGCGCTGGCGCAGTAGTGATTACCGGTGGAGCGGGTGCTGAAACGGTTACCAATGCCGGCACGATCGCTGGCAGCATTGACCTCGGTGCTGGCAATGATAGCGTCATCAATACCGGTACGATCCAGGGGGCCGTGTTCTTGGGAGCCGGCAACGATCGCTTTGTCGAAGGCCTCGGGAGTACTGTCGCAGGCGGCGTTGATGGGGGCACGGGCGACGACCTGTATACCGTCATGCTCGCGGGCAATCGCAGCGGCATTGGTCAGCGCAGCAACTTCGAACGCTTGAATGTTGAGGGCAGTGGCACACTGGCGTTGACCCTCGACCAGAACTTCCAGTCGGTGGCACTAGCAGGCACAGGCCTCAACGTTGCGCTGGGTGGCTTTGCTATTGGCGCCGTTACCGGCTCTGACGCGGCCGAGACGCTTTCGGTCGACGGCGATATCGGCATGGTTTCGCTAGGCGCCGGCAACGACGAGCTGGCGCTCGGCACGACACGCGCAGCCGGGCTATACGCCGGCGGGGCCGGAACGGACCTGTTGCGCTTCATGGCGAACGCGCCGGTGACATTGGCTGGTACCGCGACGGGCTTCGAGCGTGTGGCTCTGACCGGCGGGGTGCTGAGCGTAACGGGAACGCTCGGCAGCAACGTCGCCCCGTTGACCTTTGGGGACGGCGCACAGAGCGTAACAGTCGCTGCGGGCGGTACGCTCGCCGGCATGATCGATCTCGGCGCTGGCAATGATAGCTTCCGGTTGGCGATTGGCGGAACGCTCACTGGCACCGTCTCGGGCGGCGCTGGGACCGACACGGCGACGTTCGAACTGGCAGGCGACCGTACGCTTGGCAACGACATGCTGCGGGACTTCGAAATCCTGAACAGCGAGGGCAACGGCACACTTACACTTACAGGGGCTCAGACCTATGAACGCCTTAACGCTGTAGCCAACCTTACGGTCGGTCCGGGCGCATCGCTCACGGCGCCGGTCGTGTTTGGGGCAGGCAACAACCGCTTCACAATCGCAGGCACTTTTGCCGGGTCGGTCGATGGCGGTGCCGGGACCGATACGGTTCTGGTGGCGGGCGGTAGCGCTGCGGCACCCGTCGCGTTTGGCTCTATCGCGAACGTCGAAGCGTTCGGCATGACTGCCGGTTATGCGACGATAGCCGGCACGGCATCGTTTGGCACTGTCGACATGTCGGGTGGTCGACTCGTCGGGTTGGCCGGATCCATGATCCGCGCCCCACAGATTGCCGTACGCTCGGGCGCGACCTTCGGATCGGCGGGCTCGGTCGTTGGCGACATCGCAGTCGCTGGCACGCTTAGCCCCGGCGCTTCGCCGGGCACGATGACGGTCACTGGCAACGTCTCGCTCGCAAATGGCTCGGTCTCGCTGTTCGAGATTACGCCGACCGTTGCCGACAAGCTGGTGATCAATGGCGGGCTATCGATCGCATCGGGCGCGACATTGCGCATCGTCGCGGACGGTGTCGTGCGGGCCGGCACGTCATACGATCTGATCGTCGCCAGCGGCGGGATTACCGGCAGTTATACGACGATCGACAAGGCGGCATCTGTGTTCGGCTTCGTCGTGCAGCGTGCCGACCGGATACAGCTGCTTGGCCAGTTCCTCGGCGACGCCGCGTTCAGCCCCCAGGTTGCGCGCAGCATCGACTATGCCAATACAGCGATCCAGGTGCAGCCGGCGACAAGTGCCCTGTTCGCAGTTTTGCCGACGTTGCTCACCGCGAGTGGTGCGTCCAACCCGCTCGCGTTCGCGCAGCTGACGCCCGAGCCGTATGCCTCAGCGACCCAGATGGGCGTCGACCAGGCCCTGAGCCTGGCCGACGTTGCACGCGGGCCTGGCTTTGCGACGACTGACCGTGAGGACGTTGGTGTCTTCACCTTCGCGCAAGGGGTCGGCCAGTGGCATACGCTTGGTGCGGATCGAGATGCGGGCACGTCCAAAGCACGGAGCAGCGGCTATGGGTTCCTGGGCGGGATCGGCATCGGCAACCATGACTGGTCGGTCGGCGCCTTTGCCGGCTATCTGGACAGCCGCCAACGGATCACGACACTGGGCGCCACGACCAGCACCGATGGCGTCGTTGCAGGCGTCCACGGCCGCTATGCTGCCGGGAGCGTCCGGCTGGGCGCATCGGTGCTGTACGACGGTGGCGATGCCCGTACGATGCGGTCGTTGCCAGGGGCAAGCACGGCAGCTGGACGGTACGGTCTTCACAGCTGGGCCGGCGACCTGACGATCGGCTATGCAGCGGCCATGACAGGCGACTGGACGGTGACCCCGAAGGTTGGTGTCACGTATATCCGCACCACACGCGGCCGCGTGAGCGAGGACGGCGGACCGTTCGCGCTGACCGTCATGCGTGATCGTCAGGTCACAGGCTTTGCCGATGTCGGTGCGACCCTTGCACGCGACGAGACGTCCGACGCGGCATTCCGGCCTTATGTCGGGTTTGGTGCCCGCGCCCGGATTGAAGGCAAGCGTGCCGATGCTACGGCCAGCTATGCAGGCGCACCGCTGACCTTTACCGCATTGGGCGCTCCGCGCTCGCAAGTAGTCGGCACCGCTTCGGCAGGGGTCGCCTACCGCCTTCCGAGTGGCGTGGAGCTGTTCTCGTCAGTCGAGGCACAAACTGGCCGTGACGACCACCGCGAGAGCATTTCCACCGGGGTCCGGTTGCGGTTCTAATGAGCATCGTGCTCACACATCGACCCTCAATGTGTGAGCACGATCGCCTTACCGACTTATTGTTTTCGTCGCCGATACGGTGGCTTGGGTAGTCATTCGGCGATTGCGAGCGACCAACGCGCTCAGCTTATCGGTTTGTCTGAGATGCTGTTCGGTGCAATCGGTTACGTACCCACTGCCGACCGCGCCTTGCGCGTGCAGTCGCGGCTGTCACGGCGATCACCGCGGTCGGGACTGTCAGAAGCCCAACAACCTGCCAGTATGGAAGGTGCATCGCATTTAAGAAATGGGGTCGGCGTAGCGAACTCCACGAAAACTCGCCAGACGGCTTTAGCGAAAGCAATGTCTCGGGAGTAAAAAGCTTTGTATTTTGCGAATGCGACCGAATAACACGTTTCCGTAAATTCTCCGGAATAACTATTGGGAAGGCAAGTACAAGCGCGGCCCAATCATCAACGAATACGCCAATCGCACGAGCACGCCAGTAACTTAATTTCGCAACGGACGCGATCGCTGCTTCGCCGAACCAGCCGATTTTCACAGGTTGCGTACTTGCATAGCCAAGAACAACGCTAAGCTGTGGAAAATTGCGCTTGACTATGAGCGCGGTGCCTTGTTCTCTGACCCAGTCGCACACGCGTGAATGATAGATTGTGGCACCCGTCAATGTCTGATGCCACAATGCTTCACGAATGAACGCAAGGGCCTCCTCCCCTTGCATTTGAGGGATCATCCGCGGATCTTCGGAGTGACCGCGTACGAACAGAAAGTCCTGATCATCTAGAAATGCGAGAATGCGGCCAAGGTAGCCGGGTTTCACCCGCATGGCATCGCCCATCAACCATACGTGCTCGGCCTCTGCCCAGCAGAGCGTCGCGATCAGGTTCGCGTCGTGTCCTAAAGCAGGTGCATTGCGCCGATAGTGTAGATTCGGGATGATATGTCGTAGCTCCCGCACAACCGCCTCCGTCGCGTCGTCGGGGCTGTCATCGGAGAGGTAGATTGCCACGTCCAATGCGCGCACTTCTTCAGCCATTGCAGCCAGATTTTCGGCAACGATCAACGCGCGCTGATATGTCGGAATCGCAAGCGCGAGACGAGGACGGTCAGCCATTAATTACTTCCAATAACTCGGGATGATCGAGCTCCCGGCGATTAACGAACGAACATGCGAAGGCCCATACCATGCAAAGAGCCTTCGTCCAGCGGACACCGAGCCGTCTTCCGGCCTCCCGTCATGATCGATACATGACGCCGCCGCGTATGTCTGGCACCAAGCATCCTGCCCGCAAGCACCTATTGGCGTTGGCTCGTTAGGACGACTGCTCGATTTCCGATCCGTCGAAACTGGCGGGCATGGACCCATCCAAGCGTCTGACTGACTGCTCTTTCGTGCGCTGCCATCGCATCGGGATCGTCTAGTCACGAAGATTGTGGATCGGCACTAAAAGCCGGCTCAAGCTTCTAGCCGACGCAGCTAGCTGCGATATCTTGGAAAGGTAGGGTTGTGATGAGGTCGCGATTGGCACCGATTGCGTCCCCTTCTAGTCGCGACTTTATGAGCCTTAGCAATTACTTAGCTAGATCCGGGTGGGGTCCCGGTTCGACGCTTATCCACAGCGATTAGACGACGAACGTCGGCAAATCGGGCAGCATAGAATCCGCCGTGAACGGCGATCTATAGGCGGGAGCGGTGTCACTCTGCCTGCTGACGCATCGGGAACACCGGCCCCCGGACGTTCGTCTGGTCCGCCAGATATGGACGCTGCAACGCCAGTACGTCGTCATAACTTCCCGTCAGCCACCGCTCGTGATCGTCAGGTCTCAGGATCGTGATCATTGCCTCGGGATGGATTGGCATCGCTCACCGCGCTTGGCCACACGCATCTCTTTCCAGATTTTAAGGAGAACAGTGTTGGCAAGCGGACGAAGGAGGCCAGCCAAAGATCAACCGCATCATCGATCGTCATGTCTCCAACGGCCGACGCCTGGTCTTCCACTCCCGTCGCCATGCGTTCAAGGCCAAGGGTAACGATGCTCGCCTGACCGATCGTACATTGGACCAGATCTGCGGCCATGCGCCCGTTAGCAGGAGCTGCCGCTACGGGTCGCCCCCCAAATTTGGACGATCCACCGTGAACTCCACCAGATCGACTTCTCGGCATCGACTGGAACCGATCGCTGCTGCGTTGGGGAAAGTGAAATGGAAGAAGCTGCTGGCAAGCTCGGATACCGACGCGCAGCGGCGACCCACGTCATCGTCTGAAACTTTGCAATAGCAACCTGTTCTGCGGGCCGGGGTGGACATGAGTCCGGCCTTTTCGTCATGGCGTATCATCCGTTCAGGGATGCCGCCTCCATGTCTCCTCTATGCGTATGCACCTTGCCTGGAACACCTGGGTGCATGCGGGCAGCGGTTGGCGCTTCGTCGTATCAAGCTTCAACTTGTCCGCAGTGTCAAGATGTGCCATATGAAAGACAACGAGGACATGGTTTAATGACGAATGCTCCTGCCGCTTCAGAAAACGTGACACCGCGCAGCCGTGCGAATTCTATCACAGCCGACTTCACTCTTCGTCGCCGCGCGAACGAAGTGCTGAGTCGAGCTGTGGCAAGCGCGATCGCGAGCGCTAGCGAGGACACACTCGCGGCGATCCTCGCTGCAGGTGACGCAGCGCAGGCGCTGGCCGTTGCACCGCGCGACCTCGCACCAGCCCCGCCCGAGCGCCTCGCCGCCGAGCGAGCCGCCAAGGCACGCACCGCAAACTTTCGGACCGAGCTAACCAAGAGGGCTGGCGGCGTGTTCAGCCGCGCAGACGTCGCGCAACTCCTCGGCGTCACCCCGGCGGCCGTCGACAAGCAGCGGCAGCGTGGCCAGATCCTCGGCGTGCCCTACGGCAACGACATTCGGTTCCCCGCCGCGCAGTTCAAGGACGGTGCAGTCGTCGCCGGCCTCAAACCCGTCCTCGCGGAGTTCGGCGACATGAACCCCTGGGGCCAACTGCAACTGCTTGTCGCTCCCCTCGACGGCTTCGCCGAAGAGCAGACCTCGATCCTCGACCTGCTCGCACGTGGTGTCGACGATGGCGTCCGAGCCCAACTCCTTAGTCTGGTGCGCGGCTGGGCGTAAGCAGATGTCACTCCCCCTGCGAACCCGTAGCCTGCGGGCGAGAACCGTTCTGCACCGGATCCATCGCCTGATCCACGATCCGATCTTTTTCGGACCGAATGGTGCTGCGCCCGACCTGCGCTATGACGACCCGGACGGTACTTTCAAGGTGCTGTATCTCGCGCGCAAGCTGGAGACCGCCTTCGGCGAGACGCTTGTCCGCGTGCCGACCGTGACCGACGTGCTATCTACGGACGTGCTTGTTCGGGCGCGAAGCGAGATCGCCACCTCGAGTACGTTGCGCCTCTATCCGCTCGACGATGCCGGTATCTCGGCACACGGTCTGCGGCTGTCGGACGTCATGGGCGACAACTACGTCGCGACCTGGAAGCTGAGCGCGTACATCCATGCAAACACCGCCGCCGACGGCATCGCCTACATCTCGCGGTTCAACGGCGGACCATGCATCGCGCTCTTCGACCGCGCCGCTCCTGCGATCGCCAAGACCAGCCTCCTCGCCGTGCCGCTCACCCCCGAGGTTGGCACCGAACTCGCCAGACGATTCGGCAAGAATTATGTTGAGCCGTAGGTCACAGACAGCAAGTTTTCCAATCGATCCCAACAAGTGCCAAGGTCCGCCGTCGCGGTTCCTAATTCAGGACCCTTTCGGCCTACGGCGGCAGACACCTCGGTGATCACGGTGGACCGAGAAGGAGGCCTGCTGACCGGACTTGGCACCGCGTTCAAAGCTGATCCGTTCGGAACCTTCGTCACTGCGGAGCATGTCCTTCAGGACCATTTTGAAGACGAGAGCCGAGCCGCGTCGGTTGCAACCGTCCTCTACCCGATAAGGCTGGTCTACGGCAAAGGCACCTTCCTGCCTTCCGTCATGATCGAGATAAGACAGCCGCATAGACCTGGCACCGAACATCCCGCCGGCAAGCACCTATCGGCGTTGGCTCGTTCGGACAGCCGCTCGATTTCCGATCCGTCGAAACTGGCGGGCATGGACCCATCCAAGCGTCTGACTGACTGCTCTTTCGTGCGCTGCCATCGCATCAGGATCGTCTAGTCGCGAAGATGGCGAAGTTAGGTTATCGGCCAGGTCAGCGAATGATAGAGATGGTACCGCCGCTCCCCTAGTCGAGGCGGCGCGGTATTTGAAGCTGGAACCGCAGGATCGGTAACGGCCTTAGGTACTTCGATCGCGTTGTCGACGAGGTCATCGAATGTGTTGTCGTAGGCGATGAAGCGGACACTGCACCGTCAGATACCCGTCGTTTTGAAGCAGGGCGCCTACGGGGGCCAGCAAAATGAGCAAGAAGGTTTCCGTCATTCTCAAGAGCTAAGGATGTTCAGTTTATACCCAACGGCAGCTCGGCTATATCAGGTATCGACTGGCCAATCCGCCGAAGCCCCACCTCGAAATGAGCCCTAAAGGCGGTCCAATCGCTGCTTTGTGGCTTGGACACCCCACGAGCAAATTTATTGGAGAGAGATGGGTAGGCGGTGGCCGCAGCCCCAAACTTATGTCCGCTCTTCGAAGCTCATAGCGAAGTGAAACAGTAGCGCGATCAGGAATGCGCCTGCCACGACCCCAATGTTGATCCAGATCTCCTCGCTCATAGGTGCAGCCTAGCACCAGTTGCCGCAGCGTCCGATGACCATTTCGAGGCATCTGACCTTAGCGGACTGCGGTCGCAAAGACGGCGAGGCGACAATGCCGACAGCAGCTTCCCGGAAACGCCGATCGTCAGACGGTAGACGCATCCGGAGCGGTGCAGCCCTGGGCATAATCCTTCCAAGTGCCAACGTACGGCAAGTATCGCAGCGATGGCGAAACCTGCATTCAAAAGCGGGCCTCCAGGGATTGGCCTTTGACCGAAGGCCGGGCGCCCTATCCACTCGTCCGCAACGGTAAGAAACAGGAAGACGGCGATCTGCAAGCGATTTTCCACGGTCGTAAAGACGTAACGCGAAAGCAGAGCGACAACTCCGAAAGCAAAAACTACGGCAGCACGCTGTGCAGTTTACATCGGGAACATTCATCATCGGCTGGCAACCCAGGACCGTATTACCCAGCCAAACCTCGCCCACGGCCGTCCAATGCTCTCGCGGCAGGCGTTATAAATACTTCTGGAAAAAATCGTCGAGGCGATGGTCGACCACCTCGTACGCTCTTCATTCCGGCGGCTTGATAAGCGCGATCTGCCATGCCGTTCCGATGGAATGCCGGACCATGACTTGGTCAACGATCCGACCAACGCGCCCAAGCGACCGCCAGATGTGGTTGTGCCGACGGCGGACGTGAACCGAGACGATTGCGATTCCCTCCGGTCCGAGCATTGATAAGTAGCGGGAGACCAGTTGTTCGACGTCTTTCAGGTAATAAAGAACCTCATTGAATATGATGATGTCAGGGGCCTCATCGGGCGTCAAAACGTCCGCGCCGACCGCCTCGAACGAGTCACGCGGCCCGGCGCTGGCGCGAGCACGTTCGATTGCCACCGGGGAAAGATCGATGCCTCGATAGGTTCGGTAGGGTAAATCGCGCAACGCCTTCAGCAAGGTCCCTTCGCCGCAGCCAACGTCAAGGATCACTGGATTTGGCGAACCGGCCGCTGCGGCATAGCCTACGATCACGGCCATGCGCGCCATCTCAGGCAGGCCCGCCAAATAGCGCCAGTGCCCGCTCGCATATTCCCGGTCCCAGTCCCCTGCACTAGGCTGGTATTCGCGGTGAAGCAGCCGGTTTAGCATATTCTCTCCCATGGAGCAGCCTTGCGTAGTCGTTGGCTGAAGTCGATCACTCGGAAGGGTTAGGCAATTGAAAGCGTACCGGTCCATCGGCTGGTCCAGGACAATTGATCACTGGCATGTGAGAAGTAGACGAAGCGTTTGTTGACTGCATTACGGTGGAAGCGGCTGGGGTATTGAAAGTCTGCCATTAGGTGTAGGCCTACCCTGCTGACCCGTCCTCGATGTTCCGAAGCCAGCGCCGCCGCAGACGCGGCAGATGACGCGGCCGGTGTACCGCCCGCGCGCCTTTATCCAAACAAGGACGAGCTCGAGTTCCGCGCTTTGTGAAGAGTGGTGGCAGACTAGGCCAGCGGAACCAAAACGGTATTAACGCCTGAGATCGAACTTTGCCCATAGGCTATAGAAGGGTAACGGCTCGCTCGTAGGGTGAGAAGCGGGTCAACCCATGCTTGCAATGTTGGTACGGCCTCAACGCATCTAAGGCGGTGTCATAAACAGCAAAGCAGCTTGAATCGAAATTGCCCAGGCATTGCCATTTCCTTAAAGTGTCATTTCGCTCTCGGCCGGAACGGACCTGCGATACCATAAACGCGGCTCGCCGGGAGACGCGAGATTAGTCCTTAAGCAAGCTTGCTTACGCGCCTTAGCGGCCCGACGACCCTCGAGGTATGCGAGTGGTACAAATGTTATAATAACAAATATCAAACCGCATGCGCAGATAGATAGGTACGCCAAGGTAAAAGCAAGCCAATAGGTCCTTCTAAAGAACTCCATGCCACATCCTCTCAGCGATTCTTACATATATTAGAATATAATATTACCACTCTTTGGATTACAGGATTTACTACGATTATTGATTACGACATTTGCGCGTTGCCCCGGAAGGGGTTGCAGCATCTAGAGGCAGTTATGAACCTGCGGCAAAGGCAGCGGCCTCCTTCATCATGAGGCAGGCCAAGGCGACGACGTGAAGTCCTGCGAGTGTTTCGGCGTAGCGCTCGTAGTCTTTGACGAGGCGCCGAAAGCGGATCGCCTATGCGAATGACCGCTCGACAACCCAGCATCGCGGCAGGAGGACGAAGCCGCGCTTGGCCTCGGGCAATTTGACGACCTTAAGTGTGATGCCGTGTTTGGCTGCGGCGTTGGAGGCTCGTTTGCCGGTATAACCCTGGTCGACCCAGGCAAGTTCGACGGTGTCGTTGGTGATGGCTTGCACAGTACGCGTGAGCCGCTCCACTTCGCTGCGGTCTTCTGCGCTGGCCGGTGTTACATGAAGCGCCAGCAGATGGCCTAGCGTATCGGCGGTCATGTAGATCCTCGAGCCCTTGTTGCGTTCCCACCGGCATAGCAGGCCCGCTCGTCGCTCTCGGGCTGGAGCGCAACGTCCGGCTACCAATTATCGCGGCGGTCGGCTCGGCCTTGCGCCCTGCCGCCAAGCGCAACACCGCGCGCAGATCGTCGACCGACGCTTCAAAGCATCCCGCCGCCAGCCAGCGCTGCGTTTGCTGGTACACCGCGGCCCAGGGCGGAAGGTCGTTCGGCATCCACCGCCACGGCGCACCCGTCTTCACGATGAAGGGAAGGCCATTGAACATCTTGCTCAGGTCGTGCTCCCGCTGGCCGGCATCCTCGCGCTGCAACAGCAGGTAGGGTGCGACCAACAACCATTCCTCGGTGCTGACGTCAGACGGATACGGCTTGCGGCAAAATGCTCATCAAATAACGGATGATCAGGCCCGCCTCTAAGTCCATAACAGCCTCTAGCTCTGGAAAGGCGCAAACACTCCCTCGGTTGTTTGACTTGGATGCAGTCCGTGACGATCTCGGCTAGTGCGCCGGTGGCGATGAACGTCATTTGCCCGCTAGACCGCTGATAGTGTCGGGCTCGCCTTGACGGAAATACGTTTCGAACTGGCAGGGATCTACTTTGAGAAGGCCGGTGCGCTGAGCGTCCCCCGGTTTCTCATCCAACCTGAAGGTGAGTTTCCGGCGTTCATTCGGCCGCCTTGGCGACCGCTGCAGCAGCATAGTCGACCCGCGTCATTCAGAAAAACCTGCGTCAATATTCAACTAAGCTTCACAACAATAGCAAAGGCAGCGTTTGCGACTAACGCCAAGGCTCAGCTCATATGACTAATCAATGTGTTGACAAAGCACTGTCACGCTTACCGATGCCGACATAGGTAAGCCCGGCGCTATTCACCTCATCCATGGCATAGACGTTGCGCAAGTCGACCATCAGCAGTGTGCGCATTGTTTTGGCCATCCGCGAAAGATCCAGTGCACGATAGGCATCCCACTCGGTGACGATGACCACCACATCGGCATCAGTTACTGCCTCATAGGGATCCTCAACGAAGGCAACGTCGGTCAGCATCTTGGCCGCCTGTTGCATTCCTTCAGGATCGCAGGCCCGGATTGTGGCACCGGCGTCTTGCAATGCCTGAATAATCGCGATCGCTGGGCTGTCGCGCATATCGTCGGTGTTCGGCTTGAAGGTCAGCCCAAGGATCGTGACCACCTTGCCACGCGCTTCGCCCCCCATTGCGGCAATAACCTTACGCCCCATGGCCCGCTTACGTGAATCGTTCACGGCAACCACGGCCTCGACTATGCGCAGCGGCGACTGGTAATCCTCTGCTGTTTTTAGCAATGCCAGCGTGTCTTTGGGAAAGCACGAACCACCATAGCCGGGACCTGCATGAAGGAATTTTCGCCCTATCCTATTGTCCAGTCCGATACCCCGCGAGACTTCCTGCACGTCTGCGCCAGTGGCTTCGCAAAGATCGGCGATCTCGTTGATGAAGCTGATCTTTGTCGCCAGAAACGCGTTGGCAGCGTACTTTATCAGCTCGGCCGTTCGCCGCCCCGTGAACAAGACCGGCGCAGACTGATTCAGTGACAACGGACGATAAACCTGACTCAGCATCCCACGCGCGATCCCGTCATCGGTACCGCACACAACGCGGTCGGGCCGCTTGAAGTCTTCAATCGCGGCACCTTCGCGCAGGAACTCAGGGTTGGACGCAACGCGGATCACACGATTGGGCGCCGCTTGACGGACTATGCGCTCTACCTCGTCCCCGGTTCCTACCGGAACGGTCGATTTTGTAACGAGTAATAGATCGGAAGCTCCGACACTCTGCGCCTCTAGTGCAGCGGCGATTTCTTGAGCAGCGGCAAAGACATAACTAAGATCGGCATGGCCGTCGCCGCGCCGGGTAGGCGTGCCGACGCCGATGAAAACCGCCTCCGCGTTTGTCACACCCGCCGCAATATCGGTAGTGAAGGACAGGCGACCAGCTTGCACATTTCTGGCGACGAGTTGCTCAAGACCCGGTTCGAAGATTGGCATGACCCCATTTTCGAGCAAGGCGATCTTGCTGGGATCCTTATCGACGCAGATCACTTCATGCCCGAAGTCCGAAAAGCACGCGCCTGAGACCAAGCCAACATAACCTGTCCCTACCATCGTGATCCGCATATACGCCCCCAGACACGCCTTAGATGGTGCGTCCCATCGCATCGCCCCTTTCGACACGCAAGTGGCCCAACCCTTGCAAAATGGTCGTTAGGGTCGCGGAGCCCATTCAACCTGCTTGAGCAAAAGCGTAAGGACTCATAGGGGTGTGAAATATCAACAGACGACTTGGAAGCGCTACTTACCCAAATCCGCCTTAGGAACGGTAACCTCGGCCGTTCCGATCAGGTCGCCGAGAATGGGCAGCAGATTTCAAGTACAGGCGGATTTCGATTGCACCGTACAAGCGACAGACTGCACCACGACCTGTGTTTTAAAAGCGCCAACCGATGCGAGAATGCCGTTCTGGGCGCGCATGTTCTGCCAGAATTCTGCCAGAATGGAGCAATTCACAACAGAATTGAATGATAAGTGGACCCGCGGACCGGGGCGCGATAACCGTCCCGTGTTGCTAATGGCTTGCGAGCGGGCGCGGAAGCGGAAGCGGAAGCAGGCTTAATCTTGGCGTGTTAAGGGAGTCCATGTGGGCGGGGGTAGTACGTGCTGATGATGCGGGATCCCGTTGTACGGCCCTTGGGATCCAGGGCCGAGAGACTTCGCGTTCAGCTGGCGCTGGGCCTACTATGTGGCATAGTGCTGCCAGCAACGCTTCTCATCCCCTATTTGGGCGAGGAAACCCGAGCCGGACGCGGTGTCACATATAGCATTATTGGCGCAACATTTGCGATCATTAGTGCAACGCTGATCGTACGACGCGTCGCGTCTTTCCCTGGCACGCGCGCTTTCACCTACATTTTGCCCTCGTTCGCCAGCGCCTACGGGCTAGCTATCGCAACGCTTCTCCTAGCTCGACTTGAGTACAACCGGCTTTTCCTGTCGGTCTCGTTCGCCTTGTCGCTGCTGGTGGCACTTAGCGTAGCGCTACACGTCGCGCGCAAGATACAACGCCGCTTCTGGCTGGTACCGTTTGGCCATACCGAAACGGTGCGCGAGGTGCCCGGCGTAGATTGGATGGTCCTGACCGATCCGGTGGTACCGAGCGACCCCCAGGCGATCATCGTTGCCGATCTTCAACATGATCACGACGACGAATGGGCGCGCATGCTCGCGATCGCCGCAGTTCGCGGACATGAGGTTTATCACACGAAAGTCCTGATGGAATCAATTACCGGTCGCGTGTCGATGGACCATTTGTCCGAGAACAGCTTCGGCTCGCTCGTGCCTAATCTTGCTTATGTCCATGCCAAACGTATGCTGGATCTATTGAGTATAGTTGTCTTGTCACCCTTCCTCGCGGTGCTGCTGCTGGGCATCGCGCTGATCGTGAAGCTCAGCTCGCAAGGGCCAGTGCTTTTCATCCAGGAGCGGATGGGACATCGCGGCATTCCGTTCCGAATGATAAAGTTCCGTACGATGTACGTGCGCAGCAAAGTGAATGAAGCGGCCGCGCGCGGCGACGCAATGACGATGATCCGGGATCCGCGCGTTACGCGTATCGGTCACATCTTGCGGCGCAGCCGGATGGACGAACTACCTCAAATATTCCATGTTTTGAAAGGCGAGATGAGCTGGATCGGTCCGCGGCCTGAGGCCATCCCGCTGTCTCGCTGGTACGAGGGGGAAATCCCCTTCTACCATTACCGGCACATAGTTCGACCGGGCATTTCCGGCTGGGCACAGGTGCAGCAAGGTCACGTCACCGACCTTGCCTCCGTCCGAGCGAAACTTAGCTACGACTTTTACTATATCAAAAATTTCTCGGCTTGGCTTGATGTGCTGATCGCGCTTAAAACGCTGCGGACAATCCTAAGCGGATTTGGTGCACGCTGAACCCCATTAGCAAGCAGGCCGTACGAGACGCAGATAACGCCATGGTTGAGTCTCGCCGACCCCCAACGCGCCAGGAGTAAAGTAGCAAAGGTGCGATTACCGATCTTGTTCCGCCGCAAGGCACCACGCGCCGGTACCGGGATACCTCCTGCAGTCCCACCAGGACAGCGTGTTTATGCAATCGGGGACGTCCATGGTTGCGCAGACGAGTTGCGCTGCCTGCTGGATATGATCGAAGCCGATCATGCAGCGCGCGGCCCCGCCATGCGGACCGTGATATTGCTCGGCGATCTGGTAAACCGAGGACCTGATTCCGCGCGGGCCATTGATTATGCACGCGATCTCCTCTCCTCCGGTATCGGTAGGTTGATCAAAGGCAACCATGAGGAGCTGTTCGTGCTGGCCGCGCGCGGCGATCGTCAAGCAGTTCGCGCTTTGATGCGCAACGGTGGACTACAGACGCTGGCCAGCTTCGGGCTAGCGGAGGAGGAGATCAACCGGGGCAACTACAACGATCTCGCGGTGCTGCTAAAGACGAGGATCCCCCGTGATGTCGTCACTTTGCTGGATGCCGCTGAGAGTAAGATCGCGATTGGCGGCTATCTTTTCGTTCATGCCGGCATCCGCCCAGGCGTTCCCATCGCTGAGCAACAAGGCGAAGACTTGCGCTGGATCCGCGAAGTTTTTTTGGAAAGTCGGGCCACGCATGGCTTGATGATCGTTCATGGCCATACGATCGAAAAGATAGCGACCGAGTATGGTAATCGAATTGGGATAGACACCGGCGCCTATCAAACCGGCATCTTAACCGCCATCGGCTTGGAGGGCACGGAACGCTGGTTCCTTGCCACCAGCTGACTCAACTGCTTGATCGCTAGGCTTGTCGCGCCGCTGGAGCTGGGGCATGGAGGAGCGATCGGTAATGTCGGGGAAGTGGCCCTCAGGCGCACTACATAGGGAGGATGAGCGGTTGCGCTTTGGGCTAAGGTTGATCGCATCGACAGCGGGCATCATGCTGTTGGCAAGCTGCGCTAGCCAGCGGGACAGGCAGCTTTCCTATAATCCAAAGAATTTCACAGCACCTGACGCACTCGCTATGTCGGACACACTGACGACGTACCAGGCAGGTCCCGGTGACGTGATAAGCATCACGATTTTCAACGTTGAATCGATGTCTGGCGATCACCAAATTGATGCTGCGGGCAACATCACGATGCCGTTAATCGGCGCGGTACCGGTGGCTGGCAAGTCGACGCAGGAAATCGGCACGGACCTCACCGCGCGGCTTAACACGCGCTACCTACAGCGTCCTCAAGTTACAGTTTCGTTGAAAACGGCAGTGGCCAGAACGGTCACCATCGATGGTTCCGTGGCCTCGCCGGGTCTTTACCCTATCCCCGACAAAACCACGTTGTTGAAAACGATCGCGATGGCGCGGGGCACCTCGCAAGGCGCCAATCCAAAAAAAGTCGTGGTCTTCCGTCAGATCAACGGCCAGCGCAATGCTGCGGCGTTCGACCTGACGACGATCCGCAATGGCACCGACCCTGACCCGGTGATCTATGCAAACGACATCGTTGTTGTAGATGGGCGACAGACGAACCCAGCGTGGACGACCTTATTGCAAACCGTTCCGCTCATCGGTCTGTTTACGCGGTTTTAAGAATTTCGTAGTTCCAGCAGTGATCTGAAGAGCATGAAGTCTTGCGACTGCGATCCTCCCATGATAGTGGCCCGTCTTTGCAAGTCAGCACGTAATCTGCGGTGGCTTGGCTTTTGGGAGGTTTGATGCGCAAGTTTGCAACGATCGCTGCCGTAGTGGCGCTTGCGACATCTCAGATGAGCATGGCCGCGCCTCAAAAGCAGACTATGCGGGTTCGCACGGGACAGACTAGCACTCCAGTGCGGAACGCCGAGTCAAATTTGGCCGGGAACTCGATCCTCTTTGCGTTGGCCGGGCTCGCGGCAGTTGGCTTGGTAGTGGGCCTTGCAGCCAGCGGTGGCGGGAACGGCGGGACTCGTCCCACAAGCCCATAAAAAGTATGAGTACCCTGAAATTTAACGCAGTCGCACCGATGCGCTGTTCTTCCGGCTAATTGTGGGGCCTGCACGTTCATGCGCTGGCGGCGGTGGTGCCTCGGCTACAATCTGGGGCTTCGTAGTTGTCGCGTATTTTTAGTCGTTATCTAACACCGGCATACCTGTTGCTTTGCTTGGTGTTGGGAGGCGCGAGCGCAGCTGGTTCCATGGTGAACGGTGCGCTCCAGCTGCTTGGATTGCTCTGCATATTGACGGTCGTGCTTTCGGGATCGCTTCCTCAGCTGGCCCGACCCGGCCGCATTCTTCTCATGCTCTTCGCCGCAGCGGGAATGCTGCTAATACTCGAACTCGTACCGCTGCCGCCCCTTTTGTGGACGCTACTACCTGGGCGCGATTTGGCCGCAGCGAGTTTCGACCTTGTCGGTGGCGGCGCACCATGGCTCCCGATCTCCCTATCGCCCGATCGTACGCTCGCAGCACTGCTTGCGATTATACCTCCCTTTGCAATGCTGCTACTGGTCTTTGCTTCGTCGGGGTACGGTCGACTTTACTCGTTGTACGTGCTGGTGACCGTAGCAGTGGTCTCGGTTTTCCTCGGTATTCTTCAGAAGATGCAGGGACCTGATTCTCTGTACTACATCTACGATGTTACCAACCGCGGCGGTGTTGTCGGGTTCTTTGCGAACCGCAATCACCTCGCAACGCTTCTGCTTACAACCCTTCCCTTCATCGGCGCTATAGCGATCAGCCCAAAGCGTAAATCTCAGGAGGCCGACGCGAAGATCGGGCGGCTGATGATGACGGGATGCGTCGCTCTGCTGATCGCTGTTGGTGTTGTGGTGGTCAAGTCAGCTGCTGGCTGGCTATTGCTGACGCCGACGCTACTAGCTGCCGCGGCAGTGTTCATCAGAGGCGGACACGGTACAATTCCACGTTCGCTGATCCAGATCGGCCTGACGGTTGGCTTAGTATGCAGTGTTGCTGCGGTCGCGGCACCTATCCAAATAAACGACTTAGGTGACAAGTTGAGCGGCATCGATCCGCACATGCGAAACCAGTCGATCCGCACGACAGCGGCAGCTTCGCTGGATTATCTGCCGTTCGGCTCAGGGGGCGGTACGTTCCAGCGGATATATCCGCACTATGAAGATGTTAAAGAAGCCTCGCTCGAATATCTAAATCACGCACATGACGAGTATGCTGAAGTCGCTTTGGAGCATGGGATACTTGGTGTCCTGATTCTTTTCTTCGCTTTCATATTCTGGATCATGCAGGGCCGGCGACTGTGGCGTAGCGGGGAAGGCGATGCCCTTTCCCGCGCCGGTTTCGTCGCCATAGGCATCCTGTTCGCCCACAGCCTCGTGGACTATCCCACGCGCACTGCAGCGCTGGCCGTCGTTGCAGCCTTTGCCGCAGCGCTGATGGTGGCCCCGGAGTCGTCCGAGATGCCGGCGTGGCAATCGGCACGTCGCCGCCAACGTCGCACAAAGAGTGCACGAACGATCGAGATCGCGCTGGCCGATTGATGAACACAGATCTATTTTCCTTCTCCTTCTTGCTACGCTTGCTGTCCCTTGTACGAACCGTCATGACCCATCCGGACCGATCGCCAACGGGGGGCGTGGTCATCTGCCAGATCGACAAAAAACTATGAACGATATCACCGCGACTTCCCCGCCCGAACGCGCTGCCATATCGCGTGGCCAATTGGCCCAAGGTCCAACTGCACTTGTCGATCCGATCGACACACGCAAAACGCCAAGTCAGTTTGACGTCAACGAAGTCTGGCGCGTCCTAATGAAGTGGCGATGGCTGATCCTAGGCGTGCTGATCGCCGCGGTCGCTGCCTCGATCATCGTTACCCTCTCGACGACACCGGTGTACCGCTCGACGGCAACGCTGGAGATCAACACGCAGCCTATGCAACTCATGCAGCAGCAGACGGACCTCCAGCCGGTTGCGCGCAACGAGGCCCAGTTTCTGACGACGCAGGTTGGCCTGCTCGGCAGCCGTACGCTGGCCGAAAGGGTGATGCGGACCGTTGGCCTTGCTGACGATGACGCCTTTGTAAAAGGCTATACAAACCATGCAGACCGCGAGGGCGCAGCAGTCGGCAAATTGATGCAGCATTTCGAGGTAACGCCGTTACGCGGCAGCAACCTGATCGTCATTGCCTATAGTGATACTAATCCGGCTCGAGCAGCCCGGGTCATCAACGCCTATGCGCAGGGCTTTATTGATTCAACACTAGAGCGACGCTATAATGCGACTGCTTTTGCCCGACAATTCTTGCAAACCCGCCTTTCTTCTACACGCGACAAACTGGAGGCCAGCGAACGAGCACTCGTTGCGTACGCTCGGTCTCAGAACATCCTTTCCCTAAGCAGTGGTGCCCAGACCGGCAAAGCCGGCGACAGCGGTAGCCCTGCGCAGGACTCGCTGTCGGCGCAGTCACTGGTGTCGTATAACGAGGCGCTTTCCGCTGCGACCCGCGATCGTATCGCTGCACAGCAGGCATATCGCCAGGCGACTCCGGCAGCCAGCGCGGCTGCTGATAACGCTTCGGCTGTTCAGGGATTGCGTAGCCAGCTCGCTGGGGTGCAGGCAGATTATCAGCAGAAGCTTGGGACGTTCCGTCCGGATTTTCCTGAAATGGTTGCGCTGCGCCAACGCATGGCCTCGATCAATGATAGCATCGCTGCCGAGACCGGCAAGATAGGTTCTGCACAACGCGATACGTTGCGGTCGGCTTTTGTTGCAGCGCAAGGACGCGAACGTCAGCTTTTAGCGCAAGTCAATTCATACCGAACAAACGTTTTGAATCTTCGTAGTCGAGGAATCCAGTACAACATTCTTCAGCGCGACCTTGACACAAACCGTACACTTTATGACGGCCTGCTGCAGCGCTTTAAAGAAATTGGCACCGCGGGCGGTGTCGGCGAAAGTCAAGCCGCAATTGTTGATGACGGCAAGACTCCAAACTCGCCTTTCACACCGAACGTCTTTAAGAATTTGGCAATCGGCGTCTTAGCCGGGGTCGTTCTTGGATTAGGTTTGGCATTTGCTATTGAGTTCGTGGACGATACACTCAAGACTCCAGAAGATGTGATTAACAAACTCAAAGTTCCCTTACTTGGTATAGTTCCTAGAACTGCTAAGGGAACCTCGTTCGTCGATGAGTTAAAGGAACAACGTTCCGAGCTCAGCGAGGCTTACTATACAATTATGAGCTCGATACAGTTTATATCGAACAACAGTTTTCCGCGAACCGCGTTAGTTACCAGTACTAGGCCCAGTGAAGGCAAATCGTCGTCGTCACTTGCGCTGGCTCAAAACCTTGCCCGTGCTGGCGCCAAGGTCGTTCTGGTCGACGCGGATATGCGTAAGCCGTCGTTCAAAACCAGTCAGCCGAGCGATATCGGGCTGGCGACGCTTTTGGTAACGCCTGGACGCGCGATGGATCATGTGGCAACGACCGCTCTCGCCAATTTATCCCTTCTGCCGAGCGGCCCTATTCCGCTCAACCCGGCAGAACTTCTTGCGACGAACCGTATAGAAGCGATTCTGAGCGAACTATCGGATCATTTCGACATTGTGCTGATCGACTCACCGCCCGTGCTTGGCTTGGCGGACTCGCCGGTCCTTTCTGCACTGTGCGACGCTACGATCCTCGTGGTGGAAGCTAGTTCAGCGCGCCGTCAGGCGATCTTGAGTTCACTGCGCCGGCTACAGTCGGCGAATGCGAGCGTCACCGGCGTGATCTTGACGAAGTACAATCCTAAGAACGGCGGCTACGGCTACGGCTATGGCTCCGGTTATGGCTATGGTTACGGTTATGGCTACGGCGCACGTCGCCAGAAACGCTACGGGGAGGACGCCGAAATCCGGCAGCTCGATATTGATCGTGTCGCATGACGGTAGAGGATAGTCGTTATATCCCCGGCAGTGTTGTTCGGGTGACGATGCTGGGGGCCGCCCTAGTACTAGCCTGGATGTCAGTACGCGGTGCGGTTCAAGACAGCGTGCGTGATGCTGATCCCCAATTGGCGGCCCAGTTTTGGCCCGCTGATGGTGCGAGCCTCGCAGCGCTCGCTCGTTCGCGCGTCGCTGCCGCCAGTGGCGATATCGACGATACGACTCGCGCACTTTACCGTTCGGCCCTGGCGCGTGACCCCCTGCTCGCCGACCCGCTCGCGCTCGCGGGTTTGGATGCCGCTGGCAAGGGAGATATCAGCCGTGCCGAGCGGCTTATGGTGGCTGCACGGGACCGCGATCCGCGTGCCCCACTCGCCCGCTTCTGGCTGTTGGATCATTTCGTTCGCACCGGGCACTATACAGCAGCGCTTGATGAGGTTGGTCCGGCGATCCGCCTCCGTCCGGAAGCGATTACCGCGATCATGACCGTACTAACGGCCATTGCCGCCACTCCGGACGGGCAAAGGGCGCTGGCCGATAAACTGGCGACCCAGCCTTTCTGGCGCACGGCGTTCTTCCAGACAGCGGCGAACACCTCCTCGTCGGACACCCTCCTGGCTCTGCTGTCGCCTTCATCGAGCGTCGCCAGTCGTATGGCAACGGGGGATGAGCAGCGGGCGGTATTTGTCGCCATGATCAACGCTGGTGACGGAGTTCGCGCCTATCGGGCCTGGCGGCAGCTTCTTCCGACGAATTATCGCGAACGTGCGCACGGCATTTACGACGGCAACTTCGGTCGCTGGCCTGGAGCACGGCCGTTCAACTGGATTCTTTCGCAGGACGAAGTCGGTTCCACGCGTATGGTAACAGCTGGCGACCTACCGCAGGCGACCGCGCTTGATGTGCGCTATTTCGGATCAACAACCGGCGTACTGGCGGAACAATATGTGTACGCGCAATCTGGCACATATCAGCTCAGGCTTGCCGCACGGCGCCGTACCAACGGTGCAACCGGCGGGCGGCTAAGTATGGAGGTGCGCTGCGCCAACGGCTCGGTCATTGCCACTTTGCCGCTCGATCCCCTCGACGCACAGCTGCGGGCGCTGTCCACACCTGTAAACGTCGCGCCGGGTTGCGAAATGCTGCGAGTGCGGTTGATAGGGACGCCGGGCGAAATGTTCAGCGAGATCGAAGCGCAGGTCACCGGCGTCGAGTTGGTGCCTAGTGGTTGACTACCCGCGGGCGCGCCCGTGATGACCCTCACTATCGCATCGCCAGCCGCACGCATTGCCGGGCAAGGGCATCGGCAGCAAGTGGCATGCTGAAGACCCTGCGCGAGCTGGCCCAATCCAGTCTTGGACGGCGGCTGGCGATGGCGACCATAACAAGCGGAGTGGTTTGGGCGGCGGGCACATTGGCGACCTTTTGCGTCGGCGTGGTGCTGGCGAGGCAGCTCGGTGCTAGCGGATACGGCATTTACGGCACGGCACTCGCTCTTGTGACGTTGCTCGCCGTGCCGGCGCAGCTCGGCTTACCGCTGCTAGCGACCCGTGAGGTGTCGGCGGCACGCGTCCGCGGCCGGGCTGACGAGGTGGCTGCCCTGGCCTGGTGGTTCGTACTGACAGTCGGTGTCGCATCACTCCTTCTCGCCACCGCGCTGTTGGTTTGCGCCGACGTGTTACCGCTGGCGCCGTCGTTGAAGCAGGCCCTGAGTGCTGCGGCAATATTGCTACCTGCACTGGCGTTCTCGGCACTCGCAACCGGCCTGCTGCGCGGACAGGAACGCGTGATCTCCAGCCAGCTGCTCGATGTGCTGGTGCGGCCGCTCGCATTCCTCACGGCACTTCTTGTTTGGTCGCGGCCGCTTGGGGCTCCGGGAGCAATTGGCGCGCAAACATTAGCCGCAGTCGGAATTACAGTAATCGGCTTTACCCTGTTCTACGTCCGCCTCCCTCGCGCTGCCGGGCGGAGTCCGCCGCGCCTGCGTGCGTGGAGTGCGGCGGCGTTGCCAATGACCCTGTTGGAAGCAATGCGGGCGTTGGAGGGCAACTATGGTGTGCTCATGGCCAGTTATGCAGCGAGCATCACCGATGCCGGGTTGTTAAGGGTCGCAATGGCCTGCTCGGCCGTCGTATCGGTGCCAATCTCTCTACAGAACATTGTCGTGGGACCGTTCCTTGCCAGCGCGCATGCGGCCGGCAAGCGCCACAGGCTCGCACGGATCGTCGCTGGATCGACCATCTTCATGACGATCTCGGTTGGAGCAGCAACGCTTGCGGTCGCACTTGCGGGAAGATGGATGCTTCCGCTCGCGTTTGGAACGGATTTCGTCGATGCTTACTGGCCGCTTCTGGTGCTTAGCTGCAATCAGTTGATTGCTGCCGCTCTTGGGCCGGGCGTCATGCTGTTGACCATGACAGGGCATGAGCGGGTGGTCGCTCGAGCGTTTGCGGCGTCTGTGATGGCCGCAGTGGCGACGGGGTTTGTCCTTACGCCGCTGTTCGGGGCAGTTGGCGCAGCCGCGTCTATTCTTGTTGCAACTCTAGTTCGCGCCGGAATATTGAACCGGTTCGCTAGCCGGAATTTGGGAATTATTCCGTCTCTTCTTGGCACCGCCAGTTTATTTAACACCGGCTCCCAATGCTCGCGTCCCCTTCGACCATGGTCGTTCGGGCGCGGTCGTGGTACTAATTAGAAGAGACAAGACTTTGACGGATGGTTTGATCAGTCGAAGATGGCGCAAGGCGCACGCTGGGTCTCCTGGCGGTGTTGGTCGCGCCCCGAGTGCGTCCTCACCGCTCTGTGGTGAGGTGTGTACTCCCCCCCATGCCAAACCGGTACGCGAGACTGGCGGTGACATCGCAATTTTCCACCATGCGATCCGCGACTGCGATCCGGAGGCCGCAGACTGCGTCGTTTCACGCCAGCCGCACGAAAGCGTAACAGCCAAGCGGTGGCTTGGCCGATGCGACCGACCGAGCGATATGGCAACAGAGCTAAGGCGGGCGACGATAGACACCGTGATGAGGAAGCACGTCGTGACCAGCGCCGATACATCGTCAAAGACGGTAGTCGTCATAGTTTCAGCGCGACCACTGCAGCGGAGCGGCCGATGAGCCTGGCTGCTACTCTTGTGTGGAAGTTGCCACCTCCCGTACGGCGTGCAGGTCGGGGAGCGCTCAACTATCTCGACCGGATCACCACGTGGGTAGTGATACTGCGCGAGATCAAAGGCGTAACTTCAACCGACCGCCGCTGGCTGCGCCAGTCGGCGCTCGCCGCGCCGATGACCGCCTGGGGCCGCTTCTATGGTTGGCGCAATCCGGTACTGCTGCACGACATCAACATCGACGTGCCGAAGCTCGGTCGTTTCCTCGCACACGCACATAGCGACGAATTGTACCTGCTCCTGCCCCGCCGGGAAGCGGCGGTCTACGCGGCTGCCCGCGCGTTACTCCACCCTGGCGATACCGTCGTCGACGCAGGCGCCAATATCGGTGCG
Organism: Sphingomonas sp. R86520; assembly: GCF_042466285.1. Classification (NCBI taxonomy): domain Bacteria; kingdom Pseudomonadati; phylum Pseudomonadota; class Alphaproteobacteria; order Sphingomonadales; family Sphingomonadaceae; genus Sphingomonas; species Sphingomonas sp. R86520. Next base: position 189,056 of record NZ_JAXHBZ010000002.1, read on the forward strand.
TTCAGCGTGTTCGCCGGCCGACTGATCGGGGCCGCCGGTAGGTTGGTTGCAATCGAGATGATACCAGCCACCGCGGCACGCCTGCGCGCCAACCTTGCGCGCAACGACTTGGAAGCAGACGTCGTGGAGGCCGCACTCGCCGCCAGTTCAGGGCGTGTCGTAACGGCTGCAATCGACCCGGCGAAAAGCGGACAGGCTACGCTCGTGCTCGCGCATACGCTGGACCGGCCGACTATGCTGTCGGTAGAGACACGCACGCTCGACGAGGTGCTCGCAGACGTGGCCGAAATCGCGCTGCTGAAGCTCGATATCGAAGGCGCCGAAATTGATGCGCTGGCAGGCGCCGCGACGACACTCGCGCGTACGCGGGCCATCATTTTCGAACAACTTGACGACACCGGCGCAATCGCCGCCGTGCTTGCTCGGGCGGGCTTTGTGGTGAAGCCGTTGGATCGGCACAATTATCTTGCTAAGCGCGCGGACGGCTGAGTGGCCAGGATTGCGCTACTGCTACCAAGCCTTGAACCAGGCGGCACCGAGCGCGTCACGCTAACGCTCGCGACCGAGTTCGTGCGGCTGGGTGATGAGGTCGACCTGCTGGTGCTGCGCCAAGAGGGCGCGTTGTTGGACGCGGTCCCCGTCGGGGTGCGCTTGGTGGCGTTGGAGGCGAGGCGGTTACGCAATGCGGTTCGCCCACTCGAGGACTATTGCGCTCGGGTGCGGCCCGATGTCCTGCTCGCCTCTCTATGGCCGCTAACCAGCATCGCGGTATGGGCGGCGCGGCGCAGTCGCATACGGGTCGTCGTAGCTGAGCATAATACGCTCTCCGTCGAGGCACAGACGTGGCCGGCGAGCGCGCGCACGCTGCTGCGCCCGGCCCTACGCTGGAGCCACCGCCAAGCTGCAGCCCGGGTTGCCGTGTCGCAAGGGGCAGCGGACGACCTGGCGGTGCTATGCGGCTTGCCCCGCAGTACCGTGCACGCCATCCATAACCCGATCGCGCCACCCTCTGCTTCTCAACCTAGCGACCTACCCGATTGGGGTGGTGCTGGGCGGCGCATCCTGAGCGTCGGTACTTTGAAGCCACAAAAAAATCACCGACTGCTGCTCGAAGCCTTTGCCCGCATGGCTCGGCCTGGCGATCGTCTGGCAATCGTTGGTGAAGGGAGTGAACGCGCAGCAATCGAGCAGGCTGCGCAAAAGCTCGGCATCGCACGCCAGTTGCTGCTTCCCGGTCACACGCCGGCACCAGAGCGCTGGTATGCATCGGCCGATCTTTTCGTGTTGTCTTCCGACTATGAAGGTTTTGCCAACGTGGTGGCCGAAGCGCTTGGACATGGTCTGACTGTGGTCTCTACAGATTGTCCAAGTGGACCAGCCGAAATACTGGACGGTCTCGGCCGACTGGTCCCCGTCGGGAACGCGGTCGCGATGGCCGACGCCATCGAGGCGGCGCTTGCGGCTCCCGACGACAGCGTAGCCGCGCGCTCGCGGGCTACGGCCTTTGCGCCGGCACCAATCGCCGCTCGCTACCGCGCACTGATGCTAGGGACAGCCGAATGACAGTTCTGTACATTAGTCAGGATGGGATCACCGATCACATCGGCCAAAGTCAAATCGCGCCCTACGTGCTCGGGCTGGCCGCGCGCGGCTATGACATCCACCTTCTCAGCGCGGAGAAGGATGGCAGGGAAGCGCTGGTCGCCGATTATCAGGCGCGCTTTGCATCCGTAGGCGTGCGCTGGACAGCAATATCTTACCACAAGCCCCTGATCGGCACACTGCGCGACCTTGCCTCCATGGCACGCGCGGCGCGCCGCATTTGCCGCGCCGAACGTATCACGCTCGTTCATTGCCGCAGCCATCCGACCATGCCAGTCGGTATCGCGGTGAAGCACTGGACGGGTGCAAGGCTACTGTTCGATTTCCGCGATTTCTGGGCGGATACCGGGATCGCGAGAGGCCGGTTCGTGCCCGTCTTTCGCGGGCTTAAGCGCCTCGAACGACGGTTCGTACTCGCAGCGGATCATGTCAATTGCCTGACTGAGCGTGCGGTGACGCATTTGCGGCGTCAATATGTCGGGACGGCCGAAGCGCCGACCTTTTCGGTCGTGCCGTGCTGTGCTGACTTTGACCTGTTCCGTCTGCCGCTCAACGTGGGGCCGATCCGATCGGAACTCGGCATCGCGCACGACGCCACGGTGCTCCTCTATCTTGGCAGCATCGGCGTTGAGTACCTGCTCGATTCGATGATGACGCTATTTGTGCAGTTGCGAGAGCTAAGGCCGAATGCGATTTTCCTCTTCGTCGTCAACAACGCTGCGGACACGGTGTATGCTGCGGCTACGGCGGCCGGCCTGCCACGCGAGGCGATCCGGGTCACGGGCGCGGCGCGATCACGGGTGCCGGCGCTAATCGGAGCAAGTGACCTATCGGTGGCTTTCATTCGCGCCGACCTGTCCAAGATCGGTTGCTCTCCCACCAAGGTCGGCGAGACGCTGGCCTGCGGCGTGCCCGTGGTCGCCAATGCCGGCGTCGGCGACCTCGACACCCTGTTATCACCCACTGTTAACGGATCGCTCGTGCTGACAGACTTTGCGCCCGCCACAATGTGCGCCGGATTAGGACAGGTACTGGCGCGACCACTGTCCTCCGCAGAAATCCGTTCATCCGCACTGGCCCTTAGTCTGGACTCTGGCATAGATGCCTATGCCGCGATCTACGAGACGCTTGATGTCAGGGGGGCTTGAGTGCGTGGATACTGAGCGCTGCTGCGGATCTGCTGCGATGCTGAACGTTGTCCCGCAAGCGGCAAGTACGCTACGGTGATCCTCATACCCGCTGTGATGGCCACCCTCCGTATGTGCCGAACTGCCGGTCGCTAGTGAGCACGGCCTACTCCGCCATCCCGCCCAGGCGGCCCGCATCGATGCTGACGGCACGAAAGACAGCGGCAGGCGCAGGCCCGCTGCTCTGTGCCATATCGGGAACGATAGCTCAGCCGAGCCTGCTTCCGAAAGCTTCCGGGACGTGCTCTCGCTTACTGCGGTCCACGTCATCGAGGGCGCGCTTGGCTCGTCCACCCTGTATATTGCGTTCGTAAGGCCGGCTGTATGAAAATCCTTACATCGATTGTGACGCACAACCGTTGCATGCTTTTGGAGCGCTGCATCGACCATATTGCGCGCCAGACGCGCGCGTCAGACGGTCTGATAATCATCAACAACGCCAGCACTGACGATACGGTGGCGATGCTCGATACAAGGGGGGTGGCGCACATAGACCAGCCAAATCTTGGTCCTGCTGCCGGGTGGAACCGTGCCATTGCCGAGTGCATCGATGGCGGCTACGACGCAGTCTGGCTAATGGATGACGATGGTTTTCCTGACAGCCATGCGCTTGCAGCGCTTGAGGCGGGCCTTGGGCCGGGCGTGGCCTGCGTCTCCTCAGTGGTGTTGCGCGAAAATCAGCCGACGAACTTCGTATTTCCGTTCCCGCTGCTAAACCGCGCCGGCCTGCCGGTAGTCGTAGGGCGACGGCGCAAGCTGCCGACGTTGGCAGAGCTCAACCAAGTCGCCAGGGATGGCACTTACCCATTCGCGCATCTGTTCAACGGCGCGCTAATCACTCGGGCGGCGATTAGCGCGGCAGGTACAGTGGACACTGGTTTCTTCATATACGGTGACGAAGTGGATTATTTCTTCCGCTTGCGCCAGGTAGGTAAGGTACACTCTGTCCTGGCGGCACGTCACTATCATCCCGATGTCACTCAACGACCGCTCACGCCGACCAAGCTCTATTATTTTATTAAAAACACGCTGGTGCTGAACCATCGTTATTTCGACAAGGTACCGGCGCGGGGCGTGATGACGCTCGGCATTGGCCTGGCGCGCTACGGCGCGCGAAACGGCTGGCGGACTCTTGCTGCCTTGCTGATGGGGCAACAGCACCGCCTCGTGCCGCGCGCGGTGGTGCGCGGGTTACGCGGACAGGTAGGAACCGATTTTGATGGCTGATGCCAGGGCGCCAATCACTGCCGTCAGCGTTCGGGTAAGCACGGCTCTGCTCACATGGAGAAGCTGGATTCCGTCACCCCATGCCGCAGACTTGGCGGGATGGTCGACGTGATGGGGCAGTACGATGCTTGCTCGTCGTTCGCCGTCTTCCCTTGCCGTACTGCCCCCGCAGACGTTTTTGGAGACGGCTGCGTGGCTGCTCATCGTGTCAGCCTTGAAAGGGCTACCGGTATGGTTGATGCGGTGCTTGCTATGAAGCAGTCGGCTGCCCGCCATGTACAAACCATCGTCGCGGTGGAAGGCAGCCATCCCCGTTCGATGCCTTGGACATTTGCATTACGACTTGCGGACCGCTGTAGGTCGCGAGCGCCGCTGCCCTTTGTATCGCAGCGTGTCGAACATGCCTGCGGGCCGCGCAAGGCCCCCATCGTCGTGCTGGCGAAGAGTAGACTAGCTGAGACCGAACCCGGCAAGCGTAAGGTCAGGCTTATCGTATCCACGGCTGTGACCGTGCTACGGGTAGCCTCGATACGCGAGACAGTGTTTTGCCCTGTGTGGGACCCCATGAAGGGCGGCGTCTGATGTGCGGCATCGCCGGCATACTAACGACGGGTGCAGTTGCTGAAGAATCGGTCCGAGCGATGGCCGACGCGCTGGCGCATCGTGGACCCGACGATCAGGGCGTCTGGATCGACGGACAGGTCGGCATCGGCATTGGCCACCGCCGGCTCTCGATTGTCGACTTATCGGAAGCAGGTCATCAACCCTACCATTCCCGCTGCGGCCGTTATGTGCTGACCTACAATGGCGAAATCTACAATCACGCGGACGTGCGTCGCGCGATTGAGACCGACGGGCCTGTTGAGTGGCGCGGCCACTCGGACACAGAGACTTTGCTGGAAGCGGTTGCTCGCTGGGGACTGGCCGGAGCACTTGAGCGCTGCAGCGGCATGTTCGCGCTCGGGCTATGGGACCGGCAGACGCGGCAGCTGAGCCTCGCTCGCGACCGCATTGGCGAAAAACCGCTGTTCTACGGCTGGGACGGCGACAGAATGCTCTTCGCGTCAAGCCTCGCCTCGCTCAGGGCCGTGCCAGGCTTCGCGGCGCAGATCGATCCGGATGTCACCGCGCTCTATTTCCGCTTCAACTACGTGCCCGCGCCCTATTCGATCTATCGCGGCATCTTCAAGGTGATGCCCGGCACGATCGTGACACTCGATACGTCGTCCATCGCACGGCCCCCTTCCCTGCCGCCGGCCGTGCCGTCCGCCGCACCCGGCGTCAGTTGCACGCGCTACTGGTCGCTGGCCGAGGTCGCGCGTGACGGCATGCTGACGCCCGAGCGGAACCCCGACCGCGCCATCGTCGCGCTGGAGGCGGCGCTTACCCAGTCGGTTGCGCAGCAGACAATGTCTGACGTGCCGATCGGCGCTTTCCTGTCCGGCGGCGTGGACAGCTCGCTGATCGTCGCGCTGATGCGACAGGCGACCGGCGGACGCGTGCGGACCTTCACCATGGGGTTCGAAGACCCCGCGCTGGACGAGGCCCCGCATGCAGCCGCCATCGCCCGGCACCTGGGCACCGAACATACCGAACATTACATAAGGCCCGTGGCGGCGATGGACGTCATCGCCAATCTACCAGCGATCTATGACGAACCGTTCGCCGACTCCTCCCAGATCGCGACTTACATCCTTAGCCGGGAAACGCGGCGCGCCGTCACGGTTGCGCTGTCGGGCGACGGTGGCGACGAACTGTTCGGCGGCTACAACCGCTACGTCATGACCAGCCGCATCTTCGATCGGCTGTCGCTAATGCCGGCAGCCGCTCGTCGCGGCCTCGGCCGGATGGTCGGCGGGGTGTCGACCGATCTGTGGGACCGGCTGGGGGACCTGCCGTTTGGGCCGGCCATGCCAATGCTCGGCAACAAGGCGCACAAGGTAGCGCGCGCGATGCGGTCGGGCGGCGCGCTGGAGGATATCTACGCCGCGTTCACCGAGGAATGGCACGCAGGTGTCCCGATCGCCCATGAGAAACGGCTTGCCTTACCGATCGAAGATGGCGCGTTCCGTGGGGAGACGCGCGAGGAGCAGATGATGTACTGGGACATCATGAGCTACCTGCCGGACGACATCCTGACCAAGGTCGATCGCGCCTCGATGGCCGCGGGGCTCGAAGTTCGCGCGCCTCTGCTGGACCGCGACATCGTCACCCAGGCTTGGCGGACCCCCCTCGACCAGAAGATCCGGGGCGGCCAGAGCAAGTGGCTCTTGCGCCAGATATTATACCGCCATGTTCCGCCGTCGCTGATCGAACGTCCCAAGGCAGGGTTCGGCGTACCGCTGGCGAAGTGGCTGCGCGGTCCGCTGCGCGAATGGGCCGAGGATCTGCTGGCGCCAGCGTCGCTCGCTGGGATCGAGGGGCTTGACGGTGCCGCCGTGCAGCGCCGCTGGCAGCAGCATCTGCGCGGCACGCACGACTGGACGGCCTCGCTCTGGTCGGTTCTCATGCTGATCGGGTGGCAATCCAAGTGCTGATCTACTGGATCTTCCTCGGCTTCGCCGGATTTATGGCCCTGCTCGAACAGGGAAATGAAGAAGCGAACCATCGCGTCAATTTCCTGTGGATCATGTTCAGCATCGCGCTTGCGCTGTTCATCGGCGGCCGCTGGAAGACAGGCGGCGACTGGGGCAACTATTATGTTAATCTGGAACCGTTCTACTGGTTGACGGTCGACAAGGCGGCTGTCACGTCGAAGGACGTCGGTTACACCGCGCTGTCGATCGTAGCGTCCTGGTTCCCGACCGGCATCGTCTTTATCACGATGGTCAGCGGCATAACGATGGCGGTCGCGCTGATGCTGTTCTGCCTAGCGCAGAAACGGCCGTGGCTGTGCATGACGGTCGCCTTCCCCTACCTGGTCGTCGTCTGCGGCATGGGCTATATCCGACAGGGTATCGCGGTCTCGTTCATCATGATCGGCTTGCTTGCGCTCGACCGCGAGAAGATCGGGCGATATACCGCGTGGGTCGCGACGGGCGCACTCTTCCACGGCACCGCGCTAATCCTAATCCCGCTCGGAGCGATCACCAGCCGCCGCAACCGCCTGTTCGTAATCGCCGTCATCGCCGCGATCACGATCATTTCGTTCCAGTGGCTCATCGGCTCGCGCGCAGATGCGCTGGTCGACAATTATGTCGACACCGATGCGAGTTCGTCCGGCGCGCTCGTGCGCAGCTTCATGAGCGCGCTGCCGGGCTTGATCTTTCTGCGTTTCCGCAAGCAGTTCGGGCTGGAGCGCAGCGCGCTCTTGGCCTGGACCGCGCTTAGTATGGCGGCGGTAGCGACCGTCCCCGCGGTTATGCTCTTCTCGTCATCGACCGTCGTCGACCGGCTGGGCCTGTACCTGCTGCCCGTGCAGTGCTTCGTCTATGCCAACATGCCCGATGCGCTCGCCCGGTCGCGGCAGGAACGCCAACTCTACGCTGTCGGCGCCATCCTGTTGTACGTCGGGGTGTTCTTCACCTTCATCAACTACGGCGACCATGCCAAATCCTGGTTCCCCTATCGCTTCTACCTTTTCGAGGACGGTATCTGCCTTGAATGCGGCGATCCGGGTGACAGGGACTACTGACATGACAGCTTCGGCAACCCCCGCAGAGGTACGGGCAGCGACGGCGGCCCGCATCACCCCCGCGCCACGCCCCACGATCACCGTCGTCATCCCGACCTACAACAGCACCGCCACCGTGCCAGCCGCGCTCGACTCGATCGACGACCCCGCCACCGAGATCCTCCTCATCGACGATGCGTCGGACGATATCGCGGTACTCCAGGCGATCGCCGCGGCGAACCCGCGCGTCCGCCTGATCACCAAACCGGTACGGACGAATGCGGCGCATTCCCGCGCTTTGGGGCTCGCTCAGGCGACCGGGGATCTAGTGATCTTCCTCGATTCGGACGATTACTTCCTCCCCGGACATCTCGCCCGTCGCCGCGCGATCCATGCGGCGGACCAGTCGAGCGTCGTCATCGGCCGGTTCCGGCTGGACGACGGGATGCGGGTGTTCGACGGCCCGATGCGCGCCTATACCGGCGGGGATGTCGAGGCGTATCTCTTCGCGCAGGGCGGCGATGCTCGTTCTTCTACGATCTCGGTTGATCGCCGCGTGCTGCGCGGCACAACCTTCGATGCAGGCCTCGCCAAGCATCAAGATTGGGGATTCGCGCTTGCTGCCTGGCGGAATGGCGAACGGATCGGGTTCGATCCCACGCCCGGCGTAGTGATCGACATCGCAGGTGATACGCGGATGAGCACGCGCTCGAACGTCGACGCCAGTCTCGCCTTCGCGCACGACTATGTTCTGAACGAGGACAACCGCCGACGTTTCCTGATCAGACGGCTGCGCACCAGTCTGCGCCTGGGCGACGTGCGCGCCGCGCGTCGGTTCCGGGGCGCGCTGCTCGGCCTCCATCCCGGCGCGCGCCAGCGCTGGGGCAGCGCCGCGATGATCCTGGCGGGGCGGCTCGGCGTTGCGGCACCGCTGCACCGGCTGCTGGCGGGGCGGCGATGATAGATCGCGGACCGACCGGCGACGACGCGCGCGCACTGCCGCAGATCGTTCATGTGATCCCCTATGACGGCATCGGCGGCGTGGAGACGGCGGCGGCCAGCATTGCCACGGGGCCCTACCCTGGTTTCGGCTTTCATAAAGCCTACATCGCTAGCAAGCGCCCGGTGACGCCGCGCCCCTATGTCTACGAACCCGGGATCGGGCCGGAGAACAACCCCCTCGCCTTCGCGCGGACGATCCGCCACTTGCTGCGCCTGCGGCCGGCGGCGCTGATCCTTTCGCTGTGGCGGTCGTGCATCGTGGGACTCGTAGTGAAGACGCTGCGTCCTCGTACCCGGCTGGTAGTCTTCCTGCACAACAGCGTGGATTCAAACTGGGTCGATGCCGTGCTGACCCGCTTGGCGGCAAGGCTCGCGGATGCAGTCTGGGCCGATTCCGCATCGACCGCGACGCGCCGGCTAGGGCCTGCCTGGGCGTCCCGCACGCGGCCGATCTCGTTCCTCACCGCGCATCTCGACCGCGTCGTCGGCGATCGCGCGGCGCCGCGTTTTATCACGTGGGGCCGGCTGCATTCGCGCAAGCGCATCGACCTGGCGATCGCGTTCTTCGCGCTCGTGCATGCCCGCCATCCAGACGCCCGGTTCGACATCATCGGCCCGGACCGGGGCGAGCGCACGATGCTGGAGTCAAGGGTCGCAGCCCTCGGGTTGACCGATGCGGTCCGATTTCTCGGGCCGGCCGACGCTGACGAGATCGCGCAGCATGCCGCCACCGCCACCTTCTTCGTTCAGACCAGCCGTGCCGAGGGAATGAGCATGGCGGTCGTCGAGGCGATGCAACTGGGGCTGGTTCCGGTTGTCACGCCGGTCGGAGAGATCGGCAGCTATGTCGACGACGGCCGCAACGGCATCTGGTTTGAAACGGCGGAGGATGCCCGCGACCAAGTTGACCGGATTCTCGCGGACCCCGCAGAGCTCGCGGCGATGCGCGCGGCAACCGTCGAAACCTGGCGCGACCGCCCTATCTACCGCGACGAGTTCCTTTCGGCCTGCGCAGAGCTGGTCAAACGCCGGACGACGCGGACCGCATGAAGATCGTTGCCACCGTCAATGCGGCATGGAACCTCGTCAACTTCCGCATGGGCGTGCTTCGCGCGCTGATGGCGCAGGGATATGAGATCGTCGCGGTGACACCCGAGGATGCGGCGTCACGCCACGCGCTGGAACAGGCAGGTATCAGGCTGGTCGCGCTGCCGATGGACAGTGCAGGGCTTTCTCCCATACGTGATCTCGCGTTGCTAGCGGCCTTCCGCCGCATCCTGCAGCGCGAACGGCCGGTGGCGATGCTCGGCTACACCATCAAGCCTAATGTATATGGTTCGCTCGCTGCCCGCAGCCTTGGCATCCCGACACTCAACAACATATCAGGTCTTGGCACCGGGTTCATGAACACCGGCATGCTTAACCGTGTCGTGCGGAGTCTTTACCGCGTAGGGCTAGCCGGCGCGCACACTGTTTTCTTCCAGAATGGAGACGACCTCGCCCATTTCGAGGGCTTGAAGCTCGTCCGCCCCAGCCAAGCGGTCCTGCTTCCTGGTTCGGGCATTGATGTCGATCGCTTTGGGGCGGCACCACCCAACGATCCGGACCGGCCGATCCGGTTCCTGCTCGTCGCGCGAATGCTATGGGACAAGGGCGTCGGCGAATATGTCGATGCCGCGCGGATCGTGCGGCGCGACCATCCGGGCGTGCGGTTTGGCCTGCTGGGTGGGATCGGGGCACCCAATCGCTCCGCCATCCCAGCCGAGACGGTCGAGCGATGGGTCCGCCAAGGCGTCGTGGACTATCACCCTGCCGTCGATGATGTCCGCGCGCAGATGGCCGACGCTGACGTGATCGTCCTGCCCTCCTATCGCGAGGGGACGTCGCGGGTGCTGCTGGAGGCGTCCGCGCTGGCCCGGCCGATGATCACCACCGACGTTCCCGGCTGCCGCGACGTCGTGGAGGACGGCGTCGCCGGGCTGCTGTGCCAAGTGAAGGACGCAGGCTCGCTCGCCGCGGCGATGCGCCGGATGATCGCGCTGACCCCGGCTGAACGGCACGCCATGGGGCGTGCAGCCCGCGCGCGGGTCGAACGGGACTACGCGGAACAGCGCGTCATCGAAATCTACCTCGAACGCGTTGCCGCCGCGGTCGCCAGCCACCCGACTTGACACACACCGCCGCGACTGTGATCGCCGCCCCCGATATGGACAGCGACCCTGCACCTATGAAGATCTGCGTTGTCGTCGCGCGTTTTTCGCTGACCGGCGTTCCGTTGACGCAAATCCGCTTCGCCCGCGCACTTGCCGCGCGCGGACACGACGTTGATCTTGTCTTCGGCCATGTTGGCGCCGACACCCTGCCGACGCATATCGGCGCGGCGAAGCTGGTCGTGCTGGGGCCGTCCACCGCGCGCGGCATGCTGCTGCCGTTCTGCCGCTACTTGCGCCGCGCCCGGCCTAATATCGTGTTCTCGTCGCAGGACAATCTCAACGGCTTCGTATTGCTGGCGGCGATCCTGACGCGATCCCGGGCGCAGATCAGCGGCTCGTCCCGGGTCAATCCGTTCTTCACCTATTCCAACCGCTTGCTAACCCGCAAATGGGTATTCAAGCAGGCGATGCGCGCCGTGATGTGGCGGGCCGATGCGCTCACCTGCGTCTCCGACGGGATGGTCGAGGAATATCGCGCACTGTTCCGCCAGCCGCCACACGTCACCGTCTACAACCTGGTCGACGACGCGCCGTCGCGCCTGCGTATCCACGAACCCGTCGACCACCCGTGGTTCGTCGACAAGACCTGCCCGATCGTCGTCAGTGCCGGGACGCTGTCGTCGCGCAAGGGGTTTGCCGATCTCATCGCCGCCTTCGCCCGCCTCATCGCGGACGGCCGCGACCTTCGTCTGGTGATCTTCGGGGAAGGCGCCTCGCGCGCTGACCTCGAACGACAGATCCGCGACCTGGGGTTGGAGGCGCGCGTGTCGCTGCCTGGGCAAATCACCAACCCGCTGCGCTACTTCGCGCGGGCCGACGTGTTCGCCATGACCTCCTATTTCGAAGGACTCGGCAACGTCCTGATCGAAGCGATGATGTGCGGGTGCAGCCTCGTCTCCACCGATTGCCCGAGCGGACCTGCCGAGATCCTCGGCTTCGGACGGTTCGGCAGCGTCGTGCCGGTCGGCGACGTCGCGGCGCTGGCCAAGGCTATCGCGGGCCAGATCGACCACCCTACCGACCCGGCGGTCCTGGCTGAAGGCGTCCGACGGTTCGGAGAGGACGCCGTGATCGACCGCCACTTCGCACTTCTAGGCCTGGCCGGCCGTGAACGGGTCGTCGCATGAACCATACGCGCCCGGATTTCATCTGCATCGGCCCCAAACGCAGCGCGACGACATGGCTGGCTGACCAGCTGAAATTCCACCGCGACATCTGGCTGACCCCGATCCAGGAACTCAGCTACCTCAGCGGCGGTTTCCCCGGCCATCACGGCAAGCCGTATATGGCGATGCGCTGGACCGGGCGGGAAATCGCCAAACGGGTCATCCGCAACAAGGGGCCGGGTATCATGGCCGATCGCGCCTTCCTCCGTGCCGCAGGATCACTCGCCAATTCGACGTTCGACCTGGCCGGCTACCGCACCCTCTTCGCACCCGCCGGTCGTCGCGTTTCGGGCGACATTTCGCCCATGTACGCGTCGATGACCGCGCCTGAGATCGCCCGCGCCCTCCCCGTGCTGACCAATGCGCGCATCTTCCTGCTCGCCCGCGATCCCGTCCAGCGCTTCTGGTCCGAACTGTCGATGCACGCGCGCAAGGGCACCTTCGGGACGGTCGACTATGCCGCCATGCCCGTCGTTCGCGCCTTCTTCGACGATCCCGCGCGGCAGCGGCAGCATCTGCTCAGCGATATCGTCGATCGCTGGCGCGATGGCATCGGCACGGACCGGCTCGGCATCCTCTTCTTTGACGACATCGTGCACGATCCGGAAGAGTCGCTCCGCACGATCGTCGGCATGATCGGCGCGGACTGGTCGAAGCGGCTGCCCGGCCTGGCACCCGGCCGCAACCGCAAGCAGGGCCGCGTCGCGCTTGATCCAAATCCGGACGTCCGGCGCGCCGTCCGCGACTGGTTCGGCGACGAACTCGACCGGTGCGCCGCGCTTTTCGGGACGCACGGAGCCGCCTGGCGGGACCGACCGCCCGCCTGACGTTTCCGTTCAGCCGCGCGTGGTACGCCGCCTGCGCCGCCACGCCGCGCGCACTGGATCGAAGACAACGGCCGGCAGATGCGCCAGCACCACGTGCAGCAGGTAACGGGTGCCGGATCGGCGCGACATGTCGCCCAGCGTCCGCCGCGCCTTCATGCGATCGCCGTCGAACAATGCGTTGCGGGCAATCGAGAACAACCGCGCGTCTATATAATTCCGGATCGCGCCGTGGAGTGCGTGATGGTCCGGCTCTTCCAGCCGGTCCGCTAGAAAGGCAAGCACCGGTGTCTCGCCTGCCTCTACTGCTGCTGCCGTCGATCTGCGGCGCGGGGTGAGAGTCTGGCTGATCCCGCCAGTCTCCATCGTGTAGATTGCCGTCACGCGCGATGAAAAGGCGAGCGGCACCCGTAGCCCCGCACGCACCCACATATCGGTATCCTCGCCGGGCCAGAACGCCTTGAATCCCCCAACCTGCTCGAACACCGCCCGCCGAACCGCCATGGTGGATGCGCAGACGACGTTCCGGTGGCGGCACGCTTCGAACAGGCTGGTCCGTGAAATAGTACCCTGACCGGCGGGCCGCGCGGGAAGATCGGGGCTCTCTGGCCGTTTAATATAGGCGGTGGACGCCATGCCCGCCGCAGGAAAGGAGGCGATCGCCCGCGCCAGCTCCGCTAGATGGTCAGGATACCAGGCGTCATCGGCATCGACGAACGCGACCCATTCGTGTCTCGCATGCGCGATCCCCAGGTTGCGCGCGGCACCAGGCCCGGCGTTGGGCTGGCGCAGAATGCGGAGTCGCGCATCGTCTAGGTCGGCGATTTGGCAAGCGCTGTCGTCGGTCGATCCGTCGTCCACGACGATCACCTCGAACCGGTCATACGCCTGTCCCAGCACCCCCAGCACCGTCCGCCGGACATAACTGGCCTTGTTGTATAGCGGGATAACCACGGAAATCCCGGGTTCGATCCGATTCTCGTGCACGCCCTCGCTCTGGTCGGTCATGGGTTCCTCCCGCCGGCCCGGCGACACCTAAGCCGCCCGTTAAGCCTGCGGTCATGCCACCGCAAGACCCGCCTCGCTCGCGTTGACAGCTAAGTCATTGGCCCGTAAATGCCAGGTCACCGGCGTTGGTTCAGCTCGGAATGGGGGCCGCCAACGTGGGATTGAACGCATGACCGGGCGCAGGCGCGCGGCATCAGCCGGTTCGACGACAGACGCTATGGACCCCGCCGAGCCAGGTATCTTCGCGGCGTTGCGACGGCTTGCCGGCCACCTCAGCCCGCGCCGGCGGCGTCAGTCAATCCCCCTGCTCGTTTTCATGCTGGTTGGCGCGTTTGCCGAAATGGTCACGATCGGGGCAGTGCTGCCATTTCTGACGCTGCTGTCCGCACCCGAACGCATCACGCGCTATCCACTCACCAACGCGATCGCCGGGCGCTTCGCGGCGACGCCGGCCACGCTGATGATGGCGGCACTGGTCGGCTTTGTCTTGGCCGCCATTATCGCCGCCGTCGTCCGGCTGGCGCTGCTCAAAAGCACCCAGCGCTTCATCTTCGAAGTCGGGCACGAACTCAGCGTCGCCGTCTATGACAGCCTGCTGCACCGGAACTATCTCTACCACATGCAGAATAACAGCGCCGAAGCGCTCGCCACCCTGCAGAAGGTCAATGCCATCACGAGCTACTTCTTCCAGCCCGCGCTCCAGGGGCTGATCTCCGCGACGGTCGGCGTCTTCATCGTCTCCGCCCTGGTGTGGGCGGATCCGCCGCTCGCTCTCACCGCACTCGTCAGCTTCGGCTTCCTTTACGTCCTGAGCGCCGTCCCCGCGCGTGTCGCGCTGCGCCGGAACAGCCGCATCGCCGCGCGCGTCCAGGGGGAACGTATCCAGATCGTGCAAGAGGGGATCGGCGCGATCCGCGACGTCCTGCTCGACCGTGCCCAGCCGATCTACCTCCGGCGCTTCGCCGCGCTTGACGATGCGTATCGTAATGCTCAGGCCATGACCACGTTCCTTGGCATGGCACCGCGCTTCCTGATCGAGGGGATCGGAATGGTCCTGATCGCGCTTGTGGCTTATAGTTTTGCGCAGCGGGATGGCGGCTTACTAGCCGTGCTGCCGATGCTCGGCGCGCTGGCAATCGGCGCGCAACGGCTCATGCCTCTGCTCCAGCAGGTCTATGTCGCCTGGGTCCAGATGACGGCCAACCTGCAGAACGTGACCAACGTGCTCGATTTCCTGGATCAGCCCGTCGTCAAGGCGCCGACGCCGCTTGCCGCGCTGCCGTTCGAACGTTCAATCGACGTCGATCGGCTGTCCTTTGCCTATACCCCTGACGGGTCGTCCGTCCTAAACGACGTCAGCCTGTCAATTCCGTTCGGTGCGACGGTTGGTTTCATCGGCCGCACGGGCAGCGGGAAAAGCACATTCCTCGATCTGCTGATGGGCCTGCTCGATGCGCGGACGGGCGCCATCACGGTCGACGGCCAGCCACTCGATGAACTGGCGCGCTGGTCGTGGCACATGAACATCAGCCATGTGCCGCAGGTCATCTACCTGACGGACGGCACGATCGCCGAGAATATCGCCTTCGGCCTGAGCCGGGCCGACATCGACATGGCGCATGTTCGCCACGTTGCACGGCTAGCAGGGATCGCCGATCATATCGAATCGCTACCCGAACACTATGACAGCTTCGTTGGCGAACGCGGCCAGCGCCTGTCCGGCGGCCAGCGTCAGCGCATC
Organism: Sphingomonas sp. R86520; assembly: GCF_042466285.1. Taxonomy (NCBI): domain Bacteria; kingdom Pseudomonadati; phylum Pseudomonadota; class Alphaproteobacteria; order Sphingomonadales; family Sphingomonadaceae; genus Sphingomonas; species Sphingomonas sp. R86520. The sequence goes on from NZ_JAXHBZ010000002.1 coordinate 204,639, forward strand.
GGCATAGCGCGAGCGCTCTACGCGGAACGTGCGGTGCTCGTCCTGGACGAAGCCACGAGTGCGCTCGATACCGGGACCGAACAGGCCATCATGGATGCGATTGGCGCATTGGCGGGCAAGCGAACGGTCATCATCGTCGCGCACCGGCTGAGCACGCTGCGCGGCTGCTCGCACATCTTCCGCTTCGACGATGGCCGCCTCGTCCAAGCGGGCAGCTTTGCCGAAGTCGTCGGCACGGGCGACGGGCCAGCTTGAGCGGGGCGGCGTACTCGAACGAGGGCGCGCCAGGTCGCACCCATCGACGCCTGCCCTTCATCGACGGGCTCCGTGCCTTCGCGGTCGTTGCGGTTGTGCTGTTTCACATATTCCCGGCCTTGGCGGCTGGCGGCTATATCGGCGTCGACATTTTCTTCGTGATCTCCGGCTTCGTGATCGCGCTGCGCTACCTCGAACCGATGGTCGCGGGCGAGATTGGCTTCCGCACCTTTTTCGCGCGCCGCGTCCGCCGGCTGGTGCCGGCCTATTTCGCGATGCTGCTCGCCGTCACACTCTGCGCGGCATGGATCATGGTCCCGAAAGACCTCATCAATTTCGGCTACAGCCTGATCGGTCAGGCCTTCTACGCGCAGAACCTCGTCTTTTGGGTCCAAGGCGAATATTTCGACGCGGCGTTGCTGAAACCGCTGCTCCACAGCTGGTCGCTGGGGATCGAAGAGCAATTCTACCTCTGCTTCCCGCTGCTGGTCCTCGCGCTCCGCTGGCGGCCACGGGTCGCCGTCGCCGCCGCCCTGCTGCTGATCGTCGCGACGATCGCGGCAGGCGCCGTCGTCGAACAGATCAGTGCAAAGACGACCTTCTACTGGCTACCGTTCCGCGCGTGGGAATTTCTGGCGGGGATCGGAGCGGCGCTGCTGTTCCAGCGCGGCGTCGCCGAACGCCTGCCCCGCATAGCGGCGGACGCGGTAGCGCTGCTCGCGGTGGCCGCGCTCCTCGTAGCGATATTCCTGTTCGACAAGGAGAGTGCCAGCGTACTGACGCAGGGGTTGCTCGCAGTATTGGCTACCGTGGCGTTATGCGTAGTGCAGCGTCGCCTGTCACCGCTGCTTTCGGGTGCCTTCACGAACCGTGTGACGCAGCATTTCGGCGCGATCTCCTACAGCTGGTATCTGTGGCACTGGCCGCCGGTCGTGTTCTTGTTCCTCCTGCGCGGTCATCCCGCGACGGGGCCGGCGGCGGCCGCCGTGCTGCTACTCGGCTATGCGCTCGGCCTGCTGTCCTGGTGGCTGCTGGAACAGGGCGTGTCGCGTGCGGACTGGCTGGCCCGCCCCTGGCGCACGATCGCGATGCTGCTCGCCTTCCTCGCCTTTTCGGCGGGGGTCGGAGCGACGCTGGTCGCCAGCGACGGGTTCGTCCGGCGCTATCCGCCCCGCATGCAGCCCCTGCTGCTGGCGCAGATGGACCGGCCCGACGGCCGCTGCCCCATCCTCGGCCGGCTCCGGCAGTGGCGCGCGCAGACCTGCCGCCTCACCCAAGCGGATGGCCCCGGTGGCATCCTCTTCATCGGCGATTCGCACGTCGAAATGCAGAAGTACCTTCTGATCGCGCTGGGCACGCGCTACGCAGTGCCGGTCCATATCACGACGCAGAACTGCCGGATCATCGACTTTGGCGTGGACAGCAACTGTAAATGGCCGGTGTGGCGCCGGCTAGTACATGAAATCGGGCAGCACCACATCACCCGCGTCGTAGTTGTGGCGCTCTGGCCCGACCGCCTCGACCGCGCGGCCTTCGATGCGGCCATTACCCGGCTACGCGCGACGGGCGTCCAAGTGGTTCTGGAACGCCCGACCCCCCGCGACGCGACGCTGGCACCGGCCTTCTATCTCACGCTCCCGGATGCCTGGCAGGACCTGAGCCGCTATCCCCGCGCCGCGCACGACGTCCGCTCGGCCCCTGTCAACGCCGCGATCACCGGCTGGGCCGCGCACGATGCCCGCATAACGGTGCTCGACCCCGTCCCCTTGCTCTGCCCAGGCGACCGCTGCCTGTTCGCGCATGCGGGTAAGCCGCTCTATTCGGACACACACCACCTAACGGCGGCCGGCGTTCGCCTGCTCGAACCGCTCTACGAACCGCTATTCGCAGCCGCCGGGCGAGATCGCCTGCACGCGGCGGCCACCACCGCTCAGTAATCGCCGATCATCCGCGCCGCGATCGGCCCCCAGTCCAGCCGATCCTCCGCCGTCCGTCGTGCGCCCGCCCGCAACCGCTGCCGCAGTCCGGCGTCGCCTGCCACCATGTCCAGCGCATCGACAAGTGCGGGGGCATCGCCCGGCGGGACTAGCAGACCGTTGACGCCGTGTTCGACGAGGTCGGACAAGCCACCGACCCGGCTTGCGATCACGAACCGTCCATTGGCGAATGCGGCGGCCAGCACCCCGCTCTGCGTGGCGTCCAGATACGGCAGCAGCACGCAATCGGCCGCGCGGATCTTCTCGATCAGCAGGGCGGATGAAACGAACCGGTTATCGACACGGACATGCGGCACGGCCCGGAAGTCGTTCTCCAGCCGATCGATTTCCGGGCCGCTGCCCGCCAGCTCCAGATCGACCGCGCATCCCCGGTTTGCCATATCCGTGATCGCCGGCAACAGGACATCGAGCCCCTTATACGCCTCCATCCTCCCAAACATCAGCGCGCGGAAGCCATCACCGGGCTCGCACGGCGTGTCGCCGGCCAGGATCACGCCATGATCCGTCAGCCGGACCCGCTCGTCCGTGTGCGGCATCGGCAAATAATCGCATAGATACTGTTCGCGGCTGGTCGGCCCGTGGACAAACACCCGGTGGACGCGCGCCCGGACATGGCGGCGGATGCGCGCGAACCGCGCGGCAACACGCGCATCGTCCCCGGAATGCGGAACCACGTCATGGATTGTGAGCGCCGTACGAGTGAAGCGCCCGGCCCATGCCACCATCGCCGCGGCCATCACCGCCTTGATGAACCCTGACGGCTCCTGCCAGTGCAGCACGTCGGGGCGAAACCGGCGCAGATCGGCCAGCAGTCGCCCGAACTCCGCGACCGTGCGGAAGCTGTTATGGCGGATCATCACATTCGGCGCGGCGGGCCGCGGACGCCCGGCAAAGTCCCGGTCGAGCAGATCCTGCCGCAGCACCAGCAAAACCTCTGCATGATCGCCGAGCGCGCACGACAGCAGGAAGGCATATTCCTCATAATGCGGCGCGATCATCATGATGCGCTTCATTCGTCGGGTGTCCGCAGGCTAGGCCACATCACGCAGCGCGTCGTTGATCACGGCCACCGGGATCAGCGGAAGCGACTTATCCACTGAGAATATCGCGGCGCGGCCTGCCATTCTCGGCACCCCCAGGTGCGCCTCGATCGACGAGTATCGCCGCCCCAGATAATCGTCGACGAAGATGGTCGTCTTCACGCCGCGGACCTGCGCTTGGCGGGCGGACTCCAGCGCACACGCCCGGCGAAAGCGGCCGTCCACCAGGATCAAGTCGGGGAATGGACCGTCCAGATGCCGGAACGGCAGCCGGACATATTCGCTCCAGTGTCGAACCCGGCTAGGCGTAGGGCGGGTAAAGACGGGATACCCCCATTTTCCGGTAATACCGACGTTGGCCAGCAGCATCCTGTGCCCGGCAGCCGGGTCCAGCCGGGCCGATACGGCGCGCGCGAAGAACGGATCGCTGTCCACCGTGATCGTCGGCACCTTCAGCTTCGCGGCGAGCAGGGTCGATCCCCCCGACCCATATTCCAGGTAACAGCGCGCTTCCGAAAGCAGCCGCTTGAATTCGGGAAGCGATAAAGGATCGAAATGCGGTTCGTCGCTGACGTCGAAGCCCTTGAAACGCTGGTCATATTTGAACCTGACGAACTGTCGCAAGGCATGCAATTTCGCCACGTATCTCACTTAGCGCCTCCGGAGCGGCCGGTCGCAAGCCGGATTGAGCTTCGACCCTTAAAGGTTATCGGGGCGGCGGGCCATAGGAAGTCCACGACACCCGATCTCCTGGCGCGCATGCCCCACCTTATTGCTTTCATCGCTGCGGCGCAGGCGGTAGCAGTCCGCGGGGGCAGAGGCTTGCGGTCGCGGGGACGCGGATGCGCGTCGAGGCACGACCATCTGCCAAACGGCACCAGGGAACCGGGACCAGCTATGACGACGTTAGTGACCGGGGCCGCCGGCTTCATCGGCATGCACACCGCCGAACGGCTGCTGGCGCGCGGCGACACTGTAGTCGGCATCGACATCGTCAACGATTATTACACGCTGCAGCTGAAGGAAGATCGCCTTACCCAGCTCAAGGATCGGTTCGGCGATCGCTTCACCCTGCTCCGCGTTGACTTCGCCGACATGGCCGCGCTCGACAAGGCGCTTGCCGGATATGATTTCGATCGCATCATTCATCTCGGTGCGCAGGCGGGCGTCCGCTATTCGATCGAGAACCCGCATGCCTATGTCCAATCGAACCTGGTCGGGCACCTCAACCTGCTAGAGGTCGCGCGGCACCGCGAGGTCGCGCACATGGTCTATGCGTCGAGTTCGTCGGTCTATGGCGGCAACACCACTTTGCCCTTCCGCGTCGAGGACCGGGTCGATCATCCGCTTTCGCTCTATGCTGCCACCAAGAAGGCAGACGAGCTGATCAGCGAATCCTATTCGCATCTGTATCGACTGCCGCTGACGGGTTTGCGATTTTTCACCGTCTACGGCCCATGGGGTCGGCCGGACATGGCGATGTGGATCTTCACTAAGGCGATTTTTGCGGGCGAGCCGATCCCGGTATTCGGCGATGGCGAGATGGAGCGTGACTTCACCTATATCGATGATATCGTCACCGGGGTGGTCGCCGCGCATGACAACCCGCCCCCCGACGACGGGGCCGAAAAGGCCGGCGGCAGTCACGCGCCGCATCGGCTGTACAACATCGGGAACAACAATTCCGAGCCGCTCGGCCGCATGATTGGCCTGCTGGAAGAGGCATGCGGGCGCGAGGCGGTGAAGGACTATCTGCCGATGCAGCCCGGCGATGTGCGGCGCACCTTTGCCGACATCACCGCGATCCAGCGTGACCTAGGTTTTGCGCCGACCACGCCGATCGATCGCGGTGTGCCCGCGTTCGTCGCGTGGTACCGCAGCTACCACAGCTTGTGAGCAACGTAATGGACACGCCGCGCATCGTCGTCATCGGGCTCGGCTATGTCGGCCTGCCGCTCGCCGTGGCGCTGGCGCAACGCTTCGAGACGACCGGTCTGGACATCGACACCGGGCGGATCGCCGAGCTCCAGCGATGGCACGACCGCACCAACGAGATGAGTGCCGAGCAGCTGGCGGAGACGACGCTCCGCCTCACGAGCGACCCCGCCACCATCGAACCCGCCGACATCTACATCGTCACCGTGCCCACACCCGTCGATGCTGCGAACCGACCGGATCTGTCGATCGTCGAGCGCGCATCGCGAATGGTGGGTGCGATGCTCGAGGGCCGGCGGCGGCCGATCATCTGCTACGAAAGCACCGTCTATCCCGGGGTGACCGAGGACCTGTGCGGCCCGATCCTAGAACAGGTCTCGGGGCTCGTGCGCGGGCAGGATTTCTTCCTCGGCTACTCGCCCGAGCGCATCAATCCGGGCGACCGCGAACACACAATCGACAAGATCACCAAGGTCGTCGCCGGTGAAAACCCGGAGATCGGCGCACGGCTCGCGGCCGTATACGGCGCTATCACGACCGGAGGCACCTACCAGGCGGCGTCGATCAAGGTGGCGGAGGCCGCCAAGGTGATCGAGAATGCGCAGCGCGACATCAACATCGCGTTCATGAACGAGATCACGCAGATCTTCTCGCTCATGGATATCTCGGTGTGGGACGTGCTAAAGGCGGCCGGCACCAAGTGGAATTTCCTGCCGTTTCAACCCGGTCTGGTGGGCGGGCACTGTATCGGGGTGGACCCCTATTATCTTGCACAATGTGCAGTAGACCGGGGCCATAATCCGGCGGTTATCCTGTCGGGGCGGGCGATCAACGACGGCATGGGTGCGTGGGTGGCGGACCAGCTTTCCGGTCGGATCGCGCCCGCATCGCGGGTGCTGGTGCTTGGCCTGACGTTCAAGGAAGACGTTCCCGATCTGCGCAACAGCAAGGTCGCCGACGTGATCGCGCGGCTTGCGCTGCTGGGGCACGATGTCGACGTCGCCGATCCCCGCGCGGACCGGGTGGAGGCCGCCCACGAATATGACATCGCGCTGATCGCCGAGCCGATGGAGGTAGCCTATGACGCGGTGCTGCTAGCGGTGCCGCATGTCGAATACCGCGCCGCGGGAGTCACTGGGGCGACCCGTTTCCTCCGCACCGGCGGGCTGTTCGCTGACCTGAAGGGGGTGTTTGCCGGCCAGGCGCTGCCCGCCGGTGTTTCCTACTGGGGCATCTGACGCGTGATGCGTTTGATCTGATCCTCCCATCCCGAGCGCAGTCCAGGGACTTACCGAGCGCTACCAAACATCGATGCCGCCGCCAGCTACACCCGCGGAAAGGGCCTCGACTGAGGTGCCGCCCTTGGATCAGAAATCGTACGAGGCGGGCATAGCGCTCGGGGGCCCGGCGCCGGGCCGCTCAGCATTCGCAAGGGCCCAGGTACGTTTCGCAATAGTGTGCAGCACCCGGGCCGTACGCGCGTACAGACGTCGATCCGGAACCGGCGTGACGAGCTCGCGGATCCTGTCCAGCCGCAGTGCGATCGTATCCATGCTGGACAGATTCGGCACGTACAGGTGCGCCGCGCGATCGTGCCGGTCGATGAAATAGCCTGCATTTGCCGACGCGGTCTTGTCCCGCGCGACCCGCATGAAAGCCGCATGGTCGAACGCCGCGCACATATCCAGCGCGTCCCACGTACCGAGATTCGCGGCATTCTCATGACATTGAAGGCTGAACATCTGGGCCGGCGCCAGCGACCCGCTCGCCCCGAGGCGCCGGAACGCTTCCACCCCGTCCGCCACCGAAGCGGGCGATACCGGTGGCATGGCGCGCGCTTCCTCGACGGTGGCGGCATTCACGGCTGCGACCGTCTTGCGGGCCTCAGTGTGCGAATCATCGAAGCTGGCTGGGGGCGAAGCGGCGCCGTTGCTGGACAGCAGGTGTCGCTGGATCTGCCAACCGGTCAGGACGGTTACCGAAAGCACTGCCGCCAGCCCGAGCCGCGTGGCAGAGCTTTTCAGCGCCGACGTGCGCGGACGCACGAGCATTTTCCGGCCCCGGCTCCTACCACCGCGGTAGAGCGAGATCGCCCGCGCCGTCACGCTACCGACACGCTGGGCCGCCAGTTCGGCGTCGTACCGGGCTCGCAGGTCCGGCTCGACGAGCAACCGGAACGCCGCGTTCAGCTCGGCCGCACGGGAATGCGCCGTCGGCGATCGGTTCACGTCCGGATGATGACGACGCATCAGCAGGAGATACCGCGCTCTGATCGCTCTCTGATCAGCGGTTACCGGCACTCCCAACAGATCATAGTAGCTACCCGACACCCGCGCTCCAGACCTATGGCCAACCATCGCTACGCATCTAAAGGCAAACGCCGGCTAAAGGCCTAATCGCGCGGACCGTGACTATCAACTCTGGCCGTGGAGTTTTGGCCATCTTCACCCGTCCCGAGCCTTTATGGAGTTACCACAGATTTGCGTGATTGTCGGGGTCGCGCCATAATCGCAGCAGATTTTTACCAAGTCGTCAGTTTGGGGCGCCGTAACCGCATCGCGTCTTGCCGTATCTGGCTAGGTGATTGGAGGAGGTTGATCGAGATTGGCCCGAGTGGAGAAGCTGACCGCAAAGACAATCTCATCTACCTAGCGACAGTCAGACAGGCAGCATAGCGCCGAGGGTTTGCTCTGTGTTTGGTAAGGCAAGAACAGCATCAATTTGATCAGCAAGCCGATTTCGTGCCGCAGGACGCACCGAGGGCGCTCAGCGCACGCGAGTGGAACCGCAGCACGATACGGCCAACATCGGGTGCACCTGCTGCGTACGGCTATCTTTGCCTAGAGCATGGCCTGATAATCCTGCGAATGTATCACGACCTATGCGGTTGCGAGGAGGCACTGCTATCGCCGCACCCGACAGCGAGCGCACGTCTGCATCCCGGCGTAACGACGGCTGGGCGAGAATTGATGACCTTCAATCAAGATGCACTTGAGGCACCTAAAAATACGCATGAGTGAGCTCCGCTAATAACCCGAGGAAGCGGGAATACGCGCCACTTGGTTGCCAGTACGAAGGTCCCGCAATGGGATCTACCCGGCCAGTTCATTTTTTTACAATCATCCCAGAACAAGATTATACTAATGACTAGCAGCGGCCTCGCTACCGACGTAGTTCTGGGAGCCCGTCTCTGCTCAAGCCTATTAAGACCTGGTGGACGATGTTATTCGTCTTCGTCGCCAATAGTAAAGGGCCCCTACCAACACTATTTCCGGGCGCGGAACTCCACCCTCGGCGTTTTCCACAAGGTTACCAATGGCTTCCGTCGGGACTAGGGGCAGATCCATGCCTGATACCGCTACGTCACCGGATCCGCCCGCCTAACCGGTTAATCGGCGCTCGCGGCCGTGCGTGACATGATTGATGGCGAGTTCGCCATTGCCTGATCAGGTAAACGCGCGCCATCTCGGTGAGCAATTACCCGGTCGCCCGCTAGACGCAGAGGATTTGCTGCAATGCAGCACCCCCCTTGCGTGTGCCTGCACGGCAGCTTACGAATGGGCAAAGCAGTAAAAGGCGGGAACGTATGTCGAACGGTAAGGTAGCGCTAATTACGGGTGTGACAGGGCAAGATGGCGCCTATCTGGCCGAACTTCTCTTATCCAAGGGATACGAGGTTCACGGCGTAAAGCGACGTTCCTCCTCGTTCAATACGGGGCGCATCGAGAACATCTATCAGGACCCGCATACAGAGGGCGCGCGGTTCCATCTTCACTATGGTGACTTGACTGACTCGACGAACTTGATCCGGCTCGTGCAGCAAACCCAGCCCGACGAGATCTATAACCTTGCTGCCATGAGCCATGTGCATGTCAGCTTCGAGACGCCTGAATATACGGCGAATGCAGATGGGATCGGCACGCTACGACTGCTGGAAGCGATCCGGATCCTGGGCCTGGAGAAGAAGACCCGCTTTTACCAGGCCTCCACGTCCGAGCTTTACGGACTGGTTCAGGAAGTGCCCCAGTCCGAGACGACGCCCTTCTATCCCCGCTCACCCTATGCGGTTGCTAAAATGTATTCCTACTGGATCGTCGTCAATTACCGCGAAGCCTATGGCATGCACGCGTCGAACGGCATCCTGTTCAACCATGAAAGCCCGCTACGCGGCGAAACCTTCGTGACGCGCAAGATCACTCGCGCGGCTGCTGCAATCAAACTGGGCAGGCAGGAGCAGCTGTATCTCGGCAATCTCGACGCCAAGCGCGACTGGGGCCATGCGCGCGAATATGTTCGCGGCATGTGGCTGATGCTCCAGCAAGACACGCCGGATGACTATGTTCTGGCCACCGGGTCGACGACGCCGGTCCGGACCTTCGTCGAATGGGCGTTCGAGGATGCCGGCATCACGCTTCGCTGGGAAGGCGAAGGCGTCGAGGAGAAGGGTTATTGCACCGAGACGGGCAAGTGCCTTGTCCAGGTCGACCCGCGCTATTTCCGCCCGACCGAGGTCGAACTGCTGATCGGCGATCCAACCAAGGCCAAGGAAAAGCTCGGCTGGGTCCACGACACGCCCGTGCGCGAACTGGCGCGTGAGATGGTGCTGGCGGATCTCGAAGTGATGCGTCATGCGCCGATCGCCAAGGATGCCTGATGGAACGATTGAGGAACCGGCGGCAGCCGCCGGCAGCCCGGCGCACCAGCGGCGACCAGGCCGGTTCTTCGTCGTCATCAACCATTATCAGGGCGCCAAACCGCCCGCCTATCTTGTGCAGTCCACCCTCTTCTCGGCCTCGCTGGCTATAGCGGCAACGTCAGTCGGGGCCGTGGTGGTGGTCGATGGGTCAGCAGAGCCAAATGGCAAGCTGAAGACTGCTCTGGCTGAGCTCGGCATAGGATACTACCACGCCGGTCGGCGGCTCAGCTTCGCCGAAGGCTATAATAGCGGACTGGCCTTGTCCGATCGGCCCTGGACGATCTTCTGCGCGTCGGACATCTATCCGTCCGCAACGGTGTTCTCCGCCTTGGACGGGTTCTGCGCCGACGCGGGACCGGAGGTCGGCTGCGTTGTGCCATTGCTCAGCGCCGGCGACCTGAACCTACAGCGAGTCGGCGGCACGTTCCGCAAGGCGATCCAAGTTCCTTTGATGACGCTGAACTTCAACGCCTTCCCGACCGACTATCTGAACGCGATCGGCGGTGTTCCGGAGGAGTTCAAGGGCAATTACAACGACGTCGTGCTGACGCGTAGGATGCAGCTGGACAAGCGGTCCATATGGCAGATCCCGGCACGGTGCGTCCATTTCGGCTCGCTGACGCTCAACTCCGGGGGCAGCACCGTATCGTTTACTGGCGATGCCGAGAAATTCAGATCCACCTATCCCGAACTCTATCGAGCGGGCGGGCTGTGGGATCTGAGGGTCGAGGCGTTCTCGCGATCCTTCGTCTTTCGGGCCATCGCTAGCGTTAGCCGCCTCGTTCCGCGGCGCTTCCGCTGGAGCGTAGAGGACAAGCTGTTGGCAATCTGGGCGGCCACGAAAATGCGCTGACCGGCCGATCGGTTCTGGTGGGATCGCCGCTGGACCATATCATCTTTCGAGTGCGACCAGACGCGGGGAGCTACTAACTTGATCATGACTAGGCATCGTGCCAACCGTTTCGCGCCCAGAGTGTGCCCGCGCGGCATCGGCCGCTGCCCTAAGTCCACGCCGAGGTCCGGCGCGTGAACAGTCGCGTTAAGTCCCTGCTTGGCCCCGCATACCCGTTCTACATTCGGGTTAAGACCAGTGAAACAGTCCGTGATCTGACCGCCTCCATCGGCCTGCCTGCTTACCGACGCCGGCGGCGCGCCAACCCTGGTGTCCTCGCGGTCAATGTCGATGCGCGGATGGGGCTCGGCGCGACGATCGCCAAGGCGCTGCTATTCCACGCGCTGGCGGAGGATCTGGAACTGCGTCCCGAGATCATATCTTCCAATCCCCTCTACGCCAGCGCGCCCGGGCAGGATTTCCTGGGCCGTTACTTCGATCGGCCGGTCGCCGCCAGCCCTGGACCTCCGCTCAGCGGACGCAGCTATCTGTGGGCGTTGCGGAAGGTGGCGCAGACGCACATATCCTACGAACGCGCCGCCGCCCTGTTCGCGCAGCATTTTCAGCCGAGCGCGCTGGTTAGGGAAACGATCGCTGCGGTGATGGCCGGGCGCAACCGGTTCGACCTGTCGATACATTTCCGCGGCACTGACAAGTTTCTAGAATCCGGTCGCGTCGATGTCGACAATCTGTTCGGCCAGATCGATCGAACGCTGCCATCGCTGCCGGCGCGGGGACAAATCTTCCTCGCCACCGACGATGCGTCGTGCGAGGTGGCGCTGCGCCTCCGCTACCCTGACGTAAGTTTTACAACCTACAATCTGGACGATGTGCCCACGGGCGTGCCCCGCCATTTCTCGGCGATGTCGCCGCAGGACAAGGCCCTAGAGGCGGTGGTCAACATCTTCCTGATCGCGTCGGCACCGCGCTGCATCCGAACCAGTTCCTACCTGTCCGCGATTAGTAAGATTTCGCGTCCTGACCTGAAGACGGTGACGATCAACAAGACGCTTAGCGGGTCAACCGGGTTTCCCGAACGGCAGGTCATCGGTACGGAAGCCGACGGCTGATGCGCGACGGATGCGGGAACGGGCACAGGTGCTGCCCAACCGCCGGATGATCGAATACCAGAACTCCAGAATGAGGCGTAGCAAGCATATGTTTAAGCTGTCGGGCAAGAAAGTTTACGTCGCGGGCCATCGCGGCATGGTGGGTTCGGCTTTGGTCCGCCGGCTGGCGTCGGAGGACTGCGCCATCCTGGCACCCGCGCGCAGCGAACTGGACTTGAAGGACCAGGCGTCGGTGCGCGCCTGGTTCGAGCGCGAGCGGCCGGACGCAGTGTTCCTAGCGGCAGCGAAGGTCGGCGGCATCCTGGCGAACGACACCTCTCCGGCAGATTTCCTCTACGACAATCTGATGATCGAGGCGAACATCATCGAGGCCGCGCATCGCACGGACGTCGCCAAGCTGATGTTTCTGGGCTCGTCCTGCATCTATCCAAAGATGGCGCCGCAGCCGATCACCGAGGATTTGCTGCTGACCGGCCCGCTGGAGCCGACCAACGAATGGTATGCCATCGCCAAGATCGCCGGGCTGAAGCTAGCGCGGGCATATCGCCGCCAGCACGGGCACGACTATGTCTCGGCCATGCCGACCAACCTCTACGGGCCGGGCGACAATTTCGACCTGAAGGGCAGCCACGTTCTCCCCGCGCTGATCCGGAAGGCGCATGAGGCGAAGCTGCGCGGCGAGCATGGCCTGGAAATCTGGGGCACCGGCACGCCGCGGCGCGAATTCCTGCATGTCGACGACCTGGCCGACGCCTGCGTGTTCCTGATGAAGGTCTATTCCGAAGACGAGCATATCAATGTCGGCTTCGGCGAGGACGTGACGATCCTCGAGGTCGCGCGGATGGTGATGGCCGCCGTGGGGCTGGACGGCGACGTGCGCTGCGACACGACCAAGCCCGACGGGACGCCCCGCAAGCTGATGGACGCCAGCAAGCTGCGTGCGCTGGGCTGGTCGCCGAAGATCGACCTGCGCCAGGGGATCGCGGATGCTTACAACTACTTCCTCAGAACCGGCGATCAGGCCCGCGGCATGGCGGCAACCTAAGCCGCATGGTCGCGCAAGCGGCAAGGCAGGGCGGCAGGCAGCCCCTGCCGCGCGGTCAGGCGACCTGCTTTCCTGCAACCCGGGCTGGCTCGGGTACTGCCAGACGCTTGCCAAGCGTGCGCAGCCGGTTGCGTACTGCCGGCTCCACCTTCTCGGAAATGAGTAGCGTGACGCCGAAGACGATCGCCACCACGCCGAGCCACACCATCACGGTGGGCCCACGATCTTGCAACCGGACGAACAGCACCGCGCCGAACGAACTATGCAGCAGGTAAAGCGGATACGTCGTGGCGCCGATCGTGACGAGTATCCGGGTAAGCCGCGGCGACGGCGCGGGCAGGAATACGCAACAGCCGACCAGTAGTGCGCCACACCAGATCACGGCCACCGCAATCCCCGGAAAATAGGGATAGGCCGCGTGTGCGGCCGGTGTTGCCGCCACTGCATAGATGCCTTTCGAGGCAAGCAGGAGCGCGGCGACGATCAGGACCAGCTTGACAGCAGTATGCCGATGCTCGCCGAGCCGCTGTGCGAGGATTCCCACGATAAAGTAGGGCGCGTGATCCGTCATCGCCGCCTTACCGAGGATCGCCGGTGCATGGGGCGCGATCGCACATGCAAGCAGCCAGGCGGCGAGCAGCCAGAGCGCATCTATGCGTCGCCGAAGTACCAGACACAGTATGACGATAATGTAGAACCGTAATTCGACGATAAGCGACCAATAGACCCCGTCCACGAACGGCACATGCACGAAGGCCTGCACCATCGTCATGTTGACGAGATAATGAAAGAGATCCGGTGCCCAGACGGTCGGGTGGACGCGTCCGCCGATCACGATCGCAAGCGCGGTCAGCGTGCAGCAGATCCAGTAGGCCGGATACAGCCGCAGGAAACGCGCCCAAGCAAAGGCGAACGGCCCCCGGCCGCGAGCACTCAGCGTGATGACGAAACCGCTGATCATGAAGAAGATCTGCACGCCGAACTGACCGTACACTAAGACATCCGGGACAAACGAGAAGCGCAGCGGCAACACGCCGCTATGCGGGAACACCGTGCCATAATGGAACAGGACCACCGAGGCGGCACATAGCAGCCTGAGCAGATCCAGAAACTCATAGCGCCGCGCAAGCGGTCCGAGCGATTCGACGGTCATCAATCCCCCTTGTCGAGCCCAGCCCTCACGGATCGCCCGGTTCCTACGCGTGCGCCCACCGCCACGATCGGCGTGATCCGGCGTCACCATCAGAGTAGCGGATGTGCCAGTGAAGACGCGGTTGCGCAACCGCACTCCATGGCAATACCCGCTCTGTTCAAAGTCGTCCGGCAGGTTCCAGCCCGTGGCGTGCGCCCGAACGCCTCCGAGGCAGCGCCTGCAACCGGTGGCGGATCGCCGGTTCCGGATAGCGGCTGACGAGCCAGGCCAGCAGCAGCATCGCCCCGACCATCGGCCAGATCCCCGTCGCGCGCGGCATCCAGGGTGCGGCGACACGCATCAGCGCCATGCCGATCTCCGAATGAAACAGGTAGAGCGGGTAGGTCATCGCGCCAAGTGCGGCCAGCGGTGCCGCACGCCGTGGGTTCGGCGCAAAGGCGCAGACGAGGATCAGCACCGTGCCGGCGACGACGATGGCGAATTGCACGGCGGGATCATAGGGGCCAGGGCGTGCAGCACCGCCGACGCCCAGCATCCACGCCTCCATGGCAAGCAGGACGACCAGCAATGCGGCGTTCAACAGCCTGCCCTGCGGCCGCAGCATAGCCCGGATCGTCATGCCGGTCAGGAAATAAGGCGCAAAGTTGGTTAGCAACAGCTTGCCCATGATGCCCGGAAGCCACGGTGCGGCCGCAGACGTTATGATCCAGCCGATCAGCACCGCGGGCGACGTGACGCGGACGCGGGCCATGACGAGCAGCGCCACGAGCAGGTAGAAGCGCAGTTCGACGGCCAGCGTATGATAGACCTCGTCGACATGCGGCACGCCGACGAACGCCTGCAGCATGGTCAGGTTTACCAACGTCTGCCCCAGTCCGGGCGCGCGCGGCGAAGCGGTCATCGCCAGCACCAGCGCCGTGGCCGGTACCGCCAGCCAATAGGCAGGGTAGAGCCGCACCATCCGCGCCCAGAGGAAATCGCGCCACGTCCGTCCTTCCGCGCTGATGGCGATGACGAAGCCGCTGACCATGAAGAACACCGGCACGCCGAGCCGGCCATAGATCGTGATCGTCGGCGCGACCACATAGTCTGCAAGCCCGCCGGACAGATCCAACGGCGCGACATAGCCATAATGGAACAGCACGACCGCCATCGCGCAGAGGAAGCGCAACAGGTCCAGCCATGCGAAGCGCTGCGCCTGTCGCCCCTCTGGCTCAACCGTCATGATCATACCCCCCGCACGAACCGGCGACCGGGCCCGCGGCACCCGAACTGTTCAATCCTCAACCTGCGTCTGGCACCGATTCATGTCCTTCACAAGGGCACGACCTGTCGCGCAGGGTACACCCTATTCATCAGTTAGTTAACCGATATGGTTTTAAGGGAGCGCGGCATTTGGTTCTGAGGAACGCGGAAACATAACTGATCCTCGCAATGTAGGACCCATATGGTTCACCGTTGGTCCAAACCCTATCGGAGACCGAGCTGTCCGACCAGACAAAACTGCCAGTGGCCGCCCCGGCCGATTTGCCCCGCCGCACGCTCTATTCTTCGGTGCGCTGGGATCGCCCGCCGTCGCGGTGACGCCGGACAGCCTCCTGCCCGTCGATCTGCGCGGCGGCGCCAGCCCGTTGTCGCTGATCGAGCGGCTAAACCGTAAAGGCGAACCGGCGGCGGGCGATGCGAGCACGACCTACATGCCCCTTCTGGTGCCGACCGACGCCGGCACAGCCGGCCCGAACGGCGTCCCCTCGCCCGGCCCCGGTCGGGCGGTGCATCAGCTTCTGCTCCAATACGCCGATCTTGGGGCGCATGCAGATCAGCACGGGCGGTTCGCACTGGCCGGGCACGGGCACCGCGCCGCTCCGGGACGTCAGCTTCTCGTGCGGGCCGCAGCTTGCGTGCCCGATCATCCCGGTGAACAATTTCATCCGCTCTGCCGATCGCTTCAGCCTCAGCTGCTATATCCAGCGCTGGCTGGCCCCCGCCGTGACCGGCACCCACTATGTCGGTTTCACCGTGGCGGCGTTCGGTCTCGCCGGCAGCATCAACTTCGGCGCCCGGAAGGTGATCTTTATGCTGGGCGACAGCACCTGGAACGGCGTCGGCGCGATGAGCATGCTGGCCTGCGCGCCCTAGCAGATTAACAAATTCTACCGCGATCGGGGGTAGACAGTCACAATATCCTGAAGGCCTATAGAGGGGCGACCAGCACCGGGCATGATTATTACCGCCAGGGGCGGCAAATATGATTTTGCGCAGGTCGACACGATCTTCACAATCTCTGCGTCAACGACGCGGGCCAAGGCTACACGACCGGCACCACTATAGCGAACATCCAGGCTCTCGTCGCCTGGAAGCGGAAGCGCTATACCGGCGCGAAGCTTGTCATCTTCGGGCCGACGCCGCTCCAGAACGCGACGTTCGGGGGGCTGCGGCGGCACTCCGATCCGCCGAGCGGACTTACGTCGCGGGATTGGGCGATCCCAGCGTGCTGTCGTTGATCTGGGCGCCAGCTTCGACCGGGCGGTGGGTGCCAACTATGTGTTGTCGGACGGCGCGGATGGCAAGCGCATCCACTCCGCCGACCAGGGCCTGACCCAGTTGTGGAACGGCTATGCCGGCAAAGCCGGACTGCGCGCCTGGCTGGCGGCGAACCTGCCCAGGTTCTAAACCGGCATCTCTATTGTCCCCCGTCGCCCGTGTTGTCAGGATTCGCCGCAACTGTTAGCGGTGGCCCACGGGTTGTGGGGGCTCCGAACATGCTTTGCGATGATCAGGCCAGGACTGTTCAGGATGCCGCACGAGCGCTTGCGCCCATGCAGGCCGAGAGCGGGCGCCTGGCGGAGAAGGACAAGCTCGTTTTTGTCGACTGGCTCCGCGGGCTGGCAATCCTCCTGGTGATCGTGGTGCATCACTCCCAGCGATTTCCCGATCTGCCGTCGGTCCGGACCATTGCATCCTATGGCCAGTTGGGTGTGCAACTCTTCTTCGTGGCCTCCGCTTTCACGCTCTGCCTGTCGGCAGATGCACGGCGGCAGGAATCCCACGCGACCCGCAACTTCTACCTCCGCCGCCTGATCCGCATCGCGCCCCTCTATTATTTCGGGATATTCTTCTACCTCGCCATGTACATGGTGCGAGAGGGCATCCCGCAAAACGGCTATCCCGGCCTCTATACGCCGGTGAATATCATCGCGAACCTCCTGTTCGTCCACAGCTTCGTGCCCGGCGCCTTTAACGGTGTCGTACCGGGCGGATGGTCGATCGGGACGGAGATGACGTTTTACGCCATCTTTCCGTTTCTCCACGGGTGGTTCGCGGCGGCCTACGATCGATACGGGATACGCGCACTTGTCGCCTCGCCCGCTGTCGGGATAGCGGTCGCTGCCGCGCTGGAGTGCGGTCTGTACCGGTACGCCGGCAAGGGCATATCCAATAACAACCTGGTATATTGCAATATACTCAATCAGTTACCCGTGTTCCTGATCGGCATGTCCGCGTACTTCGTCATCAGGGACGGCGCCCCCCCCCTGCGCCCGATGCGTGACCTTGCGGCCCTCCTCATACTGGGCACATCCTCCTTCCTTCTTCTGCACTTGGGAGAAGAAGGAAGGTTGCCCGCAGCCGCCTTCACGCTGCTTCCGGCAACAGCCGCTCTTTCCTTCGTGTTCGTATTGAATCTCGCGAGATCCGGTACAATCGTCACTCGGTCCTTATGGCTTGCGCGTGTCGGCCAGCTTTCCTACTCCATGTACATATTCCACTTTGCGTTCGCCTGGGTCCTGACATCGAGCATCTTGCGCCTCTTTGAGTTAAGCGTGCGTGCCCAAGCAGTTCTTTACCTGCCCACGCTACTGTTGTCCGTGCTGGCAAGCCTCGCCGTTGCAAAACTGAGCAAGCGACAGATCGAGGACCGATTCATCGATAAGGGCAAGCGGCTGATCCGGTACTTGGACAGCCGAGTGCCACCGGGCGGCACTCGATCATAGCCGCGCGACGTCACCAGGCAATGCGCGCCCCTCCAGTCAAGTTGCGCCCTACGCGGCGCGCGCTAGGGCCGGGCGCCGGGAAAGTCGGGTGGTGGACCCTGCTTCCACGCACCCGGATCGGGCAAGGTCCAATAGGCCCACGCAAAACCCCGCGCCGTCGCCTCCGCGCGGACCGCGCGTAACCAGCGATACGCGTCGTCGAGAAGCAGGGGCGATTTCTGCGGGGTGAGGCCGACACCGAACTCGCCGACCAAGATGCGGCCGGGCGGCACGCCCTGCCGTCTGGCCCAGGCGGCGACCGCGGCCATATCGGCGCGGATCGTCGCTTGGCCGCGATTATGACGGAGATAATCGTCGAGCCGGGCGGCAAGCCAGTTGCGGCGCGGGGACCCGGGCGCAGGCAGCATCTTGGTCGCCGCATCGGTCGCCAGTTTCGGATCGGGCGGGAACGGCACGCCGCGCACCCCGTCCTCTTCCTGCCCGACAAAGGCGCCAGGATCATAATAATGGAAGGTCCAGGCAATGTTGCGATCACCGCGATAGGGCGCGGCGTCGAGTGCCATAAGTGCAGCGGCCGTACCGCGACACCCCGTGAGCACCAGCGGCAGCCGCGGCGCTACTGCACGCACCCGGGCGACCATCGCGGCCTGCACCGGCGCCCAGTCGAACGGCTTGCCGTCCTGCCAGCACGGCGGCTCGTTCAGCAGTTCCAGCGCGACTCTGGGCCTAGCCGCCAGCATCTGCGCCACCGCGACCTGCGCGCGGATCAGCGCAGCACGACGGCGCGGATCGGGCGCGACATCATCCTGCGTCACGGGCGCGTCAGACGACCAGAAGTGCAGGTCCGCCACCACCCAAAGGCCGGCGGCGCGATAGGCATCGATCATCGCGGCCAGCCATGCCAGCGCGCGGGCGCGCGCGGCGGGGTCGTCCGCCATCAGGGGCGTCGGCGTAATAACCAGCCGGACAAAGCCGAAGCCCGAATCGGCGACCCCCCGCACGATCGCGGGTTTGTAACGCGCGGGCTGGACCTGGTAGGTGCGCGGCGTGCCGATGGCGAGCACCGCCGTGCCCATGTTCATGCCGCGGCCGTTGCCGAACAGTCGTGCGTCGGGGGGCACCGCCGCCGACGTGCAGGCGAACGCCGCGGGCAGCAGCGCCAGTGCGCGCAGCGGCCGCCGCCAGCGGTAATATATCTGGTTTGACCGACCATTCATAACACTCGACCTATCATAGCGAGGGCCGCCGTCCAAAGCTGTATGCGCCCCGCGGGAGGACCGCTATAGACGCGGCGTCGCCAGGAATGCCCCCTGGCGGTCGGACAAGGGGGACCGATGCAGCGGACCGGAATGCGGGTGATGTACTGGCCGAACGAGCCGGCGCATCTCTATCCCGACTTTACCCAGGCGGGCGGACGGGATGCGTTCGGCTCGATGGAAGCGGACGGCACCGTCGACGCGCTGCAGATCTATTCCTATCGGGTGGAGCGCGCCCGCTTTAGCACGGCCGCTGATTTCGAGCGTTCGGCGATGGACGCGGTTCGCGCCTTCGCGCCGGACATCCTGTTCGTCCAGCACCTGTTCGGCACCGATCTCGGCAAGGGCTTCTGGCAGGCAATCCGGCACGAGATGCCCGGCACCACGCTGGTTTATCACGAAGGCGACCCGTTCGATCGCGGTGCGAAGCGCATCGACCGCGCGACCGTCGCCATACTCGGCCACGCGCATCTCGTGCTGGCCTGTGGCCTCGGCTCGCTGGCGGACATTCTCGGGCAGCACAGCACGGCGCCGATCGGCTGGATGCCGCACTGTTTCGTGCGCAGCCGCTTCGCGCAGCGCGATCCCGCCACGGCCGAAAAGACGCACGATCTCGTCATGATCGGCAACAGCGGCCGGCGTCGGCGGCTTAAGATGCTCTATGTGCCGGGCGGCCGCCGCCGCGCCGAATTGGCCAGGCACCTGTCGGCCATGTTCGCCAGCCGCTTCGCGCTCTACGGCGGGGGCTGGACCGGTCTCGCATCGGCGCAGGGCAGCCTGCCCTTCTTCAAGCAAGAGGAAGCGATCCAGTCCGGCCGCATCACGGTGAACTGGGATCATTTCGATGATATCGATTACTATTTTTCGGATCGGTTGCCGATCTCGCTTGCCGCCGGCGTGCCGCACGTAACGACGCACCATTTCGGCTACGATCATATCTTCGCGGACTGCCCCGGCCTTTATGCCTGCAAAACGCCGGAAGAGGCGGTGGAGACGGCGCGTTGGCTGATCGGCCGTTCGGACAACGACCTGCTGGCGGAGGGGCTGGCGGCCAAGCGCTGGGTCTTCGAGCATCTGGAGGCCGAACCGGTGTTCCGCAACGGGCTGGAACAGGCGGTTCGGGCCCACCGGCGGGCGCACACCGCATGAGCACACCGGCAAAGGGCAGCATCCGCGCGGGCGTTCGCCTCACCTTCCTCGGCACCGTCGCGAGCGGGGTGCTCCAGTTCCTCGTCATGACGGTGCTGGCGCGGCTGCTGACGCCCGCCGAATATGGCGCCTATGCGCTGTGCGTGGCGATTGCCTCGCTTTCCGCCGTATTCGTTTCGAACGTCATGGAACGCGCGCTCGTCGTGGCCGAAGCCGACGGCGAGCCGGCAGACCAGTCCGCGGTGCTGCTGATCCTGTCCGCCGGCATCTCGCTGTGCGCGCTGGGCATCGCGTGGGTCTTGCACGCCACCGGCCTGCTGGCGCTGGAACCCGCGCTGCTTGGCGCGACGCTGCTGGCCAACGTCATCGGCGCGGGGGCGATCATGCCGCGCGTGCTGATGCGGCGGCGGCTGTATTTCGGCATCATCGTCAGCGCGGAACTGGCCGGCATGCTGCTCGGCGCGGGGGCGATGGCGGTGGCACTGGCCGCCGCCGGCTGGGGCAGCTACGCGCTTGCCGGTGGTGCGGTGTTCCAGAACATCGTGCTGGTCCTGATCCTGCGGGTGCGCCACCGCGACGCGCCCGGCTGGACCCGTCCGTCGATCGCGCGCGCGGTGGTGCTGGTGCGTTCGGCCTTCGACCTGGGGCGCACCGCGGCGGCGGAGATCGTGAACGGGCAAGTGGCGCCGCTTGTGCTGGCGACCCAGCTGGGCGTGGGGCCGGTGGGCCTGTTCAACCGGACCTACAGCCTTGTCCAGATGCCGATCCAGCTGCTGACCAGTTCGATGAGCCGGGTGATGGTGTCCGCATTGTTCGCCATGCGCGACGAACGTGCGCGCTTCCGTCACAATGCCCGCGTGCTAGTGCAGGTCGCGGGCGTCGTCGTGGCGCCCGTGGCGGCGGGCATCGCCGGCACCAACGAGACGTTCCTGCTGCTTGCCTTCGGACCACGGTGGACGGACGCCGCCACCTTCCTGCCGCTGCTGGCCCTGAGTGCCTGGGCGGTGATGATGGGCACGCTGTACGGGATCGCCATCGAGGCGATGCGGGCGTTCGCCGCGAAGACACGCGCGCAGGTCATCAGCACGGCGTTCCTCGTCGTGCTCGCGCTGGCGGGGACGCGGCTGGGCCTCATCGGCGCTGTGGCGGGCATCGCAACAAGCGGCTGCATCTACCTCCTGCTCTCGGCCCGCACAGCCGCGCGGGTGCTGGAAATGCGGGTGGCGGAGGTGCTTGGCTGGCTGGTGCCGGGCATCGTCGTTGCCGTGCCGTGCTTCGCGGTGGCCTGGGCCATCGGCCGCGGCGAGGAAACGCTGGCGACGCCGCTGCGTTTTGCCGTGCAGGTCGCGGCGTGCGGCGTGGTTGACGCGCTGACGATGCTTTTGTTGTTCCCGGCCGTGGCGTTGCTGTTGATCGAGAATGCCGCCCCCGTCGCGCTGCGCCTGCTGCCCTGGCTCGACAGGTATCTGCGCGGTGCAGGCAAGGCGGTGCGACCGTGATCGTTATGCGGCTGACGGACGGCCTGGGAAACCAGTTGTTCCAATATGCCGCCGCAGCGACTCTTCAGGCGCGGACGGGCGCCGAGATCGGCTTTCTGGTTGATGCGTTCGACTCCGTCCACGCACGCCCGGATCGCCCGCTGCTGCTGCCCGAACTGGTCGACTGCCGCGATCAGCTGATCCGCACGCGCAGCGCGCGAGGGCTGGCTGCGGTGGCGATCCACCGCCTGCTGCGCCCGCGCGGGACCGCGGTCCGGCATGTGCCGGGCATTTGCCATATCGCTGCCGATGCAGGCTGCCATCCGGGGTTTGCGCGAATCCGCGATCCCATGCTCGTCGCTGGCTTCTTCCAGGCTTGGGCCTGCGTGGAACCAGGAGTGGATGCTGTGCAGGCGGCGGTTCGCAAACGCTTCGGACCGCGCATGACAGCGGCGCGGAAGGCGTTGGAGACGCGCCTAGCCGGTACGGGTCGCATCGTCGCGTTGCACCTGCGGCTGGGGGACTACCTGACGATCGGCGACGGCCAGGAAGCGGTGGTCCCGGTAGCACGGGTCCGCGCCGTGCTGGCCGGGCTCGAACCCGAGGCGCGGGTGATCGCCTTCACCGACACGCCGGACGCGCTGGATGCGATCGATTTCGGCCGCCCGGTACCACGTTTCCCCGGTGCGACCGCGCTTGACGATTTCGCTGCGATGGCGGCATGCGACGATTTCGTGATCGCCAATTCGACATTCTCATGGTGGGCATCGTCGCTGGGCGATACCGCGGGCAAGCGCGTCTGGGTGCCGCGGGACTGGAAGCGCCCTGCCCGCCCCGGCAGCGACTCCGACAATCCGATCTACCGGCCGGACCACCGCCGCTACTGATCGATCACCTGCCTGAGTCAAAGGTTCTCGCGCGCCGGCGGGCGGCGCAGCCACGGACCAACTGGCGGCTGCACCATCCAGTGGCCGAACGGAATGGCCAGCGCCCGGCGCTGCACCCAGACTTCCAGCGCGAACAGCTTCGTGCGCAGCCGGAGAGCCGGCTTCTCGACCATGAACCAGGAGAAGACCGCCAGCGCGACGATGATCGGATAAGGCAGCAGCAGGTTCTTCCAGAAACCAGGGCCGACAAGCTGGAAAACTGCCTGCTGGATGGGATAGCCATATAGGAAGATGCCGTAGGAATAATCGCCGGACGACACGATCTTCATCCGCGGCGGCGTCAGCAGGCCCAGATAGAAGGTGACATAGGCGATAGCGAGCAACGCGACATAGTCGCCGCCTGGCAGCATCATCAGCCCGTAGGCGGCGACGCACGCAAGCCCGAAAAGCGGCCGCGACAACGGGATCTTGTCCCGGAACATGTAGCCCAGATTGCCAAGCAGGAAGCACAGCACCAGCGCGCGGCCGTATAGCGTGAAGCGGACAAGCGACTTGGCCTCATAAAGCTCATAGCCGGTCAGTAAAACGATAGCCACGATCACCGTCAGCAGAAGCAGCCAGCGATACCGAACGAAGCCGATGATGCCGAACAGCGTCAGCACAGCGTAGCATTTTAACTCGTACGGCAGCGTCCATAGCTGCCCGTTGACCGTCTTCTGCAGATTGTACTCGAACACACCCGGCAGGAGGAAATGGATCTCGCCGACGATGTTTAGAAAATAGGCGCGAAACTCGGGATGGGCGAAATACTCTGCCAGCGGCAGCGACGTGAAGGTCGGGCCGAGGATCAGCGCTGCGATCGCAGTGTCTACCGCTAGCGCAGGCACCAGCCGGATGATGCGCAGCCCAAGGAAGGACACCATCGTCCTGCACCGTTCCAAGCTACCTGCAACCAGGAAGCCGCTAAGGCAGAAGAACATGCCGAGAACCATCGCCAGCGGGGGCCGCAATGGCCCGCCCCACAGCCGGTCGACCGCGTTGTTGCCGACGGCGATGTTCACCGTATGCGTCCAGACGACCAGCGAGGCCAGGATTAGCCGCATATAGTCGAAACCCGACGGCCGGTTGCTGCATCGGGCCAAGCGTGTGGCGATCGTCTCGGACACAAGTCCCCCCAGTTCAGTCCTGCCCATCCGCTCCGTGCCACAGTTCGACGACAGGCGGAAGCCGCATGCGGCCGAGGGGGCGGTGCTAACGGTCGATCGCGCGCAGCAGGCGGGCGGGGTTGCCGCCGAAGATGCTGCGCGGCGGAACGTCCGACACTACCACGCTACCCGCCGCGATGATCGCCCCGTCGCCGATCGTCACGCCCTTGCCCACAATCGCGCGGGTACCGATGAACACGTCGTCGCCGATGATGACCGGACGACTGATCGCTGCCCAGTCGGACTTTGCGAAGCGCCGGCCTTCGGGCGCGTGATTGTGGAAATCGGTATCGAACACTAGCACGTCCGCCCCGAACAGGCAGCGGCGGCCGATGGTGACAGTGATCGCTGCGCAAATCGACGTGCCGCTCAATCCGCTGTCGTCGCCGATCGCGATCCGCGCGCCTGACGTCAACCCGCGCAGCACGACGCGGTGCGATACGCCCAGCGCGGTCCCGATGCTGCGGCTGACCAGCCCGATCCCGGTGCCCAGCGTCAGCGTAGCGCCGGGCGCCAGCACGATCAGCGGCTGCCCGAGACAGCGCAGATCCGCGCCGCCGCGCACGCCCTTCGGAAGGCGCGCGCGAGCGATCGCGCTGGACAGATGCCAGTCGAGCCCCTGCAACTTGTCCGCCAGCCCGCCCACGGCGTCAGCGCACGCCGCGCCGCAACCGCGGCAGGACCAGCCGGCGGTACGGCACCAGAAAATGCAGGGGCCACCAGCCGCCCGAATGGCGTCGAGTGAAATGCCACCAGCTGGCAAAGGGCAAGCCGTGGTGCGTGTTCACCTTGCGCCATTGCTCGCGCCACCGCAACGTCGGCGATCCGTATCCGCGATCCTGCTTGGCCAGGTTGGCGTCGCAACGGCCGAACGTGCCCGGCATGAGCATTGCAGGGATGCCGGCACGGCTGGCGCGCAGCCCGTAATCCATGTCCCCCAAATTATGATGGTAGGCGGGATCGTTGATGCCGATCCGGTCGACGACCGCGCGCGGCACCAGCACGATATTGCCGTTGAACGTGTCGACGGCGGCTAGATCGGCGCCCGGCTCGACGCGGTCCAGGCGGAACGACAGGGAGGCGGGCACATGCCGCAGGCCCCCATAGCTAACGACGCCGTCGCTGCCGATGGTCGATCCGACGAGGATGAAGTCGCCGGCCGGCCGGCGCGCGTGCATCGCGGCCCAGGCGTCGGCCAGCCGGGCGAACGCGTCTTTATCGAGCGTCACGTCGTCGTTCAGCCACAGGAAGCAGTCGCACGGCAGGTCGAGCGCCCGCTGCCACGCCCAGAACAGGCCGCCATTCCAGAACGCGTCGCCCGTCCCGCGCACCACCACCGCGTCCAGCACCTCGGCCAGCACCGCGTCCACCGTGCCGTCGGTGGACGCATCGTCGAACAGCACGATGCGATAGGGCAAGGCGAGCGACTGTTCGCGCAGCCGCCGCACCGCCGCGACGGTGGTGTCGCGCCGGTTCCGACAGACTAGCAGGATCGCCACGACCGGCAGGCCGGGCGTCACCACGCGGATTTCATGAACCTGCCCCCTAGGCGCGATTTTGCCTTCGTGTCCGTAAGCGGACCGGCTAGGGAGCGCAAGCATGTGCGTGACGAGGGGCGTGAGATGAACGAGCAGGCGCTTGGTCTTGGGAACCGAAATATCGCCCGACCCCGCCGCCCCCGGGCGGCCATCATACCGCTCGATGAGCGGTGGACGGTATGGACGATTTGGGCGGTGCTGCTCGCTAACTTTGTCCGGGAAGTTCTCGGGCAGAGTATGCTGGTTTCGTTCGGCTTCTACACTTTACACGTCGTTGACCCCCCCGTGCTCATGGCAATTGCCTCAACGTTTATTGGTTTAAACTATCGCCGCCCGCGTGGTGGACTCATACTAATACCGATATTACTAATTGCCGTCATCATTATAATAAATCTCGTAAGGGGTCTCCAAGCAAATCCTGCGGTCGCTTTGCTTTGGGCTCGCGTGAACATGGCAACAGGCTTTCTTTGCCTTATGGCCACAATCTGCCCCGCTACACATGCAGTCCATGCCGCGATACGCAAGGCACTCGTAACGACCGGTATCATGGTAGCTGTCCTGGGTGTCGCCCGCCTGCTCTCCAGCCCCGACCTATTCATGACAGCTAGTTACGCAAGCGTTGACGATGTCAACGACGGGGGACGGATCCTGACGACGCATGGCGGTTTCCACATGGGACTGGCTGCCACGCTGATGTTGTCAGATGTCCTTCGGCGGGGGGTGAACAAGTCACCTTGGCAACTGCTCGCCTTATTTATCCTTGTCAGTGTCGAGCTTGCTTCCGGGCAAGGCACGTCGACCCTAGCAATGTTCGCGATGCTCACGGTCGTTCTGACGCTCGAGCGCGGGAGCCTGTCCGGCACGCGTTTAGTCATTGGCGGGGCGTTGTTGCTGGCGGGGATTGGCAGTTGGGTCACGATCCGGTCGATAGACTTGACCGGCATCCACATTGCGGGATTTGATCTCGGACACAGATCGGACAACCTCGAGACGCGCGAAGCGATATGGTCGAGCCTAATGCGCGCTTGGCCGAAGTTGGACTTGTACGACCAGTTATTCGGGTTACCAGGTGGTCAAATACCTTATCTGCTGGTGTATAGATCGAATGTCCTGAACCAATGGACCTTGCAAATGCACAGTATGTACTACGGTGCTTTGAACATCATGGGGTATGTCGGCTACTGGTGCTATGTGGCAATATTAGCTATTCTTACTTTCGCGGCACAGCTTAAATCGAGAAGACGCTCCGGAAATTTTACAAAACCGGCGTACGGAATCGCAATGTGCGTTGGAACCGCGATTCTTTCATACTCGTATGAAATGCAAAACGCGGACATCTTCGGTCTCTTCATATCGATCTGGTGGTATGGCTTTCCCTTCGCTACCCAGAACCGTTCTGGCTCGGCATCACCGAGCGAGGCGTGATTTCAAGTGTTTCACCCAAATATCATAAGCCGATCTGGTAAAATGAACGCCGTCTACGGTATCCTTCTGGCGAATTTTACCAGCCTCGATCAATTCAGGCCACAGGTCGATCACGTCGACCTTCTCCTGTTTAGCGATCCGCCTAATAATTCCATTATATTGCTGTATTAGGATGTTATGCTTTGGGTATTTTGTTGGCGTAATCAGCGTAATGAGTATGCGACAGTGGCACTTTTTCGTGACGCGAAGCAGTTCTCGGTAGTCGTTTTCGAACCGTTCAGGTGTTGAATATGGATCGAACGCATCGTTCATTCCTGCCGATATTACTGCCGCATCGGTGGTGTAGCCCCAACTATCGGGGTCGGTTATGTTAGCTATCTGTCGAACCGTGTACCCGCCTCTCGCCTTTGAGACGACTGAAAGCGGCAGCCGGAAAAGCTTCCAGCCCCACGGCATGCCGTTCGCCGTGAGGCTATCCCCGATCATTACAACACGCGGCTTGAAATGACTTGCCGTCTTTTCCGCGAGATCATTCACGAAGGCTTTACGTTGGCCTGACGATACGGAAGCGATTATCGCTGTTATAATCAAGGCGTAGACGATCAGGAGCCCCAACAACAAATCTTTAGCTAATTTGGACATCGTTATGTCAGATCCTAGAACTGGCTATTTTGTCGTGATCCAAACGGTCTACGTGTCAGCGTCGCGGCATGGCCAGTGCCGCCACCGCACCATCTGCGAAACGTCGGGCCATTGCCTCGATCGTGAAGCCTGCCGCATGGGCCCGCGCCGCGGCGGCCATCGCGGCGCGGCGGTCCTCATCCAGCAGCAATGCGACGACCGCCTCAGCATAGGCCTCCTCGCTGGTCCACTCCGGCACCACCACGCCGGTCTCGCCGTCGCGCAAATAGGCGATCTCGGGGCTGTGCCAGGGATAGCGTGTCGTGACGACCGGCAAGCCCATTACGCCGGCGTCCAGCACCCCCAGCCCGAGCAGCCCCGGCATCAGGAACAGCCGGGCCATCTGCATCAGCGCCGCCTTCTCCGCGCCGAACCGCGGCCCGGCGACGATCAGCCAGGGGCGGCTGGCGGCGAGCGTATCCAGCTTTTCCCGGTCCTCGCCACCGCCGACCACGATCAGCGCGAAATCGGGCAGGCGCGCGCGGACGCGATCCGCCGCGGCGACGAGGAAGTCGAGCCGCTTGTCCGGATAAAGCCCGCCCACGAAGATCGCAACGCTATCGCCGGCGACCCCCAAGCGGGCCTGCAGCGCCGCGGTCTCCACCGGGTCAAGCGCGGCCGCAGCGCGTTGCAGCGCTCCCGTGTCGACTGCGTTATTGAACACGGTGACGCGTTCCTGTGGAAAGCCGAGCGAACGCACATGCTGCGCGCTTTCCTCCGTATAGGCGAACCACCAGTCGCAGCGTGTCGCCCAGAAACGCTTCCATCGCTCCGCCCGCGACTGTGGATCGCGCGCCTGGAAATTGCGGCCATGCCCCCAGAACCCGATCCGCGGGCGCAGCCACCGCGGCATCACCTGCAGCAGGTAGTTCAGCAGCAGCCGGTTTTCCTGCGTGACCACGACGAGATCTGCCCCCGGCAACAGCAGCAGCGCGGGCTGCCATAGCAGGGCACGCCCCCCCGGACCAATCCCGCGGCTGGGAATGGTAGTGGACCAGTCGAGTTGAATGGTGTCCGCCTTCGCGGCTTCGTGCGGCAGCGGCGTGCCCTGGACGAGCCGGTAGTCAATGCCGCGTTCTGCCAGCATATCGCGCACCAAGACGTGGAACGCCTCGCGATAGTGGGTCAGGATCGCCGTGACGAAAAGGACGGTCGGCCGTTTCATGACGCTCGCCACGTCCGCAACGCCTTGCGCGCCCGACCGACGAAGAACCCGGCGGCCGAGATTGGGCCATGTTCGGCCGGCATGGCAACGGGCAAATCGTCGCTGATTAGGATACGGCGATCGCCGCGCGCGCAGATCGCCTGGTTGAACGGCACATGCTCGCATACAGCGAGCGGCGCGGCCGCAGAATAGGTCTGGGCGAAATAATCACGTGCACGGTAGACGCACATGCCATTGAACGCGGAAGTGCAGTAGCGGTCCGTCGCTACGGTAACCTGCCGCTGCTCGGGATAGATCTGGCGGCGAAACGTCCGATAGTAGCGCAGGGGATGACGGCGATGCCGGTCGATTTCCAGGCCGACATTGCGGTCGAACCGACCGGGCCAGCGCAGTGCGAGCAGATCGTAGTAATAGGGTCGCGATGATGCGGCGACGCCAGCCAGATCGGGCCGCGCATCGAGCAACGCAACGGCGCTGGCAATCTGCCCGTGCGTCGGCAGGCGCTCAATCACGCTGTCAAGATCGAGGAGGATCACGCTGTCTTCGGGCCCGGCACCAGCCGCGGCCGCCGCGACGATGTCACGGCCGATTGCCATCCGATCATACCGTCCGTGCACATCGGTCATGGCAGCCGTGTCGACCAGCGAAGCGTCGCCACGATCACGTGCGCGCGCCTCGACCAATGCCCTCGTCCCATCGCGCGAACCGTTCTCACCGACAAAGGCGTGCGGCTTTTCGCCCCCCTCGTTCAACGTGTCGAGGAAGGCGAACAGCCGCGGCAGATAAAGCTCACAGTCGCGCGCAAGCGCCAGAACGAGCAGCTGAGGCGCGGCCATCGTCAGCGTCCCCGCTGCTCTTGCGCCACGGCGACAACGAACCTCGGGGCGAGCACTAGATAGCGGCGCCACAGGCGACGCGGTTCGCTGACGAGGCGGTGGAGCCACTCCAGGCCGCGGCTCCGCATCCATACGGGCGCGCGCTTCACATCGCCGGTGTGGAAGTCGAACGCGGCGCCGACGCCAATCAGCGTCGCGCCGGGAATTCGATCGACATGGTCGCGCATCCAATATTCCTGCGTGGGCGTGCTGAGCCCCACCCAGACGATGTGCGGACGCGCGGCGACGATCGCGGCCGTCACAGCGCTGTCTTCCTGTACAGTCAGCGCGCGGAACGGCGGGGTATAGGTGCCCGCAACCTCAAGGCCGGGATAACGCTCGGAAAGCGCGGCGGCCATCCGCTCGGCCACACCAGGCTTGCCGCCATAGAAATAATGACGAATGCCCTTGTCGACCGAAACGCGGGACAATGCGGTCACGAGATCGGAACCGCAGACACGGTCGACCCCGTTATGCCCGCGATGGCGCGCCAGCCAAACGAGCGGCATGCCGTCCGGCGTGACGAGCCCGGCCTGTTCGTGCAGCGCCATCAGGGCGGGATCGTCCTGCGCGCGCATGATGCCGTGGACATCGCGCACGCAGACGAAATGCGCCGTCCCCGCCTCGCACCAGCTGACGATTGTTCGCACGGCGACCGCGAGCGACACCAGTGAGACTGGCACGCCAAGCACCCGGGTGGCCGGAATACTAGCATCGTTGAGGGTCGCGAACCGTTGCCCGCGTAGACCGTCCAGGTCGCTCATCGTCAGTTGCGGTCTTTCCCTGCCCCAGGCTAATTCAGCCTCCGAACGCAATAGCCCTGCTGCCCGCAATCCGAAAGCACGAACTGTGCGGCTTCGGGTAACACGCCCGTCGGGTTCCGGCAGGTTGCCAAAGCATTTCGACTATGTCACTCGGCGCCGGATGCGATTATACGCGGTTGTGTGAAGGGGTTAGACTTGCGCGCTTATCTGATTCCGATCGCCTGCATCCTCCTGTCAGCTTGCGCTACCAAAGCCACCGTCATTTCTTCGGGTGATCGCTACATCGCGCCGACCACCATCGAGCCTTACAGGCTGGGATCGGGCGATCGTATCCGGCTGACTGTATTCCGCGAACCCACGCTGAGTGGCGAGTTCCAAATCAGCGCTCAGGGCAAGCTGCCGCTCTCTGTTGCAGGCGAGATCGATGTAGGCGGGCTCACTACTGAGCAGGTAGCGCGCGCTGCCGAGACGAAGTTAGCGGGCGGATTTCTACGTGACCCGCGAGTATCTGTCGAGGTTCTTGCCTATCGCCCCTATTTTATCCTCGGCGAGGTCGGGCAAAGTGGACAATATCCGTATATCCCCGGCCTGACAGTAACGTCCGCCGTTGCTACTGCACGGGGTTATACTCCTCGATCGCAGCAGCGGGTAATCTACATCCGGCGTGACGGCGAGGCGGCAGAAATCGCGTACCGCGTGACGCCCGAACTGCGGATCTACCCCGGGGACACCATTCGTGTCGCAGAGCGCTGGTTCTGAGCGCGCGACCGGCGTGGGATCGCTTCCTGCACGGACGTCAACCTAGCAACATCGGCGCCGGCTTCCGGCGATCGGTCGCCATCGCCGGTCGCGTCGCGGCATCGGCGATCGCGGTTGCCGTGCCCGCCGCCGTGCGTGCGCAAAGCTCGGAAAACCTGCTGGTCCCGCCGGTCCTGCCGCCGGGCTTCGCCTCCACGGAGAGCCAAGGCGTCGCGGACCGGGCACGCCCTGAATGGCAGGCGCTTGGCATCCGGCTCGGCGCCTTTACGCTGCGGCCGCAGATCGGCATGGCGGGTGGCGCGACAAGCAACGCGTTCCAGCTGCGCAATAACGAGACGTCCTCCGCCATCGTCACTGGGACGACCCAGGTCGATCTGCTGTCGGGCTGGTCTCGCCATTTCCTGTCGGTGCGCGGGACGGCCCAGGTCGACAAGTTCGTCGGCAATTCTCCGCGTGACACCACCATCTGGGCATTGAACGCCGCCGGCCGGTACGACATTCACAGCACGCTACAGGTCGCGGCAAGCGCCGACGTCGCGCGAGATAATGAAAGTCGTTTTTCGGGCGAAGCCGTCAACGCGAATTTCGCGGTGTCGCCGTTCTTACGGGAGGCGGCGACGATCCGCACAAGCTATCGCCCTGGTCGGCTTGGCGTACAGATCTCGGCGAACTACCAGCACCTCCATTTCATGCCGGTTCGCTTCCAGGACGGTTCCACGGGCGACCAGTCGATCCGCGACCGGACCGTTACCCAGGTTACTGTGGAAGGCACCTATGCAAAAGTACCGGGCGTTGCATTTTTCGTGCAGGGGACGGCAAGCCGGACCCGGTTCGACATCGTAGATCCGCTGCGCGTCCTGGGTGGCGATTCGGATGGCGTGCGCGTCCTGGGCGGCATGAACCTCGAACTCGCGGGTTTCGCCACCGGTACGATCGGCGTTGGCTGGTCCCGTCGCGATTATGCGGATCCCAGGCTGAGTACCAATTCAGGTCTGTCGGTGGAGGGCCGGGTGGCGCTGCTGCCGGAGGATCGGACCACCGTCACGCTGGGTGCCCGCCGCCAGTTGAGCGACGCCAATCCGACAAGCGGCCCTTTCTGGGACACCCGGCTGAGTGTCGGCGTTGATCGCGAAGTGCGGCGCAACATCATTGTGGGGCTCACCGGCAGCTACGGGCGCCAGCGTTACTTAGATGTCGGCTCGGCGCCGACGACCAACCGTTCCGCCCTGCTCACCGGAACTTATCTGGTCTCCCGTAGGCTAGAAGTCCGCAGCAGCCTCATCTACAGGGGCAGCCGATCGAGAGCGACGGCGGGGCTGGATGAGTCACGCGGCAGCCTTGGGCTGACCTTTAAGCTTTAACATTCAATCGTGCGGAAATCCGCAAACGGGGTACGCTTCAGGCCATGCAGTTAGGCGAGATCGAATCGAACGAGGGCACTCTAACCGAGCTGCTCGCGCGTGTGAGCGATACAGTTCGGCGACGCTGGATTATGCTACTGGCGGTCACGGCGGCGGTGTTCGTTGCGGGTTTCATCCTAATATCGACAATGACGCCGAACTATGTCGCGACGGCCAAGGTGCGGCTGGACCCGCGCAGTGCCATTTCCGCCGATGCGCAGCAGGCGCGCGCTGAGCTGGCACCCGAAGCTATCGAGACCGAACTGACTGCGGTGAGATCCGACGATCTTGCTCGTTCCGTGGTGCGATCACTCGGGCTTGCCGACGATGCCGAATTCACTGGCGGGTTGAACGCCAGCCCCAAGGAATCACTCGCCAACAGCAGCACGCGCGAAGGTGCGGTCGTCAACGCTCTGCTCAGCCGGCTTGCCGTCAGCCGTGAAAAGCTGACCTACGTCGTCAACATCTCGTTCAATTCGGTCGACCCGGTGAAGGCGGCAAGCGTCGCCAATGCCTTTGCGTCAGGCTATATCGAAAGCCGCACCGAAAAAAAGCTGGGCACCGCGCGCGCGCAGAGCGCCTGGTTCCAGGAGCGGCTGAGCCAGCTAGGCGCCGAAGCGCGGACGGCGGAAGCCCGCGCGGGCGAGTACCGCGCGCGGTCCGGCCTGGTCGAAAGCGGTTCCGGCGACGGCGGCGGCACGATCGCGGACCAGCAAGTGGCACCGCTTTCCGGAACGTTGGCCGCTGCACAGTCCGACGCCGCGGCGGCACGATCGACCCTTGCGGCGGCGCGGGGGCAGGTCGCGCGCGGCCGGCCCGACAGCGTGTCCGCGGTGCTCAGTTCGTCGGTGGTGGCCGATCTTCGGCGTCAACGCGCCGAGGCACTGCGCAACAAGAGCGAGATTGAGCAGCGCTACGGCGAGATGCACCCTGACAGCGTGCGCATCAACGAGCAGCTTGCCCAGATCGACAGTCAGATCCAGGCGGAAGCCCGCCGTATCGTGACATCCCTGCAAGCGACGTCCGATTCCGCCCAGGCACGAGTGTCCAGCTTGCGCGGCACGCTGGTGCAGCTGGAAGGCGAGCGCGAAACCAGCGTGCGCGACGCGACCGTCGCTGAAAGTCTTGAGCGGGAGGCGGCCGCCAAGCGGGCGCTCTACGACAAGACCTCGCAGCTTTCGCTGGACAGCATGCAGGCGGCAAGCGGAGCCATCGCGCAGGCGGAGCTGATTGACCGAGCACGCGCGCCAGGCGCGCCAGCATCGCCGAACAAGCCGCTGCTCTATGCACTGGCACTGATCGTCGGGTTGGCCGCCGGAGCCGGCACGATCGGGGCGCAGGAGTTGTTCACCGGCGGTTTCAGCTCCGTCGAGGCGCTGGAAGCAGCGACCGGCTTGACCGTTCTGGCCGTCGTGCCGAAGGTCGGCAAAGATCTCTCGCCCAGCGACCTGATGCTGGAACGGCCGACCTCCATGTTTGCTGAGGCGTTCAGGATCGCGCGCACCGCCGTGCTGGGCGCGCGGGGCGATGCGAGCGTCAAGGTGATCGCGATTACCTCGTCGCTTCCGGGCGAGGGCAAGACCACGTCGGCAGTCGCCTTCGCACGCACGCTGGCGATCGCTAATGCGCGGACGATACTAGTGGAATGCGACGTACGCCGGGCAGCTGTCAGGCACATCGTCAAGGGTGGTGCGCCCACCGTCGGACTGGTGGAACTGCTGCACGGCGAGGCGACGCTCGAAAGTGTATTGCTTGCTGGTGATGTTCCTAATCTTGATCAGATCCTTGTGGTGAGCCCGCACTTCTCCGCCGAAAATCTGTTCGGCGAAAGTCGGATGGAGAAGCTGCTTGATGTGCTGCGCGATCGCTACGACTATGTCGTTCTCGATCTGCCACCGCTGATGGGTCTTGCCGACGGGCGCCTGCTCGCACTGCTTGCCGATGCGACTATACTAGCGGTGAAGTGGAACAGCACGCCCCCGTCCGCCGTGAATGCGGCAATCAATTGGCTCCACACCGACGGTAGGAAGCCTGTCGGCATCCTCTACACGCAAGTCGATCCCTCCGCGCAGTCGGCTGGCAGCCTCTCATATTATTCCAAGCAATATTCGGACTATTACCAAAATAATTGACCTTGGCGGGACTCTACCAGCGGTAGGGTTCCGCCGCCCGTGCGGCACGGTACAGAGGGCGCAGCGGCCGTACGGCAAGACCGACCGCGGACAACCGAGTGCGCTTGACGTCGATCAGCGTCACATGCCCTGCCGCGGCTAGGGTGTGGCATCCGTCAATGAATGGCGCGGCGCCAGACGGTGCGTGTAGCACGCCCGCCGGGGCCACCGCGATCCGGTCGGGGTGCAGCGTATCGATCCGCAACAAGCGCAGTTCGGCACCGTATGTGCCCGCACAGCCCTGGAGCGGTATGTGAATCACACCGCCATGCCGCACCGGTGCGCCCCCCGGTCGGGCGCCTAGCGGATCGACCAGCACGGGGTTGCCGCTATAGGCATGCCATGGCCCGCCAAGTCGATCGGCATAGGCGGCGCAGAGATGCGTCAGCCGTGCCGTGACGGGATACGCCGGCGCATAAAAAATCCACCAGAGTCCGTCATGATGCAGGGGCGTCGCATCGAGCGGCACGGTATCGAGTTCGATCCGGATGGCAGCTTCCCAGCGGTGCGGAAACGATACCGCGCGGTACAACGTCAACGCGCCCGACTGAAAGCTTTCGGGCATCAGCCACGTCTCGCCCTCCGCCTCGAACACGAACGGGTAGGACAGGTGCCACGGCTCACGCAGCACAACGCGCTGATCAATCAGGCAAAGGTTGGCATCGTAGATGGAAACCGCGATGCGGCCGGTGGCGTCGCGATAGTCGAACCATTCGGCGAACACATGTAGCCGGTCGTGCCGCCACAGGCCGAACGGATCGGCCAGATACCGCAGGCTGCCCAGTGCGGGAACCCAAGTCAGCGGCCAACCCTCGAGTGATCCGGCGGCGACGATGTCGGCCGCCGATGCGCCCACGATCGCGCAGCGCCAGACGTCCTTTTTCAATTGCATGTCTGTCACCTTGCCGGTCCGCGCGAGCTGCGGTCGGCGGCGCTGTTGCACGAGCATTTCGCACATTCGCGCGCTTGCGAAAACCATGTTCCTCGCGTAGCCGGGCTAATCATTTCGTGGCGAACATCCGTCCGGCGCCTAGCGAATGCGATGCCTCCTCAAGTCCACAGGGATAAGCTTAGCGGTGCTTGGCAGTCGATTAAGCCGGTTTGGCGTCTTGGCGGTTTCCTCCGGCGGGGGGCATTGGGAAGAACTGATGCTGCTGCGACCTGCGCTTGCGTCGTTCGAACCGATCTTTGCTACGACCGATGCGGAGCTAGCGAAGCGTGACGGGATCAACCGTTTTTACCTGCTTCCCGATGCGAACCGCGACCAGCCGTGGCACTCGGTGCGTTGCTTGATCGCATCGATCCGGCTGGTGCTGCACGTGCGCCCCGCGGTTTTGGTGACGACGGGCGCCCTGCCCGGCCTGTTCTGCCTCATTGCCTCTCGGCTGATCGGCGCGCGTACGATCTGGATCGATAGCATAGCCAATTCGGATCATCCCTCGCTCAGCGGTCGTTATGCCCGGCCGTTCGCCACCGACTGGTTCACACAGTGGCCGCATCTCGCAACTACCGGGCACCAGTATGCCGGTGCACTGTTGTGATCCTGCTGACGGTCGGCACGCAGCTTCCCTTCGACCGGTTTGTCACGATCGTTGACCGGATCGCGCCGCAGCTGCCGGAGCGCATCCTCGCGCAGGTCGGGCATGGCCACTATCACCCGGCGAACATGAATTGGCGCCCGTTCATCGGCCCGATTGAGTTCGAGACGTTGATTCAGGGCTGCAGCCTGATCATCTCCCATGCCGGCATCGGCACCGTCGTGATGGCGCAGAAACACCGCAAGCCGCTGATCCTCTTCCCGCGCCGCGCGGCGCTGGACGAGCATCGCAACGACCACCAGCTGGCTACCGGCCGCGCCTTGTCGGACCGGGCCGGCATCGGCGTCGCCTTCGACGAGGCGGAGCTTCTGCGGTTGATCATGCTTCCTCACACGCCTATCGGATCTGTAAAGGCCCTACCTGAGCGCGAGCGCCTGTGCAGCGCGATCGGCAGGATCGTTGCTGAAGAACAGCGCCGACGATCCGGAGCCTAGACGCCGATGCAGCCACCGTCTCCCGCCACCGAAACGTTCCAGCTGCCTCGTCTGTCGCGCAGGGGTACCAGGGCGCATGCGTCAATCCCGAAATGGAGTACGGTTCTTAGCCAGATTGCGTTCGCGATCCTGCTTCTGCTCGCCAGCACCGGGCCGTGGATGACGAACGAGGGATCGGAAACGCTGAGCCGGGTGCGCGAGACGAGCTATTTCGCCGTACTGCTGGCGACGTTGATCGCGATACGCCCCTGGCGGAAGCCCGATTGCGTGCTGCTGCTACCGTGGCCGCACGTCATCGCATTGTGCTGGTGCGCGCTCAGCCTGACCTGGGCGCTCGAACCGGGCGTCGGCCTGCGGCGGCTGGTGCTGACCGCGATCGTGCTCTGGTCGCTGTTCGCGCTTACCCGCCAGCTGGGCCTCACGCGCTCCGTGGCGATCGTTCGCGTCATGCTGATCGCGTTGCTCGTGGTAAACTATGTGGCGGTGCTGGCCTATCCGGCGATCGGCATCGATCGATCGCTGGAACCGGGCCTGACGAACACGTGGCGGGGTATCATGTCGCAGAAAAACTTCGCCGGGATCACGTGCGCCATGACGGTACTGCTGTTCGCTTTCGACGCGGCATCAATACGTCTGCCGCTGCGCATCACGGCGATCGCCGCGGCGGGAGTGTTCCTGTTCTTTACTGATTCTTCGACCTCGATCGGCATGTGCATCGCGGCACTCGCGCTTGGGCTGCTGCTGACCTGGCGCATGACGCGGGCCGGCGCGCTCCGGATACTCAACCCCAACTGGGCGTGGCTACTGCTAGGGATCATCGCGGCCCTGTTCGCGCATATGGCGCTCAATCCGAGCGTCTACCTCAATCAACTGGCAGATCCGGGCGGCTTTACGGGCCGCACGCAGATCTGGTCGGCGCTGGTTCGGGCTTATGCATACCGGCCGTGGCTTGGGATCGGCTATGGCTCGTTCTGGGATCTCGGACCGGAGGGGCCCATCACTGCCTATGCTATCGGTTGGGTGACCACGGTAAGCCAAGGTCATAACGGCTATCTCGACATGCTGGCCCAAGTCGGTGCGCCGGGTACGCTGATCCTACTGTTCGCCGTGCTCGTCTGGCCGATACAGCGGCTGTTGGGCGGTATTGACCATCCGGTTCGAGTACTCGGTGCGACAATGTTATTTTTCTGCCTAGGCCATAACTTTACCGAGTCGTCGCTGTTCGATCGCGATGCGCTCGGGCAGGTGTTCCTACTGTTCGCCACCGCACTGCTCTGGATGGCACCGCCCGCGCGATCGGACGCCGACGCGTCGGCGACGCGGTCGGCAGCCGAAAAAGCGCGCAGACCAACGTGACACCGCTTATGCCGCAGCGACACATGATCGTGCTAGGCGGATCGCCGCACCATCCCGGCGGACTGGAAGGCTTTTGCGAGCGGGCGACGACTGCCATCAATCGCCACACGACCGGTTGGACAGCGGAATGGCGGCCGAGCGACACTGCCTCTGCCGGAATTCGCCGCCTGCCGGCGATCTACCGAGCCTGGCGTCGGCTGGATCGGCTGGAGGGCGTGGCACTGGTCTGGCTGCAATGGAGCACCTTGCTTGATCTCATGCTGCTCCCCCGGCTCCGCGCGCTCGGGGTGCGCGTTATGGTGACGCCGCATCTGGGCGCGAACAGCCGGCTGCAGCGGGTGCCGGTCCTGCGGGCGCTCTGCCTCCGCCTGCTTAGGCATGCCGACCGGCTGGCCCTTCTGTTCCCGGAACAGGATGCGGAGATCACGCTGCCGGCCGCGGTGCCGCGTACTCCGGTCCGTACCTTCCTGCCCGAAATCGCGCTAGCGTCGCCCGATCGTCCGAACCCGAACCCAGGCACTGCGTTGCACCTGATCCATGCCGGGCGGCTGTCGCACGGCAAGGGCACGTTCCGGATGGTTGCACTCTGCGCTGCTCTGCGCGCGCGCGGGCTAACGGTTGAGGGGCGGATCGTCGGCCGTGCCGATCCTGCCACCATGGCCGCACTCGTGCGGGCGATCGACGAAGCAGGCCTTGGCGAGACGCTGACTTTGGTCGACTGGCTGGACGAAGCCGCGTTGATTGCCGCGTTGGCCGACGCCGACATCCTCGTGCATCTGTCCGAACTCGACAGCTACCCGCTTATCGTGCTTGAGGCGCTGGCCGCCGGCACGGTGCCAGTCGTCGCCGACATGATCGGCGCGGGTGCCATGGTCGCGCGCTATGGCGGGTTCGTCTCGGACGGCAGCAGTGTCGCCGCCGCCGCGGACTGGCTTGCCGCGCAAGATCGCGTCCGCCTGCGCCACGATGCCGCGGTCGCCGCTATGCGCGTGCGGCAGGACCATCGCTGGCCGGCATGCGTCGACCGACTGGTGGAGGCCGCCAACCTTACCATGTCCGCCAGACGCTAAGGCTCGCGCGCCCGCGGTTCAAGGGCTCAGCTCAGCTCCGCTCGACCTGCCAGTCGTGCAGGGTAAAACGGCCCAGCCCACGCACCGGCTCCACGCCAATCGCTAGGCCCCACAGATATTCTTCGCCGGTCACCAGCTTCTTCTCCGTCAGCCAGCGCAGTGCGTGCAACATGTCGAGGTTTCCGCTTGCGATATTGCCCGGTCGTTCTGGCGCAAACATGCAGAACTTTTCCGAAATCCGGACCGTCCAGCGGCGCCCCTGCTCGTCTCGATACGTCCCGACTAGCTTCGATGATTCAAAGAAGCGGCGCGTGCTGTTCGGCGCATGCAGGAACCAGCCGATCTCCAGCGTCTTGGCATCGACATCGGTGGGGCTCGACCGCAGATAGAATTCGGTCAGTACATTGCCGTCGCCGAAGCGGTTGGACAGCGACCAGCGGAAACGCTGGCGCAGCGCGGTCACCGCTTTAACCCGGATCGGCGGTACGGTCCGCTCCGGCTCGCCGCCGTCGTAATTACCGTAACTGATCTGGTCATAACCCCAGACGCCCGGGCCGTTCCGCGGTGCAAGCGGAGGCCAGCGCCACGTCATCACGGTTCCACCCGGAAAGTTTTTTAGATTCACAAGGGTCGCGTCCGCGAACGTCACGAACGGCCGAGTCAGCGTCACGGTCTCGCCACCCCATGGCTGCGCGAATACGAAATAAGGCCCCTGCGAGAACGGCGTCTTTGACGGCACCAGCAACTGCCCCGGCGCTGCTTTGGGCGTCGTTGCCCACATCAGCGCGGCCAGCAGCAGGATTAGGAGCGCTATTCCCGCAGAGACCGCAACTCGCCATGCCCGCAACCGACTTCTCCTAAGCGTGCCGTCTCCGTAGCATCGCCCTCTGCTACGCGACAGCCCCGACGGTGCGCCCCCTTCGCGGCGCGCAGCACGGGTTGACCGGCATACGTTCGCCGGGCACCTAGTCAGCCGATGGGGATGCATTCCACTGACAGGAGCGCTGCGGATGCCCCACCGACGGCACCCCGCCTGTTCGGCTCGATCCAGTATCTACGCGCGCTGGCGGCCGTCATGGTGCTGCTCTACCATGTGGGCTTCAACTTTCACTTCCTAGCCGATCCACAGCTGCGGCCGCACTGGCTGTCGGCCGGGGTCGACATCTTCTTCCTCATCAGCGGGTTCGTAATGGTCGTCGCGAGCGAACGGCGCGCCATCGGCGGAGTCCGCTTCCTGACGGAACGGCTCGCGCGGGTCGTCCCGCTTTACTGGCTGATTACCGGACTGTTCATCGCCATCATGGCGATGCAGGGCGACGTGCTGCCCGATGCGGGGGAGATCGTCCGGAGCCTGTTTTTCGTCTTCGATATGAACCCACGCACGCACGAGCCGAACCCGATCCTCGTCCCCGGCTGGACACTGAACTACGAAATGGTCTTTTACCTGCTGTTCGCGCTGCTCATCCGGCTGACGGTGACACGTCGCGTCGCAGTCATGGCCGCACTGTTCCTCGGCCTGTGCGCCTTCCGTCCGTTGGTGCCACACGACAATGCGCTGCTGTTCCGGATGACGAGCCCACAGCCGCTGGAATTCGTCGCCGGCATGGCGCTGGCACACGTGCGGCACCGGCTGGCGTTGCTGCATCCGGTGTTCGGCATCGTGGCCATGGCAGCGGGCTTCGTCGGACTGGCCCTAGTCGACAGTCCGTTCACACGCGTCGTGCATTTCGCACCTTGCGCCACGCTGATCGTCGCGGGGGCAATCGTTTGCGATCGGCTGGTGCGCGCCGACGTCGCTATATTCCGCCTGCTCGGGGACAGCAGCTATAGCCTTTACCTCACTCACCCGCTGATATTGCAGGCGTTTCCCGCTTATGGCACTACAGCGGGCTGGCGCGCGGGCGGAGCAATCGCCACGGTACTGGCATGCATCACCCTATCACTCGCTTTCTATCGCTGGTTCGAAGTCCCCAGCCTGCGCTTTTTCCGCCATCGTCTAAAGGGGCACCCGCGGCTCGCGCCCGCCGCCGCATGACCGTGCGCACCGGCGAGGTCCGCGCGTGATCAGCCTGCGCACGCTTTTGGGTGGCAAGCGCGCCGCGCCGCAGACTGCGCCCGGCGAAAGGCTGTATGTCGTCGGGGACGTCCACGGCCGCCCCGACCTGCTGGAACGGATGTTCGCGGACATCGAGCGCGATGATGCGCAGCGTGGCCGCAGCGCCCGGCGGTGGATCGTGATGGTCGGCGACATCGTCGATCGTGGCCCCGATCCGCGCGGCGCGATGCAGGTGCTAGAGAAGGCGCAGCAGCGGATGCCTGATCTGGTCACGCTGCTCGGCAACCATGAGGAAATGCTGCTCCGCGCGATGCGCGGCGACGAGGGCACAATCCGCGGCTGGATGCGGGTCGGCGGGGCGGAGACGGTAGAGAGCTTCGGTGTGGCGGCGCTAGCCGAAGGGGTGGATGCGGTGCCGTTCGTGGCTGCGCTGAACCGTGCTATGCCTGACGCATGGGAACGCTGGATCCAGTCCTGGCCGCTCACTTTCCGGTCGGGAGATTATTTCATCTGCCACGCCGGCATCCGACCTGGGCTAGCGCTCGCTAAGCAAAGCCGCAACGATTTGCTCTGGGCGCGAGAGGCCTTTCTGATCGACACCCGCGATCACGGTGCGATCGTCGTCCACGGCCACACCATTAGTGAAGAAGTCGAACTGCGCCCCAACCGAATCGGCCTCGACACCGGCGCCTATCGCAGCGGTGTGCTGAGCGCGGTCTGCCTCGACGGCGCAGACGTCACGGTGCTCGCCGTCCGCGGGGACTCTGGGCGCGGCTAGCGTGTTGCGTTTACACCAACCCGGCCATCCCGAGTGCAGTCGAGAGCCCCTTCGAGCGTAATCGGGAAGCCCGCATCGTCCCCTACGCGCTGAAGGCGAGCGACTGCGCTCCGTGTGGACGATTCAGATGAGTGGATCGGCCCGAAATTACCGGCGCTAACGCCCGCCCCGATTAGCTCAGACGCTGCAACAGATAATAGCCGATCCGGTGGCGCATCGCCGCCTTGGCCAGTTCGACGCCGACCCGCTTGGCACCGCGTGCGATCGCCGCCGGGCTTGCCGTATCGATCGAAATGCTGCGCCGCCGAGTTTCGGCGACGATCTCCAGTCCGTTCTCTGCAGCAAGCCAGGCGATAGTCGCGCGTGAAAAGGCATTGAGATGTTCCAGCGGCTGGACCGCGGCGAACGCCTCCATGTCGCCGGGCATTGCGCGCGCACCACCCGCCGCATACAACGCGACGCGCGGCATGCCCCGGTCCGGCAGCAGCGTGTCGAGCCGGCCGCGATAGGGAATCGCGATCTTCAAAACCCCGCCCGGCTGCAATGTACGCGCCAGTCTGCTGAAATCGCGACCGGGATGGACTAGATGCTCCATCACCTGCTCGGTGTGGACCAAGTCGAAGTCCATGGCGTCGATCTGGTCATCCTCAATCATCTCGATACCGAGCGAACGGCCAAGCCGCTTCTTGTCCTCGCCGATCTCGGTCGCAAAGACGGTCGCCCCCATCGCGCGCGCCACCCGCGCCCAGCGGCCGTGACCCATGCCAAAATCGAGCATGCGGATCTGCGCGGGCGGCTTGCCCACCTGCGTGAACAGTACGCTGAACTCGCCTGCGATCCGCTGGAAATTATCGAGCGTCAGCAACGCCGTCTCGGACCGGTCCAGTGCGGCCGAACCGATCATGCGCGTATAGATCACTTCCAGCAGCGCAGCATTGGGTACATTCGACTGATACACCAGGTCACACCGGCGACACTGCTCCACCACGAACTCGGCGTCCTCCAACAACGGCCAGTCGACGATCCCCTGGTCGGCATAGTTCGATGCCACCAGTGACCGGACCGGCTCCTCACGATACGGCGCTGCATAGAGTCGCAGCGTATCGCCGCCCTCGCACACAGGGCAGCAGGGCCGCGCCGCGAAACCCGGAATGGGCGTCGGGTCCGGCATCATGCCGCTGCGTCGATGGCGGGACGGATCCCGAAGTCGCTCAGCCGACTCTGCCGGAAATCGCGCGCAGCCCGCGCCACCACGACCATGCTCGCCAGCCAACCCAGGCCGATCGCCGCGATAGTCCAGATTGGCGCGGCCAGCGCGATCACGATCAGCACGCCCCCCACGCTGACCACCGCCGCCACCACGCCGGCGTGGGCGAGCGGCCGGAACTCACCTCCCGCTTGCAACAGGACGTTTAGCGGTACCTGCCATAATATCATTAGCGAAACCCCCGACCACAACGCCACCCCGATCCGCACTATAATGGGGTCATAGCTCGCCGGAAAGATCAGCGTTGGCGACACCAGTAGGATCGCCGCCGCCATCGCCACGCTTCCGGCCCACACGACTAACAGCACCGCACGGAACAATCGCACCGATCGGCCAACATCGTCCACCGCACCCGCGCTCAGGAACCGCGCGATCTGCGGCCGTTCATATTCCACCAGCGCATTCTGGATAACGTTGATCGGTCGCAAAAGCAGTGCGCTGGCCGCGACCGGCGCCACCGTCGCCGGACCAGCCAGCAGGGTCAGGAGGTAGATGTGCGCATTGGCCGTCGCCTCGGTCGCGGTCACCCCGAGTAGGGACCACCGTGATTGCGACTGCCAGATCGCACCATAGCCACGCAGCGCG
Organism: Sphingomonas sp. R86520; assembly: GCF_042466285.1. NCBI lineage: Bacteria > Pseudomonadati > Pseudomonadota > Alphaproteobacteria > Sphingomonadales > Sphingomonadaceae > Sphingomonas > Sphingomonas sp. R86520. The sequence goes on from NZ_JAXHBZ010000002.1 coordinate 248,611, forward strand.
GCCCACCGCGGACGTCGCAGCAGTGCCGCGAACCGCCCGCCCAGGCTCGCGACTGCGGCCGCCGTACCCAGCGCAAGCGCGGGATAGACCGCACGCTCCGGCACCGCGCCTCCGACGCTGAGGCCAGCGAAGGTACCGAGCGTGACGACCGCATAGCTCGCGTCGGAAAGGGTCACCGCCCAGGGCCGTTCGATCGCGAAACACCAGGCCCGCCCTAGGCATCGCAGGATCGTCAGCATGGCGAAGGCACCGTAGCAGAGCGCAGCGACCGGCATAAGGCCCAGCCACCCGCCAAGCAGCGCGAAGGCCGGGCCAGCGATCGCTGCGCCGACAACTGCCGCGGCCGCGACTGAGGCGACCGTCATCGTGCGATCCACCGCGGCGTCGGCATGATGCGCCTGCATGGGTGCGCCGAACAGCGCGGCGGACAAGGCGATGGTGAACAGCGCGGCGGCGAACAGGAAGCTGAACGTGCCGAACGCGTCGGGCGTATCGAGCCGCAACATGCTGAACGACAGGAAGAAGTTGGTCGCCGCCACACCGATGGGCCCCGCCGCCGCAAGCATATAGCGCCGACCGCGCGCGCGGTATGATCGTCCGGGCTCAGTTAAACGCACTTGGCCTCCTTCCGGCGAAACGTCTCGGCCGGGCACGCGCACAACCGTCCCTTAACCAACCGGGAAGATGTTACCGCCCCCATCATGGCAGACATGGCCGTTGGTACACGCCGGTCGATCACCCTTGCACCGGCACCGGCACCGGCACCGGTTCGTCGCGCCATTCTTCGCCAGTGTGAAAATCGCTCAGGCCGGGCCTGCCGACCACCTGCATCAGGATGTCGCACACCTTCAACCGCAATATACTGACGCGGCATTGTGACCGATGGCGAGCAACGCCTTCGACCCTTCCTGGAAAATCCGCACCCAGGCCCGCGTGGGCAGGCGGTGCTTGCCATCGGCTTCGCGGCCGTTAACCACGGAGCTCACCGGGCGGCCGTAGATACAAAGACCCGTAGGGAGACCGCGCTTCTCGCCCTTATAAGCCATGCCATGCCCGTTCCATGCGCGCGCGGAACCTTGCTCAGAGAAGTCCGCTTGGGCGGTGCTGCCGCCTCCGTAACAAGTCCGGGTCGCAGTGGCGATCGCGGCCCGCGGGATATTCGGGCGCATCACCGGCGTGGCCAACACCGCGTCGTCACGATGCCAGCCTCGCGATGAAGATCGTCTCGCCGCGCTCCAGCCCGTACCGGCTGACTTCTGGTTCCGATGCGACGTAGCGTATGTGGTCGAAACCGGCCTCCGTCAGGCGTTCACGAAAATCGACTCCATATAGCCGAAGATGATCGTTCTGGTTGAAATGTAGGTCGCGGCCCGCCTCGGTCGTGATAGCGGGATTCTCGTAAGTCTGCTCCCATGCCTCGACCATGGGTACCGAAATTAATACTCGCCCATCCGGCCGCAACACGCGCCTTAGTTCGCTCAGGCCCTTTCGGTCGTCCGTCACATGCTCCAGCACATTATGGCAAATGATCGTGTCGAACATACCGTCCGGGAAAGGTATGGCCTGCATGTCGACCTGCGTCTCCCCTCTCTTCGGCTCGTAGGCCGCGCGAACATAGTTTCCGCCAGTAGCCTTGGACCTCGCCTGATACCGCTCGTCGAAGCAGGGCTCCGGGGCGAAGTGAAGGATGGTGCGCCCGTCGACCCAGTCTGGATGCCGTTTGATCAGCAGTTCGTGCTGCCGGTGCCGGCCCTTCGATCGGCATCGCGGGCATTCCCCGTCGAACACCATCGGCTGGCGTCCCTTAGCCCAGAACAGTCCTTGATAGCCGCAGATCGAACATTCGCGTGGATGGCGGCCGCGCACATCTCGGAACGCCTTCGCACCCGCCTCGATCAGCGCAAGTTGATCGAGGAGTTGGCGCGGCAGCACCGCCTTTACCAGGCGCCTAGTCATTTTCCCGATCATCGTGCCCCGTGCCCCCTTGCTACCCGCCGGTCGCGGTGTCGAATGTCAGAATTTCTGGCCGAAGTCACCCGCACCATGAAGCGAGCGTAACCGCGACGGTGACCGGGCCGCGGTTGGTGCCCGCGCGCGCGAACCTCATCCTGTCCGATACCGTGATATTCTAACTTAAATTGCATGCTTTCAATGCGCCTTGCTTTGACGAACGGTGAACGGCGCTTGATGCCATGAACCCGGTAGCCCTTAGCGAGCAGGGGCTACGCCAGATAAGCGCCTTTCTGCCCGGTCACGCCCGTGATCAGCGCGGTCTTGCCGCTGCCTTCGTTCATAGGTAGTCATGTCCATGCTATTGGGGAGAGCGTGGAGTAAGGCCGCGCCCGTAAAGCGGCCTCGATGCGACTATTTGTCAGGCACCGCAAATTTGTCCCTAGCGGCATTATGCACCCGCTTCCATACCTCAGTGCGGCGAGGGTGCCCGTCTGCTTTGAGCGCCGATGCCGCGGCAGTATCGAGGGCACGCGTATATCTGCGGCGTGGCGAGCCGCTGGAGGTCGCAATTCTGCGGGTGTTCAATAGATCGATCCGTTGCTTGCAGGCTACGTGGCGGCGCTGCACACGATACACGGGCTCGGATTTTGGCGGGGGCTACGCGCTGCTGGAAATCCGCATCGCGATGGCGAGACGTCACGGGTATATTGATCGCAACTGTTCACCTGGCGGCGACAGGCGCGAGAATCCTCGGATGCGGCGGCACACCTCTGTTCGTGCACAAAAGTCTTGCCTTTCCTACAGTAACTTCCTTACAATATTTTATCGGATGCCCGGATCGCGGCCGTTCGAACAATGAAGAGCAGACGATTCAGTACCAATGGGTGCGAGCCGTCTAGCGATATATAGGAGCGGCCGCTGTAGCCGTATCACGCGCTTGCACGGCCGAGCGTGACGATATGCTCTTACAGACGATAGTAAGCGACTTTTACGACGTGGTGGACTTGATTGACAACTCGGATCAGCTCTCCCACCTCATGACCGAATTTTGCGGCATTGCAGGAATCCCGTTCTTTGCGCTGACGCATCATACGGATTTCAGTCTCAATCCAAAGGATGCCGTCCACCTCCACAATTATCCTCCTGTTTTTGCTCGCCATTACCATCAGAACGGGTTGATGACGCGCGATCCAGTTCACCGTGCGAGCGAATTTAGAGGTGCCGGTTTTGCATGGTCTTCATTGGACACATTGTTAAACTTAACGACAGCCGACGCAAACTTCCTTCAAGAGGCTAGTAATGCAGGTCTCGGCGATGGGTATACAGTTCCGGTTCATATGCCGGGTGAGCATACCGGATCCTGCTCGTTTGCAGTTGCGACCGGTATCGTGTTTCCCCGCGACCGCATTCCGTTAGTGGAAGCTTTAGGACGGTTCGCGTTCGAAGCCGCACGTCGCCTTGCAGGTGCGCCATCGATCCGGGTGGGGTCTGGCGGCTATCTTACTGATCGTGAACGCGAGATTGTAATCCTTTTGGGCCGCGACAAGTCCGAGAAGGAGATTGCATGGATTTTGGGAATTACCCAAGTTACCGTGAACGACCATTTGAAACACGCACGGCAACGGTTCGGCGTTCACAAAAGTACGGCTTTGCTAATCTGTGGTATTGTGAATGGCTTCATTACCCGTGCCGACTTTCTTTAAATTCTCATGCCCCGTATTTGCGGGATAGCGCTTATGCACAGTCCACGGGCACACTTTCTTCTGCAATGAAGGAGTGCGGCAATGCGGGTGGTAGTGTGTAATACCGAGGATATCGAACATTGCAGCGTCAAGAAAGAGATGTTTGCTGCGCGAAGATCTGTTTTCATAGATCTGCTAAAATGGAAATTACCAGTTTTTGACAGTCGTTACGAGGTTGATCAATTCGACGATTCGCATGCTCGGTACGTAATAATAATGAAGGACGGTGAACGTCATGCAGCCTCTACCCGTTTGCTACCGACAACGCGCCCGCATATACTGAGTGTTCTGTTTCCCGATCTTTGCAACGAGCCTTTACCGCAGGGCCCTACCGTGCTCGAGATTACACGCTTCTGTCTAGATCGCTATCAGCATCGGTCAGAGCGGCGCGCAGCACGCAACCTGCTTATCACTGCACTTGTCGACTATGCGCTAAGGGAGACCATTATAACCTACACGGGCGTTGCAGAGGTCAATTGGTTTCGGCAATTTTCCCAGTTTGGATGGTCTTGCAGAGCACTGGGCAAGCCGAAATCCTGCGGACCCAAAGCGCTGATTCCGTTCCGCATCGATATCGACGACCAAACCGCCAACCGAATGATCGCTACCGGAATCTACTCCACAAAGCCGCATCGTCTTAGTGGAAGGGCTGTATGATCGACTCATTCGACGACGTGCCACGAGAATGGATGATGGAGGAATCACACAGTTGTAGGCGAGCGCCATGAACTCCGCGCCGACCTTCGACCGGGCCTATGCCCGTATCCGGGGACGAGTTCTGACGGGGTGGTGGCGGCCCGGCGAACGCATCGACCTTGCCGTACTCGCCGACGATCTCGGCGCTAGCATTACGCCGGTGCGGGACGCACTATACAGGTTGGTTGGCGAACGGCTCGTCGCACTTGGCGTCTCGGAAGGGTTCGCCGTGCCGAGCCTAACCGAACCAGACCTGCGTGATCGCTATCGATGGAACCAAATGCTGGTTCTTCTCGCGCTGGGGTCATTGGACAAACCGCCGCAAAAGTTGCTTGTGGCTTTGCCGGATCCCGCGGATTTGGAAACCCGTGCTGCACGCGCGTTCCGGACGATTGCGAAGGAGACCGGACAAAGCGATATGCTAGCTGCAGTAGAAAGCGTTAGTGACCGGCTAGCCCATGCACGGATTGCCGAAGCAAGCCTTGGGATCGCGACCCTCGATGATATAACCGCTCTTCTACATGCGATAGACAAGGGAACACCCGCCGTCCGCCGAGCAGAGATAATACGGTATCACCGGCGACGTATGCAGCAGTGTGGCCGCATCGTCGCCGCGATGCATCGCGGCAAAACATGATCTCTAGAATAGATCAATATTCACGCCCCTGCACCCTAACGGAGGGTCACATGTCTCCAAGACTGGCAGCGCCCCGGAGTGAAGCAGACATCGGCTCGCCGCAGGATTCGAATGTCGTTCCGATGGTAAAGGGGTGCCGCTGAGAGACGTGACCGATTAGGATGATAAGGATGCAAAATAACCTCGAGATGCTGCCGCCCCACAAGCGCGACGAACTGGATCGGATCGTTGCAACGCTGTTCGAAGAATTCGCCGTTGTAAGCGGTGCCGCGACGGGACGCCGCAAGGGAGCGCGGATTCTCAAGATTGTGTTATTTGGATCCTATGCCCGCGGTGACTGGGTCGACGCCCCCTTGTCGGCCAACCGCTACAAATCCGATTTCGACTTGTTGGTGATTGTGAACCAGAAGGAACTGGCCGACCGCGCCGCCTACTGGTCAGAGGTCGAGGAACGCCTCGTTCGCGAGTATCTGATCGAGAAAACACTCACCACGCCTGTAAACTTCATCGTGCACTCATTGCAGCAAGTGAATGACGGGCTAGCCCATGGCCGGACCTTCTTCCTCGAGATCGCACGCGAAGGAATCGTACTGTACCAGTCCGATGATCGTGAGCTGCACCAACCCAAACCCAAAACACCAATCGAAGCCTCTACGATGGCGCGGGAGTATTTCGAAGAGTGGTTTCCGTCAGCAATGAAGCGATTTGACATCGCAAATTTCGATATTTCAAAAGGCTACCTCAAGGACGCAGCCTTTGATTTTCAACAAGCCACTGAACGGCTCTACAACTGCCTTCTTCTTACCTTAACCTTCTATACGCCCTACAATCACAACCTTGCTTTCCTCCGGACGCAGGCGGAACGGCTTGATCCTACGCTATTTGAGGCCTGGCCCCGCGGCACCCGCAAGGAACGCGCAATGTTCGAGAAGCTGAAAGACGCTTATGTGAAGGCGCGCTACTCGAAGCATTATCGTATCACCGAAGACGAGCTCGCGTGGTTGAGCGACCGCATCGAAGCACTCGGTCAAGCGGTTCATATGATCTGCACGTCGCATCTCGCCAAGCTTAAGGCCGCTGCCGGGTGAACGCGTTTGCGATACATCCCCTGCCCCGTTGCTAGCCGTAGCGGCCGGTTAGCACGACGGTCGGGTAATGCGGTCGCGATAGATAACCGCCCTTGTGATGCATCGGTATTACCTGCATCATAGACGGTACGGGGCGGATGAAGCTGGCAACCGCTCCGTGGGATCTCCCCGCCGGGCATTATCACGTTCGTCCATGAAGGTCGGACGGTCCAAAGGTCGACTTGCGCCGTAGGCGCCAAGCCGTGCCGAGACACACCTCGCATAGCACCACGTTCCACTGGAACGCGGCCCGTCGGCGCGCGAGGTGCGGTCATGCCGCTTCATTCGACTGTCCATGATCAGCGGACGTGTAAGCGTTACAAGGCATGGTGCCCGTCATGAGCGGCAATGCCGCGCCAAGGCCACAGGTTCGCGCCTTGGATCCGACGGAGCCCGTCTCGGACCCGACGCAGTCTGTCGAGCTCGACCAGCTTTACCGCGACGAGGCACCACGCCTTGGCCGCTATTTCCGCCGTCACGCGCGAGGTTTTGAGGACGTGCCCGATCTTGTGCAGGAAGCCTTTGCCCGCCTGGTCGCTGTCAGGGCGACGCAGACCTGTCGACGGCCCGCCGCCTATCTGCAGCGCATCGCCCGCAATCTGCTCGTCGATCGATCGCGACGGTCCCAAGCCCGCCTGGCACGATTTCACGTGTCGATCGACGACTGCAACCTTGGCGTACTACCCGAACAGGGCCAGGTCATCGAAGCGGATGACGCGATGCGTGTCTATGCCCAAGCGCTCGCCGCCCTGCCTAATCGGACGCGGAGCGTCTTCGTTCTTCATCGTGTCGACGGGCTTGGGTATAAGACGATCGGCGAGCAGCTGGGGATCAGCGTGCCGACTGTGCAATATCATTTCGCAAGGGCACTCATGCATCTGGACAAGGCCTTCGATCGCGAATGACAGGCGTGGATCATTCGGATCGGAAGGGTGACATGCGAGAGAAGGCCGCAACGTGGTTCGCCGCAATGCGTGGCCCCGATGCTGAAATCATGCGCAAGGACTTCGAGGCTTGGCTTGCGCAGGACCCGCTTCACCGTGAAGCGTATTCGCGCATCGCGGAGATCTTCAGTCTCGGTAAGGGCCTCACTGCGCCTGTGTCTCAACGGCAGCCCGCGGTGGACGCCAAGGGCTTTGGTCGCATACGACAGCTGCTCATCGCAATGAGTCTCGTTGTCGTGCCACTTGCTGGTGGGGCATGGATGCTGGATCGCCTAGGGCTACCGTTCGATGCGTCGGGTGCCATGCGTACAAAGCCGGCTCCGCTTACTGCCCTAAGGGCTGAATTTGCGACACGGTTGGGGCAGATCTCCCGGATCCGCTTGGCGGACGGCTCGGTACTAACACTCGATACGAACAGCAAGATCGACATTGTGTTCGATCGGACGGCGCGGCACCTTCGTCTTCGGTCTGGTCGAGCGCGCTTCGATGTCGCGCACGAATCACGACCCTTCGTTGTAAGCGCGGGTATGGGTCAGGTGACCGCCCACGGGACGGTCTTTGACGTCGCCTTGCAGCCGGATGGCAGGGTCGCTGTTCGGCTACTACGCGGTGTGATCGACGTGGCACTTCCCGGGGGTACTTCGGGGATGCTGACGCGTAAGGCTGTGATCGAGCGGCTCAGCGCGGGACAGCAGGTCGTGATGGCAGAAACGATACTAACGGGCGCCAGGACACTTGCCAGCCCGATCGATGTAAACTGGCCGACAGGCAAACTCGACTGCGATCGTGCTCCACTGGCGACGGTAGCCCGTGCTGCCAACCGGTATGGCGATGTACAGATCGAACTCGCCGATCCCGCGATTGGCAATCTTCGCGTTTCAGGCACCATCCGCATCGACGAGCCGCGCAAGCTGGCTGACAGGCTCGCGCTTCTGTTCGATCTGCGTGTCGACCGAAGCCACCCATCCCGGCTGGTGCTGCGCAGCCGCGCTCCGGAGGAGCTTGATGTGAAAAGTGCGAGCCCCTCCCAACAAGACCGGACTAGCTGAAGCAAAAAATTGTCCTGCACAATGATAGCCGGAAGCATGATCTCGAAGTTGTGCAGGACGAAGCCGCCCAATAATAACCGGGCCGCTGGCTTCTATTTCAGTTAGGTACCCGTCGCGCAAGACGAGATGGCGGTGCTGATCGGGCAAGATCTTCCACCTTAACCCGGAGGTGCTGATCTTCGTGCCGATCGCCGCGTTCTATTCCACATCGATCGAAACCGCGGTTGGGGTGCAACACCCGCGTGGCGTGCCAGCCGCTAAATATTTCGGCGCCCTCTCATAATTCCCAGTTCCGATCCGTCGATGTCCTGATCGCCGCATCAATTGCGGCGGACACAAGGGGGCAGAATGAAACATCACGACCGACGCATCCGACGTACCATGCTGGCCACGGCCGTAACAATGAGTGTGATATGTTCGACACCTGCATTCGGCCTGCCGAGCACGCCACGGGCTTATCATCTCGTGGCCCAAAGCTTGGAATTGGCGCTACGTGAAGCAGGGCGCGTATCCGGTCGGCAGATCATGTTTCCGGCTCAGAGCATAGCCGGTAGGCAAGCACCGCGCGTCGACGGGGTCTATACGATCGAGCAGGTCGTCGATCGGCTTCTGGCTGGATCGGGGCTGACGGCGATCTATGACGGCGACGCGATCCTCATCCACCCGGCTGAGAGCACTCCAGGCGTGGTGGGCGCCAACGATACCACGCCAACCACGCCTTCAGAGATCGTCGTCACCGGCTCGCGGATCCGCGGCGAGCCGATCGCGTCACCTGTCATAACGCTCGGCCAGGAGGCTATCCGCAACACAGGACAGGCCACCCTTGGCGACGTGGTCCGTTCGCTGCCGCAAAGCTTTGGCGGGGGCCAGCAGCCTGGGATCGGTCTGAACGTTCCGGGAAGTAGCGGCGGCGATGTAGGGGGTGGCTCTTCGATCAACTTACGGGGTCTGGGCAGCGATGCGACGCTGACGCTGCTTAACGGACACCGCGTCTCCTATGGCGGTGCACGGCAGAGTGTCGACGTGTCGGCAATCCCACTCAGCGCCGTCGACCGGCTGGAGATCGTTCCCGACGGCGCCTCGGCGATCTACGGGTCTGATGCCGTCGCCGGGGTGGCCAACATCGTATTGAAGCGCGATTACCAAGGCATAGAAGCGCGCGCCGGTCTCGGCGCTTCAACGGACGGCGGTAACTTCACCCAGCAATATGGTTTGTTGAGCGGTACGACGTGGCGCTCAGGCGGCTTCGCGCTTGCCTATGAGTTCAACCGCAACACCCAGATCGCCGCGTCGCAGCGCGACTATGCAAGAGAGATCACTCGTGGATTGACCCTCTATCCCGCGATCAAAAGCCACAATGTCTTGTTCACCGGCCATCAGGCGATCGGTAACAACCTCACTGTTTCGGTCGACGCGCTGTACAATCGCCGAACCGAGGCGCTGGCCTATCCGCTTGACGAAAGCGGGGATCGTGCGATCGCGCATGGCGAGCGTTCGGGTGGGGCGAGGTCCTTTGTCATTGCCCCTTCGATTGAATGGCGGGTCGGACAAGACTGGCGTATCGCGCTTGCCGGATCAATCGCGCAGGATCGTACGCGGTTCCTGACCCGGGAGTTCACCGGTGCCCGGCTCGATTACACTAGCGCTGGGTGTTATTGTAACGACCAGCAGTCGATCGAACTGAGTGGCAACGGTGCTCTTGCCACCCTGCCCGCAGGCGATTTGAAGGTCGCGCTGGGCGCTGGATATCGATCGAACGGGACGGCATTTTCGGCAGGCTCGGGCAACACGCAAAACTTCACCCGCGGACAGGACAGCGCCTACGGCTATGCCGAACTCAGCCTGCCCATCGTCGCCCCTGATATGGCGATCCCCGGAATATCCCGGCTCAACCTGACGACAGCTGCACGGTATGAGCGCTATCCCGGCATCGGTGATGTGGCGACACCCAAGATCGGGCTTATCTACGCGCCCGGTGCACTCTTCGACATCAAGGCGAGCTGGGGTCAGTCGTTTCGCGCGCCGACCCTGCGCCAAGCCTTCCAGCCGACCGGCGTGGTCCTTTACCGCGCGGCACAGGTGGGCGGTACAGGCTACCCGGCAGGCTCGACTGTTGCCTTAGTCAGCGGCGGGAACGCCGACCTGCGGCCCGAACGCGCGACGAGCTGGTCGGCAACACTCGCTCTCCATCCGCCAGCGTTACGCGGTGCGCAGCTCGAGATCAGCTATTTCGAAACCCGGTATCGGGACCGCATCGTCACGCCGATCGACCGCGCGTCCCAGGCGCTCAGCAATCCGATCTATGCTGACTATGTCACCCGCAATCCGACGGCTGCGGAGATTGCCACGCGGGTGACCGCGTCGCCATCGTTCGTCAACGCCAGTGGTGCGGCCTATAACCCGGTCACCATCATCGCGATCGCGGACGCAAGCAACGTCAATGCAGGCAAACAACGTATCCACGGGGTGGATGCCTTGGCGCGATACCACTTCCAGATCGGTGGCGCCGACGAGTCCATCGATCTGAGCGCGAATGCTACCTATCTGACGAGCAATCAGCAGATCACCCCGACACTGCCCGTCACCACGCTCGCCGGTACTATCTTCAACCCACCGCATGTTCGGGCTCGCAGCACCGCGAGTTGGCGTGATGGTGCGTTCACGCTTACAAGTACGCTGAGCTATATCGGTAGCGTCACGGATACGCGCGCCGTACCCAGCCGGCGTATCGCGGCGATGGCACCGCTCGACCTGACGGTCCGCTACAACACGAAAGGCTCCGACGTGTCGCATGGGGTCGATATCGCGTTGAGCATGCAGAACGTGTTCAACGATACACCGGCCTCGATCGCAGGCATCTTCTTTGAAGCGCCGTATGACTCCACCAACTACTCGCCTGTCGGTCGCTACGTCGGCCTTTCGATCGCCAAATCATGGTAAGGCGCTCCTTTAACGTGATGCTTGGTATCGGGACGACAGCGATGCTGCTCGGCCCTACGCTCGCTAGAGCCGACTGCTTGCCTCTATCGATCGCGGCAAAGGCAAAGCGCACTCACAGCATTACGCCCGACGATCTGGTGCGCTTGCGCGATATCGGAGCACCAGACTCATCGGCAATCGACATGCCAAGTCCACTCGCAATCGCGCCAGATGGCACCCGGGTGGCATTCGTCCTCAGCCAGGGTGACCCGGATACCAACACCTATTGTCGCATGCTGCTGGTTGCCGACATCAAGGCGGGCAGCGTGCCGCGGGTCGTGGATCGGGGCGGCGCGTTCATGATGATCTCGGCCAATGTCCGCGGATCGCTGATCCCGTTCGGCATGGCCGCCGCGGTAACACCGGCATGGTCTCCCGACGGCCGTACGCTTGGCTATCTGCGCCGAGACGACGGGATCACACAAGTTTGGCAGGTCGATGTCGCGACGGGACGTGCGAAGCCTCTGACCCGCTCCCCAGTCGATATCGAGCAATGGATCTGGGCATCGAACGGCACCATGATCGTCTCAAGCCGTCCCAAGCAGATAGCGATCCGGGCTCAGGATATAGCGGAGGGACAAAGGGGGTGGCATTACGATGCGCGCTTCTCGCCGACCTATGGCGCCCGCCCCCAAATGCGTGGGGACGTACCGGCGGTGATCGAAGCCATCGACGTGCGAACCGGCACGATCCGCAAAGCAAATCCCGCTGAGACCTCTAGGCTCGCAGCCAGTAGACCGCACGAACGTGGGACCAGACTCGTCAACGCGGCCGGCGCAGCCGCCTGGTTGGATGCCGATGGTGCTTCGCCATCTAGTCCGCTTCGGCTCCACTTTACTGACGCCGAAAGCATAGAGGCACCCTGTACGGCCAGCGTATGCGTGGGTGGCATCGTCCGCCTCTTCTGGAACACGACGGGACCCGGGGTCTCGTATCTACGTCGAGAGGGCTGGGCAAAAAGCCAGCTGGCGTTTTACCGGTGGACCCCAGGCACTGGCGAACCCAAACGATTATGGGTCACCGACGACGTGCTGCTTGGGTGCCTCCCGCATAGGTCCCGCCTGCTATGCCTGCGAGAGACATCAACATCCCCACGAGAGATTGTCGATCTTACACCCGAAACCGGTGCAACGGCGCCAGTATACAATCCGAACCCCGAAGCCGCTCAGTGGCAATTCGGTACCGTTGAACGGCTGACATGGACCAACGACCGCGGACTTCCAGCATGGGGAGATTTGGTCCTGCCCCCCGGCCACACGCTTGGTAAGGCCCTGCCGCTGATCGTTGTCCAGTATCACAGCCTGGGATTCCTGCGCGGCGGGACCGGCGACGAATATCCCATTTTCGCCCTTGCCGCGCGAGGCCTGGCCGTTCTCAGCCTCGAAGTGCCGCAAACGATAGGTCTTGCCCTTCCCGGCCTAAAGGACTGGGACGCGGTCAATCGTGCGGGTCTTACTGACTGGGCCGACCGCCGCAGCCAGCTTTCATCGATGTTGACCGGCATTTCTCTGGTCACGGCGCGGGGGCTGATCGACACGCATCGGATTGGCATCACCGGTGTCAGCGATGGAGCGACCAGCGCGCGGTTCGGGCTGATCAATAGCCACGTCTTTTCGGCCGCAGTCATAAGTTCGAGCAGCCTCGAACCCAAGACCGCCATGACCTATGGCGGTCCCGCATGGGCAGACTTCAACCGCAGCCTTGGTTACCCGCGCGCGACCGACGAGGCGTCGGCTTTCTGGACACCGGCGTCCCTCGCGCTCAATGCATCTACGATGGACGTTCCGCTGCTGATCCAGGCGTCGGACGACGAATATCTGCTGGCGCTCGAAACCTTCGCGGCGTTGCGCGAACATGACAAGCCGATCGATATGGTCGTCTTTCCTAACGAGCATCACATCAAGTGGCAGCCCGCGCATCGATTGGCCGCCTATACGCGAACGATCGACTGGTTCGCCTACTGGTTTCAGGGTGTAGTCGATCCCGACCCTGCGAAGGTTGCCGATTATCAACGTTGGGCCATCATGAGCACCGGGCGTAACGTGTCAGGCGGATCCAGAAGCCCGGGATAGCAATTGCACTTGCGGTTCTGATAGCATTGATCGAGCCAACGCTTAGGCATTCACCAGCTGCATCACGCTAATATAGCTTCCGCCTTTGGCTAGCCGGTATCCCCGAAGCGCAATCGGTTCGCACGCGGCAAGCGGGATACTTCATCCGAAATGAAGCTTGCCGCCGTACTATCCGACCCGAAGCCTTGGCTTCGGATCTCAAGTACCTTAGCGCCTCGTCTGCTCAGTCACACGGACACGCGGGACGCTTATCGTCTTACCCGCTTACCTAACGCCGAACCCTGCCGTGCTGCTCTCCCCGTTGTCGGTTCGCTCACGACCTGCCAGGACGTTTTCAAGTTCCGAAAGCGAGTGCGGCACGTCGACGTGTTGCGCTCCCAGAAACAAGCGGGACCCCTCACCCTCCGGCACAGCGTGGGTCAGCTTGTCGATGTCCACCAGTGCCTTGCCCGAGGGCAGCGTTTCGATCTGAACAAATCGCATGGTCGTCTCCGGTATCACGTTAGGCGGCATCGACGCCACTTGGCTGGTAACGAACGACTGCGCCCGAAAGCTGCGCCGCGCGTTGAACATGCAAGGAGATGATCATGATCGACGAGCCGGAAAACGACGACGCGACCCAGGCCGAAGAGGCAGAGGAGATGGAAAAGGTACAAGAAGACGCTGCCAAAGAGCGTGAGGAAAATGGCGGTTATCAGTAATTTGGAACGCCTCGTTAGCAGCCGCGCTGGTGCTCGCGGCGTGGTTGCCGCCGCTTCGATCTATACCAGTTAAGGATGCGGGAGGTGTGGTGACCGAGCCGAAGTGGCTGAGAGCAGCAAGGGCGAAGCTCGGCACCAAGGAAGCGCCTGGCTCTGCGAACAGCCCAACGATTCTCGGTTGGGCCAAGCGGCTTGGTATAAAGGTGCTCGGCATAATCTATAACGCGGATAGCGTCCCGTGGTGCGGCGTATTCGTTGGGTACTGCTTGCAAGAAAATGGCATCGAGCTGCCCGCGATCGCGGTGCGGGCGACGTCTTGGTCGACATGGGGGCAATCGCTTCGGCCCGAGCGCCTGGCACCGGGGACGGTTCTGGTATTCGAACGACCCGGCGGGGGTCACGTTGGTTTCTATGTAGGCGAAGACGCGAAGGCGTACCACGTTCTGGGCGGTAACCAGGGGGATGCGGTCACGATCGCAAGGGTTGCAAAGGATCGATGCATCGCGCGCCGGTGGCCACCGGGCCGCCCGGTGATCGGTAAGCCGGTGCAAATGACGGCGAGTAAGCCGATCTCCAGCGCCGAAGCGTAGCAAGTGCTATTAATCTCGCGATCGTAAGGCTCTACCAGGCTTGTAAAACATCGACTGAGCATTTTCAGGGAGACCGCCGCTATGACCGCTCGCACGCTCAATCCCGTGGATCCAGCGTGGCGTGGGAAAGAACAACGCCACGCAGTGCGCATCGTCGTGGACTGGGCGGCATCGGTAGCCGCCGACAAGTCTGACGCGAGGAATGCTAAGATTACGGACTGCACGAACCGGGGTTGCCGTATCGAGACCGACCTTGCAGTCGCCGTCGGCACCTTCGTTCACGTTGCTGTTCCACAGTTTGCGGACGTAACAGGCTGGGTCGCTTGGAGCAGCGCAGAGGCGATAGGGGTCGACTTCAGCCACCCTCTTCCAGGAAAAATCTTGGAATATATAATCGATCAAACTGACCCTTTTTAACAATCCGAACCGTGGGCAGCTTTCGGAATAACAAACACATTACCGTCGGAAGGAGCAAGGAAAGCCTCAAGTTGGCCTGACCTGTCCCCCGCCCCGGGCAAGTTGGACACAGAACATATCGACAATCCTGAAACCAACGAGGTTAGGGTAACCCGCTCGCCCCACCCGGCATGACCGGCGCGGGCATTATCCCGTTCTTCAAGCGCCCCATCAAAGCGCGATCGACGCCCTCGGTGCCGCGTTGCAGGGCACGCCTCCCGGCACCTGCAGACATGACTGCGTCCTTACGCGAGCTCGGCGACCTGCCCTAACGGCCCACCTCAAACGCCGTGTGAACGCAAGGCGGGCCGGCCAGAGTCGCGGGGGGGGGGGCAGGTGCTCCGGCACTACGAGAACGCTTGTCGAGCTAATTGTTCCCAGCATATTTCGAAGAGCGAGGCGAACGCGCTCCGCCCGAACACTTCTCAGTGATCCGGACGGAGCGCGGAGGCCGGAAGACTCAGTAACCGGCCTCTACCTTACCCCACCCTTTACTAACCTACGTCTATTTTGAAGAAACACAATGCCGGCAGCGCCAAGCCGATGATCACCTTTGCGCGTCCTGCGCACGGGCAAGCGTAGCGGGGCAATCTTTTGCGACGGGTCGCCCGCTATCCAGCAAGAAGGCGACTGCGTAGGTTGAGGGCTTCCCGCTCGACCGCTGAAACATGGCGAAGCGCACGAATTATGCAATTGATTTGGCTTAATCGGTAGGCTAATCTGAAGACGCCTTTCAGGCATCCTCTCCTTAATCACTACGGCCGGGTAACCCCGGCCATTTTTTTGCCTGCCTATCAGACATTGTGAGCGCCTACCTTGTAACTACGGTCATTTTACGGAAGGTGGCCTGCCAAACCGCGCCAGCCTTATCCAACGGCGTTCGATCTTCGGCCTGTTCCATTCCGCTTTCCCAAATATACGCCGGGATGTGCTCGAGGAGCGTCCTTATCGGTGCTCGTGCGGAACCTGCCCGCCTAACCATATCGAACCCTGGCAAGTCTGTTCTCCGTTGCGATCCATGGAGGATGTACTGGCAAACTCGAATTACGATAGACTTGGCGGTTCAGATCTTGCGGGCCACGCCGGAGCAAACCGAGCAAGGCCGCGTCGACACGGTGTCTGTTCGCTCGGCATACAAGAGCCTATGGACGCGCTAGCCCGAACGCCGGCCTCCCGCGATTGTTCTGGGAAGGCGCGCAGCAAGATAACCAGATCGGCAGAAGCTGGAGCGTGACTGGGTCGTTCAACAAGATTGTTTGGCAGCTGCGACGCCCGGGGGGCTTATTCGGAATCGAACGCATAGGGTGCTAGTTCAGCGGCGCCAGGGCGGGAGGTAATGATAAGCAATCAGCGGCGTCACGGCCAAAAATATGATGGTAAGGATCAAAAGCAGGCGATCAGTCACCCTCACAACTGTTATCCTCCTATGAACACTGCCGAGGCTGGGCATCGACAATCGCGTCGACCGCCGAAGCCACACGGTGCCAGTCCTCGACCGCAATCCGATCACCAAGCGCGTCGGTCATCTGGTCGATGATATAGTCCACTGTCCGTTCGCCATGCACGGCAAGGATCGCGCCGGCTTGTATCCAGACTTCGCGATCTTCCATTGGTCCTGCTCGTCCCATTCGCGGAGCCTATGCCCCATCGACCGATTCAGGCAAATGTGTTTGTGTGATAGATCGGAACGACGCACGCCTGATGCTCGCGCGCCGTTCCTAGCCGCTGTTCAATTCCAGGAAATTGGCGACGGCTACTTCCACTAATACCAACGCCGAACCTCGAAGCTAGCCTAGTTTGATCAGGGATTGGTAATAGATCGCATAGAGTAACTCACGGCCTTGCACTGGCGGCATCGCCTTCCAGAACCTGGGTAAGGAAAAGAAACAGACGCGCGAAGTCCGTGCTTTACGCCCTGGTTGATCCGGTAGAGCCCCGCCTCGAGCTGGCTTATACATACTACGGCAACCCCGTGGAGTATGGAACGATCGCGACGTACAACTGGGATATGTCCGCGCCGGGCATGCCCCCCCCCCCTTCCCCCGATGGACGAAAGCTAACTAGGGTAAAGCGGTCGTCCAGACGGTGCATGGAAACGAGGCGCATATCTGGACCAGGTTCGAAAACCGGTACTTATCCTGCTTGAATCAATCCCCGAGGTTTCGAGCCTAGGCGTCTATTATTACGGCGTTCTTGAATGACACCTTCTGAACGCGCTCGCCTTCGGATGTCATAATGTCAATATGGCTGCCTAAGCATATCGAACCGCCAAGCAAATCAGCGGCCATGATGGACCGAGCATCAACTATAGCCGCTTTGTACGCCGCAGATCGATCGGCGAGTTCTCTCCCCTCGTCATCCTGGGTTACTTTGCCGCGCTCGTTTAGATGGAAAAAGAATCTTGCCATCACGCGCACCTACATGATTGAAGCCCAGCGATCCCTCATCCGGGTTAATTACAAAGGTTAGGTTTGTCGCGTCTTACAGGAACGGGGTTCAGCCGTACCGGTACTCGATACCTCCTGACGAGGCAGGTCCATAGTTCGGAACTCGTGGTGGCAGCGCAAACCCCTAAAGGTACTGCCGTTCGCGAGCGACCATTGACAAAGAGGAAACTTGCCGGTCGCTGATACCCACAAGCTCTATTATGCCGACGCGAGCGTGCAACACGCTACGGCTTGGCGTCAATTCGACGAAATTACCGCTGATGCAGCGGAACAGACCCGGAGCGGGTACCGGATGAGTTCAGCCGAGTCCGAGAACGCTGATAAAAAGGTCGATTGCTACAGATCAGTACGATTTAAAACCATTTCGGCCTTGTTTCGAATAGTCTTCGGCTAGATCAAAGAACCGAAACGGGGAGAAGTTATGCCATTGTGGAACGAGAACGCAGTCGCCGTCGAACGTCGTCAGGGAGAGTCCGTCATCATCGGTGAAGATACGTTGGCTTCGCTGGTGGCGGGACTGAAGACGCTGCGGCCTAGCATTCTGGCCGGTGTGAGAGTGTCTATGCCGGATCGGCACGTTCCGCCTTTCATTTTCGAAGGCCAAGGTCTTGTACAACTTCTTCAGGATCCTCGGAGGCCTGACGCCCAACCGACGAAGCTACTCGCCTCAGTCGCCTAGAAGAATACTGATTTCGGCACAAATCCCGATTGATCTTGCGCGGTCACATTGTGAGCAAGCCTCATTTCACGAATCTTGGCGAGTTTCCCAGAGGGGCAGCGAACCTAAACGATAATGGGTCAGCGACGACGTGCTGCTTGGCTGCCTCCCGCCTATACGCTGGCGATCGACTGGTTTGTCTTCTGATTTCCAGGTGTATCTGACCCCGATCCCGCGAAGGTTGCGACTATCATCGTTGGACCATCACGCGCGCCAGGCGTAACAGCGTTGTTGTCGAGTCCAGAAGTTTGGATTAGCAATTGAACTTGCGGCTTTTATAACATTGATCGGGCCCAGGCTTCGGCATCCACCAGCTGCATCACGCGGATATAGCCCCCGCCTTTGGCCAGCCGCGGTGGGTGCAGAGCTTCTGCCAGCGCAGTGGTATCGATCAATCCTTCGGATGCAAGGACGCCGTCAGATAGCATACTCGATATTTGACGGAAATTGACGTCGATAAGCTCCATGAGGAAGCTGTCTGGCAATCCTTTGTCACGTCGATCGCAAATTCCTGCCGGAAGAACATTGCGAAACGCGCTGCGGGCGACCGCGCGATCTAGGCCATCTTGCGTCCACAGCCAGCTCGGAACGCTAAGACACGCCTCGGCGACAGGTTGCGTAATTAAAGGAGAACACACTGGAATAGCCGCTTGGGGATCGCGAGACTGCACGACGCTTGAGGCCCCCGCGAGAAGGGCGATGTGCGCCGCACTGCCAGGCAGGACGCCTCTAGGCGGCACAAGCCACGGATGATCGGTCGCTCCCCGCGCCATCTCGCAGGCTTTTGGCGACAGCAAGCGTGTATCAGCTTGCCAGCGATAGGCAGGCCCCCGCGTTGCGGCACGCCAGATCGCCCGGCGTGCGACGTGCGCGGTTCCGGTATTAGCTGCGATCCCTATCGATCGCGCCGTGCGCCAAAAATGCCCCCATCCTCCGGTTCGGTGTAGACAGTCCGCAACGGGAGCGGGGGACTGCAAAGCCGCGAACATATTGTCGCCCCCACCCCCATCGAAGATCGCGGTGGCGCCCTGTTGGCGCGCAAGCGTGCGGGCAACATACAGGCTGGCTTGTGCGAAGGCACGTGCCGTTGGCCGGGGCAAAGTGCGGGCCTCGGATACCGCAAGATCGACCATATCCGTGCTTCGTACAACCTCGGTCAGGGTGACCCCCGTATGTCTGGCAACGGATTGCGCGTGCACACGCTCATCACCGCCTCGGTCGCGGGTCACCATCGTCACTGCAACACACACAGCCTCGGTCTTGGCCAGGCTCGCCGCCACAATCGAGGAATCAAGACCACCGGACAACCGCAGCAGTACCTTGGAATGGGCTCGGGCCTGCGCGGCGACGCTGATTTGAACAGCATCGCGTACGCAGTCTGCGGCCTCGTCAGGGCCGCGCATTCGTACACCGCGATCAACGAAATCCCAGATGCGCCAAGGTGTATCTACGGCATGCCGACCTGCCTTATCAGTCAGTCGTTCACCACCCGAGAGTTCGTTCAAGCCTTCAAGGCAGGTCTGCTGCCCATGAAGATCACTGGCAACCAGATGGCGAACGACAGCGGACCAACTAACCTTGGAGCTATACCCGCCGAAGCGGCGCAACAGATCGATGTCGGAGCCAATCAGAACGCCGAATGGGGATTGGGCCCAATAGCAGCCAAGGTCCCCGAAAGGGCTGCGAAGAACGTGAACGCTGTCCTCTCCAATCGCTGCAATGAACGCGACATAAGAGCCCCAACAGGCACGCAGAAGCGATGCGCCGTGTGTGCGCAAGGCCATGCCCGAGGCCTCGGCATCTAATGCCCGTAGAGCTGACTCTGATTGGCTTGGGTGGAGGCGACCGACAACGACGCCTTGGTCGCCGATTGCGACGACCGCTGTTCTCTCAGCGATCACAATCAGACGCGCGCCATAGCTTTGCACGGCGAAAGGCTCGGCGTCGGCGATCGCCCTGGCATGGGCGGTTTCCCACGCAGACCTTGCAGCCGGATTATTTACGATCAGCGCAAAATAGCGGTGCGTCGTCATACCACTAGGATCGGTGTGAAGGGTGCGACGGAGCCCGGATCATCGCTGATCAGCACGTTGTCATGCTGGACCCAACAATGAGCCTCAAACGGCCTAAGCTTCACGCCCAAGACAAGGTCAGGTGCGATGCCGCGCGCAAACATGGTCCGTGCGATTGCGATTGATCGGGTCAGGCACCTACCGCGGGCGGTTACCAGCCGATCTGCCGCCATGAAACCTGCGGCAACCTCTGCTGGATCATGCGCCGACCGGCCCGCAACCAGCCGTTGCTTGTCGAGAGCGATCCCGTTCAAAACGCGGCTTAACGACCGGCATTTCATGATCGCGGCCGCAAAGGCATATTGTGCAAGTGCGGTGACCACCAAAGAAGACGGCACCTCGATACCGCGATCTCGCCCGTCCAGTGTTTGACACGCTAAAGGGGGACAAAGCTTTGGACGGATTGCACCATCCGTCCAGCGTACGATATCGCGATCGATCAGCTGGTTGATCTCAAGGGCATCGCTTGAGTAGAGAATGTGCTCTGAGCAAAGACGAAGGCATACTGCGTTGAGAGCGGGAGCCAACATAAAATAGCGATCCGAGGGAAGATCGAGAAAGACTAGGCTTCCGCGACATCACAAGCGTGCAAACCAGGACGGAATATGTAACCCATAAAGGCGGTACGGCGCGCGGACTGCTCCGCGCGCCGCCTTTCGCTCAGTCGTCGGAGAGGCCGGCGAGTGCGCGCTGCAGGATTTCATCCTGCCCTGCACCGACCGAACCCTTGGTCTCTACGCTTGCCACGCCGAGTTCGATGAGATCGTCATTGCGTTCCATGATCAGCTCCTTCGATTGCCGCGACATTGCAGCACGAAGACCCTGCGCGTGGAGTTGCCGTATACCAATCTTATACGAAACTTATATTCCGGGCGGCGATGACCAACTCCAAATCTGCGAAACACCGGTAAACGCACACCTATCGCAGGCCTTCAGTACTCCACAGTAAACTGCCCAATCAGCATTGACGATCGAGACCAACGAACCTCTTGCTCTACCGAGGCAGACAGGACGAGACCCAGCGATCCTCCTGTATGCCGCTATGACTTTTCGAGGACCGCAAAGAACTCCAGGTCTGCGAAATTCGTATCGTGAACCACAATAGACCGCAACGCGCTGCGGTCTGCTTCATACAGTGTAGTCAAGATTTCCTGAAAACTGGACGGCGTGAAATGGCAAGCATGAACGTCGCGATAATTGCCGTCGCGATACCGCGCAATCGCGGTTTCATATTCAGCCTTTGCCGTGGCCGGTGTGGTCAAACGTTCACCATGCAAGCCCAGCCAATGCTTCAGGCAGTCGTTATGTGCTAGGTTGTGATAGACGTCGTAAATGGCGCGCTCGACGTTAGCGGCAGGCCCCTGATCCGTCATCGCGACCACGTCTTCGATCGTTGTCAGCTTTAGAAAATGATCGAAGCAATACCGCTTGTCGGGCACGACCATATAGTAACGACCACCCGGTTTTAGCAGCCGGTGAACATCAGCAAGATGCTGAATGAGGTCATGCTGATGTTCAATCACATGGGCACTGAAAACGGTATCGAACGGACCCGGCACGATGGAAAGATCCCCGCTATCGGAAACATAGTCGATGACCGGACACCCCGTCGGATCGCGGCCCTCGTGCACTGCGCGAACGCGTAGCGCACCCTGATCAAGCACGTCGAAATATGCCACCCTATCACCGACCATCTGCGGAACGTCGAACGGCCCAAGTTCGAGCACCGCCCCATTCATGGGTATGGTCTTCAGAAACTTTGCGCGCGTTGTAGGCGGCAGAATCCGGTCGCGACGACGGCTCGGCGAGCCCATAATCGTTGCGACAGACGCAAGACTTGTAATAACGGACTCTTTTACGAGACGTTTCGCCTGACGTGCCGAATATGACAAAATCATCTCCCGATCATGTAGCCGGACGAACGGCTATTGCCGCATGCACTCGCGGGCAGTTTGATCATTTTCGAACACAGCGGTCAACTGTCGAACTCTATTGATTGGTATGCTGTCAATATCATGCCGATTCGGAACTAATTAAATAATAAAAATATACGGCTAGCACTACGCCTGACAGGAAGTTGGCGGCGGGCTTATCGTAACGGTTATCAAATCGGCAAAGTTCTTTGAAGCTACAGAGTGCATTCTCGACCAAAATGACGATCTTGTAGCGCTCCCGATCGTAGCAAACCCTCCGCTTAGGGCTGGATTGGCTTAGATGACGGGTACAGCCTCGCGCCTGGCGTGCCGCGACGGAGCGAGGCGGCGTCATAGCCTCTATTGGCAAGCACGTAGCGCGCGCCCTGCAGCTAGCAACTCCGGCACGACGGTTACGCTGGCGGCGTTCCCAGGCATCCGCATCAGCCTCAGCATCGACGCAAATGGGTGCCTACGACGTAGTTAAGGGTGTGAATCTTGGTCGGCCAGCCTTCGTGTAAGCGGCCGATCGCTGGCGCTAGAGATTAAGCAGCGAGCGCGGGAATGAACGCCCGCGCTCGTCTTGCCTCAGACCGGCTTGGCTCCTGCCGTCCCGCACTTCGCAAACTTGCCGTTCGCGCTCTTACAGCGGATAGCCTTGGCAGGCGCTTTCGGCGGGCACTTGGTGAAGCGACCCTTGGCGTCCTTGCACGGTGCAGCCATCGACGGCGCCCCGATTAGCAACGACAGCGAGGCGGCAGCGAACAGCAGTTTACGCATCTTGCATTCTCCTGCCCGAAGACCGGGCTGCGTGAAACTGCGTGGTACCATGCCGATCGTCAACGGTTGCTTCATGCCCCTCGTTGGTAGTGGATCTGCCGGTCATTACGGGCGATTGGCGGGACGCAGCTACACCTCTAAAACAAGCACCCGTTTAAAAGGCTGATTGATGCCCGCCACCACTACACCCGCCCAGCTTCGTGCTCGTGTTGCCCTAGCAGCAGCCGTAGCCCTCATTGCTTTGTGGATCGGCTCGGCGTTCGTTCCTGCGATCTTATGGGCTGGTGTTGTGGGGATCGCGGTCGAGCCACTGCGTCTTCGCATGCTTCGGCGTTGGCCTGGTCGGCACATGCTGACCGCCGGGCTGATCACACTTGCCGTCGTAGCGGTCGTCGTGATTCCGCTGGTAATCGCCGTCACGCGCGCTCTTGTGGAGGTGGAGGGTATCACGCACTGGATCAACGACGCGCGTGCTCATGGCGTACCGGTTGCGGCTTGGGTCGCCAACCTACCGGTCGGTTCGACGCAGGTGTCAGCGTGGTGGACAACGCACCTATCGACCCCGCAGGGTGCCGCGGAGCAGATCGCCCGGCTCGACATGGGGACCATAATCGAAAAGTCGAAGTCGGTCGGACACAATATCGTCGAGCGTGCGGTGGTGTTCGCGTTCACCGTGCTGATGCTCTTCTTCATAATTCGGGATCATGATGCGATCGGCGCTCAGCTCACTCGAGCCATTGATCGCGCGTTCGGTGATGCGGGCCTTCGTATCGGCCGGCAGATCACCCTCTCGGTTCGCGGTACCGTTGATGGAGTCGTGCTGCTCGGCCTTGCTCAGGGCGTTGCTATGGCGGTGCTCTTCGCCTTCGCTGGTGTGCCACACCCAATCCTGCTCGGTCTTCTGGCGGGCGTTGGCGCCATGGTGCCGTTCGGACTGATAACCATCATGCTCATCGCGCTCGCACTACTCGTCATCAAGGGCGCGGTGGTTGCCGCTATCATCGTGGGCGTTATCGGCGGTACTATGTCGTTCGTGGTGGATCACACTGCTAAGCCGGCACTGATCGGTGGAGCCACGAAGCTGCCGTTCGTCTGGGTACTGATTGGGATTATTGGCGGCGTTGAAACGGTCGGCCTGCTGGGCTTGTTCGTTGGACCTGCGGTAATGGCTGCTCTGGTACTTATCTGGCGCGAATGGGTCGCGGATGACCCGGTCGCACTTACCCCGCCGTCTTCCTACAGCATGCCGGATTGAGCGACACAGGACCTACGTCAAAGACGATTTTCGCTTCGGCGCGTCCTGGCCTTCGGTGGTGGGCGTACCCTTGTTCAGCGTATCGCTAGGACGGCGAGCATCGCCTTCGTTTTGATGTTCGGTCGACAGGTTCGGCTGCTCGGTCGTGGTGGTCGGCTTGATTGGATCGGTCATGATCTCTCTCCTTGAGACAGCAACAGGCGAGGCCGCATCACGTTCCACAAGGGCACTACCGCTTCGTCTCGTACGGCACGACCGCACCGATCATCGCCAGCAGCACGGTATTCATTGAAGGCAATCCTCTGAAGTCAAACTTAAGGCCGGAAGCAGCGCTAAACTCACAGCAGTTGTTAGACGCGGCGACGTCGGCGTACAATCAAAGGGCGCTCATCTAGAGCAGCCGCTGCCAAGCAGGTTCGACGGCGCCTAATGCGGTCGTTGCTAGCGTGATAAGCACTGTATGGGCATCGATCTGAAACGATCTGACGGATGCAGGGGCCAAAGAACTTTGTGACTGGCTCGCGATTACGGCTAAAGGCGGCCCGCTAATGCCCCTGCCGCAGCCGGGGTGATAGTATATACCGCTTCACGCTTTGCCCCACGGTTATGATGATCGACCCGGTAGCCTTGATAGTGTCTGCGGATAAGACCCGCGCGAACAAGGTCGGACACTGCACGACTCACATTGCAGCGCCCGGATTGTCGAACGCGAACCTTCACTTCTTCATCGATCATATGAGCAGCAGCCGTCGGATCGGCAGGCAGCAACTTCTGTGCGACTAGCCCTGCCCTCACCTGCTCCACAATCGCCAATCGGCGGGGGTCTCGCTTTGCGACAGGAATGAGAGCGTCGCAAAGCCAG
This sequence comes from Sphingomonas sp. R86520, assembly GCF_042466285.1. Classification (NCBI taxonomy): domain Bacteria; kingdom Pseudomonadati; phylum Pseudomonadota; class Alphaproteobacteria; order Sphingomonadales; family Sphingomonadaceae; genus Sphingomonas; species Sphingomonas sp. R86520. Next base: position 273,604 of record NZ_JAXHBZ010000002.1, read on the forward strand.
TCGCGCAGCCGGATGTGCTGCTCCTGATCGATAACATACGGCCCCGCACTACCGCTGTTCTTCCTTGCGACCTTGGCGATGAGGTTGAGTACCATGAATGCGTAGCGCGGTCGCGCCGACACATCGGTGATCCGCTCAATCAGGGCCGGAAGGTTGAGACTTTCCGCAGTCCCCTTTGAGGGCGGCTCCGCACAATCGAAAAGGTCAAGCTGCAGGAACATAATGTGAATCTTATCACGTCTACCCGGAATGTGAATCCCGAACGTGACGACGAGAAGACTTTTGCCACCTATGACACTCTGCCGTCGGCGCCATCAGAGCTGAACGCAGCGTGGGCTTCACGGTATTAGTCCACCGCACGTAGTGAACTCGTATCCGCGCTGCGGAACACCGGCGTTCTGCCCTTGTTGAGGGGCATTTAATGGAGGTGTATTGCCGATTTTCAGATCAATAATGACACTTTGCCGGCGTCGGGTAAAGTGTCACCGGTGGCACGGGTACCCGACGAGATCGGGTCGATAGCTGCCACTGCTTGCAACTGGTTGATATGTCAGAACCAAAATCCAGCACTCGACCACTGCGCCACCATACCAGACGAACATAGGTAATTGGCGGACCGCAAGAGAATAGCGTTGTCAGAAAGCGCGGTGGTACCACCGTATTTACGGTGACTGCCTTTCGAACACGAACGGATTACACCGGCAGCTCGAATACATTCTAGTTGCAGAGGTTCAGCTTGGTGACGAGTTTATATCGCACAAACAACGCCGCAGGAAATACAACTCCGATCTGCGACAGCGCCTTCATGCCAAACCGGTCGACGCCAGCTCATGTCCTTAACATTCATATCTTAAGCGAATCCAAGCCTGACCCCTGTCGCCGATTAAGCATTGCAAACATACTTACCGGCATCTGCCTTTATCGGTCTTTTGATCGCAGCGTTCATTGCACTCGATCGATTGAACATTCCAAACCCTTACCGCGCTACGCGATCGACACTCGCTACCAGACCGAAACCGAGCAATGATCCATGCTGTCGCTGCCATCACCGCTTTAGCGCAGCAATGTGCGCCTGAGGTCGCGACAGAGGCGGTTGTTCCCCTCATCATGACAGAGAGTGGCGGCAACGACCTGTCGATCAACGTCAACAAAGGGCCCCGCGTACGCGCCCGCTCAGTAGCGCAAGGGGTTGCGCTGGTGCGTCAGTATATCGCGGCTGGCTTTACGGTCGATGTAGGCTTGGCGCAGGTGAACTCAGCCAATTTCGCCAGGCTGGGCGTACGCGTCGAACAGGCATTCGAGCCATGTACGAGCCTCCGGCTCGCCTCGTTGATGCTACAAGAAGGCTATGAGCTTGCGAGCCGGCACTACACCGGCCTGGAAGCGATCTCGGCCACCTATTCGCTCTACAATACGGGTACGCTGACGCGTGGTTTCCGGAATGGCTATGTGGGCCGCGTCTGGTCGGCTGCGAGTGGAATGGGCTTAATCCAGTCGCCTCCCCCACCCCCCGCGTCGCCGAGCGAGGTGATACCTGCCCTCCCCGCTAAAGGCCCCAGCGATAACGACGGCTGGGTCGTCGGCCAAATCGCCTCTACCGCTGTCGAAGTGTTCAGATGAGCACCGAGAACACCGTCTCGCGGGGCGGCCGCGATGTCGAGGCGACTGCCGAGCTGCCGTCGACATTCCAGATGCCGCCCGAGCTGGCCTCGCGGTACCAAGTCCGCGTGATAGAACCGAGCGACGGCAGCGAGCGTCGCGTCGGTATGTTCCTGCCCAGGGATCGGGACATCCCGTCGATTGAGATCGGCGGAAATGGCGACCGGCTTGTCGCGCGCAACCAAGACCCCGAGACGATCGCCGCGCTGGTCAAGATCGCCATGTACAATGGCTGGGAAGGGATCGACGTCGAGGGCTCACCCGAGTTTCGCCAGGCCGTGTGGGCGGCCGGATCGCGCGAGGGTTTGACCGTCCGGGGCTATAATCCCGAGTTCGGCGAGCAGGCGCGCATGGAGGAGCAGCGCCGCTCCGGCGCGGCGCGTGACGATCACGGAGCGCCCGACGCACAGGTTCCCGCGACCGAACGAGCTGCGCCAGCACCCACCCCTGAGCAAGTGGGGCCGAAGCCAGCTTTCGAGGTGGGTACGACCGTCGCTGCGAGTTCGGTCGACGACGATCGCGCTGCGAGCACGCAGGATCGCGTGCCGGCGGGCGACGGCGTGAAATTGGCAGACGGCGATCACCGGTTGCTGCTGGGGCTGAGCAACTTGATGAAAGACCGACAAACCCTCGCGCAGGCCGTGCACGAGGGCATGGCTCCGACGGAGCGCGAGGATCAGAACAGGCGCCTGGACCTTAACCGGGAAGTGTTAGACAACGCACTCGAGTGGGCGCTGGAAAGCCCGACGCTGGTCAGTGCCTTCTCGAAGTCCGGGTATAAGCCGGAAGATCTGCGCCAGATGGCACGCGAAGGGTCATGGGACAGCGAGGTCGCGGACGCGATCGACCGCGTTCGCTCCGGGCGCGATCGGCACAGCGTCGCCAGAGGTGGTTCAGGCGTCACCGCAGACGATGAATTGGTCGCAGGTCGAAAAGATCGGAAAGTCGCTGAATCGACGCTCGTGCCGGAGCGGGAGCTCGCGTCTGAGCCGCAGATCGTCCGGGAAGAACGCCAGCATGATGCCGCGGCCGAGCGCCAGCATGAGCGCGAAGAATTGGCAGAGCTGTTTCTGCATGGCGCGGCCGAGCGGATCATGGCCGAGCCGAGGCTTGCCAATGCGCTCGAGGCGCAGGCGACCATGGAAAGACATCTCGGCCAGACGTTCGACGATGATGCGATCCGCGTGACGACTGCCACCTTCGAGAGCCGTCAGCTGATCTCGGACGTGCTCCGACGCGGCCTTGATGTCTCGGTGCGTGAGCCGACGCCAGTGCGGCAAATCGAACCATCCCAGGGCACCCTCGACCTGGAAAGGTAACCCCAAGCCATGGAGAACGTCATGGAGTTCAGTACGAAAATGGGCCGGTTGATGTCGGACGCCCGAGCTCGGCGGGTTGTCAGTTTCGCGGGCGCGCTCGCCCTGATCTCGATCGCTCAGCCTGCATACGCGGACGGAACCTCGATCGAAACCGGGCTCAACACGATCAAGACCTGGATGACCACGATTGCCTCGGTCGTGGGCGTCATCGCAATCATGGCGGTCGGCTACGCCAAGCTGACTGGCCGGATGGATTGGCCTCGGGCCGTCACGGTGCTGATCGGCATCGGCATCATCTTCTCGGCGACCACGATCGTCGGGTGGATGGGCGGAACGGCCGGCTGAGATGGAGGACAAGCTCGCCGAGGATAAGGTGTTCCTCGCCCTAACCAGGCCGTCGGTGTTCATGGGGTTGCCGCTGGAGGCAATCCTGCCGATCATCATGGTTTGCATGGTGTTCTGGGGGGTGATGCATAATCCCTTCTACCCCCTCGCCTTGTTCGGGGCGCTCTACTTCCCGGCGCGGATGATCGCGCATTACGACTTCAATGCGTTTCGGTTGTGGGGCCTGTGGTTCCAGACTGGCTTCCTGTCCAAAAACCGCAAATTCTGGGGAGGCGGGAGCTACTCTCCCATCCGCCTCGCTAATGGCGTGAAGCGGGAGCGCTTCGGCAATGACTGAGTTCAAACTAAAGCATAAGAAAGTCGCGGTTCGCGAAGCGGATGACATCAAGTTCATCCCGTACACGCGGCACGTCGACGACACGCTGGTCGCGCTCGACGACGGCTCGGTCATGCGCATGTACCGCGTCGATGGGCGGCCGTTCGAAACCAGCGATATCGCCGATCTCAACACATGGCATAACAAGCTCAATATCGCGTGGCGCTCGATCGGCGACGATCGCGTTGCGCTTTGGACCCATCTCGTCCGGACGGCGACCGATCCGGTCCTCGGAGGCGAGTTTCACTCCAACTTCGCGAAGCAGCTGCAGGAGCGCTACGCCGAGACGCTGAAGGAGAAGGTCCTCTACCACAACGAGTTCTACGTCACGATCCTGGTGCGGCCGTCACAGATGGCCGGCGATCAGGTGATGAAGCTGTTTGCGAAGCGCAGCGCGAGCGGCGAGGTCGATGACCGCGCGTTGACCATCATGGCGGACAAGTGCCGCGATTTTGAATCGCTGCTGGCCGATGTCTCGCCGGAGCCGCTGTCGCTCTATGAGCATGAAGGCGTGATGTTCTCGCGCCCGATGGAGGTGCTACACTTCATCCTGACCGGCGACCGCATCCGTGTGCCGCTGCTCAACGGTCGGCTGGGTCAGGCACTCTACACGTCACGGGTGGTGTTCGGCCGTGAGGCGGCCGAGATCCGGTTGCCGCACAAGTCGCACTACCTCGGCATGTTCGGGGTGCGCGAGTATGTTGCGACCACGCGGACGGGGCAGTTCAACAGCCTGCTGACGCTCGATTTCCCTTTCGTGCTGACACAGAGCTTCGCGCCGCTGGTAAAGTCGGTCGCGAGCGAGCGGTTCACCAAAAAGTACAAGCAAATGGTCTCGTCCGACGATGCTGGCGTCAGCCAGGCGGACGAGCTGCTCGACGGCGTGGACGATCTGATGGCGAACCGCTTCGCGATGGGTGAGCATCACCTGTCGATCGCGGTGATCGATGAGAACCCGAAGCGGCTGCTGGAACGCCTGTCGGTCGCGCGATCGGCGGCGGCCGATACCGGTATGGTGATGGCGCGGGAGGACGTCGCGCTGGAAGCAGCGTTCTGGGCGCAGCTCCCCGGCAACTTCAAGATGCGGGCGCGACCGGCGGTCATCAACAGCCGCAATTTTGCCGCGCTGAGCCCCTTCTACACCTTCCCCGCCGGCCGTAAGTCCGGGAACCATTGGGGCGAGGCGGTGACGCTGCTCAAGACGCGCGCCGGCTCCTCCTTCTGGTTCAATTTTCACCGCGCTGACATCGGCCACACGCTCATCATTGGGCCGACGGGTCGCGGTAAGACCGTGCTGCAGAACTTCCTGCAGGCGCAGCTTGAGAAAACCGGCGCCCGCCAAGTTTTCTTCGACAAGGACCGGGGCGCGGAGATATTCGTGCGCGCCTGTGGCGGCACCTATCTGGCGCTGCGCAACGGCGAGCCTACCGGGTTTGCGCCGCTGAAGGGCCTCTCCCCCACCCCCGACAACATCGCGTTCCTGCGCCAGTTCATCCGCGTGCTGGTGCGTCGCGAACACCGACCGCTCAGTGTCGCCGAGGAGAGGATGATCGACGAAGGGATCGAAGCCGTGATGCGGCTGCCGGCGCCGTCGCGCTCGTTCAGCGCGCTGCGCGAGATGCTGGGCTATTCCGATGCCGAAGGCATCGGTGCGCGTTTAGAGCGCTGGTGCCTGGGCGGCCCGCTTGGTTGGGCGTTCGATGGCCCGGCAGA
>NZ_JAXHBZ010000003.1:0-42829 GCF_042466285.1 Sphingomonas sp. R86520
TGGTGCACCCGACTGGATTCGAACCAGTGGCCTCTGCCTTCGGAGGGCAGCTTTCAACATAGCTATTTACCTACCTTTTCTGCGGGTTTCAGGCCAGTCTTTTCTTTGGCTTGTACGAAGCCTGTACGAAGGGCCTCTAAAATTTTCGAGTCGCTGTCCTCGGCATGCGTGTAGATCTTGTCGATCATCCCGCCCTTTGCGGACCACCCGCCGACGCTCTCGATCGACTTGGTGTCGACGCCCTGGCGCACGCGCATTTCCTGCCCGAAGCCATGCCTGCCAGCGGAGTGCGGCGGGAGGTGGGGGATCTTTGCTTTCGTGCAGGCCGTGATCCAGCCTTTGCGTGGCCCGTCCTTGCTCGCCCATCCGAACACCCGCTTGTTCTCGGGATAGCGTCGGTCCCAGCCGCGCGGGAACTTGGCCGGCAGCGAACGCAGTTCCGCGACTAACTCGGGCATAAGCTGCACCACGCGATCCTCATGGCCTTTCGCACCGGGAATGATCGCAGTGCCGGCGTCGAGGTCGAGCGCGTCCGGATGCATTGCGACAGCCTGACCGACGCGTGCGCCGGTCGTGAACATGAACAATGCCAGCGCGCCATGCCGCTTCGAAGCCTTCGCACGAAAAGCTATTATCCAAGCCCAATCGCCGGGCACCTTGGGCTTGCGGCTCACCTTGCCGCGGTTGCGATCCTGCCGCACACGTTCGGCCTTGTCGTAACCGGTGATCCGGATCGGCGGGCACCTGCCCAGCTCGTTCGCATTGTTGATGACGGCGCGGGCAGGGGCGATCACCCAGCGGCGCCATGTGTCCGCGGAGTTCTTCGGATAGAGCGACGCGCCCAGATCGCGGATCATCTTCGCGGTGATCTTCTTTATCGGCAGCGAGCCAATCCGCTCCGCGATCGGGATAAGGTGTTTCGCGGTCTCGGTGTTCGCGGGGTACAGCACGACAGCATCGTTAAACGTGAAGTCGCGTTCGTCCGCTTCCTCATGGCCTAGGACCTGGCGGCGCTCTTCCCGCGCCTGCCGTTCTGCGATCCATTCCCGCGCGCCAGCTTCTGTAGATGCGCCAGTGCTTTCGCGGATGTAGTCGGTAACGTCGCGGCCGTTGAACTGGATCCGGCCTTTGACCCACCACGTCTTGCCGCGGGGGTAGGGTTCGAGCGGCATGCGCCATCCTCTAAAATATGATCGATCTGCTCGGGCGTAATCAGCATCGCCTTACCGAGCGTAAAATAGGACCCGGTGCTGCGGGCCTTGGCGCGTAGGGTGCGCTCCGACATTTCGATGTCGCGAGCGGCGAAGTGTTCGCACCATTGCGCCGGCGTTTTGGCTCGTTCGTGAGCGTACGTGATATCACCCACCAGCCGCCTCCTTCCCCCCGACAACCCCCGCCGTCGCCCCCTGCTCAAGGTGCTGGCGGACGTCATGTGCAAGCTGAGTTAGGGCAACGCCGTCGACTGTCCGCATTCCGAGGCCCAGCGCGATCGCTCCCCGCGCAGTCCCGTTCGGCCAGAGCCAGTAGCCCACGCCGAAATTGATCGCGTTCGTAAGACCCCTGCGCTGCACTTCCGTTAGCTTCGCCGCCACGTCTGCAAAAGCCCCCGCCTCGGTGTTGGTGGTCGTCATTGCAGGGCTCCAAACAGGTTCATTCTCAGACGAAGGATTCGCGCGTTCTTTCGCCTTGCCTTACTGTCGGCCGGGTACTTGCGGTCCATGTGCGCGTTCATCTCGGCGTCGGTTTCGAGCGAATGGAGGAAGTCAGCCTCCCATACGGTCACCGGCTTTCTCCAGTGACCAAGCTCCACGACCTCGGCGAACATCTTCCCCCGGAACGCGCCGCACTTTCGGCACCAGCCCGCTCCATTGAGGTAGATTGATCGCCCTGGACGCTGACGGCCCCACAGGTGGCGACACGAAAATTCGCTTTCGAATTGTGCGAACGCCTTCACCTCGGCGTCGGCGATCGTCGGACCTTCGCCGCGGATGAATGTGCCGGTCGGGAATGCCTCGAAAAACGGGGTGCTTGGGATAATGCCGTGGCCCCACTGGACCGTGCAATCATCCGGCCACGCGCAAGTCGGCGTGTACTGGACGTTCCCCGTCAGCAGTCCCGACAGCTTATGTTCTGCAGTCCCTGCCTGATGATGGCTTGCGATCCTCATCTTCCAGCCCCTTCGTGTTGCGAGCGTGAGGTGGCGAGAGCGTCAGTGAAAGCGGACATTCCACCGCCACCGGGGCTAAAGAACCGCGTGAGAGCTTCCCGGCTCAACACGGCTTTTGCGCGCTCCAAGTCGGCAGGATCGTCAGTGCGGAACGTGGCGATCGGCTTGAGGCCATCCGGGAACGCTGCTGCATAGGCCACGTCGCCCAATCCGCCCGTCAATGGTGTCGTGCAGGCCAGATCGGCTATGGTGCCGATCCGCTCGACCAACGCCACGCGTCGCGCCTCCCCCGCAACCGGCACCGCTTGCTGTTCTGATGTCGTCACTGGCCAGTCCCTCGCGTCCAAGCGCTTTCGCGAGCCTCAACGATGGCCGGATCCGCTGCGATGTTGAGCACGTTCGCAGCTTTGTCCGCAGCCTCGATCGCTTCGGGTGTGGTGGCTGTATCGAACATGGCGACGGTATCCGCGGTATCCGTGTTTGCCGGGGTGAGCTCGGCTTTGCGTTGTTCCATGATCGTCTGGAGCTTGTCGCGGAACGGTCGCATGTTCTTGTGCAGCCAGATCGTCTTCAGCTCGTCGGGAGTCTCAGCAGTGCGGATAGCGTGTTCGGCACCCTCGATCGTCGGCTCGTCGGATGCTGGCGCGACAACCTTCAACGGCTGCACGGTCGTCATCTTACGACTGCCCTTCTTCTCCTGAAGCGCGATCACGAGAGGCGCGGCAATGTCGGACATGCGCGAGACACGAATACCGCCGACCTTCATGCCGCCCCAGGTCACGCCGGGGTCGGTGTAGAGCTCGATCGACCGACCGCGGTATGCGTTGGCATCGGCTCCCCATGCAGCAACGAGGATGCGGCTGACGGTCTTGCAGGGGCGAAAGACTTTGTCCGAGCCGGCAAGCTTGATCGATACCGGCTGTTCGGTTCCAGGCTTGATCGACACGTCCTCGATCGTGAAGGTGCGGGCGCCTCCTGCGAAGTCGTCGGCATTCCACTGGTCGCTCTTGGCAACGATGACGGATGACATATCCATTAGATGACTTCCCTATAAAAAGAGCCGTGATTTTGTTTGGCGAAAGTTCGATACGCCTCTGCCGCAGCCTCGGGCGTGGGGTGCCTGCCAAGAAAATGGCTGCGCCCTTTCAAGGTCGCGCTAGCCAGCCAGCGGCGATTTTCTTTGTCCCACGTCACGCCCTTAAATCCTGACGTGTTGTGCTTACGTTTCCCGACGTTGCATTTGTTTTCGCCATCGGTTGCAAGTCTAAGATTGCAGAGACGGTTATCGGATTTGCAGCCGTTGATATGGTCAATGAAACGGTCGGGAAGTTCGCCGTATACGATCCACCAGATCAACCGGTGCGCCACGTATTCTCGACCATTAAAGCCGATCTTCGTGTAGCCATCGTGATCCTTTTTCGAACCAACTACCCGGCGATGCCCGCCCTTAAACAGACGTGTCAGAACGCCGGCCTCTGGGTCATAGTGAAATGCGTCCTCTAGGCGTTCTGGCGCGCGAGCGGTCACAGGTGCATCTCCTGCTCGACGACACGCTCGGTGGGCACCCAACGCAGATCGCCAGCCTCAAGCCGCTTGTGGTAGGTGCCGATGGCGTCCTGCACGCGCTGTTCGAAGTCGCGGCCGGCCGCGATGATCGCGGTTTGCATGGCGTCGTTAGGTTCAACCCGGATCACAGCCATCGGCATGCCACCCGAGTACGACACGTAATCAATCCAGTTGCGTTCGGTGACGACCAGCCCGGATTGCAGCTGCAGGACATGCTCGTCAGGCGTGCCGTCGACGATCGTCTGCACCTGGAACCGTTGGCGGCGTGACTTGGCTTCCGCCTGGCCATCGTCGCCGACCAGCCAATCGGGCGAATACCCGAGCGTGAAACCGTGCAGGCTGTTCGTGATGAACCCGCACTCTGAAACCGTGCCGAACATCTCCGAATAGGCAAGCCGCGCACGGATCTCGTCCTCGTGGCCGCGCAACATTTCATCCCCGATGTAGGTCGGCTCGACATGCTGCGTGATCCGTTGCGCCGCGATCTCCCAAACGTGAGCACGGGTCTTGTCATTGTTCGCCATCTTGAGCGTAGGGGTCAGGATCAGCTTGACCTCGCTGCAAGTGAGCAACCCGCATCTGGCTTGAAGCCACGCTTCCGAGCCCTGCTCATACTCGGCATGGCAAACGATGTGCGGCTTCCCGATCGGCGAGTAGCTGGTGAATGCTGCGGGCGCGTTCAACGGACGTTCTCCACACGAGGAAGGGGAGCGGCGCGCGGGCCAGCAGAAACGAGAGTCCGACGCGGCCAAACAGCGGTGACGTAAGCCCCTTGAAAGACCAGCTTGCCGACCGACGTCGGGATCGCGCACCACGTCTGTTTGCACGCGGCCTCGATCGTCCGCTCGCTGGTGACGGCGCTGCGAATGGCGTCGTAGGCTTCGGGCAGCGTTGCCCGGGTGTTGATGTGCGCCTGGTAGGAAAGGGCTGCGGCTAGGGTGATGATCACGAAAGCAAACTCCCGAACAATGCAGCGAAAAAGGTCACGCCCATGATGGCGAAACAGGCGGTGCGAAGGGGGGTGGCGAACTCGGGCTCGACGGCGATTGGCATCAGGGCGATGTCGCGGTCGCGGATCGACAGGGCGGAGGGGTGCTGCCAGATCATGCGTCACCTGCGCGGGCGAGCGTGGCGGCGCGACGGAGGGCGGCGACCACCTCGGGCTGGGTGCGCTCGGGGGAGTCGTTCCAGCTTACGATCGACTGCCGACCGATCACCTTTCGCAGCGTGCTGAATATTACCGTCTCGTCTAGATCTTGGTCGGTACCGGCAGCGCGATCAATGGCACCCATTGCGCAAAAGCATTCTATGCCGTTCCGCTCCCCGACAAATGAGCCGCGTATCCAAGCACCTTCCGGCTCGATCAGATCAGCCGCGCGCTCCAGCACGTCAGCAACACAGAGTGGTGTATCGGTCAGCATGGGGTGGGCTCCTGGGTGCGGGCGCGGAGCATGGCGTCGGCGTACCGATAGGCGTTGCTCGCGCTCGACTGGCGTGGGTCGGGTTCCCAACTGTCTTGATTGGAAACAGCGTGGTTGGAGAGCAAACCGGCGAGCGCTTGACCGGCGAACCAGTCGCGCAAAGTCATGCCAGGCGAGCCTTCGCTGATACCGAACCCGTCGTGCGTGCGAACATCGGGGATCGGGAATGCGGGTGGGTTTTCCATGTTAAATATACCCCAGCTTTGCCAACGCAGCATCACGGTGCGCGTCGAAGGAAAGGTCGATCATCGCCTGCCCAGCAGCACGACGAGTGGCGTAGGTCGGGTCCGACAGCGCCGCCTCGATGCTGGCGATCAGCACGGATGCGTCCTCGTAGTCGTCAGGGTTTGCGAAACGCTGCGGGGTGGCGGTGAAGAAGGCGGTCACGAGAACGCCTCGTCACTGAACGGGTGAACGCTCTCCAGATAATCGGCATAGGAACCCGGCTCGTTGTACCCGAGTGCTCGAAGGCTACCGGCGGCGTGCTCCTGAGGGGCGCCGCGTCCAGTCCGCTGTGTCTGCTTGATTGCCTTGCAGGACTTGGAGCAGAACTTGCCCCAGCCGCGCTTACGATCGGCGACCCGCGCCATGAACGGCTGCTTGCAACGCTGACACTTCACCTCGACGGTTGCGGCGTTGATGGGATGCGCGTGCGTCACGAATACTTCTCCACTTCGCAGTCAGCCTCTTCGATCGCGGCAAGGGCACGCGAGAGGGCTTCGGTGATGGGGGACTCAGCGGGTTGCGCCTGCTCTTTCAGCGCGGCCTCGACGGCGAAGTACGCGCGGCCGAGGTCAGGGTTTGCCCAACCGGTCGGGGCGAACGAGGCGATTGCTGCAGCGCTCACGACCCGAAACCCCAGAACCGCGCGCTACGGATAGCGTCACGCGAGTTGCGATCGATCCGGGCCAGCCGTTCGCGCTCCTGGAACTGCACGATGTGGCGCACAGGCTCGCGGTGGAAATACATCGCCTCGCTGGCGGGGAGCATGGCGCTCACGACCGCACACCCAACGCCAGCTCAGCTTCATCCCGAATGTCGATCAGGATCATGTCGATGCCGCGGTCGATCTCGTCGGCGCCGTAGCTGTACGAGAACTCGCCGGTCAGGAGCCGGATCAGCTCGATCTGCTGGAGAGGGGGAAGGGCCAGCGCGGCTTGCGTCACTACCGACATGGGTAGGTCGTGCTGCGGGGCGGGGAAGCGGATGATGTTGGCGGGGGCGTTCATGCGACCGACTCCCATGCACGCGTCATCAGCGCCTTCATGGCGTCCGGCAGCGCGTCAGCAGCAGCCTTCACGACTGGGTCCTCGCTAGCGAGCGCGGCGGTGACGAGCGGCGTAAAGGGAAGGTTCTCGACGTGGTACTTGAAATCACAGCCAAGAGCCTCGCGCAGATTCTCCAGTGCCTCTGTGTTGTTCGGCGCTTCCTCGCCGTCCTCGCCTTCGACGGCCTCCCGAACTTTCGCGACAATGTTCGAGGCATGGTACTGCGTGTTCCAGACGCCGTTCTTGAACGCGTCCCACTTGCCTTCGTCCAGCGTCAGATCGGCGAAGTGGCGAGCGTTCAGGACTTCCGGCTTCTCAGCGGCCTCGGTGTTCTTTTCAGCCGCCTTGCTATCCGCGATAGCCTGCGCTTCCGCTTCGGTCCGCCACGCTTCGCTCTCGCGAACGATCCACGACGAACTGCCGCTGATGCTGGAGCGATATTTGACGGCTTGGCCTACGTGCAATTCCATGCCGGTAAGCGTGCGAGCGAGTGCCTTGCCAGCCCAATGCTCAACGTCGAGCGAGGGAAGGTCTCGGTTACCGTAGTAGCTCTTAGAGCAGCGCGGGCAGTCGGTTGTGAACTCGCCGCCAGCAGGCGAGAGGACCGCCCACTTCTTCGCGCCCAAGCAATCGGGGCACGGCAGCTTCTCAGTCTGACGCTCGACGCTTGCAACGTAAACAGTCTCACCGATCGCGAACATCGGCGTCGGTGCGGTAATGGTCTGGGACATAACGCCTCCAAATCGACGCGACCGAATGTCGCTGTCGTTGGAGGTGTTATGTGGGACGCATCCTACGGCGTCAAGCGCTAAATGTGGGACCTATCCCACTTTCCTCAATCGTCGTCCCAGACCGGGTCCGGCCAAAAGCCATCTGCGCCTGGTTCGGGCGCGTGTGGCTTCGGAGCGGGAAGCACCGGCTCTTCACTGTCGAATGCCACGCGGATCCAGCCGACCTTAGGCTCTAGCGCTTGGAAAATGGCTGCGGCCTCGTGACCCTGTCGACGCAGGGTGCCGATAAGCACGGCGCGCTCGGAGGCGAGGTAGCCGAGCTGAATACCGCGGCAGGAGAACACGGCTATGGCGTGCTCGTCGTGCGGGTTGTTCGGTTCTGGCCGCAGCTCGATCGGCTCGCCGGGGCGGCATATCTCAAGCTCGAAGCGGCGGGCCGGGCCGCGCTTGTTCGGGTAATCTATGCCGACGATAGCTAGGCTAAGAGGCCTCACCCCAATTTAGAAACTGCCGTTGCGACGACAACTAGAGCAGCGACCAGCCCAAGGTATATCTGCATCTTCAGCAACAGCTTATCGCCCAGAGTCGTCAAATCGGTTTTTGTCGCGACGGTTGCCTTAAGCACGGCGACGTCAGTTTTAATATCACTGACGTTAGGCTCGATCTTGCCTAAACGCGTATCCAAACTGGTAAGGCGAGTCTCAACGCTGTTCTGCCACGGGTCCATAGGCCCTGATGTGCTCCCTCCATCGTCGCCATGCAAGGGACCAGCCTTCCCACCTCTAGGAAACGTGTAGACTTTGCCATACTCAGCCATTCGGAACCGCGCCTTTACCCTCTAACAGGGTTTTCAATTCATCTGCAAAGCTTAGCCCCAATTCCATTGCCGCAAACTGCCTATAGAATCCGCACTGGGTACACACTGTCGACACGACAGGGAGGCCAGCTGCGGCTTGACCTGGGTAAACACCAAAGGTCGCGACGCCGATTCTATTGACCACCTCCGAGGGAACCTTGCCGCAATTCGGGCAGGGGTCGGAAGGGTCCTTAGCTCTTTGATTGATAGCATTAGCTACCTCGGTCACTTCTTCGTCAGAAAGTATGCCGGTAGGTGCCGGCATTATGCTTCCCGCCCTATCCAAATCACCCGGCCAAGAATGATCAAGTCGCCAGCGTCTACCTCCCGATTCCCTGCGATCGGGTTATCGGAGCGCACCTCGACCTTGCCCTTGCCGATAGCCTTTAGCCGTTTGACCGCACCGGCGCCGTAGACGCTGCATGCCCATATCTTATCGTCCAGGTTCAGTGTGCGCTGCGTCGTGTCGATCAGCACCCAGTCACCGTTCAGCAACGTCGGGAACATGCTGTCGCCGCGCGGACGCACGACGATGACCCGAGCGGCAGGCGATCGTGTGATCGAGCGCAGCAGGTTCAAATCGAACTCGACCGATTCCTCGTCGGCCCAGTCGTCGAGGTTCCCGCCGTCGCCCATCGCCAGGTTTAGGTCGACGACTTTGAGGCTGACGGTGCCGTCATCGGCTTTGCGCATCGGCGGTTGATCAGGCTCTTGTCGGGGTTGCGCCGCTGGAGCCGTCCGCGGAAAAACGATGCCCACAAGCTGCTCTTCCCGCAATCCAAGCACACGCTCAATCGCTCTCAACGTATCAACGCCCGGCTTTTTACTTTTGCCGCGCTCGATATCCCAAAGCGGCTTACCGGTCGTGTTGAGCTCCTTCTTGAGAAGCTGATCGTTCGCGTCACGCGTCCGTCCGGACGCCGCAACAGCATCTCGGATAGCTATCTGCAACGGGGTTGAACTGTCGTCATTCATGTGGGTTTCATCCCACAAATGTAGATCGACGGGAATGCTGGGACGAGTCCCACAGTTATTGCTTGACGGTGGGACGCATCCTACACTACGTTCCTGTTCATGCAGACCGAAACCCTCCCGCTGGTCGACGCAATCTCGACCTTCATCGAAGATCACGAGATGTCGCCGTTCACGTTTGGCCGAAAGGCTCTGCGCGACCCCCATTTCGTCAACCAGCTGCAGAAGGGCAGGCGGGTCTGGCCTGAGACCGAGGCCAAAGTGCGCGACTTCATGGCGTCCTACCAGCCCACCGACGTGCAGGCTGCGGCATGAAGCGCCTTAGCACCCCCACCAAGGCCACAATCCTCGAGTCCACCCCCATCGTCTGCGCCATCCGCAACGGTCCCATGATCAACCTGCACACCTCGCCGACTGAGCGGGTTGCTGTTCGGGTGTTTGGGAAGTGAGTGGGCAGGGTGCCTACTACAACGAGATCGACCCCTTCGCTGCGGCATGGCTGCGCGAACTCATAGCCGCTGGTCACATTGCACCCGGCATCGTCGATGAAAGGGATATCCGCGATGTTAGACCAGATGAGCTTTCTGGATATGTTCAGTGCCATTTCTTCGCCGGAATTGGAGTGTGGTCCTACGCCCTGCGCCGCGCCGGTTGGCCCGACGATCGACCGGTCTGGACCGGTTCCTGCCCATGCCAACCTTTCAGCGCGGCAGGCAAAGGAGGCGGGTTTGGTGACGAGCGGCACCTTTGGCCCGCTTGGCAGTGGCTCGTCGAGCAGTGCGGCCCTGTCGACATCATTGGCGAGCAGGTTGCGAGCAGCAACGTCGATCCTTGGCTCGACCTTGTACAAGCTGACGTGGAAGGAATGGGTTACGCCTTCGGGTGTACGCCGCTCCCGGCTGCGGGCTTCGGCTCTCCGAACATCCGCGACCGAGCGTTCTGGACGGCCCACGCCGATGGCGAAACAGGCAGGGCCGGACTTCGCGGTAGTGAACCGGCCAGGCTCGGGGTCGATGTTACTTCCTGCGGTCGCGACGCTCGCGGGGTGGCCGACGCCTCGTACGGAGGATGGGGAATCCTCGGGGGCTCGATGGGGCCGGGGCACGTTCGACACCCTGACCGCAATGGCGACACACCTAGCGGGCTGGCACACGCCAGTGGTTCGCGACCATCGGAACTCAGCGGGCAACGGGACGAACCCACGCGACCTGCCGCGCTCGGCTCCACTTGCGGGCTGGTCGACACCAGCAGCTTCGGACGGCGAACGGGCGGGTACGGGCATAACTCCGGGGATGACCGGCCAATCGCTGACGCAATCCGCGAAAATGACAGGTCCGCACCGACTAACGGCTTCTGGAGAGATGCTGACTGGCTCGGATGCCGAGATGGAAAGTGGCGGCCAGTTGAACCCGGCACATTCCCGCTGGCTCATGGGGCTCCCGCCCGTGTGGGACGACTGCGCGGTTACGGCAATGCAATTAATGCCGAAGTCGCGACGGGGTTCATCGAAGCCGTAATCGGTCATCTCGATGGCACTCCGGTGCAGGCCATCGCAGCATGAACACCCTCACCACCATCCTCGCCATCTGGCTCCCCGCCAGCGTGATCACCGGTTTCGTACTGGGCCCGATCCTCGCGCGGTCCACCCCAAGCCCCTGCGAACGCGACGCTCAGGATGGGCGCGGTGAGGGTGGCGAAGGGGCGATCCGTACAATTCATAGGAGTGCTTCTAAATGACGCAGCACAACAATTCTGCGGACGACGTCGGCATTGTCAGCCCTGATCGCGTCCAATGTGTATTCAAATCGGTTCTACGGGCGGCGCAGCTTGGCGGTTGGACCGACGAAGCGCTCGGTGCCGCGTCCGGTATTAAGCCACGCCGCATTAAGGCCTATCGGGTTGAGGACAAAGAGCCCCCGTTATCGGTGGCCCTCTCGATCGCAGTCGTCATTGGCAAGCCCGCAGTCGCAGCGATCATGGCAACGATCGGTTATTCCGCAACGCCTACCGACGAGCTGGAGGCCGACTGCCCGCTGGAGAGTGCTGTCGCTGCTATGCAGGCGCTCGGCACGTTCATGGGCTTTGCTGCCGATCGTCGTATCGATCATACTGAGGAAGCGCCGGCGACTGCAGCAGCAGACATCATCATTGCTGAGTTCCTGCCGTTCTCCAGCCAGGCGCGCGCATCATGAAGCGCACATGCACAACCTGCGACGTGGTTCTGCATGGTAGCAACCGCTGCGGCGTCTGCTGGGATTGCCAGAACAAGCGCACCTGCAGCGATTGCGGGGACAAGATCAGCTATCGGTCAAAGGGTCGGTGTCAGGCTTGCACCAACGCGATTGTCAACGCGGATCCGGACAAGCGCGCTTCTATGTCAGTCGCGATGAAGCGCTCATATGCGGATCCGGAAGTTCGCGCCCAGCGGCTCGCATCGGTTCGATCCGTAGCAGTTCGCATGATGCAGGATCCTGCTTACGCGGCTCGGTGCAGCCTTCTGGGTCGTACCGTCGGAGCTCGTAATTTCGAGAAGGGTCGCACGGTCGAGGTTGCCCGGAAGCGCGCGCCTGCGGTTAGCGCTGGCAAGCTGGCCCATATCCACCCTGCCTATCGCGAGCTCTACAAGACACTCCGCGGCAAGCATTTCACCGCCGCAGAGTCCTTGCAGATGGTCGAAGATCAGCGGGCAGCAGACGAGCGGAACGCACCGCAGGTCATAGCCGCCAACGAAAACGCGATGGTCGAGAAGCACCGCCGCGAAGTTGCGAGCCGTTACTGATGACCGCCGCCCGTATCGCCCGCGAAGCCGTCCAAGAGGCCGTAAAGGCCGAACCGCTTTGGGTCCGCATCCTCGCGTATCAGTTTCGCTCGGCCATTTCCGACCAGGCTGCGGCTCGGTTGCGGAACCTGCTCAAGTGACCGCCGCGGCCCGCACCAACGTCGTACCGCTGCGTGCGGTGCCGGACATGGACGCTGCGTACCGCGCCGCGGTCAGCATCCACTACCCGAACTGCGACCCTCTTTCGATGGCGACGCGGGTCGAGATCATGGGGCTGCGGGATCGCGCGTCTGCGGCGTTGCGGCGAGCCAATCCCGAGGCACAATTCATTCTCGCCGAGGCTGCACGCATTGCGACGTTGGCATCGCTGTCTAGCGCGGACCCGCAGTCGCTCGCGTTCACCCGGGTCGCGATCGAGTCCCTGATCTTCTCGGCCGACATGATGCGGAGGGCCTACGCATGATCGAGCTCCGCCCGTATCAACAGAACCTGATTGCCGACATTCGCACGCAGTTCCGCAGCATGGACCGCACGGTGCTGGTGCAGCTCGCGACGGGGGGCGGCAAGACCGTCACGTCTGCGTACATGGTCAAGACTGCAGCCGAGCGCGGTCGCCGGTGCTGGTGGGTCGTTCACCGCCGCGAGATCATCCTGCAGGCCAGCCGCACGTTCTGGTCGATGGAGATCCCGCACTCACTGGTCATGGGTGGGTCGATCGGTGATCCCGATGCGATGGTGCAGGTCGGCTCGGTGCAGACCCTTGCGCGCCGGCTCGGCAAGCTTCCTCCGCCCGACCTGATCATCTTCGACGAGTGCCACCACATGGGCGCCGCGCAGTACCAGGCTATCTACGAGGCCTGCCCGCGTGCGCAGATCGTCGGCCTGACCGCCACGCCCTGGCGCCTGGATGGCCGCGGGCTGGGCACATGGTTCGATAGCATGGTGCAGGGGCCATCGGTCGCCGACCTCATGGAGCAGGGTGCGCTGTGCGATTACCAGCTCTACGCGCCGGCGATGTCGACCGACGTGTCGCGCGTCGCCTCGCAGGGCGGCGACTTCAAACGCGACGACCTCGCCAAGATCATGGATAAACCGTCGATCGTCGGCGACGCGGTGTCGCACTATCAGCGGCTCGCAGCAGGCAAGCGCGCGATCGTGTTCGCGGTATCGATCGAGCATAGTCGGAACATCGCTCAGCAGTTCCGCGACGCCGGGATCGCGGCCGCACATGTCGACGGCAGCATGGACAGCGGTGCGCGCGACGCGATCGTATCGGACTTCACCAGCGGCGCGATCACCGTCCTGAGCAACGCTGACCTGTTCGGCGAGGGCTTCGACGTTCCCGCGGTCGAGGCGGTTATCCTGCTGCGTCCGACGCAATCGCTGTCTCTCCACCTTCAACAGATCGGCCGCGGTCTGCGTCCCGCCGAGGGCAAGCCGCACGCGATCATTCTCGACCACGCGGGCAACGCCATGCGTCACGGGCTGCCCGACGACGATCGCGAATGGACCTTGGACGATCGCCCGAAGAAGAAGCGTGGGGAGAAATCCGAGGTGCCGGTCAAGCAATGCCCAAAATGCTTCCTGATCCACGCACCCCAACCTGAGTGCCCCGGCTGCGGCCACACCTACGCGATCCAGAGCCGTGAGATTGAGCAAGTCGAAGGCGAACTCGAGGTAGTCGATCTCGACGCCATCCGCGCGCGCAAGCGTACCGAGCTCAAGTCAGCGCGCACCCTGCAGGATCTGATCGAGCTCGGCCGTCAGCGTCGGTACAAATACCCGTCGCAGTGGGCCGGCCACATCATGCGCCAGCGCCAGCAGTGGGCGGCAGGCGCATGACGCACCACGATCTCGTCAACAAGCTCCTGCTGGCGGTCTCACCGCTCGGTCTCGCGTGGTCGAACAACACCGGCGCGCTCAAGAACGAGGGCCGCATGATCCGGTATGGTCTGCCGGGTTCGGCTGACATCCTCGCCTGCGTCAACGGTCGCATGATCGGCATCGAGGCCAAAGTCGGTCGCGATGCCTGGCGCCCGAAACAACAAGCCTTTGCCGCAGCGCTCAACCGCGCCGGCGGAACATATATTCTCGCACGCTCCACCGATGGCTCCGGTGATGACGCGGTCGCGCTGACATTGGAACAGATCAATGGGTGAGCCGATCCCTCTCAACGCGTGGCGCGGAAACCTGCAGGTCGGGTCGAAGGGTGAGAAGAAAACGCTCTACAACCTCATGCAGTACATGAAGAATGTACCCGGCCTGGGGAAGCAGATCCGTCACAACGAGCTGACCGGGCAGGTCGAATGGTGCGGCGATCCGCTGTGCGATAGCGATTACGTCGACATTCAGACGATGATCGAGCAGGCCGGGTTCTCGCCAAGCAAGACCGACATCCCGGCTGCGGTCGCACGCACGGCTCTGTTCAATAAATACCATCCGGTGCGCGAATATCTCGACGCGCTGAAGTGGGACGGTACGAAGCGGCTCGATCGGTTCCTGCATATTCTGTTCGGCACCGCGGACGGGCCATACGAGCGCGCGGTCGGTGCCAAGTGGATGATCGGTGCCGTTGCCCGCGTCTATCAGCCCGGCTGCAAAATGGACACGATGCTGGTGTTAGAGGGTCCGCAGGGGCTGAAGAAGTCGACCGCACTGCGCACCCTGTTTGGCGCTTCCTACTTCACGGAAATGGTCAACGAGCTGCGCGACCATAAGCGCTTCGTCGAGCAGATCGCTGGCAAGTGGGTCGTCGAGTTCGCGGAGCTCTCCGCGTTGCGCAAGGCTGATGTCGAGCTCGTCAAGGCGATCATCACGATGCAGGTCGACAAGACCCGCCCGTCGTACGGTCGGCATACCGTCGAGTATCCGCGCCAGTGCGTGCTTGCCGCGTCGGTCAACCCGAAGGCGGGGCAGGGGTATCTTACGGACAGCACCGGCAATCGGCGCTTCTGGCCGGTTGCCTGTACGGCGATCGACCTTCCCCGCCTTGAGCGCAAGCGCGACCAGCTATGGGCTGAGGCGCTGACGAGGTTCCGCGATGGCGAGAACTGGTGGTTGAGCGAGGAAGAGTCCTCTCTGGCGATCCGTGAGCAGGATAGCCGCATGCAGGGCGACGTGTGGGAAGACACGGTCGCAAACCACCTGACGCCAGGGTTTGCGTACACCTCGGCGCAGTTGCTGACCGACGCGCTGAAGATGCCGGTCGCCCAACACGATCAACGCGCAAAGGACCGCATTGCCGCGATCATGGACGATCTGGGATGGTCGCAAGTGGTCCGCAAAGAGCGCCAGCCTGACGGCACCCGCCGCAGCGCGAGGCTCTGGAGGATGCCGGAATGACCCGGACTACACCCCCCATCCGCAAGCGTAGTCAATCGGGGACCAAGCGTAGTCACTTGGGACCGATGCGGCCGTTTGACCACACGCCTGACTACGCATTGACCACACTAGGGTGTAGTCAGCAAAAACGGCATATTTCTGCGGCTTTCACCCCCCTGACTACACTGACTACACCCTATTTTATAAATAAAGATATAGAGTGGAATATAGGGGTGGCTGAGGGTGTTTCAGGCCGGCTTCCGATTTCAACTAGGGGTGTAGTCACCCCGGGTGTGGTCACCGCGCCATGAAATTCCCCCTCACCGATTTCATCGTCGCCATGCTGCGTGCGGACCCGTCAGCGATCAGACGCGCGGACCCCACCAAACTAGCCGCCAAGTACGACATCGAGGTCAGCCACGCCGCTGGGTATCTCGCCCACCACTGCGGATCGCCAATGTCCCCCGTTACGAATGAAGGAGCAGGAAGATGAGTGCATATTACCGTTGGAGCGACAACGATCGCCGGCTGGGCCGCTTCATCTATGCTCGCGAGAAGACCTATCGGCCGCTGGCAGTCGAGATCACGTCGAACGGCGACGAGGATGACGAGCAGTTTTCCACGCTCCGTCTCCGCGCGTTTGGCCACACGCTGATTGTCATTCTGCCGCCCATCGTGAAGCCGTGGAAGCGCTGGGTCGATACCAGCGCCGCGCCGTGGTCGAGCAACCCGGCTGGCGGCTATTGGGATATGGGCAAGCGGGAATATGGCTTCTCGGTCACTGAGGGTTATCTGTCGGTTTCGCTAGGCCGCGTCACGAACGACAGCAGCACCGAGCAACGGTGGGGCTATTTCCTGCCTTGGACGCAATGGCGGTTCGTTGGGCATCGCCTTTACGGCATCGATGGCACGCTGTTCGCCAAGCTTCACAACCGCGCCAAGTGGAGGACACCTGAGAGCGACGAGAACGAGCGGTTGCAGGAGGTATGCCCCCGCGCGCTGTTCGAGTTCGACGACTACGACGGCGAGCGCATCACAGCGACGACGAAGATCGAGGAACGTGAATGGGCGTTCGGCGAGCGCTGGTGCAAGTTCCTGTCGCTGTTTCGCCGCAACAAGGTTCGCCGCTCGCTCGACCTCTGGTTCAGCGCTGAGACTGGCAAGCGCAAGGGATCATGGAAGGGCGGCACGCTGGGCCACAGCATCGATATGCTGCCGGGTGAACTGCATGAAGCTGCATTCCGCCGATACTGCGCTGCGCACGGCATGACTTTCGTTGGCGCCACCCCGGCCACCTCCGCATGACGCATCTTTTTGGGTTGGGGGAGTAGGGGGATTATGAGAACCGAAGACATCGCGATCCATTTCGCAGATCAGCTTTGCCGCACCCGTGCATTGACGACCGCCGAGTCCGATATGCTGCGCGTCGTGGTGATGAAGGAACGCCCGCGGATGACGTGGACGCCTGAGGACGACCAGGTCTTGCGCCGGTTGTCGGCCAGCCTTCCGGCGTATGCGGTCGCCGAGCAGATGGGGCGCACACCGTGGGCTATCAGGAACCGGACGCGGCGGTTGAAGCAGAGGGAGTTTGCACGTGGATAAGCGAGAGGTTGGCCGTCCAACATCGTTCAAGCCCGAGTTTGTCGAGCAGGCGCGTAAGCTAGCTTCGCTGGGGGCTACTGATCGGGAGGCGGCGGAGTTTTTTGAGGTCGCGGAGAGCACTCTCTACCTTTGGAAGCATACCCAGCCGGAATTTTCGGAGGCCCTAAAGGTCGGCAAGGAAACAGCCGATGCGCGTGTGGAGCAATCGCTGTACCGTCGTGCACTCGGTTACAGCCACGATGCGGTCAAGATCATGATGGCTGATGGCGTCCCGATCGTAGAACCCTACGTCGAGCATTATCCGCCAGACACCACCGCCGCTATCTTCTGGCTGAAGAACCGCAAGCCCGAGCAGTGGCGCGACAAGACCACTGTGGAGCATGAACTACCGAAGGACATGGGCGCGTGGCTGGGGGAACGCTGAGTCCCGTAGAGCGCGAGTTCATGGCCACGATGATGGCTCGCTACCCTGACAAGCTGTCGCGGCTCCGGGGGGGGTTCTATGACATCAAGAACAAGCAGGGGCAGCGCGTACCGTTCCGCATGAACGAGGACCAGGAAGAGTTCATTCTGAACCGTTGGAAGCTGGATATCATCCTCAAGGCGCGCCAACGCGGGTTCACGACGGTAATCCAGCTCGACATGTTGGACGACTGCCTATTTCTCGCGGACCTGTCTGCTGGCGTGATTGCGCATAACCTGGTCGATGCGAAGGCCTTCTTTCGCGACAAGATCAAGTATGCCTATGACCACCTGCCGGCGACCTTCCGTAAGATACGCGCAGCCGACAACGACAGCGCGGAAAGCTTGCGGTTCAACAATGGGTCGAGCATCCGCGTCGGCACCTCGTTGCGATCGGGCACGCTACAAAGGCTTCACGTTTCGGAGTTCGGAAAGCTTTGCGCCAAGTACCCCGAGCGTGCCGCAGAGGTCGTGTCAGGTGCGTTCAACACGGTCGCAGCAGGCCAGGTGATCACGATCGAAAGCACCGCGGAAGGGCGCGCTGGCGAGTATCACGATATGGTAAAGACGGCCCGGCAACTCCAAGATGCGGGTAAGAATCTGACGGACTTGGATTTCAGGTTTCACTTTTACCCCTGGTACCGGGATGAGGGATACTCGCTCGACGCTGATGTCGTCGAAACCACAGAGATGCGCGAGTATTTCTCCAAGCTGGCAGTATTCGGCATCAACCTGACCAAGGGGCAGCGCGCTTGGTACGTGAAGAAAGCCGAGCAGCAGGGCGAGAAGATGAAGCAGGAGTTCCCATCCACGCCTGACGAGGCATTCGAGGCCAGTGTGGAGGGCGCGTACTTCGGCCCCCAGATGCTAAAGATGCGCGCGCAGGGCCGGATATGCCGTATCCCGGTGCTAGACATTCCGGTCTACACGACGTGGGATCTGGGCGTCGGGGACGCGATGACGCTCTGCTTCTGGCAAGACGTTGGCATGGAGCGCCGGTTGATCGACTATTACGAGAACAGCGGGGAGGGGTTCAACCATTACGGAGCCGAGTTGACCAGGCGAGGGTACAACTACAGTGAGCACTTCATGCCCCACGATGCTGACCATCGCCGGCTGGGCAAGGACGCCAAGAGCGCCCGCCAGCACGCCGAGGAAGTGGGGATCAAGCCGGTGCGTGTCGTGCCGCGCATTTCGTCTGAACAGGACGGCATTGACGCGAGCCGTGCATACCTGCCCACCGTTTGGATTGACGAAGAGCGTTGCGCCCGACTGGTCGATTGCCTCGACAGCTACCGCAAGGAGTGGGACGATCGCTTGTCGGTGTGGAAGGATAAGCCGCTGCACGATCAGTTCAGCCATGGGTACAAGGCGTTCGAGACTGCTGCAGTCCGCAAGACGGCAAAACCGAAGGCCGCAACATCGGTCGTCGTGCCCTCGATGTCGGTCGGATTCAGGCGAGGTTGAGTGTCCGAGAAAGAGCGTTATCGGACACAGCTAAGACAAACTAAGACAAAATGACCGAACCGGTTCGCGCGCGTAATTGGTTCGGTCATGGCGGACACCGACGACACCACGGCACCCAAGCGCGAGACCACGAGCGAGCGTAACGCGAAGGTCCACGAGCGGGCCATGAAGCGGTTCGACGCGATCTGGGGCGTGGTGCGTGAAGAGCGTATGCAGAACCTGGCTGATCGCCGCTTTGCCCGTATCCGTGGAGCGCAGTGGGAAGGCCAGTACGCGATCGGCGAGACCGTCGACGACAACGGCGACCCGATCGACACCGGCGCGCCCCGCATGGAGGTGCCGAAGTTTCTGCGCCCGATCCGCCGCGTCAAAGGCGAGTACCGTTCGAGCCGCAAGCAGGTCGACTTCAAACCGAAGGGCGACGACAGCGACCGAGCCAGCGCCGACAACCTCGACGGACTGTACCGCGCCGATATGCTCGACAGCCCGGGTGGCTTCGGGTCTGCGCAGGACAACGCGTTCGACGAGGCGATTGACGGCGGGCTGGGTGGCTGGCGTCTGCGTGATCGCTGGGAAGATGACGAAGACGAGGCGAACGAGAATCAGCGTATCGGGTTCGAGCCGATCTATGATGCGGATCAGTCGATGTTCTTCGACCTGGACGCCAAGCACCAGGACAAGTCGGACGCTCGGTTCGCGTTCCTGCTGACCACGCTGAGCCGGGATGCGTTCGAAGAGAAGTACCCCGATGCCACGCCTTCCACGTTCGATGGCGTCAGCAACTATGATTACGACTGGATTCAGCCGGATAGCCTGACGCTGGCTGAGTATTTCGAGGTTGAAGACCGCTCGGTACTGCGCCGCACCTTCCAGATGAAGGGCGTCAATGTACTCGCCGATGACATGCGCCCCGAAGAGCGTACGTTCGATGACGCCGATCTAAAGGCTGAGCGCGACGACCAGCCGACGTTGGAGAGCGAGCTTGAGCAGCAGGGCTACGAGCAGATCAAGCAGCGCCGGATCAAGCGCCAGATCGTTCGCCGCTACCTACTGACTGGCGCGGAATGTCTCGAAGGCCCGACGACGATCCCAGGCAAGTTCATCCCGATCATCCCGCTTTATGCCGAGCGTTCGTATGTGCAGGGCATCGAGCGCGCGCAGGGCATGGTACGGCCGGCGATCGATGCGACCAGGCTTTACAACATCGTCGTCAGCAACCTTGCCGAGTCCGCGAGCGGGCCGAGCGATGACACGCCGATCGTTGCACCTGAGCAGGTCGATACCGCGATCCTCGACGCGTGGGCTAGCCGTAAGGTCAAGCGGCCTGCCGTGCTGTTGCTGAAGCCGATCTACGATGAGAACGGCGCGATCATCCAAGCTGGCATGTCGGGAACGCTGCCCGCCGCTCAGGTCTCGCCCGCGACCGCAGCGCTGATCCAGGTGGCCGGCGCCGACATTCCCGATCTGATGGGGATGAACGACCAGCCCGAGACTGTCCCCGCGAACACGTCGGCCGCTGCAATACAGCTGGTGAACGACCGCGGCGATGTGACAGACTTCCTCTGGCACGATAACTTCTCGCTGGCGCTGACACATTGCGGGCGCGTGTGGCTTTCGATGGCCGGCGATCTCTACGTCGAGGAGGGCCGCAAGATGGTCAGCCTCGACGCCGAGGGTAAGCAGTCCACCATCACGCTCGCCGAGCCGCGTACCGATGATGGCGGCGAGCACCGCGTGAATGACCTGACGACGGGCAAGTACGATGTCGTGGTCGACGTCGGCCCTGCGACCAAGACGCGCCAGGATGCGACGGTGAAGTCGATGACTGGGCTCGCATCGGCCTACACCGCCAATGGCAACGCCGCGAATGCAGACGCCGCACTGGGTGTCGCTGTCCTCAACATGGAGGGCGAAGGCACCGAGGCTTACCGCTCGTTCATCCGTAAGCAGGGGCTCCAAGGCGGCTGGGTCGAGCCGAGTGAGGAAGAGGCGGCGCAGTTGCAGCAGGCCGCAGAGGCTGCGGGTCAGCAGCAGGATCCGAACATGATCGTTGCGCAGTCGCAACTCATGCTCGCCCAGGCTGAGCAGACCAAGGCGCAGGTCGCGCTAATCGAGGCAGAAACGAAGCGGATCACCGCCGAAGCCAACGCCGAGAAGGCCAAGGCGCAGACCGCGGCCGCACTCGCCACGATCGATCGCGACGACCGTGCGCAGGTCTTGGACGAGGTCGAACGCGCCACGAACATCGAGCACACCGACGAACAGCACCAGCACGACCGCACGATGGGCGCAGTCGATGCATCCATGCGCGTCGAGCAGCACGAACGACAGATGAACCAGCCGGAGAGAGACAATGCAAGTTGAAGAAATCCGTATTTGGGCCTTTCAGCAACTGGCCTCTATGCCCGCACCCCCTGGAGGGCTGTTGAACCTGAAGCAGTTCATTGCAGATGCTGATGTATTGGTAAGCTGGGTCGTGCACGGCCATCCGGAGGCGCCGGATGGCAGAGATTAAGCGAGAGCCGATTGTGCGTGATGATGGCGATAGCGTCACGTTTGACGCCGATCATACCCACTCGGACATCTTACGCTACGTTATTGGCGATCTAGGTGCTGAAGACGCTGTATTTCTCATGAACCTACTGGCTGAGGAGGTGCGGGTTGATGGCAACGCAGCTTGAAGACGACTTCACCGAAGACGCACCCGATCTGGATCTCGACGACGAGCAGGAGGCGGATGCTGAGGCGAACGATAACGATCAGGAGCCTGACGATCTCGACGACGACAGCAATGACCAGGACGACGATGCAGAGGAAGACGTCGTCACGTTCGGTGCTGACGATGTCCGCGGCGAGGACGAGCCCGAGGGCATCCGGAATCTTCGCGAGGAACTGAAGCGTCAGAAGGCCCGCGTCCGTGAGCTTGAAGGCGCTGGCGCTGCGCCCGTCGAGGTTGGCGCGCGCCCGAAGCTTGAAGACTTCGACTACGACGAGGACGCGCACGGCGAGGCTGTCGAGGCGTGGATCGACAAGAAGCGCAACGCCGATGCTCAAGTAACGGCTCGCGATGAATCGATCCGCCAGGCGCAGGAGAAGTTCAACACGCAGCAGCGCGCGTTCGAGGACGGCTGGAGCGCTCTACGTGTCACCGGCAAGGATGCGGCGCGCGCTAAGGTCGAGGACACGTTCGATCCAACGCAGCAGGCGATGCTGATCAAGGCGGCGCGAGGCAACGGTGCGGGCCTGATGCTGTATCTCGGCACGTCCGCCGCCAGCCTCGATAAGCTGAAAGCCCTCGTCAACGATCCCGCCGAGTTCATCGCAGAAGCAGCCGTGATGGCGAAGGAGGTCAAGGTGGAACGACGCAAACCGGC
Source organism: Sphingomonas sp. R86520 (assembly GCF_042466285.1). Lineage (NCBI taxonomy): Bacteria > Pseudomonadati > Pseudomonadota > Alphaproteobacteria > Sphingomonadales > Sphingomonadaceae > Sphingomonas > Sphingomonas sp. R86520. The sequence goes on from NZ_JAXHBZ010000003.1 coordinate 22,047, forward strand.
AACAACGCCGATCGAGCCGGTGCGGGGCGGCACTGGCGGCGCTGCTAAGGGAGACGCCCGCCGCGCACGCCTGGAACGCGATGCCGACACCAGCGGGGATTACTCCGCACTCATCAAGTACGATCGTGATTTGGAGATGAAACGCCGTGGCTAATCTGACCGCACGCGAAAAGGCGCTGCTTCGTGCAGCGATGGAAACCGAGTTCTCGCGGCTCGACAAGGACGCGCAGAACACGTCCAGCGAATACCTCTCCGCATACCCCCGGATGATGTATCGCATGACCGATGTCGAAGAGACGACGGTCCTGACGACGCACAACGACGGGCGCCCACGCGAGGTGCGGATCGATAACCAGTTCGCCGGGCTGCTGTGCGACACGATCATCGCCGAGACCGCCGACGAGGCCGAGGCGCTGACTGCTGATGGCTGGGATATCAGCCCGCAGGCCGCGCATGGTGTTGTGACCGGGATGGCCGCAGCAACGACCGCGAAGGACGACGAGATCGCCGCGCTGCGTGCCGAGCTGGCGGCTGAGCGTGCGACCAAGACCGGTGGGAAGGGCTCCTCGAAGGGGCCACCGGAAACGCTTGCACTGGCCGAATAGTTCGGGTATCTGGATACCCGCGCCATCGGTCCCCAGACAACCGTGATGTCTGAGTAGCGGCGAAACCGGGCTTCGGCCCCGCTACTCAGGGATCACCACATGGCTTCATCGTTTTTCAAGGAAGAGCGCGTCGCATTCACCAACATGGTGAAGGCATTCGAGGATCAGCTTGCTTACGGGCAGGCCGCGACGCTGTTCGACGAGCTTACCCCGGCCGAAATGGTCTACACGCGCGATCGCGTTTGGGTCGACACGCCGATGATCGGCTCGAGCTACGACGGATTCGATCAGACCAGCAACTTCGACGGCCTGACCGAACTGGTCGTGCCGGCATCGGTCGGCTTCCACAAGGCTAGCCCCAAGGTGCTGTCGTCGAAGAACCTGCGCAACGAGCGGGCAATGACGCGCTGGATGGACTCGGCGAAGGCCAAGCTCGCATCGGACGTGAACGCCGCGGTTCGCCGTCGCGTCGCGCTCGAGGCCGCGATCTTCACCAAACGCACCGTTGCGCCGACCGGCTTCGACGACCTCGCTGTCAGCCAGGCGCAGATGGACGAGATTGGCGTTCCGGTCGACGACCGCGTTGCCTTCATCGGCACGCGCGCCGCGATCGGCATGGCATCCAACCTCGCCAGCCGTCAGACCATGAACGGCGTCAATCTCTCGGCCTACGAGAAGACGAAGCTGATCGATATCGCGAACTACGAGGTCTATCGCGACGACCAGCCCATCCGCCTAGCTGCGGCTGCTGGCGGTGCCACGACCGTCAACGGCGCCAACCAGTACTGGGAGCCTGCCGCGTTCACGACCGAACCGGACGGCGAGCAGGTCAACCGCGACAACCGCTATTCGCAGCTCGTCGTGACTGCTGCTGCAATCGCCTCGGTCAAGCAGGGCGATGCCTTCACGATCGCGGGCGTCAATGCGATGCACCGGATCTCGAAGCAGGACACCGGCCAGCTACAGACGTTCCGCGTGATTGCTGTCAACACGTCGACCAACACGCTGACGATCGCCCCTGCGATCATCTCGAACGGTGGTGCGACGATCGCCGGCCGCGAATACCAGAACGTGACCGCCACGCCTGCAAACGGTGCGACGATCACGTGGCTCAACACCACGACCGCGGAGATCAACCCGTTCTTCTCGCGTCGCTCGGTGCTGCTGCTGCCGGGTTCGTTCAAGGTCGATGCAGGCGACGGCTGGTCGGTGATGAAGGCAACCACGCCGGTTCTCGGTCTTCCGATCACCTACACGCGCCAGGGCAACATCAACGACCTGTCGCTCAAGGCTCGCGTCGACATCGACTTCGGCACGGCGCTTCTCGCGCCCGACCAGGCCGGCGTCGTCATGTTCAATCAGGCATAAGGAGCGGACACGATGACGACCAAGAAAGACACGACCGGCACGAACCTCGCCGACAACGCGCCCGCTGGCCTCACGGTCACGGACGCGGAAGCGGAGAAGGCACGCCACGAAGGCGCTCTGGACGCGGTGAAGGACGCCGCCAAGGATGCCCGTATCTCTCTGACCGATGGCGCGCAGCCGGGCGACCCCGCTGTCGATCGCTGGCCCGGCTCGGACGAGTCGCAGCAGTATGCGTATATGTTGGAGGACGCGCCCGATGCGTTCGACAAGCGCGTGAACGGTAAGGACAGCCCCGTCACCGACGTGATGGCAGCTGGCTTGCTAAAGCTCGAGCGCGCTGGCCAAAATCGTACCCCGTACGTCAAGACGCTGCTGAAGCGCCTCGGCCTCAAGGGTTCGGAGATCGGCGAAGTGACGTCGGCTGGCCCGGCGTACACCAACGACATGTCGCTCATCAGCGGCCTGTAAGCTTGACGTGGGTGGCGCGGGAATACCCCCGACTGCGTCACCCACGTTGAGAACCGGGGCAGGGGGACACCTGATGCGCAATATCATCTTACTGGCGCTGGCATTGGTCGCGTCGCCTGCCACGGCTCAAACCGCCCGCCCCGTCGCCGTTCAGACCCAGTCGAGCGGCGCCGCATCTGGAGCCGTCGTAATGACCGGCGTAGGGCAGGCTAGCAGCGTCAACATCGTCAATGGCGCGACGGCTGGGTACGCCGTACTATACGATAGCCTGACGGTCCCCGCAGACGGCGCGTTGACGCCTTCCCTGATCCGCTGGTGCATGCCTGTCGCGATAAATACCGGGCTGCGCGACACATTCCCCGCGCCCCTCCCATTCTATAACGGGCTTGCCGCGTTCGTATCGTCCACGAGCTGCACGACAAAAGCCGCGGTCGCCTACGCGTTCGCATCGGCGCAGGTCCAGTAATGCGCTGGCTCGCCCTTCTCGCGTTTGTTGCAACGCCTGCGCACGCCCAGCTCGTATCGCCTCCAGGTGTGACGATCGGCCAAGTCCAGGCGCTGATGGACCAGTCTATCGCGCCGGTCTTGGCCAAGGCTGACAGCGCCATGACGAAGGCCGACGCGGCTATCGCCGATGGCCTGACCAGCGCAAACCGTCAGCAGGCGTTGCGGATCCAGGTTACACCCGATGCCAATGGCCGGGCGGTGTTCACCTACCCGATGCCGTACGTTGCTGGGACCAAGCCCGCGGTCACCACGACAGCCGAGACACCCAACGGCGCGACCTATCGCAATGACGCCAGCGTCGAGGAGAACAGCGCCACGAACACGCAGGTCGTGATCCTCGTGCAGCGCGTGCCCAAGACGATCGTCGTCAGCCTGCTGGGCGCTGTCACGAACATCATAGCCCCCGTCACCACCCCTGTCTGGATCAACGTGCTGGTGAGGGCTCCAGTATGACCCATATCGCAAGGAACGCCGCATGACCGTCCGCCTTCTCGTTCCTGCTTATGGCAAGCAGACCAACGCGCTTTACACTGGTACTCAGGCCGCAGAGCGTGCGCTGATCGACGCGGGGCAGGCGGATAACCAGCTTGACGCGTCGTTCGATTACCCGGCTTATCTGGCGGGCAAGTCCATGGCGGTTGGTACATTAACTCAGACCTCGGTAGATGCTGCCGTAGCTTCTGGCGTAGGATTCGCTGACCCCACGGCACGGGCCGTCGTTGCCCGGATAGGCGCATTGCCAAAGTGGCGGAGAGCGATGGCACGTGTGCGGGCGGGTAAAGGTCGGGGACGGATCTTGATTGTCGGGGATAGCACGAAGGTCGGCGTTGGCGCTGGCAGTGGCGGATTTCCCGCGCTTACCGGCGCTCGCGCTCGTAGCTTCGGGGTACGTTTGGCTGAGGGTATTTCCCAAGCCGGCCTACTTGCTGTCCATACGAATTTCATGGGTACTGGCACCACCAAGGGCAGTGGCGGCAACGGTGTTTTCGCAACCGGCTATGATCCGCGTCTGACCTTCGGTGCAGGTTGGACTTACGGGACTGCTGATGGTGTCGGCGGTCCGATGTTCTTCAACGGTACGACGACGAACAGCATGGACTTCGCCATTCCGGGTCAAAGCGACACCATCGAGATATACTCGCCGCGCAATTCCGGGCTGGGGGCCTTCACCGCAGCCGTAGATGGCGGCGCGGTGCTGCAAACGGTTGTCCAGGATGGGGTAGACGGGTTCATTAAAACGACGATCACGGTCACGCGAGGTGCGCACACGCTCAACCTCTCCCGTGTTTCCGGTCTTGTGTTCATCACAGGTGTTATCGCTTTTGATAGCACCGTGCCAGCAGTCGATGTTGTCAGCGCGGGTTGGTCGTCTTCCACCGCTGGCTTATGGGTGTTTGCTAGTTCAGCGTTTACTTTTGGTGCGATTAGGGGGCAGTCGGTAATTGGGCCGGACCTGACAATTATTGCGCTAACAATTAACGAGGCGCTCACAGCAAGCGCAACCCCTATCGCGACCTACCGAACAAGCCTCCAGGCACTCATCACACAGGCAAAGTTGAGCGGCGACTGCCTGTTGATGACAGGTATGCCGAGCGATTTCAGCTTAGCGACGGCCGACGCTCAGGCTCAAGTTGTAGCGGTGATGGCCGAATTAGCAGCATCCAATGATCTCCTGTTTATCAACAACCATGCGCGAACTGGCGGCTGGGCGGCGCTAAACGCGCTTGGGGAGATATTCGACGGCCTCCACGGAAACGACCTTTACTATGCTGACGAGGCCAACGCCACACGCGCATTCTTAATGGACTACATGTAATAACAAAGTGTTAAGACACTTACCAACGGTAAATCCTTCAAATGAGTTTACCGCTTTGGCGTGTCGCGTTATGGCGCTCGCCGGGGGATTAATCTTTCCCGATTAGGCGGTAAAAGAGGTGAGCCTTGATCCGAGCATTTCCTTGGTGCCTACGCATTTTCAGCCGGCTAGCATCGGTTGTGGGAGAGGTTAACAACTCAAGGAGGAGCGCGCAGTCTACCCGCCGGGCGAACCCCGATGGCGGGCGCTGTCACAGTTGCGGGACTGTGACAGATGCTGGTTCCAAGGAGTGCTGGGAATGTGTGCTGGATCGGCAATGGTGACAAGGGCTAGCCAACAACCCCACATTTAAGCTATATCACCACCGTCGAGTAAAAGCGGCGCCGGCACCGCTCCAGCAATTCATGCGGAGCCGTGCTATATGACCACCAGAGCCAGCATCCTCTCTCGAGCCTTCGGACGCCTCGCGATGGGCGACTACGAGTTCGACGTGACGCCTGACGAGCGAGCGCAGGCGCGGGACTCGCTGGATACGATGCTGGGCGAGTGGGCGGCGGTCGGCGTTGATCTCCGTCATACTCCTAGTGATGGCGATAACGACGCCGAAGAGATGACGACGCCCAGCTGGTCGGATCAGGGCGTGATCGCGAACCTCGCGCTCCGGATGGCCGCAGATTTCGGCAAAACGCCGGGTTCTGGCCTCACCAAAGACGCCAAGCGCGGGTATGACCTTGCCACCGCCAAGACGCTCGCAATCCCGACAGCACAGCGCGCGCAGTCCGTCGCGCATGGTGGTGGTGAGCGATACTATCGCCGGTTCTCGTACTGATGGTGCAGATCCCCATCCTGTCGGGCATCTACGCCAAGACGACGGCGGATTTCGCGCGTTCGTTTCCGGTCAACCTAATGCCGATCGCGGAGAGCGGCGACGGCACCGGGACGGGCATCAGCAAAGGCTATCTGAAGGTAGCGCCGGGCTTGCGCAAGATGGCTGACACGCTGGGCGAGGACCGCGGCGGTTATGTCTTCAAGGGTGAGCATCTGCGAGTGCTGGGGACCTTCCTATACCGCGTCGCAACGACCGGCCATGTGCTCGCTGTCGGCAACGTCGGGCTTGGCGGTCCGGTCACGTTTGCAGAGTCCTTCGACCGTCTCGGCATCGCATCGGGCGGTGACCTTTGGTATTACGACGGCACGAACCTGACGCAGGTGACCGATCCCGACCTTGGGCCGGTGCTTTCGATGGCTTGGCAGGATGGCTATTTCATCACAACTGACGGCGCCTCGCTGGTCGTGACTGAACTGAACGATCCGACGTCGGTCGACCCGCTCAAGTACGGATCCTCGGAAGCGGACCCGGACCCGGTAACTGGCGTGCTGGCGTTGCGTGGGCAGGTCTATGCGCTGAACCGCTACACGATCGAGGTCTTTATCAACGGAGGTTCTACCGGCTTCCCGTTCGCGCGGTCGCGTGGTGGGCAGATACCGAAAGGATGCGTCGGACCGCACGGGTTCACGCCGTTCGTCGAGACGTTCGCGTTCTGCGGTTCGGGCCGGAATGAGTCGCCTGCGATCTACCTTGCGGGATCGGGGCAGGGCATTCGGATCAGCCCCCGCGGCCTCGACGACGCTCTGGCCGCGCTCACCGAAAGCGAGTTGGTGCTGGTCGAGCTCGAGGCGCGCAATGGCGCAGGCATGACCGAGTTGCTTGTCCACCTTCCGACCGAATCGTGGGTCTATCACTGGACGGCATCACAGCAATTCGACCTTCCCGTGTGGTCGCGGCTGGCGGGCGGGATTGATCTATCGCTTGCCTACCCCGCGCGGCACTTCACGTTCTATAACAACCAGTGGTGGTGCGGGACCGTCAGCGCGATCGGGGTGGTCGACGAGATGGAGCCGACGCTGTTCGGTGCCGAGTACGCGTTCCAGTTCGACACGCCACTGGTTTACAATGGGCGAGCCGGTGCGATCGTACATGACCTGGAGCTGGTGCCGCTGGGTGGCCGGTCCGTCACCGAGACGTTCGTCGATATGAGCTACACCGACGACGGCGTAACCTGGAGCCAGAAGCGGACGGCATCGCTTGGTGCGATCGGCGAACGTGAGACGCGGCCGGGCTGGCGTCGGGGTGGGCGGATCAGGCGCTGGCGTGGCTACCGGTTCTCCGGGCTGGTCACCGGCGCCGCGGCCTTCGCGCGCTTGGAGGCTCAACTGGAGCCCTTGAATGGTTAGCAGGGTCACAGACAACGAGTACACGTTCCTCACCGATCGCGAGATTGCGGCGTCGGGCATTGGATCCAGCCCGTCTGCGGTTCAGGCTTATGGGGACTTGCAACGCGCCGTTTACGAGCTCGCTCCCGCTGACGTCGGCGATGCGCAGGCTGCTGCTGAGGCCGCGGATGGCAAGGCCACAGGAGCGCAAGAGGCGGCGGAAACAGCGGACGGCAAAGCTGAAGACGCTGGTACGCGGGCGGATGCCGCACAGGGCCGCGCGGATGACGCCTATGACCTCGCGGACACGAAGGTATCGAAAAACGTGGGCCCCGTGTTCTCGGCGCCTAGCGGCGGGGCCTCACGCAGCGCCTTACCCGCCTACGCCGGGGGCACCGCCTCTGCGGTCTACACCCCCTCTGATGTGCAAGCACTGATGGACCAGGTCGCAGCACTTACGTCGCGGGTCGCGGCGCTGATCGTGGATGGGCGCTCGAACCAATCACTGAAGAGCTGATGCTGTCTGTACAGCCGATCAAGGATAGCGCCGCGACCAACGCCATCCTCTGTAACCCGTGGGTGCACGCCAAGCTTGCGCAGGACGGACGCGAGCCTGGTTATATCGACCACCCGCTCGTCAGCTACCACGGCGCCTACGTAGACGGCTCGCTCGTCGGCGTGTTTATCGCCGTTCAGTTCACGCGATGGGAGGTCGAGGTTCACGCCGCGATGCTGCGCCCCGCTATCCCGCACGGTCGCGCGCTCGGGAGGCTGTTCTTGGATACGGTGTTCGCAACCCCTGACGTGTTACGCGCTACCGCCTATGTGCTCGGCTCGTTGCCGTCCGCAGCAAACTACTGCCGGCGTCTAGGCTTTGTCGACGAGGGTGTGCGGCGCTCGGCTTGCATGGTTGGCGGGGTGCCGACTGACATTGTCGTGCTAGGGTTAGTTAGGGGCGCCCTTCTCTCCACAGCGATAGGCCACGGCAGCAACCATTAGTTGCATTGCATCGCCGTTACGCGCCGACGCCGGGAGGAGATCATACACCGCCCGGTATGCTCGGGGCATTTCGGCAGCAGTTGGCAGGCATTTGGCCCCCTGTTTTTCAGCCGATTGCACCGCAACGCCTGCGACCAATAGGCACTTCGCAGCGCTGAAAGGGGCGACATCGTCTACCCCGACCGGAACGTCCTCACCCTTCTCAGCTAGGGCGCAGCCGATGTATAGGTCCTTGGCTTGCGGCACATCATGTCCGTAGCGTTTCGTTGAGCGCGGCGCCGTGGGCTCGGTGACGAGAACGGTTGGCCCGCCATAGCTGCGGCATGTGACCGTATCGAATAAACGATTGCACGTGGTCGTCACCTGCAACGCGACAGCAAGAAACAGCATTCATCCTCCCGCGGGTATTGCAATACCCGAATCGCCGTGGCATACCTTAGCCACCGCGTATTGCACAGTCCGGTCGTGCTCCTGAACTTGTTTCGGAGCAACGGGCTTGAGTTTCATCGGCGACGCGATTGGTTCAGTCCTCGGTGGTATCACCGGCGCGAACCAGTCCGCCAAAGGTGCGCAGGCAGCAGCTCAAACGCAGGCAACCGCCGCAGATAAGGCTATCGCCGAGCAAGTAGCCGCGCGCGGTGAGGCTCGTGGCCTTCAGCAACCATTCGTCAACGCCGGCACCGCTTCCCTCACGCAGCAGATGGCGCTGCTTGGTCTCAACGGCACAGCCGACCAGCAGACGTCGATCAGCGCGCTCCTGTCCTCGCCTCAGTACACCAGCGGCGTCCAGCAGGGCGAGGAAGCGATTCTGGCGAACGCGTCCGCAACTGGCGGGCTTCGGGGCGGCAACACGCAGAACAGCCTGTCGCGCTTTCGTGCCGACCTGCTGAACACGACCATTCAGAACCAGATGCAGAACCTGAACGGGCTGACCTCGCTGGGGCAGAACGCCGCGGCGGGCGTGGGCAACAACGCGATGAACTCGGCGAATAACATCGGCTCGCTGCTCAACCAGCAAGGCGCCGCGATCGCGGGTGGGCAGATCGCCAAGGGCAACGTCGTGGCGAACAATTACAACACCATGCTGCAAGCAGCTGGCGCGATTGCGGGGTTCTGACGATGGCCATGGGACCTATTGATTACAATTCGATGCAGACGCGGTTGGACTTCAGCCCGTTGGTGCAGGGCCTTCAGCTTCGTCAGCAGAAGCAGAACATCGAGGCGGACAACCAGCGGCAGGAGAAGCTGGCCCAACTCGCGCGCGACAAGTTTACGATCGACCAGCAGGAGCACGCCGCATACCTGGCGGATGTCGAAGCGTACAAGGCTGACCCAACGCCAACACGTCTGCGCGATATCGGTCTAAAGCATCCCGAGCAGGCCGCTGCACTTCAGAAGGCAGGCGACAGCTACACGACCTCGCAGAAGCAGGATCTGATCGGGACGGGCTTCGGTGCCCTTGGCGCGCTAGCCGCTGGCAACAATGACCTGGCGGCGTCCACTCTGGAGAAGCGGATCGAGGCACTTAAGAACAGCGGCATCGATACCTCGCACACTCAGGCCGCGGTCGACATGATCAAGGCTGGGAAGGCCAAGGAGGCTACAGCTTACCTGTCGTACGCGATGGCTGGGCTTGTCGGGTCGGATCATGCGGCAAGTGTCATGGAGACGCTCGGCGTTGGTGGTAAGGCCGACGACAAGCGGGCTGACAATGAGCGTGCTGACCGCCGGGCCGAGCTAGAAGAGCGCCGCGTGACGAACAGCGAGCGTGCCACGAACGCGGCCATTGCTCGCGGGGACGCCGCAAGCGCTCGCGCTGAGCGTGCTTCGGATCGTGCCGATCGCAAGGCAGCTGGCGGCGGTAAGGGCGGAAAGAAGGGGGCGTTCAGCGACTCCCAACTTGACGCGTTGATTCAGTAATGGCTGCGACCGGACAGCTAAAGGAGCGGATTCAGCTGCTACAGGCGGCGAAGGCGCGCGCGGAGTCGCTCGGGAAAACGCTGAAGCCAGAGGTCCAGAAGGAACTCGACAGCTATTCGTCTCAGGGGCTGCTGGGTTCGTCTGCGGCCGGCGCTGCGGGCGGCAAGGTATCTGAGGGGGAGCGTAAGACTGCCTTCCTAGCGACACGTCTTGCGGGATCGCTGGACCAGCTCAACGACGTGCCCGCGGATCAGCAGCGACCTGGCTGGTTCCAGGAGGCTGTTCGTGGCGTGGCGCCCGAAGCGATCGCGAACAGCCTAACCGGCAGTGACCGCCAGCGAGTTGAGGCCGCGCAGGGTGACATCCTTGACGCAGCGCTGACACTCGGCACGGGCGCGGCGTATACGAAGGAGCAGCTGACCGGTTACCGTAAGAGCTACTTCCCCCAGCTTGGCGACAGCGACGAGGTTATCAAGGATAAGACGAAGCGGCTCAACACGCTGCTTCAGTCTGCGCGCATCGGCGCCGGTGGCGCTGCTCCACAGATCGATGAGGCTCTGAAGAAGTCCGGGTTCGCGGTTCCCGGTGCGACAGAGGCGAAAGGAGGTGATCCTAAATCCGGCACGACGGGGGCAGCGGTTGCTGCTGGCGGCCAGCCCCCGGCGGGTCCAACTCCGCCAAGCGGTCCTGACAGTCGCGGAGGCGTGCAGTTCAACGGCGAGGGACCGCAACTCGCGGCTGGCGTCTCGAAGCTGTCGCCCGAGGCGCAGGAGAAGCTTTACCAATTCTCGCTGACGAAGCCGAACGCGGCGCAGCTCAAGCAGTATTATGACACGCTGGGCGCCGGTGTGCTGCCTGACGCAAACGCACAGCAAATCGCGGACTATTACGGCAAGGGCGGCACCGAGCGCATCGGTGTCAGCTACGACAAGGCCGAAGTAGCGCCTGTTGATGCTGGCGACGGCTCGGTGGGTGCGGCTGCTCGCGGCGCTGGGAATGCGCTGACGCTGGGCTTTCTCGACGAGGCTGGCGCGCTGGCGGATACCGTCACGCAGGGCGGAACCTACGACCAGAACCTCGACCGTCGCCGCGGCCAGGAACTGTTCGACGAGCAGAACAGCGGTGTCGCGCGCTTCGCCGGGCAGATGGTCGGCTCGCTCCCCTTGGGTGGGATCGAGTTCGCCGGCGCGCGTGCCGCGTCGCGCGCGGCTGGTGTTGCGGCGATCCGGCAGGGGCTGGGTCGTGAAGTTGCCGCGATGCAGGCGAACCGGACCTTTGCCATGCGTTCGGCCATGGAGGGCGCTGGGATCGGTGCCGTCTATGGCGCGGGTGAGGCTGAAGGCGGTCTAGGCGATCGCGCTATCGGCGCGGCTGGTGGCGCTGCTTTCGGCGGTGCTGCTGCGGGTGCGCTGTCGCTTGGTGGGGGTGCAGTGCTGGCGCGTCGGGCTGCTGCTGCGCGTGGCGTGGCTCCAGCGCTTACTGAAGGGCAGCAGACCCTCGCCGCTATGGAGCGGCAGGGTATTACGCCCTTGCCTGCTGACGTTGGCGGTACAGCAACGCGGATGGCGACATCAGGCGTCGCGCAGACGATCGGCGGAGGCGGTGCTGTACGCAGGGCTGCACAAGCTACCGTCGACACTTCGCAGGCTGTCCGCGATCGCGTGGCCGCTTCGCTTGGCATGGCAACTAATCCGGAGGCCGCAGGTGAAGCCGCGCGCGCTGGCGCTGATCAGTACATCCGGACGACCGGGCAACGTATCGGGCGGATCTATGACGTCGCGGAATCTGCTGGCGGCCAAGCCCGGGTGGATACGCCCGACGCGTTGCGCGTGCTCAATCAAGAGATCGGACCGCTTGAAGAAAGCCCAGTTGCGAGCCCCGGCTTGGCGGTCCTCCAAGGCCTTCGCGACGCTTTGCAGCAGCCGAATACTATCCGCGGCCTGCGGAACATGCGGACGGCTGTCCGGGACCAGTTTGAGGCTACGGGCCTTCGCGGTTCCAACATCCAGCGAGTCGCAGATCGTGTCGTTACCGCCGCGACCGACGACATCGTCAATGGCCTGCGATCGCAAGGTCTCGATCGCGCAGCCAATGCATACCGGCGCGCCGATCGCCTTTGGTCCGAGCGCCTGCGCGTTATCGATGACGAGCTCGAGCCTATCCTTGGCAAAAATACCGAGAAGTCGGGCGAACAGATCGTCGGCGCGCTGAAGTCGGCAATGAGCGGCAATAACCGCCGGTTCGTCGGCTTCCTGGATGCATTGCCGGCCAACGAGCAGGGCATCGTTCGCGCGTCCCTAGTCCAGCGGCTTGGGCAGGCGACCAAGGGCAATCAGGACGAGACGGGCGAGGTGTTTTCGCTTTCGACGTTTCTGACACACTGGAACGATATTGGCGAGACCGCAAAGAACCGTCTGCTCGGTGCTGAGGGACGCGCGGCTCTCAACGATCTAGCCCGCGTGGCCTCGTCGGCAAAACAAGCCCAGAAGTTCAATAATCATTCGAACAGCGCATCTGCGCTCGGGGTTGGCGGCGGTGCTATCAAGCTGGCGGAAGGCGCCGCAGCGTACGCCTCGGTCGGCAAGGTTCTTGGTCTTACCTACGGCGCAGGCCGCTTACTGGCATCGCCGCGGTTCGCTCGATGGTTGGCGCGTCCTCCACGCGTACCGACACCCGCAGCCTCTCAAGCTTGGGCAGAGCGCCTAACCCGTATCGCCAAGGCTGAGCCGGCCATCGCTCAAGATGTCCTTGGGATTCAATCGGGGCTTCGGAGACTGACGCAAGGAGCTTCCGTCCCAGCAACCGCGCAGGAAGGCACTGCACCCGCCCAGATAATCGACGGGCAAAACAGCCAGCAACAGGCCCCAGCAGAAGGGGCGCAACAATGATCGCATCCGTGGAGCGTAGCAGCAATGGTTGACAGCACCTATCAGGTTTTCGTCGACCTTGACGCGACGGCGCTAGAGGGCGGTTACGTCTGGGTTGGGCCTGCCTATGGCAACCCGGAGGCGACCCCGAGCCCGTTGTATTGGGACGCCGCTAAGACCATTCCGGCCGCCCAGCCTTTGCGCACGTCGGGCGGGTACATCGTGCGAGACGGTACGCCGTCCGACGTGTTCGGCGAGGACGAGCTTTTCTCTGTCCGGGTGCGTAACCGTGCCGGGCGCATCGTCTATTATGCTGGCTCAACTGGCGCAGGCATCCCCGCGTCACGTCGCAAGTTCCCGATCGCAGCCGGCGCGCAAGGTGATCCCGGTGCGAAGGGCGATAAAGGAGACGAGGGACTTCAGGGCCCAATCGACCAGCATTCAGAGTCTGCCCTAGCTGCGCTACCGCATCTGTCACGCGCAGTCCGCGATCGCGCCTTCTCGACCACGCCGATCAAGATTGCAGGCTTCGGCTCGTCGAACATGCTCAACGAGGATGGAGGGCTGGCTGGGCCCGGCAACAGCCCCGTCGAGATCGCGCTGCGTGAGTTGAAAGCCGCGCTCGATCCGCAGGGTAACTGCGTATGGGAGTTCATCAATCTCGGCGTCAACGGAACGGCCTATTCCGGTTGGAACGCGGCGATCGACCGTCCAAAGTCTCCGCGGGAATATGCCGAGGAGTACGGCCCCGATCTCCTTATCGGCTGCTACGGCACCAACGACTATTCGCCCGAGAACTTCAACGTCGGCGAGACGCGCAGTCTCGTGCCGGTATTCATGGCCGCCATCTACGCTTGGTGCGACGAGCACAACTGCGACGTGATCAACATGATCCCGCCAATGCCGCACGTCGGCAAGTCTAAGCAGACCCGTACGGATCCCGTGACGTTGCTGCCAGTGCAGGGCCGCGCGCTCAATTACACGGTGCCGACGTCGTATCCGACACGCAGTTTCCAGCGCGGGCAGAAGAACGACCAGGCACCCGATGGCGATCTGCTCGTATCGTTCTCTGGCGGCAACACGATCACGTCCGATGCAGGCACGTTCGACGATAGCTCACTCTATCCGGGTGCGATCATCTGGGTAGCAAACCCGGATCTGCTCTCGCCTATCGTCAACGGCGGATATTACCGCATCGCCTCGGTGTCGGTGAACAAGGCGCAGCTCGTCCTGAACAACGTCGCCACGGTCAACGCCTACGACTACGTGATTGGCGCCCCAGTGGCCTTGACGACGGCGGGCCCAACGCGGGTGACGATCTGGCGGGTCGCGATCGATCCGTTCACCGAGTTAACTCCGAGCTTTACAGAGGCGTTCGGGTTCATCGACGTCGACGGTACGCCTGTCGAGATCCTGACGCGAGAGCAATTGGTGTCGCAGGACATCCGACAGCAGACCGCGGCATCAGCGTATAACGCTGTCCTGCTCGACGTGATGTTCGATTACGTTCGGGCCGTCGTGAGGCACGGCGAGGATCGATATTACGACCCGCTGCAGATCGTTCACTGGAACAGCGTCTGTGTCGATGAGGTCATCGCGCCAGCCTTCCGTAAGCTGGCAAAATCGCTGGTCGAGTCTCCAGCGGGAATCGCAGCGGTTCAGCCTGCCTTTGTTCCGCGCATTGCGGTCCGGCCTGAGGGCACGCCTGCGCAAACCGCTGCCGGCATGGGCATCAACCGCGCCGTCGATATCCAGATGGCGATCGGCGAAAGCGCGGTTATCCGCGTGCCCACGTTCGAGGAGATCGCCGGGGCGCTACACACCGAGTTCCTGCCTACCGGCGCCACAATCAGCCACCTCGGCAGCGCCGGCCTACCGTTCAAGCGCGTGCCCATCGTGCTGGTCGAGGCGAACGTATCGCAGACGACCGGCGTCGTTATCCCGCTGCCGGTCAGTACGGTCCTGTACGGCTACATCTTCGGCGAGCAACCCGGCGTTGGCGTGCAGATGCGGCGGATTACGGCGTTCAATTCGGCCGGCGTCATCACGATCCAGGTCAGCAACGAAGCCAGCACTGCCGGCGACGTGTTTTCGATCACGACGCAGACGAACAGCCTGAAGCTGTCGGTCCTTGGCGCCAACACACAGCTCTGGACGGACCTGACGTCGGCACCGTTCACTTATGGGGCGTACCAGTACTGATGACCCACATCCACAACAGGGAGGGGTAGGGGCGTGAACACTTACTGGATCGCACATCTAACCGTCTGGGGCGCTGCGATGCTCTACGCGGCGCCCGGAGCCTATTACGCAGCCTTCCGGCAACGCAGTGCGCGAACCGGAGACGCAATGCGCCTGGCGGTGTTCCTCGTCGCGCTGGTGATGAACTCGCATATCGCCCGCTGGTTAATCGCGCCGAACGACCTGGGGTCATGGAAGGCGATCTACTTCGTCGGCTTCCTGACGGGTCTCTACGTGATCCGGCTGATGGTTTCCTACGGGCGCGGCAAGCCACTGGCTACCGCTGGCGAGGACTTCGACCATGGATAGCATCGCCAAATGGATCGCGGAAATCACGCCAGGCGGGGTTGGAATCTGGACCGCTGTTGGCCTGATCGTCGTCGCGCTGATCCGTCAAAAGCCCATCACACAAAAGCTCACCGACGAACGAGAGGGCAATCTGTTGAAGGAACGCGCGGCGGACATGAAGGGGATGCGGCGTCGGATTACCGAGCTGGAGGCAGAGCAGCGCGTCGATCGGCACAACATCGGCAACCTCGAACAGGTGCTCGATATGATCCTGAACATGATCGAGATCGACCCCGGTCGTGCGGTGGCAATCGCTGCGAAGGCTCGCGAGGTTCGCGCCGCGCAGAAGCTGGAATTGGCGACGGAAAAGGCTGGGCTTCACAGCGGCAAGATAACGGCAGCGGAGGACGCGGAATGACCAAGACCATCGACCAGCTCGTCGACGAGGTAATCGGCAGGGAAGGTGATTATTCGAACCACCCGGCAGACAAGGGCGGGCCGACGCGCTGGGGCGTCACGGAACAGGTGGCGCGGGCGTTCGGCTACAAGGGCGACATGCAGGTGTTCCCGCGCGAATCCGCGGTGACGATCTACAAGCGCCGCTATTGGACCGACGTGCGGTTCGACCAGGTCGCTACGGTCTTCCCGAGGGTCGCTGCCGAGATGTTCGATACGGGCATCAACATGGGGCAGGCGATTGCAGGCGGCTTCCTACAGCGCGCGCTCAACCTGCTGAACGCCGGCGCAACGCTCTATCCGGATATGCTGGTCGACGGCCAGATCGGCGCGATGTCGATAGCCGGTTTGCAAAGCTATAAGCAGCGGCGGGGAGTAGCCGGCGAGGAAGTGCTTCTCAAGACGATCGACGGGTTCCAGGTCGGACGATACGCCGACATCACGGAAGCACGTCCGGCGAATGAGGCGTTCTTCTACGGCTGGATCGCGAACCGCATTGGGATCGCGGCATGATCCAGCGCCCCGAACTAGCCCTAGTCGCCACCCTCTACGACAAGAACGCCAGCGACGTGCCGGCGATGCTGCGCAAGTCGGCGGACAGCATCGAGGCTGAAACCGATGACGACGACCGAACCCGCGCGATGGTCGGCGTGCAACTCAGCCACGGCGAGGCCATCTCGATCTACGGCTGGGGAGCGCTCGACCGGTTCACCGCGATCGGCGTGTTGCAGGCTGCGATCACGAAGCTGACCGATGGCGTGGAGGAGAACGAGATATGAACTCGACCGAGATGCAGTATCGCGCATTCCTCGCGGCAATCGGCGCCGCCCTGATCGTGGCGCTTGCCCCTATTGTCGTCAGCGGCATCCGCGGCGTTGCGCTGCCGGATAGCCTGATCGCGATCGCCGACAAGTCCGTCGTCGCCTTCGCCGGTTTGCTCGGCACCATCGGGGCGCTGCTGTTCCGCCAGAATCAGATCGACGAGAAGCGAGCCGACAACAACACCAAGGCATTCGAAGCGATCGCCGCTGCCCAGGCCAGCACGCCGCCACAGGACGGGCCGACCGGCACGCCTGCAGACCCAGTCAACGTGAAGGACGTTCAACCATGAAAATCCCCGGCCTCGGCGCAATCGCCAACTTACTCCTAAAGCGCATCGTCCTCCCCGCAATCGGAAAGGCCATCGCGGATCCTGCAAACCCGATGACCAAGCAGAAGGTCAAGGACATCCTGGTCGATGCGGTAGAGGCTGAGGCGGGGCGGCAGATCGGGAAGCGGTTGGGGGCTTAATACCGCATAGCCCCGTTCTTCTCCGTAATGACCAACCCCGAGCCAAACGGATCACGCCGCATGTCAGCCCCGTTCGGTCTGGCCTCTTTCGGGCGCTTCCCGCATGCACTGCACCGGAAGAACCGCTTCATCGCCGGCACCTCGTAGTTTCCGGGGTATTTGTCGACGTTGACCACAGCATGACGACCGCAACTGCACCACAGATGGAGCGAGCGGATACCGAGGGACCGCATGTTGTCTAGGTCCATCGGGCTCGTGGTGTCGGTCATGCGCCGCATTAGAACAGGTCGGGAACGATTCCGCTAGGGGTGGTAAGAACAGGTCGGTCTTTCCCGACTGCCAACCCGTTTCCGGGTGAGGTGCATGGCAACCTCCTATGGTCTCGTCTAAAGCCACCCTCAGGCAGCAGCGATACATACCCGCTAGCATTTCTGTCCGAGTCGTGGCAAGAGGGTTTCGCTGCGGCGGTGTCCACTATCGGGCAACAGGTGCGCCAGTAACCGGGTCCGCGGGCCGCAGCGACATAGTTGGGTATGGCATGGTGCTGCTGACGGGATTTCTAGACCCGGAGGCGAATGTGGATCGTAACCGCGCCCGACGCCAGTTTCAGGTCCCCGCTCTGCCATCGCGGCATCGGGCTAGGGTCGGCGGGGTTGGTGTTCGTAGAGCGCCGCCCCGCTGGCTACGGAGCGCGCCTCTTATCTAACTGCGCTGCGAAATGCCCGATGAGGCATCCCATCACGACCATAGCAATCGCATGATACCCCGCCTTGTCCGCGATCGAGGCCAGCAGGACTATGCAGCCTGCGACAATGATGTGCCGGTGCTTCCTCACCCCTCCGATCCTTTCGACAGAGCGAGGGCGTGACGGGCGCGGCGTAGGTGGTCGCCATAGATCGCATAGTCCTCGCCCGCCGCTGGCCTGTAAACGTAGAAGTCTGAAAAGCCGTTCGACTCTCCGACGATCTCACCGGCTTTCGCGAACGGCTGCAATGCTGCCTCCAGTTCCTCGATCCGGTCCGCAGCATCGCCACACCATTTCGCGATCGTGCCGATACCTGGATACGCCATCGCCGGCATAGCAACGAACTGCCGCAGCCGTTCGGCAAGCACCCGCTCTTCAAGCAATCCCATCGTCGGCTCCTGATGTTGGGGGTGGGGTGCGTTTGTGGCGGTCGTCGGCGATCGCGTTCAGCACCCACATGAGGATCGCAGCGGTAAGTGCGATGTCCGTTCGATCGCCAACGTCCCAGCCATCGCGCCAGACAGGCACGTTCAGCGCCTTGCCGATGAACCAGCCCAGCGCGCCGGCGAGAATGATCGCATACAGCCTCATACCGCCACCCCGCCAAGCTGGTCGGTCTCGGAGGTGGGGGTGGGCTCAGGAAACAAGATTGGGCGTATCTGCTGCCAGCTTGCCTCAACCCACGCCTCGTTCTCGCGGTGTTCGCTGACCTCTTCGGGGCTGTGGTAGTGCGGCGTATCCTTGCCGCAAATCGGGCATGCAAATGTTCCGACAGTCGCCGGGTTGTTCTCGCTCATGCTGCTTGCTCCAATTGTATGAGGGGGGAGGCGTCCCGGAACAGTGTCAAGAAACACACCGACAGCACAGCAATCGAAGCCCACCACGGCACTTGATGACGCACCAGCCAGTCAGCGATCAGCACCATAAGTAGAAACAACGGGAAGGGCTTCATGTCAGTGCTCCAGTCTTGGTGGTGGATGGAGTTGGCGATGGCCGCGTATTCCACAGAGCCTGAGCCTCTTCCGCGCTGGTATCGCTCGCTCGTTCAGCCCCACACGCGCCACATTCGACAGACCAGATCGTCAGGTCTTCGGTAGCCCGCGTGATGGACTCTGTGGGCGAGCGCGCTCCACAGAACGGGCAGGGGAGTAGCTCGTGTGACGCATCCGGAACCGAGACCGACTTGCTCGGATACTGCGGATCACGCGCGGCGAGATACGCCGCCACGTAAATCGGGCTATCCTTCAACCGCTCACCACTCAGGTTTCGCGCCTCGCACCAGCCGTCGAAGCCCTCGACGCGATCAATCAGCGCGATAAACGGCTGCATTGCGGCGCGTACATCAGCAACGGCATTGCAGATTATCGAGACGATCTCGCGCTCGTGGTCCAAAGCCCCGACCGAAGTAGACGCCCCGTAGTGGTCGAGCATCATGCAGAAGTTCGCGACGTCGACCGGGTCGCCCTTCTCAGCGTGCGCGTACATTAGCCGCGCAAGGGTATCCGGCGAACACCGCTCGGGGTCGTTCCAGCCCTCTCGCCCCTTGGCTCGGCTTGCGGCCATCTTCGTCCTCATCTTATCCGCGAACGCATCAATGGCAGCGTCGTCGGTCCATGCATCAATCGCTGCGACCAACTCGTCCCGCGTGGCGGCTTGGAGACCCCGGTCGTCGTTGCTGTCGTCCGCGCCATCGTAATCGGGATGCGTAGCCGACCAATCGAACTGCCGGCATGGGATCGGCGGGTGGTCGAACGACAACAGCCAGCCCTTGTAGCGATCCTGGGTGACATTCTGTGTCATGCTGAATGATCCTTTTTGACGAGGGCGCGAGCTTCTTGACGCGCGGCATGCCGAAGCGATTTTGCCACGGCCTTCGCGTGCTGCTTGGGATTGTCGGCAGTTCGGTGATGGACGCAGTGTCCGCCGTCGCTGCGCCCGCGATTGTTATCGGGTCCGTAGGGCTTCATGCCGCCCCTCCACACCAGCCGACACACTCGCTATCGGCAGCGTCTTCCTCGATGTCGCTCATTGGCAGCAAAGGGTTGTTCTTGATGTGCGCGAGAATGTCCGCGACGCTCATGTAGCCGAACGAGAAGTTGCGCTTGCGCTCGTGCGCGCCCCAATAATTGTCGAGGCCGACCGGGTCGCGGCGAGCGCGAGCAATCCGGGCCTTGTCGCTGAGAAACGGGCAGTTGTCGCAATTGCCGGTGCCGCGTTCGAGCATGAGATTGAACGGCTGGCACTCCCACCAGCGCAGCACGTCAGCCTTACGGACACCGGCGTCGGCGAGGGGGAAACGCAATTTACGGTCGGCGTTGTTCGGCTTGCGGGGCAACTCGTGCACCCGGTCGTATTCGTCGGCGCGGAACCCGATCACTTCGGTGTAAGTGCCGCGCGGGTATCCTTGCGCTTCCATGAAGTCGTGAAGGACACCGACCTTGCAATACTGGGTGCACCAGCGCCCGGTCACGGTCGAGAACAGGGCTTGCTTGCGAGCGATCAGCCGGTCGAGCGGTTCACCCTCACGGCTAGCGCTGTTGTAACCGACTTCCTCGTACCGGCTGGTCGCGCCACCCTTGCGAAGATCGGTAACGAACTCCAGCCAATGGATATGAACGCCCCAGCGCGTACCGCACTCGTGAACGAAGCGGAGGGTTTCCTCGCGCTCCTTCCCGGTGTTGGCGAAACACACGAACACGTCATCTGGCAGCTTGCCGCCGTGCGCCTCGACGATGTGCTTGAGCATTCTGCCCGACGTGCGCCCACCCGAGAACGAGATCAGCGCAGGGCCGGTAATAAAGTACGGGTTGCCGCTCATAGCGCCACCCGATTCGCGAACGTCAAAACCCTTGTACGAGCCGTGTACGCGCGTTCCGGTTTTGTGCGCGTAAATCGCTGCATCAAAGTGCGAGCATGGCGCGAGGCTGGTGGTGAAAACCCTAGGTTTTCTGGTGCACCCGACTGGATTCGAACCAGTGGCCTCTGCCTTCGGAGGGCAG
>NZ_JAXHBZ010000004.1:0-170201 GCF_042466285.1 Sphingomonas sp. R86520
CGCGGCGCTCGCAGACCAGTCGCCACAAGACATAGGCCAAGGCATTTTTGTCGCCCGCGTTCGCCTGGCCGCGCCGGGGCTGCAGCCACAGATCGCGCAGGTCGAGCGGCGCGCCGCCAAGCGAGATCGGGATCAGATGGTCGAGTTCGTAATCGGCTGACGACTCGCCCGGATGCTGCGCGTCCATCAAACGCCGTTTGATCGGCTCGGTAACCGCAAATGCGGGGCGGACCGATCGAGCATAGCCGGGTCGGCAGATCGTCGCGCCGATGTTCGCCTGGGTGATAGAAGGGGCGACCGCCCCTGGCGTGTCGCGGGGCGGCAGGATGCTGGTTCGGTCCACCCGCAAGAGGGGATTGCGGAGCGCCGTCGATAGGCCGGCAACGGCATCGCAGAAGTCATCCGTCGCGGCGACGCGGCAGGTCGAAACCTCACCTCGCTTCACAGCCCGTTCGTCGTCGGTTGGCCGATGCCAAAAAGCGATGGCGATTAAGAGCGCCAACCCGCCTGATATAGCTTGCAGCTTCAAGAGCTCATCGCCCGCATATCCACGCTGTTCCCAGTCGTCCCGAAATCACTCGACAAGTTAATTAGCTAGGCTCTGGCCTTGCTCACGATTTTCAAAGCCGTCTAAACATTGCCTCCAAGGATCAGAGTGCAATAGCGCGCATCTAGTCGCAATGGTTTCCACCACATTACTCCATAATCGTGACTGGTTCGCTCCAAATATGCTGTTGTTTGCGTGTAGCTTCGGACCTAACCTTTTGATGCAGATGTCTTTCAGATACTGACATCTGCTTGGGTACAATTCAGTAACGGTGCGTTGATGTGCTTCCGGCAAGTATTGTAGCGAAGGCAATTCAACTCTGTGCCGCCGGGCTTGCCGGGGCCGGAACGCCATCTCCCGCGTCGCTCACGGTCTCCGTTCGTTCGGGTGCGGTCCTTGCTAGGCAGCCGAGCAACGCAGCTGACGCAGAGGCGACGGTGCGTGACCTGATCGCGCTGGGTGCCGACTTTAGCGCTGGACCATTGAAGATCGCGGGCCACGACTTTGCGAGTTACGGTATCACGTCGGCGAGCGTTTTTGATGCCTGCGCGCTCGCGCATATCGAAGACGACCAGTCTCCTGTCGGCTCCCTCGGCGCGCCCTCAGTGTCGAACGTCGCTGCCCTCGTCCGTCGCGCCTTTGGCGCGCGGATCACCGATACGATCCGCCCGAGGAACGCCAGCTACGGCGCCCGGTATAGCTGGCATAAATACGGCCAAGCGATCGATTTCGTGCCAGCAGGCGGCGTCGACGCGATCGACCGCGAGCAGGTTCGCGCCCTCATGGGACAGAGCGGCATTCGTATCATCGAGCTGCTCGGGCCGGGAGATCGCGGTCACTCGAACCACTGGCATATCGCGTTCGCGCGGCCTGGGCAGGTCATCGACCGGACCCGACCGGTCGAAGGCGACGAGGACTGGCTCATCACCGTCGCACAAGCGGACAAGCCGGCATCGCCCACGCCCGTCGGAGCCAAGGCGCCGACCGCGCCCGCCTCGACCCTCGCCTTTGCCGCGAAAGCCCCGCCGCAATGGGACGTGTTCGCAATCGAGGAATGGCGCGCAACTCATGGAGGTGGCTCATGATCCGACATTCGATGACGAAGTTGGGCAGCACTATTGGCGCCATCGCGCTGTGCGCGGCCGGCGTCGTGGCGGTTGCCGTCCCGCAACCTGCCTACGCGTCGGACTGGGGGTGTCAGGTCGTCCTCTGCCTCGCGACCCCCGGTTCGCCGACGAAATATGCCGAGTGCGTCCCGCCGATCACGAAACTCTGGAACGCCCTCGCTATCGGCGGGTCGTTCCCGACCTGCACCGGAGTCGGCATCAAGACGACGAAGGCCAAGCACGGCTACGACCTGACCGTGACGCAAGCCGATGGCGGAACGTCGCGGTACGCGCTCGACACCCGCTACCAGACGGTGACGCCGCAATGATCCACGCCGTCGCCGCGATCATCATGCTCGCGCAGCAATGCGCGCCTGAGATCGCGACCGAGGCGGTCGTTCCCCTCGTCCTGACCGAAAGCAGCGGCGACGATCTGTCGATCAATATCAACAAGGGGCCGCGTGTCCGCGCCGCGTCTATCGCCGACGGTGTCGCGCTGGTGCGCCGGTATATGGCGGCCGGCTATACCGTCGATGTCGGGCTGGCGCAGGTGAACTCGGCCAATTTCGCGCGATTGGGTGTCACTGTCGAGCAGGCCTTCGACCCTTGTACGAACCTGCGGCTCGCATCCTCGATGCTGCGGGCGGGATATGGCCTCGCGATCCAGCATTATACGGGGCTGGACGCGATCTCCGCGACCTATTCGCTCTACAACACCGGCACGCTGACGCGCGGTTTCCGCAATGGCTATGTCGGTCGCGTCTGGTCGACGGCGAGCGGCATGGGGACGATCCAGACACCCCCGCCCATCCCGGGCTCACCGTCCGCGGCGGTTCCGACGGCGAGCCCGACCAAACCAGCGGTCGCCATCGATAGCTGGGTGGTGGGGCAGATCGCTTCCAGCACAGTCGAGGTCTTCAAATGACCGCGGATAACAGCGTTGCGCGGGGCGGACGCGACGCGGAGACGCAAGCCGGACAGGCGGCGTTCCAGATTCCGCCCGAACTGGCGACACGTTATCAGGTGCGTATCATCGAGCCGTCCGACGGCAGCGAGCGCCGCGTCGGCATGTTCCTGCCGACAGATCGTGACAACCCGTCGATCGAGATCGCCGGCGATCGCATCATTGCTCGAAACGAGGACCCCGAGACCGTCTCGGCCCTGGTCACGATCGCCAAGCACAATGGCTGGGCGGGGATCGACGTCGAAGGTTCGCCTGAGTTTCGCCAGGCCGTGTGGACGGCGGCGTCGCGCGAAGGCCTGACGGTGCGCGGCTATGAGCCGAGCTTCGACGAACAGGCGCGGTTGGAAGAGCTGCGTCGCGCCGCTGCTGCACGACGCGACCGTGAGGTGGCGGAGAAGCCGGCTCCGACTGTCGAACCCGTCGCTGCGACGGCGGCTGTCGGAGCGGCCGAGGCGACTATCCTCGCGCCGTCGGCCGACGTGGAGAAGAACGGCGCGCTTCAGCCGTTGCCAAGCGGAAGCAGCACCGAATTATCCGACGCGGACAAGCGCCTCCTGTTGACGGTGAGCGTCCACACGCAGGATCGCAAGGCGCTCTACGAGGCCGTCAGCGCGGACATGGAGCCGCTGCGCAGCGAGGTCCAGGCCGAGCGCATCGATCTGAACAGGGATGCGCTGAACGGGGCGCTGGAGCGGGCCTTGGACAGCCCGACGCTGGTCAGCGCCTTCTCCAGGGCCGGTTATGAACCCGACGATCTGCGCCGGATGGCGCGCGAGGGAGCGTGGGACGGCGAGGTCGCCGACGCGATCTACCTCGTCCGGTCCGCGCTCAACCGGCACGAAGTCGGCAGGGAAGTCGGCGCGAACATGTCGCTCGGCGACGAACTCGCCGGCGCGCGCGAAGACCGCCTGGTCGGGGGGTCGACGGCCGAGCCCGAACGGCAGCCCGAACCGGAACCACTCCTCGTCCGGGAGGAGCGCCTACATCGGCCCGCGCCTAAGCGACGTCACGAGAATGACGAACTGGCCGAGCTGTTCCTGCATGGCGAGGCGAAGCGGATTGCTGCCGAGCCGCGCCTCGCCAACGCGCTGCAGGCGCAGGCGGCGATGGAACAGCATCTCGGTGCAGCTTTCGACGGAGACGCGGACTGGATGGCGTCCGCGAGCGTCGAGAGCCGCCACATGATCTCGGACGTGCTGCGGCGCGGCCTCGATGTTTCGGTCCGCGAGCCGACACCTGTGCGGCAGGTCGAGCAGATCCGACCCACCCACGATCTCGAGAGGTAACCTCAAGCCATGGAGACCCGTATGAAGTTCACTCAGCCCATGGGCAGGATGATGTCCGACGCCCGCGCCCGGCAGGTCATCGGCTTTGCCGGTGCGCTTGTTCTCCTCTCGATTGCGCAGCCCGTCCTTGCACAGAGCAGCGGCACGTCGATCGAGACCGGGCTTGGCACGATCAGGACCTGGATGACCACCGTCGCGTCCGTCGTCGGTGTCATCGCCGTCATGGCGGTTGGCTATGCCAAGCTGACCGGTCGGATGGATTGGGGAAAAGCGGTCACGGTGCTGATCGGCATTGGCATCATCTTCTCGGCAGCGACGATCGTCGGCTGGATGGGCGGATCTGCGTAACATGGACGACAAGCTCGCCGAGGATAAGGTGTTCCTCGCCCTGACCAGACCATCGGTGTTCATGGGATTGCCGCTCGAGGCGATCCTGCCGATCATCATGGTCTGCATGGTGATCTGGGGGATCTTCCACAATCCGTTCTACCCCCTCGCCTTGTTCGGAGCGCTCTACTTCCCGGCGCGCATGATCTGTCACTACGATTTCAATGCGTTCCGGCTGTGGGGCCTGTGGTTCCAGACCGGCTTCCTATCCAAAAACCGCAAGTTCTGGGGGGGTGGGAGTTACTCTCCCGTCCGCCTCGCCAAAGGCGTGAAGCGGAAGCATTTCGGCAATGACTGATACCAGGCTGAGGCATAAGAAGATCGCGGTTCGCGAGACGGATGACATCAAGTTCATTCCCTACACGCGGCACGTCGACGACACGCTGGTTGCTCTCGAAGACGGCTCGCTCATGCGCATGTACCGCGTCGATGGGCGGCCGTTCGAGACCAGCGACATCGGCGACCTCAACACCTGGCATAACAAGCTCAACATCGCGTGGCGCTCGATCGGTGACGATCGCGTCGCGCTGTGGACCCACCTCGTGCGGACAGCCACCGACCCCGTTCTCGGCGGCGACTTCCACTCCGACTTCGCGCGAACCTTGCAGGAGAAATACGCCGACACGCTGAAGGAGAAGGTTCTCTACCACAACGAGTTCTACGTCACGATCATCGTGCGGCCGTCGAGCATGGCCGGCGAGCAGGTGACGCGGCTCTTCTCGAGGCGAAAAGCCAACGCCGAGATCGACGATCGCGCGCTCACGATCATGGCGGACAAGTGCCGCGACTTCGAAACGCTGCTCGCCGATGTCACGCCGGAGCCGCTCTCGATGTATGAGCACAACGGCATCCTTTTTTCCCGACCGATGGAGGTGCTGCACTTCATCCTGACCGGCGACCGCATCCGCGTGCCGCTGCTCGACGGCAGGCTGGGTCAAGCCCTGTATGCCTCACGGGTGGTGTTCGGTCGCGAGGCGGCCGAGATCCGGCTGCCGCACAAGTCGCATTTCCTCGGCATGTTCGGTGTGCGCGAGTATGTCGCCAGCACGCGGACCGGTCAGTTCAACAGCCTGCTCACGCTCGACTTCCCGTTCGTGCTGACCCAGAGTTTCGCGCCGTTGGTGAAGTCGGTCGCGAGCGAGCGGTTCACCAAAAAATACAAGCAGATGGTTTCCTCGGACGATGCCGGCGTCAGCCAGGCGGAGGAGCTGCTCGACGGCGTCGACGATCTCATGGCGAACCGCTTCGCCATGGGCGAGCATCACCTCTCGATCGCGGTCATCGACGAGAACCCGAAGCGGCTGCTCGAGCGCTTGTCGATCGCCCGATCGGCAGCGGCCGATACGGGCATGGTGATGGCGCGCGAGGACGTCGCGCTTGAGGCCGCCTTCTGGGCGCAGCTTCCCGGCAATTTCAAGATGCGCGCGCGCCCCGCGGTCATCAACACGCGCAATTTTGCAGGCCTGAGCCCGTTTTACACCTTCCCGGCCGGCCGCAAGTCGGGAAACCACTGGGGCGAGGCGGTGACGCTGCTCAAGACCCGCGCGGGCTCCTCCTTCTGGTTCAATTTCCACCGGGCCGACATCGGCCACACGCTCATCATCGGGCCGACCGGTGGCGGCAAGACGGTGCTGCAGAACTTCCTTCAAGCGCAGCTCGAAAAGACCGGCGCGAAGCAGGTGTTTTTCGACAAGGACCGCGGCGCCGAGATTTTCGTGCGCGCTTGTGGCGGCACCTATCTGGCGCTGCGCGATGGCGAGCCGACCGGCTTCGCGCCGTTGAAGGGTCTGACTCCGTCTCCGCACGACATCGCGTTTCTGCGGCAGTTCATTCGTGTCCTGGTACGCCGGGACAACCGGCCGCTCAGCGTCGCCGAAGAGCGACTGATCGACGAGGGTATCGAGGCGGTGATGCGGCTGCCGGGGCCGTCACGCTCCTTCAGCGCCCTGCGTGAGATGCTGGGCTACGCCGATGCCGAGGGCATCGGCGCCCGGCTGGAGCGTTGGTGTCTGGGCGGCCCGCTCGGCTGGGCTTTCGACGGTCCGCAGGACGAGGTGTCGATGTCTGCGCGGTTCATCGGCTTCGACATGACGGACTTCCTGGAGAACCCGGAAATCCGCACCCCGACGATGTTGTACCTATTCCACCGCGTCGATGAGTTGCTGGACGGGCAGCGTGTCGTGGTCGACGTCGACGAGTTCTGGAAGGCGCTTCAGGACGATGCCTTTCGGGCGTTTGCGCAGGACGGCCTCAAGACCTTCCGTAAGCGCAACGCCTTCATGGTGTTCGGCACGCAGTCGCCGGCCGATGCGCTGCGGTCGCCGATCGCGCACTCGATCATCGAACAGACCGCGACCAAGATCCTGCTTCCCAACTCGGACGCCAAGCGATCGGATTATTGCGACGGGCTGGGCCTGACGGACGCGGAGTACCGGCTGATCCGTGAGGATCTGACGCCGGAGAGCCGCACCTTTTTGGTCAAGCAAGGGCACACCTCTATCGTCGCGAAGCTCGATCTCGGCGGGATGCCCAACGAGCTGAAAGTGCTTTCTGGCCGCGAGGAGACCCTCGTCGCCATGGAGGAGGCGATTGCCCTAGCAGGCAACGATCCAGCGGCGTGGCTGCCGCATTTCTA
This sequence comes from Sphingomonas sp. R86520, assembly GCF_042466285.1. Lineage (NCBI taxonomy): Bacteria > Pseudomonadati > Pseudomonadota > Alphaproteobacteria > Sphingomonadales > Sphingomonadaceae > Sphingomonas > Sphingomonas sp. R86520. The sequence continues at coordinate 6,926 of NZ_JAXHBZ010000004.1, forward strand.
TGCAAATCAAAGGAGAAGCTGACATGTCGCTAAAGCGCATCATCATGGTTGCAGCCGCGCCGATCGCGCTCGCTGCGTTCGCGTCGCCGGCTGCTGCGCAGGGCATCCCCGTTTTTGACACGTCCACCTATGTGCAAGCGCTCGCCCAGGTTCAGAATACGATCAAAATGATCCAGCAGGGCGAGCAGCAGATCCAGACGGCGACGACGACACTCAGCTCGCTTCAGAAGCTGACCAACGTCAACGCTGTCGCCCCGCAATTGCTCAACGCGCAGGTGCGCAACATCCTGCCTAACACGACGATCGACGCCGCGACGCTGCTCGGTGGCGACCTGTCGAAGATCGGATCGCTGGGTTCGCTCGCATCGAGCATCCAGTCTCGTTACGCACTGCCGGCAACATCGTCCTCCGACGCGGACGCGGCCTACAACCAGGCGCTCAGGGACGCGACCGGTTCATCGGCCGCCACGGCCGCCCTGGGTGAGCATACGCTCAGCATCGCCCAGACCCGGATGCAGGGCCTCGACCAGCTCCGCGAGCAGCTGTCGTATGCCAAGGATCCGAAGGACGTGATGGACCTGCAAGCCCGTATTTCGGTCGAGCAGGCGCAGCTTCAGAACGATATGCTCAAGATGCAGGCGATCCAGATGGCCCAGGCCGGTCAGGCGAACATGCAGATCAGTGCGGCGCAAGTGGCGGCCGGTCGCGACGAAGCAGCATTCTTCAGTGCAAACACAATCAGGAAGTAATCGTGCGCAAGATACTAGCCCTATGCTCTTTGCTCGTCGTCTGCGGATGCCAGCAGAACGTCGTGGTGCCTACCGCCAAGGAGCTGATCGCCAGTCCGCAACTCCTCACGGAGTGGCAGGCGAAGTGCGACGCGGGGGAGTACAGCCATCTCCCTGCGGATCAGAAGGCCAAAATGTGCGCGACGACCGGAGACGCCACCATCTCGGATGCCCAGACCAAGGCCGGTAACGAAGAAGCCGACTTCTTCAAACAGAACACGATCCGCAAGAAGTAGACTTACTCGCTGCGCTTTGATCGCCGCGCTTTGATCGCCGAAGATCGGAACCTGACGTAATGGCTGCCGGCCCACCCAACATAATGACGCTGTTCACGACGATGTATTCGTATGTGGAGACCGCCATAGCGACCTCGGTCGCGAGCTTCGGGTCGGGGCTCGTCAGTTTCGTTGCAGCGCCTTTGGCGCTGGCGGCGATCATCTACTTCTTGCTGTTGGGCTTCGCCGTGCTGCGGGGTGCTATCCAGGCCCCCTTGCGCGAACTGGTGTTCCAGGCTGGCAAGGTCGGGTTCGCCCTCGCGGCTGCCAGCGCGGTCGGCTATTCGGCGTTTGTGGTGAACGTAGTCACCAACTTGCCGAGCGATATCATCGCGGCCGGATCGGGCACGCCCGTCACCAACCCGGGCACCACCTTCGATACCTATGTCTCCGATACCGGCAAGCTTTCGGAGAAGTTGGTCAATGCGAACCTGAAAGTTCAGTCGCAGGAGCAGAAGGGCATCACCGACTTTCGCACGCCAGTGATCCAGCTCAGCGCCACCCTGATCACCTATCTGTGCGTCGCCGTCCTCTACATCTTCGCGTTCCTTTCGGCGTCGATTGGCTTTTGCATCGTCATTTTTGCCAAACTGTCGGTCGCGATATGCGTAGCGCTCGCACCGCTCGCGCTGGCGTGTCTGCTTTTCAACTCCTCCCGCTGGCTGTTCGACGGGTGGTTGAAGCAGACCGTCAATTTCATCCTGCTGATGGTCGTCATGGCGATCATGACGAAGTTCATCACCGGCCTCCAGGAAGCCGCGATGGACGGTATCATGGGATCGATCCCCGAGGATGGCTCGTCCTTCGTCATGGCGCAGGACGGCTACATCGTTTTGAAAGCTGCCGTGATGCTCGTCGCGACGATCGCCTGTGCGGCGATCTACATCGTCGGCACGATCTTCTTCTTTCAATCGCCGGCCATCGCTGCGGGTATCTCGGGTGGTGCGTCATCCGGCGGCCACGGGTTCCTGCAGACCGGGGCGAACATGTTGACCAATCGGCTCATGTTCCGGCGCGCGGCGCAGGCGAACCGTCCCCCCGCAGCAGGAAGCGGCACGGGCGGCTCGGCCTCTCGGTCCAGCTAAACCGGCCGGCCCGTCCAGAACCATGAATCACGAAACACCGCAGGTGCGGGACCTTACGAACGGAGACCGTATGAAAAGGCTGACCATCGTGGCGATAGGCGCGCTTGCGCTTGGCGGCTGCACCGGGACCCGTATCAAGCCCGTCTCGGTCTGCGACGGCAAGCACCGGCGTCCCGCCAATCTCTACGGGTCGATCCTGCCGAGCTTGCCGGTGCCCCTGCCGGCGTCACAGCAGGGCGCAGGGCAGTCGATGGTGGCTCCGCCATCTCGCGAGCCGGCACCGATGCCGCTCCCCGCTCCGGCTCCGGCCCCGACGCCCGGTGCCGTGGGCGCGCCTGCCGCCCCTATCGGACCTGGGGCCATGAATATCCCGCGATCGGCGCCACGCATGTCCGAGCAGGACGTCGCGCCGACCTACTCCTCCTGCTGAAGGGATCGACGCCATGGGCGCGGTGAAGGCCGAAGATAAAGAGAAATACTACGAGACCTCGAGAACGTGGGAATATGATCGTATGCGTGCGGCGATCCAGTCCAAGCGGCTCGCTTGGGGTGTCGCCGCGGGTGCCTGCACGCTCGCCGTGGCGTCGGTTGCGGCAGTCGCGATGCTGAGTCCGCTAAAGACCGTCGAGCCCTATGTCATCAGGGTGGACAAGAGCTCGGGCGAGACGCAGGTCGTGACCGCGCTCAAAGGGCCGCAGCCGCGTACCTATGAGGATGCGGTCAACCGCTACTTCATCTCGCAATATGTGCGGTTGCGCGAAGGCTGGCTCAACGATGCCGCGCGCGAGAACGCCTATACCGTCATGCTGACCAGCGATCAGGCCGAGAGCGGTCGCTATCTGAACAGCGTTCAGGCCAACAACAAGAACGCGCCCTCCAACATCTATGGCGACAAGGGCTTCGTCTCGATCTCGATCCGGACGATCAGTTTCCTCAGTCCTACCGTGGCGCAGGTCCGCTTCACGAAGATCATTACCTTCGGGCAGAACACGCCGATCGCGCAAAATTGGAACGCGATCATGACCTTCAGATACACGACGGCGCCGGAGCATGAGAAGGATCGGAATATCAATCCGCTCGGCTTTCAGGTCGTGAATTATCGTTCTGACCCGGAGGCGTGACATGAGCGATCAGCCAAATACGTCGGACAAGGGCGACCGTGTCGTCATCCCCTTCCTGCCCGCCCTCCGCAAGACGCTGGACCTGCGCCTGTCACCGCGGGCGACGGAGTTAGTGCTGACGGAGGATGGCGCCAGGAACCGCTTCTGGCGCGGGGTCGGGGCGGTATGGCACCGCCTCGTCGCATTCTCGATCGTGGGTGCCGCGGCAGTCACGCTCGCGCCTCACCCCGCGTCCGCATCTGAGACCCCCGTTCCCGGGGCCAAGGACGCCCGCGTTCGCAACGTCAACTACGATCCGGATCAGGTGGTGACGATCGTTGGCAGTTTCCGGCACGCGATCGAAATCCAGTTCGGGCCCGGCGAAACGGTCACGCAGGCCGCCTTGGGCGATACGGTCTCCTGGCAGATCGCGCCCGTAGGCAATATCGTCTTTATCAAGCCCCGCGAGAGGGCTGGAGGCACCAACCTGATCGTCGTCACCAACGCGGGCGGCGGGCCGCGCACCTATCATTTCAACCTCGCGCTAGGGACCGGCGCCACGATGTACGGCGTGCGGTTCCGCTATCCGCGCGAGGAACGAGCGATGGCGGCGCTGCAGCTGCAGCTTGCCCAGATCCAGGCCGCCAAGGCAGTCGAGACCACCATCACCACCGCCGCGCTCGACCATGCCGTGATCGAGGGCACCCGGAACATGAATTACACCGTGCAGGGTGACGTCGCGCTGCAACCCACGGAGATCTCCGACAACGGCGAGTTCACCGTGCTGCGCTATCCGGGCCACGCCGACATTCCCTCGATCTTCGCGGTCGACGTCGACGGGACCGAGACGATCGTCCCCTACGATGTTCGCGAGGATTTCGTCGTGATCCATGCGGTCTACCGTCAGCTACGCCTGCGGCGCGGGGCGACGGTGCTGTGCATCTACAACGAGGCGCCACCGCGGAACGATCGCGGCGATCGAACGGGCACCGTCTCCAACGTCGTCGAACGCAAAGTGAAGGGGCAGTAACATGGTCGGAACCGTCATTGACCGCGGCGGCGAGGTCGCTGCCGACACCGTTGCTTCAGGCGAGGTGGATAGCCCGGTCGCGCGTAGCGGCGGGTGGGGCAATATCGCTTTCATCGGTGCGGGCATCGGCCTGCTCGGCGCCATGGGCGGCATCGTGATAGGCTATGGTGCGTTCCACCAATCGGCGAGCACCGCGGCTGCGGCGCAGCCTGCCAAGGCTAGTGACCGCTCCGTGGACGACGTGATGGGATCACCGAACGCGCAGCGAGCGGCGCTCGCGGGTCAGCTTGGCCAGCAGGGTGCGGCGCAGACCGACATTTTCGGGCGGCCGATCGCCGCAGCGGCGGGGACGCAGGTCGCCGATGCCAACGGAAATCCGGTGCCGACAACGGGCGGGACAACCACCGCCACGGCGAACGGACAGCAATCTCCCAAGCAGCGACGTGCCGAGCAGGCGCGCGCCATGGCCGATGCAGCGCGGCGATCGCCGATCATGGCCTTTGGCAACACCGGGCTGACCTCTACCGCTCTTCCCGCCTCCGCGCCCGGTGCCGACGCCCAACAGGGGATGGACCTTGACGACCGGACGCGCGGCGCTGGACAATCCACCGTCGCGCGGCGGGGTCTAGGTGCCAGTGGCTTCGGAGCGCCGGGGGAAGACAGTCCGGCCGAGATTGGCAAGGGCTCGACCGATTTCAGCGATCAGCTCGGCCATGCCGCGATCCAGACGGTCCGGGCAACGATGGTCGCGGACCGCAACCTTCTGCTGAGTGCGGGCACGGTCATCCCCTGCACGCTCCAAACGGCGATCAACTCGACTCAGGCCGGGTTCGTGTCCTGCGTCATCAATCACGATGTCTATTCCGAGAACGGCCGCATCGTCCTTCTCGACAAGGGGACCAAGGTCCTCGGGCAATATTCCGGCGGCATCACGCAGGGGCAAGCGCGCCTGTTTGTGCTGTGGACGCGCGCCCTGACACCACGCGGCGTCGCAATCGACCTCGGGTCACCGGCAGCTGATAGCCTTGGTCGGGCCGGTTTGCCGGGCGGTGTCGATACGCAATTCTGGGCCCGGTTTGGCGTTGGGCTCGTCATCTCCGTGCTGGAGGATGCCTCGCAGATCGCCGGTCGGGCGGTTGCCAATGAGGGAAGCAACACCACGCAGGTTCCCGGGCAAACCGGGCAGACGGTCCTTCAGCAAACCATGAACATCAAGCCGATCCTGAAAAAGAACCAAGGCGACACCGCTGCGATCTTCGTCGCCAAGGACTTCGATTTCCGCTCGGTCTATGACGTGGGACTGAGGCGTTAAGGCCGTGGCATCCAGTCCGACGTCGCTGATCTACGAGCATAATGCCGAGCCGATCCGACGGCACCTTCTGCGCGATGATGTGACCGAGCTGGTCATCAACGAGCCGGGGATGATCGGCCTTGAAACGCGGGATGGCTGGGAGTGGCATGAGGAGCCCGCATTGGACAATGCGGCACTCATGACGCTGGCGAAGCTGATCGCGGGGCTGACCAAGCAGGACATCAATTCCGAATATCCGATCTGCTCCTCGGTCCTGCCGGGCGGCGAGCGCGCACAGGTCGTCGTTCCCCCGGCAGTCGAGCAAGGCTTCATCTCGATTACGATCCGCAAAGCGTCGGGCGTGACAATGGACATCGACGATTTCGAGCGCGGCGGCCTGTTCAGCGAGGTCCGCGCGCACGGTCTCTACGAGGAGGTCGACCCCGACCTGCTGCGCCTACGCGAGGCGGGCGACTGGCGCGCGTTCTTCAAGCTGGCGGTCGAAGCCCGCAAGAACATCCTCATTTCCGGAGCGACGGGGTCCGGCAAGACGAGCTTTTCGAAGGGACTCATCAAGCTGATCCCGGACTATGAGCGGATCCTGACAATCGAGGACACACGCGAGCTGGTCGTACCCCAGCGCAACCACGTCCACATGATGTACGCCAAAGACGGGAAGAGCCTACAGAAGGCCGGCGCCAAGGAGTTGCTAGAGTCGGCGCTGCGGATGCGGCCCGACCGCATCCTTCTGCAGGAGCTGCGGGACGGCACCGCGTTCTTCTACCTGCGCAACGTCAACAGCGGTCATCCCGGTTCGATCACCACGGTCCACGCCAATACCGCCGAGGGTGCGCTCGAGCAGCTGACGCTGTTGGTGAAGGAGTCGGAAGGCGGCAACGATCTGGACCGTCACGACATTCGGGCGCTGCTGCGCTCCCTCGTCGATATCGTCGTGCAGATGCACCGCCTGCCGCCCGGCGAGGGCCAGCCGGCACGCTATCGCATGACCGAAGTATGGTTCGATCCGGCGAGCAAGCCGACCGACTGAAGGGGATGCCGGCATGAACGGAAAGTGGGTGCGAAGCGACGAAGGGTCGCAGCCGGGCGCGATCGCGTTCCTCTGCGTCGTCGGCCTGTTCGTCAGCGCCGCGATCGGCGCCCTCGCCGTCCTTTGGCGTGCCCACCTTCTCAACGTCCATACCCCGTGGCGCAAGGTGCCGGCCGCCCTATGGGCGCTGAAGGGGTATCCGATCGTCTACACGCCGTTTCTCATAGGGCTCGGGATCGGCCTGGTCCTGACGATCGCCATTGTCGTGTCCACGCTGTTTTCCCGACAGAAACTTCACGGCGAGGCGCGATGGGCACGCGTTGGGGAAGTCCGCAAAGGCCTGCTGCTCGCCCAATCCGGGATCGTACTGGGAAAGTTCGGCGGCAAGGTCATGCGCTTCGGCGGTCCCGAACACGTCCTGCTCGAGGCCCCGACTCGTGCCGGCAAAGGCGTGGGCGTCATCATTCCAAATCTGCTCGACTGGCTCGATTCTCTGGTCGTGCTCGACATCAAGCAGGAGAATTACGACAATACCGCCGGATATCGGCTGAAGGTGCTCGGGCAGCAGGTTCTCCTGTTCAACCCTCTCGACCCACAGGGCCGGACCGTCCGCTACAACCCGCTGAGCTACATCAACCGCCGGGACCCGGTCGAGGTGATCAACGAGCTTCAGAAGATCGGCGTCATGCTGTTTCCCGACCCGCTGTCGGGCGAGAGCTTCTGGGCGGAGAGCGCGCGGACCGCCTTCCTGGGAGTCGCGGCCTATGTGGCGGCAACGGTGGACGATGGTAATGACGCGTTGCCCTTTACGATCGGCGAGATTTACCGTCAGTTTGCTGCGGGGGACGCCGCCAAACGCTTCCCGAGGATAATCTCGAAGCGGGAGCAGGCCGGCAAGCCGCTCTCGGGAGGATGCGTCTCGGCGCTCCGGGATTTCGTGACCGCATCGCCCAACACGTTCACGTCCATTCGCCAGTCGGTAACTGCCAAGATCAACGCCTGGCTGAACCCGTATGTCGACGCGGCGACGTCCGAGAGCGATTTCGACCTAAGCGAGTTTCGCGACCGGCGGATTTCACTGTATCTCGGCGTCTCTCCCGACGATCTCGAACGGGTGGCCCCAATCTATGGATTGTTGTTCCAGCAGCTCATCGACCGAAACGTCCGCGAGCTGCCGAAGGGCGACCGGCACCAAATCAAGGTGCTGGTCGCCTTGGACGAGTTTGCGAGTCTCGGGAAATGCTCGGTGCTGGCAAATGCGTTCAGCTATGTCGCGGGCTATGGATTGCGCCTGCTTCCGGCATTCCAGTCGATGGAGCAGATCCAGGGTGTCTATGGTGACAAGGTCGCCGCCGACATCGAGCGCAACTGTGCCGTGAGATTGGTCCTGCGCCCGGCAGGGCTATCGGATGCCAAGAAAGTTTCGGATCAGTTGGGCACCTACACCTTCAAGGCCCGATCGCGCTCGATGGGCACCTGGGGCGGCGGAGGCGGGTCGACTTCGGAATCGGATCAGCGCCGGCCGCTTCTGCTGCCGCAGGAGGTCGAGATGCTGCCCGAGAACGACTTGATCGTATTCCGGCGTGGCATGTATGCGACCTACGGCAAGAAGGTCCGCTACTATGTCGAGAAGAAGCTGGCGGCGCGGACAAAGATACCGGCACCCGAAATGCCGACGATCCGCGTCGATCCGACGGTCGCCCACAACAGCCTTCGCGTGATCGCCGCCGCGGAGGCTGAAGGCAACGCCAGCGTCGCACCGGATAGCTCTGCTACCGCGTCCTCCCACGGCATGCAGCAGCCGGCTGATGCCTTCGCGCCGGGCACACGTCGCTTGAACAGAGCGGCGATCGAGGCCGCCAGAGCGGCCCCTCCCGGCGAGCGCACGACCAGATTATTCGAGCACCTCGTCGCTGTCGGACCTAGCGCGTCCGGATGATGGCCGCGTATGATAACGAGCGGATCACTGGCTATTCGGACGAGACACTACGTGTCCCGCATGGGTCTCTCTCGAGCGTTCGATGACAAATTGGCCGGCTTTACCGATGGCTTCGGCGATAAGCGCCTCTACGGCTTGAGGTCCTCGCGTCGAGGGCACGTTCCACGCGCGTGGCTCTCCGCCATGCCAGCTGGGTCTGCGGGAAGGCAGGCGTGATCGCTCCCCCCGGCCGCAGATCTCGTCAGACCGGGGGTCACGTGCCCCCATACCGAGATGAACAATGCAGCCGCCAGGGGACCGATCAGAAGCCCGTTGAAGCCGAATGCCGCAAGGCCGCCGAGGGTCGCGACCAGCACGAGGAAGTCCGGTATCTTCGTCTCACGTCCGATCAATATCGGGCGAAGCACGTTGTCCACCGATCCTATGATCAGGAGACCCGAAAATAGCATCGCAAGTCCATGCCACATGCCCGCCGTCGCGAAGAGGTAGATCGACACCGGCAGCCAGACGATGCCAGTCCCAACCGCGGGCAAGAGCGACGAAAGCGCCATCACAACCGCCCAGAGGAGAGGGTTCGGGACACCGAGCAGGGCCATGATGACACCGCCTACCGACCCTTGCGCTACGCCAACGATAACGCCTCCCTTCACCGTCGCGCGGACTACCACTACGAAGCGATCGGCAAGCAGCCGGCGGTCGTCGGCGATAAGCGGGACGGCCGAGCCGATCGTTCGTGCCAAGGCGCGCCCGTCGCGCAGCAGGAAGAATGTCAGGTACAGCATCACTGCCAGCGAGAGTAGGAAGCTCGCCGCCCCTTGCCCGATCGTCAAAGCATGCGAAGCCAGCACCTGCAGTCTGGCTGTGATACCGATCGAGATCTGTTCGCGGAGCGAGTCCAGATCGGTGACCCCAGTCCGTCGCAACAAACCGGTCGTCCAGTCCGGGAGAGACGCCTGAAGACGCTCGAACGTAGCGGCTATGTCGATCTGGCCGGTTTGAACCGCGGCGTAGATCGTTCCTGCCTGGTCGAGCAGGAACATCGTCAGCGCGACGGCTGGCAGAACCGCCATTGCAATGACCACCAGAAGAGTGACGGCCGCGGCCAGATTTTTCCGACGAGGAAAGCGCGCCAGAACCCACTCGTTGAGCGGTGAGAACATGATCGTGGCGACGACGCTCCAAAGGATGGCACCAACAAAGGCAGCGACCGACCAGACGAAGATGACCGAGATCGCCGCGACGATAAAGCCGAAGGCGATCGTCATGAGGCGCGAACGCCGCAAGGGCCGGGGAGTGATCCCGCCAGCATCCTGCAAAATTACGGGCGCCATATGAGTACGAGCTCTTGCTGGATGCCAATCACCGCAAGCAGCTCGGCGCACCATGCGACGGACATGCTGACTGGAAGTATCAACGCTGCATCGCTGGTCTGCCCTGCCCTATTTTGCGGATCGTACTGGGGCGAATACACCCTGAACCGGTTGAATGGCTGAGCGGTGATTTCGGATACGCCGAACATCAGAGCGAGAACTCGTAGATCAGGGCTCGTAACTGCTTGGCGGCTTCGCCCTTCTGCATCCCGGCAGCTGGATCGAACAATGCGGTGATATGGCGCTCTACAAAACGAACGCGACCCGAATAGGCCATGCTCCACTCATCAAAACGACGGTGGAGCGCCGGCAGCCGATCAGCGACGACAATGTCCTTGTGCCGAGGATCGGATTCGATCGAGCCCATCATGAGGTCGACCGATGCCGTGGGTCCTTCGAAGATCTGGGCGAAGTTCGATCCGGTGAAGATCAGCGCCCCGGTCAGGTTCAACAGCGGATTTCTTCGGTGGGCCGTCGCGACGATGTCCAACACAGCCGCTTCGGCCACCGAGGCCGCAATGGTGCTTCGACTCACATAGAGGAGCGACAACAAGGTCATCGGTGCCACGTCCCTTTCGTTTTCCGATACGCCGAAATGGCGACGTCGTGACCGCGACTGCCGGGCTCGCCACCGATCAAGGTGGCAGCAGCTACCTCGATGCAGCCCGGCAGACTCGACCCGTCTAAGACTACAAAGCCATCAGGCAGGCGCTGGCATCGACGCCGTGCGGACCAGCTTCTTGTTAACGAACTGCTGGATCCCCATGTCGCCCAACTCGCGGCCATAGCCTGAGTTCTTGATGCCGCCGAACGGCAGCTCGGCATCGGACCAATCGATATTGTTGATGAACATCATCCCCGTCTCGACCTTGCTGGCCACCCGGCGACCGCGCGCGACGTCTTTCGTCCATACCGACCCGCCTAGCCCGAAGTCAGAATCGTTGGCGAGCGCGATGGCGGCCGCTTCGTCCTTTACCCGGTAGAACGATGCCACCGGCCCGAAAAACTCATCCCGGAACGCGGGATTATCAGGCGCAATATCGGCGAGGATGGTTGGCGCCATGAACGCGCCGGGTCGATCGATACGTTTACCGCCCATCACGAGCCGGGCCCCGTGCGCAACGGCGACATCGACCTGAGCCACCAGCTGGACCAACGCTGCTTCGCTGGAGAGCGGCCCTAGCGTGGTGGCCGCATCCAGCGGATCGCCGGCCCGCAACGCCTCGAGCGCGGCCTGAAACCGTGTCAGGAACGCGTCGGCCAGCGATTCCACGACGATGAACCGCTTGGCCGCGCAACAGGTCTGGCCGGTATTGTACATGCGGCCCCAGACCGCCCACGGGATGGTGTGATCGAGATCGGCGTCATCGAGCACGATGAAGGCATCGCTGCCGCCCAGTTCCATCGAGGAGATCTTCAGGTTGCGCCCGGCGCGCGCCGCGATGCTCTGGCCCGCAGCGACGCTACCGGTCAGCGCGACGCCCTTGATGCGCGGATCGTCGATCACGCGATCGGATTGCTCATGGGTGATGAGCAGGTTGGTATAGAGGCCGACCGGGGCGCCTGCGTCGAGAAGCAGCTTCTCGAAGGCGATCGCGCATCCAGGCACGATCCCGGCGTGCTTCACCACCAGCGTGTTGCCGGCCATCAGGTGCGGGCCAGCGATCCGGGCGAGTTGGTAATACGGGAAATTCCACGGCTCGACACAGAAGATGACGCCGATCGGGCTGCTTTCCATGTGTGCCTCGCCGACGGTCGGATCGAGCTTGGTCGGTGCGAGGAAACGTTCGGCGTTCTTGGCGTAATATCGCATGATGCGCGCGCTGAAGGCGACTTCGCCGCGTGCTTCGCCTATGCGCTTGCCCATCTCCAGGGTCATGGTCCGCGCGAGCTCGTCGGCCCGTTCGTCGAGGAGGTCGGCTGCCCGCGCGATGATGACGGCGCGTTCGGCGTAGCTGGTGTGCCGCCATGTCTCGAAGCAGGTTTGCGCCGCGGCCAGCTTCACCTCGAAATCGACGTCGGACAAGTCGGTGAAGTTCTCGATCAGCGTGCCGTCGAACGGATTAAGGCTCTGGTAGGTCATGGCTGGTCCTTTCGGGATCCGGATCGTGTGCATCGGTGTCGGTCAGGCTTCGATGATGACCTTGAGCGCCCTGGTTTCCGCGGCATTCCCGAAGGTCTCGTAGGCCTCGAGCATCTGCTCGAACTTGAAGCGGTGGGTGATGAGAAGCGTGGGATCGATCTTCTTCGATCCCACGATCTTCAGCAGCATCGGCGTGCTCGAGGTATCCACCAAGCGCGTCGTGATTGCGATGTTGCGGTCCCACAGCGCCTCGAGATGGAGGGCAACCGGTTTGCCGTGGACGCCGACGTTGGCGATCACGCCTCCAGGCGCGATGATCCGCTCGCACATCTCGAAGGTCGCGGGCACGCCGACCGCCTCGATGGCGGTATCGACGCCGCGATTACCAGTCATCGCCATCACTTGCTCGACGGCCGTGCCAGCCCCGCTGTTGACGGTCGCAGTTGCGCCGAAGCGCTTGGCGATATCCAGGCGGTTGTCGTCGAGATCGATCATGATGATCTCGGCCGGCGAATAGAATTGCGCGGTGAGCAGCGCGGCCAGGCCGATCGGTCCCGAACCGACGATCGCCACGGTCGCACCAGGCTGCACCTTGCCGTTCAGGACGCCGCACTCGAAACCGGTGGGGAGGATGTCGCTGAGCATGACAAGAGCCTCTTCGTCCGCCCCTTCCGGGATGGGATATAGGCTGGTGTCGGCATGCGGTGTTCGCACGAACTCCGCCTGCGTCCCGTCGATCGTGTTGCCGAGGATCCAGCCGCCCGTCGTGCAGTGGGAGAACATGCCCTTGCGGCAATATTCGCACTTGCCACAGGCGCTGACGCACGAGATCAGGACCCGGTCTCCCGGTTTGAACGCGGTCACGGCAGCCCCCACGGCATCGATGACGCCCACGCCCTCGTGGCCGAGGATCCGCCCCGGCGTGCAAGTGGCGACGTCGCCTTTCAGGATATGCAGGTCCGTGCCGCAGATCGTCGTCCGGGTAATCCGGACGATGGCATCGGTCGGATCGCGAAGCTCCGGCTTGGCGTGTTCCTCATACGCTTTGAGGCCTGGGCCCTTGTAGACGAGAGCTTTCATGGACGAGTCGCTTGCATCCGAGGTCGCTCGCTGGCGCGGTCATGCCATCAAGCGGATCACAGCTCGCGAAGAGCGCAGGATCTGGGACGCCCGCTTTAGAGTGATGTGTACCCGCCCGGGCAGCCTCGGGAACTACGCAAGCCCCGCATCAGGCAAGTCGAGCGGGATCGATGCAGAGAGCAATGACGACGCCCTCGCTCGACCAGTCGTATTCGATCGAACCGCCAAGTTGGCCAGTCATGCTGCGCTTGATCAGCGTGCTGCCAAAGCCTCCAGCGCCTTCCGGCGCGACTACCGGCGGCCCGCCCCGCTCGGTCCACAGAAGGACAAAGCCCTCCGCTTCGATACGCTGCGAAAGGTCGAGGGTGCCGCTCGCGGTCGAAAGCGCGCCATATTTCAGTGAATTGGTCGCAAGCTCATGGATCACTAGCGCGAGCGTGGTCGCCGCGCGTTCGCCGACGCGCATCCTCGGCACGGCTACCCGCACCCGTCCGCTGAAGGCACCATCGTCGTCGTAGGGGGCGAGCAAAACCGAAAGCAGATCACCGAGCAATGCGCCGTCCACGTCACCGCCCGGCACTGGCCGCGTCAAATCGTGAGCGCGACCCAGGGCAACCAGGCGCTGGGACAGTGCCTTGGCCATTTCAGGCGCGGACTTGGACGTCCGAGCCGTGATTTCCGTCAGACCCGACGCGATGGCCAATAAGTTCTTGACCCGGTGGCTCATCTCGCCAGCGAGCAATTCCTGGCTCTCCTCGACCTGCTTGCGAGCGCTAACGTCGAGGAAGATGCCGAACATCACGCGATCGACGATACCGATGTCATCGCCCTTGCCACGCGCGGAGATCCAGCGAATCTCATCCCCGATCATGATCCGGAAATCGATCTCGTAGGCTCCGAGAACAGCGCGTGTCGCAGCGAATGCTACCCGTACCCGGTCCCTGTCCAATGGATGGATATGGACCGAAAGATCCTCGAAAGTGACTGCCCCGCTGGGCGCGACTCCCCAGAGTTCGAACGCCCGATCGTCCATTTCGAACAGATCATCATCGACGTTCCAGGACCATAGAGCGACGCCCGCAGCCTCCACGGCGAGCCTCAGCCGTTTGGCACCCCAGAATGATGAAACGCGGTCGTCGGGGCTTACGGTGATAGATATTCCTTCCGATTGACGCAGGTTAGGTAGCACGCGGCGGCGTAATAGCGCCCGCGGTTATGGTTCGATCGACCGATGATCGCGATCACAGAGCCACCGTCCTCAGCCGCAACGCGTTCAGGACAACCAGCAGCGACGACAAAGCCATGGCGGCGCCAGCGAGCATCGGTGATAGCAGCAGACCGGTCCACGGATAGAGCGCGCCCGCCGCGATCGGCACGCCAAGCCCGTTGAAGACGAACGAAAACAGCAGGTTTTGCCGGATGTTGCGCATCGTCGCACGCGCAAGTCGTCGCGCCCTTACGATCGCCATAAGATCGCCGCCGATGAGCGTCACGCCGGCGCTTTCGATCGCCACGTCGGTGCCGGTGCCCATCGCGATACCGACGTCGGCCGTGGCAAGAGCGGGCGCGTCGTTGACGCCGTCGCCGGCCATCGCGACCTTCGCACCGGTCGCTTTCAGTTCTGCGACGATGCGGGCCTTGTCCTCGGGCCGCAGATCCGCGCGAACCTCGTCCAGTCCCCCAACCGTGCGCCCCACGGCGTCGGCGGTGCCCCGGCTGTCGCCGGTCAACATGACGATGCGAAGGCCTTCCTGCCGAAGTGCGATGATGGCAGGCGCTGCCGATGGTCGGATCGGGTCGGCGACGGCGACCAGTCCCGCAAGGACCCGGTCGATTGCGACGAAAGCGATGGTCGCTCCCTGACGGCGCCACCGTTCTGCCGCCTCGGCGACGGGTGCGATGTCGACGCCGACGGTGCCCATCTGCGCTTCGTTGCCGATCGATATCTGCCGGCGCTCGACCATGGCGCTGACCCCCGAACCTGTCTGCGACGCAAAGTTCGATACCGCACCAGATTTCAATGTCCGCGCGCGCGCTTCCGCGACGATTGCGGCAGCCAGGGGGTGCTCAGACATCGCCTCGACCGCCGCTGCGAGACCAAGCACGGTATCCGCCTCGAAGTCGCCCGTTGTTTCGATGCCCACCACGCTAGGCTTGCCCTCGGTGAGGGTGCCCGTCTTGTCGATGACGAGCGTGTCGACCGTATCCAACATCTGTAGCGCCTCGGCGGCCTTAACGAGGACGCCGGCCCGCGCGCCACGCCCCGTCCCGACCATGATCGAGAGCGGCGTTGCGAGACCGAGCGCACAGGGACAAGCGATTACCAGCACCGAGACAGCGTTCAGCAGGGCATGGCCGACCCGAGGCTCGAGGCCGACCAGCATCCAGATCGCGAAGGTGCCGACTGCTACCAGAACGATAGCCGGCACGAACCAGGCGGACACGCGATCCGCGAGGGCCTGGATCGGCGCGCGACTGCGCTGCGCATCTGCGACCATCCGGACGATCTTTGCCAGCATGGTCGCTGACCCAACCGCGCGCGCTTCCATGATGAAACTGCCGGCGCCGTTCACGGTGCCAGCGGTGACGACCGCGCCGACCTGCTTCGCCTGTGGC
This sequence comes from Sphingomonas sp. R86520, assembly GCF_042466285.1. NCBI lineage: Bacteria > Pseudomonadati > Pseudomonadota > Alphaproteobacteria > Sphingomonadales > Sphingomonadaceae > Sphingomonas > Sphingomonas sp. R86520. The sequence goes on from NZ_JAXHBZ010000004.1 coordinate 22,631, forward strand.
GAGGGCTCGCCGGACAGCATCGACTCGTCGATCCAAGACTGCCCCTCCAGCACGACGCCATCGACCGGGATGGCTTCTCCAGGACGCAGGCGCACCCTATCGCCAACGGTAAGACGGGCGACGGGTACGACGCGTTCGGTGCCATCTGGCATCACGCGACTGGCCGTTCCGGGGGCGAGATCCAGCAATGCCCGTATTGCTTGGCCAGTCTGCGCACGAGCGCGGAGTTCGAGCACCTGTCCCAGCAGGACCAGTGTCACCACCACGCCGGCCGCCTCGTAATAAACCGGCACTGCGTGCCCGTCGCCGGCCGCAGGGATAAGGCCGGGTGTGATCGTTGCCACCAGACTGAAGAGAAAGGCCGCCCCGACGCCTAGGGCGATCAGGGTGAACATGTTGAGTTGTCGGGTACGCAGCGATAACCACCCCCGCTGAAAGAACGGTGCCCCTGCCCACAGGACGATCGGCGAAGCCAAAGCGAGTTGGATCCAGGCGACGTGGGTCCCAACGATGTGCGTCCACCCCGGCATGTTCGTGGCCATCGCGATGATCAAAAGAGGAATCGCGAACGCACTCGCGACCCAAAGCCGTCGCGTGAAATCTATAAGCTCGGGATTGGGCGCCATCGCCCGCGTCGGCACTTCGGGTTCGAGCGCCATGCCACAAACCGGGCACGCGCCCGCGGCACGTTCCCGAACTTGCGGGTGCATCGGGCAAGTCCAAACGCTGTCGTCGGGTTCGGCCCCTTGGTCGACCCGCGCAGCGATAGGAGTGGAAATCTCAGCGGCCACGTCGGTATCCATTTTGGCTGATCGCGACTGCGGCGCACACACCAAGGCCGTTCGCGATGTCTCGCGAACGGCCCGGTCGATCAGATCATGCGACGATAAGGTCATTCTCGACATCGGTTGCGCCGACGGCACCCCAGGCGGTCGCGCCTGCGACGAGCCGGTCACCCGGTGTCTCCACGGTGCCGGTCAACTTGACCTTCCCACCCTGCGTCGAGACGGTGATCGTCTTCGGATCGAACCAGGAACGATGCAGCGCCTGATCGATGCTGTGGCCGATGTTGATGGCATCCGCGCGGGGCTTGATCGTCGTCTGGTTGAACACGCCGATGACACCCATCAGCCCGCGGACACTACGCTCGGCGGCCACCTGCTGGTAATGCCATTCGACTTGGCCGGTAAGCGTTACCAGGCCGCCCTCCACCTTCACCTTGACCTTGTCGCGCGGCACGGTGACTTCCCATGCCAGACGATCGACTGCGGCCCTGGCGATGTCCTCGTCGGTGCGGCGCATGCTGGAATGAAGTTCGACCTTGATCTCCTCGACCACCGCCTTGACGCCCTTGACCCGCGCGGCTGCCTTCTCCGCGGCGCGCTTCTCGAGGTAGTTCTCGACGTGGCCGGTCAGGGTCACGATACCATCCTTTGCGGTAACGCCGATATGGCCGCCGTTGACGCTGGGCTCCCAGATGAACTCTGCGAGGACGGCTTCCTGAAGTTGACGATCCTGAGACATACGTGCTCCTGTGTTGCGGCGAATACCGGCACGGGTCTTGTACTGATCGCCTGAAGCCGCGGCAGCGTCGGGAACTACGCAGGCCATTGAGTCAGCCGCGCAAACCATCGCGAAATTCGGCCAGGCGCGTCCGATATCCATCGGCATCGCCATATTCGAGGAACTCGTAATAGCGGTGCAGCGGGTCATTGACGCGCAGGGCGTGCTTGATCGGACACCAATATTGCTCGGTACGACTGCTGACCTCCCTCACGAAACCGATCAGACCGTTGGCGTAGGAGCAGAACATGCAATTCAGCGCCTCGACCCGGTTCAGATAGGCCAGGTGCCGGCGATCAAGGAGGATGAAGTCCGATCGCCGGACACGTTGGATCCGGTACGCACGAAAGCAGATCGCTTGATAGAGACTGACCCATAGGTCGACGACAACCAGCGGCACGATCAGCGAGTAGATCACCGGCGCCGTCAGCCAGGACACAAATTCGGAGTCCGCGACAAAGCGCCCGACCGAAACCCGCAAGCGGCGCTGCGCCTCGAGAACGCCACGTTCGAAACCGACGATTTGACCAGCGATCTCCACGCCCAACGCCCGCCTTCGCCCTTCGATCTCGCGGTCCAGTTCGGCCTGAAGCCGAACGATCTCATGCGCCAGATCCTGCATCCGCTGGGTCATGCGACAACGAGGTTGTTCTCGACCTCGGTGGCGCCTCTGGACTTCCATGCGGTCTGACAGGCGACGTAGCGATCGGTGAGAGTCGGCACGGTGCCGCTGAGCGTGATCTTTCCGCCGTCCGCCGCCACTGTGATGGTCCGGGGATCGAACCGCGAGCGATGCAGTGCCGCGTCGATCTCGGCCGTCACGTCCTGCGCGATCGGATGAACCTTCGTGATGATCTCGTTCTGGATGCCGACAACGCCAACCAAACCGCGCAACACGCGCTCGGCGGCCTCGCGCTGGAAGTGCCATTCAACGCATCCCGTCAGCGTGACCCATCCATTCTCCACCCGGATCGTCACGACATCCTTCGGCACATCGACCTCCCAGTCGAGCCGGTTGAGCGCCGCCTTGGCGATTTCTTCGTCGCCGTGCTTCAGGGGAAACGGCAGCCGGACCTCGAGTTCCTCCACCACGGCCCGAACCCCCCGCACCCGGGCGGTAGCCTTCTCCGCGTTGCGTTTCTGGAGAAAGTTTTCGACGTGACCGGTGAGGGTGACGATGCCGCGTTCGGCGGTAACACCGATATGGGCAACGTCCACGCTCGGCTCCCAGACGAGCTCGGTCAATACCGACTCCTGCAGCGCACGGTCCTGGGGCATGATTTTCTCCTGGGGCCGCGGTCGGTGAATTCTTGCACGCGGACAAGCAAACCGTCGTAGCGACCGCCTGGCTGCCAGATAGGCTCGGAAACTACGGTGATACGCCAGCCGCAAGCCCTGGCGACCGTCGACTGCCGGGAGAGGCATCCTCGTGCACACCCGCTACGTGTTTCCCGATGCTGCAGCGATCAGGCCCCTGCGGCTATTCGACCAACACCCCTTCGCACCCTGCCGGCGGGTCCATTTGCGAAGGAACTGATGATGGTCGAACTCCTGAGAGACCGCCCGAGTACTACCGAACCGGCGACAACCGTACCGGGCGACACGTGGAGCGCCGACCTCGTGACGAGGAGCGGCTACGCCTTCCACGTGCGCCCTGCCATGCCTTCCGATGAGATGGCGCTCGGGGAATTCTTCACCCATGTCGACAAGGAAGACCTGCGCTTCCGCTTCCTGACGGCGATCCAGAAGGTTGGCCACGACCAGTTGCAGGCGCTCGTCACGGTCGATCACCAGCGCACGGAGAACTTCCTCGCGATCGAACCGGGGACTGGCCTGATCATCGCCACCGCCATGCTGGCTGCCGATGAAACGCTTACCAATGCCGAGGTCGCCATCGCGATCCGCGCCGATTTCAAGCGCGGCGGCATCAGTTGGACACTGCTCGACCATGTCGCCCGCTTCGCGGTCGCCAAGGGAATAAAGACCGTCGAATCCATCGAAAGCCGCGACAACCATGAGGCGATCGAACTCGAACGGGAGCGCGGCTGGACCGCTTCGGGATGCCCTGGCGATCCGACCGTCATGGTGCTGCGCAAGACGCTCGACGTCGCTGCCACCTGATTCACGCCTTCAAAGGACAGCTCATGGCCAATACCATTCTCGTGCCCGACGCGCGTGCGCTTACCGAAGAGCGAGCCGCCGAACCCGTCATCCATCACGACCCCAAGGGGTTCTCCGACCGGTTCGCGCTTGGCTTCACCAAATTGCTTCGGTTCAGCGCGGATACCTTCTTTGCCAAGCGTTACGGACACCGTGCGATCGTACTCGAGACGGTCGCGGCCGTTCCCGGCATGGTCGGGGCGATGTTCACCCATCTCAAATGCCTGCGCTGGATGCGCGACGATCAGGGCTGGATCCGGACCCTGATGGAGGAAGCCGAGAACGAGCGCATGCACCTGATGACGTTCATCGAGATCGCCAAGCCGACCTGGTTCGAGCGAACGGTGATCCTGCTGGTCCAAGGTGTGTTCCTGATCGGCTTCTCGATCCTCTATCTGCTCTCGGCGAAGACCGCGCACCGCGTCGTCGGCTATTTCGAGGAGGAGGCGGTGACAAGCTACACGCTGTATCTGCAGGAGATCGACGAGGGGCGCTCGCCCAACGTCCCCGCTCCCGCGATCGCACGTCATTACTGGAAGATGGCGGACGACGCGACCTTGCGCGACGTCGTGCTGGTGGTCCGCGACGATGAGGCGCATCACCGCGACGTCAACCACGGCTTTGCGAGCACGCTCGGCGGAAGGCCCCGCGAGCTGACCCCCGTCGCGGCCTACCCGACCCACGCGACAGAGCTGAACGTCGGCGCATGACCGCGTGACGAACGCCGCATTTGTCGAGCGCCTGCAGATCGTCCTGCGGCCCGATCCCTCGCGCGTCGTCATCCGGCCTTACGTACCGGGCGCGGACGGCGATCACGCCCGCGCCAAACGGATCGCCGGGCGCGTGATGGGATTGGGCGATGCGGCGATAACTGAAGAGCTGAGCGATCTCATGCGCGACTTTGCCGGCCACCACGCGGAAGTGGAAGCGGTGTTCGCGCAACGTTATGCCGAGGTGCAGGGCGTGATCGGCAATGACGCGCCGGTCGTGGGCGAGCGCGCGCTGCTGATCGGCGCCTATTTCTGCCAGGAATATGGCTACGAGGCCGCCGCGCTCTTCAATCCCAGCATCGCGCCGCATCCCGACCAGACCGGATTGTCCGCCGGCGCGGTACGCTTCATCCTGTCGCTCCGCGCCGTCGGCGAAGGCCATGTCTCCTCGATCGCGTTCAGAACGGGTATCTGCGACCTATCAGGCGACATCAGTCTGGATCCGCAGGGACCTCGCGCGATCGTCCCTCGGATCGAGGACGCAGCGCTCGGCGGCTCGCGTGCCGCAGGCGTGCGGATGCGCTGCGAGAACGGCTACGCCCTGTCCGAGATCGTCATCTTTCCGTCCACGCCGAGCCAGCGCAACGGGATCGAGGATCTGCGCCTTGTCCGTTTCGCCGACGACGACGGCACGATCACCTGGTTCGGGACCTACACGGCCTACAGCGGTGACGGCATCCGCCAGGAGCTGCTGCGCACCGGCGATTTTTGTGCCTTCGCGCTCGACCCGATCCGGGGTCCGTCTGCCGCGAGCAAGGGGATGGCGCTGTTTCCGCGGCGGATCGATGGCCGGTATGCGATGCTGGGCCGGGAGGACAACGAGACGATCTCGTTGTCCTTCTCGAATGACTTATACGAATGGCCGACGGGTACGACAATCGTCGAGCCGCACTGGCCATGGGAGTTCGTCCAGATCGGCAATTGCGGCTCGCCGATCGAGCTCGATGAAGGCTGGCTGGTGCTGACCCACGGCGTCGGCGCGATGCGTAACTATGCGCTCGGCGCCTGCCTGCTGGACCGCGACGATCCATCCAAACTTCTCGGGCGGATGACCCTCCCGCTCGTCCGGCCCGATGCAACCGAGCGCAAGGGTTACGTGCCCAACGTCGTCTATAGCTGCGGCGCGCTGCTGCACGGCAGGACGCTGGTCCTGCCCTATGCAGTGGCGGACAGCTTCACGACCTTTGCCAGGATGCCGGTCGATCGGCTGATCGATGCGATGCGCTAGGCAAGCGACGCCCGACGATCAACTCGCGCTGCGACGATGGTTGGAGCGCCGCCGGTGCCAACGATGGGGCGCCCGTCATCAGTAAACGAAAATCATGAAGGCTGTTACGGATGGGCGCGGTGTGGTCGACAGGGGTAGCGTATTTCGGGATCGTGTTCGGCTTCGCCTTCGCGACGGGGGCAGCTCGTGTCCTCCTGGTTACGCCACAAATCGGCGATACCGCCGCGTTGCTTCTCGAAGTTCCCGTCCTGATCACGGTCAGCTGGCTGGTCGCCAGCCGGCTGCTGCGCCATCGCGCTTTCCAACCCGGACAATGCGCCGCTATGGGCCTCCTCGCTTTTCTGCTGACGATGGGGAGCGAGGCAATACTGGCGTACATTCTGCGGGGGCAAAGCGCTGCCGAGTGGGCAAGGACCGTGGAAACCCCACTCGGATTTGTAGGACTCACGGGACAGCTTGTTTTTGCCGCGATACCATTCCTTCTGGCCAGGTTTAGGCGGCCTTCAAAAAGAGTGTGGCATCGATCGCAGTGACGAAAACTATTGATCGCCGGCGATCGCAATAGCCTCTGCATATAAGGCGGTACGAGCAGGCGCACTTATCGGGTCTTTACTCAGTGCGCGGTCCAACATCGCGGTCACACTCGATCGTGCTCCACACAAGATGACGCGGGTCCCGGACACGTTCGCTCGTTTGACCATTTCGCCGATCGCCGCCGCTCCGCTGGCGTCGAGCACCGGAACTCGATCCAGGCGGAGGATCAGCACACGCGGGATCCTGCCCAATGCGCGATAGGCGTCCATCAACCCTGCAGCCACACCGAAGAAAAACGGCCCGTCGATCCGAAAGACCTCGACACCCGTCGGTAGAGCGTTGCGCTGGTCGGTGTCGTCGGCTTCGGTCTCGCCGCCGCGGTCGATGCTGACCGTGTCGCTCATGCGCGCCATGAACAGCAACGATGCCAGCGTCACGCCGACCCCGATCGCGACCGTGAGATCGACCAGCACGGTCAACACAAACGTCAGCAGCAACACCAGCCGGTCGCCATTCGGCATCCGCAACAGGCCACGGAACCGGTCATGCTCGCTCATGCCCCAGGCAACCACGAACAGGATGGCCGCAAGCGCCGCCATCGGCACGTACCGCATCAGATCGGCACCGAAGAGCAGGAAAAGGAGTACGAAGACCGCATGGAGCATGCCGGCGACCGGCGTCTGCGCGCCGGCCCTGATCGCGGTTGCGGTCCGCGCGATCGCGCCGGTCGCGGGAAGTCCTCCGAACAGCGCGGACGCGATGTTGGCAATCCCCTGCCCGACCAGTTCCTGGTTCGACCGGTGCCGCGATCCGATCATCCCGTCGGCAACGACCGCCGACAGCAGCGCTTCGATCCCGGCGAGGAACGCGATCGTGAATGCAGAAGGGAGCACTGCCTGCACCTTGGCGAACGTCCAGACGGGCAGCGCAGGCAAAGCGATGCCCGCCGGCTTGTTCGGAAATCGCGACCCGATGGTGTCGACGTCCAAGCCAGTCACGATAACGATGAGAGATGCCGCGACGACCGCAACCAGAAATCCGGGTATCCGCGGCGCGACCCGTCGCAGAGTCAGGATCACCGCCAGCGCACCGGCGCCGACCGCGACGGTCGCGGCGTCGACCGTCCTGATCGCACCCAGATAGGCGGCCCATTTCGGCAGGAAGTCGGCGGGCACGGCGACCATGCGCAATCCAAGGAAATCCCTGACCTGGCTCGACGCAATGATGACGGCGATCCCGGCGGTGAACCCGGTGACGACCGTGTAGGGGATGAAGCGGATCAGTTCGCCGAGCCGGGCATAGCCGGCGACGATCAGGATCACGCCGGCGAGCAAGGTCGCCAGCACAAGGCCGTCATAACCATGCTGAGCGATGACGTTGAAGACCACGACGACGAACGCGCCGGTCGGCCCACCAATCTGCACGCGCGAACCGCCCAGCGCAGACACCAGGAAGCCTGCGACGATTGCCGTGATCAGCCCCTTGTCGGGCGACGCGCCACTGGCAATGCCGAGCGCCATCGCCAGCGGGAGGGCGACGACCGCCACCGTCGCTCCGGCGATCGCATCCGCGCGGAATTGCGTTAGCGTGTAGCCCTCGCGCATCGCCGTCACGATCTTAGGGGTGAAGGCACCTGCCGCCCGGTCAGCCACGGGGAGCGCTCCGCTGCCAGCGTGCGACAAGCTGCTTGGTCACCTCGGTGACGACGACGGTCGAGGCCGTGGCGGCCAGACAAAACCATAAAGTGGTAGTCGAGACGAGTGACGTACCGAGAACCCCGCCGAGCGTGGGCCATGTCATCGCGATAAGCTGGAAGGTGAGTGCGACGCCGACACCCAGCAGGAGCCATGGGTTGGAGAACGGCGGTTCGCGCAGCACCGAGCGCCTCTCGCTACGCATGCACAGGACGTAGACGTTCTGGAAAAGCACCGTCATCAGCAGCACCGCGTTCTGGATTTCGGCAAGCGGCCGTCCATCGTGGTGCATGCCGTAGACGAGGTACAGCGCGAGGCCGGTCATCATCAGGGCGGGCGGGATCATAAGGGCGATCGCGCTGGAATCGAGGATCGGTTCTTCCGGACGCCGAGGCGGCTGACGCAGTTCGTCGCCCTCGCCGCGGCCGAAGCCGAGCATGACGTCCTGCGCGCCGTTTGTGACGAGGTTCAGCCAGAGCAGCTGCACCGCAGTCAGCGGCATCGGTAGTCCTAGCGCCACCGCGCCGAGGAACATGCCAATCTCCGCCATGCCCGTAGCCAGGAGGATGATGACGATGCGACGGACATTGGCGTAGGTGACGCGACCCTCCTCGACACCCGCGACGATCGACGCGAAATTGTCGTCTGCGAGCACGAGATCGGCCGCGCCGCGCGCGACGTCGGTTCCTGCCATCCCCATCGCGACACCGATATGCGCGGCCTGAAGCGCGGGCGCGTCGTTGACGCCGTCGCCGGTCACCGCGACCAGCTCGCCGCTCTTTGCAAGGATCCGGACGATCTCCAGCTTCTGCACCGGCTCGATCCGCGCGAAGACGCGCCCCGCGAGCACCAGCGCCGAAAGCTCCGCCGGCTGGTCCGCCAGGTCTGCCATCTGCGTACCGGTGACAACCTGGTCGGCGTGCACGTCGAGACCGAGCCCGCGCGCGATCGTCAGCGCAGTCCCCGGATGGTCGCCGGTCACCATGCGCACGCCGATCCCGGCTTCCGCACAGCGTGCGATCGCGGCGGGCACTTCGGGACGGACCGGATCGATGAGGCCGATCCAGCCAAGGAAGACGAGATCGTGCGGGGCCTTGGCATCGACCGTCGTAGATCCATCGGCGGCAGCAACGGCGATGATCCTGTAGCCGTCCTCCGCCATTGCGACCGCCTTGGCGATAGCGGCGGGATCGATCGACCGGCACATCGGGCGAACGACCTCAGGCGCGCCCTTGGCGAAGACGCGAACACCCTCACCTTCGTCAACCGCGACGGTCGAGAATTTGCGTGCGGGTTCGTAGGGCAGCGCCGCGACGCGTATGATCGCATGAAGCGCGGCCAGGTCGGCGCCGCCATCGCGCGCGAACCCGAGCAGCGCGACGTCGACCGTATCGCCGACAGGAATGCCGTCCGGTCCCAACGCCGCCTCGTTGCACAGCGCTGCGGCGTGGCGGATCGCAGCCAGCGCATCGGCGTGCGCGGGCCAGTCAGCGCGGTTCCATACGGTGCCGTCGGCGAGCAGGACGCGCTCGACGGACAGGACGTTGCGGGTCAACGTCCCCGTCTTGTCACTGGCGATGATCGTGCAGGCGCCCAAACCCTCGACTGCGGGGAGCGAGCGGACGATTACCTTGCGCGCCGCCATCCGGCGCGTGCCCGCCGCCAGCGCGACGGTGACCGCGATCGACAGTCCTTCGGGGATCGCCGAGACCGCCAGCGCGACCGCGAGCAGCAGGATCTGGTCGCCCGGCCGCCCCTGCATCAGCAGGACAAGCGCGAATGGCACGATGAGCGCGATCGTCGCGATGCTGATCTGCCTCGCGAGGCGATCGAGGCGCAGCACGAGCGGAGGGGGCGTCGCCTTCGTACCGCGAAGCGACGCGTCGATCGCGCCAAGCGCGGTGTCGGCGCCGGTCGCGACGACGACGCCGCCCCCCCTGCCCTCCTCTACCATCGTGCCTGCCAGCAACATCGTCGTGCGCTCGGCAGGTGGCGTGCGCTCGGGCACCATGACGCCTGCATCCTTGGTGACGGGCATCGATTCGCCGCTGAACGTCGACTGATCGATACGCAGCGCGCTGGTCTTGGAGAGGCGAATGTCGGCTGGAACCGCCATGCCGCTCTCGACCTCGACGATATCCCCAACGACGATGTCGCGGGCATTCACGACAGAAATCGCTCCTCCGCGCCGCACGCTGGCAGTCTGTCCGACCATCTGCCGCAACGCGGCCAGGCTGCCGGCGGCCTTGCCCTCCTGGAACGTCCCGATGAGTGCATTAACGACCAAGACAACTCCGATGAAGCCGGCGTCGGTACGGTGCCCGAGGCCGAGCGACACGACAGCTGCGGCGATCAGGAGATAGATCAGCGGGCTGTTGAACTGCCGTAGGAACAGCAGGATCATCGAGGGCGTCGGCGGAGGCGCGAGTTCGTTGAGACCATCCCGCACAAGACGAGCGGCCGCGTCCTTGGCCGTAAGGCCAGCATCCGAGGTCCCGAGCCGAGCCTCGACGTCGGCGCTGGATATTGTGTGCCATGCGGGCGAGGTCCGGACGGGCTTCTCGATCGTATCGAACGGTCGCTCCACGTTCACGAGCCGCCGCCCTTGTTGCCAGGCTCGTTGCCAGCCTCGATGATGGTCACCGCCTTGCCAGTGCCGGCGCTCGCCAGCGTCTCACGGGTCACCAGCAGCGTCGCGCCGGGCGTCAGCACCGTGGCGAGCCCGGCACGGAAGCCCTCGGGCAGATGACCCTTGCTGCGATCCTCGGCACTCAGTTCACCGGATCGGGGGTCACCCGGCAGCGAAAGTCGAAGCCAATGCTCCCCGTCAGCATCGATCGACTGGAGCGTGAAGGCGGCGGTTTGGTCGACCGGAGCATCCAGGACGATCGGGCTGGATCCGATCTCGATCCCGTTTCGCAGGACGACGACCCGTCGGTCACGCCCGCTGATGACAATCGATACAGGACCGCTCGGGGAACGGCTCGGTGTCCAGACGAATGGCGCGGTCGAGGGAATAGCGTCGCTATCCGGCTTCAGAAGGCCCGGCGAGGTGACGACAACCGGCACGAGCGCATCCTGCGTGATGACCACGGTGACGCCCATCCGGGTGATCCCGAATAGCAGCTTCGCAAATGCCAGCGGCAGGCGAATGCAGCCATGGGATGCGGGATAGCCGGGAAGGTTGCCCGCATGCATCGCGATGCCGCCCCAGGTCAGCCGCTGCATGAAGGGCATCGCGGCGTCCTTGTAGAGGTTGGACACGTGATCCGCGTCCTTCTGGAGCACGGTGAACACCCCGGTCGGGGTGGCATAGCCGCGCGTGCCGGTCGATACCGTCGAGACGCCGATGACGACGCCATTGCGATAGGCATAGGCTTTCTGGGTCTTCAGGCTCACGATGACCGTGACGGGTCCCGCCGGCGCAATTGCGGGCGCCCAGAGATACTCGCCCGGCTTGAGCTTCTCGATCCTGCCGTCCGATGTCGTGATGGGCGGAGCTTGAGCGATCGCGACCGCCGGCAGCGAAGACGACAAGACCAGCAGCGCCAGCGCAAGCCTGTTCCTCACGCGGGGTAGATCACGCGGCGTGTCGAAAAGAGAGAAGCGTTGACGGTGCGCGGATCGGACCAGTCGCGTTTGGGCCGGTCGGAAACGGACCCTTGCGATCCTGCAGGAGCCGAGGACAAATGAAGAATGGGTCGGCGGACAACGTTCGCGTCACGCTCTGGCGCGCTCGATACGCCAACTACCAAGGAGCTGTCGGTGATCATGGGGTTTGCGATCCTTGCTGAACGATCGCGAGAACCCGGTGGTCGAGCGGCGATGCGTCGAGCCCACACTACCTCGGACCCCGATCAGGGATCACCGTCGGGAACTACGCAGGACGCGAAGCGAGGATATGCGCCGACCGTCAGATCAGGCTCGTCGATGGGTTGATCAGGCTGCTGTCCCGATAACGCTGCCGATACCGGCGGTCGCGGCCATCGCGAAGGCACCCCAGAATGTCACCCGCACCGTGCCCCGCCAGACGCTGGCGTTGCCGGTTCGCGCGCCCAACCCGCCGAGGATCGCGAGGAAAGCCAATGACGACACGGAAACCGTTGGGATGAGCAATCCGGCTGGCGCGAGGAAAATGGCGAGCAATGGCATAGCCGCGCCGACGGTAAAGCTGGCCGCGGAGGCGAGCGCCGCCTGGACGGGCCGGGCGCGAGCCCCGACGGAAATCTCGAGTTCGTCGCGCGCATGCGCCCCGAGTGCGTCGCGCGCCATCAACTGGGTCGCCACCGACAGCGCTGTTTGGCCGTCCACGCCCCGCGCCTCGTAGATGCCGGCAAGCTCGGCGAGTTCACCAGCCGGATCGTCGGCGAGTTCGCGTCGTTCGAGCGCCACCTCGGCTTTCTCGGTGTCGGCTTGGGCGCTGACCGAGACATATTCGCCGGCGGCCATCGACATCGCACCCGCCACCAATCCGGCAGTCCCTGCGATGACGATAGCCGACGTCCCGGCCCCGCTCACTTGCGCCGAAGCCGCCGCAACACCGATGATCAGGCTCGCGGTGGATACGATCCCGTCATTCGCACCCAGCACGGCCGCGCGCAGCCAGCCGATGCGATCGACGACATGCCGTTCCCGGTGAGACGGTGGCGTTCGGTCTTTGGCCCTACTACTGCCGGATGGCGACTGCGTCGTGATCACACGACCTCGAGGAAATTCTCGACCTTCACCGCGCCCGGCGCCGCCCATGCGGTCTTCTCCGCGACCCGTCGATCATGGAGCGTATCGACCGAACCGCTCAGGCGGACGGTGCCACCATCGACCGAGACCTTGATCGTATCCGTATCGAAGAAGGGCGAGCGGTGTAGCGCCGTTCGGATGTCGTCGCGCACGTCGAGGACATCGACGCGTGGTGTGACGGTTACATGGTTGAGCACCCCGATCACGCCCGCGAGGGTTCGTACCGCGGTTTCGGCGGCTTCCTTTTCGAAGTGCCACCGCACCTCTCCGCGCAGACTGACCCAGCCATCCTCGACCTGCGCCTTGACCGCATCCTTGGGGATGGTCGTGTCCCACGAGAAGCGCTCGACGATCGCGCCGGCAATCGCCTCGTCACCCCGCTTGAAACGATCTTCAAGCTGCACATCGAGTTCCTCCGCGATCGCCTTGACGCCCTCGACGCGCGCTGCGGCACGTTCGGCTGCGAATTTGGCCGCGTAGCTTCCCACATGGCCGGTCAGCGTGACGATGCCGCCGCTCGCCGTGACGCCGATCTGGGCAGCTGGGACGCTTGGATCCCAGTTCAGTTCGGCCAGGACCGCCTTCTGGAGCTTGATATCATCGAACATGGAGATCTCCGTCGAAAGCCGGCCCGAAGCGCGCCGACCGGTGATGGATCAGGGGATACGCCGTGCTGCCAGAGCAAACAGCATCGGGAAGTACGCAGTTCGGGCGGCCGACAAGTGCGTTTCGACGATGCAAATGCGTAGTTTCCGATCCTGCCCTCTCCGCTCGAAATCCCGCAGGAATGGATGAAGTGATCGCGAATGCAGCGACACGGGAGATCAGGCGTGACCTATTCGACCTTGATGGTGCATCTCGATGGCGCGCGACCGAACGCGGCTGTGCTGGACGCGACGGCAACGCTTGCGAAGCAATATGATGCCCGGGTGATCGGAATCGCGGCGTGTGAGCCCGTCCAGTTCGGTGCCTCGGACGGATACATGGACGGCGCGCTCGCGGTTCTCGAGCGAGACATCGTTACCGACGAACTGGCGCATGCGAAGGTCGAATTCCACGCCCATGCAGGGTTGCGATCCCATGTTCTCGAATGGCGATCGATCCCGACCCTGGAAAACGTCGCGCATACCATCGCGATGCAGGCACGCTGCGCCGACCTGCTGATTACCGGCGTGGGGCCGGTGCCGGGCGACCTCTCTACGCATGCCGACACCGGCGACCTGATCCTGCGTGCCGGCCGTCCCGTACTGGTCGTGCCGGACGCCAACGTGACAGCGGATTTCCGGAATGTCGTCATAGCCTGGACCGACACGCGCGAATGCCGGCGTGCGGTGATGGATGCGCTGCCGATGCTCCATGGCGCCGACCGGGTGACGCTTGTCGAAGCCAGCAACGATCCCCTGGGCGCGCGCGACGGTATCGAGGACCTTGCGGGTTGGCTCGACCGGCATGGGATCGGCGCGGACCGCATCGTCTCGCGGATGAAGGGGTCGGGCGCACAGACGCTGGCGGCGATCGCAACCGAGGTCGAGGCGGACCTCGTCGTAGCCGGCGCCTATGGGCATAGCCGCATTCGGGAATGGGCCTTCGGTGGCGTCACTCGCGACCTGTTGTTGCACGAGCGGCGCTGTACGCTGCTGTCGCACTGAGCCCGCCATCATGCATGCGATGATCCTGAAGGCGATCGGTCGCCCGCTAGAGTGGGGCGAGTTACCGGATCGCCAGCCAGGCCCGGGGCAGATCCGGGTCAAGGTGTCGGCCTGCGGCGTCTGCCGCACCGATCTCCACGTGGTCGACGGCGAGCTGGCCGCCCCACAGGTGCCGATCATACCGGGCCACGAGATCGTCGGGCGCGTCGACGCGCTCGGCGCGGGGGTCGACGCACTCCGGATCGGCGAACGCGTTGGCGTGCCGTGGCTGGGCTATACCTGTGGCGTCTGCCCCTATTGCCGGATTCACGCGGAGAATCTGTGCGATCGCCCGCTCTTCACCGGCTACACCCGCGACGGCGGCTTTGCGACCGCGGTGGTGGCAGAAGCGCGGTATGCCTTCCCGCTCGGCGAGGACGGCGACGACGCGGCACTGGCCCCCCTCCTCTGCGCTGGTTTGATCGGCTGGCGATCGCTCGGCAAGACCGGCGAGGCCAAGAGGCTCGGCCTCTACGGCTTCGGCGCGTCCGCTCATATCGTGGCGCAGGTCGCCGCGTGGCAGGGTCGATCGGTCTATGCGTTCACCAAGCCGGGCGACCTGAAGACGCAAGACTTCGCGCGGTCACTGGGCGCGGTCTGGGCTGGCGGGTCCGATGAGATGCCGCCCGAGCCGCTCGACGCCGCTATCCTCTTCGCCACTGTAGGCGATCTGGTGCCGCTCGCGCTCAAGGCCGTCCGCAAGGGCGGCCGGGTCGTGTGCGCCGGAATCCACATGAGTGATATCCCGAGTTTCCCGTACAGCCAGCTGTGGGAAGAGCGCGAGATCGCATCCGTCGCCAATCTCACCCGCCAGGATGGGCTGACCTTTTTGAAGCTGGTCCCGGAGATCGGCATCGTCACCACGATCCATCGCTATCCGCTGCAGCAGGCGAACGAAGCGCTCGGGGACCTGCGCGCGGGCCGCTTCGACGGCGCCGCCGTCCTCCTTCCCTGACGCCGCAGCGAGCGAGGTCGCTGTCAGCGACTAGTGCGTAGTTCCCGATGGGCTCGGATCGCCCGCACATTGGGTAGTCCAGCGTAGCGTCGATCGAAGGCGTGACGATCCCAATTCCTGCTGTCCCGAGCCGATCCCGGTCGCGATCCCCCTTTCCGAGGCAACCATCATGACTCTGGCGCCACTACACTGGGACGAAGAGGCGGAGGTCGTCGTCGTCGGTTACGGCTTTGCCGGGGCGACGGCGGCCATGGCGGCCCATGACGCTGGCGCCAAGGTGCTGCTGCTCGAAAAAGCGCCGGAAATTCACAAGGGCGGCAACAGCCGTGTCTCCGCCAACATCGTGTTCTGGCCGGACGATGTCGACAAGGGCAAGGCGTACTTCCGGGCGATGGCCGGCCCGTTCATGGACGACATCCCGGAAGAAATGCTGGACGTCTGGGCCAAGGAGATGTTCGCGAACAGAGCGTGGCTCGAGGGCCTGGGAATGACGCCCGTCGAGATCCCCTATGTCGAGTTCCCCGATTTCGCAGGCGCCGAATGCGTCAGGGTCCTGTTGAACGGTGAAGGGCCGATCGGCGGTGAGCGGTTGTGGAACCTGATCGAAGCGTCGGTCGAGGCGCGCCACCTTGATACGCGGTACGAGACTGCGGTCATCCATCTGGTCCAGGAAGAGCGGGAGATACTCGGCGTCATCGCCGAACGGCAGGGAAAGCGCGTCGCGATCCGGGCTCACCGCGGTGTCGTTCTTACCTGCGGCGGCTTCGAGAACAATCCCGTGATGATCCGCAACTATGTCAGCGGGCTGCCCAGGGTATTCCCGGTTGGCACGCCCTACAACACGGGCGATGGCATCCGCATGGCGCAGGAAATCGGCGCCGACCTGTGGCACATGAACAATGTTTCCGGGCCGATATTGTCCTTCAAGGCAGAGGAAATCCCGGTCGCCCAATGGCTGAACTTGCCGCATGGGCAGAGCTACATTTTCGTTGGCGCGGACGGCACCCGGTTCACGATGGAGGGCGAGCCATGCTCGGTCGGCGACGCCCATGGCAAGGTCAAGCGACATGGCCAATGGGGCCAGCAAACCCTGCCCCTGCCGATCTACATGATATTCGACGAAGCCTACCGGACTGCCGGACATATCGGGAAGGCGGGTGCGGATTGGGACGTCAGTCATGGCAACCGGTACGACTGGAGTGACGACAATCTTCGCGAGGTAGCGAAGGGCTGGATCAATACCGCGGGAACAGTGCGCGAACTGGCCAGCCTGATTGACGTTTCTGCCGAAGCGCTCGAAGGCACCGTCGCGCGCTTCAACGCGTCGGCAAAAGACGGCGACGATCCAGATTGGGGTCGGGGCCGGGCGACGCTGGCGCCCATCGAGACCGGCCCGTTCTATGCTATGGAATTGACGCCGGCGCTCGTGAACACGCAGGGCGGACCGAGGCGGAACGCTCAGGCGCAGATCGTCGGCATTGATGGCGAGCCGATCGGTCGGCTTTTCTCGGCAGGTGAGCTCGGCTCGATCTACTCGTTTCTCTACCAGGGCGGCGGCAACATCGCGGAGTGCTTCGCCTTTGGCCGGGTCGCCGGACGCAACGCGGCAAAAGGTATATCCGACAGCGGCGCTTCCCAGTCGTGACCGATACCCTCGACTGCCTGGTTATCGGCGGCGGCCCGGCAGGGTTGACCGCGGCTATCTACCTGAGCCGGTTCCGACGCAGCGTCCTGGTCATCGACAAGGGCTGGAGTCGCGCCAAGTGGATCACGCTCAGCCATAATCTGCCGGGCTTCCCCGAAGGCATCTCGGGAGCCGCCTTGTTGGAGCGGCTGCGCGACCAGGCCCGTCGATATGGCGCCGTGTTGGAGCACGGCACGGTCGAGCGACTGCACCCCGCCGCCGATGGCCTGTTCGCCGCCGAGATGGGCGGCACTGCCATTCTCGCGCGTACGGTCGTGCTCGCGGGGGGCGTGGTGGAGAACAACCCGCCCCTCCCGCATGTCGCAGACGCGGTGAAGAACGGTCTCATTCGAACGTGCCCCATCTGCGATGGCTTCGAGGCGATTGGCAAAAAGGTCGCGGTGCTTGGCGATGGAGAGCATGCCGCCGCCGAAGCGTTGTTTCTGCGAACCTTCTCATCGCACGTCACCTTGTTGCTGCCAGCTGAAGACGCGGTTCTTCAACCGGAAACGCGCGCCGCGCTGCTGGCCGCGAACGTCGACACCTACTGCGTCGCGGTCGGCTCGGTCACGATCGGGGCCGACGGCGTGACGGCGGTAGGGGACGGTGGTGGTCTCCCACACCGGTTCGACATGGTCTATTCGGCGTTCGGTATCATCCCCCAGACCATGTTGGCGATCGAGGCCGGCGCAAAGGTCGACGCCGCCAACCGGCTCCTCACCGATGAGCACCAGGAGACAACGACCCGCGGTCTCTTCGCGGCCGGTGATCTGGTGCGCGGCCTTAACCAGATCGCCGTAGCCGAAGGCGAAGCCGCTATCGCCGCGACCGCGATCCATAACCGATTGGCGAGATCGGTAGCCTAGTTATCCGTGAAATTGCGGAAAACCACAATATGACGTCGTCGCTGGAAAGCCCACTACATCTCCGACGGGAGAGAGAGATGGCGACCATGACCCAGGCGTTTCAAAAGTATTTCGAACCGCTGATCACGATGAACCGTAGGATTTCCATCGGTGGTGGTGTTCTGGCATTGATACTAATTGGCGAGGGCGCGATGTCGTTTATCAAGCCGTTTGCTTAACATGGGTCAAATAGCCTCGTTGAACGTTGACGGGTTACGGGTTGCCGACGGTTCGGGAACGTGCCGGACCAAAGGCAGACGTTATGATGAGCCATCGCCACGCCCCTCGACCAATCGAACCTCCGGTATGAGTGGTGACCGGTCCTTTACTGCACAGGAAGCCGCCGATGCCACCGCACGGCAAAACGCGGCGATGGCGGAAGAGCTTGGGCTGCTGATCGACGGCGCAACGAGCTATGCGATCTACATGCTCGATCCGACAGGTCGCGTAACGATCTGGAATCTCGGTGCCGAGCGCATCAAGGGCTGGACCGAGGCAGAGATCATCGGCTCGAATTTCGCGAAATTCTATACGCCGGAGGATGCAGCCGCCGGCAAGCCAGCCGACGATCTTGCGCGAGCCGCGGCTTGCGGCCGCATCGAGGAAGAAAGCTGGCGGATGCGCAAGGACGGCTCGGAATTCCTCGCCAGCGTCACGATTACCGCACTCCGAAATGATGCGGGCGACCTGCGTGGTTTCGGCAAGGTGATCCGGGACATCACGGACCAGAAGGCCGCAGAAGCGGCGCTGGTACGACGCGAACACCATCTGCGTTCGATCCTCGCGACCGTACCCGATGCGATGATCGTCATGGGCGAGGACGGCATCGTGACGTCGTTCAGTGCGGCCGCCGAGCAGGTATTTGGGTATGCGAAGGCGCAGGTTGTCGGGAACAACGTGGGCATGCTGATGCCGCCGAGCGAACAACGCGACCATGACGATCACCTGCGCACCTATCTGCGGACCGGCATACAGCATGTGATCGGCAACGTCCGCATCGCCACCGCGCAGCGCGCCAATGGCGAGATCTTCCCGATCGAACTGGCGGTAGGCGAGGCGGTAATCGCAGGCGAGCGCATCTTCACCGGCTTCGTTCGCGACCTTACCAATCGTCAGCTGACAGAACGCAAGGTCAAGGAACTTCAATCCGAGCTGGTCCATGTCTCGCGCGTGAGCGCGATGGGCACGATGGCCTCGACGCTCGCCCACGAAATCAACCAACCGCTGACGGCGATCGCCAACTATCTCGAGACGACCCGCGCGATGATCGGCCCGATGACCGGAGGGGCCGAAGACGGATTGCTTGGCGAGATCGCCGAGGCGCTCGACCTTGCCGCCGCGCAGTCGCTGCGCGCAGGCACGATCGTGCGCCGTCTGCGCGCCTTCGTCGATGGCGGCGATACCGGTTTTCAGATCGAGCGGCTCGACGAACTCGTCGAGGAAGCGACCAGCCTCGGCCTGCTCGGCGCGCACGAAGCGGGGATCGAGGTGGTCATGACGATTGCCGCCGGCCTCGACAAGGTCAGGGTCGACCGCGTCCAGATCCAGCAGGTGCTGGTCAATCTCATCCGCAACGCGATCCAGTCGATGGCCGGATCGCCCACCAAGACGTTGACGATCGCGACCGCACCCGATCGTGCGGGCTGGGTGCGGGTCACCGTCGCCGACACCGGCGCCGGCCTAGACCCCGACATCCGCGAGCGACTGTTCGAGGCGTTCGCCACGACGAAGGAGGACGGCATGGGCCTCGGTCTGTCGATCTGCCGCACGATCGTCGAAGCACATGGCGGTCGGATCTGGGCCGAGGCGGCACCGGGCGGCGGGACGGCGTTCCACTTCTGCGTGCCGCTCGCGGACGACGACCCGGCGATAGGAAACGAAAATGTCTGATCCTGCACGCACCATCCATATCGTCGATGATGACGAAGCTATTCGCCAGTCCGTCGGCTTCATGCTGCGCAAGGCGGGCCACGTGGTGGAGACCTATTCGTCGGGCACCGTATTTTTGAAGACCACGACGCGCGCAACGCAGGGATGCGTGTTGCTCGACGTTCGCATGCCCGAGATCGATGGACTTGAGGTTCAAGCGCGTCTGGGAGCGCAGGGTATCACGCTGCCGATCATCATGCTGACCGGTCACGGCGACGTCACGCTCGCTGTCCGTGCGGTCAAGGCCGGAGCCATCGAATTTCTTGAGAAGCCGTTCGAGCGGTCAGTGCTGCTGCAAGCGATCGACGAAGCCCTCGACCAAGCCCGCCGCATCGATCGCAGCCATCTCGCGGCGAGCGAAGCGGTCGTGTCCCTGGCGGCGCTGACGGCGCGGGAGCGCGATGTCCTGGACGGAATGGTGGTCGGCCGGCCGAACAAGCTGATCGCCTTCGACCTCGGGATCGCGACGCGAACCGTCGAAGTTCACCGTGCCAACCTCATGGAGAAGCTGTCCGCGCGGAGTTTGTCGGATGTGCTGCGGATCGCCTTTGCGGCCGGCCTCGGCGAAGCGGCCTGACTACCCTCGCCTTCTACGTACAGACGGCGGGTACTTCGACATGCGATCCTAAGCTCAATTCAAGGAACCCCGCATGTCAGACGACACCATGATCTCTACTCCGGCAGGTATCGGCGTTTCGCTTGTCGATGGCGACCCGGTGGTACGCCATGCCCGGCAGCTGATGCTTCGGTCGGAGAAGTACGAAGTCCGTTCCTATGCGACGTGCGCCGCGCTGTTGGCCGACCCGCGCTCGCGGGACTATCCGTGCATCATCCTCGACCTAGAGATGGAGGATGTCGATGGGCAGGATCTCCTGCGGCAGATGCGCGCGACGGGCTGGCGCGGCAAGGCGCTGCTGCTCGATGGCCTCCACCCGGATAGTCCGATGCTGCAGGAAGCCGAACGCCACGGCGACCAGGTTCTGGAGCGCACCGTCGGCGACAGGGCATTGCTGACCGCGATCGCCGGCTCGATCGACCATAGCTGGGCCGGTTGGAACGCCGTAGGCTGACGCTTAGGTACTTTCCGACGCTGTGCCGCGGGGGGCCCCTAGCGATAGTCGACATCTCGCCCAGCCAGGTAATCGCACCCGCTTCGGGTCCGACGGCAGCGGCACGGAGACATCGCGATGATCATCAGCCCCGAGGGTGCCGCGCTTGCAACCTTCACGCGTCCCGCTCGCCGCGCTGGCGGCAAGGCCTATCTCGTCGGGGGCGGCATCGCGTCGATGGCGGCGGCAGCCTTCATGATTCGTGACGGCGACATGCTCGGTGCCGACATCAAGATCCTCGAAGAAAGCGGGGTGATCGGCGGAAGCCTGGATGGATCGGGCAGCCCGGAAGACGGCTATGTCCTGCGCGGCGGTCGCATGATCGAGAGCAAGTATCTCTGCACCTTCGCGCTCTTCGACTCCATCCCGGCGCTCGAGGGAAAGGGCACGGTCACGCAAGAAATCCTGGCGTGGAACAAGACGATGCAGACATCGTCGAAATCTCGATTGTTCGTCGATGGTCACCGCGAGACCGCCCCCGACTTTGGCCTCACCGAACGTCATATCCTGACGATCGAGCGTCTCGCGCTCGAGCCGGAAGCGTTGCTGGGCCGATCGAGCATTGAGGATCAGTTCGACCCGGCGTTCTTCGAGACCAATTTCTGGTTCATGTGGTGTACGACGTTCGCCTTCCAGCCCTGGCATAGCGCCGTCGAGTTCAAGCGCTATCTGGTCCGTTTCGCGCACATGGTTGGCGGCTTCAATCGGCTGATCGGCATCATGCGGACGGTCTATAACCAGTATGACTCGCTGGTACGGCCCCTGCGCAAATGGCTCGACGATCGCGGCGTCGTGTTCGAGACGGATACGAGAGTGGTCGATCTCGACTTCGTCCACCGCGATGGCGGGGATGCGGTAACCGGGATCGTGATCGAGAAGGCCGGGAAGCGCGATCGCGTCGAGATCGCCGAGCAGGACTATGTCCTCGTCACGCTCGGTTCGATGACGGAGGCCTCGACGCTGGGCGGGATGGATAGCGTCCCGGTCCTCCAGGGCAAGGCCGATGGCGGTGCGTGGCTGCTCTGGCAGAATATCGCCGCCGGCCGAGGCGACTTCGGGCGACCATCGGTGTTCGCCGATCACATCGACCAGTCGAAATGGGTGTCGTTCACGACCACGCTCGACAATCCGACGTTCCTCGATCTCGTGCGCGACGAGACGGGCAACGTGCCCGGCGAAGGCGGTCTGATCACCTTCCCCAAATCGAGTTGGCTCGCGTCGATCGTCATCCCGCATCAACCACATTTCATCGGCCAGCCCGCTGACATCACCGTCTTCTGGGGATACGGCCTGAAGGTCGATGCGATCGGCGACTTCGTGAAGAAGCCGATGTCAGCCTGTACCGGGCGCGAGATCATGACCGAGATCATCGGACACCTCGGGCTGTTGCCGCACAAGGAGGCGATCCTCGGTGCTGCGAACTGCATCCCCTGCATGATGCCCTTCATCACCAGCCAGTTCCTCCCCCGCGAGCATGGCGATCGACCGCAGGTCGTACCCAGCCAGTCGGTGAATTTCGGCTTTGTCGGCCAATTCTGCGAACTGCCCGAAGACGTCGTGTTCACGGTCGAATATTCGATCCGCTCGGCGCAGGTCGCGGTATCCGAGCTGTTCGGCCTCGATCGATTGCCGCCCCCGGTCTATCAGGGAAAGCTCGATCCGCGCGTGCTCCTGAAGGCGTTCGTCGCGTTGCACGATCTTGGAAACGACCCGGTGCCACGCGTGCTCGACACCGTGTGACAGCGTCGTCCCAGGCGGGCTGGCAGGCGTGCCGGCCTGCCACCCTATGCCGATAGGTAGTTCCCGACGCTAGTGACCTCGGCACCATCTTCTAGGGTTTGGATCTGCCAGATCCGAGGAAACTCCCATGAAGTTCAGCCATTCCATCGTCGCCGTGTTCGACGATCACGACCGAGCCGATGCCGCGGTCAAGGCGCTGGCCGCTTCGGGGTTCGCACTCCGCCGCTTGAGCGTCGTCGGCAAGGGCTTCCACACCAGCGAGACCGCGACCGGGTTCTATAACACCGGCGATCGCATCCGCTTCTGGGGATCGCGCGGCGCATTCTGGGGAAGCCTGTGGGGCCTTTTCATGGGCGGGCTGTACGCCACGGTGCCGGTGGTCGGCGGCGTCGTGTTGCTTGGCCATCTCGCTGCGGCCGGCATCGCCGCGATCGAAGGTGCGGTGGTCCTGGGCGGCACGGGAGCACTCGTGGCCGCGTTGACGAGCCTCGGAGTCCCCGAAGACAGCATCGTCACCTACCAGACCGACGTGGAGTCGGACGGCTTCCTCGTCATGGCTCATGGCACCGCAGGCGAGATGGAACGGGCCAAGACGACCCTCGAGCCGCTCGCACCGCGCCGGATCACCGTCCACCATGCCGATCGCCTGCAGGATGGGCCACACCAGCAGCTCGACGGAGAGCTTCCGATCCCGGCGGCGATTCAACGCGCGCCGATAAGTACGGTCGCCTGAGCGATGTACGTCAATGTCGCCGTCCTCAAGGAAACACGCGTCGGCGAGCGGCGGGTCGCTCTGGTCCCGTCGGTGACGGCCAAGCTGATCAAGCTCGGCGCGCGTCTGCATATGGAAACCGGTGCCGGACTGGGCGCTAGCCACGCCGATAGTGCCTATACCGACGTGGCGATCATGACCGATCGGCTGGCGATGGTCGCGGCTGCGGACGTCGTCCTCGCAGTCCAGCCGCCCGATCGCGCGGTGATCGAGGCGATGAAGCCGGGCGCCATCCTGATCTCCTTCGTCTACGCCGAGAAGGAGCCGGATCTGGTCCGCGCGTTGACCGATCGGCAGATCACCTGCTTCGCAATGGAACGCGTGCCCCGGATCACCCGTGCTCAGGCGATGGATGCGCTGTCTAGCCAGTCGGCTCTGGCCGGCTATTATGCGGTCCAGCTCGGTTCGACGCATCTGCGCCGCATCCTTCCGAAGCTCACCACGGCCGCCGGCGCGATCGGCCCTGCCAAGGTACTCGTCATGGGGCTGGGTGTCGCAGGTCTCGAGGCGATGGCGACCGCACACCGTCTTGGTGCCGTCGTCGAAGGCTATGATGTGCGGCCCGATACCCGCGAGCAAGCCTTGTCGCTCGGGGCAACGTTCGTCGAGACCGGCGTCGATGCGCGCGCCAAGGGCGGCTATGCCCGCGCGCTGACCGATGCCGAAGCTGAGGTGGTCGCCAAGGTCGTCACGCAGCATCTGGCAGCTGCGGATCTCGTCATCACGACGGCGGCCATCCCGGGAAAGCCTTCGCCCAAGCTGATCAGCGCTGCGCAGCTGCGTGGCATGAAGTCGGGCGCGGTGATCGTCGATCTATCGGCCGAGGGTGGCGGCAATTGCGAGGATACACGTCCCGGCGAGACGATCGAAGTTGACGGGGTCACGATTGTCGCACCGCTGAACGTGCCGTCGCTGATCGCAGGGGATGCGAGCGTCCTGTACGCGAAAAACCAGTACAATCTGCTCGCGCTGATGATGGGCGACAATATCGTGAAGATCGATTGGCAGGACGAGATCCTCGCGAAGACGGCGCTGACCCACGAGGGCAGCATGCGCGACGGTTCGCCGCCGCCCGAACCCGCCAACGCCTCAGCTGCGACAAGCGTGCGCGTACCCGCCTTCGCCACCGGCGGCCATGATCGGACACGATGACATGACCACGCACCTCGCCGTCACCGGCTTTTCCGCGCTCTACATCCTGATGCTCGCCGGGTTCGCCGGCTGGGTCATCATCGGCCACGTCCCGGCCATCCTGCACACGCCGCTGATGTCGGGGTCGAACTTCGTCCACGGCATCGTCGTCGTGGGCGGCATCTTCGCGCTCCTGAACGCCGCGACGACGCAGGAGCAGGTCATCGGTTTCCTGGCGGTCCTGCTCGGAGCGGGGAACGCCGCCGGCGGCTATGCAGTCACCGATCGCATGCTCGCGATGTTCCAGCCGAGTACGGCAAAAACGCACCCTGCCAAACGCGCGCACCGCGCCAGAAAGGGCTGACATGGTCTCCACCATCGCCACGCTTGTCGTCGGCGCGACCGGCCTGATCGCCGCATTCCTGCTTTTGTTCGGACTGAAGCGCATGTCCTCGCCCGTCACCGCGCCGTCCGGGATCACGGTCGCCGGGATCGGCATGCTCGTCGCGATCGGCGCGAGCTTCCTCTACGCGTTCGATGTCGAAGCCGCGGCGCGGCCGCATCTGCCGGTGAATATCGCCCTGGCCCTGGCCGCCCTGGCGCTTGGTGGAGGCTTCGCGTGGTGGAGCGGGCGCAAGGTCGCGATGACCGCGATGCCGCAGATGGTGGCCCTCTACAACGCGATGGGCGGTGGCGCGGCGGGCGCGATCGCCGGCGTCGAGCTACTCGGCGACCGGGCCACGGGAACGACCCAGCTCGTCGTCACGCTGCTCGGCGCGTTGATCGGCGCTATTTCATTCTCGGGTTCGATCATCGCCTGGGCGAAGCTCGACGGCCTGATCGACAAGCCGCTTCGGCTCCGCGGACAGCAGATTCTCAACGGCGCGGTCATGTTCCTGACGATCGCGATTGGCGGCTATATCGTCGCGAGCAGCATCGGCGTCTTCGCGCCCGTTGTCACTACGCCGACCGCGGTCGCGGTGTTCTTTGCCAGCGCGGCGGTCTTCGGCATCCTGATGACGCTACCGATCGGCGGCGCGGACATGCCGGTCGTCATCTCGATCTTCAACGCCTTTACAGGGCTTGCCGTCGGTCTCGAGGGCTATGTGCTCCAGAACCCTGCGCTGATGGTCGCAGGCATGGTCGTCGGGGCGGCCGGCCTGCTCCTGACGCTCTTGATGGCCAAGGCGATGAACCGGTCGGTCGGCAACGTCGTCTTCACGAACTTCGGACCCGCGGCGAAGCAGAAACGGGGCGCGATTACGGGAAGCCTGAAACCAATGGACCCGAGCGATGCCGGCATCGCGATGCGCTATGCCGCCAGCGTCATCATCGTCCCCGGCTATGGTCTCGCCGTCGCGCAAGGGCAGCAGAAACTCTACGAGTTCGTGAAGCTCCTCCAGGCCGCCGACGTGAAGGTCCGGTTCGCGGTACATCCCGTCGCGGGGCGGATGCCGGGGCAGATGGACGTGCTGCTCGCCGAGGCCGGCGTCCCCTACGACCTGATCTTCCAGCTCGAGGACATCAACGATGATTTCGCCGCGACCGATATCGTGTTGGTCATTGGCGCCAACGACGTCGTCAATCCGGCGGCACGGACCGACAAGGCGTCACCGATCTTCGGCATGCCGATCCTCAATGCCGACAAGGCCAAGCAGGTGTTCGTCGTCAAGCGCGGCGAAGGCAAGGGCTATGCCGGTATCGTCAATACGCTGTTCTACGGCGAGAATTGCAGCATGGTGTATGGCGACGCGCAGGCCGTCCTGATCAAGATGATCGAGGGCGTTCGTGGGCTGGGACTGGCGGCGGCGGCATGACCCGCGGTTCGATGGTCTCCGGTGGACGCTGATCCGGCGGCCACGCGCACGCTGCCACCGCCAACCGCTCCGTTCTGGACGCAGTCAGCCGACGCGCTGCTCGGGAAACTCGGTGCCACGCCCGATGGCCTGAGCGTCGTGGAAGCGTCGGCACGGCTGGCGTCGCATGGTCCCAATAGCGACAGTGCCGAAACGCGCGTGGGATCGATACGCGCGATCGTCCGTCGGCTGCTGGAGCCGTTGTCGCTGATCCTGCTTGCTGCCGGCATCGTGTCCGGAGCGACCGGTGACGCCATCGGCGGATCGATCATCGTTGTCATCCTCGCCGTCTCGGTCCTGCTCGACACCTACCAGGAGGGCCGCGCCGTCCATGCCGCCGAGACGCTGCGCCAGTCCGTTGCGGTATCCGCCAGCGTCCGACGCGGCGGCGCATGGACTGAGGTCCCAATCGATTCCGTGATCCCTGGCGACATCGTGCGGGTGAAGGCCGGCGACATCATCCCGGCCGACGCGCTCATCCTCGAGAGCGTCGCTTTCACCGCGAACGAGGCGGCGCTGACCGGCGAGCCCTATCCGGTCGACAAGAAGCCCGGCATCGTAACGGGCGAGACCGCGGCTGAGGCGACGAACGCACTGTTCAGAGGGGCGATCGCCCAGACCGGCTCGGCGACGGCGCTGGTCGTCGGCACGGGACGCGACACGCTGTTCGGGTCGGCCGCAGCCGCTTTGGCGATCGCCCAGCCCCCCTCCCCGTTCGAGCGCGACCTGCATGCCTATGGCCTGTTGACGACGCGTCTCACGCTGGCGCTGGTCGTCGTCGTCCTGGCGGCGAGTATCTTCCTCGGGCGGCCGCTGCTGCAATCGCTGCTGTTCGCGGTCGCGCTGGCCGTCGGGCTGACACCCGAGTTGCTGCCGATGATCACCACCGTCACGCTGTCGCGCGGCGCGATGCGGATGGCGAAGCGCAAGGTAATCGTGAAGCGCCTTGCGTCTATCCACGACCTCGGTGCGATGACGATCCTGTGCACCGACAAGACGGGCACGCTGACCTCGGCGCAGATCAGCCTTGCACGCAGCATCGGCCCGGCAGGCACCGATGGTCCCGAACCTTCCCGGCTCGGCGGGATCGCAGCGGCCCTTGGCGGCGACCATGGCGCGCTCGACGTCGCCCTTGTCACGGCGACTCCCAAGGCGGCTGACGGCTGGACGCTCGCCGCGCAGAGCGTATTCGATTTCGAACGGCGGCTCGGCTCGGTCCTGGCGCAGGGCCAGGATGGCTTGGTCCTGATCTCGAAAGGCGCGCCCGAGGCGGTGCTGGCCGCGTGCTCGACCTCCAGCGCCGGCGTTCTCGATCCGGCAGCGCGCGACGCCGTGTTGGAGCAGGTCCGCCAACTCGCCGAGCAGGGCCTGCGCGCCATCGCGATCGCGTCGCGCCGCTGGACAGGCGCGGTGCACTCCCCGGAAGCGGCCGACGAGGCGGGCATGGTATATGAGGGGCTGTGCGCCTTCGCGGACCCGCCCAAGGCAACGGCGCAGGCCGCGGTCGCGCGGCTGAAGGCGGCCGGCATTCGCCTGAAGATCCTCTCGGGCGACGATCCGGTCGTGGTGGGGCGGCTGGCCGGACTCGTCGGTCTTGCGACCGAGCGGGTCCTGTCAGGTGCGGACATTGCGCGGCTCAGCGATGACGCGCTTGCCGTGCAGGTCCGCTCTGTCGACGCTTATGGCCGGCTGACGCCGGACCAGAAGGCGCGGCTTGTCCGCGCGCTTCAGGCAAGCGGCGCCGTGGTCGGATATCTGGGCGATGGCATCAACGACGCGCCGGCGCTCAAGCTCGCCGACATCGGCCTGTCGGTTGAGGGGGCGGCCAGCGTTGCACAGGCATCGGCCGACATGATCATGCTCGACAGCGATCTGGGCGTCGTCGCGGACGGCGTCGAGGAAGGACGGCGGACGTTCGCCAACATCCTGAAGTACGTCCGGATGGGGGCCAGCTCGAACTTCGGCAACATGCTCTCGATGGCGGCGGCCTCGCTGTTCCTGCCTTTCCTGCCGATGCTGCCGACCCAGATCCTGCTCAACAATCTGCTCTACGACGTATCGGAAATCGGCATCCCGTTCGACGGGGTCCGCCCCGAAGCCGTCGCGCGGCCGCAGGTCTGGGATATGCGCGGCCTGATCCGGTTCGCAGCGGTCATGGGTCCTCTTTCATCGGTTTTCGACCTGCTGACCTTTGCCGGGCTGTCGCTCGTCTTCCATGTCGCGCCGGCCGAGTTCCGCACCGCCTGGTTCCTGGAGTCGATGGCGACGCAGATCCTGGTGATTTTCGTGATCCGCACCAATGGTCGGCCATGGGCGGACTTGCCGCGCCCGGCGCTGGCGGCATCATCGCTTGGTGCGCTGGCGGTGGCAATGATTCTGCCGTTCACGCCGGCTGGCAGCTGGTTCGGTTTCGTGACTCCTCCCCTGCCCGTGGTGTTAGCGCTCGGTGGCGTGACAATCGCCTATCTCGTGATGGCGGATCTGCTGAAGACGTTCCTGTTCGAGCGCCTGCACCGCCCGGTGGCCCATCGCTCGCGCAAGCGTGCCCACCGGGCATGACCATGATGACGTCGCTTCGCCGCAGTCTGCTGCGACACACCGGGTGGATTCTTGGTCTCGCGGCGATTGCGCTCGTCGTGACCGCGGTCGTGCGGATCGGGGATCTGGACGCGTTCGCCGCGATGCTGCGCAGCGCGCGTCCGGGATGGTTGTTCGCAGCGCTCGTCCTTCAGGCTGCGACCTATCTCTGCGTCGCCACCGGCTGGAAGATCGTCCTCGCGGCGGCGGGAACGCCGAAACCGATCACGCGGCTTTTTCCGATCGCGATCGGCAAGCTCTTTGCAGATCAGGTCGTGCCGGTCGCCGGCATGGGCGGGAACATGTTCGTCGTCGATCGGCTGACCGGGCTCGGCGTCAAGCGGGGTACTGCCGTGGCGGCATTATTGGTGTCGATGACCGGCTTCTATGCGGCCTATTCGATCTGTGCGCTGGCGATGCTGGCGATCCTCTGGGGCAAGGGTCTTGCGTCGCTGTGGATCGGTGCCTTCGTGCTGCTCTTCCTCGTAGTCGCGCTCGCGATACCGGCGCTGGCGATCTTGATCCGGTGGCGCGGTCGACACCCCCTGTCTCCCATGCTCGCCCGCTTCGCCGTCGTTCGAAACCTCATGCTGATCGTCGGCGAGGCACCGGGCAGTCTGCTCGCCGATCGCGGTCTCATCTCTCGCGCGGCTGCCGTGAACGCGCTCGTGTTCCTCGCGGACTCCGCAAGCTTGATGGCCTGCTTCCTCGCGCTCGGTCAGGATGTTTCTTTTCCCACCGCGTTCGTCGCGGTCATGGCGGCCTCCATGGTCGCGACGCTCGGACCCATCCCGCTTGGCCTCGGCACGTTCGAAGCCGGCTCAACGGGGATGCTGAGCCTCATGGGCGTACCGCTCGAGGCAGCGCTCGCAGCGACCCTCCTCCTGCGCGTGTTCACCCTGTGGCTCCCGCTGCTTCCGGGATTCGTGCTGATCCGTGCTGCGTTGCATACCAAGGCAGCGATGCGGTCGCAGACGGTGGAAACCGCAGGTCGACGTCACGCCTAGCGCGACGGCCGGTCTCGACCCCGATCATGGGGCGCCGACGCCCAGAACCGTCGGGTACGCCGAAACACGTCATGCGAGCGCTTAAGGTCCATCAGCGCCGAGCGTCGTCGGTGTCTGTTCCAACGTTCAAGCGCTTCGACGGACGTGGCACAATCGGCTCGGCCGTCCGACTTCAGTTCGGCGACGAGCTGCTTGGTGACCGCGGCGTCGTTGGCAAGTCCGAGGATCTCCTGGAGCGCCATGCAGTGCGTGCGATAGGTCTCGACGTCTCCAGTGGCGAACGTCCGGGTGAAGCTGCCCGTATCGTCAAACAGTCTGTCGAGCGATTTGCGGTAGGTATGGAGCATGCGGGCCGAGAGGCGGCGGACATGGCGCCCGCGCTTAGCGGTCCGCCGAGCCATCCGGTCGAGAAGGACTGGGGCGCTGATCGCAATCGATCGGAAAAAGCACGCGTCGCGATAGTGCGGGGACGAACGATGCTTTGCACGGCTCAGGATCGCCAGACGATCGAGCAGGAGTGTGAAACGAGCCCCTTGAAGGGCGCCCGTCACGGCGCGATGCGAGGCGGCGCGGTGGGTCTGTGCGGCATCCAACAACGCCGGGGAGGCCACGGAAGGGCGTGCAAGCCGCGCAGCCGGTAGGGTCTCGAGGCAGAAGACGTCCCAATCGCGACCGACCCCGCAAATCCGGCAGACCCGCTGCAGATCCCGGTCCAGCGATGCCATCCCTGCGACAGGCATCATCGGAGAGAAGAGCTGAAGCACCGCCCGCGCACCGCGGAGCGCGATGCGCAGACGGTGAAGGCCTTCCGGGTTTCCACCCAAAGTGGGTCCGATATTCGTCTTGATCTGGATCAGCTTCGAGTCGAGAATGATGCGGAAGGCCGCTGCCGTGGACAGGTCTGGCTCGATGACCGTGATCGCGGGAGATCGCAGGGCTTCCGCCATCTCAAGACTTGAGGGCTGAATGGAAAACGGCAGCGTTCGCCGCGGCGCTGGGCATCACGCGAGCAACAGCGACGCCAGTTGCCGTTCTTCGTCTGCCAGCGCGAGGATCATCGTCTTCTCCTGTCCCGTTCCGGTTGGAACGTCGGCGCGCGTCGCGTTCGCCAGCAGCGCATGGAATGTCGGGCGACCCGGACGCGCGATCAGCGCATCGATCTCCTCGCCGTAGAGCCGCGCCAGCGTCAGATGCGCGATCTGGGCGCAAGGTCCGGCAGCGGCCGCCGCCATGGCTAGCGAGTCCTCTACGCGTCTGCGAAGATATTGCGTCTCGGCTTTCCGTTCGGTCATGGGCAATATCCTCGTCGGCCGCCCGACCTCGGGTCCCGCATGGTGCGGCGACCGACCGGTGGGGTTCCGTGAGAAAAGTCATATCCCGTATCCGGCGGGGCGTCGGGCATCGGAAATCACGTACCTGCCTGGGACCGCCCGGCGGTCGGCGGTGCCAAAAGCGACGCATGGCGTGCGATCTGGTCGTCTTCCTGCGACGCAATCATATTGACCCGAAGCCCGGGAAGCCAGGCGAGCCCTGTGCGGATCGACTGCACCGTCGCCGCGTCGTGCTCGCCTATCCCACCGGTCAGCACGAGCATATCGATCCCGCCGAGCGAGGCCGCCATCGCGGCGACCTGTTTGCACACCGAGCGCTCGAACATCCGAATCGCCAGATCAGCATTGATATCGGCCCCATTGGCAGCCCGCAGGCGGCGCATGTCGCCCGAAAGCCCGGAAACTCCCGTCATGCCCGAGCCGTGGTCGATCATGGTGGCCAAGGCCTCTGTGGACATGGCCTTCTCGCGCAGCAGATGGAGCAGCACCCCTGGATCCAGGTCGCCGGTGCGGGTCGCCATCATCACGCCGCCGGACGGCGTCAGGCCCATGCTGGTGTCGATCGATCGACCATTCTCGACCGCGGTAATGCTGGCACCGTTGCCGAGATGAGCGATGACCAGGCGCTGCGGCACATCGTCTCCCATCTGGCGGATGATCGACTCGCACGACAGCCCGTGAAAACCGTACCGCCGGAGCCCATCGGCGCGGTACGCGAGCGGGATCGGCAGCGTCCGCGCAACCTCGGGCATCCCCGCGTGGAAGGCCGTATCGAAGCATGCCACCTGCGGCACCCCCGGATAGCGCGCCTGCGCCATCCGGATCAGTGCAAGCGACGCCGGCCCGTGCAGCGGCGCGAAGGCGCAGGCCGTCTCGAGATCGGCCATCACCGCGTCGTCGATCACGCAATGCTCTGAGCGATGCGGGCCACCATGGACGATCCGGTGGCCGATTACGGTGGGGGCTGGCGCGCTTACTTTGCTGAGCGCTGTGGCGACAGCGTCGAAGAAGCTACCATGCGCGTCGGCGGTCTCGATCGTGCCGCTGAGGAGCGATGCAGGGACGCCGCTCTCCACAGCATACAGTCCGTATTTCAGCGACGACGACCCGCTGTTGAGCGCCAGCACCACCGCGTCGGTCGGCATCAGCGCCTCCACTGCCAGTCGCGCACCTCCGGCATGTCGTCGCCATGCTCGGCGATGTAGAGCTTGTGGCGCTCCATCGTCGTCCAGTAGCGCGCGGTCTCGGCCGGCACTCGGTCACGGAGCCGCGGGATGCGCTCGATCGCGTCGAGCGCCAGGCGATAGCGGTCGAGATCGTTCAGCACGACCATGTCGAACGGCGTCGTCGTCGTGCCCATCTCCTTGTAGCCGCGCACATGAATGTTGGCGTGGTTGGCACGCGCATAGGTGAGCTTGTGGATCAGCGCCGGATAGCCGTGGAACGCGAAGATCACTGGCTTGTCGCAGGTGAACATCGCGTCGAACTCGCGGTCGTCCAAGCCGTGCGGGTGCTCGGATCGCGGCTGCAGGACCATGAGGTCGACGACATTGACCACCCGGATGCGGATATCGGGCACATAGGCACGCAGCATCGTGACCGCGGCCAGCGCCTCCAGCGTCGGGACGTCGCCAGCACACGCCATCACGACGTCGGGTTCCGCATCGTCCCCGGCCCAGTCCCAGACGCCGGCGCCTGCCGTGCAGTGCCGGACCGCCGCGTCGATCCCTAGCCACTGCCATTCGGGCTGTTTGCCCGCGACGATCACGTTCACATAGCCGCGGCTGCGCAGGCAGTGATCGGCGACCGACAACAGGCAGTTCGCGTCCGGCGGCAGGTAAATCCGCGCCACGTCCGCGGTCTTGTTGGCGACATGGTCGATGAACCCCGGGTCCTGGTGCGACAGCCCATTATGGTCCTGTCGCCAGACATGCGAGGTCAGTAGATAGTTGAGCGAGGCGATCGGCCGGCGCCACGGGATGCCCTTCGTCACCTTCAGCCATTTGGCGTGCTGGTTGACCATCGAGTCGATGATGTGGACGAACGCCTCGTAGCACGAGAACAGCCCGTGGCGGCCCGTCAGCAGATATCCCTCGAGCCAGCCTTGGCAGAGGTGCTCGCTCAGTACTTCCATCACGCGGCCATCGGGCGAAAGGTTTTCGTCGACGGGCTCGATCTCGGCCATCCAGACCTTGCCGCTGACGCCGTACACGTCGGCCAGGCGGTTGGAGGCGGTCTCGTCGGGCCCGAACAGGCGGAAGTTCACCGTCGCCAAATTGAGCTTCATGACATCGCGCAGATATGCCCCGAGGACGCGGGTCGCCTCGGTCTTGACCTGGCCGGCCTCCACGACCGGAACCGCATAGCTGTGGAAATCCGGCAGCGACAACGGCACCATCAGTTCGCCGCCATTGGCGTGCGGGTTTGCGCCCATCCGGCGGTGCCCGGTTGGCGCGAGCGAAGCATATTCGTCGAGAAATTTACCGTCGGCGTCGAACAGCTCTTCAGGACGATAGCTACGCATCCATGCCTCGAGCTGGCGCAGGTGCTCGGGATCCTTGAAGTCGGCGATCGGCACCTGATGCGCACGCCACGTGCCCTCGACGGGCTTGCCGTCGACGAACTTCGGTCCCGTCCAGCCCTTGGGCGTCCGGAACACGATCATCGGCCAGCGCGGGCGCTCGGGCACCACGCCCTCGACACGCGCTTCAGCCTGGATCTCCTGAATGCGCGCCAGCGCACGATCCATCGCAGCGGCCAGCGCCTGATGGACCGTGTCGGGATCGCTGCCCTCGACGAAATAGGGCTCATGGCCATAGCCGCGCAGCAGCGCATCGAGTTCATAGGGCTCGATGCGTGCCAGGATCGTCGGGTTGGCGATCTTGAATCCGTTGAGATGCAGGATCGGCAGCACCGCCCCATCGCGCGCGGGATTGAGGAACTTGTTCGAGTGCCAGCTTGTCGCCAGCGCACCGGTCTCCGCCTCTCCGTCGCCAACTATACAGGCGACGATCAGGTCCGGGTTATCGAATGCCGCACCGTAGGCATGCGCCAGCGAATAGCCAAGTTCGCCGCCTTCATGGATCGACCCCGGCGTCTCGGGCGCGACATGGCTCGGGATACCGCCCGGCCAAGAGAATTGCCGGAACAGGCGGTGCATGCCGCTGCGGCTGCGCTCGATCGCGGGATAGCGTTCGGTGTACGAGCCTTCGAGATAGGTGTTGGCGACGAGGCCCGGCCCGCCATGCCCCGGCCCGATGACGTTGATCATGTTGAGATCATGCTCGACGATCAGGCGATTGAGGTGGACGTAGAGGAAGTTCAGCCCCGGCGTCGTGCCCCAGTGGCCGAGCAACCGCGGCTTCACGTCGGCGATCGTCAGCGGGCGATCAAG
The DNA here is from genome assembly GCF_042466285.1 of Sphingomonas sp. R86520. Lineage (NCBI taxonomy): Bacteria > Pseudomonadati > Pseudomonadota > Alphaproteobacteria > Sphingomonadales > Sphingomonadaceae > Sphingomonas > Sphingomonas sp. R86520. The sequence goes on from NZ_JAXHBZ010000004.1 coordinate 57,395, forward strand.
CATCGCATTGTCACGCAGGTAGATCTGGCCAACCGACAGATAGTTGGCGGCGCGCCAATAGGCGTTCATCCGCCTCAGCATGTCCGACGTCAGCGGCTGCTGTAGGTAGGGAACTTCCCGGACGAAACGCTGATTTGGAAGCGTAGTCGTACTCATGACTGACTTCCAAAATCGAGGACGACACGCGAAGGCACCTTGCCGTGTTCGAGGCGGTCGAACACATCGTTGATTGCCGACAAGGGCTGGAGCTCGATGTCGGCCTTCACCTTGCCGTCGGCGGCAAAGGCCAAGGCTTCGGCCATATCCTTGCGGGTGCCGACGAACGAGCCGCGCACCGTGATGCAGGCCGCCACGACGTCAAACAACGGCAGCGGAAAGTCGCCGGGCGGCAGGCCGACGAGGACGCAGGTTCCGTGCCGCCGCGTCATCGCGACACCCTGGTTGAATGCGGTCAGCGACGGGGCAGTGATGAGCACGCCGTGCGCACCCCCTCCTGTGCCGTCCTTGAGCGCGGTAATCGGATCGCGCTCGCGCGCATTGATCAGGAGTTCCGCGCCGAGTGCCTTCGCGTGCGCCAGTTTGTCGTCATCGACATCAACCGCGCAAACGCGAAGACCCATCGCCTTGGCATATTGCACGGCAAGATGCCCAAGTCCGCCAACCCCGGAGACGGCAACCCATTCGCCCGGTCGCGCGCCGGTTTCCTTCAGCCCCTTGTAGGTGGTGATGCCGGCGCAGATGATTGGCGCAGCCTGAACAGCGGATAGGCCGTCGGGGATGTGCGCGACGTAATTCGGGTCGGCGAGGATGTATTCGGCGAACCCACCGTTGCGTGTGTAGCCGCTGAACTGGATCTCGGGACACACCGTTTCCCAGGCCGAGAGGCAATATTCGCAGTGCCCGCACGCCGAATACATCCAGGGCACACCAACGCGGTCGCCTTCCTTGACGATCGTCACGCCTGCACCGAGCGCGACGACGATCCCGATTCCCTCATGACCGGGGATGAACGGTGGCACGGGCTTGACCGGCCAGTCGCCGCGCGCGGCATGAAGATCCGTATGACAGACGCCGCAAGCCTCCGTCCTGACCAGGATCTGGCCCGGGCCTGGGACGGGCACGCTCTGCTCCCGCAGCACCAAGGGCTTGCCGAATGCCTCCACAACGGCGGCTTGCATCAAATCAGGCATGGAGATTCCTTGAGTGCGCGGGATCGCTAAGCTTTAGAGCTGCCACAGCGCACCTGATTACACCTGCCGCCGTCGCGCTCTCACCCTCGGAAATTACGCAGTTTCGTTAGGGTCGCTGTTGGCTGCCCGGAATGCACGGGCTCAGCGTTATCGATGGGGGTGGCTTGGTCCCGTCACATCCGCATCGTGCCGGTGTCCATGAAGCGCTGATGCCAGGACAATGCTTCGGACGGTAGCGATGGTGTCTGCTGTCCGTAGGACGAACGGCGTGCACGCCGGTAATAATTCTCGAGTGCCAGCCGGTAGCTCGGGTGCGCACATTTGGCGATGATCAGCTCGGCGCGCTGCTTGGGCGATAGGCCGCGCAGGTCGGCCAGACCCTGCTCCGTCACGATAACCTGAACATCCTGGTTGATGTGATCGACGTGTGACGCCTGCGGCACGATGGCCGATATATTGCCCTCGCGCGCCGTGGAGGGGGTCATGAAGATCGAGACATATGCATTTCGGGCAAAATCGCCTGAGCCGCCGATGCCGTTCTGGATCCGCGACCCCATGATGTGGGTCGAATTGACGTTCCCGTAAATATCGGCCTCGATCAGCCCGTTCATCGCGATGCAGCCCAGCCGGCGGATAAGTTCTGGGTGGTTACTGATCTCCTGCGGGCGGAGGATGAGGCGGTCGTGATAACGGCCAAGATCGGCATTGAGCGCTGCCGCAGCTTCCGGACTGAGCGAAAAGGCCGTTGCCGACGCCATGCGCAGCTTCCCGCAAGCCAGGAGGTCGAGCATGCCGTCCTGGATTACCTCGGTATAGGCCGTCATGTCCTCGAACTCGCTGTCGACAAGCGCGCCCAGCACGGCGTTGGCGATATTGCCGACCCCAGACTGTAGGGGAAGCAACGCTGGCGGGAGCCGGCCGAGACGGACCTCGTGGCGCAGAAACTCGAGGAGATGGCCGGCGATGGCCTTTGCGGCTGCGTCCGGGGCCGCGAACGGCAGGTTGCGATCCGGCGCGGCGGTTTCGACCACAGCAATGACCTTATCTGGGTCGCACCGGAAATACGCGTCGCCGATCCGATCATCGGGACGAACGAGCGGAATAGGGATGCGATGCGGCGGGAGCGCCGTCCCGTAATAGATGTCGTGCATCCCTTCGAGCGCGGGGTTTTGCCAGCTGTTGACCTCGAGGATGATCTTGTCCGCGCGGTCGAGCCAGGTTTTGTTGTTACCGACCGAAGACGACGGGATCAGAGATCCGTCCGCGCGGATCCCGGCGACCTCGATGAGCGCGACGTCGAGCGGGCCGAGAAAGCCCTGCCACGCCATTGGCGCAACCTGACTCAAGTGCATGTCGAAATATTCCATCTCGCCGCGATTGATCTTGTCCCTGGCGATCGGGTCGGAGTTGTAAGGCAGCCGGAACTCGATCCCGTCGGCCTTGGCCAGCGCGCCGTCCAGTTCAGGCCCGGTCGAAGCACCGGTCCAGATTCGCGCCTTAAACGGCCGTCCGGCCGCGTGTTCGCGCTCGATCCTGGCCGCCAGCGCCAACGGCACCGCCTTGGGATAGCCCGAGCCGGTGAAGCCGCTCATGCCGACCGTCATGCCGTTGTCGATCAGTCCGGCCGCATCGTCGGCGGACATGATCTTGGCAGCGAGCCCTGGATGATGGATGCGATCATTTGTCATGAGCCTCGTCCTGTTGGTGATGCACTGGTGCATCTAGTTCGCGCTCGAGAAGCTTCATCCGGTCGACGACCGAGAACAGGAACGCGGTCGACCAGCCGAACAGGAGGATTCCGTTGGCGCCTTCGATCGCGCCGATCAGCCGGCTTTGCAGGGGAAGGACGACATCGCCGTAGCCGATCGTCGCATAGGTCGATGTGGAGAAATAGAGCCCCTGCTCGAACGACGTGAAGACATCCCTTTGCCAGTAGAGGGCCGCGTAGAGCCAGATTTCCGCGCTGTGCAGTGCAGACAGTCCAATCGCAGCGCCGAGGATCGCAATGGCATCTCCGATAGCTTTCCGGCGATGATTGGCGTGTCCGTGATAGCGACGAACCACTACGAGCAGCGCCGACAAGCCGATGAAATGGATCAGCACCGTGGCAAAGACCATTACGGAAGCGATACCCAGCTGGACCAAAACGCTCATAGGCGATCGCCAAGGAGGACCAAGCTGGGAGGATCAGGCCCGTCGAAGGATCTCAATCCTAGGCGCATCGCCACAGGCCCAGCGCCAATGTTATGAGCAAAGTCAGGAGCAAGATTTCCGCGGCTCGTTTACGCGTCAAAGCCTTGGACGATGACGCTGCGGTAGCTATGGGAACTACGGACAGCGGCACAGCATCGACAGCTAAGCGTGCCCGCATCGGTATACCGCCCAAGGCATGCGTCATCACCGCGTAAAGCGGCGCGCGAGCTTGGGGTCCTGAAGAATGGCTTCGTCACCAAATGCGATGTGAGCACAGACACGCTGCGCGTGACCCTCAATCTCCAGGAAATACTGGTGCGCGAAACGCTCGCTGAGCCCCGGCGTGATGTGATCGAAGCGGTGATGCTCCTGCGAGTGCATGCCGAAGGCGTGCATCAAATAGTTGTCGAGGACGCTACGCAGGCCCTGCTCCTGGCCCTGCTCGTTCAGCCAGATGTCGGTCGTCGCCGAGGTGGTGAAGCTGAGCAATCGCTTGTTGCCGAGCAGATCGGTACGAACCTGCTTCTGGATGTCCGCGGGTACAACACCCGAGCCCAGCACACGCTCGATATAGCCCTTCATCATCGCCGGGGGCGAGCCGAACCAGATCGGATAGATCAGGACGAACACGTCACATCCCGCGAGCAGATCGAGCTCTGCTGTCACGTCGGTCGATAGGGCCGGGTGGGCGATCGTCGGCATCTCGTCCGCCTTCAGCACCGGATCGAACCCGATCGCGTAAAGATCGCGAAAGACGACGTCCTGCCCGGCGGTACGGACGGCATCGCAATAGGCCTTCGCGATCCCGTGATTGAAGCTGTGCGCATCGGGATGACACAGAATGACGGCATGCCTCCCGGCATGCGCCACGATTTTCTCCTGTACGCTCATGTCGAGGCCCGATCTCATGCGCAGTCGCTGCCGGGGTCGCGGCAAATCGTAGGCCGCACCCATCCAGCGCGCGCTGCAAGGTACCATTGGCTCTAGGCGCTCCGACGGGTGCGGTTGAGCCTCGGGAACTACGCAGTCCAAGGACGGAGAGACGCTGCCTTCAGTGGGATGCACCGACGAGCACCATTCCATCTGACCGCGTTGAGCGTTGCCGAATGAACAATACCGGTCGCGTGGTATGAGCCTACCGGTGCCGATCGGGCTGCATCCCGACCTCACGGTAATCATCATTCTGTGTATGCCCCTCGGCCGCCGAGGGTCGCTCGCCCGCTGCAAGCCGGTCGCCGAGCATGCGATGGAGGTCAGCGAGTCCGGTCGACAACAGATCATCGGCAAACCCCTCCCCCCGTCGCTCGGCCTGCGCAAACAGGTCGAGCGAGCCAGCAAGCTCGGGGTCGGCGAAGAGCGCTGCGCTCTCGCCCGCCCGCCAAAGCTCGGCAAGTTCGTGAGACCGGATCATGCAAGCCGAGGCCGTCCGATCGCCCGCAACGGTGGTGCTTGGCGGTGCCGGCGGCGCGGCACCCCTGCCCTTGATTTCGGCCCGCGTGAGTGCCGCCAGACGGTAGCGCAGAACCCGGGTTTCCGGGGTATCCGTTGCTGAAGGCAGGTACTGCCAGTTCAGGAGAGCAATAAGCTCCGCTGTGCTGGTGGCCGACGCGGCTTTGCGCCAGTCCGCCAAAGCCCGCTCGTTGGACGACAGATCCGCGGGTTGAGCCAAGACGAAACGCTCGAAGAGTGGATTGCTGGCTACTGCGACAGGCAGCGGTGCCGGGTTACCGTTAGCCGCGGAATGGGCGAAGCCGACGGCCACTGCAATCGTACCGAGCTGCGTCGTCATGATCGCACGATCGTCGATCGATCGTCCAAGGATCATCTCGAGGACTGGCGTCAAATCCGCCACTGCGGCCTGGCTCGCATCGATCGTGTCGAGCCTATGGATGATCTCTCTGTGTGTCGCCTCGATGCGCTGGCCGCTTTCGGTCAGCGCATCGAGTTGCTCCTGCACGAGCGTCAACGCGTCCAGAACGCCTGCCAGAGCAACGCTTACCTGGTCCGTGCTCATCGTTCTGGCCCACCCCTATCCGGCGAACGCGCGCGGTCCAGAGTTGCGCGATCACGATCCAATATCTCGCGAAGGACCTCCTGCGGCTTGCTTGGCGTCGGTGCTGTGGCCTCCCGTTCGGCCTTGTCCATAAGCGAGCGAAGGCGCTCCGATACACCCGAGGGTAGGCGTTCATGCGGCATGTCTTTGGCTCGGTCGGGGCTCTCCCGGAGTGCTTGCTTGGCCTCCAGCTTTCCACGCGTGACGCGAGAACGCTCCAGTGCTGCTGCGATCGAATCGAGCCCGGGGTCCGCAACAGACGGGCGCGTCCGAGCATCGACGATCGCGTCGCGCCTGCGGGACGGTGAAACGGCACGCATCGCCCGGGTGGAGTTGGGCTCGGGCGGCGGCAATGCCGCGACGAACCGCCCGAGGCTCTGTGCCACCACCTGATCGGCGAGGGAGGGCGAAGCCGACAGCTCTGCGACGGATCGCATATAGGTCGCGCGAACGATGGCCTGCCGACTTGCAAGAACGGCCTCGACCGGGTCGGAGATACCCTGGTCGCGGAGGCGCATGGCGCGCTCCGCCCGGCTCCTATCGAGCCGCGGAACCTGCCCCTTGTCGCGCATCTTTTGTACCGCAATGTGCTCATGCGCGGGGTCAATACCGCGCGCCCTGGTCGGCGTGGCGTTGGCCTCGATGCCGCGTTCGCGAAGCTTCTCGGCGAAGCGTTGCCGCCATCGAAACAGATCATCTCGGTCCGGATGAAAGCGGCGCCCGTCAAAGTCGCGACGCGCGATCGTGATGTGAACGTGCGGATGGTCGCGATCGACGTGAAGGCCGGCAACCCACGACCGGTTCGCAAACTCTTCGCGTGCGAAGTCCAGGGCCGCCGCTTTCAAACGCTCCGGATCGGTCCCCGTCGGCATCGAGAGGATCATCGATATGGACGTCGCACCCTTGCGTCTGGCGTCCCCGTCCATCTCGAAGTTGTGCCAATCCTTCGCGAGAATTTGCATGTCCCGTCCGTCGCGCAGCACGATGCCCTCGCTGGTTTCAAGCCCGAGTTCCTCGTCGGGACCATGCCCCAGCCGACTGATATAGGCGAAGTTGGCAAGGACGTGTCCGCCGCCATGCTGACGCCCCGTGATCCGCACCATGACCTCTGGAACGCGACGTGATGTGCGCTCCGCGATCATTATGGCACGGCCGTTCATCCGGGCCTGCGATCCGCCCCCGAAAGCGTGCTTCGCCTGCGCACTGGGACGCGACTTGGCCGGGGAGGATGCGGCGTTCGGGACCATCGACGCGACAGCCAGGCCGAGCATCGTGCCCCCGGTACTCGGGCCCTTTGCACTGCCGCCTCCGGTCCCGAGGCGGTACTTCTTGGGCGGCGCGAAGACGCCCGCCATGGAGTCCATCGTTCCGGAAGAGAAGCGGAAGCTCACGTTCCTGACGCTCGGTAGGTTTCGGTCCAGTACCCGACCTCTGCCCCGATCGAAGCAGAGAGGGCCAGCCGGGTCGTAAACAGCAGCTTCTTTAGTTCCTCACATTTCTCGATAAAGGGACCGGCGATGCGAGCGATGTCGAGCGAGCTTTCGGGCTGGTTCGCGGCGTTCATCGCATGGACCGCTTGATTGATGTTCCGGCCGATCAGAAGCACCTGCTTGCGCAACTTGACGATCTCAGCCTGGGTGGCTGGCGCCAGCCTCAGCACGCCCGCCTTGTCCCAAAGCTGCCAGCGAAGCGTGCGTTTGATCCATTCGTTTCGCGTCATCTTCATCGGCGCCGCTACGGTGTCGATGCCTTCGACCTCGCTCCGGTCGAGCCGGACGGTGACGCGAACGAGGTCGTCGGGATGCCCCCTGCCCTGAATTGGCAGCACCGGGATGTCATCGTTCTCCGGAGCCAGCACGGCGTTGGCCAGCACGCTTGCCATCCAGCTGCTGCGGTTCTGCCCGTTCGCTGTGGCAACGCGGTCGATCTCGGCGACCAACTCCTCTTTCAACCGCAGGCCTACATTCATCGCAAAAGCCCCGTGCAGCGGCGCCCCACAAGCCAATGTTAAACATTGGTGCCGTGAGGCATATCCTGCCATCCCTAGTAATTGCCTATCCTCATGAAACAACGATCTTTTTGGAGCTAAATCACTACAAGCGCGGAGGTGAAAAGAGATTGACTGTGCGCTTGCGACAAGTAGCTTTCGGTCTTGTGGTCCCGGCGCAAGGCGTTTGCACCATTAGGCACGGCTAACTGCTATTTTCTGGATTGCCCGCAACCTCCTAAGTTGTTCTCTATTGAAACCGGATTCAAAGAATGGCCCGAACAAGAAACGCCGTCGATCTCGCAACAATCGAGGCTCGGCGGGAAGCTCTAAAAGCGGAACTTGCTCATCTGGACGAACAGGCAAAGGCGGCGGAGCAGACGGCTCGAGACGCTGGTCGTCCCGTTCTCACCGCAGCGCTCGAGCGGGTTAAAATTGCAGCGATCGACAAAGCGGATGCCCGGGCAATCGCGACGGCTATCTCGAAACACGGCGGCAAAGCGGTGGCAAGCCAGCTTGCGTCGCTAGGCTAGGCTTCCCGATCCACCATCAAGACGAGAAGCCGGCGTTGGCTTGGCGTCCAGGTTAGGGCAGCCTCATCGGATGCCTCAACGCTTGAACCTGACCGCTCTCCTTGTCGACGAATATGACACCGCGCTCTCCTTCTTCGTTCAGAAGCTTGGCTTCGAACTGCGTGAAGATATCACGCTGACTGATGACAAGCGGTGGGTGGTGGTCGCGCCGCATGGTGCGGCGAACGGACTGTTACAAGCGCGAGCGGTTGGCGACCGGCAACGTGAGGCGATCGGCGATCAAAGCGGCGGTCGCGTTTTCCTGTTTCTCGAAACAGACGACTTTGCCCGTGACCACCTCGCTTACACGCAGCGGGGCATCCGTTTTGTCGAAGTGCCTCGCCATGAACCATATGGCACGGTGGCGGTCTTCGAGGACCTCTACGGAAACCGATGGGATTTGATCGAACCTAGCGTGGGCAAGGGATGACCTTCGATCCACCATTCTATGCGGTAGGTTCATTGGCCGGGATCGAACGCAGCGGTTCTCCAATCTTGGCAGCCACGGCCTGTCTGGGTGTTGCGCCGACGGAGGCTGACCGCCGGCGCTCGCTTCAGCGCGGCCGAGCAGGATACCCGAAAGCAGATTGACGGCGCCAGATCAGGCTGCCCCCTTCCCTGCCGGCCCACCACAGATTGCGTCGGGTTAGTGGCCGGCAATCGTTCGTGCGCCACTGCACGCTGGCGCCGCTCGTATCGTCCTGCGGGCGCCGTCGCGGTCCCGCCAAGCGAGGTATCACGCCCTGTCCATTCGATCGTGGGGCCACCTTTAACGAGTTTCTGCGGCGCGCGGGCGGTCAACCAGGATTGCGTTGCGTCGCCGCACTAACGGCCATGCAAGCCCACTGCCCTACCTATGGAGCAGCCCCGCCAATCTCGCGCTCGTAGAGCAGGAGCGTCGCGTCTGCGACGACGTCGGCGAGCACGCGCTTGCGTGCCGGGTCCGCGTCGCGAAGAGCATAGAGTCTCGCAGCGGTCTCGGGATCTACCCTCACGTTGATCGCAATATTGCGATTGCCGGTTACGCGTGGCGGACGTTGGAATGTCCCAGCTTGGGGACGCTCTTGAGGCACGGGCGCCGCTACAGGCGGGGCCGCTACAGCCGGAACAGCGGGACGCGACGGAAAGCCGGCTCCGTCGCTGATCTCGCGTAGCTTGGCTGGATCCTTGTTCGGGGGCGTGTCATCGAACTCCGAGAGATCGAGCCTGGACCGGGTCATGCTGCCTCCTTCACGGTACGCGCCTTACGCAGCCTCGCGATCACTGCCGCCGCATAGGCCTCGGCGTTCTCGAGCGCTGCCTTCATGTTACCGACGCCTTTGTCGTTGATGGTGCGAAGCGTTCCACCAGCGGCGAACATCGCGCGATAGGCCTCGCGATTGTAGATCATGACCGGAAGGACTGGAATTTCAGCATCGTTGAACTGCTCCGCGATGTCCTTCTGATTGTTCGAGCGCAGCGCCGGCGGGATTTGGCTGAACAGGATCGCATAATCGATCTCTGTCCTGGTGCCGCGCGCCGTCTGTTTGACGAGCTTGATAGCGCGGGCGGCTTGGGTGGCATCCAGATGCGACCCCTTGCAAGGAATGATCACCAGATCGCTTTGCGCGATTGCGAACGTGACGGTCGCGGTCGCCGCGCCTTCGAGGTCGACCAGCGTGAAGCGCGCTTCCGACGCGCCCCTCTCGATCTCGTCGATGATCGCGTTTTCATCGCGGCACCCAACGACAGTGATGGCATCTGGACGTCCCGGTAGCTGCCCCCACTCAACCAGCGGAAGGTTCGGGTCAGCATCGATAAGGCGCACGGTGCCCCCCGCGTCAGCGAGTTCTCCGGCAAGCAGAAGTGTTGCGGTGGTTTTGCCCACCCCGCCTTTCGGGGACACGAAGCTAATGACTGGCATGCTGCTCTCCGCTTGCGGCCTGGTTGCTACCAAGTAGCAGCCAACACTCAAGCGCCACCATAAGCCACGTTGGTAGCTAACGTCTAGCTGCCTTGACGCGATCGCGACGCGATCTAATCGCAACCGACATGGTAGTTTGTAGCGAGGTAATTGCGGCAATGATGCGCTTTGCGGGCTATCGGGTTGCTGCCCTCTCGCAACTTGCACGCACGCTAGTTGGTAGCAGGTTGCGAGCGGGGTAAACCGGCAACGTGGTTTGACCCGAACGGAGACCATATTCCCCTCGCGTACAATGGCATACTGAAAATGACGGGCTTCCAACAGCGTGCTGCCGGATTGCTGCCTGGTTGCTACCAACTAGCGATGCGTTAGGTCCAAACGTTCCTGCGACTTCGCTCAAAGGCGACCCGCCAGGCCGTATCGAACTGCCCGCCGAAAAACCAACCAGCCCCGAAAGGCGCCGCATCCAAGAAACTCCACGCCTAAGCATAGCGGCCGCCGCCTCAGAACCGCGGAAAAACGGACGAAGCGCGGCATCGGCGTCATCCGGCGTCGATGTGGCGAGGACGGCCGTCCGAAATCCGCGGCTGGCGCCTTGCTAACCCCACGGGAGCCAACGAAAATAGCGCGGCGTGTCTTTGGATCGAGGGGCTGCCGAAGCAGCCCCGTTAATGATCATTCCTCCCAGAGCGGTTTGAGCTTGCGGGTCCGCTTGCCTGCGGGCCGGGGTGCCGGCGCGGGTATCCCGTGCGCTGCGATCTCTGCCTGGATGCTTGCGAGTTCCGCGAGCCATGCCTGGGTGCGTGCGGTTTGGACGTGCATGTAAACCTCCGTCTGTTCGTTGAGACGGATGCGGGCTGACGATCGGGTGGGGTCAGGGTCACAGGACCGCGCAGCGGCCGTGCAAGCGGGGCGGGGGGGTGCCGATTTTGTCGTGGTCGAAGCGCAGCGGAGGCCGCGTCAAAATTGGGGGAACCGCGCATCCTTGACGCTGGCTCCGCCCGGTCGTCACGATGGACAGAGTCGACGACAGAGCCTTTCCGACGTTGGTAGGGCAGGGGAGGCGCCGACCCACGCGACGGTCTTCCCTCCCACCGCGCGCCAGTCACCCTTCCCGGACAACCGTCGATGTCGAGATAGCGACCGTCAGCTGGTCTCAATCAAAATCTGCGGCAAGTCGCGGGCATTTAAGCACTCGATCTCATCGGAAAGAATGCCGCCATCACGACGACCGCTGCCACGAGCGAAGCGATCTAAGACCCCGGTCGCTCCCGCACGGCCGTGCTGATCGCCGACCGTCGTGTGGGGAAGGGGGGCTCGAAATTCATGATCTCATCCTTTCCGCAGCAGGGGGAACCCCGGCGCCATCGCGCCGGGGCGGCGCGTCATCGTTCGTCGACGCGCATGATCGTCAGGACGCGCGTGGTTTTGAAGGGATCGGCCGGATCTTCCGAGCCCGCACTCAGGTCGTGATTGTAATAGTCGATCTTCCAGTAGCAATCGGTGCCCTCGAACAGAAACCGGCCCAGGTCGTGCTCGCCGTAGGGGTCGATTGCGTCGTCGAAGGCATCGAAGTCGCGAACCGCGCGGAGCAGCTCCGCCCGCTTGCGGAAATTTCGGAAGAGGCTGACGTCGCCGATCAGGTCTGCGATCCCGCTGGTCATCACGACCCGGTTGTTGCCAGGGGCGGTGAGATGCTGCCGCAGCCAGTCGTTGAGGCGGGCGATCTCCGCTGCGCCACCCTTGGCGCGGTCTGATTGAGGCGTTTGCTTGGCCATGATGGTCTCCTGCCAATGACCCCGACGATCGGGGCCTTTCGACAGGCGACAGGACGGCCGGGGCATAGGTCGCTCGAGCACCCGTAGGGTCGCAACGGAGTGGAGAAGCCCGCTTGCGGGCTTGCGCGGGGGGGCGCCCCGGCCAGGACGTAGGAGCCCGAAATGCCGCGGGGATCGGCGACAGGAAGAGACTTCAGGTTCAGGCTGATGCTGGACGACCACGCCGATCGGGGCGTATCGTTCGACCATGGAAACGGCTGCCAACATCGTTGCCCTATGGCCCCGCTGGATGGACAGCGCTGGCGATATGCTCCGGATGAAGGCGTTGGTCCGGACCCGGTGCTGCAAATGCGGGACGCTGATGCGGGCCGAGCTGGAAGACATCGTGGCACGCCACGGCGCCGATTATTCGCTGGTCGACAAGCTGGAGCGCTGTCGGATGGTCGAGTGCGAAGGGTCTACCTTCTATCTGGCGTCGCGAACCTATGGCCGCGAATGGGTGACGCTCCTGCGCGACCCGCGGCTGATGAAGATGTTCGAGGAACTGCCGCCTGTCCGGACGGCGTGGAGCTGATTGCCCGCCTCCGGAAGAGATACCGTCTGAATTTGGATCCCGCACCCAAGCGGTGGATAGAAAGAAGCAGATGCCCTTCGTCTCGCGGCGCTGCCGTGCTTGCGCAGCGGCGGCGGGGCGGGCTCGATGTCCGCTCCGCCGCCTTCACGGCTGAAGCGCGGGGAGGGGAGGGGGGCCTGAGCCCCCCGAACGTCTCAGGCGAAAGGGTCGTATTCGTTGACGATCGTGAGCGAGCTGTCGTGATCTTCGGCGGTGATGACGGCGTACCCTGTGCCGACGGCGATGACCATGGTTGCCACCATCAAGGTTCTTGCAAGGCCCATGGCGTTTTTGCGGGCGATCCAGATATCGTTGAACATGTCCGAGGCTCCTGTGAAGCCGGCGGGGTTCATCCCCGCTCGACAGGCGCCCGACAGGACGGGGAAGGGCCGCGATCACTTTTTTCGCTTGCGAAAAAAGCCGTAGCGAAGCGCCCGGACCCCTTGCGGGTTGATCGTACAAGGCCCTGAGCCGGCCCAAGGATTGCGCCTCAAGAGCGGGGTGAAGCCCGCCTGCAGGGAACGTCGTGCTCAGCGTTGGTTTGCCGGTAACGCGCCCCCGCGCAGGCGAGGTGGACGTCTGGCCATTCCGTTCCCTCTCTGCGTCCCGATCCCGATGGAGAGAGTGAGCTGGGCGGCGGTGCGGCCTCGGCTCGGCCGGATGGAAGGGAGTTGCCGCTTTTCGGAAAGACGTTTCCGCGCTGCGCGTCCGGCAGTCGATCGTCACCCGAACGGGCCGAGACCGGCTACGGGCTCGGTGGAGCGAAGCGGAATAGAGCGACGGTCCCGGCTTCGCCGGGAGACACCAACTCGTCTCGAGACACCAACACAGGCTACCTGGCTTCATGATAAGGCTTTAGACTGCATGGCGATTCCTACCGCCCCCTATGCATTGGTAGTCGACGACGATCCGCTCATTCTCAGGCATGCGTGCGACATTCCGGGGGGGCGGGTTTTCGCTTTCACGAAGCGGGTACGGGTGAAGAGGCCAAGACCTTCTGGGCGATCATACCGATGGTGTGACGCTCCTGTTTTCAGACGTGGCGATGCCCGGCGACAGCGACGGGTGCGTGCTAACCCATTACTTTGCCGAGCATTGGCCCTGGATCGAGATCGTGATCGCAAGCGGCAACGTGACGCCATGTCCGGGGGACATGCCCGGCAAAGCGACGTTCATCGGCAAGCCTTTCGACGATCGCATGCTCCAGCAACGTCTCACGGAGACGCTGCCGGACAACAAGCAACTCGAGCAGCTCAAGCACGCGGCTTAGCTGTGTCTTCGTGAACTTGTGACCTTGCGGTCCTGATTGCCGGTGAACGCGAGAAGAGGCCCGGAGCGCCAGCTCCGGGCCCGTACTGCCTCCCTCAGAAGGGTACGTCATCCGCCTCATCGTCCTGCGCGGCGCCTTGGCGTTCCTGGCGGTTCTTGCCGTAGGAGAGGAAGGTCACTTCGTCGGCGATGATCTCGACACCGTAGCGCTCGATGTTCTGATCGTCGGTCCAGCGGGTGTAGTGGATGCGGCCCCGGACCATGACCTTCTGGCCCTTCTCGACATACTGCGCGACGGTCTTGCCGACGCCGTTGAAGCAGGTGATCCGGTGCCATTCGGTGTCCTCGACCCGGCGACCTTCGCCATCCTTCATGGTCTTGCCGTCCTGGTCGCGCTTGGGGCGCGAGGTGGCGAGGGAGAAGTTGGTGATCTTGGTGCCGCCCTGGGTGGTGCGGACTTCAGGCGTGGCGCCGACGTTGCCGGCGAGGATGACGAGGTTCTGCATTTCGAGGTTCCTTTTTTGCTCGCCGGGGGGACCGTCCCCTCGACTGAACACCAAAAAAGACGGCCAGGACGCCCTCTCCACCGGAAGCGCGAAGACGCGCAGGGGAACCCCGATCGAAGGGGTGGTGCGGGCAGCCGTGGCACACGGCAACTCGGCCCGAACGATCGCGGGTTGGAGGGGGTGGACGGCCGGATTAGGTCGTTCAGGAAAGAGAGGGGATGGACCCCCACCGGCGGACAACGGACATGGAACCGTGAAGCAGGACGCCCTTGTCGCGTCGCTCGTCCGGCAGTGCCACTGTGCCTTGATCCCGCTATCCGGGCGGACCTGACACCCTCCCTCGGTGGTGCTCGCGCCCTGCGCCGGTGTCTGTCGTGAAGGATGATGGTTGCGGCGTGGACCTTGGTGCCGTCTTTCGCCGTCACGGCGCGCGCGCGTCGTGCGTGTCGAGATGACGATGGGGTGTTCGTGCTGCGCAACGCCCCGCCCGGACGGCAGGAACCGGACGCGGCTGTCGTGATTCCGGCAGCGCATCCCCCCTGGCATAGAGCGGCGAAGCCGGCGCAGAGACCAACGCGGTGAGGTGGCGTGTGGCCTGAACGAGAGGCACACGGCGCGGGGCAGACTCCGGCCTCGCCCCACGGAACCGCTCCGCGTCGGAATCGCGATGCGGGCACGGTAAGCCCCCGTCAGTCGATCGTCACCCGAATGGGCCAAGACCGGCTAAGGGGCTCGGTGAAGCGAAGCGGAATAGCGCGCTGGTCGCGACACTATTGGCCCCGAACCTTCGCGAGCTTGCTCTTAGAAACCAGTCATCACCGCTCGGCTGTTCGCCCTGGGAAGCCTGCACGACCGATCATGTCCTCGACAGCGCGATCCGCGTCCTCACCATTCAGGCGGGGGCCGGAGCCGGCGACGGTGACGAAAAGCCTCTTGCCGCTCGCGAGAAGAGCGCTGAGGTTGTCCGTCATGACGCCGTGGTAGGTGTCGCCGTCAGCCGAAGCGCGAAACGCGAAACGCGAAACGCGAAACGCGAAGCACCAGCAATGCGCAGCCGTCTGTAACGGATTGGGCGAGGCATCGATTTACTTCTCTATGGGGTGGAAGTGAGTGGATTTCTGCGGGGAGGCTGCTGGCTTTGCTCGCGGCCGAGCCGAAGCTCAGGCGACCTCTCGGTCGCGCTGAGCGTTCTGAGCTGCGGGAGGGGTTCCGAGCGGACCGCGACGATCGACCACGCGGATGCCGGCCTTCTTGGCGTCGATCACCAGACGTTCGGTCACGCCGTTGCCCTGGAAGGCAATGACGTAGCGGGGCTTCAGCGAGAGCATCTGTTCGTTGCGACGGAAGCCGGCACGATCACCCAGCTTGCGATCGAGACCGAAGCGGACTTGTTGGATACCGTTTTGCTCGGCCCACGACGCCGCGATGCGCTCGATCCCCTTCATGTCGCCGCCATGGACGAGATACATGTCGCCGACACGCTCCCGAACCGCACCCAGGGTACGCAGCAGATTGTCGCCAAACGCCTTCATATCCTCATCGGTCCGGAAGGTCAGCCGTCCCCCGGCAAACACTACGGGCGTGCCCTGTGCAGTGTTGGCGTCGCGGACCCGCTCGCGCCGAGCCTGCAGGAAGGCGCGTCCGTCAACGATTGCCGACGTAACACCGAGCGAAATGCGGTTGCCGGTCGACGGGATCCAGGAACGGCCGGTCTCGCGGATATAGTGTGCCGCTGCAGTATCGCGCATGTGCTCGTAGCAGGTGGCGGCTTCCTCGATCTTCTTGGCAAGGTCGATCTTGTCCTCGAGGTTGGCGGTGTTGATCTCCGAACCGTCCTGCTCGGCAATCAGCAGCCTGATCTCATCGGTGAGGCGGTCGATGGTCGCGTGCTTCTTGGCCGCGGCCCGGTGGAAGAGGTTGACCAAGCCCCAGCCCATCTCCTCGATGTCGCGCTCGAGCGAGGTGTTCTGGAGGGTTGCGAACAGGTCGCTCCAGATTGCGGTGGTGGTCTGCTCCAGCGCCTCAGTCGAGGGTGGGCACATGCCCGAGACGTCTTCGGCGCGGGGTTCGAGGTGTCCAAGCTCCAGTGCGGCAAGTGCGGCAGCAAGCGAAGTGGTCATAGCGTATAGCCCTTCATCTGATCGAGGCCGGCGGCCTATCCGCCGGATGCGCACCTCCTGGGCGGCCGAATGAGAGGCCCCCGCACCGCAGCGTAAGCGGAGGGAAACCACAAAAACCGGGGTGGAGCGGGCAGCCGCACAGCGGCAACTCGGCCCGGATTTTTGCGGTTGCGGGGGTCTCGCGGCCGCCCATGTGCCGCATCCCTCTGGCGGAAGGCTGTCAGGCGTCAGGTGGCAGTGGGCGGAACCGCGACCACAGGAGTTGCCGCGTTCGGATTGGAGCCAAGCCCGAACCCGTCAATATCGTCGAGAATGGCCTTTCCCGTGGCGCACAGGCGGACCATTGCCGAGGGGGTGATCCTCAACCCTCCAACAGCATCGATGGCATCGATCATGATGCGGAGCTGGGGAACCAGATCCTCGCTCCGGGTCGCGGCATAGCCCGCGAGCATTGCCACATCCGAGAACAGGCGAGGGACGGGCAGGACGGAGGAATCCTCCCCATCGGGGACGGCGCGCCAGGGGTCGACGTCCGCTCCTGCTGCGAGCGCGCTGACATAAGTGCGCTGCTCCCAGTCGAGGGCTTTCCAAGCGTCCGTCTCGTTGGCGCTCAGGATGGCGGTGCGACAAGCGCTGACCGCATCCTCCGCCTCGACCGTGACCTCGGCGCGGTAGATCAACGGATATTCGCAGTGGACGGTGAAGGTTGTCATGGGACCGACTCCTGACGTTCGGAGAGAATATGATAGACCCGAGTGGTTCGGGTCATTCGTAGCGGGGACGCTCGGCCGGGAAGGCGGCAGGGGGCCAGCCATCGTGGACGCAGGCCTCGAAGCGACCGGCGGAGAGGACGCTGCTGATCGCGCGCGCGTGATCGCCGATGTTCCAGTCGCGATCGAGATGCACCTGAACCTCGTCCGCCATCGCTTTCGCGCGGGCCTCGTGCCCGTCGGTGAAGGTGGTGCCGAAGGCAGTCAGCTCCGGATCGGTGCAGAGTTCGCCGGAATCTCAGTACCATGGTGATGGTCTTCGGCCAGCGCATCGGACGCGCGATGAAAGTCGTCGAGCCAGCGCCCCATCGGAACGCGTTGCTCAGGGAGAAGTGCGGCCTGCGCGGCCTGAAAATCGAGTAGCGCTAAGGGCGCGGTCGCGATGATGCGGTCGACTTCGGCGGGTGAGAGGAGGCCGCGTTCGCGGATGAACTCGGTGATGCTGCCGGGACGCGGCGTCGCACCGCGACGGCCAAGCACCGGCTTGCGCCACAGACCTTCGACATTGCGGAGGCGAGGCTTGGCTCGCGCTTCCATCAACACGATGATGCGCAGCTCCTCGGTTGAAAGCTCCAGCACCTCGTCGGGTTTGATGCTGCCGCAGAAGTAGCAGCTCGACTTGGGCGGGACGGGGAGGCCAGCGCGCGCGATACGCGCCTCGCAGTCGGCGCGCGCCCATTCCCATTCCCGCAAGGGGTAGCGGTAGGAGTAGCGAGGATCTTCGCACCCGACCGCGTGATGGTAACGCTGCGTGTCGCGTCCCGAAGCGTCGTAGCCGATCAGTTTTACCACGCGCCCGCCTGCGTCCCAGCAGCGGCGCGCGGGTTCCCACTGGGCGGTCCAGGCATCTTGCGGGGCCGCCTTCCATTTCTGGCTGCACGACCCGCCACCAAATACCACGGAGGGCAGGGTGGCGTTGGTCAGCATGTTCTCGGCGATGCCCGCATAGGGCGGCCAGTGTTTGAAGTTGCGGGGCTGGTAGCGGACGATCTCGGATGGGATGCCGCGTTCCGACATCCAGGCCCGGAACACGGGGATGAACGCATAGGTCGCCGACTTTTCGGCGCCGGGATCGGCGAAGAGAACCATGTCGACGGGCTCGCCGCGTTCGGCGAGTTCGACGATCATGGCGGTTGAATCGACGCCGGCACCCCAGGCCGCGATGACGGGCGGGCGGTCAGCCACTGGCCGCGTCCCTTACGACGATCGCCGCATGGACGATGCGGTAGGCGCGTTTGCGAAACCCCGGGATGCGACAGATCGCGCGGCTTTCCGGGTCGCGGAACAGCGGCGTCTTGCCCTTGGGATTGGCGACCACCTCGAAGCGGCTGCGGTCGCTACCGTCGCTGAAGCGCATGGGCTCATCGAAGATGATCGTCTGCCCGGGCTTCGGGGTCGGCTTGGCCCGGTCGAGCTTCTTCGCGAGCAGGTTGGCGCGGCACCGCGCGCGCCAGGCCAAGGCATATTCGCTGTCCGTGGCGGTCAGCTCGTCGAGGATCGCAGCCGGACACTCGCTCTCGTTCGGCCCGACCGTTTCATCCATATCCTTGTACCCGAACGTGCAGCCGTCGCGCGCGCCGATGCTGCTCTTGGTGAGGCAGACGATGCCGAACACGATCCGTTCGGCGTCGTCCGCGAGGCGCTCGCAAGCGGCGTAATAGGTAGATCCGACCATGACGGACGCCAGCACGGTCAGACGATGCGTCTCGCGCTGGTAGGTGAACTGGTTGTCGAGATACGAGCGCGGGGTGGCGTAGCCGCCCATATCGCGCATGAATAGCCAACCCATGATAAGTCTCCAATGACGTGAGGATCAGGCGGCAGCGGCGAGGCGCGGAGCGCCAACGTCGCCAACCGTCGCGGTAAGCCGGCGCTGGAACGTGCTCACGTCCAGCAGCTCGGCGATCGGCGCGCGTTGAACGGGGCCCGCGTGTTCGCCGCCCCGGCAGCGGTTGAAGGTGATCTCGCTGTCGGGGAGGAAGCTGTACGGCCGCACCCGGACCGAGAGATCGGCGTGGCGCAGCTCTGTCGTGCCATCGTCTGCGATACCGCCCATGTCGGTATCGATACGGACGTCAGGCCCCTCGAGGCCGATCGTCTCGGCGAGCGAAGCGAGCGCGAGGCGTGCCTGCCGATGGAAGGTCCGTTTCGTCGCGCCATCGCCGGCGACGGTATTGCCGGCGATGGCGAGCAGCGCGGATCCGGCGATGACGGTGCCCCGATCTTCCGCACAGCGCAGGCGCAGTTCGTTGGTGCTGGGCGCACTACGTTCGGCGACGGACGCTAGGTTGCGGATCAGCAGCAGGATCGACGCATCACGGTCGATCGGCTTGCCGGCACGCCGGCAGTCGTCAACGCCCGCGTTCAGGGCATGAAGCGCAGCGGGCAGGGTGCCGAGTGCTTCGGGAGAAAGCGCCTCGTTGTGGCGGTAGTGGGTGTCGTAGAGCATGGCCGAACCTCCTGAGCGCCAGGGCGCGCTCAAAAGGCCGAAGGCTCCCTCTCCTCCGTGGACAGGGCCTTGCTCAGATCATCCCGCCGACAGGATCGGCCGATCGTGAGGCCGCGTCATAGCCGGACTGCCAAGCCGTGCGGCCCTTGCTCCCTCGGCGGTAATGGCACCGGTCGTTGCCCATGACGAAGCAGCGCCATCCCGATTTCTCAGCTTCCCACAGCGGGTCTTCCCGCGTGGGAGCGAGCAGGTCCATGAGATCGACGCGCGTGGCGGCGTTCATGGCGGGCCTGCATGGTCGCCGAATGCGCCGGCAGAGAGCGTCCAGCGATCCGCCAGGATCGAGAGACGCCAGACCGGATCATCGGCTTGCGCCAATTCGTCGGGATGGAGTGTCGCGGCCGGGAACGCCGTGCCGCGGTCAGCGAGCTGCGTGACGGTGAGCGAGCGATGGATCGTCTTCCCGC
Organism: Sphingomonas sp. R86520; assembly: GCF_042466285.1. NCBI lineage: Bacteria > Pseudomonadati > Pseudomonadota > Alphaproteobacteria > Sphingomonadales > Sphingomonadaceae > Sphingomonas > Sphingomonas sp. R86520. The sequence goes on from NZ_JAXHBZ010000004.1 coordinate 77,265, forward strand.
TCGCGGCTTCGCGAGCCGCGACCCGTCTGAAGGCGGCAGGGAAGACGAGCCGGAGCGTCGCCCATTGGTCGGGCGAGCCGAAGATGCAGGCTCGGCAGGACAGGCGGCCCCAACCCAGGACGTAGGCCGGGTGGGGACGGATCCGCGCTTGCGCGATCGCGTCCCAGATCAGGCGCTCGGTCCAGTCATGGACCGGGCGCCAATGATCGACCGCACGCGCGAGGGTCGATGTGCGATGCGGCTCGAGCGTCGCATAGCGCGCACGCGAGGGACTTTCCTCGGCGCGCTCGCCGGTGATGACCAGCGTGCGGCCGTCGAGGAAGCGCGGCTGATTCCGGATCGCGGCCGCGAGGACGTCGATCTTCAGCGCGGGGCTGCACCAGCGCACGCGAAGATCGGGAGACGTCTGGGGAAAGAGCCCGCGCGTGCCGGCAGGGCCGTTGCCCCCGGCACGGCCGATGCCGGTCGGCGTCTCGAACGCGATCGGGGCGGTCGGCGCGTCGTCGCGCGCCAGCTCGCGCGCGAAGCCGCCCTCGCGCCACGAGACGTAGAGGGCGATGCCGAAATGGTCGGCGATCGCGCGGACATAGGCGGGGGTGCACGGCCAATCCATGAAGGTCGGGCCGTGGCCATCGACATCATGGTGATGCAGCTCGATCGCGTGTGCCGGCACGCCGAGGCTGAGGAGGTGGAGCAGGGCGGCAAGGCTGTCCTTGCCGCCACTGAATGCCACGACGAAGCGCCGGTAGGCGCCGAGGTCGGGGAGGGCGGCCGGAGCGGTCATGCTGCTTCACGGATCTGTTCCTCGGGCTCGGCCGAGGCGTCCAGCCCGGTTACGCGGAGCAGATAGCCGGCTGCCGCTTCTGCCTTCGCCGCGGCGGTCATGATCGCGCGGCTATCCTTGCGCAGCACCTTCAACCACGAGCCGATATAGGCGGCATGGTCGTCGATATGCGACGTCGGCAGACCGAGATCGGCACCGAGCAGCGCTGAGGTCATCTCGGCGCAAAGCTCCTCGAACGCATAGGCGTCGTCGCCGAAGCGCTTGCCGAACGTGCGATCGAGCCGGTCGGGATGGCCGCTCCAGTGGCCAGCCTCATGCGCGAGCGTCGCCGCGAAGTAGGCGCGCGTCGAGAATAGCTCGACGGGCGGCATGGTGATGCTGTCGGCGGTGCGGTCGTAGAACGCGCGATCGCCGCGCATGTAAACCGTCGCCGGCAGCGCATCGAGGAAGCGCTGCGCGCGCTCGGGCAGTGCATCGGCTGGGGGCACGATGCTGACAGGGCTCGGGTAGAAGTCGGGAGACAGCCCGTCGATCTGGTCGCAGTTGAACACGGCGTAGGAGCGCAGCACGCGCCGCATCTCGTCGGTCGTGTCGCCTGTGACGACGGATTCAACGGTTTTGCTGTAGGATTTATAAAAGATCGCGATCTGCGACCGCTCGCCCTCGCGGACTTGGCCGCCAAGAGCCTGCGCCTGTTTGTACGTCATCCAGGTGCGCGAGTTGTAGCCTGCGCCCTCGGCACACAGCCACAGCCAGAAGCAGTTGATGCCCTTGTACGGGTCGCCAGTCGCGCGCAGCGGACGGCCGCCAAGGCCGGGGCGCCACGGCTTGACCCAGGGACGCACCCCGGATTCGAGCTTGTCGATGATCGTGTTGGTGATGATGTCGGCAGGCGAGGGCTTGTCGGTGGTCTGTGCCACGATCGTTCTCCTGATTGGGTTGGGGCAAACCCGCGTGAGCATCCTCCCCTCTGGAAGGGCGGTGCCGGGTCACAAAAAGAGGGGCGACACTTGCGCGAAGAGTGCCGCCCCCAGGTGCCTCGAAATGTGCAAGCCGGCGTCAGGCCGCTTGGCTGAAATCCTCCTCTTCCTCGTGATCGATCACTGCATCGTCACCGGCGTCGAGGTCGGTATCCTCGTCCGGATCGGTGCCGTTCTCGTCATCGGCGAAGCTCGAGCGCAGCGGCGTGCGTGCCGCCTTCTCGATTCCGTCGAAGCGCATGGCTTCCGGCAACCAGGCCGTCGCCTTCTCGCGGATCTCGGCTTCGACGATGCCCTGGCCGTTGCACAGCGAGGCACAGGTGCCGGCAAGGTCGCCCTTCTTGGCGTCCTTGTAGCGGCCGCGCAGGACCGGGCCTCCGATCTCCTCGAGCGCGTCGAGCATGACGGTCTTCTTGACCCGGCCGAAGAAGTTCTCGGCCGTCGGGCGCCACCAATTCTCGACCTGGATGTCGAGGAGGCGACCGAGATGGTCGTGGAAGCCGTTGCTCCGATAGCCCTCGGCGACGTTGAGCGTCGGTTCGAGAGTTCGTGCTATCGAGTATGCAACCCAAGCGCCCCGGGCCTCGTCGTCGAGTGCCCGGAAGGCGTCGAAGCGCGCGGTCATGGTCGGCAGACCCGCCCAGCTCGTGTCGAGCCCCTGGCGCTGGTCGTCGATCGTCTGCGACGCCATCGATCCCTCGTCGCGGAACCCGAAGATCGGGAAGCCCGCGGCGCTCGACTTCAAGGTCGAGTGGTTCGGGATGTGCGCCTGCTCGAACACCACGTTCTGCGCCATCAGGAAGATGGTCAGGTCGAGTGCAATAGCCGGGTCGCTGGCGACGTGGGCGGCGAGGATCTGGCGGCGCTGCGTCGCCAGTTCATCGATCAGCGTGGCGCTGAGCTTCGGTCCCTGTTCGGCGTCGCCGGCATCGCCGTCCCCGGTTGCACCGCCCGACTCCTTGGGCGGGGCGTTCGGATCCACGACCGGCTTTTCGCTGAAGAGGCGAGTGTGGACGCGGGGTTCACCGTCACCCCCGATATAGACGAACGTCCCGATCTGCGCCTTCAGCGCCGGATCGATCTCATGACGGGCGTCCTCGATCGTCTCCAGCTCGCGCTCGATCGCCTCGATACGCGCGTTCGCTGCTTCGGCTTCGGCGCTGCCGTCGGGCAGTTCCTGCTCGAGCCGGTCGACCAGCGCGTCGTTCTCGGCCGACAGAACCTCGACACGCGCCGTCTCGTCCTCGGTGAGGGCGCGGGCGGGAGCGTGATACTCGTGAAGCTGGCGCTCGAGGTCGTAGGGGACGTGCGTCGCCGCGATCGGCGTGACGAACGCGAGGCCCTCGGCCTGCGCCAGTTCGGCCGCTGCGGCTTCGAGCTTCGAGGCGGCAAGCGTCTCGATCAGGTCGACGTCGATCCAGTTCTCATCGCCTTCCGTGGCGAACAGGTCGCCCTCGATGCGACCGCCTGCGGCAACGTAGGCTTCGCGACCGACGAAGCGGGCCTTGGCGTCGTTCGCCTTGACAGTGCCGTTGAGGATGGCGCGACGGATATTGTCGGGGTTGTCGCCATAGTAGGACGTTTTCATCTGGGCGAACACACGCGACTGGCGGTCGACGTCGGTGGTGACGGCGTAAGCCTGCGCAACGCCGAGCGTGATCTCGCCGGCTGCGAGCGCCTCGAAGACAGGCGGGGCCAGCTCGGCAAGGCGCACGCGCTGCTCGACGAAACGGGTGGTCACGCCCTGACGTTTGGCAACGTCCTCGGCCGTCATGCCCTTCTGGATCAGGAAGTTGAACGCGGTGCATTCGTCGGCCGGATTCATCGGCACGCGCTGGAAGTTCTCGGCGAGGCTTGCCTCGATCGAGTTGTCGTCGTCGCTGAGGACGAGGACCGGTACGGTGTGGTCAGCGGGGAGGGTGCCCTGCTGGATCAGGAGCTGGAGCGCGCGCAAGCGGCGACCGCCCGCCTTCACCGTGAATGTACCCGCCTTCTTGAGCGGGGTGACGATCAGGTTCTGCAACAGCCCCTGGGCTGCGATGTTCGCGGCGAGGGTGTCGATCCCTGCGTCACGGTTGGATTTGCGCACATTGTCCTTCGACAGCGTCAGGTTCTTGACCTTCACGGACTGGATCATCGGTCATACTCCATTCGAGATCAGCGCGCCGTTGTCCGACGGTCACGCGAGCCTGCTCATCAAGCTCAAAAAGCCGAAGGCTCCCTCCCCTCCCTTTGATGATCGGGAAGAGAGCCTCGTTCGGGTCAGGCGGTGATGCGATCGATCACGGTCGCGGCGGTCGCGACGGGCACGAACATGCGCGTCTTGTGCTGGATGATCTCGGTGAAGCATCCGGCTGCCTTCAGCTCGGCCAACCGCGTGTGCGGCCAGTCGAGCAGTTCGAGGCGCTGCTGGCCGGCGACCAGGCTGCGCTTCAGCCGGTACGCACCAAGCGCGGTGATCTCGCCGCTGCCCATGACGTGCTTGGCGGTTTCGGCACCCGACACCGTGATGGTCGCGGCGATGCCGAAGGCGTCCGCGAGCTTGGTCACGAGCGGCGCAGGGACGATGCGGCCAAGGAAAGACTGGCCGTCATCGGTGTTGAGACGCCAGACCTGGACGTGATCGTCGGGCAGGCGGTCCCAGACCGGCAGGAGCAGGCCGGTGACGAGGTAGAGCGTATTGGTGCGGGTCTTGCCCGACATCTCCTCGACCTCGGCCTGCCAGAGCGCGGAAAACTCCGCCTCGCTCGCATCTTCCCACATCGTTTCGAGGAGAAGATCCTGCCGCATCCGTTCGGTGCGCGTCGGGCGGACCAGCTCGTAGCGGCGCACGATCTCGCCATCGTCGTCGGTGAGCGAGTAGGTGCTGCACCGGATCGCGGCTTTGCCCGACTTGCGGTTGACGATCGGACGAGCGTCGTCGCTGAGGATCCGGATAGCGCGATCGAGCGCGAGCGGCTTGTAGCGTTCCTCGGTCTCCAACCGGAGGATCTCGGTCTCGGCGCCGCTGGTCTGGTCGCGCCGGATGACGGTGCGATCGAGGATCGTGATGCGCTCGGCGTTGATGCTCTCGACGCCAAGATCGAGCGTGCCGGCTTCCTTGGCCGCCTCGATCCGCGCCTCGATCAGCCCGAGATATTCGTCGAAGATCGCGTTCTGCATGGCGATGCGCAGTGCGAGGATGCGATTGAGCCAGCGCTGGATCGGGGGCATCTCCTCCTTGAGCCCGCCACCTTCGCCCTCCAGCTCGAGGCCGGTCAGTTTCTGGAACTCGTCCAGCGTGGTAGAGCGCAGCTTGCCATTGGCGAGCAGGCGGAACCACTGTTCGAGCGACTCCTTGGCATAGTCGCTTTCGAGGTTGTCGCGTGGGTCGAACAGGCCCTGACCGCCAGTCTGTCGCTGACCGCGGGTGAGCGCGCCCAGGCTGTCGAGCCGGCGCGCGATCGTCGAGATGAAGCGACGTTCGCCCCGGCAGTCGGTCGAGACCGGCCGGAATAGCGGCGCGGTCGCCTGATGCGTCCGGTGCGTACGGCCGAGCCCCTGGATGGCGGCGTCAGCACGCCAGCCCGGCTCGAGGAGGTAATGATTGCGGCGCGACTGGTTTTCGCACGTCAGGCTCGCGTGATAGCTGCGGCCGGTGCCGCCAGCGTCGGAGAAGATCAGGATCTTCTTCGCACCGCGCATGAAGGCGTCGGTCTCGGCGAGATTGGTGCGGGGCGAGCGGCTTTCGACGCGCTGGCGGCCATGGGCGTCCATGATGACGCGACGGCTACGACCCGTCACCTCGGCGACCGCACCTGTGCCGAAATGCCCGATGATATGATCGAGCGCGGATCCGACGATCGGCAGCGCGCAGAGCTGCTCGAGGAGATTGTCGCGCATCTCCAGCGCCTCCTGGGGGTCGGTACATAGAACGGACCCAGATATACGCTAAGGTTTCGCCGGGCCTTCTACGGCGCGGGTCTGGCGGAGCGGCCTGAGGGCTTTCGATGGCGCGTCGGGATCGGTCCAGAGATAATCGCCGGTGAGGTTGATGTGCTGCCAGCCGAGCGGCGAAAGGTGTTGCAGCAGGTCCGGGGAGACCGGCCGGCCGAGGTTGGCGAGATGCTTCCGGGCGGCTTGCAGGTAGGTCGTGTTCCACAGGACGATGGCACCTGCGACGAGATTGAGCGCGCTCGCCCGATGGCTCTGCGCTTGCAGCGCATGGTCGCGGATACGGCCGATCCGGTGGAAGAAGATGGCGCGTTTCAGCGCATTTTCGGCCTCGCCCTTGTTGAGTTCGCGGGTAGCGCGACGCCGCTGTTCGGGCTGCTCGATCCAGTCGAGCGTGAACAGGGTACGCTCGACGCGGCCGATCTCGCGCAATGCGAGTGCCAGGCCGTTGGCGCGGGGATAGGAGCCGAGCCGTTCGAGCATGATCGACGCGCTCACGACGCCGGTGCGGATCGATGTTCCCAGACGCAGCACGTCGTTCCAGTGCGCGGCAATCAGGGCTTCGTCTATCCCGCCCGCGACCAGCGGCGCGATATCGGGTCCGGGCTCAATGCCGTCGAACAGGTGCAGACGGCGCGCGGCGATGTTCGGGATGCGCGGCGCGAATCGAAATCCGAGCAGATGGCATAGCGCGAACACATGATCCGACACGCCCCCGCCATCGACGTGGTGCTCCTCAATATGCAGATCGGCACCGTGGTGGAGCAGCCCGTCCAACACCTGCGCGGCCTCGCTCGCGGACGCCGAGATGACGGTGGAATGGAACGGCGCGTAGCGATCCGAGACATGGCTGTAGAAGGAGACGGCAGGCTCTGCCCCCTTGTGCGGATTGACCGCGCCGGTTGCCTGGGCGCGGCGATCGAGCGGGAAGTTCTGACCGTCCGAACTGGACGAGGTGCCGGACCCGAACAGGGCGGCGAGTGGCTCGGTATGCTGGGCGTCGACCAGACGAGCGAGAGCGCGACCGTAGGTTTCCTCGCGCAGATGCCATGAGGCGAGCCAACCAAGCTGGCGCTGGGTCACGACATTGCAGGCTTCCGCCATGCGCGTGTGGCCCAGATTGGTCGCATCCGCGAGCACCGCCGTCAGGATCGCACGCGGTTCATCGGCGACACGGCCACTTTGCAGATGCGTGAAGCACTGGCTGAATCCGGTCCATCGATCGACTTCAGCAAGAAGGTCGGTGATGCGGATCGCGGGCAGATGGGCATAAAGCGGTGCGAGCGCGGTATCGGCTTCTTCGGGCGTGATCGCCTTCAACGGCGAAATCCGCAGCCTGCCGAGGCTGAGCTGCACGTCTTCCAGCGCGTCCGTCTCCGCCTTTCGCTCGACCTCGGCCAATCGACGGGCAAGGCGGGCGCGTCGTTCGGCCAGCCAGACACCGGCCGTATCCGGTGCCGGGATCGGCAAGGGACCGGCCGCGCGCATGGCAGCGAAGACGGGACCGGAAATGAGTTGTTGTTCGACGGCACGATAGCGCCGGCTTCCCTCGACCCACATGTCGCCGGCGCGCAGCCGGTCGCGAAGCTCCACCAGCACGCACAGTTCATAGGTCCGGCGATCAGGAAGGCCGGAGCCGATCGTCCGACGCCAGGCCTGTCGGATGAAGCCGACCGGCGCATCGGACGGCAGTTTTCGCAAACGACCGAGATGAAGGTCGCGGATGATCGCAACCGCTCGCGCGAGCGCATGGCAGGCCGGCACCGCCCCGAACGTGAACGACGCGATGAATGAGGGGCCGACCTGTCGGAGAACGGGGTAGTGGGTCGCGGCGATCGTGACGGGATCGACGGCATCGGGGCGGATCAGCTTGCGGGCTTCATCGACCTCACGGCCGAGATCGTCCCATCCGATCGCGGCCTCGACCGCAGCGGCGATGTCGCCGCCCGACACCCTGGCGGCAAGCAGGGCATCGCCGAGCCGGGCGAGCAGCCGGATCTTGCCGTTGATGGTGCGCCGGTCGCGCTTGAGCGCGGTGTCCGCGCTGTTCTGCTCGCGCCGGAACATCTGCCCCAACAGGCGGTCGAACATCAGCACCGCATCGTCGGTGAGCGTGACGATAGTTTCGAGTATCGTCGCCACCAGGACCGCGCGACGCCGCGTCGCTTGCAACGTTCGGACATGTTGCGCGGTCAGCCGCGCCCCTTGCTGACAGAGGCGTCGCAGGCGCTCAGGGTGGATGCCCGTAGCGATATCGGGATCGATCCCGATATCGCGGAGCAGCGCGAGCCGCTGGGCGATGATGGCGAACGTCTTACGGCCCGGCTTGCCGGGTGGCTGTCGCACCCATCCGAGGCTGCTCATGTTCGTACCGGCATGATGCAGGAGAAGGGCATCGAGCAGACGGCATTGACCGGTATCCAGCCCTCGGGTGAGATGGTCGGCGACATGGCGCTCGGCATCGAGCAACCCCTGCGCGACCATCCGTTCGACCGCACTGATGCCCGGCATGATGATGCGCCGTCGCCGGCACTCGCCCAGCAGCAACCGCGCCAGCCCGGCACCGCTGGTCGTCGTCAGCGCGATCGGCAGGAGCCATTCCTGCAATGTCGTTCGCAGCGGCCGACTGAGCGGCGAAAACCCGAACGCATCGCGCAGCGCATCGAGTTGTTCGTACCGGGTCGGGCCGCGTGTCGCGTAATCGGCCAGCACCTCGGCCGCGACCTGCAATTGCTCGGCGACGAACGCGAGCGGGGTGGCGGGGATCAGTTCACCGGGGCGGAGCAGGCGACCGGGATAGCGCAGCGCGCAAAGCTGGATGGCGAAACCCAGCCGGTTGTGCGGCCGCCTCCGGCGCACGATGACGGCCAGGTCGTCGTGGCTCAACGTCCAGTGCTGGACGAGTATGGTTTCGTCGTCGGGAAGCGCGAGCAGTGCCGCGCGTTGTTCCTCCGACAGAACGGCGCGACGCGGCATTGGCTCAGACCTTGGCGGGCGGGGTCCAGCCGATCCGGGCCAGCGTCCCAAGGAGGGTCGAGCGCGGCACCTTGAAGGTGCGACAGACGGACGCCTTGCTGGCGCCGCCATCCAGCGCGGCGGTGATCCGTTCGAGCGTTTCGGCGTCGATCATCGGCGGACGCCCGCCCTGTCGGCCCCGGCGCTTCGCGGCAGCGAGCCCCGCCATCACCCGTTCGCGCGTCAGCGCCCGCTCGTACTGTGCCAATGCACCGAACAGTGAAAACAGCAATTCGCCATGCGGGGTGGTCGTATCCATCGCTTCCGTCAGCGATCGGAAGGCGATGCCGCGCGCCTTCAGGTCGGTGATGATCGTCAGCAGGTGCGGCAGCGAGCGTCCGAGCCGGTCAAGTTTCCACACGATCAGCGTGTCGCCTGCGCTCAGATAGTCGAGACAAGCTTTCAGCCCCGACCGATCGTCGCGCGCGCCGGATGCCTTATCGGTATGGAGATGCCGATGATCGACACCGGCTGCGACCAGCGCGTCGCGCTGTAGATCGACCGTCTGGCGGTCGTCGACCGACGACACCCGCATATATCCGACCAGCATGTACGACAAACCTCCGAACGCATGTTCCCACACACTCTATCAAAGCGACAGGGTTTGTCGATTGTTATGGGCGGTGGCGCGTGTGGTTCGGCGAAGGCACAGGTCCGGGGTGTCGCTTATCATGTGTTTTCCGACAGTCTCAAGACGCTGCGGCAACCTATACCGGCGTCATGACCAAGATACTCGATACGGACAGGAGATCGCAGGGTTCACCTGAACCCTCATTTCTGCACCTGAACGACAGCGCTCGGCATCATCGGGTCGCCTGACGCAATGACGAGGTACCGGCGCATGTCGCCCTTCGCGTCGCTGACGATCTGGCGGAGCGGTCCGAGCGTGTTGACGATCGCGCCGCCCGCGGGATTGGTCATGAACTTTGCCAGAGGCTGGATCACGCCGCCACCATCAGCGCGGGAGGATAGCCCAAGGACATAGGGCATCTTTGGGCTGAGGCCCGCAACCGCCGCCTGCAGGATCTGGACTTGGCCTTGATCGAACAGCGTGACCTGGCTGCGGCCAGTCCCGGCGAGGGTCAGCTGGATCTTCATGCCGGCCTGTGCGAGCGGTATCAGGTTTGCACGGCCTTCGCCTACCGGCACCGCGCCGGGAACATAGGCCACGCCTTGCGGCCCCTGACCGATCGGAATCGTCGCGATGACGGTGTTGCTGGCGGTGTCGATCGCCGCAACAGCGTCGGCGTTCTCCAGCCCGACATAGATCCGCGAGCCGTCGCCCGACGGCCACAGACCGTGCGGCAGCGCGCCGACCGGGATGCTCGCGACCTGCACGAAGTCGGTGGTGCGGAACACCTTCACGACATTCTCGGTGCCGACCGTCACATAGGCGAACTGGCCGGCCTTGGTGCGGGCGATGTTGACGTGGTTGGTGATCGCGCCGGTGTCGAACGTCTTCAGCACTGCGAAGGGTGGCTTGGCGTCGAACACCATGACCTTGCCGACGTCCTTCAGCGTCAGCCAGACCTGCTTGCCGTCGGGCGTCGCGGCGATGTCGGGGCAGAACGGGCTTGCCTGCTTGACGCGACCGACGATCTTCTTCGAGGCGGTGTCGATCACCACGGTCTCGGGTGAGAAGCTCGAACAGACATAGCCGTATTTCCCGTTCGGCGAGAAGATCGTCATGCCGGGGCCGTTAGGTACGGGAATGCGCGTCGTTGGCGCGAACGTCTTGCCGTCGAGTACCTGAATGTAATCCTCGCCGCGCACCGCGACCCACACTTCGCGACCATCGGGACGGAAGAACGCCTCGTGCGGCGAGCGCCCGACATAGGTCGTGTGCTTCACGGCGTTGGTCGCGGTGTCGATGAACGTCACCGAGTTCGACCCGATGGAGATCACCGCCAGCGTCTTACGGTCGGGCGAGAAGCCCATGCCGTGGACGAGCAGCTGCCCCTTGTAGAGTGGGCTGAGATTGGCGGGGGTCTGGTCACCGAGCTTGATGACGCCGAGCAGCGTGTTGGTCGACGGATCGATCACCGACACGGTGTTGGAGAACTGGTCCGAGGTGTAGAACCGGTCCTGCGCGCTGACGGGTATGTCGGGGCTCGCGTTCGGAACCTGCTGCGCAAATGCCGGGGCCGAGAAAGACAGGGCGGCACAGGCGGTTAAGGTGAAACGCTTCATGGACGGTCTCCTTGATGGGGGTGACCGGTCGCGGTCGGTTCGGTGTGGGGCGGCAACGCGCCGCCTTCGGATAGGATGCTCTGCATCACCGCGATTTCCTGTCGTTGTTCGACGATGATTCCCTGCGCAAGCCGGCGCAGGCGTTCGTCTTTGCCATAGCGCAGTTCGACTTCGGCCATGTCGATCGCGCCCTGATGATGGGGAATCATCATCCTTGCGAAGTCGCGATCGGGATCGCTCGAATAACCGGTCATCATCGCGCCGTGCATCCGCGTCATCGCCGCATCCATAGCGGACGCGAAGCTGTCCGTTTGCGCTATAGCGGCCGTCGATCCGGACAAGGCTATCGCGATCAGCAAGGTCGTGCGTGATTTCATCGTCATGCCCCTAGTCATCCCATTTACGACACGCGAGCGATGATGCCGATAGTCGTTGCTAGCACGGCCATGCAGCCCGGGAGAAAGAGCATCTGTATAGCCGCTTCGCGCCCTGTGATCGTGCCCGTCAGGATATCGACCGGGCCCTTGATGAACTCCGAGAACGAACGGAGGGGTTCGCCGGGGGCGGGAGTATCGCTGAGTACGATGCCGCCAGCAATCAGACCGAAATACAGGATCATGAAGACCGACACGACCGTCAGGACGAGCGCCGTAGCTGCATCACGTGCGAAGAAGGTCCAGAAAGTCAGCAACATTGCTGCATACACGCCGACGAGCAAGCCCAACGTGGCAGGATGGACGCCGCGCGATGCGATGCCTGGAGCCGTTCTTTCCAGCTCGTCATAATTGCCTACATCCGGCACGATTGCGAGATGTCGACGCACAGGCTTAGGAGCAACGAGTGTCTCGGTAGCGAGATCGTAGATCGGCTGTGTTGCCATGAGGAAGTCTCCGCGCGTCTCGATGAATGCCGAGCGTGACAGGATAGATGATTGCGGCGGGGCGGTCGGTCCAACGCATAACCACGGTCATTCCAATCATTTAACAGGAACGGTCGGCGATCTATAATCGCGTTTTCGTATTGAAATCATCGCGACCATGCGTTGGACGCGAGGGACATATCGGTCGATCTAGCGGCATCGGACCGGCACGATCACCCGCCGGGTCCGTGATAAGGATCAAACGATGAAAGCTGCGATCGTTTTGGTTGCCGCGATGTTGGCCTCCGTAGCGCCAGTCCCGGCGATCGCTCAGGCCTATTGGGCTGCACCTGCGGCGGACGACTTTCCCTACGATATCAAGGCGGTTCAGGCACCGTGGTCGAAGGCTGATATCGACCTCAGCCATCATGACCGGATCTATGTGTCTGACCCTACATCGACGAAGATCGTTGTCATCGATCCTGCAGCGGGCAACGAACTGGGACGGATCGACCTCGCCAAAAGCGCGATAGCTGAGCCCAGCTTTTCCAGCCCCAAAGTCCAGCACCTGGCTGCAACGCGTGACGGGCGGACCCTGGCGGTATCGGCATTAGCGCAGCACAGTGTGACGCTCGTAGATCTGGCCACGAACACGGAACGAGGCCGGACCGTGTTCCAGACGTCGCCTACCGCCGTCGCGTTTACGCCCAATGGGCACGAACTCTGGGTTTCGCTCGGCGATGAACATGCCATCGCGGTCGTGGATCCTAAGACCGCGCGGGAGATCACCCGCGTACCAGCAAGTGGCGGAGCGGGCGCGACCATCCTGTCGCCAAACGGACGCTATGCCTTTGTATCGCTTACTGAAAGGCCGTCCATCCTGGTTGTCGACGTCGAGCATCGGCGCGTCGTCGGACACGTTGCCAGCAACGGTGCAGGTGCGGGAGCAATCGCGGTCTCGCCAGATGGCAAACAGATCTGGGCAACACGCCGCGAGAGCGGCACGACCACGGTCTTTGCTGCCAAACCGCCGTTTGCGGTACGCGAAGTGATAAACACTGGTCCAGCAACGGGCGCGGTCAACTTCGCCCAGCGCGCAGACGATTCCTTTGCCTATGTCAGCGTTGGCGGCGATCAACCTGCAATCAAGGTCTATAGAACCGACAGCCTGGAGGCTGTGGCAACCGTCCCGCTACAAGCGGCTCCGAGTGCGGTTTGGCCGTCGGGCGATGGTACGAGGATCTATGCCAGCCTGGCCGGAACCAACAAGGTCGCTGGGATCGACACGCTGACGTACACCACCGTGTCGACGATCCCGATCAGTACGGATGCGCAGAGCCTGATCTACGTTCCTGGTGCCGTAAGATCAGGAAAAGGTCTCGCCAATCTGGTGCCATCCGGGCGCGATGCGGCGCTTGCCCTGGCGGCGCGTTGATCGGTCTCACACCGTCTGTAATCTCCCAACGAAAGCCCTTTCCAAAATGACCAAGCCCCCCGTCAGGATCGCGATCAGCGGTGCCGCAGGACAAATTTGCTATTCGCTGCTCTTCCGGGTCGCGCAGGGTGACGTGTTCGGACCGGACCAGCCCGTTATCCTTCAACTGCTCGACGTGCCGCAGGCGCTGGACGCAGTACGCGGCGTGGTCATGGAACTGGAGGATTGCGCGTTCCCGCTGCTGGCAGATGTGATCATTACTGATGATCCGATGGTGGCTTTCAAGGACATCGATGCGGCCATGCTGGTCGGGTCTCGTCCCCGCTCGAAGGGCATGGAGCGCCGTGATTTGCTCGCTGCCAACGCAGCGATCTTCAAGACGCAGGGCGCAGCGCTGGACGCAGTGGCCAAACGCGACGCCAAGATCCTGGTCGTCGGTAATCCCGCCAACACAAATGCCTGGATCATTGCGCAAAGCGCACCGGGTTTCCCTGCCGAAAACATCACGTCGATGATCCGCCTCGATCACAACCGCGCGCAGGGACAGCTTGCGGCCAAGGCGGGTGTCGGTGTCGATGCGATTACAAAGCTCGTCGTCTGGGGAAACCATTCGCCGACGATGTTTGCCGACTGGGGGAATGCCGAACTCGATGGCCAAAAGCTTGCCGACCGTATCGGAAACGAGGCCTGGTACCGCGAGACCCTGATCCCCACCGTTGCGCAGCGCGGAACCGCGATCATCGAAGCACGGGGTGCGTCCTCGGCCGCGTCGGCAGCAAATGCGGCGATCGACCATCTGCGCGATTGGGTGCACGGCGCAGGCGACAATTGGGTGTCGATGGGCGTGGTGTCAGATGGCTCCTACGGTATCCCGCAAGGGCTGGTGTGCGGCGTGCCGGTGCACTGCAAAAGCGGTGGGTATGCGCGTATCGAAGGACTGATCCTCGATCCATTCCAGCGAACGATGCTTGATCGCACGATTGCCGAACTGGTCGATGAAAGTGAGGCGGTTATCGACATTCTGAAATGACCGATCGGTATATCTGATTGGAATGACCGTAATCTTTGGTTGGTGCGATTGATCTCCGTTCCCTATCATTGGGGCAAGGAGATCGGGCATGACCCTGGAACAACTCAGGATTTTCGTCGGTGTCGCTGAGCGCGAGCACATGACGCGCGCGGCCGAAGCGCTCAATGTGACCCAGTCAGCCGCAAGCGCTGCCATCGCCGCGCTGGAAGCCCGGCACGGCGTGCCGCTGTTCCACCGGGTCGGCCGTGGGATCGAACTGTCCGAAGCGGGCCGCATGTTTCTGGTCGACGCACGCGCAGTGCTTGGCCGTGCCGCCAGCGCGGAACTTGCACTGGCCGAATATGCAGGACTGGAGCGCGGCACTCTGCGGCTAGTCGCAAGCCAGACGATCGCGGGCTATTGGCTGCCCCGCCAGCTGGCCGCGTTCCATGCGCGCTACCCCGCGATCTCAATCGAACTGGCGATCGACAACACCGAGGGGGCCGCGGCGCGCGTGCTCGACGGTGCGGTCGAGCTCGGCTTCGTCGAGGGTGTGATCGACGAGCCCGCGCTCGCGCATTGGACGGTCGCGAACGACCGCATGGTGCTGGTAAGCGACCGCGCAGCCGACACGATCGACGAGGACTGGATCCGCGCCGCACGCTGGATCGTCCGCGAGCAGGGATCGGGCACGCGCTCGTCGTTCGAGGAGGTGCTGCGCCAGCGCGGCGTCGATCCGTCGGACCTCACCGTGGCGCTGATGCTACCATCGAACGAGGCGGTACGTAGCGCGGTCGAGGCCGGGGCGGGCGTCGCGGTGCTGTCGCAGCATGTCGTCGCACCTGCAATCGCGGCCGGCACGTTGCACGATCTACCGCTCGGTCTGCCGCGGCGTCTGTTCTACGCGCTGCGCCATAAAGAGCGGTATCGAACGCGGGCGGCCGATGCGCTGACCGATCTCATCAAGGAGACTGGCAAGTGACCGCCGATCTGAAACCCGTTCTCGATGGCCTGAAGCCCCTCAGCCGGCTCGACTCCCCGCGCGAGATGATCCGGCAGTTCACCCCCAACTGGTTCGCCGCGACGATGGGCACCGGCATTCTCGCGCTCGCCTTGCCGCAGGTGCCGGGCGTCGGCGCATCGCTGCACCCGGTCGGCGAGGCGCTGTGGTACTTCAACATCGCGCTCTTCACGCTGTTCGCCGGGCTCTACACCGCGCGCTGGACGATGTTCGGACACGAGGCGCGGCGGATCTTCGGGCACAACACCGTGTCGATGTTCATCGGCACGATCCCGATGGGGCTGGCGACGATCATCAACGGATGTCTCGCATTCGGCCTGCCGCAGTTCGGCGCGGGCGTGATCCCGATCGCCGAGACATTGTGGTGGATCGACGTCGCGATGTCGCTCGCCTGCGGTGTGGCGATCCCCTACCTCATGTTCACGCGGCACGAACATTCGCTCGACGGCATGACCGCGGTGTGGCTGCTGCCGGTGGTCGCGGCGGAGGTCGCAGGTGCGAGCGGCGGCCTGCTCGCCCCGCATCTGGCGGACGCGCATCACCAGTTCGTCGTGCTCGCAACGTCGTATGTGCTCTGGGCTTATTCAGTGCCGGTCGCGTTCGGCATCCTCGCGATCCTGATCCTGCGGATGGCACTGCACAAGCTGCCGCACGAGAGCATGGCCGCCTCGAGCTGGCTCGCGCTCGGTCCGATTGGCACCGGCGCGCTTGGGATGCTGGTGCTCGGCAGCAACGCGCCCGCGATCCTCGCCGCCAACGGCCTGGGGCAGATCGGCGCGGTAGCGCAGGGGATTGGCACGATTGCCGGGCTGCTGCTCTGGGGTTTCGGTCTGTGGTGGCTGGCGCTCGCGACGCTGATCACGATCCGCTACTGGCGCGCGGGCATTCCGTTCAACCTCGGCTGGTGGGGCTATACCTTCCCGCTTGGCGTCTACACGGTCGCCACCTTCAAGCTCGGCACGACGCTTCAGCTCGGCTTTTTCGGGATCGTCGGCACTGTCCTCACAGTGGCGCTCGCAGCAATGTGGCTGCTGGTCGGCGCCAAGACGGTCGCGGGCGGCTGGCGCGGGAACCTGTTCGTGTCGCCCTGCATCGCCCAAGCCAATTGATGGGCCGAACTGATCGTCCTGTCGGATCGAACCGTCGCATCCGATCGACCCGTACCGGGCAGACCGGCGGACGGGTCGCGCATAAAAGCATGACATCGAAGGGAGAATGCTGGTGGACAGCCTGGATATGAAATTGGCGCAGGCGACGAACCGCCGTCGCTTTCTCTCAGAAGCCGCGATCGGTAGCGGCGCGCTGATCGCCGCACCCGCGCTGGCGCAGAGCATGGTCGATCTGCATCTGCCAGGTGGCCCATCGGAACGGCCCATGACCAGCGCGTTCCCCGGCAAGGGCAACATGATCCTCCAGCGTATCCACCCGCCGTTGCTGGAAACGCCGATGAGCGTGTTCAATGGCGACGTCTTCACGCCGAACGACCAGTTCTTCGTCCGCTGGCACTGGGCCGACATTCCGACCGCGATCGATGTCGAGGCGTTCCGGATCAAGGTGTACGGCGCGGTCACGCGTCCGCTGTCGATCTCGCTCGCGCAACTGCTGAAGCTGCCGCGCGTCGAGTTGGCGGCAATCAACCAATGCTCGGGCAATTCGCGGGCGTTGTTCCAGCCTCCGGTGGCGGGTGCGCAGTGGCGTCACGGGGCGATGGGCAACGCCAAATGGCTCGGCGTGCGGCTGCGGGATGTGCTCGATATCGCCGGCGTGAAGCCGGGCGCGGTCGCGGTGCGGTTCGGTGCGCTCGACCAGCCGGTGGTCGCGGGCGGACCGGATTTCGCCAAGTCGCTGTCGATCGACCATGCGCGCGACGGCGAGGTGATGCTCGCCTTCGGGATGAACGGCAAACAGATGCCGCTCCTCAACGGCTTCCCGGTCCGGCTGATCGTACCCGGCTGGTATTCGACCTACTGGGTCAAGATGCTGAACGACATCGAGGTGCTTGCCGCGCCCGACGACGGTTACTGGATGGCCAAGGCGTACAAGGTGCCCGCCACGCCCGGCGCGAACGTGCGGCCTGGCCAGAAGGATTTTCCGACCGTCCCCATCAACAAGATGATCCCGCGCAGCTGGGTCACGAGCCTCGACGAGGGGCAGGCGATCGCGTTCGATCGCTCGATCCCACTGGGCGGTATTGCGATGGGGGGCGATTGCGGCGTCGCCAAGGTCGATGTGTCGACCGACAACGGCAAGACCTGGTACAAGACGACGCTCGGCCCCGATCACGGCAAATACAGTTTCCGCCGCTGGGATGCGCAGGTTCCACTCACGCATGCGGGCCCAACAAAGCTGATGTCGCGCTGCTGGAACACCGCCGGCATCGCGCAGCCGATGACGCCGATCTGGAATCCGGGCGGGTTCATGCGCGGCAACATCGAAACCACCAACATCGTCGTCGGCTGAGGAGCGCACCGCATGAAAACGCCTTCCATCGGCACGCTGTCGTTCGGGTTCGTCGGCGCGACCGTCGTTCTTCTGCTCGCGATCGGTGCCCCGAACAGCCGCGTCGCCCCGCCGCCTGCGGCCCCGACCGCACCACCGCCGCCAAGCGTCTCGGCGCGCGGCTTTTCGCTGGCGTCCACCTCGGTCGATCTTCCGACCGACGAAGGTCAATATCCCGCCGGCCCGCATGCCGATGTCATCAATGCCAACTGCACGTCGTGTCATTCGGCGAGCATGGCGCTGAACCAGCCACCACTCTCTGGCGACCAGTGGACCGCGGAGGTCACCAAGATGCGCGAGGTCTACAAGGCACCCGTCGCCGCAGCCGACGTACCGGCGATCGTCGCCTATCTGACTGCCATGAGCACGAAGCAGCCGGGCGCCGCGAAGGGCAAGGCACAGGACCCCGATCCGAAGGCTGCGCCCGACGTATCGGGAGGATCAGGTTAAGCCATCAACTCACGACACGCGGTTTTGCGCGCGAAGTGCTGTGCGGCGTGTACGTGTCTCGCGCAGTGTCGCATTGGGCGCCAGACCGTCTGCCGGCACCTTGGGTATCGCAACGCGCTGCGACAGGTAGATGCCGTTGTGGCCCGAGCAGAGATAGGCCACGAAACAGGCGACGGCGATCGGCACCGCATAGGCGGCGCCGAACAGTTCGATTCCCCTGAAGGTGCAGGCGAGCGGGGTATTGGCGGCCCCGGCAAACACCGCGACAAAGCCGATCGCGGCGAACAGGCCCGTCGGCACGCCCAAGAAAGGCGCCAGCGCGTTACCGAGCGCTGCGCCGATGAAGAACAAAGGCGTGACTTCACCGCCTTTGAAACCCGCGCCGAGCGTGACGACGGTAAACAGCAGCTTGATCGCCCAACTCCACCGATGCGTGTCCGGTCCGAAGAAGCTGGCGATGGTAAGGCTGTCGGGCCCCGCTGCCAGGACACCCAGGCCCAGATAGTCGCGCGTGCCGAACAGGAAGACGAGCGCGATAACGACGGCCCCGCCGATCACTGGACGTAGTGGACCATAGGGAACGATCCGCTTGAGCCATCCCCCGACCACGTGGTTGGCTTCGGCGAAGGCCAGACCGACCAGTCCGAATATGATCCCCGCAACACCTGCCTTCGTCACGAGCAGCGCATCGACGGGTATCAACGCACCGATCGGGTAGACACCGTGATGGATACCCCAGGCGAGGCACGTCCAATCGCCGACCAGCGCTGCAACAAGGCAAGGCACCAGCGCGGAATATTCAACGCGGCCGATCGCCAGCACTTCGAGCGCGAAGACCGCTCCTGCGATCGGCGTGCCGAAGACCGCGCCGAACCCGGCTGCGATACCCGTCATCAACAGGATGCGCGTGCCGCCCGCATCGAGGTGGAGCGCGCGGCCGAAACCGCTGGCAAGGCTTCCGCCTAATTGGACGGCGGTGCCTTCACGTCCGGCCGAGCCACCGAAAAGATGCGTCACCACTGTGCCGAAGAAGATGAGCGGCGCCATCCGCAGTGGCACACCGCCGCCCGGCTCGTGGATCTGCTCGACGATCAGGTTGTTGCCGCCTTCCACCGTGCGCCCGGTGACATGGTAAAGGAATCCGACCACGAACCCGCCCACCGGCAGCAGATAGAGCAGCCAAGGCGACGCAAACCGCAGGCGGGTAACGGTATCGAGGCTCAACAGGAACGCCGCACATAGCGTCCCGACGAGTGCCGCCATGGGCAGCAGGATCAGCGCCCAACGTACGACCGAAACGGCATGCTCGTGCCGATTGCGCATGAATGCCGCGACGTTCAGCATGTCGACGAGATTGCGAAAGGTAGCGCGCACAATTCCTCCTTGCTGCCTGACGGCGCCAAGTAGGAATCATCAGCTCATGTCAGAGCGGTTCGGCCAAATTGCCCGGCAGAAATCCAGTGCCGAGATCGATCTATGAGACGTTTGCCCCAACCGTCAATGGGCATGTTGGTCGGGCAAATGCTCGGACCTGTCAGTCGCCAGGGTCTATCTGAGCCCGTTATATGGACCGACCCGGGTACGCTACATGCGGGACCGATCGGTTTCGACCCGCGCGTCGTTTTCGGGCTGCGTCACAAGGGGCGATACCGCACGAAAGCCGCCGATGCGCTGCCGGGTCTGATCGGCCCGTAGCGTGGTTAGCGCTGCTGCGCTACGAGCGCGCCGTCCAGATGCCGACGAGCGCGGCCAGCGACACGAGCATAAGAAACCCGTTCATTACCAGGAGCAACGCCGCTGGCAGGCGCTTGATGTCGGGTCGTGGCGGCGGGGCGCCGGCACCCATCTCGCGCCACACCGCGGCGACAAAGCAAAAGGCGCTGAACAGGATCAGCATGGTCCCGGTCGCCGTCGCCAGCCACGGGAACACGACGTCCTTGAGCAGCGCGCGCGCGCCGATCCCGGAAGCGAGCGCCGCCAGTCCGGTACGCACCCAGGCGGCATAGGTGCGTTCACCGGCGAGGATTGTGCGGTCTGCGGCAAGCTCCGTGCGACGATCAGCGCTGTCCACCTGCTGGACTGCGCTGTCCTTCAGCGTGCTCGCGCTCTCCGCCAGCTTCGCATGGGCCCGATCGGCGTCGTGCGGCGCGTTCATCAGCCGGCGGTGACGGTGATGCGATGCCAAGCGGTCGAGAGATAGCCGGCGAAGTTCCAGATCGCCTCGGGTCGTTCGGGCTGCATCTGCCCGGCACCGTCGACGGCGCGCACGACCAGGACGTGGAGTCCGGGAGACAGATCGACCGTGACGTGCCACTGTGTCCAGCTCCAGGGTGCATCGGGTTCCGTGGTCAGTTCCGCCTGCAGCCAGTCGGTGCCTCCATTGACGGAGACCTCGACGCGAGAGACCGCTCGGCCGAAGGCGATCGCATAGCCCGCGATTCCGCACGCGCCGGCGCCGACATGCCCGCCGTCCACGGGCGAGCAGATCGCAGCGTTGAGCGGCATCTCCTCGATCGTCAGGCCCTCATCCCAGTCTGCGTCCTCCTTCGCTACCGATGCCGGAAAGAGTTTATAGTCCTTGGCCTGGATCGGCGCATCGGATGGGCGATCGCGCACCTCGATGCGCGTCAGCCACTTGGCGCTACGAACGCCCGCATAACCCGGCACGACGAGCCGCAGCGGTGCGCCATGTTCGGGGGCCAGCGCCTCGCCGTTCATCGCCCAGGCGATCAGCACGTCAGGCTCTAGTGCCTTGGCGATCGAGATCGAGGCACCGAACGGCGCCGTCTCACCATCGACATCGACGTCGTCGGCACCCGTAGTGCCGACGAACGACGCGCCGTCCTGGATGCCGGCCGCGGCGAGCACGTCGCGCAGTGCGACGCCGGTCCAAGCCGCATTGCCGATCGCGCCCACGTCCCAGGGATCGCCCGAAGTCTTTTCCACGTCTTGAAGATGTGCCCGACGATTGCCGGCGCACTGCATGGTCGCGGTCACTGTCCGGGTCGCAAATGCCGTTTGAAGTTCGGCGACCGTGTAGGAGCGCGGGCGGTCGACCAAGCCGTCCAGCGCTATACGATGATCGTCGGCCAGCTCCGGCGTAGGTCCGTGACTGCGGATGTAGAAATTCGCCTGCGGCGTCAGGAAGGACGTGATCAGTTTATCCGGAGGCGTTTCCGCATTGAGCGGCTCCGGACAGCGGAGGATTAGATTCTGTTCGGCGCGATCGGATGCGGTCATGCAAGCGGCCTACCATGATGAAATCAATAGCGAAATTGATCGTTTGGCTGGACGATGTCACCCAGACTCTTTCGATAGCCTATCCCTTTCTAGACGGGGGGAGCGATCGCCATGCCGTCGCGCAAGAGGCGCCGAGTGCAAGACAGCCTTTCCCGTAGATCGACTCAATGTGGCTGAGCTTGCTACGACGGCTTTGTCCCAAAAGTCGTCGCTAGGCACCAGGGATGACGGAAAACCCTATCGCCATCGCAGATGCGCGACAAACGGGTGTTTTCGGACACCCAAGCAGACCTGTCGGCGCTTAGCGTATATCTGGGTCCGTTCTATGTACCGACCCCTCCTGGCTGAACACGGGGCGGCCGTCCTCATCCGACATCGGTTCGGAGCGCGTTTTCCCGGTCTCGTCGACAAAGGTCTTCATCTGGCGAACCGGGAAGGCGGCCGTCAGATAGGACATGAGGAACTCGCGCGGGGATAGCTCGATGTCGAGGTTCGCCCGCTCTTCGACGGTCAGCGCGGCGAGCGCCCGGTTGAGCATCGCCTCGGACGTCGACACGAGCTGGATCACGACGCTCTCGCCGCGGGCGAGATCGGCTCGGATCGCGGGCACCAGTGAGGGCAGCTTCATGCCGATCAGGAGTTGGCAGAAGAACCGCTGCTTGGTGGATTCGAAGATCGACAACGCAGCGGCCTTGGCGCCGCTGTTATAGGTGTCGTTCGAGAAGCTGTCCGTCACGCGGGTCGCGTCCAGCGCCGCGCGAAGGTTGCTGTGGATGATCGCCCAGGCGTCGGCGTAGGCGTCGTACACCTCGATCTGGTCGACGGTCAGCTTGTGTTCGAGGATGTCGTACTCGACGCCCGCGAAGCTCAACGCACGCGAGACGTAGAGGCCCTGCATTTTCAGGTCGCGCGCGATCAGCTCCAGCGCGGCGATCCCGCCCCGGCGCAGGGAGTCGACGAAGGTCCGGCGATCGGCGAAGGCCGTGCCCGGACCCCACAGGCCAAGCCGCGTGGCATAGGCCAGATTGTTGACGTCGGATGCGCCGGTCGCGGACACGTAGAGGACGCGGGCGCGGGGCAGGAGGTTCTGAAGACGGACGCCGGCGATGCCCTGGTCGGAGCCCTGTTTGGTGCCGAAGCTACCTTCGCCGCCTGAGACACCGGCCATCTCGTGCGCCTCATCGAACACGATCATGCCGTCATAGTCG
The DNA here is from genome assembly GCF_042466285.1 of Sphingomonas sp. R86520. Taxonomy (NCBI): domain Bacteria; kingdom Pseudomonadati; phylum Pseudomonadota; class Alphaproteobacteria; order Sphingomonadales; family Sphingomonadaceae; genus Sphingomonas; species Sphingomonas sp. R86520. Next base: position 99,888 of record NZ_JAXHBZ010000004.1, read on the forward strand.
TCGCCGACCCACTCGAGGATCTGCTGGAGCCGCGTTCCCTTGTCACCGCGATTGGAGCGCAGCGTCGCATAGGTGAGGAACAGCACGCCTTCGGCCGCGCCTACGGGCGAGCCCAGCTTCCACTGGTTGAGATGCTGGATGTCGAGCGCAAGACCGCCAACGGCGGCCCAGTCGCGACGCGCATCTTCGAGCAACGTCTCGGTCTTGGAGACCCAGATGTGTTTTCGGCGTCCGCGCAGCCACTGGTCGAGGATGATCGCGGCAACCTGACGGCCCTTGCCGGCCCCGGTGCCGTCACCGAGGAAGAAGCCGGTCCGGTAGGGACGCCCATCCTCGGACGGTGCGATCGAGAGCCCCTCCTCGACAGGTTTGAACAAGCCGGGGATATCGCGCTCGAACGCGTCGCCGGCATAGATCAGCGTTTCGAGCTGCGCGTCGGAGAGCGTCTTCGCATCGACGACGGCTTGCGGCAGAGTCGGGACATAGATCGGCCGCGGTGCGGTGATCGATCCCATGGCGATCGATTCCACCAGAGCGGTTGGATGCGCCGATGCGCAGCCGATCGCGATGCGGCTCGGCCGATAGGGCAGGTACACACCGACAGACTCGCCGGTCGGAAGTGGCTCGGCGAACACGGTGTAATCGATCGGGGCCGCGGTCTGCGACCGCGCGGCTTTTGCGGGTGGTGCGCTCAGGCGCGGTTTGCTCGCCAGGCCGCCAAGAAGCGAGCTGCGCACGCTCGGGCGGATGAGCAGCGAGGCCGTGCGCGGGACAGGCTCGGACACAGGCGGAGCGGCCTTAGCGGTGATCGCCGCGAGCGCATCGGCGAGCGTCGCGCAGCGGATCAGCTCGGCAGGCGTGCCGGTCCCCTTTTCCAGCACCATGATCTTCACGATCTGGCTGGTGCCATGCTTCGCATAGGCGTTCGCCGGCAGTTCGAGGTGCAGCGTCAGCGTGCAACCCTCGGTCCCCTTCGCCCAGGCGCGGCTCGACGTGTCGACGCGGTCGGGCAGGATGGCGGCGCAGCGGCCTCCGGTGCCGAGACGCATCAAGGCGGCGCGAAGATGCCGGAACGCTGCCAGCGGGTCGGCGTGGCGACCCATGCTGCGCGAGAAGGGAGGATTGATGAGGACGGCCGTGGGCCGGATCGTTGGTTCGAGTAGATCGTGGATCAGCTCGCCGTCGTGGCGCGTGACAGCGACGCCCGGGAAGGCGGCCGCAAGCATCTCGGCGCGGGGCGGATCGATCTCATTAAGGATCAGGCGGGCACCGGCGCGGTGCGCGAAGGCGGCGAGCAGGCCGGTGCCGGCAGACGGTTCGAGAACCAGATCAGTGGCCGCGATTCTGCCAGCGAGCGCCGCGAGGTACGCAATCGGCGCCGGTGTCGAGAATTGCTGGAGTTCGATCTGCTCTTCGCTGCGAACAGTGTGGGTCGGCAGATTGGCGACCAGTTCGGTAAGCGCCGCGACACAAGCGCCGGGATCGGGGGGAAGGTCTGCTTTTGCGAGGTACATAACCTCGGCGAGTTCGAGCATGTCGTAGGCGTCGCGGAGCGACCAGCGACCATCTGCAGACGAAGCGCCATAGGCTTGCTCCATGACCCACAGCAGCGTGTCGCGCTGGAGCGATCCATTCCGGGCAATGGCGTCGGCGACGGCCTTGGCGGCGGTGATTGACGGTTCGGTGAAATCGAATTCGAGAGCTGCGGCTGAGGTGCGCATCGAGGGCTTCCTTCTTGTCGCCCGGTGCTCATCACCGGATCAACAAGCCGAAGGCTCCCTCTCCTCTGAACGCGTTGTGCCCGACGAAGCATCGCTACCGCGAAGCCATCTTCCAAAGCCGGTCGGGACACGTCTGCCGCAGATAGTCGCGCAGGACGTCAGGCATATGGATCGATATCAGGCGGCCAACGCGGCTCGACTTCCTGTCAAACGATCCTTGGGCTTCATCACGACGACCGTCTCGGGCTTCCCGACCCGTCGGCCTAGTTTATCCCGCGCAGGGACTTCCGGAACAACTTCCCGCACTTCGATGGAGTAGCTCGGCATTTTATTCTCGGCTGCGATCTTCTTCAGCTGACTTTTCAACGTGCGGAGCGGCGACGTTGAGCCGATCTTCGCACCCAGCATTTCCAGAGGCATTTCATATTCTTCATCACGACAATAGCAGTGCGCCAATTCATAAAGGCGTCGCTCAATCGAGCCGAGACGGAAGTAATCGTTGTGGTAATCGTAGATACGGCTGTCACGCGAGACCGCGCGGACGAGCCAGTCACAGAGCTGGACGCGGACCGGCATGAGTTGATCGACGCCGCTCGCCGTTTCGCGAGTGGTCGCCTGCGCTTCCGCGAACCAAGAGAAGAAGCCCTTCGTCCCCACGGTGCCAGTTTTGATGTTCGTCCGGATCTGCGTGCCCTGCAAACGACCGAGCGCTTCGATGAAGCGATCGTAATCACGCTTCGATGGGCGTCCGACGCCGGTCGCTCGGAAGAAGTCGTGTGCATTGAAGGTGAAGACGTTCTGTACTTCACCCCCGGTCCGACCAATATGCTGCACCATCAACGACAGGACGTAGATCAGGACCTCTTTATCCCACATCGTCGCGATACCGCTCGAACTGGGCTTGATCTCGATTTTGACGCCGTCCATCTCGTAGGTCATTGCCTCCATCTGAGGCCGCTTCGCTAACGAGAATAGTGGAAAGTCCATAATGCTCTGCTCGCCACGGACTTTGCCGTGCAGCGGGCTGTCGAGATAGTCGAACAGCTTACCCTGGGTGAGAGCGACTTCTCGCGAATCCATCGTCGGGGCTCCCACCAGCTTCACTTAGCAAACCCGCTTATAGCGGATCGGCCGCAAACCTGCAGTCGGATAAGCGACCGCGTTATCGATAGCACGAGGATTTGGAGCGATTTAGCCGGTAAATCGGGGTGTGTTTCACATTTCGGTAGGTGCGGGCCACCGCAAACTCGGTCGGGACTCGTGCTATCGGTAACGCCGTGAAAGCCGTTCAAAGACCAGGTGTGCAGTACGAGGTCCAGGCCTTTGAAAAGATGACGAGATCCGTCATCGTAGTCCGGCTCCCCGGGAAACCAGCCGCGACATTAGGCTACCGATCGGCGTCGCATCGGTCCCATCGGACATCCCCCGCATGGCGACCGTGCGGCTCGTGTCCTTGAGGCCGTGGAGCGTCCGCCCAAGGTTCAATTCGCCCTTGTCAGCTTTGCTGCTCATTCCGCGAAGATACGCGCCGGGCCGCTGAACCTCGCCGCGCCGGTATTTCTGGATGGTGGCGATGACGGAGGCAGCAGCACCTCGCTGGCCCATGATGCGACAGGCTTCCTTGAACGCGTGATTGCTGATCCCCGACTGGCCCGCAAGCCGCTCCGCGGTGGCGACCACCTCGCCCCACGATCCATCGCGGTAGAGTAGACCGGAACATAGCTCCGGAGCGATCGACATCATGAATTCCGGATCGACACCGTGTTTCTCCAGATCGTCGTCGACGGCAGTTTGAGGTTGAGAGGGGAGGGCGTCCCCATTCTCACTACTTTTCTTCGCCAAGCCACTACGGGTATCTGCTTTAGCAGATTGGAGTTGGTTTGTAGTTGTAGAGTGAGTGTCCTCAGGTCCATCCCAGCATGAACTATCATCCTGATCGCTACCCGTATTGGGGACGGCAATCTTAGCCGAAACAGCCCCGGCAAGACGACGCGCACGCTCTTCGATCTGCTCCACACAGGCCGTCAGAAGGCCGGCATCGCGGACGCAACGCATCTGGTCGGTGGCCATCAACGCCAACGCGAGATCGTCACCCGCCTTCAAATCGTGAAGATCGGCATCGAATGCCGTTTGGGCCAGAGCCCTGATATTCCTGCGGGCAGCGGCAAGGCGCTTGCGGAGCACTGTGAGTGCCGCGTCCTCTGCGGCTCCCTTGGCCGCGCGGGCAGCAAATTCTTGAAGCCTGGTACCGATCGGAGCGAGCACGATGCCGTAGCCCCACGTGATGAAGCCGTCGGCCCCGCGGCGTCCACCACGATGACCGTTCGGACTATCCCGAAAGCTGATCAGACCGAAGGCCTGTGCCTGGTTCAAGAGCTTTTGAACCTGTCGGACGGTTACGCCCAGCTTTTGCGCAAGCAGGTCGTTCGATGGCCAAACGACGGGGATTTGTCCACCCTTCCAGTCCTGCGGCTTCGTCCAGGCAAACAGCAGATCGATGACGGAGACCACGCGCAGGGGGACGCCCATATAAGGAGCAGCCCGTTTAAGCGCCGCAAGCGCGTTGGAAGGTGCCATTCCGGTCTCGAGCCCGCAAAATTCGTCGACAAGCTTTGTCGCCTTGGCGGCATGCTCGTCAAACCGGCGTAGTCCCCGGCCGGGGCTTTGGGCAGCAGCCATCGTTCGTTCTCCCTGGGAGGGGAGCCCGTGCAGACACAGCGACACCGTGGCGCCACGGTCGACGCTTTGGGGTAGCAATATGAAAGGGAGCCAGCTAAGTGAGGGTTCTCACATCCGCCCTAGCAGGCGTCCCGAAAAGCCCGGCCTCGTGCCGGGTTTTTCATGTCCGCACAGCGTCCCCCTTGATCGTTGTGGCGCCCGCCCGGGTGGACGGCGGCGGTCAGCGTTGAGCCGATCCACAACGTTGATTGTTAAGCATCGCTGGCGGGTCGGTCGTGCGCGATGAATCGTGCTATCGGTAACGGGACGGGTAATAATCACGTGCTATCGGTAACGAAGCGTCGATCTTCGCTCGTGCTATCGATAACGCCGTGCCGCTGAGACACGTGCTATCAGTAACGCCGTCGCGTTCTCGCTCGTGCTTTCGGTAACGGCGTGAGAATCGTGCGATTCGTCTGTCTTACGTGACATGTAGCGCAGAGGGAGAGCATCCTCCTCTGTGCCGCGCCGGATAGGCGTGGCGGGGCAATGGCAGTTAAGTTAGCGAGGCACTGCAGGTTCGGGCTCGAAATTGGCTGACGCCGTCTGTCCAAGCGGTAGATCGAACGAGACCTTTTCAGTCGTTCGATATGTCTCTGACGATCAAAAGAACGGAGTCTAGTGTGAGCCGTAGAAAATCGTCAGCCCGATCTCCGATCCTGTATTCGGGACTCCGCGATTTGAAGATCGAGCCACTGCTCCGAAGCAGCAAGAAGGGGAGTGAGCGTGCCGACAATCAGGCGGCGTCCGTCATCGGGATCCGACTGTCTGACTATGTATCCAAGCGCCTCGAGATGCTCGATGTGGCGCAAAGCGGTGGTCGTCGAGCCTCCGCTAAGCTTACAAAGCTGGGACACAGCGATGCGGCGCCGCTCGCACGTGGCCACGTAAAGCTCCAGGATCATGTCCCAGCTCGGATCATAGAAGCGGACCCCGTTGAAGTGGGTCGCCCGCCGACGCCGGCCGACCAACACCGCCCTGGCCTCGGCAAGCCTGCGCTCGGACAGGTCGCTCGCGTCTGGCGGCATAGACAGCAAAGTGTCCTCGATCGCCTTGCGCGGCAGCCGCACAACGACGTCGATCAGGTCGTCTCCTTCAGATGCTGCACCCATAATCGTCTTGATCCGTTTCGGATGTAGGGCTCGGCGTTCGCCGGCAAGCGGAACGTGCCGAGCGCAAGCGCGCCGAGCGCGAGGTAGGCGTAGATCCCAAGCCCGGTGTGGTAGGCAAAGAGCGGCACGCGTGGCAGCAGGGCGCCGAAGATGCTCATGAAGATGTCAGCGACTGCGAAACCGGCCGCCCAGATGGGCCAGAAGCGGATTGTAGTTACACCGAGCCAATAGAAGCCGCCCGCTACAGCGAGATCTATCAGCAAGGTGATCGTTTCCGCGGGCGCGAAATACGCTGCATCCATCAGCCGAAGGGCGGTCGTAACGACCGAGGCTGTAAGATTTATAGCCGCTCCGACACGCTCAGGTCGTCCGCCCTTCAGTGCGGCATAGCCACAAGTGAGCAGCAGCGTGACGTCGAACAGCAGAGCCAAAATAATCTGCAGCGACATCACTTCTCCTGAGGGGTTCGCCCCTAAATTGGAAGGCTCTCAAGCTCGGGCAAAGTGGCCAATGCGGGCTTCGGTGCGCCTTCCCCCCAACTCGTCTCGGTCAGCCCCAGCTGTCGGCCGACCTTTTCGATCGAAAGATGCGCTCGTATCGTCATGTGATCTTGGCCTTCGATGAGGGAGGCCAGAGCTGCGACCGTAGCTTTGACGGTCCGCTGTGTCATCGCGGGAGATAGGCGGTGCGCCTCCGTCGCATCAAGCGTCGTCAGCAGAAATTGCGCCGTGTCACGCGCGGCCAAGTTGATCGATCGCTCCGCTTTGCGCAACTCATCGGCGATAATCCGGCTCGTATTCGAAATTGCTTGCATTACGCCTCCTCGGACGTCGGGCGCCCATTACAGTGTTTTAAGCCCAAGCAGGAGGAGCAGCGTTACGATCGCCATACCGGCCGCAGTCAGCCCCAACGGGGTCACGATCGAGATGATCGCGGTCCAGAAGGCAACCTGCTTCCAGGTGAGCAAATTCGCTGCCGCCCCAGCGGTCGGCAACGGGAGGGGAAGCGGGAAAGTTGGCGGCGCGGAAGGGAGGTCGTTTGCAGGGGGTAAAGGCTCTACCCCTGCGTCGTAATCCGCCAAGAGTCGCGCGGCATCAAAACGGGTCGGCACACCGAGGATATTATTGGCCTTTAACAGCTGCTTATCGACCGCCCTGTGGCTGCTGCCCGTGGCCGCGGCGATCTCCTTCGAGTTGCGGTTCTGAAGCACAAGGCGGAGATAAGACCGTTGCCGATCGGTCAGGCTGGCAATGCGATCCGGTGCGCTTACATCGGGCGTCGGGGTTGGGGGCGTCCGTTCGGCAGGACGTCTGCCCGGTTCGTTGGTAAGCATGCTCTCGAAAATACTCACGACGCGGAATGATTCGGCTCCAGATCAGGGATAACTCCTGACGGGCTCTGTCGATCAAATTGACATTGCGAATGAGTTCAGTCGGCGCGCGAACGCGGCGAACAGGTCACGTTCGACCGCCCACGACGCGTCGGCGAGTTCTTAATTTCGAAGCAGGCCACCCCCATGCGCACCTCGGCGATCGGCAGCGGCCGCCACTCAGCATGAGTGAAGCCCTAGTGAACGGACGGAAATTTGCCGAGAGTTGCGGCTGTGTCGTTCAAGCGCGAGGCCCAAAAGGAAAGGATCTGTCCCTCGGCAGGGCGATCTTCGGCTGTATGCGCGGCAAATTCGGCCAGGGTGCGGGCAAGTTCGGCGCCTGTAATAACGCGTTCGCGTTCCAATATTGTGGCCAGAAGAGCCAGCCAGTCACCATGTGCCTGCACCAGCGCTTCGACCTGAAGCATTCCCGAACCATTTCCGGAGAAACCCTTTGAAGGGCTTTGACGCCGGCGAAACCTCATAAGCAAACTTTTGATCAAGGACATGGCGCGCGTTCCATCAACCGCCCGTAGCCGGGACGGTTGAACACGCGGGAACACTGGTAACCACGCCCCACGTATTCCCCGCACCGACAAGCGGTAGCAAGGTCTTGTATTTCGCGGGCCGCCCGACGGAAATCGGGGACCCAGCATTCGACCGCACATGCGGGCCAAGGATGGTGTTCAAGCCATGCCCAAGCCCGACCGCTATGGCACAAGGCTCAGGCGAAAACACGCTGTCATTGCAAATCCAAGCAGACCCCAGCATCCTGGAAGCAGGCGTCGCGCTCGTTGCCGAATTCGATGTCAATCGGGTATTGATCTCGGGCTGCGCGCCCATAGGTGTGCCACGTGGCACACCTGACGCGAGGATCGTCACCCATATAAGACGGGATGCCAGAGCGGGCTCGGTCGACGCCCCTGCGTCGATAGAGCCGTGCCCGTAGGGGCACGCCCGCTGTTGGCGTATTAGCTTCCGCAACCATGCACAGCGACACAGAAGCGCTTGCTCCTCTAGTGACTGTAGCTTGTAGGCGACTTCTGCACCTTCCGTCGACGGAGGGTTGGAGATCGCTTTGTGTTGTTCGCACAACCGGGAACCCCGCGCGTGTCCCGGCGCTCGTTGATCGGCCGCCTGTTGGGTTTCGGTGTGTCTGCAGCTGTGGGCACCCCTGGCTTGGCGACCATCGCGCCGCATCTCGTTGGCCAGTGGAATTTTGGTCCGCTATCTCCTGACTGGCAGCCCCTGGAAGTCGCAACCGGTGACACGTTGCTGGTGAAGGCTCGGGTAGCGGGATCGCCAGTTGAGGCGGTGCTGGATAGCGGGAGCGGGGCGTCCATCATCGACGTATCGTTGGCGCGAACACTCGGGATGGCGGACGGCGAACGTCGCACGATAAGCGGTTTGGGCGGGAAAGCTGCGGTCCGCTTGATCCATGATGTCGAGGTGCAGCTCGGGCATCGAACACGTCGACTACAGTTCGCAGTGGTAGCGGATCTGGGCGCACTGTCAGCTGCGTTCGGAAGACGGATCAACATGCTGCTCGGCGCAGATATGTTCGTCGGGAATTGCATGGCTCTTGATTTTGGAAATCGGCAATTCGCGCTCATGCCGACCGGCAGTTTCCCCGGCGGTGCGGACTGGACGCCGGTCGCTTTGGGGCATGGTGCGAAGCAGGAGCTATACGTCTCTGCCGCGATCGCAGGATCGAGCGCGGTGCCGCTGATGATCGACCTTGGCAGCTCTGCAGCGCTCATGCTGTCTTCGGCCTATGTCGATGCGCATGGCCTGGCTCGCGGGCGAGCGACATCGACTGCGGCGCTCGGAGGTGTCGAAGGTGTAGCTACCGTCGATGTGTTCATAACGCCGAAGCTGGAGATTGGCGGTCTGGCTGCATGGAACATTCCGACCCTAGGAAATCGCAACTGGCTCTCGACCAGCACGGTCGGCAATATCGGATTGCCGTTAATTGGTCAGTTCGACGCCATATTCGACGTGACTGCCGGGTTTGTGTGGCTTCGCCGGCCCGCCTCGCGAAACCTCCTTTCCATGTTGAAAGATCGAAGCGGGCTTGGCCTTTCGGCGTCCGAACACGCGCTTACCGTCGTCCATATTGCGATCGGCAGTCCGGCAGCGAAGGCCGGATGGAGCGTGGGTGAGCATATCGTCACGGTGAACGGTCATCCCGTCGACACAGATTATACGCATGGGTCGCTCTGGAATTGGCGCTTCGGTCGCTCAGACAGCGTAATCAAACTTGGAATAGAAGGCGGCATCATGCGCGAGCTAAGACTCTCCGATTACTATTAGCTAAACTAGCATCGTAATAATCAGTTAGTGGACACTCGGGTCACACTCCCGCAATGGTTTGAATAATCCGGCAGTCTGCGATTTTTTTGTTGGTGCAGCTTTGGGCGAGCGTCGCCAGCTCGTTATGTAATGAAGTGAGCTGAGCTAGGCGGCGCTCCACATCTTCGAGGTGCCGCGCTGCAATGGCAGATGCCGAGCTGCAATCTTGGTTAGGTGCTTCCGCTAAGGCAATCAGCGAGCGTATTTCGTCGATCGAAAAACCCAACCGACGTCCGTTGCGAACGAAGTTGAGTCGTTGGATGTCGGATGCTCCATAAGTCCGACGTCCGGACGCGGTGCGAGGTGGCTCCGGCAAAAGTCCGATCGTCTCGTAAAAGCGGACGGTGGTCACCTTGGTAGCGGTTTCACGCGCTAGCTGGCCTATCATCATGGGCGCAATCGTCATCGTGTTACCTGCTAATGCGAACGGATCGCAGATTTCGCTTTATCCTACAGTTACTGTAGCATGTAGGGAGGGGCCATGGAACCCAATGAAGCAAGCTGCGGCTGCGCCGGCGAACCGGCTCGCGCGCAACATGATCCAGCCTACCGCCGCGCGTTACTGATCGTCGTGGTGCTCAATCTCGGCTTCGGTGTTGCCGAGCTGTTCGGTGGATTTATTGCCGACAGTCAGGCGCTGAAGGCGGACTCGCTCGACTTTCTGGGCGACGGCTCGATCAGCCTCCTTGGCTTGCTTGCACTCGCCTGGGCGCCCCGGGCGCGGTCTAATATTGCCCTCTCGCAAGGGCTGTTTCTTGGGGCTCTCGGAGTGGGCGTGATTTGCTTCGCGATCTGGCGAGCCCTCAACGCTACCGCACCTGATGCCGAGCTGATGGGCGCGATTGGCGTCGTCGCTCTGGCAATCAATGTCGCCTCGGCATTGGTGCTTGCACGCTTCCGGGAAGGAGACGCCAACGTCCGTGCGATCTGGCTGTTCAGCCGCAACGATGCACTCGCTAATGTGGCAGTGATCGCCGCTGCCGGGCTGGTCGCTTGGACGGGGAGCGCCTGGCCGGACTTGGCGGTCGCCGGTGTAATCGCACTTCTGTTCCTGCACTCGGCTTATGAGATTGTCACAGGCGCGTTGCGCGAACGAGGGCAGCGATAATGCGTATCCTCGACGTGATCAGGGCGCTGCTCTCGGTTCGGTTTTTGGCCACGATAGTTGCCTTGCTCGTCCCCACCGCGGCGATGGCCGATCCGGCTGATGTGCAAACCGCGTGGCGGCTGCTCGACTATGTGGCGGTCGATTATGGTGGTGCCGTTGAGGCCGGCAGGATCAAAAGCAAGTCCGAATATTCCGAAATGAATGAGTTTGCTGCATCGGTTTCGACACGGCTTCTGAGCTTGCCGGCAAAGCCCGAACGGCAAAGCCTCATTCAAGGAGCCGCCAACCTCCAAGCGCTTATTGGCCGCAAGGGATCGGCCGAACAGGTCGCTACCCTCGCGCATGGGCTCGCAGCCGATCTGCTGCGCGCCTATCCGGTGCCGCTTGCGCCCGACAAGGTGCCGGATCTCGCATCGGGATCTGCCCTATTCCAGCAGACCTGTGCCGCTTGTCACGGCATGACAGGGAACGGGCACGGTCCCGACGCGGCCAAGCTTTCCACGCCTCCGATTGCGTTCACCGATGTAACCCGCGCCCGGCAACGGAGTGTGTTCGCGCTTTATCAGGTGGTGACGCAGGGCATTGACGGGACGGCGATGCAGAGCTTCGCTGATCTGCCGAACGATCAGCGTTGGGCGGCTGCGTTCCGCGCTGGCAGCTTTGCCTTTACCGACGAACAGGCGCGAGAAGGCGCGCGGCTGTGGAAGTCGGACCCGGCGCTTCGCAGACGTATTCCGGATTTGAAAACGCTGGTCGCGCTCACCCCGGCTGCGCTCGCCACCTCAATCGGCGAAGCCAAGGCCGACGCCGTGCTCGCGTTCCTGCGTCGCCACCCCGATCAGGTGGTGCAACAGGCGCCCGGATCGCTCTCACTCGCCCGTGCCAAGCTCGCCGAAAGTGTCGCTGCGGCACGGCGCGGCAATGCGCACGGGGCAAAGGAGCTGGCCCTGTCGGCGTATCTCGACGGGTTCGAACCGATCGAACCGACACTCACGGCGCGCGATGCGACCCTGATGGGTCGTATCGAGGGCGCTATGGGCGAGTTCCGCGCCGCGATCGACCGCGGTGCCTCGCCCGAAGATCTCGCAGAAAAGGTATCGGTGCTCGACGGTTTGTTCGACGATGCGGAAGCCGTGCTGTCCCCTGATGCCGCCACGGGGGCGTCCACCTTCCTGGGGGCATTTACAATCTTGCTGCGCGAAGGGCTCGAAGCGCTGCTCATCGTCGTCGCCATGATCGCATTTCTGCGCAAGGCCGATCGCACCGACGCGCTGCGCTACGTTCATGGCGGATGGATTGGCGCGCTCGTCGCCGGCGGCGTCACCTGGGCGGTTGCCACCTATGCGATCGGGATCAGCGGCGCGAGCCGCGAGCTCACCGAAGGGTTCGGATCGCTGTTTGCAGCGATCGTGCTACTTTCGGTAGGCATCTGGATGCACGGCAAGGCGCAAGCCGATCAGTGGCAGCGCTACATTCGCGAGAAGATGTCGCGCGCGCTTTCGGGCGGCTCGGGCTGGTTCCTGTTCGGGCTTGCGTTTGTCGTGGTCTATCGCGAGGTCTTCGAGACGATACTGTTCTATGCGGCGCTCTCGGCGCAGGGGAACAACGCAATGCTCCTTGCCGGTGCCGGGTCAGCGGTTGCTTTGCTGGGCGTGATCGCCTGGGCCATGCTCCGCTACACCCGAAAGCTGCCGATCACGCAGTTCTTCCGCTTTAGCTCGTGGCTGATGGCGGCGTTGACGGTCGTGCTTGCGGGCAAGGGTGTTGCTGCACTCCAGGAAGCTGGGATCATCGACATAGCGCCGCTCGCAGACGTACCACGGCTGTCGATGCTTGGTCTGTTTCCGACCTGGCAATCGGTGCTCGCGCAAATTCTCATGGCGGTCGCTATCGCCATCGGGTTCGCGTGGAACCGGCGTGGCGGAAACCAGCCCCGGAAAGCTACCTCGGCCTAGAGTAGAGGCGGACCGCCTTGGACGGTCCGCCTGCAACGTCAACGTGGCTTTATGGCGGTCACGGTCGGCCCCGTCGCAGTGACCTGCACCGTAAAATCGATCCGCTGCCCAACCTTGACGCCTTTAAGGAGCGTTGGCGGGTTGGCGACAAAGGCCATCGTCATCCCGGGCCATGCCAGTGCGGCGATCGGCCCGTGCTGGAGCGTGACCTTGGCTGTCTTCGGATCGAGCGCCTTGACGATGCCGCTACCGTTGCCGGTTTTGGCGGCCTTCGCCGCCATGCCCGGCATCGGTTTCATCGGCTGTGCTATTACGGGGGTAGCCGTGAGGCTGGCAGCGATGAGTAGTGCGATCGGTTTCATATTTGCTCCTGAGTTGAAGGGGGAAGGGGGAACGTAGAAGCGGCAGGCTGGCGCGATCGTCGCAGCAGCAGATAGGCGGCGGGCAGCACCAGCATCGAAAGAAGTGGCGCCGTCAGCATCCCACCAATCATGGGAGCCGCGATCCGGCTCATCACTTCGGAGCCGGTGCCTGTGCCGATCAGGATCGGAAACAGGCCGGCCAGGATCACAGCGACGGTCATCGCCTTGGGCCGGACACGAAGGAGGGCGCCTTCGCGCACTGCCGCTACGACCGATGCGTCGTCCGGCCTAGAGCCGCGGGCATCGAGCGCGTGCTTTAGGTAGATCAGCATCACCACGCCGAACTCCGCCGAAACGCCGGCGAGCGCGATAAACCCGACACCGGTCGCGACCGACTGGTTGTAGCCGAGCAGATAGAGCAGCCATAGACCGCCGGTGAGCGCGAACGGCAGGGTGCCCATCACCAGCGCGGCTTCATCGAGCCGGCGGAAGGTCGCGTAGAGCAGCAGGAAGATGATGACCAAGGTCGCCGGCACGACGATCTTCAATCGCTCGACTGCGCGCTGCAGATACTCGAACTGTCCGGTATAGGTGACGCTGACGCCGGGGGGCAGTTTCACCTTGGCGGCGATCGCGTTCTGCAGATCACGAACGATGGTGGTGAGCGGCGCGCCGCGCCCGTCGATGTAGATCCACGTCACCGGCCGGCCGTTCTCGCTGCGTAGCATCGGGGGTCCATCGGTGATGCGAACGTCGGCGACGGTGCCGAGCGTGATCTGCTGCCCTGCCGGCGTCAGCACGGCCAGGTTGCGCAAGCCATCGATGCTGTCGCGCAGCTCGCGCGGGTAGCGCACGCTGATCGGATAACGCGCCAGTCCCTCGACGGTCTGGCCGATCGTCTCTCCGCCGATCGCGCCCGACACGATCGACTGCACGTCGGCGACGTTGAGGCCATAGCGTGCCGCAGCGGCCCGGTTGATATCGACATCGATATACCGCCCGCCGGTGAGCCGTTCGGCGAGCGCAGACCCCACCCCAGGCACGGTCTTCGCGACCTGTTCGATCTCGCGCGCGGCCGCATCGATTTCGGCGAGGTTGGACCCCGCCACCTTGATACCGATCGGACTCTTGATGCCGGTCGACAGCATCTCGATCCGGTTACGGATCGGCGGAATCCAGAAATTGGCGAGGCCCGGCACCTTCACTGCCTTGTCGAGCTGATCGATCAATTTGTCCTGCGTCATGCCCGCGCGCCACTGATCCTTGGGCTTGAAGCGGATCGTGGTCTCGAACATTTCGAGCGGCGCAGGGTCGGTCGCGGTGTCAGCGCGGCCGGCCTTGCCGAACACGCTTTCCACTTCGGGTACGGTCTTGATGAGCCGGTCGGTGAGCTGGAGCAACTGACCTGCCTTGGCGGTCGAGATGCCGGGCAGCGCGGAAGGCATGTAGAGCAGGTCGCCCTCGTTCATCTGCGGGATGAACTCGCCGCCAAGCTGACTGATCGGCCAGAGGCTGGTCGCAAACACCAGGCCGGCGATGACCAGCGCCTGCTTCGGCCGCGCCAGTACCCAATCGAGCGCGGGACGATAGATGCGGGTGAGGACGCGATTGATTGGATTGGCATTCTCGGATGGGATGCGACCGCGGATCAGCAACCCCATCAGCACCGGGATCAGCGTGATCGACAGGATTGCAGCGCCAGCCATCGCATAGGTCTTGGTAAAGGCGAGCGGCGCGAACAGGCGCCCCTCCTGACCCTGAAGCGAGAAGATCGGCACGAACGAGAACGTGATGATGAGGAGGCTGAGAAAGAGCGCCGGGCCGACTTCGACCGCAGCGGCGGTGATGACGCGCCAGCGCTCAGCACCCGCTAATGTTTCGTCCGGATGATCGTGCGCCCAATGCTCGAGATGTTTGTGCGCGTTTTCGATCATGACGACGGCCGCATCGACCATTGCGCCGATGGCGATGGCGATGCCGCCCAGGGAGAGGATATTGGCGTTCAGTCCCTGCACGCGCATCGCAATGAAGGCGATGAGGATACCGAGCGGAAGCGTAAGAATGGCGACCAGCGCCGATCGAACGTGCCAGAGGAATAGCGCGCAGACGAGCGCCACGACGATGAACTCTTCGATCAGCTTACTGCGCAAATTGTCGACCGCGCGATCGATCAGGCCCGACCTGTCATAGGTGGTGACGACCTCCACGCCGGGTGGCAGGCTCTTCTTCAATTCCTCGAGCCGGGTGCGTACCCCGTCGATCACCTCGCGCGCGTTCTTGCCCTGGCGCATCACGATGACACCGCCTGCAACCTCACCCTCGCCGTTGAGCTCGGCCAACCCGCGCCGCATTTCCGGACCGATCTGAATTGTGGCGACGTCGCCGAGTGTCACGGGGACACCGCCAACCGTCTTGAGCGGCACGCTGCGGAAATCGTCGAGCGTCTTCAGATAGCCGGTCGCGCGGACGATATATTCCGCCTCGGCCATCTCGAGAACCGATCCGCCGCTCTCCTGGTTGCCGCGCTTCAGTGCTTCGGTCACCGCCTCGTGGGTGATCCCGTAAGCGGCCAGCTTCTGCGGATCGAGGACGACCTGATACTCTTTCACCATGCCGCCGATGCTCGCGACCTCGGCGACCCCCGGCACGGTCTTCAACTCGTAGCGCAGGAACCAGTCCTGGATGCTGCGGAGTTGTGCGAGATCGTGACGCCCGGTCCGGTCGACCAGTGCATATTCATAGACCCAGCCCACCCCGGTAGCATCCGGGCCGAGCGATGCCTTTGCACCCTCGGGCAGACGGCTTTGCACCTGGCTCAGATATTCAAGGACCCGGCTGCGCGCCCAATAGAGATCGGTAGTGTCGTCGAACAGCACATAGACGAAGCTGTCGCCGACGAACGAATAGCCGCGCACGACGCGCGCGCCCGGCACGGACAGCATCGTCGTCGCGAGCGGATACGTGACCTGGTTCTCGACGATCTGCGGGGCCTGGCCCGGATAGGTGGTGCGGATGATGACCTGGACGTCGGACAGGTCGGGCAGCGCATCGACCGCGGTCGAGCGCAAAGCGCCCACCCCGACGACGATCAGCGCGAGTGCTGCGAGCAGGACGAGGAAACGCGCCTTGACGGACGCCTCGATGATCCGCGCGATCACTTCGTGTCGCCCGTGATCGGGCGCGCGGCGATGCCGGTCAGGCTCGCCTCGCTGTCGAGCAGGAACTGGCCCGATGCGACGACCTTCTCGCCTGACGCCAGTCCGGCTAGGATTTCGGTCTGGCCGCTTGCCTCGCGCCCGATACGGACCTCGGCTGGTCGGAAACGACCCTTGCCGTCGGCGAGCATGACGAGCGTGCGCTTGCCGGTGCGGATCACGGCTTCACTCGGCACCAGCAGCGCGGTGTCGGAAGTGCCACCCAGGTGAACGGTCGCGAACATGCCGGGGCGCAGGCGACCGCCCGGGTTACGCAGCTCGACCCGTACCGTGAGCGTCCGGCTGTCCGCCTGCGTCGTCGGCAAGACGGCGATGACGCGGCCGGTGAAGCGCTCGCCGGGGAACCCCGCCAGCTCGGCATTCGCGGTCTGCCCGACTTTGACTGCGGTTGCGCGCACTTCCGGCACCGCAGCGTTCAACCAGACCGTGCCGAGGCCGTTGACCTGCGCGAGCGTCTGCCCGGGCGCGAGCGTGACCCCGGCGCGCGCATCGAGTGTCTGGATAACCCCCCCGATCGGGCTGCGGATGGTGGTCATCCCGCGCCCGCCCGCCACGCCGCCCGGAATGCCGATCAGTCGCAGACGCTGGCGTGCGGCAGCGATCAACGATGGATCGCCGGTTTTGCGCACCGCTTCATATTCGCCCTGCGCGCCGCCCCATTCGGGGACCAACACGTCGGCGATCGGCGCCCCGGCACGGATTATGTCGCCCGGTGCGCGGCCATAGACGCGTTGGATGAAGCCTGCGGCACGTGCCTGCACGATTGCGATGTCGCGCTGATTGAAGTCGATTGCGCCGGTCACATCGAGCGTGCCGGCCAACGTGCCGGTGGTTGCGGTCGCGAGCCGGATGCCGAGGCTCTGCATCGCCGAAGGGTCGATCGTGACGCTTGGCTTTGCCGTTGGGCCGCTACTCGCGTCGGCATATTTGGGGACCGTCTTCATCCCCATAGACGACAGGGAATCCGGATTGTCGTAATGCTCCTGCGGCACCATCGGGTCGTAATAATAGAGCGGCTTGCGAGGAGTATCCGGTGTCCCTGCGGAAGGTGCCCCATTTCGCGAGCCGGCCAGATAATAGCCTCCAGCACCCGCGACGAGGGCGACAGCGGCAAGCGTCGCAGCGAGCTGCGACGGTTGAAGTGACGTGGTCATTGGTCGGCGCTCCCGAACAGGAGAATGAGCCGCGCGCCGTCCGCGGCGACAGTCGCCTCGCGATCGAGCGTGGTGAGGACCGCGTCGGCAAGCGCGGCGTGCGCGTCGGCGATATCGGTGAGGGTGGCGCGCCCGGCGCTGTAACTGCCGGTCTCGAGCGTCACCCGCTGCTCGGCGAGCGGCTGCAGCACGTCGCGCGCGCGCGACCATTGCGCGTGGTGCATCGCGTGATCGGCAAGACCTGCTTCGAGATCGGCGGTCAGTTCGCGCAAACTGGCATCTGCGCTGGCGCGCGCGCTGTTGGCATCGGCAGCGCGGGCCGCGATCAACGGTTCCTGGCGCCGCTTTTTGAATAACGGCAGGCCGATCGTGACGCCTGCAGACACATAATCGCCGAACCGGGGATCGCGGCGTTGGTAGGACAGATCGACGCCGAAATCGGGACGCCGTTCGGCCTCGGCCAAGCGAAGGTCGGCATCCGCGCGACCGATCGTGGCACCGGCCAACACCAGAGTCGGATGCTCGCGGAGCGATGCGCGCAGGCGCGCAGGCTCGACCGTGAAGTCCGGGATCGGACCTGCGATGTCGGGGTCGGCTTCGCCGGTCCAGCGCGTGAGGTCGGCGCGCGCGCGGCCGACCATCGACACCAGTTCGTCGCGCCGGTCCTGTAATTTCGCAACGGCTTCGCGCCCGGCGAGCACCTGTGCTGGCCGAGATGCACCCGACGCGACCGCACCGGGTGACGCTTTGACGAAGCGGTCGAGGCGTTGGAGCACCGTGTCGAGCGCCGTAAGTCTACGCTCGGCATATGCGAGACTGATCCATGCAAGCGCGGCTTGGACCTTGACGATGCGGGCTTCCACGCCGGTCTCTGCGTCGGCGACGCCTATGTCCGCTTCCGCGCGACCACGTTGCGCGCGACGCTTGGCAAGATTGGGAATGTCCTGCGAGACACCGACGCGCACCCAGGTGAAGTTATCGCGCTGTGGCGCGAACGCGAGCGGTCCCGAGATCGGAAAGCTGTCGATCCCGAGCGCGAGCTTCGGATCGGGCAACTGTCCTGCGGCGCTTCGCGACGAACGCATAGCATCGGCACCGAGCGACTTCGCCTTGATCGACGGCGCATCGGCAGCGGCTTTTTGCAGCGCCGCGTCGAAGGTCATCGGTCCAGCAATCGCCGGCATACTGACCGACGCGAGCGCGAGCCATACCAGCGCGCGCGACGCACGGCGGCGTAAGAAGGTTCGCATGTCGTCATGTCCTGATCCTTGAGTTCACATCGCGTCGTACCCGGCGCATGCGCGCCGGGTCGCGTGACGAGCACGCGCGCGGACTTGAAATCAGATCAGGATCGAAGGAGGTTCTGGCTCGGGGGCGGTCGAACGGCCGCGCAAGGCTGCGAAGATACCGATCTGCTCATCACGATCGGAGTGCGCCGCAGCCTGGAGAACCATCGATGCGTCGGACAGCATCATCGTCCCGCCCGCCGCCATCATGGCGATGCAGCCGGCCAAGCCGCACTTGCACGGCTTGTGGGCTGCATTCTTCTCCGCCGCTGACATGCAGTCCGGCATGGATGCCATGTCGCTGGGTGCCATCGCTGCCATGTCCATCGCCCCTGCCGGGGCGGCAAGCGCTTGGGCCGGCTGCTGCACAGCCAGTCCGACCATCACGCCGATCAGCATCAGGAAAAGGAACAGGCGTTTCACATGCACTTCCTGCGGGGTGCCTCTCAACCTGTCAATCGGCCAAGTCTTCTTCGTGGGATCATCGATTTGGTTACATGATGAAATCGAAAGCCCCGCCCTGTTGCCCGTGCTTGGGGAAACAGAGCGGGGCAACACCCGTTATTGCGGGCGCTTACCGTGCTTGCGGAGCCACGCCTGTAGCCCTGCAATATCCTTTTCCTGTTTGGTGATCGTCATCTGCGCCATCTGCCGCGTCTCGGCATCCTTGGCGTCGCGCACCGCGACACGCGACATGGTGATCGCGCCGCGGTGATGCTCGATCATCTTGCGGGTCCACATTTCCGATGGGTCGCCCTGCTTTGCGGCCATCATCTTCTGGTGCATGTCCATCTCGGCCTGACCGTACGGATTGCCAGCCATCATCGTGGCCATATCGCCGTGGTTCATGCCCTTCATCTGGCTATGATCCATGCCCTGCATCCCGCCCTGCTGCGCGAGCGCGGGGGTGGCGAGGATCGCGAAGGCTGCAAACATCGGTATCAAACGCATTCTCGATCTCCTCGGTGATTACTCAACCTTCTACGCGGCAAAGCATCGCATCCCTCACGCCGTCAGCGGATCGGCTGCAGGGTGTTCACCCCGGCGCTCTCGTCGGTTTCGGGCGGGGGAGGGGGAACCTGCTTGTCGCGGTAGGACGGTAGGTCCGGCGCGCCGTTCGGCATGGGGTGCGCTTCCAGCCGCGCAATCATCCGCTTCATGTCTGTGATTTCGCGAACCTGGGCATCGATAATCCCGTCGGCCAGTCGGCGAACCTCAGGGTCTTTGATATGCGCCCGCTCGCTCGTCATGATCGCGATCGAGTGGTGTGGGATCATCGCCTTCATGTAGCTCACGTCGTCCACCGTCTCCTGGCTGCGGACCAGCCATAAGGCGAGCACGAAGACCACGGCGCTGCCAGCAAGAATCGCCAAATTGACGGTCCGGTTCTTATACATCGACCACATGAAGCCGAGCATGATGACGGCCATCGTCGCTCCCATGACGACGGCCATCCATGTTCGGGTCTGGCTATATTCGACGTGACTCCACGTGTAGGTGTTCAGATACATCAGCCCGAACATCACGACGGTCGAAGTCGCGATCATCGCGGCAAAACGACCGTAACCCGTTCCGCTACTTTTCTCGTGGTTGTCCATCTTCGTGTTTCCCTATTTGTGCCCCCGCGTCTTTCATCGTCAGAACCACACCCGCACACCGGCCACGAAGCTGGTGGTGGTCGGATCTTTGCCCTCGGCGCGTGTGAAATCGGCGGTACGTCCGGTCTGTGCGACATAGGAGACGCCGATATAGGGCGCGAACTGCCGCCTGATGTCGTAGCGGAGCCGGAGCCCCAGCTCGGCGTCGGTCAGCCCCGCGCCAAGCCGGTTTTCGGGCACGTCCTGCGCCGATAGATTGAACTCGACCCGCGGCTGAAGGATCAGCCGCTGTGTGATGCGCTGGTCGTAATACCCCTCGAGGCGACCGAGCAGATCCCCCTTGGTCGACAGGAACAAAGCGCCCTCGACCTCGAACATATAAGGCGAAAGACCCTCGAACCCGACGGTCGCATAGGTGCGGTCGGGTGACGGCTGGAAGTCGTGGCGGACGCCTGCCTGAAGGTTGAAGTACGGACCGACGGCTCGACTGTAGAGCGCCTGGACTTCGGCACTTTCGACACCCTCGCGTAACGCGCCCTCGCCCTCGCTCTTCAGCCACAAGCGATTGATGTCACCGCCGAACCACGCCTCGCCATCCCAACGATATCCGTCGCGGCCTTGGCGTGCCTGATATTCGGCAAGATTGAACATGGCCTGGTAGAAGGGCTGGCCGCCTTGCTCGAACATCATGTCGTGCCGCGCCTTGGCCATATCGGCCGGCGCGAACTGACGATCGGCGTAATGATCCATCGGTGGCGCGGGGGCCGGTGCGTTCCCGGCGGAAAGCGCCGTGCCGGTCTGCTCCATTTCGGGCATCGCCATCCCGACCATGCCCGGCATGGCCTGCATATCATGACCGCTGTGCTGGTCGCCGGACATATTCATCCCCGGCATTGCCTGCTGGGCGCCCTGTGGAGCCGTTTGGCCGCTCGCGGGCATCACCATTCCCGGCATGGATTGGGACGCGCCCGGCGCTGGCTTTGAGGCATCGCCGGGCATGGTCATGCCCGGCATCGCCGAATGGTCCATGCCCGCCATGCCGACCATCGGGTCAGCCGTTGCGTTCGCGGGCGCCTTGCGCTTCGCGGCAACGGGCTTTGCCTTGACGCGCTTGGCTGGCGCGGACGATTTGGCCGCAGGTTTCTTCTGAGCCGGCATCGTCATGCCGGGCATGTTCATGCCCTGCATCGACTGCGCAGCGACCGGAGCCGCGAGGGTGAGCATGGCGCCCGACGCCAACATGGGAGCGAGGCGCGTCATGCGGCGTCTCCCCGCGGACGGACACTCACGGTTCGCATCATGCCGGCGTGCATGTGGTAGAGGAGATGGCAGTGGAACGCCCAATCGCCGACCGCATCGGCGGTAAAATCCCACGTTACCTTGCCGCCTGGCTGGACGATGACGGTGTGTTTGCGCGGCGCGTGATCGCCGTGCCCCGTCACCAGCTCGAAAAAGTGGCCGTGGATATGGATTGGGTGCCCCATCATGCTATCGTTGATGAGGTTGATCCGCACACGCTCACCTTCGAGGAAGGGAATCGGCTCCATTTTGTCAGACATCTTCACGCCGTCGAACGACCACATGAAGCGCTCCATGTTGCCGGTCAGGTGAATGTCGAGGCTGCGGCTGGGAGCCCGCACGTCCGGGTTGCGTTCCAGCGCCATCAAGTCCCGGTAGACCAGCACCTTGTGGCCGACATTCTCAAGCCCCTGACCGGGGTCGCCGGTGCGATCCATCGGCATCGGCGAGATCGTCTGGACACCCGGTCCTTTCTTGACCTGCGGGGCTTTGGAGAAGTCGCGCATCTTCATTGACCCCATGTCCATGCCGGCCATGCCCTGCTGGCCACCCATCGAACTGTGGTCCATCCCCGCCATGCCGCCCGCGCTGCCGCCCGTCGCCATCGCACCGTGGTTCATCGCCGAATGATCCATCCCTGACATCGTGCCGCCTTGCGGCATTCCGCCCATTGCCATCGCGCCTGCTGCCGTGCCGGCGCCGAGGGTGGTGAGACTGGCGGACGGGTTTTTCTCATTGGTCGGGTCGGGGCCGCGCATCCCGCCGCTCGACACATCCATGCCGCCCATCGACGACATATCCATGCCCATGTCCTTCATCGTCGCGAGCGGGCGCGGACGAAGCGCAGGCACCTCGGCCGCCATGCCGGGGCGCGGGGCGAGGGTGGCGCGCGCCAGGCCGGATCGGTCGATTGCCTCGCCGACAAGCGTGTAAGCGCGGTCGTCGACTGGAGTGACGATTGCGTCGTAGGTTTCGGCAACACCGATCTGGAACTCGTCCACCTCGACCGGCATGACGTTTTGCCCGTCAGCCTGGACGATGCTGAGCTTGAGACCGGGGATGCGGACATTGAAGGTTGTCATCGACGATGCATTGATGACGCGTAGTCGCACGCGCTGCCCGGGCGTGAACAGCGCGGTCCAGTTGTCGCGCGGGCCGTGACCGTTGACAAGATAGGTATAGGCGGGGCCGGTCGCGTCGGAAATATCGGTGGGGTCCATCCGCATCTTGCCCCAATCCACACGGTCCTTGAGCGGCTGATCCTTGCCGGAAAGCAGGCCGGCGAGGGTCTGACGCTGATAGTTGAAGTGACCGGGGTCGACTTTCATGTCGCGGAAGATGGTAGCGGGGCTGAGCTGGCTGTGGTCGGACAGCACGATGACATGTTCGCGGTCGGACTGCACCGGATCGGCGCCGACAGGATCGATCACGATCGGCCCGTAATGCCCAAGCTGTTCCTGAAGCCCGGAATGGCTGTGATACCAATACGTGCCGTTCTGCCGGATCGGAAACTCATAGAGGAAGCTCGAACGGGGCTTGATGCCGGGGAACGAGATGCCGGGTACCCCATCGAACTGCGGGGGAACGAGCAGTCCGTGCCAGTGGATCGAACTGTCCTCGTCGAGATCGTTGATGACATTGAGCCGAACGGTCTGCCCCTCGCGCAACCGGATCAGCGGGGCCGGCACGGTGCCGTTGATGCCGATCGCCTTGGACGCGCGGCCATCGATCATCATCGTCTGGCGCGCGATGCGGAGCGTAATGTCGTTGCCGGTGACGGTCGGCAGCGGCGTGATGATGCCTGCCGAATTGGTCTGCGCCCATGCCGGCATGTAGGCCGACAGCGCGAGTCCGCCGCCTGCAAGGGCGGCACCGCGTAGCATCTGGCGGCGGTCGATAATGCGGCTCATACGATCCTCAAGGCTTTCGATCGGGGATGTCCCTCTAGCCTTGATACGCGGTGCGTCGTGCTACCCCTCAACGATCGCCTAATTGCTCGAGCAGCTTGGCACGTGCGCGATAAAGCCGTGTTTCCACAGCCTTCTCGCTGATCGACAACACCGCAGCGGTTTCCGCCTGGCTCAAGCCTTCGATCGTCCGCAGCACCAGCGGCTCCTTCAAGGCAACGGGGAGGGCAGCAATGGCGCGCGTCACCCGGTCCAGCTCCTGCCGATCGCTGGCGGCGTCGTCGATCGGCACCTGATCGTCCGTAACCGCCTCGGCCTCGATGCCGACCGGGATCGCGAATGAGAGGAAGCGGCGCACGGTCCGCTTGCGTCCCCAATCACGGCATTTGTTGAGCGCGATCGTGGAAAGCCACGCCCGCATCGACCGATTGCCATCGTAACGCGGCATGGCTTGGTGGGCAGCAACGAAGGTCTCCTGCAACAGGTCCAGCGCCTCGTCGGGTTCACCGACGCAGGCGCGGACCATCCGGAAAATCGGTTGCCGATGACGACGCATGATCTCGGCAAAGGCCGCTTCCCGCCCCGCGATGCTGAGCGTCGCAAGCTCGGCCTCGGTGAGCGAGGTCCAGTCGAGGCTCAACGCTGATCGTCGGTGAGCGCCTTGACCACCGCCTGGTCGAACTGCCCGGTCTGGTTAGGCCGGAGAAGCTGTCGCATGGCGAATATATGCGCGAGCGTCGCCTTCTGGAGCTCGCCCATGACGGCGTGGCTCCGATCGACTGCCGCGACAACGCGCGGCCCGTTGCCGTGTTCGACTTCGATAGCCTCCGCGAGACGGGCATTGTCGGCCCGCAACTCCAGCTCGAAGGCGCGGCGTTGGACCGCGAAGCGCTGTTCCAGCGCTTGCAGGCGTGCCTGCTGGTCTGCGTCCAGCGCCAGCTTGTGATGCAACACCTCGTGCAGCTCCGCGCCGGGCTGCACCGGCGAGGGGAGAAGTGCCCGTCCGATGAACACACCGCCGATCGCCGCTACAAAGCAGGCGATCACGCACAATATCAGCCGGACGCGACCGCTCATGGCGCGCCGGCGAGCAAGACCGACGGGGCGAGCGGCGACATTGGCCCGAGTGGCGAAAGCGCAGAAACCGCTCCGGCCTCTCTGGCCGGAAAGCCCGCGCCCAAGACGCCCATGACGAGCGCTACGGCGATCGTCACTGCGCCGATGCCCGTGCCGGCTCGTGCCGCTGGCCGCGCCGCGATGCGCGCAAGCACTCTGGCTTCCATTCCGTCGAGGCTGGCGGGCACGGGAGCGTGCGCCATCCTCGTCAATACTGCGTCGAGGTCATCCATGTCGTTCACTCCACCCCTCTAGCATAGGTTACGCATGCCGCAGCCCAATCCCTCAACACGACCTTTCGAGGGGTAGTCGATTGGGGCGCGTAACGTAGGATAGTCCCCGTTACGAAGGAGCCATCCATGCGCCGCTTCCCTGTCCTGATCGCCACTGCCGCAAGCCTTGCACTCGCCGGCACCGCCTACGCGCACCCCAAACTGCTGTTCGCGAGCCCGTCCGCGAATGCGACCGTTGCCAAGCCGACGCATATCGAGCTGCATTTCAGCGAAAAGCTGATGCCAGCCTTTTCCAAGGCAGAACTGACTATGGCGGCCATGCCCGGGATGGCAGCCATGAAGATGGCCAGCGTAGCAAAGCTGGGGCCTGATGGCCGTACGCTGATCGTCACTCCCAACGGCTCGCTCCCGCACGGCCGCTACAGCGTGGCATGGCAGGTGGTGTCGACAGACACGCACAAGGTCGCCGGAAGCTATTCCTTCGCGGTGAAGTGAGACGATGACCGATTGGTCGCTGATCGGCATCCGCTTCGCGCTCTACCTGACGCTGGCGGCGCTGTTCGGCCTCGCTGCATTCGGCATCTATGGGCTGCGAGCTGACGAGCGCGGTGATGCGCTCGCGCTGCGCGCATGGCTGGTCGGCAGCGCCGCCCTCGGCCTCTTATTCTCGGCCGCCTGGATCGTGCTGATGGCCTCCTCGATGGCGGGAACGCCAGCGTGGCCGATCGATCGCGAAGCGATCGGCGCGCTGCTCACCGGGTCTGCGATCGGGGCGGCCTGGAAGCTCCGCATGGTCGTGCTTGTTGTCGCAGGTGTGGCGGCAATGATGATTGCCCGCCACGTAATCTGGCTGTGCATCGTCGCGCTTTGCGGCGTCGTTGCGATCGGCACGCTGGCATGGACCGGGCACGGTGCGATGGATGACGCCGCGATCGGCTGGGTTCACCTCGGTGCCGATATTCTGCACCTGGTCGCTTCGGCGACTTGGGTCGGCGCCTTGTTCGGCCTGATCCTTCTTGTCTCGCGGCCCGCTGCGCGGGTCGATGCAGCACACCTCGAACTGACGCACCGCGCGCTGTACGGGTTCGGGATGGTCGGAACGGTCGTGGTCGCTACGATCGTCGTCACCGGCTTGATCAACGGCTGGATGTTGGTCGGTGTCGACCGCCTCACGGACCTCGGCAAGTCGCTCTATGGTCGGCTCCTGCTCGCCAAGCTGGTGTTGTTTGCAGTTATGCTCGGTCTTGCCGCCCTCAACCGCTTTCGGTTGACGCCGACTTTCGAGCGATCCATCGTCAGTGCCGATCATCGCAGGGCTATTAGTGCGTTGCGCGCGAGCCTCGTAACCGAGACCGGGTGCATCGTCGTCATCCTCGGACTCGTCGCCTGGCTGGGGACCCTCGCTCCCCCTGCATCGGCGATGTGAGGATCGGCCGGGCGGTCCTCGTGGCTCCCGGCCTCCTGCTCTGATGGATCAATCGGAGGACCACTCCCGTTTGTTTCCAAGGGTAACCGACCCCGGCCGCGTAGAGTCTAGGTAGGCGGGCTTGACCTTGACACGATGTCAGACCCTACATGCCCTCGGGTAGAAGGAGTCTCACGCCATGAACGACCCTCAGTCCCATACGCCTCAAGCCAGCGGGTGCGGCTGCTCCGGGCAGAGTACCACGGAGCCTGCGGCCGCGACTGTCTCTCCCGCGCCAGCGGCCTGCTGCTCGGGTGGAGCGGCTGAGGGGCCTCCCGAGACGGCGAAAAACGAAGAACATCACCCTCAGGCTGGAGGTTGCTGCGCTGGCGGCAAGGTCTCTGAAGGCGCAGCGACGGTTACGGACCCGGTGTGCGGGATGACGGTCGATCCGGCGAAAACGGCGCATCATGCCGAACACGCCAGCCAAACCTACCATTTTTGCAGCGCTGGTTGCCGGACCAAATTCGTCGCCAACCCTGACGCCTATCTCGGCGACAAGCCGAAGCCTGAGCCAACGGCGACGCCGGGGGCTATCTGGACGTGTCCCATGCACCCGCAAATCCGCCAGGAGGGACCGGGGACATGTCCGATTTGCGGCATGGCGCTCGAACCGGAAGAACCGTCGCTCGATGATGGGCCTAATCCGGAGCTGGTCGACTTCACGCGTCGGCTGTGGGTGGCGGGCGTGCTCGCCGTGCCGCTGCTGGCAATCTCGATGGTCGCCGAAATGCTCGGCATCCATGTCGTCAGTGCTGCCGCATCGCCTTGGGTACAGCTTGCGCTGAGCGCCCCGATCGTACTGTGGGCGGGCTTGCCGTTTTTCCAGCGGGGATGGACCTCGCTTCGCACCCGCCATCTCAATATGTTCACGCTGATATCTATCGGGGTCGGTGCAGCCTTCCTATACAGCCTGGTCGCGACGGTCGCGCCCGGCATCTTTCCGCCGACCTTCCGCATGCACGGCGGCGTGGTCCCGGTCTATTACGAGGCGGCCGGAGTGGTGGTAGCCTTGGTGCTGCTCGGACAGGTCCTCGAACTGCGTGCCAGAGCGGCAACAGGACGCGCGATCCGCGCCCTCATGGACCTTGCCCCCAAGACAGCGCGCCGACTGCGCGCAGACGGGTCCGAGGAAGAAGTCAGCCTTGCCGACGTGGCGGCCGGTGACCGGCTACGCGTTCGTCCCGGGGATGCCATCCCCGTCGACGGCGTGGTAATCGAAGGACGCTCCTCGGTCGATGAATCCATGCTCACTGGCGAGCCCGCCCCTGTCCTGAAGGAGGTCGAGGCGGCCGTCACGGGTGGTACGGTCAACGGCACGGGCAGCCTGGTCATGGAAGCGCGCGCGGTCGGGTCGGATACGATGCTGGCGCGGATCGTCCGCATGGTCGCGGACGCGCAGCGCAGCCGTGCGCCGATCCAGGCAGTCGCCGATCAGGTGTCTGGCTGGTTCGTGCCGTTGGTCGTGCTGGTTTCTATCGCGACGTTCGTGGTGTGGTCGCTGGTCGGTCCTGAGCCGCGCATGGGCCACGCCATGCTCAATGCCATTGCCGTGCTCGTCATCGCCTGCCCCTGCGCGCTGGGTCTCGCTACGCCCATGTCGATCATGGTCGGGACGGGCCGCGGGGCTCAAGCCGGCGTTCTGGTGAAGAACGCCGAAGCGCTACAGGGGCTAGAGAAAGTCGATACACTGGTCATCGACAAGACGGGAACGCTCACGGAAGGCAAGCCTAAGCTCATCGCGGTCCAGACGATCGGCGCCGTCATAGAGAACGACATGCTCGCCCTCGCTGCGGCCGTCGAAGGGCAATCGGAACACCCGCTCGCACACGCGATCGTCGTTGCCGTCAAGGATCGAGAATTGCAGCTCGGCACGGTCACGGACTTCGCCTCGCAAACCGGTCGAGGAGTCAGCGCCACGGTCGATGGCCGTTCGGTCGTGATCGGGAGCGCCGAGCAAATGAGCCGAATTGGCGCCGATCCCAAGGCGCTCGATGCCGATGCCGATCGTCATCGCGGCGAGGGTGCAGGCGTCATCCTGGTGGCGATCGACGGCGCTCTTGCCGGCTTGCTCGCGGTCGCCGATCCGGTGCGCGCCAACGCCAGAGAGGCAATCGCTGCGCTTCGCCAGCAGGGGCTTCGCGTCATCATGCTGACCGGTGACAATCAGACGACTGCCGATGCGGTCGGCCGCGCCGTCGGCGGACTCGACGACGTGCGCGCCGGTCTGCGCCCGGAGGACAAGGCGCGTATCATCGGCGAACTGAAAGCGTCCGGTGCCAAGGTCGCGATGGCCGGCGACGGAATCAACGATGCGCCCGCTTTGGCGGCTGCCGATGTGGGCCTCGCGATGGGCACGGGAACAGACGTAGCGATCGAAAGTGCCGGCATAACGCTCACGCGCGGCGATCTGTCGGCGATCGTGCGAGCGCGGAAGCTCGCCCAGGCGACGATGCGGAACATCCGCCAGAACCTGTTCTTTTCGTTCCTGTTCAACGGGATCGGCGTGCCGGTCGCGGCCGGGGTGCTCTACCCCGTGGCGGGCATCCTCCTCTCGCCGATGCTGGCCGGCGCGGCGATGGCGCTCTCGTCCCTCACCGTGGTCCTCAACGCGCTGCGGTTGAACACGGTGAAGCTATGAACATCGGGGCGGCATCGGATGCCAGCGGCGTCTCGCAGCGCATGATCCGCCATTACGAGAAGATCGGTCTCGTGCCCGCGCCGCCCCGGCGTGGGAGTTACCGCGACTATGCCGACCCCGACGTTCACCGCCTTCGCTTCATTGCCAACGCGCGTGACCTCGGGTTTCCGATCGAGGAAATTAGGACACTGCTCGGGCTGTGGTCCGATCGCAGCCGATCCCGCAGTGAAGTCAAAATGCTAGCGCAAGCGCGCGCTGATGAACTCGGGCGTAAGGCGGCTGCGCTCGAAGATATGCGATCGACGCTGCTGGAATTGGTGAACCGCTGCCACGGAGACGATCGACCGGACTGCCCGATTCTTCGCCGCATGGAAGCATGAGGTCGCGCCGAGTCGCTAGGGCGACGAGCAACGCCGTCCCGCCACGGTCGTTGCGAAGAGCGAAGCGTGATCCGCAGCGACGCTGCCCGGCCGCGGATCGCGTCCATCGTTCGTCCCATCTCGCGCGCGATCTCACCGATGGTCTGCTTGGCCGCCACGCGCCGGCGTAGCTCGGCGTCGGTCTCGGCGGTCCAGCGTGTGCCAAGCCGACCGGTCAGCTCAATATCTCCTCGATCAGGAGGAGCCCCAAAAAGCCGATAAAGAACATGGCGCTGATGAGTGGGGTATCAGGCTTCTCGTGCGCCTCGACCAACAGCTCCTCGGTGACGAGGTAGAGCAAAGCCATCAGCCCGAAACTCAGAAACCCAGCGATGACGACGGGCGAGAGTAGTGCAACGGGTGTTGCCAGCGCCGCACCAATCGGGAGCAGCAGCGCGATCCCCACTGTGATGACGACGATGCGGGCCTTTGACCGGATCGTTTCACCGAGTTCGGTCGTCACGGTCAATCCGAGGAACAGCACCTCGAGCGTCAAGGCGATGGTGAGCAATATGCCCGCCTTGCCGCCGGCGACGAACGCCAGCCCTAGCACCAGTCCATCGATCAGGATGTCGACGCCGACTGCGCCGAGCATCGCTATAGGCCCCTTGGCCCGACCCTCGATGGCTTTCAATGAAAGCATGACGATGATGCCGATCGCCCCCCCGATGAAGGTCGCGATGGGCGAGCCTTCGTGCATCACCTGCGGAAGGATCTCGACTGCCGCTGCGGCGAACACCACGCCTGCCGCCAGATGCTGCATCGCGCTTACGACGGCTTCGCTCGGTCGTCTGGTAACGGCAACCAGCGAACCGAGCAGTACGGCCGCGACCGGGATCAGGGTGAAAACTATTGCCTGCATGTCGGGAGCCTCAAACGGTCTTGTCGGATTCGAGCGCGCACGGCGTACCCGGGTCGGTCTCGATCTGGATCGTCGCGTGGTCGATCCCGAACTTTTCCTTCAGATCTGCCGCGACGCCGGCCGTGTAGGCGTCGCCGGGATGCGATGCCGTAACCGGCCTCGATGATGACGAAGCCGAGATTAGGGCTGTGCCGATCGCGAACGCCTTGCCGAAGCTCTTGGGGGCATGGCTGTGCCCATGCTCCCCGTGAGCGTGGCCGTGATCGTGATTACCCGGTTCGCTATGGTCATGGGCGTTTCCGCCCGCATGATCGTGCATGATCTGTCTTTCAGTGTGCCGGAGCAGGCAGCGGAGGCAGTTCGAGATGGCCGTCCGACGATGCCGGCAGCGTGCGCGCGCCGAAGCGGGCGTAGAGCGTCGGCAACACGAACAGCGTCAGAAGGGTCGCGGAGATCAGACCGCCGATGACGACGGTCGCGAGGGGCTTCTGCACCTCGGCACCGGCACCGTGTCCCAGCGCCATCGGGACGAACCCGAGCGACGCGACCAGCGCGGTCATGGCAACCGGCCTGAGCCTGGCTAGCGCCCCTTGGTGCGCCGCCACGGCCCGTTCCACGCCGTCGCGCATCAGGTCGTGGATGGAGGACACCATCACCAACCCGTTGAGGACTGCGATACCCGAGAGCGCGATGAAGCCCACGGCTGCGGAAATGGAGAACGGCATTCCTCGCAGCACCAGCGCCAGCACACCACCCACCAGCGCCAAGGGCACGCCGGTGAATACGATCAGCGCGTCCCGTACCGAGCCTAACGCCCCGTAGAGCAGCAGCATGATGACGGCGAAGCAGATCGGGACGACGATCGCCAGCCTGTCGCGCGCGGATGCCAGATTCTCGAACTGGCCACCCCATTCGAGATAGGTGCCCGGGGGCAGCTTCACCTTGGCGTCGATCGCAGCGCGTGCGTCCGCGACGACACCCGCCACATCGCGGTCGCGGACGTTCGCCTGCACCACGACACGCCGCTTTCCGTTCTCCCGGCTGATCTGGTTGGGACCGTCAACGACGGCAATATCCGCGACCGTCGACAGCGGCGCGAAACCGCCGGCTGCGGTCGGCACGGGCACCTGGGCGACCGCGGTCAGATCGGATCGTGCGCTTTCCGCCATGCGGATTACGACGGGGAAGCGGCGATCTCCTTCGAAGATGACGCCAGCCTGACGTCCCCCGATCGCAGCGGCAACCGTGTCCTGTACGTCGCCGGCGGTCACCCCGACCCGCGACATAGCGGTGCGGTTGGGACGGATGTCGAGCATCGGCAGACCTTCGGTTTGCTCGACCCGGACGTCTGCGGCGCCGCGTGTCCCGCGCAGGATGCCGGCAATGCGATTTGCGGTCGCGTTCATCTCGCCGAAGTCGTCGCCGAACACCTTGATCGCGATATCGCCGCGTACGCCGGCGATCAGTTCGTTGAAGCGCATCTGGATGGGCTGGGTGATCTCATAAGCGTTGCCCGGCAGGGTGGAGAGACGCTTTTCCAACTGCTCGACCAGCGCCTCCTTGGACAGACCAGGGTCAGGCCATTCCGTCTTCGGTTTCAGGATGACGAACGTGTCGGTCGCGTTCGCCGGCATCGGATCGGACGCGATCTCGGACGTGCCGGTGCGCGAAAAAGCGAACCGGACTTGCGGCGCCTTGGCGAGTGCCTTTTCAACCTGGAATTGCATGGCCTGGCTCTGGTCGACCGACGTGCCCGGGATGCGGACCGCCTGTACGAGGATATTGCCTTCATCGAGCTGGGGCAGGAACTCCTGGCCCAGGGTGGTGAAGGCGACACCGGCAAGCGCGAGCGCGCCGACCGCGACACCGATGGTGAGGCTCGGCCGGCGCATGGCCGCGCCGAGTCCCGGTTCGTAGCGTCGCCGCAGGAATGCGACGATGTGGCTTTCCTTCTCCTCGACCCGCTTGCTGAGCCAGATGGCGATGGCTGCGGGCACGAAGGTCAGCGACAGGATGAAGGCGAAGACGAGCGCGATGATGACGGTCAACGCCATCGGCTCAAACATCTTGCCTTCGACGCCGGAGAAGGTGAGGAGCGGCGCATAGACGAGGATGATGATCGCCTGCCCGTAGACGGACGGGCGGATCATCTCGCGGGCGGACGCGGCGACTAAACCGAGCCGCTGTTCCATCGTCAGCTCGCCGTCGCGGCCGTGCTGCGCCTCGGCGAGACGGCGGAGCGCATTCTCCACGATGATAACGGCGCCGTCGACGATCAGGCCGAAGTCGAGCGCACCGAGGCTCATCAGATTGGCGGAAACTCCGGCTTTCAGCATGCCGATGCTGGTGAGCAGCATCGTGATCGGGATAACGAATGCAGCGATCAGTGCCGCCCGGAAATTGCCGAGCAGCGCGAACAGGACGACGATGACCAGAACCGCGCCTTCGGCGAGGTTGCGGGCAACCGTAGCAATGGTGGAGTTTACCAGTTCGGTCCGGTTCATCACCGGCTTCACCACCACATCGACCGGCAAGGATCGGCCGATCTGGGTCAGCCGCTCGGCCACGCCCGTCGATACGGTACGGCTGTTCTCCCCGATCCGCATTACCGCCGTCCCGACCACGACTTCATGGCCGTTCTCGGACGCGGACCCCATGCGGAGCCCCTGCCCAGTGCGCACGGTCGCGATCTGGTTGAGCAGGATCGGCACGCCCTCGCGCGTGGCAATGACGGTGCGGGCGAGTTCGTCGGCGTTGCGCACACGTCCGTCCGAGCGGACGGCAAGCCCTTCACCGTTGCGGTTGACGACACCAGCGCCGGCGCTGGTGTTGTTGCGCTCGAGCGCGGTCGACAGATCCTGCAGCGTGAGGCGCATCGCCGCCATCCGCTGGACGTCGGGAACGACGAGATATTCCTTGGTGTAGCCGCCAAGGGAGTCGACGCCAGCCAGGCCCGCCGTGCTCTTGAGCTGCGGCGTGACGATCCAGTCCTGTACGGTACGCAGGTAAGTCGCCTTGTCAGCATCGCTGACGAGGTGATCGCCTTCCGGGGTGATGTAGCTGCCGTCGCGTTGCAGGCCGGGTTCGCCGTTACGGTGACGAGTCTGATCCAGCTCGCGATATTCGACCGTCCACATGAAGATATCGCCGAGACCGGTCGCGATAGGCCCCATCTCGGGATTCACCCCCTGCGGAAGGTTTTCCTGGGCGGAGCGCAGGCGCTCGGCGACCTGCGCCCGTGCAAAGAAGATATCGGTCTTTTCTGAGAAGACCGCCGTGACCTGGGCGAAGCCGTTGCGGCTGAGCGACCGGGTATAGTCGAGTCCGGGGATGCCTGCGAGCGACGTCTCGACGGTGAACGCGACCTGCTTTTCGATCTGATCCGGGGAAAGAGCAGGGGCAACGATATTGATCTGCACCTGATTGTTGGTGATGTCTGGCACGGCGTCGATCGGAAGCTGGCGCAGCGCGCCGATCCCGACCAATGCCGCGGCGACGGTGAAAAGCAGAACCAGCCAGCGCTTTTCGACGGACAGGGTGACGATTCTACCGATCATGGCTCAGTCCTCGTCCTTGGCTGCACTTTTGCCGAGTTCGGCCTTGAGCGTGAAGCTGTTGGTGGAGGCGATCCGCTCGGAGCCGGTGAGGCCCGATGTCACTACGACCTGACCACCGTTGGTCCGGCCCAATGTCACGGGCATCGCGCGGAATCCTGTCGGGGTCCGGACGAAAACGAACGACTTGTCCTCGATCATTTGCACCGCGGCCGAAGGCACGGCGACGGTGCGGTCGCCGCCTGAAGGCACGAGGATCGACACGTTGACCGTCTCGCCGACCCGCCAGGTGCTGCCGGCGTTATCGAGCGTCGCGATCACAGGCACCAGCCGGGTCGTCTCGTCCAGCACGGGCGAGACAAACGTCACCCGACCCTCCTGACGCCGACCGGGGGCCGTGACCTCGACGCGCGCGCCGGGCTTCACCCGGCCTGCATCATTCGGCACCAGCGACGTTGTGACGGTGACTTTCGAAAGATTGGCGACGCGGAACAGTTCGGCGTCGGCCGCGACCGTCTGCCCGAGCGTGGCGGACCGTGCGATGACCTGACCGCCGATCGGAGAGCGCACCGCAATGCGGTTAAGCGCACCGCCCCCGCTCCCGGTCGCAGACAACTGCTGTTGCGCCAGGCGCAGTGCGATACCGGCTTCCGTCGCAGCGGTCCGCGCGGCGACAAGATCCTGTTCGGGCGAGACGCGCTCGGCGAACAGGCGCTGTTCGCGGCGCAGGTTGGACCCGGCGAGGGCGGCACGTGCGCGCGCTGCCTCGACTTCGGCCTTGAGCGATGCTGCTTCCCGGCTCTCGATAATCGCGAGCGGATCGCCGCGGCTGACGGATTGGCCGAGATTGCGGGTGAGCGAGACGAGGCGCCCTCCGACCGAGGCCGACACGACCTGTACGCCCTGTGGATCGCCTTCGATCGTCGCGGACAGCTCGATCGCGCCGGCTTCGCCGCCCACGGTCGGGCGCGTTACTTCGATCCCGGCATCCGCGATCTGCGGCGCGGATAAGGTGACGACATCCTTGGCCGCTTCCTTGGTTTCGCCGGCTTCGGTTTTCTCCGTCTTTTCAGCTCCGGCTTTCTCGCCGGCTTCGCCGTTGCTGGCGCCACTACCGCAGCCCGCAAGGATGAGAGCAAGGGTCACGGGTGCAAGCGCCCGGATGATGATCTTCGTCATTGATTGGTGTCCTCGAACGAGGGCGCGGCGGCTACGAGCCGTTGGAGGCGTGCCTTCGCGTCATGATAGGTGGCGAGCGCGTCGATCGCGGCGGTTCGCGTTTCGGACAAGGTCCGCTCGGCATCGAGAAGGTCGAGCTGGCCGAACTTGCCTTCGCGGTAGCCGATCCGGGCGATCCGCGCGGCCTCGGTTGCCGACGCGAGCGCCGGTCCGCTCGCATTGCGGGCGGACGTGGCCGCATTCGCCACCTCGACTTGGGCGCGTGCGATATCCTGTGCTGTATCCAGCTCGGCTACACGTCGAAACGCCTGCGCCTGATCGCTCTGGGCGCGGGCCTGGGCAACGGCCGCCTTCCCGTTGTTGAAGACGGGGAAGGGGATCGACACCCCGAATACTGCCGCGACGTCGTTGGTCGCCTCGAGACGACGCGCGCTGGCGCTAAGCGTCACGTCGGGGACGCGCTGGGAGCGTGCGAGCCGCACCTGTGCTTCGGCTGTGGTCGCGTCCGCGCGCGCGGCGGCAAGAGCAAGCGTACCAGCGGTCGCAATCGGCTGCGCCGGACCATAGCCCTCGACGCGATCAAACCACGCCATATCGAGGGCGCCGGTGACGGGTTGGCCGATGCGGCGCGTCAGGTTCTCGCGTGTGACGTCTGCGAGACGCTGCGCGCGCTCGACGGCGGTTTCGGCATTGATGCGCAGCACGTCGGCTCGCTGCTGTTCGAGGGGCGACGCCCGCCCCGCCTGCACGCGGACGCCGGCTGCGCGCAGCGCTTCCCGGGCGATGCCGGCCTGCTCACGCGCCGTGACGAGGCGACGGTCGGCGGCCGTCGCTTCGATGTAGAGTTGCGTGACGGCAAGCCGTAGATCGGCTTCGGCCAAGGCAGAGCCGATCCGGGCGCGGCTACCGAGCGCGTCGGCGACTGCGATCCGTGCGGACCGCTTGCCCCCAAGCTCGATAGGGAACGCCAGGCCTGCCGTTGTCTCAGCGCTGCGCACCCCGCGATATTGGCCGCTGCCCGCGACGTTTTCGGTTTCCGCGACGATCGAGGGGTTGGGGCGATAGCCCGCAACGGTGCGACCCGCCTCTGCCGCCCGGACCCCGGCCGTCGCCGCGTCTAGCGCCGGCGCGGTCGCCCCGGCGAGCGCCAGCGCCTGTTCGAGCGTAAGAGTTGGACCGGTCGATATCGGTTCGGAGGATTGCGCCTGCGCGATCGACGCGCACGACGCCACGGCCAATAGGGCCGCGATTAAACGCTGCATGGGTAAGGATCTCCTGACAAACACTGGAATCCGCGCGGGTTTGCCGGGCGGAGCTTATACGTCGGTCAGGCTTGGGGAGGTCGCAGCGCCGGGTCCGACGGCGCCATCGTCATCGGACCATTGTTCCAAACTGAGGGCATTACGCGCAGATCCGTAGCGGATGCGACTGCATCAGATGCCATCGGAACGCCGATATCATGGCCATGGCATCCGCCATGATGATGGGGATAGCCCTTCTGGCTGTCCGCCGGCACCTGGTCGCCATCGCCATTGGCATGGCCGATCGACGTAGAGGCAGATACTTCCACGGCCGGCCCCTCGGCCGCGTGCGCGACCGATCCAAACCCGAGCGACAGCGCGAGCATCAGACAGAGGAAGAAAGCGGACAGGCGCTGCATCGGCCCGGCTCGTAGCAGCTTACCGATTGCCATGTAATGATCCTTGGAAATCGGCGGGCGCGGATCGCGGGTAAGACCGCAACTCGGAACGGGCCTGTCGCATGATCTGGAAGCCGCCAGCCAGTCCCAGCGTCGCCATCAGCGCTGCGACAACAAGGTCGGGCCACGCACTGTTCAGGCCGAACACGCCGCATGCGGCCAGGACGACGGCGATGTTGCCGATCGCGTCGTTGCGCGAGCAAATCCAGACTGATCGCATGTTCGCATCACCGCTGCGGAAGCGGTAGAGCATCACTGCCACCACGAGGTTCGCGATCAAAGCCACGATGCCGACGATGCCCATCATCTCGGCATGCGGCACAGTTCCGTGAACCGCCGCCCATCCTGCCGCGATCAGAACATAGAGACCAAGTAGCGCAAGAGTCGCACCTTTCAGGACCGCCGCGCGGGCGCGCCAGGCGAGGGCCATACCTGCGACGCCCAGACTGATCGCGTAGTTCGCCGTATCGCCGAAGAAATCGAGGGCGTCGGCCTGAAGCGCCTTCGAGCCGCCTGTGATGCCGGCGACGATTTCAACTCCGAACATGGTGCCGTTGATCGCAAGCGCAATCCAAAGCGCACGCCGCCATTTTGGGTCGTTGAAGGTGCCCGTCTTGTCGGACGCGCAACTCGTACAGGCCATGTTCGCCACCTCGATAGAATTGATCTGGCAGCCTATATGCACCCTCTAGTCGCTAGAGGGTCAAGCGCCATGTCCGAAAAACTGACGATTGGGAAGCTGGCCGGCGCAACCGGCACCAAGGTCGAGACGATCCGCTATTATGAGCAGATCGGTCTGCTCCCGGCTCCCGCGCGATCGGCAGCGAACTACCGGACGTATGACACCGCGCATCTTCGTCGCCTGTCATTCATTCGACGCGCGCGGGATCTAGGATTCTCGATTGACCAAGTGCGGGAATTGATGGGGCTTGCCGATCGGCGCGACCAATCCTGCATGGCCGTCGACGTTATTGCCAACCAACACCGCGACGCCATTACGCGCAAGATCGCCGACCTGACGGCTCTGGCAGGCGAACTGGATACGCTGATCGATTCCTGTAGCCGCAACACCGTTGCTGATTGCCGGATCATCGAAGCCTTGGCGCCGACCGTCTAGGCAAGCACCGACCGCTACTGCTCCGCGAAAAGACAACGCCCTATGCGGGGCGGGGCCCAGGCAACACGTCGTTTCCGACGATCGCTAATGGCGCACCCGGTCCTCGCAATCGGCCACTGGTCGTCACGCCTGCGGCACTCGGTTGAGCTTATTAGATCGCACCAATACGGCTGAGACCACTTAGACCGGAATAGGCCATATAGCCGGCGATTACGAGCATAAGGCCGGCCGATGCGTACGGTGCCTTGCGCGCGAAATCGCCGAAGCCGGACCAGCGCTTTTGGATCTGGTTGACGCTGAGCGCGGCGATCACACCGGCGCTGACCATCGTCACCGCCAAGCCGACGCTGAACGCGCTGACCAAAACGACACCAAGCGAGAGGCGCTTGAGTTGGAGGCAGAGCAGGAGAACGGTGACGGCTGCGGGGCAGGGGATAAGCCCGCCCGTGAGGCCAAACAGCGCGATCTGGCCGGTCGTCACCTTCCGGTCGGCGAAACGGCGACTGATGTCGGAGGCATGGGCGCGCTCGTGCGCGTCCATGTAGGCGTTGTCGCCTAAAACCTTGAGGCCATCGCTCGGCGCTGCGTGGTCATGTTCGTGTTCGTGTTCGGCGAATGTGAGATCGTAGTCGTGGCTATGACCGCCATGCCCGAGCGACACCCGTGCCGCGAACGCGTGCGGCTCCGGTATTTCTTCGACGCTCTCAAGGAAATCGCCACGATCGACGAAGCGGAAGGTCTGCGACCGTCCCTCGTCGCGGGTCGTGGTGACGGTCACGTCATCCGCCTTCCAACCGCCCTTGCCGAAGTGCGCGCGCCAGCGAGGCGGTACGCCGTCCTCGAAGATTTCGAGACGCATCATGCCGTGGCCGGTATCGATTGAGCGGACCTCATCCTCGCCGTGATGATGATGGTGATCGTGCGCGGCCTCCGCCTTCTGGTCCGCACGCGTGCGCCAGACCATCCAGAGGCCGATGCCGAGCACCATAACCGCGGAACCAAGCAATAGGTAAGGCTCGGTCGTCTCGGTGTTGATGCCGCGGCCAAGATACTGTCCGCCGAGCGCAATCCCCCAAACGATCGCAGTATGCGACAAGGCCGCGCAAAGACCGAGCAACACGGCTTGGCCAACCGTGCCGCGCACCGCGATAATGAACGCGGCCATCATCGTCTTGGAATGACCGGGCTCCAAACCATGCAACGCGCCCAGCAGTAACGCGCTCGGAATGAACAGCCATAGGTTCGTACTGCCCTGCTGAATAAGGTCTGCAAACGAGGTCATCATGCTTCCCGATGTTTCAAAACACCCAAACGATAGCTGTGCCTGGGTGCCGAGGTCGGCCTCCTATATCCCCCAGGGGGATACAGTATATCCCCCTGGGGGGATGCTCGACAATCGTTCAAGGAATGTCCTACATGGGGTGACATGGCCCACAGCGATCATTCCAATCATCCTGCGATCATCAAGCGCCTGAACCGTGCGAACGGCCACCTTCGGAGCATCGTCAGCATGATCGAGGAGGAGCGCCCGTGCGTCGACATCGCGCAGCAGCTTCAGGCGGTCGAAAATGCGATCGCCAGCGCCAAGCGCGCGCTGATCAACGACCATATCGATCATTGCCTTGTCCACGCGGAAGAGGGCGAAGGGACCAAGGCCGCGGTGGAACAGTTTAGAGCAATCTCGAAATATTGGTGACACGGCTCAAAACGAAGCCGAACGTCACCACCACCAGCGATCTCGTCCTTCTGCAGCTTCGATGATTCCCCTGCATCGCCGGTAGCGGCTCGTGCCGAATGTCACGGCAAACACTTTCACTGCCGTTGATATCCGCTATGCTGGATATATGGAAAACGAATCGGCAATCTCCGCACTCGGTGCGCTCGCACAAGGTACACGTCTAGACGTGTTTCGCCTGTTGGTGCGCCACGAGCCGGATGGCTTGGCGGCGGGCGAAATTGCCCGCCAGCTCGACGTGCCGCAAAATACCATGTCCGCACACCTCGGCATTCTGGCCCGTGGCGGACTGGTACGATCCGAACGGCATAGCCGCTCGATCATCTACCGGGCCGATCTCGACGGCCTGCGCGCGCTCACGCTGTTCCTCGTCAAGGATTGCTGCGCCGGCAATGCGGAACTGTGCGCTCCGCTGATCGCCGAGCTTACCCCTTGCTGCTGAAAGGACGCCCCTTGGCCGTCGATATCGTCGTCTATCACAACCCCGAATGCGGCACGTCGCGCAACACCCTTGGCCTGATCCGCAATGCCGGCATCGAGCCGCATGTCGTGGAGTATCTGAAAACCCCGCCCTCGCGCGCGTTGCTGGTCGAGCTGATCGAGCGCGCCGGGATCACGCCCCGCGAGCTGCTGCGCGAGAAGGGCACGCCCTATGCGGAGTTGGGCTTGGGCGACACGTCGCTGTCCGATGATGCGCTGGTCGACGCAATGATGGCGCATCCGGTCCTTATCAACCGGCCGCTGGTCGTTTCGCCGCTCGGCGTAAAGCTCTGCCGGCCGTCCGAAGCCGTGCTCGATCTGCTGCCGGACGATCAGCTCGGCGCATTCGCGAAGGAAGACGGACAACAGGTGGTCGAAGCCGCGGGACAGCGCGTCGCCTGATGCTCCTTGCCGTCCTGATCTTCGTCGCCACGATCGCGCTCGTCATTTGGCAACCCAAGGGCCTCGGCATCGGGTGGAGCGCGATGGGTGGTGCCATCGTGGCGCTGCTTGCGGGCGTAGTCACGCTGTCCGACGTGCCGGTAGTGTGGGGCATCGTCTGGAACGCGACGGCTGCGTTCGTTGCAATTATCGTCATAAGCCTGCTGCTCGATGAAGCCGGTTTCTTCGAATGGGCGGCGCTGCATGTCGCGCGCTGGGGGAGGGGGCATGGTCGCCGGCTGTTCGTTCTGATCGTGCTGCTCGGCGCGGCGGTGTCCGCGCTGTTCGCCAACGATGGCGCGGCGCTGATCCTGACGCCGATCGTCATCGCCATGCTGAGGGCGCTGGGCTTCAAGGACAAGGCGACGCTGGCGTTCGTCATGGCGGCCGGGTTCATCGCCGACACGGCCAGCCTGCCACTGGTCGTGTCGAACCTCGTCAACATCGTGTCGGCCGACTTCTTCAAGATCGGCTTCGGCACATATGCGTCCGTGATGGTGCCGGTCGATCTGGTGTCGATCGCCGCAACGCTGGGCGCGCTGCTGCTTTTCTTCCGGCGCGACCTCCCAGACAACTATGACGCAGGCGCGCTGCGCGCGCCCCGCGAAGCGATCCGTGACGTCGCGACCTTCCGCGCCGGATGGATCGTGTTGGCGCTGTTGCTCGCCGGCTTCTTCCTGCTCGAACCGTTTGGCGTGCCGGTCAGCGCCGTCGCCGCTGCCGGCGCGATCCTCCTGCTGGTAATCGCGGCGCGGGGCCAAGTGATCCAGACCGGCAAGGTGCTGCGCGGCGCGCCGTGGCAGGTCGTGATCTTTTCTCTCGGCATGTACCTGGTCGTCTACGGACTGCGAAACGCGGGTCTGACCGACCATCTGGCGGTGCTGCTCGATCGCACCGCTCAAGGCGGCGTGTGGGGCGCCGCATTCGGCACAGGCGTGATCGCGGCCGTCCTGTCGTCGGTGATGAACAACATGCCGACCGTGCTGGTGGGCGCGCTGTCGATCGACGCGGCCCATGCCACGGGGGCGGTGAAGGAAGCGATGATCTATGCCAACGTCATCGGCTGCGATCTCGGTCCCAAGCTGACGCCGATCGGCTCGCTTGCGACTCTTCTGTGGCTTCATGTTCTTGGCCAAAAGGGCGTGCGGATCGGATGGGGCTATTACTTCCGGGTCGGTGTCACGCTGACGGTGCCGGTGCTGCTCATTACGCTGGCGGCGCTCGCGATCAGGATCAGCGTCGCGTGACGAGAATGGCAGCCTCGTTGCTCGATCCGGGCGAGCTCGCCGGGTTGGCATGGTGTCTCGACGCCGCGAACCTGCCGAGCGCCGATCTTGCCGATCCTGGCCGCGTGTTCTTCCGGTTCGAGGCGGATAGCCTCGTCGGTTATGGCGGCCTCGAGGGGGAGGGGGCCGACCGCCTGCTCCGCTCGATTGTCATCCTCGCCGATCGCCGCGGGCATGGCCTGGGGCAGGCGTTGGTCGCCTCCCTCGAACAACAGGCCCGCAACCTCCGTGTGGAGCGCCTGCATCTGCTGACGACAACGGTTGCACCGTTCTTCCGAGCGCTAGGCTATGCCGACGCCGATCGCGGTGCCGCTCCCCAAGCCGTCGCCGCACCGCGCGAGTTTACCGCGCTGTGCCCCGCATCGGCCGCCTATCTCGTGAAAGCTCTCTGATGCCGCTCCGCACGCTCCACGATCCCGACACCTTGCCGGCGCTTGATCCTGCCTATGCCATCCAGCGGCCGGCCCTGGGGCTCGGATCGCTCGATCCCGCGCCGCGTATCCTGTTGCTCTAAGGTAGCTTACGCGAACGGTCCTTTTCCCGGCTGTGCGTCGAAGAAGCGGCGCGCCTGCTCCGCTTCTTCGGGTGTGAAACGCGCATCTTCGATCCTTCCACCCTGCCGCTCCCTGACCAACACGCCGGCGACGATCATCCGGCTGTCCACGAGCTGCGAGAGTTGTCGCTATGGTCGGAAGGACAGGTGTGGTGCAGCCCCGAACGGCACGGCCAGATTACGGGTATCATGAAGCTGCAGATCGATCATCTGCCGCTGTCGATGGGCAGGATGCGACCGACCCAGGGGCGCACGCTGGCAGTCATGCAGGTGTCGGCGGGGTCGCAGTCGTTCAACAGCGTCAACACGCTGCGCGTGCTGGGCCGCTGGATGAGGATGGTCACGATCCCGAACCAGTCGAGCGTCGCCAAGACGTTCAACGAGTTCGACGATGCCGGGCGCATGAAACCGTCCAGCTACTATGACCGGATCGTCGACGTGATGGAGGAACTGGTGCGGTTCACGGTGCTGCTGCGCCCTCATGCGGTCCAGCTCGTCGATCGCTACTCGGAACGGAAGGAAGCCGGCGTGCCGATCGACACGGCGACGGATCTGTCGAGCGTTGCGACCGCCCCCCAAGGATAGCCTGACAGATTTCAGCGCTAGTCGACGTCAAAGCTGACGACGCTCGGCGAGCAGCCGCTTGGTGGTCCCTGCGCTGGCGGGCCTCCGGGGCGGGGTGCGGCGCATGACGGGCTCAGTGCCGCGCATGCGCGCGGGGCGATAGGTGTGCCACGTGGCACACCTCACGGGAGGATCGTCATCCGTCAGGGCTGAGACGCCGGTGCGGTGGCTCGGTTGGCAGAAACGTGCCGATAAAGCCGGCTCCGGCGGAGTCGTGCCGCAAGCCCCTTAAATCAGGCCAGATCGCTTCTGCGTCCCAGCCGGCCAAGAAACCGCTTTGGAAGAGACTTGCGAACGGCATCGTAGGGAACGCTTGCCAGTGCGCCTTCATGCGGGACGGCCAGAATGTCCCGGGATTGATCCGCCTGACGAAGCAGCTGGCCACGGCCACGACACCATTTACACGCGTGCGCCGCTCCAGATCGCCATCAATATGCACGAGCTGCGGTGCCTCGAACGGCTTGCGCTCCAACGGCTAATGATGCCTGCGTTCCACAGACGGGCATGATGCGCGCTGATGTTGCGCACGAACGCGAGCGTCTTGATCCAGCTCACCAGCGTGTTGGGAAGAAGGCCGTAGCGCTTGCCGGTGGCGGCACGATCGTTGGGATGCGCCATCTCGAGCAACCAGGACAAGGTCTCGAAATTCCATGCCTCGACTGCCATTCATATCGGCACGACCAAGCCGCGCGGTTTGAGAAGCGCGATCTGATCGGCGAAACTAAGGAGAGGGCGTGGTATAGGGCGCAAGCATCCGGCCCAGATACGGAGAAGGCCGCCCCTTGATGCCAGCGGCAACAGAGGGGAGGGCCATGTTGCGTCCGATATAGGCCTGGATGCATGAGGGTTCAAATAGGATTTGAAAGCCGGTCAGGGAGTTATCTAGCTTTCTTCGGGGGATGACCGCGCTCCTGCAACTCAACGTCGCCGGAACGACTTGGACATCGCGACCCGAAGATGCGCTGCTGATCGGCCAATTACGTCGCAGTGATCAACGCGGTCCGTGGCGCCATGCAGGCATGATCTGAGAGAGAGTGTGCCACGTGGCACACCTGCAACGTTTGCTGGGCGCCATTCGGCTGCGATTGTAGAACGCGCTTTGATATCGACGGCGATCGCGCGACCGGCTGTAGCGGAGAGAGGCCACAGGCGTTATCTTGAG
Source organism: Sphingomonas sp. R86520 (assembly GCF_042466285.1). Lineage (NCBI taxonomy): Bacteria > Pseudomonadati > Pseudomonadota > Alphaproteobacteria > Sphingomonadales > Sphingomonadaceae > Sphingomonas > Sphingomonas sp. R86520. Next base: position 143,610 of record NZ_JAXHBZ010000004.1, read on the forward strand.
ATAACGATTTAACCTTGCCGCAGGAGGGTAGGATATGGCGACCCACGCGATAATTCAGCTTGGCAACCCCAAGGTGAGAAGGCGCAAGACCCGCTTCGGAAGCGTGACGGTGACTGCACCCGCGCCTTCCGAGGCGGTGGTCCAGCACAACGTGAAGGCCAGCACGCAAGCGCTCGAGCGGGTAACGGGACGTTTGGCCAAAGCCGGCGTTCGGCTTTACGCCAAGAAGGACGTGCCCCTCTATTCGCTCGACAGCGACAATCCCGAAGTGATGATCCGCAGGCTCAACGGTAAGGTCGAGCGAGGCAGCTTCGTCGATGGTACCTTCAGGGCGGCGGGTTGACGCCTGCGCTCAAAGCAAGCCGCCAAGTTCGTGAAACCCAAGATAAGCACAAACGCCCTTGCGATCAGTCCCACGGGAACGCCGTAAGGCAGGTATTGCGGTTTTCTTCTCCGCTGCCCTTATATATATAGAGTGAACCTGCGGCGGCTTATCGGGCGTGTCCGTTTCCCGAGAGGGTACTAACAGACTGGGGCCGCCCAAAAAAGGCGGCCCTTGGTTTATCTGCTCTCGAGGAGTGCCACTCCACGCGCAGATCATTCCCGGCGCTTGAAGATTTCATTTCGCGACTCTAGCCGCAGCAACTCGCCACGCCCCCGGTCAGCCGAGCCTCCTGAATGGGCGGGCATGGGATGTCGGCAAACGAACAGTAGACGCAGCAATCACCAGCGTTCGGCCGGAGCACTGCGGCACAACCCTTGCAGTCGTAGAAAAATTGGCACGCATTCGTCGGCATCGTCTCGGTTTCCACGTGTCCGCACTTCGGACAGGTAATCGTCGATCTTGGTTCGATCGCCGTCGCGTCAGCCCCCCGGCTCATCGTGTCGCAATCCGTGCGGGATAACCGACCTTGGTCGAGGCCGCCGCGATCCCTGCAGGCGTCGCGCGCGCCGGGTCGTAATTCACTGTCGCGATCTTGGTCGAGAAATCCACAGTAACGTGGGTGACGCCGGGCACGCGTCCCATCGCCGCCTTCACCGCGATCGGGCAGGTCGGGCATGTGAGATTGCTGACCGCAAACGTGACGCTTCGTTCAGGGGCGGCGATGGCCGCTGAGGGCAGGCAGAACGCAGCGAGTGTGAGCACGAGATGTCGGTTCATCGGGATTCCTAGTAGAAAACGGGTGCCCACCACCGAGTGGTAAGCGCGAGAATGACCAGCACGGCACCGAGCCAGAGCACTGTCCGGGTGAGCGTCCGGCGACGGATGCTTGCGCAGGCCCCTTCAGCGCATCTGTTTGGCTGCCCGTGATAGGCGTGCCAGAGACCTACTGTGATCAGCCCCAACGTCACGACCGCGAACAGCGGGGTGTAGGGCTCGAGCACAGCAAGATTGCCGATCCACGCACCGCTGACGCCGATCAGGACGAGACTAAGAGGCAGCAAGCAGCAGGACGACGCAAGCAGCGCGCCTGCGATGCCGCCTGCGGCGAGCCAGCCGGCACGGCGATCACTCAGGCTGCCGGATGTTGATGGTCGATCCATTCCAGGTTCCGATCCTTGTATGAAAAGACTATAGGGTCTGTAGTGACTACAGGTTCAAGAGGTATTTTAATGGTGATTGCGGGACGGTCCAGGAAGCGTGGCGACGTTGCCCGGCGGTTCGGATGCAACATCGAGACCGTGCGTCACTACGAGAAAATCGGGCTGCTCGACGCGCCGGATCGAACAGCGTCTGGGCACAGGCTCTATTCGGCCGACGACGAGGCGCAACTCGCGTTTATCCTACGCGGTCGTCAACTCGGCTTCTCGATTGACGAGCTGCGAGGGCTCCTGAGTCTAGGCGGATCTGGTTCCGAGGCCTGCGGCGAAGCCAATGCGCTCACGCAGCGTCATCTAGCCGACGTGCGCGCCAAGCTGCGCGATTTGGCGCGATTGGAGAAGACGTTGGTCGCGATCTCTGCGCAGTGTGAGCACGGCGAAGACGGCCTGGGCTGCCCCATCCTTGAGGCATTACAGGCCGGACCGGAGGGTCAATGACCTGTTCTAAATAGTGCCGCGACGTGCCTAACGCCTGCCCGGTCAGGGCAGCCCGCATCAGCCTAGCGATCGTCAACCGTGAGGGCAGCAATTTATCGAAGTTCCGAGGCGTGCCGGCGGGGTGTGGCCTGAAGCGGAGGTCCCGTCGACTAAGCGCTTGTTCCAAGCGCGCATCCCTTCGGCATTGTCGCCCGCTGGCCAAAGTCTGCTATTCGTTAGCGACAAGGCGTCTCTTCAGGTTCTGAGCAGCATTCTTCAGGGATCCGCCGCCCTTCAGCACCTGAGGCGCGATCGGTTTGGTAAGATCAACGCCCTTTTCCAATTTCAGGCGGCCGTTGAGCGCACCGACGCCGCGCACGGTCTGAAAACGACCTGTTTTCGGGTCACGAACCGAAGTGCTGGTTGAGGTAGGCTGCGCCCTGGCCATAGCTCAAATATACTTCGTCGCTCGCGCTGAAGATAGGTGTGCCACGTGGCACACCTCCTCTACCAGGAATTCAATCTACACGCACTCGCGCTGCAAATCGCTTTTTTCCTACAGCATCTAGATACGCCATACCTGCGGCGGTCTAGCGGCCCTATCCGTCTCCCCGAAGGGCATTCGCAGACCTGGGCTGTCGTCTGGGCCGCAGCGAACCCTCGACAATCGTTGCGCGACGTCGCACATCCACGCGGACCGCAGCATTGCGCTAACGGGGCTGCCGTGGTGATCGGTCGTCAAAAGCACGAACCGGAATGCTCATACGCGGAATGCTACTTGAAAAAGGTCCGGCTACACGCCGTGAGTTCGTGCTTTTGACGACCGTTCGTGCCTGACCAGCGTTGCGCAGAAAGCTGCATCCCGCATCCAGGACGAGCGCGTACGTCGGCGTTCCTCTGTCTTTTACTCGGACGATCTTGGCTTGTTGAGCGAGCAGGTGCGCGACACGGCCGACTCGTTGACCGGGATTGATGCGATGGCCAGACGGCACCAAATGGCGGTCGCAGCGGAGTTGGTTAGGGGTTAGCGTTCCGTAGCCGTAAGTTCGTAGCCGTTTGAAGAACCCGAGAAGATTTTGATTCAGGCCGACCTCATTATTGCCGCAGATAACGCATGAACTCAGCGGCGACCGTCTTGTAGGTAAAGCTGAAGTATAAGCGTTGGCATCAATCTTGGTGGAACGCCCTCGTCAAGCATCATTGCAAACATCTCATCGTCATTTGCCGTCGGTACAAGCCCCTCGATGACCAGATTAGCGCGCGCTTCCGCCAGATCGTCACGCCAAAGTGCAATTTGATCCGGTGTGCCACGTTCAAACGTCATCGAGCGGATCTTCGTTTGCATCTTAATCAGATCGACATCCCCCATTATGGGTCGCCTCCGCACGCTTGAGGGTGTCTTTGAACCTATACGACCGATGCAGATCGAAAAAGGAAAGTGTCAGCGTTTGCGGCGAACCGTGTCGCAAAGCTCATTCTCCGGGTCACACTCCGCACGTCATATGCCCCGCATCATAATTAGCGATAACGCTGATTCCCGCTAATTACATGCTGGCCTCAGATTGATCGGTCGGGTATCGATTCCGACGGATCCGGGACGGCTGCTCGCGCGGCTCTCTCGATTTGAATGAACGCAACGCAGGAGGTCGGCATGGCCGACGATGGTGGCATCGATGACGTGGCGCACGTCGATCCTTCGGATCTGGCTGGTATCGTGGCTGACGCACTGGTGGTGGTCGACCAGGTCCAGTCGCTCGAGCCTTATCTCCCGCAGCTTGCGCCCGACGATCGCGAACGGGTCGACGACTATGTCCGCCGGGCCTCGGCCGACGCGACGTTGCGCGCTTACAAATCGGATTGGCGGCTGTTCTGCGCCTGGTGCCAGGAAAGCGGTTATCGGCCGCTCCCAGCGACGCCGGCGACGGTCGCCGCGTTCCTGACGCTGCTCGCCGAGAGCGGGTTCAGTCCTCAAGAGCTTCGTCGGACGAAGCGCGGGACGGTGCTGGCGCGTAAGGAGCCGGTGCCGCTCGGCCGCGCGACTATCGGCCGGCGGCTCGCGGCAATCGTGTTCGCGCACCGCGCCGCCGACGTCGAGCCACCTACCTCCCAACCTGATGCATCGCGACTGGAGCGCGCGATGCGCGGCATCCGCAAGGACAAGCGCGGCGAGCTCCCCGGCAAGAAGCGACCTGCCGACGGCGACGTGCTGCGCGATATGGTGCGTGCGATCGTCGATGAGGATCTGCGCGGCCACCGAGACCGCGCGCTACTCGCCCTCGGCATGGCCGGCGCGTTCAGGCGTTCCGAGCTTGTGGCGATCACGGTCGGGCGCGTAAGCGAGGACAGCCGCGGGCTGCTGGTCCGCATCGCGAACTCGAAGACTGACCAAGAAGGCAAGGGCCACACCGTCGCGATCCCCGATGGTCGCAGGCTCGAGCCGGTGAGGCATTACCGCGCCTGGCTGGAGAAGGCAGGCATCACCAGCGGGCCGGTGTTCCGCAAACTGACACCACAGGGTCGGCTAACCGACAAGCCTATGAGCGCCCAAGGCGTAGCGTTGGTGGTAAAGGCGGCTGCGGTCGCTGCGGGCTACTCGCCCGAGCTCTTCTCAGGCCACTCGCTCCGGGCGGGCTTCCTCACCGAGGCCGGTCGCCAAAATGCCAACTTGTTCAAGATGAAGGAGCATAGCCGGCATTCTTCGCTTGAGATGGTCGCGGAATATGTGCGGGATCATGAACGGTTTCGCGAGCATGCCGGCGAGAGCTTCCTATAAACGACCTACACGAGGCTATTAATTAAAGACCCTCCCCAACTCCCGAACCCGTTGATATGCTGCACTCGAAAGGTCTAGATCCGACTTTTGCGCTATTTCGCTAGTTATAGTTTGATAAACCTTCGGATTTTGCTTCTGCCCAATTGTTGCATTTCAGCCCGTCCGTACATCCTCTGGGCTATTCGGCGTGTTTTCCGAGACGCCGGTGGCAAGTTTGCTCAGCTCCCCGTTTATTACGTCAAGTCGCGCGCGAAGTTGCGTGCGATCGGAGGAGAGCCGCTCGCCATCGAGCGTTGGGGTTCCCGAAAGGGTCTGGACAATGCGTTCGCGTTCATCCTCCAGTTGGGAGGTTCTGATGACGACGTCATTGGCGTCGTTCGCCTCTCGCAGGCGGCGCTTGGCGCGCTCGTCTCCAAGCAGGCTCTTTTCCACTTCGTCGACATTTTCACGGATTTCCTGATGGCGCTCGGCAGCTACCCGAAGGAAGTTCGTGAACTCATAAATCAGGAATTCCTGGCCGGCAGTTTCGCTATGAAATTCCTCCACTAACTCGGGGCGCGGCCCCAGCTTGCGCCCCCTATAGAGCCACCACCAATCCTCCTTCACGTCGTCGGAAATGAAGACGATCGGCCGCTTTTCCTCCTTAGCCTTGGCGATCATGTCCTTCCAGATGATGAGATCGCCGAACTTATCGAGATCACCGTCCTTTTTGATATCCTTGAACCCGGGCGGGATCTTCTTAGCGTATCGATCCTCGCCTTCTTTTTTGATCGCCGCGAAGCGATCAGCAGGCCACTTTTCACCCACTCGACCCTCCAGCAGAGCGGTTAGCTCGTCCATCGCGGTCTGGATCGCATCCTTGGGGTGCGATTGGGCCGCCGCGGCCATGCGGGCGTGGAAGTCGGCCTGAAAGGTCCCGATCGCGGCGAGTTCCCTTTCCACCTCAATGACGGGGTGCGCCCTTAACTGTCGGAGCTTTTCCTCGATTTGCTTCAGGAGACCATCATAGTCTGCGGTCAGACGCTGATAGGTGTCTTGAGCACCAAATTCGACGTCAAGACGGTTTCGATGAAACTCCAGGCCAACCTGGTACGGTATCCAGAGGGACTCGCGCAGGATCGTGAACACCCGAATTAGTTCGTTCCGGACTTTTGCTGGGTGACGCAGGCAGTGAAGCAGGACATTCGCGTCCGGAACGAATATCGCCGTCTCCCAAAGCGCGGCAATGTGATCGGCATCGCGGGTGTACCAACCGGGAAACTTGTCCTTCATTGTCACTCCAACCACGCCAGTTTATCAACCCCCAGAAGCGAGGCCGCCTCTCGAACCAGGGATCGGGATTTCTCGCTCTCGGTCTTGCCGCTCTCTAACAACACGATGCCGAAGGCGGAGTATGATCTTGCCGCGCGACTCCGCTCGAAGACAGCCATGAGCACCGATTTCCAATCTCGGCTCCGACCCCAGCCCACTATTCGTCCGTCTTCGAGCCGTCGACCATGAGGTTTGATAAAGGTTTGTAAGGATCGATCTGTTTCGGTCAGATCCAAAAGCCGCCAAACCTCGGATTCGTTCAAGGATAAGCGCGCCCTTACATATGGTTTCACCAGTGAGTCTTTGATGTAAACCCGGACCTTTCGGGCATCCATGACCTGGGCCAACTGACCGCCGATTGCTTTGTCGCGGGTCCACTGCTCATAGTATCGGGCGCGCTCGACGTCCTGCAGCGCCATCCAGCCGAGATCGTCGCATTGTTCCCAAAGCTTGTCCCGCATCGCGTCGCGTATCTTGGTTGGGATAGCCGTCATTGAATTCCCCCTCCCGCATGTGGCGGAGGAAAGTCGAACTCGGGCAGTTCAAGTGTCGGATCCCCCTCGCGCGTGAAGAGGTCCGCCTGATCTTTCATCCAGTCGAGCATGAAGCTGCCGGCACCCTCGTCGCGAAATTGGATCACACCGGGCAGGCGCAGGCGCTCGACATCGCCGCGTACGGCCTTTTCAAGCTCGACGACCTCGGCCAGGCGTCGCAGATCACTGACGAAATCGAGCACAACGACTTTTGTTTTCCGTGGACTAATTCTTAGCCCGCGTCCGAGCTGCTGCACGAAGATACGGCGGCTATGAGTGACGCGCATGAAGACGATCATGTCGACATCGGGGACGTCCACACCCTCGTTGAAAAGGTCGCGTGTGGTAACGACGTCGAGCGCGCCCTTGCGGAAATTGGACATCACCCGATCGCGCTCGCGGGGGGTCATGTCGCCGGTGATCGGTTCCGCCCTGAACCCGAAGAGGCGCAGCATTGCCGCGAAGCTCTTGGCGTGAGCGACCGACGAGCAAAAGATGATGGCGGAACGGCGTTCCTCCTCGTCGAAAGTCTCGCGGATCGAACGCGCCGCCTCCTCGTCGCGGCTCGGAAGGAGCAGCAACTTATTCAGTTGCGTGAGCGAGTAGCTGTTACGCGACTGGGAGCGCACGAAGGACCAGTCGATGTTATCGGCGAGGAGACGGTAGTCCGCCTCGCAAAGAAAGCCTCGGCGTAAGCCCTCCGCTATCCCGATGCGAACCACCGGCGGGCCCAGTAAATGATCGATGTCATATCCATCGCCCCGCCAGGGAGTTGCGGTCACACCTCCGATCATTGCATCGGTCATTTGGTCGGTGACCCGTCGAAAACTGTCCGAACCAACGTGATGGGCCTCATCGATCAGGACGACACCGAATTCGGGCAGCAGATCAAGCCGCGAAACGGCGCTCTGAACTGTCGCGAAGGTGATCCCTTCCCAAGCGCTGGGGAATTCGCCACCCATCATTCGGTGGGTCGGAACCCACTTGGGGAGTTGATCCCAGAACGCCCGCTGCAGCTGGTCGACCAGTTCGCGTGTCCCAGCCAGAACCAAAACCCTCGAGCCGGAAATTGCCTCATCGCGAAAGAGCTGCGAAACGCTTTCCGCCAACACCACTGTCTTGCCGAGCCCCGTGGCCAGCACGACCTGACCACGACCGGTCTCTCTTAGCGTGCCGATGAATTTATCGACGGCTTCCGACTGATAGTCGCGCAAGTCGCGTCTGCTCTGGGGATATTCGGGGCTACGCCGCGCCATCTCGAGCAGCGTCGCCGGCTCCAAAATGCCGATCGTTATGCCGAGAGCGGCCCAGCGCCGGATCGCGTACAGCATCGCCGGTCCCGCCCGCCGGCTCGTCGCGACGTAGAGACGGTCCGCTTTGTAATAGCGGCCGGCCTCGCCGACCTGATCCACCGCGCCTGCGGAGGGGTATCCGTTGGTGGTGAACTTACACTGGATAACCCATAGTTCTCCGTTCTTCACACCCAGGACGTCCGCGCCCGCGTCCCCCGCTCCACCAATGAGCCGCACATCGTCAAAACCGTTGCAGACGAGCAATCGGGCGATATCACGCTCAAACGCCTGCCACGAACCGTGCAGCAAGCTTTGGGTATTTAGGAACGGTTCGGGGATCACACGTCTGTGTCCGGTCTTAATAACCGCAGAGAACAGGTCGCCCGGATCACCGCGTCCCTGGAGGCACGAGCGAGATCGGCGGGTGTCTGATCGGCCAACCAGATCGCGTCGCCGAGGTAGGCGTCATACCGGGCCACTGCGGCGGCTTTCGCGTCCTTAGTAACGTCGCTCGCCCCGAAATCGAGAGACGCATAGGCGTCCTCCCAATAATTGCCGTCGAGGAACAGATCCGGATGGCGCTGGAAGAGTCGGCGAACAGCGGCACCGTCTGCATACTCCCAAAACCGACCGTCTTGGATCAGGGCGCGCGGGTCGGAGACGCCACGTCCGGCCATGCGGCGGGCGACACCCTCTTTTTCGCGCTCGGTCAGTTCCCCATACATTGTGTCCGTCGGCTGCCCGCTGACGAGGCCGGCCGCCGCACGGCAAATCTCCGTTAGCGTGTTGCCCGCGACCGCTATGATGTCCTGTTCATCCAGCTTGGTGTCGACACAATATTCGGCCCGCAGGTCGGCGAGCACATTCGCCACGGTTGCCTCCAAACTGTGCCCCTTGATGAATTCAATCGTGCGGTAGGTTAGGTCTACCAGCAGGGCATCCAGCGGCGTCATGGTCGTCGAGCGAAATACCTCGTGAGAGGTGTCGACGAGAAAGGCGTATGTCCGCGTCGCGACATCATCCAGCCGCACCGTCCAAGCCTGGCCAGTCGGAAGTTGCGGATCCGCCGGATCAACCGCGAACGCCTCGACATCGAATTCGGCCCGGTAAGTCGGATGAATGTATTTCCTAGTGAGCTCGAAAATCGGACGTCTCGCCGGAGGCGGCGCGGGTTCGGACGACGCCGGAGGCGGCGTGGTATCAGGTTGTTCAGGCGCGCCCGGCTCGCCGGGCTCGCCATCGCCACCTTCGCCAAGAAAGCCGTCCGGAATCGCCGCACCGTCACCGGTACCCGGCGTGTCGCCGAGAATCTTCGCGTCCTGCTCCTCAACGCGCTGCCACCATCGTTCGTCGGTGAGGTAGTCCGCGTCGGCAGCCGCGAAGAAACCGGCCATCTCAACGGCGCGATCGTTGTCCTGCACGACCATGATCCGAGACCACAGTCCGTTCTTTCCTTGCGGGCTGGTCCGCCGAAAGGCTTGGAACAGCTTGTAGAGCGGACTGTGGTTGCCCCCGTATCCCTTGAGCCTCGCCGCGTTAGGTCGAAGCGGCCCCTCACCGCGCACGACCCGGACCATTTCACCCCATGCCGGGTCGTCCCGCTCGAAGCGGTTCTTCGTGTAGCTAACTTGGCAGTGGTCGAGGTGGATTTCGCCGATGAAGCGGCCCCGACTTCTCGGATCGTCGATCGGATACTCGCTGTCCTGCGTTTCCCCGTCGTTCCAGATGAAGAGATCCTTGTTTCCGATCTCAATCTTTCGGCCATTGCGGATGAAGTCAATTCCGAAGTCGGATTTGTCGAGATAACGCTGCAGGCCGACCCAACCTCGGACCCTTCGAGGCGTCTCGACAATGGAGCAGGACGCGCTGCCGGTCGGGCATGACTCCTGATCGGATGCCAAGGTTCGCATACAATGCTGGCAGTAGCGCCGAGGCGCGAGCGCCACGTCGAACTGCTCAATGGCGTTGACGGTCGTTCCGTCCGGCAATTCAACGGAACGACTGGCGTCCCAAACGCACGGCCGCAACGGCATGACGCGAGCGCCGCCCAGCATGAGCCTTATCGTGCCCGCGTCAGAGTTAGAAAGAAGCGCCGAGTAGGTCTTCGCCAGATGTTTTTTGATCGTGGTGCGATTGTTCGCACGCGCCAGATAGGCCCTCTGCTCGGGCTTCAGGCGTGAAATGACAATCTCCGTGCCGTGATCGGTATGATCCGCCTTAGGACGAGTCTGACGCGGCACTCGATAATTGTTCGATGCGCGCAACTCCTCGAGATCGATGCGAACGCCTACTTGCTCGGGATCGCCGCTTCGGCTGGTCCAGACCTCAGTGACCACGCCGAGGCGCGCGGTAGCGATGTTGAAGCCCATGCCGAAGAGGCCAAGCTTCGAAAGCGGGTCGTTTCCGGTCCAGCCCGCCCGCAACGCGTTCTCGAGTATCTCGAGGGACATGCCCGGTCCGTTGTCTTTCACCGAGACGCGCGCCGCGTCGGTGTCCGCCATAGGTATGGTGACGGAAATTTCCGGTCGCGTGATGGGCGTCCCCGCCCTGGCGGCATCGATGAAGCCGTCGATCGAGTTATCGATCAATTCCGCGAGACAGCGCCACTGCTCGAGCGTGATCTCGCCCAGCATTTGGAGCACGCGTGGCGCCGGCGTCAGATCCAGTTCCTGCTGCATTCTAAAACGGCCTCCCCAATATCACGGTGGGGTCGCCAATGCTCCGCCAGCCGAGCGAACCACATTCACCAGTTCCGCGAGATGATCCTGGTCGAGCTGGCACTCCCAGATTTCGATCACTCGCCAACCCTGGTGCTGAAGCCTAGCCGCAACGGCTTCGTCACGCGACCGATTTCCGTTCAGCTTTGGTTCCCAGAAATCCTGGCGCGTTTTTGGTAATCTCGCGCGTTTGCAATTGGGATCGGGGTGTTGGTGCCAAAAGCAGCCATGGACGAATATCGCCATGCGTTTGCGGCGGAAGATGATGTCGGGTTTGCCTGGGAGATCCTTGGCATGAAGGCGAAAGCGGAGCCCGGCGGCGTGCAGGGTTTTCCGGACGATAAGTTCGGGCTTCGTGTCGCGTGCGCGAATGAGCCGCATCTGCGCGCTACGCTTTGGGTCGACCGCCTCAATCTTCGGCGCCACCCGCTTCCTCCGAACTGGGTCCTGTCGCGTCGCCGACAGGTGGGGTTTCGCTGCCCTCGGCGATCTCTCCATCCTGGCGGAAACCGCTCAGCATTTCCTCCAGCAGACTGGCGTGATCGGTGCGGGGCGGTGCCCGCTGCAGCGTGGCGTCAACCCGAACCTTGATCTCGTCAGGACTGATCGAGTCGACGAGCCGTGAGTCCAATGCCCATTGCCGCCCAGGATGCACGACGTCCCAAGGAGAGCGCTTGTTGGCCCGTGTGGAGGCGGCGTCACCGTGTTTGCTCATGCCCCAGCATGCTTTCGTCTCCTGGTTCCAAAGCGGCCAGAAGGTCCGGATCAAATGCTTTTCGGCAACGAGCTGCGCGTTAGTCGCGCACACGAGCCGCCGACAGCTGAAATCATCAAGAAGGATCGCGTGAAGGCCCGACGGTAGCCGATCGGCGTAACCGGCGACGGTGGCGATCGTGCCGGCGTGCTCCAGCAATCGCGCGGTGAGCTTCGCGCCTTGCTCGCGGGAATTGCTCGCATCATCGTTCTGCGGATCGGCCTTGCCGACATAGATCGGCGTTTCGGTGCCGGATATCGCCGCGTAGAGCGGATGAGCGCCGGTGTAGTAAATCGCGTAGACCCCCGACCCATACGCGGATTTGATCGTGCTCAGTGGAATCATCGGCTGCGCCAGCAACGCCAACGACACCATTCGGCCGACAGTCTTTGGATCGGAGGGATCGAAGGTTGCGGTGGGCATGCGAACGGGATCGGTGCGCGACCGCGCCGCCTCCACCGCGTTGGCGTGCGCGGCCAGGCTTTCGCGAATCCGGCGCACAACCGCTTGTGGCGGGTTGTCACCCGCCGCTGCGAGTACGCCGGCCAGCGCCTCCTCCAATGCTTTGATCGCGGCCCGATCGGGTGACAACGCCATCAATACCCCTTCAAATGCCTAAAGGGGCACGTAGTCGCAACTCAACCGTCTTGGTTCCCCACCAAGCCTTGTTAGGCGGCGCGGCGACGAGGAGCCAGCCCGACCTTGCGGGTGTTCAGGAGGCGGCGCAGCCAGCCACCGGCGGCCAAGGCGAGCGGCACCGGGACCGCGTTGCCCATTTGCCGCATGCTCTCGCTCCAAGAGCGCGGAAACTCGTAGGCGTCCGGCAAGCCGACCAGCCGAGCCGCTTCGCGCTTCGTGAAATAGCGCACAGACCCATCGTCTCGAACCATCATGTTCTCACCGCCGGGCACGCCATGGTCACCCGCCTTGAGGGCTTTCGCGGGCAAATCGAGCGGACTGCCCGTGTGTCCGGGATAAACCCGCGCGCCCGGCTGCAGAACATGGTTCCGCAGTCCATCGGGATCGCCAAGATCGGACAGTGCGTCGCGAACCGTGACCCAAGCCGCACCGACGGGCGCTACCTTCGTTTGCAGTAAACGTGCGACGGTGGCTTGATCCTGTCGAAGGGACGGCGCCTTACGCGGCTTGATACCGTGCCGCTTCCAATATTCGCCGGTGACATATTGCTCCCACAACAGGCGTTCGCGTGAATGGGTCGCGACCATCGGCATCGGCGTCACACCCTCGTTGGCCTGAGCGCCGAAAATCAGGACGCGATGCCGTATCTGGGAGGCGCCAAAATCTGCGGCGTTCACGATCTGCCAGCAGACCTCGTAGGCGCGCGGTTGCGAATTCGCGCGCAGCCGAGCGGTATGGTCAATATATGACTCGCCCGGTCGACGAGCCACCGACGGTCGTTCGAGGTGCGCGAGAATCCATTCGAGATAATGTCTGAATTTCGGACCGGCGAGATTTCGGACGTTCTCGAAAAGAAAGGCGCGGGGCGCACCGTCCCGGATCGCCCGAACCGCCTCGGGCCACATGTCGCGGAGATCTTCCTGGCCGAGCTTTTTGCCGCCGATGCCGAAGGGCTGGCATGGCGGACCACCGGAAATCAGATCAAGCGCCATATGCGCCGACCAATCGATATCGCGCACGTCGGTACGCTCCATCGGCCAGTGCGCGACGTGCTCGACCTTTCGATCACGATTATAATGCACTGTGGCTACCGCGTCTGAGTCGAACTCAGCCATAAGAAGGTGACGGAAGCCCGCCTGCGACATGCCGAGGGCAAGCCCTCCACATCCGGCGAAGAGTTCAGCGCTGCGCATCTTCGCCCCTTTCGAAATCCAATGGCAGCATCGGACCGCCCGAAGCCTGCTCCAAAAAACGTTCCACGGCCCGGCGAACAAGCCACGCGACCTTCACACCCTCGGCCTTCGCCAAACGGTCCAATTCCAACTTTTGCAAGCGGGACAATGTAGTCGTGACGCGTTCGGCGTCCTTTCCATCCTTGCCCATTTATGGCCTCGCAGCGATCCGCGGCATTCCGCGGCGCGGTCACTATGCCCTACTTGCTTCCGCTACTCAATACCGGCCGAGCCATTGCACATAACGAAGAACATAAGAAGAACAATCTTTTTGTCTCATTTGGGCTCGGCTACCCCCAGTCGGAGGAGCGTCTACGAGGTCGGCGCAACTTTCACGAGAGTCGGCGGGCTCAGCCAGATGCCAAGCGCTTTGTCGTTCGGCGAGTTATCACGGCGGAACTCCGTCTCGGTAGAGAATGCGGATGTGGACGAAAGGGAGATGCGGGGCGCGATCGCGTCGGCAAGGGGGTGCGAGGTGCTAATAGCGCACCTTTATGTTCGGAAGCGTCGGCGCCGCTACGGAGAGGCTGCAACCGAGTAGCCCGTGTCGTCTAAGGTTTGACCGCGAGCTTGTTCGTCAGTCGGTGATGTAGCCGAACTCGTCGAGAATTGCCCGCCACTCGTCGAGGGCGTCGCCGAACGCGACGTAGCCCGGTTCGGCTTCGGTGCTCGGTACCTGGCGCAGCGCGATGTCCCACCAAGCCACATCCTTGTGCTGATGCATGAAGCCGAACAGCTCAAGGCCGTCCTTGCATGCGTCCTTCGCCGCATGCAGCGGGTCGGGGACGAAGCTGGCGACCATCGCCGTGCCATTCTCCCATCCGGTGTCACGGTAATCGGCATGCTTGATCGTGTTCGCAATAGCCTCGATCGCCGACTGCCACGGCACGCGGGCGGCGATGAACGCTGGAAAGTCGTCGAGGGTCGCCATCCCGGCAGGGAGGGCCTTGCCACTCTGACGCACTTCGCGTGTCAGGGTCTTCCGGGTCCAGTCGCGAAGTGCGACCATTGCGACACAGAAGTCGAGCGCCGTGTAGACGACCGCCTCGCTATCACAGGGCCGCGACATGATCGCGTCTTCGTACCGGTCGAAGTTCCAGTCTGCCTTGCGGAACTTGTCCCACGGCGATCGGATTGAGGTGAGCAGTTCGGGGTGGTTGGCCCAAGGGTGCGGGCCGGATGTGCGGCAATTCATCGCCGAGGAGTAGCGGGTGCCGATGCGGCGGCGAAGCACTGATCATGGCAGGCGCATCGAATTATATTGCGGGTAAAGACGCTGACTTCGTAAGGTTGGTCCAACCGAAGGACCGTCCAAATGCCTATTAATCGCTCAAGCTGGTATCGCGTAACCAGCAAGAATTCTCTGCCGAGTCTGCCTTGCCCGTATTGCTCAACCGGCAAGCTGAAGCAACTTGGACAGCCCGATGTCGTGGAGCCAAAGTTCTCGGCTGACTATCGCACCAACAATCCCGAGGACTGGGAAGTCGACAATCTGGTCGAGCGCTGGTCGGCACGCCTGCGTTGCGATGAGCCCAACTGCGGCGAGATCGTCCATATGGTCGGTGACACCGACACCGTCGAGACGGACGTCCAGGATGAGGATGGCCAAATGTATTGGGGTGCGCGCGAGGACGTGCTGCGCATCCGAGCCGTGTTCCCAGCACCGCCGCTGTTTCGGATCTCGGACAGCGTGCCGCGCCGTGTAAAGCGTCAGCTCGAACTCGCCTTCCGCCTCTACTGGATCGACACCTCGGCCTGCATCGCCCGATTGCGTACCGCCGTCGAAGCCCTGCTCGACGAGCAGAAGGTGCCGAAGGAGCGGATGCTCACCAAGGGCCCGAACGCGGGCAAGATGCACCGGATGAACCTAGAGCAGCGGATCGACTCGTTCACCGCCGGCGCTCTTCACAACGCCCAACTGCAGGGTCTGCGGAACATCGGCAACCTCGGAACGCACGGAACCGATGACGTAGAGGAGGAAGACCTGTTCAACGCGATCGACGTGCTTGAATTCGCGCTAACCGGCATCTACGACACGAAGACGATCAACGCAAAAGCCGCTCAGCTGAGAAGCAAGAAGGCGGCGGATTGACAGCGGCTTAGGGGGCGTGCGCTGCTGCAGCGGCCGTGTGCCTCACAGTGAAACAGGCGGCTTGGGTCTGCGGACCCGCTGGGGCATGCGCTCCACGTCGAGCAACAGACCCTGCTCGTCGTTCTTGGCGTCGAGGATCTCTCCGAGGCTTTCGCCGAACCCCAGAACGAAGAAGGTCATGGCGTACGTGCCCAGCGCGACGGTCGGATCGCCTTTCTCCAGTTTGAGATACGTGCTCTTGGCTACACCGATGCGTTCGGCCATCATGACCACCGTGAGGCTGCGCTTTTTGCGCGCCAGGGCGATATCGGCGCCGAGCTTTGTCAAGCTGCGCCTCACGCGGGGCGGAAGTGTATCAGCGACGGTCGATCGCATTTAGCGTCTCATAAAAGCGCCCATATGGGCAATACGGAGGGTTATACACGACCTTATACCGGTCTCGATATATCGCGGGTTCTGCAACACTACTCCCAAACTTCAACAGTGCCGGTCGCACATGCCCGCTCGGCGGCACCAACCGACATGGCAATCTTATACGTAGCGTGGGCCGTGACCGCTTGCTCTTCCAGCTGCCGGCACCGCAGGGCGTGGTACGTGCAAGTCGCATGGCGCGGGGCTATGTCGTTGGTCTACCGATCGGACCGAGCAACCTTCACGAGGCAGAATGAAAGCCCTAGACGCCCTCAAGGCTGCACCCCCTGAGGTGCGCGCAGCAGCGCTTGCCGTTCTCGATCAGGTGTCGGCGCCATTGACCGACCGACAACTCGCCAGCGCCTTTCGCGCACATGGCATCGGGCTGCTCGATGCCAAACGCATGGCACGAGCCCTGCGCAAGCTCGATATCATCGCGGTCGCCCCTCGCGGCCCTTGAAGCTCGAGCATTGTGGGCTTCGGACTGGCACGGACGCGCCCTGTCGGGCTACATTCGAAGTCGCGCCAAGAACCAGACGCAAGAAGGTAGACGATCATGACGGAAGCGACCTGGGGTGAAAGCGCGAAGACGCCCGAGATAAACTGGCGGATGAGCGCGTCGCTCGAAAACGTCCCGCGCGGCGATAGCGACGTCGCTGAAGTCACCAACCTCGAGCGGGCAGTTCGGGATTGGCGGGAGCTTGACCCCCAGCATCAAGCCGCGGCCGTCCTGACGGTAGAGCATCCCGTCCAGATCGACGGCGCCTCCAGCACGACGTTTGCCGGAGAAAGCATCGCAGCACTGGCGGACCACCTGCCCGCTTCCAGCCCGACCGAGGAGTAAGCCGGCATGGCCAACCCCAGCGTCCGTTTCGAAATGGGGGACTATTACTGGGTTGCCGAACGCGAGAGCGTCGGCTTCACGGGTACCACCAACTTAGGAGCCGTCGAGTTCCTCATCACCAGCGAGGCCCTGACGCAGCTGCTTGATCCCGATCGCGATACGCTCGATTCCGAAACTGCCCTCGAGGTCTTCATCGAGTTCGAGAGTGACATTCACCGCATAGCACAGCGCGAGTTCGTCAAGCGGCTCGGCGGGGAGCCCCCGATCCTGCTGACTGCGGCCGACGTAGAAGGCTGAAGCCGCGGCGGAAGGAAGAGCCGGTCGAATCGATCCCTGGCCTCCGACGGGCGCCACCCCCGGAGGTGCCTCAGCCAACGATGCGGGCGGGACACATTCTCACTGATCCAGCACTTCCTCATATCGGCCTGCGCGACGTAGCTGACGGACAATGCCATTGAACGCAGCGGTCACGCCCTGTGCCCGGCCGATCTCGTTCTCCTGGCGCGCCGCGTCCCAGTAGAGCTCGAGCGGCCAGCGTTCCGGGCAATGCGGTAGCAGGCACCGCAGCGCCAGACGAACCTCCACGCCGTCCACGCGCGCGTCCGAGCAGCGGGCGACGCCGCTCCGCAGAATATGGACTGATAGCGCGATGACGACGCGCTGGTGGCGAGCGAGCTTTGCCATCGCTCAACGAAAGTCATGCGATTTGAAGCGGACGGCGTCCTCGGGATCCATGCCCTCAGCGTGCGGCGGCCAGTAGCAGTTCCGCGGCTCCGGCTTCCAACCCGCGTCACCCCGGTCAGGCGATCCGGCATGCTTGGCCCCATCGCCGCGGCCGGTCCGATGGGGGAACGACATCTCGCCCACGCGGTGCAGCAGGTCACCATGGTCGATGATCCGGTCGCAGATGACGTGGATCACCTCGCCCTCTTTCTGCACCCTGCCCTTCATGCCGATCATCGATGCGGACATGATAGTCCGGCGTTGCCGCTCGAACCGATCCGGCCACAGAATACCGTTGGCAATCCCGGTTTCGTCCTCGATCGTAATAAACAGCACGCCCTTGGCGGAGCCGGGCTTTTGGCGGACCAGAATGATCCCGGCGACCTCGACGTGCCGGCCATCCCGGATGTTCGCGAGTTCCGCGCATTTGGTCACGCCACGCCTGGCCAGCTCATCGCGAACGAACGTCAGCGGATGCGCCCGCAGCGACAGCTGCAGCGAGCGGTAATCCTCGATCACCTCGCGCCCGTCCGTCAACGGACGGAGTGCGACGGACGGTTCTCTCCCTTCGGCGCTGATCGTCTCTGCAGCGCGATCCGCAGCGGCGAACAGCGGCAGTGGCGCCTCGCCGAGGCCCCTCACCTTCCACAGGCCCTGCCGCCGGTCGGCGCCGAACGCGTGAAACGCATCGGCATCCGCGAGCTTCTCGATCGCGGCGCGCTGGACGCCGGATCGACGCCACACGTCCTCGATGGAATCGAACAGCGTCGTGCTGCGTGCGCCTACAATCGCGGCACCGTCGGCGTTCGACAGGCCGCGCACCTGGCGAAGCCCGAGCCGCACCGCGAGGTAGCGGCCGCCTGTCGGCTCCAACGTGCAGTCCCAGCGGCTCGCGTTGATGCACGGGGGCCGCACCTGGACATCGTGCGCCTGAGCGTCGCGCACGATCTGCGCGGGCGCATAAAATCCCATCGGCTGCGCGTTCATCAGCGAGGCGCAGAAGACGTCGGGATGATGATGCTTCATCCAGCTCGACGCGTAGGAAATCTTGGCGAAGCTCGCCGCGTGGCTTTCCGGAAACCCATAGGAGCCGAAGCCCTCGAGCTGGCGGAAGGTGCGTTCGGCGAAGTCGCGCGGATAACCGCGCGCGACCATGCCCTCGACCAGCTTTTCCGAGAAATGCGACACGCCGCCGGTGACCTTGAAGGTCGCCATGGCGCGGCGCAGCTGATCCGCCTCGGCCGGCGTGAAGCCCGCACCCACGATCGCGACCTTCATCGCCTGTTCCTGGAACAGCGGCACGCCGAGCGTCTTTTCCAGCACCGCGCGGAGCTCCGGCCGGGGATATTCGGGCTTCTCCAGCCCCTCGCGCCGACGCAGATAGGGATGAACCATGTCGCCCTGGATCGGCCCCGGTCGGACGATCGCGACCTGGATCACGAGATCGTAGAACCGTCGCGGCTTCATCCGCGGCAGCATCGACATCTGCGCGCGGCTTTCGATCTGGAAGGTGCCGAGCGTGTCTGCCTTCTGGATCATCGCGTACACCGCCGGATCGTCGTCCTGGAGGTCGGCCAGACAGACGCTGATGCCTTTGTCCTGCTCGAGCATGTTGAAGGCGCGGTTCATGCAGCCGAGCATGCCGAGACCCAGCACGTCGACCTTCATGAACTTCAGCGCGTCAATGTCGTCCTTGTCCCACTCGATGATCTGGCGATCCTCCATCGCGGCGGGCTCGATCGGCACCAGGTCGTCGAGCCGGTCGTGCGTCAGCACGAAGCCGCCGGGATGCTGGCTCATGTGACGCGGCACGCCGATCAGCTTGCGGGCGAGATCGAGCGTCAGCCGAAGGCGGCGGTCGGCAATGTCGAGATTAAGCTCGTCCACCTGCTTCTCGCCAACGCCTTCGGCCGACCAGCCCCAGACGAGGCCCGCTAGCGAGGAGGTCAGATCCTCGGGCAGTCCGAGCGCCTTGCCGACGTCGCGCACCGCACCGCGTGCGCGGTAGCGGGTGACCACGGCGGTCAGCGCCGAATGGTTGCGGCCATAGGTCTCGTAGATCCACTGGATGATCTCCTCGCGCCGCTCATGCTCGAAGTCGACATCGATGTCGGGCGGCTCGCGGCGCTCCCCCGAGACGAAGCGCTCGAACAGCAGCTCGTGCTTGATCGGGTCGATCGAGGTGACGCCGAGCACGAAGCAGACGCAGGAGTTGGCGGCAGAGCCGCGGCCCTGGCACAGGATGCCGCGCCGGCGCGCCTCGCGCACGATCGCATAGACGGTCAGGAAATAGGGCGCGTAACCGAGCTCCCCGATCAGTCGCATCTCGTGGCCGATCTGGTCGGTATAGGCGGCCGGGACGTTGCCATCGAACATCCGCTCGACCGCGTCGGTGGCGAGCTTCTGCAGCGCGTCCTGCGCGCTCAAGCCATCGATCAGCCGCTCGTGGGGATATTGATAGGCCAGCTCACCAAGATCGAAGGTGCAAGCCCGGTCGATATCGACGCTGGCGCGGAGCGCATCGGGATAGTCACGAAAGCGCCGGACCATCTCCTCCGGCGATTTGAGCGCGCGATCGGCGTTGATCTCACGGCGGTAGCCGAGCTCGTCGACGGTGCATTTCTCGCGCACGGCCGTGACCACGTCCTGCAAGAGACGGGCCTCGGGCGCATGGTAAAGGACGTCACCGGTTGCGACCGCGCGGACGCCGGCGCCGCCAGCCTGCCGCGCCAGCGCATCGATGCGGACGGCATCGTCCGGGCGCCGTCGCTGGAACAGCGCCATGTATCCGCGCCGCCCATAGACCGTCTTCAGGTCGGCAAGGCCTGCGAGGTTCGCTTGATCCGCCTCGTCTGGCAGCAGGATAGCGATGATCCCCTCCGACCATGGCTCGAGGTCGTGCCAGTGCAGCAGGCAGCCCCCCTTCCCCGCCCGCTTCTTGCCGACGGTCAGGAGCCGCGTGATACGTGACCAGGCGGGGCGATCGGTCGGATAGAGAATCAGGCGGCGCCCGCAGGACAGATCGACGCGCGTGCCAGCGATCGAGCGGACCCCAGTCGCCTTTTGCGCTTCCCAGGCGCGCACGACGCCCGCCACCGTACCGATGTCGCTGATCCCGATCGCCGGGTAGCCGAGCAGTGCCGCCGCCGCGAACAGCTCGTCGGGGCTCGACGCGCCGCGCAGCAGCGAGAAATGGGTGAGCACCTGAAGCTCGACATACGGCGCGCTCATGCGAACACACCGTGGATCCACCAGCTGAGATCGCCGGTATCGTCGTGAGTGCCGTCACCGCGGCGGAATACCCAGAAACGGCCGCCGGCCTCATCCTCGACGCGGTAATAGTCCCGGACCGCCCAGGTCTCGGCGTCGCGGCGCCACCATTCTCCGTGGATCCGCTCGGGGCCGTCGCCGGCGACGACCTTGTGCGCCTGGCCCCGCCACTCGAAGCGGCGCGGCGGTTGGTCAGGCAGCAGAGCGATGACGCCCCATAAGGGTTCCGGTCTGGCGAACAGCCGCACCGGCCGCCGCCATGTCGGCCACCCTGCCGGCATTTCAACCGGGTCGGCGCGCGCGACCGCGCGCTCCGGCACGTGGCTCGGGATCGGCGCGATCCGATAGACGGCATTCGCGCCGATGCGGCCGGCGACGACATCGACCAGCCGTGAAGGGTCACGCACCAAGACTTCGCCGGCAAGCACCGCCCCTAAATCGACCGCATCCAGCGGTTCGGTATGCGGCGCCACCAGCACGAATTGTTCGAGGCCCAATCCTGGATCGATGCGCTCGATCCTGAGCTTCATGAGGCGCAGAAGATGGGAGACGTCGCGTGTCGGCCGCGACGTGCCGACGGCAACCACCTGTTCGGTCCCGTCGACACACAGCCCCGACAGGCGGAGCGACCGCGCACCGAGCCCCCTCGCTTGCAGCACCGCGGCCAGATCGCCGAGCAGGTCCTCCATGACCTGCGCGATGGCCTCTGCCGTGCCGATCGGCTCCAGCAGGCGGCGCTCGACGGCCGGAACCGTGACATCTTCGCGCGGCGTGATCGGCTCCGCAACGCCGCCCAGCGCCTGATCGAGCCGAGTGATGGCGGGCAGGCCCAGCCGCCGCGCGAGCGGGCCGCGCGCCACCGGCAAAAGGTCTGCGATGGTTTCGAAGCCGAACCGCTTGGCCGCGCTGAGCGCCGTGCCGGTCAGCCGCAAGCCGGCGATCGGAAGCGGCGATATCGCTCGGACCGTACCACCGGCCGGCACGATCGTCAGATCTTCCCGGCCGTACCGGGCAAGCGCGTGCGCAGCACCGGGCGTGTCGGCGACCGCAACGCGCGCGGTAAACCCGGCACGCTGGCAAAAGGCGCGCAGGCGTCGGCAAAAGCGTTCTTCCCCGCCGTAAAGGTGATCGCATCCGGCGAGGTCGAGCCATAGGCCGTCGGTCGGCGTCGCGGCGGCAATGGGCGACCAACGCCGAACGGCAAGCAGCGCCAGGCGATCGAGCAGGACCGCGTCCGCCTCTGGTTCGGCGGGCCGGAAGTCGAGATCGGACACCAGAGCGCGGGCATGGGTCGCGGCCATTCCGACATGGATGCCGAGCGAGGCCGCCGCAGCGCACGCCGCCACGACTTCCTCACGCCGCCCGACCTTGCCGACAAGCGCCAGCGGAGCGTGAGCGGTTGCGGGCCGTGTCACGATCATGGCCGGTCGCGTGACCGACTGGTCCTTGTACGGATGGCTCGCGGCTTCCGATCGCCGCACGAGTTCGCGCATAGGCGGCTGTGCATGCGCCGGAAGCGCGGCTATCTGCCCGGCAACCTCGGCCTTGGTAGGCGATTGCGCCCGCGCCCAGCGCGCACCCGGCCGCCATCCGCCACCCCTCGGGACAGAGCATTCACCCGGATCGTCGTCGACCGGAAGCGGGAGCGCCGGCCGCTCAGGCCGCGGCGTGGCGTGCCGGTCCAGCCGTCTCAGCCGCTCGATGGCCAAGTGCGGCAGGAACAGCGAGACAACCCGTCTCATCGCACCCCTCCACGATCAATGAGAAGGACCCGCCGGTGCGTTGGCGCGCCAGCTCGACCGACCAACGGGCGCGTCCCACCCCGGCAACCGTGAGCCGCTGCGACGGGGCGCTGGCGATCCGCCAGCGCGTCCAGGCGGCGGAGGGCTCGCCGAGCGGGTCTTGCGAGCGGCCCCGCCAGCGTCGCAAGAGCAGCACGGGAATGTCGGCTTCGGCAGCGACAAGCTGCAGGCGGCGCGTGGCGACCATCGAAACCTTTGCCGTCTCGGCCACCACCGCTGCCGGCGTACCATCCCGGATCGCGTCCTCGACGACCGCCAGGAGAGCGGCGTCGTCCCCAGGCTGGGCGTAGATCACGTTCGCCGAGCACAACCCGGCTTCCGCCAAGCCGGGCGCGTAGAGATCGTTCCGGCAGCTTGCCCAAAGCACCGGGGCACGCATGTCTTGCGCTTCTCGCGCGGCGACACCGGCAAGGAACAGCGTGGCAGCCGCATCGTCGACCAGCGAACAGGTCCGTGCCGCGACCTCGTGCAACGCTCCAGCCCGGAGCCCTCCCCCGTTCAGCCGGTTGTCCAGGTCACCCACGCCGAATGGCAGTACACGGTAATCGGCGATCGGCATGGCGATGCTTCGTAGGTGCGCAATGCTCTGGGGAAGCGAATCGAGGGCGGCTGACATAGTGGCTAGACTCTAGATGTTCGCTTTATGTTCCGTTACCGCCGGCGATCGGTCAACGGGGTTTATGTCTGTTGGATCGAGTCTTTGCGCTTGACGGCAGCCAAGGGCCGAACGGTACGGGGTCGTAACGAAAACGGTCTGCTCAGCGCGATCCACAGTGGTTTGGCGGGATAACCGAGTGCGACCACGGGAATGACGCGGAGAACTCCAAGTACGCGTTGCCAAGAACGGCTACGCAACAGACCAACAACAAACCGAGAAGATTTCGCTTTCGTTCTGCCCCCGGCTGACTCATAGAATCAAGATGCCGATCCGCCCTGAAAACCGCTGGCTCTATCCGATCGACTGGCCGCAGCTTTCGGACGTGATCCGGTTCGATCGGGCCGGCGCACGCTGCGAGCATTGCTCGAGACCGCATATGCGGCGCGTCGTGCATCTTGGTGACGGCCGCTGGTGGGACGCCGAAGCCGCGTGTTGGCGCTCCGGCGGTGGCAAGCGGATCGCGCTCAAGGGCGGCTTCGTCCTCGCGTCGGTGCGAACGACCTATGTCGTGCTGGCCTGTGCGCATCTCGACCACGATCCGGGCAACAGCATGCCCGGCAATCTCGCGGCGCTTTGCCAGCGCTGCCATATGATCCATGATGCGGCCGAGCATCGATGGCGGCGTTGGTGGAACGTCTTTCGCCTGTGCGCGATCCGCGACCTCTACGAAGATCCGCGCGTCACGCGAGAGCGCAGCGCGCGTTAGAAATCCAGCCTGCGGCTTTGCATCGGCTCGGCCGCCAGCTCGGCGATCGCCCCCTGCCCGCACCCGGGCTGATACACCTCGACCACGTCATGATTAGCCAGTTTGCGGACCATCAGGCGGGCGCCCGCGACGTGCGCCTCGTCGAGCAGCATCATTGTATCGTCGCTCGCCATGGCTAAGGTCCGGCCAGTTCCACAAGGGAGAGTAAGTAGCATGAACATCGGTGAGCTGGCGAAGGGTGTCGCTGGGACGACAGGCACGAGCGAGGCGCAAGCCAAGGCCGCGATTGCCGCCGTGTTCGAGCAGATCGCAGGCGCGGCCGCCAAGGGCGAAGAGGTCTCGATCGCCGGCTTCGGCAAGTTCTCAGTAAAGGATCGTCCTGAGCGCCAGGGCCGCAATCCGTCGACCGGCGAGGCGATGACGATCGCTGCATCGAAGAAGGTCTCGTTCACGCCCGCCAAGGGCCTGAAGGACAGGCTCTAAGACCAGAGGGCCGGCGGGCGAGCTCGCCGGCACCACGATAGGGTGCTCGGATGTGCAATCGATACAGGCTGACGGCAAAGCAGGCGGAGATCGCCGCGACGTTCGGCATCCGCCCGCCTTACGAGCCCGACGAGACGTACCCGGTCCCCGACATCTTTCCAACGGGCAAGAAGACGCCGTTCTATGGCCAAGTGGTCATCCAGGACGGCGCCGACCGGAAGATCGAGCGGATGGAGTGGGGTGTACCGACCCAGGTTCCGAGTAAGCGCGACGCAAGCGTCAAGCTCACCAAGTACGTGACCAACGTGCGCAATCTCAGTTCGAGCTTCTGGCGGTCGATGCTGACAACGCCGGCGCGTCGTTGCCTGGTGCCGGTCACGGCGTTCTCCGAGTTCGGGATCGCGCCTGGCGAGGACGGAAAGAAACCGCTGCACTGGTTCGACGTGCCTAGCCGCCCGATTTTTGCGTTTGCCGGAATCTGGCGGCCGACCGATCGCGGAAATGCTTACGGGTTTTTGACCACCGAGCCGAATGCGATCGTCGCGCCGATCCATCCAAAGGCGATGCCGGTCGTTCTTCACGACGACGATTACGATCGCTGGCTATCGGCACCATGGGACGATCTAAAGGGGCTCGTCGCCCCCTACCCATCCCAGTTGATGCGGCTTGGCTGACGCGCCCATGATCCCCGTAATCCAGCTGCCGCCGTTGCAGTTTCATGCGCTTCGCTGGCGCGCGCGCCAGGCATCGTTCCAGTCGTCGTGATGCTCGGGCACGCGGCTGATGAGCTCGCGCCCGTTCGCTGTCAGGTGATCGCGTGCCTTTTCCAGCAGGCGGTCGGCCGCGCGGCCTCGATCGCCATAGACGATCACACGGCGGACCTTCTCCGGGATCGCCACGAAGGCCATTCGTTCGACACCGCCCAGCGCCCATGTCGGCGTTCCGAACCATTCGGTCGCCGATCGGGCGTCCTCGATCCCCTCGGCGAGGCCCAACTCGTGCGTAGCGGGCGCGAGCCGGATCGCAGCTGTGCCGAGCAGACCGAGCGCAACCTTCGGCTTGGGGATGGGCTTTCGCAGCACATCGCTCGGATCGAGAAAGGTACGTTGAACTGCGACGAGACCAAGGTCGTTTTCGACCGCGGCAATCATCGCGGGCATGACGCGTCTGTCGGCGCCGGAGCCGAATATGGTCGCCGGGTTGAAGCGCAGAGCCTTGGGATAGGGCGCGGAGAGGCCACGGGCGGCGAGATAGTCTTCCGCCAGCGTGCCAGTGATCGGCACGCTGGCGTTCCAGAGACGCACGGCGAGCGCCCCCATGTCGCGCTTCGGCTTGCCCTCCGGCATTGCCACCGCAGAACGGTCATGGAGCTTCCTGCGCTGAAGCGCCTTCAACACCTCAAACGCTGTACAGCCGGCAAAACAGTGGAAGAGGATCGCCGAGTCGCCGAGGCGGACGGACAGGCTGGGCGAGCCATCGTCATGGGCGGGGCAGCGGCATTCGCCGTGCGTGCCACGCCATACCCCGCCGAGCTGTTCGACGATGTTCTTGGCTCGAATTTCAGCATCGAGCGGTAGTCTCGCCATCGGCCATGTCCTGTGAAGCTGGTCGGTTTCGGTCACTTTTGGCCTCCGGAAATATCACCGAAGGCACAGGCGGCATCCTCCACTCTGGATGGTCGGCAGGAGACGGTCGGTCGCGCGCTGCGCGACGATCTGCTTCGTCCAGGGGTCGACCCAAGCGAGGATCGTCACCCCACCGGGCCGAGACCGCGAGCGGGCTTGGTCGCAGCGGAGCGGAGGTAGAGCCGTGCATCCAAGCCGCTCCCGCCCCCCATCAGCTATGTTCCGCTTCGGCCTTGGTCAGGATCGAGAAAGTGTCGGCAATCAGTTCGGTGCGGTAGGAGACTTCGTTGCCCTCGCCGTGGTTGCTCTCGCGGACCCGGCCGGTGACATGCACCAGATCGCCCTTCCCGGCCGCCTCGACTTGGGGGCCGACGTTGGAGAAGCACACGACGCTGTTCCACAGCGTGTCGGTCTTCCAGTCGTCGCCATCGCGCCGGTTATAATTGGCGGCGACGCTCACATAGGTGACCTTCTCGCGCGCCGTGATTTTGCCGATGCGACCGATGATCCGGAACTCGGCAATATTCTGTGGCATGATATTCTCCTTGGTTGATGTTGGGGTCGGATCCGGCGGGCCGGTGCGAGCCTAGTCGCGCTCCTCTTGGCGGTGCCGAAAGTGGTAGCGCGTGACGTTCTCGGGCGTCGCGTATGTGTCGTAGGCCTTCGTCCAGTCGTGCCGGATGGCCTGCTGCGCCGTCCGAAGTGGCA